>NZ_JAGSPC010000007.1 GCF_019204045.1 Erythrobacter crassostreae | reverse complement strand
CTCCGTCGGAATGGCAGGTGGCTATTCTCCGCTCGGTTGTTGGCCCAGCGTCCCACCTCCTGTTTGTCCGTGTTGCCCAGCTTACGCATCGCCGCTTTGTATGAGGTGAGACCGTCTGTGGTAATCTCTTTAGGCGAGCCATGGCGCTTAAGCGCCTTCTTCATGAAGCGCAGTGCTGCCTTTTTGTCGCGGGTCTTGGTGACATAGCTCTCGAAGATCTCACCCTCTTGGTCGACCGCACGCCACAGGTAGTGCAGCTCGCCATTGACCTTCACGTAGACCTCGTCGAGGTGCCATTTCCACTGCCGGAAACCGCGCATCCGACTTACTCGTTGGCGCCGCACATCAGCTGCGAACAGCGGGCCGAACCTGTTCCACCAGTGCCGCACCGTCTCATGACAAATGTCGATCCCTCGCTCGGAGAGCATATCCTCCACGTTCCGCAGCGAAAGTGGAAACCGGACATACATCATCACCACCAGACGGATGATCTCCGGCGATGAATTGAAATAGCGAAACGGGCTAGCTGGTTTCTTGGGTCTGGGCATTGCCGTGCCCTACCCTACCCGGCGAAATCCGCTAGCCGGTGCATTTGCTCTGACAGTGCCC
>NZ_JAGSPC010000006.1 GCF_019204045.1 Erythrobacter crassostreae | reverse complement strand
GTGGATCCAACGCCAAAGCAAACTGAGCCCTATGCGCGTACTTCGGCCCTAGTAATCTAAGGCCGGAATTGAGAAGCCCGGTGTACAGCCCTAGTGCCCGGCCCGTCTCTGCAACTTTGTCAAAATCAAGAACATCTGCGGGACGAGAAAAAACGAAACCACCGTTGATAGCAGCACGCCGCCAGCAATAGCCGTTGCAAAAGGCGGCCAGAACCCACCTTCTGACAATATTAGGGGCAAGAAGCCGCCAAATGTGGTGATGGTTGTTGACCAGATATGACGCGAGGTCGCCATTACCTCGGTGCTAATGGCGGCGTGATT
Source organism: Erythrobacter crassostreae (assembly GCF_019204045.1). GTDB lineage: Bacteria > Pseudomonadota > Alphaproteobacteria > Sphingomonadales > Sphingomonadaceae > Erythrobacter > Erythrobacter crassostreae. The sequence continues at coordinate 10,802 of NZ_JAGSPC010000006.1, read as the reverse complement.
GCCTTGCCGCGCAGCTTCATTCGAACGTAGTCCAGAGAGGATAATGATTGCCGCGTTGATTGCGACCCCGATCAATCCGATGAGCGCCACGATAGGCTGAAAACCAAAGGGGAAACGAAAAACCGCCAGGGATAACATGCCGAGCCCGGTCGACAGGATCGCTACGACAAATATGATCGCAGCGAGCCGGAATGAATTGAATGTCAGCACAATTGTCGCCAGCATTATGATCGAGATGATGCCGAAAATGCCTATAAGGGCGTTGAAATTGTCTGATCTTGCTTCCTCGTCACCGCCGAACTGAAACCTGTATCCAGCGGGCATTTCGTGACCAGCTTCATCCCAGGCCAGTTTGAATTTCTCTATCGCGGTCGACGGAATTTCACCTGCCGCAACATATCCCGAAATGATATTGACCCGCTGTCCTTGGAACCGGCGCAAAGTCGCAGGCGCGGGCAACAGCTCAAGCTCGCCAAGCGCCAGAATGGGTGCGGAGCTTTCAGATTGATCACCGCCCACGAACTCCAGCGACGCCAGATCATTTAGCTCGTTTCGATCTTCTCGCGCCGTCCAGATTCGAATGTCCAGCTCTTCGGTTCCCTCAATGATTGATCCGCTAACAACACCATCAAGCTCGGCTCTTATCTGGTCTGATGCCTGCCCTACACCAAGCCCAAACTGTCGAGCCCGGTCCGGATCGAGGTCCAGCCATAGCTTAGGCTCGCCTCCAGCAAAGGATGGGTTAGTAGCCGTGACTTCATCGATCTGTGCAAAAATCAGACGCGACTTCTCGCCCAAATCCTGAAGCACTTTCATATCATTCCCAAAAACCCGAAGCTCTATCGGAGAGAAAGTTGGTGGACCCTGGGTGAGCTGCCTGCTGATCACCTGGACGTCAGACAGCCTAGCCCGCAATGCCTCACCCACTTCATTTATGGTTGGCCTTAACCGGCCAATAGACCGCGTGGTGATCATCGCCTGAGCATAGCTGGCGTTGCCGTCCTGATTGTTTGCAATGTTGTAATAGAAACTCGGCGCTGAACGCCCAACGAACCAAGATATCTGCACAATCTCTTCGTTGGTTTCGAGATATTGCTGCGCTTGCAAGACCGCCTCAGCCGTCTCCTCGATAGAGCTTTGGCTTGGCAATCGCAGTTCGACATAGAATTGGTTGCGATCTGCTTCGGGGAAGAAGGATGTCGGTAAGGTCGTGACGCCATAAAAGCCGGCAAACGGCAAGATACAGGCAATCGCGATCGAGCTTTTCGGCATGGTAAGGCTTTTTAAAAATAACGCCTCGAAACGCTGAGCCAGCCAAGTCGCCCGAACGCCTGATTGCAAAAAGCCAAACCGGCCTTTTGCCTCAGAACCCTGCTGCGAGGATTTCAGGAATATGCCCGCCAAGGCGGCGATGGCCGTCATTGCGAGAGCAAGAGAGGCGATTAACGCAACGATCACGCTACTGCCGATACCGCCGACAAATTCCCCGGCGCCTCCCGGAAGAATGACGAGCGGCACGAATGCCAGCACTGTTGTGAGCGTGGAGCTGAACAATGGCAGCCATAAACGCTTTACCGAAAGCCGCACAGATTCTCTTGGCGACGTGCCATCCAACAAATACCGACGGACAGAATCGGTCATCACAATCGCCGCGTCGACAAGCAGCCCAAGGGCTACAATCAGACCGGTGATTGATATCTGATTGATCGGTCTGCCTAGCAGGTTGAGAATAATCAACGACGCGAGCCCGGTCAACGGAATGGCCGCCGAGACGATCAGCGCAGAGCGCCAGCCGAGCGTCACAAACAGGACCAGGATCACTAGCCCTGCTCCGATGAGCAAATTTCCTACGAGCGTCTGAAAGCGCTCACTTGCATACTCACCCTGATCGAAGATAATCTCGACCTTCACACCATCTGAAACATCCAGTTCGAATTGCCGCACCAGCTGCTGGACGTCTTTCGTCCAATCAGCGACTCGCAATCCCGCCTGCATGCGCGTTGCAATGACTATAGCGGGCTCACCGTCGTGGTAGGCAAGGTCTGTCGCAGGAGAGACAACGCCGCGCGAAAGCGTGGCTACATCGCCAAGGCGGATGGAAAGGCCTTGCTGAGACTGTCCGATGATTGTCTCTCTCAACCGGCTTAGCCCATCGATTTCGCCGCGAACTTCAAGGTTCAATTCAGTCTGGTCGCCTTTGAATTGACCAGCGGAAACCTTTGCGTCGGCTGCTTCGACTGCCCTTGCAATCTGATCTTTGGATAGCCCTAATGCCGCTGATGCTGATCGGTCGAGAGCAACGCGAACTTCCTCTCTCGATGCGCCGTGCAATGTGACCAATTCCGTTCCTGGAAAGGCTCTCATGCGGTCTTGCAATTCGAGGGCTGAGCGGCGCATCACAACCAGATTTTCGTCGCTTTCAGCTTCCCATGTCAGCGCCACCAGCATGGTGTAAGCACCAGCGCGCGTATCATCGAACACCGGATCGGCCGCCCCCGCTGGAAGATCGGCGGAAACGTCTGCCAAAGCATCCCGGACAAGTCCAAATGGGGTATCGGGCTCGGTAATACTATCCTTCAACACAACCGCGATCGACGAAAGCCCGTTTGTGGAAACCGATCGCAGCTCATCAACCTCGTCAAGCTGTTTCAACCGCGCTTCAATTCGCTCAGTTACCAATTGCTCGACGCGCGCGGCGCCTGCTCCGGGGAATGAAGTCAAAACGGTCGCTACACGGTTTGTGATGCGCGGATCTTCCTCGTTGGCCATTGAGCTCAGCGCGCCCAATCCTCCAACAAGGATGAGCAAAACGAGAAGCACCAGCAATCGCCGGACATCATAGAAGAGCGTCATCACTGGCTGGCAGCTCCGCTTTCGGCCAGCTTGCCTTGCGAAGTGTGTTCCGGACCGTTGGTGTCTTTCACCAAAACTCGCTGTCCCGGGACAAACCGAAATGGGCTATCGCGAATGACCAGACTGCCATTGGTAAGCGCGCCGCGAACAAAGCTTCGATCAGCCTCACTATGAATTACTTCGACATCTTGACGTTTTACGATACCGGTCAGTGCGCCTGAACTATCATCATCCTGATCCGAATCTGGGCTCACTACATATACCGCCCAGAGTCCTCTCAAGCTCTCAACAAGCGCCGAGTTCTTGACCCACATTCCTTTGGTTTCGAGAGTTTCCTGAAGTGTGAGCCGCACTGTTTCAGCGACGACAAAGCCAGTGCTTTCGGGAAGAACGAACCTCACTGTGAGGGTATTTGTCCTCGGATTGATGTCGTCGACGATACGCTTGGCTATAGCAATCGTTTCGCGTTCTCCATTCGTGATCCGATATTCAGAGCCCAGCCGAACCTGGTCTCGAAATCTGGCCGGCACACCGACATCCGCTTCCATGGGACCGCCTCCGCTTAGGCGAAACACCGTTTGCCCCGCACCAACCACCGAACCGGCATCCGCGCTGCGACTGACAATTTCCCCCGAGAATGGCGCGACTAGAAGTGAATTGCGCTGATTTGTCTCAAGCCGCCGCAGAGCGCCGGTCGCCTGATCAACCCGCGCTTTTGCAGAATCACGGTCCGCACGTGCATCATCAAGCTGCTGAAGGGTTACAAAACGTGGGTCGAGGGCTTCTATCCGCTGAAAGCGGGCCGATGTCTGAAGCAGTCGCGCTTCTGCCTCTTGCAAGACAGCAGAAAGCTCAGACTGTTGGCTGATCAGCTCATCAATATCAACGCGGGCCAAAGGTGCTCCGCGGCTAACTCGGTCACCCGCTTCCACATATAATCGGTTGATCCGGCCCGGCAGCTCAAAACTCAGATCAGTCACATTGGATGCGCGCAGACGGCCAGCAAAGGTCCTCGAAACAGTGTATTCCGATTGTTCCTGGACAATGTCCACGGCAACTGGAGTAGCGGGTTTCTCGTCAGGTTGTGCTGTTTGCCCTGCTCCGAAGGAATACCAAACTGACAGCGTGAGAAATGCGAACAAGGCAGCTGCGATTGCCCACCGGTTGCCGCGCCTTGTCAAAAGCTCAATCATTGGGCCTCCTCGCCTGCTTTGCGAAAGGAGAGCCCCCGTGTAACCAATTCCGCACCTTTTGTGGCAAGCGTGCGCTGCTGTGCTTTCGTCGTGAAATTGCGGGTTCGAGCATGCCCCTCGACAAATAATGACGTCATTCCATGTGCCATTGACCATGCGGAGAAAGCATGAGCCTCTGCCTCGCTCGCTTCAAAACCAAAGTAGTCAGAATTGTCTCGTAAACAGCCGCACAAAACGCTGTAGGCTTGATCTGCGGCAATCCTCGTACCCGGGTCGGGGATCCCGGAGCTCAACTGACCAAACATCACGCGATAAACGCCGGGATGACCGATGCCATGCATGATGTAGGCAACGCCAATCGCTGTCAGCTGCTTGTCAGCCATCAATTTGTGTCTCGCGCGCGCACGAGAGGTAACTTTCGCGAGCTTGTTAAAGCCCTCAATCGCCAGCGCCTGAAGAATGGCATCGCGATTGGCGAAGTGTTTGTAGGCCGCCATCGCACTTACACCGACCCGTTCAGCAATAAGACGCATCGTCATGGCGCTCTCACCCTCAGCCTCTAAAACACTGCGAGCCTCATGCAGAATTGCGCTCCTCAGATCACCGTGATGGTAAGATTTTAAAGCCAAAACAGAATCCTCGTGTATATGTTGTAAACTTTGTTTATAGCGTAAACATTAGATTTGCTAGCGCATTAGCTGGAAAAGGAAGAATATGCTGAATCTCGATCTTCAGAGCCTGACCGAACGGCACTATGCCATCCAAACAGATCAGGCGTTCTGGAACTTTAACAGCGCATTCGGAGGGTGGCTTGCCGCCGTAGTGATCGCCGCAGTTAAATTGGACAGCCAATTTCGCGGCGAGATAATTACTAAGCAAATGCAGTTCGTCGCTCCGGTCAAGGAGGGTCAGCTGCATGTCAGTGTCGATTTAAGCGCGCAGCGAAGGACGACTGATTTCTGGCGGGTTTCGGTGTCGGATGAGCAGGGGCGTCTACTGGTGACAGCAGATATCGCAGCAGCGATCAGAGGCGAGACTGACCTATCCTACAGTGCCAAGGCGCCTGAAACGGGTGCCGCGGACCAATACCCGCCTCTTGAGGCCTCGGCGCTGACGCCGAAGTGGCTAAGCAGCTTTGATCAGCACATGGTGGCTGGGAAGCCGCTTTCGGTGAACGAGCAGCCCAAGTCTGTGGTATTGCTTCGACCTAAAACGCGCTGCACTATTGATGCGCAACTTCTTGCGATGATTTGTGACACGCCGATGCCGAGGACGTTTTTTGCGTCCCAGCAGCTCAGATTTGCCTCTACAATTTCCCTGTCCACTCATATCTATTGCCGCGATGACCAGATGCCAAGCAGCGGTGGAGGCTATCTCATTCTTGAGACAAACTGTGCCGCAATCCACGGTAACACTGCAAATCAGGAGGTTCGTGTCTTTCGAGAGGACGGATTGCTGCTCGCGACGAGCTATCAAACCAGCATTTTTCGATAGGCTGAGCCAAGCGTATTCGCGTTCTGCATGGACGGGCAGGCTTCGGATAATTTCCGTTTTTTGGGATCTAGGAATTTGTTTGCCTACGTCTCGATGTGGGTCGTTTGCCGATCAGCCGCTTTTGGGCAGTAGCGTGGCAAACCTGACAGACCGCTATCAGGACAGCCTCCAGAGCCACCTTACGGCTGATTATGGGGGTGGAAGTTGCCATTGCACCTCGAGAACGCTCGATTGATTTATCCCGTTAATCGGCCGCACTAGATACAAAAATGGCGGGCGGCCCGAAAGCCACCCGCCAAGTTTCTTAACTCCGTGGAGAGTTGGAGTTAGAACTGTCCTCGCAGTGTTACACCGTACATGCGCGGCTGCTGCGTGAATGCAGAGCGTGAACCGGACCGCAGAACGGTGTTGAATGTAACACCTCTCGTCACTTCGTCGGTGAGGTTTGTAACCCACGCCTCGACTGTCCACGCATCGTCGATGTCGCCGATCCCTGCGCGCAAGTTGATCTTCACATTGCCGTCTTGAACGTCGAATGGAAGCAGCGCTGTTGTCCCAAGGTCAGCCGCAGTGGTTGGAACCGCTCGCGCCTGTGTCGAGGTGCGACGATCGCTTTCTATCCGTGCCTGACCATTCAGGAAGAATGTCAGACTATCGCCAATATCCTGAGTGTAGGTAGCGCCCAAAAGCGACACCAATTGAGGCGCGTTGGTCAGTTCATTGCCGCAAAGGTTTTGAACTCGCAAAGCGTCCGTTGTTGCAGCACAGTCGCTCGGATAGGATGCATCAACGTAGGTCACGCCGCCATTGATTGTCAGACCATCCGTTGGCCTGATGACGGTTTCAAGCTCGAAACCCTTTGAAATCGCCAAAGGCACGTTGAAAGTTTGAAACTGCGCACCGGTGAATTCTAGCACCTGAAAGTTGGTGAATTCCTGATAGAATGCAGCAATGTTGGTTGTGATCGCGTCATCCAGCATCCGGGCTTTCATGCCGATTTCGTAAGAATCGACAACTTCTGAATCAAAGCGGGGATCCGCCCCTCCAGCCGCTGCCGTTGAGTCGAGGTTGAAACCGCCCGCTTTGTAACCGTGCGTGAAAGCAGCGTAGACATTCACTGGCGCCGCAAACTCATAACCAAGCTTTACCGTGTAGATCAGCTCGTCATCTTCAAAGTTTGTGTCAAATGGACGCGGCAGTGGAAACGGGTTGGCATCTGAACCGATTGCAGGCGCGGTAAACGCGAAGCAGCCCGTGCCGAAAATGGTGTTAATCAACGGGCCTGGAACATTCCCAGCTCCGATAGACCCGAGGATGGCCGGACAAAGCAGGTTGTTGACAGAAGGCTGAGTGAACGAGCCATCCTTGCTTTCGTCCGAATAGCGCAGGCCCAGCGTTAGATCGAGGCCGTTTGTAATCTCCAAAGTATTATGGGTGAAGATAGACCAGCTGGTGCTGTCTTGCGTATAGCGGTTCGTCGCTCTCACTACGGAAGGGTCTACCCCGCCTGACAAGACAGTGAGCGGGTTCGCTCCGAACCCTCCATTTGTGGGCGCGAATAAGAGTGCGCCGATGAGCTCACCATAATCTTCACCCAATCCAAAGTTCACGCTCTGGGTGATTTCTTCTTCGGAATAATATCCACCAATCATCCATTGCAGCGCGCCGCTGAACGCTTCGCCTTGCAACCGCAATTCGTGAGTCATGGTGTCGATATCAGTTACCGAGCCAGGCAGTACGTTGAACACGTCGAGGCCAGAGAAATCTGAATCATAGCTCTCGTCGTTGGTGTACTGCCGATAGGAGCCGACATAAAACAGATCGACGCTGTCGCTGATCGGGAATTCCAGATCGGCGGTCACGCCCCATTGGTTTGAAGCGGCAAGGTGAAGGGTATCAGCCGTCGCAATCCGATTATCGAGCGCTTGCTCTGCGGTCGTTTGATCAAACGGACTTGTTGCCACGACTGGAGCCGACATTCCGCCACGCGCACCCAAGGTGACAAAGTTAAACAGCCCGTTGCTTTCAACCGGAGACTGCAGAAGCTCGACCGAACCACAGCAATCACCCGACGATTCTGAGTAGTCGCCGATGATCCGCCCGCGGAAACCGCTATCGGTTTCCCATCCAATCTGACCGCGAACAAGGAACTGATCGACTGAGTTTGTGTCCTGCAGGAAATCACCATTGCGATCGAGAACAGTCACAAAACCGTCGCGCTTGCGATAGGCACCCGCAAAGCGAACTGCGACGCTATCCTCAACAATAGGGATGTTAACTGCGCCTTGGACATTCATATGTTCGAAATTGCCGTATGTTGCGTTGACGAAGCCGCCCACCGAATCAAGTTCAGGGCGTTTGGTCGTGATATTGAGCGCACCGGCTGAAGTGTTCCGACCGAACAATGTGCCTTGTGGTCCGCGAAGAACTTCGACGCGTTCGATATCGACAAATTCTGACAAGGCGATACCGGGCCGTGATTGATAGGCCCCGTCAACAAAGATGCCGACAGCACTCTCAAAACCGATATTGTTTGAGGTGGTGCCAACGCCGCGAATACGCAGAACAACGGTGCCGGATGAGTTTTGCGCCTGAGACGTTGAAAAGCTTGGCGAGACTTGCGTCAGGTTTTGCACGTTCACGACGCCTTGGCGGTCAAGCTGCACCTGATTAACTGCGGTAACAGCAATTGGAATTTCCTGCACATCTTGCGCCCGGCGTGTTGCCGTTACGATGATGACGCCTTCGGCTTCTTCTGCGGTAGGTTGCTCTGCATCCTGTGCAAATGCGGCGGTTGGCATAATGGCCGTGGAACACGCCAAGCCTGTCAAAAGTCTCGAAAATTTCCTCATTAGTTCCTCTCCCTTGAATGCTTTAGCGGTGCGACTGCTCTTTGGCATTTCGTGGTCGCAGCGCCATTTTCAGGTTGGCCAAAATCATATTGGCAACCATCATCAGCTGAAGGTTTTGCTCCTCCGGCTGTCGATCTGTATTTCCGATGAGCATTTGGGAAACGCTCATGTTCACCGTGGCCATTTGCAACAATTGCGCATCGGCCCAATTCGATCCCGCACGCTTCATCTGCTCAATATAGCTTTGCGCAATCTGTCTTTCTTGCGAGTCGAATTTCTCTTTCAAAGCAGGGTCTGCGTCTGCCGCGCCGCGCAAATGAATGTCGTAAGTTTGCCAAAAACCCTTTTGCGACAAGCGCTCCAAGTAAGCTGGCACAAAAACTACGAGGCCTTTTTCGCGGGGAATATCGTCCAGCGTTGAGGTCAAAATTTCCCGCCGCAGTTCAAAGCGCTGATCCAGAAGGACGCGCACAATATCGGTCCAGCTGGGGAAGTAATCATAAATCGTGCCCAGCCCAACGCCCGAGGCTTGAGCCAATTTTCGCATGCTAAAATCGGCAATGCTATCTTCGTTTAAGAGGCGTTTTGCTCCTTTCACGATGGCCGCACGGCTCGCGATAGCGCGGTCCTGGGTCGGTGTGCGCCGCCCGGCTGATCCATCTGCAACAGGATGCATTTCTACAGTCAGCGCCGTTCTCCCCTACGACTTGCCCGCTCGCAATAACCTTGACTTGTTCCGCTCTTGCCTTCCAAAAGCGAACAGGTGTTCGGGTTTTATGGCGCGGCATTTGGAATGTGTAAAGGTGCGATGACAAAATCGACCGTAAGCTTGGGAGAAGCTGTTAGATGAAACTCGCTCGGACCGTTCTCTTGGGGCTCACAACGGCGCTGGCCGCTTGCTCGACAATGCCTGCTCAAAACAGTGCTCCTGCCGCTTCACAAGCCACCGTTTATGATGCTGCAACCGTGGGTGACAGCAGCCTGTCTGCTTTTTACGAATACGCACAGTCGCTTAGTCATGGTCCGGGGAAATTGCTGCGCCGGGAACCGTTGGAAGCTAAACAGTCGCTGGCCAATGCAGGCACAAATCTGCGATTGCTTTACACAGCGACCGATGGGCTGGCTAACGACGGCATCTTACCCGTTTCCGGCGTCCTCTACCTTCCAAAAGGCGAAGCACCAGAGGGTGGCTGGCCGCTCATGGCATGGACGCATGGCACTGTTGGCGTGGCCGATATTTGCGCTCCATCATGGAATGGCCGCCAGGAGCAGGATCAGGAATATCTCAACCGCTTTCTGGCCGAAGGGTACGCGATCGTCGCCAGCGATTACCAAGGCCTCGGCACTAAGGGCACACATCCTTACTTGGCGACGCGCCCTGCGGCTTACAGCAATCTTGATATCATTCGCGCAGTCACCGCAGGCGATTTTCCTATCTCGGAAAAAGTCGCGCTTTTCGGCCAATCACAAGGCGCAGGCGCGGCCATTGCGACCGCTGATTACGCAGCGATCTATGCACCAGAGATCGACATTGTCGGCGTGGTTGCAACCGGAGCGCCCTATCTCACGCCGCAGGTCGTGCAGTTTCTTGAACGGTTGCAACAACCAGACCGGGTTGATCCGCTGCTCGGCTATACATTCTTGGCCATGACACTGGTGCAACAGGTCGATCCATCGTTCGTGATGCGCGATTACATCACGGACGAGGCATGGCCGATCGCCAACCGGGTTAGCGATGCGTGTTATGCTGAGATCAAGACGCTGGTGAGCGATGCTCAGCTGACAAGGCGCAAGAGCTTTGCCCAGTCGCCAAGCCTTCCCTTACGGCAAGGATTTGCGCGAATGGGCTATCCGACTCTTGGCCTCAAAGCGCCGCTGTTTCTGGGTACAGGCGGGCTAGACCGCGACACCCCACCGCAAATGCAGGCGACATTGGCGCGCGATCTTTGCGCCAAGGGCACAAAGGTCACGTCGGTTCTTTATCCTGAACTCAATCACCGTGAGGTGGTGCCGTACTCACCGATAGACTCTATTCCGTTTGTGAAAGCGGCTTTTGCGGGCGAGGACTTGCCGGGCAATTGCGACGACCTGCCGTATCGAGCGCAGTGACTTTGACGCCATGTTCTTCAGGGCCCGAGTATAGTGCGCCAAGCGCTCCCTCTGCGACCACTCAACGAGGTGCTGTCAGTCTAATCGCAACTTGTCTCCGATTGGCAAAGCTCTCCCTTACCCGATTTGAGTTCAGGCCATGAGATTTTGCCACTCAGCCAAGGCGGCTGAGCGGGAGGTCTTGTAGGTTTCTCTGTCGACTAAGTGGCGTTGGGCGTTGAAGTGGTTGTGGACATTGGCATGGACTGAGGCGAATTTTTGTAAGCTCTTCATCTGCCTGAATCTGATCATCGCTCGCTCC
>NZ_JAGSPC010000005.1 GCF_019204045.1 Erythrobacter crassostreae | reverse complement strand
TCGACCAAACGCTTGGAGATAAGCGGGCGCGCGATCGATGTGCCGAGCAGATAATCGCCTTCGTACCGCGCGTTGGCGCGCATCATCGGGAAAACGTAGTCGCCGACAAACTCTTCGCGAACATCTTCGATAAAGATGTGTTCATCAGGAATGCCCATCGCGCGCGCTTTCTCGCGAGCTGGCTCGATCTCTTCACCTTGACCCAGATCGGCGGTAAAGGTGACCACTTCCAATCCGCGTTCAACCGTCAGCCATTTGGCGATCACAGAGGTATCGAGGCCGCCGGAATAGGCGAGTACGACGCGTTTGATGTCAGGTGTATCGTTGGCAGGCATTGCATTAAGTCTCCGAGGAATGCTGGGGCGGCTACCAGCGTATTCACAGCCATGCAATCACTGGTTACGAATTCAGTATGCCGTAACGGAAACGGCAAAAATGCTTGTTATCGCTGGTTAGGCTCCCGATATTTCAGGCACTTGGGATGGGAGAACCCTTAATGTTGGCAATGTGGAGCAAGGCGCGCGATCTGGCACAAATGGCTCCGCCAGAGCGCAATCGCTGGGTCGATTTTCTGCGTGCAGTTTCAATTCTGGCAGTCGTATTCGGCCACTGGTTGATGGCGGGCCTCTATGTTGATGACGCCGGAGAATTGCAGCGCGGCGATTTGCTGAGCGTCGCAAACTGGACCCATTGGCTGACCTGGGGTTTTCAGGTGATGCCGGTTTTCTTCCTCGTCGGCGGGTTCTCCAACGGGATGAGCTGGGATGCGACGCTGCGCAAAAGCGCTCCGGCGCAAACGGGTGTTTACCGCGATTGGCTTGCTGCTCGTGTCCAGCGACTGATTGCACCGACATTCCCTGTGCTGCTCCTTTGGGCTGTGCTTGCCGTCGTGATGACACAGGTTGGGCTAGAACGCGGGCAGATCCGGGACGCGACTGAAGCGGCTTTGATCCCTGTCTGGTTCCTATCGGTTTATCTGGTGGTGACCGCCTGTACGCCGTTGACGCGAAAGGCGTGGGAGAGGTTTGGTTGGCTCAGCTTTGCGATCTACATTCCATTGGCCATGCTGACCGACTGGCTGACTTTCTCTGTCGGCGTGCCCTATGTGAACTTTACCAACTTCCTGTGGGTGTTCCTTGCGATCCATCAGCTGGGTTTTGCGTGGCGCGATGGGCGGTTCGACAATCGCTTGTTTGCGCTAGCGACATTTGTTGTGGGGCTGGCGATACTTATTTCGATCACGGTCTATGGTTTCTACCCGGTCTCAATGGTTTCTGCGCCGGGAGGTTTCTCCAACTCGCTGCCGCCCACGCTGGCGCTGTTCGCGCTGGGTGTGACGCAGGTGGGGCTCGTGCTGGCGCTGGAACCTCTGGGACGCAAAATGCTCGACAATCTGAGCATCTGGTCCGCAACTGTCCTGATGAACGGGATGATTATGACCGTCTATCTTTGGCATCTCACCGCCTTTGTGTTGGTGATGACTGTCATGTGGATCGGGTTTGGCGGGGCTGGCCTGAGCTCCGTGCCAGGTACAGGCGAATGGTGGGCTTCGCGGCCGCTATGGCTGGGCGTCTACATTCTCGCGCTGCTGCCGATGATTGCGATCTTTGCCAAGCATGAGCGCAGCTTTGGTCCCATCAGAGGCGGGCGTACCGTGCCAAAGGCGCGCGTTGTCGCCGGTGTATTCCTAATCTGCGCAGGTCTTGCTGCGACAGCTGGTGTCACGATCACCAGCGAGCAGAGCTGGTCAGGTATCAACCTGATCGTGGTCGCTGCACCGTTTGTCGGAGCTGCCCTGCTTGGCTTTGGGCCGATGTACAAATGGTTCAGCAAAACACCCGCAGAAGAAGGGTCAGGCTCTTAGCAGGCGCTTTTCTTCCGCTTCGATGTAATCCCGCGTGATAGGGGATGCGTGGCGACCGCGAATGTACTGAATCTGGTAGTTGCACATGCTGCCATGCTCAAAAACGGTTGCGGCACCAGCGAGATAGAACGTCCACATGCGGAAGAACCGCTCGTCATACATCTCTACAATGGGGGCCTTGTTGGCGAGACAGTTGGCGTACCAGCAACGCAGAGTCTTGCCATAATGCAGCCGCAGCGTCTCGACATCAGACGCAATCAGCCGGAATTTCTCCGACGCTTCGACTGTTTCGGAAAGGGCTGGGATGTAGCCGCCGGGGAAAATGTATTTGCGCGTGAATGCGTCGGTCGTTCCGGGCGAACCCAAGCGGCCGATTGTGTGCAGCAGCATCATGCCGTCTTGCGTCAACAGTTTCGCGCAGGCTTCAAAGAACGTATCGAACTGAGGCTGACCGACATGTTCGAACATGCCCACCGAAACGATCCGGTCAAACTTGCGGCCCGCTTTTGCGAAGTCGCGATAATCGACTAGCTCGATTGTCACTTTGTCCGCGACGCCCGCTTTCTCCACGCGCTCACGGGCGAGGGCAATCTGCTCTTCTGACAGGGTGATACCGGTCACATGCACATCGTAATTCTGGGCAAGGAAAATGGCCATGCCGCCCCAGCCGCAACCGATATCGAGCACTCTCTGACCAGGCCTGACGGTGAGCTTAGCGGCGATATGTGCCAGCTTCGCCGTTTGGGCTTCGCCCAGCGCCATATCGTCCTTTGGCCAATAGCCGCAGCTATATTGCCAATGCTTTTCATCAAGCATCAGGGCGTAGAAATCGTTTCCGATGTCGTAGTGATGCGCGACGTTGCTTTTTGATCTGACAGCGTTGTTGAGTCGCTCGGCAGCGAAACTGGCCTGGTTAAAGAACCGCTTGGCGAGGCCTGGTCGAAGGTTGTTATCGCCGCGCTCCCATCGATCATTGGCTCGCAAGAGTGTGACGAGGCCCATGATGTCGCCTTCTTCAACGATCAGGCGGCCATCCATGAATGCTTCCGCCGCGCCCAGGCGCGGGTCCATTACGATATCACGCGGCACGCGCGCATCGGCAAAGCGGATTACGATTTCGGGGAAGCCATCGGTGGATGTGCCATATGTCTCTGCAGTTCCATCTGCGAAAACCACGCCCAGTCGGCCTTGTTTCACGCCGCGCAACAGGAATTTTTTCAGTAGAGCTTTGCTCATATCTTGCCAGTGTCCTTCTCAGACCCCTGAAGCGAATTCTGGCAGCGCTTTTGGCACTGTCAATCAAACGGTGTATAAAGCAGCATGACAGAGGCAAAAACACGACCAACCGATGCCGCCGTTGCGGAATTCATCGAAAATGTTGAACCGCCGGCGAAACGCGACGATGCGCAGGTGCTGGATGCGCTGTTCCGCAAGGTAACCGGCGAAGAGCCGCATATGTGGGGGCCGACAATTATCGGCTACGGAACCTACCATTACAAATATGATAGCGGCCGCGAAGGAGATGCTGCGCGTTCAGGCTTTAGCCCGCGTAAAGCAAAGCACTCGCTCTATTTGATGGGCAGGTATTGCGACGAGGAAACCGGAAAAAAGGTAGACGGTTTGCTTGAGAAAATGGGCAAACACAAAACCGGTGCCAGCTGCGTCTACGTCAACAAGCTTGCGGACATAGACTTAGGTGTTCTCGAAGAGATCATCGGGATTTGCTGGGATGCGATGCACCGCAAATATCCCGAGGGCTAATCAGATACCAGCATACCATTGGTAATTGCCGAAATCTTCCCAAAAGCCGCCTCTGCCGTCGCCGATATCGTCTAAACTGGCGACTGCTTCGATCCCCGTCAGATACTTTGCATGTTTGTATCCAAGCTGCCGCTCGATCCGCATACGCAAAGGGGCGCCATTCTTTTCCGGAATTTGTTCGCCGTTGAGTAAATGCGCGATTATCGTCTGAGGATGATAAGCATCGACCATGTCGACACTCTCGTAATAGTCACGGCCATAAAGCGTATCGGCGCAGCGGAAGACGATAAAGTTGGCCTCTGGCCGGACGCGCGCCTGATCGAGGAGGTCCGAAAGTTGAGGGCCCGTCCATTCGCCAATTGCGCTCCATCCCTCGACACAATCATGGCGTGTGATTTGCGTGCGCTGGGGCAGGGCGCGAAGTTCATCCATGGATAGGCTGAGAGGTGCCTCTACCAATCCGCCGACTTGCAACCGCCAATTGGCGAACCCATTGGTAAGCTCTGCGCGGTATTGCGGAGTGTCCACTGTCAGCGAACCGTTTCCTTTGAAATCCGGCGAGCGGTCCTCAGGGGAGTATTCAGGAGCGAGCCGCTGGCGACCCGCCAGTGCGCGTTGGGCGGAACGGTGCCAATCTTCCGCAGTATCGAACAGATTTTGACCGGTTTCGCTTCCTGCGATCTTGGCGCATGCTCCCGTGCCCAAGGCGGCAATACCGGCGAGCAGGCTACGGCGCTTGATATCAGTCATTTTCGGTCACCTCGCGCTGTCCGCCAGTGATCATCTGTTTGATCTGACCAATTGGACCGGACAAGAGCACCATCACGATATGGACCGCAAAGAATGCGAACAGGGCCCATGCAAATATGAAATGCAGGCTTCGCGCCGATTGGCGTCCACCCAGCGCATCGACCATCCAAGGTGCGGCAGGTTCGAAACCAGGGCTGATTGCTAGGCCGGTAAACACCATCATGGGCAGGAAAATGCCCAGAACGATGCCGTACGTGATCCGTTGCAAGGTGTTATACTTGCGCTCCGGCTCATCAAACTTGCCCGCCAAGTGAGCCTTGATCTCTTGCGCGATTGCGCGCGGCGACCAGTCTTTCATCGATGTGCGCAAATCGCGCCAGAAGTGCTGGTTTGCAACGCTTACGATCCACATCACTAGCAATGCAACTGCAAAGACCCATGCGGCCAAGCTGTGCCAATCACGAGCGGCTGCCAGATCATACCTCTGGGGAAGGGTGGCCCATCCCGGAAACCGCATCACGCTCGTCCATGCGTCAGCCGGATCAAACCCGTAATTCCCCCAGTACAAATAGCGGTGCGCGTTCGAGATGTTGAGGCCCGACATAAACAGCACAATCAGCGCAGCCGCATTGAGCCAGTGCCAAACCCTTGTGATGAGACCATGCCGCTTCATGCCGGGGCCTTGCGAGACTTGGCTTGTTCCCGCGCGAGCCAGATCACATCGCGATCCTGATCTAGCAGGTGCTGGCCGCTATCAATGAACAGCGTTTCGCCGCTTCGTAGTTCACCCGAGGCAAGAAACAGCGCGGCGTCAACGATCTCGCTTGCGTCTGTCTTTCTGCCGAGCAAATTTAGCCGGTGGGAAAGCTCAGTTTCCTCCTCGCTCTGGTCATGGCTTGCCAGAATTGCTCCCGGGCCGATGCCGTAAACGCGATGACCGTCATTGGCCGTGCTTTTCGCTAACATCTTTATCGTTGATGCCAGTGCATGCTTCGACATTGTATAGCTGAAGAAATCCGGGTTGGGATTGGCAAGTTTCATATCCGTAACCTGGATCAGGCTGCGCAGGTCTGCGCTGACGGCAGACGCCAAAAAGGCTTGCGACATGCGCGCGGGGGCAAGGGCGTTGATTTGCATTGCTTCCCGGTTCGTACCCGGATCAAGATTGGTTGCACCGTCATAGTTAAAAACTGACGCAGAATTGATCAGGCAACGCCAATCAGGAAGACGCTCGGCCAGTTTAGCGATCATTTCGACCGCGGCTTCATCATCGTTTAGGTCGCATTGGACTGTCTCAGCTTGCCCCAATTCGCGCGCGAGTTCCTCTGCGGGGCCTGATGACGAGTTATAGTGGATCACCACATACCAACCCGATCTGGCAAATCCGCGCGCAAGCTCGGCGCCGATGCGTGTTGCTCCGCCAGTGATCAAAACAGCTGGTTGTGTCATTGACCGCGATGCCTATCAGCGCACGCGCTGGCATTCAATCGCGGCTGAATGCAAAGCGGCACTGCCGACTGTAAAAAGCTGGCAGTGCCGCGAAAATTTAGAGGCTTCAGGTGCTTATCTGCAGCGAGCCGACCCGCGATCAATCTCGCGGCCGAGGACTGCGCCCAATGCGCCGCCAAGCAGGGTTCCGACTGTTCTATCACCGCGTGTGTCGATTGCGCGGCCAAGCAATGCACCGCCAGCTGCGCCGATAATCAGCCCGGTCGTACCATTTTCGCGTTTGCAATAGTAACGACCGTCGCGGCCGCGCCAGACCCGGTCGCCGCGCCGGACGCGTTGTGGTTCATTGTATCGACCGTACCGGTCGTAGCGATAGCGCTTGTTCTTCTTGTATTTGCGACGCTCATAATAATCGTCATCATCGTCCCATCGATCATCATCGAGACGCGAAGTGTACTCGAATGGAGCATTCACCAACACGCTGGTCGAAATCGCGTGATCGATGTTTGCCGAGAAAGGCTCGGCGGAATGGGCGGGCGCCGTGATCGCAGCGAGCGATCCTGCGGCGGCAATAAGAGCGATCTTCTTCATGTCATTTCCTTCCTCAATGCGTGCGGTAAAGATCAATTTGTTCAGGAAATGAGAACTGGAGATGAACAACGTGTTGTGTTGTGGATTTTGAAGATGAACGGTTGAGCCTCTGCGACAAAGCGAGGTCTAGCCAAGTTTGACGCGCGCTTTTTCTCGAAGTTTTGGCGAGAGTTTTTCGAGTCCCGCGAGCTCTTCCAACTCGATCTTTGTGGCCTTGCCAGCGATCAAGGCAGTGAATGTTCGTGCCACTGTCCAGTCGGAATGCCCGATCTTGATCCGCTCCAGAGTGTCGCCCGCTTGTGTATCGCCGGTTTCGAGAACTCGGAAATACCACCCGCATTTGCCGGTCTTGACGATTTTGGCGACCATCCCTTTTGCGTCGCATTCAGCGCTAAAACGATGCTCGATCTTCCAGCACGGCTGTCGAGGCTGGCTGATCTCAACCAAGGCGCTGCCCAAAAGGAACTGGTCCCCAATATGGACGTCGTTTTCGCACAGGTCACCGACTGCAAGGTTCGATCCGAATGCGCCAAATTCGTCTAGCAGTTTGATCGCGCCCAATTCACCTCGCCAGAAATCGTGATGGTCGAGCGGGTACAGGTGCACCGCCATTTCCGGGCCGCCATGCACACGCCTGTCGGCTTGCTCATCTGGTGCAAGGCCATCCTGCAATATCTGGATCGCACCTTCGCGCGGACGTTTCATGATTGCGCTGGTTTCAGCGCCGTTGAACGGCCTTGCTGTCCCCGTGCACATCGCTTGAATTCTGCGCTTCATACTTTCCTCACCGTCAGGGCTATCCAATCCCGCTGGGTGCCATCACATGCTTTGCCTTCGAAGATAACATCCTCAAGAATTTCGAACCGGGCCCCGCTATAGAGGTTCCGTAGCCATTCTGGCGAAGGGAAATTGTGCAATCTACCCAGTAGATCGCGTCCTTCGCCATCACCCAATTTGAAACTTGCAAAGTGAAATCCGTCTGGGCGGAGCGCGCTATGAATCCGTTCGAGGATATCGGGCAATTCCGATCGTGGGCAGTGGAGCAGGCAAGCATGTGCCCAGACCGCGTCATAGGCCGCAGTCGTATTCAGCTCATCGAAGCGCATCAGCCGTGCGCCCAAATCGTGCCGCTCGTTGGCTTTGGTCACCATCGATGGAATGCCATCAGTGGCGTCCACATCGAAGCCTAGTTCGGCCATGCGTGCCGCATCGCGCCCGCTACCGCATCCAATTTCAAGCACGCGAGCATTCGCCGCCAATTGCGCCAAAAACTGATCAAGGTACCGGCTTGGGCCGAGCGCGGGATTTAAAGAATAATGCGGCGCCTGCGCCTGATAAAAATCATAGGTCGCCGGATCGATGCTCACGCTTGCTCGGTTGCCGCTGCTTCTCGATCTCTTTCAGCGCGGCTCTTCTTTTGTGCCGCCGTTTTTAGCTGACCGCACGCGGCATCAATATCGCGGCCGCGTGGCGTGCGGACCGGCGCACTTATGCCGTTCTCAAAAACAATGTTTGAAAAGCTTTTGATCCGCTCGGGCGTGGAGCATTCATATTCCGCGCCCGGCCACGGATTGAAAGGGATCAGGTTCACTTTGGCCGGAAGGTCAAATTCTTTGAGCAACCGGACAAGTTCATGCGCGTCTTCGTCGCTGTCGTTCTTGTCCTTGAGCATCACATATTCAAAAGTGATCCGCCGCGAATTTGAGGCTTTGGGATAATCTGCGCAGGCTTGAAGAAGCTCTTCGATGCCGTATTTGCGATTCAGAGGGACGATCTCGTCACGCACCGGCTTTGTGACCGCGTGCAGGCTGATCGCCAAGTTCACGCCAATTTCAGCAGCACAGCGTTCCATCATCGGCACAACGCCGCTGGTTGAGAGGGTAATGCGGCGTTTTGACAGGGCGAGACCTTCGCCGTCCATGACAAGTTTCATTGCATCGCGGACGTTGTCGAAGTTGTAGAGCGGCTCCCCCATGCCCATCAGCACGATATTGGTCAGGAGGCGACCATCAGCGGAGTAGTGGCCGGTGTCCGCATCATCTTCCAAACCATCCATCCGGCCCTTGGGCCACTCACCCAAGGCATCGCGGGCGAGCATTACCTGACCGACAATTTCGCCGGGGGTCAGATTTCGAACAAGCCGCATCGTTCCCGTTGCGCAAAACGTGCAATTCAGTGTGCAGCCGACTTGACTGGAAATGCAAAGCGTCCCGCGATCCGCATCAGGAATAAAGACCATTTCAAAATCGTGCCCGTCGTCAGTCTGAAGTAGCCATTTGCGGGTGCCATCTGACGAATGCTGCGCCTCGACGATGTTTGGTCGGCCAACCACAAAGCGCTCGGTAAGCCACGGGCGCATGGTCTTGCCGATGTCGGTCATCGCTTCGAATTCTGTGACACCGCGATGATAGAGCCAATGATAGACTTGTTTCGAGCGCAGCTTCGCTTGTTTGGCATCCAGACCGGCGTCTGAGAACAATTCATGGATGCGCTTTTTCGGCAGCCCCATCAGATCGATACGGCCATCTTCGCGTGGCGTTATGTTACGCGCGACGGGGACGGGATCCACCTGACCGGGGATCGACATGAGTTCGGTATCTGCCATGATTGACCGCGCGTATAATAGCGCGGAGGCCATTTGGCCAGTCAGCTATAGGTCGGCGCAGCCAACAATCGCCGCGTCCATCGCGGTCGCCACGCCTGAAAGGTTGTAGCGATCCGACACACCGCCGCCATTTACCCGCATTGCTGAAGCTGATCTTAGCGCTGCGACTATGGCGGCATCGGTTTGCGCATCGGGTGCCCAAGCATTGCGTCCCTGGGCTACGAGGTCAAAGTTGGTGGTGTCGATGCGCACACGCAAAGTGCTGCCGTCGCTTGCTGCGCGTGAAAGCCGAAAGTGGACTTGATTGCGGATTTCTCGTTTGGGCCAAGTTCCGATGCTTGCGAAAGCGCGATTGGCGTTCCGACCGCGCGGCTTGGCAATTGCGTAGCAACGCGGAGTATCGGCATCGCGAAATGCTGCCCAACTTGAATATACGCCAAGGCTGTCTTTTGCCGAAACCGGCAGGGCAAGGGCGGTCAACGCAACGAGACAAATGGTTTTACGCATAGGCAATCGCCATCACTTCCCACTCCTTTGCCCCGCCGGGAAGCCTCACGACGCGTAAATCCCCGACTGATGCGCCTTTCAGCGCTTTGGCCATCGGGGAATTCCATCCGATGCGCCCGTTGTCGGCATCTTGTTCATCGTCGCCTACGAGCGTCACTGTCTTACGATCATCCTCCTCGTCCGCGAGCTCTACACTTGCCCCGAAGAACACTTTATTCTTCATCGGTTGATTGGCGGGATCGACGACGCGCAGAATTTTCATTCGGCGCGAGAGATGACCCAGCTCACGATCAATTTCGCGCATCCGCTTACGCCCGTACAGATAGTCGCCGTTCTCGCTGCGATCACCGTTTCCGGCGGCCCAGCTCACAATTTCCACGATTTCAGGCCGTTCTTTACCGAGCAAGTGATCATAGCGCGCCTTAAGGGCAGACATGCCCTCAGGCGTTATGGGAGGTCCGGGCTTGGTCGCCATTTGCGCTGGATTACGGAAGAAAAGTGTCTACCGTGCGCGGAAGACCTGCCTGTTCGGGATACATATGCGAATAGCTTACCGCGTTTCCAATGACGCGCATGACGTAATAGCGTGTTTCGAAATTGGCCGGGATTTTCTCGATCCAGGTTACCCAATCAATCTCCCCCTTGCGCGGATCGCCATTCAGCCGCAGCCACTGGTTCACACGGCCCGGGCCGGCGTTGTACGAGGCAATGGCAAGCGGATAGGCACCGCCATAAAGGTCCATCCTCCTTGCAAAGTGTGCATCGCCCAGCGTGATATTGTACTTTGGATTGCCAGTCAGATCAGCGCGAAGATACCGAACTCCCAAGATGCCCGCTTCCTCGCGCGCAGTGCTTGGCAACAATTGCATCATGCCGACTGCGTTAGCGTGGCTTTTCCGGAAACGGTCAAATTCGCTTTCCTGACGGCTGATGGCGTGGACCATGGTCCAATCATTGACGCGCGGAACATCGACGGTTGGATAGCCGACGCGTTCAAATCCGGCGAGGCCGTTGGCACCGGCTTCCATGCCGAGCACAACGGACATTTCTTCGAGGCCCGTTTCGGCGGCCAAATTGTTTGCCAGCATCAATTGCTCAGGCGTCTTCGCTGCATCGCCAATCGCTTGGAAAAACCGCCGCTCTGTCTGCCACTTGCGGCGGTTTTGCGCCAAGTGACGGATCGCCTTCACTAAAGGTCTGGCTTCGAAAGCGGCGCGGGTTGCTGCGTCGACTTGCAATGCTGGCAGCTGCGAAAACGCGGGCATTGGACGGCCCATCGCGTTCAGCGCAAGCTGGCCGTAATAATAGTGCGGGTATTCTGCCGCCCTTTCGAAATAGCGTGTCGCCTCCGCTTGCATTCCAGCCTGCCGCGCGGCGCGACCAGCCCAATAAAAACCTTTCGACCGGGTGAGGGGGGTCTGAGCTGCGGAGCCATAGCGTTCGAATAGCGGCGCAGCACTTCGCCCGTCACGGAGGCGCCACAGAGCGTTGGTGCCGCCCTTCCACATCAGATCGGTGTAGCGATCACGGAGGCGGAACGATCCTTTGGAAATATCCTGACCCGGCTCAAACAGATCATCAATCTTGCCTGCAATGCGAACCGTGTCGCCGACGCTTGCTCCTTTGGCAGCATCAAGCATCACGCCAACCATTGCTTCGCCATCCAAAGCCGGTGCGTTGGCCATCGGGCGGGTCGCGAGTAATTGAATGGCTTCAAGGTTGCGGCGCTTTGAACGGTAGAAGCTGGCGAGGTTGTAGACATAACCCGCGTCATTCAGCGCATAACTTGGGATAGAGATGCCTGCCGATTGCGGTGTCGCGCCACGGATCAGCGCCAGGCGCGCCATCGCCAAAGAGCGATTTGCAGACGGAACGTTGATGACTTGCCTTGCGGCAGCTTCAACATCGCCTTGCCAGAGAAGGGCATCCATCCGGGCGTTATGATCGTCTGCAGTGAATTGAGAGCCAAATAGGCCAAGTAGATATGCCTCAGACGGCCCGCTCATGGTGCCGCTGCGCCACGCTTCACGCGCTACAGTGAAGGCTTCCGATCGCTGCGCACCGGCAAGCGCAAGCGCATAACGGGCGCGGCCCGAATTGGTTAGGGGAGGGTGCGTGTCGAAAAATCGCAGCAAGTCTGCTTGCATTGGCGCTTCGTTGTCGAGCCGGTTTTCGGCGCGGACCCGCAAGATCGATGTACGTGGAAACTCTGGGTAACGCAGCGCGAAGCCTGCATAGTCAGCAAAACCCATCTCTCGGTTGTCGTGCAGCATTTCCCAGCGCGCTATCGCTGAACCGACCTGAGTCGGCTGCTGAGCAACAAGATTACCGCCGCGATTTTCGCTGCTGATCTGCGCAGAAGAAGGGGTTGAAAGGGCCGCAATACTCGCGGTTGCGAGGGCGGCAAGGGCAATAGGATTTGAACGCAATTTGAAGGCCATGCTGGACATTGTGCCAATCGGCTCCTTATCAGGCGCTGAACACGCATACAGGTTGACATGATTGCCCCCTGTTTTGAAACAATATTGACTGTATCAGGAATAAAGCAATGTTTTCCGGATCAATTCCCGCTCTGGCGACTCCTTTTCGCGATGGATCGTTTGACGAGTCCGCCTTTCGCCAGTTGGTTGATTGGCAAATAGAGCAAGGAAGCTCGGCTTTGGTCCCATGCGGCACCACGGGTGAGGCCTCGACACTTTCAAATGCAGAACATCACCGGGTAGTCGAGGTGTGCATCGAGCAGGCAGCCGGACGCGTGCCCGTGATCGCGGGATGCGGCAGCAATGATACGATGAACGCTGTGCTCCACATGACTTTCGCGCAAAAAGCCGGTGCGGCAGCGGGTTTGTGTGTGGCTCCATATTACAACCGTCCCAGCCAAGCAGGTTTGATCGCGCATTTCAGCTATCTCGCGGAGAATACCACACTTCCGATTGTGCTCTATAACGTTCCGAGCCGAACAGTTACCGACATCGAAGACGAAACAGTCATCGCCTTGGTCAAGAAATATCCTGAACGGATCGTCGCGATCAAAGATGCCAGCGGGGACTTATCCCGCGTTGCCGACCACAGGATGGGCCTGAGCAAGGATTTCTGTCAGCTTTCTGGAAATGATGAACTGTGGCTGCCGCACAATGCCGCGGGTGGCCGCGGTGCAATTTCGGTCACAGCCAATGTCGCACCGGCGCTCTGTGCAGAATTTCAGTCAGCGATCTCCGCCAATGAGCTTTCAAAGGCCCGTGAACTTAATGACCGCCTGTTCCCGCTCCATTACGCGATGTTTTCAGACGCCTCGCCAGCCCCAGTTAAATATGCGCTCAGCCGCGTTCACAATTGGATCGAGCCTGATGTGCGCCTTCCCATCGTTGCCGCAAGTGAAGAATCTCGCACTGCGGTTGATGCGGCGCTGGAACATGCTGGACTGATCTAAAGCACTTCGTCTTCGTCCAGCAACGCTTCGGCAAATTCATCCTGATCGCTGGAAAGAACTGCATCGGTGTAGGTTTCGATCCGCGCGCCAACGCGTTCCGGATTGGTGACCTTGGCGATGTGAAACAAGGCGTCGCCTTGGTGGACGACCGGGAGGGTCGCATGACCGATTACGATGCCATCGACAGGGGCGAAGATGCCTTCCGGTTCCTCCCCAAACAAACCGGTTACAGTGGCAAGCAAATCACCTTCGCGAACTGCATCGCCTGACGATTTGGCAAAATGGACAACGCCGCCTCTGGTTGAACGCACCCATTGGGTTTTGTTTGATCGGGCAGGAGCGCCGGCCTCCAACAAATCGTCAGACGGATCAACCATCCCGAGATGCATAAGCACGCGCAGCACGCCCGAAGTTCCGGTTTCAATGGAAAGATCGTCGAACCTCAGCGCCTCTCCCGCCTCCAGCAAAAGCATCTCGACACCTTGTTCTTTCGCTAAAGCCCGCATCGATCCGTCGCGCAGCGGGCTTTCGATGATAACCGGCGCGCCAAACGCAGTGGCCAGTTCAACCAGTCGCTTGCTGCCTGCTGCGATGCGGATCTGAGGCAGATTATACCGGTGAACTGCCGCAGAGTGGATATCGATCCCAAGACTCGCGCGGCTGACCACTTCGCTGAAAAAGACATTGGCAAGCTGACCCGCGAGCGAACCGTTGGCATTGCCGGGAAACGAACGATTGAGGTCTCGCCGATCAGGCAAGTATCGGGAATGGCTGATAAAACCGAAGATATTGCTGACCGGGATAAGAATTATCGTTCCGCCAAGATGCACCGGATCAAGCTCATGAGCGAGACGTTGTATGATAGCGGTGCCGATGATTTCGTCGCCGTGGATCGCGCCGCTCACGAAAATGGTCGGCCCCGGTTTTGCGCCATGCAATATGCGCACGGCCAGATGCGAATTGTAGCCGGTCGCCATCGTAGAAACGGGGATGGATACATCCTGAGCCGTGCCTGGTGCGATTGAGTGGCCTGCAATTGAAAAGGGTTGAACTGGCGGCGCGTGCATAGGGAAACTCCGGGTGCCTCGCATAATCGCGGGCCATTTTTCATTAGGCGCTATGCATGCCTCTGGTCGAGGAAATATGCATTTTGCCATTCGCTCTTTGCGAAATGATCAACAATGCCTATTTGGTCCGCATCATGGCCCGCCCGAAACCTCCCGTTTTCGACAAACGTAAGACAGTCGCTGAAAATCGTCGTGCGAGATTCGATTATCATATCGAAGACAAATTCGAGGCTGGACTTGCTTTGCAGGGCACCGAAGTCAAAGCGCTTCGTGCGGGCGAAGCCACTATTGCCGAAAGCTATGCTGAAGTCAGAGACGGGCAGGTTTGGTTGATAAATTCAAACATACCGGAATACAGCCACGGCAACCGGCTAAATCATGAGCCAAAACGTCCGCGTAAACTGCTGCTAAATTCGCGTGAGATTAGTAAGATGTTCGGAGCAGTTGAGCGCAAGGGAATGACCCTTGTGCCGCTCTCCGTCTACTTCAACGGTCAAGGAAGGGCAAAGGTCGAACTCGCTCTGGCAAAGGGTAAGCAAGCGCACGATAAACGCGCGACCATGAAAGACCGTGATTGGAAACGAGACAAGGCCCGTTTGATGCGAGATCGCGGATAAACATTTTGCAGTTTTTGACTGGAACGAATTAACGCACTGGTCAGACAGCTAAGGCTACCCATATGAAACTTATGGACGGCCAGCTCCACATTCATGACAGCCCCTTGCGCCTGACCGAACAGGCGCGCAAAGGTTTGTGTCAGATATGAAACTCCGACGCTTCTTTCCAACTTCGAAAACTTGGGCTGCGGATGTGATCCGCAAATACATGCCCAAGCGCGAAGAAATGGCGCGCAACAAATACCTGCGACCCATTGCTCACCGGTTCTTGTCGCCTGAATTGTGGCGTTTTACGCGCCGTTCTGTCCCTCGCGGTGTGGCTTTGGGCCTCTTCTCGGCCTTTATCATCCCTGTCGGGCAGATATTTCTCGCAGCGTTCTTGGCATTGCCATCACGCGCAAATGTACCGCTTGCCGCCCTGGTTACCTTTGTCACCAACCCGTTCACTATTGCATTTTGGGCAGTGCTCGCAAATCGCGTGGGTCAATTCATGCTGCGTATTGATGCCGCTACAACCGGGGTTGCATCAGAGCAATTGGAAAGCGGAGCGTGGCAATGGGTGATTGATGCGTTTCAGGTTGCAGGCGTCACGGTTGTCGGATTTTTTGTCCTCGCAGTGGTATCTTCTTCTACCGGTTATCTGCTCTCCAGCGCCATCTGGCGTATTCTCGTTGCACGCAGACGGGCAAAACGTTTGAAACGAATGGAAGCACGCCTCGACCAGCGTCTCAACGCAAACTAAGGCTGGCTGTTCTAAGTTAGAAACAGGCGACTGAGCGCTTGAACGGGATTGGGATCAGTTGATCGGGCCAAAACTATCCAAACTGGCGAATGCGGATCAGGGCGTAGAGCGTCTGACCGGACGTATATCGATTATGTTCGGCGCGTTGGCTGGTGCGCTATTGCTAAGCGCGGCGGTGCTGTTTTTCGCAACCTCTGACCTTGTTTTGACGCTTGCATACACGCTCGGCTTGGCCGTGCTGCTCGGCGGTATTTTCATTTTTGAGAGAACTCAGGCTGACCCTGAAACAGAGGCCGATGCATCAATGGATTGGTCAGTCACCTTCGCGGCGATTGAGGGGGAGGGCGACAATACCGCCGTTGCAATTACCGACAGAGCCAATCGACTTGTTTGTGCGAACAGCGCGTTTACGGATGGTTTCGGCATAGGAAGCTCACCGCCTTCACTGCCTTTGGAGCGACCGGAGCTTGAGGCGATGACGCGGCTGGCCCGCCAAGCATGGCGCGATGGATCTGGAGAGCTTGAAGAGCTGCCTACCCCTTCAACCACTGAAGCGTGGAAAGTTAGCGTTACACGCGCAGGTCGGGCTGATGATCATTTGATCTGGCGGTTCGTTAAACTCGCTGGCGACATTGGCGACACCATAGAAGATCTCGATTTATCGGGGCCGTTTGGCCAGATGCTTAGCCGTGCCGGTATCGAGACCGCGATCACAAGGGCAGATGGGGTTGTTCGATCGGTCAGCTCAGGTTTTGCAGAGCGCGCCGCTGGTGACGGTTCGGCAACTCTTGCTGGACAAGACTTTGTTTCGTTCCTGCGCTCAGATGACCGTGATCGTATCTTCTTCAGCCGCGAGGGGCGTGGCGGTACGCCGCAGACACTTGTCGATGTCCCGCTGCTCGACCCATCACAGGTACGAACTGCGAGCCCAGATGCCAATGCAACATTAATGTTGTTGATCGACAGCGGAGTGGGTGTTGGCGGAGGCTGGGAAGGCTCAGCGCAGGCTGGCGTGGCTCAGCTTGAGGCGCTGCTTGCGCAATTGCCGCTTGGCCTTGCGATGACGGATCGCGACGGACGCTTCTTGTTCGGCAACGAAGCCTTTCTGCGTTCGGTCGACCGTGAAGGCAAAGGTCTACCGGCGTTTCCGACCGACCTTGTTGTTCGCGAGGATAAGGCGGCGCTTTCCGATGCCGTACGCCGGTATGGCAGAGGGCCTGCGACAAGCGGAGATATTCCCGTTCGGCTAGTATCGCAGCCAGATGAGACGGTTTCACTTGGGCTTGCTGGTGTTCGCGGACTTGGCGAAGCGGCTGTGCTGCTGAGTCTCACAGATTCCAGCGAAGAAGCTCAGCTTAAGCGGCAGGTTGCGCAAGCGACCAAGATGCAGGCGGTCGGGCAATTGGCAGGCGGTGTGGCGCATGATTTCAACAATGTGCTGACAGCAATTATCGGCACCTGCGACCTGATGCTGCTCAGGCATACGCCGGGCGACAGCGACTATGATGATATCCAGCAAATTCGCGCTAACTCAAACCGTGCAGCGTCCTTGACGCGGCAATTGCTGGCTTTCTCGCGTCAGCAAACCTTGCGGCCGGAAATTCTTCAGCTTCCTGATGTTGTCAGTGAGGTCGGGCCGTTAATCAAGCGTCTGTTGGGTGAAAAGATCACCTATTTCGTGCAACATGATCGCAACCTTGGCGCCGTGCGCGCTGACCCGCAGCAGCTTGAACAGGTAATCATGAACCTCGCTGTGAATGCCCGCGACGCGATCCAATCCAACGGTCGGGGAGGTGGACGCATTTCGCTCCTGACCCGAAGTCTCAAGGCAACCGAAGTGCTGAAGCTTGGCTCAGAGGTTCTCCCTCCTGCAGATTACACCGTGCTGATCGTTCAGGATACGGGCGGCGGCATCCCTGCGGAAGTGCTGCCCAAACTGTTTGAACCGTTCTTTACGACCAAGGAACAAGGGAAGGGTACCGGCCTTGGTCTGTCTACGGCTTACGGTATTGTGAAACAGTCCGGCGGTTTTCTATTTGCAGACAATGTTGCTGATCAGAATGGAAAACAGGTCGGTGCGCGCTTCACGGTCTATTTCCCGGTTCACCGTGGAGAGGCCCCGAAACGCCGCGAGGCTCCTGCTCCCGTATCTTCAGAATGGTCGGCTGGAGGCCGGATCCTGTTGGTTGAAGACGAGGACATGGTCCGTGCGGTGGCGGAAAGAGCGCTTGCTCGCGCCGGTTATGACGTCACCGCATGCCCTGGCGGCGAAGACGGGCTGGAAGCCATCACCGACGGCGGCGAGTTTGATCTTGTCGTGAGTGATGTGGTCATGCCCGGAATGGACGGACCAGCGATGGTTCGCGAAATTCGCTCGAGAATTCCGGACATGCCAGTGCTGTTCATGTCAGGCTATGCGGAAGAGCAACTGCGCAAGGATATTGATATTCCTGATATGCACTTCATTGCGAAGCCATTCAGCGTCGCGTCAATTGGTGACAAGGTCAGTTCGGTAATGCACGCTGCGAAGTCTGAAAAAGTATCTTCCTGAATTCGGGCGGAAATCTTTATGAACCTGTAGCCTCCACACTGTTCATTGCGCATATTGTTTCACGCGTTATCGTATAGGTTGTGATCGCAGGGGAGGGTCAGTTCATGAATACCAAAACATTTTTCCGCGCAGCCAAGTTCGCTTCAGTTTGCGGGGCCGCGTTGATTTCCACGGTTGCCATTTCCCAGAGCACGTCTGCTCAAGACGAAACAGAGCAAGGCGATCTAGCGGTCACCATTTACAACAACAATCTGGCGCTGGTTCAGGATGTTCGCGAGATCAATATCCAGCAAGGGCAAAGTAGGGTCGAATTTCCTGATGTATCGGCGCGGATACGTCCTCAGACGCTCAGTTTTTACGCGCCCAACACCACAATTATTGAACAGAACTTTGACTATGATCTTCTGACCCCAACAAAGATGATGGAGAAGGCCATTGGCCAGACCGTCACACTGCTGCGCACAAACCCTGCGACCGGCGTCGAAACACGGGAGCGGGCAACGGTTCTTTCTACGGCGGGCGGTGTTGTGATCCGGATTGGCAACCGGATCGAGGTATTGCGTGACGACGGTTTGCCCGTTCGCGTGATCTTTGATCGGGTGCCGCCAAATTTGCGGGCAAGGCCGACTCTGTCGGTCAATATCGATAGCAGCCGCGCGGGTGCCCGGCCGGTATCGCTCAGGTATCTTTCTAGCGGGCTCGGATGGTCTTCGGATTATGTCGCGCTGTATAATGAAGCGACAGACTCGATTGATATGCAAGGCTGGGTGACGCTGACCAATCAAACTGGCACGACTTTCCATCAAGCGAACACGTTGCTCGTCGCGGGCAATCCGAACGGTTCGCGCGGCCGCGGTTTCGGAAGTTCACGCGGACGAATCACCCCGGGTACAGAAAGCGCCAATCGCGAACGGCTGGGCGATTTTTATCTCTATCCGATCGAAGGACGTACCACGATTGCGAACGCGCAGACCAAGCAGGTCAGTTTCCTAGACGTGCAAGGCGTTCCGGCCCGCAAAGTGTATGAGCGCAATGTCGGATGGCTGAGCAATGATAGCAATCCAGTCAACGTAACCAGCGCTATCTCGTTCTCGTCCTCTCGCAATCAGGGGCTAGGAGATGCGCTGCCTGCCGGTACGGTCCGTTTCTACCAGCGAGACAGCAAAGGAACGCCGCAATTCATCGGAGAGAACTCTATCGGCCACACGCCGATGGGCAGCGAACTTTCGCTGGCGACGGGCGATGCCTTTGACATTACTGTACAAGCCGAGGTCGAAAAGCGTGAGACAATCACATCCTCTGAATGGGAGCGTTCCGCTCGGTACCGTGTGATCGAAGACGGTGAAATCGTTCAGCAAGTCGATGTCGAGCGACCCAAAAAATATTACCGCACCACGATGCGCTACACGCTAACAAATGCCAAAGATGATGCGATCGACGTGGACCTGACTCAAAGCGGTCTCAACCGCTATTGGTGGGCGAATGACTATCGTATCGTGAGCGAAGATGTCGTTGGTGAACAGATCAATTATGATCGAAGGAAATGGGTTGTCTCCGTTCCTGCTGAGGGCAAGCGCGTAGTCAGGGTCACCTACGAAACCCGCTATTAAGGGAAGGGCTGCGAGTCATGCGCTTTCCCATACTCATTCTACTACTGTCATTGTTGGCCGTGCCGGCAAACGCGCAGCAGCGCGCTGTCGTAAATGCTTCGGCTCCAACCGATCTCTCAGTAACGATCTACCGTGATCCCAATCGCGATGTCGGGGACGAGATGAACGCCGATTGGCCGGAAGGTTTCGCCATGATCAGCGAGACGAGAACCGTCACCCTTCCTGCCGGCCAATCGACCATTCGTTTCGATGGCGTTGCGGAAGGAATGGTCGCAGTTAGCGCCATCGTGACTGGTCTGCCCGGTGGAACCATCGAAAAGAATCGCAATGCTGAATTGCTTTCTCCGGCTGCGCTGGTGAACGGTGCGCTTGGAAATCGCATCACCATCACCCGCACTAATCCGGCGACAGGTGAGGCCGTTTCCGAACGGGCAATCGTGCGCACACGAGCGGACGGCGGGTTGGTATTGCAATCTGGCGGCGGATTTGAAGCTGTTCGTTGCGCAGGCATCCCTGAAACACTGACATTTGATGGTGTGCCTACAGGGCTATCGGCAAGGCCAGTTTTCTCGATTGATACGCAGGATGAGAGCGGTGGCACCTTTGAGGTGACGCTTACCTACCTCGCTTGGGGTTTTGATTGGCAGGCCGACTACATCGCCACCTTTAAAGAAAAGCCGGGGCGCGGCGAAGAGTTCGAAATGAACCTGCTCAGTTGGCTCAGCCTTGTGAATGATAACGGGCAGTCGTTCGAGAACGCGCAGCTTCTGGTGATCGCCGGAACCCTCAATATCGAGAGTGATTTTGAGAGCCTTGCTGATCCACCCGTTGCTAGCCCGCTGCGCCTGACATGCTACCCTTTGGGCAACACGAAACAAGGTTCACCAATTCCAGTAGCGCCGCCTCCGCCGCCTCCTTCTCCAGCGCCAGTGGGCTATGCTGAAGGCGATATGATTGTCGTTACTGGCTCGCGTATGAAGCGGTCGAATATGGAGGCTGGAGCTCCGGTTGCGGTGATGTCGGCTCAAGAAGAGCAGCTTGGCGATCTGAAACTCTATCGCGTTCCAAAGCGTGTTACCGTTTCGGCAAAAGGGCTGAAACAGGTGGCGTTCCTTAACAAGCAGCAGGTCAAAGCGCGCTTGCTCTACCTGACTGAGTGCAGTCCCTATTATTGGCGCGACCCAGAAGGAGAGTTTGCCCCAGCAGGGATGCTGCTTGTAACCAAGAACACAGACAAAAATGGTCTGGGTGTGGCTCTGCCACAAGGGGCAATGACGCTATACGAACCCGGCGGTTTTGGCATTCAGATGGTCGCGCAAACCGACTTGCGTGACTATGCGCGGGGGCAAGATATCGAATTGGAATTGCCAAACAGCAATCAAGTCAACGTCTCTTGCGGCCGGATCAAAGAAGATGCCGAGCCGGACGAGAATGGCCGCAAATGGGTTAAGATGCAGGCCGAGCTGCGCAATGCCAATCCTCACGATGTGACGATCCGTTTATTGCTTGGCGAATCAGGTGAGTGGAGTATCCGGCCGCGCGGAACCAAAACCCGCGTGAAGAATGGATACGAGATCGTTGAAATCAAAATTGCGGCCAACTCTACACGAGATTTTCGCTGGAAAATCCGCGGAAATTCGCGCTGATCAGCGCTTTACTGTACATCTGTAGGAAATTTTTTGTTCCACTCTTGTTCTTCTGGAACAAATGGAATACATACTGTCTTCACAAGGGGGCGGTCGATAATTCCTGATCACCTCTAGGCAAGTTAAGGAGGCCGTGCGATGGCTACTAATCTTAAGTTGGTAGATAAGGAAAAATCCGTGGACCGTTCAAAGGCGCTCGACGCCGCGCTCGCTCAGATTGATCGTGCATTCGGCAAGGGCTCAGCGATGAAGCTCGGCTCGAAAGAGGCGATGGAAATTGAGGCGATTTCAACCGGCTCGCTCGGCCTTGATATTGCGCTTGGCATTGGCGGCCTGCCTAAAGGTCGCGTGATCGAAGTGTATGGTCCGGAAAGCTCCGGTAAAACTACGCTAGCGCTGCATGTGATCGCCGAAGCGCAAAAAGCGGGCGGCACGGCAGCATTTGTCGATGCCGAGCATGCACTTGATCCTGTTTATGCAAAGAAGCTGGGCGTAGATATTGATGAACTGATCGTCTCTCAGCCTGATACAGGTGAGCAGGCGCTGGAAATTACCGACACTCTCGTACGGTCTAATGCGATTGATGTGTTGGTGGTCGACTCGGTCGCGGCGCTTGTTCCGCGCGCTGAAATCGAAGGCGAAATGGGCGATTCTCATGTTGGTCTTCAAGCGCGGCTTATGTCCCAATCACTGCGCAAGCTAACCGGGTCGATCAACCGTTCAAAGTGTATGGTGATCTTCATCAACCAGCTGCGCATGAAAATTGGCGTGATGTACGGCAACCCAGAAACAACCACTGGTGGTAACGCGCTCAAATTCTACGCTTCGGTCCGTCTCGACATTCGCCGCATCGGTCAGATCAAAGATCGTGATGAAGTGATCGGCAACTCGACCCGCGTCAAAGTGGTGAAGAACAAGGTCGCTCCGCCATTTAAGCAAGTCGAATTCGACATCATGTATGGAGAGGGCGTTTCGAAGCGCGGCGAAATTCTCGATCTCGGCGTGAAGGCAGGGCTCGTGGAGAAATCGGGCAGTTGGTATTCCTATGACAGTGTCCGCATCGGGCAGGGTCGTGAAAATTCCAAGACCTATCTCAAGGAAAACCCAGAAGTTTGTGACCGGTTGGAAGCCGCTATCCGCGGCCGCACCGACGAGGTCGCCGAGGAAATGATGGCGGGGCCGGACGCGAACCCCGACGACTGATCCTCAAGCGGGCTAGGCTGCGATCGCTGCAGCGCCCGGAAAACCGGAAAACCGGCGCTCGCCAGTCCCACCCCAGGACATAAGGCGAGGCCGGTTTTTCTGTATCTGGAAACCTAGAGATGGCGAATTTTGTAAGGCCAAACTGCGACATTGAGTGGGTTAGAATCACGCAGTGCCTTGTCGCCGCGCGGTGCATTGCTTAACTGCCATCCTATGACGTCAACCAATGATATTCGCCGGTCGTTTCTCGACTTCTTTGGCAACGCTGATCATGCGGAGGTGCAGAGTGCGCCGCTGGTGCCGTATAACGATCCGACGCTGATGTTCGTGAACGCGGGGATGGTACCATTCAAGAATGCCTTTACCGGCCTAGAAACGCCGCCTGCACCGCGTGCGACATCGTCGCAGAAATGCGTGCGAGCAGGCGGGAAACACAACGATCTGGACAATGTTGGTTACACGGCCAGACATCACACGTTCTTCGAAATGCTCGGCAACTTCTCTTTCGGAGATTACTTTAAAGAACAGGCAATCGAGAACGCGTGGACCTTACTCACCCGCGAATGGGGCTTGTCGCCGGACAAATTGACAGCAACGGTCTATCACACCGACGATCAGGCCTTTGAGCTATGGCGCAAGATCTCGGGTTTACCCGAGAACCGAATTATCCGTATCTCTACGAACGATAATTTCTGGTCGATGGGTGAGACAGGGCCATGCGGGCCATGTTCAGAAATTTTCTACGATCACGGCGATCATATCTTTGGCGGACCTCCCGGTAGTCCCGACGAAGATGGAGATCGATTTGTTGAAATTTGGAACCTCGTCTTCATGCAATTCGATCAGCAGTCGGATGGAAAGCGATGCGATTTGCCAAGTCCCTCTATTGATACGGGGATGGGGCTCGAGCGGATCGCGGCGGTCATGCAGGGAGTGCACAACAACTACGACACGGACACTTTCCGGTCACTGATTTCTGCTTCGGAGCGCCTAACACGCGTTGCTGCTGAAGGTGACAATGTCGCGAGCCACAGAGTGATCGCAGATCATCTGCGTTCGACCAGTTTTCTGATGGCAGACGGAGTTCTCCCTTCCAATGAAGGGCGCGGTTACGTGCTGCGCCGAATCATGCGGAGGGCAATGAGGCACGCCCACCTGCTCGGGGCTAGCGAGCCATTGATGCACCGATTGGTGCCGGGGCTCGTCACCGAGATGGGGCAGGCATATCCTGAATTGGTTCGCGGTCAGGCATTGATCGAAGAAGTGCTCGAACGCGAGGAAACGCAGTTTCGACGGACGCTCGACAAAGGGCTCAAGCTTCTTGATGACGCGACAGGCACCATGAGCGACGGCGACGAGCTTAATGGTGAAACGGCGTTCAAACTCTACGACACCTATGGATTTCCATATGATCTGACTGAAGACGCATTGCGCGCGCGCGGCATCGGAGTGGACCGGGGGGGATTTGATGAGGCGATGACCCGTCAAAAGGAAGCCGCTCGCGCGGCCTGGAAAGGCTCCGGAGAGGCAGCATCTGGTGAGGTCTGGTTCGATATTGCTGAACGCGAAGGCAGCACCGAGTTCACCGGCTACGCGGCAACTTCAGGCGAAGGCACAGTTGTTTCGATCTTGAAGGATGGCAATGAAGTTCCGGAGGCCAGCGTTGGCGATGAGGTTGTAATCCTTACCAATCAGACGCCTTTTTACGGCGAAAGCGGCGGCCAAGCGGGTGATACTGGAGCAATTTCCACCCCGACAGGTTTTTCCGCCGCTGTTAGTGACACCAGCAAACCGCTCGGCCGGATCCACGCCCACCACGCTAAGGTAGGCGCTGGGAAAATCTCTATCGGCGACAACGTGCAGTTGGAAGTTGATGGAGAACGGCGTGCGCAAATTCGTGCCAACCACTCAGCTACTCACCTTGTCCATGCCGCACTCCGCAATCAATTGGGCGGTCATGTTACCCAAAAGGGGTCTTTGGTAGCTCAGGATAGACTGCGGTTCGATTTCTCTCACCCAACGGGACTTACAAACGAGGACGTGCGGGCCATTGAAGCCGAAGTGAATACCGAAATCCGTGCCAACGAGCCGGTGGCGACTCGATTGATGAGCCCCGATGATGCAGTCGAAGCAGGCGCTCTTGCTTTGTTCGGCGAGAAATATGGCGATGAAGTGCGAGTTCTCTCTATGGGTCGCACTGGGCAAGAGGGGCGCAATTATTCCGTCGAATTGTGCGGTGGCACCCACGTCAACGCAACCGGCGACATCGGCGTGTTCCGGATCATATCCGAGAGCGCGGTATCCTCTGGTGTGCGGCGTATCGAGGCATTGACCGGCGAAGCAGCACGGACGTGGCTTGTCGAACGGGAAGACGCATTGAAAGCGGCTGCCAGCACAATTCGTGCGACTCCAGAGGAGGTGCCAGCGCGCATTTTGGCGTTGCTAGAGGAGCGTAAGCGGCTCGAAAAGGAGCTCGCCGAGGCTCAAAAGGCACTTGCGCTTGGCGGCGGAGGCGGAGATGCCGGTGTCGCACCTACCGACGAAGAAATTGCTGGTATCAGTTTCAGCGGGCAAGTGATTGAGGGTTTGAATCCGAAAGAACTGCGACCTTTGCTGGATGAGGCCAAGCAACGCCTTGGGTCGGGAGTCGCGGTCATTGTCGCCGTGAATGACGGGAAGGCGAGCATTGCAGCAGGGGTCACAGATGACCTTACTGCTGAGCACAGTGCAGTCGAACTGGTTCGCGCAGGCGTCGAGGCTCTAGGCGGGAAGGGCGGAGGCGGCCGGCCAGATATGGCTCAAGGCGGCGGACCCGATGGAAGTAAAGGCGATGAGGCTATCAACGCAGCGAAAGCCGTGATCGGCGGCTAATAAGCCGCGCTCATGCTTCGAGAGTTGTTGTCGATGTGCGGAGTTTCGGCTTTTCGGAAAGGCCGCCATCACGCTCGAGGCGTTCTCGGTACTCGTCACGTTTCTCGTGAATCGAAGCGATAACGGGTCCCATGGCCACTCCAATATCGACCAGAACAGCTTCTGAAAGCTGGAGGGAGCTTTCGAGGTTTTCCGGCACCGCATGACTCGCGCCTGCACGATAGAGTTGTGCTGCGTGGTCTGTATCGCGTGCACGAGCGACGATCAGGAGATCAGGATGTTGCGCTCGTAATCTTGAAACGAGACGTTGGGCCAGAACCGGTTCGTCCATCGTCAGGACCAGCGCCGGAGACCGCTCAATCCCAAGCCGGGTGAGGGCGTCACCGCGAGCGGCATCGCCAAATATCGCTCGATAGCCGCCACGTTTTGCACCGTCGATCATATCGGGATCAGAATCGAGGATGACGTAAGGCTGCTCGTGCGCTTTCAGCATGTCCGCGATCAATCGGCCAACTCGGCCCCCACCGATTATGATTGTGCGTTGTTCATCGTGATCATCTTCGGGCAGTTCCGGCACTGCCTCCACCTTCCGTGCAATCACCCGCCCAAGCTTGGCGAGAAGCGGTGTGACTGTAAGGCCGATTGCCGTCACGATCTGCCAGAACTGCGCTGTTTCTGTATCAATCACCAAAGCGCTCGTCGCGGCGGCTAAGACGATGAGGGTTGTCTCGCTCGGGCTTGCCATCAGGACACCTGTTTCCGCCGCAGTGCTGCGTCTCGCCCCCATCATCCGGAGCAATGAACCGGTGACGACAGCTTTGAACAGCAAAACCCCGACGACTGCGGCTGCGATATTGGCCCAGTCTCCAATGATCGTCATGACATCAATGCTCATGCCGATGGTGATAAGGAACACGCCCAGCGCGAGCCCTTTAAAGGGCTCCATAATGCTCTCGACTTCGCCGTGATATTCCGTTTCTGCAATCAGAAGGCCTGCGATCAATGCGCCAACGATTGGTGACAGGCCCGTCGCCGCCGTCGCGAGACTGGCGCCGATTACGACCAGTAGTGACGCCGCCAGAAACAGCTCAGGGCTTTTTGTGCGAGCCGCCTGAGAAAACAAACGGGGAAGGGCAAAACGGCCAAGCACGAGCAAGACAACAATCACCAACCCGCCTTGGACCAATGTCTCCGTAAGTCCGGTCCACCCTTCATCGGCGGCATTCGGGGCGAGGGCGCCAAGAATGAAGATGATTGGTACGATCATGATGTCTTCGAACAGCAGCATCGAAAGCGCAGCTCGTCCGACTGGCGATTTGGTGCCAGATATCGGAAGAACGATTGCAGTGGACGAAAATGCGAGTGCAAAGCCGAGCGCGAGAGCCGGGATTGTTTCCATACCCGCGTACCAACCGAAGAATGCGGCAGATACCGATCCGATAATCAGCAGTTCTAACGAGCCGAGGCCAAACACCAGTTTGCGCATCTGCCAAAGTCGGTTGAATGACAGTTCTAACCCGATGGCGAACAAAAGCAGGATGATTCCAAAATCGGCAAATGGAGCCAGTCGTTCGGGGTCCGAAATGGTGACATATTGCAGCCACGGCGCCTGATCGACGAACGTGCCAAGACCGAAAGGCCCCACCAACAACCCGATAACAATGAAACCGATGATTGGGGTTACGCGGAAGCGGGCGAAAACCGGTATCACA
The DNA here is from genome assembly GCF_019204045.1 of Erythrobacter crassostreae. GTDB lineage: Bacteria > Pseudomonadota > Alphaproteobacteria > Sphingomonadales > Sphingomonadaceae > Erythrobacter > Erythrobacter crassostreae. The sequence goes on along the minus strand of NZ_JAGSPC010000005.1, from coordinate 9,460 downwards.
ATGCCGGCTGCACCCAGAATTACGAGTGCATCCTGCATTACAGGGGACATGGTGAGTTCGCCGGCCATTATCGCGGCTTACTCTGCGCTTTGGGCCATGTCATCCGTCATTCTGACTATCGGCAGGCAGACCAAGCGGATCCGAGATGTTGCCGACACGCTTATCCCATTCGATCCTGTATAGGTCGAAACGGCGGTCATGGAGGTTTTGGACGGTCCCTTCAGCGCGAGCCCAGCTAAGGTCGGCAAGATTCACGTCACTTATCGTCAGTGTTTCTACATTTTCGCTAGCCTCTGCGGCGATACCGTCACGCGCAAATGGGAAATCGCAAGGCGTAAGGATACAGCTTTGAGCGTATTGAATGTCCATATTTGCAACATTCGGCAGGTTCCCGACGTTCCCGCTCATCACGACATAGCATTGGTTTTCAATAGCGCGCGCCTGGGCGCAATAGCGCACGCGCAAATAGCCCTGTCTGCTGTCTGTGCAGAACGGCACAAAGATGATCCGAGCACCTTCATCTACAAGCCGTCGGGCAAGCTCCGGAAATTCGCTATCATAGCAAATTAGTACGCCGATAGGGCCACAATCGGTCGGGATTGCATCGATGCTATCGCCGCCTTTGATGTTCCACCAATACGCCTCGTTAGGGGTGGGGTGAATCTTTTCCTGCGCATGAATTGAACCATCCCGAAGGCAGACATAGGCGACATTATGGATATCGCCGTCCGGCATGCGCGTCGGATGAGAGCCGCCTATGATGTTGATGTTATACGACAGGGCCATATCGGAGAGGCGTTTGCGAATGCGCGGCGTATATTCGCTTAAGAGTTCGATCGATTCCAGCGGGCTTTGTTCTTTCTCTTCTGCGCTAAGCAGCATCAAAGTGAATAGCTCTGGAAAGACGATGAAGTCGCTCTCGTAGTCTGCGGCGACGTCGACGAAGTACTCGACCTGTTTCATGAACTCGTCGAAATCGGCCACAGCACGCGCCTGCAATTGGCATGTCGCGATCCGAACACTCTCTACATCGCGTGGAAGACGGTGCTTCGGAGGTGAGTCCACATCGACATAGGGGTTGCGCCAGATCATGCGTACGGCGTTGGCTCTGGATTGTTTATCTTCTGGCAAGTAATCGCTCAGGATGCCGTGCGGCTCGAATCCGTTGGCTAGCTGGAAACGCAACACTGGATCATGGATTTTGGTGTCGATAACCTTTTGGAGGTACTCCTCAGGCGAATCTGCTCGGTTCGTCTTGCGACGCATTGCCTTGGCTAGGCCAGGCATCCGGCCGCCAAACACAATGCCTTTAAGATCAAGCCGCTCTGCTAACGCACGGCGTTCCTCATAAAGCCTGCGCCCAAGCCGCGTTCCGCGCACGCCGGGATCGACGCACATTTCATACCCATAAAGCCAGTCCCCCGTCGGGTCATGGCGAGAGCCGAAACCGTTACCAGTTACTTCGTCCCAAGTGTGATCTGCCAATGCGACATCCTCATCGAGCCGCATCGATGCGCAATAGCCGACGATCTCACCGTCCAATTTCGCGATAAAGCAGCCGTCAGAGTAATTGTTAATCTGCCCGCGAATTTCGCCCTGCGTGTAGGCAGGCAGATCAGCGTAGGCCCTGCGCACAAGGTCACCGATAGCACGCACATCATTGAGCTTAGCCTGTCGGATTTCGAGGCGTGCTTTGCGGCGGGGTTGAGGCATTCGTGTGCTATCCTGATTGAAAAAAGGGCGGCGCGTTCATTCGAACGTGCCACCCTCTCTTTACACTGTATTGATACGTCTGTTCCGGTTTAGTTAGGACCAGCTTTGCATCTCTGTCTCGAGGTTGTGTACGATCGACTCAAAGAATTGCTCGGTCGTCTGCCAATTCTGACTTGGCCCGATCAGCAATGCGAGATCCTTTGTCATCTGACCGTTCTCGACAGTCTGGATGCAAACCCGCTCAAGCGTTTCTGCAAACTTCACAACTTCCGGTGTGTTGTCGAATTTGCCGCGGTACATAAGGCCGCGCGTCCAAGCGAAGATCGATGCGATTGGATTGGTTGACGTCGCCTTCCCTTGCTCGTGCTGCCGGAAGTGACGGGTCACAGTGCCGTGCGCGGCCTCCGCCTCGATAGTTTTGCCGTCCGGGGTCATCAAGACAGAAGTCATAAGACCCAGCGAGCCAAAGCCCTGTGCCACAGTGTCCGACTGAACGTCGCCGTCATAATTCTTACATGCCCACACGAACTTACCGCTCCACTTAAGGGCTGAAGCAACCATATCGTCGATCAAGCGGTGCTCGTAAGTGATGCCAGCTTCTTTGAACTTGTCGGCAAATTCAGTTTCGTAGACTTCTTCAAACAAGTCTTTGAAGCGGCCATCATATTTCTTCATGATGGTGTTCTTCGTCGACAGATAAACGGGCCACTTGCGGTCGAGACCATAATTCATCGAGGCGCGGGCGAACGCGCGGATAGAATCGTCAAGATTGTACATCGCCATAGCGACGCCCGAGGTTTCAAATTCGAATACGTCCAGGTCGATTTTCTGGCCATCTTCGCCTTCGAAAACGAGGCGCAGTTTACCCGGACCAGGGATCAGCGTGTCGGTGGCGCGGTATTGGTCGCCAAAGGCATGACGGCCGACCACAATTGGATCAGTCCAGCCAGGTACCAAACGCGGAACGTTGTCGATTACGATCGGTTCACGGAAGACGACACCGCCAAGGATGTTGCGGATCGTGCCGTTGGGCGAACGCCACATCTTTTTAAGGTCAAATTCTTCGACGCGCTGCTCATCAGGCGTGATGGTCGCGCATTTTACGCCGACACCGTGTTCTTTGATCGCGTTTGCCGCATCGATGGTGATCTGATCATCGGTTTCATCGCGTTTTTCGATTGAAAGATCATAATATTTCAGATCGATGTCGAGATAAGGCAGGATCAGGCGTTCGCGGATCCACTGCCAGATGATCCTTGTCATCTCATCGCCGTCAAGCTCGACGACCGGGTTTTGTACTTTGATTTTCTGCATGGCTAACGCCTCATCCCTTCTGGACTACATTTGTGCGATAGGATGTCTGTATTGATCCCTCGAACGCGCTCTAGCAGAGGCGCGCTGGCATTCAAGGTCAGCAGGAGGCTTTTCGAGGTCCAAAAACGCAAAAAGCGCCGGAAACCCGGCGCTTCTGCTCAAATCATCTTGATGGTGGGCACAGGAAGATTTGAACTTCCGACCCCTGCAATGTCAATACAGTGCTCTACCCCTGAGCTATGCGCCCGCACCATCAAATATCCGCTTATTTCGTAAGCGGGAGCGGCCCATTAGCGCGGCAGAAATAAAGGTGCAAGACCTAAGCGCGCGGCGGCATGCAACTTTGACCCTAAAGGCTGGCTTCGCGCTGCTCTTCGAAGACCCGTTCCACCTCGAGTACAAGATCGCGCAAATGGAATGGCTTTGATAGGACCTTGGCGTGTGGCTGTTCGCGGCTCGCCCGAAGAGAAACAGCTGCAAACCCTGTTATGAACATCACTTTGGTGCGCGGTGATATCTCTGCGCAGCGCTGTGCGAGCTCAATCCCGTCCATCTCCGGCATTACGATGTCAGAAAGCAGCAAATCGAATTGCTCTTTCTCTAACAGCGGGATTGCTTCTGTGCCTCTGTCTACCGTGCTGACGTCGTAGCCAGCATTGGTCAGTGCACGTTCCAAATAGGTGCGCATGGCTTCTTCATCTTCGGCAAGAAGGATTCGGGGGGCACGATTCGCTGTCATGAGTATGGTCAGTACAGAGATGAACTTAAGAAATCTTATCGAGAATGTAGGTTGCCCGAAATTGAGACGAGTTGGGGCTGGCGGTGTACTATGTAAGGCTTTGACACGATGATGGAAAGCAGGCAGCAATGCCGATTGATGAGCAAAAGCAATCGCCTTTCTTCCCGAGGAACATCGTTTGGCGACGACCCGCGTCAAGGCCTGATGTCGAGCAGGTCGGGCGGGGCGGTCCAAGATGAACTGCATGGCCCAGCCTTTACTCACGTTTCGCCGCATTCGATGCCCCTTCCCGTTCTGATTGCAGTTCCCCATGCGGGCCGTGTTTATCCCGCTGAAACATTAGCGCAAATGCGCGATTCTGAGTTGAGCCAGCTCCGGCTGGAAGACCGATATGTCGACTTGCTGGGCGTTGAAATCGCCAAGGCAACAGGGGCAGGGCTTTTAGTCGCTCACGCTCCGCGTGCGATGCTCGATTTGAATAGAGCGCACGACGATGTGGATTGGGAAATGATCGACGGACCGGCCCGTCGATCAACAAAGCCAGAACCGGTGCTTACGGGCACCAATCGCCGCGCCAGAAGTGGTCTGGGGCTCGTGCCACGTAGACTGCCTGGTTTTGGAGAAATCTGGCGGCAACGACTAACTAGAGATGAGTTAGATCGCCGAATCGATAGCATTCACCGTCCTTACCACGCATTCCTGGCGCGCGAGCTTGAGCGGATTCGTGACGAATGGGGGGCTGCATTGTTGATAGATCTCCATTCGATGCCGCCGCTCAGGCGTCAATCCGGGCAGGACCATGCCCCGCAAATTGTGCTGGGCGATCGGTTTGGCTCTTCGTGCCATCACAGCCTCATCACGCGTGCTTGTCGCTTTCTTGAAGGGAATGGGAAAGCTGTAGCACATAACCGACCCTATTCTGGTGGATATGTGCTGGACCGCCATGCCTCACCAGTGCGCGGTATACACGCCGCGCAAGTCGAAATGTGCCGATCGACTTACCTTGACGATCGGCTCAGCGAGCCAAGCGACGCATTGCGGCCATTGGCGAATATGCTGGCCGGACTGGTGAGAGAACTTGGAGCGGAAACGGCTCACCTTGCCGCAGGTGGCCGAATGGCGCAGGCGGCAGAATGACAGGATCAAGATGATATCCTGATCGCAAGCTTCTGAAAAATTGAAAAAAAGCCACCTCGCAATTGTTAGGGGTGTGCGAGGTGGCCAAGGTTCAGGGAGGACTGCGCCCAATGGGGCAGTCGCAGGCGGCAGATGAGGGGGACGCCGCCTACGGGGAGTAGATATGACTGAGGCGGGGTGCCTTCAAGAGACACCCCGCCTCAGCGGAATTCAGATTTTCTTTGCTTCGCCTTAGCGCAGCTTAGCTTGCGGTCGGGACAGCTGCGCCATTCGCGTTCGGAGCAGGGACTTTGCCTTGTGCAGATTGCCGCTCAAACAGTTTACGCATCAGGTTCAGCGAGAACATATGAGCGTGGATCAGCATGCCCATACCGTTCTTGTTCAGCGTTTCAACCGTTTCTGTTGGCAATTCGCGAAGCTTCTTCTCATCAACCATGCGGAAGCCGCGGTAAACAAAAGGCGTGTCAGGTGCATCACTGCGGGTGATCGCAATTTCGCCATCCATCAAAATGTCGAGCTTCTTGAGCTCTTCAAGAAATGCCTTGGTGCGCTGACCCGCTTCTTCGAAATTCTTACAGAATTCCAGAACGTTGGTTGTGTACTCGGTCGGATCACCGCCATCAAAAAGCGCCTGACCTTCTTTGTTCGCACCAACAACACCGGTTGTTGGATCGAAGCAAAGCGACATGTCGTCGCTGTCCTGCTGCAGTTTCGCGAGGATAAATGGATAACGGCGTACGTAAGCAGGCACGTAAACGTCTGCCACGAGCTTTCCATCATCACCAATGTATGTGTTCACGCCTTCGTTGAGACCCATAAGAGCAATCGGCAGAGGATTGTCGCCGGCTGTGAAAACAATCGGATAATCGCGCTGCGCGTCAACAAATTCGTCGACAGTGAGCGGAATTGCGTGAGTTTCAGCAAGGAAGTCTGCATTGTCGAACGGGCTGACTTTCCAGTCACCATGCTCGTTGCTGTTAAGCGGAAGCAGATCTTTGTAGAACAGCGGAAGTTGTGGCTGCGGCGCGCTGGCCATGGAATGTCTCCGAAATTATCTGATTGTTGTCTCTAGTCTCAGCTTTTGACGTATAGTCATAGCCGTTGGCACGGCGCTTTAGGCGGTTCGCGCCTTGCGCGCAAGCGGTCCGCGACTAAGCGTCGTTTATGAGGTTATTCGGAGGTACAAGCTTGCCCGGATTGAGCAGACCCTGCGGATCGAGAGCGCTTTTTACGTTGCGCATGATGCTGAGCGAAACAGGATCGCCCAGACGGCCCAACTCCTCGATTTTCATCTGGCCGATTCCGTGCTCCGCGCTGATCGAACCGCCCCATTGAGTCACCAGATCGTGAACATGTGAACTGATCCTTTTGCCCTCACTATCCTCCCAAGCACCAGAAACGGCACCGCTTGGGGCGAGTACGTGGAAATGCACGTTGCCATCCCCTAGGTGGCCGAATGCAACGCCGCGTGTGCCGGGGAAAGCGTCCTCGACTTGTGAGATGGAAGCTTCAATAAACTCCGGCATTTGCTCAACCGGCACAGAGATATCATGCTGCATTGCTGGGCCGAGCGCTCTTTCGGCGGCAGAAATTGAATCACGCAGGTTCCAAAACGCTTCGGATTGGGTCTCGTTCGACGCAATCACAGCGTCCTCTAGAAGGTCAGATTCCATTGCGCCGGCGAGCACGTTTTCGAGCTGTTCGATTAGCGTTGCACCGTCCGCGTCATCCCCGGCGCACTCTATAAGGGCATTCCAGGCATGACGCCCTGCAAGAGGTGCACGGGCATCGGGAAGGTGATTCAGAACGCTATCGAGGCAGTGATCTGGAACAACTTCGAAACCTTCAAGCGCATCACCGATCGCCCGATCAGCATAGCGAAGCAATGATCTCGCATCTTGAATGCTCGCCAGCCCGACCCAAGCGGTTGCGCGAGCTCTAGTCGCGGGCAAAATGCGCAAAGTGGCGGCAGTAATGATGCCAAGCGTTCCTTCTGATCCGATCAGCAGCTGTTTTAGATCGAAACCGCGGTTGTCTTTCTTTAGAGCGGTCAGGCCATCAAATATGCCGCCGTCAGCCAGCACGGCTTCGATCCCGAGCACTTGCGCACGCATCGTTCCGTGCCGCAAAACCTGTGTGCCGCCTGCATTGGTGGAGACAAGCCCGCCGATTGTTGCCGAACCTTTGCCGCCCAGCGTCAGTGGGAAGCGCATATCCACCGCATCTGCGGCGTCGTGCAGTGTTTGCAAAATGACACCCGCTTCGCAAACGCATTGACCGGCCTCAGCGTCACAGGACCGGATGGCGTCCATCCTTCGGAGTGACAGAAGAAGGGCATCGCCGCTTTCATCAGGCGTAGCGCCGCCAGCCATCCCGCTATTGCCGCCCTGCGGGACGATAGGGACCGCATGTTTCGCGCAGAGTTTGACCAGTTTAGAAACTTCGTACGTCGAAGCAGGAGAAGCCAATCCGATAGCTCGCCCTGAATATCGTCCGCGCCAATCAGTGAGCCAAGGGAGCAGCACATCGTCTTCACGGGTCAGTCCTTTAGGACCGAGCAATTCTGCTGCTTCCCTGAGGAAGGCTTCCGAATGGGGCTGGGTGTTCATAATTGTGGCGTCTATGTCACAACTTGGCGCGATAAAGCTAGTTACTTCATGCGAAGAGCAGAGCTAGTTAAGCGAAGGTTCAATCCTGCGCGCTAATGCGCCAACTCACGTGACACAGTTGGTTACGCTAGCGACACCAGGAAATGGAGACAGTTTCCTAACAATGCCAAGTCTGTTTGCCCTTGCGACGCCAATTGCATTGCTGCTGCCGTTGCTCGGCCAGAGCAGCGAACTCGCGGCTGGCTCGGCGATGGTAAGTGCAGGTGAGCCAGTCGTTTCCTCACAGGACGCGAACGAGAAAACGGCATCGCACAAAGTTATATTGGTTTCTCAGCGTTACCCGGCGCAGCGCACAAATGTAGCACCGTTAGACGCGTTTCGCGGCGGCCAAATCGTTCGCCAAGTTCGCATCCAACGGCGGGTTATACTTCGTATTGCTCCGGCAAGAAACCGTAATCGCAATAGCCTCGTGGCGCAGCTACCTCGTCAAGGGCTCAACACGCAATATGAAGAGCGCAAGATGGACAAGTGTGTTCCGGTTGGCGGAATTGCAGGCGTTCAGACAGGCAGCGGTAATCGGCTGCTGTTCTTTATGCGCGATGCGCGGATTATATCTGCGAACCTGGAAAAAGCCTGCCGTGCCCGCGATTTTTATTCGGGTTTCTATGTCGAAAAGAGCGATGACGGAAAGCTCTGTATTGACCGCGACAAGCTGCAATCCAGAAGCGGTGCAAAATGCGAAGTTGAGCGGATGCGTCAGCTAATCGCCGTTAGCGAGTAAGCCGCGGCCTGCCGGCGATGGCTTAAGAACCCTGCATTTCTTGACTTTTGGCGTAATTTTACGCAAATGCCTCGCATGGTTGCGGATGGTGTATAGCACAATTTGGCAGCGCATTTTACTTTGACGGCGTTCGCGCCGCTTTATCCGGACATAATCAAACGTATGACATTCGCCGATCTCGGCCTTTCGCCTGAATTGCTAAAAGCTGTCGACGACGCTGGCTATAGCGAGCCGACGCCTATCCAGGCGGAAGCCATTCCCACGGTTCTGATGATGAGGGACCTGATCGGCATCGCGCAGACGGGTACTGGCAAAACCGCGAGTTTTGTATTGCCGATGATTGATGTGATGGCATCGGGCCGTCGCCGCGCACTCATGCCGCGCTCGCTTATCCTCGAACCGACGCGGGAACTGGCTGCACAGGTTGCTGAGAACTTTGAAAAGTATGGCAAAAACCACGATCTGAAGATGGCGCTTCTTATCGGCGGCGTTCAGATGGGGGACCAGCTCAAGACGCTGAATGAAGGTGTCGATGTATTGATCGCGACGCCGGGCCGCCTAATGGATCTTTTCGAGCGGGGCAAAATTTTGCTGAATGGCTGTGAACTGCTCGTCATTGATGAGGCAGATCGCATGCTCGACATGGGTTTCATCCCCGACATTGAGTTCATTTGCGATAAATTGCCTGACACACGCCAGACGATGCTGTTTTCGGCAACGATGCCTGCGCCGATCGAAAAGCTCGCGAAGAAGTTTATGAGCAATCCGAAGCGGATCGAAACGGCTCGTGCTGCAACGACCAACAAAGACATTACGGCATTCAAGATTAGCGTAGAACAGCGCAAGAAACGCGATACGCTGGAGTGGCTGCTTAACAATGACCATGTCGATACCGCGATTGTGTTTTCGAACAAGAAAACAACCGTCCGTGAGCTGAACAAGGCCTTGCAGCGGAATGGTTTCAAGAGCGGCGAGATCCATGGCGATATCGACCAGTCGACGCGCCAGAAGGAGCTCGAGCGCTTTAAGTCGGGCGAGATCAACATTCTTGTTGCATCTGATGTCGCCGCGCGCGGGCTTGATATCAAAGGTGTTTCGCACGTGTTTAACTTCGACACGCCATGGCACCCTGATGATTATGTTCACAGGATCGGACGGACCGGCCGG
>NZ_JAGSPC010000004.1 GCF_019204045.1 Erythrobacter crassostreae | reverse complement strand
GCTGGCCCGAAGATCTGTCATGTATCCCTCCCTGACAGGAACGCACGCTTCATATGAAGTTTTATGCAAATTCCTGCAAATATTTCTCTCATATGTTTCTATAGCACCAGAAAACTGCTTTATTAAGTCAGAAATTTATGCAAACTTTTGCATTGTCGTGACTGAGATTGCGGCTTGAGAGGTATCGGGAATGACAAAGACGTGCGTGACCGCATTGACGAACAGTGCGCTGTGCGCCCTCGCCTTGAGCGCTTGCGGCGGAGGCAGTGGCTCGCCTGCTCCCTCAAGTGGCGCGGTCTCTGGCGGCCCCACACCCACTCCAACCGCCTCAGCATCCGCAACTCTGCCCGGCGGACCGAACACGACTTTCTCAAATCAGACTACTGCGATGCAAATTAATCATAGCTTTGGTTTTTCAGCGGGGCTTAACCCGATGGTGGCTCAGTTTGCTGGAGGCGCCGCATCCGGCGATATCGACAATGATGGCGATATCGATGTGTTCGTGGCGCGCGGTGATAGCGGTCCAAACCTGCTCTACATCAATCAGGGCGGCACGCGATTTGACGAGCGCGCCGCTGCCGCCGGTGTGGCATTCTCGCTTGGCGGAACGAGCAATGGCAGACACAGTGGCCCGACCTTCGGAGACGTTGACGGAGATGGCGATCTTGATCTTCTGCTAGGCGGATTGGAGGGCGGGCCAACCAAGGTTTTCGCCAATGATGGCACCGGAAATTTCGCCGATGTGACCGCAGGTTCGGGCTTTGACACTGCAAGCGCTGACCAGACCATTTCGATGGCCTTGGGCGACTATGACGCCGATGGTGATCTCGATGTTCTAATGGCGCATTGGGGAACCCCGCGCGACCCGACCATTCCGGGCGAAACCGAAACGCTATGGCGCAATGACAGCAGCGGCGGGACGATCCGGTTCACGCCGGCAAGCCAGACAAGCGGCGTTGCAGGCCTATTGGCCTTTGACCTGCCGCAAGGCGTGTTGGGGCCAAACTTCGACTACACGTTTGCTCCGGCTTTTGCGGACATTGATGGAGACCGCGATCTTGATATTCTGATGGTGTCCGATTTTCGCGGATCAAAAGTGCTCATCAACAATGGCAATGGCACTTTCGGTGCCAGCGGATTTACGCCTGACGATGAAAACGGAATGGGCGCGGCAATCGGCGATTTCGACAATGATGGCGATCTCGACTGGTTCGTATCCTCGATCAACGGCAATCGCTTGTTCCAGAATACCGGCAGCGGCGGCTTCATTCGCAATGGTGCGTCCGGCATTGAACCGGGCGGTTGGGGCTGGGGATCGTGCTTTGCCGATTTCAACGCCGATGGCTGGCTCGACATCTATCAAACCAATGGTTGGGAGGCAGGCAAAGACCCATCGGCATCCCTCTATGTCAACGATACAACGCGGCTATGGATGGCGCAGGGCGACGGAACGTTCGCTGATGCGGCGGCAGTGTCCGCTATACAAGAAACCGATCAGGGACGCGGCGTGGTTTGCGACGATTTCGACAATGACGGCGATGTCGATGTCTTGTTGTTAACCGCTGAGGCTGCGGGCTCAGCCTATCTCTGGAAAAATGAACTGAGCGGCGGCAACAGCATCAAAGTGCGATTGCGCGGCAAGGCGCCCAACACTTTTGCCATTGGGGCGATTGTTAGGCTGACTATCGACGACACGGTGCAAACGCGGATGGTGGCGGTGAACAGCAATTTCACGTCGCACAATTCCACCGATCAAATCTTCGGTCTCGGCACGCACCAGACAGCGGGGCTGCGCATTATCTGGCCCGATGGCAGCGAGACAATCCAGCCGAGCGTTTCCGCCGGACAAACGCTCGTTATCAATCAGCCTTAGCCGTCAATCCTTCTCGCGAAAGACGCGGTACCCCCAAGGGGCAAGCTCAACAGTTTCATCACCGGCGAACTGCGCCGCTTCGCCCGACAACGCGTTTTGGTAAGCCCCATGATGGCGCGCGAGGTCGAATGACACTTCTTGAGCGCGCGGTGACAGATTGAAAATCGCGAACACGCGGCCTCCTGCATCGCCGCGAATGAAGCTAAGCACATCGTCGCTCGCGCTGTTGGGCACATCGACCATTGGTGCACCATAGCGGCCATTCCAAAGCGCTTGCTCCTCGGTCTTCAGAGCAACGAACTGGCGGAAGAGGCCATCATACTGGCCCGTCTTCCACTCAATTTCATCCTTCTCGAAAAAGGCGAGCTGCTTATCGAGGTCAGCCTCCTGACCATTATAGATCAGCGGCATGCCGGGGCCGACAAAGCTTAATGCAATCGCGGACTCATAAGCAGGGCCGTAAATCTCCGACGCAACACCATCCCACGAATTCTGATCGTGATTGTCGGTATAGGCCATCCGGTACGCAGCCCGAGGCCACGAGACGCTTTGGCCGGAATAATACCCACGCATGGCCCCTGCCCCGCTGCCATCCGCGACAAGCTCTTGCATCGCCTCTTTCCAGCCCCAGGCATAAGTCGCATCGAAAGCCTTGCGGTGCAGATCGCGGGTCTCCCATTCGGCAAGCATGAAGACCGGCTTGATCGCATCAAGTTCGCCCCGCGCGGTTTCCCAGAAATCGGTCGGGACATATCCGGCGACGTCGGCGCGGTATCCATCGACATCAAATTCACGCACCCAATAGGTGAGACTGCCGGTCATGTATTCGCGCAGGTCCGCGTTCGAGTAATCAAAGTCGACAACGTCCGACCAATCTGTCCCCTCAGGCGGCATTATGTCGCCTTCTGGTGTCTTTGTGTACCATTCTGGATGCGCGCTCACGAGCGGGCTATCCCACGCTGAATGGTTGGCCACCCAATCAAGAATGACTTTGATATCAAGCGCATGAGCCGCATCCACGAAAGCGCGAAATTCCTCTTCTGTGCCCAGATCAGGATTGATCGCGCGATAGTCGAGCACGGAGTATGGGCTACCCATAGAGCCTTTGCGATTCTCCTCACCGATCGGATGGATTGGCATCAACCAGACGACATCAATGCCCATCTCCGCCAGCCTGGGGAGCTGCTCCTGAGCGGCGGCAAACGTCCCCTCGGAGGTAAATTGCCGCGTGTTTATCTGATAAATCACCGCGTCGCGGGTCCACTCTGCGTTCTCGAATTCTACGTAGCTTTGCGGCTCATAGCTGGTCGGTGACGGAGCTGCATCGCATCCCGATAGCGCCAGGCCTGCAGCCAGAACGATTGCCGAAGATAGAGCCCGCATCACGCCGCCTCCGCCATCGCAGCGGCCGGCGCAGCACTAGCCTGATCCGTCACAAACAGGGTCGCAATTGCAGCGAGCAGAAACGAGACCCCACCAATCGCCATCGCGTAAATTGGCTCGCCGCCAAAGAACGCTGTGATGAGGAAGCCGAGCAGTGTCGCTGCGATCAACTGAGGCACCACGATGAAGACATTAAAAATGCCCATATAGATGCCCATTTTCTTCGCAGGCACCGATCCAGCAAGCATCGCGTATGGCAATGAAACAATCGAAGCCCAAGCAATGCCGAGGCCAAGCTGAGACACCCACAAAAGTGCCGGATCAGTAAACAGCATCATCGCACCGAAACCGAGAGCGCCGACTGTCAAGTTGAAGCAATGCAGACGGCGGCGGTCGATCTTGGCAGCGACCACAACGAAAGCGAGCGCGGCGGCAGCGGCAAGGCCGTTGCGCACTGACCCCATGAGGCTCCACCAATCAGCGCCATCCTGATAACCCTGCGAAGTCGGGTCGGGCGAAGCAAAGTGATAATCGGTGACAGCAGGCGTGCCGTAGATCCATAGCGCGAACATCGCGAACCAGCTGAAAAACTGGACGACGGCCAGTTGCCGCATCGTGGTCGGCATGGCGAACAGGTCGTTGACGACTTCCATAAATCCGTTGTCGTCTTTGCCCGAGTTACGGAGCATTCCTGCGAAAATCTGGATTGCGCCAAATGCGGCGATCAATCCAGCGAGAATATAGAGTTCTTTGCCGACCTCAATCGAGCCCAGCCAGTCCGGACGCGGCTCGCCGCGCGCATGCATCACAAAGCCCGCGAACAGCGCGCCGATCACAATCCAGATCATGCCTCCTGTGAAGAATTGCGATGCCCCTCGCCTAACCGTGTTCGCCGCAGCATCAGCAAGGCCAAGCGCCTCATGCCGGGCCTTTTCGAAGGCTGCGATTTGATCAGGGCTGTATTCCTTGGTTTTAAGCACAGTCCAAAGCACAGCGAGCAGCAGCGCAGCGCCGCCGATGTAAAAGGCCCATTGCACTGTTTCCGGGATCTCTCCAGCTGCAGCGGTATTTGAGAGACCCATCCAGTTGGTCATCATCCAAGGAAGGGCGCCTGCGATAACTGCGCCAATCCCGATGAAGAAACTCTGCATCGCATAGCCGCGCGTTCGCTGCCGATCGGGTAAATTGTCGCCAACAAAGGCGCGGAACGGCTCCATTGTGATGTTGAGGGAGGCGTCCATGATCCACAGCATGCCAGCCGCAACCCACAGGCTAGGCGAGTTCGGCATGATGAACAAAGCAAGGCTGGCGAGGATCGCGCCGATGAGGAAATACGGTCGGCGGCGGCCAAATTTGCCCCATGTGTTGTCCGACATATGGCCAATAATCGGCTGAACGATCAAACCAGTCATAGGCGCGGCGATCCAAAGGATTGCCAGTTCGTTTACCTCTGCACCGAGCGTTTGGAAAATCCGGCTGACATTGCCGTTTTGCAGTTCAAAACCGATCTGGATTCCCAGAAATCCGAAACTCATATTCCAGATTTGCGCCGGATTCATTGCAGGCTTTCGCCCGGCCATGCTGCCATTTTCGGTGTTCATTCTGATCCCTCTCACCCCGAAACCTCAAACGCGCCATCGCGTGACAAGAAGCCTCTGTTCGCATATCCCTTGCGATATATCGCTCGCACACTTTAGTGCTTTTTGCGTGGCACAGTCTGCCTTTCCTGCAAAAATATGCAAGAAACTTCGCATTTTCGACGTGTTCGGTTTTATGAGAACAGCGCTACCCATCGTCATCCCCATATAAAATAACAACTTTATTCCCTGAATTCTCCAAAGAGAATACGAATACAAAGAATTGCAAAACTTTGCATTTGGTGGCATCTAATTAGCTGGAGGGGATGAGAATGAAACGAATCTTGGCTTTGTGTCTGATGGCGGCGTGCGGCGTAAGCAGCGCGGCCTGGGCCATGCGTGAGGCACCCGAAGACGTAACGCAAATGCGCGAGCGGCCACCCGAAGACGAAGTGGTCTATTTCGTGCTCCCTGACAGATTTGAAAACGGCGATGCAGCAAATGATCGCGGCGGTATCGATGGTGATCGCCTAACACACGGATATGACCCTACACACAAAGGGTTTTATCATGGCGGCGACCTCAAAGGGCTAACCGCCAAACTCGATTACATCGAAGGTATGGGCGTAACCGCGATCTGGTTCGCACCAATTTTCAAGAACAAGCCGGTTCAAGGGCCCGAAGGCAATGAAAGCGCTGGATACCACGGATACTGGGTGACGGACTTCACCAGCATTGATCCGCATTTTGGCACAAATGACGAATTCAAAGCCTTCGTCGAAGCCGCGCACCTCCGCGGGATGAAGGTCTATATGGACATCATCACCAACCACACAGCTGACGTGATCGGTTACGAGGAAGGCGGACAGTTTGACTACGCGTACCGAAGCCTTTCAGACTATCCCTATTCCCGCCGCGCATCGGATGGAGCCGCAATCAATGAAGGCTTTATGGGCGATGATCTGCTGACGGCAGAAAACTTCGCAAAACTCACTTCGCCTGACTACGCATACACCCCAACCGTCCCCGACGCAGAGAAGGGCATTAAGGTCCCTGCATGGCTCAACGATCCAGCGTTTTACCACAATCGCGGCAGCACCACTTTTAGCGGCGAAAGCAGCCGTTACGGTGATTTCGCAGGGCTGGACGATCTCTATACGGAGCATCCGCGCGTCGTTGATGGCATGATCGACATCTACGCCAGCTGGATCACCCGTTTCGGCATTGACGGCTTTCGGATTGACACAGCCAAACATGTGAACCCTGAATTCTGGCAGGCCTTCGTTCCTGCCATGCTGGAGACAGCGAAGTCAGAGGGGATTCCGAACTTCCATATTTTCGGAGAGGTTTATTCCGACAGTCCGAACAGCGGCTTCCTTGCCCAGTTCACCCGCAGAGACGGCTTTCCCGCCATTCTCGACTTTGCCTTTCAGGCGGCGGTTCGCGATGTCGTAGGCAACAATCAATCGCCCGCTGTCCTCGTCGATATGTTTGCAGGTGATGTGAATTACGAAGGCGGCGAAGAGGCAGCCCGCACAATGCCGACTTTCCTCGGAAATCACGACATGGGCCGCTTCACAACACTCGTGAAGGCCGACAATCCTGGCATTTCGCAAGACGAATTGCTGGCCCGCACAAATCTGGCTCACGCCATGCTAATGACACTGCGCGGATCGCCGGTCATTTATTCAGGCAGTGAGCAAGGATTTGTCGGTGATGGCAACGATCAGGCCGCGCGGGAGGATATGTTCCCTAGCCTGACTGACAGTTACAACGACAATGATCTGATCGGGACAGATGCAACGACAGCGACAGCAAACTTCGATGTTGAGCATCCGATCTATAAGCTGATCGGTGAATTCTCTGCAATCAGGTCAAAGCACGCTGCTTTGCGCAGTGGCAAGCAAGTGGCGAGAACGTATAACGACGCCGGCCCCGGTCTGGTCAGTTTCTCACGCTTTGATCCTGAAACGGGTGCGGAGTATCTGTTGGCATTCAATTCTTCTGTAGAGCCGATCAGTGCAACGTCTGTAATCGGATATGATGCTCGCCAGATCGAGAGACTGTCGGGCGATTGCCCTCCCGAAGTGACAGCTCCGGGTGCAATCAACTTGCAGCTTCCTGCATTCGGCTGGTGTGTAGCCCGCGTGTCAGAGACCGCAAAATGAACGAGACTTTATCAATGGCCAAGCCGTCAATGGCGTCTACTAGCGACGAGTGGTGGCGCGGTGCCGTAATCTATCAGATCTATCCACGCAGCTTTCGCGACACGAACAGTGACGGGATCGGCGATCTGCGCGGCGTTGTCGAAGGGCTCGACTATATCGCATCGCTTGGCTGCGATGGCATCTGGATTTCGCCGTTCTTCACCTCTCCGATGCGCGACTTCGGCTACGATGTCGCGGACTACTGCGGGATTGATCCGAGCTTTGGCGACTTTGACGATTTCGACGCGATCATCGCAAAGGCGCATGATCTCGGGATTAAAGTTATCATCGATCAGGTTTACTCGCACACATCCGATCATCACGCGTGGTTTCAGGAAAGCCGCCGCGATCGCACCAATGCGAAAGCGGATTGGTATGTCTGGGCCGATCCAAAGCCGGATGGTTCGCCCCCGTCCAATTGGCAATCAGTATTCGGCGGCTCTGCATGGCAGTGGGACGGCCCTCGCCGTCAATATTATCTGCACAATTTCCTGACCTGCCAGCCTGATCTGAACGTCCATAATCGTGATGTACAGGACGCCTTGCTTGATGCGGCCCGCTTCTGGCTGGATCGCGGCGTTGACGGTTTCCGCCTCGATGCACTGAATTTCTCGATGCACGATCCAGAGATGCGCGATAACCCGCCATCGGGCCTGCCCATGGATCAGGTAACGCGGCCGTTCGACATGCAGATCAAGCAATTCAATCAATCGCATGAAGACATTCCGGCGTTTCTTGAGCGTATTCGCGGCACAATAGATGAATATCCCGGCCGCTTTACCGTCGCCGAAGTCGGCGGGCCTGATCCTCTTGCCGAAATGAAGGCTTTCACCGAAAATGGGAAACGGCTTGATTCCGCGTACAACTTTGATTTTCTTTACGCGCCTGACCTTACAGCCGAACTGGTCAAGCAAAGCCTATCCAACTGGGACGGGGCAGCGGGCGAAGGCTGGCCATCATGGGCCTTTTCAAACCACGATGCGCCGCGCGCGGTCACCCGGTGGTCAGACGGAGCCAATCTCGATCAAATCTCGCGCCTCAACATGCTGCTGCTACTTTCATTGCGCGGCAATCCGATCATCTACCAAGGCGAAGAATTGGGCCTGCCTCAAGGACATGTTCCGTTTGAGGACCTGCAAGATCCCGAAGCGATCACGAATTGGCCGCACACTTTGGGCCGGGACGGTGCGCGTACGCCGATGCCGTGGGCTGCAAAAGCGCCGCAAGCTGGGTTTTCTCAGGCAAACCGAACCTGGCTGAAGCTGGATGAGGCGCATAAAGACAGGGCGATTGACCGCCAGATAGCCGACGCAAGCTCCATGGTCAGCTACACACGCAGCCTGCTGACATTGCGCAATTCGCTTTCAGCTCTGGTGACTGGTGATAGCCAATTGCTTGACACCCCCGATGGCATCGTCGCATTCGTACGAACATCGGATGAAGGCGAAATCTTGTGCGCCTTCAATCTCGATACGAACCCTGTCGATTGGTCGCCGCCAGCCCGTTTTCAATCGGGCAGAATGATCGCCGATCAGAACAGAGCGAATGCCACAGGAGCCATCCCGGGCCGGATCGAAGCACGATCGGGCTACTGGGCGAACTAGGGGAACGGCTGACCAAATGCAGGAAGCCGATGCAAAAGCAAAAAAGAATGCGCGATTAGAGGACATTGCCCGCGAGGCAGGCGTGTCGATTTCGACAGTCTCACGCGCGCTCAATGACAGCCCGGCTGTAAAACGCCGGACCAAGCAGGATATCTGGAAGATTGCGCGCGCGCATGATTACGATTTTCGCAGTCATATGCCCAATGGTCCGGTTGGCGCGGAAGCGACGATTGCGGTTATCGTCCCTGCCCCGCAAGCGCGCGAAACCCGTGTGGCCGATCCATTCTTTCTGGAATTGCTGGCCGGGATCGCCGAGGCTGCGCGTGAGCGGAACGCCGATCTTGTTATCAGCCATGTCGCCCCAAGCTCGGCGGAAGATCTTGAGTTTGCGATGACTACCAGCCGCGCGACTGGAATGATCTTTATCGGTCAAAGCTCGCTGCACGACGGGTTTAACGCGCTCGCCGACCGTGATGATCGTTTTGTGGTCTGGGGCGCAGAATTCCCGGACGCGCAGTACTGCACCATCGGATCAGACAACGTCGCCGGCGGCAGACGCGCGACCTCTCACTTGCTCCGCCTCGGGCGCAAACGCGTGCTGTTCCTTGGCGATACCGAGGCACCTGAAGCTGAACAGCGTTTCCGCGGGTACCGTCAGGCCTTGCGCGAAGCGGACATCGAGCTGGTCAACGATCTGGTTGTCCCAGCCCATTTCGATGTGCATTCCGGTGAAGTTGCTGCACGTTCGGCAATCAATCGAGGGATCGAATTTGACGGCATCTTTGCTGCTAGCGATCTGATCGCAATCGGCGCCATTCGCGCATTGACGCTTAGCGGACGATCAGTGCCCGATGATATTTCAGTGGTCGGCTATGACAACATTCCGGCCGCTCGCTTGGTCACTCCTCGCCTCACTACTATCGATCAGGACACAAACCTTGCCGGGCGTATGTTGGTATCCAAGCTGATCGACACTAAAGGCGGCAAAGCGACGTCGCAGCGTTTGGAGACTAGCCTGCTTATTCGTGACAGTTGCGGCGGGTGACATGACAGCACCGCCCGGTCCATTGCGGCAGATCGCCATTGTCGGCGGCGGCAGCGCAGGCTGGATGACGGCCGCTGCGCTTTCTGATACACTGGGGCCGAACTGTAAGATCACTTTGATCGAATCCGAGGCAATCGGCACTGTCGGCGTCGGCGAGGCGACCATTCCGCCGATCCGCAATTTCAACCAACGGTTGGGTATCGATGAAGCGACCTTCGTCAAGGAGACCTCCGGCTCCTACAAACTTGGCATCGAGTTTGTGGATTGGGCACGTAAAGGACACAGCTATTTCCACCCATTCGGCCAGTACGGGGCCGAATTCGATAAGGTCCCGTTCTACCACTATTGGATGCGGGAGAGTTTGGCTGGCAGTATCGACGGACTGATCGATGATTTCTCAATGTGCTGGGCCATGGCGAAAGCTGGAAAGTTCACACACCCGCAGGCGGATCGCCGAAAGATCCAATCGACCTTCGACTATGCCTATCACTTCGATGCAGGCCTCTACGCGGCCTACCTTCGCAAGTTCGCCGAAACGCGCGGCGTTAAACGGATTGAAGGGCGCGTTTGCGACGTAAATCGCAACAACGAGGACGGCTTTATTGAAAGCGTAGTGCTGGACAGCGGAGCGGAGGTCGCGGCAGAATTCTTCATCGATTGCAGCGGTTTTCGCGGGCTTCTGATCGAAGGCGCACTCGAAGCAGGATACGAGAATTGGCAGCATTGGTTGCCGTGTGATCGCGCGGTTGCTGTTCCGTGCGCCAAGCAGGACACGATCACGCCCTATACGCGCTCAACGGCCAAAGAAGCTGGCTGGCAGTGGCGCATCCCGCTCCAGCACCGGACAGGCAATGGCTATGTCCACTGCAGCGAGTATATCAGCGAAGATGAGGCGACCGAAACGCTCATGTCATCGCTGGATGGAGAAGCGCTGGCTGAGCCTCGTACGCTGCGTTTCTCAACGGGACGTCGGCGTAAGTTCTGGGACAAAAATTGCGTGGCGATTGGGCTCTCTGCTGGCTTTATGGAGCCACTTGAGTCGACCAGCCTCCATCTGATTCAATATGGTATCTTGCGCCTGATCGCTCTGATGCCGGGTCGTGATATGTCGCCTCTGCTGGCCCGTGAGTACAACAATCAGACTGCCACCGAATACGAGCGTATCCGGGACTTTCTGATTCTGCATTACAAAGCGACGGCCAGGGATGATGCAGAGCTGTGGAGGTATTGCTCTTCAATGGAGATTCCCGACAGCCTGCAATACAAAATCGACCATTTTCGCGCTTCCGGAATGCTGGTTGCAGATGAGCGCGAACTGTTCGCCAATCCCAGCTGGATCGCAGTTTACCTAGGCCAAGACATTGTACCTGAACGCGCTCCAGCGATAACTGAAATGCGTCAGCAGGTGCCCGTCGCCGAGCGCATGCAGGCAATCTCGCAAGCGATGCAGGATGCCGTGGCGGAGATGCCCGAACACGCCGAGTTCCTGAACCGGTACTGCCGTTCGCCGATTGCTGTTTGATCCCTCCTTCCCAAAATAGGAAAGGGCCCGCTGTTTCCAGCGAGCCCCTTCCCCTCTTGGAGAGTTCTGCAACCCTAATTTGATCAGAACGATTTCTTGACCGTGAAGTTGAAAGTCCGGCCATAGATTTCATGACGACTTGGGAAACTTCCGATTGTGTTCCCGCCGGTGTCCAGAAGATCATTCTGGGTCACAAACGGTTCGTTGGTCAGGTTGAAGACTTCAAACTGGAAGCCGAGGCCTTTCAGGAAGCCAGCATCGTTCTGGAACGTGTATCCGATCTGCGCATCGAGAATTGTCTCGCTAAGCGCATCGGCACCGCTCAGACTGCCGTCGAAGTTTTGAACTTCGGACAGGAAACCGCTGCGATAACGCGCTGCGAGCTTCGCCTGAAGACCGTTCCTTTCATAGAAGATGTCGCCCGACCAAACTTGCTCGGAATAACCCGGGATCGGCAGTGAATCCTGGTTCTGATCTTCGACCTCTGCATCAGCGTAGGTGAAGCTGAAGCTGCCACCAAAGCCATCCAGAGCCTCGGTCAGATCGATGAAGTCGACACGCAGAGTTGCTTCAACACCAGTGATCGAACCGTCAGCGAAGTTGACCGGACCGCCGAATGAACCCGTAGCAAGCTCAGGAGCGGTTTGCAGAATCGACCCGAAGCCAGCGTTCACAATCTGCTGTTCCAGATCGATCGTGTCAGAGAAGTCGATGACCCAGTCCGACAGTTCTTTGTGGAATACGGCGACAACGAGAGCCGAGCCCGGTGAGAAGTACTTCTCAAACGAGACGTCGAAAGATGTCGATGAATATGGCTGCAGAGATGGGTTACCGCCACCAAGGTTGAAACACACGACTGTCGGCGGGTTAAACGCCAAAACAGTGTCAGGAATCTGGTCACCATCGGTATCCGCACATGCGAGCGGATTTGTTCCGATATTCTGGTTCGCAGCGAGCTGATCAAGGCGTGCACGAGTGATCGTGCGCGCAGCGGCCAGTTTGATGAAGGTGTCGGTCGCTACTTCAAAGCTGAGGTTGGCGCTAGGAAGCCAGTCATCATACTTTTCCTGAACGAAGTTCCGCCCTCCGCCGATTGTACCGGTCGAAGACTGGAACGTGTCGACATATTTGATCCCGACGTTCCCGCGAAGCGGCATAGCGCCCAGCATCGTATCAATGTTCGCTTGAGCGTAGATGTTGGCCACACGCTCATTCACGACCCATTCGGTATCAAATGTAGCCTTTTCGACAACATATGTTCCGTCAGTCAGGAACGTTGACGGATCATAGGCGAGAATGTTGTTGCCAAGATCACCGGTGTCCGTGCTGCCGACGATCGTGTTCGTTGGCACAGCAAGTGCGCCATTAACAAACTGGCCTGATGCCCGCAGGAAACTCTCGTTGGAATCGAAGTTTTTCTGGCGGTCAGTGTACAAGACACCAACTTGGATGCTCGACAGGAAACCTCCGTCAAATTCCCAATCCGCTTCCAGACGCAGCTGATGCAATTCGTCTTCGATGATTGGTTGTTTGACAAAACCAACCTGGCCCCAGCCACCCGGATCGGTGAGCAGAACGTTCGCTGGATCAGTGTAATCCAGCAAGCCATCAATGGTGTATTCGCCATTGCTTGGGAATGTGAAATTCAGCGTATCCTGCGCGCCTGAACGTGCAGGGCCGGTGCCGGCATAAGATTCATAATCGATGTCGTTGCGGTCGAGAGTTGAGTAACCGTAGTCGACTACAATGCCGAAGTTATCGCTGAGATCGACATCTAGGTTTGCACCGAATGCGTAGATTTCGGACTCGTTGCCCTCAGTGTCGGTACGCAGGATCGGAACAACAGCCGAGTATGTTGCGCTGTCGGCGAATGGGCCAGAGCCCTGTGCCCCGTCAAAGCTGGCACCACTCCAAGACGCAATCGGTGTTTCCGTACCACGGAAGATGCCGGAATCCTGCGTATCGCTGTAAAAGCCATCAACGACGAGCGAAACGCGATCATTGGGCTCGAACTGCAATGTACCAGCAACAGAAACACGCTCGAATTCGCGGCTCACAACACCCTGACGGGGATTATCCGCCGGATAGATCAAACCATTTGCATCGCGTGCGACCTGGAATTGATTGGTTTTCAACTCGCGGGAAATGAAGTGGGTCGGGTTCGATTGAACCGTTGCGCCCAATGCCCAACCAAATGTGCCCGCTGCGTTCTGATCGATGTACGAACCGAAGAAACGGTATCCGTCATCGGCGAAGTCAGGGTTCAAGCTGCCGCTGTCGTTAAGAACATAGCGAGCCGAAACATTGATTGTCGCGTCTTTGAAATCAAGTGGACGAACAGTGCGTAGATCGACAGCGCCAGCGATGCCGGTTGCCGCGAGACGCGCGTCAGCAGTTTTGTAGACTACACCCTGGCCGATCAGCTCGGAAGGGAACTGGTCAAATTCGATACCACGATTGTTACCAGCCGAAACGACCTCACGCCCGTTAAGCAGTGCCAGTGAAAAGTCCGGCCCAAGACCACGGATAGAGATTTGCTGCGAGCGACCGCGCACGCGCTGAGCGGTCACGCCCGGCAGACGAGCGAGCGAGTCAGCGATAGAAAGATCGGGAAGCTGGCCGATATCTTCGGCAGTGATCACTTCGACAATACTCGACGATTCACGCTTCGCACTAAGCGAAGTCTCAATCGAACTGCGAATGCCGCGAACAACGATCTCACCCTCTTCGCCCTCTGCGACTTCCGCTTCTTGCTGCTCTTGCGCAGCGATAGGCGCTGCGGCTGCAACCATTGCTAGACCCGTTGCCGCACCGCACAGCAGGCGGGCGTTGGCTGAATAACGCTTAAATCCCATTTCAGTCCTCCCCGACGCATCACTATCGTGCGTCTTTGCATTTTTTTTCATAGCGCAGAATTTCGGAGCCGTAAATCGCAAAAGCAAATTTGATTAAGCGTGATAGAAAACGATTTTATATGTTCTATTTCATATCTTTAATCCATCAGCGGACCGAAATTCAGACTTGCTTGACCGAACTTTCAACAACCTGTGGCAGCGGCGCCACACACGCATACCACTGCTGCATGAAGATACCTCAGTCGAGCGCTGAGACGCACACCGATGCGCAATTGAGATAATTTAAAAGCTTTGTTTTCTGTACTTTAATGTGATCACTTGGTTTCACAGGCATCCTTTGATAGCCTCTGTCCGGGATCAAGTGAGGTCGAAACGGAAGTTCTAGAAATGCAAAGCTTGGCAATTTCAGTCTCAGACCAAACCATCGGGCACTTTTCGAATTGTAATCATGTATTTATGCAGGTTTCCAACATGCTGGAGAGTGCCGAAACTGTGATCAATCATGCATCTTTGCAAAAATTTGCAAAGATTACGCCGCAATATCCAGGCTTGCGTGCGCCGCTTGATTCTCAGACTTGCGCAATGTGGGCCGCACAATTGTCTCCTCACCTAAACGATGCGTTTGGCTATGAACGCGCAGATTGGGCAATGCAGGCTTGGTTTTCCATCGTAACGGCACGACCGGATGAGTTGATTCCGATGCAATGCTTCCCGCATGTCGACGGAACTGACCCCGACCAGCTCGCGATGATGCTGTATCTGGACACGACAGAGCACGGCGGCACCGCGTTCTTTCGTCATCGCTCCACGGGCTATGAAGAACTGACGGAGGCAAACTTTCCCCACTATCGCGACGCTCTACAAGCAGACGTGGCAGAAACTGGATTGCCGCCGGCACGTTATGTCACTGATGGTGCCCCTCACTTTGAGCGCACCTATATGACGGGCGGAGAATTCAATCAGGCAGTCTTCTATCGCGGCAATATCCTTCACTCTGGCATGATCGAAAACGATCTGGAACTTCCCGCTGACCCAAGAACGGGCAGGCTGACGATCAACGCCTTCTTTCGCCGACTATAACGTGGGCATACTTTTCTATACACGGTAGCAAACCACAGTGAGCTCAATCGAATGAACGCACCTCATCTGCAAAAGCTTGTCATCGTTGGCGGAGGAACAGCGGGTTGGATCACTGCCGCTGCCTTTTCCCGCCTGCTTGGGCGCAATCTATCGATTGAGCTTGTTGAATCTGAGGCAATCGGAACCGTCGGCGTTGGTGAGGCAACGATCCCGCAGATCATTCGGCTGAATGCGATCCTCGGCCTCGATGAGTACGATTTCGTCAAGCAAACCAAGGGAACATTCAAGCTTGGCATTGAATTTGTAGATTGGGGCCGAGTCGGTAGCAGCTATCTCCATACTTTCGGAGATGCCGGGCTCAACCTCGCCAGTGTGCCGTTTCATCAGTACTGGCGCCGCGCCGCCGCTAACGGCCATGAGCACGATTTGTGGCAATACTCGCTCCACAAACATGCGGCGGACTGCGCGAAATTCGGCAAGATGGATCGAGTCGGCAACACCGCGATGACCGGCCTTGCCTATGCCTATCACTTTGATGCCGGTCTCTACGCGCAGTATCTGAGAGCATTTGCTGAACAACATGGCGTCAAACGGAGCGAAGGGATCGTGCAAACGGTGTCCCGCAATTCTGAAAGTGGCGACATCACGTCCATTACGCTCGACAGCGGCAATGAAGTGTCTGGCGACTTCTTTGTAGACTGCACGGGCTTTCGGGCGCTCCTGATGGGGCAAGAGCTTGGTGTAGGGTATCAGGACTGGTCGAAGTGGTTACCATGCAACAGCGCACAGGCCGTCCCTAGCGAGCGGCTGGAGAATTTGGTGCCCTACACAAGGGCGACGGCGAAAAGCGCGGGCTGGCAATGGCGTATCCCGTTGCAGCACAGGACCGGCAACGGCCACGTCTATTGCAATGATTTTGTTTCGGACGACGAAGCAGGCGACACCTTGCTTGCTGGGCTTGATACGAAGCCTCTGGCTGATCCGCGACCTATCCGCTTTACAACCGGCAGACGCGATCAATTCTGGGCTCATAACTGCGTCAGTATCGGCTTGTCCGGCGGCTTTCTGGAGCCATTGGAATCGACCAGCATCCATTTGATCCAGTCTCATGTCAGCCGCTTAATCCAGCTCTTCCCTCAAAGCGCCAACTGTTCTGCCGAACGGGAAGAATACAATCGCCGCTGCCGCGACGAATTTGAACAGATCCGCGACTTCATCATCCTGCATTACAACCAGACCGAGCGTGAAGATTCGGAGTTCTGGCGGTACTGCAAGAATATGGAAGTCCCGGACTCGCTGCGTCAAAAGCAGCAGCTCTTCGCATCCTCTGGACGGGTGGGCCGCGATGCAGATGACCTGTTTCGCGAGGCCAGTTGGGTTCAGGTGATGTTCGGCCAAAAAGGAATGCCATCCAGCCATGATCCGATGGCCGATGGCATCAGCGACGCACAACTTACCGAGTTTCTATCCAACGTGCGCAAGCTTATCGAAAAGTCGGTTGATGGCCTTCCAACCCACGAACAATTTATTGAGCAGCACTGCAAAGCCGACTGATGGAGCGGACCTCTGGCCCTCTCCCAGATAAGAGAATGGCCCGACCGGTTGAGACCGATCGAGCCATTCAAGGAGAGCTGAAGAGAGCAGCTTGGGGTAGTTAGAAGTTCGCCCGCAAAATAAATGTGAACCGGCGGTCATTGCGGAAATAGTTCCGCGGTGCCTGCAGGCCAGCCTCGTTGACTGTTTGCGTGGTCGCAGTGATATCATCTGTAAGGTTTACGCCTTGTACACCAACCGTGATGTTGTCGTTCACATCTACAAACAGTGACGCATCAAGCTGACCGGTCGCTGGTTGATAGATCGATGCAAACGGGAAGATCACGTCGCGCGGAGTAAGCTGGAATTCGCTTCTCCAGTTGTATGCGAGGCGTGCTTGCACCGGACCTTTTTCATACAGCGCAATCGCGTTGATGTTGTGCTCCGATATCCGCGGGAAGACGCCCGAGTCGATGTCAAAACGCGCTGTTGGTGGATCATCCGATGCGAGTGCCGGATCCAGTTGGTTCGCGACACCACGCGCATCAATATACGTGTAGGTGAACTGCGCACCCAAACCGTTCAGGATGCCCGGTAGGAAGTCGTAGAATTGCTGATACGCAATCTCGACGCCGCTAACCGAACCATTCTGGTCGGTATTCACCTCTGTGTTCCGAGCGATGGTCAGATCGAGACCTTCGAACTCAAGCGGGATTCCGAGAGGGCTAAACGCGATGAAATCGTCGACTTCCTTATGGAAGCCAGCGACCGTAATCGAACCGGCGGTATCGAAGTACCATTCCCAAGATACATCAAAGTTCCATGCTGTTTGCGGAAGCAACGAAGCGTTGCCCGTCGCATTGCCAACAAACCGGCCAAAGTTCTGAATTGATCCGCCCATACCGTCGGCGATCGTTTCGCCTGGCTCTGTCTGGACGAAGATACGTTCATTGAGCTGATCAACGCCTGGCCGTGTCAATGTACGCGAAACAGCCGTACGCAGAACATGACCACCCGGAATATCGAGCTTCAAGTTCAGGCTAGGCAGGAACTCGTCGTAATCGGTTTCAACCGTTTCTGTGATGAAGCGCCCGTCGCCAAATGCGGTCTCGAACGCGGCGAGATCCAGCTGGCAAATACCTGGAACTGTAAAGGTCGGGATGTTCGGCTGGTTGGCTGGATCACAAAGAGCAACCAAACCAGGCGCAAAGATCTGATCGAATGGATCGACTGTGATCGATGTATCCACGCTGCGATCGGTGCGAACGTAGCGCAGACCGACATTGCCGCTGAATACAACGCCGCCATCCGATTCCGGAGCTTCAAAATCGACGCGGACATAACCGGCGAGAGTTTCCCGTTCGATTGATCCGATTTCGCTCGGCAGGAACGGCGTTCCTTCAACCACCCCGTTACGTCCGGTGAGCGGTGTCCAGCCCGATGGGCTTCCGCCAATCGCATCAAGCAGCGTGTTAAACGAGGCCGCAAAACCATCGTAGTCAAGCACAGACGGTCCAGTGTAAGCCGGAATCGGACCACCGAGGCCAGTGGAAACGCCGCGCTGATAGTCAGCGAATTCGAACTGTCCGAAGAGACCGTTCACAGCACTCTCGATAGCAGGGTTCGCGTTGCCGCTGACAAGAACGAGCGACTGTGTCTGGTTAAAGTCTCCGCCAGACTGCCCTTGGATGTCGTTACCGGTCCATACTTCAGAGATGTTACCCCAGTTGAAGTCACTTTGACGCAGAAGCAGATCTTGCTTGTTATAGCGGGCACCAGCGCGGACCGATTTCAACCAGCCATCGCCGGAGAAATCGTATTCTACATCGCCGCGGAAGGCGAGAGAGTCAGCTTCGTTTTGAGTGATGTGGTCCATTGCAGAGCGCAGGAAATAGCGGCTCGGGTCCTGAAAATATCCTTCGGCTTCACCTGTCGGAAGCTGGAATTCAACTACCGGAGAATCCTCATCAAGTGTGTTGATAAACACAGGCGAGAAGAAAGAACGGTGCTGAGTAATGTCGACGATATCAGTCGTCGCCTCAATATACTGGGCATCAAAATTGAAGCGCAGATTTTCAGTGGGCGAGAACTTAAGATTGAAACCGTAATCGGTCGTAATATCATTTTCTGAGCGGTTACGAGTAAGACTTAGCTGCTGACCGCCATTGGCACCCAGATTTGCAGCAGTGGCATTGGGGCCGCGCCATTGTGAGTTATCGGTGATCGTACCGCTGGTGAAGACGCCATCAGCGTCGAACGTGAAATCGCTCGAATCCAGGTTAGCACGTGCGCCAGCACCATCAGCCGCCGTCTCAATCGCGTTCTCGCCCCAGACAAGATCTGAATCCGAACGGAGGAACTGGGCTGTGGCGAGCCACTTACCATCGTTGCTTTCGAACTGTGCTGCCGCCGCGATTGTCAAACGTTCACGGTCGAATTCTTGGGTCCGGATGCTGCCGCCCGACGGAACGAAACCATCATCGGTCTGAACATAGTCGGCGATGCCGGTACCATCAGCGCGTGACTTTAACTCGCTGTAGGCAATGTTGCCAAGCAAGCCGAATGTGCCTGCATCGGTGTTCCACGTGTTGGAAATCAAGAGCGATCCCGACGGGCTCCATTCGTCACTCAAATCGCCATAGTTGCCTTCGATCGAGCCACTAACAACGAGGCCAGCCTGATCAAACGGAACACGTGTGCGAAGATCAATCGTACCCGCTGCCCCCCCTTCGACAAGATCGGCTGTCGAGTTCTTGAACACGACGACACTGCCGAGAAGTTCCGGCGAAACGTCTTCGAACCCAAGGATGCCGCTGCTGTTGGCGGCGAACACGTCACGCCCGTTCAGTTCCGATCGGACAAACGGAAGACCGCGGATAACAACACCGCTGCCCTCAACCGCAAAGTGATCGGGATCATTCGGGCCAGCGAAACGAAGAACGCTGACGCCAGGGACACGCTGAAGAACTTCGGAAACCGAACGGTCAGGCAGTGCGCCAATGTCAGACGCGGTAACCACATCGACAACCGTGTCCGCGTTACGCTTTTGCGCCTGCGATGTCGCAAGCGACTCACGTAGGCCGGTGACGATGATGCCCTCATCTTCTTCGACTTCAGGGGTGTCCCCCGACTGCTCTTCCTGCGCCAAAGCAGGTGACGCGGCCAACAGACCCAGCGTCGAAACGCTCGTAAACAGAGATTTGGACACAAGTCCGCCAGCGGCGCGTGCGCTTGATAGTTTCACAGTTTTCCCTCCCGTCACGCACCAACCCAAGGCACGTGTATTGTTCTATCCTGATAAAATCCCATATTGACTACGTTGTCAACAAGGTTTGTTTTGAGTTGTCCATTTTGTTCATCAGTGATCATTGTTGGAGCGTTTCCGCCCGCAATTACCCCTTGCAATGGCTTTCGATGAATTCCGAATGTGTCGGCATTTCAGAAACAGCGTTGTCAATTGTTGCGCCAATACCACGGATTACCGAATCAATTTTCGCAATTGGGACTTTCGAGATGAGCGGATTGCTCGATTGCGGTTCGATGCCCTGCCCGTACATCACCGCCAGCCAACTTGCGGTTCCGAAGATGTCATTCGATTCTTCAAAAATGCGTCCACCTTCGCGGAACTGGGCGACGCGGCGTTCCAGATCAAATGGCAATTCAATCGAATGACAATGACGCCAAAACGGCGTGTCGTCCCGGTTTGTCGCGGTGTAGTGAAGCACAAGGAAATCCCGGACACGCTCATATTCAAACAATGTACGCCGGTTAAAGGCTTCGATGTCCGCTTCGTTGAATCGCTTATCGGGGAAATGGGTCAGCAATCGCGCCAGACTGGTCTGGACCAGGTGAATGCTGGTTGATTCAAGCGGCTCCATAAATCCGGCCGCCAGACCCATCGCAAGAACATTGCCATTCCAGAATTCTTTCCGGTGCCCTGTGGTAAAACGAAGCCGATTGGCGTCGGCCATCGGTTCACCGTCCAAATTGGCACGCAGGGTTGCCTCGGCGTCATCATCGCTCAAAAATTCGCTACAATAGACGTAGCCATTGCCGGTCCTGTGCTGAAGCGGGATGCGCCACTGCCACCCGGCCTCTCGCGCCGTTGCGCGCGTATACGGGATCGGATCGGCGATTTTCTCACACGGCATCGCGACCGCGCGGTCGCAGGGCAGCCATTTGCGCCAGTCTTCATAGCCTGTCTTAAGGCTTTGCTCGATCAGCAGGCCGCGAAAGCCGGAACAATCGATGAAGAAGTCACCTTCGACACTCTTTCCGTTTTCAAGCTCAAGCGAACTGACGTGACCACTCTCCCCGTCGAGGCTGACATCGCTGATCTTACCCTCGATCCGCTCAACGCCTTTATCCTCTGCAAATCGGCGAAGGAATGCTGCATATAGCGAGGCATCGAACTGGAACGCGTAATTGATACCGGCATAGGCGGATTGTGGGCGGTCGGTAACCGGCCGCCGAAACTTCTCGCGCCGACACGCCTCAACCATCAACGAATAAGCGAACAAATCGTCTTTCTCACCAGCAAGATTGCGATGAATCCAATATTGATAAAACGGGATTGAATCGAAATCGCGGCCAAAATCGCCGAATGGGTGAATGTAAGAATGCCCCAGTTCCTTCCAGTCGACAAATTCAATGCCGAGCTTGAACGTCGCATTGGTCTCGCGGACAAACTCGTCCTCATCAATGCCCAGCATTGTGTTGAAAGCAATGATCGGCGGGATCGTAGCTTCGCCAACTCCAACCGTTCCGATTGCCTCGGATTCGATCAATGTCACGCGCGTTGGCGAGCCTTCAAGAAGATGCCCGAGAGCAGCAGCGGTCATCCAACCGGCGGTGCCTCCACCGACGATCACGACACGGTCAAGCAGATGCGGGTTCATGCGGTTTTCGCTTTCAAGTCCATTGGGGGCGCCTTGCAGAAACGTTCGATATACGCCTGATGCGTGGGCATTGCCGCTGCAGCCTTGGCGTAGGCACCGCGCATATTTTCCATGCTCTGGCGCAAATTCTGATCACTCAACCCTTGGGCCAGCGGATTAAACCCTTGCGGTCCCAACCCCTGCCCTTCAGCCACAGCAAGCCAGCTGGTCACATCGAACAGTTCAGCATCATATTTGAAAAAGCGTCCCTGCGATTGCAGCAATTCAATCTTGCGCGCGAGGCTGTCTGGAATATCCATCTCGCGAACATAGTCCCAAAACGGAGAGTCATCGCGGCGAGTGGCCTTGTAGTGAAGCACCAGAAAGTCACGGATATGCTCAAAATCATCACGCATAAGACGGTTGTACTCTGCCCGATCGATAGGTGCCTCTATCGCACTCGGGAACAGCGAAATGAGCTTTGATATTCCCATCTGAATGAGGTGGATACTAGTCGATTCAAGAGGCTCCAAGAAACCCGAAGACAAGCCGATCGCAACACAATTGGAAGACCAGAATTCCTGCCTGTGGCCCGTGCGGAACCGTAGATGATTGGGCGAGGAGACAGGCTCACCATCGAGGTTGGCAAGCAAGACCTCTTCCGCCTTTTCCGCGCTCAGATAGGCATCACAAAAAACGTGCCCGTTACCGGTCCGGTGCTGTAATGGGATACGCCACTGCCATCCCGCTTCCCGTGCTGTCGAGCGCGTGTATGGCACCGGCTCACCCTGCTTTTCGCATGCCACCGCGACAGCGCGGTTGCATGGCAGCCAGTGACCCCAGTCATGAAAATGTGACCCGCAGGCACCGTCAATCAGAAGCCCTCGAAAGCCCGTGCAATCGATGAATAGATCACCTGCAACGCGCCGGTCGCCGTCCAGCTTTAGAGCAGTGATGGATCCTGTTTCACCGTCTTGCTCGACGCTTTCAATTAACCCCTCAATCCGCGTGGCACCCCTGCGCTCTGCGAAGTCGCGCAGAAAAGCAGCATACAAAGACGCATCAAAATGAAAGGCATAGCCAAGCTGACCGATCACTGATCCGTGATCGGGTTCTGGCCTAACAAACTTGCCCTGATACGCGGCCAATGTGTTTAGCGAGTAATCTTCCAACCCATGGGCATCACCCAGACTGCGTAGCCGGGCCCAGTGCTGGTGAAACTCGACAGCTTCCAGATCAAAACCATATCGGCCGAATGGGTGAAAATAGCTTTCCCCCAAAGCGCCCCAATCCGCAAACTCAATGCCGAGCTTGTAGGTCGCTTGGGTGGCTCGCATGAAATCATGCTCGTCAATGCCCAGCCGCTGATTGAACTTGGTAATGGCCGGGATCGTCGCCTCGCCTACGCCAACCGTCGCGATTGCCTCGGATTCGACGAGTGTGACCGACACACCTGCCCCGCCCAGTGTTTTTGCCAGTGCCGCTGCTGTCATCCAACCAGCGGTCCCACCACCGGCGATAACAACGCTTTTGACTTGCTGCTTTGTCATGATGGATTCCCGGCGCTGGTGATCTGTTCAATCTGCCTTCTCAGCTGGGTCAGCCAAGACAGCAATTCCGCCTCGGGCAAGCGATCTGCCATGCGATCATAGCGGCGCGGCTGCACACCGCGAGCCCGCAATGCGGCAAGCCATTCGGGAGACAAGAACACCTCAAAATCCTCGGTTGGAATACGGCCGCATGCGCGAAACACATCAATCTTTCGCAGCAGTTCAGGCGAAGCCGAATGCTGCAAGTCCTCTGCGACAAGCAAGGTCCGCATGTCAGCAATCCGGTCTGCTTCATTTTCGGAGAGCCGGTTAAACTCGGCGCGTTCGGCTGGCTGGTCCGAAAGGTCACCGATCAGGGCACACGCACGGCGCGCGGCATTGGCGAAAACTTGGCTCTCCGCGCCGCTTAGATCATCTGGAGCAGAGAGCCCAATCCGGCTCCCGCGCCAAGCAGCGCTTTCCACATCCACGACGCATTCTATGACAAAATCGGCTTCCGTTTCTTGGTTGGTGTCGTCTGTAATTTTCGCGCCCGCTTGCTTTGCGAACTGCAGCATTATGTCAGCATATCTGGCTTGATCTAACCGCAATCCAAATTGGACTGGAAGCTGTCCCATCTCTTTTAGATTGAATGGCCTGCCCGCATTTTCCAGCGCGAGCGGCAGCGAGAAATCAGAGATGTCAGATACATCCTCGAGCTCGCCTGCTCTTTGCCAATAATGATGAAACTCAACACCGCTGCGCGAAACGCCATATGGCGAGAACGGGATCGAAATCGCACCTGTTGGTGTTTGGGCTGTCCATGAAAAGACGGGCTCTGCCGATGCTGCCTGGATCAAGGTGTCTGGCGATATTTCAAGCTCACCGTGAAAGCTCAGCATGGAAGGCCGCAGCAGCAATTCGGAACTGGTTTGCGCTGCGCCACTGACAGCCATGGTCAACTCCCTGCCCGGCCCCAACCACCGCGCTGATAGCCACGCGCCCACGATGCTAACTCCAAGCGGCGCGCCAATCACGCTGAGGCGTTTTGCCTTCATACGGTGCGGCCCATTCCGGCGTGACTGGTCAGAAAACCGGTGTGGTCGCCCATCGATCCGGCAGCTTTGGCCATATGCCCTTTCAAACCCGCCAGATGCTGAAGAACCTGTTCGTCAGGGATCCGGTCAACCCGGGCGTCATATCCGCCCGGCATCGCGCGCTGGCCGATCAAAACAGCAATCCAGCTGGGAACAAGGAACAAGCCATGTTCATAAGCTGAGACATGACCATGCGCGTCAAACAGCGACAGCCGTTCCCGCAAACTGTCCGGCACATTCATGGTCCGCATATGGTTCCAAAAGTCGGAATCGTCCCGCTCTGTCGCGTTGTAATGAAGCAGGAGGAAATCGCGGACCCGCTCAAACTGCAAATCCATCCAGTGATTGTATTCGCGCTCCTCGACCGCATTGTCATGGCTGCGCGGGAACAGTTCGAGCAGTTTGGTTATGCCTTCCTGAATCAGATAGATGCTGGTCGATTCCAGCGGCTCCAAGAACCCACCAGAAAGGCCGATAGCCACCACATTGCGGTTCCAGAGCTTTTTGCGTTTGCCAGTTACAAAGCGGAGGAAACGCGGGTCGGCCAAGGGCTTGCCGTCAAGGCCGGCGATTAAGGTTTCCGCCGCAGCATCATCGTCGAGGAATTGGCTGGAATAGACATGCCCGTTACCTGTCCGGTGCTGCAAAGGAATTCGCCAAGACCAACCAGCCTCGTGCGCAGTTGCACGGGTATACGGCACTGGCGGCCCCGCGCTCTCGCATGGCATCGCAACAGCGCGATCAGCCGGCAGCCATTCGCTCCAGTCATCATAGCCTGTCTGCAGGGTTTTCTCGATCAGAAGACCAAAAAAGCCAGTGCAATCTACAAACAGATCGCCCTCTATCTCTTGACCATCATCCAGCGTCAAAGAGGTTATGTGCCCGCTTTCTGCATCTAGAGCGACATCTGTGACCTTGCCTTCAATCCGTTTCACGCCGCGCTTTTCCGACAATGAACGCATGAACGGGCCATATTGAAGTGCGTCGAATTGATAGGCGTAGCGGTAGGTTGAAAAGACCGAACGCGGGTCTTCGCTCGGCGGCTGAAACTTTCCATTGCGGCACGCAATGACAGGTAGAGAATACTCGTCGAGCGGACCAACGTCTGGCCGATCCGCAAATTTGCGCCAATAGTGATGGAACGCAACACCTTCATTCGGAAGACCAAACTCTCCGAATGGATGAATGTAGCTGTCGCCCTTGCGTCCCCAATTCACAAACTCGATGCCGAGTTTGAATGTCGCCGAAGTTGCCGCCATAAATTCGGCTTCGTTCACGCCGATTGTGTCATTGAACTGTTTAAGGTGCGGCAGTGTTGCTTCGCCAACACCGACGACTCCGATCGCTTCGGATTCAATCAGCGTGATGTCCAACCCGGTCGGCCCTAGCATGCTCGCAAGACCGGCCGCAGTCATCCACCCGGCGGTGCCACCACCGACGATCACGACGCGATTAACTGTACCTTCGCTGTCGATACCGGACACGCGAAACTCCTCTTTCCCTTAGCCAGCAAGATCGCATGCGGTCTTGCGATGTCAACATGCCGGTTGCGGTGCTCTCGCATGTTTTCCGGCCTTTTGCTTGACGCCTGAATAGAATCGGTAATACAGATTGACAACGTAAGACAATATTGCAGCATGCAATTGTGTCGAAAGGGAGGGTGAATTGGCTTTGGCGCGCATGCAAATGGGCATGGTTGGCGGCGGTGTTGGTGCGTTTATTGGCGCCGTGCACCGCATGGCCGCAGCGCTCGATGGCGAGATTGACCTCGTTTGCGGAGCATTCAGCCGTGATGCCGAAGCCTGTCTTACCACCGGGCGCGAGCTCGGATTGCCGGAGGACCGGTGCTACGCAGACTTCGAAACGATGCTCAGCGGTGAAGCAGCCCGCACAAATGCCATGCAATGCGTGTCCATCGTGACGCCAAACCATGTTCACGTGCCGATGGCCGATGCCGCTGCTCGCGCAGGATATCATGTCATCTCGGATAAGCCAGCAGGTATATCACTGGCCGAAGTCGAGGCGCTTGCAGAAACGCTTGCTGAGACCAAAACCGGCTATGCTCTTACGCACACATATCTCGGCTATCCAATGGTTTGGCATGCCCGCGAAATTGCAGCTCGTCCTGAATTCGGCGCGGTCCGCAAAGTGATCGTCAATTACACCCAAGGCTGGCTCGCGCTGCCCGCCGAAAAGAGCGGTAACAAACAGGCCGCATGGCGTGTTGATCCGGCCCTTGCAGGTCCAGCGGGCGCGCTTGGCGATATTGGCAGTCACGCCCATAGCCTTGCCGAATTCATAGCCCATTCGCGTATGAATTCGCTCTCGGCGCGGTTGCGCAGTCACCTGCCCGATCGTCCGCTCGATGATGATGGCTCAATCGATTTTACGCTCGAAAACGGAGCGACAGGCACGCTGATCTCCAGCCAGATTTGCGCCGGTGACGAGAATGATTTGTTCATTCGCGTCTATGGCGAAAATGCCAGCCTTGAATGGCGTCAGATGGAGCCAAACACGCTCATCGAACGCCGCGGGTCGGGTGAGACAATTGTCCACCGTGCTGGGATCGACAAACCCCTGTCCGAGGAAGCGCTTTCGCGCTGTAGGCTCCCTTCTGGTCACCCTGAAGGCTACGTTGAAGCATTCGCAAACCTCTATCGAAACACAGCGCGCGCGCTTCGTGATGGAGCCAATCCAATCGCGCTCGGCGTGCCGGGCATCGCCGAAGCGTTACGCGGCATGGCCTTTCTGGAAGCGTCGATCACCAGCAGCGCGAATGACGGTGCGTGGACCGATGTAAAAGCGCCATCTGTCGGCCCTGATTTGAAAGGATTG
Organism: Erythrobacter crassostreae; assembly: GCF_019204045.1. Taxonomy (GTDB): domain Bacteria; phylum Pseudomonadota; class Alphaproteobacteria; order Sphingomonadales; family Sphingomonadaceae; genus Erythrobacter; species Erythrobacter crassostreae. The sequence continues at coordinate 81,026 of NZ_JAGSPC010000004.1, read as the reverse complement.
CTCGCATGAAGGAACTACGCGGCCCAGCTATTTTCCTTGCTCAATTCATGGGCGACAAAGCGCCTTTCAATTCGCTCGATAGTATAGCCGAGTGGGTCGCTGGCCTTGGCTATAAGGGCATCCAGATACCATCCAACGATCCGCGCTGTATGGACCTCGACTTGGCTGCCGAAAGTCAGGATTATTGTGATGAACTAACGGGCCGCTGCGCTGAGCATGGCCTTACGATCACCGAGCTATCGACGCATCTTCAGGGGCAACTGGTCGCGGTTCATCCCGCCTATGACGAGATGTTTGATGCCTTCGCGCCTGCGCATCTGCACGGCAAACCGGATGAACGGCAGGAATGGGCCGTTGATCAGGTTAAAAAGGCCGCAATCGCCTCGCGCCGTTTGGGCCTTAAATCCCACGCCAGCTTTTCCGGAGCTTTGATGTGGCACCTTGTGTATCCGTGGCCGCAGCGCCCCGCCGGGTTGGTCGAAGAAGGTTTTGCAGAATTGGCACGGCGCTGGCGACCGATACTTGATGTCTTTGAAGACAACGGGGTCGATTGCGCCTACGAAATCCATCCAGGCGAGGACCTGCATGATGGTGCGACATTCGAGATGTTCCTCGATGCGGTGGACAACCACCCGCGTGCCAACATCCTGTTCGACCCAAGCCATTTCGTGCTGCAACAGCTCGATTATCTCGACTTCATTGATCGATATCACGACCGCATAAAAGCATTCCATGCGAAGGATGCAGAGTTCCGGCCCAGCGGGCGCACCGGAGTTTATGGCGGCTATCAGGGATGGCAGGATCGGGCGGGCCGTTTCCGCTCGCTGGGCGACGGACAAGTCGATTTCCGCCAGATTTTCAGCAAGCTGACTCAATACGGATTTGACGGCTGGGCTGTGCTTGAATGGGAATGCTGCATCAAGCATCCCGAGCAAGGCGCAGCCGAAGGTGCGCCGTTCATTGTCGATCATATCATTCGCCCAACCGAACACGCATTTGACGATTTTGCCGGCGGAGACGCTGATCCGGCGAAGCTAAAACGTGCGCTCGGCATCAGTAGCTGATGGCCGCGATAGGGAAAGATCAATGGCAACCGCATCCATAAACACAGTCGGGTCGACCGGCGTCAATCGCAACCAGCTGTTCTGGCTCAGCTGTATCTCGCTCATTGTCACGGCGATGACCTTCGCAATTCGCGCGGGCATCCTGACCCAGTTGTCTGAAGAGTTCGCATTGAGCGACACCCAGCTTGGCTGGGTTAACAGCATGGCGTTCTTAGGCTTTCCGCTGGCGATGGTGGTGTTCGGCTTTCTCTACAACAAACTTGGCCCGCGCCTGATTATGATCCTCGCCTTTGCGGGACACCTGCTCGGACTTGTGCTGACCATCCTTGCCGATGGATTTCTTGGCCTTCTGATCTCGACCTTCTTTATCGGCTTTGCCAACGGCTCAGTCGAGGCTGCGTGTAATCCGCTGGTTGCAGACCTTTACCGCGATGAAAAGACGAAGTGGCTGAACCGTTTCCATGTCTGGTTCCCCGGCGGGATCGTGATCGGGGCGGTAATTTCCTACGTTATGACCAACACAGGTATTGGCTGGCAGCCGCAGATTGCCGTGATGCTGATCCCGACCGCGATCTATGGGTTCATGATCTTTACGACGAAATTTCCCGACGTCCCGGCAAGCGAGAAGACCGTCGATCTCGATGCTAAAGGCGTGAGGCTTATGGGCACGATCCTTGGCCTTCTGGTTCTTATCGGCACGCCCAACAATCTGGTCGCCGGACTGCCAGGAACCTTTATTTTGCCACTGCTAGCCGTGCTTGGTCTAACTTTCATGCTGATGCTGTTTCGAGCGGGCCGGACGCGCGATGCGCTGCTGCTTGTTTTGCTAATGGCGATTATGAGCGTGACAGCCACATCTGAGCTTGGAACGCAGCAGTGGGTTGATCGGATTCTCGGCGCTCAGCTTGGCAACCTCCCAGGTCAGGCAATGATCGTGCTGGGCATGGTGACCGGGATCATGGCGGTTGGCCGCTACTTCGCAGGCCCGCTTATCCACGCACTCAATCCTCTTGGCGTGTTGTTGATGAGCGCGGTTCTAACAACCATCGGTCTGTTGATGATGGCATCTGCAAGCGGGGCGATGGTCTATGCTTCGGCGATCGTCTTCGCATTGGGCGTTTGTTACTTCTGGCCCACGATGATCGGTGTCACGGCACAATATGTGCCGCGCTCGGGCGCGCTGGGTATGAGCCTTGTCGGGGCAGCGGGCATGTTCGCCCTGACCATATGGAACCCGATCATCGGCGGATGGATCGACAGCGCAAGAGCCAACGCCGAAGCCAGCGGACTGACCGGCACTGCGGTCGACGTCGCTGCAGGGCAAGGTGCCTTGTCGCAGCTCGTTTATTTTCCAGTCATTCTGATTGCCGTGTTCGCTGCGCTGTATTTTGCGCGGAAGCAGCTCGAAATGTCGGCCGAGGAGGCATAGCCATGTCGCACAATTCCCCTTCAATCGACCGGCGCTCAATCCTTCGGGGTAGCTTAACGGTGGCCGGCGCGGTGATCGTCCTGCCAGCCCTTGGCAGTCTTGCCGGTTGCAGCTCTGCTCCGGCGAGCCTTGATCCGCATAAACAAATGATCGCATCAATCGTTGAACGGATCATGCCAGCTACAGACACACCTGGCGCGATAGATGCGGGTGTTCCTGACTACATTGCCAATGTCTTCGCTGACTTTTTCACTGCAGAACAGCAAAACGAGTTCGTGGTCGGCCTTGATGATCTCGCGTCGTCTCTCAGCGCTAGCGGCAGCGATTTTGCTTCAATGAGCGCCGAAGAGCAGGACCGGGCCCTAACAGCCGTGGATCAAGGCGATTATGGCGCGGCTGGCCGTGCACAGTGGCAGCAATTGCGCGACCTCACGATCTTCGGTTTTTACACCTCTGAAGAAGCCACGCAGGAACTCGCATTTGAAGAGATTCCAGGCCGCTACGATGGCTGTGCATCGCTTTCCGAAGTCGGCAGCGCGTGGCTCAACCGCGGCGTCTAAAACTTTCCAATCAGGACCCTTTCAATGGCTCTTAATGAAGACTTTGATGTAATTGTCGTCGGCTCCGGAATGTCCGGTGGTTATGCCGCGAAGGAATTCTGCGAGAAGGGTATGAAGACCCTTGTCCTCGAACGCGGAAAGATGACCGAGCATAGTGTCGACTATGTTGGCGAAAACCAAAACCCTTGGGATATGAAGCATCGTGACCGAGTTGATCCGAAACTGATCGACGCAGAATATCCGGTCCAAAGCACTTGCTATGCTTTTCGCGAGAGTACGCGCGGGTTCTTTATCAACGACAAAGAAAACCCCTATTCAGTCGAAGATGGTAAGACATTCGCTTGGCTAAGAGGTGATCAGGTCGGCGGCAAATCGCTTATGTGGGCGCGCCAAAGCTATCGTTGGAGCGATCTCGATTTCGGCGCGAATAAAGCCGATGGCTACGGAACAGACTGGCCGATCCGGTATGCGGACGTTGCGCCGTGGTATGACTACGTTGAAAAGTTTATCGGCATCAGCGGTTCTGCCGAAGGCTTACCCCAATTGCCCGATAGTGTTTTTCAGCCTCCAATGGCCATGACCTGCGTCGAAGAAGACGCCAAAGCGAAGATCGAGGCCGCTTTTCCGGAACGCAATCTGATCCATGGACGCGCGGCGCATCTAACCAAACCGACCAATGAGCAATCAAGTCTGGGCCGTGGCTCCTGCCAATATCGCAACCAATGCGAACGCGGTTGCTCCTTTGGCGCGTACTTCTCCAGTGTTTCAGCGACCCTGCCCGCAGCCAAAAACACCGGCAATATGACGCTGATGTCCGACATGCTCGTGGAACGCATTCTGTATGATGTGGAAACTGGCAAAGCGACAGGCGTACGAACGATCAATCGCAAGACTAAGGAAAGCAAAGACTTCACCGCAAAAGTCATTTTCCTTTGCGCTTCAACGCTCGGCACCGTGCAAATCATGCTCAATTCTACATCAGAGCATTTCGCAAATGGCTTTGCGAATTCCAGTGGAACACTTGGCCAATATCTGATGGACCACCACACACGGATCGGCGCGCAAGGCAATTATCCGGGCTTTGAGGACAAGTATTTCGCTGGGCGTAGACCAAACGGAATATACATTCCGCGCTTCTCCAACCTCGGCAACGAAACCGATGCCGAATTCACGCGTGGCTACGGCTATCAAGGCGGAAGCAACCGGGCGTCCTGGACCCGCGCACTTGGCGGTAAAGGCTTTGGTGAAGAACTCAAAAAAGAGCTGCATCAACCCGCAGATAATTGGACCTTCCGTCTGCAAGGCTTTGGCGAGATGCTGCCGCGAGCTGAAAACCGCGTCACCCTGCACCCGACCAAAATGGACAATTGCGGTATTCCTCAGATTCACGTTGATGTGAGTTTGGCAGACAATGAACGCAAAATGCGCATTGCGATGAAACGTGATGCGGTTGCCATGTTGGAAGCCGCTGGTTGCACCGACATTCAAGCATTCGAAGAGGAGCCTGTGCCCGGCCACTGCATCCACGAAATGGGAGGCGCGCGCATGGGCATCGACCCGGAAACATCGGTGCTAAACGGGTTCAACCAATGCCACGATGTACCGAATGTTTTCGCCACAGACGGATCGGCGTTTGCCTCGGAAGCCTGCCAAAACCCGTCGCTTACGTTCATGGCGCTCACCGCACGCGCGGTCGATTACGCGGCTGCGAAAATGAAAGAAGGAAATCTGGTATGAACATCCGAACAGACCGCCGCGCATTTATGGGCAGTGCTGCCTTGGTCGGATTGGGCGCGCTTTCTGGCTGCACTGCTCCGGCAGGCGAAACAGATGCCGATCGCACGAAACCGGTTTATGACGGACTGTTGGGAGTTCAGCTCTACACCGTACGAGAGATGTTCGAGGCTGACCCGAAAGCCACCCTCGAAGCACTGGCAGAGATCGGTTTCAAAGATTGTGAAACAGCTGGCCTGTTCGAACACAAAGCCACTGACATTCGCGCAATGATGGATGATCTTGGCTTAGTGAGCCGGTCTGCCCATGTCCGCCTGCCTCAACTGCGTGAAGGTTTCTCAAACGCAATCGAAGAAGCGGGCATGCTTGGTCAAGATCGCCTGTACCTAGGGTGGATTCCCGAAGAGGAACGGTCACTGGACAAGTACCGGGCTCTTGCAGAACTGCTCAACCAGCGCGGTGAAGAAGCGAAAGCCGCCGGCATGATGGTCGGGTATCACAACCACGAATTTGAATTCATCGATGTCGCAGGCACCAGCGGCTACGACATTTTGCTTGCCGAGACTGATCCAGAACTCGTTACGATGGAGATCGACTTTTTCTGGGCAGCAGAGGCAGGCATCAATCCCGCGGCGCTGTTTGACAAAGCGCCAGGCCGGTTCACCTCTTGCCACATCAAAGACCGTACATCGTCAGGCGATATGGTCTCTGTCGGCGATGGCGTGATTGATTTCGCCAGCTACTTTGAGCTGGCCGAAACAGCAGGCCTTGAACGGTTCTATGTCGAGCACGACAATCCGGAAGACGCATTGGCATCGGTCGGGCGTAGCCACGCTTACTTGATGAAGTAAGCGCAGCGACAGCCTCGTTCTCTTATTCGCCTGTGAGGGGCACTATTTTGGCGGCGATCCTGTCGTATCGCGGATGATCAATTCGTGATCCAATACAACACGATGTGCCGAATTCTTACTGGTGCTGCTGTTGAAACTGCCAATCAGTTCATGAATTGCCCGCGCACCAAGATCGTGCAGAGGCTGACGGATCGTAGTAAGAAATGGCCGCATGCGTGTGGCGATTTCGGCATCATCGAAGCCGACAATCGAAAGATCATCAGGAACCTTTACACCGCGCTCTGTACAAGCAGCGACGACGCCGGCCGCCATGTCATCGTTCGAAGCAAACACAGCCGTAGGCGGCTGCTTCAGTCCGAGGAAATGAACACCAGCATCGTATCCTGCCGCAAAGTCAAACGCGCCGGGCCGGACAAGCTCCTGATCAACGACAAGTCCTGCTGCCTCCATCGCGACACAAAAGCCGGAATAGCGCACATGAGCCGAACGCTGGTCTTGGCTCCCCCGGACGAAACCAATGCGCTTATGACCCAGGTTGGTTAGGTGGCGCACGACATCAATCGATGCCTGATAATCGTCAATCTCAACCAAGAGACCTTGATTCTGTGTGCCATCAACAGGGCCGACACGGACCACCTGGATGCCCATTTCATTCAAGACAAAACCGATCTTTTCATCATTCGCATAAGGGGCGAGCAAAACGACACCATCAGGCTTCCGGCGTCGCATAAGTCCTTCGAAAGCGGAGCGTATCTCGGCAATCGATTTGCCGCCGAGATTTTCGAGCAAACTGATTGAGAGTTGGTAACCGAGCTCCTGACACGCGAATACCGCGCCGAACTGGATAGAGTTCACATAATTGCTGCCTGCCACGTGGCAAACCAGATTGATATCGTAGGAACGATTTCCTCGCAGCGAACGGGCAGATTGGCTAGGCACGTAATCAAGAGCCTCGGCCGCTTCGCGCACTTTCTGACGCAGCTTTTCCTGCACGTGCGGCTCATTATTGAGCACGCGCGACACGGTCTTGATAGAGACGCCAGCCCGTTCGGCGACGTCTTTCATTTTGGCAGAACTTGTGCCCGTGCCTCTAGCCATTCCCACTCCTTTTGCGCGACAGTCTGTCAACGATTTGCGCATGAAGATCCCTGCTTATCGGCATACGGAACAAATTCGCCGCGGCAAGCACTAAAAGCACTGGAGGAGCGACCGCGATGAACGTCTCCAGCGCATTCGTTGTTCCAGCCGTTTGGACGGCTAAGTCCGCTTCATAGCCAATTCCCGACAGCAAATAACCAATGCCAAGCCCCGTGATCGCACCAGATGATTTTTGCACGAATAGGCAGCTGCCAAAAATCGCACCTTCATCGCGCCGGCCATGAACATTTTGCCCGTACTCAACCGTGTCAGGAATAAGTGTCCAGATAATGATCGCAAAAGCCGAATTGGCAAAACCGAAAGCCAATATCTGCACAGGCACGCCCATCACCAAGATAGGGCCCATCGCAAAAAGCAATCCTCCAGCAATCGCCATGATACTGGTGGCAACGTACCATGTCTTTTTCTTACCAACTGCCCGCACGACGACAGTCCAAAGAGGTGTCCCGGAAAGAGTGGCAACTGCAAAACTCGTCAGGATCACTTCTTTGGCGGCGAAGGCAGCGCCGTTGGATGTGATATAAAACACCAGCGAGATATTGAGCGCGGAACCGGCAGCTGAATTCAACAACAGGAAAAAGAGGAGCGAACGGAGCGCATCATTTTGGCGGAAAGCGACAAGGAAAGTCTGAAAGCTCCAAGCGCTCAACTTCTCATCTGGCCCCAGCGGCGGCTTCTCCTTGGTGAAGAAGAAGCAAGCTAGCAACGCGATCGTTGCCAGCCCAGATCCGAGAACGGCCGTCTTGAAAAAACCGAGTTCGGATAGCCCATCGTCGCCGCCGAATTCACGGCTCAGCGGGAACGCAAAGCTCATCACACAAAGAAGCGCGCAGAATGCGAAAAACATTCGCACCCCCGACAGTTCGCCGCGTTCGACCGAATTGAACGTGAGCCGCGCCGATAGAGCGGAGTAAGGAACAGCGACAATAGTATAACAGGTCCGGAACAGAATGGTCGCGCCCAGCAATGCGGCAAGCAAAGGCCACCCTTCCAAATCAGGCCGCCAGAAAAGCAAACTGAAACTCACGCCAAGGGCGAGGCTGCCGAACAGCAGGAACGGTCGGTAGACACCAATGCTAGACCGGTTTGAGGCAGCAAGATTGGCGACAAAGGGATCGGAGATTGCGTCCCACGCCAGCCCCGCAGCAAACAGCCATCCGGCAATTTTCGGGTCTAGTCCGACGACATCCGTATACCAGAATACGAGGATGAAAGAGAGGCTATTCCAATAGATGTTTAGCCCGAAATCACCGATCCCGTACCCGACCAACCGTTTGGCCTTGCCGCCTTCGGCCGCCTCACTCATCGGCGATCACCGGTCAAAACTGGCCCAAGCCTGCAACCTCCGTGCGAACCGATACCAGCCGATCCGCCGCAGTGATAAACAGCGTCTTTCCGTCCTCGCCAAATGCGCAGTTGGCCGTCGCGCGGCCTGTGCCAATCCGGCCCAAACATATGCCTTGTGGATCGATCACCAAAACTCCGCCGGGTCCGCCCAGGAATACATATCCTTCTGCGGAAACCGCCATTCCATCCGGAAGACCGCCAGCTACGTGCATGTAAGGCTTTGCATCGAACCATATCTCTCCGCCGTCGCCTTTCGCGATCTTGCCATCCTTTAGCAGGAAACGCCGGATCAGCGGTGCATCGGGATCAGATTGACTGACATAGAGCGCCTTTTCACCAGGAGACAAGGCGACCCCGTTCGGCAAAGTCATATCATCGACAATTCTCGTAACCGCTCCTGTTTTATCAAGCCGGTATACGCCATTGTGCTCCATCTCTTTGGCAGGCGATTCATTGAGCCCTTCAAGGCCGTACGGCGGATCGGTAAAATAGATTGTGCCGTCGGACGCTTCGATCAAATCATTGGGACTGTTGAACCTCTTTCCCTCAAATTTATCGGCCAGCAGCGTGCGTTCACCAGTGGTGAAGTTGCGCGATTCCAGCGCTCGCCGCCCATGATTGCAGATCAGCAACTCACCTAAGCGACCGAGCAACAGGCCATTTGCACCGGGTTCGCGCATGCCAATTGCGAGTTCTGGAGCGACACCAGAGGGTGACAGAAAGATACCCTCACCGTCCTTCTCAGACCAGAAATACGCTTTGTTACGAGGAACATCCGTAAAGTAGAGGCGCTGTCTTTCGCGGTCCCACGCTGGGCCCTCTGCCCACCAATGCCCGGTTGAGAGCAGTTGGCCAGATTGGCTTGCGTCGATCAAGTCTGCAAACTTGGGATCAAAGCTTTCGAAACCGATTTCTGGCGATGCAGACTGAGCCGTAATCCGGCCAGCAGAACTGCACCCGCTTATTGCAAGCGCCGCAGATCCAGCCATCAATGTTCGCCGTGAAATATCCATCGAGTTCGATCCTCCTAGACCCTTGATAGTCAAGAATTGACAACCTTGTCAAAAATTGTCCGGTGTGCCATTTGATTCGCGCGTCAACGCTCAAGACCGCTGTTGGCTATCGGAGGGAAATTGTGAATCTTAAGCATCTGAAATTCGCGTCTGTCGTTGCACTCGCCACCGGGCTGGCCACTGTCAGCCATGCGAAAGCAAACGGCGTAGCAGCGTCGAGTTCGGACCACACAGAAACTTCCAGCTCCGTTGAAAGGGAGCCGGGCTCCATCCGCGCAGAAATCTGGCCTGAAGTGACTGCCGTCCCGCTTGATCCGGCAATTGAAGCTGAAATTGACGCGATCATGGCCAAGATGACACTCGAACAAAAAGTCGGCCAGACAATGCAGGCCGATTCCGGCGCCGTTACTCCAGAAGAAGTGAAGAAGTACCGCCTCGGCTCCGTACTGAGCGGCGGCAACTCCGCGCCCGGCCCGCTACCATACGCCGACGCCGCGACATGGCTGAAAACCGCTGATGCGTATTGGGAGGCATCGACCGATGACGAAGATGTCGAGGTTGCCATCCCAATCATCTGGGGCATCGATGCAGTTCACGGTCACACCAATTTGCTGGGCGCGACAGTCTTTCCGCACAATGTGGGATTGGGCGCGGCACGCGATCCCGATCTGATCGAGCGGATCATGACTGTGACCGCCAAAGAACTCGTCGTTTCAGGTCATGATTGGACCTTCGCCCCAACTCTCGCCGTGCCGCGTGATGATCGCTGGGGCCGCGGCTATGAAGGGTTTTCGGAAGACCCGAAAATCGTCGCCTCATACTCTGACCGGATCGTAAAAGGCCTGCAAGGAACCTTCGGCGCTGATGACTTCATGACATCCGGCAAGATCATCTCAGCCGCAAAACATTGGACCGGCGACGGTGCCACCGATGGCGGAAGAGATCAGGGCGATGCAAGCATTTCCGAAGAGGATCTGCGCGATATTCACACGACCGGTTACCTGCCTGCGCTCGAAGCTCAAGTGCAAACGGTCATGGTCTCTTTCTCCAGTTGGCAAGGCGTGAAGATGACCGGCAATAAGGGGATCATCACGGATGTGCTGAAGGACCGGATGAACTTCAACGGGTTTGTCGTCAGCGACTGGAATGCGCACGGTCAAATTCCGGGTTGCAGCAACACCGATTGCGCGCAGGCATTCAATGCCGGGATCGACATGTTCATGGCACCCGACAGTTGGAAGGGTCTGTATGAGAGCACGCTCAAACACGTGAAGTCCGGGACAATTCCGATGGAGCGTTTGAACGATGCAGTTCGCCGTATCTTGCGGGTAAAGTTACAATACAAATTGTTCGACCGCGGTGCACCAAGCACTCGCGCCGGCGCAGGCAACACTGATCTGCTTGCTAATGCAGAACATCGCGCAATTGCGCGCGAAGCAGTGCGCAAATCTCTCGTGCTGCTTAAGAACAACGATAGTCTTCTCCCGCTGGATGCGGGCAAGCGTGTGCTGGTTGTTGGCGACGGCGCAGATAGCATCGCCAAGGCGTCAGGCGGTTGGACGCTGTCATGGCAAGGCGGCACGCACACCAACGAAGAATTTCCCGGTGGCCAATCAATTCTGGCCGGAATTCAGGAAGCCGTTGCCGCAGCGGGCGGCACCGTAATATTCGATGAAGATGGCACAGGGGATCACGACGCAGACGTGGTCATCGCGGTCTACGGCGAAGATGCCTATGCCGAATTCCAAGGCGACCGCCCTAACCTAGATTTCGATGATGGCGATTTCGACACCGCACTGCTCGGCGGATACCGTGCCAAGGGGATGCCGGTCGTCTCGGTGTTCCTTTCCGGCAGGCCGCTATGGGTAAACCCCGAAATCAACGCATCGGACGCTTTTGTCGCCGCATGGCTTCCCGGCAGCGAAGGCGGCGGGATCAGCGACGTGCTGTTTCAGCGCGATCCATCGTTCGATTTCACTGGGAAGCTGTCATTTTCATGGCCGAAACTGCCGACGCAGGCGACCCTCAATGTCGGCGATGCGGACTATGACCCGCTCTTCGCCTATGGGTTTGGTCTAAGCGTTTCCGATACCGCCAATTTGGGCCCACTTTCGGAAGAAACCGGCCTCGATGCAGGTGCCAACCAATCCAGCGACATTCTATTCTCAGGCGGTCAGCCGAAAGGCGGATGGTCGCTCTATGGCGTCATTGACGGCACACAAACACGTCTGAATTCCACCAGCTGGGATGGCGGAGATTTAGTGTATTCCGGCTTTGACCGGCTCGCTCAGGAAGATTCCCTGCGGATTGACTGGCTCACCGGCGGCCCCGTCATGCGCCTTGCAACGCATGACCGCGCCGACTTTGCCCGCCAAAGCAATGGCGCAATGGAGATGTCGTTCTTTGTCCGCAACCTTGGCGATAATCCTGCCAAACTGCGTGTCGGCATAGGCTGCGAAGCGCTGTCGGACTGCGCCGACGGTGTGCCTGTTACAGTTGCATCAGATGAATGGCAGGAAGTGCGGCTATCGCTCGCTTGTTTCGCCGATCAGGGTGCGGATATGAGCTCTGTCGGGACTGGCTTCATCATGCGCTCTGACAGCGCAGCCAGCATCGCCATTTCCGAGATCAAGCTCGCGCCTGATCTGGATGCACTGCGCGACTGCGGAGATTAGTCCGCTATGGCGGATCGTCGCCTGATTGTGATTATGGGGCCAAGCGGGTGCGGAAAATCCACTGTCGCACGCGCACTGTCCGATGCGCTTGACGTGCCGATGTTAGAGGGGGATGACTATCATCCCGAAAAGAACCTGGCCAAAATGGCTTCGGGCGTTCCGCTTGATGATAGCGACAGGATCGGCTGGATCGAATCTATGCTGAAATCCGCAAATTACGGCAATGCTCCGGTAATGGTCGTAGCGTGTTCGGCTCTCACGCCTTTTGTTCAAGAACGCCTTTCAAATGCACCAGACTTCGATGTCCGGTTCATTCATCTTAATGTTCCGCGCGAAGAGCTGGTTAAAAGGATGGAGAACAGAGAGCACTTTATGCCGGTATCGCTGCTCCAAAGTCAGCTTGATACGCTCAGTGTGCCGGATAGCGCGCTGACAGTTGATGGTCTTGCCGATGTCGAGACGATCACTGATGCGATTATCAGTCAGCTAGAGCACTAACCCCATCGCCAACACGGCCGCAAAGCCCACGCAGCCAACCAAAGTTGATGCGACAGTCCAAGTGCGCAGCGTCTGCTTTGCATCGATCCCGAAATAGCGTGAGACAAGCCAGAAACCGGAATCGTTCACATGGCTCACAATGCTCGCCCCGGCGGCGATGGCGATCACCATGCGTGCCAGATCCCACCCTTCGAGACCGGCGGCCGCCGCCAGCGGCGCACATAATCCTGCGGCGGTCAGCATGGCTACTGTTGCCGATCCTTGCGCGACACGAACAATCGCCGCGAGCAGAAAGCCAGCGATGATGGGCGTAATGCCCGCGCCTAGGAAGCTCTCCGCGAGAAGCTTACCAGCGCCCGTATCGACCAGCACTTGTTTGAAAGCCCCGCCCGCACCCGTGACGAGCAAGATGACAGCAGTGGGTTCGAAAGCGCGGGTCAGTCCATCCTGCAACCGCTTTTTGCCTGCTTCGCTATCACCGCGCAGCAGCCACGCCGCGAGCGCGCAGCCGATCATCAGCGCAACGAAGGGATGGCCCACAAATGCGATGGCTTCGCTTTGGACGCCGAGGATCGGAGCAAAAGCGGCGACAACAATAAGCACTAATGGCAACGCCAACACTGCCATGGCGCGCATCGCCAAATCGGATGTGGCATCAGTCTGCATTACCTCTTCGCTTTGAAGATCAACTGGCACCGCTCCGCCAGCCTCCAACCAACCGCGCCCGTCGGCAAATCGGGCGTAGTACGGGCCAGCAACCAACATCGCCGGTATGCCTGCGATCAAACCACAAATGATCACAAGGCCAAGTTCGGCGGAAAGGATTTCGGCCACGGCAACCGGGCCGGGGGTCGGCGGAATAAAGGCATGGGCCGTTGCCAATCCGGCAAGCAGCGGCAATCCGAAATAGAGCGCCGGTTTGCCGGCGCGTTTCGCAAGTGCCTGAACCAGCGGGAAAAGCAGGATCAAGCCGACATCGAAGAACACGGGGATGGCTATGATCAGGCCGACAAAGCCCATTGCAATGCCAGCGGGGCCAGCTGGGCGATTGCCGATTATCGAGCGCGCCATAGCCGACGCGCCGCCGCTGGCTTCGAGATAGACACCGAGCAAGGCACCAAGCCCGACAATCACAGCGATAAAGCCGAGAACACCCGCGAACCCATTCGTTACCGCATCAATCACCGCAGGCGGAGAAAGGCCCGCCATCAGACCCGTCGCAAGCGCGCCGAACAGCAAGGCCGCAAACGCATTGACCCTGCGGACGATGATCAAGATCAACAGCCCGGCAACCCCAACAACTGTCGCCAGCAATGGCTGCCATTCTGTTAGAAACTCGGCAAGATTGCTCACAATTCAGGATCAACTGGCACAGGAAGCCCGCGCGAATTCCATTTCCAGAAAACAAAAGTCAGCGGTTCTTCGCCGGTGTTTTTGATACCATGGAGATCCCACGCGGCCGCATAAAGCATGTCGCCTTTGGCAGCGGCGAATGTCTCTTCACCAACGGTCCACTCGCCCTCCCCTGCAATGACCATTAGAAACTCTTCTTCGGCATGGCGGTGCGGTGGGTGAATTTCTAAGCCCGCCTTGATCGTCGCGGTACCGGAAAGCAGGTCGGTTGTGCCGGCGGTCTCACCTTCGAAGTATTCGGCAAAATCACCCCACTCTTCATTTGTCGTCTTGGCGGTTTCTGGCGTGAGGACACGCGTTTCCTGCCCGCTTACTTCAACAACCGAGTTGTCATCGGTCGGGGCTTCGCTAGGCGCGCACGCGGCGGCTCCAAGCAACGCAAGTACGGCAGGTACAGCTCGAATAGTCATGGAATTCCCCTCATTTTTGACGTATTGATAACGTTGTCAGATTGGGTGTGCAAGGCCTGCCAAGGCGCCTTTCCAAGCGGCGAGAACCAAGAAACAAAAAACGCGCCGGTCTGGCCAAGCAAATCGATGCTAGGCCAAACCGGCGCGCTTAGGACTGCAATAACTCCGTGCTGTGTCTTAGCGCTGCACCCGTCCCGATCCATCACCGCTCATGAGTTTTTTAACTTCAGGCACGGTAACGCGGTTAAAGTCGCCCATGATTGTGTGCTTGAGCGCGCTGGCAGCAACCGCAAATTCAAGGCTCTGCTGACGGTCTTCGTAAGCGTTAAGCCCATAGATGAGCGCAGAAGCAAAGCTGTCCCCGCCTCCGACACGGTCAACGATGTCGCTAAGCTCGTACTTCTTGGACAACTTGAATCCGCCTTCGCGTGTCCGCAAGCATGCCGACCAGTTGTTGCGGTCCGCGCTAAGGCTTTCACGCAGAGTGATCGCGATCGTGTGCATGTTCGGGTAGATGTCGAGCACCTTCTGGCCCAGCGCCTCATACTTGGCTGTGTCGAGCTCGCCGCTCTCAACGTCCACATCCACACTGATATCGAGCGACTTCTGACAGTCTTCCTCGTTCGCAATGCCGACATCAACATACTTCACCAGCTCGCGCATCACCTCTGGTGCGGTCTTACCGTACTTCCAAAGCTTACCGCGGAAATTGAAGTCGCATGAGACGGTAACGCCCGCTTCTTTCGCAGCCTTTACACAGGCCATCGAAAGGTCGGCCGCCGACTGGCTTAGCGCCGGAGTGATCCCGGTGATGTGGAGCCACTTTGCCCCTTTAAAGATTGTAGGCCAGTCAAACTCGTCCATGCCTGCATTGCAGATCGATGAGTTCGCCCGGTCATAAACAACTTTAGAAGGGCGCTGGTTTGATCCGGTTTCGAGGAAATAGATCCCGACCCGGTCGCCTGAGCGGCTGACATGGGCGGTATCAACGCCGAACTTGCGCAGCTCCATGATCGCGTTTTCGCCGATATCATTGTCCGGCAGCGCGCTGACGAATCCCGCGTCCAAGCCGTAGTTCGACAGCGCAACAGCGACATTTGCCTCGCCTCCGCCAAAGGTCGCTTCAAACTCATGCGACTGAAAGAAACGCTGGTGGCCAGGTGTCTTCAGCCGCAGCATGATTTCACCAAATGATAAAAAGTCGGTCATGGGGAGAAGGTCCTTTAGGCGCGCGCCAAGCTGCCATCATCAGCTTGGCGCGCGAATTGTGTATTCAGTTTTTCACCGCACTGCCGAGACAGCGCGGCGGTTTTGGGCGGCTTACGAGTAAGCAAGGCCGCCATTGATATCGACATTCGCGCCGTTGATGAACGACGCCTCGTCGGATGCCAGATAAGCGACAGCATCTGCTGTTTCTTCGGCGCGCCCCTGACGTTTGAGAGGGGTGCTGTTGGCAACATTCTCACGCGCTGCGTCAGGAGTGAATTTGTCATGGAACGCCGTCGCAATCATGCCCGGGCAAAGCGCGTTCACACGGATGCCTTTAGGGCCCAGCTCTTTTGCCATTGCACGGGTAAAGGTCATCACTGCGCCTTTTGATGTGGCATAGGCAGACGCACCGCCGCCGCCGCCATCACGTCCTGCCAGCGAAGCAAGGTTCACGATCGCGCTGCCCTCGCCCATATGCGGCGCAACAGCCTGCGTGGCCATAAAGGTAGATGTCACGTTGAGCTGCATGACGAAGTTGAAAAACTCTTCATCCATTTCAGAAAGCGTCTTGCGTGCGACAAGGCCGCCAGCATTG
Source organism: Erythrobacter crassostreae (assembly GCF_019204045.1). Lineage (GTDB taxonomy): Bacteria > Pseudomonadota > Alphaproteobacteria > Sphingomonadales > Sphingomonadaceae > Erythrobacter > Erythrobacter crassostreae. Next base: position 65,070 of record NZ_JAGSPC010000004.1, on the reverse strand, counting down.
TTGACGAGCACATCGATGCTATCACCAAACGCTTCGCGCGTCGCAGCGACAAGAGCAGCGACATCAGCGGATTTGGTAACGTCGGCTTTGACTTTGATGCCTTTGCCGCCGCCAGCTGCTTCGATCGCTGCGAGAGTTGCGTCCGCGTCCGCTTCATTGCTGTTGTAATTCACAACAACATTGGCGCCTTCGCTTGCCAGTTTCACACAGATAGCGCGGCCGATGTCACGGCTTCCGCCGGTTACGACTGCCACTTTGCCTGCAAATTTCATTTAGTTTCCCCTTTTAGGAATATGCGTGGCCTTAGGCCGTTTTGGTTTGAGTAGGTTTGAGTGGTTTGATCTCTGGACACAGGACCAGCACCGAAAGAACCGTCATGATCGCAAGGCCAGCGCCGACAATAAAGGCAGGCGCATAGCTATTCACGGTGATGACCGGGATCAGGAAGTTCAGCATGACCACCGCGAGCTTCGCAGCTGTACCGGCAAAGCCAGCGAGGGTGCCAACAGACTTACCGCTGTAGAAATCGCTTGGCAGTGTCTGGATGTTACCGACCGCAGTTTGGAAGCCAAACAGGATCACTGCCATCATAAGCACTGCAACAAGCGGAGTGCTTGCCTGCGTAGTAGCAAGCAAAGAACCGAGCATGATCAAGCCACCAAGGCCGATAACAGTCTTACGAGTGCGGTTTACAGTCCAACCGGCCTTGATCCGGTTGCCTGCAAGCAGCCCGCCGAACCAGGCACCGAACATCGCGCCGACATAGGGAATCCATGCGTAAACCGCGATTTCTTCGACGCCAAAACCGTATGTCTTATATAGGTAGATCGGGAGCCAGCCCACAAAGAGCCACCAGATCGGATCAAGGAAAAAGCTGGCCATAATAACGCCCCAGCTTTCCTTGCGGCTCAGGATTTCACCCGTGTCAGGTGCATAGTCAGCGACTTCGTTGGTCTCAACATTGCGCTGGCCAGTAAGGATGTATTCGCGTTCTTTCTCGCTGATCCAAGGGTGCGCGTCCGGGCCGCTTTTATAGACGATAAGCCAAGGAACGAGCCACAGGAAACCAAGCGCGCCGATGGCAACAAAGGTTGCTTGCCAGCTACCGAGCCAGACGAACAAGAGCCCGATTATCGGAGCGGAGACGATACCGCCAATGGCCGCACCTGAGTTAAAGATACCTTGCGCAAGCGCCCGTTCGTTGATCGGAAACCACTCGGCATTCGCCTTGGTAGCGCCGGGCCAGTTTCCTGCTTCGGATACACCCAAAAGCGCACGGAACACCGCGAAGCTGGTCAGGCCGGCCGCCGCTGCATGAAGCATCGTGGCAGCAGACCAAACGACAATAGACAGAACAAAGCCCAAGCGGGTCCCGATCCAATCAAAGATCTTGCCAAACAGTGACTGACCAAACGCATAGGCAAACGTGAAAACGTTCAGAATGATCGCATAATCAAGCTCCGTGAGCCCAAGATCTTGCGAAATTTCCGGCCATAAAAACCCGAGTGCGCCGCGATCAATGTAGTTGATGACCGTTGCGACCGCGACGAGTATAACAATCCCATAGCGCAACATGATTAGTTCCCCTCGCTCAAAAAGTCTTCGCGTGCGGGGCTGAACGTGTCGAGCAGCACCCCTTTCTCAAGGCACACCGCGCCGTGATCAAGGTGCGGCGCGATGTAGAAGCTGTCGCCTGCGCCAAGCACCTTTTTCTCTCCGTCTATAAAGACTTCAAATTGCCCGCTTTCGACATAGGTCGATTGGCTGTGGGGATGCGAATGCACATCACCCACCGAACCTCTTTCAAACCAAACCCGCACGATCATGATCTCTGGACCATATCCGAGGATTTGGCGCGAGATACCGCCGCCAAGTTCTTCCCTTGGCGTCTTGTCCGCGACCACAAAGGCCGGGCTGGAAGTGCTTACCAGTGTTGCCATGTTCTAGTTCCCCTCGTCGGTTAGGGCGACCACAGCAGCAAAGCCGGTCCAGGCGATTGTCTCGCCATCGATGGTAACGCTATGCGCCGCCTCGGGATCGGGTTGATGTGACACTGCAATCGCAAAACGCTGCCCTGATTTCAGGGTCAGTCGCACAATATCCACGCCTTCAATCCAGGAATGGTCAAGGTCTGCTACACGGCTTCGACTGGCTACCGTCTGTTCGGCGGCTCCGTCATATTTGCCGTGCGCCTCGAGCAAACTGGCGAAACTCGCCTGCCCATTTTCACGGCTGGCGCGGAGCATGATCAGCGGCTCGCGCCGCAAGTTAAAATTCGGATCATTGGCCCCGGTTTCACCCAACACAACATCAATCGGGCCGTTGCCAGCGAACCGGTAGGTGTAAAAACGCCCATCCAGAATCCATGTAAGCGCGCCTTTGCCATCATCCCGCTTCGCCTGAGCATCCACCCAGATATGCTGATAGCCATTGGCTTCGCCTAGGACCGGCCGCGCTTCGACATTGCTATCGACGGCAAAGTCGAACTCCATGATGTGCCCGCTGTAATGCAACGGCAAATCATATTGGTGCGCATCACGGCTGCGGCCACGCACCAGATCGAGTACGACGGGCGCCTCAAGGCCAGGAATGTCTGGCACGATAAGGGTGCGCTGCATCAAAACGCCCGGATAGGCCTCTGCAATCCGCCCGCTTGAAACTTGCAACCCGTCCGCATCCGAGAAGTAGAGCTGACTTGGGGCCTTGGCACTCGCGAGTTTCACGTCTCCGTCGAAGTGGCTCTTTTCATCAACGACCAACGTGTTGTGCGCGATAGACGATTTTGCCCAAGTCTCGTTCTCGGGGAGGTAACGCCCTCCCTCTTTGGCAACGATGTTTAGGAACCGGGCCGCACCATAGTCGCGGACGATCTCGTTCCCGTTATCGTACATTTGCCAGGCAAGCTTATCGAAGTGGCCGTGGCCCATGCCCTGCGAGGTGTTCTTCGCGATCAGAGCGGTCGAGGGCTCGCCTTCGGCATTGGTCGGACCATCGCGCAGCACAGCGACAGCGCCCTGCTTTCCTTCGGGGCCATCGGAAAGCATCAGGGATTTGAAGGGAAACGGCTTTGCCTTGCCCGCTGCCAAGTCGCTGGCGACCATCATGCCGTTCTTGCTCAGAACTGTGCGATCCTGAAATTCCGCCACCGATAACAGCGATGGATCACCTGTTTGGGCGTAGGCGATGGCAATACCGTCATAGAGCTCTGCGGTCTTCAAACTCTTGTCGCGGATCGCATCGTTAAACGGGAAGAAATACCCGCGATAGCTAAGCTGAACCGTGGTGCGCAGCGCCTTCAGCAGAATGCCATCGCGGTGCTCGAAAATCTTGCGCTCTGGCTCGTTGCGTTCGATTGCGTCCGCAAACACAAGGAACGGCAGCAAAGCGAACCGCTGATAATACGGCCCTTCTGTGTAATACCCGTCCGGCGAAAACAGCAGTTCGGTCTGGCGGATAAATCCGGTCTCGCCGCTCTTGTCTGATCCTAGCAAGGCACGATCGACCATATCCCGATCACCCAACAGGTAACCGGTCATGCCGACACCCGCAGTGGCCCAAGTTGCATGGTTGTGGATCAGGTTGAAAGTGCGTTCGGAATCAACCGAAAGGAACTTCGCGGCAGGACGGAATACGTTATCATCGATCATCGCGCGCTCAGCGGATGTGAGCGTGTCGCGGATATCGCCGTAACCTTGAACAGCGTGCACCAGCCACATTGCATCGTTCAGCACCTGCCAGAACAACCGGCCTACATTCTGGTTTGCCTTGGCAGGATGGTCGCCCAACTTCGGATACATTTCGGCATATTCGAGCAGCATGTCCCGCGCATAGTCGCGGTATGCCTCGTCGCCAGTGACCCGGTAGATCTGGCCGCCCAGATAGATCGCCTTGTAATTCCGCTTGTGCTGCTCGTGAGTGTAACCGCCACCGGGATCTTTGGGCAGCGGGACAACGAGGCCCTCTGCCATCATTTCATCGACAAAGTTTTTCGCGCGGGCCAATTCGTCGGCGTAAAGCGGCGGCAATTCCGACATCTGCTCGGCTTGAGGCTGAACGGATGCAGCCGCAGCATCATGCTGGAAAGTGCACAGCGCAGCGGCTGCTGCAAGGAGCATCAAGCGCTTCATTGACCGGCCTCATTTGCGAATACGTTGCCGGAAAGTAGGGCCCGATGCTCGCCTTCGAAGTTTAGTTCTTCAAGCACGAATTTCGGTGTCTCGGCGAATTGATTGTCCGTAATACTGGTCTTCGGTGTGCCGACCGTATGAACGATACGTATTGGCGCCGATCCTGCCACCACGTTGCGCGTGATGTTGGCTGTCTGCACGCCGTGCAGGTTAAGCGATGCACCGAGCGAATTGGTCGCGGCATGACCGCTCTCAGCGACAGCATTTCCGGCAAAGGTAACGAGCGGGCCGAAGGTGCTCTCATCTCGTCCGCCGCGATACACATTGGCAATCGGACCACCGATACTCGCGAACGAGCTGCCAGTAATCTCGAGATACTCGACGTTGTACTGGCCGTAATCCTCTGTCTCCGCCGCCGCAGAGACAACCGCGCCGGTGATATCAGCAAAACTGCTATTCTTGATCGTCACGCGGTCCGCCAGCGAACTTTTACCGAGCGAAAGGACATTGAATGACTTGTTCACCACAAGCCCCCGCACGGTCACACCGTCCATCTCGATCTGCATATTCGATTTGATTGGATAGGTAGTCGTTCGGAACACGGAGTTGCCGACAGAATCCGGTGCAAGCGCGCCGTCAATCACCACACCTGCAAGTTGCAGGTTTCCACCCTCGCGCAGCTCGATCAGCGTCGGCCGCGTGAACATCACAACAGGTGCATCCTCGCCTTCTTCAACGGCTCCCTTGATGGTGATCGCCTTATCCAAGGGAATGGTGCGATTGGAGATGTATTCGCCAGTGCCAAGCACCAGAACATCGCCGTCACCTGCCGCCATCGCAGCGTCAACTAAGGTGTCTTCGCCCGGATGAACTTCAACAATCGTGCCTGATGACCCGAATACCGAGCCACTGCCGGGTTTCGCGTACCAAGCGGGACCGACTTGATCGAGCGTAACAGGCTTTAGATCGCGCGGAGCGCCGAGCGCAGCGAATTCTGGATCAACCGGATAAAGCAGACCGTTCTCTGCGCGCTCCATTTCTATCGATGCTTGTGTGAACTGGCTCAGCTCATCAGCAACGCCGCCCTCGACCACACGATTGCCCGCAAAGGAAATACCGGACACGTCATCATAGACTTCGAGGAAGCTTTCGCCCTGAATGCCACCCAGCAGATTGTTAGCGAATGTGCTGTTGCTTGGCGCAGCGGAGCGCTCTTCATCGGCGCCGACATTGAAACCGATCCGGCGGCTGTCGATGATTGTATTGTTTTTGATCGTCGCGCCTTCAACTTCGACGTAACGGTTTACAGGCGAGTTGGGGACGCCGTTCATGATCGCAAGCGCGCTGGAAAAGGCTGTACCGCGCATACCCTCAATGTAATTATCGCGAATTGTCTGACCGCGATTGATAACGCGGATACCGCCGGTGTAATCCTTACCGCCGCCCATAAAGACATTGCGCTCGACCACATTATCGTCGCCGTGACGAAGCGTTAGAGTACCGCGTGATTTCAGGAATACATTGCCGCGAAAGATATTGCCGCCGGATTTGGAAGAGATGATCTCGACCTCGCCATCGGTCCGGTCAAAAATGTTGTTCTCAACAATGCTTTCGGAACGATACATCGAGTAGCGGCTCGTCCCGATCCGCAAAGTCTCACCGCCATTCGATCCCAGCACAGGGCGCGGACCGAAATAGTTGTGATCAATGCGGTGGCCGTTTTCGCGGCTCTCTTCGCTATCAAGCCGGACTGCGAGCGTTACCCCCTTGTTGGTCTTGCCAACCATATGGTTGTGATCGAAGCGATTGTTGTGGCCGTAAATCCCTACCCAGTAGTCGCTTTCGTAGCGGTCCGGCTTGCTGAAATTGTCGATGACCACTTCGGTCACCCGGCTATTGCGCGCTTGATCCGTCTTGGACCGGCGGAAGGATACGACCTCTCCGCGCGGACTGTAGCCGTCCTTGAAGACAAGTCCCTTCACCAAGATGTACTGACCGCCAACCCTCAGATTCGACTGACCCGTCAAGATCACCTTGCCGGCATCTTCGGATGTGACAGTGATCAGTGCGTCCGCCCGCCCCTGTCCGGTCACAACGAGATCGAAATCACGCCACTCGCCATTAGCGAGGACGATGACATCACCAGCTTCGACGCGCTTCAACGCATCAGCATACTCGATTTGATCACGAACGAAGTAGCGCTCTGCTAGCGCGGGCGAAGCCCCAAGCCACACAGCAAGCAGCACAAGGCCCAGCCTTGCCAACATCTCTCAATCCCCTCGTCCGAATTCTTACGAGTCGAAACTATAAGGGGGAGGCAGCTATTGTCAATCAATCTGGCATATCAAAATGGCAGCAATTGCCTAGCCAATTTGCCTAACCAATTTTAGCAGAGGCTGTGAAGCGCTCGCGACTTTTCAAAACCTGCTCTTGCACCTCTTCAAGTGCCATCCGCTCGGTCGCATCAAGCATCGCCTCGATCAGACGATGAAAGTGTTCGCGCATCGCATTGCGCGCACCAGCGGGGTCGCGGTCACGCAGAGCAAAGAACACCGCCTCGTGCTCTGCAGTGCGCGATTCCGCATCGTGGACGCACACCGCTTGATAGGTCGCTTTGACATCAGGAATTTCTTCCCGCATCCGCCAAAGCGATTGCACCGTGTGGACCATCGCGGCGTTGTTGGATGCTTCGGCAATCACCTGGTGGAACTGCTCATCTGCAGCATCAGCCTCTGCCTCATTGCCATTGCGCATCTGCTCAAGGAGCGACTTGAGACGCGCGATTCCCGCATCGCTAATATTATGGGCCGCGAGAGCAGCAGCTTCAGATTCTACGAGCAAGCGCGCCTCAGTAACTTCAAATGCGCTTGCTGAAGGCAGTGCAGCCCTTTCCGACGGCTGTTCTTCGCTAACATAGACGCCGGAGCCGGTCTTGATCTCAAGCCGTCCAACGGCCTGCAATGCAATCTCTGCTTCGCGGATGGTTACGCGGCTTACTCCAAGCTTTTCCGCAAGCTCACGCTCTCCAGGTAGTCGTGTACCCGGAGGGAATGCACCCTCATCTATGAGCGCCGCAATTTGCTCGGCCACAGACTGGAAAAGTCGTTTTCCGCTCATTCCATACCTCTACGCTGCTTAGGGCATCCCCTCATTCCGTCTCGCTTTGCACAATAAAACTGGGCTTTACCAGTCCAAGTGGTCAGCTGTCGCCGCCTGTACCCCTACGGCGGCGACAGCCGAAAGGGTCAAAACTTGACCCGGACCCCTGCGAAGTAGCGCGGTCCATAGACTTGGATAGCGCCAAAATCGTCCGGCGCACCGCGGAAGTTGGTGCGCGGCTCGTTGAATAGGTTGATCCCTTCAACCGAGAACCGGACATTGCTGTTCAGTTCGTAAGACATGCGCGCTTCGAATACGCCCACATCATCAACGTAGCGGACCCGGCCCGGCGTCGAGACGAACTGCTGGAAGTAGTCGCTGCGATATTTGTAGACACCTTGGAAATCGAAGTCGCCGATCTCGTAATAGACCTGTCCCGAGAACACATGCTCGGAGAAACCGAACAGGTTCGAAGGAGCGATCAGTCCGTTGCTGGTCGTCTGAACGTTGTTCGCATCAACCGTTGTAATCGCACCAAGGCTGTCATCTTCGAACTCGAAGTTTGAATCCGCATAGTTGTAGCTGAGCTTGAAACCCAATCCGTCGAGCGGAGCAGGCAGATAGCTGAAGCGGTGCGCAGCGGTCACTTCGATGCCGTAGATCGTGCTGGTTTCATCGGTCGTATTGATCGTGAGAACCGGCAGGTCGACCAGGTTGCCTTCGATGTTGAAGGTTTCCGTAACAGCCGCCGTTTCAAATCCGCCGTTAAAGCTCTTGTAGTAAGCGTTGAAGGCAAGAATCGTATCGTCATTCGGATACCATTCGAGACCTGCATCGATATTCCATGAGAGCAATGGATCGGTGGCTGGGTTACCGGTAGCGGTCACGCTGTCGATGCCGCCGGTCAGAGCCTGCTGCGCGGACGTAAATTCATCGTTGTTGGTGTTGAACGTGCGACCATTGCCGAGATCCGAAGGATCGGGACGCGAGAGCGAACGGTAAACACCAAGACGACCAAGAAGGTCAGGCTGGAACTCCGCGACCAAGTTAAAGCTCGGCAGGAATTCGGTGTAGGAACCACGCGTAACGTTCGTAACGAGAGTGTCCGTGTCCTGAACGACAGTGAATTCATCGGCTGAGTTGGGATCCGTCGGGTCTGCAGCCGTAAACAGCACAGACAATTCAGAGCGGAAGCCACGTGTTGTGATGTCGGTACCCACAATGCGAACACCGACATTGCCGCGGATTGGCAGGCTACCGAGATCACCATCGAAGTTGGTCTGGAGATAAGCAGCCCAACTTGTTTCTTCGACGTCGGTGTTATCGATCGAGTCAAAATCACCAGTGAGATAGATCGGCACGCCGTCTTCGTCGAACTGCAGACCGCGCGGATCTTCACGCTCAAGCACTTGCGCAATGCAGAGCGCATCGAAAGTCGCAAAGCTATTCGAGCTGCTGAGGACGTTTCCATCAAGATCAACATTGGTCACAAGCGCGTTGCCGCCTGAAACCGACTCCAAGAAGCCGGCTTCAGGGAAGCTGGTACGACACTCTTGGTTAGCTACGAACAGCGCGCCTGACCCGTCGGTGTCGTTATAAGTTTCCTCGAAACGGCTCAGGCTGTCGTCTGAGCTTCCTCGCGCACCAGGCACGTCGCGATATACGAGCTCCTGATAGCGCGCACCAAACATGACGGAGTTGAAAAAGCCGTCCATCTCGTAGTCGAGATCGCCGCGAACCGCCCAAATCTCATTGAAACGATCCTGCTCGAGATCGGCGCGAAGGCGCGGATCATTTGCGAACAGCGTGTAATCGGTCACATCGAAGTTCTGAGTGATGAAATTCAGACCTTCAGAACCGTTTTGCTGGATCAAGACAGCCGTCTCGATACGGTCATCCGTACCGTTGGTACGGCCGGCATTTGGAGTCTGATCGCTTTCAAAAGCTTCCGGGAAGAACGGATTGCCATCAGCATCTGTGTTGCCAAAAATGCTCTCTCCATCCTCAGTCCGGAAACGAATCTGAACCGCTTCTTCGACACGCTGGGTGCGCGAATAAGAAGCATCGAGCGAGACTGTGAGACGATCGCTAACCTGCGCCTCTAGCGAGAGGCCACCACCGTAATACTCTTCATCACGCTCAAGATATTCACTGACAGCTTCGACACGCTGCTCGTTGGTGAACGAGCGCAAAGCGCCGCTTTCTGTGAACGTCAGATCAACGCCAGGAATTGTGTTCGGATCGCCAGGGCCGTCAATCCGGCGACCTTCAGCAAAGTTCAAATCGCTGCGCTGCTCTTTGAAAAGTCGCTTGGAATATTGGAAGTCAGCATTGATATCGACGCGCGGGCTCGGCTTGTACTGAATAGCGCCGAATACCGCGTCACGTGTGTCTTCGGTGATGTTTGAACGGAGTGCGTAGCTGTTGCGTGCGATAACAAACGGCAGATCGACACTGCCATCACGCAAACCATCGATCGTGCCGCTGCTTGTATCGCAGTTGCCATCATCAAACACGCCGTCGCTGGTCGTGCTTGGGTCGATCACGCATGCGCGGATCGTGTTTGAAACGTTGGCCTCTTGCTCAGGATTGGTTGTAGAGTTGCGCTGATACCCGATTGCGATACCGAATTCGCCATCACCAACCTGGAACTGATCTACATAGCTTCCGGTCGCGCGGTAACCGAATTTCTGGAACCGTTGGTCAGGATCAATATCAAGGTTGTCCGGGTTGATGTTCAGTTTGAACTCCCCCTGGATACGCTGCTTCCCGTAATCGACAGGCTTGATCGTCTCTAGAACGATCTGACCAGCGACGCCGCCCTCAACATAACTCGCAGCCTGCGTCTTGTAGATACCAATTTTGCTAAAGAGCTCAGAAGGGAACTGACTGAAGTTTACCGAGCGATCGCCTGAGCCGTTTGTTGCGACCCGGCCATTGATGACTGTCGAGCTAAGGAATGGACCGAGGCCGCGAATCGAAATCTCGGTGGCACCGCCCTGCTCGCGGTGCGAACCCGCACCGGTCAGCGTTTCAAGCGCCTCACCAATTGAGAGCGCTGGAAGGTCACCGATTTCGGTGGCTGACAGCGCGTCAAAGACTTCAGTCGAATTGCGCTTCTCTTCAATCGATCCCTGGATCGTGCCGCGGATGCCGGTGACAAGAATAGCGCCCTCTCCGTCAGCCACTTCCACTGGCTGCTCATCCGGATCCGCGTCCTGCGCGTACGCAGGCGCCCCAACAAATGCAGCCCCGGCCATGAGCGTAGCCGAGATCGAAATGCGCGCCGAAGCGCCGCGCGAGATTGCACGAAAAGTCATTGAGCCCCCTCCCTGAGGTATGTTTGTTGGTCTTTGGGATATAGGCCTACACCGCATTGTCAACCAATCTATCATACCAATTGGTGAGAAAAGTGGGGAGTCCGCAAACTCAACAGCAAAGGATGACGCAGACGACAAACCAGGCCGACAGCAGACTGTGCAAAATTGCCACACTCCTGACCTTTCGGTCAGAGCGTCACGTCAAAGCTCACATCTCAAAATGTCATCACTGCATTGATTTTAAACGCCTTTACCCGGCTTACAAATTGGTATACTTCTTCGCAAAAATAGGACTGCCACTCTGGTTGACAGAGTATGTGCCCCGACTATGTTACGTGACAGATAAAAAGAAGTTCACAGTGAGGGGATTACTTATGAAGTACGGGAACGGGGGCGTAAGCCTGTCCGCAAAGAAAGCGCGTATTGTTGCAGGCTTGATGGCTGGTTCGGCCATTGCGTTCACGCCAGGCGCCGCTTTCGCACAAGACAGCGATTCGCCAGCCGATGTTGCTAGCGACGCTGATGAGAATACAATCATCGTGACCGGCATTCGCAGCTCGCTCGCAAGCGCGCTGAATGAACAGCGCAATGCAGACAGCATTGTTGAAGTCATTCAGGCAGAAGACATTGGTAAACTGCCTGACCAAAACCTTGCAGAGGTTCTTGAGAACGTCACCGGCGTTCAAATCACCCGTACTGCTGGCGTCGGCACCGGCGTCCAGATCCGTGGTACCAATGACAACCAAGTTCTGATCAACGGCGTTAAAACCGTTTCCGCCGGCACAGGCCGCGGCGGCATCAGCTTTGAAGACATCAACCCGGCCATCATCGGCTCCGTTGAAGTTATCAAGGCGCCAACTGCTGACACTATCGAAGGTTCTGTCGGCGGTACCGTCAACCTGCGCACGATCCGCCCGCTCGACATCGCCGACCGGATCATCTCTGTTCGTGCACAAGGCGAATACAGCGAACTTTCAGACAGCATCACACCGCGCATCTCCGCAAGCTTTGGCGATGTATGGCAAGTTGGTGACGGAGAGCTCGGCATTGTATTGAGCGGCAGCTATTCCGAACAGGAAGCCACATCGTTCCGTCCGCGTGTCGACCGTGACACTGTGGTTCTTACAGGCGCGGGCGTCGCTGCTGATGGGTCACCTGGACCGGCATTCAACTATCTCGGTATTCAGTTCCTCAATCAGGAACTCGAAAACTTCGAATACGAGACCATCAACTTTGCTGGTTCGATCGAATACGCACCGAACGACAATTTGATGTTCTTTTTCGACACGATCTACAACGATCAAACTCGCACGCAAGATAGCTCGCGCGTTCAAGGCTCGGGCGTAAGCTCGCTCCGTTTCAACAATGTGCCAAACCAGTTTGAAACTGTGAATTTCGGTTCGCTCGACGGTGTCGCGCTCGGATCGATTGAGGCCGCGTTGGTCGGAGCAATCGAACCGAACATCGCGCGCGACGATGATGATCCCAACCTGCGCTTCTCAAGCGACACAGGCGCACGTGTCACGACCAGCGAACTCTACCGCCTTGGTACCGAGTTTGAAACTGGCCGGTTCTCCGCCCGTCTCGAAGCGTCGCGTTCGACGTCGGATTCGAGCAACCCGAACCTCAGCACCACGCTAAACTTCATCAACCCAAACCCGCTGACACCTCTGGATGGATCGAGCAACGATAACAGCGTGCCATTCCGCTACGATTTGTCCGGCGGCTCGCTGACATTCGGTGTGAACTTTGACTCGCCGTTCGCACCGACAGTCGCTGATCTAACCGATCTCAGCGGCGCCAACGTTGTCCTGGATGCGGTTACAAACAGCAACAACCGCACGCAGAACGAAGAAACCGCTTTCCGCATCGACACCACGCTCGATCTGGAAGACCTCACTCCGTTCTTCACATCGTTCGATCTGGGTTATCGTTTCAACGATACATCGACACAGTTTGATCAAGTCCGTTCCACCTTTGGAACCGGGGCGATTGCAAACAGCCCAAGCGGCACGCTGTTCGCCGACTTGCTTGTCGCTGGCCCAAGCAACTTTGGGGATGCCGATGGCCGCGAACTTGCCTTCCGCAACTTCGTTCTGATCGATCCAAACCGTGCTTTCTCTGATCGTGACGCTGTGTTCGCGCAGCTTCAGGCCGCGCTTGATTCAACCCCAGGTGGCCAAGCACAGATCGCCAACGGGAACCGTCTTCTTTCGGACCTCGATCCGAACGCACCGGGCAACCTGTCAGGCTCGTTCCGTATCGAAGAGACAACCAACGCCGTTTACGGTCAGCTGAACTTCGAAACCGGCCCGATCCGCGGTAATATCGGCCTGCGCTGGGTGAGTTCGGAAATCGATTCGTTCGGCAACACTGTCGCCAACGGAGTGGTTTCTCCGATCACATCACGCGGCAGCTACGATGAGTGGCTTCCACGGGTTAACCTGATCGCTGATATCACTGATGATCTTGTCTTCCGCGCAAGCTACACCGAAGACATCAACCGCCCGGACTTTGACGATCTGTCGCTTTCCGTGACATTCCCGACCGGTCCGAACAATCCAGTGTCTTTGGGTAACCCGAACCTGGCTCCGGAAACTGTGCAATCTTACGATGCTTCTTTGGCATGGTATTTTGCACCGTCTTCGCTGATCAGCATCGGCTTCTTCCACAAGGATCGTACGAACCTGTTCGTGACCCAAGTTGAAGATGCCGTCGAAGATGCCAATGGCTTCCGCGATATCACTGCGCCGTGTGAAGGTGGCGGTATTTTTAACCCGGTTCCGGATCGCAACGTTCTGTCGCCAACGATCGGCAACGGCCTGTGTGTTCCGCTGCAAACAATCATCAACGACACGGCAACGACGACCCAAACCGGTATCGAAGTCGCGTTTCAGTATGATTTGTCGCAGTTCGAAGACACACTTGGCTTTGCATCGGGCTTTGGTGTGATCGCCAACTACACCTACCAGGAATTTGGTGGTGGTCAGGCGACCAATGAAAACTCGGGCCGCGGCGAAGATATCTTCCAAGCGATCAACCCCGGCATCGCAGTTCCTGTGACTGCGGTTCAGGGTCTGCTCGACTTCTCAGAGAATGCGTACAACGCGACGCTTTACTATGAGAAGTACGGCCTGTCGGCTCGTGCACGCTACACATGGCGTGACGCGTTCCGTACGCTGGATACAGCTGGCGGTGCATCGCTCAACTCGACCCTCGGCTTCCCGACAGTAACGGAAGCTCGCGGCCAGTTGAACGCAAGCGTCACCTACGACGTGACCGAGTGGCTGAATATCGGCGCGGAAGGTGTGAACCTGACCAAATCGGATATCACACAGCGCTGTGTGAACTCCGGCGCGTTGCTCTGCTTCCAAGGACTTCCGGATCGCCGGATCACCTTTGGTGCGACGCTGCGTTTCTAACGCCAGAAGAACATAGAACCCAAGACTGACTTCGGTTGGTTTCGAGGCGTCGCCAAACTCTCCTGGCGGCGCCTCTTTTGGTTTTTAGGTTCGGCTTTGCCCGCCGTGAGAAATAGCCTCGTGCGTCCAATAAAGACGGTTCAAGCGATCTCGTCTTCCGAATTCTCTTGCCCAATCCCCATCAAGATCAAGAATTCGCTACACCCCAAGACTAACAATCGATAGCATACGCTCACTTTTCCAAAGCTGATTGGGGGTTGCATTGGAAAATCAGTCAAGTGTCACGTCCGAAACAGAGGATGAGCACCAGAATTATTTTGGTGCATTCATCAGCTACAGTCACGCCGACGGCAAAGCTGTTCGTAAGCTTCATAGACAAATCGAGGCCTACCGCTTGCCCAAGGGTCTTGGTTCTGTCCGATCGCTGAATGGCGAACCCGGTAAGCTTGGCAAGGTATTCCGAGACCGGGAGGACCTTTCTGCGGCTGAAGACCTGTCAGGAGCGGTTAGAGCGGCTTTGGATGGCTCTCAGGTGCTGGTTGTTGTCTGCTCGCCGGCTGCCAAATCATCCCACTGGGTCGGCCAAGAGATCGCTTACTTCAGGGAGCAGCACCCTACCCGCCCTATCCTTGCCGCAATAGTCGATGGCGAGCCGAAGGCGGCGTTTCCTTCAGCATTGACCACGGGCGGAATCGAACCGCTAGCCGCGGACCTGCGCAGGGAGGGCGACGGATGGAAGCTCGGCTTTCTAAAAGTCGTCGCAGGGATCGCCGGAGTGCCGCTCGATGCTTTGATCCAGCGCGACAGTCAAAGGCAATTACGCCGCGTGACGACCATCACGGGCATGCTCGCTTTCATAGCCATAGTAATGACCGCCATGACGACAATCGCAGTTCAGGCGCGCAACGAAGCGCAACGACAATCAAGGACGACCCAAGAGTTTAATGCTTATTTTCTGACCGAGTTTCGAGAAGAAATGGTGGCAATCGGGAAGCTTGAAATCGCGATGGGCTTCTATGACCGAATTCTGAGCTATTGCGAGGAACAAGAACGTATTGTTCAGTCTCTTGAAGACGGCCAACGGACGTGCGCGCGTCTCGTGGAGATCACGGGCATGGACTATGAACGGCTTGGCGATTTTGATCAGGCCCGTCAGCACTATCTGTTGGCATTCAGAGCCACAGAACTAGATCTGAAAGCCAATCCAGATGATCCCGCCCGGATATTGGAACATGCAATTAGCGAGAACCGGATTGGCGCCTTGGAGGTTAGGACTGGGAATTATGCGAAGGCGTTAGACTGGTTTGATTCGGCAAGAGGCCAAATCACCTCAATCAAACAATGGGGTCAAACCCGCCAAAAATGGCTCCGAGAGGCTGCATATGTGTACGCGAATCAAGGCGCGCTCTTTGTCCGGCAAGATACTTTCAATCAACAGGCCCGGGAAATGCTTGAAGAAGCCGTGTCCCTCAATCGACAAGCCCTCAAGCTAGGTGAAGACCAGAAAGGATTTGAGTACGATTTAGCGTTTCACCTAATATGGCTAGCGCATGGCGAATTCATCGCGTTGAACCGCGATGCTTACAACTCATATTCGCAAGAGTCGCTTGCAACCTCTGAAGCGCTACTCGCTGAAAATCCGAACGACACGTGGATCGCGGAACAGAGGATGGAGTTGATATTCAGGCACGCTGATATCCTGAATGAAGCCAATCTAGATACAGCCCAAATTGGTAAGCTTCTCAAAGAAGCTATTTCAATCAGTGCCACCCTCGCAGAACTGGAACCCAAGAATGAAAAATGGGTAGCCTATCGCGATCGAGGGTTAGATTTGAACAAAAAAATGGAGGATTATTAATGGATTACACCGTATTAGAGATACACAGAGCGGGTGATTGGCTCAAGTACCGAAACATCAAGAAAATCGACTCAGAAGCCAAATTGGATGAGTTCTTGGCAGATCCTGTTGGCAATATTCAAACACTTGAAGACTCTGAAAATTTCTCAAGAGATTCAGAACCTCCAAGCGGGGAACGGGCACTTGATATTGTATCCGGTTCAAAAGAACTGCACACCTACATTTTCCTGATTGCCGACACCGCCTTCAAACATGAAAACGTTCTCCATTCACATGATCACGGCGTCAAGTTTGCATCTCCAGTGGCCTTCGGCATCGCTCCATCAGGAGAAAGCATCGGGCGGGACTTTGGCAGCGTCATAGTAGAGCAGCAGGTTTGGGAGGGCGGCAGACTTGCAAAGGTTGTAATTGACGCGGATCGTATCCAATCTTCGCCGGCGGCCTGTGCGCTAAAGGAGCTTAAGTTTGACTCTATCGCGATCCCTTTCTGCCTGAATTTGGTGGCCAAGTTTGAGTCAGACACCGCTCTGCCAGTTGTGATGGTCTCCGGTTCCCATTCCGGACGGCACCTGTCCGATCACTCTGATCACGAACACCTTGATAGAGATCATAGTCATGAATTTGCTCATCGCGGTCCTCATTTGGCGGCCGCCTCTTACTTCGTTCAGGACTTAGGGTGAGCGAGTTTCGGGCAACTGTTCTCTGAATTTGACGATGCAAAAACACAGCACCATTCTGCGTATCGCCCGTGCCGGAAATCCGGCGCGGGCTTTGCGCTTGTTTCGCGGGCAGGGTCTCGATCAACATAAGGATGATCCCAAGCTTCTAACGCTGAATGGCAGGCTGTTAAAGGATCATGCCCGGCTTGCGACAGTCCCTGAGCGGCATGATCTGTATCAAAAAGCGTTGGCGGCATACCTTGCGGCGTTTGAATGCGAGCGCGATACCTATCCGCTTATAAACGCGGCTTCACTCGCGATGTTTGCCGGCGATGCCGAACAATCCCGAACGCATGCGCAGCAAACGCTGGACATGCTCAACGCCGATCCTGACGAAGGCGAAACGCCGTACTGGCGGGAAGCGACACGCGCCGAAGCCTTGCTCCTGCTCGGCAATCATGCGCAGGCTAAGACCGCGCTTTCCGCCGGGATCGCGAAACAGCCTTTGGCGCATGAGGATCTTGCCGCGACTATTGGCCAGTTTGAGCGCATCATCGCCGCACAACACGGTGATGCAAAATGGCTAGATGGCTACCGGCCTCCCGCATCAATCCATTTCAGCGGACTGATCGGGCTTGATCCGAATGCGTTTGGCTTACACGAGGCGATAGATGAAGCCATCGCCGCCCTGCGACCCGGCTATGCCTTTGGCGCGCTCGCCGCAGGTGCCGATATCATGATTGCCGAAGCTGCTGTTGCGGCCGGTGCGCAGCTGCATGTGACGCTTCCAATGGCGATTGGGGAGTTCCGCAAGACTTCGGTTGAACCATTCGGCGAAAACTGGACGGCTCGGTTCGATGCTTTGTTGAACCAAGCAGCGCAGGTCGATGTTCTGGCAGATTATCTGCTGCCCGACACCTGTCCCTTCGCCCTTCGGATCGAACTGGCGAGCCTGATTTCGATGGGCCAGTGCCTGCGCCAGTCCTTTGTTCTGCGCAGCCAGTCTCATGCCCTTACAATCGCTGCTCCTGGAGAAGCGGAGCGGCCGCATATCGAAAAATGGCTGAGCGCAAATCGCTCTATGATGCGGATTGAAACGCCTCGATTGGGCAAGAACCCCAACAGCGCCGAAAATCAGCTAGACATGCAATTGATCGGGCTAGCATTCGCTGTTGGATGTGAACTGACAACCCTGACCAGCATCGCTCAAGACTATGGCGCCAGAGTTATCGTGCATCCCGATGGATGTCTTTTCAACGTGCCGCTCGAAAACTGCCTCAACTTCGCTAGGAAGTGCCTACAGGCTTTCCCTACGTGCGACATCGGTATGGCGATCACTGTCACCGATAACAGCGCGCCGATGCGGTCTGTAATAGAAATGGTAGAATTGCTCGCAAAGACGGCCGAGCCGGGTCAATTGCACGTTGACCGAATGACGGCGTTTGTCGCCAAGACCCTCGATCAAGAAATCAAGACGGAAGAGATCGGCGAAATCCCGTCGCTCTATGGCGCGATCTCGCTTTGGCAGGCGCGCTTTTGATCCGCTTCCTTAAAGGACCAAATCCTCAAGCTGCCTACGAGAGACGATAGTAAGGCTTACGCTGTCCCGCGCTATGATACCGCGTCGTTCAATTGCGCTGGTGGCGCGTGAACCGGTCTCGCGCGTTGTTTGCGCTGACAGAGCAACGGCGGCGATGATGGGCGCCGGTGAGATCGTATCGGATGGGCCCGCAATCCGCAAAAGCTCTCTGTAAAACCGGCCTGCCGCGGAAAGCGTCACTCGTGCTGCCAGCCGGTCGAGCACTGCATCCAATTGACCTGCGTAAATTCGCGACAGGCCCGCTCCCAATTCCGGCCAATCCATCAAGAGCTGTCGCAATTGAAGGCCATCGATTTCCAAAGCCTCAACCGGTGTGAGAGCGCAAATGTCGTAGGCGCTTTCATAGTCGTCCGGCGCGCCGCCGATCAATTCTCCCGGACCAAAGGCCGAGATGATAGTCGCTTGCCCTTCTGCAGAGATCGCCTGAAGCTGGACCGTACCCTCTAGGATAAGCCAGAGTTGACGCCTTACGCTGCCCTGATGGCAAAGTGTGTCGCGGGCATCGAAATCGCGGCTCTGCATCCGCGCTGCGAGCGCAGCCGCAGCCTCCACAGAACAATCGAGCAAGGCCGAAAGAACAGCCGATCGTTGGTCCAAATTCATCAAAGCCCCTCGTCCGAACACACCCGCGAAGCTAACTGAGGCTTACAGGTTGCGTCAATTGTTGCGGAAGGTGATTTCTCATCATCCGTCGATCTTATTCTTACGCTCGATGACGGGATCAGCTTTACTCAGCTTGTTACTCGGTATCGCGTGCTATGCTGTTGCGGCGAACGAGATGTTAGAATTGTGATAGACGTTGCGCTCCCACAACCAGGATCTGACAACAACCCGCACTGAGGAAACAATATGCCAATCGAAGTGTCCTATCCGGGTGTGTATGCTGAAGAGCTTCCAAGCAATTCGCACTCGATAGCCCCGGTCGTTACCAACATCACCGCTTTCGTTGGACGAGCAATCTCCGGAGCAGTCGAAGAGCCAACCCCTATTTTCAACTTTCAGGATTTCCGCCGCTATTTCGGCGGCCTCCAGCATGACTATCCAATGAGTTATGCGGTTCAGGATTTTTTCGAGAACGGCGGGGGCCAGGCGCTCATAATCCGGTTGTTTGAGCCTGCGATCGGGCGCGGAGCCGCAAGGCTGAGTTTTCAGTGTCCGCTGACCTTGCAAGCAGCCGATCCGGGGCGGTGGGGCAACATGCTGAGTGCCAAGATCGATACCAACGGGATCAACGAGCAAACAGCAGCGCAATTCAAAGACCAATACGGCATTGGCAAGGATGACTTGTTCAACCTCACATTGACGCTGACCGATTCAAAAGGGAAGGCTGTTTCGGTAGAGCGGTACCTCAACCTGTCTGTTTCCATGGAAGGGAAAAGACGAACCTTCCCCAATCGGCTCGACAAAATTCTCGCGGCAGAAAGCTCGCTCGCACGGGTCAGTCACATGCCTGAAACGCCGCCCGGCGACGGCGAGACCGCGCAAGGGGTGGATGGCGATGACGGGACCTATCTGCAGCCCAGCACCTACCTTGGCAGCAGGCGGGCAAAGACCGGGATTTACGCGCTTGATAAATGCGAGCTTTTCAACTTGCTTTGTATCCCGCCTGATCGTCGTTTGCTGCCTGACCTGCCGCAATCGGAGTGGGATTTACCCTCATCAGTGCGCTCTGCGGCCGCGCAATATGCCGCAGAGGCACGGGCCTTTTATATAATCGATCCGATCTCTGAATGGGTGGATAAGGCGAAGCGCGGCGAGCTTTCCGATATCCACCCTTCACAATTGGGTATCGACGGCGGCACCCCATCAGATGGCAAGGTTGGTCGCAATTGCGCAGTCTATTTCCCGCGGATCATCAAAGAAGACCCGGTGAACGGGGACGAGGCACTCTTCCCAGCATGCGGCGCGATTTCAGGGGCCATAGCCTCCAACGATGTCGCCTGCGGGGTCTGGAATTCTCCTGCAGGAGCGACAGCTGGGCTCAGCGGAGTTGTCAGACTGGAATTGGATCTGTCAGATGACGACAACAGTCACTTGAACAGTTTAGGGATCAATTGCCTTCGGACTTTCCCGAAAATTGGGCCGACAATCTGGGGAGCTCGCACATTGCGAGGTGCCGACGCCAATGAAGATGAATTCCAATACATTGCAATTCGGCGGCTTTGCCTGTTTGTGGAAGAAGCCCTCTATTGCGGCACGCAATGGGCTGTTTTCCAGCCCAATAATGAAGCCTTATGGTCTTCATTGCGGCTGGGAGTCGGCACCTTTCTCGCGGGCCTCGGGAAGCAAGGGGCGCTCTACAACTACACGGTCCAATGCGACGCGACGAACAACACCTTGGATTCAATCGAACAAGGGATCGTGATAATCACCGTGCGCATTGCCCCTGTCGATCCGACTGAGTTTATCACCTTACAAATTCAACACAGCGTCCTGCCGGTTTAGCGAATACGATCATTGCAACACTATCGCACCGAAATCCTTCGCCAAGGACTGAGAAGCAGCCATGACAAAGAACACAGATTTCCCAAAGGCGACATACCGCCTCGATCCGTATCGCAGCTACAAATTCCGCCTCAAATGGGACGGGAAATATGTGGCTGGCATTTCCAAAGTCAGCGCGCTTTCGCGATCGACTAAAACCGTCACCCATCGATCAGGCGGCGATCCGTCGTTGCCCCGCCGGATGCCAAGACAAAGCGAATATACCGCGATCACGCTCGAACGCGGAGTCACCCATGATCCAGCGTTTGAGCGGTGGGCAAACAAGGTTTGGGACTACCACAATTCGCCCGCTGATAATCAACAAGGCGGCACCGGCAACAAAGACGTCTCGATCAAGGATTTCCGTAAGAACATCATCCTCGAGGTCTATAACGAGGCAGGGCAGAAAGTGATGGCCTACAACATCTATCGCTGCTGGCCTTCCGAATTCGAAGCCCTGCCCGAGCTTGACGCCAATGGAAATGCGGTGGCGATTTCATTGCTCAAGCTTGAAAATGAAGGTTGGGAGAAAGACACCTCTTTTCCCGAACCGTCAGGGCCGAGCGATATCGAGCCGTTAAGCTAAAGACGGAGTGGCACCGCTCACGCCGCATAGAGCACGCTAAGCGCCTGCGGGGCGCAGATAGCCGTTCGCTGGATTAACTTCAAATCACGAGAATTGCCCCTTAGTCAGACGCCAGAGGCGACGAAATTGGCGTCAACCGCAACGTTTTAAGTTAAGTGCCTTTATGTTTTACATAAAACATCTTGATGTATTTCGACAAGCTTCTATATGTCTTGCATCAACAAAGGAGAAGAGCAGATGTCTCAAGCTGAAAACCAGAACCTGTTTCGTCTGACCGCCGCAGTTGTTAAAGCTTCTGTTGCACTCTTTTCTGTATTGGCCGTTGCAGCCCTGCTGGTTCTTGGCCTGGCAATCGTCAATTCTCAGTCAGTCCTGCAGTTCATCTTCAGCGACTTGGGCAGCGCGGCTGATGTTACCTCTCCGGTGGCGCTGCCGCTGTACCTGACGAGTTTGTTCGCACAGCTCGCAGTCACCGCCATCGCGCTTCGCATCCTGTCAAATTTGGTGACTGCCATTCGGGAGAACGGCCCTTTTACGAGCCAGAACATTACCCGCCTCAAGCGTCTTGGATGGTTTGCGATTGCGATTTCGATATTGGGAATGCTTGTAAGCGTCACCAAGGCGAATTTGTTCGAAGGCCTGCCCGATATGACCGCGCCTCCGTATCAATTTGACATCGCTGGCCCGGTTCTGGCGTTGACCTTTTTCGTCATCGCGCAAGCCTTTTCAGTTGGTCTTGCCAATCGGCAAGAGCTTGGCGAGTTCGTTTGATGGGCATCAAAGTCAATCTGGATGAAATGCTTCATCAAAGACGCATGACACTCACCGAGCTTTCCGGAAGGGTTGGAATAAGTTTGACCAACCTTTCCATTCTAAAAAACGGGCGGTCGAAAGGTATTCGTTTCAGCACGCTTTCATCAATCTGCTCCGAGCTGGATTGCGAACCAGGAGATATCCTAGCACGCGATCACAGTTCGTTAGAGGGCGAAGATTAATCACAACTTCCTCAGGCTGTGAGAAATGCCCTCGTTGGAACCCCCGGTGTGCGAAACGCGCCGGGGGTTTCTTCGCTCAGCGATGTGTCGCCCAAAACGGGGAGCGCATCTTGCCAGAACTGCCCGGCATGGCGCTTGCGAAGTTCGCCCGGATCAAGCCAGAATTTCGCGTATAGGTTTTCTGGCCGCTTGCCATGCAGGGTAGACACCGCCCAGCAAAGCGAGCGCAAGTGCCCAAGTCACACCTGTAAGCGCTTCTCTCCATGTAAGTCTCAGCTCAAATACAATCTGGGTGAAATTGCTTCCCAGAGTGCTCGCGCTCAGCCCGTTGAAGATCAGCAAGGAGAACAGAACGCCTACGGCGCCGCCGACGACGCCAAGAACCACAATCTCTGCAAGGGTCCCGAAAAAGACGGCAGACCGGCCGAAACCGATCGTTCTAAGGGTCGCGATTTCGACGCTACGCTGGCTAACCGAGTTGAATGCCGCATTCACCGCGCCAGCCAGCGCACCGAACGACATTAGGATCGCCAAAGGGCGACCGATCATTGTAATCAAATCGCTAACCGCTTCGCTTTGGCTCGCGAAAAACTCGGTTTCAGTCGATACTGTCGCATTCAGTCGAGGATCTTCCTCAATGAAATTCTTGAGACCTTCGATAGACCCTATGTTGTCAATCTTCGCCCGAACGCTTTGCACCGTGTCGCCGCGATTGAAGAGGTTTTGCAGGATTAGGCGATCAGCCCACATCTCTGTGTCATATACCGAACCACCAGTTTCGAAGACGCCTACCACCTCCCATTCGGAGGCTCCGAGCCGGGTCTTCTCTCCAAGAGCAAAGCCGTCAAAATTTTCGATCACATGCTTGCCGACAACAATCTCATTGGAACCCGGTTCAAAATTGCGCCCTTCGACAATGTTGAAGTTGGTCCGAAGAGCCGCTCCTGCCGGATCGATGCCTCGCAATGGCAAATTCACCTCGGTCCCGGTCGACCTTTTAATACCATCAACTGCGACCACAAATTCATAGGAAATCAGCAATTCGTTGCCGGAAGTGGCGATGCCTGGAGCTTCCGCCAAAAGGCTATATTGCTCCTTTGTTAGGCCGCTACTCGCCTCGCTGCTCGCTCCTTCACTAAGGATGACGACAACGTCATCTGCGCCGGCCCTGTCCAACGTTGCTTGCATGCCTTTATCCAGTGCAAGCGCGCCCAACAGAACAAACACGACCATCGCGATAGCCACAACCATCGACAAAGCGACCCAGAGCCTTTTGGGAACGCTCGCCAGAATGATACGGGAAACGGCAAGGAATTGTCGGAACTGACTTGTCATTTTACCGCCTGCCCAATGCTTCGAGGATGGTGAGACGCAACGCTGTAATCGATGGGGTCACGGCCGTTACGAGGCCAAGCAGAAGCACAAAAATCATGCCTGTCGCCCATACTTGCCAACGCATATCGATGCCGCCAAGGTCCGCATACTGACCAGCCAACAATAAGATCACTTGCGCGAGAAAAAGGCCAGCCGCCCCGCCGATGAGAGCGATTGCGAGCGTTTCCCCCAACAGCAAACGCACAATCGAACTATCAGAGAACCCGAGAGTTTTCAGCAAGCCTAACTCACGGGTGCGCGATCGGATCACAGAGGCCATTGTTGTCCCGACAATGATCAGACTCGTTAAGAATGAACAGCCGACCACCAACGCGATAATCAACCTCAAATCGCCGAATTGCTGCGCAAAGGAGGCCGCAAATTGCTGTTCTGTCACTGTTTCGGTTTCAGCCGGTGAATTCGTATAGCGGGTATCAATCGCATTGATGATCTTAGCGTTGCGATCAGGCGACTGCGGGGTCAGCGTGACAAGCCCGATCGTGTCGACGCCAAGGTTGCGTGTCTCGTTGAGGTATTCGAAACCGAAATAGACCGCATTATCGGCACCGCGCTCGTTGGTATCAGAAAAGAAACCACATATTTCGAATTCCCAAGTCCGTCCTCCGTCGCGGTTCATAAAGATTGCGCTGTTCAGGCCGATCCTGTCCCCTCTCTGCCAGCCCAATGCATCAGCCATGGCCTGGCCCACAGCGATACCATCACGCGTTGCAGAGCATTTTTGGAGGTCGGATGGTGCAATCTCAAGCTCGCTGAAAACATCAAAGTAGCTCTCGAAATCAATCGCGAACGAGACGATGAAATTGCTGGGTTCGCGGTAATACCCGCCGAACCAGGTGCTATGCGTTGCCGCATCCACGCCCTCTGTCTGCGCCACTTGTTCGTAATATGAGATCGGCAATGGCTGCGTGAAACTGATTTTATTGGCAACAATCAACCGGTCACTGCCGCTTGTGTCAGTATTCAGTGCGCTGAAATGGAAACTGGCGAGCAACCCGAACAACAGAAAGCTGCTGGCAACAGCAATGCAAAGCAGCGCAGTTCTCAATTTATTGTGCAGCAAATTGCGCACGACGAGGGTACTGTTATGCATCAGCTTTCTCGGTCGCGACAAACCGTCCCTTGTCCAGCTTGAGCAATCTGCGCGCGCGTCCGGCGGCGGCCGGGTCATGAGTAACCATGACGATTGTCTTACCCATATCGTCATTCAAGAAATTCAGAATTTCAAGGACTTCCTCCGCGCTCTTGCGGTCCAGATCGCCGGTTGGTTCGTCGCAAAGCAGAACCGGAGGATCGGCGATCAAAGCGCGTGCAATGGCCACTCGCTGTTGCTGTCCGCCAGACATTTCGTTGGGGCGATGGCCGGATCTTGCGGTTAGGCCGACGGCTTCCAATGCGGAAGCCACTCTCCTTTTTCTTTCCTTGGCGCCTAGCTTTGTCAGCAGTAGCGGCAGTTCAACGTTCTGTGCGGCATCCAGCATCGGCATGAGATTGTAGAATTGGAAAACAAAGCCAATATTGCTCGCCCGCCAGCCTGACAATTGGCTCTCTGAAAAGGTATCGATCCGCTGGTCGCGAAACTCAATCGTTCCGCCGTCTGCCCGGTCAATCCCGCCTAGCAAATTCAAAAGCGTTGTCTTTCCCGAACCCGACGGCCCCATCAACGAAACATAGTCTCCTTCGGGAACGGCGAAATCCAAACCGTAGAAGATTTCGATCTTCTCTCGCCCGCGACTATAGACCTTAGTGATATCTCGAAGTTCGAAAATATTGGCCATATGTCAGGCTCCATCTGAGTTTGGATTGCGGGTCTCGGAGACTGGGCGAAACTGCACCTTGACCGACAGATTGGGAATGAAACGCGGGTTTGTTTCATCGAATGCGATGCGAACCCGAAGCGTAGACCGCGCCCGGTCCACTGTTGGAACGATCGCGATCACGCGCGCATCCGCCTTCAGGGATGGGTAGGCATCAAAAGACACCTCCGCAGCCTGACCCACGGCAACACGTTCGATATACTGCTCGTTCACGTCGACTTCGATTTCCAGACTAGACATGTCAACAATTGTGCAGATGCCGGTTCTGGTGAATCCGCCCCCGGCCGAAATTGGTGAGATTACTTCACCGACCTGCGCATTCTGTCCGACCACCACGCCGGAAAACGGGGCGCGGATGAAGTACTGCTCAGCGCGGTTCTGCACGCCTTTTCGACTTTCACTGGCAGCCAAAATGTCGGCCTTAGCTCCGCGGATTCGGGCGCCAAGGCTATCTACCGATGCTTGCTTACGACCAAGCTCCGCTTTGGTAACGAAACCGCGTTCATCCAAAGCTATGGCTCGCCCAAGATCGGCCTCGGCCTCTTTGAGCTCCGCCTTCAGAGCATCGAGGTTAGAGCGTGAGGAAGCCAACCTGGCTGATGCCGTTGACACTTCTGACGCTATGACGTCGCGATCAAGAACAGCGAGAATCTGTCCGCGGGTCACTGATTGACCTTCTTCAATCCGGATTTCGGTTATCCGGCCAGTGACCTGGGCTGCAACAGTGGCTTGGTTTCGCGCCACAACATAACCCGAAGCAACCAATCCAGCCGGCTCGGCTGCAGCCGGTTGAGATTGATTGGTAGAAGACGAAGCTTCCGCCACTTCACTTTCAGAGGAGCCTTCGCTTTCGTCAACGCTCCAGGCGGATACAATCCCTGCGCCTAAGATTATCCCCACCAAGCCAGCGATCAGCAAGAATAGCCAGTTGGGCCGCACCTTGCTGACTTCATCACCGTCGAACTCTTCGCGATCAAGAGAAAGAGATCGCAAAAGTTTGCCACGATCGTTTTCTGTGCCTTCCATCTCGACTTAATCCGATCCCTAGTTTCAGCGAATAATTATATTCTCAAGACGCCTTTATAAAAGCGTTCGCAAATATATACTCATTAGCGGGAGTTAAGCCCAACCTATTATTCATCATATGAATTTGTGAGAAAAGAATATTATGCAAAGCGTCAGATAATTCGCTTTCATCTTTCGGCCGAACCCCGGTCAGTGGAGAAATAAGCAAACCCTGATTGTACAAATCTCTCAAAGCATCAAAATAATTGACAAGGAGCGTGCGCCATAAAGTAGCGACTTTTGAAAGTTCGCTGCTTTCACTGTCGAGCGCGTTGTTTATCCAAGCTCTGATACGATCAGAGGCCGCATTGTGGATCGCATCGATTTGAGCGGTTGCACCATCGGGATCGGTTAAAAACCCTTTCCAACCTTCGCTCATCGATTGTGCAAATAATGTGAACTCTTCCCGATCGGATGCGAGCACGCCGATTGCTGTCGCGGTGAGTTCCAATCCAACCGATTGACGACGGCTCATATCGCCGAGCGTCTGCCCAACGATGGGTATCGCAATTTTCGAAGAGCTTTGAAAAACCTTATGAGCGAGATCAATCGCTACCGACCCTCCATAACGCCGGATCTCCGGCTCATAGGCGACTTCCAAAACGGCGCCTTCATCGAACCAAGGCGCGGCATTGGCTGAACTGTGCCAGCCATCAACCGGCATATCTTCGGGAAAGCTAGATATGGTAGACGGCGTTCTTTCTGCCGCTGAACTGGCTGCCTCTGAAAGCTTCTCGCCCAAGCGAGAGAACGCGGTGTCCTGTGCGTTGCACAACCGGATGCGCAGATGCGGACCATTTTCCCAATACCGGATAAAGAACCATTTCAGCTCATCAAATTCTTGACTTAAAGATGCAATCTCAGAGCCTAAGCACCTTACGAGCACCTCTTCCGACGCGACTGGATTATGAACGAAAACATGCCAAGCGCGCCAATCGCCGATGCGCATTTCGGCCTTCAGTTCTTCACACTTTTTCAGGTTAACAGTGGAGTTCATTCTTGATCCTCAAAAGTGTGTGACAAATCATTGGCAAAGGATTTTTGCGGGTCTTTTTTGCGGTCAGCGAGGAACACGACCGTGGCGCAATCGACGAATTGGCGTAGGCTTTCGAAGCCCAAGCGCTTTGCATGTCCTTCGGGATCAGGTGTCATCCGCCCGCAGCGTTCGCGATACCAATCCTCCAATTCTGCAACGCCCAGACCAAGCGATTCAAGCGATGCTTTTTCCGCGCCGTTTTTCCGCTGGTCATCGATTTCATCCGTCACAAGCGAGGCAAATTCCGCAAAATCGCCTCTCAGGACAAGGCGCCGCAAAATGTGGGGATCCAGCCCCGCAGCAAGCCGGGAAAGCAGCCAATCACGCTGCGCTGCAAATTCGGCCTGTTCTCGAAGGGCGACTTTCCCAAGCTGCCCTAAGGGTCCACCCAAAACGTCTTTCGGCAATTCGCGATTTAGATTCGCTGCGGCCAATGCAATATCCCGCCCCGTGGGTTTGTATTCAGCTGCGAACACTTCGATCAGCCTATCGAGTAACGCCAAATCAAGTACGTGCGTCCGCTCAGGGCCAGCAGCCCTGAAATACTCGGGGATCCCGGACGAGAAGGTGCTGGGTATATGATCGCTCAAGATGTCCCGAGAACCATCACCATCAAGCGACCGGTCCATTGAAAAGGCCTGCCAGAACGTTGTGTGTTGAAAAGTGAAGTTGCCAGGCGGTGGAACCTTCTTCTCGTCGGCGCTGAGCAGCTTGAGCAGTCGCTCCGCGTCGATCGCTTTTGCATCAGGCTGTCTCGCAAGACGAAGCAAGACCTCGCGTTGTTCTGAAAAGCCCTCAAGGCCTTTAGCGACCTCCAGAAGATCGCCCCAGTTGCGCTCAAAATAGTGCTGCTTCTTCGCGTGATCGATAAGTGCGACTGCCGAAGCCGGATCGATTTCCTGACGCTCAAGCGCATCCTCTAACGCAAAACGAATGCTGGCCATCGATGTCGATAGGCTTCGATAGCCGTGTTCTCGCAGTGCGTGGGATACAGCGACTTCATCGTCGTCTTCAATCGTCCCATCCCGATAGGCCTCGTAAATCCGGCCTACACCGATCATACCATAAGGGTGTAGCTCAGCCGCGCGAAGCGCGCCCATGCTTGATGCACCAAAAACCGGATAACCCTGGTCAATCGCAAACAGTATCTCTTTGTGCCAAACGGCCGGAACCTGCTCGAACAGCCCATCGATGATTGCAATCCTGTCGCCAGGTTTGCACTGCGTCTGAACGATTTTGTAGATGTCGCCCATTGCAACGGGCGGCAAATATACCGCATCGCAGATTTCGCTGGCTGCTTTTTGCGGCAGTGATGGGCCCAGAAATACGTAGTCTGTCATGGGCCGCCCACCGGCGAAACTGGATTAGGTTGAACGATTTCGGCCCCGCCGACGAGCGATGAGGGGACCTGCAATCCGGGCACGACAACTTTGACAACCGGAATACCGACATCGGGTTTGGCAAGGTCCACGATAACAATTTTATTGTATCCGCGTGATTTCAAAAGCGCCGCAATGGTGTTGAAGTCAGAATCGAATTCTTGCCCAGTATCCGGCCTTTCAAACCTGATTGACCGGCCTGCGTCACCGTCTGAAAACAGCTTGCGATACGCAACCAGATCGTCCGGATGAGCGCCCGCGCGATATTGCCCCGGATTAATGTCATCTCGTCCGCCGGCGATGTAAGTCAATCGGCTTTGAGCCGCCTCGGTAATGGCGCGGGCCATCGCAATCGCTGGGTCAAGATGGCAGCCATAGCCATTAAAGGGAGGCAAGTTGCGCCAGTAGGTGCCGTCATCCGCAGAAAGGATCGAGCAAGCGATTACGGGTATACGGGTCCCGCTCGGATCAATGTCAGACCCCAGCGCAAAAAGGCGAACAAGCATGCCGGCCTGCCGCAGCCGTTCAAGAAGCTGCTTTAGAAATGGCTCCCGCACCGCATCGGGTGACAGCTTTATCTCGTCCGAAAACTCGCGTATTTTTCTTTCGTTCTGATAGATTGTGTGGCGTTCAATCACCTCGCTCAGCGCATGGGTTGCCGCTTCCCAATACGTATTGCCCCCTGCCAGCCCGTTGCTGGATTGAACGAACACCGCGGCAGTGACAGATTTACTCGCCGGGACGACATAGTCGCCACTGACCATTTCATATGGGATCCAGACCTTTTGGTCTGAGAAATGCTCGTGACCTTCGATCCATGTAAGCGCGAGATCATCGCGCAAAGCCACTCGCCCCCAATGAGTGAAGGAGCGCGGGTCGATAGGGGAAACCAAAGACTTTAAAGTTTCATAGCTGCCCACACGCAGCGGGGCGTCAATCTCCTCGGCGTGCCAATTCTCAATCGATTCCATCAAGGCTGAAACCTTGGCCGCCTCGTGCGTCGCGCCTTTGCCCTGAGAAACCGCTAGACCGCGCGAATTTGGGCGCACCGAAACCCAAACAGGAATTCCGATAGTATCAAGCCCGGTGACGTTGCCGACACGCGTAACGCCGGCCATCGCCTTTTTATCAGTCAGCCATTCCCAAGTCTCGTCTAAGCGACGGGCGCGCTTTGTTCCTTCAAGAAGGTGGCATGCATCAAGAGTTTTTGCCGAAGTGCCCATCAAACCTCTGATTGATCCGCTGCAAACGCATTTTGGCGTTCCGAACACACGGAGCAATTGGGATCGCGAGGGAACTTAACTTCGCGAACACTCCCGCTCTTCGCTTCGTAACACAGCATCCGGCCCGATAACGCTTCCCCAAAACCCACAATCACCTTGATAGCTTCGGTCGCCATTAGAAGGCCCGCAACACCGGGCAGAACTCCGAGCACTCCGGCATCAGCACAACTGGGAGCCAGCTCCGGCGGGGGCGGTTCAGGCAGAAAACACCGATAACAAGGGCCATCATCCAGACCGAATACACTCACCTGCGCGTCGAACCGGTAAACTGCGCCATGCACCACGGGCTTGCCCTGATGCACCGCCTCATCATTGATGAGATAGCGAGCGGTGAAATTGTCTGTGCAATCGACGATCAGATCGTACGACTCGAAGATATCCCGGATGTTTCCGTCATCAAGCCTTGCCTTGAGCGGCTGAAACGAAATTGTTGGATTGAAGCGTGCCAATTCCGCCTCGGCGCTCATTGCTTTGCTACGCCCGACCATATCCGGGGTGTAGAGAAACTGGCGCTGAAGGTTGGAAAGATCGATGTCGTCGTCGTCGACAAGCCCGATATGACCGACCCCGGCCGCAGCCAAATAAGTGCTAACAGGGCACCCAAGCCCGCCCATACCGATCACAGCCACGCGAGCATTCGCGAGCTTTACTTGACCCTCGGCCCCGACCTCAGGAATCGTCAGGTGACGCTGGTACCGCGCCGCCATTTCGTCTGACACGCGCGGTGGAACTTCAAGGTTGCGCCCCTCTGCTTTCCAGCGCTCGATCCCACCGTCTAGACTGACCGTTCGACCGTAACCCATATTGATCAAGGTTTGAGCAGCGAGTTTGGATCGGACCCCCGACTGGCAATAACACACGATCATTCGCGTCTTGTCCGCGACAACCTGATCAATCCGTAGCTCGAGAAAGCCCCGATCAATATGTTCGGCATTCGGGATGTAGCCCAGCCGCCATTCTTCGTCAGTTCGAACATCGATCAGGACAGGATTGTCGCTACTCGCATCACATTCGTCCGGCGTGACAAGCGAAACCCCGTCCGAGGCGGGCCTGTCCCTCTCCAACGCTTCGCTGCCACCTGCGATGGCGGGCAGTATTTCAAGTTCGTCTGTGCTTTTCAGGTCAGTTTCGAGCCCGTCTCTCAAGCGAATATCCTCCCCGCTGACAAAGATATTCACGAACGGGCGCAATCCGCCATCAGGCGCCATCAGCAGCGGCTCAATATCAGGATACTTATCAATCAGTTGGGTGAGAGCCTCACCGACTGTCGTCGGCTCAAGAGGCACACGCTCTGCACCGTTGCAATATCGGCGAAGCGGCAGCGGGATCGACAGTTCAATCATCTAAAATCAGCTCCCTAATTGGCACCGGCTGCCACAAATCTGCGGTTGCAAAATAGAAGAATGGCTTAGGGCCCTTGCCGTCAATTGATGCGATGATTGCCTGAATATATCCGGGCCATGGCCCAGCCTCGGCGATGTCTTTGATTGATGGCCGGTGTGATCCGCGGGGATGACTGTGAAAGAACCCGACAAGGTCGTAGGTCCGCTCTCGCCGCACTGCCTGCGATAGCTCTTGAGGAGCGATCGCAAATGCTTTTGTGCGATCTCCGCCGAAACAGTTTGTTAGCCCGACCGCCTTATCTATGTGCCAATCGCCGTCCCGGCCCACCGAACCGAACAGAGCGCCGCAGCATTCATTCGGAAAAGCCTCGTCAAACAGGCGCTTCAGATCCTCATCAAGATTTGCCGAGACCGTCAGAGCAAAAGGCGAATGCAACTCCATTCTCCTCAAATCTGCTCAAACGAATAATACGGTTGCCAGGCGCGTCTTTTGCCCAAGATAACCGAATAAAACACTTGGCCGTCCATCGCGAAACCGTTCTCGATTTTCTTTGCCATTACGCCTTTAAATGGCCGCGCAAAAAAGCCGAGGCTCGAAGCATTCACGCAGATCCGTTGGGCAACTGTTCCCGCAGCGCCAAGCGTCTGAATGTAAGGCCAACTGGACTTGGCATTGACGAAATCAGCGAAGCGGGCGGAGAAAAGAAGAATTGCCGGGATCGTATTCAGATCGATGTTGAAGGACGTACCGAATGCATCAGCAAGTTTCTGCTGATTTGCCTCTGGAAACGCATATGATTGTTTATCGCGAAGGTTGATTTTCCGAACTTGATCGCCCGGTTGCGGCATCAAGAGATGAGCGGAAATCTGGTGGTCCGGCCATTCCGAACACAGGTCTTGGAAAGCCTGATGGCATTGATCGATCAAGGCATCACGTTCTTCGCTTCCGGTCGGCGCGCCAAATATGCCAAACGGGAAATGCCCCGAACTTCGCTGAAAGCCTTGCGCCTCGCTGGCTGACAGAGTGGCGCCCAATCCCGCTGATCGACCTGGTTTAAGGCTCACTGCCGGAGCGGGCGGACAGACAAGCCGCCCAATCGCTGTTGCCACCCTTCCCCGATCGGCCTTGTTCAATTGGGGGACTGGAACGCGCAATTTGGCCAGACGCCCGCTTTCCTCGGGCGACCAGTTGAAGCGTCCATCTTCCAAGATCAGCGAGGCAATAGGGAAAATGCTCTCTAGCGAATTTCCGTTTTGAGAATGCGGGCCAAACCAATCAGATCCGCTCAGCTCGCTACGCACAGTATGCCCAAGAGCGCCGAGGGTGTCTCGCAACTGCTCTAGAAGATGCCCGGTTTCAAGGGCGCATAATGTCGGACCCAGATCGCCATATAGTGGCGAAATCCTCTGTAGATCTCCGACGATGTCAAGTCGCAGGTCATACTCGCCTTCCGTGAGGGTTTCGAAGCCGCCGCACAAAGCATGATGCTCGGGCTCATATGTAAACGGGTGGTCTACACCATCTCTTACAAATACGATCTGGGCGGTTGCAGGAAACAGCGAGCGCGGCGATGGATACGAACGATGAATTGGGGTCTGATTCATCGGCTCAAACCGTGAAAAGCACTGCATGACCTGCCTCAATGCTTCGGCAAAAATGCCCAGAGCCATGCGTTCATCACCGCCCAGCAACAGGCCCACAGCTAACTCTTCCTTGTAGGGCACAAGTTTTACCGTTGCGGACGGATCGAAAACAGGTGCGTCAAGCGCCGATATCTGATCATAAGAACTGATTACAATCAGGTCCTTCAAAAGGTCTTCGCCTCTTTCTTGATCGTCAGGATCAGGGGAAGTTATGGGGGAATGGATTTTCACCTTCGACCACCCTTTCTCCTTTTGCCGCGAGAACATCCCGCGCCGATTGCAGCCTTTTCTTGCTGATGCGCCGATATTGATGTCCAAAGGTCACCGGATGCATTCCAGGCGCCAGCGTCTTCACGCAGTGCAGACCTATCTGCTCAATATGCTCGGCTGTCTGATCGATAACTATGATGTCATCGGATACCTTCGCGACCTCTTTGATAAGCGTATCGAGATCCCGTTTCAGGTCGGTGCTGCCCCAATTGCGTTCCATATCTGCAAAGTGGCGATCCGCGTCGACAGGCGCAGCTTTCCGATCCAGAAAGTCGAGCCGCTCGATCGTTTCGGGTAGCGAATAGAGCAGCACGTGATCGCGCATTTCTGTTGCACGTGAGCCGTCTTCATAAAGCTCTCGCGCCCTTTTGCGCTCTTTGCCAAATTGCCCCTGATATACAGCGATTGAAGATGTCACCTCGACAATGGCGGCATAGATCGCATCGCGCGCCACTGGATTGCAGGCGCTTGCGCAATAGCTCTTAACCGGGGCATCATCGTCAGGATCGACAATCATGGCCAGCACCGTCGGCAGTTGTGCTTCGATACCGATGTCGAAAGCGAACAGTTCGAAACCTTGAGCTTTCGCCCTTGCATGAAGGTTTCTGATTTCGGCAGAGGCGCAAGATTCCAGATCAAGCCGCACTGGTTCACCCTTCACATGCCACCGTGTCATATAAGCATCGCGCTCAATCGTCTCGAGCAATCCGTGGAAAATGGCCTCAACCCGTGAATTGCCGAGCGCACAGCCATTGGACGATTCCTGAACAAACCGTTCCTGCGGATCTGTAAGTCTTTGGCTGTAGAAACCGAACTGCAGCGGGACCAGAACCGCTTCATCCTGGAGCAGTGAATACCCCCAAATCCAATCGTATGCCTGATCGGGCGAAAACGCCTGAAGATTGTGACTGGGCTCGCCACGCTGCGCCTCGGGGCACAAGATCATCGATTGAGGATCTGCTACATTCAATCCGCGCTCCAGGCATTCGCTAAAAGACGCTCTCAAAAAGCCATGCCGCGAGCGTGGAGATTGGCCGCAAAAACGCTCCAGGGCCTCCAGTATCGCGATCGCTTCGGATTTCTGAGCGCTCTCATGACGACCATATCCGGCTTCAACTATAGAGGTGCCCGACACATTGGTTTCGGCGACCCACATCGGCAACATCACAGAAGAAGAGTCCCTATACATGTGTTTGACGAGCCCGCTACGATAGCTGACATAAGCTGCACGAAGCCGGCTTCCATCCAATGACTTAGAAGAGGTCCGGTAAGTGTCTGCGGAAAGCTTCGGCAACGCTCCGGCTTCCAGGAACTCCTGTTCCGGCGCATCCTTTTTTGACGAAGAGCAAGTCGGGCAATGCGGTGCGGTAAGGTAGCCATGGCGTTCGACATGGACCGGCTGAAAAGACACGTCGACAAAGCTGCGGAAGTCTCGCAGCGTCAGATAGTCGATTGCGGCCTGCTTAACGGTCTGACTGAAAAAACCAGTCCAAGGCATTTCAGCGCTAACAGGCACTGGCTCTAATTTGTCTGCAAATTCTGCCCACAACTCGCGGTCAGGACGGTTGTGGTCCAGCCAATATTGAAGGCAATGACGGCAACCGTTTGCACCGGAACCGATTACTGGACCTATCCTGGCCCGACCGCCTTCAAAGTCCAGCAAAAGGACCGGTTCAGCCCCCTCACTGCCCCCCCTATCGCCTAGGTCCGCACCAATCAAAACCCGTAGATCGTCTCCGTAATTCTGGCGCACTGCCTCATCCAAACGGATCTCTTCGATCAGCTCTTCCAAAGGCGAAAGTTGGATGGTCGTTTGCTTCACGGCCTGCGGCGCTCGCTGAGCTTGCAGATGAACTTGCCGTCGAGCTCCGAATAGCCGAGATCTGCGGTGAGAAGGCCGACTTGCAGATCAACCGAGCCACCGGATTGATTGACTGGCCCTGCAAAAGAACCGGCTGGCTGGGCGGAAACTTGCTGGAGCGCGCAAGCAGCTGTGCCCAATGCCTGCCACGCTGCTTCTGCAATTTGCGGGGCGGCCGCAACTTGCTCTGGGTGATCTCCAACTGCGCATTTTGCAGCGAAATAGCCGCCGTCTAGTACGCTCCTTTTCAGTGTTACTGTGGCGCCTGAAACCATTTCCAACAGCCGTGCCAAGCGCCAGCATTCCGCATCATCAATATCTTCGAGAGGCAGCGCCTCCCATGGATGTTCACTAGAAGCGACGAGACCTTCTTCGACAATTCTGCGGTTTGATGCAGCGATCGCGTCCTCAGGAGACCAACCGACCCCTGCGAAGCCGTCCAATCCCTGTTCTCTCGCTTTGTCGGTAAGAAACACTTCGACACCGGCTTGTAGCCCCGCGAGCGTTGCCTCCTGATGGGTCATCCCCCAACCAGAGACAATCAATTCGTTTTGTGCTCCGTCACTCAGGCCGCGAACCCGGTACCGTACCACAGACAATGGCACTTGCTCCTCATCATCAAGACGATCAAGAAACCCCGTCACCGGATCAAGAACACAGCTCATCAGATCAATCTTGGCATCGATATCGAGCTCTTCGTCCGCGACAGCCGCTTCCTCGGCAGAAGCCGCAAAGGAAACGGGCCGAGGCAAGGAAAGGGCCCTTAATCGAAGAGCAGGTTGCGTCACGAACAGCCAGTCGTCTGATTGATCTGTATTCGCCATGCCGACCTCATCACACAGAATGCCGAATGCCAGACTTGATGCGGCCAGCTTAAACCTGTTGTCAGCAACTCTGCCGCTACGGACGGCGCGTTCCGGTTCAGTTAGTCTGGCGTTCCAATCGGAAAGCCGTTCTGCAAAGCTCCCGTCGACTTTTGCAGAAACCAGATGACCGGACAGCACTCCGAAATACCAACCATCAGACCAGTCGCATTCGCGCGCTAGGTCAGGTGTTCTTCCACCTGCAAGGATCCGGACTGTCGACGAGAATTCTGGCGCATCCGCCCCCTTATCAAACTGGATATGTGGGTGCCGAGCGCGCAGATCGGTAAGCAAGCGATCAACCTCATCAAGATCGCCCTTAGGCAAAGGCATGATGGCAATATTGCGAGCTGCGGTATCGGCGAGCGCTTCAACCATCCATGCAACAGCATCAAGATCACCTTGAATGACAAATTGAGTGCTAAGCCATTTTTGGAGCGCATCCCCCGGGCTTTTCAGATTGTCCCGGAGGAACAACCAGAATGAGTTAAAGTTGGCATCAAGATCATCTTCACAGTTTGAATCCGTGGGCCTCCGCTGACGAAGCAAATTCGACTCTTGCAGATCATTGAGAAGGTTGAGAACCACCGGTCGGACCGGTTCGGGCAAGAGTTCAAGCAGGCCGGATTTCGTAACGCCATTTTCCATTGCCGCCACGACCGGAGTGACAAGCCGCAGTGCATTCTTTCCGCGAAGGATGACAGGCGTTTCACCGCCGCGGAACACTACGCCTTGATCGAAAGCCGAGTAGAACACCCCAGACTTCAGCGCGATTTTTGGTTCGGCATGTTCCGTCACTGCTTCAATTTCCGTTCCACCGCGCTCGCGACAAGATGGCACATCCCGAACCGTTCCACTGGCGAGATCCCGAGCGGCGGAAGGATCGAGTAAAACATGTTCACAATGATACGGAATGTTTGAAATTCGCGAGAAGAGAAGAAGCTCGTGTCGAGCCCTTCGGCATGAGCTTCATGCACTTTGGTAAGTGTGTCGCCCTTGCTAACCGTGGCGTCTATTCCTGCATCTTGGAATTGGCCGGCCAAAGCTTCCTCTTGCTCTTCGGGAAAGCTCATAGGCGTGTAACTGTACCAACCATCGTCAGCATCGGCAGCTGCATCGATGGACACGCGCGTTTCTTCGAGTATCTCAGACCATCGCCGCAGCACGCTTTGGACTGTATCTTGCTTGCCCTCGGCTTTGCCGATTTCTTGCGCGTTACCTATAGCGTCATCAAGAAGCGACGCGGTGCCAGTCGCGAGAGTGTCAAACCGCTGCTTGATCTTCCCGCTTTGGTCAAAATTGGCAAAGAAGAAGTCCGCATGGGCTCTCAAGGAAATGAACCCTCTTTCGATACCGTAAGGCCGATAGTGAGAGGCGGATTTCGCGAGCATCGCCATGAGTAGAAGGCTAGCGAGATTATTGTTGTTCTGTTTCAGACTGGATATCTCGAACAGCAACGGCGCAGTGTCTGAAAGGTAACGTAGGTACAGAGGCTGCAGAACATCATGACCATCGACCAATCTTGGGGGTGAGTGCTCCACCACCTGAACAGTATTATCGGGATTGAGCGGAAGATAAGGCCCTTCGATCCCCTCTAACGTACCGAGCTTCCGCGCGTTTGCCAGATACGCGTCTTCGGTCAGCCTGACATCTGACGGATTGGTATCAACCCATTCCCGCAGCTTCTCGCACTCGCGTGCGATTGCATCGTCATTGATGGTGTCGCCAATCACGCAAAGACTAAGGTGTGGCCCATGCTTCCAACCCGAGCGAAGGAATATGGCGGCGTCGCGGTTCTGTTCTCG
Source organism: Erythrobacter crassostreae (assembly GCF_019204045.1). Taxonomy (GTDB): domain Bacteria; phylum Pseudomonadota; class Alphaproteobacteria; order Sphingomonadales; family Sphingomonadaceae; genus Erythrobacter; species Erythrobacter crassostreae. The sequence continues at coordinate 27,162 of NZ_JAGSPC010000004.1, read as the reverse complement.
CAAAGCGTCAAAAGATTCTTTCAACGGACCTGCAATCAAACCGAGCCGCTCGGGATCATGATAGTCTATTCGAATTGCTGTCATTCGCTTGCCTCACAGGCCTTGGCTTTCGAAACTTCGAACTGGATTTCGCAAGCATGCCGATCGCCATTCCAAAGCACCCCGCCTTTGTTGATTGCTGGCAAAGTCTCTTGAAGCACAATCCGGCGGGGCCGACGGCGTAAACGCCGCTGGAGGCCCGCGATCGTTGGCGGCGATTTCAGCGAAAGGTAGCTCGGTTTGAAGTCCGTGGTTTCACCCATTCCGCCAAGCCCTTCCTGTCCACCGATGATGTCCTCCTGGTTAGCCATGAGCCGAGCAAAGTAGTCTGCATCGCCGCCCAATTCGTGGAGCAATTCTTCAAAAGCGCGGAAATACTGAAACTCGTCCAAGCCGGGATCGGGCTGCATTGCTGGCGGAATAAAAAGGCTGCGCCGCATCAATATGAGCGAACCAAATGTCACACGTGGCAACAGCACGACCTCGTCAGGATCAACATGCCCCGCATAATCGAGGTCCTGCCAGAGATCTATTATGAGACCCTGCATGTTCATGCGGACAAGCAGTTGGTGCTCGCTAGGAAGCATCCTCAAAACCAGAAAGCCAAAATAGTGAGGGGCAAGTTCACCAAGCCGTTCATGCGTAAGGCACAGCCGGTCTAACGCTTCATCATACTCCACAAAGATATCATCCAAGGATAACTTCTCGGTCTCGCCATAATTCGGACGTCGCCCGGGTACCTTCAGCTCGGTATCAACAAAGCGCGGATGAAGGTTTGCATTGAAACCGAATGCTCCAGGCATTTCAAAAGGATGGCGGTGCTCCGCGATCCTCGAAATGTATCCCCTAACGTCTTCCAAATCTCCTTCCGATAGGTTCGAAAGAAACCGTGAGGCGAGCATCGAATGCCCGGAATACAAGCGATTGATGGCGAACGCCGGATGGCGTTTTTCCTCAGCCGATCCGCCCCAGTCATCAAGCTGTCCGATAACCGTGTACGAAGTCGCGCGATTGCGCACCACATTAGGGATGCGATCGCGGTAACTCGCAATAAAGGCTTCATCCAGATCGACCGGTTCGCCCTGACGAAGCAGCTCTGCAAGCTCCCCAAGCAACTCGGCTTTGAGGGCAAGAAGCTTATCTGCATTCGCATTTGTCTTGCCGACTTCTTTGCGCTGCTCCTCTAGAGGCAGCGGAGAAACGGACTGCGCATAGGCTGTGGCTTCCTGCGACAATTCATCGACACAATCCGAAGCCCTAACACGAACCCCTGCGCCGTATTTCTCCGCGAACAACGACGCCGTTATTGACTGCACCATATGAGTGAAATCAAGGAGCGGAAATAACTCAGAAAAGACGTGAGTGTCTTCAATAACTGAGCCAAGGGAACCAGTGCCCACTTCTGCTGGCGGCCCCGCCAGGAAGCAGTCTTCATAGAAGAGAACGCCTTTCGGCTCTTTGTTTTCCTCGGCTTTGAGAAGGTCAAGACACTTCGCAAAGTGACCGTGAAGCTGACGGCTTATCTGGACACGATCAGCGGCATCGCAACGCGAATAGGCCTCGCATTTCGCTTCCAGCTGTTCAAGCTCTTCTCCCAACTCAGGGAAACGCGGCTTAACAAAACCGGCCAACCAGTTCAGATCGCTTTCCTGATCCAAAATTGGCAAGTCAGGGAGTAACAGCCCGGCAGCAAGAGACTGTGCGACCAGACGCACAAAAGCTTTTTGGTCAAACCCAGGGGATGATCCTGCGATGCGAGAATAGATTTCACCAACATTAAGAGCGCTCTGATCGTCGGTAAATGCAGCAACCAACGCGCCGATACCCGGACTGTTGGGCACACGACCAAAAGGCAGCATTGTTCCCCAAACCCGCGGCCCAGCCTCACCCTTGTCCCACAGTTTTGCAAACTGCAGGTAGCCATCCATTTCCTTGACAGTTGGATTGAGCTTTAGCGGGAAATCCTGCCCCCAGAATTGAATCCGGCGCGTGAGCAAGAACAATATCTGGTCCATCGCACGGCGACTGATCTGGACTTCATTGTTGATGGATGCCTCGGTCAGCTCCGTCACCGAACCGTGCGGTCCATCGCTAAGCTTCGCGACACCGATTGGAGTAAAATACGATAACGGGCTTACCTTGGTGGAAGCACGCATAAGGTAATTGAACAGAGCCGCGTTGAGGTTGCGCCCCCGTTTACCCGTGTATTTCGCAGGATTGGCTTGCGAGGCGTAAAGATCATCGATGCATTTGGGCGCGCTGATCGAGAGCGCTTTGAGAAAATTTTCCGAGGCGAGGCTCTGATATCTTGTCGCCGACCCGATTTCTGCGATTTCAGAAGCGAATTCGTCAGCCAGAGCCTTTTCGATACGAACGACTTCTGCGATCTCATCGCAGGCCTGACTAACAATTTCCAGCTCGCCATCTGCAAACACATTCACAGAGATTTGCGCCGGCTGCAATCCTGCGACGCGCTGGTTAAAGATATCGCGCCTCAACTTAATCAGGCTCCGCCGCTCTTGATCTGTCAGAGCATCGTGGCCGATGGCGCGCTCCAGAATCGAGCTCGCTTGATCGATGAGCGGTGCCAGATTTTCGTTCATCGCGCGCAATTGGGTCAGCTTTGCGAATGTATGCCCTGGGCACATGGCATCGAATGCCTGAAATGGTAATCCGGCCACCCTGAAAAACATATTGGGATGACAGAAATACTCCTGATCTGGCGCCTCGGAGGCTTCCGCGTGGACGGACGGAGCTCTCAATCCTGCATTGGAAGGCACAACGTTCATCGCAACCTATCTCCAGCTCAGGTTACGACGCACCACAAAAATACCGAGCGCGGCGCAACCCAGCATATAGGCGGTGCTAATCATGGCGCTTGTGGTCAGCAGGTCCCCTTCGAAACCGGCGCGAAGGACGCCAAGCAAATGGTACCCAGGCATGAATTGCGAAATCACGTTGACTGCAATTCCGATCCCACCAAACGGAGGCATCGTTCCAGAGAAGAAAATAATGACGTAACTAAGAACGGTAGACATCGTGAACATCGTATTGGCGCTCTTCACGAAACAGGCCGGTATTATGGCGAGCAAGAAGAACCCGCCGCCCCCGATGAGAATGGCAACAAGACCCCAGAAGATATTGATGTCAGGGAAAACACCGGTCAAAATCAGGCATTCGGCCAGGATCAACGTCAGGCCAATCAAGACAACAGAATACCCCCTGATCGCGTTGGAAAGCGCGATTGCAGTGCTGTCGATATACGTGACGAGAAGCCTCTTATAGAACCCCGTCTCTGTGTAGATCACGAGCTGAACCGCCAGCGTAAACACCGCCACAAAAACGATGATCAAACCAACCAGAACAGGCACAAGTTCTGTCGCCATCGCGACAGGGTCTTCGCTTGAAGAAACGACCACCGCCAAAATCACACAAGGCATCACGAACGTAAACAGAACCGCCAGAAAAGCTTTGAAAAAAAGCGACAGCTCGAACAGTGAAAACGCGATTAACGCACGGCTATTCATGCCCAACCCCCTCCAGCAGAAATGAATAGGCTGATTGCAAGGTATCCTTGCCGGCCGGCGCATGCGACAGCAGGTTCGGCACGGTGTCATCGGCGACCACCCGCCCTCGATTCAGCACAACCACCCGGTCGCAAAGCCGCTCAACCTCATCCATAAAATGGGACGTCAAAAGCAGAGTTCGCGACCCGACGTGCCACTCCTTTATGAAGGACCACAAGTCTTCGCGCGCAACAGGATCAAGACCCGTCGTAGGCTCATCGAGCAGCAGGATGTCCGGATTGTTGATGAGAGACAAAGCCAGCAAAACACGCTGCTTCAGGCCGCCCGATAAATCGCCAAACTTCTTATCGACATGGCTAAGTAAATCGAGATCGGCCAAGATCTTATCGCGATTGGCCTGAGTATCGTAGAGCTTGCCGAAGAGGTCTATATATTTGCCCACTGTCACACGGGGAAAGAGGTTTGCCTCTTGCAACTGCACCCCAAGGGTAGCGGTCAAATTGGCATCATCACGAATATCTTGGCCATTGATTGAAACAGACCCCAAGTCAGGCTTGGTAAGACCCATGATTATTTCAATTAACGTCGTCTTACCCGCTCCGTTTGGCCCAATAATACCAACGGCTTGACCATTTTCAATTTGAAGTGAAACATTCGATAACGCTAATGCGTCAGGATAACTTTTTTGTAGACCAACAATCTCTAGGGCAACGCCTTTTGACATTATTGATTCTGCTCCCGACCCAATGACTAAATGCAATCAAACACTTAATCTGATCGGCGTCAATGAAGAATATGAAATTTCTAATTGAGTCTGGAAACTTCAATAGTTCGAAAATCAAATTTTTTGAATCTCATACGAACAATTTACTAAGAGCTATCGAATCAAGCCCATCCACAATCCAAATTAATATTGAAATCCACAAACCAGATCATCTCGTTTGATGAACTTTGAATGTAATATACTATTTTCAATCCAAACCCACATCAAGCCGAAGCGCATGATGATGAAATTGGGTGACTGACCCAGATAAATCAAAGCCAGTCACCCAGTATTCGCCTTAGGTGAGCTGACAAGTCGACGTCGAGAGGCAGCAAGACGACGAGTTGCAAGAACTGATGCCGCTAGATGCACCAGTTTCCGGCATAGCCATCGCATCACCAAGTGACACGACTTCAAAGTCGCCGAGATCTCCGAGATCGTCTAAATCAAATGAAATATCTAATTCAGCATTTTTCATATTTACCTCCTCAGGCTTATGCTTTCCCACTGGATGTAGGAAAACGAATCCATTCTTAAACAAGAATTTATTTTGATCAAGTTTGGTATGAATATAGTTTATTACAATCACTCACGACATGACCGTATTACATGGGTAATATATTTCAATACGAATGTTTTTGAGAATGACATAAGGGTCGAACCGAAATAGTTCGACCTGTGGCAAATTTAAAAATGCGAAATTAATTAACCGTAGCTCTATTTTATTATTACAGGCCTGCGCAACAATAAACATTGTACACAAATTCGAAATAACTGACAGTCCGCATAATCTATTCAGTTGAGCATATTTTCGGTCGGAGCGGCCAAAGGTAAAAAGAGACTATCCATCTTGAACGGGGTTGGAACTTGATCGTCATTTGCCGGCCGTTATCGAGAGCCTTGAGGCGATACAGCCGGCATCCCGGAGGGCGCTTAACCTACGATCTCCTAATCTGTCGCGGCTCTGCGGCTTGCAACTCAGAACCGTAGGCTGCTTACAATCATCTGCGAGGGCGAACCGTGAGGCGTTGGCGCCAGAGACAATGGCGCTTGCAGTTTTTCTTCTCGGCACCCTGATCGATGCACAAGTTCCGCTGCCTAACGCCTCACATCTGGTCAACCGGCTCACTCACTGAAACCTGTGATCACATAAGGCCCGCGGACCGAATCTGCTCCATTATTGCTGCGAAGTCTTACGCGAGGACTCGCTCCTGCATTCAGCGAGCACATCTACAGCACCAGGCAAGCGCGGCGGAGAGCCGACTTAAATCATACCACTACGCAGTTGATCTGCTGAGATGAGTTGAAACATCGGAACGCACTGGCCGGTTGGCGAGAAATGGGCGAAGCGCCGCATCACCCTCGCACCCTAACCGACGATCAGGGCATTTAGCCCGGCACTGAAATCAGTCGCGTTCGCCCACCACGATGCCGTCCATGTCTATGTTGTATTCAAAACCGCCGCGTTGGAAGTTTTGGAATACGTCGAACACACCGCCGAATTCGGCTGCATCCGGGCCGAAGAACCCGCCCCGGAACGAAAAGCCGTTCCCTGATATCGTTGGAACCAGATCGGTTCCGACGATACTGCCGGTGAAGTTGATATCAGCGAAATTGCCATCGAACGATGTGCCGCGGGCGAAGCCTTGGTCTTCGAAGGTACCGACCAGCGAGCTGATGGTGAGATCGAAAGTTCCGTCACCGAAATTCGCAGTGAGACCGCTGCTCCCGGTGAAATTGAAATTGTCGATCCCTTGGGTTTCAAACTCGCGCACAGCCGCAAAACCGACTGCTATGCCCGAATAGGCCCCTTCGCCCGTCCGCGGCATTTGCCGGGTAGGCAGGCCGTAGACGATATAGGCCCGATCATTGAAATTCTCCCCGGAGGAAAACTGTCGTTGTCCGACCTCTGCGAAAGAGGTGTAGGTCAGATCGATTGCTGGAGTGCTGCTTGGAATTCTCAAGCGGGTCAACGTGGCATCTGCGCCAGCATTGATGGTTCTTGCATCGAGCGTGGGCGTGCTTTCAGCCGCATCGGCGTCTGCTGGCGCAAAGACCGCGTTGTCGACGGTTGTGCCCCCAATAGGAGCGAGCTCGACAATGTAATTGCCGGTGTCTGGATCAAACCGGAAGCCCGTCACATCGCTGCGGAACTGCGCCGTTTGCTGGACATAAAAGGGCAAGTCGCTTGACCAATTATAATCAGCCAACGTCACATCTGGCGCATTTGGATCGGTGACGGAGCCATCGAGCAAGCCGGCAAAGCCACCGACCAGCGAACCACCCGCGCCTCTGCTTGCAGTAAAGGTTCCTCCGACCTCTTCGGCGTTTGGCCCGAAGAATTGGCCGCTGCCGGCACCAGTGTAGTCACCGAGGCCGTCCAATGTGACGGTGCCGTCGAAGGCATTCTGGGCTGCCGAAAGATCACCTGCAAAGCGGAATGATCCGCGCCGCGTCTCGGCTGTGATCGCCGCATTTATTGTGTTCTCGCCATAGTCGAGCTCGGCGAAAGCGGATATTTCTCCGGTCTCAAGATCGACGAAAAAGTCGCCGGCGCCGTTAAAGCCCATCGTATTACGGAACGCATCGTCGATCGCCGTTCCATCCACGCGGATCGCATACCCCGCGCTCCCGGTGCGTGCGATGGCCGCATCCGCGGTTGCAAAACCGAATACGTGATGTCCAAAACGTGTTTCGGCGATGCTCCCGGTCCCGCGCGCAAAAAGCCAGCTGCGATGACGCACAAATTCAGTCTCGCGCTGACCGAATGAAGGATCAAAAGCGAATGTCGTGAGGGACGAACTTTCGCTTCCGCCGAGCAGGTTGTTCAAGGGATCACTGCCGCTAAAAATCAGACTGCGGTCATCATTGAACAGCACATATCGATCCTGATCGGCATCATACCGGATTCCGAGGGGACCTGTGCTGGTCGTGATATTGCTGAATGCACCAAGGTCCTGGATGAATCCGTCTTGACCAGCGATGTCCGCTTCAAGCACTGTTTCCTGCGCTACAAATGTCTGGCTGTTTTCAAGCCTCGCGACACCACTGACAGGTTCAAACTGTGTGTTAGGCGGATCGCCGCCGCCGCGCCTGCCCAGAATCGCGCCAACAGCGACCGCGCCGGTTCCATCGGTGGTCGCAAAGCTGGCGCCGATTTCTTCGGCTGCGGGACCGAAAAGCTTGCCTTGCAAGACGCCGTTGAAACTCTGGAAATCAGTAAATGTGAAAGTTCCGACAAAGGTGTTGTCGTCAGCCGACAAATCAGCCTTGCCGAAAAAGTCGCCGCCGTCCTGAATGCCGCCCAGCGTGATCGTTCCAAGGAACAGGATCGTCCCGGTCGGAAAATCGACAGTAGCACTCCCAGCACCGGCCATCGGATTGATCGACGTCGATGTCGTCCTCGCGCCAATCAGCTCGATATCGTAATTGGCGGTGCCGGTTTGCGGGATGGCTGCCAATGGGGTTGGCGCGCCGTAGACCAGCGCATCAAGTGAGCCGGTTACGAGCGTTGGGCTTTCCTCATTTGTAGTCTGCCAAAAAGCTCCGCCAACATACTGATATGTCAAAGGACCCGAAGTTCCCGCTCTTGTCAGAGTTAGTGAATGGGTCGTGGTACCGTTGGTCTGTACGTAGACCACGATTGTGTCGTCCGACTGTGACTGGTCAATGTCGCTTGGACCGAAAGTGATCGATCCGCCCGGCGAGGAAAGCGAGTAGCTATCGCTATCCGCGTCGTAGCTTATGGTCGCGGTAATCCCGTCTGCAGTGCCAGTGGTGCCGTTCGCATCGAAGCGCGCCGTAATACGCGCGCCCTCGTTCGCGAAAGTTTCACTTTCAAGTATGCCAAGCAGGTCATCATTGACCCCGGTCGGAGGCGGGGTTGGCGAGGGAGTTGGTGACGGGGTTGGAGATGGAGAAGGCGCCGGGGATGAGATTGGCGTCGGGGTGCTGCTAACCCCTCCGCCACCGCATGCACTCAGCAGAAACGCCATGCTTGCAGCTGAAGCAGCAGTTTGAAGAGTATATTTGCCCATTTTTTCTTCCGCCCTCGTATCGCTCATTCACTTTGCGTAGTTGTCGGAAGATCGAAGACTGTTCGATGCCCGCCCCTTGGCCAATTTGAAGCCATTGAAGTTGCTAGCAATAGTGTCAATCGTAGGGAAGACCTCGTTGCGGAATTCTGGCACTCTATAGGTGCGCCATATTATCAAAAATTCCGCTCAATTTGTGCTTCCGCGAAGGTGTCGCCGGCTGATTTATTGCACTCCAAATGCGCTGCCGCGCCATAACCTGTCCGTGTGTCCGGTCAGAAAGCGGCAGTAACTCCAAACTCGGCTGCAAAGCGGCTGAAATCGTTGATCTCGACTGTCGATTGATTGCGTTCGTAATTTAGGCGCACGATCGGGGCGAAGCGCCCCACCCGAAGCGCGCGAAACGTTCCGGCAAGCGATGCGGCATAGCGGTTGTCGACCCGCCTTTCCGGAAACAGCTGCAGGCGTTGATCTGCCTCCAACCGCGAATATCCGACATTCACCACTGCTGTGGTTTGGCCAAACTCGCGAAATGCGAGGGCCTGCACTCCGCCAAGAGCCGTGGAGAACCCCGCATCGCGTGCAGCATCGCGTTGGGCCTGTAACCTCAACCCAACTCCGAAACGCTGTGAAATCGCGCGATCATATCCGACCGTGAGCGCGAAATTTTCTGCAGATCGGTTCGCATTAAGCCTATCATCGCGATGTGTGATAGCTCCATTCAATCGCACTTGCGCGCGCTTGCCGAGCGGGTGGATATATTCGGCATTCGCTCCATAGGTGAAGGAGAACGGCTGGCGCCCAAACCACCTCCATCCTGCAAGTGCCGAAAAGTTTATGCGGTCCCGCCCAAGTCGGTATTGGGGCCCGGCTTGAACCACGACGGAGTAATCATCGAATTCGTTGGTCCGATAGAAATCTCCGCTCGCAGAGGCCCGAACCAACAGATCCGCGCCCTCGCCAAGTCGCTGCTTCGCAGACGCCTGACCGCGCAGCGCCAGCCCCACACCAGAATTCGCCTGCGCGTCTTCGCTGAGCGTGAAATCGCCAATAATGGTCCCGAGCGTCTCGGAATTCGTTGCTCGGTTAATGTTGCTATCGGGGGCGATCGCAACTTCGAAGTTGAAGCCGATAGGTTTTTCTGCCGAGAGTTGCTGCGCGTAGAAGCGCACAAGACGTTCCACGTCGGGCGGCAAACCACCTGCTTGCGCTGCACGGAATTCGCGCTCGGCGCTGCGCAGGTTGCCAAGCAACAATTGCATCCGCGCTAATTCGATCCGGACCCTTGCCGCATCGGGCTTTTCATCAAGAATTTGACGCAACAGAACTGCGGCGTCTGAATAGTTCTTGTCTCGATCAGCAATCAGCATCGCGAGCCTGAACCGCGCCTCTGTACGGATTTCGATGTCGGCGTTCTCGGCAAGTGCGCGATAGGCGGTTTTCGCCAATTCCAGATCGCCCTTTTGGACGGCTTCCTCTGCCAACTGGAAGAGTTGGGCCGGTGTTAAGCTCGCCTGCTGCGCAGCGACCGGCTGATCCAGCCGCTCAATGGGATCGACCAAAGTCAATGGGCTGCCTGCCAAAGCAGTGACTGCCAACAACATTCTGAACAAGCGCCTTAAATCGAGAAGAGAGGGCGGCATGACTGACAGCCCAAATTGGCCGAGTCAAACACCCAAAAAGGGGCTGTTTTCGACTTTAAGTCCCCTGTTCTGCGTCACCAAATAGCCTGTTTCGGCGATTAACAGGGAAACTCATCTGACTAGGATGGGTGCAGAGACTAACCGCGCGCACCGCCGCTTTGCGCGGACGCCCTGTAAAGAAAGAATGGTGCTGGGGGTGGGTGGCGGTGCTGTCAGTCCAATCGCAACTTGTCTCCGATCGGCGCGAGTGCCCCTACACCGTTAGGTTCCTAAGCGACAAGATTTTGCCATTCAGCCAATGCGGCTGAGCGTCCAGTCTTGTTAATTTGGGGGTCGGTGAAATGGTGTTCTGAGTTGAAGTGATTGTGGATGTTGGCGTGGACGGAGGCGAACTTTTGTAAAGACCTCATCTGTTGAAATCTGGACATCGCTCGCTCTTGTCGTCGGAAAGAAGGGTGCGAGTTCTCCGCTCAATTGTTAGGCCAGCGCCAGTTTCTGGAGGCCCGCATTCGGCTGATCCGCGAATGCTTGATACCCGCTGCAAACAGAGGGCAAAATCTGTTCCACCACAAACGAGCCGTCCCATAATAAATGTCGATGCCGCGCATCGCCAGCAAGTCTTCCACATTCCGTATGCTCAGCGGAAAACGCACATACATCATTACTACCGCGCGGATGATCTCAGGCGAGGAGTTAAAGTAACGGAACGGACTGGCTGGTTTGCGAGGTCTGGCTAATGCCCCGCCCTCGCCAAGTAGCCGCTACGCGCTAGACGGTGCATTTGCTCTGAAAGCCTCCGGCGACAAGCATTCAATGCAACGCCTATTCGACAGAAACTTCTTCGCGCTTTAGTGTCCATCCCTATTGGAAAGGCATGGTGTGATTGGATGAGATTGGCGATTTTCAAAATTCCGCTTCGGACACTGCATTTCGCAGCCTTCGCCACCATAGTTGGCGCCGTGTCGCCCTCGATTGCCGCATCTGAAAAACCCCACCAATCGCAGCAGACGCAAATCTCAGCCGGGCTGGACATGTTCGAATTCAGAAACTGGCCCGGGCCTAGCTTGCCGGTTTGGACATATGTCCCCGCCTCTGTCGACCCGAAGACGGCACCGATTCTGTTCGTCATGCACGGCGCACGCCGCGATCCTAAGCGTTACCGGGATCAATGGACTGACAAAGCTGATAAAGGCAGCTTCATCGTGATTGCACCCGAGTTTTCGCGCAAGGATTTTCGCGGATCTCGTAACTACAATCTGGGTGCCATGTTTGACCAAGAGAGCACGGATTTACGTCACGAGAAATCATGGAGCTTTTCCGCAATTGAACCGATCTTTGACGAGGTCGTCGCGCAGCTAAATGGGAAGCAAACAGACTATACGATCTTTGGCCATTCGGCAGGTTCGCAGTTCGTCCACCGCTTCTTACTGATGAAGCCCGAAACGCGCGCGAAACGTTATCTCGCCGCCAATGCCGGCTGGTACACCTTCGTTGATTTGGGTGTCGCTTATCCATTTGGCCTGGCTGGAACACCAGCAGATGAAAAGGCGCTTAGGCAGGCGCTCGCCAAGGATGTTATCATTCTGCTGGGTGATCAGGACACTGACCCCGATCACTCTTCGCTCAACCGAAGCGAAGGGGCGATGCTTCAGGGTCCACATAGGTTTGCGCGCGGACAATCATTTTACGTCGCTGCCCAAGCAATAGCCGAGAAGAACGGTTGGGATTTCGGTTGGTCGCTGCGGGTAATCCCGGGCGTCGCGCATTCCAATGGCGGAATAGCTGAAGGTGCTTACGATCTCGTCGAATGAAGCCTAACTGAAATCGAGGCCCATGGCCCAGCCGCCCAGCCAATAGACAAAGCCTGTCACCAGCGCGATCCCGATCAGATTTAGCACAAACCCACCGCGCGCCATTTGCGGAATTGTGACGACGCCCGTGCTGAAAGCAATGGCATTGGGCGGCGTGCCAACGGGCAACATAAATGCGCAGGTCGCGGCAAACGCGGCAGGCACGAGCAGGCCCATCGGGTCCATCCCAACGCCTAGAGCAACCCCGCCCAGAACAGGGATAAATGTTGCAGCCGTGGCGGTGTTGCTGGTCACTTCTGTGAGAAACAGGACAATCGCCACGACGCATCCAATGATCAGAGCCGTTGGCAGTGTGGCCAACCCTGAGACCTGCTGGCCAAACCAATCGTCGAGCCCGGTTCCTGCAACGGCTCCTGCGAGGCTCAAGCCCCCTCCAAACAGCAGCAGCACCCCCCATGGCAGGCCGCGCTCGGCGTCTTGCCAATCGAGCACCATCCGTTTGCTGCCTTCGCCCGGCAGCATAAACAAAGCGAGGCCTGCCGCGATAGCAATCGCTGCATCGCTTAAGCCGCCGAGCCATGGGGCAGAGGCAGTGACTGAAGGAAGTTCGGAAAGCAGGCCCGGAACGATCCAAAGGAAGGCTGCGCCGCCGAAAACCAATGCCACCATTTTTTCGCCCTGGGACATTTCGCCCAACTTTGCGATCTCGCCAGCGATCAAGTTCTCGCCGCCCGGAATTTCATCCAACTCAAAGCGGTAAAGAATGCGGGTCATCATCACCCAGCCAATACCAATGAATGTGAATGCCAAAGGCACGCCCAGCATCATCCAATCGACAAAGCCGATATCAATGCCCAGCTCGTCGCTCGCATACCCTGCTATGATTGCGTTTGGCGGACTGCCTAGCAGCGTCCCAAGCCCGCCCATACTGGCCGACCATGCAATCGCCAGCACGAGGCAAATGCCGAAATTGGTAACTTCAGGATCAAGCGCTTCATTCGCGGCAGGTACGCCGTCCGCCATGCTGCGCCCCGACACCAATGCCAACACTGAAAAGCCGATGGGCAGCATCATTAAAGTCGTCGCTGTGTTTGACACCCACATCGACAGAAAGCCCGTGGCGAGCATCATACCAAGCACTATTCGCCGGGGAGAAATTCCGACTTTGCTGAGCGTCCACAGCGCAATTCGCCGGTGGAGCCCCCATTTCTCCATCGCAATCGCGATCAGGAAACCGCCCAAAAACAGGAACACGATCGGACTGGCATAGGATGCAGTGGTTTCGCCTACGCTCCGCTCGGTCAATGCGGGGATCAAGATAATCGGAAGCAGTGATGTTGCCGCGAGCGGCACAGCTTCGGTCATCCACCACACAGCCATCAGGGATGCAATTGCGGCGACAATCCGCGCATCACCCGAAAGATCAGCAGGCGCGAGCAGCGCGTAGACGAGCATGGCAGCAACGATCCCGCCAAGACGAAACGCCCATATCGCCCAAGCTGGGCGCAGATTTGTATCGTCGTCTATTGATCCGCTCCAGAAGTCTTGGCTTGATTAATGACACGTTCGACCTGCTCAATTGCGGGTGGATCGATGCGAGCTGGATCAAGCAACTTCGCAAGCGCCTCCAGATCAAAATGCGCGGTCACCGCTGGCTCAGATAACAAGGCGGTGATGAAATCAGTCTCTTCTTCCAACGCCTTCGTGATCACCGATTTGGTCAAGGCCTCCGCATCTGCACGCGGCATATGGTTCGACAAGGCGAAAGCGATGCGCTGCGACATTGCAAAGCCGCGCGTGCGATCAATGTTCGCGCGCATTTTTGCAGTATCGACTTCAAGCCCTGCGATCAGCGCATTGAGCCTGCGAACAGCGTCCACCGACGTGATCGAAATTTCCTCGACAATCGGTGTGAGCCGCGAGGTGTTGTCCCGCTCGAACATGTTCACGACATCGTCGCCCAGAACTTCTGCAAGGCGTGGGATCGTCCGGCCAGCATGGATAAGCCGCTCCGGCGCGCGCGGGTTGCGTTTGTGGGGCATAGAGCTGGAACCAACCACTCCGGAAGGCTGAGCTTCGCGGACTTCGGCAATGTCGGTGCCCTGCAGCAGAAACAATTCCTGTCCGATGCGTTGATGCGATCGCGCAATCAGGCCGAGAGTCAGCCCATACTCGGCGATCACATCGCGCGTTCCGCTCCAGTCAGACAGATATGCGCCGTCCAAACCCAGTTCGGAGGCGAAGCTCTGCTCGACCTCAATCGCTTTGTTGCCGAGGCCAGAGTAATTGCCCACTGGCCCTTTCAACGTGGCAGATTGTCGCACCCGGCTGCGCAATTGTGCCAAGCGTTCGCGGTGGCGCGAATATTCGCCAATCCAAGCGCTCACTTTCTTGCCGAAAGTAATCGGCTGCGCGTGCTGGCCCAGTGTCCGTCCGATCATGGGAGTTTCTTCATGCGCCTCGGCTAGGGTGGACATGACATCGATGCTCTGAGCCAGACAGCGGTCCAGATGCTCTATAGCTTGATCGATCTGGATCACGGTTGCCGTGCCATAGATGTCGACCGTCGTCGCGCCGTAGTGAACATATTGATCGCCGCTATCGTTCAGGCTCTCCCGCCAAACGGTCAGCAGAGCAACCATGCGGTGGCGAACCATGCTGTAGGTTGCATCAAACTTCACCTGCGGAATTAGTTCGACCAGCGCTTTATCAGTGATCTCTTGCGCAGCCTCTGCTGGGATCACGCCATGCTGTGCCTGAGCGCGGGCCATGGCGGCTTCTACATCGAGAATGATCTGGGTTTGCGCTTCGTATTCAAACAGCGCGCGCACCGGACCGACCCGGCACTCCGAGGCGCTGACAGGAGATGCCAACAAACCAAGAGCAGCTGCTGGGATCATGCATACGGATTTTGCAGTACTGCTTTTCAAGATGCGCCCCTCCTGCGTCCTATAGACCGTATTTATGGCCGTCTCGTCAATCGCTCATGGCTCGCATGCCATACCCGCTTCACAGTCAATGCTCGCTGGCTGACAATGTCGGTAGGAGGGGTGCACTTTGGGGCGAAGCGCGATCATTATCGGCGGGGGCGTTATCGGCGTCACATCCGCTTACGCGCTGGCGCGGCGCGGGTGGCAGGTGACGATTGTCGACCGGTCAAGCAGCCCAGCGATGGAGACCTCCCGCGCGAATGGCGCTCAGCTCAGCTATTGCTACACCGATGCGCTTGGAAGCCCAGCCGCACTGGCTTCACTGCCGCGATTTGTGTTTGGCGGCGGCGGTGTGTCTTTCCGAATGCCCACGAGCACCGATTATGCGTGTTGGCTTGCCCAATTTGCGCTGAATTGTTCGGCAGCAAAATTTCAGGAAAACACACTAGCCGTTCTCGATCTGGCGCAGCAGTCGCGGCGGGCGATGGACGCGTTGTGTGAAAAGCACGATTTGCAATTTGCTCACCGGGTCGCAGGGAAAATCCATCTGCTCTATTCTGAAAGAGATCGTGCACATGCAATGCAAATGCAGGCCCTCAAATCAACGAGTGGTTGCGAACAGCATATTCTGGATCGTAGCGATCTGGCGCAGCTTGATCCAGCATTGGCAAGCAATCGCGCGCTTGACAGCCAAGTGGTCGGCGCGATCTCCACACCTTCTGAAATGGTTGGCGATCCATTTCTGTTTTGCCGCGAACTGTTGAGCATTCTCACCCGCGATTACGGTGTCAAAACGCAGTTCAATTGCGTCGCCTCCGCTTTGGAAGACAGACCGGACGGGGCAAGAGTGACGTTTGGCGATGGCAACGTGCTGACAGCCGATCTTCTGGTTGTTGCGGCGGCCACGGATAGCAATCGTTTGCTTGGCCCACTGCGCCAAGCCATCACTATACAGCCGATGAAAGGGTACTCATTCGAGATGCCTCTTTCACAAGGCTCGCCCAGCATTTCTGTGACTGACGGCAAACGCCGCCTCGTCTTCACGCATTTGGGGGACAGGATGCGCGTCGCGGGCATTGCAGAACTGGGTAACGGGTCAAACCATATCGATCCGGCGAAAATACAATGGCTGATCGACGCGGCGCGCGATTGCATGCCGGATGCTGGCAACTACACGATGGCTGGCAAATTCTGGGCAGGATTGCGGCCGGTGACGCCCAACTCTCAGCCCGTCATCCGTCGGGCGAGCAGGGCGATTGCCATCAACACAGGACACGGCGCGCTGGGCTGGACTCTGGCCATGGGTTCCGCGGAGCGGCTTGCGGAATTGGTCGAGCGTTAGACCTCAAATATCGTCGGCGGATTCGTACTCTTCTACGTCAATTTCACCCGCCATGCGGCCAACAGCAACCGCCACAGTCGCATCGCCCGTTACGTTCGTCATCGTGCGCATCATATCCATTATGTGATTGATCCCTGCGACAAAGGCGATGGTTTCCAACGGCACCCCGATCGCACTTAGAACTAGGCTCATCATGATTAGGCCGGATCCCGGAATCCCTGCCGCTCCAACAGATCCCAGCGTCGCGGTGAGCGCGATCAGCAAGTACGACGTCATCGTTAACTCGATCCCGAAGAGCTGCGCTCCAAACACCGCGACCAGCCCAAGATACATGGCCGTGCCGTTCATATTGATAGTTGCACCCAGCGCGATGACAAAGCTCGAAACCGACCGCGAAACCCCGAGGTTCCGCTGGACACAGCGTAGCGTCACGGGAAGCGCTGCGTTGGAGGACGCAGTTGAAAACGCCACCGCCTGCGCGTCGAAAATACCGCGGTAGAAATCCATTACCGGCAGCTTTGCGATTGTGCGTAGGATCAGCGGGTAGACAACCAAGATGATGATGAAACAGCCCGCGTAGTTCAGCGCCACCATAGTGGCGAGCGGCAGCAGCGCCTCAAATCCAAACGTGCCTGTGACCCACGCCATCAATGCGAACACACCAAACGGGGTCAGCTCCATCACGATCATGGTCATCTGCTGCATAACAGCCGCGCCCGCATCCACGGCTCTAACGATGGGTGCGGTTTCTTCCCCAGCCATTAACAGGGATACGCCGAACAACACGGCGAATACGATCAGCGGCAGGATTTGCCCCTCAGCCATCGTCATGATGGGATTTTCAGGGATTAAGTCCAGCAACCGCTGGGTCCAGCTAAGATCGGGCGGAGTGATGATATCCGCGCCCTCAGCCAGTGACACGTCCAGTCCAACGCCCGGTTCAAAAATAGTGCCCATGGTTAGGCCAAGGGTGATCGATGTGAGGGCGGTGAAGAGGAACAAGCCCAGCGCCTTGCCACCGACATTCCCAAGCTTCTTCAGATCGCCCAGTGCCGCAATGCCCGACACCAGCGAGAAGAAAATCAGCGGGACGATCAACATCCGAATCGCACGGATAAACAGGTCACCGATCCACCGGATACTTTCGGCGCCCTCGCCCAGATAAAGCCCTGCGAGCACGCCAAGGAGCAGCGCACCCAGAACGCGCTGCCACAATTTGATGCCGAACCATGCTTTTAGCATTGCGTATCCTTAAGCAGCGGCTCGCCAGGGAGCGCGCCGGTGTATGACCCGCCGGTAATGACAGGAACGCCGTTGACGTAAAGGTGCGCCACCCCGCTCGAAAGCTTACGCGGGGCCGAATAGTCGGCGTTCGGCGCGAATGCCGAAGGATCAAAGATCACTACATCTGCGTGATAGTCGACCTTAAGATAACCGCGCCGATCAATGCCGATAATGTCCGCAGTTTTACCGCTGGACCGCCGGATAAACCGGGCCAGGCTCATCTGCGCCTCTCCCTGAACAAGGTCGCGGTAGGCCTTGGGAAAGCTGCCATACTTGCGCGGATGACCATTTGACCCATCTGAACCGGTGACGACCCATTCTTGACTGGCAAAGGCAGCGATGTCTTCGGCGCTCATATTGAAGGATGCCAATCGAGCATCGCCCTTGCGCAAAACCTCAATGGCGGCGTCTGCCGGCGAGAGTTCGCGCAATTCGGCCAGCTGCGCGAGCGTTTTCCCAACCGGTGCATCAGAACCTGATAGCTGACCTGTAATCAGCAACCGGTCGGCCCCGCCGCGTCGCTCGATTGCTGTCGCGATACCGGTGCGGATAACGGCAAGCTGCGCCGGATCACCGAGCCGCACACGCAGAGCCGGAAGCCCTCCTTCGAGCGCCTTCCTCGGGACGAGCGCGCTTGATATGCGGGTTCCCGATGCTTCCCATGGATATTGATCGGCGGTGACGCGCTGTCCGGCAGCCTGCGCCTCTTCGATCATCGCGATCATGCGCGCACTATGTCCCCAAACGGCTGGGCCAAGCGCTTTGATATGCGCGATATGAACGGGCAGATTGGCTCGGCGTCCAATTTCAAGCGTCTCAGCAACCGCGCCTGTGACTGTAACATTGTAGGTGCTCTCATCACGCATATGAGTGTCAAAATACCCACCTGCTTCGCCCGCGATTTTGGCAAGCGCGACGACTTCATCCGTCTGGGAATAGCTTTGCGGGACATAATACAGCCCGGCTGAAAATCCCCATGCGCCTTCGCACATGGCGGTGCGGGTGATACTCTTCATTTTCGCCAGTTCAGCTTGGGAAGGCGCGCGGTTCTCCTTAGCAAGAACGGCTTCTCGCACCGATCCAAAACCCACCAGGTAGGCGGCGTTCGTACCGATCCCATCGGCTCTTGCCGCCTGCGCAAGCGCCGCAATTTCTGGCTTACCGCCGCCATCATTGCCGATAACAACAGTGGTCACTCCCTGAAAAGCGAATGGCAGATTGGCCCGCCGTTTGGCTGTGTCCGAGGCGAGGTCTGATCCGGCATGGGTGTGCGGATCGATAAAGCCGGGCGCAACGATCAGGCCGTTCGCGTTGACTGTGTTCTTGGCTGAGTACCGCGAGGACGCATCCGGCCCGATATAAAGGATCATGCCATCGCGAATGGCGATATCCGCATTGCGCCCGGCGACACCTGACCCGTCAAACACTTGTCCGCCTGCAATGATTGTATCTGCGGCCTCAGGCTCTGACGTAGTCTGACACCCAGCCAGACTCGCTAGAATGAAGAGCGATACCGGAGCGTCAATCCGCTTCGTCATTTTTCTGTTGGAACGGAATTCGCCGGCTCGGGCGTTTGCAACAGCGTCTCCATCATCGCGATAGCAGATTCGCGGCCAATACGCTTGATCAGCTTGCGATCAGTATCGTCTCCGATCTCGAAAGTTATTCCGGGCGCGCCGTAAACGTCAAAGGCGTGTGCCTTAGAGATCGGGCGACCTTCTGTGTGCCGTGCGTCGCGGTTCACCTCGTAATCCGGCATGCGCTCCTGATAGAGCTCCAGCCATTTCTTCGTGAACAACTCGGGATCAGTCGGAAGTTCATCAGGGATGGTATAGAATACGTCACGATTGGTTGAATGAAAGTCGATCAGGACGCGCATATCGCGAACCGGATCATCCTCGATCCATTTTAGCATATTGCCCAGCAACCGCGTTTCAGGCTGCGTGAACGGACCCCAATCGCGGTTTAAATCAACCCCGCCGGTGTTGTGACGCCAATGGCCATGGACAACGCCGTCCGGGTTCAAGAGGGGCACAGCGAGGGTCTCAAATCGCGAACGGTACGCTTTGGCCAGATCGCTTTCTCCCATTATTGTCTCTACAAATGGAAGCATCGCAAGCGCGCCTGTAACCTCTGGCGGGTGCTGGCGGCCGACCAACACAACCGTTTCGCGCGGGGTCGTTTCGGGGTCAGCGATCCGAAGCAGCTCAATCTTGCGGCCCTGAGCAGAGCGGCCGAGCAAACTGACTGTCGCAGACGACATCTGCTCAAGTTTATCCAGCCACGCATCATAGATCGAAGGCGGGAAAATTTCCTGCGCAGCAACAAACAGCGGCGTCTCATCCACTTTCAGCGTTAATCGCGCCGAACGCTCCCCGCGTTCGCCTTCGACCTTCACATATTTTGGCTTCATGAATTCCCAGTTCACGCCGTCTGTGCTGGTCTTTGGCCAGTAGCGGTGGCCGCATTTGGTGTAGTCGAGATCAACGGTGATGCGCGCCTTGCGTGCCGCATTGACGCGGAAAGCATACCAGGCGCTGCAATTGATATCGCCTTCGTCTTCAGGGGCGATTGTCAGCTTGAAACTCTTGTTTCCGTTAACCTCGCAAGATTGATAGGCACCCGTCGGGAAATTCTGATCAATGCGCGCCGTTTCCGTTTGGCAGCCAGAGGGTGCGTCTGTGGACGCTCTTTCGCTGTTGTTGGCCAAAGCGGAGGATGGCATCACTCCGAGACTTAGAAACAGCCCGATAATCATCGCTGGCATGCGCATCGCGTCCTGCTCCCTTGAGACTTAAAAAGGTGGAGGGCCGCAGCGCATAGCTGCGGCCCAATGCCGGATTAGAAGTTCTTGCGAATATCGAATGAGAATTGACGTCCGCGTCCGCTGTGCAGGCTGCCGTAGAAGCCAAAGCTTTCATCAGCGAGCGGTGGGTCTTCATCCAGAATGTTGTTCACACCAAACCGAAGCCGTGTTCCGTCAAGCCCGGTATTCGTATCATCGATCGAATAGCTGATGCCGAAATTGAGCGTGAACCAATCGCCTACTTCGAAAAGTTCTGCGGTGTCATCTTGCTGAGCGCCGGGATCAAACACGCGGTCGACATATCGCCCGAAGAAGTTGATCCGAACAGGTCCGCTTTCCCATGCGGCCGAGCCACTAAGCCGCCAGCGCGGCCGGCCATCGATTTCAAGCAGTTCGCCAAAGCCGAACGGCGTGAGCGCCGCAACGTCTCCGACAGACAGTTCCTGAATTTGCTGAAGCGCAGGTGTCAGTTCAGAGAACAGCAGTTCAGCATCCGGGCCGGCCTGTTGCTCGAAACCAAGCAAGCGCGCGGCATTGATCTGAAAATCGAAATCACCAAAACCAGTGCCGAATTCATACATCACACTGAAATCCAGACCTTCGGAGGTCCGCTGGTCAAGATTGCGGTACGGGTTCAGAATTTGCTGAATGTCGCCAGCCGGATTGATTCCAGTTCCGGAATACAAGTCCAATTGGCCCGCATCGGGTGCGTCGCGAACAACATTGGGGTTCGAACTGCCCTGCAAACGCAGAAGTAGGTCCAGCAGCAGTGCATTGCGGTTGCCAAAGATACCGATGATGCCTTCCTGCTCAACCTGCCAGTAATCGGCAGTCAGCGTCAGACCTGGGATAAAGCTTGGCGTCAGAACGGCTCCGAAATTGATACTCTCGGTGTTCTCCGGTTCCAGATCCCGCGCACCGGAGCGGAAATCGATTGTACCGCGCGTGCCGCAATCCGGAACGTCATCCTCGTCACCTTTGATAATCTCGGCAACGCATTCGACGGCTTGCACAACCGAGTTCGAGCGAGTGGTACCAGCGTCGTTGATCTGGATAAGGTTCGGCGCGCGGAAGCCTTGTGACCAAGCACCGCGCAACAGCAGATCGCCGAATGGGCGCCACGCCACCGCTGCACGAGGAACGAACGCGCTGGACGAATCTGAGAAATCCTCAAAGCGGGCAGCCAACTGCAATTCAAGCGTGTCGATCAGCGGGATGCCCATGTCTGGCGAAACAAGCGGCACCAGCGCCTCGGCAAAGGCCGAATACACTTCGCGGTTGCCACTGGTATCAGGCGACGGGCTGGAGCCCACGACATCGCTGCCGAATGTGTCACCATTCACCGCGTTGGTGAATGTGATTGTTCCATCAAGCCGATCGTCACGGTCATCATCGAAAGTCTCGCGGCGGAATTCCACGCCTGCTGCGATGCCGACACCGCCGCCTGGCAATACGAACAGATCAGGGCGCGAAACCTTGAAATCCGCCAGCGCCAATGTCGTCTCGCCCTTGCGGAACACGTCGATACTGATCGCATCGATCACGCTTTGTGGGTTCGGCGTGCAATCGGCGATATTGATGCCGAATTGATCAGTGAAACAGCCACCGTTGAACGGATTGTAAGCGCTCGCATCGGTGCGGTTGATTGCATCTTGAGCAAGCGTGCTCGAAATGCGGTTGCGGGTCAGGTCGGTTGTGTTCGCCTGAGCGTACAGGAAGCCGGTGTCATAATCCCACCCGCCAAACTCGCCGCGCATACCGGCGACCAGACGGAATTCGTCTTTAGTCACAGAGCCGAGACGCGGGCCCGCATCGACCCAGCGATAATCCTCAATCAGGAGCGCGCGTCCAGCATCGGTCACACCCGACCCGATGCCGTTATCAACACGGTTGGGGTTTGGCGATCCATCCGGCAGCAATGTCGCGCCCAAAGGATTGTAGAACGCCGTAGCTTCGATACCGAGCGGTACCGCGCTGAGCATCGTACTCTGTTCACGTTCACGGAAGTTTTCCGAGCGGTAATATGAACCCTCGAAGTAAAACTCGGCAGTATCGCTCAGTTCATAGTTGAACAAAGCCTGCGCATTGTAACGTTTCTTTTCTGAATAAAGGAACCGGTTTGCGCCCAGATCATGGCGCAATGCGCGGTCGATTGTACCGCCATTATCGGCGCAAATTCCATTGCCCAGATCGATTACCCGGCCATCGCTATCTGCAGCGCCGGCCGGACCGAAGAGGACACAAGGTTGAATGTGAAAGTCATCATCGCGAAGAGCGGTGGTGTTCGAAGACGTCGCGCTCGACCCCTGGATGTCAAATGCACCCCAAGGGCTGTTGATCGAGCGGTTGTCAAACTGCGTGTCGCCTTCGAAATCAGTGCCGACAAGGAACGGACGCAGATCGCTCGAAGCAGAATACGGCCGGTCTTCGGCACGCAGGCCGTTTTCATAGAAATAGCCGCCATACAAGGTCAGGTTGCCGCGATCATCAGCAAAATCGAAACCGACACCGCCATTGATCCTGTAGCTGAATAGGCCTGTGCCGTCTGAGGCGCGGTAATTGGCCTGCAAGAAGCCGCCATCGCGGTTGCCACGCAGGATCGTGTTGACGACACCCGCGACAGCATCAGCGCCATAGACAGCCGATGCACCGTCGCGCAGAACTTCAACGCGGCGAACGCTTCCCGGCGCAATTGTGTTGGTGTCCGGCGATACGACAGGGACAAACAGCTCTGTTTGAAAGCCCGGGTTCAACAGCATCCGACGGCCATTGACTAGAAGAAGTGTGTTACCCGTTCCAAGGCCGCGCAGGTTGATCGAGGCGATGTCGCCGCGCGCTCCGTTGACGCCGCCCGCTGTACTCTGTTCGTTGAATTCTACCGAGCCCGCCTGCGGGATTGCCCGGAAAATTTCGTCACCAGATGAAGGGTCGATAGAATCAATTAGGTCTTCACCAATGACCGTAACCGGCAATACGTCATCCACTTGCGCGCCGCGGATTTGCGTGCCTGTCACGACGATTTCTGGCTGGTCAGAGGCGCCTTGCGTGGTGACGTCGGCGGGCTGATCACCGGTTCCCGTATCGGTTGACTGAGCCTGCGCGCTGGCACTGGCAAGCGCCAGAACAGATGCGCCTACGAACGAGAATAAACGCGGTCCGGTTTTCATGAATGTCTTCCCCTGATTGTTTTGCACATTCCGCCTTCAAAAAACGAACTGCGCCCCCTTTTGTTGCTTGATTAGACGTCAATCCGGCTCATCACGCAACACCATTTCAAAATCATATCCCAATAGACCTATAGCCTAGCGTTATGGAAACCGGCACTCGACGAGCGGGTGATGCCTTGCTTCCGGCGCCTATCCGAACAAGCTGGTTAGCGTCGCGATTGCATCTTCGACCAACGCATTTCCGCTTTCCTCAGCCAGCGTCATCGCGACGAAGGGTAAAGTTGGTGATCTATCCAAGGCAAATGATTGCACGTCTTCGTTTGCAAAGCGTTTGGCCGTAAAGCCATCAACGATTGCAAAGCCCGCGCCCAATTTTACCAGCTCGGCTGCGACGTAGTATGTCTGCGCAGATATCGCTACGACAGGCTCAACACCGGCGTTTGCGAGATAAACCTCAATCCGGTCGGCGACCGGCCCGCTATCGCGCAGTCCGATCATTTCTTTGCGGTCTAATGTATCAGGAGATATCGCCTTGGCGTTGTCATCAAACATGCCGCGCTGAGCGAGCAATGCGATACCCACCGCATTGATCGTCTGGCAGCGAATTCTGTCATCGAACTCGTCATCAAAACCTATGCATAGATCAAACCGCTTTTCCAACAGCGCGGTAGTGATCTCTTCGCTGTGAAGTGTGCTTAGATCAAAGCTGGCATCTGGATTGGCCGCACGCAGTTTGGCGACCATTGGCGGGACAATTGCAAAGCCAAGCGACGGCAGAACACCGATCCGCAAATGCCCTCCTTTGCGCCCGCGAATATTGCTCGCTGTTCGGTTCAAGGCTGAGACGCGATCATATATCTCGCTGACTTCGCGAAACAGCTCGGTGCCGGCATCCGTTGGGTAAAGCCTGCCTTTTCGCCGGTCAAACAGTGGAAAACCAAGCTGGTCTTCTGCGTGACGTAAAACCTTGCTGACGGACGGCTGGGACACGAAAAGATTGCGTGCAGCCTCGCTGATCGAGCCCTCGCGGTAGACGTGGTAAAACACTTCAATGTGACGAATTCGCATCGCGCGAATGTACACATTAAATTGCAATCGAGAAACAGAGAGTGGCTACGGCAAAACCCGCAAATTTAGACCGGGGCCGCGGCATAGCAAAGGGTGATCTGAACGCATTGGCCGGGAACTGCAAACGATGCGCTAGACTAGAAACCTCTTCTCTACGCGTCTCGCCCTGTAGTCAGAGATTGGTGCTGGGGGTGGGTGGCGGTGCTGTCAGTCTAATCGCAGCTAGTCTCTGATCGGCGCATCTGCCCCTTACCCAAAGTTGATTCAGGCCATAAGGTTTTGCCACTCAGCCAAGGCGGCTGAGCGGGCGGTCTTATAAGTCTGTCTATCAATGAGGTGGCGTTGAGAGTTGAAGTGATTGTGGACGTTGGCGTGGACTGAAGCGAACTTCTGCAGCGACTTCATCTGTCGAAATCTGAGCATCGCTCGCTCTCGTCGCCGGAAGGGTAAGTGCGAGTTCTCCACCCTGTTGTTGGCCCAGCGTCCCACCTCCTGTTTGTCTCGGTTGCCGAGTTCTTTCATGGCGGCTTTGTAGGAAGTCAGACCGCTGGTCGTGATCTCCGCGGGCGAGCCATGCCGCTTCAGCGCTTTCCGCATGAACCGAAGTGCCGCCTTCTTGTCGCGCGTCTTGGTGACGTAGCTCTCGAGGATCTCGCCCTCCTGGTCGACCGCGCGCCACAGGTAATGCAGTTCGCCGTTGATCTTCACATAGACCTCGTCGAGGTGCCATTTCCACTGCCTAAAACCCCGCATCCGGCTGACCCGCTGGCGCTGCACATCGGCAGCGAACAGCGGACCGAACCGGTTCCACCACATGCGAACGGTCTCATGGCTAATGTCGATCCCGCGCTCTGAAAGTAGGTCTTCGACATTGCGCAGGCTCAGCGGAAAGCGAACGTACATCATCACAACCAAGCGGATGACCTCCGGCGATGAGTTGAAATAGCGGAATGGACTGGCAGGGGTGCTGTCAGTCTAATCGCAACTTGTCTCTGACCGGCGCGGCTATCCCTTACCCGGTGTCAGTTCAAGCCATAAGGTTTTGCCACTGAGCCAAGGCGACTAAGCGGGAGGTCTTGTAGGTTTCTCTGTCGACGAGGTGACGTTGGGAATTGAAGTGATTGTGGACGTTGGCGTGGACGGAAGCGAATTTCTGTAGCGATTTCATCTGTCGAAATCTAAGCATGGCCCATTCTCTTCGCCGGAACGGTAGATGGCTGTTCTCCGCTCGGTTGTTGGCCCAGCGTCCCACCTCCTGTTTGCTCATGTTGCCCAGCTCACGCATCGCCGCTTTGTATGAAGTGAGACCGTCTGTGGTGATCTCTTTGGGCGAGCCGTGGCGCTTCAGCGCCTTTCTCATGAACCGCAGCGCGGCCTTTTTGTCCCGTTTCTTGGTGACGTAACTCTCCAGGATCTCGCCCTCTTGGTCGACCGCACGCCAGAGGTAATGCAGCTCGCCGTTGATCTTCACGTAGACCTCGTCGAGATGCCATTTCCATAGCCGAAAACCGCGCATCCGGCTTACTCGTTGGCGCTGCACATCGGCTGCGAACAGTGGACCAAATCGGTTCCACCAGTGCCGCACAGTCTCGTGGCAAATGTCGATCCCGCGCTCTGACAGCAGGTCCTCGACGTTCCGCAAGCTGAGCGGAAACCGCACATACATCATCACGACCAAGCGGATGATCTCAGGCGACGAATTGAAATAGCGGAACGGACTGGCTGGTTTGCGAGGTCTGGGCATCGCACCGCCCTACCCTCACCACCTCAATCGTCAAACAGGTGCATTTGCTCTGACAGTGCCCTGCGAGGAGGTCAGCGGCTCATCATCGCAGACGATAAGCCAGACGTGACGCCGGACCCGACACTGATCGCAGCGCTCCGCCGCGCTCATTCTTTACTGGGCCGCGACCGCAAGGGCATGCCGGTGATCGAGGTTTCTCCGCCCATTGCCCATAACCGCAACATTCTCCGGCTTGCGTTTCTGGCTCCGGATATTCAGCGCGGCATTATGGAAGGCCGCCAGCCGCAATCCCTCAACCTGCAGCAGCTTATCAAAATGCACATCCCGCTAAGCTGGAAAGAGCAGCGCGAAGTGCTCAATTGGCCGCATTCCAAATAGCCTGTTCCAGCAAAGAGCAGGGCCTGTTCCTGCTATAAAAGCCCCTGTTACACCCCAATAAATACCCTGTTCCGGCGATTAACAGGGAAACCCCATTTTACAGAGACTAACCCTCTGTAATCTGGGTTTTTTATCCAGAGGCATGCGGGCGAATTGTCCCAAAAAAGCTCTGTTTTCGGCCTCAAATGAGCAATTTTCCCTGTTATTGCCTGTTAAACAGGGAAACTCATCTGATTGCGATTGGCCAAGAGACTGGCCGCGCAAATTTGGCCTGATCTGCGCAGAGACTGATGCTGAAGATCCAGCGAACGGCGGTTTGGCCTGTTCAAACCCGCGCACACCGCCGCTTTGCGCAGGCGCCCTGTAATCAGAGATTGGTGCTGGGGGTAGGTGGCGGTGCTGTCAGTCTAATCGCAACTTGTCTCCGACTGGCAAAGCTCTCCCTTACCGGATTTGAGTTCAGGCCATGAGGTTTTGCCACTCAGCCAGTGCGACTGAGCGGGAGGTCTTGTAGGTTTCTCTGTCGACTAGATGGCGTTGGGCGTTGAAGTGGTTGTGGACATTGGCATGGACTGAGGCGAATTTTTGTAAGCTCTTCATCTGCCTGAATCTGATCATCGCTCTCT
>NZ_JAGSPC010000003.1 GCF_019204045.1 Erythrobacter crassostreae | reverse complement strand
TGTAAGAGCGATTTTGCCGAGCCATTCTTCAGCCAAATCCGATTATCGGTATCGACAGATACAAACATGGCGGTCACTGAGTCCAGCACAGCCTCGGTAAAGGCGCGCCGATCATCAATCTGACGGTTCGCATTTACGAGCGCGTCTGTTTGTTTTTCGAGCTGCGCCGTCATGCGATTGAATGCGCGATTCAACAGGCCGATTTCATCGGCACCTTTGCGCCCTGCTACACGAAGTGCAAAATTACCCTGCCCCACTTCGCGCGCGGCTCCGACAAGGTCGGTAAGCGGCTCTACCTGCCGGTCCGCAAATCTGAGCGCGAACCAAACTGCAATACCAACCAACAACAAGCTGACTGAGAGAAGAGCTATATTAAAGCGAAGCTGCAATGTGCGCGCATCGTTTGAGAGCGTCTCATACGCCAGCGCAACGGCCTGGGCATTGGACCAAGAATTAAAACTGGCAGCTTCAGTGTTCCGCGCATTGTAGAGGTAAATCCCGCTTTCGAGATCGATTGGCGCGAGCGCCGCTATCCTTTCTGGACTGCCTCCAACGACGACAATCTCTCCAGCATCAAGCTGACTCAACGCAGCCTCGCTGAATTCCAACGGCCGGTTGTCTTCAAGCAGATTCAGGATGGCCGCTGTGCGCAGGGAATCATCTTCAAGCCTTTGCAGGACGGCACTTTCAGAGATATCTCGCGCTTGCGCCTGAAACGCATAGAAGTCAGGAAAGTCGGGACTCGAAATTTGAACCCGCGCGAGAATGTCGCGCATGTCGGTTGCCATTGTGATTGTTTCTTGTTGAACATCACGTTGGTTGTCATCGTAGTAACTTTGCGCCAGCTCATTGGCGTTTTCCATCATTCCTCGTGACTCGTCAGAGAACCAAAAGTCGACACCTGTTTGAAACAGAAATGCCGCAAATCCGGCCACGAGAAGCGTCGGAACTGCCGCAACCATGGAGAAGAAAAACACTAAGCGGACATGTAGTCGAGCAGTGCTTCCTGCGGCGCGTCGCAAAGCAAGGCGTCGACCAGCAAGGATGAGCAATCCCATAGCAGGGACAAGAACCGCCATAAGCAGTAACGAAACCTGCATCGTCGGCAACAGATCGCTGTCGCCTGGATCGTTTGAATAGACCAAGTAATTAGCGACCATAGCTGCCAAAAGCGCAACGATCGCGACAATCTCAAGCCACAGGAAAATATTGGCGCGGCGCGAACTAACGACGAACTGGCGCCACCAACGCGGGGATTGGCGTGGTGAATTCACCGGTGAGTGATTAGCGCTTGCGTCCATCGTGGCGCAGTTACAACGCCACTGTTGCATTTTTGCAAGTGGAAAATGCGCGGCGACAAATGCTCTGCGTCAGGCCGTTCTTGAGAAGCGATCAGGTTCGATACCCAATTCGCCAATCCGCTTACGCAATGTATTCCGGTTTATTCCGAGTAACTTTGCAGCGCGCAACTGATTGCCATTCGTCTCGCTCAGCGCATGCTCAATCAGCGGTTTTTCGAATGCAGCCAGTGCTTGGGAATAGACGGTCCCAGCTGCCGGGCTTTGCTCATGCAGCCATTGGTTAAGCGCCTGACCAATGCCACCATCGCGATCCTGCTGGTTCCCGCCTGGCGCAAGCGCTTCGTTGCCAAGTATGTCTTGCAGGTTGCCGGCATCAATTAAATCGTCGCGCGCCATCAAGGACAGTCGGTAGATTACGTTACGTAGTTCCCGGACATTGCCACGCCAGTTGCGGGTCTCAAGCGCATGCATTGCGTCTTGTGCCAAGGTGCGGCGAGGCAGACCGTCATCAGCGGCTTGCGCTAAGAAGTGTTGGGAAAGAACCCCAATGTCTTCGCGCCGCTCACGCAGAGGCGGCAGATGGATAGGCACGACATTCAGCCGGTAATACAGGTCTTCGCGGAAAGTCCCTGCCGCAATCATCGGTACTAAGTCTTTGTTCGTCGCGGCGACAATCCGCACGTCGATACCAATTTCTTGGCGCCCGCCGACCCGTCTGATCCGGCCGGATTGTAGTGCCCTCAGGAGCCTGGTTTGCGCCTCCGCAGGCATATCCCCAATCTCATCTAGGAACAGAGTGCCGCCATTGGCTTGCTCAAACTTACCGATCGCTTGCGCAATGGCTCCGGTAAAAGCACCTTTTTCGTGCCCGAAAAGCTCACTCTCGATCAGGTCCGCTGGAATAGCAGCGGTGTTTACGGCAACGAATGGGCCGGAGCGTCGCCCGCCAAGTTGATGGATCGCTTCGGCTACCAGTTCTTTGCCAGTCCCGCTCTCACCTGTGACCAGAACCGTTAAATCGTTGCGCAGTACACGGGTAATCATCCGATAGACGCTCTGCATCGCCGGGCTTCGCCCAACAAGCGGCATCCCATCGTCTTCGATCGGCAAATGCTCTGTTTCTGAAGGCTGAGCTTTGCGCGCGCCCGAAGCCTGCCGAACGGCTTGAACGACTTCATCGAGGTCGAACGGCTTCGGGAAGTATTCGAATACCTCATTGTCGCTAGCCCGAACGGCGGTATCGAGCGTGTTCTGAGCGGACAACACAATCACTGGCATTTCCGGTGCATGCGAGCGGACATTTTCGAGCGTACTTAGGCCGTCACCGTCTTCAAGCATGACATCGGTAAGCATTACATCAAAGCTTTGCTGCTGCAGCCAGCGGTCACGTTCAGCCATTGAGCCACAATGCTCGATGCTGAAGCCTTCGTCTTCGAGCGCGGCAATCATCACTGTTGCGATTGCATCGTCGTCTTCAACGAGTAGCACCTTGCTTTGGGAAGCCGCGCTCATATCCCTGCCCTCGCCTTTTCAACACTTTGCGGGAGGTGGAGACGAAAGTGTGTGACGTCGCGTTTCACGTCACGCTCATGGCTTATGCTTCCATTCATGTCGCGAACGAGTTTGCGGACCAGAGCGAGGCCTAGCCCCTGCCCAGATTTCTTGGAGGATACGAAGGGTTCAAATACATGGTCACGTATCGCCGGTTCGATACCACCACCATTGTCTGTTATCGTGATTTCAATTGGCAGTCGCACGCTTCGCCCAACCCTAATGGCGCTGAAGGCCAACCCGCTAACAAAACGGGTCTGCACAGTAATTCTGGGAACATCCTTGGACGCGGCTGCAGCATCACGTGCGTTCGAAACGAGATTTATCAACACTTGTTCTAGCGCGTCGCGATTGGCCATGACTGGAGGCAGAGACGGGTCAAATTCCTCGCGAATTTCGACCTGAGTTGTGTCACCGGCACGAACTGTCGCTATTGCCGCTCTAATCGCTTCATGCGGATTACATGGCGCGGCCGGTTCTGACTGGGTGCTGCCCAATTGCTGCATACGGTCAATCAACCGCGCAATACGGTCAACCTCATTGGTGATCATGCGGGCGAGCTTCTTGTCTTGTTGCGGCAGTTTTCGCGCAACCAATTGCCCTGCACCGCGGATGGCAGAGAGCGGGTTCTTGATTTCATGGGCGAGAATTGACGGTGCCCCCAATGCGGATCCAGCTTCCGCCTCACGTGCGTTCTCTTCATGTGAAATTTCGGACAATGTCACAACGCGCCAGCCGGTATGGCTCGCCAATGGGGATACTGTCAGATTGACACGGGTCTCGGCTTCGCCGGCAATCACCCTTATGTCACGCGCAACAAGAGCGGAATCTGCTGCGGCAAAGCGTTGCTTCACACGTTCTTCGAGATCGCCGAGGATCTCAGTGATTGGCTTGCCGTTCAACCGCTTTGAGCTCTGTCCCAGAAGATTTTCCGCGGCATGATTGGCTTCATTGATCCGGCTTTCCCCATCGATCAGGAGCACCGCAAAGATAAGGCCGCCAATTTGTGCCTCGGCATCAGGTTTGTTTGCGACCTCTTCTGCAACAGCCATCAGGCAGCTCGTCGGTGAAGGAACGGCTCGTAGAAACGTTCGATCTCGCCGAGCACTTCATCGGGATCATCGATGAAGTTTGCTTTGTTGCGGAACTCGGCCGATCCATGCATTCCTTTGGTGTACCAACCCAGATGCTTTCGAGCGATTTTTGTGCCTACATCTCTGCCATAATGGTCAAGCATGCGCGCATAGTGCTCTGTTAAGACTTGGTATTGCTCATCAAAGTCAGGCGTGCTGATACGCTCCCCAGTGCGCCACCAATGCATGACCTGACCCAGCAGCCACGGCTTTCCGTAAGCACCGCGGCCGATCATCAGTCCGTCCGCTCCAGACTGTTCCAAGGCTTTAGAAGCATCTTCGATTGTGCAGATATCCCCGTTCACGATCACAGGAATTGAGACAGCCTCTTTGACTTTCTGGATAAACGACCAGTCAGCGCTGCCTTTGTACATCTGATTGCGAGTCCTGCCGTGAACGGTGATCATCTTGACACCAAGGTCTTCCGCGATCCGCGCCATCTCCGGGGCGTTCAGGCTTGCATGGTCCCAGCCCATCCTCATCTTCACTGTAACGGGGACATCAACTGCATTTACAGTCGCTTCCATCAGTTTGGTCGCCAATGGGAGTTCGCGCATCAGAGCGCTTCCGGCGAGCTGTCCGACGACTTTGCGAACAGGACAACCGAAATTGATGTCAATTATCGCAGCGCCGTGGCCCTCTTGCAATTTTGCTGCTTCAGCCATGCTAGCAGGGTCGCAACCGACCAATTGCATTGAAACGGGTTCTTCAATCTGGTCCCAGGCTGTTTTCTGGAGAGATTGACGGGTTTCCCTGATCGCGGCTTCGCTAGCTACCATCTCCGTTACATTTAAGCCGGATCCATACCGACGGACAAGCGTGCGGAATGGCATGTCTGTCACACCGGTCATCGGAGCAAGCAATACAGGCTGCGCGATCTCAACTGGGCCAATCTGGATCGGTTTAATCGGAGGAGGGTTCGGGATAGTTGTCATGTCGGGGAATGCCTAAAATTTGTGCAGCGCATAGTGCATTGCGCAAAATCCGTCCAGACCCTAAGCGCGACTTGACCATGAGTGATCCGTCTCCCCCATCCAATGTCTTCAAAGCCATTATTGTAGCAGCAGGCAAAGGGCTGCGTGTAGGCGGCGATACTCCGAAACAGTTTCGTCAATGGAGGGGGAAGCTAGTCCTCCAGCATTCCATTGATGCGCTCATCGATGCCGGCTGCAGCCGCATCGTCCTCGTCGCACCAGCCGGGATGCATGAAGAGGCATTGCTTGCTGCTGGAAAAAATTCTCGGATCACAGCCGTAGATGGCGGGGCGACCCGGCAACAATCAGTCGCTGCCGGTCTCGAAGCTTTAACGGCAAACAGCTCCGATTATGTTCTGATCCATGATGCAGCTCGGCCAGATATTCCTGACGCTGTAATTACAAGACTTCTTGCGGCGCTTGAAACGCATATTGGCGCTATACCTGTATTGCCCGTCGTCGATAGTTTAGCGGTCTGCAGCGAAGACAACGTGATGACCGGGAAAGCGGATCGCGAGTCTTTAAAGCGGGTTCAAACACCTCAGGCATTTCGATTTGCTGATATCCTGCGTGCTCACCGCTCGTGGAAGGGCAATCCAGATGCGGGTGATGATGCTCAAGTGCTTTCGGCCAGCGGCGGTTCAGTTGTTTTCGTTGAAGGTGATGAGCGCCTAAAGAAGATCACCTTTGCAGAGGATTTTGGAGAACCAATGACGTTGCCTCAATTCCGTGTCGGTCAAGGCTATGACGTGCACCGTTTTCAAGCAGGTGAAGAGCTTTGGCTATGCGGGGTTAAGCTCGAACACAAAAAAGGTCTGGCTGGGCATTCTGATGCGGATGTCGCATTGCATGCTATTACCGATGCAGTTTTCGGTGCCGTGGGTGAGGGAGATATTGGCACGCATTTCCCTCCTAGCGATCCGCAATGGTCAGGCGCGCGGTCAGCGCAGTTTCTGGAACACGCGGTGAAGCTTGCCAGTAATGCCGGTTATTCGCTTGGTAACATTGATCTTACTATCATTTGTGAAGCCCCGAAGATTGGGCCCCATCGCCCGGCGATGCGAGCTAGGGTCGCGGAAATAACTGGATTGGAAGAAGACGCCGTGAGCATCAAGGCGACGACAACCGAGAGGCTTGGTTTCACTGGCCGGGAAGAGGGCATTGCAGCACAGGCTATTGTCGGCCTTGTGAAGAGCGCTTGAAGGAACTCAGATGACAAACGCACTTCTCCCGGCAGATATTGAAAATCTTGCGGCGCGTGTCGTCGCAGAAAACAAGGAGTATGGGCGAACGGTCGCATTGGCGGAGAGTTGCACGGGCGGCTTGGTCGCAGCAGCAATCACTGAAATCGCAGGGTCTTCAGCCGTCCTCGATCGCGGGTTCGTTACATACTCAAACGCGTCGAAGATGGAGGCGCTTGGTGTATCGCAGGATATTATCGAGACATTCGGGGCGGTATCGATCGCCTGTGTCTGGGCGATGGCTGCCGGAGCATTAAAGAACTCAAACGCCGATGTTGCTGTGGCAATTAGCGGGGTCGCAGGTCCTGGAGGTGGTACACAACTCAAACCGGTCGGCACCGTAGTGTTTGCCCGGGCATATCGGAATCAAGATGGTGAGCCCGAGGGTGAGCTCAAACACTTCGAAGGCGGAGATGAGGAAGGCGGCCGCGCTTCGATAAGGCGTCAGGCCACTATTTGCGCGCTTGAGCTGTTGCTTCCATAAAGCTCAGCGGCTCGGGTCTCGAACGCTTCTACCATTTTGCGGAATGCGCGGTCGAAATACTGCCCCGCGATCTTTTCAAACATCCGGTTCTTGAATTTGAACTCGACCAAGAAGTCGATTTCGCAAGTGCCCTCACCCGTCGAATGAAACGTCCAGACATTGTCGAGATCTGACAGCGGTCCATCGACGTAGTGAACTGCAATTTCGCGAGGCCGATCCTTTGAGACCCGCGACGTGAAGCTCTCCCGTAGGCTTTTAAAGCCAACGACCATATCGGCAACCATCTCGGTTTCAGTATCAGACCGCACGCGCGTGGCGATAACCCAAGGTAGAAATTCGCGGTAACGCGCAACGTCCGCGACCAGATCAAACATCTGCTCAGCGCTGTATGGAAGCCGGCGTGTCTCGCGAATCCCCGGCATTAGATGCTCAGCTTGTCTCGCTTGCGAAGTTTTTCTTCGCGTGCCTTCTTCATGACCGCGAAGTCATCGCCTGCATGATAGCTTGAGCGTGTCAGCGGGCTTGAGGCGACCTGAAGAAAGCCTTTGGCCCGTGCAATCGAACCATAAGCGTTAAACGCTTTCGGCGTGACGAATTCTTCGACAGCGGCGTGTTTGGGCGTTGGCTGGAGGTATTGCCCCATTGTGATGAAATCGACTTCGGCGCTCCGCATGTCATCCATGACCTGATGAACTTCGAGGCGCTGTTCACCTAGGCCGAGCATAATGCCGGACTTCGTGAAGATCAGCGGGTTATGCGCCTTCACTTCTTCGAGAAGCCTTAGCGATGCGTAATAGCGCGCTCCTGGCCGGATAGTCGGATAGAGCCGCGGAACTGTTTCAAGATTGTGGTTGTACACATCAGGGCCCGCCTCGCAGATTGCTTCGACGGCAGGCCGCATTTTGCCTCGGAAATCGGGAGTGAGAATTTCGATAGTGGTCTCTGGCGTATTGCGGCGAAGTGCTTCAATCACTTTGACAAACTGCCCTGCCCCGCCATCTGGCAAGTCATCGCGATCAACGCTCGTGATTACGATGTGCTTCAGGCCCATTTTAGCAGCAGCGATTGCGGTGTTTTCTGGCTCCATCGGATCAACAGCGCGCGGCATCCCAGTCTTAACGTTACAAAACGCACAAGCACGGGTGCAGACATCACCAAGGATCATCACTGTCGCGTGTTTCTGTGTCCAGCATTCACCGATATTTGGACACGCAGCCTCTTCGCAAACGGTGTTGAGGTTCAGGTCGCGCATCAATTTGCGCGTCTCATGATATCCTTTGCTAACCGGCGCTTTTACGCGAATCCAGTCTGGTTTCCGCTGACGCTCTGGGCGAGCTTCACTTGATTTGCTGCCCTGCTGGGGCTTTGGCGAGTTTGCGAGATCGTTCATATGGGCCATTTAGGCTGCCACTGCGTCTGCCGCAAGCCAATGACCTTGCTGAATACGTCTGTTGACGAACAAAAAGGTCGCAAGCTCTTTTGCTTTTCATGCAACAAAGAGGCGTGTAGCGAGGCCATCATGTTTGAAACGGCAATACAGACCTTCACTTCACCGGTCGTTCTATTCTTCGTGTTGGGTCTGCTTGCGGCCTTCGCGAAGTCTGATCTTGCCATCCCAGAGGCAATCGCAAAGGCGATGTCGCTCTATTTGATGGCAGCCATTGGCATCAAAGGCGGTGTTGCTGTTGCGAAGTCTGGGATTGATGCGACGGTCCTATCAGCTCTTGGCGCGGGCGTCGTGGCAGGCTTTTTGCTCCCGTTCTTCGCTTATTTCGTTCTAAAAACGTTTGGAAAGCTTGATCGGATCAACTCCGGTGCTGTCGCTGCGCATTATGGTTCGATCAGTGTCGTGACATTTGTAACCGCAATCGAAATTCTGACTGGTCAAGCCCGCGAACCGGGCGGCTATATGGTCGCGGTAATGGCTGCAATGGAAGCGCCTGCAATCCTGACAGGATTGATGCTCGCAAGGGGCTTTGGCAGTTCTTCGGAAGGCGGACAGAGCACAGGTGAGATGTTCCACGAGGTATTCACCAATTCTTCGATTGTCCTGTTGCTCGGTGCTTTTGCGATTGGAATGATTGGCGGTCCAGAAGGGTTTGAACCCGTCAGTCCGTTTTTCGAAACTGGGTTCAAGGGCGTTCTTTGCATTTTCCTTTTGGATATGGGCTTGATCGCTGCGCGGCGTATGATGGATTCGCGTGCAATCACATGGCGGCTTGCCGCGATTGCTATCTTCATACCGCTCGTTAACGGAGCAGTTGGAACGGCATTGGGTATCGGTATCGGATTGGATACGGGATCTGCCGCAGCGCTCGGCGTTCTTTGCGCAAGTGCAAGCTATATCGCGGTGCCAGCTGCAATGCGACTGGCTCTTCCTGAAGCAGATCCGGGAATATACCTGACCATGTCACTCAGCATCACTTTCCCGTTTAACGTCCTTATCAATATTGGCATCATCAGCGCATTCGCGGCATTCTTGGCCGGAAGCGGAGGTATCTCACCATGATTGAAACCGTAACCCGCAAGAGAATTGAAATCCTTGCCGACACACAGCTGCAAAAACGTGTGACCGATGCGATTGACAGCGTGGGGATTACTGGATGGACGATTGTGCCGGTCACTAGCGGCAAAGGGCGCGACGGCGCATGGCGCGAGGAGCGTGTGATGGGTACGGACAAGGTTTTTGTCCTCACGATAGCTGCGGAAGATAAGGCATCAGCCCTTGCCGAAACACTTGCCCCCATGCTTACGCGATATGGATTCATCTTGAGCATGTGGGATGTGCAGGTGATCAGGGGAGAGCGCTTTTAAGCGTCGCGCGCTCCCACACTGAGGAGTAGAGAATTGCCGGAATTTGCCGAGCTTCTGAAAGGCTATCGCCGCTTTCGCGAAGACACCTATCCGCGTCAACGTGACCGGTTTGAAGAAACAATCGCATTGGGCCAGCACCCCAAATTGATGATCATTGGTTGTTCGGACAGCCGCGTTGATCCGGCACAGATCTTCGACGTTGATCCCGGTGAAATTTTTGTGGTCCGCAATGTCGCCGCTTTGGTTCCTCCTTTTGAGATCTCGCCGGGGCAGCATGGGGTGTCAGCCGCCGTAGAGTTCGCTGTGCAGATGCTCGAAGTGAAGCAAATTCTTGTTATGGGTCATGGCAGATGCGGCGGCTGCAAAGCCGCGCTCAGACAAGATTTCGTGGGCACTGATCCCGGCCATGGCGGTTTCCTCGCAGAATGGATCACCCTGCTAGATGAGGCCCGCGAGCCTGTCGCACGAAAGCACGGTGTCGAGGGGCGTAAGGCCGAGCTTGCGATGGAGTTCGCTGCGATCCGCCAGAGCCTGACCAATCTGCGTAGTTTCCCTTGGGTTGCCGACAAGGAGGATCAGGGCGATCTAAAACTTCGCGGAGCGCATTTCTCGATCAAAGAAGGCGTGCTCTACTCGCTCGATGAAGACACCGGCGAGTTTCTTCCGGAAGACTAGCCCTTGCCCCCTTCGATTGCGGCTACCATCTTAGCATCCATGTCCAATACAGAACTCAAGAACATCGCGCTGCTTATCGATGCAGACAACACCACCCCACAAGGGATTGATCCCGTTCTAACAGTGATGGCCGAACTTGGTCAGGTGAATATTCGCCGGGCATACGGGAACTTCGCCAAAGATAATTTGTCGCGGTGGGACAAAATTACAAACACCTACGGTATCCGTCCGCAGCAGCAATTCGACGTGTCAAAAGGTAAGAACGCCACCGATATGGCGATGACAATCGACGCGATTGACCTGCTCTATCAGGGCAAGGTTGATGGATTTGGCATCATGACCTCGGATAGCGATTTCACCCCGCTCGTCACACGTCTGCGGCAGGACGGTATTTTGGTTTACGGTTTCGGTGAAAAGAAGACGCCAGCGGCATTTCAGGCAGTATGCACTCGCTTCCTCTACATTGATGAATTGATCGCAAGTACCTCGGATGACAACGGGAAGACTAAGGCTGCGCGCAAATCAAAGTCCGATGTCGGTGATCTGGATGAACTTATCCTCGCGGCCTATCGTGAAGCGAAACGCGATGACGAAGGTTGGGCCAAACTGCAACAACTCGGCCAGATTGCCGGCAATCGGTCGAGCTTTGATGTCCGGAATTATGGTTTCAAGAGCCTCTCAGACCTCTTCGCCTCAATCGACAACTTCAAACTCGAACGCCGTGATGGCAATCAGGTTTACGTAAAACGATTGCACTGATCCGAGACAATACGATGACCGACAAAAAAGGGCGCCCTGAAGATAGCTGGGCGCCCTTTTGCATCGTGTTGTTGGTCGCGGATTATTGCGTGCTTGCGCCCATCAATTCCCCAAGGCTTGGCCCGTCCGATTGGGCCGGACCGGCTTTTTCAGCTGCAAAGGCGCTCCAAAGCATCGCGATAGGAGCGCGTTTGCCCTCGACCCGCGCCAATGTTTCCTGTGCGCCAGCAAAATCACCAAGACCAACTTGAGACATTCCCAGACGTGTCAGGGCTTCGCCAGTATCCACACCCGGCATTCCTAGTGCCTTTTGATAGAAGGTCGCGGCCTTGTCGTACTGACCATAGCTGTAAAATGCGCTGGCTGCGGCAACGACTGTACGCAAACCTGCATTTCCAGCTGCTGCATCACGTTCCAATGCAGGGAGGTCCGCACGGTCGCTGGCAATACGTCCATTTGCTGTAGTTAGCGCGTCTGCAACGTAGATGTCATCGCGGCTCACCGCATCGGTTGCATAGGCCTGCTCGATAATATCTTTGACTTCCATTGGTAGGCGGCGAGCATCTGCAGCCTCGACATAAAGAACATAGTCGTTCTTTTCCTGAAGCGCGCCTGCTTCTTTCGAGAGACGCAGCAGATCGAGCAGCAATTGCGGCTCGTACTCATTCAAATTGCGCGTCAGGTTCACTGCATCGCGCCAATTGGTCGACGATGGAAATGCCTCAATCCACATTGCTGTGAAATCATAGACTTCAGGAACAACCTGATTGTTATAGGCAACGGTCAAACCACGGCGGTACCACTGCTCTTCAATAGCTTGACCCTGTGATTTGCGCGCGCTGATCGCCTTTTTAAGGAATGACAGACCTTCTCGGAGTTCATTCCCGGAGAAATAGCTCTCCGCCATCGCAATCTGCAAATCAGAGGCCGTGATACTCGTGGTTGTGAAGTTGTAGTTGATAGCCTGCTGCAGATAGTTTCGCGCTTTAGGAAAATCGCTGGCAGCATTCGAGAGCTGATAAGCGATGAAGTTGTAACGAGCGATCTGATCGACAGGTACTTTCCCGCTGGCAAGCATCGTTTCCATGCCGCTGAGCTGCAGTGTCTGATCCTTCAGCTTGATACCTGAATTGAAAACCAAACCGCCCGCTGCAATCTTTTCATCTTGCGTTGTTGCAAGCGGAAGCAATTGCTGAATTTGTGGCTTGTACGCGGCTACGTCTGCGCCTTCAGCATTGAGAGCATCGTTAAGTGGTTGATAGACAGCCACAAATTCTTTCGAATAGCCACCGCCGTCACTTTCTTTGTCTTTCTTCTTCTTGCGCTGTGCGTGCGCCTCTGCTGGATAAACGGCAGTCGCAACGACGGCTGAGCCTGTCGCAAGAGCAACGGCAAGCGCGAGGCCGGACGTGCGTTTACGCATGTTAAAAAGCTGCATTCGGAATACCTCCTGGGGTGTTTAGTGCCGCGTCTTCAGTTCGAGGGAGCGCGGCCGGATTTAATCTCTGATGCTGCATTTGGACGCATGCTGTCAGATTTGCAATTCTGTGTAGCCGAAACGGCCTGAATGGCCTTTGAATGGAATTGAAATGGGCAATTCGAAACGAAAAATTCGGCCCGTTGTAGAACATTTTACGAATTCGACTGGAAGTGTGGAAAAAGCCGTGTTTGATCCACTTATGTTCCGCACCATCCATGGTGGTTTGTCGCCGCAAACCCTACATTACTGCTGACAACAAAAATAACCAGAAACGGCCCGCACCTTGAGCGACGACAACGAAACTCTCGAATCCCCAGCCCCTTCACCAATGGGTGACTACGAACGCATCGACATTGTCGATGAGATGAAGACGAGCTATCTCGATTACGCGATGAGCGTGATCGTGTCGCGCGCCCTCCCAGATGTTCGTGACGGTCTGAAGCCGGTTCACCGCCGGATTCTGTACGCCAGCCAAGAAGGCGGATTCGTAGCCGGACGTCCATATCGTAAGAGCGCTAAAATCGTTGGTGACGTGATGGGAAACTATCACCCTCACGGCGATTCCGCGATTTACGATGCCTTGGCCCGGATGACGCAAGATTGGTCGATGCGGGTACCTCTGATCGATGGCCAGGGTAACTTTGGCTCGATGGATCCCGATCCGCCTGCATCCATGCGCTATACCGAAGCGCGCCTTGCCCGTGTCGCGAACACTTTGCTTGACGATCTCGACAAAGACACGGTCAATTTTGCTGATAACTATGACGGTAGCACTCAAGAGCCGACAGTTCTGCCCGCCCGCTTCCCTAACCTGCTGGTCAATGGAGCAGGCGGCATTGCAGTTGGCATGGCG
The DNA here is from genome assembly GCF_019204045.1 of Erythrobacter crassostreae. Classification (GTDB taxonomy): domain Bacteria; phylum Pseudomonadota; class Alphaproteobacteria; order Sphingomonadales; family Sphingomonadaceae; genus Erythrobacter; species Erythrobacter crassostreae. Next base: position 105,360 of record NZ_JAGSPC010000003.1, on the reverse strand, counting down.
ACAAACGTTCCACCGCATAACCTTGGTGAAGTTATCGACGGCTGTCTCGCCTTTATCGAAAATCCTACGATCACGACTGAGCAATTGATCGAAATCATCCCGGGGCCTGATTTTCCTACGGCACCACTAATCTTGGGTTCCAGTGGTGCTAAGGCGGCATATACGACCGGTCGCGGCTCCATCCTTATGCGGTGCCGCCACGAAGTTGAGACAAAGCGTGGAGATCGCCAGTCTATCGTCCTAACCTCGATTCCGTATCAGGTTGGCAAGTCGGGCTTGGTCGAGAAAATCGCTGACGCAGCTAAGGAAAAGCGGATCGAGGGCATTTCCGACATTCGGGATGAAAGCTCCCGCGAAGGCGTGCGTGTTGTAGTCGATCTGAAACGAGACGCCTCGCCTGAGGTCGTCCTCAACCAGATGTGGCGCTACACCCCTGCGCAGTCGAGCTTCCCGGCAAACATGCTTGCGATCCGCAATGGGCGTCCTGAAACGCTCATGCTGCGCGACATTATTCAAAGCTTCATCTCGTTCCGCGAAGAAGTCATTACCCGCCGGACCAAGTTTGAATTGAACAAGGCGCGTGAACGGGCGCACCTTTTGCTTGGCCTTGTTGTTGCGGTTTCAAACCTTGATGAGGTTGTCGCGATGATCCGCGGCGCTTCTAATCCTGCCGAAGCGCGCGGGAAGTTGCTCACAAAAGAATGGCCGATTGGCGATATTGCGCAGTACATCCGGCTAGTCGAAGCCATCGAGCCGAATGCTGAAGAGAGCGATGGAACGTACAAACTGTCCGAGCGACAGGTCAAAGCTATCCTGGAATTGCGTCTCCACCGTCTTACCGCGCTTGGCCGGGATGAGATCGGCGATGAGCTCAAGGAGCTTTCGATCCAAATCGAAGAGCTGCTGTCGATTCTTTCCGACCGCGTGAAGCTTTACGGCATGATGCGTGAAGAGCTGGAAGAGATCAAAGCCACTTACGCAACGCCGCGCGTCTCAGAAATTGCCCCGGCTTGGGATGGTCTTGACGATGAAGATTTGATCGAGCGTGATGATATGGTCGTTACCGTCACCCATGGCGGCTACATCAAACGTACCCCGCTCGACACGTTCCGGGCGCAGGCTCGCGGCGGCAAAGGTCGCAGCGGCATGGCGACCAAGGATGAAGATGCCGTGGTCGAAATGTTTGTCACCTCGACACACAATCCGGTCTTGTTCTTCACCAATACGGGACGCGTTTATCGGCACAAAGTATGGAAGCTGCCTGAAGGCGGGCCGCAGACGAAGGGCCGCCCGATGGTGAATCTGCTGCCGCTGGGTAATGATGAGCGCGTTACCAATGTTCTTGCTCTGCCAGAAGATGAAGCGGAATGGGGCGCACTCAATATCGTATTCGGGACAGAGCAAGGCATGGTGCGCCGCAATTCCATGGACGCATTCACCAATGTGCCGACTGCGGGCAAATATGCGATGGGCTTTGTCGAGGACAGCGGAGACCGTTTAATCGGCGTTGAGCTGCTGACCGAAGATCAGGAAATTTTCCTTGCGTCGAATTCGGGTAAGTCGATCCGCTTCTCGGCCACTGATGCGCGAGAAACCAAGAGCCGAACGGGTATAGGTGTGCGCGGGATGAAGCTGAAAGAGGGGCAAAAGGTCGTCTCGATGGCGGTTCTCGATCCTGGTGAGCGGGACACAGAAATCCGCGACGCTTACCTGCGTGCAGCATCGTGGAAGAACAACGATGCAGAGCCGACCCTCGAGGCCGAGAAGATGGCAGAAATGTCAGAGGAAGAGGAGTTTATCCTCACCCTCACCTCTCGCGGATATGGCAAGATTTCTTCTGCCTATGAATACCGCACGACTGGCCGCGGTGGTCAGGGGCTTACCAATATCGGTGAGCCTGCGGACAAGGACCGAAACGGGCCAGTGGTAGCAAGTTTCCCTGTTAAGCATGGCTCGCAACTGATGCTTGTTACGGATCAGGCAAAACTGATCCGCTTACCGGTTGAATTCCGCCACATGGTTGAAGACGGCTTTGAAAACCACACCGGCTATTCCGTGTCGGGACGGAGCTCCTCGGGTGTGCGAATTTTCAATGTCTCCAAAGGCGAGCAGATCGTCGGCGCGGCATTGATTGACGAGACCGAGGAACCGGAAGACGAGGCGGAAGGAGCGGTGGCCGAGGAAATGGCGCAGAACGACGGCGACGCTGGCGAAGCTGCCACCGATCCGGCCCCGCTATCGGACACAGGCACGGAGGGTGAACCGACCGATTGATGATTAAAGTCGAGCCATCCAGTCAGGTCTGCGGCGCTCGGGTAACCGGCTGCGACCTTTCGGGTGAGCTTGGCGCTGATCTTGTCGCGGAAATTCGCGCAGTCTGGCTGAAACACCGGGTTTTGGCCTTTCCGGGCCAGAGCATGGACGATGACGCACTCGAGCGGTTCACCATCGCGATGGGCGGATTTGGCGAAGACCCGTTCTTCGATCCGATTGAAGGACGCAAGAACATCGCTGCTATTCTTCGGGAAGCTGACGAGCAAGCGCCTCTGTTTGCCGAAAACTGGCACAGCGATTGGAGTTTTCTTGATGCACCGCCTGCAGGCACGTGTCTTTTATCAATCGACATCCCACCTCATGGCGGTGACACTTTGTTCGCCGATCAGATCGCAGCTTTTGCAGCCCTTCCCGCAGAGCGGCAGGATCACTTGCGCTCACTGACTGCGATCCATTCCGCTAAACTCGCCTATGCTCCTGACGGTACTTACGGCGAAAACGAGCGGGAAGCTGACCGGTCCATGGCAATCCGTCCGGATGAAAGCGCAAATGAATGTTGCTCTCATCCGCTGATTCAGGTCCATCCCGAAACAGGCGAAGAGGCGATCTATTCGACGCTGGGATATATTATCGGGATCGAAGGCATGGCGGAGAGCGAAGCCTTGCCGTTCCTCATGGAGGTAGCCGCGTGGCAATCGCGCGATGAGTTTGTATATCGCCATCGTTGGGAGCCGAATATGCTGGTGATATGGGACAACCGCAGCGTGCTACACAAAGCGACCGGTGGATACGAAGGATACCGCCGCGAATTACACCGGACAACAATTGCCGCGCACGCAACCTAGTAGGCGGGTTTTTCCCCGCGCAACGTTTGCACAACGCCCGTCGCGATCATTAGCTGACCGGAATAGTACAGCGGCCAAATTAGCATGTTAGGAACCGGACTTAAATCGAAGGGACCAGTCTGACTGAAAATCAGCCAATCGCTGATTACAAACAGTACAGCACCAACCCCGACGCGGTAGCGGGGGAAGCGGCTGAGCCATGCAGCTGCCGCCATCCCACCAAGGCTGACTGCATAAACTGCGATCAGAATGTCCTGACTTAGCAGGTATGAGATCACGGGCGCGCCAATAAATAGCGCCGCAGCCAAGAGTTTTTGACTTGAAGTCGTGCGGTTGCGGCGATTTCGCAGGTAAAGCGCGATAGCGGCTACATGGGACAGCGCAAACAGGGCTCCCCCGATGGTTATGTCCAGAACTAGCGCCATGTCTGCTGCAGCAGAGAGCGCCAGAACGGCGACAAGGATAAGGCCATCCCCGCCATGCGTCCGCCGCCAAGCATACAAGGCGAGTAGGCCGACAGCTGAACCCTTCAATATGATGAGATAGAGCTCGCCGATTGGATTGTTCCACAGGAAGTAATACGCACATGCCGCAACGACGCTCGCCAAGAGCCATGGCCGGTGCTCTATCAGTGCATTTTTTGCCATTTCAATCCGTTTCTGTCCGATTTAGTTTCATGAATTGCAATATGTGAGCCACGCTAATCACGACACTAAACAGAGCGTTCTGATAAGTCTTTAACAAGACCACACGGGAGCGCAAAATGCCCAAATTCGATAGCGCACGCAAGCTTGACCCAATCATACTCAAACAGGCAGTTCGCCGCGTGGAATGGCGCGACCTTGCCAAAATGAGAACAGGAGATGGGCTCCGGGAATGCTTGCATCCCCTACCCTGGCTCTTCGCTGGCATGGTGTTGTTCCACCACGGATATTGGCCACTGGCCTTTCTGGCAGAGTTCATGTTTTTCCTCACTGCCCTGAGGCTCAATCATGAAGCGATCCATCACAACCTCGGATTTGGCAGCGCTGGGCATCGGGCTGTCTTGCATGGATTGAGCCTTGTGATGCTCGGCAGCAATCACTCGGTTGCCTTCAATCACCTGCGGCATCACCAGCACATTAACACAGAGCAGGATCTGGAGGGCAAAGCCGGCAGGATGAGCCTGCGGCAGGTGATCGTATACGGTCCATTTTTCCCGCTTGAATGCCATATAGTTGCTCTCAAAGAAGGCGGACCAGTTTGGCGGAAAAAGGTCTTGATCGATCTCGCTCTCAATTTGGTGCTTCCTGCTGCGGCAATTGGATTTGGTTTGGCCTTTGTTGCCTGGCATTTCTCAGCCATGCTTCTTGCGCAGTGCTTCACTGCATTGTTCGCCGTGTGGATTACCCATAGAGGCTGCGATGAAAGCGCACTGGTCGCCCGCACTCAGCGTGGCCGGATGGTGAATGCGGTTAGCTACAACATGTTCTTTCACCTTGAGCATCACCTGTTTCCGGGAGTTCCGGTCAAGCGTTTGCCAGAGCTGGCGGATCGGCTCGAAGCCGTGGAACCGGCCTTTGCCAAGGCCATTCGGCCCGTTCTTGGTCGATAGCCATATTGATGCGAGTGGGTGCAGCGCCTAAGTGCTGCACCCTATGACACATGATGTTCACATTATCGGCGGCGGCCTCGCCGGATCAGAAGCCGCTTGGCAGCTTGCGAAGCGCGGTATCAAAGTTCGGCTGTCGGAAATGCGCGGCTCAGGCGAGATGACGCCGGCCCATCAGACGGATGGGCTTGCAGAACTCGTATGTTCAAACAGCTTTCGATCCGATGATGATACAAAGAATGCCGTCGGGTTGTTGCACCACGAGATGCGCGAGCTGGACTCTATTGTCATGCGCGCTGGCGAAGTTGCGCGAGTTCCTGCTGGAAGCGCCATGGCGGTAGACCGGGACGTGTTCAGCGCCGAAGTTGAGCGAGCCCTGTCCGAGCATCCGAATGTCACAGTCGCGCGGGAACGGGTCGATGCCCTCCCTGACAGCGGCCTCACTATTGTCGCAACCGGACCGCTCACTGCGCAATCCCTCGCGCAGAGCATTGTTGGAGCTACGGGTGAAGAACGCCTCGCCTTCTTTGATGCGATCGCTCCGATTATCCATCGTGACAGCATCGATATGTCTAAATGCTGGATTCAATCGCGTTGGAACAAACGGACCGAAGCTTCGAATGAAGATGGCGACTATATCAACTGCCCGATGACGAAAGAACAATATCTCGCCTTTCATCAAGGACTGATCGAAGGCGAGAAGACCGAATTCAAGGAGTGGGAAAAAGACACCCCATACTTTGATGGATGCATGCCTATCGAAGTGATGGCGTCGCGCGGTGTTGAAACGCTAAGATACGGTCCGATGAAAGGTGTCGGGCTCGACAATCCATTCGACACGAATGAAGAGTTTCCTCAGGGTCGCTGGCCCTATGCGGTGGTGCAGTTGCGTCAGGATAACAAGCTTGGCACCCTATGGAATATGGTCGGATTTCAAACCAAACTGAAATACGCTGGCCAAGTGGGACTATTCCGCACGATCCCCGGACTTGAGAATGCCGAATTTGCGAGGCTTGGCGGTTTGCACCGCAACACATTCCTGAATTCGCCTCAGGTGCTTGATCGCCAGCTTCGACTGAAAGCGGCACCGCATATCCGGTTCGCTGGTCAGGTAACCGGGTGCGAAGGGTATGTTGAGAGCTCGGCGATTGGATTGGTCGCGGGCATGATGGCAGCAGCTGAATTGGGCGGTCGCGATTGGCATCCCCTGCCCCCGTCAACCGCTCTTGGTGCTCTGCTCAGTCATATTACCGGCGATGCAGATGCGGCCACATTCCAGCCTATGAACGTGAACTTCGGGTTGTTTCCGCCCCTTCACGAGGTGAAAAAGAAGCAGCGTAAAGAGGCATATACCTCGCGCGCGAAGAACGACCTGGGCACGTGGATCAACGCCAATTCCGAAGCTGTTCCCGCCTGATTAGCACCGGCAACGCGGTCGTTTCGGCCGGGTCTTGGGCTTGCTTGTTGCAAACTCCACCTGCGACAATTCCGCGTTTCCATCGGCGTCCATGCCGTCAAACCGCTGCGCAGTTGTGACCGCCCATTCTTCGAATGTGAGAAGATTGTTTCCATCGACATCAAGTTTACGGAATCCATCAGAACGCGATGATAGCATTTCATTCCGGGTGATCCGCCGGTCACGATTTCGATCATAGCGAAAGAAACGTTTTTCCTCCCGCGTTAGCTCACTTGCGGTTGGCGGCGCGGGCCCCTCCATATCTCCAGGATCGGTTTGCGGGAGCTCTTCAGGGGCAGGTGCTATTTCCTCAATTTCTGGCGGCGGCGGAGCATTGTTCTCCACCTGCGCGCGCGCTTGCCACCAAAAAACACCCACTCCGGCAAGGAACAATCCGACAAAAACTCCAAGTATTGTTTGGCGCACTCTGGCCTCCCCAAATTCAATACTGTCTGATTACACGTGTTTAACTGCCGAATAAAGCCGCTCGCACTGCTGTTATAGACGCACCGCGCCCCTCCATTAGCGGTCGTCCGCCACGTTTTAGCGCGCGCAAGGCCAAGGCATCCAGCACTGCGATCCCGCGAAGCTCTTTTGAGCGCGCCACGTTCTTACCGGCCAAACCTAGTCCAGCATCAATCAGCAGGCCTTGTTCTTCACCGTCTGATACGCGTGAGGCCGCATCGGCAATCGCCCAAATGGTTCCTCCGCCGTTGGGATGATCCTTGCCAATGAGTGCAGACAACGGGGCGCTTCGATTTTTAGCAAACTGGGTTGCCACATTCTGATCGAGCTTTTCAGCGACAACGAAGACTTCCCATGCATCGACCATTTGGATCAGCGCAGCTTCATGCCCACTGCATTCCGCACCAACGGCATCTAGTACAGCATCCCCAACTGGCCGTTCTTCGGCCGGCTGACTGAGAACATCGCGCCACCACGCGAGACGCATTTGCCCCAATATTGGCTCGGTTGTGCCTGCCACGATTCGCGCCAGCCGCTGATCGAGAGCGAAACACGTAGTTAACCGGCCGCGAACCTTTTGCGGGGTGTGCGCGATGGCGATTGCAAGCTCTGCGGGCAGTTCAAGAGGCGAGGTGTCATCCACAGCATCGCTCGTAGCCGCTGATTGAGCCATTCTGTCAAGATTGGACGAGGGATCATCCGTTCACAATCGTAACAAGTTGTGCGGAACTCAAATTATGTTCTCGTTAACCACAAAGTTTGGAAATTCGCTTACCTCGCTGCGCTAAGTCTAGCCAATGCAATTGCTTTTCCGAGCTATTTCGTTCCGGGACACGCACGAGGATAATCGCCTTATGGCTATGAAAAACGAGCAAGAAACCGCAGCGCCAAAGAAATTTTGGCGTTCGCTTGCGAAAGACCCGACCGCGAACACGATTGTTATCGTGGCCGCGTCTCTCGTCCCATTGATGGCAATGGTTGGCGGCGGCGTCGATGCGAGCCGTTATTACATGGCTGACACTCGCTTGCAGGCTGCCTGCGATGCGGGCGCCCTCGCCGCTCGTCGCGCAATGGACGACGATGATTTTGACAGCTCTCACAAGCAGATTGCTGAAAACTTCTTTGATCAGAACTTCGAAGACGGTTTGTTTGGTATGGAAGAGCGCTCACGCATTTACTCGGCTACCGATGACGGCAAGGTTCAGGGCACAGCCTCTGGCACCCTGCCGACCAGCATTATGGGTGCATTCGGTTACGATGAGTTTGATCTCGCGGTGGATTGCGAAGCAGACATCAACATCTCGAACACAGATATCATGTTTGTTTTGGACGTGACCGGTTCAATGAACTGTGCGCCCGACAATCCTAATGGCGGCTCTTGCAACAATGTCGAAGCCTCAAATGCCAAGATCAAAAGCCTCCGGTCATCAGCGCTAACATTCTATGACACGGTTGAAGCAGCAACTTCTTCGGCTGCGCAGGTTCGTTACGGGATCTTGCCTTATTCAAGTTCAATCAATGTCGGCGCATCTTTGAATTCGGCTTGGCTCGCGGATAGTCACGGCTATCAATCGCGTGAGCCGACCACGATCATAGAAACCGATTGGGTTTATGACGGAAACGGCGCGCTTAGTTCAAACAAAACCGGAACCAATAATGGTTATCCGTTTCTTGGCAATAATGAGACACGGGTACCGGGACTGACTTACGATCAATGTGTCGACTTCGCATTTGGAGGCCCACACTGGGATATTTTTTATGATCCGAACAACGCCACCGCGACGAACATCAATGTCAGCGGTTCCGGTGATACCCGACAAGCTACCTACCAAGGCAATCTTACTTGGAAGGTTCTCTATGAGTTCGTGAGTGGCAACTACACTGGCGGAAGCTGTAATATTACTTTCAAGGAATATTCTTACACAGCCGCTGGCGAAGCGACGGTCACTGAGAATGAAGAGACGACAGAAACCTTCGCCTATCGCTTTGATGAGATCGAGTATGACCTCGCTTCGCTTTACAGCACAGGTTCGCTGATCGCTCCGACTGGTACGAACGGTGCAAACGAGACCCATACTTGGGGTGGTTGTATCGAAGAGGCTGACACGTCGAACACAGGCACTTTCAGCCCGCTTCCGGCCTCCGCCAACGATCTCGACATTGATCTGGTTCCGAACTCATCGGATGAGTACTGGAAGCCAGTTCTGCCTTCGTTGGTCTTCTATCGTTTTGATTCCGAAACAGGCAATTGGAGCCGCGACGAGGAAGTTACGACAAGCGACTGGAATCAGAATCCGTCAGCGAGCTGCCCGAAAGCAGCTCGAAAACTCGCGGAATTCAGCGATCGCAGCGAGCTTGAAAGCTGGTTGTCCGCTTCGAATGGCTTCGTTGGACGTGGCTCTACGTATCATGACATTGGCATGATCTGGGGCGGTCGCTTTATCTCTCCGGACGGAATCTTCTCGTCAGAGAATGCTACGGCTCCGAATGGCGACGCTATCACTCGTCACATCATCTTTATGACGGATGGCATCCTGTCGACCAGCAACACGGTCTACACCCCATACGGAATTGAATGGTGGGATCGCCGGGTTACGGACGATGGCCAATCAGCAACCGGTAACACACGCCATGAAGCTCGCTTCCAAGCGGCTTGTAAGGCAGCCCGAGACAAGAACATCTCTGTTTGGGTTGTGGCGTTCGGCACGACCTTGACGGACAATCTCATCGACTGTGCGACGCCAGGCCGCGCCTACTCGGCAAACGACGCTGACACACTGGACGCTGCGTTTAAAGAGATTGCCGAGAAGATTGCCGCTCTGAGGCTGACAGCATGATCGGCTTCTTCAAACGAAGCCGTCTCGGGAAAAACGAGAATGGGGCCACCTTGACCGAATTCGGTCTGGTGGCTCCCGTCCTCATCCTGATGATCATGGGCGTTTTCGACATGGCGCATTCGCAATACACATCGGCTCTGATGAATGGCGCGATGCAGAAAGCGGGTCGCGACCTAACACTGGAAAACGCGGGCAGCCGGGAATCTACTATTGATGCTGCTGTTATCGGCCAAGTTGCGAACGTCGTTCCTGGCAACGCTACTGTCACGCTAGAGAAACTTTCTCACTTCGATTTCGAAGATATCGGCGAAGAAGAAGAGTATACCGACGGCAACAGCGATGGCGTTTGCAATGACAACGAACCGTTTGTTGATGCAAACGGGAACGGTCAATGGGATGCCAACCGTGGTGAATCCGGTATCGGCGGTGCCCGTGACGCTGTTCTTTACACCGCGGTCGTGACGTACCCGCGCCTTTTCCCGATGTACGGTTTGGCTGGGCTGCCACAAGACGTTGAGCTTCGTGCTTCGACTGTTCTTCGGAACCAGCCCTTCGACCAGCAAGATACCACGCAAGCCACTGGAAACTGCACATGATTGCCAAGGTTCAACAAAAGACGCGCAGTGCGACAGTTCGCATGCGCCGCAAGCTACGCGACCTGAAAGAGCACACCTCCGGCGTTGCCATGGTCGAGTTCGCCTTCACAGCGCCAATTTTCCTCGGCCTGGGAATGCTGGGAACCGAGACCGCATATTTCACGATTACGCATATGCAAATTAGCCAAATTGCGATGCAGGTCGCAGATAACGCTTCGCGCGTCGGTGAAGCTGATGTTCTCGTCAATCGCCAGGTTTTTGAGGATGATATCAATCAGGCGTTTATTGGCGCTGAAAAGCTTGGTGAGCAAAACGAGATCTTCACCAATGGACGGATCATTCTCTCCAGCCTTGAAGTGAACGCGGATGGCGGACAGTGGATCCACTGGCAGCGGTGTCGCGGTGCTAAAGTTCATGATTCAAGTTTCGGCGTCGAAGGCGACGGCGAAACTGGCACCGATTTTGATGGCATGGGCGAAACCGGCAAAGAGATAACGGCAAGCAGCGGCACTGCCGTCATGTTTGTCGAAGTCTCATATACCTATACGCCAGTAACCCCGTTCGAATTCTACGGTGACACGGAAATTCAATACACTGCGGCGTTCAACGTGCGCGATCAACGCGACCTGACGCAGCTTTATCAGACCAACCCTGTCTCACCAGTTGCGGATTGCGATACATACTCGGCTGACCGTCCCGCTTAAGCGAGACCGCGCAGAAACAAAAAGGGCCGCTCTAGCGATTGCTGGAGCGGCCCTTTTCTATTTATGGGTATGATGAAGTCAGGCGACGTAGCAAACTTTCTTGACTGCTTCGACAATCCGAGGGGGATCGATCAGAGCGAGCTTCTCGAGATTGTCCGCATACGGCAACGGCACGTCTTCATTGCAAACACGCAGCACAGGCGCATCTAGGTCGTCAAAGCCTTCTTCCATGCACAGCGAGATGATCTCGCTTGAGATCGAGCAAGTCGGCCAACCTTCCTCAGCAATGACCAAGCGGTTGGTCTTCGCGAGGCTGGTCAGGACGGCTTCTTTGTCGAGAGGGCGCAGCGTACGCAGGTCGATCACTTCGGCATCAATGCCCTCACCCGCAAGAGTTTCTGCGGCTTCGAGAGCGAAACCAACGCCAATCGAGTAAGAAACAATCGTTACGTCCGAACCTTCGCGCATGATACGCGCCTTGCCAATCGGCAGAACGTGATCATCAAGGTCGGGAACATCGAAGCTTTTGCCGTAAACCAGTTCGTTCTCGAGGAAAACAACAGGATCCTCCGAACGAATGGCTGCCTTCATCAGGCCTTTAGCATCTGCGCTGTCATAGGGTGCGATCACGATCAGACCCGGTACACTTGCATACCAAGGGCCGTAATTTTGACTGTGCTGCGCGCCAACGCGGCTTGCTGCGCCGTTTGGACCGCGAAACACAATCGGACACCGCATCTGGCCGCCGGACATATAGTTTGTCTTGGCAGCCGAGTTGATGATGTGGTCGATGGCCTGCATGGCGAAGTTGAATGTCATAAATTCAACGATGGGGCGCAGTCCGCCCATCGCAGCGCCTGTGCCAACACCGGCAAAGCCGTACTCGGTGATCGGCGTATCGATCACGCGTTTCGGTCCGAATTCAGCAAGCAGGCCCTGAGTGACTTTGTAGGCGCCTTGATATTCGGCGACTTCCTCACCCATGACGAACACACGCGGGTCGCTCCGCATTTCCTCAGCCATAGCGTCCCGCAATGCCTCACGCACCGGCGTGCTGGTGAACGTGGTGCCTTCTGGCACCCCGCGATCCGCTTTGGGCTGGGAGATTGGCTTATCATCCGACGCTGGTTCTGCCGCCGGAGCGGGAGCTGGCGCAGCAGCGGGTTCCGGCGTTGAAGCAGCAGGAGCGCTGTCTTCACCCTCTCCTTCCAGTTGAGCAATCACAGTTCCAACAGCCACATCTTCGGTGCCTTCCGCAATCATGATCTTGGTCAAGACACCTTCGTCGATTGCTTCGAATTCCATAGTCGCTTTGTCGGTCTCGATCTCTGCGATGATATCGCCCGGTTCGATCGTATCACCTTCTTGCTTAAGCCACTTTGCAAGGGTCCCCTGCTCCATGGTTGGCGAAAGCGCTGGCATCTTCAGTTCAATAGCCATGGATCAATACTCCTCCACCAGAACATCGGTGTAGAGTTCGCCAGGCGCTGGCTCCGGTGAATTCTCTGCAAAATCAGCCGATTCTGCGACGATCTTGCGAATGCCTTTATCGATCGCTTTCAACTCTTCTTCGGTCTTGCCCGCTTCGAGTAGAAGCTTTTTCATCCGTTCGATCGGATCGTGATTGTCGCGCTGATCCTGAACTTCATCACGGGTCCGGTACTTTGCCGGGTCCGACATAGAGTGGCCACGATAACGGTATGTATTGAGTTCCATCAAAACCGGACCTTTGCCATCCCTAACGTGCTTGAAAGCAACCTCAGCTGCTGCACGAACCTCGAGCACGTCCATGCCGTTCACGTCCATGCCCGGAATGCGGAATGCTGTACCGCGGCGGTGGAAACGAGTTTCGGCAGATGACCGGTTAGATGCAGTTCCCATCGCATATTGGTTGTCTTCGACGACAAACACGATTGGCAGGTTCCAGAGCGCCGCCATATTGAACGTCTCGTACACCTGACCTTGGTTGGCCGCGCCGTCGCCGAAATAGGCAAGGCAAAGTCCGCCGTCATCATTGTATTGATGAGCGAGGGCAAGACCGCCGCCAAGAGCAACCTGAGCACCGACGATACCGTGGCCGCCATAGAATTTATGCTCGGTGCTGAACATGTGCATCGAGCCGCCCTTCCCCTTGGAAATGCCCGCTTCTCTGCCTGTAAGTTCAGCCATGATCACTTTGGGATCAATGCCGTATGCAAGCATGTGACCATGATCGCGGTAACCGGTGATTACGCTATCCTTATCACCATCCAGCGCGCTCTGAAGGCCAATCGCAACCGCTTCCTGACCTATGTAAAGATGGCAGAATCCCCCGATAAGGCCGAGACCGTAAAGCTGACCTGCTTTCTCTTCAAAGCGCCGGATAAGTAGCATTTGACGATAGAATTCCATCATCTGGTCTTCGTTAGCGTTGAAACGCTTTGCCGCTTCAAAATCGGCTTGAAGTGAATGCAGCACGAAATCCGGATCGTCGTGAGGTGCCGCCGCTGGTGCGGCATTCTTTGCTGGCGCCTTTTTGGCAGCGGGCTTCTTGGCCAAGGTTATCTATCCTTATTGTTACAGGCGCAGGTCCTAAGGAGGAGAACGCCTAATCGCGTTGCTCCTATAGTCAGGAAGCCATGCAAGACGCAACGTAAAGCAAGCCCTGCTGAGCGACAAAAAATCGCTGATTTCTCTGGTTATGAAAAAGGTGACGCGGAGAATTCGTATGCGCGCATTATTCGTCTTCGATTGAGATTACGACTTCATCGGCGTGCAGGACGCCCAAATTGCGCCGAACCAACTCGCTCGCAAGGTCAGGGTCAGCCGAGTTGGGATCGAGGAGCTGGACACGGTTCTTCAGCGCATCACGTTTATCGGTTAGCATCGCGATCTGGGCGTGACGCTGTTCAAGCGCCTGTGCATTTTCGCTCCACGCGAGTAATCCAGTTGGGCCAGCAATCGCCAAACCGGTCAAGCAAAGCAGCACAACAAGGGCCATACCCTGTCGCATCTGTTCTCTTGCTGGCTTGCGCATTGGATTACCCCTTGATCGATTTCCACAGAATCATAGTTAACCCGCCGCATCAAGTCGAAAGTGCTGATCGCGCCGATTTTTAGGGTGCGATGGGGCGAAATGTTGCTGCAAACGTTCAGTATGAGCGTGGCAGGCCCAAAACGTGCTCGGCAAGATATGATAGGATCAGATTGGTTGAGATTGGCGCTACGGTGTAAAGCCGCGCTTCGCGGAATTTCCGCTCGACATCATATTCCTCAGCAAACCCGAAACCACCGAACGTTTGCACACACATATCGGCCGCCGCCCAGCTCGCTTCGGAAGCGAGGAGTTTCGCCATGTTGGCCTCTTCACCTGGATTGCCGCCTTCATCGTAAACGTTCGCCGCATGGTGAACCATCAATTCGGCAGCCCTCATTTGCGAATAGCAGCGAGCAATCGGAAACTGGATGCCCTGATTTTGACCGATGGGCCGCGAAAAAACGCTTCGGTCACTGGCATAGGTTTTTGCCTGATCGATGAACCATTTGGCATCCCCGATACACTCGGCCGCGATTAGGATTCGTTCTGCATTCATGCCGGAAAGGATGTAGCGAAATCCCTTCCCTTGCTCACCAACCAGAGCGCTGTCTGGAATGCGTAAATCATCGAAGAAAACCTCGCACGATGAGTGGTTCATCATGGTTCGGATCGGCTTGATTTCCATGCCGTTTCCGATCGCTTGCTGCATGTCGACGAGGAACATGGAAAGCCCTTCTGTCTTCTTCTCAATCTGGTCTCGCGGTGTGGTGCGAGCGAGCAGCAACATCAGATCGCTATGCTCCGCGCGGCTTGTCCATATCTTTTGACCATTGATCACATATTCATCACCGTCACGAACTGCGCGTGTCTTAAGGCTGAGCGTGTCGGTCCCGCTGGTCGGCTCTGACACCCCAAAGGCCTGAAGGCGCAAATCACCGCTTGCAATTCTGGGGAGGTATTCGTTCTTTTGGACTTCTGAACCGTAACGCAGCAATGTGTTCATTATGTACATTTGCGCATGGGCAGCACCACCATTGCAGCCAGATGCCTGAATCTCTTCCATGATTACCGCAGCTTCATCCAGACTTAACCCGCTGCCGCCAAATTCCGTCGGGATCAGCGCGGCGAGGAATCCTGCTTTGGTAAGGGCATCTACGAATTCGCCGGGGTATTCACGAGCAGCGTCTTTGGCCCTCCAGTATTCTCCAGGAAAGTCATCGCAAAGCGAGCGCACCGCGCGGCGGATTTCGGCAAGTTCATCACTTTCAGTAGGCATTACGTAAATCCCCAAAATCGACCCTGGCAATCCCTTGCCGCGCTCGCTTGAATGAGTCCACAGGCTCGTCAGCTTGCAATCTTTCAGATTGTCTTGGAACGATATTCCCGAATTACCCGTTGGATGGAAAACAGGGGAATACAAAAAGTCATCATGCTGAATACATTAGTCGACCAAATTCAATCCATGGGCAACGATTTCGTAGTTGCTCTGCCCTACCTAGCCATTGCGCTCGTCATCATTGTGATCACTGCGATTGCTGCAAAATTCACAGTCAAAATCGCAGATGGTTTGATCGGCAAGACGGACCTGCGCCCCAGCTTGCGCAACCTGATCGAAACTCTCGTCAAGCTGGGGACGTGGATCCTCGGTCTGATGATTGCAGCGATTGTTCTCTTCCCTGATCTTACTCCGTCGAGTCTGATTGCTGGTCTCGGTATCGGCGCGGTCGCAATCGGCTTCGCATTTCAGGATATTTTCGAAAATTTCCTCGCCGGCGTTTTGATTATGGTGCGAGAGAAAATGCGGATTGGTGATGTCATCGAATGCGAGGGGATCGTTGGCAAGGTTGAGCATATTACCTTGCGCGAAACGCACATTCGCAAGCTATCTGGCGAAGTGACTGTCGTGCCGAATTCAATCCTGTTCAAAAACCCGGTAGAGATTCTGACGGATAAGGAACTGCGTCGTCATGACGTAGTGATCGGTGTTTCCTACGATACGGATTTGGATGAAGCAGCAGAAGTCATCCGCAAGGCAGTGGTCGAGATCGACGAGATCGACACCGACAAAGGTATTGATGTTTTCGCGCAAGAATTCAATTCATCATCAGTCGACTTTTTGGTCCGCTGGTGGTCAGGATCGACCCCGCGCTCTGGGTGGGAATCGAAAGACAAAGTTGTACGAGCTATCAAGCGTAGCCTCGACAATGCTGGTATTGAAATTCCATTCCCATATATCACGCACACATTCAAAGAGCGCGTTCCGCTTGGCACTGAGACCGGAGAAAATGCATAACGGCTTCGGAATAAGTCTTTTCGTGCTGCCGATCTCGTGAACGAAGGAGCCGACCCTTATGCAAGTCCTCAAAACCGACCTCACACGCTTTAAGGCGATCCGAGACTACCCATTCGCTGAGAATTGGTGCGAAATTGACCTTGGAGAGGGCTTCTCGGGCCGGATGCACTATGTTGACGAGGGGCCGAAAGACGCACCGCCTGTTTTGCTGTTCCACGGTGAACCCAGCTGGAGCTTTCTTTATCGAAAGATGATTCCGGTTCTGCTTGATGCGGGCTTTCGCTGTCTTGCACCGGACCTTATTGGCTTCGGTAAAAGTGATAAGCCCGATGACATTGGTTTCTACACCTATGACCGGCACGTGAGCTGGCTTGAACAATGGCGGGATGCTGTTGTGCCTGAAACTGCAGCCCTGTTTTGTCAGGATTGGGGCGGACTGCTTGGACTGCGTATGGTCGGAGAAAGTCCGGAAAGGTTTGCCTGCGTTGTGGCAAGCAACACCTTCCTTCCAACCGGCGGAACTCCTTCTCCCGCTTTCCATGCATGGCGTGAATTTGCGAAGGCTTCCCCTGATTTCATGATTGGAGAGCTGCTGCAACGAGCAACGGCGACGGAGCGCACGGCCGAGGAAGTGGCAGCATATGACGCGCCCTTCCCTGATGAGCCGAGCAAAGCCGGTGCGCGCGCCTTTCCGCAATTGGTTCCGGTCGAAGACGGGATGGATGGCATCCAGCAGAATATCGAAGCGTGGAAAGGTCTGTCCAATTACGACAAGCCATTCCTCACCCTGTTTGGGGAGGATGACCCAGTGACAGGTGGGCTCGCCGAGCCTCTGATCGAACGTATAAAAGGAGCTGAAGGCATGGCTCACGGTATGCTGTCGACTTGTGGTCACTTTTGTCAGGAAGACCGCCCTGTTGAACTTGCCCAGGGCGTGATCGCGACTGCGCAAAAGGCGGGTTCTCTGGGTTGAGCGAGCAGTCGGTTTCCGCACCGGAGCGACTGACCCGGCGTCAAGAACTGCTCTTGGCGCTGGCCGTTGCCGTGGTCACCGCTAACGCATACTATATCCACCCGATCATCGGTGACGTCGCTGAAGGATTTGGCGTTAGCGATGCGAAAATTGGGATCGTGCCTGCATTGAACCAATTGGCTCTTGCTATCGGCATACTCCTGCTATTGCCGCTTGGCGATCGTTATTCAAATCGCAATCTGACAATCGTCTTTACTGCCGGGCAATGCCTTGGCTTGATTGTCATGACGTTGGCCCCCGGCTTCGCGTTATTCACTGTGGGATCGACCGTCCTCGGGTTCTTCACGATCGCACCCTATTTGCTGCCAGCATATGCATCCAAAAGAGTGGCGCCCGAGCGCCTCGGGCATGTCACAGCAACACTGACCGCTGGGATCATATTCGGCATTCTTGTCGCGCGTGTCGGAGCAGGCGTGATTGCCGAACACTTCGGCTGGCGGACAGTATATTGGGCGGCGACACTATCGATGCTGGCCATCGCCATCGCTCTGCCGCGGATCATGCCAAAAGCGGAAGCAGCAGCGCCCAAAGTGGTGCGTCAGCCTTACGTTCAATTGGTGATGTCCGTCTTCCCGCTGCTGCGTTCGCACCCAGAAATCATGATTTCTGGCGCCATTCAGGCAATTGGCTTTGGCCAATTCATTGCGCTCTGGCTGGCGCTCGCCCTGCACCTTACCTCTCCTGAGATGGGATACGGTACAGACGCCGTCGGATACCTTGCAGGCTTTGCCGCGCTCAGTGTGTTGACCACACCAAAGTTGGGGCAATGGTCAGACCGTGTCGGCCCACGCCGAGCAAGGCTTTACCTCGCGCTCATTCAAACAGCCGGCACAGCGCTGCTGCTTCCATTTGGTGGCAACATCTGGCTGTTGATTATTCCGATACTGATCACATCAACTGTTGGTCCGGCAATTGACGTTGGAAGCCGAATGACATTCCTATCGCAAGAACCTGCATTGCGCACGCGTCTGACCACGATCTACGTTGTTATTATGTTTATCGGTGGAGGAGCTGGTTCGATTCTTGGAACTGCGGTGTTCGATGCGTTCGCATGGCAAGGAACAGCGATAGCGGTGCTCGCATCGTGTGCTTTGCTTACGATGTTATGTGGATTGGCGCTCAAGCTTTACGGTAGCGGTCCAGCACAGCCCAAAACGGCTTAACGATTGATGGTGACCCCGGCGTGATTCGAACACGCGGCCCCCAGATTAGGAATCTGGTGCTCTATCCGGCTGAGCTACGGGGCCCCAACGCCGCTTTAGCATTGAGAAAACTCTAATCAATTGAGTTTGTCAGGCGGTGCCACAGGAAACGGAAGCGGGGCGACCTGTACGCCTTCGTCGACAAGAGATTTGGCTTCTTCCAGCGTCGCTTGCCCGTGGATCGGCGCCTCATCACGTTCGCCGTAGTGCATTTCGCGCGATTGCTCGACGAACTTCTCTCCGACCCAAGTGCTCTTTTGAAGCGCTTTTTCCTGCGCCCTCGCCAATGCCTGCATGGCCTTTTCCACCTCCGCAGGGATTGGTTGATTGCTAACCGGTTTTGCCGACGCTGGTACAGATGGAACGGGCACGTCGTTCTTTGTATTGGTTTTTACCGGCACTGCCGGGGCCATGAGGGCCTTTCCGATCTGTTCGGATCCGCACTCGGGGCAAGAGATAAGACCCCCAGATTGCTGGTCTTCGAAGTCAGTGGAAGAGCCGAACCAGCCTTCAAAACGATGGCCGTGCTCACAGTGGAGGTCATAAACGATCATGATGCGCGTCTATAATTGGGGATTTCGCGTTTGTTGGCAAGGCTTGGCACTTGCTCTCTCACTTCGGCAATCCGGTTCAGATTGATATCGCAAAATTCAAGTGCTGGCTCCGTGCCGCCCATATCGAGCAAGACCTCGCCCCATGGATCCACAACAAGGCTGTGACCGTAGGTCTCGCGTCCATCCTCATGCTTGCCAACTTGAGCCGCAGCGATCACGAAAGCCGACGCCTCAATTGCGCGGGCCCGCAGCAATACGTGCCAGTGCGCCGCACCCGTGGGCTTTGTAAATGCGGCTGGCACGGCGATAGCATCGCATGGCACCCGTCCCAGCCAATCGAAAAGAGCGGGGAAACGGAGGTCGTAACAGATTGTCAGGCCAAGTTCGCCGAGCGGTGTGTCATAAACGCTGACAGGACCTTCGCCTGGTTCGTAGGCCGAACTTTCACGCCAAGTCTCGCCAGTCGACAATCGCACATCGAACATGTGCATCTTGTCGTACAGCCCCGCATTGGTTCCATCCGCACGGCAATAAAGCGAGCGATTGGCCAATCTGCCATTTTCTTTTGGCACTGGCATGGAGCCAAGAGCGATGTCGATCTGCACCTTTTCAGCCAACAACAAAAGGCGTTCTTCGAACGAGCCGAACTGTTCCGTTTCCGCAACTCCATAACCCGGCTGCGCCATGGTCTGCCGCGCGCGCTCGCGATCCTTGTCGAGCAAAAGCGACATCTCTGGCGTAAAAAGAACTACTGCGCCCTCGCCCGCCGCACGAGTCGCCGCCTCCTCGACAACCGTGAAATTCGCCTCGGGATCAATCCCTGATGTCATTTGAAGGACGGCGATGCGCGCCATTCAACCCGCCAAAAGCGCGTCGAGCTCACCAGCGCGTTCGAGAGCTGCAAGTTCATCGGATCCGCCAACATGCGTATCACCAATAAAAATCTG
Source organism: Erythrobacter crassostreae (assembly GCF_019204045.1). Taxonomy (GTDB): domain Bacteria; phylum Pseudomonadota; class Alphaproteobacteria; order Sphingomonadales; family Sphingomonadaceae; genus Erythrobacter; species Erythrobacter crassostreae. The sequence continues at coordinate 85,547 of NZ_JAGSPC010000003.1, read as the reverse complement.
CGGCACAGTGCGAGCATCTGGCGCTCGCTCTGTCATTTCATCTCGCTTCGGACCGCCCATCGAGATATCGAATTCGTTGAACTCTACGCCCTTCGAACTGAGCAAACGTTTCGCGCGCACGCAAAACGGGCAAGTGAATTTGGTATAGATGTCGATTTTCGGTTTGCTCATCGGAGTGACGGACCTCTTGAAACGTGTTTACTCAAACCCAAATAGTGCGTGTTGCAGCGTTTCGCCAGTCTTGGGAAACGCGATATGCGACTAAACCGCAGGCGCTGCATGGCGCAGGTCTGCATTTATGTTCAAATTGCTCAAACAAGAGGATTTGTGAATTATGTCACGTCTAGATTTCACCCCTTACCGCCGCAGCACCGTTGGTTTTGATCACCTGTTCGACCTTCTGGAAAGCCAGGCGCGCAACACTTCGGGTGACAACTATCCGCCCTTTAACATCGCGCGAAGCGGCGAAGACAATTATCGTATAACATTAGCTGTCGCGGGTTTCCGTCCGCAGGATATCGATATCACTGCGCAGCAAAACTTGTTGACTGTTCAAGGCAAAAAGCGTGACGATGTCGATGGCGGGGCCGAAATGCTCCATGTCGGCATTGCGAACCGTGGCTTTGAGCGCCGGTTTGAGCTCGCCGACCATGTCCGTGTTGAGCAGGCAGATATGGCTGACGGGCTTCTGATTATCGATTTGGTTCGTGAAGTGCCCGAGGCGATGAAGCCTAAGAAAATTTCCGTGAACGGCACCCCGACACTGACTGCCGTTCCAGATGGATCCGAAGACAAATCCGCAGACGTGGCCTGAGCGCTCGTTTAGGCGCATAAATCGACAAAAATTGGTTTGAAAAAGTTAGGGGCGGATCGTTGAGATCCGCCCCTGCGACCTAAGCCGCCTCGTTTCGATGCTCACCGTCCGGGTCGCAGAAGACGGTCAACACCGTTTCGAGCTTTGTAAAATGCGTCCAGAAATTCCCGCTTTAAAGCAGAGGTCCATCAACGCATTCGAATATCGTCCAAACACCAACAATTCTTCGTTCGTGCTTAGGGGGTATCCACCCTTACGAAAAACTACAGTGCGCAAGCCCGTAAGCTGCCAGTGCATTATCGCGCAAGATTAATTTCATCTAATTGTAAAAACGCGACATAAGTTTGCTGTACGTAGAATTTCGCATGCATCGGCCATCGCCTGTGATTGCTCCACCAATTCAATAGCTTGAGGGCGTGCATGTCTCAGACTAAGCGAGATTGCTCAAGCGCCGCAGCAACAAAACCTGCAAACAGTGGGTGCGGATCGAACGGTCGAGATTTCAATTCTGGATGGAATTGAACGCCGACAAACCATGGATGATCAGGGCGTTCGACGATTTCCGGCAACAAGCCATCGGGCGACAATCCGGAAAAAACGAGGCCTTGCCGTTCAAGGGGATCGATATAGCGTGCATTCACCTCGTAACGGTGCCGGTGGCGCTCAGAAATCGTTTCTGATCCACCATAAATGCGCGAAACATGGCTATTGGCGCTGAGCTTCGCACCATACGCGCCTAAGCGCATCGTTCCGCCCAGATCGCCGCCTTCTTCGCGTTCCTGAATGCCCTCTTCGCTCATCCACTCGGTTATAATTCCAACGACCGGTTCCTCAGTCTCGCCAAATTCCGATGATGAGGCAGCGTCAAATCCGGCTTCACGTGCGCCTTCGATACACGCCATCTGCATTCCTAGGCAGATCCCAAAGAACGGGACCTTGCGGGTGCGGGCGAATTTGACGCTTGATATCTTTCCCTCGCTCCCGCGCTCGCCAAAGCCACCGGGCACCAAGATGCCGTGCATCGGTTCAAGTGCGGCAACAAGCGCGCTTTCGTCTTCACCTTCGAAGACTTCCGCATCGATCCATTTGATATTGACCTTCACCCGGTTGGCGAGGCCGCCATGAACGAGCGCTTCATTCAGGCTCTTATAGGCATCTGGTAGGCCAACATATTTGCCAACAACGCCGATCGTAACTTCGCCCTCTGGGTTGAAGAACCGGTCTGTCACATCATCCCAAGAAGAGAGGTCAGGGTCTTTGGCGTCCGTGATACCAAAGCCTCGCAATACCTCGGCATCGAGGCCCGCTTCGTGATATTGCAATGGCACCGAGTAAATCGAAGGTGCATCAAGCGCTGGAATAACAGCCTCTTTGCGAACGTTGCAGAAATTGGCGATCTTTTGCCGTTCGCCATCCGGAATTGGGTGTTCAGCACGGCACAGCAAGACATCTGGCTTTATGCCAAGGCTTGCGAGTTCGCGCACAGAATGCTGCGTTGGCTTTGTCTTCAATTCACCTGCGGCCGCGATGTAGGGGACCAGCGTCACATGAACGCTTAGCGTTTGCATCGGCTCAAGATCATTCCGCAGCTGACGGATCGCCTCCATAAATGGGAGCGATTCGATGTCCCCCACGGTTCCGCCTATTTCACACAGGATAAAATCATGATCATCCTGATCATCAAGCGCGAATTGCTTGATCGCATCGGTCACATGCGGGATCACCTGTACGGTCGCGCCGAGATAGTCCCCTCGCCGCTCCTTCGCGATGATATCGCGATAGACACGGCCCGAGGTTATGTTGTCGCTCTGACGTGCTGAGACGCCGGTGAAGCGTTCATAGTGCCCAAGATCGAGGTCAGTCTCAGCCCCGTCGTCGGTCACATAAACTTCGCCATGCTGATACGGGCTCATCGTGCCCGGGTCGACATTGAGATAAGGGTCGAATTTCCGAATGCGGACCTTGTACCCACGCGCCTGAAGGAGGGCAGCAAGACTTGCCGCCATGAGACCTTTGCCGAGCGAGGAGACCACGCCGCCGGTTATAAATATGTACCGCGCCATGGGTGCCGAGCCTTAAGGGTCGTTGTGGATTCGTGGCAAGCAAATTGCGCAGCAAAACGTGCTGCCATCCACAGTCACTTTATTAAAAAGCGCTCAAACGAGTTTTGAAAGCCATCGAACGCCGCACCTCGCAGCTGCTTAATCGGTCGCAGGGTCGTCACTCTGACCATCCGCCTGACCATCTACCTGATCCGCAGCTTCGCCGCCGGCTGGACCACCAAGCAAATCGTCTGTCGTCGGAGCCGAAACGTCGCGATCAAGCGTGGTCGAGATTGAGCCGCTGGATGTCTCGTTCACAGCAACTGCCGCTAGAGCAATCGACAACGCGACAAATGCAACGGCAAGCCATTTAGTCGCACGGGTCAGAAAATCTGCCGCACCGCGCGCACCCAATGCTCCGTTCGGATTGCCACCGATGCCAAGCCCGCCCCCTTCGGAACGTTGCATAAGGACTACGGCCACCAAACCGGCGGCTACGATAGCTTGCAGAACAGTGAGAAAAAGAAACATGACAATACGATCTCGATAAAATTTGTGAGCGCTATTTAGGGCGCACTTATCTCTGCGGCAAGTGCTGGAGGTGAGGCTTAGCTTTCCTCAGTCTCTCCAGCGGCAAGAGCAATACCCATAAAGCTGTCTGCCGTCAGGCTAGCCCCGCCAACCAGCGCGCCGCCAACTTCAGCAGTGGCCAGAATTTCGGAAGCGTTTTCAGGCTTCACCGAGCCGCCATACAGAATTCGCACCTCTGCGCCCTGTTCTTCTCCATATAGCGAAACGAGCAGTGCACGGATTTCTGCGTGCATCTCGGCGATGTCTTCAAGAGTTGCCGTTTTGCCTGTGCCGATTGCCCAGATAGGCTCATAGGCAACCGTCAGCTTTTCGCTGATTTCTTCAGCTGTATCGGCAAAATCGGGCAATGAAGCTTTCAATTGCTTCTTAACATGCGAGACCGCGCGACCTGCTTCGCGAGTGCTATCGCTTTCGCCGCAGCAAAGGATGATCCGCAGCCCAGCATTAAGGGCGGCCTCAGCCTTTAATTTGATTTGCGCGTCGGTTTCGCTGTGGTTCTGGCGCCGCTCACTGTGACCGAGAATCACAAATTTGCCACCAGCATCGGCTACCATTGCAGCTGAAATATCGCCAGTATGCGCTCCGCTCTCTTCGTGATGGCAATCCTGCGCACCAACTGCAATTTGCTCCGCCTCGCGGTGAACAGGGTGGATCAAGGTGTAAGGCGGTGCAATTGCTACCTCCACCTTCATATGCCGCTGGGCTGCACGGTCGATCGTGCGCGCTTCGGATAGCATGGCGCGGGTGCCGTGCATTTTCCAGTTACCAACGATGTAAGGCCGCTTGGGCATTTGAATTTCCTGCAAGGTCCGTGGCACGGACGAATCTGTGGCCCGATGTAGGGTCAAGGGGCCGCGTCCGCTAGCGGAGTAAAGAGATACAGTCAAAAGACTGCGAGACCTGTTGCCGCGAGGTCGCAGGGCGGATAAAGCGCATATAAACCAGCCCTTACGGGCGCATACTCTAGGGCACTGCGGAATACCGCCGCTTCAACGCTCGTAAAATTGCCGGAATAGACCCAAACTATGATTTCCTTTTTTCGCAACTTTTTCCAATCGAAGATCGGTCTACCGATTTTCATCGGCTTTCTGGTCCTCGTCGCACTTGCGTTTGCTGCGGCTGATATCACTGGGACTACATTTGGCGGAGTGTCTGGCGGTGACCGCGTGGCGGTTGTCGGTGATGACCGGATCAACAGCTCTGAGCTGGTGAGCACCGCCGAATCTGCACTGCGCACTGTGCAGCAGGAAAATCCGACGATTGGCATGCAGCAATTTGTTGAAGAAGGCGGATTGGATGAGGTCATCAGCCAGTTGATCGATCGATACGGAATCGGCGGTTACGCGGAGAAATACGGACTTCGTGCCGGCGAAAATCTGGTAAACAGCGAAATTCTGAATATCGGCGCGTTTCGAGGTCCAACCGGCGAATTCGATCAAAATGTATACGAAGCCGCGTTGCGTTCGCAGGGGCTGAACGACGAGATCCTACGACGTGATCTTGCCGACGGTCTGCTCGCGCAGCAATTGCTGATCCCTGCGCTGGGATCACCGCAAATGCCTGAAAAGGCTGCCAAGCAATATGCAGCTTTGCTGCTTGAACGCCGCCAAGGCGATATTGCTTTCATACCGAGTTTCGCTTTTGCGCCAGAAGGTGACCCTACGGACGAACAGCTCGCTGCATTCTACAGTGCGGAAAACTCGCGTTTTGTTCGCCCCGAACGACGAACAATTCGGTATGCTCTGTTCGGTGCCGAAACCCTTGATGTTGATGTGACGCCGACACCTGCCGAAATTAAGGCTTTTTATGACAGCAATGCAGAAGCGTTTGCTGCCAGTGAAGCGCGCGATATCTCGTCTTTCCTTGTCCCGACCGAAGACGCTGCGAATGCACTGGTAAGCCGCGTACGCGGCGGTGTCTCGTTAGAGGCTGCCGCAACCAAAGCGGGCTTCAGCGTATCGAGCAGCCAGGGCCAAACGAAGGAGCAAGTATCCGCGACTTTGAGCCCCGCAGCCGCAGATAATGTGTTTGCCGCATCGCGAGGTGAAATTGCTGACCCTGCACAGAGCAGCCTCGGTTGGTATGTCGCTCGTGTTGATGGCATTGATGGGACCCCTGCCCGCTCTTTGGCTCAGGCAACACCGGAAATTACAGAGCAACTTCGGCTTCAAAAACGCGCTGCTGCGCTTGGTGATTTGAGCGCGCGGGTCGAAGACGAAGTGGCCGATGGAACATCACTGATCGAAGTTGCAGAAACTTACGGTCTGGAAATCAACGCGACGCCGCCGATACTTGCCGATGGTCGAGTGTTCGGGAGCGGCGAGTCGCTTAATCCAGCGTTGCGCAGCACAGTAGAAACCGCGTTCCAAATGGAGGAAAGCGAACCACAGCTTGCCGAGATTATTCCGGGCCAACAATTCGTAGTGTTCGACGTATCTGAAATCGCGCTTTCGGCGGCGCCCGCAATCGATGATATCCGCGATCAAGTCACAAACGCATGGCGTCTAGCCGAAGGAAACAAAGAAGCCCGTAAAGTGGCTGACCGCGTTCTTGAAAAGGTACGCGGTGACAGCGATGTGACCGCAGCGTTGTCTGGCGAAGAAGTACAGCTTCCACCGGTAGAGAAGATTGATTTGGAGCGTCGCCAATTGTTTGCCCAGCAAGACCGGAATCCTCCACCACCACTGGTCCTTATGTTCTCAATGGCTGCGGGTTCTTCCAAGCTTTATGAAGCGCCGAATAATATCGGTTGGTATGTTGTCGATCTGCGTGAGATTGTGACCGATGATATTCCAGAAGGCAGCCCGATTCTGGCGCAAACGCAGCAGCAATTGGCTCCGGCTCTTACGCAAGAATACACCGAGCAATTGACCCGCGCTATTCTTGCGGAACTGGGTGTGGAACAGAACGAGGCAGCTATCGACGCTGTTCGGCGTCAGTTGGTTGGCGAAACCAATTGATCGCGGAAGCCGAAGTTACACGTGAACTCTGAAAAATACGCCTCTGCGTCGCCCGAAAACGCGTCAAACGCTGCCGCCGCTTTGAATGATGGCCGACCAGCCTTGGTATGGAGGCGGGTTGTTGCTGACAGCGATACACCTGTTGGCGCAGCAAGGCGTTTAATAGAGCCTGGCCGCGGTGATTTCCTGCTCGAATCTGTCGAGGGCGGTGAAGTGCGCGGGCGATACAGTCTGCTTGGTTTGGACCCCGATCTGGTGTTTCGCGCAAGTCAAACATCCGCGTCGATCAACCAGAACTGGAAGACCGATAAGAATGCGTTTGAGCCTTGCGATGGAGACGCGATGAGCGAACTTCGCGCTCTCGCGAATGCATGCCGCATTGATGTGCCAGAAGAACTTCCTCCTGCGCTGGCCTGCCTTGTAGGTTATTTCGGCTATGAGACGGTCGGTCTGGTTGAGAAGCTTCCCCGAGCAGAAGCGAGCGAATTGGCTCTGCCTGACATGCTGTTTGTGCGCCCGACGATCATTCTGGTCTTCGATAGTTTGACAGATGCGCTTTACTGCGTCGCCCCGATTTGGAATGCGGTTGATCCGGCAGATGCCATTGAGCAAGCCTCAGATCGTATCGATGAGACATTGCGCGGCTTAATGCGTCCTCGCCCGCCGGAGCCGCGTCTGTCTGGCGGCACGGACGAGCCTTCGCTCACCGCAGTCATGGCCGAAGACGACTACAAGACGATGGTAGCTAAGGCTAAAGACTACATCGTTGCAGGCGATATTTTTCAGGTGGTCTTGGCGCAGCGTTTCACATGCCCGTTCGAGCTGCCCCCGTTTGAGCTCTACCGTGCTTTGAGGCGCGTGAATCCATCACCATTTCTGTATTTCCTTGATCTACCGGGCTTTGCAATCGTCGGTTCAAGTCCGGAGATTTTGGTTCGAGTCCGCAAAGGCGAGGTTACCATTCGTCCGATCGCTGGCACTCGCCCCAGAGGTGCAACACCTTCGGAAGATCGCGACAATGAGATCAGCCTGATGGCAGATCCAAAAGAGTTGGCGGAGCACCTGATGCTGCTTGACCTGGGCCGGAATGACGTAGGACGCGTCGCCTCCGCAAACAGCGTCGAGGTAACCGACAGTTTTACGATCGAACGGTACAGCCATGTGATGCATATTGTGAGCAACGTTGTTGGTGCTTTGGCAGACGGAAGCGACGCTCTCGATGCCCTTTTCGCAGGATTCCCGGCCGGCACTGTTTCAGGCGCACCCAAAATCCGGGCGTGTGAAATTATAGCAGAACTTGAGCCGGAAACACGCGGCGCCTATGCAGGCGGCGTCGGATATTTCGCGCCTGACGGTTCTGTTGACAGCTGCATTGTCTTGCGCACTGCAGTGGTCAAAGCCGGTGTAATGAATGTGCAGGCAGGTGCCGGAATTGTGGCAGATAGCAATCCTGACTATGAACTTGCTGAATGTCGCGCAAAAGCAGGCGCATTGATTGCCGCAGCGCGTGAAGCTGTTCGCGTCGCCAGCGAACCGGGGTTCGGGCAATGAAACGCATATTTTTGATCACAGTTTTGACTGCGCTTGTTTCTTGTGAGCAGCAACCCGAAGGTGAGCCGGTCGTCCGGACCCAACTTGATGGTTCTGCGCCGGTTGAGATCGTAGAAACACCGCAGCCAGAGCCCACGCCTACGCAAACCTCTGAAAACTCGGTTTGCTCGGCAGTTACTTTCGAAGGTGTGGCACTAACTCACTGTGTAGCGGATCCTTCAAAGCATAGTATTGAAACAGCGCTAGCGCCCGCCAGCGGGGATGGGTTTGGCACTATCAAGGCATGGGCCGCTGGCAAAAATGAAGGCGAAATTGCCTTCGTAACCAACGGCGGAATGTACGGTGATAATCTGCGGGCGATTGGATATTTCGTACGCAATTCCGATCGTTTGAAAGAACTCAATCGCGAAGACGGCCCGGGAAATTTCCATCTGAAGCCGAACGGCGTATTTTTCGGCAGCAATGGCAAATGGCAGGTGCTTGATACTGAAACATTCTACCGCACGATTGGCGACCGCCCTCAATTCGGCACGCAATCTGGCCCAATGCTGGTGGTTAGAGGAAAACTGCATCCTGAATTTCAGGACGATGGTCCATCACGGGCAATCCGTAACGGCGTAGGTGTTACGTCTGATGGCAAGGCTCATTTTGTGATTTCAGATGCCCCGATCAGCTTCGGCCGTTTTGGCCGATTTTTCCGCGATGAACTCAAGACACCCAACGCTGTTTTCCTGGATGGAAATGTTTCATCGCTTTGGGATCCGGCCACGGGGCGGATGGATAGCCGCCGCGTCGGGCCGCTTTTGGTTGTGAAGGACAAATAATGCCTCACGGTAACACGCTAACCTACGAACGGACGCTCTACCCAGAGATTGAGCCATACGAGACGGGCATGCTCGATGTCGGCGAAGGTCATTCGCTCTACTATGAGCGTGTAGGCACTCCCGGCGCTAAGCCAGCGGTTTTCCTGCATGGCGGGCCGGGAGGCGGGATGGCACCTTCGCATCGGCGTCAATGGGACCCTGCGCTCTACGACGTGCTTTTGTTTGATCAGCGCGGCTGCGGCCAATCCCTTCCCTTTGCAGAGATTCAGCACAACGACACGTGGCGAATTGTATCTGATATCGAGCGTCTGCGCGAAATGTGCGGACACGAAGCGTGGCAGGTATTCGGAGGCAGTTGGGGAGCGACCCTAGCCCTCGCCTACGCCCAAACGCATCCGGAACGAACGACTGAAATTGTATTGCGCGGCGTGTTCTTGGCACGGCAGCAGGAAAAGGGCTGGCTCTATCGCTTTGGCGCGAGCCAGATCATGGCAGAGCAATGGGACAGTTTCACGGCTCTCATTCCTGAGGATGAGCGCGATGACCTTGTGAAGGCATATTACGCCCGGCTTACCAGCGAGGATGAGCCTACGCGCCTTGCGGCCGCAAAAGAGTGGTCATTGTGGGAAGGAACCGTTGCGACCTTGCTCCCGAACGAAGGGTTGCTTGAAGAATTCGCCGACCCTTCAAAAGCGGTTCCTTTTGCCCGTATTTGCGCCAGGTTTTTTCTTGAGGATTTCTTCCTCGAAGAGGGGCAGCTGCTGCGAGATGTCGAAAAGATCAAACATATCCCCGGGATCATCGTTCAGGGGCGCCACGACATATGCACGCCGCCATCGGCGGCTTGGTCGCTGAAAAAAGCATGGCCGGAATCTGACCTTTGGATCGTGGATGACGCAGGCCATAGCGCGAGCGAACCCGGCATTATCGATGGGCTGGTTCGAGCGACAGACAAGCTGGCGGGTAAATTGTCATGATCCTTGTCATCGACAATTATGATAGTTTTACGTTCAATCTGGTGCACTATTTGATGGAGTTGGGCGCCGAAGTGCGTGTCGAGCGCAATGACGTGATGACAGCTGCGCAAGTTCTGGCAACGGGCGCGGATGGCTATTTGATCTCACCTGGACCATGCACCCCCAATGAAGCGGGCATCAGTCTCGATCTAGTCTCGGCCTGTGCAGATTCTGGCAAACCCTTGCTGGGCGTGTGTTTGGGCCATCAATCAATCGGACAACATTTTGGCGGGAAAGTTGTGCGTGGCGGATTGATGCATGGAAAGACTTCACCGGTAACGCATGATGGAACTGGTGTTTTCAAGAGCCTGCCCTCCCCGTACACTGCGACGCGTTATCACAGTTTGGAAGTGATTGATTTGCCTGATGTTCTCGTTCCGAATGCTTTTGCCGAGACGCCGGGGCATGAAAGCAGGAGCGTGATGGGGTTTCGCCACTCTGAACTACCAATTCACGGTGTCCAGTTTCACCCAGAAAGTATCGCTACCGAGCATGGCCACGCACTCCTGGCCAACTTTTTGGAGATTTGCGGCATTGATCACAAAAAGCCTGAGAGGATCTCAGCATGAGCACCCTGCCAGACGTCTCTACACCGTTGACCGAAACTCAAGCTGAAGATGCATTCGGGACACTGCTCGATGGCGTACCATCCGAGAACGAAATTGAGCAGTTCCTCATTGACCTGTCCGAACGCGGCGAAACGTCGAACGAGATAGCTGGAGCGGCGCGTGCATTGCGTGCGCGCCTTATTCCGGTTGCTGCTCCCGATGGATCGATCGACGTTTGCGGCACTGGAGGAGATGGCCATCATACGCTCAATGTTTCGACCGCGGTGAGCCTAGTCGTCGCTGCGTGCGGCATCCCGGTCGCCAAACATGGCAACCGCGCAGCATCCTCAAAAGCAGGCGCAGCAGACACGTTGGAGTCTCTGGGGCTCGATATGGATGCGGCGGGACGCACAGCGGAAAAGACCCTCGCCGAGATTGGGATCTGTTTTCTATTTGCAAAGAACCACCATCCGGCGATGGGACGAATTCAACCAATCCGTAAGAAAATCGGCAAACGAACGATCTTCAATTTGATGGGTCCCCTTTCAAATCCTGCAGGCGTGAAGAGCCAATTGATCGGAATTGCGCGGCCTGCCTATGTTCCAATCTATGCCGGAGCGATGGCAAAACTGGGGACGGGACGGTCGCTCATAGTCTCCGGTGATGAAGGTCTGGACGAACTCAGCCTTGCAGGCGGCAATGAAGTAGCGGTCGTCTCTGGAAATGCATTTGAAATGAGTCGCTTGCATCCAGATGATGCAAGGCTCTCTAGGGCGCCTATCGAAGCCATTCGCGGCGATGATGCTACCCATAATGCTGCGGCCCTAAAGGCGTTGCTTACAGGCGCGCCAGGCCCCTATCGCGACGCGGTGCTCTTTAATGCTGCAGGCGCTTTAGCTGTGGCCCAAAGGGGCTCAGAATGGCCAGAGCGCGTTTCAATCGCTGCAGAAGCATTGGATAGCGGGAAAGCCTTGCAATTGCTGGAACGCTGGATCGAACTGGCCAAATAGAATGAACAAACTGGAAGAAATTTGCGCGGCAAAGCGCGAGATTGTCAACGCGCGTAAGTTGGCAATCGCACCCTCGCATCTTGAGCAGGCGGTCCGCACCCAAACAGCCCCCCGTGGGTTCGAGGCCGCGCTGCGAAATGCTTCGGTAAGCGGATACGGATTGATTGCAGAAATCAAGCGCGCCAGCCCTTCAAAAGGGCTGATCCGCGAGGATTTTCGACCTGCAGAGCATGCAAAAGCCTACGAAGAGGGCGGCGCGGCTTGTTTGTCTGTCCTGACTGACGCTCCATACTTCCAAGGCCATGAAGACTATCTGATCGAAGCGCGGTCAGCTTGTTCGATACCAGTTCTTCGCAAGGACTTCATGATCGATCCCTGGCAGTGCATCGAAGCGCGCGCGATCGGGTCAGATGCAATACTGATTATTGTTGCGGCGTTAGACGATGGCCAGATGGCGGAGATCGAAGCAGCGGCCAGCGAACATGCTATGGATGTCCTTGTTGAGGTTCATGACGAGGCTGAATTAGAGCGTGCAGCTAAGGTATTGAATTCCCGCTTGATCGGGGTGAACAACCGCGATTTGAAGACATTCACGACCTCGCTCGAAACGACCGAGCGCCTCACGCCATTGGCCCCCGAAGGCGCGTTGATCGTTGGAGAAAGTGGCATCGCCACCCATGCAGATTGCAACCGTCTTGCCGCAGCAGGCGTTCGAACGTTTCTGGTCGGCGAAAGCCTGATGCGAGCGGAAGATGTAGCGAAGGCGACCAGAACGCTCCTGCAGGGTTGAGGCTAGTATCCCAAGTTCAAAGCTGGCATCAAATGCGGGTCACAAGGAGCCATCGTGAGCGATCTTACTCATATCGATGAAAGCGGCGCGGCGCATATGGTTGACGTCAGCAGCAAGCCTTCAACCAGGCGTTTGGCAATTGCCAGCGGAACAATCACAATGTCCGCTAAGGCATTGTGCGCCATTCAGAACGGCGACGCTCCAAAAGGTGATGTATTGGGGACCGCTCGGATTGCCGGCATTATGGCTGCAAAACGCACAGGCGAATTGATCCCATTATGTCATCCGCTTGGGCTAGAGTCCGTTAATATCGAATTTGCATATGAAGACAACGTAATCCGGGTAACTGCCAGCGCCGCTTTGATAGGTAAAACCGGCGTCGAAATGGAGGCATTGGTTGCGGTGTCGACAGCCTTATTGACGATCTACGATATGGCGAAAGCGATCGATAAGGGCATGATCATCAATGAAGTGCGCCTGATCGAGAAGCGCGGCGGCAAATCCGGCGTTTGGAAAGCCAATACCTAGTGACCACGATGCTGACCCTTGAAGAGGCGCAGACGCGACTAATTGGGCTGGCAACAAAATGCTCAGTCGAAGAAGTCCCAACAGATCAGGCATTGGGTCACAGGCTTGCGCGTGATGTTCCTGCGGTGCGAACACAGCCTGCGTCCGATCTCTCTGCCATGGATGGATATGCAATTTGCGGTGATGGTCCTTGGTTGCAAACTGGCGAGAGCCGCGCCGGTGCTCCATTTGAAGGCACGCTGTCCAATAGTGAGTGCACCAGAATTTCTACGGGTGCGCATCTTCCGGCTGGCTCGGATCGAGTCTTGATCCAGGAAAATGCATCAGTCGCCGATAATAGGGTCCGTCTCCTCGAAGACCAGAAAGCGCCCGAACCTGGCCAGCATGTCCGCAAGGCGGGCTTCGACTTTAGTGCAGGTGATATCCTTCTCAAAGGCGGAACCATGATTGGGCCTCCGCAGATCGCCCTTGCCATTTCTGGAGGTCTTGGAACGTTACCCGTTTACGCGGCTCCGACGATTGCTGTTTTGGACAGCGGAGACGAGCTGGTGCGTTTGCCCGGAGAAATTGCTGATCATCAAATCCCGGCAAGCAATGGACCAATGCTAAGAGCAATGCTTGCTCCCACAGCTGGACAGGCGAAATTGCTTGGCCCTGTACCCGATGATCTGGATGCCTTGGCGATTGCGCTCAAACAGGCCGATGATTGCGATATTGTAATCACGTCGGGTGGAGCATCGGTTGGCGATCATGACCTGATCCAACAGGCGCTCCGCGATTGGGGGGCGGAGATCGATTTCTGGAAAGTTGCGATCAAACCGGGTAAGCCGTTGATGGTCGCGACGCGGGAAACTGGCGGGCGTGTGCAGGTGATATTGGGTCTACCCGGAAACCCCGTTTCAAGCTTCGTCACTTGCTATCTATTTGCGTTGCCAGTGATCAGATCAATGATGGGGGACAGTACTCCGCTCCCAATCTCCGAAACTATGGTATCGGCTCATGTTCTGCCTGCCGGAGGGGCTCGAGATGAGTTTCTCAGAGCGGTATCGGATGGCAAGACAGTCGCGCTGGTAGGGCCCCAAGACTCAAGCGCGCTTCGATCATTGGCCATCTCAAATTGCCTCATCTTCAGGCCCGCGGGATGTCCAAGAGCGGCTTCTGGTGAGACCGTGCAGGGATATTGGCTCGAAAATGGCGGTAAACGGGGGAATTTGGTTCCTCACTCCGCTTGACACACAGACGCAGGTTGCCTATTCGTTCCACATTCGTTCACCTTATTGGCGGACGGTTAGCCTTGGTAAAGCACCTAGTTCTGGTGCCTCTTGGAGGGTGCAATTGTGGCACTGTGGGACGCGTGTGCGTCTTCACCGATAGTGCGTATTAAGGAGTGGACTCCATGCTGACGGCAAAGCAGCACGAATTAATCCGGTTTATCCAGCAACGTCTCGATGAATCCGGGATCTCGCCCAGTTTCGAAGAGATGAAAGAAGCGCTCGATCTCAAGAGCAAATCAGGCGTCCACCGCTTGATTTCGGCTCTCGAAGAACGGGGCTTTATCCGCCGGCTCCCAAACCGCGCTCGCGCGCTGGAAGTTATCAAAATGCCAGAGGATGCGACGCCGACACCGCGCCCAACCTTGGCGGCAAATGACACGGTTGTATCTGGCTCTGCTGTTTTGAAATCGGCGCCTGAGCCTGCCAATGATGTCATCGAAATCCCGCTCCATGGACGGATTGCGGCTGGTGCCCCAATTGAAGCACTTGAAGGCCAAACCTCCTTACCGGTTCCGGCTGCCTTGCTTGGCCCTGGTGAGCACTATGCTCTGGAAGTGTCCGGCGATTCTATGATCGAAGCCGGTATTTTCGACGGCGACTTTGCACTGGTGCGAAGAACCGACAGCGCGCGCGATGGCGAGATTGTTGTCGCTCTTGTGCGCGGTGAAGAGGCTACACTCAAGTATCTCCATAAAGATGGCGGCAGTGTTCGTTTGGACCCCGCTAATGCGGCCTATGACCCTCAAGTTTACGGCTCAAGCGAGGTGCAGGTGCAGGGTAAATTAGCTGGCTTATTGCGCCGCTATCACTGATATTTTGAGCGCGGGGACGGCTTCATTCGCTCTCCCCGCGCCACCAACCATGCTGACCTTGAACTGATGCGACACTCTTAACCTTCTGGTTCGTAAGATCGAGTGAGAGCCCTCCAGTGCGTTCGAGCATGCCGCGATCTGCCTTGAGCCAGCGCGGCGAGCATGATCTCGGCAAGAAACGATCAGCGACGACGATATCAGACCGTTCACAGGCAGCGGCCAATGCGCGCTCCTCTACAAGATCTCGATTGCGCGCCATCATGATCACCCATGTGCGGCCGCCTCGTTCAATTTCCAGAATACAAAACTCGGTCGAACATTGGGCGCCAGACCATTGCGCAATAGGCACAGGATCTCCCGTCACGCTCGCGAGTTCAAGAAGATTGTCTCGCGAATAGGATGACCGGCTATCTCGCAAAGACAGGAGCTGCCGACCACCATCCTGATTGGGTACGGTGATCCCGACGTGCCGCCCTTCCCGTCCAATCAAGACATCCGGGATAGGTGTCAGCACAAGCATTGCAGTCGCGACGGTAGCAGGCACAAAACCGATTAGACGAGCCCTGCCATTCCAGAGCGCGAGCCAAAGCGCCCCGCACACAAACAGCGCAATCGTGCCATACCCCATTTGCGGCATCAGTTTCACAGCGCCCGGTCGCGATGAAGTGAAATGTGCAATTGCCAACAAGGCATCAAGCGACTGCTGAACAAGCCACCACACAGGTTGGCCCAAGCCAAGTAGGTCGAGAAATAGCCCGAATGCGATCAGCGGCATGGAGATGAAGGTTACCATCGGGATTGCAATCACATTGGCAAACGCTCCGTAAACTCCGGACCTGTGAAAATGGAACAGGACAATCGGCATCAGAGCAATTTCGATGATCATGCCTGTGATGAACAACATGGTGATTTGACGGCCGCTGCGGCGCCACCACGGCTCTTCTCTGGGCGCGAGAAAGGTTCTCGCAGCTCCAGACGAATGCAGTGCGACGATTGCAACTACCGCGGAGAAGCTCATCTGAAAGCTCGGGCCGACGATGCTTTCTGGCCAAAGCAGCATGACAAACACTGCGGCGGCCGCGACCATTCTAAGTGAAAGCGCATCACGGCCCATGGCGAGCGCGATTAGGACAAGCATTGCGGCAGCGCAGCTTCTGACGGTTGGAACTTCGGCCCCCGTTAAGAGCGTATAGCCAACGCCGGACAATGCGCCCACGCCTGCAGCGATGACCGGCAACCTGACTCTCAATGCTATAGGTGGGAATAAAGCGAGCAGCTTGATCGCGAGGAAGTATGCTGCGGCAATAACGGCGCTAACGTGAAGCCCGCTAATAGAGAGCAGATGCGTCAAACCGGCATCGCGCATAGCCTCTTCATCGGCCTCCGCAATCGCTCCTCGATCTCCGCTTGCGAACGCCGCGGCAATGGTCCCTGCTGAGCCGTCCACGCGTTCCCGCACATGTGAGGACAAGACCCGCTGGACTGCTGGAAGCCCGCTCGATTGCGGAGCGGGTTCGACAATCTCAATGGGCCCGATCACACTTCCCGTAGCAGCCAGACCTTTGAACCATGCAGCCCGCGCAAAATCATACGAGCCGGGTAACATCGGGCTCGCGGGCGGCATCAACCTTACCCGTGCCTTTATCACGGCGCCTTCAACAAGCAGCGGCCCCGCAATTTGTGCCTCCTCCATTTTTTCAAGCGGCACATTGATCCGAATCTTGCGTGCGACGCCGGCCTCAGCATCTCTAATCGCTAGGGTAAGTCTCGTGCGTTCCTGAGCAGGTTGATCCTCTCGGTCCAGCACATAGCCCTGCACACGCTCGACGACTGGCCGTTCGATCGCTTCGGCCCCGATCAGTTCCGATCTTAGCCAGATGATGGCGACGCCCGCAGCAAACACCAACCCGCACGCAATCGTTGCGGCCCGAATATGCCCGCGCTCCTCGTCCCCGCGCCAAACAGCACTCCCTGCCAACGCGATCAAGAGGCTTAGGCCAATCACCGCTGCCCATTGCCAGGGAGAGTTGAGCGCGAACCAAGCAAGAATTCCTGCACCGAATACCACCGCCAACCATGGCGCACGGTCAAAACCAGAACTGCTCAGGAAGTGTTCGACGCTGTCGCCGATCCTTCGCACGATGCTGGACAAGCCTGCGCCCCTTTGCCAAGGGCGCTGCACTGCAACACCAATTGCGGCGGCAGGTCTGGATACTTCTTCGCCCAAGGGTACTAATGGCGGCTCGCGCACGGTACTCCCCTTAAACGCAAGTGCGAATAGAAAAGGAATTTGAAGAATATGGCAAGTGAAAGAGGCAATAGCGAGGGCACAATTGTCACGCGGTTTGCACCCTCACCCACTGGTTTTCTTCATATTGGCGGCGCTCGCACTGCCTTATTCAATTGGCTTTATGCTCGCCATCACGGCGGAAAGGCGCTTCTTCGGGTCGAAGACACCGACAAGAAGCGCTCAACTCAAGAGGCTATTGATGCAATTCTTGATGGTCTTGATTGGCTCGGCCTAGATTATGACGAGGCACCAACGTTCCAATCAGCACAAGCGGACCGTCATGCCGACGTAGCGAAGAAGTTACTCGCAGCGGGTCACGCGTATAAGTGTTATGCTACGCCCGAAGAGCTTGAGCAGATGCGGACCGAACAGCGCGCCAATAAACAGCCGATGCGCTATGATGGTCGGTGGCGTGATCGTGATCCTTCCGAAGCACAAGAGGGTGCGCCATTTGCCGTCCGTCTAAAGACCCCGCAAGGCGGTGAAACCACAATTCAAGACGAAGTCCAAGGCTCTGTTACGGTTAAGGATGACGAACTGGATGACTACATTATTCTACGCGCAGACGGTTCACCGACATACATGCTGGCCGTGGTTGTCGACGACCATGATATGGGCGTCACCCACGTAATTCGCGGGGATGATCACCTTAACAACGCTTTCCGCCAATTGCCGATTTACCGGGCTATGGATACGATTGAGGGCGGTTGGCCTGACCCGGTTTACGCGCATATTCCTCTGATTCATGGATCGGACGGGGCAAAACTATCTAAACGCCACGGCGCTTTAGGTGTAGAAGCATATCGCGATGAGATGGGCGTTCTGCCCGATGCCCTCTTCAATTATCTCCTGCGCCTTGGATGGGGTCACGGAGACCGCGAAGAGATCACCCGAGCAGAAGCGATTGACCTGTTTGAATTATCGGGTGTCGGAAAAAGCCCATCACGCTTTGACACAAAGAAGCTGGAAAACCTTAACGGTCACTATATCCGCGAAGCTGACGATACGATGCTAGCTAACATGGCTGCAAAACATATCGATGGCGAAGTTGATATTGAATTGCTGACAACGGCAATGCCTGTCCTCAAAACCCGCGCAAAGAGCATCCATGAAGTTGCTGATGGTGCAGGCTTTTTGTTTGCAAAGCGCCCACTCGATATGACCGAAAAGGCGGCAAAATTGCTCGATGATGAGGGGCGAGCGCGCCTGTCATCGGTTTCGGACGCTTTGAAGAGCGAAAATGACTGGACAATCGAGGCTCTCGAAGCCACTACAAAATCACTTGCAGAGCAACTCGAATTGGGGTTCGGCAAGTTGGCGCAGCCAATGCGAGCTGCCCTCACCGGAACGACAACCTCGCCCGGAATTTTCGATGTTCTGGTCCTTTTGGGACGGGAAGAAGCCCTCGCTCGGCTCGACGCACAGGCTGCGTGAGCTCAGGGCAAGGCAACTGAGATTTTAGCAGGAGACACATCTTGGCAGATAATAACGCCAAACTCGAAGTAGGCGGCGATACCTACGAATTCCCCGTTCTGCAGGGAAGCACCGGCCCGGATGTGGTCGATATCCGCAGGCTTTATGGTCAGACTGGCAAGTTCACATTCGACCCTGGCTATAAATCAACCGCCAGCTGCGAGAGCGCGCTGACCTATATTGACGGTCAGGAAGGCATCCTGCTGCACCGCGGTTACCCGATTGGGCAGTTGGCCGAACAATCCAGCTTTATGGAAACGTCTTACCTGTTGCTCAATGGCGAATTGCCAAGCAGTGAAGAGCTCGACGATTTCACTTACACGATCACGCGGCACACTATGCTGCACGATCAGATGCGCCAGTTTTATCAGGGTTTCCGCCGTGATGCGCATCCGATGGCGATCATGTGCGGCGTCGTGGGTGCGCTCTCTGCGTTTTATCATGACAGCACCGACATTTCTGACCCGGAGCACCGCAAGATCAGCTCGCACCGCTTGATTGCGAAAATGCCGACGATCGCGGCGAGCGCATATAAGTACTCCATCGGTCAGCCAATGATGCAGCCTGATAATTCACTAAGCTACACAGGCAATTTCCTGCGTATGACTTTCGGTGTTCCGGCTGAGGAATACGAAGTTATCCCGGCAGTTGAAAAAGCGATGGACCGGATTTTCATCCTTCACGCTGATCATGAACAGAACGCTTCGACATCGACCGTTCGTCTTGCCGGTTCATCTGGCGCGAACCCGTTTGCTTGTATTTCGGCCGGTATTGCGTGTCTGTGGGGTCCAGCGCACGGCGGCGCCAACGAAGCGGCGCTCAATATGCTCCGCGAAATTGGTACGCCGGACCGCATCCCGCATTACATCGAGCGTGCCAAAGACAAGAATGATCCATTCCGCCTGATGGGCTTTGGACACCGAGTTTATAAGAACTACGATCCGCGTGCGACTGTTATGCAAAAAACAGTCCGCGAAGTGTTCGACGCACTGAACGTGAAAGACCCTGTTTTCGAAACTGCACTCGCTCTGGAAGAAATGGCTCTTAACGATCCGTATTTCCAAGAGAAAAAGCTGTTCCCGAATGTTGATTTCTATTCGGGTGTCATCCTGTCTGCGATTGGTTTCCCGACTACGATGTTCACCGCACTTTTTGCCCTCGCCCGTACTGTGGGTTGGGTTGCGCAGTGGAACGAAATGATTTCCGATCCAGCACAGGTTATCGGTCGCCCGCGTCAGCTTTATACCGGTCCGACACAGCGCGACTACGTGCCGCTTAGCGACCGTTAAGTCCCGGGCAGAATACTATGGGCGGCACTGGCTGGCTTGCGTTGCAAGTCCACCGGCGCCGCCCAAATTCTATCTGTATCGTATTGGATAACGGCAGCGTGCCGCCCAGAGGTTAGCTGGCTGCGGGCAAGCTTAGCGTAAATTCCGCGCCAGATGCCGTTTCATCGCCTGATATTGGGGCGAGACTTAGATCGCCATCCATCGCGAGAGCCAGTTTGCGGGAGATGTAGAGGCCAAGGCCGGAGCCAGCACTTGGACCTCCGCTGCTATCACGCCCCAATCGCTCGAACTTGTTGAAAATCTTCTCGGCTTGGTCACCGCGAATGCCCGCGCCCTCATCTGCGACTGAGACCGATACCACTCCCGCATAATTTCCGGCAGTCGCCATAGTAACCGTGCTCCCTTCGGGGGAGTATGCGATCGCGTTTCCGATGAGATTGATCAGGATCTGCAGCACCCGGCGGAATTCAGCTTGGGCGATCACCTTCTCGGATTCGTTGACGATTTCTAGTTTGATTGCGCGATTTTGCGCGCGGACACCCAATATCCCCGCGGCGCGTTTGGCCGCGTCTCCCAAATCTACCTTCTCGCTAATCGTCGAAAAACTAGGAGCTTCTACCACTTCAAGATCGGTGAGATCGTCCAGCATCCCTGAAAGATGCTGTCCCGCCGAGGCTATATTGCCTGCATATTCGCTGTATTCGCTTTTGAGAGGGCCAGCCAATTTCGCTCTGATTGTTTCCGCGTTAGCGATGATCCGAGCGATGGGCTGCCGAAGGACTGGTGTGAGCGCGCTCCCGATAAAACGGGTTTGCGGGCTGTATTCTGAGTCATCAAGCTGGGATTCTTCATAGATCGGCCTGTCTGCAACAAGCAGGAGCTCAAACCCGCGAGGAGCACCGTTCGCGGCACCAATGGGCAGCAGCCTGACCCGCCACGGTCGCTCCGAGCCGGCTAACCTGCACTCAACGCCATCCAACAGGCGCCAATGGAGCGGTTGCTGATGGGCAATCCCTTGCAAATCCACATAATGCGTCCAGACTTTGCCTGGGTTATCCGTGACTTGATCTTCAAACGCAGTCGTGTCCGTTGCTGAACTGTCGAGCAGTTGCACTCTTTGCGCCTGATCAAGGCGAATGGTGATTTCCGCTGCTGCACGGTCGATTGTGTCCAACCGGTCCGCCATCTCTCGCGTTGAGCCAGCTTTGGGCGGTGTTCGCTGCCAGTTCTCGACGAAAAGCTCACATCCCCCAATCTCATCACTCAACGGATGAATCCTAACAAACCCGCTGACCTCATCCGCTCCGTCATATGCATGGAACTCACGGGCAATTCGAAGACCCAGTTCACGGCCTTGCCTGACCAGCTCAAGGAGTTCCGGAACTGCCACAACACCAGGCAGACACCCGCCACAATTTTCTTGCAGCTCCGACAGCAAATCGTCGGCTGTGATCAAACGGTCTTCAAAGTCCGTAAGGCCTCGCGCGACCAGCAGGTTGTCAGATCTCTTCATTATACAGGCCTAGAACGCCCTTTTCGAACGTGCTTGTTTCAGCACGAGAGCGGCGCGAGCAGGGTCAATGGAAGCAATATCGCTTGGCAGACGATCAACGGGCTCCAACAGCATGAACTGGCGCTCGATAGAGGCAGGTGAAAGCCCGCCTGCTCGCAAGCTGAGCGCAAGCCGTGCAGCTTGTTGCTCGTGGCAGCCTAGGACTGTGAGCTCGCGGGATTCATGAGTGATTTTCGAAAGCGCACTGGCGAATAGGGCAAGCCCTGCGTGCTCAAGCTCCAACGCCGCGACGACACCAGATTTCATAGAGGCAACAAGCCGTGCGAACAGACCAATCCGGCCGGCGCCTTCATCATAACTCGCCTTGATCCGCTTGACTGCTTCCGCAGCAGTTGGATCAGTTTTGTCATGTTTCATCCACCGCTTAAGAACCGTATCCAGTAGTTCAGCCGGAAGCTCAGAAAGAGGCAACTCCATCCGCCTCTGGCTTTGGATGAAACGCGATTGGGCCGCCAACGCATTCATTGCCATTTCGGCGACAGCGGGCCGATCCGAGGCGATCAATTCCTGAAGCAGCGGGCTAAGGATAGGATCAATCGAAGCGCGATGCGCAAGGCGCTCGGTCAAGATGCCTTCCATTGCCAATGCGTAACAATAACTGAGGACGACATTGTCCCCCGCAAGCCGGTCAGACAATTGATCCACCGTGCGGCTGTCTTCCAATGGTCTTGCTGTCTCATTTCTGGCTGAGAGCAGCTGCGATGCCATTGATGAAAGCATACCGCGGAGTCTAGCAACTATCGCATCGCTCACCAGAGTTTGGCCTGAACTTGCTAGCATGTGCGTCAGTACCGGCGGAACCGAACTGAGGGCGCGATCTGCACGGGCAAGTTCATCCGTCAGGATCAACTCGACACCGGTTTCCCTTTCGGGGTTTTCGGATCGGGGCTCTACGCCTTTTTTCACCGTTACGCCCATCTTTAATCGCCATTCAAAGGCTCAAAATTGCTCACTCATCGATAGCGAAGAAATGTCGCCAAGTAGACTGGGCAAGCGCCAACAAGCCCAGCAAGACCAGACCTTCGCTGAGCACATCATAGACGGTACAAATTGCAAGCGCCGCAAGGTGCAACGCGCGGTCGTTCCAAAATGGGGCGACACGAAGCGTAGAATTGCCCGCTGCCAACCACAGTAAGCCGACTACAAATATCGGAAGTGCCGCCAGCACCACCGGCTGTACAGTGAGCGCAAAAGCGAGTGATGCGATAGCAAAAACGTCTCGCACAGCATTGAAATACCCAAATATATTGAGGTGATCGGCGGCACCAAAGAGCGTGACTTTCGTGTCCCGAGAAATCTCACCAAATGAGCCGACTGCCGCCCCAAGAGCGGCAACACCAAGCCCGATCGATGCATTGCCATAGGAAACCAAACCGACCGACAAGATAGCCAAAATCACCGCTGTGATAACGCAAATGGCGGGACCATTAGCAATGCCTGTTCCCGCGCTTAGCCTGACAAGTTTTGACGCAATCGCGAGGGTTGGACCGCTCCACTCGGACTTTGGCACAGCTAAGTCTAGGATAGTTTCTTGGCGCTCTACAACTGCCTCTGTATCTGCCGCGAGAAGCCATTGGATTGGCTCGTGTTCGTCCAACAGGATCGGGTTGGTTTCTGTGCGAGACTGCAGCGCAATCCGCAAAAGCAATGATATGGTGTCCCCATCAGGAGGCAGGTCTGCCAGCTTCTGAGCGTGGGACGCTCGCATTGTTGTAAGCCCTGCCCAACAGCGCGTCGCATCAATCCGTTCAAATTCTGCCGGGTATCGCTCGGTCAGCGCCGATCCTGCTTCCAGAGTAAAAACCGAACTGCGAAGCGTTTCGCCATCTTTCACAGCGATTTCAGCCAACTGCGGATCCACCACCAATCCGTCGAGTAGCATCAGCAAAACCTCATCGGGCTTCAGCAGTGTAAGCAGCTGCAATGATGTACGGATGGCATGGAATTCGCCTCCTTTGTCTTCGACTGTATGCTGCAATTCCAGAATTTCTGGCGATGGTGCGTCACAAAGAACGACAATTCGAGTGCATCCCAGCTGCATCGCAAGAGAAATTTGCCACGCAATCACTGGCTCACCAACAAGCGGTATCAACGCTCGCAGATCACCAGTTGCAGTACGTTTTCGCGCCGACAGTAATGCGGTGTTCAAAGAAGCCATCTCTCAACAAAGCGCCACAACAAGGCGCCCCGCAGTGCTAGGCGTGTTAGAGCGTCCGCTTCAAGCGACGTCTTGTGGATACCGGTAAAATTTGAGGGAAGCAGCGCGCAATTCGCGCCGAAACAGTGCCTAAAAGCGATCCAGAACTGTTTCGATGTCGCGTATGGCTGCCGGTTCACCGGGCGCAGAAATAAGAGCTTTCTCAGCTGCATCGAGAAGTTCCTCGCTGTGAAAACTCGCGGCAAGGCCCTTTAGCCGCATCGCTGCGACATTCCAGTTGCCGTCGCACCGCGATCTTTTCAGCAAATCCAGCTGCTTTTGTGCACTTTCGATAAAAGCAGCGCGAAGCTCGCGCATCAACGCCGGGTCATTGCCCGCCGCCGCCGCCAAAGTGGCATCAAGTGCTCCGCTTTCATAAGCCATTTCGCACTCATAGACCCTAGATAGTTAAAGCGGGGTTTATCCACAGCCCTTCTGTGGTATCTGGGGTGCATGACCAAGAAGAACCAGATCGTCCGGGCCATTGGCTTGAATTCCGAAGACACAGCTGCCGAAGGCGTGGCGAGAGGCGACGAAGCTATCTCGAACGAATTTGAGGCGGCATCGGACGACGTTGAAGAATACGATCTGTACGAGGACGATTTTGAGAATGGATCCGGTAGACTTACCTGGGTAGCGCCTGCATTTGCCATTCTTGTAGTGGCCGGTTGGACAGCCCTTTACGGTTGGGCAATGCGCGCGGAACTTGCGGCTGCGGCGAGTGCGGCCCCGGCGCAATGGACGCGCTGGATCATTGACTGGTCTGTTCCTGTTTTGCTGGTTGCGGTGACATGGCTCATCGCGATGCGAAATTCGCGCGCCGAAGCCAAACGGTTTGCGAACACGGCTTCTGCTCTCAGTGAGGAAAGTACACGTCTCGAAGGCCGTCTCAATGTCGTGAATCGCGAATTGAGTCTAGCTCGCGAATTTCTTGGCGCACAATCACGCGAACTGGAATCTTTAGGCCGCATTGCGAGCGAGAAGCTTACTACGCATGCGTCCGAGCTCCAAGATTTGATCAAAAACAACGGTAAACAGGTGGACCGGATTGGCAGCGCCAGCGAGACCGCCTTGGACAATATGACAAAGCTGCGTGATGATTTGCCTGTTGTCGCGAACTCTGCTCGCGATGTCTCAAACCAAGTCGGCAATGCGGGGCGAACCGCCCAAGAGCAGCTGGAAAAGTTGGTGACGGGGTTCGAACGCTTGAACCAATTCGGCAGCGCTAGCGAAAATCAGGTAACAGCGTTAGGCGAGAAAGTCGGTCAGACGCTGAGCGGTTTTGAAGGGCAGCTAGCTCAGATTGACAGCCTGGTTTCCAATCGTTTTGCTGCGTTGCAGACCGAGGCAGGCGCCTATCGAGACGAAATTGGCGAAGCCGAAGAACATGCCCTTTCTGCGATGAACAAACGAATTATCGTACTGCAAAGCGAGGCGAAAGCCGTTTCTGCCACCTTGCGGCAAGCCGAAGTTGGGGCGCTAGAACAACTGAGAGCTGCAAAGTCGCGGATTGGCGACGAAGTCACGACGATGGTCGATTCACTCGACCGTTTGGATCAAAAAGCAATTGCTGCTGCTCAGCAACGCCTTTCCGAGATGCAAGCGGATGCCGACCGTTTTGAAGAAGCACTGACAAAACGCGATGCGCGCTTCGTAGAAGAAATGGAGCGCAAGCAGGCCGGGTTTGATACCCGCGAAGCTCAGGCGACAGAAGTGCTTGCACAGCGACTTTCTGATCTGGATGAAGCCATTGCCGAACGACGTGAAGTCCAAACGGCGGAGACTGAAAAGCTGGTCGCGCACACGGTAGAGATGACCCAGCAGTTGGATCAACTCGGCGAGTTGATCGGAAAAGTATCTGAGCACGGCGAATCGACCCGTACAAATCTCACTTCTGGTCTCGAAGATCTGGACGCGCAGATTGAAGCCAAGCGGGCTGCTTTGGCGGAGACCGAAGCACAGCTTGACGGGCTAACGGAATCAGGAATTCGCTTGCTGGAGATCATTCAATCAGGCGCGAAACACAGCCGCGAAGACCTTCCAGCAGCGATTAAGGGCGCGTCTGATGAACTGGGTGCCGTAGAAGCCCGCGCAACCGAGTTAAGCGGTCTCATGCTTCAGGCGAGCCAGCACGGCAGTGAGCTAAGCGAATACCTTGTGACGACACGCGAAACTGTCAGCGAAACCGAGAGTTCAATTGAAACGCTACAGACCAAGTTGGGTGAGCAGGCCGAGGAAACACTGGCTAAGCTACAGGGGTTGAGGTCAGGCTTTGCATTGCTCTCAGATGAGAGCCAATCGATGGCTGGCGAGACACAGGATGCACTGCGAGAAGCATTGGAGAAACTCGAAACGGCAACGAATGCCGCATTCGCTGCCTTGGACGAAGGCGCTCGTAGCAAGGTGATTGCGCTGGCTGATGGCATCGGAAAAGATGCGGTCGAAGCCCTAGAGAGATCGCTGCGCACATCAAGCGCCGAGACAATCGGGAAGCTTGAACAAGCGGCGGCACATGCTTCCGGTGTCGGTAGGGAAGCGACCGTTCAATTGCGCGATCAACTGGTTAAAGTGAACGAACTCACCGGTAACCTTGAACAGAGAATTGCCGATGCTCGCGAGCAGGCCGAGGAGCAAATCAACAACGATTTTGCGCGCAGGATGTCGCTTATCACGGACAGCCTCAATTCGAACGCGATAGATATCGCTTCTGCTCTGTCTGAAGAAGTTTCAGACACCGCTTGGGATGCCTATTTAAAGGGCGATCGTGGCATCTTCACACGGCGGGCAGTTCGACTAATTGATAGCAATGAGGCACGCGAAATTGCGGATCTCTACCAACGTGATGACGCGTTTAAAGGGAATGTCAGCCGCTTTATCCATGACTTTGAAAAGATGCTGCGTTCGATGCTTTCCACACGCGATGGCAATGCCCTAGGCGTCACAGTCTTGGGATCCGATATGGGCAAGCTTTACGTTGTGCTGGCGCAATCGATTGAGCGTTTCCGGAATTAGGCCGCTTCGCCAGTTGCACTTGGTGGCTTCGGAAAGATGTCGAGCACTTCGACACCGATCCAACCATATTCGAAATTGAGCACAAACAACGTCGTCAAAATGATGGCGATTATCGTCGCGCGGATAAGCAGTTTGCGTGGTCGGAAGTTAACTGGCGCGCTCTCTGCCTGACCCGGAATGACCGCCTCGCCAACCTCTTCAGCTGTACGAACACCAAACGGCAGCATGATGAAAGCTGTCATCACCCAGATCAGAAAATAGATCGCTAGGATCGACGTCCACTCCATCACCGCGATCCTTCACGAACCAAGCCCGGCATTATAACCCGCACTTGCGGGCTCTTACCAGCCCACCGCCGCGCGGCGCGGCGCGCTGCTAGACGCGCTGCTTCGTGCACCGCAGCCGGGTCCTGCGCATCCCTGCCCTTAAGCTTACCGATGGCTTTCAGAATGTCTTCCTGAGTTTCTTCGATAAACTCTGGAAGGTCTTCGTCTAAAGGTAGACCCACCGCCTCAATTGCCGGCTTCTCTCCCCTTAGCAGGACAACGACCATAACGCCCTCGCCCGAAATCCGACGCCGCATTGTGATGGCCTCCCCATCTGCCGGAGCAATGATGTCTCCATCAAGGACTAGGCGGCCATTGCGGACTTGAGCCAGACGTCCGGGGTCACCAGGAGCCAACCGGACGATGTCACCGTTTGATTGTACGACATTGTGCGGGATACCAGCCTCTTTACCGACCTTGGCTTGCTCACGCATGTGACGGATTTCACCATGTACCGGCACCAGAACCTCTGGTCGCAGCCACTCATAGAGAGCCTCAAGCTCAGGGCGACCGGGATGGCCAGAAACATGAATCATGCTCTGCCGGTCAGTGACCATCGTCACACCTTTTGCCGCAAGCATGTTCTGGATCTTGCCAATCGAAATCTCGTTACCGGGGATCTGGCGCGACGAAAACAGCACCACGTCGCCACTACTAAGCGACAAGCGGTGATTATCATCAGCGATCCTTGAAAGAGCCGCGCGGGGCTCTCCCTGCCCGCCAGTAGCGAGGATCATCACCTCACCGCGCGGCAAGTTCATCGCGGTATTGAAGTCCACCGTTTGCGGGAAATTCTCTAGGTAGCCGTTGTCTTGAGCAACCTCGATAATCCGGTCGAGTGATCGCCCTGCAACGCAAAGCTGGCGCCCGTTCTCGCGGGCAACTTCGCCAAGGGTCTGGAGACGCGCAACGTTGCTCGCAAAGGTTGTCACAAGCACGCGCTTACCCGCGTGTTTCGCCACTTCCTCCATCAGGCCCGTGTGCACTGCCCCTTCCGAACCTGAAGGGTTGGGGTTGAAGACGTTCGTGCTGTCACAAACAAGTGTATGCACGCCGTCATCGCCAATCGCGCGCAGCTCCTCCTCGGTAGTCGGCTCGCCGATGATCGGCTCCTCGTCCAACTTCCAATCACCGGTGTGAAACACTTTGCCATAAGGCGTGTCGATAAGCAGCGCATTGCCCTCTGCAATAGAGTGAGCAAGCGGCAAATACGTCACGCTGAAGGGACCAATGTCGATCTGTCCGTGATCTTCTTCGATAATGTTCAGCTCGACCTTGCCCAGCAAACCAGCCTCTTCAAGCTTTCGCGCGACCAGATCGGCCGTGAATGGGGTCGCATAAAGCGGCACACCGAGCTCACCTGCAAAATACGGGACAGCGCCAATATGGTCCTCATGCGCGTGAGTTAGGACAATACCAAGCAGGTCGCGTGTGCGCTCTTCAATGAACTCCAGGTCCGCGAAGACTAGATCGACGCCAGGATATTCATTGCCTGAAAAAGTCATGCCGAGATCGACCATCAACCACTTTCCATCACAGCCGTATAAATTGACATTCATGCCAATCTCTCCGGAGCCGCCCAGGGCGAGGAAAAGCAGTTCGTTTTCGGGGGTAAAGTTGTTTTTCACGTAATCTCTATTCTGGTAAAATTCAGTCCGCGTCAGCGGCCTGCTGCGCAAGGATGGCGAGGCCTTCAATCGTTAGATCGGCATCGACATGGTCAAATATATCGGTCGCATCGTCGAACAAGATCGCGAGACCGCCTGTTGCAACCACCTTCGCAGGGCGACCAATCTCGGCCTTCATACGTTCGACTATGCCCTCCATCATCGCGACATAGCCCCAGAACACACCAATCAGCATTTGATCTTCGGTGTTGCGACCAATCACGCTTTTGCTCTCGGGAGCGCGGATAGCAATGCGAGGGAGCTTAGCCGTCTTACCCACCAATGCATCGAGCGACAGATTGATCCCCGGAGCAATCGACCCGCCTTTATACGCACCATTGAAATCAATCGCCTCGAACTTGGTCGCGGTGCCGAAATCGATCACGATCAAATCGCCGCCATAATTTTTATGGGCGGCGAGGATATTGAGAGCGCGGTCCGCGCCAAGCGAGCTTGGCTGGTCGACATCAATCGCAAACTGCCACGCAGCTTTGCCCTCACCCGCCTTTAGAGGTGTGATCCCGAAATATTTTTGCGCCAATACGCTGAGATTGTGATCAGCACGCGGGACAACAGAAGCGTAGACAATCTGCTCAATTGCATCGCGCGATACATTTTCGATTTCGAGCAATTGTAGAAGCCAAACCGCATACTCATCCCCGGTCCGGCGCGGATCGGTTGCGATGCGCCAGCGGGCGCGTGTGGATAGCCCTCCCTTCCCGTCAGGTTCGAACAGGGCGAATACCACATTGGTGTTTCCGACATCGGCAGCGAGCAGCATCAATTATCCTTCCGCAATCATCGCAACATCACCAGCATGGATAGTCCGCAAGGCGCCATTCGCCAAGCACAGTAGCAATGCGCCGTTCTGATCCAATCCGGCAAAGCTGCCTCGCACTTCACCTTCATCACCTGACTTGATAGACAGCGCAGTCCCTACTGGATGCGCAGCGCCTGTCCATGCATCAAGTGTGGCCGGTAATCCGAATTGACGCCAATTGCTGACGCGTTGGACAAGAGCATCAGCGAGCAGCGACAGAACGAGCCCCGGGTTCCCTCCATGTTTGCCATTCTCATACAGGACAGATGTGGTTTCACGATCCGGTAGCTCTGGCGCGTGGCAAACGTTTACACCCACGCCCGCGACGACCTTATCCCCCACCCGTTCCAATAGAATGCCCGCGATCTTCGCACCGCGAACGAGTACGTCATTCGGCCATTTCAGCACAGTAGGGGTCCGTGGTAGGAGGCTCCGTTTGAGTGCGTCGGATACAGCAAGACCGACGACAAACGAAAGGCTGTGGGCGGGCGGATCACCCTCACGGACATCAATTACTGTGCTGCAAAAAAGGTTGCCGCTCGGGCTTTCCCATTTTCGGCCCAGTCGCCCTCGCCCGCCAGTTTGGCGTTCTGCCTGAAGCCATTTGCCTTCTAAGACGGCTTCTCCATTGCCGATCCTATCGATTAGATCAGCGTTGGTGGAACCAGTGACCTCAATCGTTTCGATCAAACCGCGAGATACAGCGCCGAGGCTGCCTTATCAGCGAGGTCAGAAATTGATGGCGTAAGCAGATAACCAAGCGGTGAGATGATCGCCGCGGTCAGGAACAGCAGCGCCCAATGCGCGGCTCCGCTGCTGCCTTTTACCACGTCTTCAGGCTCGTCGAAAAACATCACTTTGACAAACTTGATGTAGTAAAACGCCCCAATCACGCTGGCGGCAATAGCGATCGCGCCGAATACGATCAATCCGGCGTCAACTGTCGCCTGGAAAATTACGAATTTGCCGTAGAAACCAAGCAATGGTGGGATTCCGGCGAGGCTGAACATCGTGAAGAGCAGGCACCATGCAATCGCAGGTTTTGTAACGGATAGGCCGCGAATGTCAGAGAACGTCTCGTATAAAGTTCCGTCCTCACCGCGAAGCATCAACAACGCGGCGAATGCGCCAACGCTCATCGCAACATATACGAACAGGTAAACTAGCATCGCACTGACGCCTGCTTGTTCTGCCACGGCAAGGCCCAACAGGATGAAGCCGACATTGTTGATAGAGGAATACGCGAGCAACCG
Organism: Erythrobacter crassostreae; assembly: GCF_019204045.1. Classification (GTDB taxonomy): domain Bacteria; phylum Pseudomonadota; class Alphaproteobacteria; order Sphingomonadales; family Sphingomonadaceae; genus Erythrobacter; species Erythrobacter crassostreae. Next base: position 54,887 of record NZ_JAGSPC010000003.1, on the reverse strand, counting down.
CTTCAAGTTTTCCTGACCGATGGCGCCCAATGCGCCGAAGATGATCGATGCAAGCGCGGTGAACATCACGATCTGCTGCCAAGCGAGCACCTGTGCGCCGAACACTTCGATTACGACGCGCGCGGTCAATGCAACGGCGGCAACCTTAGGGGCTGTGGCGAAGAACATCGTGACCGGTGTCGGCGCCCCTTCATACACGTCCGGCGTCCACATATGGAACGGAACCGCCGCGATTTTGAAAGCTAGGCCAGCCATAACAAAGATCAGACCAAACATTGCGCCGGTTGCCAATTCGCCGGTCAATCCGGCGCGAACCGTCGCAAAGTCGGTCCCACCTGTGAAGCCGTAAAGCAGACTCATGCCGTAAAGGAGAATACCCGATGCGAGAGCGCCGAGGACGAAATACTTCAGGCCCGCCTCCGCAGAGCGCCCATCACGGCGCAGGATTGCTGCGAGGACATATGAGGCGAGGCTGTTTAGCTCTAGCCCGAGATACAGCGTCATAAAGTCGCTGGCCGATACCATGATGCTCATGCCCAGAGCCGCGAACAGGATCAGAATTGGAAATTCAGCCCGCATCCCGCGCTCTGCTCCCGCGGCCGGACCGCTGAAGAAGGCAGGTGCAACCATTAGGCAAGCGATGGCAGCAAGATAGATCAATGCTTTGGCAAACAGCGCGAATGTATCCACCCGCATTAAGCCGCCAAAAGCGATGACTTCAGGTCCGTCAGTGCCGAAATGGAGACCAGGAACGAGCATCAATCCGGCAGCGAAAAACGCTGTGGCGGCAGCAATCGCGATAAACCGAGCCGATTTGTCACCGCCCCAAGCGGCAACCATCAACAGAACAAGACCCGCGCCGGTCAGGATAAGTTCGGGCACGATCAGCGCAAAGGAAGCTGCGAAGTCCATCAGTGGTCTCCCCTTTCATGCGCTTCAAAGGTGATAGCGTTCGCCGCCCTCTCACGAGCAGGACCATCTGCCAACTGGCTGTCATCAGCCGGAGCCGCCGAGGCAATCCTTGCGTCCAGTGCGGCAATGTCGGCCCGCATCGGTGCAAGGAAACTTTCAGGATAGACGCCCATCCACAGCACCACGGCTGCGATGGCGGCCATCATGCTCCATTCGCGCGCATCCATATCCGGCATTGCTGCCGCATCTTCATTGTTCTGCGCACCAAAGGCAACGCGGCGATAGAGATAAAGCATGTAGCCAGCGCCCAAAATAATGCCCGTGGTGCACACAAATGCGACCCACGTTGACACCTGATAAATACCTGCGAGCGCAAGGAATTCGCCAACAAAGTTGCTGGTGCCTGGCAGACCGATGCTGGCCATGGTGAACAGCAGGAAGAATGTCGCGTAATACGGCATGTTGATGCTGAGCCCGCCGTAACGGCTAATCTCGCGCGTATGCAGTCGGTCGTAGATAACTCCAACGCACAGGAATAGCGCGCCGGATACGAGGCCGTGGCCGAGCATGATCATCATCGCGCCTTCAAGGCCTTGAACGTTGAATGCGAAAAGACTGGCTGTGACGAGAGCCATGTGTGCGACCGAAGAGTATGCGATCAGCTTTTTCATATCGTGCTGAACCAGCGCGACGAGCGAGGTGTAGACCACTGCCACCATCGACAGAGCGAAAATCATCCATGCAAGCTCGCCGCTCGCCTCAGGGAACATCGGCAGACTGAACCGGATAAAGCCGTAACCACCCAGCTTCAGCAGGACCCCAGCAAGGATGACAGAGCCCGCCGTCGGTGCCTGAACGTGCGCATCCGGCAGCCACGTATGAACCGGCCACATGGGCATTTTCACCGCAAAGCTCGCGAAGAATGCGAGGAACAGCCAGAATTGCGCATCGCCATCGAAGTTGTATTGCATAAGTGTCGGTATGTCTGACGTGCCGGCAGCGCCAACCATCCAGAACATCGCGATCAGCATCAAAACCGAACCAAACAGCGTGTAGAGGAAGAATTTATAGCTGGCGTAGATGCGATTATCTCCGCCCCACACACCAATGATGAGATACATCGGGATCAGGCCAGCTTCAAAGAAGATGTAAAACAGGAACAGATCCTGCGCGGCGAAAACGCCGATCATCAACACTTCCATAAACAAGAAGGCCGCCATGTATTCGCCAACCCGCTTGTTGATCGAAGTCCAACTGGCAAGGATACAAATCGGCATTAGGAACACGCTGAGCATGATCAGCATCAACGATATACCATCGATGCCCAGAGCATACGCGAAGCCTTCAAACAGCTCCGCACGCTCGGTAAACTGCCACTGCGGCCCGCCAATCTCGAAATTCATCCAGAGCAGCACCCCCAAAGCAAATGTCGCCAGCGTTGCTGCCAATGCGATGCCACGTGCGGCGGCTCCGCCTGAGAACAAGCAAAGGATCGCGCCAGCAAGCGGCACCAGCATCATGGTGGTGAGTATCGGAAAGCCGTCCATTACAGGAGCACCCAGGTAATAGCCGCGATCAGGCCGAGCAGCATGATCAACGCGTACGTATAGAGATAGCCCGACTGGATCGACTTGGTCGCGCCCGAGCTGCGCTCAACAACCCAAGCGATGCCATTGGGGCCAAAGCGGTCAATCGTACCGATATCGCCCAGCTTCCAGAACTGGCGTCCAAACCAGAAAGCAGGCTTTACGAAGATACGATCATAGAGCTCATCGAAATACCATTTGTTGTACACGAAGCGGTGCAGCCACGGCACAGCCGCGACAAACTTCGCGGGAAGTTCAGGCTTGGCGATGTAGGCGAGATAAGCCCCTGCAAAGCCGAGGATCATTACGACCAGAGCAGAGTACTTCACCCAATAAGGCACTGCATGCATCGCGTGCATGAGGTTTTCATTGTAGAAGATAGAGCTAGCCCAGAACGTAGCATCATCAAGAAAACTTGGCGCAAAAACCTGACCAGCGGCGATCGCTCCAACTGTCAGGAGGACAAGCGGGATCAGCATCGCAATCGGGCTTTCATGCGGATGATATCCGCCGGTTGTGTCTTCGCCCGCTTCTTCGGGTGTTTTGTGAACCGAGTGCTGAATATGCTCGCTCTCAATCCAACGCGGCTTGCCCCAGAATGTAAGGAACATGAGGCGCCAGCTGTAAAAGCTCGTCAGCAGCGCAGCGATCACGCCGAGCCAGAAGGACATAACCGAAATCTCTGTTCCGCGTGCAAAGGCGACTTCGAGCACAGCATCCTTCGACCAGAAGCCCGCAAAGCCAACGCCGAGGTGGTAAACACCCAGACCGGTAATCGCGAGCGTACCCGCCAGCATAGCGTAGAACGTCAACGGGATTTGCTTCCGCAAACCGCCGTAATACCGCATGTCTTGCTCGTGATGCATTGCATGAATGACTGAGCCCGCGCCAAGGAACAGCAGTGCCTTAAAGAAAGCGTGCGTGAACAGGTGGAACATCGCGACATTGTACGCACCCACCCCGGCAGCGAAGAACATATAGCCCAACTGCGAACACGTTGAGTATGCAATGACGCGTTTGATGTCCCACTGGGTTGTGCCGATGGTCGCAGCGAAGAAGCACGTTGCCGCGCCCACAACCGTGACGATCATCAACGCTGCCGGGGCGGTCTCAAACATGGGCGAGAGGCGGCAAAGCATGAACACGCCCGCCGTGACCATCGTCGCCGCGTGGATCAGCGCAGAAACAGGCGTTGGCCCTTCCATCGCGTCCGGCAGCCAAGTGTGCAGGAACAACTGCGCAGACTTACCCATCGCACCCACAAACAGCAGGATACATAGAATATCCATCGTGTAGAGGCGCATGCCGAGGAAGCCGATTGTCGTGCCTGACATAGCTGGCGCGGCTTCAAGGATTTCTGTGATTGACGTGGTCTGGAAAACCAGAAACGTGCCGAAGATACCGAGCATAAAGCCGAGGTCACCCACCCGGTTGACCACAAATGCTTTGATCGCGGCGGCACCGGCGGTTGGCTTCTTGAACCAGAAACCGATCAGCAGATACGAAGCAAGGCCCACCCCTTCCCAGCCAAAGAACATCTGGACGAGGTTATCTGCAGTCACGAGCATCAGCATCGCGAATGTGAAAAGTGACAGATATGCGAAGAAGCGCGGCTGATCCGGGTCTTCCTCCATGTATCCCCACGAATAGAGATGCACGAGCGCGGAAACGCTGTTGATGACGACCAGCATGATCGCTGTCAGCGTGTCGACACGCAGCGCCCAGTCGAAACTCATAGAGCCGGATTCGACCCATTTGAGCACCGGCACGACCTCTGCAATCGCGCTGCCATTCAAGAACGCAAGGAATATTGGCCAGCTAAGAGCCGCCGATACAAACAGCGCGCCAGTTGTGATCGACTTCGCAAAAACGCTCGGCGCGTTCTTGTTCACCAACCCTGCTACGATCGATGCGAGCAGAGGGAGGAAAACGATAAGAAGGATTTGGGTTTGCACCGGTGCTTATCCCTTCATCCGGTTCACATCGTCGACCGCGATTGTGCCGCGACCTCGGAAATAGATGACTAGGATAGCGAGCCCGATTGCAGCCTCGGCGGCCGCAACAGTCAGAACGAGCATCGCGAACACCTGACCCACAAGGTCATTCATAAAGGCGCTGAAAGCGACCAGATTAATGTTCACCGCGAGCAGAATAAGCTCAATCGCCATCAGGATAACGATTACATTCTTCCGGTTCAGGAAAATGCCGAGCACGCCCAGCACGAACAGGATCGCGCCGACAACAAGGTAGTGTTCAATGCCGACCCCGCCTAAATTAGTCATAGCTCGATCCCTTGCCCGGTTTCCGGGTTCTTCAGTACGGTTGCATCTTCGGGCCGGCGCGCGATCTGCTTCCCAATATCCTGACGCCCACGAGCGCCCGGCTTCGGAGGCTGGAACGTCAACACAATCGCCCCGATCATAGCCACGAGCAGGATGATGCCCGCTACTTCAAACAAGAAGATATAGCGGCCATAGAGCAGCACACCTATTGCCTCGATGTTGCTTTGGCCTACACGTTGCGCCGCAGCGCCGTCAGCAGTGGCAAGCTCAAGCCCGCCAGCATTGTATGCGCCAAGGCCAAGGATCAGTTCCGCCAACAGGATCAGCGCAACCGCAATCCCCAGCGGGAAGTTCTTGATAAACCCTGCGCGCATGGCGGCAAAATCAATGTCGAGCATCATCACCACGAAGAGGAACAGCACGGCGACTGCCCCCACGTATACGATGACAAGGAGCATCGCGATGAACTCCGCGCCGACGAGAACCATCAGGCCCGCCGCGTTGAAAAACGCGAGGATCAGCCACAGCACGCTATGCACCGGATTGCGCGACATGATGACCATCACCGCGCTTGCGATGACCAGCCCTGCGAACAGGTAGAAGGCTAAGGTTTGAATCATGATCCCTGTTTTTCCGTCCCGTGCGCGCCCTTAACGATAGGGCGCATCGGCTTCAAGATTAGCCGCGATGGCCCGTTCCCACTTGTCACCATTCGCGAGCAGCTTCGCCTTGTCATAAAGCAGCTCTTCGCGTGTTTCGGTGGCGTATTCGAAGTTTGGTCCTTCAACCACGGCATCCACCGGGCAGGCTTCCTGGCAGAAGCCGCAATAGATGCACTTGGTCATATCGATGTCATAACGCGTGGTGCGGCGACTGCCGTCTTCACGTGGTTCGCTCTCGATAGTGATCGCTTGCGCAGGGCACACGGCCTCACACAGCTTACACGCAATGCAGCGTTCCTCACCATTGGGATACCGCCGAAGCGCATGCTCGCCGCGAAAACGCGGGGACAATGGCGATTTCTCGAACGGGTAGTTGATCGTCACCTTAGGTTTGAAGAAATACTTCAAGGTCAACGCATGCGCCTTGAGAAATTCCCACAGGGTGAACGATTTGAGGAGCTGGGTTGCGGATGTCATGAAAAATGCCCCGTGGCCATCAGGTAGCCGGAGATAAGTGCAACAAAGATCAGGCTCATTGGCAGGAACACCTTCCAGCCAAGTCGCATCAGCTGATCATAGCGATATCGCGGCACGGTCGCCCAGATCCAGCTGAACAGGAAGAAGAAGAAGAACGTCTTGAGCAGGAACCACACGATCCCCGGCACATAGTAAAGCGGCGCCCACTCGACCGGCGGCAACCACCCGCCCATAAACAGCAGCGTGCACAGCGAGCACATCAGCAGGATGTTGGCATACTCACCCAACCAGAACAGCGCGAAAGCCATGCTTGAATATTCGGTCTGATAGCCCGCGACGAGCTCGGACTCCGCCTCGGTAAGGTCAAACGGTGCGCGGGCGGTCTCGGCCAGTGCAGAGATGAAGAACACCACGAACATCGGGAACAGCAGCGGGTTAAAGAAGAATCCGTTGACGAAGCCGAGGCCGTGCCCTTGCTGAGCCATGACAATGCCGCTCATATTGAACGTACCGGCAAACAGAACGACGCACACCAGCACAAAACCGATGGACACCTCGTAAGAGATCATCTGAGCTGCCGCACGCATGGCAGAAAAGAACGGGTATTTGGAGTTTGACGCCCAACCGGACATCACCACCCCGTAAACGCCCAGCGAGCTGATCGCGAGAATGTAGAGCAGCCCGACATTGATGTCTGACACAACAACGCCCGCATCGAACGGGATCACTGCCCACGCAGCAAGCGCCACCGTGAAGGTAATGATCGGCGCGAGCAGGAAAATACCCTTGTTTGCGGCCGACGGAATGATCGTTTCCTGAAGGAATACCTTAAGCCCGTCGGCAAAGCTTTGTAGCAAGCCGAAGGGGCCAACCACATTGGGCCCGCGGCGCATCATAATCGCGCCAAGCACCTTACGGTCGACATAGATCACCATCGCGACCGAGAACATGACGAGCAGCGAGATCGTGATGATCCCGACCAGCGTCGCCACAGTCCATGCCCATTCATAGGACATGCCGAAAGACTGGAAGAATTCGGTCATTCTGCCGCTTCCTTAATCTCGTCCGCATGCAGCAGCTCTTGCGAACATTGCTGCATCACCGCGCTTGCACGGGCGATTGGGTTCGTGAGGTAGAAATCCGCTATTGGATAGGCGCTAATCTCGCCCTCCGTTTTGGCTTTGCTGTCGGCTTTTGGCAGTTCTCCGTAATCGGCCAAACCTTCCTCGCCGAGTGCTGGCACAGCTTGGATCATAGCGCCTTGCAGCTCTTCAAAGCTGTCGAAACCAACCTTCACGCCTAGGCTGTCGGCGAGTGCGCGCAGGATCGTCCAGTCTTCGCGTGCATCACCTGGTGCGAACGTGGCTTTCTCTGCGAATTGCACGCGCCCTTCGGTGTTGACGTATGTTCCATCTTTCTCGGCATAGCTCGCCGCAGGCAGTATGATATCTGCCATATGCGCGCCGCGATCACCGTGGTGACCGATATAGACCTTAAGGCTGTCGGTGAAGGGCTCATAATCCATCTCGTCAGCGCCGAGGCTGAGCAGAACCTTTGGAGCCTGTTTAGCGATGTCAGCCATGCCTCCATCGACAGTGAAGTCGAGCATTAGCGAACCCATGCGAGCCGCACTCATGTGGAGCACGTTGAACCCGTTCCAACCATCACGAACCAGCTTGAATTTGTCGACGAGCTTAAGCGCCGGTGCGAGCGCACCTTTCGCCAATGCGACGCCGCCGAGGATCACAGCAGGACGTTCAGCCGCCTTCATCTTATCGCCTAGCGATTTCGGCACCCGGTTCAGAACTTTCAGGTCTTCTCCAAGGAATTCAGCGGGATAGGTTGTTTCCCATTCCGGACCGACGACAAAGACCTTAGCCCCACCCTTCACAGCCTTGCGAATGCGCGCATTCACCAGCGCCGCTTCCCAGCGGACATGGCTGCCCACAATCAGGATGGCATCAGCGGTCTCGATACCGGCCAATGTCGAGTTAAAGTTAACCGCCGCAATATTGCTGACGTCATACGTCATGCCGGTTTGCCGCGCTTCCAACTGAGTGGAGCCGCATGCCTTTAACAAAGTCTTCGCGGCAAACATCGTCTCGCAATCAACCATGTCTCCCGCAACCGCGGCGATGCTCGATTTCTTCTTGCCGAGTTGCTTTGATATAGCATCAAATGCTTCGGTCCATGACGCCGCAGCCAGCTTGCCGCCTTTACGGATAAACACCTTGTCGAGGCGACGTTTGGACAGGCCATCAACCTGATAGCGAGCCTTGTCAGACAACCATTCCTCGTTAACGTCATCATTTATGCGCGGCAGCGCGCGCATGACTTCGCGGCCCTTCGAATGCAGAGAGATGTTGGCGCCAACGGCGTCAGACACATCAATGCTGAGCGTGCGCTTTAACTCCCATGGCCGCGCTTCGAATGCGTATGGCCGCGACGTGAGAGCACCGACGGGACACAAATCGATCACGTTCGCCGAAAGCTCGTGGCTCGCGGCCTGCTCCAGATACGTCGTGATCTGCATGTCTTCGCCGCGATAGAGCGCGCCGATCTCGTCTACGCCCGCGACTTCTTCGGAGAACCGAACACAGCGTGTGCAATGAATGCAGCGGGTCATCGTGGTGCTGATGAGCGGGCCCATATACTTCTCGGTGACAGCGCGCTTGTCCTCACGCTCGTAACGCGAGCCACCCCGGCCATAGGCGACAGCTTGGTCTTGCAAATCACACTCACCGCCCTGATCACAAATCGGACAATCAAGAGGGTGGTTGATGAGCAGAAACTCCATCACCCCTTCGCGGGCCTTCTTAACCATCGGCGTGTCGGTGCGGATTTCCTGACCTTCGCCAGCGGGCAATGCGCAGCTAGCCTGCGGCTTGGGCGGCCCGGGCTTCACCTCGACCAAACACATGCGGCAATTGCCTGCAATGCTTAGGCGCTCGTGATAGCAGAAACGCGGGATTTCCTTGCCCGCAAGCTCACACGCTTGCAGCACAGTCGCGCCTGCGGGAACCACGATTTCTTGGCCGTCTACGGTGACCTTAGGCATCTTCAATTTCTTCCTGTGCAGCGAGCAAGCGGTAAGATGCTGTTGCCAGCATTGACCGCATAGCGAGCGGCGAAGCCTCAATAGGCGCACCGCGCTGTGTGCAAACTTTGGTAACCGGCTTCAAGGCGGACAGAGCGGCTTGCTCTTCTTCCGTTTCGAACTCGGTTTCAAACAATTTTGCCGCAAGATGTGGTGCGCCGCGAACGGTGCACATCGCAATTTGATCAGTATAGCTGAAGGTCGTCGGATCACGTCCAATAGCAGCCATCGAAAGCCGGCTGAGTAAGGATTCTTGGCTATCTTCGATAAGCTGTTCTGCAAGACCGCCAGCGAATGGAAGACCTGTTAAGCGGATTTGCCGATAAGCGCGTGGCATCGCTCTAAAACACTGCTTGCTGACACGGGTTTGAGCGAGCTCGTTCAAAGCGCTCTTATAACCATCATCCCTATAGTCGAGCAATAAGACGGACTTTACCTCATCACGGCGTTCTTGCGCGATGCAATTAGTCCAAGCGGCGACGGCCCCGCGCTGCTTCGAAACGTCTCGTTCCATGCGCTTGGGCTGTGCATGGGCAAGGCCAGAGACGAGGCTAAGTGCAACACCGAGGGCAATAAACTTCTTCACTCGGCCGCCTCCGCAAACTGTGCGTTGTGCTCGTGAATACGCTTCTCAAGCTCTGGACGGAAGTGACGGATCAAACCTTGGATTGGCCACGCCGCCGCATCGCCGAGCGCACAGATCGTGTGACCTTCGACCTGCTTGGTCACTTCGTGCAGCATATCGATTTCTTCGATTGCGGCATCGCCGGTGCGCAGGCGCTCCATCATGCGCCACATCCACCCTGTGCCTTCACGGCACGGCGTACATTGGCCGCAGCTTTCGTGCTTATAGAAGTAGGAAAGACGGCTGATCGCGCGAACGATGTCGGTCGACTTGTCCATGACAATGACAGCCGCTGTGCCAAGCCCTGAGCCAAGGTCTTTCAGCCCGTCAAAGTCCATCGGCGCGTCCATAATCTGCTCGGCCGGGACGAGCGGAACAGAAGAGCCGCCTGGGATCACCGCGAGAAGATTGTCCCATCCGCCGGTGATGCCACCGCAATGCTTCTCGATCAGCTCGCGGAACGGGATGCTCATCTCTTCTTCGACAACGCATGGCTGTTCGACATGACCGCTGATCTGGAATAGCTTCGTACCGTGATTGCCTTCGCGCCCGAAGCTGCTGAACCACGATGCGCCGCGCCGCAGGATTGTCGGAACAACCGCGATGCTTTCGACATTGTTGACCGTGGTCGGGCATCCATAGAGTCCCGCGCCCGCAGGGAATGGAGGCTTAAGCCGAGGCTGGCCCTTTTTGCCTTCAAGGCTTTCAATCATCGCGGTTTCTTCACCGCAAATATACGCGCCTGCACCGCGGTGCATGAACACGTCAAAGTCATATCCAGTGCCCGATGCATTCTTGCCAATCAGGCCTGCGTCATAGGCTTCGTCGATTGCCTTCTGAAGCGTTTCGGCTTCGCGAATATATTCGCCGCGAATGTAGATGTAGGCCGCCCGCGCACGCATAGCGAAACCGGCCACAAGCGCACCTTCGATCAGCTTATGCGGATCGTGGCGAATGATCTCGCGGTCTTTGCACGACCCAGGTTCGGATTCATCGGCGTTGATGACAAGAAAGCTTGGGCGGCCATCAGCTGAGCTTTTCGGCATGAATGACCATTTGAGGCCCGTGGGAAAGCCGGCCCCGCCCCGTCCGCGCAGGCCGGATGCTTTCATCTCTTCGATGATCGCTTCATTGCCGCGCTCGATCAGAGCTTTCGTGCCATCCCAATCGCCGCGTCTTTGCGCCGCCTTCAGGCCCCAATCCTGAAAACCGTAGAGATTGGTGAAGATGCGGTCCTTATCAGCCAGCATCGCCGTCATCCTTCGTCTTGTTCATTTTCAATTGGCGCAGGCAAACGACCTGGAACAGCAGGCCCATACTCATCAGCACAATACCCGTGGTTCGATTGTCGTTCGTGGCAGCAAGATATGCGCCAGCGAAAAAGCAGAATAGGCCCGCGATAGCTAGAATGAGAACGCTGCTATTCATTCGCTCTCTCCGTTTTGAGTAAGATAGACGAGGCCAACAATCGCCAACGCTGCACCTGCAGGGGCGAACACCCAACCAACGGTGAGGCCAAGCGAAAGAATTACGCCCAGACCGGCGAGCACGAACGTAATGCCGATGGCCTTGTTGTCTCTCTTTTCTGGCATCAATACTCGCCCCGATAATCGTGGTTCGCATCGACCATCTCTCTGAGAGTGGTTGCACCGTTCTTTGGCTCGGATGTGTGACGACCTGGCTCCTGAGTGCCGGATTTGGGCGTGTCACCCTTGGCGAGTGCGTCGAGCACGGCATCGAGCCGCTCAACCGTCAGGTCTTCGTAATTGTCGTCGTTGATCTGAACCATCGGCGCGGTTGCGCAATTGCCCATGCATTCGACTTCGGTCAGCGTCCAAAGGCCGTCTTCGGAGACATGGCCCATTTTCATACCGCGCGATTTGCATGCGCTGATAATGTCATCGGACCCGCGCAGCATGCATGGCGTGGTGCCGCAGACCTGCACATGGTATTTCCCGACCGGCTTCATGTTGTACATGAAATAGAATGTCGCAACTTCGAGCACGCGGATCACTGGCACATCGATATAAGCGGCGACATATTCAATCACCGGCAGCGGCAACCAGCCTTGCGTATCGGTTTCTTCGCCAACCTGACGCTGAGCCAAATCGAGCAGCGGCATCACCGCCGATTTCTGACGACCATCGGGGTATTTGGCGATATGGTAGTCAGCCGTCTTCTTGTTGGCTTTTGACCAAGCAAAAGACCCCCAGCGTTCGCGGAGCTCAGGCGTGTCGGGTGCGGGTGTACGATCAGCCATTGGTTTGCCCTTCCGCTTTCTGACTAATCACAAAGGCAACTGCGACGGCTAAGGTAAATATGATCGCAATTGGTTTCGCGATCGACACGTCGGCAAAGCCAAGTGCGATCAAAGCTATCACCACCATAAAATACGCGACAACGCCGATAAAAACTGAAGCGAGGACATTCTTAATGTAGGTCACCGGTCACACTCCCCGAACACAACATCAATCGCGCCGAGAATGGCGGTTGCATCGGGCAGCATATGCCCTTTGCTCATGAAATCCATCGCTTGAAGATGTGAAAACGCGGTTGGGCGGATTTTGCAGCGATATGGTTTGTTGCTGCCGTCACTCACAAGATACACGCCGAACTCGCCCTTAGGGCTTTCGGTTGCGACGTAGACTTCGCCTTCGGGCACGTGGAAGCCCTCTGTGTAGAGCTTAAAGTGGTGGATCAGGCTTTCCATCGACTGCTTCATCTCGCCGCGTTTTGGCGGGGAAACCTTGCCATCGTCGCTCGCAATTGGGCCTTGGGGCATTTGGGCGATGCACTGCTTGATAATCTTCGCGCTCTCGCGAATTTCCTGCACGCGGACCATAAAGCGGTCATAGCAATCGGAGTTGGTGCCGACAGGAATATCGAATTCCATCCGGTCATACACATCGTAAGGCTGCGATTTGCGCAAGTCCCACGGAATGCCCGCTGCGCGGATCATCGGGCCGCTAAAACCCCAAGCGACGGCATCATCGCGGCTAACCACGGCGATGTCGACGTTTCGCTGCTTGAAGATGCGGTTGTCTATAACGAGGCTCATCGCGTCGTCGAATAGCTGGAAGAATCGGTTGTCGAGCCAGTCACCGATGTCAACGAGCAGCTTTTCCGGCACATCCTGATGCACGCCGCCCGGACGGAACCATGCCGAGTGCATGCGCGCGCCCGAAGCCCGCTCGAAAAAGTTCATACAATCTTCGCGCAGATCCATGATCCACAGGTTCGGCGTGAACGCACCGACGTCCAGAACATGCGCGCCCATATTGAGCATGTGGTTCGAGATACGGGTTAGCTCGGCGAACAACACGCGCAGATATTGCGCGCGCTCCGGCACTTCGAGGTTCAGTAGCTTCTCTATCGCGAGCACATAAGAATGCTCCTGACACAGCGGCGAACAGTAATCGAGCCGGTCAAAATAAGGCAGCGCTTGCAAATACGTCTTTTGCTCGATCAGCTTTTCGGTGCCGCGGTGAAGCAGGCCGATATGCGGGTCGATCCGTTCAATCACTTCGCCATCCAGCTCCATCACCATGCGCAAAACGCCGTGCGCAGCCGGATGCTGAGGACCAAAGTTGATCGTGTAATTGGAGATGACTTCGCCGTCAGTGGTGGGCGATTCTTCGATTTGCATACCGCCGGTCATGCTCCGCCCTCCTCTTTCTCATCGGTGATTTCGACTTCAACCATGTTAGGGGGGACAGCTTCTGTCCCCTCTTCGGCGAGTTCTTCGGCTTCCTCACCAGCGCCCGTGTCCGCAGGTTTTTCGGTAGTTTTGGGCTTGTCCACGTCAGGTGGACCGTCGGCTTTTTCATCGCCGGGCAGGACATAATCGGAGCCCTCCCATGGGCTGAGGAAGTCGAATGTGCGCATATCCTGCGGCAGTTCGACCGGCTCATACACTACCCGCTTTTCCTCCTCGGAATAACGCAGCTCGGTATAGCCAGTCATCGGGAAATCTTTGCGGAAAGGATGCCCTTCGAAACCGTAATCGGTCAGAATGCGGCGAAGGTCTTTGTTGCCTGCGAATGTCACACCGTACATGTCGAACACTTCACGTTCCAACCAACCAGCGTTGGGCCAAAGCGTTGTGACCGTCGGAACCGGTGTGTTCTCATCGGTGGAACATTTCACCATGATTCGGTGGTTTTTCGTGAGCGACAGGAGCATGTAGACGACTTCAAAACGCTCGGCGCGGTCCGGATAGTCGGCGCCCGCGATTTCCATCATTTGCTGATATTTGTGATCGTCACGCAGAATGCGCAGCACATCTTCAATCGCGTCGCGTTGCACCGTGAAAATAACTTCGCCGTGCTTTTCACTCGCTGATAAGAGCCAGATGCTGATGCTTTCGCTCAGCTCAGCGATAACGCCTTCATTAGAGGCGAATTTCGGGGCGGAATGCACAACAGCCATCTTAGCGCTCAATCGTCCCAGCGCGGCGAATTTTCCGCTGCAATTGCATTACGCCATAAAGCAGCGCTTCGGCAGTCGGAGGGCAACCGGGAACGTAGATGTCGACCGGCACAATCCGGTCGCAGCCGCGAACTACGCTGTAGGAATAGTGATAGTAGCCGCCCCCATTGGCGCAGCTTCCCATGCTGATCACATATTTCGGATCAGACATTTGATCGTAAACCTTGCGCAGCGCCGGCGCCATCTTGTTGCAGAGTGTGCCCGCAACAATCATCAGGTCAGACTGACGCGGTGATGCACGAGGAGCTGCGCCGAAACGTTCCATATCGTAACGCGGCATGTTGGCGTGGATCATCTCCACCGCGCAGCATGCTAGGCCAAACGTCATCCACCAAAGCGAGCCCGTACGCGCCCACTGGAACACGTCCTCTGTGGAGGTGACGAGGAAACCCTTGTCACTCACCTCAGTTTGGAGCGCTTTAAAATAATCCGCATCGGGCTGCTTGATTTCGCCGCCCTTGGCTGTCGGCATGGTCATAGCCGCTTCGCTCGCGCTGATCGGCACGGTTGGCGGAGTGATGATTGTATTGTTCGAAGAGCCTGTCATTCCCAGTCCAACGCCCCTTTCTTCCATTCGTAAGCAAGGCCGACTGCTAGGATGAACAGGAACGTCATCATACCGATCCATCCGACCCACTGGGTCTCACCCAAGCTGACTGCCCAAGGGAACAGGAAGGCAGCTTCGAGGTCGAAGATAATAAAGCTGATCGCGACCAGATAGAATCGCACATCAAACTGGCTGCGCGCGTCCTCGAATGCGGGAAAGCCGCACTCATATTCGCTGAGCTTTTCAGCGTCTGGATTGTGCGAGCCTGTCAGCCGTGAAACGCCCATGGGCAGGAACACAAAGAGCACTGAAAGCCCGAATGCGATGAAGATGAATATCAGTATCGGTAGATACTGGCTGAGGTCGATCACAGCGATGTCCAAATCTGATTAATCCCTAGCGCCCGCGTCTAGGCGTGTCGCTTGCGCCGCGCAAGACCGCGACTCGGGCAAATCTGGGTATTCCTGTTGCAGAAAATCGAACACCCCCCGCATTGGAGGCGGCTCATGCGCGAAAACCCCTATTTCATCATGGTCGCGGCGGCTTTGACAGTCGCCTTACCATAGGGTGGCTTGAACCCGCCCAGCTTGGCAATGTCGATCTTTGGCTGGTGATAAACGGCGCGTGCGTGGCTGAATTCACGAAAGCCTTCGATCGCATGGTAACTGCCCATACCCGACGGGCCAACGCCGCCGAATGGGAGGTCTTCCATCGAAACATGGAAAATCACATCATTGGTTGTGACACCGCCAGAGATAGTGCGAGTAAGAACGCGTTCCTGCTCGTCCTTGTCATCGCCAAAATAATACAGCCCTAGCGGACGATCATGTTCGTTCACATAATCCACAGCCTGATCGATGGCCTTGTAAGTCTTAACCGGCAGAACGGGACCAAAGATTTCTTCCTGCATAACCTTCATTTCATCGGTGACATTCTTGACGATGTTCAGCGGCATCTTGCGCTGGTTTGCGTTTGCAAAGTCTTCGTTGCCCGGATTGACCTCGATCACTTCGGCACCCTGCTCGCGGGCATCCTCGACCAAGCCTTGCAAGCGCTCAAAATGGCGATCCGACACAATCGAAGCGTAATCGTCATTCTCAAGCAGTGTCGGGTAAAGATTGGCCACACCTTTGGAAACGCCAGCGACGGCCTCGTCCTGCTTGTCTTCCGGCACATACATGTAGTCCGGCGACAGACAGATTTGCCCCGCATTCATCATTTTACCCAGAGCAATGCGTTCGCCTGCTTTTTCAAAATCGGCGCTGCGGCCCATGATGACGGGAGATTTTCCGCCAAGTTCAAGGGTGACCGGCACGAGATTCTTCGCCGCTGCCTGCATTACCAAGCGGCCGGTCGGGGTCGATCCGGTGAAAACAAGATGGTCAAATTGCAATTCGGTAAAGGCTGCTGCAACTTCCGGCCCGCCGGTAACAACGGCAACTTCATCGGGCGTGAAATACTCTGCCACCAACTCCGCCATCAGCAAGCTGGTGCGTTCTGTGAATTCGCTCGGCTTGATCATCGCGCGATTGCCTGCAGCCAGAACCTGCATTAGCGGCGAGAATGCCAGATTCACCGGGAAGTTCCACGGGCTAAGGATACCGATGACACCTTTAGGCTCATAGCGGACTTCCGCTTTCGCGCCGAGCAGACCGAGTGGAAATTGAACCGGACGTTTTTCAGGTTTAGCCCACTTATCCATATTCTTTAGCGCATGTTTGCCAGCCCCCACGGTGCCAGCAATGTCGGTCAGCATGGACTGCTCCATCGCGCGATTGCCGAAATCGGCGCTCATCGTTTTGCAGAATTCCTCTGCGTGTTCTTTGAGCAGCGCCATTGCGCGTTTGATACGGTCTTTGCGCATAGCCATTGATTCAGGACGCGATGCGGTGAAGGCATCACGTTGGCGTTTCAAAAGCGCTTCTTGTTCTTGGCGGCGGTCATCAGCCATTGGCTCTCTCCGAAGGAATTGGTTTTGATTTGCTATCTGGTTGGCCGAAACCTTGCTTCCATGCAAGCGCAGGCGGTCTCTAAGCATGGCAATTGATCTTGTCGCAGCGCAGCATTACATCGCGCTCAACACAGATATTTCTCAGGAGCCATCCGCATGCCGCAATTTTCCGAAGCCGATCCGATCGTCATCCTTTCCTATGCCCGCACCCCCATGGGCGGCATGCAAGGCGTGTTTTCCGATGTCTCGGCAACGGATTTAGGCGCTACTGCTGTAAAGGCTGCCGTCGAGCGTTCGGGCATTGACGGCGGCGACTTTGACCGCGCCTATATGGGCTGTGTCCTCCCCGCTGGCCTCGGTCAGGCACCTGCCCGCCAAGCCGTGATCAAAGGCGGCCTGCCGAAATCTGTTCAGGCTACCACTGTGAACAAGGTCTGTGGATCAGGCATGCAAACCGTAATTATGGGCGCAGAGGCTCTTGCCAGCGGAACAACCGACATCGTTCTCGCAGGCGGTATGGAAAGCATGACCAATGCCCCGTACCTTCTTAAAAAGCATCGCTCTGGCGCGCGCATCGGCCACGACACCACTTATGACCATATGTTCCTTGATGGCCTCGAAGATGCCTATGAAGAAGGCCGCGCGATGGGTACTTTCGCGCAGGACACCGCTAACGAATACCAGCTAACCCGCGAAGAGCAGGACGAATATTCGATCGAATCGCTCCGACGCGCGAATGCCGCAATTGAAAGCGGAGCATTTGCTGGCGAGGTTGTCCCTGTCACATTCTCAACCCGTAAAGGCGAAGTCACTGTCGACACAGACGAACAGCCTGGTCGTGGTCGCCCGGACAAAATTCCGCAATTGCGCGCTGCCTTCGCAAAGGACGGCACCATTACCGCCGCAACGTCCAGCTCGATCTCTGACGGCGCAGCTGCTGTGGTTCTAACACGTGAAAGCGTCGCTAAACACAAAGGCGCCACGCCAGTTGCAAAGATCGTGGCGATGGCAGCCCATGCGCGCGAGCCCAAAGACTTCACGGTCGCGCCTGTCGGTGCAATCGAGAAAGTACTCAAAAACGCGAGCTGGAGCGTTGATGATGTAGAGCTGTGGGAAGTGAACGAAGCTTTCGCTTGCGTGTCCATGTTCGCGATGCGTGACATCGGAATTCCGCACGAAAAAATCAACGTAAATGGCGGCGCAACCGCTTTGGGTCATCCAATCGGTGCATCGGGCACGCGTATAATCGTCACTCTCCTCAACGCACTCAAATCGCATGGCAAGACAAAGGGCGTCGCCAGTCTTTGTATCGGCGGCGGTGAAGCGACAGCGGTCGCAATCGAGCTTGTCTGAATTGGCATATGGGCGGGCCCTACGGCTCGCCCGTTCCCCAAAGGCGCTGCACCGGAACCCATCCGGTCCGACCCGTAACGCTAATCTCGCACCAATCTTCGCGGCATCCTATCAACTTTGCCACGACACCGGGCTCTGCGCGCCATCGTAATGCAGAGGTAACGCCGGGAGCCGCCCGAAGGTCGACGAGTCCGTCTCCTGTGACCAAGACGCCTCGGTCCAGTGTAAGTTGGCTGGACGCAACCCAACCCTGTTCGCCTTCCGGATCTTCGACAAGCCGCCAGCCTTCCCGCAGGCGGATCACCTTCATAGGCATGCCTTTGCGCCGGTAAATCCAATCAATCTTGTATTCGCGGCTAGGGCCTACCCTCATCCGCACTTCATCATAGCGCAGCGACGTCCAATACGGGACATCGCGGTCCTGCGCTTGCGCTTGCTCTGAAGCAAATGCCGTCAGGACCAACGCACCAAGAGCAGCAAGGAGAAAGGAGCGGATAGCGAGCATGGCTGAGACTATTACTCGCAACGCGCCCCGCATCAAGTCGCTTAGGTGTAAACAGATTTCCACGACTGTTCGCAGCAGGCGTGCCCTGCGGGTTGACCGCCCTGCCCCAATCGCCTTAGCCCGCCATATGGCCGCAACGCACACACCGCCGCATTTCCCATCTGGCAAGCCGTCAGTGGTCGTAACTCGCCAATTAATGCCCAGCGTCGAAATGCGGATGAGCGAGCTCTATGACGCATCGTTAAACAGCGAAGACGTGCCAATGAGCCGGGATGCGATCATCGCCGCGATGCAAAATTGCGATGTCCTCGTACCGACAGTGACGGACATGATCGATCGTGAAATGATCGAGGCTGCAGGCGAACGCTTAAAGCTGATTGCCAATTTCGGTGCGGGCACTGAACACATTGATCTTGCAGCAGCAGCCAAGCGCAAAATCTTCGTCACGAACACGCCCGGCGTTTTCACAAACGACACCGCAGACATTGCAATGGCAGGTATTATCGGCGTGCCGCGCCGCATTCGTGAAGGCACTGCTCTGGTCCGTAAGGGGGAGTGGTCAGGCTGGGCCCCGTCAGGGCTCCTTGGCCGCAAACTGGGCGGAAAAACGCTTGGCATTATTGGCATGGGCCGCATCGGTCAGGCCGTAGCCCACCGTGCACGCGCATTCGGTCTTGAGGTGATTTACTCCACCAGAAAACCGCTTCCCGCTGCGCTTGAACAAATGCTCAGCGTAAAACGTGTTGCCGACGTCGATGAGCTCATCGCGCAGGCCGATATTCTAACGCTTCACTGTCCGCTGACAGACGATACGCGAGGACTGTTGGATAGTCGCCGTATTGGCCTAATGAAAGACGGGGCCAGTGTCATCAATACGGCGCGCGGCGAACTGATCGACCAGGAAGCTCTGATAGAAGCTCTTTATGCCGGCAAACTCGCAGGAGCCGGATTGGATGTTTATCCAGACGAGCCCAATGTAGATGAACGCTTGCTTAGACACCCCAACGTGATGACCTTGCCACATATCGGCAGCGCAACTGCAGAGGGGCGCGAGGCCTCTGGCGAGAAGGTCATCGCCAATATCCGTTTCTGGGCTGATGGCCACAGACCGCCAGACCAAGTTTTAACCGCATTGATCGGATAGATATTGATGATTGCAGACCCTGCCGCATTGGTAACGCCGGATACTGGCGACACCGCTTGGGTTCTGGCGAGTTCAGCGCTCGTTCTCTTGATGACACTGCCGGGTCTTGCCCTGTTTTACGGAGGGCTTGTTCGCGCGAAGAACGTTCTTTCGGCCCTTCTCCAATGCGGCGCAATCGCAGCGCTTGCATCGATTTTGTGGGTCTTTGTCGGCTATACACTTGCCTTCGGCCAAGTGACGAATGGATGGATCGGCGGCGGCAATGCCGTGATGCTGATGGACCTCGGCACGTTGCGAGCCGGAACCGCTATACCGGAAAGCACTTTTGCCCTGTTCCAGATGACATTTGCGGCGATCACGCCGGCCCTGATGGTTGGCGCATGGGTTGAAAGAGCACGTTTTTCTTGGGTGCTGGGTTTCTGCGCACTTTGGCTGTTGATCGTATACGCTCCCGTTGCACACTGGTTATGGGGCGGTGGATGGCTGGCTAGCCAATTTGGAACCTTGGATTTTGCAGGCGGCCTCGTGGTTCATACCACTGCAGGTGTTTCAGCTCTCGTCGTCGCTCTGCTGCTCGGCCGGCGTGAAGGCTTTCCGCAGAAACCAATGCTGCCACATGCTCCAGTGCTGACCATGATCGGCGCGGCCTTGCTTTGGGTCGGATGGTTTGGTTTCAACGGCGGTTCCGCCATCGGCGCGAACGATAACGCGTCTAGCGCAATCCTTTCTACTCACGTTGCAGCCAGCGCGGCTGCTTTGACCTGGCTGCTTTGTGAAAAGCTGAGCTTTGGCAAACCGACCAGCATCGGTTGGGCGACAGGGGCAATCGCCGGACTCGCGACAATTACGCCCGCCGCTGTTTTCGTGTCACCCGGTGCCGCGATCATCTTTGGCGCAATGGGCGCACTCGTTTGCTATGGAGCGATCCAGCTGGTGAAGAACCGCTGGCACATCGACGACAGCTTAGATGTCTTTGCGGTTCACGGTGTTGGCGGGCTGCTCGGAACAATGCTGCTCGCCATCTTTATCTCTCCGGATCTCGGCGGAACCGGATATTTCGGGGATATGACCATGACAGGCCAACTGGGTGCGCAAGCGATCGGCATAGGCGCAGTCGCTCTTTGGAGCGCGGTAGGGACTGTTATCATCGCGTTGATGGTTTCGATTGTTTTCCCGCTAAGAGTGGAAGAAGAGGCCGAGCAAGATGGGCTCGATCTGACAAACCACGGTGAGCGTGGTTGGGATCTCGACTAACCGTTCAGAGAGACGAAGACGGCAGCCTTAGAGATTTTCGAACTGCGGCATGCCCAGAACGTGGAAACCGCCATCGACATGGATGATCTCTCCAGTCGTGTAGGCTCCAGCATCGCTGCATAGATACACTGCCGTTCCGCCGACTGCTTCCAACGTCGCATTGCTTCGCAAAGGTGAATTGGTGTCGGTATGCCGATAGGTGCTGCGCGCGCCTCCGATGGCGGACATAGCCAACGTTTTCATTGGACCGGGACTGATCGTGTTGACGCGGATGCCATCCGGACCGAGATCGTCGGCGAGATAGCGCACTGACGCCTCCAAAGCGGCTTTGGCCACACCCATCACGTTGTAATTCGGCGTAACACGGGTTGAGCCCATATAGCTTAGCGTAAGTATCGTGCCTCCGTGCTCAACCATCATCGGATGAGCGCGCCGCGTCACTTCGATCAAGCTGTAAGCCGATATATCCAGTGAGTTTTGGAAGTTCTGGCGCGAAGTATCGAGGATACGGCCCGACAATTCTGACTTATCGGCATAGGCAATCGCGTGAACTACAAAATCCAGCCTTCCCCACCGTTCCTGAAGTCCTGCAAACGCGGCATCCAGCGACGCATCATCGGTCACGTCCACATCGAGCATGAAATCTGAACCAACGCTTGTCGCGAGCGGCTCCAACCGCTTTCCAAAAGCCTCACCTTGGTACGTGAAAGCGAGCTCAGCCCCCGCATCTGCGCACGCTTTGGCGATGCCCCAAGCAATAGACCGATCATTGGCCACGCCCATTACGAGGCCGCGTTTTCCGGCGAGTACACCCATGTTTGCTGGCATATTCAAACCCCTCACCTCGCGGCCCCTAAAGCCGTTTTCTCAGTTCACCCGTGAAATTTCGACATCAGCATCGAACCATTGGTGCCGCCGAACCCAAATGAATTGGTCATCACCGTATCAAGTCCGGCATTCTCAACGAGCTCGGTGGCGATCTCTTCAGGCTTAAGCGCTGGATCAAGAGTTTCGACATTGATGGATGGAATGATAAAGTCATTTTCCAATGCGAGCAGGCAATAGATTGCTTCTTGTGCACCGGTGGCCCCTTGGCTGTGTCCGGTCATCGATTTCGTGGAACTAACGGGCGGAGTTGATCCGTCGCCAAAGACCCGGCGCACTGCCTCGATCTCGCCGACATCGCCGACCGGCGTCGAAGTGCCGTGAGCGTTGATGTAACTAACTTTGCGATCGGCGCTGAGCGTTTTGATCGCGCCGCGCATGGCGCGTTCGCCGCCCTCACCCGATGGTGCAACCATGTCTGCACCGTCCGATGTTGCGCAGAATCCGGTGACTTCGGCGTAGATTTTAGCGCCGCGGGCCTGCGCATGCTCAAGGCTTTCGAGCACAAGCATCGCGCCGCCGCCGCCGATGACGAAACCATCACGGTCGGCGTCAAAAGCACGGGACGCGCGTTCCGGCGTGTCGTTATACTTGCTCGACATCGCACCCATCGCGTCGAACAGACATGACAGTGTCCAATCCAGCTCTTCGCCGCCGCCGCCGAACATCACGTCCTGCTGGCCCAGCGCAATCTGCTGCGCCGCCATGCCAATGCAATGAAGCGAGGTCGAACAGGCCGAGGTGATGGAGAAGTTCATGCCCTTGATCTGATAGGCAGTGGCAAGATTAGCGCTTACGGTCGACGACATAGTCTTCGGCACGGCAAACGGCCCAATGCGCTTCGTTGCGCCCGTACTCAGCACTGTTTGATGCGCAGCCAACATAGCGGAAGTGGATGGACCACCGGACCCGGCAATCACACCGGTCATCGGATTGATGACATCCTTTTCTTCAAGCCCCGCATCGGCAATGGCTTGCCCCATTGCAATATGAGCATAGGCTGCCCCTGGTCCCATGAACCGCAATGTGCGCTTGTCCACATGCTCTTTGAGATCAAGATCGACCGCGCCCGCAATCTGCGAGCGGAAACCGTGTTCGGCCATATCTTCGTTGAATGTGATGCCGGATCTGCCCGCCTTCAGCGAAGCCAGCACTTCGGATGAATTGTTGCCAATCGAGGATACGATCCCCAGCCCGGTAATGACGACGCGACGCATGTTTTTCCCCTATCGCCTAACCCACTCACGCTTCTGCCCTCTTTAGGCTTCTGAGAGCGCTACTTTCATATCTTTAACCTGATAAATGACCTCGCCATCGGCCTCAACACGGCCATCGGCCACGCCCATGGTCAAACGCCGGGTTTGCACCGCTTTGGTGAAATCCACAAAATAGGTCAGCTTTTTCCGGTCAGGGCGCACCATGCCAGTGAGCTTTACCTCGCCAACACCCAGAGCATAACCGCGGCCCTGCCACCCGCGCCAACCGAGATTGAAGCCGGTAAGCTGCCACAGGCCATCTAGACCAAGACAGCCGGGCATGATCGGATTGCCAGGAAAGTGGCAGTCGAAAAACCAAAGGTCCGGTTTGATGTCGAATTCCGCCACCACATGCCCCTTACCATGGGGACCGCCCTCGCCCGAGATGTCGGTAATCCGGTCCATCATCAACATAGGCGGTTCGGGCAGTTGCGCGTTGCCAGGGCCAAACAATTCACCCCGCGCGCATTTCAGCAGATCATCACGGTCAAAGCTGGTTGGAAAATCTGTCATCGGCGTTGGTACGCTCCACCTGTTTGCAATTCACTATTTGAATATGCGCCATAGAGTCGCGAAGCAGGCAGTGCAATGATCGCGAACACCACGGGCTGTCGGTATCACCCGTTGCTGCACGCCTTGATATCCGAAGGATCGGTGCGAGCTTCGCTGCGCTCGAATCGCGCAAAGTAACCGCGGATATCCGGTCGTTCGATAAATTCGACCAGATTGTATCCAACCGCATCGAACTCGCAGAAAAGAAGCTTGGGCGGGATGCCGTGGCGATCAGTCGGCCTGTCCACATCAACAACGATGATCTGGCCGTCTTCGGCCATAGCGGGCCAGAGACGCCACAGAAACGCATATGGCTCTGTCACTTCATGGTACATGTGGACCAAAAAGATGCGATCAAAACTGTCGACAGGCAATTGGGGATCGTCGGGCTGCCCAAGCTTGATTGAGATGTTTTCGAGGCGCTCTCTTTCGACGCGGCGCCCCAATCGCTGCAAAGCCTCGCGGCTGATGTCTTGCGCAAGAACACGGCCATCTTCCCCGACACGCTGCGCCAATCTGACGGTATAGTACCCCTCACCAGCACCAATATCGGCGACTGTGGTGCCTTCTTCGATGTTGGCAAGGTCCATCACGACCTGAGCTTCATTGCGCTCATCGCGGGCGTCTTCGTTGGAGAATTGGTTCGAAATAATCTCGGCAACGGGTCGGTCGGGCAGCGGGAATTCGAGCGCCGTTGCGGGCCGGTTGGACTGGTCGACCATCGGTTCGCAGGCGACAAGGACCGGCGCAAATGAAATCAAACATATGGTAGCAAAGCGCATCATGGGATCGGCAACGCCCGCATACCCGAGACAAAGACATTGAACGCCAAATCACCCTGACGCCACGGAGATTGCCTGTTTTCGGTTCGTTCTGTCACGGCAATCGCTGTCTTGCAAAACACCTCATCCAGCGATTGGCGGCGGGCGATTTGCTTCGCAAACTCAATCGCAAATGGGCTTCCCTTACCCGGTGCTGGACCATCTTCAGCGACATTGCCCGGCTCAGTGGAAAAGAATGCCACAGCGGAAAGTCCTCGCAAATTTCCGAGCTGCTCCAATCCGCCGGATGAAGCGCTGATGTCGGAAAACGTCACATAATTGATGCTGCGGGTGGCTCCCGAAATCTCGACAATCTCAATTTGGTCATCTGGCTCAACGTCGAAATAGGGATTGTTGCGACAAGCATTGATCACGATGATCGCTCCTCGCTCGCGCTCAGTTATCTGGGTCACCAGTGAGCCCAGCGGGGTCAGCGATTTGCCATCAGAGCTCATCAGAAAATTTTGCCCCTCAATCTGAAATCTATGCCCAGCAAAATAGAAAAGACCGATATCATCGCCCGATAGAGTGTCGAGCCATAGGTCCAGACCTTCTTGCCATTCTTGCGCGGCGCGTTCTTCTAGAACGGTCAGTTCCGAAACACTCGTTCCGCGCAATGCCGAGCTGACGAGACCCACTTCTACGCGCGGATTGGCAAGGCGCAAAGCCTCGTTTTCAGCCGCCTCGTAATTGGCGGCGATCAGCTCTCCGGTATCGACAATATCGAGCTGTTCATACCGCACGCCCGCGGTGATCGCGAAATTTTCGTTCAAGCGGCGTTGCCATGTGGCCTCGAGATCAATCCGCTCTACATCGGTGATGCCGACAAGATTGCTGACTTCGAGGTCACGAACGTCCTGAAAACCGGCTACGAGCCTGATCTGCCTTGTCGAGGTAAGGTTTGATGCACCTGCCCCTTCACCATACATGCCGATGAGCGTGAACCGGTCGCGATCATCGCCGAAATTGATCATCGCTCCAACCATGGGAAAACCAATCTGGTCGGCGAGAACCGCGCTGGATGGCTCGGTTGATGTCAGGATGGTTGGAAGCTGCAGAATTTGTTCAAGCTGCTCTTCGCGCTCTTCATCGCGGATTTGTGCGGCATCTTCAACTCCGCGCTGGTTCGAAGTGCGCAGGTTGGAATTGTCAAAATAGTAGGCAACGCGCGGACCGATCAAGACATCTGCATGTGCAGGCGCCGCGAGGCCTGCGCACACCCCAGCAAGAAGGAAGGTGCGCAATTTCATCACTCTACGTCCTCGATCTCGACAGTCTCCCCGGTGACCTGCTGAGCGAGTGCAGCCGATATGAACTCATCAATTTCACCATCGAGGACCTTGTCAGGCGAACTGGAGGTTACTCCTGTGCGTAGATCTTTCACCATCTGATACGGCTGCAAAACGTAAGAACGGATTTGGTGGCCCCACCCGATGTCGCTTTTTTCCTGATAGTCGCTCGAAGCGGCGGCCTCACGCTCAGCCATTTCGCGTTCGAACAACCGCGCTTTCAACATGTTCATCGCGGTTGCGCGGTTCTTGTGTTGGCTGCGATCATTCTGGCTAGCAACAACGATGCCGGTTGGCTGGTGTGTGATACGAACGGCGCTGTCTGTGGTGTTGACGTGCTGACCGCCAGCTCCCGATGCACGGTAAGTATCGATTTTTAGGTCAGATGGATCGATTTCGATCTCGATATCATCGTCGATTACGGGATAGACCCACACGCTTGAAAAGCTGGTGTGGCGCTTTGCTGCGCTGTCATATGGGCTAATCCGGACGAGGCGATGAACTCCGCTTTCCGTCTTGGAATAGCCGTAGGCGCCCTCGCCCTTGATCAGTAGCGTGGCGGACTTGATGCCAGCCTGGTCGCCAGCCTGATATTCAACCGTTTCGATCTTGAACCCGCGCCGTTCAGCCCAGCGGCCATACATACGAAACAGCATCTCAGCCCAGTCCTGGCTCTCCGTGCCGCCCGCGCCTGCATGAATTTCAAGATAAGTGTCATTGCCATCGGCTTCACCCGAAAGCAGCGCCTGAACTTTATCAGCGTCAGCGCGATCAGCGAGGCGCGAGAGACTTTTAAGACCATCATTTACGATGCCCTCTTCGCCTTCTGCCTCACCCATTTGGATGAATTCGACGGCGTCGCTCATTTCGGCAGAAATCTCGCGCACGGTATTCACCGCAGTCTCGAGCGTCTTTTGCTCACGGCTGATCGCTTGTGCTTCTTTCGGATTGTCCCACAAGGTTGGATCCTGCACACGCGCATCGAGCTCGTCGAGACGGCGCAAGGCCCGCTCCCAATCGAGCGATTGACGGACCAGATCAAGCGCTGCTTCAATCCGGTCGATATTGGCTTGGGCCTCGGCCCGCATAAGCTATCCTTTAAACACTCGTCTTGGAGTCTCGCTTAACGCGGAAGGCACAATTGTAAAGCGCGGGCAATCAAGCTGCCCGCCGCAAACTTGTCAGTAAATGCCGCCTTGATCCTCGACAAAGTCTTCAGGTTGACCGTCGCTGCTTTCAACACTTGGTCCCGCATTGCGGCTTGCACGGATGAGCGCGAGAATTTCATCACGTTTGGCAGCAATCTCATCCTGCCTTGTCGAACGTTCCGGTTCGGAATCAGGTTTGAACGCCTCCCAAATTACGTCTGACTTTGCGTTACCGGTTGGCCAGCGATCAAACACTCGCTTGCCCGTGCGCCGATCCACCCGGACCATCCGCACACCTGCGGGCGCAATCGCGGGGAGGTCAACCCAGCGTTCGCGTGAGTTTTGGATAAGATCTTTGATAATCGGCGCAGCGATTGTGCCGCCTTGTGCATAGCCACCCATATTTTTGGGTCGGTCGAAACCGACATATGCGCCTGCGATCAATTGTTGAGTTCCACCAACGAACCAAACATCTTTGGGACCTGTCGTCGTACCGGTTTTGCCGAAAAGCGGCAGGCCAAGAGTATTCAGAACCGTGGCGGTTCCGCGATCCACAACGCCTTCGAGCATATGCATGGTCTGGAATGCGGTGCGAGCGTCCATCACTTGCTCGCCTTTCATGCCAAAGCGCGGCATCGAATTGCCATCCCACTCAGCCATGTTGCAGCCATTACAGTTGCGATCGTCGGCGCGCCAAATAACTTTGCCGCGGCGATCTTGCACATAGTCGATAACAGTCGGCTGATTCAGGCGACCATGATTTGCCAACGCGGAATACGCATTCACCATCCGCAGGACAGTTGTTTCTTCAGAACCAAGCGCAGTCGCGGCATAGGGATCAGCTTCGCCAATGCCAACCGCTTCAATCGTATCAACGACGTTTTCCATACCCGCCTGCATGCCGATTTGGACCGTCATAATGTTCTGTGACTGCTCTAGGCCGTATCGCATAGGGAATTGTCCGGCTCGGCCGCCACGGATGCATTTCTCGCCCAGTCGGTTGCCCTGATAATAGCAGAACCGGGTATTATCGATTTCGGTCGAAGGGGTCATCCCGTTGTCGAGGCCTGTAGCATAGACAAACGGCTTAATTGTCGACCCGGGTTGCCGCATTGCCTGCGTCGCCCGATTAAAGTCCGAAAGGCGGTGATCGAACCCGCCCTGCATGGCGACCACGCGTCCAGTCTGCGGGCTTTGAACAACCAGACCGCCTTGGGCTGTTGGAAGCGACGCGACGCGGAAACCGGAACCTTGCGGGCGCACAACAATCACATCGCCAGCCTTCAAGGCATTTGGCAGACTTGAAAGAGGCGCTTCCTCTCCATCGGCGAAGCCAATTGTCGCACTGCTGCCGCTGCGTTGAGTAACGACGCCGACACGCCAATCCTTGTAGCCGATCGATATGTAAGAGCTGGCGAGCTGCCCCGCCCAATTGCCTTCGCTCAAATCAATATTTGCGACAGGACCGCCCCAGCCCCTACGGCCGTGATAGCGGACTAACCCAGTTCGCAGCGCATCGCGCGCCGCCTCCTGAATTTCGGGATCAAGTGACGTGCGAACCCAAAGACCACCTGCATAGACGCTGTTATCGCCTGTTTCAGCATTTTCGCCGAACTGATCAATCAATTGCCGGCGAACTTCTTCGAGGAAATAGCCAGCATCTACAGAGCGCTGGGTACGCTGTGTTGCAAGCCCCAGTGGTTGGCTTGCAGCCTGCTGGCGTTCGGACGCGCTGATGTAGCCGTTCTCTTCCATCTGACTGAGAACAAAGTCGCGGCGGACTAAAGCCGCTTCTTCCTGCCCTCTGCGGCCATACCGCTCTGGCGCTTTGGGTAGGATCGCAAGGAACGCCATTTCGTGCAATTCCAGATCGCCGACATCTTTGTCGAAATAGGCGCGCGCCGCTGCCTGCACGCCAAAACTGCGGCGGCCAAGAGGAATTTCATTAAGGTAAAGCTCAAGGATTTCCTGCTTGCTCAACACCCCTTCGATACGGCTCGCTAGGATCATTTCCTTCAGCTTACGAGTGACCGAATATTCGTCACCTAGCAAAAGTATCTTGGCCAACTGCTGGGTGATCGTAGAGCCGCCAACCGCGCGATCGCCTGAGCCGAATTTCGTCGCATAATCGAACACCGCATTTGCGGTGCCGGTCACATCAACGCCGCCGTGGCTAAAGAATGTTTTGTCTTCTGCGGACAGATACGCGCCGACCAACCGCTCGGGAAAATCGGGATATTGCAGCTGTACCCGGCGCTCACGAGCATAGGAATGGACGATTTCGCCATCCGCACCGCGCACCACCGTGGGCAGCGGAGTTTCGTATTCGAGCAGGCTTTCCGCTTCGGGAAGATCGCTCGCCAGCCATACGAAAACCGCGATCCAGAAGACTATTCCCAAACCGATCAAAACTGCCGCGATTTTGAAGAGCCAGCTCGCTCGCCACTTTTGCGCAAACCAGCCCGCAACGCCGCCCAAATCGCGGTTCAGGCGGTAACGAAAATATTCGAGGCTGGAGGCTGGGGCTGTTTCGGTCATCGTTTCAATGCGGTTAGCACGACTTCAATCGGACTTTCCAGCACCTTTGCAACGGATTTACACGGGGAGCAGAAGAACGTGGCAATTGTGCCGAAATATCCTCAGGTTTCGCTGCGGCGCGCAAAATAGACGCGAATAGCTTGGGACAAGACTTCTGCGTATTGCGCGCGTCCCGCTTCGGTGGTCAGCCGCGCACGGTCAGCCTCGTTGGTTACAAAGCCGCTTTCGAACAAAACTGCTGGCACGTCAGGCGCCCGCAACACCGCCAATGCAGCAGATCGGCGCGCTGAGGGATGGAACCGAAGCTTGCCCTCGCCTTCGCGAGCAATCAGCGAAGCGAATTCAGCGGCGTCATCCTGAGTTCTCGCTTGCGAAAGTTCGACCAAAATCGCGCTTACTTCCTCGCTTTGGCCTTCAATTTCGATTCCGTTCACACGGTCAGCATTGTTCTCGCGAGCTGCGAAACGGGCTGCTGCTTCGCTAGAGGCCTCGTTGGACAATGTATAAATGCTAGCGCCTGCGACTTCGCTCGCTTCACCGGCTGAATCGGCATGGATCGAGATAAACAAGTCCGCGCCTAATTGGCGGGCAATTTCAGGACGATCGCCCAGCGCAACGATACGATCATCTTCCCGCGTCATCGCAACCCGTACGCCGCCGCTTTCAAGCAAAGCTTCGCGAAGCGCGAGGCTAACCGCCAGAACCACATCTTTCTCATTGACCCCACCGCTAACAGAACCGGGATCCCGCCCGCCGTGCCCAGCGTCAATGACGACTAGTGGTCGGTCTTCTTCCTCTGGGCCGGCAATCGCAGGCAACTCTATTTGCTGGGATTCGGAATCGATCAGAAAGCTCAAAACATAATCGCGGCCCCATTCCGGAATGGGTATTTTGAAGCCGAACGCAATCGCACCACCAAGCAAAAGGGCGGGAATGGCGATCACGAGGATAAGGAGCGTCCGTATGCTCATTGCGTAACGTGCTTAGGATGTTGCGCAATGTAAGCGCAATAGAGTTGCGGGACGTAACCCACGATGCTACCACCCAAAACACTGAAACGACGGTTCTACGGGTGTTTATTAAGCATTCGCCGCCTAAAGTTTCTCCCGATTGGGCTCTTTACCGGCGTCAAACGCTCCGGGAGCCCGCACAACAGGTTGATGTAGTGACGAGACGCCTCTCCTCGCAGATAGATTCGCAGCGCCCATTTGGTGCTGGCGAAGATGCGAGCCTGAGCGCGGTATTTTCCCGCAACTCGATCACGGCAGACACGAATATCGCAGGCTCCTCGGTAACACGGCGAGATGCGAAGAAACCAAACTGCGCGGCACACCCGCGCTTAATTTCACCACATATTATACGCCCCCTGCGCGAGCCTTTGGCTGCGCGTGGCCGCGGCGTTTGGAGACAATTTAATGGCAACGCGCATGCTAATCGATGCGCGCCACTCGGAAGAAACCCGGGTGGCGGTGCTCAAAGGAAACCGAATTGAGGAATTCGATTTCGAATCTGCTGAACACAAGCAGATCAAAGGCAATATTTATCTAGCGAAGGTGACCCGGGTCGAACCGTCTCTGCAGGCGGCATTTGTCGACTTTGGCGGTAACCGCCACGGCTTCCTCGCGTTCAACGAAATCCACCCTGATTATTATCAGATCCCGTCCGAGGACCGTCAGGCATTGCTTGATGAAGAGGCTGAAGCCGCCGAAGAGGAAGCGCGCCTTCGCGACGAAGACGAGGAAGATGGAAACACTCCGGGCGACGAGTATGACGCCGAGGATGAAAGCGCAGAAGCGCTGGCCGAAGACCTTG
Source organism: Erythrobacter crassostreae (assembly GCF_019204045.1). GTDB lineage: Bacteria > Pseudomonadota > Alphaproteobacteria > Sphingomonadales > Sphingomonadaceae > Erythrobacter > Erythrobacter crassostreae. The sequence goes on along the minus strand of NZ_JAGSPC010000003.1, from coordinate 23,703 downwards.
CCGAAGATGGCCTTGAGGAAATCGATACGTCGGAAAAAGATAAAGTCGCGACAATCGAAGACGGCGCCTCGGATGAAGACGATTCGGACGACGAAGATGATGAAGACAGCGACGAGGAAGAAGCTGAAGACGATTCCTCTGATGAGAAGAAACCTCGCCGCGGACGCGGACGAGGCCGCGGGCGCCGCCGTCAGGGTAAAGGCGGCAAAGGTAACAACAAAGGCCGCAGCCGTGCCAAGCAGGTTGACGAGGTTCGCGCAAAGCGGATGGCGCTGCGCCGCCGTTATAAAATCCAGGACGTAATCCAGCGCCGCCAGGTTGTTCTGGTTCAAGTCGTTAAAGAAGAGCGCGGCAACAAAGGCGCTGCTCTTACCAGCTATCTCAGTCTTGCTGGCCGTTATACGGTCCTTATGCCGAACAGTTCGCATGGCGGCGGAATTAGCCGCAAGATCAGTTCATCCAGCGATCGCAAGCGCTTGAAGCAAGTTGTAAGCGACCTTACCCTGCCGAAAAGCATGGGTCTGATCGTCCGTACTGCCGGTCTCAGCCGGACAAAAACAGAGATCAAGCGTGACTTCGACTACCTCGCACGTTTGTGGGACGATATTCGTCAGACAACACTGGGCTCCACCGCGCCTAGCCTGGTTCATTCAGACAGCGACCTAATCAAACGCGCGATCCGCGACATATACAATCGCGAGATTGAAGAAGTGATCGTCGAGGGTGAAGACGGATACAAGCTCGCCAAAGGCTTTATGAAAATGCTCATGCCAAGCCATGCGAGGCGGGTAAAAGCCTATTCTGACCCTGTGCCGATGTTCCAGCGCTACGGCGCAGAAGATCAACTTAGGGCGATGTATGACCCGATGGTTCAGCTTAAGTCGGGCGGCTATCTGATCATCAACCCAACCGAAGCTCTCGTCTCGATCGATATTAACTCGGGCCGCTCCACCAAGGAACACGGTATCGAGCAGACAGCGCTTCATACCAACCTCGAAGCAGCACGCGAAATTGCTCGTCAGCTTCGCTTGCGCGATATGGCTGGTCTTGTTGTGATCGACTTCATCGACATGGAATACAATTCCAACGTCCGCAAAGTCGAAAAGGCTATGAAAGACGCCTTGAAGACCGACCGTGCCCGCATTCAAGTTGGCCGGATTTCAGGGTTTGGCTTGATGGAAATGAGCCGTCAGCGCCTTCGCACGGGCGTACTCGAAGCGACAACGCGCGAATGCCCGCATTGCGATGGCACCGGTCTTGTTCGTACAGCTTCGTCTGCAGGTCTTTCGGCACTGCGCCTGATCGAAGACGAAGCGGCCAAGGGCAAAGGCACCGTCATCAAACTGGGCGCCAGCACCGAAGCGGCGGTCTACATGCTCAACGAAAAGCGCAGCGAGCTGGTCGAGATTGAGCAGCGTTACGGCGTCACCGTAGAGGTTTCTCCTGAAGGAGAAGACGAGGGTGCGAAAATGACCGTGACTAGCGCTGGTCCGCGCCCTACTGAAGCACCCAAATTCGAACCGATCATCGACGAAGACGATGATGATGACGATATTCCGGAAGACATCGAAACTGATGAGGACGATGACGGCCACAAGAAAAAGCGCCGCCGCCGCCGTGGTGGCCGTGGGCGTGGCAAGAAACGTCATGACAACGATAGCGAAGACTCGGAAGAACAGTCGAACGACAACTCCGATGAAAACGCCCCTGCAGCGGGTGAAGACGATAATGGCGAAGATAAGCCGAAACGTCGCCGCCGCCGCGGTGGCCGTGGTCGCCGCAAGAAAACCGATGAAGGCGTGACCGAAATTGACGCAAAGAACCTCGAAGAGGTTTCAGAGCAAATCAAAGAAGACATGACTGTGGTCGCTGGACCGGATGATGCCCCTGAAACCGCTGCGGCTATGGCGGAAGAAAGTGCACCTGCTGAAAAGCCAAAGCGTAAACGCGCCCCGCGCAAGAAAAAGGCAGAGGAATCAGCTGACGCCGCTGCTGAGGCTGAAACCAAGGAAGAGGCTCCCGCCGAGGAAGCACCTGCCGAAAAGCCAAAGCGTAAGCGTGCGCCGCGCAAGAAAAAGGTAGAAGAGCCTGCTACCGACGCGGCGAGCGAAGAAGCACCAGTAGAAGAAAAACCGGCGAAGAAACCGGCGACCAAGCGTAAGCCTGCAGCCAAAAAAGCGGCGGAGGCTCCGGCTGAAACTGAAGAAGCTACCGGCGGTAAAAAGCGCGGTTGGTGGCAGCGGACTTTCGGGGAATAAAGTAAGCGTACTAGCAAGCCGGGCGGTCGATCAGACCCCCGGCTTGCGCGCTATTCCCCACTCATTCCAACCTGCAAATTTGGGTGCTTTGGGCAAATAGCCCTGCCCCATTGGCTCCACTTCAAAGCCAGCACTGCGGAATGCTGAACCGATCGGCCGAGTCAGGTGGCATCCGCCCGCCATCCGTTTCCAAACAGGTTCGATCCGATCCTGCCAGCCAGCGACTTTTGCATCGGGCGCCCGGCCATGCTCCAGAAACAGTGCTTGACCACCCGGGCGCAAGATACGTCGGAGTTCGCTAAGGACTTTCGCCGGATCCTGCACCGAGCATAATGTGAAGGTACAAACCACGCTGTCAAAAAAGCGGTCAGGAAACGGAATCGATTCGCCAATTCCCTGACGAATATCTGCGGGCCAGCCCTTTTCCTGGGCAGCGGCCCTGGCCTCTTCCAGCAAGCCGTCATGTGGATCGATACCGGAATAGCTGCTGATTGCCGGGGCGTTGTAGAATTGTTGGTTGATACCCCCGCCGCAGCCCAACTCAAACACATCGCCTTTTGCGAGCGGCACCAATTCAGCTCGGCGCTTCATCACCTGTCCCTGGCTGCAAGCGCAGGTAACAAGTCGCGGCATTATATGCGCATCATACCATTGGCTTAGTCCCACGCGCCCTCCTTTTCGCGAAGCAATCTTGCGGAGTGTAACGCAGATATCGAGAAGGGAAACAGTTTTCCTGACCGATGGTCAAAACCGCATCAGAGATCAAGCGGGAACTGCCTCGCCTTTGAAATCGAACACCATCCCGCTGTCCTCGGCCCTCAAGCCTGCCAAGACATCCAGCAGATTGTTCGCCGCATCGGACGGCTTTGTGAGTTGGCCATCGGGTAAATTCGTCTGGAATGGCTCCGATAGATCGCTGTTCACCGTGCCGGGATGCAGCCCGACAATTACGCCTTGCTTATGGGTACGTCCGATTTCCAACGCGAAATTCTTGAGCAACATATTCAGCGCCGCTTTTGATGCGCGATAAGAATGCCATCCGCCTAATCCATTGTCGCTGATTGATCCGACGCGCGCACTGATTGCCGAAAACACAAATCGATCAGCGCGCGGCATCAAGGGTAGAATGTATTTTGCGATCATCGCCGGGCCAATTGTGTTCAGTGCCAGCACCTGGCCCATGGCATCACCGTCAATCCGTTTATACGTCCGCTCAGGCCCTCTTCCGTCCGGCAACGTCAGTATTCCCGTCGCGATGATCACCCATTCCGGTGGCCGCTCCTTCATATGCTCAGCCGCAGCTTTGATTGAGGCCTCATCGGTCAGATCAAAATCGAATGGCACAAGGCGCGGGCCGGAGGGCTCAATGCCTTGGCGAGACCCACAATAGATCGTTTCGCATCCCTTTGCCGCAAGCGCGTGGCTCAGCGCGTGGCCAATTCCGCCAGTGCTGCCAAAGATTGCTGCAGTTCGAGGCCATTCAGGTGTCTTGATCATATTGGCTAAACAAAGGCAGCACACGCCCAGTTCCCAAGCAATCAAAACAGTGTGTGCTGAATGTTCTTCAACGGGTATCTCAAATGTCGCAACATTCTGCATCTTGCCTCAACACGCCAAGCCGTTAGATAGGTGGCAACAGACAACGGGATCAGAATACCATGGCGACTTTTACGCTTCCGAAGAACTCCAAGATCAAGAAGGACGGCAAAGTCCACAAGGCCGATGACGCCAAGCGGGTCAAGGGTTTCAAAGTGTATCGTTACGATCCCGATACCGGCAAAAACCCGCGTTACGACAAGTTTGAAATCGATCTTGATGAATGCGGCCCCATGGTTCTGGACGCTTTGTTCAAGATCAAGAACGAGATTGATCCAACGCTGACTTTCCGCCGGTCATGCCGCGAAGGGATTTGTGGATCATGCGCGATGAATATGAACGGCAAAAACGGACTTGCGTGCACAACCGCAATCGAAGATCTGAAGGGAAACGTTCAAATCACGCCGCTGCCGCACATGGACGTGATCAAAGACCTCGTGCCTGACTTCACGCATTTCTATGCGCAATACGAGTCTATCCGCCCATGGCTGCAAACGGTCAGCCCGACACCGTCGGGTAAGGAACGCCTTCAGTCCCCAGAGCAGCGCGAGCAGCTTGATGGGCTTTACGAGTGTATCCTTTGCGCGTGTTGTTCGACTTCGTGCCCGTCATATTGGTGGAATTCCGACAAATTTCTTGGCCCGGCAATCCTGCTTCAGGCTTACCGCTGGCTGGCCGATAGCCGCGATGAAATGACGGGTGAGCGCCTCGACCAGCTCGAAGACCCGTTCCGTCTTTATCGCTGCCACACGATCATGAACTGTGCGAATGTTTGCCCCAAAGGCCTTAGCCCGGCCAAGGCAATCGCAGAGACCAAGAAGATGATGGCCGAACGCGCGATCTAATCGTGGCGCTTAAAGACGACGTTTTCGATCATCTGCCTGATCCGGATAATCCGGGATGGCATCGCTGGAATCTCAAAGACGAAACGCTGTTCAATGGCGCTGTGATGGGCAAGCTCATCACGCGCCGTGAAGGCGACAAGTGCCGGTTGCGCATGTTTCCAGAGCGACGCCATGAGAATTTGCAGGGCATCATCCACGGTGCAGTTTCGCTGGGTCTGATCGACATCTCGATGTTCACGACCATGCACGTTGTCGGCTCGGGGAATGCCGGACCGTCTGTGACGCTGGAACTGTCAACCCAATTCATCGGCGGTGGAGATCCGTCGCGGCCACTCGATGCTGTGACGCAGATCATCCGCGAAACGGGCAAGCTCGTTTTTGTTCGCGGTGAGGTTCTTCAGGATGACGACACCGTCGCGGCTTTTAGCGGCATTATCCGCAAGTTTGTGCCGCGCAAGGGCGCATAGATGGCCGGTTTGTTGGCGCGCTATGAGCAACTGATCGCCTCGGGCGAGTTGCGTTCAGATCCCGATCAACGGCGCTGCGCTGCGCGACTCGATGCCCTTCAAAAAGAGATGGAGGCGCAAAGACCCGGCGGTTTGCTTGGGCAATTGTTCGGTCGAAAGCAGGCACAATCCAAAGGCGTTTACATGTGGGGCGGTGTTGGACGCGGAAAGTCCATGCTTATGGATTTGTTTCACGAAACTCTAAGTCTGGATGCAAAACGCCGCGCCCACTTTCACGCTTTCATGCAGGAAGTGCATCTTGAAATGCGGGAAGCCCGAAAGAGCGTAAGTGGCGACCCGATCCCCAAGGTTGCAGAGATCCTGGGCGAAAATATCCGCTGCCTCGCATTTGACGAAATGGTCGTGAACAACTCCGCAGATGCAATGATTATGAGCCGGCTTTTCACCCAGCTTATCCATGAGCAGAATGTCACGATTGTTACGACTTCCAACCGCCCTCCCGGCGACCTCTATAAAGACGGTTTGAACCGCGAACATTTCCTGCCCTTCATTGATCTGATCGAAGGCGAGCTGGATGTTGTCGGGCTCAACGGACCAACGGATTATCGCCTCGATCGGATTGGCGGGTTGGCCACGTGGCATACGCCGCTGGGCGATGCTTCGACCGATAAAGTGCGCGAGGTGTTTTTTCGTCTAACTGACTTTGCGCCGGAGGATGCCGAACATGTTCCGACAGAGGAATTGGCTGTCGGTGCAAACCGCACCCTGCATGTGCCCAAATCGCTAAAAGGGGTTGGCGTATTCAGCTTTAAACGGCTTTGCGAAGAAGCGCGCGGTGCGCCCGATTACCTCGCAATAGCGCGGCGGTTCCATACGGTTATAATTGTTGGAATTCCGGAAATGGGACCGGAGATGCGCAACGAAGCAGCGCGCTTTGTGACTTTGATCGATGCGCTTTACGAACACCGGGTGAAACTATTCGCGACGGCGGCTGCCCGTCCCGACGCTTTGTATTCCGCAGGGGACGGTAGTTTCGAGTTCGAAAGAACGGCGAGCCGGCTCAATGAAATGCAAAGCGATGAATACATGGCGCTCGGCCACGGCGCAGAACATTAAGTCTTAAGCAGCGGCAATCCGCTCAGCCAGTCGCGCTTGGGCTGCGACGAGACGGCTCATCACCTTCAAATCATGCTCGCGCAATTCAAGCGCTGCGTCCACCCACATTTCTGTGATCCGGTTCAATTCATCGAGTTCGAGCTGCCAAACTTTTTTGGTCGCCAATCGCGCGCCGACCATACCAGCGTGGCGGCGTTCGGATTTCTTAATGAAATCGCGGGTAGCGTTCAAACCGTCGCCCGGTTCTGCAAGCTGATGGACAATTCCCATGTCGTACATTTGTTCAGCGGTGTATGTCTCGTTTGACATGATAATCCGGTCCGCCATCGCGCTACCAAGCTTACGCGACAACAGCGCATGCGCGCCCATACCGGGATAGAGCCCAAACATGATTTCGGGCAGGCCAAACGTGGCCTGCCGCTCTGCGATGATAAAATCAAACGACAAGAGCGCTTCAAAACCGCCGCCCAGTGCAGTGCCCTGCACCAACCCAACGGTGAGCATTGGAATATCAAGAGTGCGGATATTCCGATCAAGTATCGCGCAGCACCGATGGCCGTAATTGACCAATCCATCTCGATCACGCTCTCGGATCAACTTCTGAAAAAGGTCGAGATCTCCGCCAAAGCAGAACACATCAGGCGAACGGCTTCCGAGTACGAGATAGCGCAACGGCACTTTATCGCGACCGAAACCCTGAGATATAAGGCTCTGCCAGCTTTCGAAGTCATTGAGCATCGCTGGAGTAAAGCTCGGACGCCCCTCTGGATTAATGTATGTCCAAAGGGTTGCTGTTGTGTCTTCATACAAAACATCAAGTTCTGTAAGATTGAATAGCGCGTCGGGAATAGAGGCATGGAGTGCGCTTTCAGCGTACAGTTCTTCGTCACCGATTAACGGGACTGCTCTGCTCGCGCTGCTATCCATTACGCATTACTCCAAACACAACCCGAATTTTATGAAAGCCGCTCTAAAACAGCTAACTTGCGACTGGCCTATAGGCTCTATGTTCTGAATGTTAAGCGAGTGGCGAGTTGATTGGCAATCAATAATTTACACTTATCCGGCAGCTTGAGTCTCAATCTGGGTCAAACATACAGTCAAAGTATAGCATCCACGAAATCAGCTATCCCGAGATTCCAAGCCGATTCAGCGATTTTTCCAGCATCAATATTTGCCAGAGTACTCGCGAATTGTCGCTACGGCCTGCTATGTGTGCATCGGCCAATTCGGATAATGTTTTAGCCGAGAACCAACCGGTCTCCGCAAGCAAAGAGCTGTTTGCAACACCGCGCACCTCATCCGCCAATGGCCCTCGAAACCAATCGGCAATCGGCGCTACAAATCCTTGCTTTGGCCGATAAAGAATGTCGTCTGGAAGGTATCTTTCCATGCATTTCTTGAGGAGAAATTTGCCCGTTCGACCTTTGATCCTCATTTTTTCAGGAAGGCGCGCCGCAAACTCCACTAGCCGGTGATCCAGCAGCGGCTCACGAGCCTCAAGGCTTACCGCCATGCTGGTGCGATCGACCTTGGTGAGAATGTCACCGGGCATCCAGAATTTCAAATCGGCATATTGCGCGCGGTCGAGGCCGCTTTGCGCAGGCGCACTTCGCATAAGCGCCACAAGCTCGTCCTCAGCGCGGTGGGTGCGCATCAAAGCAGAAAAACTTTCGGAATAAAGCGCATGACGTTGCTCCGGCGTCATCACTGAAAGTCCGCGCGCATACCCCTCGTCTCCGCCCTGGGCGAGTTCAAGAAAGGTCGATTTTGCCCGCAAAGGACGCGGAGCCCAGTCTGCCTTTGGCCAAACCCGCCCAAGCCCGCCAAACACCGTTTCGCGCAGCCCCGATGGAAGAACAGACCTGATGCGCTCTTGATGATGGTGAAAGACCTGGCGCCTATAGCCAGCGAACGCTTCGTCAGCACCGTCTCCCGAAAGCGCGACAGTAACTTTCTCCTTGGCAAGAGCGCACACCCTCCAAGTGGGCAATGCCGATGCATCCGCGAACGGCTCATCAAACATCCCGGCCAGTTCATCTATCGCGCCAAAGTCATTTTGGCCGACTGTGCGTGCGGTATGATCTGTCCCGAATTTCTCCGCGATCTGCTGCGCGTAACTGGTTTCGTCCAGCCCTGCGACATCAAATCCGATTGAGCACGTTCGGACGGGATCGGTGCTCGCTTCGCTCATCAATGCGACCACACTCGATGAATCAACGCCTCCCGAAAGAAACGCCCCAAGCGGCACATCTGATACCATGCGAGACTGGACCGCTTCTCGCATCAAGTGAACCAGTTCAGCCGAAAGGTCCGCTTCACTGCCCGTTTTTCGATCAGTGAAATCAATGTCCCACCACTGCTTGGAACCTTGTGGCCGCTTACCCTGCTCCAGCAGCATGAAATGTCCTGCAGGCAGTTTTTCAACACCTGCAAGGATGGAGTGCGTGTCGGGAACATAACCCCAGGTCAGATACGCATCGAGCGCTGCCGGATCAGCGTTCCTGCGCAGCAAAGGATGCGCGAGCAGACCCTTTAGCTCTGAAGCGAAAGCAATACTGCCATCCGAAAGACGGGCCAAGAACATTGGTTTTACACCAAATCGGTCACGGGCGAGCAGCAATTGACGTTTGTCGATGTCATACAGCGCAAAGGAAAACATGCCCTGGAGCTTTTCCAGGCAGCCGGTGCCCCAACGCTGCCAAGCGGCAAGGATCATCTCGGTGTCGCCCTGCGTCCGGAAACGGGCCCCACCTTTCTCGAGCTCGCTTCTCAGCTCTCTGAAATTGTAGATTTCACCGTTGAAGACAATCACCGCGCGGCCGTCTGCTGAATGCATTGGCTGCGGGGAGCCTTCCAGATCGATGATTGAAAGACGACGATGGCCAAGCCCTACACCATGTTCGGTCCAGACCCCTGCTCCGTCAGGCCCGCGATGCACCATCGCGTCGCACATCCGCTCGACCCGAACAGGATCGACCGGCTTAGGCGTTTCCGCATGAAAAATTCCGGCAATCCCGCACATAATGCTTCGGGACCTAGCTGATCGCCATTGGGTCGACAATCGCCGCGATCATTGCTGCGGCAAGGGCCATCGCCGCAATCGCGCCAGCTGCCGCAGAAACAGAGGTATTGGATTGCTCTGCTTTGTCGAGCCAAGGCCAGGTTTGTATTTCGTCAGCAGTCCAACCGTGATCGTCAGGCTCCCGTTCAAAATAGCGCCAAGCCCCGGCGATCAGGACGACGACAACGATGGCAAAGAATATCCAGCCATAGAATATGTGGTCAAAACCTGCCGCGAATTCGACACCTTGGCTCTGCGCGATATAGATTGTTCCCCATGCCCTGATACCATTGGCAATGATCGGAATGATGATGGATGCAGCCAGAAAGGCAATCCGGCGGCGCCAGCTATCAAATCGGGTGAAACAAACCAGCACGGCAAGGGTGATCATGGCGATCAGGAATTTTACGCCAGAACACGCCTCGGCCACGATGAACAATCCAACTGGCGTTTCGATGTATATCCCATCAACCACCGCTGGAATGCCGCTTAAATGCGTGAGCGCAATAGCAATTTCAGCCGTAACCATCTGCAATGCCGGTATCAATTCATCGCCAAAGGGCACAAGGAAGGTGGCAAACGCGAGCGGAAGCGCAAGCGCTATTGAAGCTCTCAACCCAAGCGTCGCGACAACTGCCCCCTGCACCGCGCCCACCGCACCGGCATGCGCGAACAGATTGATGTCAGTCAGCCTTCCGACCAGCCATAACCCAAGACCTGCGGCTATGAGCAAAAGTCCCGGCGCCCATGGTTTTGGAGTGATTTTTTGCAGCTCATCCGTGCGCAGCCAAACAAGCCATATTAGGATAAGCGGCACCAGAAGGATGTGAGAATATGTATCTATGTTCCACCATTGATGGAACATCTCGCCCCATTCACGCGCGGTAACGACACCCAGTCCGAGAAAAGAGAGAGCAAACAAACCGAGCGGCCCGCGCCAGTTTTCAGGAACGTGATCCAGTACACCTTCCTGACGCCATGAGGATTGCGGAGTAGTTGCTTCAGGCGGCATTGCGCGCCTCCGCATGACCGGTAGCAACCATCGTTTCCAAAGGCGCTAACATCGCATCCCAAGCATGGTGCTTCAGCACGAAAGCCCTCGCCTTTTCCCCCATCCGGTCATTTGCTGACGGATCCATAACCGTCGCAGCGACACGTTTTATCATTGCCTCAGGATCCGCTGGGCAAACCATCCAGTGTTCCCCGTCGCCCGCGGGAATGCCGGTTGCAGCTTCCGGCGTCGCCAAGACAGGCTTCGCCATCGCCATTGCCTCGAGCACTTTGTTCTGCACTCCGCGAGCGATCAACAAAGGCGCAAGAACGCAGTCTGCAGCCGCAATAAACGGTCTGACATCGGGTACTTCCCCATGAATTGTCAGGCCCGGATCACCTTGATGGGCAAGCAGTTTTGCAGTCGGGTTGCGTCCGACAATATGAAATTCTGCATCAGGGTAGACGGTGCGTGCAGCGGGCAGAAAATTGTCGATCACCCACAAAGCGGCTTGCTCATTCGGGCGGTAATCCATCTGACCAGTAAAGGTAAAATGCGGGCCTGAACGCGCGGCGATTTTCGCATCGCCTTCGACAGCCTTCTGATCGAAAAATTCGGCATCAATGCCGTTCCCCAGAACAGTCACGTTGGTTCCATCTGAGGACTTCAACCGGCTGCGGAACAGCTGGGCTTCGTTTTCCGTGATAAGGATCGTCGTGTCGGAACGCTTGCATAACCGCTCTTCTTCAGCGGCCAATAGGCGCCCTTCCCGCGAGTTTAGCCACACGCGTTCCCCGGCTTCGGCATAGCCTTCAAACTTCGCGCTATCGACATCGCAAAGGTCAATCACAACGCGGCCATCAAAGTCATCGGGAACATACTGGCCCATCTGACCAGAGAAGATCACAATGGTTGCAATATTCTGAGCCGCAATCGTTTCACAGACCCAGCTTTGCAGCTTCGCGCTGTGGAATGCCGTCAGACTGACAGGCTTGTTTAAAAGGACTGCTTCTGCGCCAGCAAGGACCAAGGGCTTTGAGCGATTTACAACGCAACGGCTCGCGCAGATTGCCTGCAACTCCGCTTCACCCATGCGATCCTCATCACTTTCGGCAAAACAACCTGCGTGGACCGGCGCAATAGAGGCAAGCTTGCGCAACAAATGGTGCGCACGGATTTTGTCCCCGCGATTGGGCGGAAAAGGCACTCTGTGCGCCAGGAAAAGAATGTCGCCCATTATCAGTTCTGTCAGGCCAAATCGCGCGCGATCCACGGGCCAATCACATTTGCGACAGGCAGTGGAAGCTTTTTCCAAAGCTCGATCTTGCGGCTGTACGCGTCACTAGTCGGATCAATATCACGACCTTCCTCGCGCGGAGCCGTCCACTCGCCATACTTCAATGGTACCGGCTCAAAGCCCCAGTTTTTCTTGAAATTGTAAGGTCCGCTTCCGGTCTTTGACCGCCCGAAGTCAAAACGCTTCATGCCGCGCCCACGTGCATGCAGCATTAGCTTGTAGTACATGAGTTCATTCGCGCGCTCGTTTCGCGCAGCAAACGTTCCGCCGCCCCAGAACGGCAAAACAGCGCCGCCATGATAAAACGAGAACAAGCTTGAAATAGGCTTCCCGTCTTTAAAGACAGTCAGGATGTCGCTCTCATTCGGAAAAGCATCGAGCATTGCCTTGAACAACTTGCGAGGGAAAACCGGCGTACCAAGATTGCGCACGCTTTCGCTGTAGACCGTATAGTGCGCATCAAGATCGCGCTGTTCACGCGCGATGCGTATTTCGAGATCTTTTTTCAGACCTTTACGAACTTCGGCGCGGGCCTTGCGCGGAATTGCGAGCAATTCTTCTTCATCATCCTCGGCAAGGTCGCGTTCGAACCCGCAATGCTTGTCTTCCCAACGAGGCCAATCCTGAGGAATTGCACCCCCGCGCGTCTCTATGCTGCAAAAACCTGCATTGGCCGCATGGTGCTGCGCTGCCTTGGCGAGTGCGTTTACCGCATCATTGCTCTCTGCAAGGATACCTCCACCGACGCCAAAGCCGCTCGAAACCAAAGTATTCGCGAACAATAGCGAACGCACTTCGGTCAGCGGCAGCCATCCGGTAATCACGCCGAGCTGTTCGGTGATGATGCCTGTAGCAGTTTTGCCGGTGCCAGCCTCCACAGCTTGCAACCACACAGGCCGATGGAACACACTCGCGCCTTGATCGCTGACGAATTCATCAATCCGCGCAACGGTTGCCGGATCGCGAAGATCAGCAAAACGCGCTACGTGGGAGAGTTTCACCGGCGCATTCACGCCGCAACATCCTTATCAGCCACATCGACAAAGAATTGGCCAGCACGCGCGGCTTCACGCGCGGCAACTTCATTCATCCTGCCCCAAGCAAATTCGTTAGCGAGATCGCTCAATTTACCGGCCATCTGTTCGAGGCCGGTATAGTGACGCAATTTTGACCGAAGGGGCGCATTGGGAACGCGCGGTTGATCAGGGTCTATCTCCCATGGGTGGAAGTAGAACACCGCAGGGCGCTCGTCCCGGCTGTTCACTTGGCGGATTGCCCAACGCGAAAATGCATAAGGCAGAACGCGGAAAAACCCGCCTCCGCCCGCGGCAACACGCTTCCCGCCCAGTATGGCCGTGGTGACCGGAATTTCGATCATGTCCGACCAAGAAAGGGGGCGGAACGCGAAGCGCGGTGCTTCGCGCCAACCATAGTGATCATGGGTGATCGGCGCGACGCTGGACGAATAGATGTAACCTTGCTCGGCAAGTTCCGCGAACGCCCATGTGTTGCGTTGATCAATTGAAAAGCTGGGAGCGCGGTAGCCGGTGACCGGTTGACCGCAGGCATCTTGCAAGATTGCCTGCGCCTTCGCGAGGTCAGCACCAAAAGCTGGCTGATCAAAGGTGAACACCCGAGCGTGATCGTAACCATGGCTAGCGACTTCGTGACCCGCATCCGCGATCCGGCGAATTAGCGCTGGATGGCGCTCTGCGATCCAGCCAAGCGTAAAGAATGTCGCTTTCACATCAGCTGCGTCGAACAGATCAATGATCCGGCTCACATTATCCTCGACCCGCGTCTTCAGACCGTCCCAGTCGCTGCGTTCGATTACATTTTCGAACGCACCGACCTGAAACCAGTCTTCCACGTCAACAGAAAGACCGTTGACGATTGCGGAGCTATGAATTGCAGCGGGAGTGGTCCCGTTCATCGTTACGCTGCCTCGCGCGATTTATCGTTCTCAAGCCATTCGATCAGCATGGTGAGTACGTGCCGGAACGACTGTTCCTGCTCCTCCAGACGCTGTTCAATGCGGCTGAGTGCAGCATTCACTTCCGCCTCAGACGGTTCATCCGAGAACGGTGCTGCTTCCGCGATCGGTGCGATGCCAGCGGCCTGCAGATCGCTTAAAGCCGCTTCGAGTTCGGCAGTGCGCTCGTCTCTTTGCGCGAGCAATGCGGCGACTTCGGTAGCGGGCACACTATCTATGTCCTGCTCCTCGGCAGGCTCGGCGGTTTCCACCGATGGCTCAATGCTGAGCGGGCTTGGCTGCGAGCTTGAACCGCGCGCTGTATCCGTGCCCATCTCTTCGATTACTGCATCGAGCATTTCAGTCGTTAGAGCGTCTTGCTCTTCAATCGCTCCAAGCAGCAGCAACCGGTTCATCACCTGATTGACGCGGCGCGGAATACCATCTGTCGCTTCGAACAATGCTGGCAGCAAACCCGGGCGAAGCGTTGGTCGCCCTTGCCAACCGACATGTTTCAGACGGTGGAGAATGTAATCCTCCACTTCCTCAGCATCGAGAGCCTCAAGATGGTGCGATGCGATGATCCGCTGACGCAGCTGATCGAGATCGGGGTGCTGCGCGAGTGTGCGGCGAAACTCCGGCTGACCCAGCAACAAAGTCTGAAGCAAAGGATGCGAGCCAAGCTGAAAATTTGACAGCATCCGCATTTCTTCGAGAGCTGTGAGATCAAGGCTTTGACATTCATCCACGATCAGCAAGCAACGCTTACCTTCGCGGGCCTCGTCCTGCAGGAATCGCTCGATTGCACCCAATGCCGCGGCCTTGTCCTGACCTTCGACCGGGATGCCAAATGCCTGGGCAACCACGTGGATCAGCTCATTCCCGTCCAAGGCGCTCGTCACGACTTGCGCGACGGTCATCTCTTCTGGATTGGTTCGATCCATCAAATGGGCGACCAAGGTTGATTTACCCGCGCCCACCTCACCAGTGATCACAACGAACCCTTCGCCCTGATTGAGGCCGTATCCAAGATACGACATCGCCTTCCTATGGCTTGAACTCTCGAAATAGAATTCGGGATCGGGAGTCAGTTGAAATGGCCGTCCGCTAAACCCGTAAAATTGATCGTACATGAGTGTGTAGCTCCAAAGATCAGAAGTTGTAGCGCAGGCCAAGCAGCGCAGTTGCGGTGGCGAAATCTTCGTCGGTGAAGTCGCTATCGATGTAGTCAACAGAGAGCGCCGCGCGGGCGGTCAGCTTGTTGGTCAGCGAACGGCCATAGGCCGCCGAAGCGCCAAAGCCTGTCGCATCGCCATTGTCTGTGCCGCTATCGAACCAGTTGACGTACGCATTGGCCGCAAAGGTCGCGCTGCGACCAATCGGACGGTTGATGCCGCCGGCGATGTAGTAGCTTTCATCGATCACGCCATCGACCGCTTCAAGCACTGTGCCTTCTGCGCCGATAAACTCGCGGCGGTCATAGCCTGCGCCGATCACGGCAGTGGCTGTGCCAATGTTGCGTTGATAGCTGGCGTTGACACCGCGGCCACGGAATGCGGACGAACGGACCGAACCGAGCGAATTGACGAGGCCAGAGCCTTCTTGTCCGCTGACAAGTCCGCCAAAGTCACCTGATACCGGATTGCGCAAGACATCAAAGTCAGTGCCCAAATCGGCAAGCGCGTTGTTCAAACGTCCGCCAAATCCGCTCACACCGTCGTAAACATTGACGTTGAAGGAACTGCGGCTGCTTGGTGCGTAGGCAAAGCTGCCGTAGTAGGTCGTTGAATCGTACCGACGCCCGACACTCGCAGCGAGCGATGTGCGCGCACTTGGACGCCAGAGCACGCCAACGTCCCAAAGCAAGCCGTCCACATCAAATGCAAGGATACGCGGTGATGCTTCGTCTGTGACAAGGCGTCCCGCAGCATCGCGAACCAGATCACCGTTCACATCGCGCAGTGCATCGCGGCTCGACACTTCGACATTTTCGTAACCGACACCGCCGACCAAAGCGAGCGAGTCCGTTACCGGCAAGGTCAAATCACCGCGAACGTATACGTCACGAACACGCTGATCGAGGTTGGAAATGTCTTCCTGATAGAAGCCGCCCGTTACACCGACACCAACTGGCAATGGATCGCCAGCCCGCGTCCCTGCCCGCAATTGGGCATTGTACGTAACACTGTCGTCAAACACATCGACCGGATCGCCGTTCTGATCGAACACCGTGTTATCGGCTTCGAACCGGTTATAGCCGACGCGTGCAAGGCCAGAGACTTCAACCGAGCCGACCTGAGTGCTCAGGCTAGGCCCGGCATATACACTGTAAAGCTGACTAGCAGCGTCTTCACTAACTTGGGGGTTCGGCGAAACAGCTCCGCCGCCATCAACGCGGGTGCGGCTAGCCAAACCACCAGCCTCAAATGTCAAAGCCCGCGGGATCAAAGAGACATAGCCCCGCGCAATACCGCTGACAGTGTTGGTATCGACAGCATCATCGCCGTAGCCGATATTGCGCTCATACCGGACCGATACCGAGGCGCCGCTGTTGCGGCCCTGAGCATTCACATCGATGCCGGCAGCGACCTGTGTGAAGGTTACAACGTCATCACCCGGCTGCAATTCTGCGGACAGGATCTGGTTGACCTCAATGTAAGGCTGGACAGAAACAACGCGCGGGGCGTCTTCTGCTTCCTGAGCATTGGCTGATGTAGCAAAAAGAGCGCTTGCAGCGCCAACGAGTAAGCAGGTGCGAATGTTCTTCATGATCATTCCTCACTTTCGCCATAATCGCCAAAGCGGCGACCGGACGGACTGAAATGCGTTGCGTTGAGCAACAGTTTGATATTCGGGCAGGCCGAAAGAAGTTGCTGAGCGTCTTCAAGCGCAGCGCGACTTGTTTCATCGGCACGAACGACAAGGACCGTTTGGCCCACATGCGCTGCCAGTTCGGCTGCAGCCGACGCAGCAAGCGCAGGCGGCGTATCGAATATGACGTAACGGTTGGGCGCACCGCGGGTTAGACGGTCAAGAATTTCACCGGTGTGCTCGCTTGCCAGCAGTTCAGAATCGTTCGCGCTGGTAGTGCCGGCTGGCAGAATAAACAGCCCTTCGATATCGGTCTTGATCGCAAGCTTTTCCGGGCGAAGTGACGGATTGGCCAATGCATCCATAAGGCCGCGTCCTGCTTCAATCCCCAAACGTTTGGCGACAGAAGGTCGGATCACATCTGCATCGACCAGCAAAACCTCGGCATCGCGTTCGGCGGCAAGTGCGATTGCGAGATTGATCGCGCAATAGGTTTTACCTTCGCCCTGATGCGGGGAGCAAACCAGAATGCGGCGCTGTTTGGCGTCACGCCTGACGCGCGCATCAGCAATGATGTCCCGCTTCACGATACGGAACTCTTCGAGAAGCGCTGTTACCGGATTTTCCGGAACGATCAGGCCCGCATCCTGCAGGTTCCAGCGTTCGATATCCTGATATGGGCCGGAAAGGCTTACAGCCGGTTCTGGCTCCGGTTCAGGGGCCACTTGCGGGGCGACCTCTACAGGAGCTTGCATGCCCGTTGGAATGCGCGCAGCCGGTGGCGCAGGCTGAGCCTGGGCCGGCTGCGGCTTAACTTGCGGCCTGCTTGGCTTAGGCAAATTGGTCGGTACTTTGGCCGGGCCAAGATTGTCCAACCCAAATACGCGATCTGCACGCTCCAACAGTGAAGCCCGCTTTGCGGTATCTTTATTGATCTTGCTCTGTTCGGTCATTCTCTGTGTCCTCCGAGCCCGATCACGCGACTGTTCCGACCGAGACAACCTCGATCGCGAGCAGAATCACAAACACTCCGACAAGCCCTGCACAGGCCCCGGCGAATTGTTTGAAACGCCGCTTTTGAAGCGAGCGCGCGGCTTCGGAAATGGTGAGCGAGATGGACCCGATCACCGGCATATCGAATGTACGTTCAAGCTTTTGCGGTGTGGCAAAACTCGATTTCAGCTGGCCGAGCCCATAGGCAACAGCCCCGCCCGCGCCGAGACCCACAATCAAGACGCCCAGCAGCAATAGAGGGCGGTTGGGCGCAGCGGGTTTCTGCGGCACGACAGGAGGGTCAATCAGGTCGAATTTGAACTGGCTGGTCTCGTCCTCAACATTGCCGCGCGTGCGAAGCTCTTCGCGATCCTGAAGGCGATCTTCGTAGTTCTTCTGAAGCACTTCATAGTCGCGGCTGATGCGGTTCGCTTCGGCAGCGACTTCTGGCTCACTCGCCTGACTCGCCATCAATGTTGCAACCGTCGATTGCAACGCGGCGCGGCGGGCTTGAAGAGATTCGACCGATGCCTGGCGGTCCGAACGGATCGCCACCAGCGATGAATATGCGGGATTTGGCGTGCCAGCATCTGAATCAGGTCCAGCGTTTTCAACCTGTTGACGCAGCAATACGACCTGCTTGGTTGTGGCGATAACATCAGGGTGACCGTCTTTCAGGCCGCGCCCGCGCAATTCTGCAAGTTGGCCTTGCGCCTGCAACAATGCAGCGCGCGGTCCGGTGGCATTCGGTCCGCCCGCAATGGTGCGAGGGGTGTTCCCAAGCTGACCATTAATCGCGGCCAAAGAGCTGGTCGCAGCGGCTAGATTGGCGTCGATATCGCGAAGCTCGGTTCGTGCTTGCTGTATCTTCGTAGAAAGGGTCGTGGTGCCGCCAATCAATTCAGGATACTGTGCTTCAAAAGCCAAGCGGCGCTCTTCAGCCGCTTCAAGCTCTGCCCTGCGCTCTTCGAGCTGATCGTCTAATTCGGCGATCGCGCTGTTGATGCTCGCGCGGCTGCCAGAAATGTGTTCTTCACGAAAAATATCGAGCAGTTTCTGGACTACATTGCGCGCGAGCACCGCGTTCTCTGCGTCGGACAAGCGGCCTTCGCCAACCGTCGCGACGATTTCAAACAGGTTGTCCTGCTGGCTCGTAACTTCGACACGCTCCGCAAGGTCGGCAACGGCCGCGTCCATTTGCGTTGTTTCAGTGATTTCTTCGCCCAGCTTAGTCGAGCTGATCACCTTTTTCAGGTTTTTCGTGCTGACCAGAGTTTGGCGAACCTTCATGATTTCATCACGACCATCACCGGCAATGTCCAATTGGTCCGAAAGCACATCTTCTTCGTCAACGTAGATGCGCGCCTTCGATTCGTAGGAATTGGGAATGGTCGAAACCGCCAGCCAGCCCAGCAGGCAAACGCCCCACGCAACAGCAATTGCGATCCAGCGGCGATGCCAGACCGAATAGAGCGCCGAGCGCAGTTCTTCGATAATCTCGTTCATAAATCAGCGCGCCCGTTAGAAACGGCTCTCCGGAATAGAAATGGTATCGCCCGGTTTCAGAGCGACGTTGGCGCTGGGATCACCTTTGTTCAGGAGATCTTTCAGGCGCAGCCGATATGTCACGTTCTTGTCGAGCTCCGCGTCGAAGCGCGTCAAAGTGGCCCGGTTTCCAGCGGCAAACTCGCCCAAACCGCCAACAGCGATCATCGCGTCGAGCACGGTCATGTTCGCCCGGTAAGCAAGAGCGGCAGGCTCTGCACCGGCACCAGTGATCCGGATTTGCTGCGGCAAGGCGCCGTTGAACTCATTCACAATGACAGAAACGATTGGCTGCTCGATATACTCGCTCAGCTCTTCCTTAATATCGTCCTGAAGCTGTGTCGGGGTCTTGCCCACGGCGACCATGTCCTGAACCAACGGAATCGTGATTCGGCCATCAGGCCGGACTTGAATATCTTCCGCTGACAGTTCCGGATTCCGCCAAACATGAACGGTGATCTGATCAAGAGGCCCCAGGATGTAATTCTCGGTCGGGGCTTCATTCGTTCCGGTTGTGAACGTGGCAGGCGGCAGTTGGGTGCTTGGACCTCCAGCGCACGCGGCTAACGCGAGCGGAGCCGCGACAAGTGCAGCGAGACGGGTGAGAGACAGCGAATTAAGCATCGATACGTATCCTTGGCCTTGGTTCGGCGGCCCTCGATACGTGGATGCAGGAGCGACCTGCTGTACCGGGGCACGCGAATGACCCGATCTCTCTGGCTGAAAATGGTGAACATAATATTAGTGATATCGCCCGATTTCGCTTCCTATCCCGTTTCGGGACAAAGGTTTAACAGGCGTTAACGTAAACCTAGGTAAGCAGCTCCGCCGCTGGCCCGTGCCCCAGAAATGCCGAGGGTGAGGCGGTCGCTCCATAAGCACCGGCACAGAATACCGCGACCAGATCGCCAACCTCCGCACGCGGAAGGTGCGCAAAATCTGCAAGCCGGTCCAGCGGTGTGCAGAGACACCCGACGACGTTAACTACATCGTCTGGCTCGGCATCAAAATGGCTCGCAATCGCAACAGGATAATTGCGCCTTACAACTGTGCCAAAGTTCCCCGATGCAGCAAGCTGATGATGCAATCCGCCATCGGTGACGAGATAGGTCGTGCCGTGGCTTTCTTTGCGATCAATCACGCGGCACAGATACACACCCGCTTCTCCGACCAGATAACGTCCTAGCTCAAGACACAGCTCCGTA
Organism: Erythrobacter crassostreae; assembly: GCF_019204045.1. Lineage (GTDB taxonomy): Bacteria > Pseudomonadota > Alphaproteobacteria > Sphingomonadales > Sphingomonadaceae > Erythrobacter > Erythrobacter crassostreae. The sequence continues at coordinate 3,543 of NZ_JAGSPC010000003.1, read as the reverse complement.
TTGGCCAACTCGTCTGGAAGTTCGGATACCCGCTCATGCAGCGCAGCACCGATTGCCTTTAGATCAACCGCTTCATCGCCTGGGAAATAGGGAATACCAAGGCCGCCGCCCATATTAAGCTTGGGCAAGGGCTTGCCGATTTCCTGCGTAAGTTCCACCGCCAAATTCAGCACGTTAGACTGCGCTTCTATGATTGCATCTGCATTCAGCGCCTGGCTGCCAGTGAAAATATGCAAGCCGCGCCATTCGGCGCCTTGAGCGGTGATTTTCTTGGCGAGCGCAGGGACTTTGTCCGCATCCACGCCAAATTGCTTTGCGCCCCCACCCATCTTCATCCCCGAACCTTTAAGCTCGAAAGACGGATTTACGCGGATCGCGATCTTTGGTGTTTTGCCAATGCGATGGGCGATTATCAGCGAGCGTTTTGCCTCACCCTCTGATTCGCAATTGAGCGTGACCCCAGCTGCAATTGCGGCCTCCAACTCATCATCGCGCTTGCCCGGCCCAGCAAAACTGACACGTTTCGCATCAATTCCCGCAGCTTCCGTCATCGCCAACTCGCCCGACGATGCAATATCGAAGCCATCCACCAGCGGCTCCATATGACGGACGACATCGGGATGCGGATTTGCTTTGATCGCATAGTTTACGCCGATGCGGCTCGGCAAAGCCGCTCGCAGATCGGCTACGCGCGCATCCAAGTGCTCGCGCGAATAAACAAATAGCGGCGTCCTGCCCGCTTGCTCGACAAGTTCGCTTGCTTTGCGGCCCGCGATCGCAAGCTCGCCGTCAATCGCCATGTATCCTGCGGGGATAGGTCCAAGTGGCTTGGTCTTCATACCGCCTCTTCTCCTGAAAGTTCACGATAAAGAGCCGTACGATCAATCTTTCCATTGGGATTGAGAGGCATCGCATCACGCCAGTGAATTGCTTGCGGTTGCATAAAGTTGGGCAATTCCTGTCTTAATATCTTGGGCAGTTCGGACCGTTCTTCGGCGCTTTCAGCGCCGCGCACAACGAGATGCACGGCATGACCCAAACGGGCATCGGGCAACCCCAAAGCCACCGCTTCGGCAACAAGATCGGTTGCGATGGCGGCTTCTTCAATCTCTTGCGGGCTGATACGGTTGCCTGCGCTTTTAATCATCGCATCGCGGCGTCCGACAAAGTACAGCAATCCGTTCTCTTCGCGTTTAACCCGATCACCGGACCAAACCGCGGTGCCGCCATATTGGGACTGGAGCGGAGCAGGTTTAAACCGCTGTGCTGTTCGCTCCGAATCCTGCCAATATCCTTGCGCAACCAAAGGACCGCAGTGAACCAATTCACCCTCGGATCCGGGAGAGGCAATTTCGCCCTTATCATTGATCACTAGGATCTCTGCGAAAGGAATCGCCCTACCCATTGAAGTTGGATGCTTTTCCACAAGCGCAGGATCGAGATATGTCGAGCGGAACGCTTCGGTTAATCCGTACATCGCATAAAGATCGGAATCAGGAAAAATTTTGCGCAGATCGCGCACCAGATCTGTTGTCAAAGCGCCGCCACTATTGGTCATGCGGCGCATCGATGAAACTGCATCATCGGGCCAATCGATCTCCGTCAATTGCACCCACAACGGAGGCACAGCCGCGAGGGTTGTAATCGAGTGTTTCGCGCACGCCTTTGCAACATCGCGCGGAAACAGGAAATCCAGCGGAACAACACTGCCGCCAGCGAACCATGTCGACAGCAGTTGGTTCTGACCGTAATCAAATGACAGCGGCAGGACGGCCAGTGTCACATCGTCTTGCGCAATGCCGAGGTAATGCGCGACACTTACGGCACCGAGCCATAGGTTTGCGTGGCTCAGCATCACCCCTTTCGGGCGACCGGTAGAACCACTGGTGTAGAGAATCGCGGTGAGCTCACCCGGATCGCGTTCTGAGGGTCCATGTGCCAAGCTTGCGTTCTGCGCTGCCTCAAGACATTCACTTTCTTCCCAAACTGCGCAGCTCGGCGGTGCGTCCCCTTCTTCGAGCGCAGCAATACGTGATTTGGTGCCGACCAGCATGACCGCGCCGCTATCAGCGAGAATATGGGCCGCTTGGGCGCGTTTGAGGAGTGGATTGATGGGCACATGGACCAAGCCCGCTCTTGCCGCTGCGAGAGGCATCAGACACGTCAGCTCGCCTTTGGCAGACCATGTCGCGACCCTCGCGCCTTTGCCTGGCAGTTCGCGGGCCAACCAACCTGCGAGCCGTTCGACACGCAGTCTTAACTCATCGTGGTTAAGCACACCTTCGCGTAAGACCAATGCCGGACGCGCTCCGTAACCACCCTCGCCCGCCAACTCGGCCAGGTGATCAAGTGGCCGCGGTGCTGGATCTGGCTCGATAGCGTTCGTTTTTGGTCGATTAGACATGAAGTTCCGTGGAGCACATTTGGGTGATTGAAGTTAGGTATCACGATAGCGTTAACGTCTTGCAAGGCCCGTCTTTGCAAGATGTGGCTTCGTGTGCGGCATCACCGTTTGATCGGCCAGAGTGGTTTGACTTGCTCAAGGACATCGGTTTTGATCCTCTTGTCGTATCGGCACATGACGGGACCGGTTCGGCAGCGATTGTTTTGCAGGCAACCGAGGGCCGCGCATCAGCGCTGCGGAACTGGTACAGTTTCACCTGGCGGCCGCTGATCGCAGACAACGCTTTGCAGGATGCAAAGCTTCAAGCGATTGCCCGTGATCTAAGAGCTCGCTTTCACCGAACTACACTTGATCAGGTCCCCGATGAGGATGGTTCGGCAACGCGCCTCGCCAGATCGTTTGCGGCGGCCGGATGGCGTGTCGAAGTGACCACTTGCGACACCAATCACATTTTGTTCGTGAACAGGCGGAGTTTTGCCGAATACTGGGCATCGCGCCCCGGTCGCCTCCGGACTACTCTAAAGCGTAAGGCCAAGAAGGTCTCCGTTTCTGTATTGACCACGTTCGATGCCCAAGCATGGGACCAATACGAACGGATTTATGCAGCAAGCTGGAAACCTGCTGAGGGCAATCCGGCCATGCTGAAAGCCTTTGCAAATCAAGAATCGAACGCTGGCCGTTTGCGATTGGGGCTCGCCTTCTACGAAGATGAGCCGATCGCCGCACAGTTCTGGACTGTCGAAAACGGGATCGCCTACATTCATAAGCTCGCCCACCTCGAAAGTCACAAGAACCTGTCCGCGGGCACCACGCTTTCAGCGGCGCTCTTTGAGCACGTGATAGACAAAGACGGTGTAACCCTAGTCGACTTCGGAACAGGTGATCAGCCTTACAAGGCGGACTGGATGGACAGCATCCGGCCTCGTTACCGGATCGATTGCCTCAACATGCGTTCGGTTAAAGGGTGGATCGATTTGGGCCGGCTCGCATTGGGACGGTTACGAACGCCAGAGGTGCCGGAACTTGCACGCGAACCCCGCTCTGGCTAAGGCGCGCTCCACGAGGACGGGGTTTTGGCGCTTTGCCGTCATTCCTACGGTCATTGCCGAATGCAAGGGATCTACACTGGCATGAGCCCG
>NZ_JAGSPC010000002.1 GCF_019204045.1 Erythrobacter crassostreae | reverse complement strand
TTTGTGATGAACCGTTCGGTTTTCATCGCGATTTTCCTTATGGCAGCCTCGAATTTGAGCTTCGCCGCGCTGGCTCTGGCCGGTGACACTAATCTTGGCCTCGCGTCGGCCATCGGCTTTGAGAACTTCGCGAGCGGATTCGGCGGCGTGGTGGTTGTTGCCTATTTCTCTGCACTCTGCGATTTGCGTTTTACAGCGGCGCATTACGCGATGATCAGCGCGGCGGCGAGCATTGTGGGGCGGTTGTTGACAGGTACGACCGCGGGCGGCCTGATCGAGTGGACCGGCTATGTGAATTTCTACTTGCTCACGACCCTGCTCGCGCTGCCGGGCATAGTGCTGTTTTGGTGGATGATGCGCACCGGCCTTGTTGATCAGGCGCTTGGTACCGCAGGCGCACAGCAGCCGCCTGCAACCGGCTAGTCAGTCCGGTATCTCGTCATTGAGCCTGAGAGCTTCACCCGCGAGATATAGCGAACCTGCGATAAGGATCGGACAGTCGTCGTGCGGAATATTCAGCAGTGCGTCTTCAAGACTGACGGCAGGCTTGGCATCGGCGCCAAAAGCACTGGCAGGGTGGGCATCGTGATTGGGCACCGGTACGACCGTAAGCGTTCGGATGCGGTCGCAAAAGGGGCCGATAAAAGAGCGGGAATCCTTGTTATCAAGCATCCCCAAGACAAGGTGCAGCGGACCGTCCACCGCTTTGGAAATTGCAGCACCCGCATTGGCGTTATGGCCACCATCAAGGATAACTTCACGTGTGCCGACCAGCGGACCATTCGCGAGGGGTTGCAAGCGCGCTGGCCAGCGTGCTGCTTGCAAGCCTAAAATGATCGCTTCTGGCGAAACACTGACCCTTTTCTGATGTCGCAGCATAGCAATTGCGAGCGCCGCGTTGCGCATCTGGTGCATGCCCAATAGGCCCAGCGGGGGAAATGTCAGCGTGCCTTGATCATCACGGTAACTGCCGCTTTCGATCTCGCTGTAGTGCCAATCTCTATTGATCCTGAACAACAGCGAACCCACTGAAGCAGACGAGACCTGAATCTGCTTGCTCTCAGGGCTCAACTCACTGACAGACAGCAAAGGCACGTTCTTCTTTGCGATCCCCGCTTTCTCGAACGCGATCCGTGCTATCGGCTCGGTCGGCACACCGTCTTCCGGCGCTAGCAGGAACTTCTCATGATCGATGCCCAGCGCTGCGATGCCGCATGCCGCCAAGACATCAGGCTCAAGTACATTGGTGGCGTCAAGTCTGCCGCCTAGGCCGACCTCGACCACGCACGCATCAGCGGGCACACGGGCAAACTCCACAAAGGCAGCGGCGATGGTGATTTCGAAAAAGCTGCAGCCAAGGCCTTCTGCTGCGTCGAACACTTCTTCGAGCAATTCGGCGAGCCGTCCGTCTTCGATCAGTTTTCCGGCGACGCGGAAACGCTCGTTGTACCGGACCAGATGCGGGGAAGTGGTGACGTGGACCCTGTAACCCTCCGCCTCCAACATCGCGCGCATGAACGCGCAGGTGGAGCCTTTGCCATTCGTTCCAGCGACATGGAACACCGGTGGCAGCCGCTTATGCGGATCGCCGAGGCGTGAAAGCAGCGTCCGGACTGCATCCAGCCCCAAGACGTTGCGCTGGATGCTCAGCCCGCTTAAACGATCAAGCTGCGCCTGAACGCGCGGATCGTCCGATGATCCCATGTCTCTCATCGCATGAACTGCGTGAAGTTAGGCGGCAGCTTGCGGCTGAAGATAGTCGATCACATTGCCCAGCGTATCTTTCAGATCGCGGCGGTGAATAACCATATCGACCATACCGTGCTTGTGCAGATATTCCGCGCGCTGGAACCCTTCGGGAAGCTGCTCGCGGATCGTGTCCTGAATAACGCGCTGGCCGGCAAAGCCGATAAGCGCACCGGGCTCTGCAATGTGGATGTCACCCAACATCGCATAACTTGCCGTAACGCCGCCCGTGGTCGGATCGGTCAGCACTACGATGTAGGGCAGGCCTGCATTCTTCAAGCGGCGCGTCATCACGGTCGCGCGCGGCATTTGCATCAGGCTGAGAATACCTTCCTGCATGCGCGCACCGCCAGCAGCGGTAACGACAATGTAAGGACACTTACGGGTCAGAGCGCGCTCTGCACCGGCGCAAAACGCCATGCCCACGGCCATACCCATGGAACCGCCCATAAAGGCAAAATCCTGTACGCCGACAACAGCCGGACGGCCATCAATGGTGCCCGAACCAACGGAATAGGCATCATCATGCGGGTTTTTGGCGCGCGCGTCTTTTAGTCGATCCGTGTATTTCTTCGAATCTTTGAACTTCAACGGGTCTTCGGTGACCTGAGGTTGGGGAAGCAATTCAAAGCCGTGATCCAGCAGCAGCGCTAACCGTGCATCCGCGTTGATCCTGCCATGGTGTTCACAGCGAGGGCAGACGCTCAAATTGTCTTCGTATTCCTGAACAAACAGCATTTCCTGACAGGATTTGCATTTGATCCAGAGGTCTTTCTCCGAAGCTTTTTTCTCATCGCTAAAGCCCAGCGAATTGCGGACACGGGTGAACCAGTTCATTTGCTTGATCCCTTAAGCGCGCGCATCTTTGATCGCGGCGACCATTGCTGTTGTCAGCTCTTGTAGCTTGGCCGGAGCGTCTTGGCCAAATTTCTCGACCAGATCGATGAAGGCGGAGCCGACAACGACACCGTCAGCGACCTTTGCGATGTCGGCTGCTTGCTCCGGAGTGCGCACGCCAAAGCCGACCGCGACGGGCAGATCGGTCGATTGTTTGATGCGCGCGACGTTCTCTTCGATGGAGGCTGTGGCGGCTTGTTGTTTGCCGGTGATACCCGCGACGCTGACGTAATAGACGAAGCCTTGCGAGCCTTCGAGCACCTGCGGCAGGCGCGCTGCATCGGTGGTCGGCGTGGCGAGGCGGATCGGGGCGATGCCCTGATCGCGCAGGGCCGGACCAAGCGCGTCGTCTTCCTCTGGTGGAATATCGACGCAGATCACACCATCGACGCCCGCTTTGGCAGCGGATTGCGCAAACCATTCCGGCCCGCGCCGGATCATTGGGTTGGCATAACCCATCAAAACAAGCGGAATATCAGGACGCCGCGCGCGGAAATCAGTGGCGATTTGCAGCACATCGGCGGTGGTGGTGCCTGCGCCAAGGCTGCGCAAATTGGCAGCCTGAATCGCAGGGCCATCGGCCATCGGATCGGTGAAGGGCATACCCAGCTCAATCACATCCGCGCCGCCCGCGGCCAGCGCATCAAGATTGGCAGCGGTATCGCCATCACCAGCGGTGATGAAGGCGACGAAGGCGGCATGGGGTTTGGAAAAGGCGGCAGTAAACTTATTCATTGTTCTTCTGCTTGCGTTCAAAGTTTTCAACTACGCCCAGAGCAATACCTAGGAGGCCACCAACGACAATCGCCGACAAAGTAATGTCGGTCGCAGCGTCGTGGTCACTCACAAAGCCAAACCAAAGGAGAACCGCTACATTGACGGCCAATACTGCGGCGATGACCCAGCCGATAAATCTCAAATCTCCACTCCTAGCTTTTCAGCCACGGTGAAGATGTCCTTGTCGCCGCGTCCGCACAGGTTCATCAGGATGATCTGGTCTTCGCTCATTTGCTTTGCGCGGTCCGCGACGGCGGCGATGGCGTGCGACGGCTCTAGCGCGGGGATGATGCCTTCGGTCCGGCAGAGCAACTGGAAGCCTTCCAGCGCTTCGTTATCGGTCACAGCGGTGTATTCGACCCGCTCGCTTTCTTTTAGCCATGCGTGTTCCGGGCCGATGCCGGGGTAATCTAACCCTGCGCTGATCGAGTGGCCTTCTGTGATCTGGCCGTCCTCGTCTTGCAGCAGGTATGTCTTGTTGCCGTGCAGCACGCCGGGCGCTCCGCCCAGCAGGCTTGCCGCGTGCTCATCACCGTCAAGGCCGTGGCCTGCCGCTTCGACGCCGAGCATCTTAACATCGGCGTCATCGAGGAACGGGTGGAACAGGCCAAGCGCGTTCGATCCGCCGCCGATGCAAGCGATGAGCAGGTCGGGAAGGCGGCCTGCGCGTTCCAGCATTTGTGCGCGCGCTTCGGTGCCGATCACGCTTTGGAAATTGCGGACCATTTCGGGGTAGGGATGCGGGCCAGCCGCTGTGCCGATGATGTAGAACGTGTCATGCACATTCGCGACCCAATCGCGCAGCCCTTCGTTCATGGCATCTTTGAGCGTCGCGCCGCCGCTGGTGACGGGCACGACTTCCGCGCCGAGCAGTTTCATGCGGAAGACATTGGGCGATTGCCGCTTCACGTCCTCCGCGCCCATATAGATCACGCAGGGAAGGCCAAACCGCGCACAGACCGTGGCGGTGGCAACACCGTGCTGCCCGGCGCCGGTTTCCGCGATGATGCGGGTCTTGCCCATGCGACGAGCCAGCAGGATTTGCCCGATGCAATTGTTGATCTTGTGCGCGCCGGTGTGGTTGAGCTCGTCGCGCTTGAACCAGACCTGCGCCCCGCCGAGCGCTTCGGTGAGCCGCTCCGCATAATAGAGCGGGGAAGGGCGACCGACATAATGCTTCATCAGGTCGTCAAATTCCGCTGCGAACGCCGGATCAACCTGTGCCGCGCGGTATTCACGCTCCAGATCGAGGATCAACGGCATCAATGTTTCGGCGACATAACGACCGCCGAAATCGCCGAAATGGCCCCGGTCATCGGGCTGTGTGCGGAAAGAGTTGGGAGAGTTCATAATTGTCAGCTTCTTGGGGGAATTACGCTTCGATTGCGGCTTTGCAGAAGGCGGACATCTTGTCCACGTCCTTCACACCCGCCGCGCTCTCTACACCAGACGATGTATCGACCAGTTCGGTTCCCGTCTCACGTATAGCCTCGGCGACATTGTCCGGCGTCAATCCGCCGGCGAGACCCCACGGGATACGGTGGTCAAAGTCTTTCAGCACATCCCAGCGAAATGTTTCGCCATTCCCGCCAGGAAGCGCCTTTGCAGGGGCATCGAATAGCAGCCGGTCGACAGCGCCTTGATAGCGAGCAGATTTGGCGAGTGTTTCCGCGTCTTTCACGCCGAGGGCTTTCCATGCCTCGATCTTGGTCTTTTCCCGCACAAGCGCGATCCATTCGGGCGTTTCATTGCCGTGGAACTGAATGATGTCGGGTTTGACCAGTTCGATTGCTTTGCCGGTGGTTTGGACATCGGCATTGACCGTTAGCAGCACCACTTTGACACTGCCTGACACCATGGCTCGGAGGTGCGCTGCGTCTTCTATAGAGACATGCCGCGGGCTCGGTTCAAAATGGACAAGGCCCACATGCGTTGCGCCAGCGCCAATCGCCGCGCTTAAGGTTTCTGGCGTGGACAGGCCGCAAATCTTGATCAGAGTGTCTGTGCTCATGTTGGCGGCTCTAACTGTCTTGAAGGCTTGCGTTAAGTGGGAAATCGCGGATAGTTTGTCAGCATTATCGACATGTGGGAAAGACGCGATGATTTCGAGAGTTTTGCTGGCCGTTTTTGGGGCATTCGCGCTTGCAGCCTGCAATCCGATGGAAAACCTTGAACAGAGCGAGGCGAGAATCGCTCAGTATGAAAAAGCGTATTCCTCAGGAAACAGTGATGCCTTGTGGAGGCTTTCGGGCGAGAAGCTGCGCGAGGTTACGCCGCGTGAGGATTTCGACAATTTGGTGACGGTGTTCAGCTCTCGACTTGGCAAGATCGAATCGTCCGAGCGGTCCAGCTTTAACGTCAATTCGAACAATGGCGTGACCCAGACTGTGATCGTGATGAACACCGAATTTGAGCAAGGCCAGGGCACGCAGACCTACACATTCTTCGGCAATGGTGAAGACATGCAACTGGTCGGTTGGAATGTCGATTCCGCGCGGCTGGCCGTGACGGTCGATGATCTGAAAGCGGTCGAGGATGTGCGCGGCGAGGCTGCCGCAGAATAACCCACCTGGATCAGTTATTCTGAATCAGCCGGATGAGCGAACCGTCGCAATCGACAAGATATGCGATTGTCAGTCCGCTTGCTTCCTTTTGCGGGGGATGGAAGCGTGGCAAACCAATATGGCCCTGTGGGACATTGCTTGCAGTGACTTGAGCCATAATCGCGGGCAGATCATCAAGACGAAGACATGCACTGAATGAGCTGCTTTTTGGGTCGAGGTCAGGGTAAGGGAAAAATTCTAGCACCGCGCGACTGCCTTTCGGCCCGCGATACAAGATCATCCATCCGCCATCCTTGTAACCGCACTCAAAGCCGAATTGCGCGTAGAAATCCTCGGTCGTGTCGAAATCGCGCGACGGCAGATTGGGGGTGGCAGTATCAGGCACCTATCGTCCTAAAGCGTTGCTTCGATGGCCCGCGCTGCCGCTTCCGGATCATCGGCACGGCTGATCGGCCGCCCGATCACAAGCACGCTTGCTCCATCATCGCGCGCTTTGCGAGGCGTTACGACGCGCTTTTGATCGCCGATTGTGTTGCCAGCAGGGCGCAGGCCTGGGACGACGAAATATCCGTCTCTCCAGCGCTTGCGCACTTCGCCAACTTCTTGGCCCGAACATACAATCCCGTCGAGACCGGCTTCCTGAGCCAGTTCTGCGAGGCGCATGACGTGGTCATGCGTCGTTCCACCAACACCGGCACGTTTGAGGTCGTTTTCGTCCAAACTTGTGAGCGCCGTTACGGCGACAACTTTGCAGCCCTCTGCTGCGGCCGCTTTCGCGTCTTCCATCATGGCACGCCCGCCGCTCGCGTGGACTGTCACAATCGCAGGTTCATAGACATGGATCGCTTGCATCGCGCCAGCAACAGTATTGGGAATGTCGTGGAATTTCAGATCGAGAAAAATTGGCAGTCCCATATGGGCGATCTCATGCACTCCGTGGCCGCCATGTGCGCAGAAAAATTCCAGTCCCAGCTTCACACCGCCGATATGTGCTTTCACTTTGTTGAGCAAAACTTTCGCTTGCTCAATCTGCGGCACATCTAACGCGAGGAAGACGGGATTGCTCATTAGCCATCAGTCCCTTCGGCTGGTGTCAAAGTGTCCCCACGTTTTACCGTCTTTTCAACAGGCTTCTCCACAACGGAAGGGGCTGCGGTGACTGGTGGAACCGGCGAGGATTCGGCTGTCGGTTCGTGACGGCGCGACAACGCGCTCGATTTCACCGAGTTCTCTAGGCTGCGAATGCGGCGGTTGAGGCTCCACGTAACACTGCGATGAAATAGCCACATCGGCATTAGGCCAAGCAAGAAGGCGATGATCACCAGCGCAGGAACCTTGGTTTCAAGCACCAGATTGTCCCAGAGGGTGACTTCGACCGGTTGCCAGTTGAAGAATGAAAACGCGAGGATCGCAAACAGGATCAGAACCCATATGAGTGTGCGAACGATCTGCATGGGGCGCGCCCCTCCTATTATCATGTGCCTTGAACCTGAAATCCTAGGCCATTTGTGGCGTGAGTCTAGTTTTCAGCGGTTCAGCCAAAAACCCGGTCGAAAATCGTGTCGACATTTTTGAAGTGGTAGGCGAGGTCAAATTTCTCTTCGAGCTCGCCAGCGGAAAGCGCGGCCGTCACTTCCTCGTCGCCTTTCAAAAGCTCAAGCAATGAAAGCGCTCCGTTGGATTCCCAGACCTTCATCGCATTTCGCTGAACCAAACGGTACGCGTCTTCGCGGCTCACGCCAGCCTGCGTCAGCGCAAGCAGCACACGCTGCGAGTGAACGAGGCCGCCCATCGCATCAAGGTTTGCCTGCATACGCTCTGGATAGATCAGCAGTTTTTCAACGACGCCTGTGAGGCGTGCGAGTGCAAAATCGAGTGTGATTGTCGCATCTGGCCCGATGAAGCGTTCTACAGACGAGTGCGAGATATCCCGCTCGTGCCAAAGCGCGACATTTTCCAATGCAGGCAAGGCATAGGCGCGGATCATGCGCGCTTGCCCGGTCAGGTTCTCGGTCAGGATGGGGTTGCGCTTATGCGGCATGGCCGATGAACCCTTTTGCCCTTTTGAGAAGAACTCTTCCGCTTCGAGCACTTCTGTGCGCTGTAAGTGCCGGACTTCGACAGCCAGCCGCTCGATCGAGCCTGCGATCACCGCGAGGGTGGAGAAGTACATTGCATGGCGGTCACGCGGGATGACTTGTGTGCTGACGGGTTCAATTTCTAGGCCAAGTTGCTCAGCAACATACGCTTCTACTTCTGGATCAATGTTGGCGAATGTGCCGACTGCTCCGGAAACAGCGCAGGTGGCGATTTCTTTGCGCGCAGCGATCAAGCGATCACGGCAGCGGTCAAACTCGGCATAAGCTTGCGCGAGTTTCAGGCCGAAGGTCACAGGCTCGGCATGAATGCCATGGCTGCGTCCTATTGTCGGTGTGTACTTATGTTCTTCCGCGCGCATCTTGATCGCGGCGAGGAGACCATCAAGGTCTGCAAGTAGCAGATCGGTTGCCCGCACCAGTTGCACCGAGAGCGTCGTATCGAGCACGTCGGATGAGGTCATGCCTTGGTGCATGAAGCGGGCTTCATCGCCAACTTGCTCGGCGACCCAGGTCAGGAATGCAATAACATCATGCTTTGTCACCGCTTCAATCGCATCGATAGCTTCAACGTCGATTTTCGGATTGGTCGCCCACCAATCCCACAAGGCCTTTCCAGCGCTTTCGGGGACAACACCCATCTCACCCAGTTTTTGAGTCGCGTGGGCTTCTATTTCGAACCAGATGCGAAACTTCGCTTCCGGCTCCCACAAGACAGACATTTCGGGGCGGGCATAACGCGGGACCATGGTGAACTTCCTCAGCGGTTCGGACAAAAACGGTTTCGCTGCGCGGCTATTGTGCACGAGCCCGCTTGGCAAGAGGCGCTGCATAGGCTGTAACCAATTCTGGGGACGCGCGAACCAGTGCGTAGGAGGATATTGAGCATGGCAGGCACGGCGAATGCGGCTGCAGATGTGGGACGGGAGCTCCTACAAGAAGAGCGCCTGTCGCCTTTCGTACGCGTCACGCTTCGGAAATTGGCGAAGTGGTATTCGGGCGGGGCGGAACTGTTCTGGCCGTTTACTGACCTTGCGATTCGTTTTTTTGTGGCCGCATGGTTCCTGCGTTCGGGGATCGTAAAGGCGAGCGACTGGGATACCGCGCTCTATCTCGCCGCAAATGAATACCCTGTCACTTGGATGGCGCCATACGATGCGGCCGCGACCGGTCTTGCGATTGAATTGATCGGCCCGATCCTTCTGCTCGCTGGCTTTTTTACTCGTCCCGCCGCGCTTGCCATGGCGATGCTGACGATTGTGAGCCAAGCGGTCTATATCCCTACGACCACCAACCTGATGGTTGCCTCAATACTCATCTGGTACGTTGTGAGCGGCCCTGCCGCGTTTTCGCTCGATCGTGTTTTGGCATCAGGTCTCAAGCACAGCGCAATGCCACTGGCGCGGCCAACAGTGCGCCTCGGGGAATGGATGCGTGAGAGGCTGGCTCCTGTTCTAATGATGCTAACCCGCATTTGGTTGGCGGTCGCGCTGTTTGCTTTTGCGAACGTGTTCGAGCCGTCAATCGCGGTCGCTACTTGGCTCCCCACCAGCATCTTCTCGGGAATGCCGGGCTGGCTTGCCGTTGCCTTCGGTGTGCTTTTCCTCGTGGGGTTTGCCGCAAGTATTGTCTCTTACGTGCTGGTCTTCGTGATAGGTTTCACCATGATTGCAGGTGCGCATCCTAACGTCACTCTGTTCCCGTTTCTGCTCCTAGCTATTTACGAAGCGCGCGGGGCGGGAGTGCTTTCGATCGATGCGGCCATCTATGCGTGGATGGAGAGGAATATCCTCTTTGATCGTGATTACGCTGAAATCCCCAATGATTGGCCGCATATTGTTGTGGTTGGAGCTGGGTTTGGCGGACTGGCAGCGGTTGAGCGTCTCAAGCGTTTGCCTGTCCGCATTACCTTGATCGATAAGCGCAATTACCATCTGTTTCAGCCGCTGCTTTATCAAATCGCAACAGCCACTCTCAATCCGGCGGATATTGCGACACCGATCCGCAGCTTGTTCCGGTCCGATGCCAATGTGCGCGTACTGAAAGGCGAAGTGCGCGCAATTGATGCTGCCGCGAAGACTGTAACCTACGGCCCGGAAGCGGATGATCTACAGTCACTCACATACGATCAGCTCGTCCTCGCGACCGGCGCAACGCACAGTTATTTCGGAAAAGACGAATGGGGTGCATTCGCCCCCGGTCTCAAAACGATAGAAGACGGCGTCGCTGTGCGCGCATCAATCTTGAACGCATTTGAGCAGGCAGAGGCGATTGATGACGAAGAACGGATCAAGCGTCTTTTGACATTTGTGATCGTCGGGGCAGGCCCAACCGGCGTCGAATTGGCTGGGGCAATCGCCGAGCTGGCAAAGATCAATGTCGCCCGCGAATTCCGAACAATCGATCCTGCCACCACGCGCGTCATACTTGTTCAGTCAGGCCCGCGGATCCTTCCAGCTTTCCCAGAAGAACTCTCACAAAAAGCGGCCCAATCTCTTGAAAGTCTGGGCGTTGAGATACGCACAGGCGGCCGCGTGACCGAGATTGCCGAAAGGCATGTTTGCATTGGTGATGAAACGACGATTGAGACAGAGACTGTGCTTTGGGCAGCGGGCGTCGCCGCCTCGCCAGCCGCGCAGTGGCTCGATGCAAAAACAGACCGGTCGGGAAGAGTGCAGGTAAATGACTACCTGCGCGTTCATGGCCGGGAAGGCGTGCTAAACGATGTTTTTGCGATCGGCGATACAGCCGAAAGCAATGCTTGGCATGGCGGGCCTGTCCCAGGCCTCGCTCCGGCTGCCAAACAAGCGGGAGTGTACGTTTCCAAAGTCGTGGAGGCGGAATTGCTTGGTAAAGAATGCCCAGGGCCCTTTGTTTACAAGCATCAAGGCAGCCTCGCGACAATTGGTCGTAAGTCCGCGGTTGCCGATTTTGGATCGCTAAAGTTGTCAGGCAACAGCGCTTGGTGGCTGTGGGGATTGGTCCATGTCGGCTTCCTCACCGGCATGCGAAATCGTGTGACCGTGGTTGTGAATTGGATGTGGAACTTTTTTGCTCAGCATTCGGGTGTTCGACTAATCACCGAAAAACAGGTTTAAGCCACACTCTACTCATTTGACATCAACGGTTTCGCTCGTAGTCTCTGACTTTGTTGTATTTTCCAAAGTCGGGCCAGTTCATGTCATTTCGGATTTCTCGTTCAGCAGTTTCGCTGATCGCATTGTGTGTTTCTACCGTTTCCATCGCGGGCGATGAACCGATCTACGAAGCGGCACCGGACTGGATCGACCCAGTTAATCTGTCCGAAGTGGAACGAGATCCGGCCAACAATCAGGTCGTGAATGATACGCAAATCCGTCTGCAAGATGGCTTGCACTGGGAATACAAAGACATTGTCTACCGGGTCGAAAGCCTCGCTGATCTTTCGAATGTTGGCACGCTGACTGCCAAATGGCTCCCAGACAAAGGTGATTTGATCGTTCATGAAATCGCGATTCTGCGCGGTGATGAGGCAATTGATTTGGTCGGTCAGGACGAGAAGCTGGAGGTTTTGCGCCGCGAAAGAATGCTGGAAAGAAAGATACTGGACGGCTCACTGACCGCTACCTTGGCAGTTCCTGGTCTGCAGGTCGGAGACGAGCTGCGAATGCGGTATTCCGTCACAACATCGGATCAAGCCCTTCGCGACGAAGTTCAAAGCCAGACATTCCTTTGGCGCGAGCCGCGCAAACAAGCCGATTTTGGGCGCATCCGCACGTTGTGGCCTACCGACCTAGATGTGACTTACAAAGCCGGGCCGAACTTTGACCTACCAGCGATCATCGAAGAGGACGGGCACAATGTGCTTGAGGTCACTCTACCTCTTGATGAAGCCGATGACTTGCCGGGCCGCGCTCCACCGCGATACCGGCGCGGTACAATCCTACAGGTTGGGACATTTGCCGATTGGGCAGAGGTGTCCAGCACTATGGCGCCATATTACGAAACCGATGGAGCGCTCGATGGGATTTCCGATCTCATTGCGAAAGTCGAAGCAATCCGAACCAGCAATTCAACCGAACTGGAGCGGGCGGTTGCTGCTCTTGAGCTGGTTCAGGAAGATGTTCGTTACCTGTTGAACGGTCTGGATGGCGGGAACTACCTGCCACAGGATGTCGCAACGACCTGGGAAAAGAAATACGGAGATTGTAAAGCAAAAACAGTGATTTTGCTCGCAATTCTGAATCATCTTGGGATCAAATCCGAACCGGTTTTGGCCTCAATTCGGTCTGGCAACAATGTCCCGTCATCTCTTCCAATCCCCGGTGCATTCGACCATGTGCTCGTCCGCGCAGAAATTGACGGCAACCAGTATTATCTTGATGGCACTTCGATCGGCGCAAACATCAAGACGGTCGGCAACGTGCCGCCGTTCGAATACACACTGCCAATCCGCGCAGCGGGGGCGAGGCTTGAAAAGATAGAGCAGGTTCTGCCGCGATATCCCGAAGTCCAAATGGAAGTTTTTGGCGATGCAAGAGCGGGCGGCGATTTGCCTGCATTGATAACCATTACGGCCAATTTGGTCGGAACTCCTGCAGCACAGACCAATGCGAGAGCGGACAAGCTGACAGACGCTGCGAAGAAAAACATGGGCCGTGGGATGGGGCGGCAAACTGGCAGTGACATCAACGTTTTGGATATCGAAATCATCGAAGGCGAAGATGATAGTGTTTCGACGGTCATCATGACCGGAATCGCGTCACCCATGTTCAGGTATAAAGATGGGCGTTTTGAGACGACTCCGTCGGTGCTCGCGAAACAGATTAGCTTTTCTCCTGATCGCTCCCGCAAGGAATGGCGCCAAATTCCAGTTTGGATTGGCCAGCCTAGCAGCACGGCCATGAAATTCCGTGCGTTGCTGCCCGATAGCCCCGGTGATTTTGAGCTTCGCGGCGGTGAAGCGATTGACGTTGATGTCGCCGGGCGTCGCTTTACCCGAAACGTGGTGTTGGCGGGTGACGAATTGCTGGTCGAAGAGACAATAGAGAGTCGAGGCGGCGAGATCGCCCCTGAATCGTTCCGCGAAGAACGGCGCAAGGCGGCAAGGCTGGCAAGGCAAGAGGTCAAGCTGATCGCACCGGATGAATTGCCTAGGAGGTGGAGATACGCCCAAGAAACGGATCGCAATGCTTTGGAACCGCTTGAGGCTGCATTTGCGCAATTGATCGAGGACGAGCCTGATGAGGTTGCTCCCTACCTGTCCCGCGCTGCATTCAGGTTTGAAACGTATGACTTCGCCGGTTCACTCGCGGATATGAACACAGTGGTCGATTTGCAGGCGACCGCAGAGAATTACCGCCAACGAGCCGGAGCGTTTCTCAAAGTGCTCGACCAGGAAGCGGCGAAAGCAGACATGGAAGAGGCCTATGCGCTTGATCCGACACCGGCACGCGCAATCGAACTTGCCGATTCGATGGCGTATCTTGGTGATCTGACAGGCGCACGAGAGGTGCTGGAATACGAAGACGGAAACGAAAACGTACGCCGCAGACTCGCGTTCGCGTTGGCAGAACTAGATGCCCTTGAAGGTGACCCTGATGCCGGGTTGGACCGACTTCAGGCTTTGCTTGATGACAAGCCCAATGACTCAAACATTCTCAACGAAAAATGTTGGTTCATGGGCACGTGGCAAATCAACATAACCGATGCCGTGTCGGTTTGTACGAAAGCGG
Source organism: Erythrobacter crassostreae (assembly GCF_019204045.1). Taxonomy (GTDB): domain Bacteria; phylum Pseudomonadota; class Alphaproteobacteria; order Sphingomonadales; family Sphingomonadaceae; genus Erythrobacter; species Erythrobacter crassostreae. Next base: position 128,532 of record NZ_JAGSPC010000002.1, on the reverse strand, counting down.
TCGAGAACAGCGGAGAATCTGCCAATATTCTCGATAGCCGAGCTATGATTTATTACCGCAATGGTATGCTCGATGAAGCTCTTGTCGACATCAACGAAGCGCTTGATCGCGCTCCGCAATTGGCACCGTCAGTGCTTCTGCGCGGCTTTATCCGTAAGGCGCAAGGCGATGAGGGCGGGCAAAGCGACATTGATGACGCATTGGCGCGGCGTCCGGAGCTTGCGGCGCAGTATAGGCGTTGGGGCTTCGACCTTTGACCGAGGCTTAAATCAATCCCTTGGCGCGAAGGCTTACATGGCCTTCGCGTCCAATGATTACGTGATCGTGCAGTGTTACTCCAAGTAGGCGGCCAGCTTCTGCGATTTTTTTGGTAATCTGGATGTCCGCACGGCTTGGTTCAGGGCTTCCGCTCGGGTGATTATGAACGAGGATCAGAGCGCTGGCGCCTACATCCATCGCTTTACGGATTACTTCGCGCGGATGGATTGCCGCTTCGTCGATTGAGCCATCGCCCACATGATGATCGTCTATCAACCGGTTCTTTGTATCGAGGTAAAGAACGCGTACCCGCTCAACGGTCAAATGCGCCATGTCGATCGCGAGATAATCGAGCAGCGCCTGCCAGCTTGATAGCACGGGCTTTTGAACCACCTCGCTGCGGGCCATCCTGCGAGCGGCGACCGAAACGGATTTCAGCGCGGCTGCACTTGTCTCACCAACGCCTTTGACCCTCTGCAAGGCTTTCGGATCGGCGTTTAGCACGCCGGCGAGAGAGCCAAACTGTTTCAGTAACTCCTTCGCGACAGGTTTGGTGTCGCCTTGCTTGATTGCAGCGAACAATAGGAATTCAAGGATTTCATAGTCGGCCAGCGCTTCGGTCCCGCCGTTCAGCAATCGGCTGCGCAATCGGGAGCGGTGTCCGATACCGGCTTGTTTGCCCGAATCTGATCCAGGCACAGGGTTCCCGCTTGGCTCTTGGCCAAAATCAAAGCTGTCATCTGATTTTGCCACTCAATCTTCCAATGAATTACCCTTAGACTTCATTGCCTTTGCACGGAGATGCGCGCAAGTGTGAGGTGTAATGGCGGCTGACACCGATCAAACTGATTCAGGACGTTCTAACTGGCTTTCACTGCCTCGCAAGCGGCGGTGGAGGGCGCTGTTGTTGGTACTGGCGCTGTTGGGCGCGGCAGTGGTCGTTCTTTGGGTTACGCGTGAACAGATTGCCGGGAATGTTATCGAAGGTGAATTGGACCGGCTTGGGCTGCCAGCATCTTATGACATTGTCTCAATCACCCCACAAAAGCAGATCCTGCGGAATTTTGTGATCGGCGATCCCGATCGTCCCGATCTTTCGATTGAGGAACTGGTCGTAAACCTGGACTATAGTTGGGCGGGTCCGGTCGCAGGTAGAATCGAGGTCGTTCGGCCGCGCCTTTACGGTTCATATCGAAGTGGTGTTCTCAGCTTTGGCGCGCTTGATCCGGTGGTATTTGCCGAAAGCGACGAACCCGCAGGCCTGCCGGCCCTTGATATCGCTGTGCATGACGGCCGCGCTTTGATCGAGACCGATTTTGGCAATATCGGCGCGAAACTTTCGGGAGAGGGGCCGCTCGATAGCGGATTTGTTGGGAAACTGGCCGCGACCGCTCCGAATATGGATGCGGAAGGCTGTTTGGCGCGCAGTGCGACTGTGTATGGCGATTTGACCACCAACAATGGCGCCCCTTCGTTTAGCGGACCTGTGCGGCTGCGTGATCTCTTATGCAAAGGGGTCTCAGTTGCCAGTGCCGATGCGAACGCCAATATTTCGCTGACAGATGATTTTACGACTGCTGGTGGTGATTTGAGCATCTCCGCGCGAGAGATCGGCTATTCTGGAAACATCAGCTCCGAGCTTGATGGCGATGTTCGACTAGGCTGGGGCGCTGGCGGCCTCAATGTCAGCCATGATTTTACCGCTAAGCGACTGGCTTCAGCATTTGGCACCGTGCAAGAGGTCCGCGTCGACGGAGCATTGCGAAGCGATGGCAGCCTCGAGCGCATTGATTGGAATGCAGATGTTACTGGCGCCGGCGTGAGCATGGGCGGCGATCTGAGTTCGATAGTCGCGGAAGCAAAAGCGAGTAGCGAAGGTTCCCTGATCGCTAGCCTGCTTGAGAAATTTGAGAAGAACTTCGCAAATGCAGCAGCCAACTCGGACTTATCAGCGGCTGTGACCATTCGGCGAAATGAAGATGCGATTACGGTTGTTGTTCCCGAAGGGCGATTGACTGATGGAGGCGGCAATCCGCTGCTCGCGATTTCGCGCCTTTCTTGGACAAGTGCAGGCTCAGGTGCTCGCCTTAGCGGGAACTTTTTGACTGGGGGAGAAGGGCTTCCGCGCATCAACGGACGGATGGAGCAGTCACGCGGCGGGGATCTTGTCCTGCGCATGGCGATGGCTGAATACGCATCTGGCGCGGACCGTATCGTGATCCCGCGCCTTCAAGTGTCCCAAGCGCGCAGCGGCGCGTTTGATTTCGACGGAATAATCAATGCCGATGGTGCGATTCCAGGTGGGACCGTCACCGCGCTGGATTTGCCGATCGAAGGCAGCTGGAGCGCCTCGAACGGCCTTTTCATCGGCGAACGTTGTAGCCGTATCCGGTTCGGAGCGCTGTCGCTTTATGAATTGTCTTTAGAAGGGCGAACATTGGCACTCTGCCCGCAGTCTGGGGCAATGCTCCGCTATAGTGACGCGCTAGAGGTTTCGGTGGCAACACAAGCTATCGAGCTTGCTGGTTCAGTCGCGGGTTCGCCAGCAGTCGTGTCGGCAGAAACGGTCTCATTTTCCTATCCCGGCAACTTCGAATTGAGCGGGCTTGCTGCTGTGATTGGCGCTGATGATAGCGCAATACGCCTCAGAGCTCATTCTCTGTCGGGTGATGGAGAAGGGCTAAGCGGTTCTTTCAGCGGTGGGGAAGCGAGCCTCGATTTTGTCCCATTGGATCTGTCCACCATGTCTGGGCAGTGGGCGTATCGTGATGAGGCGCTGGTCTTCGATGAAAGCACATTTACCCTCAGCGAGAGGATCGAAGGAGAGGCCCGGTTCGAACCGTTGTTCGCGCGTGACGCGACGCTCACCCTTGCGGGCAATGATTTGAGCGCGCGCGCAGCGCTTTTGCATCCCGGTTCCGAGCGTCTGATCACGCAAGTCGACGTCGATCACAATCTCGGCACAGGCGAGGGACGAGCACTCATTGATGTACCCGGAGTAGTACTGGACGATAAATTGCGGCCGGAAGACCTTAGCTATCTGGCAAAGGGTGTGATCGCGTTTGCCGACGGCACCGTCTCCGGAAACGGCTCAGTCGAGTGGACTGAAGACACGATTTCAAGCGGTGGTACCTTCGGGACAGAACGGTTGGACCTCGCGGCAACATTCGGACCGATTGACGGACTGCGCGGCTCGATAGAATTCACCGACCTGATCAATCTGACAACCGCGCCCGATCAAGTGATTGAGATCGGATCAATTAATCCCGGAATTGAAGTACTTGGCGGCATGGTTGTTTATTCGATGACTGGCGGAGAGCTTATCTCGGTCAAAGACGCCCGTTGGCCGTTCATGGGAGGCGAGTTGAGCCTCAATCCCGTGGACATTCGATACGGCGTTCAAGGTGAGCAGCTCTATGTCTTTGACATAATCGGCCTAGATGCGGCGACCTTCATCGCTCAAATGGAGCTTACAAATCTCGGTGCGAGCGGCACTTTCGATGGATCAGTTCCAATTCTTTTTGACGATCAAGGCAACGGCACCATTGGCACTGGCCTCCTCGTCTCACGCCCTCCGGGAGGCAATGTCTCGTATATTGGTGAGCTGACCTACGAAGACATGGGTGCGATCACGAATTTCGCGTTCCAGTCACTGCGTTCGCTTGACTATAAACAAATGAGCATCGGTTTGGACGGCAGCCTTGCCGGGGAAATTGTGACGAGCTTTAAGATTGATGGAGTGCAGCAAGGGAAAGATGCTTCGCGGAATCTTGTGACGCGCCAGCTTGCGAGCCTGCCGATCCGTTTCAACATTAACGTCCGGTCGCAGAATTTCTATCAGCTGGCGACGATGGTCCGTTCATTCTTCGCTCCCGAGTTGCTCGGAAACCCTGTTGATCGTGGGTTGCTAAGTGTCGAAGGTGGCAGGTTTGTCCCTAATCCTGCCTTAGTTGGGCCAAGATCGCCCGAACCTGCCCCTGATCCAACCGCACCATCAAACAATGACGATTTGAAACGTGATGATGAATCGCTCGTTCAACCTTCAGAAAGCGACAATACGCTATGACATTCATGAAATTGACCGGATTCCTTAATGCTGTCACAGGATCGGACGTGAATTACGGACGAAAAAGGGCGGGGCGGATGACGGTCAAGGCCGGAGTAGGCGCGGTTAGTGCAATGGCTTTAAGTGGATGCATCAATGTTGCAGCCCCGGAAGAGCCAATTGTGATCGAGCTTAATATCAATATCCGGCAAGAGGTTATTTACAGGTTGGCCGAGGATGCCGCCAACACGATTGATGAGAATGCAGATATCTTTTGATTCGCAGTTTCGACGTCGCGATTGAGGGTTAGGAAAAGAATTATGACTATTCGCAAATTTGCTCTGGGTGCAGCCGCTGGCATTGCCGCGCTAACCGCAGTCGCCATGCCTGCACAGGCGCAGCGCGATCCGGCCTATGCCGCTGCCCGTTCAGCCGGGCAGGTGGGTGAGAAGACGGACGGATATCTCGGTATCGTGGTCAACGCGACACCGCAGCTTCAGCGTCTGGTCAACGATATCAACATCAAACGCCGTGCCGTCTATGCTCGTAAAGCGCAGGAAAACAACGCGACGCTCGAAGAGTATGCGCTATCTGCGGGCTGTCAGGCGATCGCCCGGACTGTCGCTGGCGAAAAATATCAAGCGCCGGACGGATCTTGGCAAACGCGCACGAGCGCTCCACCGCAGCGTGATCCTCGCTGTCCGTAACGGAACTCATGCTGTAGCGCCCTTCTGTCGCTTTTTTTCAAGCGATTGTGCGGCAAATACACACCCACTACGGTTGACTCGAATATGCCCCCCTTCTAAGGGAGCGGCGCCCTCGGCGGGCACTTCTAAGCGTGTGCCTTGCAACCCCCTAAAGCGGAAGCTGGCATGAGCGACGAAAAGCCTGCACGAGAACCCATTGCTGAGGATGCGCGGATCGATGCGCTCGAAGCGCGGTTAAAAGCCGCAAACGAGCGCGAAGAGGAGCGTACCAAACCAAAGGTCAAAGGGGCTGATGCGAATTATCGCAGCGGCAACCGGGTACTGGCGGATCTGCTTGGTGGGATTTTCGGAGGCATGGTAATCGGCTGGGCATTTGATGCTCTTGTCGGAACCTTGCCCTGGGGTCTGTTGGTTGGCCTGTTCCTTGGAATAGGTGTCGCCTTCAGAAACATTATTCGAGCGGCAAATAACAGCTCCGACGGGTCCGGAACGGACGATTAGTCAGAGTTTTTGCTGCAACTAGTTTAGGGACCGACCAAAAGTGGCAGCCGATCAGGCAAAAGTCGATCCGATGAAGCAATTCCAGCTTGAACCGTTGTTCGGTTCAGAAAACTGGAAAGAGCTTGCTGGCTTCGACATCGCATTCACCAATTCCGCAATGTGGATGGCTATTACGGTCGTCCTGCTGTGGGGTTTCGTCTTTGGCGGCATGAAGCGTGAGCTCGTGCCAGGACGTTGGCAAATGGCGGTCGAAAGCTTCACCGGCTTTATCGATGATATGTTGGAAGCGAACGTAGGCAAAGAAGGGCGCAAATATGTGTCCTACATCTTTAGCTTGTTCATGTTCATTCTGTTCGCAAACCTGTTGGGTCTGATGCCAATCGGTGTGCTCGGGTTGCACCCGTTTACGTTCACAAGCCACTTCACAGTGACCGGTGTTCTGGCAGTGCTCAGTTTCTCGATTGTCCTGATTGTGGGCTTTTGGAAGCACGGTTTCAAGTTCTTCACTCTGTTTGTGCCTCACGGCACGCCAGTGCCAATGATCCTGCCAATCGCGCTGATCGAGTTCTTCTCGTTCCTGATCCGTCCGTTCAGCCTCGCGCTGCGTCTCTTCGTTGCGATGATGGCCGGTCACGTTCTCCTGAAAGTTCTGTCCAGCTTTGTAATCGACGGCCTCAACGCTGGCGCGATGACTAGCATTATTGTGGCAATCCCCAGCTTCGCTTTGATGATCGCTATCAGCGCGCTAGAAATTCTGGTCGCAGGCATTCAGGCATATGTTTTCGCTCTGCTAACATCGTTGTATATCAACGATGCAGAGCACCTTCACTGATTTCATCCATTACCATTCACACAGTTTTGATTTTCAAGGAGTTTTTATAATGGAAGCAGAAGCAGCCAAGCTCGTAGGCGCAGGCCTTGCAGCAATCGGCGCCGGTATGGCAGCCATCGGCGTGGGTAACGTCTTTGGTTCGTTCCTCGAGAGCGCGCTGCGCAATCCTGGCGCAGCTGATGGCCAACAGGGCCGCTTGTTCATCGGCTTTGCCGCCGCCGAACTTCTCGGCCTACTGGCATTCGTCGTCGCGATGATCCTGATCTTCGTCGCATAATCGACTTATCTGATTTTACGGGCTGGCGGGCATTCGTGTCAGCTGGCCCGTTTATCTCTTTTATTCTAGCAAGCTTCGGACCCGGCCCATGCCTCAGATAGCCCAACTTGCCGAATTCTGGTCGAGCCAGGTTTTCTGGACTCTGATCTTTTTCGGTCTCACATTTTTCGTGATCGGACGCGGTATGGTGCCCAAGGTCATGGGCACCGTTGAATTGCGCGACAACCAGATCAAGGATGATCTGGCAGCAGCACAAGCTGCGCGTGATGCGGCGGATCAACAGGAAGAAGCGTGGCGCGAACGTGAAAATGAAAACCGCGTTGCTGCTCAATCATTGATCGCTGATGCCAAGGCTAAGGCTGCGGCTGCGAACGAAAAGAAGCTTGCGAGCGCGCAAAAGCGCCTGGACACAAAGCTTGCCGAAGCCGAGACCGAAATTGAAGCTGCACGTGTAAGCGCGATGGCTGAGATTGAAGGCGTTGCGGCTGAAGCAACTCAAGATATTGTAGCCCGGCTGTCGGGCGAAAAGGTTGATAAGCGCACTGCGCGTGCCGCCGTCAAAAAGGCGCTCACCAATGCCTGATATTCTGACTATTCTTGCCGCTGCCGAAGACGGCAAGGCCGTTCCTGCGGCCTTTGGCGTACAGGATTATCAGTGGGTTTCGCTGGCAATGCTAGTGCTTATCGGTGTCTTTGTTTGGAAAAAGGTTCCCGGGCTGATCACCGGCGGTCTTGATTCAAAGATTGCAGAGATCAAGCAGCAACTTGATGAAGCGAAGACCCTCCGTGCGGAAGCGGAAGGTTTGCGCAATGAATACGCCGCCAAGATCGCTTCTGCCGAACAGGACGCGGAAAAAATGATGGAAGGCGCTCAGCGTGAAGCTGACGCGATCCTAGATAAGGCGAAGGCGGATGGCGAAGCTATGGTCAGGCGCCGGAAGAAAATGGCGGAAGACAAGATTGCCGCCGCAGAGCGTGATGCAGTCGCTGGCGTAAAGGCGAAAGCGGTTGAAGCAGCGACGTCGGCGTCGCGCACATTGATCGCTGATCGTCACAGCAGCGATGCCGACACACAATTGGCAGATCAGGTGATTGGATCGCTCTAAACGAGAATACAATCATGCGAGTTTAAGGAAGGGCGGTTCGATTGAGCCGCCCTTTTCGTATCCGGTCCCCTTATCGCGCGGGTTCGAACACCAGTTTGCCAAATAACTCGCCGCGCTCCATCGCATCAAAGCCTTCGCGCCACGCGCTGAGCGGCAATACCCGATCGATGTGCGGATTGATCGCGCCTTCACATGCTAACCTATCGATCTCGTCCCTGATCGCTGTTCCCCGTCGCGGAAAGCGCCGCGCATATTCGCCTGCTCTTACCCCGACGACCGAGAACCCTTTGATTAAGGGGATGTTGGCGGCAATTTCGGGAATCCGTCCCGCGACAAATCCGACGACTAAGAGCTTCCCGCCGAAGGCAACGCATCGGGTGCTTTCATCGAAGACATCGCCGCCGACAGGGTCAAGGACAAGATCGCACAGCTTCCCGTCAGTCAGGTCTTCTATTGTTTCGCGAAATCTGCCCGAGTTCGTGATGGCATGATTGGCGCCTGCAACTTCGCTTAGCCGATCTGTTTTATCGGGGCGGTGAGTCGCTGCGATGACCTTGGCCCCCAATGCTTTGGCAAGATCGCAAGCCGCCAGACCGACGCCGCCACTTGCTCCGTGGACGAGGACTGTCTGTCCAGACTTCAAGCCGCCCAGTTCAACCAGGGCTGTGTATGCCGTAGAGTAAGCCGCTCCCATCGCCGCAGCGGTTTGGAAACTGACGCCTTGCGGAACCATTCGAAGCGCAGCCGCAGGGACGCTGGCAATTTCGGCAAAACCGCCTGTCTTGGCGCCGCCAGTCACTCGGTCACTCGGTGAAAAGCCACTGTCAGCATCGGCCTCCATCACTACGCCCGACATTTCCATGCCGCAGGTGAAGGGCGGTTCGGGCTTGAACTGATATTTGCCGCGCGTCATCAGCAAGTCTGGGTAGTTCAGCGAGGCTGCATGTACGCGGACCAACACTTCACCAGCACCGCGCTTTGGGTCGGCAATATCGACTAAGCGTGTTCCGGACAGATCATCCGACAAATTTTCGACCCTGAGAGCTTTCACGGGCTTAAAAGTTGTCCTTGCCAGCACGAAGCGCTGCAAACGTCTCGTGCGGCTCTGTGCCGCCCCATTTGGCCATCAACGCCGGATCATCGGCCCTCAGGAAGGGGTTGGTCGCCAGTTCGCGGCTCAACTGCGTCGGAACGGTTGGTTCATTGCGCTCTCTTTTTGCCGTGATCTCCGCGACATAATCGTGAAGCGCTGAATTGTCTGGATCGGCATGAAGGGCAAATTTGGCGTTTGCGGCGGTGTATTCATGCGCACAGTAAAGCGTCGTCTCAGCGGGCAGGGCTTTGATGCGCTCTAAACTCGCCCAGAATTGCGGCGCTGTCCCTTCGAACATGCGTCCGCAGCCAAGCGCAAACACGCTGTCGCCTACGAAAGCTATGCCCGCTTCAGGCACGTGAAAAGCAATGTGGCCGTTTGTGTGGCCTGACACATCGATGATTTCGGCTTTGAATTTGCCTAGGGAGACTACGTCGCCATGGCTCACTTCGGTGTCGATGGATGAAAGTCTCTCGACTTCTTTAGGGGCAATGACCTTTGCGCCAGTCGCGGCGATGATGTCAGCATTGCCGCCCGCGTGATCCGGATGCCAATGCGTGTTCCAGATATGAGTGATCGTCCAGCCCTTCGCCTCGGCTTGTTTCAAATACTCTTTTGCATCTGGCGTATCGATCGCAGCGGTTTCGCCGCTTTCAGGATCGTGGAGGAGGAATCCGTAATTGTCGGAAAGGCACGGGAATTGGTAAACTGTAAGCATGATGCAGAGCGTAAGGGTTCGTACGCCAATAGGAAAGGCCCGGCTGCAACGAAGCAGCCGGGCCGTTTCAAATCATCGGCACCGATGGTGCCGCAAGGTCGACTGACCGTCGCGCCCTTTGGCGCGGTAGGCTAGCAGGCCGGATGGCCTGCGCCCGCCGCTTGAGGGCGCAGCAAGATCAATCGTCGCTCTTCTTGAGAGCTTCGCCAAGGATATCGCCGAGCGATGCACCGCTGTCGGACGAACCGAACTGCTGTACTGCTTCTTTCTCTTCGGCGATCTGACGCGCTTTGATCGAGAAGTTTGGCTTTTTCGAACGGTCGAAACCGATGACCATTGCATCAACTTTGCCGCCAACCTGGAAACGGTCAGGACGCTGTTCGTCGCGGTCACGGCCGAGGTCCGAACGCTTGATGAAGCCGGTTGCACCGTCGTCGCCAACTTGAACCTCAAGGCCGCCATCGCGAACTTCGAGGATCGAAACAGTGACGACCTGGTTTTTGCGGAGCGAGCCAGCTGCTGCTGCGCCTGCTTCGGTTGGAGCACCCTTTTCAAGCTGCTTCATGCCGAGGCTGATGCGTTCTTTTTCAACGTCAACGTCAAGGACAACTGCTTTGACTTCTTCGCCCTTGCGGTGAAGTGCCAGAGCGTCTTCGCCCGAGATGCCCCATGCGATATCCGACATGTGGACCATGCCATCGACATCGCCATCGAGGCCGATGAACAGGCCAAACTCGGTGGCATTCTTGACTTCGCCAAGGACTTCCGCGCCAACCGGGAATTTCTCGGCAAACTCGTCCCAAGGATTGCGCTGAGCCTGCTTGAGGCCGAGCGAGATGCGACGCTTTTCGCTGTCGACTTCGAGAACGAGAACTTCGACTTCCTGCGAGGTCGAAACGATCTTGCCAGGGTGAACGTTCTTTTTGGTCCAGCTCATTTCCGAAACGTGGACGAGGCCTTCGATGCCGGCTTCCAGTTCAACAAATGCACCATATTCGGTGATGTTGGTGACTGTACCGGTGAGTTTGGCACCCATTGGATATTTCGCAGCAACGCCATCCCATGGATCGCTTTCAAGCTGCTTCATGCCAAGGCTGATACGCTGTGTATCGGCGTTGATGCGGACGATCTGTACGGTGACAGTTTGACCGATTTCGATGATCTCACTCGGGTGATTGACCCGCTTGTAGCTCATGTCGGTCACGTGGAGGAGGCCGTCGATGCCGCCAAGATCCACAAACGCACCGTAATCGGTGATGTTCTTGACCACGCCTTCTATAACCTGACCTTCGGCCAGTTTGTCGATCAGTTCGCTGCGCTGTTCAGCGCGTGTCTCTTCCAGAACGGCACGACGCGAAACAACGATGTTGCCGCGGCGACGGTCCATTTTGAGGATCTGAAACGGCTGCGGCACTTCCATAAGCGGAGTGACATCGCGAACAGGGCGGATATCGACTTGTGAGCCTGGCAGGAAGGCCACGGCGCCGTCGAGGTCGACTGTAAAGCCACCTTTGACGCGGCCGAAGATGCGGCCTTCAACGCGGGCGCTTTCGCCGAATTCGTTTTCAAGCTTGTCCCAAGCGGCTTCGCGGCGGGCGCGGTCGCGGCTGAGCATTGCTTCGCCATCAGCGTTTTCGACGCGGTCGACATAAACTTCGACTTCGCTGCCGACTGTAAGACCGTGGTCTTCATCGCCGCGGGAAAATTCTTTGAGGTTGATGCGGCCTTCGGATTTGAGGCCCACGTCGATCACAGCCATGCCGGCTTCGATCGCTGTTACGGTGCCTTTGACAACGCGGCCTTCAAAGCCTCCGTCGCCGGCGCCGCCGAGTTGTTCGTTAAGGAGCGCTTCAAAATCGTCGCGCGTTGGGTTGGGCGAAGTCGCCATAGAGGAAAAAATCCTGTTTACGTTTTGCTAGCGGCCACCGGTTTTGAGTCTTGCTCATTCCGGGGTCTTAATCTGTCTCCCGCGCACTATTGCGTGGGCTAACAGGGCAAGAGGCCGAATGTCTCTGCGAGGCCGGATGCCGCCGCAGAGGTTCTCTTGATTGTTATAATCTTCGGGAACGTGCGCGCGCTTAAGCGAAAGTGCCCTGCAAAGCAAGCGATTTGCCGCCTGTTCAGGTGCCTCGTATGACACAAACCGCGGTTGCGGAATCTGTTATCTTGTGTGCGCTACCCCCGTGGATGGCGGGCTTTCCAAGGTCTGAAGTGTGACTTTCCGATTCTCGGCGAGGGCGGTTTTGTTCGGCATCGCAAGACCAAATCACGGACAGGCCACTGTAGGAAAACGATTTTTAGCGACTAATCTATTTACTGGCCCATCTGCCGGTTGAGCGCTTCTTTGACCGCATCCAGCACAGTTTCAAACGCCTCGTCACGATTGAAGCTGGTTGTGTCGATGACAAGTGCATCAGGCGCAGCCTTTAAAGGCGCATCCGATCGGTTGATGTCGCGGGCATCGCGTTTGGCGATGTCGGCTTCCACGTCGGCGAGCTGAATGTCGATGCCGCGATCGGTCATCTCCAGCCAGCGCCGCCGCGCGCGCTCCTGCACGCCTGCGGTGATGAAAAGCTTCACGTCTGCATCTGGCGCAATGATCGTGCCGATGTCGCGTCCGTCGAGTACCGCGCCGCCCGGTTGCATGGCGAAGGCGCGCTGACGTTCAAACAGTGCTTCTCTGACTTCAGGATGGACGGACACGCGGCTTGCCATACTGCCGGTGTCTTCTGATCGAAGGATTGCCTCTCCAAGTAGATCGTCAGAAAATTTGCAGGCTTTAAGGGCATCTGACGCATCATCCGGATCGCCGCCGTTCAATGCCACCTGCCGCCCGACTGCTCTGTAAAGCAGGCCGGTGTCGAGGTGCGGGATGCCGAAATGCTCGGCAAGCCGTTTTGCGATTGTCCCTTTGCCCGACGCTGTAGGCCCATCGACTGCGATGATCATGAGAAGATGTCCCGTGCTCGTGTAGGTGTCAGCATGCGCGCCTCGCGCCGTTTCCAACGGTGATGCAGGAAGAGGAAGCCGAAGCTGGCGAGGATAAGATTTATACCAAAATCAAAGTTGTCCCAGCTGCCATCGTTCCAAAACAGCGGCGATCCGATGGCAAACCCCATCAAAAGAAACGCTGCCAAGATTCGGCGTTTGATCACGCCACGCTTTTGTCGCGCTTGGATCTGGATCGCAAGGCCTTGATGATGCCGAATACCGCAATTGCTGCCCAGAACCCTTCAAGAACGAGGCTCGGCCAATTGGTGTGCACCATAAGCGAAACTGTTAGCAGGGCCGCACCAATCAGGTTTGTGCCGTGAAGGATGAACGGGTTCGGCTTGTCGACATAAGTCAGATATGCGTAGGCCCCAATTATGCAGGCTGTGCCGATAAAGCCGATGTAGCTGTAGATATCGAGATCGCTCATTGCGCTTCGGCTCCTGAAAGCAAATCCATAAAAGATGGGAAGCTTGTGGCAATAGGCGCGGTGTCGTCCACGCTTACCCCGTCGCGGCTCACGAGTCCTGCAATAGCCATGCTCATTGCGATCCGGTGGTCTAATTTGGTCTTAACCGATGCGCCCGTTGGCGTTCCGCGCAGGGGCTCTCCGCCTGTACCGTGGATCGTGAGACCGTCTTCATGCTCTTCGACATCAGCGCCGGCCAGCGTGAGTGCGGCGGCCATGGTGGCTATCCGGTCGCTTTCCTTGACGCGGAGCTCTTCGAGGCCCGTTGTCCTCGTGGTGCCTTCAGCGAGGGCCGCTGCAACGAACAACACGGGGAATTCGTCTACCATGCTCGGCACGATAGCGGGATCGAAGTCCGTACCCTTTAGCGCGGAATGACGCACACGCAGGTCGGCCACCGGCTCTCCGCCAACTTCGCGGTTTTTGAGTTCGTCGATCGATCCGCCCATCTGCTGCAGGGCGCGCACGATACCGGCACGCGTGTCATTCATTCCGACATTTTCGATGGTGATATCGCTGCCGGGTACAATCAACGCGGCGACCATGAAAAACGCTGCCGATGATGGATCGCCGGGCACGACAACATTCTGAGGTTTTAGTTCCGCTTCGCCATGTATCGAGATTAAACGCTCGCCATCTTGTTCGCCAATCTCAAGTTTCGCGCCAAAGCCCGTCAACATCCGCTCGGTGTGATCGCGGGTCGCGATGGGTTCAATAACGCTGGTGGTGCCTGGCGTGTTGAGGCCTGCCAGTAAAACAGCGCTCTTCACCTGCGCGCTCGCCACAGGGAGGCGATAGGTAATCGGTACAGCTGGGGAAGCTCCTCGCAGCATAAGGGGCAGGGTGCCGCCTCGCGATGCGTCAAAAGACGCGCTCATTTGGCTCAACGGTTCAATAACGCGGTTCATCGGACGACCTGAAAGGCTCGCGTCGCCTGTAAACGTAGCGCTTAAACCGTGACTGGCCAGCAATCCCAACAGAAGCCGCGTCGATGTGCCGGAATTTCCCATGTCGAGAGCCTGCTTTGGCTCAAGCAAGCTGCCCAGACCTGCACCGTGCACATGCCATGTACCCGTTTCATCGCGCTCAATATGCGCGCCGAGTTGCCGCATAGCGGAAGCGGTAGCCAAGACGTCTTCGCCTTCTAGCAACCCCTCAACCGTGCTTTCGCCAATCGCAAGCGCGGAGAACATCAGTGCACGGTGGCTGATCGATTTGTCGCCGGGAACGCGGATGTTTCCAGAAAGCGCTCTAGATGATTGAAAAGTGTGGGCTGGCAATTCTTTTCGTCCGTGACTACGTTCGATTTCAAGACGCGCTGCTTTGACAGTGCCCCATGCATCTGGCAAGGCGCGCCGCGATCTTGATTCCGGAACTCTCCGGTCCCAATACATATCAGAGACATTCGCCCGGCACGCTGATCGGGCAAGACTAAGGATTGTGTGAGAATGGCTAAGCCAGAATGGGGTACCAAGCGTACCTGCCCAAAATGCGGAGAGCGTTTTTACGACCTCGGTAAAGATGAACCGGCTACCTGCATTGAGTGCGGCGAAGAATGGTACCCTGAGCCGGTCCTGAAATCGAAGCAGCCTATCCCGTTTGATGATGCCAAGAAAAAGAAAGACGGTGAGGCGGATTCAGACCTGTCGGGCGACGACGAGGATGATGAGCTGAAAGACGTCGAGAATATCGACGATGAAGAAGATTCGCCAGATAATGATATTGATCTGGGCGGCGACGATGACCTTGGCGTTTCCAAGGGCAAAGGCGACGACGACGATCACGAGAATTAATTCTTGCGTTTCGCAGGGGGCGGCCATAAACGGCCACCTCCTTGCGATAGCAGGGTTCGGTCTTATCTTTGGTAAGGCCAAAATCGATGAGATGGGGCCTTAGCTCAGCTGGGAGAGCGCAACACTGGCAGTGTTGAGGTCAGCGGTTCGATCCCGCTAGGCTCCACCATCGAACCATATTGAAGTCGGAATTCTAAGTAAGAGCTCCGCACGCTGGCCAACGAGGTTTCGTTCGCCGGCGTTTTTCGCGTTTACGGGAGTTTCCCAGAAAAAGTGAACAGCACTTTTTCGGTTCGGGAGGCGACCAGACAAAAATTCGTGCCGCCGCTGGCATGAGGGAGTTGAAGACGATGTTTGACAATTTGTCCGACCGCTTAGGCGGCGTCTTTGACAAGCTCAAAGGTCGCGGTGCGCTTAAAGAGCAAGACGTTCGCGATGCGATGCGCGAAGTGCGGATCGCGTTGCTTGAAGCTGACGTGGCGCTGCCGGTTGCCCGCCGCTTTATCGACGCGGTCACTGAAAAGGCGATCGGTCAGGAAGTCCTCAAAGCGGTCAGCCCTGGCCAACAAGTCGTCAAAATCGTTCATGACGAACTTGTTGAGACCCTCGGCGGACACGAAGTCGAAGGGCTAACCCTCGAAGCGAAGCCACCAATCGTGATCATGATGGTGGGTCTGCAAGGCTCTGGTAAGACGACTACGACTGCCAAACTCGGCAAAATGCTTCGCGAAAAGCATGGCAAGAAAGCCATGATGGCCTCGCTCGATGTCAATCGTCCGGCGGCGCAGGAGCAGCTTGCTGTGCTTGGCGAGCAAGTGGACGTTTCCACACTTCCCATCGTTGATGGCCAGCAACCTGTTGATATTGCACGACGCGCAATGGAATCGGCGAAGCTTCAAAATTTCGACGTTCTTCTGCTCGATACCGCTGGACGTTTGCACGTAGACGAAGCTTTGATGGCCGAAATGAAGGCTGTCAGCCAAGTTTCGACCCCCACGGAAGTGCTGCTGGTTGTCGACAGTCTGACGGGTCAAGATGCCGTCAATGTCGCGCAAAGCTTTACCAATGAAGTTCCGCTTACCGGTGTTGTTCTCACGCGAATGGACGGCGATGCACGCGGCGGGGCCGCGCTTTCGATGCGTGCTGTTACAGGTAAACCGATCAAGTTTGCCGGCACTGGCGAGAAACTTGACGCAATCGAAGCTTTCCGCCCGGGATCGGTTGCTGACCGTATCCTCGGCATGGGTGATGTTGTCAGCTTGGTCGAAAAGGCCGCTGCGACGATCAAGGAAGAAGATGCCGAGCAGCTCGCGAAGAATTTCGAGAAGGGCAAGTTCGACCTTAACGATCTTCGTATGCAGTTGAAGCAGATGCAGAATATGGGCGGTCTCGGCATGCTTGCCGGCATGATGCCCGGCATGAAGAAGGCCAAGGCCGCGATGGAAGCCTCCAACATGGACGACAAGGTGTTGCTCCACATGGATGCGATCATCGGTTCGATGACGGCCAAAGAGCGCGCATTTCCAAAACTGATGAACGCCAAGCGTAAAAAGCGCGTTGCGGCGGGCAGCGGCACGGATATCCAGACGGTCAACAAGGTGCTGAAAATGCATCAGGAAATGGGCCGCGCCATGAAGCAGATCAAGAAAATGGGCGGCCTCAAAGGCCTCGCGGCCATGTTTGGAGGCGGTGGGATGCCAGGAATGGGCGGTCCCGGTGGCGGGATGGGCGGCCTTGGCGGACCGGGCGGCGGCATGCCCGGCGGGCTTCCCGGCCTCGGCGGTCCGAAGAAATAGAATCCAATAATTAACGCAATTACAGATATTTACACTCGAAAGGTAATTTCAAATGGCAGTAGCAATCCGGCTTTCGCGCGGTGGCGCAAAGAAACGTCCATACTATCGCATCGTCGTATCCGACTCGCGCAGCCCGCGTGACGGCAAATATCTTGAGCAGATCGGCACCTATAACCCGCTGCTCGCCAAGGACGATGAAAACCGCGTGAAGCTTGACGAAGACCGCGCCAAATACTGGCTCGGCGTTGGCGCGACACCATCGGACCGGGTTCTTCGTTTCCTCGATGCTGCTGGCATTCTTGAGCGCGAAGCCCGCAACAACCCGAACAAAGGCAAGCCGGGCGAAAAAGCGACTGAGCGCGCTGAAGAGAAGGCTGAAAAGGCCGTAGCCGCTAAGGAAGCTGAAGAAGAAGCCAAGAAGGCCGCGGAAGAAGAAGCCAAGGCAGCAGCCGAAGCGCCAGCAGAAGAACCTGCTGCAGAAGAAGCGCCTGCAGACGAGGCTCCGGCTGAAGAAGCTGCAACCGAAGAAGCGCCAGCCGAAGAAGCTGCTGCTGATGACGCTGCCGAAGAAAAGAGCGAGTAAGCCGCTCAAATGCCTGAAAACAACGATGCGCGCCAGACCTTGGAACTTGCCGCGGTCACTGGTGCGCACGGTGTTTCGGGAGAGGTTCGCCTCAAATTGTTCGGGGAGGGCGTCGAGGCGCTCTCCGCGCACAGCACTTTCATCGTCCGCGATACGGGCGGGGAGCTAACGCTCAAGAAAATCCGCTCAGACAATAAAGGCGGCGCGGTTGCGCGCTTTGCCGAATGTTCCGGACGCACCGATGCAGAGAAAATGCGCGGTAGCGTTTTGACCGTTTCGCGCGAGGAATTACCTCCGCTTGAAACCGGTGAGTACTATCACGCTGATCTGATTGGCCTCTCTGTGGTTACAGACACTGGCAGCAAAGTCGGCAAACTGATCGCAATTCAGAATTTCGGCGCCACTGACGTGATCGAGATCGAGAAAGATCCGGTGCCTGCGAAAGGCATGAAGACGTTCATGGTTCCGATGACCGATGCAGCGGTCATCGAATGGGATGTGACAAGGCTTGTGATAGCCGCTGATTTCGCGGAAGACTGAGCAAATGACCACACTCAAAGTTGCCATTTGCCAAGCCGCGTCTATCCCGCTGGATTTTGCCGGTGGTATTGAGAAGGCGGTGCGTCTCGCCCGCGAAGCCATGGATGGCGGCGCGCAGTTTGTGGCATTTGGCGAGACGTTTCTGGGCGGATATCCGCTGTGGCTGGATGAGGCTCCGGGCGCGGCGCTGTGGGATCATCCGGGAAGCAAGGCGCTCCACGCGATCATGCTGGAACAGGCGATTGTGCCGAATGACGAACGGCTGCTGCCATTGCAGGAGCTGTGCGATGAGACCGGCGCGTGTATCTCGCTCGGTGCGCATGAACGGGTGCGCCAGAGCCTTTACAACAATCAATTGATGTTCCGTCCAGGCGAAGCGCCGCTGGACCACCGCAAGCTGGTGCCGACACATGGCGAACGGCTGATCTGGATGCGCGGCGATGGTTCGACGCTGGGCGTGCATCAGGCGGAGTGGGGCCGCGCAGGAAATTTGATCTGCTGGGAGCACTGGATGCCGCTCGCGCGGGCCGCGATGCACAATCTGGGCGAGACGCTGCACGTCGCCGCATGGCCGACTGTGCGCGAAGAATACGCGATAGCGTCGCGGCACTATGCGATGGAAGGACGCTGTTTTGTGCTCGCCGCAGGGCTGGTTCAGCACCGTGATGATCTGTTTGACGGGCTGGAGCGGGTTGGTGGCAACGCCGATGCACTCGCGCTGTTCAACGCCATTGAAGGCGAGCAGCTGAACCAAGGCGGATCGATGATAATCGCGCCCGATGCGCGAGTGATTGCGCAGGCTGGCGAGGGTGAAGAAACCCTCCACGCGGAGTTGGACCTAAGCGAAATCGGCGGCGCGCTGGCGAGCCTTGACACGGATGGCCACTATTCGCGGCCTGATGTGTTTGAACTCAATGTTGATACGCGGGCTAAGGATGGGGTGAATTGGGGATGATATTGACATGCTTGGTTTAGCGGCCACTCTGCTTTTGACTTTTGTGCTGACTTATCTGGCTGGATTGCTCTTGGCCAAGGCTGGACTCCCTCAGTTCTATTCGATGCTGTTCGCTCCGTCGCTTCTGCTGGTTTCGTTTTTCGGCTACTTGACTGCTTTGGACTGCCTTGGCGGCGCATGCGATTTCGGATGGTGGCCCTTCATCCGACCTGTCGTTTTCTTCGCTCTTGGCGGCGTAATCCTGAGCAGTAGTATCGCAGCTGTATTTCTCGGTCATTTCAAGAAATGACCTTCGCCGCTCAAATCCTCACCCTCTACCCAGAGATGTTCCCCGGCTCGCTCGGCCAATCCCTTGCGGGTAAGGCGCTCGAACGCGGGAATTGGACTTGCGAGACGATCCAGATGCGCGACTTTGCTTTGGACAAGCACAAGAATGTCGACTCCCCTCCGTCGGGCGGCGGGGCAGGGATGGTGCTTAAGTGCGATGTTCTTGGGCGCGGCGTCGATCATGCTATCGAGCGCCAACCGAACGCCCCGATCCTTGCCATGACGCCGCGCGGGAAGCCGATCACTCAGGACCGCATTCGCGAGATTGCTGCTGGCTCCGGCGTGACGCTGCTGTGCGGACGGTTTGAGGGTTTTGATGAACGGTTATTTGAAGCTCGGCCTCAGATCGAGCAGGTCAGCCTTGCCGACATCGTCCTTTCCGGCGGTGAAACGGCGGCGATTGCCATACTTGATGCTTGCATTCGGCTGCTTCCCGGCGTAATGGGCGCGGCTTCTAGTGGAACCGAGGAATCGTTTGAAGACGGTCTCCTTGAATATCCGCAATATACCCGACCTCAAGAATGGGAAGGGCGCACGATCCCCGAAGTGCTGCGATCTGGGGATCATGCGAAGGTTGATGCTTGGCGAAAGCTACAGTCTGAAACCGACACTAGGTTACGCAGGCCGGACCTTTGGGAACGCTATAACAGCGTTCGGGACCAGTCTGCCTCTGGCGCGCGGCGAAAAGAAAAAGGACCGGACCAGTGAACCTGATCCAGCAAATCGAAGCCGAAGAAATCGGCAAAGCAAACAAAGATATTCCTGAGTTTCAGGCTGGCGACACAGTGCGCGTCGGCGTGAAGGTTATTGAAGGTACGCGTGAGCGTATTCAGAACTTTGAAGGCGTTGTGATTGCGCGCTCTAACCGCAGCATCAACAGCAACTTCACCGTCCGCAAAATGAGCTTTGGCGAAGGTGTGGAACGTGTGTTCCCGCTTTACGCGCCAATCGTCGACAGCATCACCGTGGTTCGCCGCGGTGTCGTGCGCCGTGCGAAGCTTTACTATCTGCGTGGTCGCACTGGTAAGCGTGCGCGTATCGCGGAACGCCGGGAAAACGCTCCAAAGAGCTAAGTCACGCAATAGCGAATTTGAGAGGGCGGTTCCTGCGGGAGCCGCCCTTTTTCGTGGTTGGTAGGGCGCGCGGGCTTGCATTGCGGCGGCGCGATTGCGAGGAGTGCGGCACATTTTGAATTCAAAGGGGCTATCCTTGAAATGCGCTTATCGCTTCTCGCCGCTGCTGCCGTTGTCCTGTCCGCTCCTGCCATCGCGGATGATCACACAATGAGCGAGCCGAAAGAACTGACATTTGAGCGGGTGTTTGCTTCGCCATCACTCGATGGCTCCAGCCCTCGTCAGGCGAAACTCTCTCCCGATGGCCGGTATCTAACCTTGCTGCGCAACCGCGATGATGACCGTGATCGCTATGACCTGTGGGGCTTTGATGTCTCAAGCGGCGAATGGACTATGCTGGTCGATAGCGAAGCGCTGGGTACGGGACGTGAGCTTTCCGAAGACGAAAAGATGCAGCGCGAGCGTGCGCGCGTGGGAAACCTCAAAGGAATTATTTCCTATCAATGGGCGAGCGACGGCTCCGGCGTGCTCGTGCCGCTGGATGGCGATCTCTATTTCGCAAAGCTGGATGGCAGCGTTCAGCGCCTGACTGATACCGAGGAAAGTGAGCTCAACCCAAAGCTGTCGAGCAAAGGCGGTTTCGTGTCGTTTGTGCGTGATCGTCAGTTGTGGGTCGGCGAAGTCGGCGAAGAAGCCGCTCCGATCACTCCCAAAGAAGACGATACGATCCGTTGGGGCGAAGCGGAGTTCGTCGCGCAGGAAGAAATGGGCCGCCTCACCGGTTACTGGTGGAATGGCACTGACACGCGTATCGCTGTGCAGCGCACAGATGAAAGCCCAGTCGGCATTGTGACCCGCGCAGCTATTGGTGCGACCGGGACGAAAGTGTTCGATCAGCGCTATCCAGTGGCCGGTTCTGACAATGCGATTGTCGAACTTTACGTGATGGATCCCGATGGCGGAAATCAGGTGAAGGTCGATATCGGTGAGGAAACCGACATCTACATCGCGCGCGTTAACTGGGCCGCAGATGGCAACCTTTATGTTCAGCGGCAGAACCGCGAGCAGACCGTGCTCGATATGCTGAAAGTTGACCCTGCGACGGGCGCGAGCGAAGTATGGTTCACAGAGAAAGCCGCGCGCGAAGACTACTGGATCAATCTTAGCAACAACTACCGCTTTCTGTCGGATGGTACTTTGCTGTGGTGGTCAGAGCGCAGCGGATATGGCCAGTTCTACCGTTTCGACGGGACCGAATGGACGCAGCTTACCAGCGGTACGTCACCGGCAACTTCGCTTGTCGGGGTAAATCAGGAAACCCGTGAACTGTTCTTCCAGCGCACTGACAATGTGCTGACCCAGCAAATTTATCGTACATTCTTGGACGGCGAAACTCGCCCGACATTGATCACCGATGCGGAGTATATGAATTCGGCCAGCATGGATGGAAAAGGGCGCTCGCTTTACGTCACGCGCTCCAAGACCGATCAACCTGCGCAAAGCTATCTTGCGGATACCAGCGGTGAACGACTGACGTGGGTCGAAGAGAATGCTCTTAATGTCGACCACCCATACGCGCCATATCTCGCCAGCCACGTCGCGCCTGAATACGGCACGGTAAAAGCTGAGGACGGCACCGATCTCCATTACATGATGCTGAAACCGGAGATGGAAGCGGGTAAAAAGTACCCCGTATTCTATTACCATTACTCCGGCCCCGGGCCGCAGATCGTGGACAAAGGGTGGGGCGGTGCTCTCGCGCAGGCCGTCGTCGATAGAGGCTACATCTATTTCGCTCTCGACAATCGCGGAACCGCCAATCGCGGCGTCGATTTCGAACAACCACTATACCGCGCAATGGGCGGTGTCGAAGTTCGTGATCAGAAAGTTGGCGCAGAGTTTCTGAAGACGCTCGATTATGTCGATGGTGACAAAATCGCGCTTTATGGCTGGTCATACGGCGGATACATGACGCTCAAACAGCTTCAGGCTGATCCCGGCCTTTATGCTGCTGGTATCTCCGGTGCGCCAGTGACCAAGTGGGAGCTGTATGACACGCATTATACCGAACGCTTTATGGGCGATCCGCGCGTAGTGCCGGAGGCTTACGAAACCGCCAGCGCCATCCCCGATGCAACCAAGATCAGCGATCCGATGCTGCTGATCCACGGCATGGCGGACGATAATGTGGTGTTCGAAAACTCGTCAGAGCTGATCAGCGTTCTTCAGGAAGGCAATGTGCCGTTCGAAATGATGCTCTATCCCGGGTACACGCACCGTGTGGCGGGCGAGAAAATCTCACCGCATCTGTGGAACACGATTTTCCGCTTCCTTGAAAGCCACGGCGTTACTCCGCCGGAGTAATCAGTCTTCGAGCCATTCGAGCGCTTTTGCAGCGACTTCGCGCGGCGCTTCGACTTGCGGGTAATGCCCGACGGTTTCGATCAGGTGGTGACGGGCTTTGGGCACAGTCGTGCGCCAACGATCGTAGGCGTGCTTGCCAGACACTGGATCAAGTGCGCCGTTGATGAGGCCGATCTTGTCTTGTGCCGCGATGAGAGCGGCCTCCCAGCGCGTTTTGTGCGTCACCCTGTCGGCGATGTAATGCAGCAACTTATGCGTGATTTTGTTGCCGCCCTTGTGGCTGATGAATTCCCAGAATTGGTCAAGCTCAGTCTCTGTCGGTTGAGTGTCTGGCCCGAAGACCGCCGAAAAGCTCTTGCCAAACCCCTTGCGGCTAAACAGCAGGCCAAGCAGGAAGCCGAACGGCGACACGCCAAGCTTCTGGATTGGCCGCGCGCGGTGCTGATCGGGGAATATACCGCCGTTTAGAAAGACCATTTTACCAAGCCCCTCTGCGCCCGAACCATCTTGCTGCCGGGCGAGAAGTTCTTGTCCGACAGACACGCCATAATCATGAACCAGAGCATCAAATTCGCTAACCTTTAGATGCGCGAGCAGTGCCTCTTGAATACCGGTTTGCTGGTGGATCGAATACCCTGAGCGCGGTTTGTCGGAGAGGCCAAATCCCAGCATATCGCAAGCGATCAGATGATGTTCTGCGCGCAACGTTTCCCAAACTGGAACCCAATCCCACGCGCAGGTCGGGAAACCGTGCACCAGCAACAACGGCTTCGAATTCGTATTCTCACCTTGCCAATAGGCAATCTGATGCCCTTGATAGTTGAAATACCTCGCCTTGTTTCGCCAATCCCGAGTATCCATCTCATCACCTTATCGCTTGCCATGCCACGCTACCCGCGTAAGCGAGGCACGCAAGACATTCAGACGGAGTATGTGAATTGGGTTATCGGGTGGCAGTCGTTGGCGCGACGGGAAATGTCGGGCGCGAAATGATGATGATTCTGGCTGAGCGCGAATTTCCAATTGAGGAAGTCGCAGCCGTAGCCAGTGGCCGTTCCCATGGCAGTGAGGTCGAGTTTGGCGACACTGGCAAGATGCTCAAATGCAAGAATATCGAGCATTTTGACTGGGCAGGCTGGGACATCGCACTGTTCGCCGCGGGAAGCGGTCCTGCGAAGGAATACGCTCCAAAAGCGGCTGCAGCGGGCTGTGTCGTGATCGACAATTCCTCGCTTTACCGGATGGACCCGGACGTTCCGCTGATCGTACCGGAAGTGAATCCGGATGCGATTGATGGCTATGCAAAGCGCAACATCATCGCCAACCCTAACTGCTCAACCGCACAGCTGGTTGTTGCGCTTAAGCCGCTGCATGATGCCGCGACGATCAAGCGCGTCGTTGTCTCTACCTATCAGTCAGTATCCGGCGCGGGCAAAGCGGGCATGGACGAACTGTTCGAACAAAGCCGCGCAATCTTTGTTGGCGATCCTGTGGAACCGACGAAGTTTACCAAGCAAATCGCCTTTAACGTCATCCCGCATATCGATGCCTTCCTTGACGATGGATCGACCAAGGAAGAATGGAAGATGGTCGTTGAAACCAAGAAGATCCTCGATCCGAAGGTCAAATTGAATGCGACTTGTGTGCGTGTGCCGGTGTTTGTTGGCCATGCAGAGTCCATCAATATCGAGTTCGAAAAAGAGCTCTCTGCTGAACAAGCACAGGAAATCCTGCGGGAGGCGCCGGGCATCATGCTCGTCGATAAGCGCGAAGACGAAGGCTACGTCACCCCGGTTGAATGCGCCGGTGACAGCGCAACCTATATCAGCCGCGTCCGCGAAGACCCGACAGTCGAAAACGGCCTCTCTCTGTGGTGTGTCAGCGATAACTTGCGCAAAGGCGCAGCGTTGAACGCGGTGCAAATCGCTGAGCTGCTTGGTCGGCGTCACCTGAAAAAGGGATAAGAGAGATGCGGGCATTCTTGATCGGTTTCGCGGCGCTTTCACTGGCCGCATGCGATAGCAGCAACGTGCCTTCGCCGGCGGAACGTCAGGCAGGCGCAGCACCCGCGATCGCACCTGTTGACGAAACGCTGGTTTCGCTGCGCGGGGACGGGCTCGCCGCGGGGGCAGAAGCGTTTTACTTCGCCGCGGGTCAGAATGAAGTTACCACAGCACTCTCGGCAACGCTTGGCGCGCAAACGGGCGGCGGACCAATGCTGGAATGCGGCGCCGGACCGATGGAAAACGCTTCCTTCCCAGATGGGCTAACCGTCAATTTCAAAGACGGTATTTTCGTTGGTTGGTTTCACAACAATGGCAGCGATCAGATTGCCGTCGATGGTGAGTTTAGCATCGGGGCCGCGCGCAGTGATGTCGAGGCGTTGCCCGGCTTCGCTTTAATCGAAGGTAGCACCCTTGGTGAGGAATTCGCTTTGGGTGACCGTATCGGCGGCCTCTTTGAGGGTGACGCTGTGTCGACACTCTACGCCGGGACGCAGTGCTTTTTCCGATAGGCCGCGCTAGGGTGCCTGCATGACACTCAAAGCAGACCTGTTTTTCAGCTTCCGATCGCCGTATTCCTATCTCGCTATCGGTCGCTATCGCGCGATGGCTGACGAATATGATGTCGACATTACCTTGCGAACGGTCTGGCCTATTGCGATCCGCGATCCTGATATTCTGTTCACCGGTAATCCGAACGCACCCCGCTATATCCTGATGGATTCGATGCGTGTCGCGCAGCATTTGGGCATACCCTATCGCTGGCCTCGCCCTGATCCTGTGGTGCAGAACTTGATGACACGCGAGATCGCAGCGGATCAACCTCACATCTACCGGATCGGGCGGATGGGACAGGCCGCGACACGCCGAGGCAAAGGGCTTGCCTTTGCGGATGAAGTATCGCGTTTGATATTCTCCGGCGAAGTGGATGGCTGGAACGAAGGCGATCATCTTGCCGGAGCTGCGTCGCGTGCAGGCTTAGACTTCGATGAACTCGAAGCCGAAGCCGTGTCTGATGCAGTCGCTCTCGATGCCGAAATCGCCGAGAATCAGGCAGCGCTTGAAGCGGCGGGGCATTGGGGTGTGCCGACTCTGGTGTTCGATGGGGAACCGTTTTTCGGGCAGGATCGGATCGAGATGGGACAGTGGCGGATGAAGCAGAAGGGTTTGGTAAAGCGGTGAGTTCAAATGAATTCACCGGCGGTTGCCAGTGTGGCGCGGTGCGCTATCAAATCAAGGCTGAGAGCCTTGTCTCCTACGCCTGCCACTGCCGCGAGTGCCAAAAACAATCTGCGAGCGCCTTTGGAATCTCTGTTCCGGTGTGGAAGGCTAGTGTTACCGTTGTGGGCGATACCGGCGTATGGCGCCGCCCGACCGACAGCGGCTCACATACGGACTGCCACTATTGTAAGAACTGCGGAACACGCGTTTGCCATGCCGGGGCGAACAGGCCCGGTATGATCACAATCAAAGGCGGCTCACTCGATAGCGCATTAGAGCTTCAACCGGTCGCGCACATCTGGACAGCGAGCAAGCAGGGGTGGGTTGTGCTGCCAGTAGGCATCCCGCAATGGGAACGACAGCCGACTTCTCAAGAAGAATGGATCACACTGCTTACATGACTGATTTCGTCACCAAAACATTCGAATCATTCGACGGAACAAAGCTTGCGGTTCATCGGCAGGGTGAGGGTCGGCCGGTAATCTTGCTCCATGGGCTTTTTTCAAGCGCGGACATGAACTGGATCAAGTGGGGGCACGCGAAACGCCTTGCGGAAGCTGGGCTCGAAGCGATCATGCTCGACTTTCGCGTACATGGACGCAGCGCTTCGCCGACTGATCCTGCCGCCTATCCGAACGGTGTATTGGTCCGCGATACGGCTGCTTTGATCGATCATCTTGGATTGCCCGATGGCGAGTACGACTTGGTTGGATTCTCGCTTGGGGCGCGGACTTCGATACATGCATGCGCAACTGGTGTTCTCGGGCCGCGCCGATTGATTGCTTGCGGAATGGGCGTTGCTGGATTGGCTGAGTGGGAAAAGCGTTCAGCATTCTTCAAGCGCGTGATTGATGAATTCGATACGATCATGCGGGGCGATCCTGCATACCTATCCCGTCAATTTCTAAAGTCACAAGGCGTTGATCGTGTTGCCGCTCGCTTGTTACTGAACGCGTTCGAAAACCTTGATCCTGCGATGCTTGGCAATATCGAAACGCCGACTTTGGTCCTCTGCGGGGATAAGGACGAAGACAACGGTTCTGCCGAAGAACTCGCCGCGCTTCTTCCCAACGCTGCTTATGAAACAGTTCCGGGCGGCCACTTGGACAGCGCGACCAAACCAGAGCTTGGTGAGAAAATCGTCCGGTTCCTAAATTCGTCATGACAGTTTCTAAACGGACATTCCTTTTGTGGTTCTTCGGGGGCTTGGCCGCATTCGCGATCACACTTTACCTCCACATTCCGCTCGCGATTGATAGCGTGCCGGGCGGTATCGCAGATCACCAAAGTGCACCTGATGCCGCGACGGTTGATGCAATTCAAAACTCTTGGCGCGCAGCTGGCCTGTCCAATCAGGCCGCGATTGCGATGGTTTCTGATCTGATCTTTATTGGCATCTACGGCGTCGGGTGCGTTCTGGGCGGTCTCTACTACCGCGCTAAGGCAGCGTCGGCGCTGAGAATTCTCGGATGGCTGGCGTTGATATCCGGCGCTGTTTTTCTCGTTACGGATTACGGCGAGACTATCGCTCAGTTCATCCAACTGATGCAATCCGCCGGAGACGACGGACTTGCGAATTTTGCGTCCACCGTCAGGCCGATCAAGATGTTCACATGGTCGAGCGCGTTTCTCGCTGTCATCGCGGCGCTGCTGGTAGAGCGCTTTTCGACGAGTGACGCTTGATTCAGATGCCGCACAGGTTCAATCAACTACGCATCACAACAGATATCAATACCAAGAGGATCGCTTACCCATGAAACTCGCAAAAACTGCGCTAAAAACCTCTTTCGCTGCGCTGGCAGTGTCGCTTGCTTCCGCGCCGCTTCCGGCTTTTGCTGATGACCACGCGACTGAAGATGCGGCAGCTGCCGAATTTCCGTTGACGCCGGAAGGGGCAGCGCAATTCATTGCCGCTGCGGAAGCCGAGATGGCTGAATTCTCAACAACAGCTGCGCATATTTATTGGTTGCAGGCGACAAACATCAATTACGACAGCAACAAGCTTGCCGCCAAATACGGCGCTGAGGCGACGCTGATGAGTGTTAGGTTCGCAAACGAAGCGGCCAAATACGCGCCGATTGAAGGACTAAATCCCGATGTCGCACGGAAACTGGATATGTTGCGCAACGGTATCTCGATGCCAGCGCCATCCCGCGAAGGTGCAGCCGAGGAACTCTCCAACATCGCCACCGATCTTGGCGCACAATACGGCCAAGGCAAGGGCACACTGAACGGCGAACCGATCAGTGGATCAGACATCGAAGCCGAAATGGGAAATCTGGAGCGGACGCCTGCGGAACTCGCTGAAATGTGGGCGAGCTGGCACGACAATGTCGGCGCGCCGATGCGCGAAGATTACACTCGTATGCTCGCCATTGCCAATGAAGGGGCTACCGAGCTTGGCTTCGACAATGTCGGCACTATGTGGCGCTCCGGCTATGACATGACGCCAGAGCAGTTCGCTGCGGAAACTGAGCGTATGTGGCAGGAAGTGAAGCCGCTTTATGTTGCGCTCCACACCTATGTTCGCCGCAAACTCAATGAAAAGCACGGTGATGCCGTGCAGCCTGCGACTGGCCCGATCCGCGCCGACTTGCTTGGCAATATGTGGGCGCAGGAATGGGGCAATATCTACCCGCTTGTCGCGCCTGAAGGCGCCGGAGACATCGGTTATGACCTGACAGACCTTATCGCAGAGAAAGATCTGGATGCAGTTGCCATGACCAAGGTTGGCGAGGATTTCTTCTCCTCGCTCGGTTTCGATCCGCTTCCTGAAACATTCTGGGACCGCAGCCAGTTCACAAAACCGCGCGACCGTGACGTTGTTTGCCATGCCTCTGCGTGGAACCTCGACAATATCGACGACCTCCGCATCAAGATGTGCATCAAGCAGAATGCGGATGACTTCATCACGATCCATCATGAGCTGGGTCACAACTACTACCAGCGCGCTTATAACGATAAGGACTTCCTGCACCTGACGGGCGCCAACGATGGCTTCCATGAAGCAATCGGCGATATGATCGCTCTTTCGATCACGCCGGATTATCTGGTCCAGATCGATATGCTCGAGGCTGACCAAGTGCCGAGCGCTGACAAGGATATCGGCCTGCTCCTGCGTCAGGCGATGGATAAAGTCGCATTCCTGCCATTCGGCTTGCTCGTTGATCGCTACCGCTGGAGCCTGTTCGACGGCTCTGTCGCGCCCGCAGATTACAACACCGCGTGGACCGAACTTCGTACGGAATATCAGGGTATTGTTCCGCCAGTTGAGCGTTCTGAGGACGGATTCGATCCCGGCGCAAAATACCACGTTCCGGGCAATGTCAGCTACACCCGCTATTTCCTGGCGCGTCTGCTCCAATTCCAGTTCTACAAAGCCGCTTGCGATACTGCCGGTTGGGAAGGGCCGCTTCATCGCTGCTCGTTCTACGGCAACGAAGAAGTCGGTACGAACTTGAATGCAATGCTTGAATTGGGTGCGTCCAAGCCATGGCCAGATGCGCTTGAGGCGTTCACTGGAGAGCGCCAGATGTCGGGTAAAGCAATGGTCGAATACTTCGCTCCTCTCAAGGAATGGCTCGACGAGCAGAACAAAGGCCAAGAGCAGGGCTGGTAATGATCCGTTTTGCTGTCCCGGCGCTGTGTGCGGTGTTGATCACCGCGTGCGCGCCGGGCGGTGATGCCGCAACCGCCAGTGATGTAACAGCGGGGGAGGTTCGTCCGACCCTGTTTGTCGCTAACAAGCGCGGCAATACTCTGTCAAAAATCGATCTGGAGACTGGCCGGGAGGTGCTGCGGCTTGATAGCTGTACGAACCCGCACGAGCTCGCGACGTCGCCAAACGGAAAGCACGTTGCGCTCGCTTGTTATGGTGGGACGACGGTCGACATTTTCCAGACTGACGATCTAACCAAGGTTGCTAGTCTCGACCTTGGGGAAAATGCGCGGCCTCACGGGATCGCATGGCATGCCGGCACAGCGATCTTCGTAACCGCAGAGGGGCGCAAATCTGTATTCCGCATCACAGGTCCGCTTTCCGATACACCGGAATTTACCGAATTCAGCACAAATCAGGATGGCAGCCATATGTTGGCTGTATCCCCTGATGCTAGGACGGTGTGGACCACCGATCTTGGGTCGAAAACGGTCACACGGGTCAATCTTGACGATGCCTCTGATCTGCGCACTGTGACCGTCGGAGAGGAGCCAGAGGGCATCTCACTGGCGCCCGATGGATCCGCCCTATGGGTGTCTGCGCGAGGCTCAAATCAGGCATTCGAACTTGATCCTGCGACAATGGAAATCCGCAACACCTTAGACACGGGCGCATTTCCACTTCGCTTGTCGATCCGTCCCCAAGGCGATGTAGCGGTAACATCTGATCTTATGGATGGCGGGTTGACCGTGATCGATCTCAAGACGGCAAGAGTGGCCCGCTCAATCGAAGTATCCGGCAAAGCCGAGGCACAGCAGCGCTTTCAGGTAACTATCCTGTGGTCGGATGACGGCGAACGCATCTATGTCGCTGAGACAGCCAGTAATACGGTTGCGGAGGTTGATTATGCGAGTGGCAAAGTTCTGCGGCGCCTACCTGCGGGTGAGGGCGGAGATGGCGTCGCCATCCTTCCGTGAGACGAGTTCACGCGGCTCTTAGCTTCGCTACAAATCGTTCGGTGGAGCTTTCCAATTCCCTGATGGTTGCGGTCAACGTGGTCGCGGATTCTTCCAGCTCGCTCGATAATTGTTTTGCCGTGCTCGCTGATTGAGACAGTGTGCGGCTGCGCTCGGCCATTTCACTCACTTCTTTGGCCGCGCCGCGTGCATAGTCTTGGATCGTATTCGCCGATTGGCGCTGGTCATTAACATCAAATCTGATGGCTTTTGCTGCCTGATCAAGCTCGGCTACGGCTTCGTCAATCGCTTTGAAGCTTCTTTCAGCCTGGAGTGTGCCGGTCCTGACGCCGGTTAGGAATTCGTCGATTTCTGTCGCAGCTTGAGCAGCTTGCATCGCCAGCGCCTTCACTTCCTGTGCGACGATTGTGAACCCTCTGCCAGAGGCTCCTGCAGTGGCCGCCTCGATAGCAGCGTTTAATGAAAGCAAGTTGGTGCGTTCTGCGATCCGGACGATGGCCCGTGTCGCCTCACCGATCGTGTCTGAGTGCTGTGTCAAAGACCCGACGGACTCTCCGCCTGAGTGGGCCCGGGCAGTTGCGAGCGTGGTGAGCTCATCCTGTTGGCTCACATTGACTGCAATTTTCGCGATGGAGTCCGTCAATTCAGCGACGCCGCGTGCAACAGTATCAGCCGCTTTCGAAGCCGCATTGGCGGTGCCGCTAAAGCCCTGTGCCTGCTCTCCATTTTCCTGCGCGATTGCATCAAGCTGTTTGGTGGTTTGCTCCAACACCGCAGCAGTCGCGCTGACTGAATGAATTACAGTGGAGATTGACGACTCAAATTCACGAGAGAACGATCCAAGATCAGCTTTGCGTTGCTGCTCCTTTTCGACTTCGAATTCCTCGCGGCGTGTCCGCTCTAACTCAACGCGATGAAGTGCTTGTTGCAGCTCGCTTGACTGTTCTGTCATCAATTTTGCGTGCAATTCAGCTTGATCGCGAGAGGCGGCGATACGTTCCAAGAGTTGTTTGATTTCCAGCGATATCCAGCCAAGCACCGACCCGATCAGAAATGTTGCGAAACCATGGATCAAGACACGGCTGAGCCCCCCTCCGTCATAGAAAACCCAAGCAGGGGCTGTGTAGGCGAGCAGCAAGTGGTGAGCGATGATTGTTACGCTGGCAAATAGGATCGGTCGAACATCACACAGGACAACTAGCGAGGCCAACGCGACGAAGAAATAGAGGTGCATGTCAATCTGCAGCCCGGTGTTCTGCATCGCAAACAACAGCAGGGCGGGTTGAGCCGCGGCCAGCAGACCCATAACTGCGCGTGCGTTTCGGCCATTAGATCCGCGCAGCACACACATTGTCGGAACCACATTCAACACCGCGCTTAAGATGGCCGCTGGAATGGCAAAATCGCCAATTATGAAAGCCAGACCAAGCAACGTCGCCGTCACCAGCCAACCGCCCAACGTTATAAATACAATGCCGCGTTCCCGCAGCTCCGCCACCGAATGGATCATATCCTACGCCCTTTAAGTGAAACGGGGCCGCAACCGGGCGCTCTCGCATTTAAGGCGAGGACGCCATGCTCAAGGATTAAGTCAACGAAATCGGGCAGAGGCCCAGCCACTACGTAGCTGTTTGGCATGCTTCCCCGTGCCAGCAATTTTATATCGCCAGGTGAAAGGATCGTCGGGATAGCCTGCTCGCCCGCATCGTTCAGCGGCACCAGGGTTACCGGGCCATTTGGCTGGGGTACTAGAAACATTCCCAACAACACCACGAGCGAAACGCCCGCCTGAAGCGAAAACAACAATAGGTCCTGCAGGCGCCGTTTTGCGTCCTTCATTCGTGTGCCCTGTTTTGCCATGGGCACACTTTTGACGGGGTTTGGTTATTGCTCCGATATCGCGGCGTTGCGTAGTTCTACGTTGGTGGGTTTACCGGAATGGAGGCTCGTTGAATGCCCGCAGCTTGCGGCTATGGAGGCGATCGCCTTCATCGCGCAATCGCTTACAGGCCTCCAAACCGATCTGAAGGTGCGCGGCGATGGCTTCTTCGTAGAATTTGTTCGCCTGACCCGGCAATTTGATCTCACCGTGCAGTGGCTTGTCTGAAACACAAAGCAGCGTGCCGTAGGGCACACGGAAACGGTACCCCTGGGCTGCGATGGTCGCGCTTTCCATTTCGACCGCAATTGCGCGGCTGTGCGAGAATCGCTTGGCCGAGCTCGCATAATGCAATTCCCAATTGCGATCGTCTGTCGTCACAACGGTGCCAGTACGCATGCGCTGTTTAATGTTCGCGCCTTGCACACCCGAAACTTCTTCGGCTGCGACAGCAAGTGCTTGTTGTACCTCGGCAATCGGGGGGATCGGAATTTCCGGCGGCAGGACATTGTCGAGCACATGGTCATCGCGCAGATAGGCGTGAGCGAGGACAAAGTCGCCGATCTTCTGACTTGAGCGAACCCCGCCGCAGTGACCGATCATCATCCATGCATGTGGACGCAGCACCGCGAGGTGATCGCAGATCGTCTTGGCGTTAGAAGGTCCGACGCCGATATTTACCAGCGTAATCCCTTTGCCGTCTTCGCGCATCAGGTGGTAGGCTGGCATCTGGTGTTTGCGCCATGCGGTGTCGTTCAGCTGCTTTTGAGCGTTGTCGGTGCAATCGGCAATGTTGAGCCCGCCAGCACCGGTTAGCCCAGTATAGCTGCCATCGCTGATCTGCTGCGCACCCCAGTTCACAAACTCATCGACATATCGGTGATAGTTGGTGAACAGGATAAAATCCTGGAAATCTTCGACGCGCGTGCCGGTGTAATGCGCGAGGCGCGCGAGCGAATAATCTGTGCGCAGCCCGTCAAACAGCGACAGAGGCATATCTTCGTTCTCGTCAAACTCGATACCATCGGCCAGTTCATCGCCGATCAGAGCAAGGTCGGTCGACGGAAAGTGTTGGGCAATATCGGTCGGAGCGATTCCAACCATTGCAGCACCTGCTTCGCCATCAAGAACATAAGGAAAGGGGATTTCCTGCCGTGAGCGGCTAACTTCAACCTCGATGTCGTACTCGGCGGAAATCAAACCAAGTTGTTCGGCCAAGTAGGGACCAAACAAATCCGGACGGGTTATCGTTGTTGTATAGGTACCCGGCATTTCGAGCCGACCAAAAGCGCGGCTCCGATCCATAGGTTCACCAACACCCGAATAATGCAAAGTGAGCTGCGGATAGGCGTAACTGCCGTCTTCGCGCTTACGTTTTGGCGGGACTGTTGAGTCCTTACCGAATGCGATGACGTCTGCCCGCAATGTGGAGACAGATTCGCTGTAGATGCTTTGCAATTGTTCGATGATGGTGTTGATTGGAGTCATTCAGTCGTCCCTATGTTTGTTGTTTTTCATTGCAGTTACAGCCCGTAATAGCGCGAATTGTCTCTGTTACAAAAAGGGCGCGGAAGTCTCTCGACCGCCGCGCCCTTTTGAATGTTTGAGCGAAAGCTCAGCGGGTCATCAGCCTTCGGCTTCGTCTTCGCTGGCGGCTTCTTCAGCCGGTGCTTCGTCGCCTTCAGGAGCGGCAGTCATGCCGCCGTCTTCAAGCAGTTCAGCGGGGATTTCACCCGGCTCAAGGTTTGGATCGATGCGGTTTGCACCGGCCTGTTCCTCGATTTCCTTCTGCTCTTCTTCAAACAGCTGGGCAAGAACGTCTACACCCTGCGATTGCAGTTCGGCTTCGTCGTCCGAACGGGCGACGTTCGCTTTGACGATAACGTGCACCTCAGGGTGCAGAGCAACAGTCACATCGTGCATGCCGATCACTTTGATCGGCGCGCCCATGATGACCTGCTTCTTGTCGACTTCGTGGCCTTGCTCAACCAAGCCAGCGACCATGTCGCGGACATTGACCGAACCATAAAGCTGGCCAGCATTGGAAGCTGCGCGGATCAGAACGACCTCTGCGCCTTCGACTTTGCTACCGGCTGCTTCTGCAACGGTACGGCGCTCAGCATTCTCTTTTTCGAGACGCTCACGGTTCGCTTCAAATACGGCCTTGTTGGCGTTGTTTGCACGAAGAGCTTTCTTCTGCGGGAGAAGGAAGTTGCGAGCGTAGCCGTCTTTCACAGTGACAACGTCACCGATCGTGCCGAGCTTCTCGACGCGTTCAAGAAGAATGATATCCATGATGTATTCTCCTCTTACTTCACAATGTACGGCAGAAGGCCGATGTGACGCGAACGCTTGATCGCTTTGGCGAGTTCACGCTGCTTCTTTGCAGAAACGGCGGTGATGCGCGAAGGCACGATCTTGCCACGCTCGGACATAAAGCCCTGTAGCAGGCGCACGTCTTTGTAATCGATCTTGGGGGCATCCTTGCCAGAGAACGGGCAGGATTTGCGGCGGCGGAAAAACGGGCGTGCCATCAGTCGCGCTCCTCACGGTCTGAACGGCGCTTACGATCGCGCTCGTTTTTGCGCATCATTACGCTTGGACCTTCTTCGTGCTCTTCGACACGAATGGTCATGTAACGAATGACGTCTTCGTTAATACGGGTCTGGCGCTCGAGTTCCTCGACAACGGTGCCCGGAGCATCGATGTTGAGCATCACGAAGTGAGCCTTACGGTTACGGTCGATTTTGTAGGCGAGGGTTTTGAGACCCCAAGTTTCGGTCTTTGTGACCTTGCCATCGTTTTTCTCGACGATTTCGGTGGCCGTAGCCGCCAGCGCATCGACTTGAGCCTGGCTCAAATCCTGACGCGCGAGAAAGATATGCTCGTAGTGAGCCATCTCGCTTCCTTTCATATTAATGCCGATCGCTGACTTGTCCGTCCGGATGACGGGGCCCCTCCGGCTTTCTTAAACACCACTCCAGAAAGAGCGGATGCGCGCACATAACTGGTTTTGGTGTGAATGCAAGCTCTGTGGGGCTTTACGTCGCGCGCCCTTGCGAGGAAGCGAAGAGCCGATATGAAGGTGAGGCTCATATCATACAGGGGAAGTTTGTGCCTTCAGGATTAGTCGCACTTTTTGACGATGTCGCAGTAATCGCCCGCGCTGCAGCGGCATCGGTTGATGATATCGCCGCCGCGGCGGGCCGCGCTGGTTCCAAGACCGCTGGCGTAGTCATCGACGATGCGGCGGTAACGCCGAGCTATGTGACAGGCCTATCACCTGCGCGTGAGCTGCCGATCATCTGGAAGATTACCAAGGGCAGCCTGTTCAACAAACTCGTAATTCTGCTGCCCGGCGCAATCCTGCTTTCAGAGTTCCTGCCTTGGCTTATCATATGGATATTGATGCTGGGCGGAGCGTTTCTCTGTTATGAAGGCGCCGAAAAGGTGCTTGAAAAGCTCGGTGGAGCTAAGCACGGAAAAACGCTTGAAGATGAAATTCAAGATCCCGTTGAGTTCGAAAATCAAAGGGTTTCAGGTGCGGTGCGAACGGACCTGATCCTTTCTGCAGAAATCATGGCGATCACTCTGAGTGAGCTCGATTTGCCGACATGGTGGGAAAGAGGAATTGCTCTGGCGCTTGTGGCGATTGCTGTCACAATTGTCGTATACGGCGCAGTCGCGATTATCGTGAAGCTGGATGATATCGGTTTGTCGATGAGCAAAACTGGCAGTCAGTTTAAGCGCAATTTCGGACATGCGCTGGTCAATTCGGTGCCTAAACTTCTGATCGCGCTGTCGTTTATCGGCACAATTGCGATGCTCTGGGTGGGCGGCGGCATTATTGTCCATGGCACCCACGAGGTTGGCTTCCATTTGCTTTATGACATCGCACATGGCGCGGAATATTGGGTGGCAAGTGTCACAGGCGCTCTGTCGGGAGTAGCGGGCTGGGTAACCTATGCCGCAATTTCTGGTGTCATCGGGTTAATATTGGGCGCGATCATTGCTTTCGTTCTTCACAAGGTATTTGGCTTTGAAGGCGCGCATTGATGGCTGATCGGCCGACGCTTTATACCTGTTCTGGATCGCGCGGATTGCGAGCCACTTGGGCAGCGGAAGAAGCAGGCGCCCAAATCGATCTGAAAATGCTACCTTTTCCGCCGCGCTATCTCGCTCCGGAATATCTCAAGATCAATCCACTCGGCACTGTTCCGCTGTTGATAGACGGCGATGCTCGCCTGACAGAAAGCTGCGCCATCGCGCACTATCTGGCGACGAAGGATGGAATGACCGATCTCGCCATTGCTCCGGGCGAGCCGGACTATGCCGAATATCTGGATTTCACATACCACGCCGATGCAACGATCACATTCCCGCAAACGGTCTATATGCGCTTTGCCATTTTCGAAAAGGACAAGGGCTGGGCTGAGGCAGGGCAGGCCTATGCCAAGTGGTTTCACAAGCGATTAGTGAAGGTTGAACAGAGGCTTGAGGGGCGTGATTTCCTGTGCGCAGACCGATTTACTGTCGCGGATATCTGCGTTGGATATGCTCTGATTCTGGCGGAAAAGGTCGGTTTGGACGAGGGCGTTCCAGAAGCACTTAAAGAGTACAGAGAGCGACTGACCGGACGAGAGGCCTACAGACGCGGGGTTGAACGCGAAGAGGCAGGGCTAAAAGCGCTCAAAGTCTAGTCGCTTGCTTCGGCCAAATCGGTCCCGCATTTTCCGCAGACTTTGTTTGGCCACGGAACCACGAAAATGCCGCGGAAGAATAGGTTCTTTCCGCAGGTCGTGCAGTTCATTCTCAGCATGGGCCGATTGGCGGCGACCAAGCCGATGATCGCGATTGCAAACGCAATCGTTGAGTGTCCGAAAAACTGATCAATCACGAGCACCAACAAGATGGCGATGGTAAGCGCGCCGAGCATCCGTTTCGCATGCGCTAAGGCGGACTGATAGGTTGTCATTCGATTGCTTCGAAGATGGATTGCGCAAACTCGCTCAAAGTGTCGTCGCGCGCGCCCATGACGACGATCCGGTCACCAGCCTGCGCAATCTCTGCAATCCGCGTTCCGCAGTCTTTGCGCGAACCGACGTGTTCTGCGTTTCCACCTTGCGATTTGATCAGGTCAATGATCCGCTCGCTTCCCTGACTGCGATCAACGGTACCGCCGAAATAGACCGGGTCGCACATGATAGTCAGGTCATCCGGGCCAAGCTCTTTTGCAAACGTCTCGGCCAGCTCATCGCCCATCTGGCGCAGCGGGCCATAGCCATGCGGCTGGAAGAACGCGATCACACGGCCCGGAGAGGATTTGAGTGTGCGGAGCGTCGCCGCGCATTTCTCTGGGTTATGACCGAAATCATCGATCACGGTGATGCCGTTTTCGCTCGTCCCGACAACATCGAACCGGCGGGCCAAGCCTTTGAATGATTGGAGCGCGTTGACGGCCTTGCCAACTTCAATTCCCGCCGCACTAACCGCAGCAACTGCTGCCAAAGCATTGGACAGATTGTGCATACCCGGCATCGGCAGGATGAGTGGCACCGTCTCGCCTGACCGGTTGTCGATCACCGCAGCACGAATCTCCAAAGCGCCCTGATCAATTGTCGCGGTATCGACGGTGATATCAGAATCACCGTTTTCGATACCAAAGCTGACCAGTTGTGATGCGCGGCTCGCCAGATTGCGTGCCTCTGCATTGTCGAAGTTTATCACTGCGCAGCCGGAGGAAGCGAGGTAATCACCAAACAGAACTCTCAATTCCTCGATACTTTTATGATCGAGGCTAACATTGAGAAGAACGCCGATTGTCGGGCGGTAAAGCGCAATCGAGCCATCGCTTTCATCCACTTCGCTTACGAACACACGCGGATTTCCGACGCGGGCGCTCGCAAAGGGATTATCGGTATCAGCGAAGTTCTTCATCACCGCGCCGTTCATAACGGTAGGGTCATGATCAACTTCGGACAAAATCCAGGAAATCATCCCCGTTACAGTCGATTTTCCCGAAGTCCCGCCGATTGCGACTGAATACCCCGCTTCATTGAAGAAGGCT
This sequence comes from Erythrobacter crassostreae, assembly GCF_019204045.1. Classification (GTDB taxonomy): domain Bacteria; phylum Pseudomonadota; class Alphaproteobacteria; order Sphingomonadales; family Sphingomonadaceae; genus Erythrobacter; species Erythrobacter crassostreae. The sequence goes on along the minus strand of NZ_JAGSPC010000002.1, from coordinate 90,299 downwards.
GACAGCAATTCCGCGCGGCTCATGCGGGCACAGCCTAGCTCTTTTGCGCGCTTTACCTCGGGCACCGTATCCTCGACTGCAGCAGACGCGATCAGGATCTGATCGGCCGAGGTTATGCCGCTGCCATCCTGTGGATGAAGCGCAAAACCGTTGTCCGCGAGCCATGCGAATTTGTCAGGCGTGTGTCCTTGATCGCGGCTCCTATCGGAACCTGCGATGTCGTGGCCTAGTCCGTGCGCGATCTGGGCAAGGGGAAGCATCCCCGATCCGCCTATCCCGCAAAAGAAAAAGGGCCGTCCATCGAGGTCCGGCCTATCAATCCCGTTATCCATAGGCAGCACGGATATTGGCTTGCACGCGCACTGACAAGCAAACTAGGTGTAAAGAATGACGAAAATCGCGATCTGTGCACCGGCGACCCCGATTACCCGCGAACATGCGAAGGCATTGGAGGAGATGGTTGCTGCCGAATTCCCGCAAACGGAAGTGACGTTTCACGATCAATGTTTTGAGCGTGAAGGGCACTTTGCAGGAAATGATCTGACACGGCTGACCGCTTTGCTTGATTGCGCCAACGACCCTGCGTTTGATGCCGTTTGGTTTGCCAAAGGCGGCTATGGTTCAAACAGGATTGCAGAAGCCGCGGTGACTCGGATGAACGAGGCAGCGCGGGCAAAGACCTATGTCGGCTTTTCCGATTGCGGATATCTGCTTGCCGCGCTGTACCGCAACGGGATCGGGCAATGCGCTCATGGTTCGATGCCGGTCAGCGCGCGGTCGGAAAATGGCCGGAAAGCTGTGCGGCGGGTTCTGCAATGGCTGAACGGGGACAATAGCGGCCTTGAGCCGAGCTTGGACGGGACAAGGCCTGCGGTGGCCTTCAACCTTATCACGCTCGCGATGGTTTCGAACACGCCGATGATGCCGGACCTTTCCGGTCACATTGTGATGGTGGAAGAGGTCAGCGAGCATCTTTATGCGATTGACCGGTTGTTTTTCCATCTCGCCGGCAGCTTGCCGCGGATTGCAGGTCTGAAATTGGGCGCGGTTACGGACATTCCCGAGAACTATGTCGAGTTCGGACAAACAGAGGAAGAAATTGCCCGGTTCTGGTGCGAGCGGGCAGGGGTTCCCTATCTCGGAAGGGCGGAAATCGGACACACATCTGCCAACAAGGTCGTACCCTTCGGACTTGCCAGTCCATCCCGAGCTACGTAACCGCGCAAGCTCAACAGGAGGATATTGATGCGTGCATTCGTGTTTCCCGGACAGGGCAGCCAGAAAGTTGGAATGGGCAGCGAGTTGGCATTGGCTAGCGGCGCGGCTCGTGCAGTGTTCGAAGAAGTCGATGAAGCGTTGGGGCAGAAGCTTTCTGCGATCATGCGTGACGGTCCAGAGGATCAGTTGACCCTTACCGAGAATGCGCAGCCCGCGATTATGGCCAATGCGATTGCGACTTTGCGTGTTTTGGAAAGCGAATTCGGAGTAAAGCTCGCCGATAAAGGCTCCGGTGTCGCGGGCCACTCGCTTGGGGAATACACTGCCCTGTGCGCCGTCGGAGCGTTTGATCTGGCCACAACTGCGCGGCTGCTCAAACTACGCGGACAAGCAATGCAGGCGGCGGTGCCGGTGGGTGAGGGCGCGATGGCGGCTTTGCTGGGTGCGGACATCGAGAAAGCAGCTGCTCTGGCTGAGGTAGCTGCCGAAGGCGAAGTCTGCGAGATCGCCAACGATAATGATCCAACACAAGTGGTTATCTCCGGTCAGAAGAGCGCGATCGAACGCGCTATCGGTCTGGTGAAAGATCACGGGATTAAGCGCGGCATTCTGCTGCCGGTTTCCGCGCCATTCCATTGCTCGATGATGCAGCCCGCCGCTGATCGCATGGCCGAAGCGCTCGGCGAAACACCTCCGGGTGCGCTCTCAATGCCGCTCTATGCCAATGTTACGGCGGCGAAGGTCAGCGACCCTGCCGAGGAGCTGGGCCTGTTGGTCGAACAAGTCACTGGCCGCGTGCGCTGGCGGGAAAGTGTTCTGGCGATGAGCGCTGATGGCGTTGAGAGCTTCGTAGAGCTTGGCGGAAAAGTCCTCGGCCCGATGATTGGCCGGATCAACAAAGAGGCTTCCTCGACCAGTCTGATAACGATGGAAGACATCGAAGCATTTGCGAAGGATGTCACGTGATGCGCTGGATCACGACACTTTCCTTGGCTGCGACGGCGGCATTTGTTCCTGCACAAGCTGCGGCTCAAGTAACAGAAATGTTGGCATGTAGTGATACCGGCTACACCGATGCGGAGCAGGCTACGATTGATCGATACATCGCCAACTTCGAAATTGGCGATGATAGCGACACGCAGCCTTTGGGTGATGCGCTGCGTCGCCGAATAACCGAATGCGCCGGAGAAGGGGCTAGCGAGACGACTTTGGTTATGCTGTCGCAGCACCAATTCGCACTGCTTTCGGAGCGCGGAATTGCAGCGACACGGCCAGATGTTGTCGGTGTAGTAACGCGGATAGATACCGAGCTTTCGCAGCAAGATAACGAGCGCTTTATGGCGCTGTTCGAAAAACTGGTGTTCGGCGGTGCAGGCCCCGGTGCGGGCGATAATCTCAATGCCGAAGAAGCAGCGTGGTTTGAGAAAACTCTGATCGGCGAACCTGTTGGCGCAACTGTCGAGCAATCTGAGCTTATCGGCGGTTATCTTGCTGCCAAGTTGCTGCGCGATCGCGCTGTCAAGGCGCTCGAAGCCTTATAAATAGAACCCGTCTTTGGCAGTTTTGGCCCGACAAACAATTCAAGTGGTGAGGAGACACCCATGTTTTCACTTTCAGGAATGAACGCGCTGGTTACCGGCGCAAGCGGCGGTATCGGTTCGGCAATTGCGATTGCGCTGGCCAAACAAGGGGCGCGGGTCGCGCTGTCCGGCTCTAACGGACAAAAACTGCGCGGATTTCGTGAGCAGTTGATCGAAGAGCATGGCGGCGATCACGTCGAGATTACCTGCAACCTCTCGGATACGACACAAGTCGAGGAGCTGATCCCTGCGACGCTCGACACGATGGGCGGGATCGATATCCTCGTGAACAACGCCGGCATCACGCGCGACAACCTCGCAATGCGGATGAAGGATGATGAGTGGGATGATGTGATCCGTATCAACCTCGAGGCGACATTCCGCCTGATGCGCGCAAGTGCCCGTCCGATGATGAAGGCGCGCTTCGGCCGGATCATCAACATCACAAGCGTTGTCGGCGCGACCGGTAATCCGGGCCAGATGAACTATATCGCTGCGAAAGCAGGCGTCACAGGTATGACCAAAAGCTTCGCTCAGGAGGTCGCGTCACGCGGGATCACGGCAAACTGCGTTGCGCCCGGCTTTATCCGCACCGCGATGACAGCGGCGCTGGACGAAAAGCAGACAGACACGATCAACGCCAAGATTCCGGCGGGCAAAATGGGCGAGGGCGACGATATCGGTGCAGCAGTGGCCTATCTGGGCAGCCGTGAAGCCGGTTACGTCACCGGACAGACCATTCATGTGAATGGCGGCATGGCGATGCTTTCTTAGGGCTGAGAAGAGGCTGAGAGGGCTCTCCTGCAGCCTTACGCCCCCCTTATCCCCAGAGGAGTCCGCAATTCACGAGGCTGGCGGCTTGCCCGTATTCGCTACAACGCTAAGGTTTTCTGACGAATTCCAGTGCGCACAGAGCGATTCCGCTCTCAATGCACCAAACGAGGGCCACAGGCCCCAACAGAGCGATAGGTAAGCGATGAAGGCTACGATCGAACGCGCAACCCTCCTGCGTTGTCTCTCCCACGTCCAATCGGTGGTTGAACGCCGGAATACCATTCCGATCCTTTCCAATGTGCTGATTGATGCCAGCGATGGCGGCAGCGTGAAAGTCATGGCGACCGACCTCGATTTGCAAGTTGTGGAGACTATGTCGGCCGCTTCGGTTGAGAATGCGGGCGCAATCACGGTTTCTGCGCACCTTCTCTTCGACATTGCCCGTAAACTGCCAGAGGGCAGCCAGGTCAGCCTCGAAACGGCTGAAAACCGGATGGAAGTGAAAGCAGGCCGCAGCCGGTTTAAACTGCCGACCCTGCCGCGTGATGACTTTCCCGTGATCGTTGAGGGCGACCTGCCAACCTCATTCGAGCTTCCTGCGCGCACTCTGGCTGAGATGATCGACCGTACTCGGTTTGCAATCTCCACCGAAGAAACGCGTTACTACCTCAACGGTATCTTCCTTCACGTTACCGACGAAGATGAGCCTGTTTTGAAGGCAGCGGCGACCGACGGTCATCGTCTCGCGCGCTTCACGCTTGATCGTCCGGAAGGTGCAGAGGGCATGCCGGATGTGATCGTCCCTCGCAAAGCCGTGGCGGAACTGCGCAAGCTGCTTGAAGAATCGCTAGACGGAAATGTTCAAGTTGATCTGTCGGCGAGCAAAGTCCGCTTCACGCTTGGCGGTGAGGGCGGTGTTGTACTTACCAGCAAGCTGATCGACGGAACGTTCCCCGACTACAGCCGGGTTATCCCAACAGGAAATGACAAGCTGCTGAAAGTCGACCCAAAACTGTTCTTCCAAGGCGTGGACCGCGTCGCGACAATCGCGACCGAAAAAACACGCGCTGTGAAGATGGGTCTGGATACGGACAAGGTCACGCTCTCTGTCACATCGCCTGACAACGGCACGGCGACGGAAGAGTTGGCCGCAGAATTTAAAGACGAAGGTTTTGAAATCGGCTTTAACGCCAATTATCTGAAAGACATTCTCGATCAGATTGATAGCGAAACGGTTGAACTGCACCTCGCCGATGCCGGTGCTCCGACTATGATCCGGCAGGATGAGAAAAGCCCGGCGCTGTATGTGCTGATGCCGATGCGGGTGTAATTGATGCGCCTGCTCGCTCCGATCCTAACTACCTGCTTTGCATTGCAAATGTTGGCTTCGCCGGTTGCCGCTCAAGAAAGTGCTCCAGTTGAGCAAGCTAGTGCCCAGCAAAATCTGGACTGCGCGATTTGGGCCTCTTATCAGACTGGGACGCTGCCTGAGAAAGAGCAGAAGGACGCTTTCGCAATTGCCCTTGCATGGTTCATCGGCCTTTATGAGGGCGAAACAGGCACGAAGATCGACGACGCGATGGTAGAGCGTACGGCCGAACTTGATCGGGCGACGCTTCTTTCCTTCACTCCATCGTGCCTTGAGCGTTTTGGAGCATTCGGTGAACGACTGATGGCTACGTCCGAGCGCATTATAGCTCTTGAAAAATGAGCCTGACGGATAGTGATGAAGACTGATGTCCGCATCTTCGGAACGGTCATTTCGACCTACTCCCGCGTAGTTCAGATTACTTGTGAAGAATCGACCATAAGTCACGAAATTATTGCGACTGCTGCACAGTCACCGCAGAACCGCCATCCGTTCGGGAAAGTGCCGGTGGTGGAAGTGGATGGCCTCGAACTGATCGAAAGCGTCGCCATCGCGAACTATATCGACAATGCGTATAATGGCGGCGCTTTGCAGCTGTCCGATCCAGCAGTTCGCGCGGTCGGAGACAAATGGGTCGCGATCGCCAACAATTACCTGTTTCCGCTGTTCGAGGATGGCCTTGTCATGCCGTGGATAATGCACAATGTCGCAGGCTATCCGCTGCGACGTGAGAAGATCGAAGCGGCGCTGCCCAATATTAGCCGCGCTCTCGGCTTTGTCGAAGCGGAAATGAGCGTTGATGGCGCGTGGACGGCGAACGGCTTTTCCATGGCTGATGTGTTTCTCTATCCGGTTTTGCGGGGGCTTCAGCTTACCCCTCAAGGCGAGGTTGGAATCGCGCAATGCGATCATATTTCGGAGTGGATGAAGAACTGCGAAAAGCGGCCGTCGATCCACGCAACACGGTGGGAAAGCGAGCCGTGATGCGTTAGAGGTGTCTCAAAGAGGAGAAACCCCATGACCATCCAACAAGTTCACGTCAAAAAAGACGAACTGACACACGCCGATCTCGTCCATGTCGAGCTGACCGATCTTGCCGATGAGGCTGTCCGCCTCGAGATTGAGAGCTTCTCGGTCACAGCGAATAACATCACTTATGCCGTGGTCGGTGATGGTTTCGGCTATTGGAATTTCTTCCCTGCGCCTGAGGGCTTCGGCATTGTGCCGATGTGGGGCCACGCCAAGGTGATCGGGAGCAATCACAGCGAATTCGCGGTGGGTGAGCGTGTTTATGGCTATCTGCCGATGGCGACGCATCTGGACGTTCGCCCGGGCAAAGTTTCCGCATCCAGCTTCATGGATATGACCGATTACCGTCAACCGATGAGCCCGATCTACAATCAGTATGCGCGTCTCGCCGCTGACCCAGAGCATGATGCTTCGCGCGAAGTGGAGCGGATGATCTTCGGCCCGCTGTTCAAGACCGGTTATCTGATTGAGTACTTCATGCGCAATGAGGACTGGTTCGGAGCCGATCAGGTCATCCTTACCAGTGCTTCATCCAAAACGGCGATGGGGCTGGCCAGCGTTGCGCAGCAGAACTCACCAAAGGTGAAGCGCATCGGCCTGACTTCGGCAGGCAATGTTGAATTTGTTGAGGGAACAGGGCTTTACGACAAGGTTGTGTCGTATGATGAGGTCGGAATGCTGCCGATTGCGGATAGCGTCACGGTCGATTTTGCTGGCAATGCCAGCTTGCTCGCAAGCCTGCATGAACACTTCTCTGACACGCTCAAATATTCGTGTCTCGTCGGCGCAACCCATATCGAGGAACGCGGCAGCGGCGGTATGAATGCTGATCGCGGACTTCCCGGACCAAAGCCAACCCTGTTCTTTGCGCCAGATCATGCGGTCTCGTTCTTCCAAGAGCATGGCCCTGTCGAAGGTGGGAAGCTGGTTGCGAAGTCATGGCACGGCTTCCTCGGTTCAACCGAAGGTACGGTAGAAATCGTCAAGCATTCGGGACTTGAGGCTGCGAAATCTGTCTATCTCGAAATGATCGGCGGCAGTGTCGATCCGGCCAAAGGGATCGTGATCGAACCATAAGCCGTTCCGGTTAGTCGCTGCCTTTGGGCTGCACTGCGTAATCGAACAGCCCGCTGCGCTGATCCGCGTGGCGGGCTTTCATTTTGTCTGCAGTGTCGGCCTCGGTCGGAATGATGCACCACCCGCCGCCATTGGCGAGAGCGGTGTCCAATCCGTGTTCCAGAATTTCGGGGCCCGGCTGGGCGCGCCAGTGATCGCCGACATTGTCTGGCGTTTCGCGCACGCCGCCAAAGCGTTCGGGTCGTGCCTGCGCCGCATTCCATATCTCTGTGTTGAGTATGCCGGGACACAGGATCGTTACGCCAATGCCGTCTTCGGCAAGCTCGGCGGTCAGCGCCTCTCCGATGGCCGCGGTCATCTGCTTGGTCGTCGCATATAGCGTAAACGGACCGCTCACCGGTGTGACCGATGCCGAACTTGCGGTGATGCCAACGTGACGGTTTCCGCTGACCGATTTCATTGTGGGAAGCCATGCCTGAGCTGTGTACACCGGCCCCAGCACGTTGACGCCCATCAACCATTCGAGCGCTTGCGGTTTTGCGCCGCTTACTGTTTGCGCGGTTCCGACGCCTGCATTGATCCAGAGCAGCGAAGGCTCAACACCCATCGCGATCAGCTTTGTGGCAACGCGTTTGGTCTCTTCACGGTCGGATACATCGCAGCCATGCGCGCGTGATTCTGGCCCGCACAGGCGTGCCGTTTCCTCTGCTTCATAGGCATCGATATCGAGCGCGCAGATCCGCATGTCCTTTGCCGCAAAATGCTGCGCCAGCCACCTGCCGATCCCACGACCGGCGCCGGTTATGACTGCCCAATCACCCTTGGCTGGGACATAGGCTGTCATTCGGCCGCTTCGGCGAGCTCTGCGCGCTGCGGTCCTCGGATCAGACCGCCCGGTGTTTCGCCGGTCCATGTCCCATCGCGGAATGTCACTGCGCCGTTCTTGATCGTGCAGACATAGCCATCGGCCTTTTGCAACAGGCGCTTGCCGCCTGCGGGAAGGTCAAACGCCAGCCAAGGGCGGCCAAGCTTGATCGCGTCCATATCGATCACGTTGATGTCGGCGAGGTAACCCGGCGCGATAATGCCGCGATCTTCGAGGCCGTACAGCACCGCCGTATCGCGGCATTGGCGTTTGATCGCGTTCTCCAGGCTAATCCGCTCACCGCGTTTGCGGCTTTTCACCCAATGCTCAAGCATGAAGGTGGGCGACGCCGCATCGCAGATCGTACCGCAATGCGCCCCGCCGTCAGACAGAGAGTTTACGGTATCATCCGCATGTTGCAGAGGGTGGAGGAAATCCAGATTTCCCTCCGCGTAATTCAAGATCGGCAGGTAGATGAAACCGGTCCCGTCATCGGCGCACAGCATATCATAGGCGTATTCTTGCGGATCAACGCCGGCAGCTTGCGCCCGTGCATTCACGCTCGCGGTTTCGTCCGGCTCATAGTCGAAATCCGGGTCCATCTCGTATTGAAGCGCCCACCCTTGGGTGATGACCATCACCACGCCGATAATGTCCATTGGCGCTTCGGTGTAATCATTTGCCTCGGAAAGAAGCCGTTTCTTGAAAGCAGGGTCGAGCAATTTCGCCTTTTGCTCCGCCCAAGGCAGTTCTTTGATTGTTTCCCAGCTCGGCCGGAACGCAAACGGGTTCACTGTCCCTTGCCAGGCCATAATGATGCCGTTCCCGCGCAATGCGATCTGGGCGACGATATTGGCGCCATTGTCATTCTCGGCACGCATCGTCTCAATTTGCTCTTTAAGCGGCATTTCCTTGGCGATGGATTCCAGCGCTGCGAATGTGACAGGGATGCCGGCTTCGCGGGAAAGCTTGCCCATCCAGCCAAACTCGTTCCAGTCGCGCTGAAGGTCGCTCGCCATTTCAAAAACCGCGTGACCGCCTGCATCTTTGGCGCGGCCCATCGCCTTGCCGATTGCGACCAATTCCTCCGGAGTGGCAGTGGTTCCGGGGACGAGTTCGCCATCGACAGACTTGTGAAGCACCGTTCGCGACGTTGAGAAGCCAAGCGCACCGGCGCGCACCCCTTCTTCCACGATGTCGCACATTTTCGCGATGTCATCATCGGTCGGGACTGCACCGGGCTGTTCGCGCTCTTCGAGTACGTATGCGCGCACTGCGCCATGCGGAACGTGAGTGCCGATATCGACCGAACGGGGCAGCTTTTCGAGGGCATCGAGATATTCGGGGAAGGTTTCCCACTCCCATGTGATCCCTTCGGCCAGAGCTGTGCCGGGAATGTCTTCAACACCTTCCATCAGACTGATGAGCCATTCGTGCCGATCGGGCTTGGCGGGGGCAAAGCCAACGCCGCAATTGCCCATCACCACGGTGGTGACACCGTGCCAACTGGACGGAGCCATTTCCTGATCCCACGTAGCCTGACCATCGTAATGCGTGTGGATGTCTACAAATCCAGGGGCGACGACCTTGCCCAATGCGTCGATTTCCTCGGCCGCGTCGCCGCGCACTTCACCGACTTGCGCAATCAAACCGTCTTTGATCGCGACATCGCCAGTGAAACGCTCCGCGCCCGTTCCATCTACAATGGTTCCACCACGAATGATTAGGTCAAAGGCTGGCATGGTTCTCTCTCCCAGTTTTTATTTGAGACTGGCTTACCATAAGAGCAATCGGGCTGCTACTCTGCGACGATGACCATGAAGCCAAGTGGACCGAAGAGCTGGACGCCCGATGTAGCCAGCGGAATTTCCATCGATTTTGTCGAGGCGGGAGAACTGACATTTGAGGTCGCTAAGGCGGGCGAGGGCGATCATCTCGCTCTTTGTCTTCACGGGTTTCCAGAGCTGCATTTCAGTTGGCGGCATCAGATGCCCTTGCTCGCAGAAATGGGGTACCGCGTATGGGCGCCAAACCTACGGGGCTATGGTGGCACATCGCGGCCAGAGGGCGTTCGCAATTATGCGATGGACAAGCTCACAGGTGATGTTGCCGCTCTCATCAAGGCTAGCGGCGCGGAGAAGGTAACTTTGTTCGCACACGATTGGGGTGCGATTATCGCATGGGCATATGCGATCGCGCACAAACCCGATCTTGATCGATTGGTGATTATGAACGTTCCGCATCCTCAGGTTGCAATGCGGGAGATCAAGCAATGGCGGCAATTGAAGAAGAGCTGGTACATCTATTTTTTCCAGCTTCCATGGGTGCCGGAGAAAATGCTGGGGCGCGGCGGTGGTCAGACTGCGGGCAGGTTGATCGAAAAGATCAGCTGCAACCGCGAGTTATTCGGCCCGGAGGTACAGGCAATCTACAATAAGGCGGCAATGCGCAAAGGCGCACGAACCGCAATGGTCAATTACTATCGCGCATTGCTGCGTCATCGCGGCACGTTGAATATGCGAGAATTCGGTGTCCAAGTGCCCACGTTGATGCTGTGGGGGGAAGAGGATGTTGCTCTCAACATCCATTGCACCGAAGGGACAGAGGAATGGGTGCCGGATTTCACGCTGAAGCGCTTTCCCGGCGTCTCTCATTGGGTTCAGCAAGACGCGCCTGAGGCGGTCAACGCGGCTTTGAAAGACTGGCTGCCGGGCGCTTAACTGCGCCTACCTTATGCCGCTTGTGCTTCGTTGCTTTCCGCGTCTGCCGCTGTGCCATTCAAGAAACCGCGAATAGCCTTCACGCTTTCCTCTTTATGGCTGAGCAGGAACAAGTGACCGCCACCTTCCATCACGACCAGCTCACTGTTCGGGATTAGCATCGACAGGAACTTACCATTGGTCAGCGGCACAATTGCATCGTCATCACCCATCATGATGAGCGTTTTCTGTTTCAGTAAAAACGGCAAAGCAGGCGCGCTGGTCCAACCGAGCATACACATCAATTGGTACATATAGCCGCGCGGGGAAGGGGGTTTAAGCAAGGACATATGCCCCTTTTTGCCCTTCGATTTGCCCAGACCTTCGCCGTAAAGCGTCTCAAAATTCTTCAACATGTAGTCGGTGTCGATATAGCGCCGCGGATTGGCCATCTTTGTGAGGGCCTTTGGACTTCCGGGCATCATCAACATACCGGCGCTGGTCGCGATGAGAACGAGACGCCGCGTGCGGGCTGCGTGTTGCATGGCAAAATGCTGCGCCATGCCGCCGCCCCAACTGATACCCATGACATCAACATCGTCTATCCCCAGCTGATCGAGCAACTTGGACGCTGTCCAGCTCATCGTGAAGGGATTGTAGGGGATCGTCGGATCGGGTGATTCGCCCACGCCCGGCATATCGAACATGATGAAGCCGCGCTCTGAAAGGGCATCGGCGAGCGGGGCCACAGCCTCAATATTCGCGCCGATCCCGTTGAAGAACAAAACCGGCAGATGGTCGCTCTTCTCATCGAGGCGCCATGTAGCAACCCGTAGCGTCCGCCCGCCCACTTGCTGCATGGACACCACGGCGTCTTTCAAGACATCAGACATGTATTTCCCGTCCTTCGTTCACATTTCGGTTGGGCCTGAAACGTGGGTGGGAGGCACCCTCGTTGATCCCTAACGGGGGTGCCTCCCATAAGCTGTAAATCTGTGTTCCGTGTAGCCCTTATCAGACTTCTTCGACAACGTAGAGTCCGGGTGCAGGGTCAGACGGTTTGTGCTTGGCACTGCCCAGTTTCTTTGGTGCCGCTTTCATTCCGCCAGAGCGGGCCTGGATCCATTCCATCCAATATGGCCACCAGCTGCCTTTGACCTCTTCTGTTCCCTGCAGCCATTCGTCCGCAGTGTCAGGCAATTTGCCCTTCTTTTTCTGCACGAAATATTTGGCTTTCGGATTGCCGGGAGGGTTGAGGATTGCCTGCATGTGGCCAGACTGGCTTAGGACATATGTGACGTTTTTCGAGCCGAACAACTGCGTGGAACGATAGGTCGCTTTCCACGGCGTGATGTGATCTGTGACACCGCCTAGGATAAACATATCAGAAGTGACCTTTGACAGGTCGAGCATATGATCTGCGACTTCGACTTCGCCTTGCTTTGTGAAAGCGAGGGTGTCGAACAGTGTGAGGAAATCACCCATCAGCGTGGCAGAGAGGTTCGTCGCATCGGCGTTCCAGTACAGAACATCGAAAGCTGGAGGGTCCATGCCGAGCAGGTAATTGTTGATCACATAGTTCCAGATGAGATCGTTTGGTCGCAACCATGCAAAACCGCGAGCTAGGTCATCGGCCTTGATGATGCCTGCCTTCGCGGCGCGTTGGCGTGCGAGCTGGGTGCCGTTCTCGCTGACGAGCGATGCTGCTTCGATATCGGTTTGCTTCGGATGCAGGACGCAGACCATCAGCGTAAGCGTGCCCATCACATCATTTTTGGTCGCTGCGAGTTTCGATGCGAGCACCGAAGCTGTCTGGCCGCCGGAGCAGCCCGCCGAAACATTGACCTTTTTCGAACCCGTGATTTGCGAGACGACTTCCAATGCTTCTTCGCAAGAAGCGATGTAATCACCAAGGCCCCAGTGCCCCTGATCTTTGGACGGGTTGCGCCATGAGATTACAAAGGTTTGCAGGCCGTTATCGAGCTGCCACTTAATGATCGATTTCTCTGGCGACAGATCATTGATGTACATCTTGTTGATCTGCGGCGGGATCGTCATCTGCGGGATTTCGTGCACTTCATCGGTTGTTGGCGCGTATTGCACTAGCTCGTACATCTCGGTGCGATGCACAACAGAACCTTCGCTAGTCGCGATATTCTTGCCGATTGTGAACGGTCGCTTGTCAACCTGACTGACCATCCCTTTGTTATGGACGAGATCGTTATAGGCGTTCTGCAATCCCTTTATCAGAGACAAACCGCCGGAATTGATGATCTGCTTTTGCGCAATCGGATTGCCAACCAATGAGTTGGTCGGGGCGAGACCATCTAGGATGATGTTCGCGATGAAATTGGCGCGGTTGCGCTCCAATTCGTCCAGTTCCAAATCCTCAAGCCAGCTGCGCATACCTTTCTGCACCGCCAGGTAATATTGCGCACCGGCGCGGAAGAATGGATTGAACTGCCATGCGGGATCTTGAAAGCGCTTGTCCTTGGGGTTCGGGGCAAGCTCACTTTTGCCGGTCATGATTTTGACCATGTCTTCGCCAAAGGACCGCGCGTGTCTGATGGCGCGGTTGGGATCAGACGCAGTTTCACGCAGCAGCAGCGCCACCGCACTAACAAAATCCTCACGCGCAACGCCGATTAAGGGGCCTAGCGCATTGGTGGACTGTGCAGCTTCGTTTTCAAGCTTGATTGTGCCGTCTGACATTTGATCCCCTTTTGAATAGTCCGCTCTCCGGCTGACTTTCTCTATCGCCTCAAGTCATGCCTCTTGCCTTAACAAGTTTCAAGCATGCTCGCAGGTTCCCAGAACACGGCGCACTTGGGTTAACCTGTCTTAGCCATTCCTCAACTAGTCACACGCTAATGAGCGCAGTCTGGAATTTTGCGCTGGAGAATGCCTGGTCATGGGCGGATTGTTATCAAGGTTTAGCGGGGCACAGCAGCCTGTATCTGATCCAGGTGGTGATAGCGCACCTCTGGCTCCTATCCTGTCGTCTGATGTTGAACGCCGCGCGGGATTGCTCGACAGCCTTGAGCGGTCAAACCTTGGCTGGTTTTGGGCCAGCGATAAGGCCGGGCGTCTGATCTATTTGTCAGAGCCTGCGGCTGACCGATTGTCTGATCAAGTTGATGAGCTGCTCGGCACGAAAATCAGTGAACTCTTTCTTGACGATGAAGAGGCCGAAGAGGCAGCCAATCAGCGCCCGCTAAAGTTCCAGTTGGCTGCGCGCAATTCACTACGGCCCACGATCGTGAAATTGGACCGGGGCGGTAAGACGGTTTGGTGGGAAATTTCCGGAGCCCCGCGGCAGAGCGGCGATGATGCGTTCAGCGGATATCACGGTATCGCACGCGATGTTACAGCTACTATTGCCAGTCAGCGCGACGCAGAGAAAATGTCCCGCTATGACGCGCTGACAGGTCTGGCAAATCGTCACCGCATCACACACAAATTGGAGGCGACTCTAACCTCATTTCAGGTGGCGAAGCGAAGCTGTGCAACCATCCTGCTTGATCTCGACCGATTCAAACAGGTCAATGATACGATGGGTCATCCCGCTGGCGACGAGCTACTAAAGCAGGTCTCTCAACGCCTTACCCGCATCGTCGGCGATCAAGGTGAGATAGGGCGTTTGGGTGGAGACGAATTTCAGGTTCTGCTGCCCGACGTAGAAGATCGCGCCATTCTTGGCGATCTGTCAGAGCGGATCATTCAAATGCTCTCACAGCCATATTCTATCAACGGAATGCGTGCGGTGATCGGATGCTCAATCGGCGTCGCAGTCGCTCCATTCGATGGGATTGAAAGCGAAGAGCTGATCAAGGCGGCCGACCTGGCGTTGTATGCTGCAAAGGGCGGTGGCCGCGGTCAATTCCGTTTCTATTCGACGGACCTTCGTGACCAAGCGAGCCACCGCCACCAGATCGAGGAGGATTTGCGCGATGCGCTATCCAAAAACGAACTGGAAATGCACTTTCAACCAATCGTTAGCTCAGATGAGCACCGCGTCGTTTGCGCTGAGGCGTTGATGCGGTGGAACCATTCTGATCGCGGTATGATTTCGCCTGCTGACTTTATTCCGGTGGCGGAAGAAGTTGGCATTATCCGCGAACTTGGCGAATGGGCGATCAACGATGTGTGTCAGAAAGTCGCCAAATGGCCCGGTGGAATTTGCGCGGCTGTCAACGTATCGGCGGTCCAATTTGCATCCGACACTTTCATAGATGTTGTGAAGAAGGCGCTACAAAACTCCGGCGTAGAGCCTTCGCAAATCGAGCTTGAGATCACAGAAAGCGTTTTTGTCGGCGATATTGATCGCGCGCTGAGAATGTTCCGCGAATTGAAAGAGATCGGCGTGCGGCTGGCGCTTGATGATTTTGGGACCGGCTACTCATCGCTCAGTTATTTGCGTGATGCTCCTTTCGACAAAATCAAAATTGATCAGAGTTTCGTGCGTGGCTGCACCGAGGAAGGCAACAACAACGGAGCGATCGTTTCAGCAGTTGTGAGCCTAGCCAAGGCGCTAAACATGGAGACCGTGGCTGAAGGCGTCGAAACCAAAGACGAGCTTGAAGCAGTCGTTTCTTTCGGAGCGTCCCGTATTCAAGGCGCTATCTTCTCAAGAGCAATACCCGAGCAAGAGTTCAGCGAGCGACTGCAAAAGGGCGATCTCTTGTTCGAGCCAAAGGGCCCCGAAAAATACCGTTCGGATCGCAGGACCGAATTCCGCAAGGTTGGTCTTATCCATGAGGATAGCCGGTACAGCGTGTTCCTCCGCAATCTTTCTAAAACGGGTGCAAAGATTGAAGGGTTGCTCGACGTGCCGATCGGCACGGATGTCGTTCTGGATCTGGGCGGCGGTCAGCTAGCAGTTGCGAAAGTGCGAAGGTCCGAAGGCTTTAGCCAGGGCGTGGAGTTTGAAACTCATTTGGTAAGTGACGGGGCAGAAGGGCTCTGCACGCGGCACCGGGTTTCACCTTACCAGATTGAAGCAGCGGGCCGGCCGCTTGGCGCGCTCAACGATATTGCAGTCGCAGCGATCACTGGCGCAATGAGCAAAAGCCCCAAGGCATTTATCGAGGTCGATATGAACGCTCAAAGCGAACAGTTGGCTGGATAGCCTTACTGACCCTTTAACGGGATGCCACGCTACCAAGGCGTGGAAGCAGCGCTTTGGTGGTCAATTGGCTGCAATCTTAGCAAAAAAATAACCAACCGAGTTTACTCGTGATTGAGAACCAGAATGGTCTGGCCAATTGCTGTGTTGGAGGAATTGTACAGGTGTCCCTAAAGGGTCTCTTGTCATCGAAAAGCGGTAGTCTACTCCGCAATTTTCGAACCGAAGCCGCCTCGGAGATGTCCGATGGTGAACGCCTCGCTATGCTTGATGATCTCGAGCAGTCAGGGCTTGGCTGGTTCTGGGCGAGCGATGCAGACGGAAATCTGACCTATCTTAGCGGTGCAATCGCCGACCGGCTCGAAATTCCGCTCGATGATTTGATCGGCAAGGCGCTGGCGAACGTTTTCAACCCAATTGAGGGCGATGGCCGCACAAAGTCCCTTTCATTGGTACACGCTGCCCGAAAGGGTTTCAGCGGCTTTGCTGTCCGAGCTGCTAACCGACCAGAAGGTGCCGTTGTGCGCCTTGCCGGTCAGCCTGTTTTTGACGGTTCTAACAGGTTCAACGGATTTCGCGGGACTGGCGCCGATATTACTAAGGAGTATCACCGCGAGGCCGAGACAGCACGCCTGGCGAAGTTCGACTCCCTTACCGGGCTAATGAACCGCCACCGTATGGCGCAGCAGATCGAAACGACGCTTACCGCATTCAAAGCGGCGAAACGCGATTGTGCGATCATGATGCTTGATCTCGATAAATTCAAACAAGTGAACGATACGCTTGGACATGCCGCTGGCGATGAGCTGCTAAAGCAGGTCGCTGACCGGTTGAAACGCGCAATTGATCAAGACTGTGAAATCGGCCGTCTTGGTGGTGACGAATTTCAGGTCATGATACCAGATATTGATGATCGCGGCGTCCTTGGTGACATAGCTTCGAAGATCATCACGATGCTCAAGCAGCCATATTCTTTGGACGAAGGCAGATGCGTCATTGGCGCGTCAGTCGGTGTCGCTATCGCCCCGCATGACGGCGTAACATGCGACGAAGTGGTCCGGTCAGCCGACCTTGCGCTTTACGCAGCCAAAAATGGTGGTCGCGGCCAGTATCGCTTTTTCTCATGTGAACTCGAAAATGAAGCGATCTTTCGCCGGCGCCTCGAAGCGGATGTCGGCAAGGCTGTTCGTGAGAAAGAACTGTTCCTTAAATACGAACCAATCGTGCACGCGAAGACGCAGAAAGTCAGCGCGCTCGAAGCTCACATTTGCTGGGAACATGAGCAACGCGGAGAGATCGACGAGGACGAGTTCGCATCTATCCTCGACGGTTCGAGCCAGGTTATTGAAGTCGGCAAATGGGCAATTTCTCAAGCATGTGGTCAAGCTGCTGAGTGGCCTGACAGTGTTCGGGTTGCGGTAAATGTCCCTGTACAACTGTTCAATCACAGCGATTTCGTTGAGTTTGTAGCGGATGCTTTGAAAACAGCAGACATGCAGGCTGGACGCTTGGAATTGGAAGTCAACGAGGCCGTATTCTTTGGCGACACAAATCAGGTTGACCGTACGCTTGCTCAATTGTTCAAGCTAGGAGTGCGGCTAACACTTGATGAATTCGGCAGCGGATACTCATCGCTCGCCTATCTGCGCCGAGCACCATTCGATGCGATTAAGATCGATGAAAAATTGCTGGCCGAGGCAGACCGGCATGACAGCCGCGAGTTAAGCTTGGTCCGGGCAATCGTTGCGCTCTCAGGCGCTCTCGAAATGGACACGATTGCAAACGGCATCGAGTCAAACATGCTGCTCGCCTCGCTTCTCGATTGCGGTGTCAGTTTTGTCGAAGGGCCGATTTTCTCTGATCCGGTAAGGCAAGAGACTGTGATCGCGGAATTGCTTGGGGAAGGGTGGACCATAGAACCCTGCGGAGACCGAACGAAACGGGCGCGCCGCAGGACGGTTTACCGCAAGATTCAGGTTATTCATGATGACCACTCTTACGAAGTCACCCTGCGAAATCTATCACGATCCGGAGCCCTTATTCAGGGCCTTGCCGATGTCCCGAAGGGCACGCAATTTGTCGTGGACCTTGGCGGGGGGCAACTGGCCGTTGCCACAGTTATTCGCGCCATGTCGGACACGCAGGGTTTGGAATTTGAGCAGCCATTGGTTGACGACGGATCAGGCGGATTGTGTACTCGCAATCGAGTGTCGCCCTACGCGCTAACAGCAGCAGGGGCGCCGTTGGCTGCCCTTGAGCCAGGAAACTATAAAGGCATGCAAGGCGGGCTGCTGAACCAGAGCGCAAGTATGCCGCAATTCGGCTACGTCACGAGCCCGGCGAACGAAGCCGCTTAAGGTCTCACCGTTGGTCAAAGCGACTGTTGCGATTTTCGCGAATGACATAGCGCTTTCCTACCGCTATCTGCGCGTAGTAATGACTGACCTTTCCAAAATTCGCAATTTCTCCATTATCGCGCACATCGATCATGGCAAATCCACGCTGGCTGACCGTTTGATTCAGTTCACCGGCGGGCTGACGACGCGTGAGATGTCCGAGCAAGTCCTTGATAATATGGATATCGAGAAAGAGCGTGGCATCACGATCAAGGCGCAGACTGTGCGCCTCAACTACACCGCCAAAGATGGCGAGACCTATCAGCTCAACCTGATGGACACGCCCGGCCATGTAGATTTCGCCTATGAAGTCTCGCGCAGTCTCGCAGCGTGTGAAGGCGCGCTGCTCATCGTAGACGCCGCTCAGGGCGTTGAGGCGCAGACGCTCGCCAATGTCTATCAATCAATCGAGCACGACCACGAAATCGTCTGCGTCATCAACAAGGTCGATCTGCCTGCGGCAGAGCCGGAACGCGTGCGGGAGGAAATCGAAGAGGTAATCGGCCTCGACGCATCTGAAGCGGTCATGACGTCAGCCAAAACCGGCATCGGTATCGAAGAAGTGCTCGAAGCGGTCGTCGCCAAAATCCCCCCGCCAAAGGGCGACCGCGACGTGCCGCTTAAAGCCTCTTTGGTGGACAGCTGGTACGACCCGTATCTGGGCGTCGTGATCCTCGTCCGCGTGATCGAAGGCGTGCTGTCCAAAGGGCTCAACATCAAATTCATGCAGGGCGGCACCCAGCATCTGATTGACCGCGTCGGCTGTTTCAGCCCGAAACGCACCGACCTGACCGAGCTTGGCCCGGGCGAGATCGGCTTTATCACCGCGCAGATCAAAGAGGTTGAGCAAGCCCGCGTCGGTGACACGATCACCACGGTGAAGGGCGGGGCGGAAAAGGCGCTGCCCGGATATAAGGAAGTGCAACCGGTCGTGTTCTGCGGCCTGTTCCCTGTGGACGCGGCAGATTTCGAAAAACTGCGCGAAAGCATCGCCAAATTGCGGCTTAACGATGCCAGCTTCAGCTTTGAAATGGAAAGCTCCGCCGCGCTTGGCTTTGGGTTCCGCGCCGGCTTCCTCGGCCTGTTGCACCTCGAGATTATTCAGGAACGCCTCAGCCGCGAATATGACCTTGATCTGATCACCACTGCGCCTTCGGTCGTTTACCGCCTGCAATTGGGTAAGACGAAGAATGAGGACGCGAAGGAGATCATGCTCCACAACCCCGCCGATTGGCCGGATGTAAACCGCATCGACATGATTGAGGAACCGTGGATAAAAGCGGTGATTTACACGCCCGACGAATATCTCGGCAGCATCCTGAAACTGTGTCAGGACCGGCGCGGCGTGCAGACCGACCTGACATATGTGGGTGGCCGCGCGCAGGTGACATACGAATTGCCGCTGAACGAAGTGGTGTTCGATTTCTACGACCGCCTGAAATCGATCAGCCGCGGCTATGCCAGCTTTGATTACGAGCAAATCGGCCTGCGTGAGGGCGATCTGGTGAAGATGAACATCCTCGTGAATGCCGAGCCGGTCGATGCGCTATCGCTGATCGTCCATGCAGGCGTGGCGGAAGAGCGCGGGCGCGGCATGTGCGAACGGTTAAAAGACCTGATCCCGCGCCACCTGTTCAAAATCCCCGTGCAAGCCGCCATCGGCGGCAAAATCATCGCGCGCGAGACTATCGCGGCGATGCGCAAGGACGTGACCGCCAAATGTTACGGCGGCGATATTTCGCGTAAGAAGAAACTGCTGGAAAAGCAGAAAAAGGGTAAAGCCAAGATGCGCGAGTACGGGAATGTGAGCATCCCGCAGGAAGCGTTTATTGCTGCGTTGCGGATGGGTGAAGAGTAAGCAGGCCGAAAGGCGGGACGCAGTCCCAACGCGCCTAACGCCATAGCTACAAAGTAAGCGACAAGTTAGAAGCCGGTGCGCGCCAGCGCATCGCGAATTCTGGTCATCCACAGGTGAATGCATTACGTCTTATCGAACCTCTTCCAAGTAGTTTTTTGTCGATATATTGTCTTCTCGAAAGGAAGACTGATGCGAGAATTTGAAAATCTAGCCCTTTGGAAGAACTCGCTGGGGAAACATGTAATTGATGAGAGCGAGAAAAAGGCTCTAGATGATCTTCGAACGAACCTAGATACGTTCCGTAAAAGGGCCGCAACACTTACCGAAGGAATCCGCGCACAGTTCCCACAGTTGACCGTTCACGATGTTACTCATCTAGATGCGCTCTGGGAGACTGCAGATTTGATTGCAGGTTCGAAGTATGACTTGAATCCAGCAGAAGCCTTCGTTTTTGGGGGGGCAGTGCTTTTGCATGATGCCGCGCACTGTTTCGAAGCATATGAAGGCGGGCAAACAGGTGTTAGAGAAACTACGCAGTGGAAAGATGAGTTTGCAGTTGCGCGACAACGGATGCCAACCCATCGTTTGGGAGACGTTGAGAAGGAAGCTGACTTCGCGGCCATAAGAGTGCTGCATGCTCACGCTGCTGAACGATTGGCGATAGCATCTTGGAAAGATGGAGATGGAGATCCTCTCTTCCTAATTGAGAGCTTTGCCCTGAGGAAAGCGTACGGTGAGATAATTGGAACTATTGCTGCGAGCCATCACTGGTCGATTGAGCGTGTTGCCAGCCTCCCGCAACAGCTAAACTCGCCGCCAGATTTACCAGCCTCTTGGCGAGTTAATCCAATGAAAATTGCGTGTTTGCTTCGTTGTGCCGACGCCGCACATATAGACGAGAGGCGCGCTCCAGATTTTCTCAGGGCGCTTTTTCGGCGCTCTGGTGTGTCTGCGGACCATTGGACTGCGCAAAACTATCTCAATCGTGCCGATGTCGACCAGTTATCTGACGGAAAAGATGTATTGCTCATAACGTCGAACCAAAGCTTCGAGAAATCAGAAGCTTCGGCATGGTGGGTGGCGTTTGATGCATTGCAACTAATTGATCGCGAGATCAGGTCGGCAAACCAGCTATTGAGGAATTCATCAAACCAGACCTCAAATTTGGAATTTGCGATCAAATCAGTCAAAGGTGCCGAAGCTCCCGAACTAGCGTCAAACTACATTAAAACTCGAGGATGGACTCCTTGTGCGGCCAAGTTGCACGTAAGTAACGTTCAAGGCCTTGTCAGAGAACTCGGTGGTGAAAAATTGTATGGCGCAGGGCAGCCATTGGCGGTGGTACTTAGAGAACTCCTACAGAATGCACGGGACGCCATCGCCGCGCGACAGTTTACCGAAAGTGGAGTCAGAGGCAAGATAACGGTTCGCGTATTGAAATCAGATGGGACCAAGACGGTAGTGCAGGTCGAAGACAATGGTGTTGGCATGAGTAAGCGAGTGCTGACAGGACCATTCCTCGATTTTGGAACTTCATTCTGGACATCCGACCTTGTGAAAGACGAATGGCCGGGCCTTCGCTCATCGAAGCAAGAGATGGTCGGCCAGTTTGGCATTGGTTTCTATTCTGTCTTTATGGTAGCCTCTGCAGTTACCGTGACATCGAAACGATATGACCGAGGCTTGGTCGATGCAACGTCCCTCGAGTTTCCCAATGGAGTGACTTTACGGCCAACACTAAGCAACAGTCGTTCTGCTCAATTCAGTTCTCAGGTTAGCACTCTCGTTTGCCTAGAACTGGAGCAACAGGACCTGCTCGACAAAGCAATGGAAATTCCAAGCGGGGTATTGAATGTCGCAAAGTCCAATCTGCAATTAAAGCAGTATATTGCAATCATAGCAGCCGGTCTCGATACGGATGTTTACCTACAAGAGGGTGATAGTACTCCGTTACTCGCGCACAAGGCTATACATCGTGATATGCTGAAAGACGAAATTGAATTGTGGGCGAGGAACCTTTTTGATTGGAAGTCTGAGGAATTAGTCGCGACACAGAGTGTTTTGAATGAACTCTATGGCAGGCTGAGGTGTCTCTTCGATAGAGGTGGGCGCCTCAAAGGTATCGCTGCCTTAGTGACAAATTTTGAAAGCACCGGGCATGGGATACAGACAGTAGGAGGGCTTGCTCAAACAGTAACTCCTAACGGTCAGAAATCGTTTCTGGGTTTTATGGACACTCGTCCGGCTTCTGCAAAGCGAGAACCAGACCAAAATAGCTTGTATGATACTATTGATATTGAAGCTTGGCTTACCTGCCAGATTAAGCTTTTATCGGATGCCGGTATTCAGCCTCTTGATTGGGCAAAAGCGTGTTACAGCATTGCCTCTTTGGGTGGTGATCCCCTTCCTAAACTACATGTGCTCTTTTGGATTGGAGCTGAGGCGCGCGTCGTAGATGCGCAACAGTTGCTGGAGCTGCTCAAGACTCGAGGGATCGCGATCTACGGCTCAACGCTTGGGGATGTGGCGGATACTCATCACAAGAATCGGTCGTTCCGCGGCATGCCAACTTTTGTTGCGTTGAATAACGGAAGATTTAACTCACTGGCTATGGAAGAGGGGCAACCAACCGATAATTCATCCATGCTTTCTTGCTTGTATCGGTTGGCCAGTGCCCAGGGAATTTGTATCGTTAGAGAGGTACTGAAGGGTGCTGCGGACGGTATGTTTGGCAAAGTTGACGTGCATATATTTACAATCGCTGATTAGTTGGAAGTCTAGTTCGAAACCGGTTCGTTCGGCCCAATCCGCGCCACTGAAATCAACTGTCGTCAATTTTGGACAATTCACTGCGCGCATCGGGACGATAGAGTTTGCGTCAAGGAGCAAGGTTTCAATCCCACCCATCATCCTTAAGCGACCAAACCGTCTTAGGCGGCGTCGGCTCCGCAACCTGCTCCACCGGCGGCACAGCATTTACCTGCACCCTCGGCCCCTCCAGCATTTTGCGCCGCGCGGCTTCCTCGGCGGCGAGGCGCACCATATCGCGCGTCTTTAGCGCTTCGTAACGCTCCCACGCTTCGCGGGTGTCCTTGGACAAGCGCTCCCATTCCGCTTTGCGTCGCACTTCGGCTTCGCGGCGGAACCCTTCCACCTTCGCATCGATGCTGGCGCGGATTTGTGCGGGCGAGGGCGCGTTTGCCTCCGCCTCGGCCTCCATCTCGGCGCGGATTTCCTTTTTCAGCTGTTTACGCAGTTTCTTGGCAAGCCGCTCTTCATCCATCTTGCCGACCGCGTTCAGCGCTTTGGGAGACCCTTCCGCAAACCGCTCCGGCGCGCGGTTGCGCAGCATGAACATCAACAATCGGTCATTGTACCGTTTGCGTGTGCCGATCAGCTTGCCATAGGAATAGAGCGGCTCATCCACGCCATTAAGCGCGCGGTCCATCGCGACATCCTCGATCCGCTGCACGCCAAGGTCGAGCGCGGCGGCCCAAGCGGCGCGGAAGCTTTCTGCATGGGGTTGGCGGCGCAGGTAATAGGCACCCTCTGTGCTCATATCGACTGTTTTGCAGGCCGCGGCGACGCTGCCTGTATCGGCGAGAGCATCGATAAAGGCGTGCTGGCGTTCCTCCGTCCACCCGTCATGGCGCTGACATCTGCGAGGGACGGGGGTGAAATCGGGGATTTGGCCAGCGGGTACGGGCAGGCGCGTGGTGCGGGGATCGGCTTTGCGGGTCATCGTGAATCCTTGCGTTCCACGCGGTAAGGCGCGCGGGAACTGGTCTTGCGGTGCGACGGATCGGCTGAGATAAATCATAAAAGCTGAGTAGGACAGTTGGGGGATCTGCCCCATTTAATTTGGGCTTTGGAACGGGCAAACAGGCTTCATCGCACGAAACGCTTATCGCTTTGGGGAAACGGAAATGTTCAGATCACTTGCCAAACGCGCCGCCTGGCTGGCCGGATTGATCGCCGGATGCACCGCACTGCCTGCCTCTGCGCAGGACCGGATCGGCCTGATCGAGATCACCAATGGTTCGGACACAGAAAAACGCGTGTGCGTTTACAAAGATCAGCGGATCAATCTGAAGGCTGAGGAGTGCTTTGATCTGCCAAGCGAACGGACGACGATTTGGGCGCGCGGCGAAAATCGCAAAGCAGAACGGTTCAAGGTGAAGGTGTTCGAAAAGCGCAAACTGCTGCCGAAATATCTGTATTCGAGAGACAGGATGCCCGGCGATACTGTTAGCATTACAGTACGGGACCAGAACCTTTCAGCCCGTGCATATCGCGCGCCGGCCAAGCCCAAGCCGTCATACCGGGTTAAGTTTTGCAATGAAGGCCAGACCGGCAAAGTGTGGCTGGCAATCGGGTTCTCTGGCGGGCAGTCCAGCGGGCCAAAAGCCTATTCGGAAGGGTATTGGGGCATTGCGCCCAAGGAATGCATAACGATCAACTATTCCGAGCTTTTGATGAAAGTCGGCGGCGGTTATCCGCTCGATCCGCCGAAAATGATGTACCGCGCTTATACTGTCGGCGACAACGCAGCGGTGTGGAGCGGGGCTGCGGAGAGAGAAGACCCTGTGCTTTGCGTGAACACAAAGCGCAAATACGCCATCAACCAATGGGACAGGAATGCAGGGCCTAATGGCGGCTTCACCAAGTGTGACGGGCCGGATCAGGCCATGCAAAGGTTTCGCTGGACCCCGACACTAGGCCCAGAGGTTCAAATCGGACGAGTGAATTTCTGATCGGGGTAAGACGCGCGAACTTCACTTGGCGTTCAGGAGCGGCGCGGTTATACGGCTCCCATGTTCACGATACTCCGCACACCGCTCATCCGCGCCGCTCTGCTCGGCACCGCCCTCACTGCTACGACCGCCTGTTCCAGCGGCTCGGCTGAAGAGGACGTTGCCTACGTCGCGCGGGATGTCGAATCGCTTTATGGTGAGGCGCAGCGTCGGCTTGATCGCGGCAACACATTGTTGGCGGCGGCCTTGTTTGACGAAGTGGAGCGTCAGCACCCGTATTCGCCGTGGGCCCGCCGGGCTCAGCTGATGAGCGCGTTCAGCTATTACATCGCCCGCGATTACAACAAATCGATCCGCAATGCGCAGCGTTTCCTGTCGATACACCCGGGCAACAAAGACGCGCCTTACGCATATTATCTGATCGCGCTCAGCTATTACGAGCAGATCAGCGATGTGAACCGCGATCAAAAAATCACTGAGCAAGCCAAGACAGCCTTGCGCGAGGTGAACCGCCGTTTCCCGCAGACAGAATATGCCGCCGATGCGCGGCTTAAACTCGACCTTGTCGATGATCACCTTGCGGGCAAGGAAATGGAAATCGGGCGCCATTATCAGCGCTCCGGCCAATGGCTCGCCTCCGCGATCCGCTTCCGCAATGTTGTCGAGAAATTCGATACGACGAGCCACACGCCAGAGGCGCTTTACCGTCTGACCGAGAGCAGCCTTGCCCTTGGCCTGCGTCAGGAAGCGGTGAAATACACCGCCGTTTTGGGTGCTAACTATCCCGGCGATGAGTGGTACGAAAAGGCGTATAAGATGGTTCAGGACAAGGCGCCTGAATCGGTCGCATCGGTTGGCGGCAACTAAGGTTTGCCAATTGTGGGGATTGCTTCGCACCCCGCGTGACGCGCCCAGACACTTGGGTTAAGGCATTGAAACGATGCTGACCCGCCTTTCCATTCGCAACATTGTTTTGATCGAGGCGCTCGACCTCGACTTTTCGCGTGGTCTCGGCGTGCTTACGGGGGAGACTGGCGCGGGTAAGTCGATCCTGCTGGATGCGCTTGGCCTGATCCTGGGTGACCGTGCAGAGACGGCTCTGGTTCGCGCAGGAGAGGCCAAGGCCAGCGTCACGGCCAGTTTTGAATTTGCAGCTTTGCCCGACTTGATCGCTGAGGCGCTCGACGATGCCGATCTGGAGATCGAGCCGGGCGAGCCGCTGATCATCCGCCGTCAGGTAAAAGCCGATGGCGGTTCCAAAGCCTTTATCAACGACCAACCTACCAGCGTGGCGCTGCTGCGCGAGCTTGCCGCTGCGCTGGTCGAGCTGCACGGACAGCACGATGATCGCGGTTTGGTGAATCCGCGCGGGCACAGGGCTTTGCTGGATCGGTATGCGGGCACTGATCTCGCCGGGCTAGAGCGCCGGTGGCGCGCTTGGGCCAAGGCTGAGGCGCAACTGTCCGAAGCGCGCAGCGATGTTGAACAGGCCAAAGCTGACCAAGATCTGCTGATCGCGCATCTCGCTGAACTTACCGAGCTTGAGCCGCAGGCGGGCGAAGAAGTGCGCCTCGCCGGCGCACGGTCCGACATGCAAAAGGCGGAGAAACTCTCGGGTGAACTCGAAGATTTGCGCCACATCTGGGAGGGTTCGGATTCGCCGCTGGCATCGCTACGTGTGGCGGCGCGGAAGCTGGACCGGATTGCGGAACAACATCCGCTGCTTACAGAAGCGCTCGCAGCGCTCGACCGCGCTGTAATCGAAGCGGGCGAGGCAGAGGACAAGTTGGAAACCGCAGCGCAATCGCTCGTGCATGATCCCGCCGCGCTGGATGATGCAGAAACGCGGCTGTTTGAACTGCGCGCGATGGCGCGAAAGCATCGCTGCGATGTCGATCACTTGCCCGATCTGGTGCGGGAGATGCGCGGGCAATTGGACGCAATCGAAGGCGGTGAGGCGCAATTGGATGCGTTGGAAGCCGCCGCGAAAGAAGCGCGCACCGCCTATCTAACCATGGCGGAAAAGGTGCATGAGAAACGCGTTAAAGCATCCAAAACGCTCGACAAGGCGGTAGCGGCGGAGCTTGCCCCGCTAAAACTAGATGCGGCCCGCTTCCTCACCTCGGTTGTCAAACTGCCAGAGGAGAAATGGGGCGCGAATGGCATGGACAGCGCCGAATTCCTGATCGCGACCAACCCCGGCGCCGACTTTGCGCCGCTGGCCAAGATCGCATCGGGCGGCGAGTTGTCACGCTTTATCCTCGCGCTGAAAGTGGCGCTCGCGGAGAAAGGCGGCGCGGCGACGATCATCTTTGACGAGATTGACCGCGGTGTAGGCGGGGCGGTGGCCTCTGCCATCGGAGACAGGCTCGCGCGGCTTGCCAGCGCGGAAGGGCAATTGCTGGCCGTAACGCACAGCCCGCAAGTCGCCGCGCGCGGCGGGCAACATTACCTGATCGCCAAGGCATCGAGCGGCACTGTCACGAAAACAAGCGTCGTGTTGCTGGACGATGCGCAGCGTCAGGAAGAGATTGCGCGGATGCTGTCAGGCGCGGAAGTGACGCCCGAAGCTAGGGCGCAAGCGGATCGTTTGCTGGAGGGGGTTTGATGGAAATTCTGGGTGGCTTTCTTTTGGTGACGGTCTTGCTGGCCATGCTTGGCTCGGTAACCGTCCTGGCATTCGCGAGCATGGCGCTACTAGGGCTCGTTACTGAAATGAGCTTCAAGCGCATGTTTTTCGCATCTTTTGGGATAGGATTGCTCGCACCAATTCTGCTCGCAGGGTGGATTTCAACTCAAGTCAGCGAAGAAAGTGTTCAACTCGAATTGCTGACCGAACTGAATGATGCAGTATCTGGATCAGAGAATGTGATGGGCGCTATTCCGCGCATTCGGGAACTGCGCCAGCAATTGAGTGATGGAACGATTACCCAAGACGAGTTCGAGACTCAGCTCGAGCAGTTGATCGAGGAAACGTCCGGCGCGCAGGTTGAGCTCGAAGGCGTTGAGGTGCCGTCCGGAGCGGTGACGGAAGTGGATCAGGTTTCGGAGGCGGAATGAGATGATCGGCTTGTTCAGTGCGATGGCGCTCTCTGCGACGGTGATCGCCCAGCCAGCCGCATCCCCAGCACCGCGCATCATCGTACCCGACGCAAACGCGACTGAGTTCGGCGAATGGCCGCTTGAAAAGGCTGATCCGGCTGCGGTTGAGGCTTTGTTCCGTCATGAAATTGCGAGGATGCAGGCGCGCTTTGGTGAGGAATTGGACTTTATCTGTCTAGGCTACTCCTATGGTCAGCCGACCGAGACTTTTTTCGAAAAGATGGCGGATACGGGCGTTCCGCTGAAAGGCCGCTTGGCCTGCTCGCCGCGCCGCAATCCTGACTACACCTCGGTTTTGGTGGGGCTCAGCACGATCCGCTGTGAAAAGCTGGTTTGCACGGCGAACACCGATATCAGTTTCGGCTATACGATTGAGAGCGGCGTGCCGATTTCCGCGCACAAGACGCCCGACGGTTGGGCTGTGCGGTTTCAGAACAGCAAGTGATTGGACGGCGCGAATTTGTCGGCGCGGCGGCGCTTGGCCTATTGGCGGGCTGCACTTCGGCAGGATTAGGGAACAGAACAATGGAAGAAATGTACGGCCTGATCGGGCAAATGAAAGTCGCAGAGGGAAAGCGCGGTGAGGTGATCGCGGCCATGCTGGCGGGCACGCGCGATATGCCGGGCAACATCGCTTACATGATCGCCGAGGACATTGAAGACCCGAACTCGATCTGGATCACCGAAGTGTGGCAGACGAAAACAGACCACGCCAACAGCCTCAACCTGCCCAGCGTGCAGGAAGCCATTGGTGAAGCGCGCGCGCATATCACCGGCTTTGGCACTCGTGTAGAAACGAAGCCTGTTTTGCGTGGCTGAACACATGGCCGAAGCCGATGCCGCCAATGAGCTGATGCGTCTTGCCCGCCAAATCGCGAAGCATGACAAGCTGTATCATGCGCAGGACAATCCCGAGATCACTGATCAGGAATATGACGCACTGGTTCGCCGCAATCGCGAACTTGAAGAGGCGTTTCCGCATCTGATCCGGCCTGACAGCCCCTCGCAGAAAGTCGGGCACGAGGTCGCCGCTTCGCCGCTGTCGAAGGTGACGCATGAGCAGCGCATGATGAGCCTCGACAATGCGTTTAACCGCGAAGAAGTGGAAGATTGGACGCAGCGCATCCGGCGTTTCCTTTCCCTTGGTGCGCATGATCCGGTGGCGATCACGGCGGAGGATAAGATTGACGGGCTATCGTGCTCGCTGCGGTATGAAAACGGCGCTTTGGTACGCGCGGCTACGCGCGGGGATGGGCAGGTGGGCGAGGATGTGACGCCCAATGTGCGCTATATCGCCGACATTCCGCAGCAATTGCCTGCTGGTGTGCCCGACGTGTTCGAGGTGCGCGGCGAGGTCTATATGTCCAAGGCCGATTTTGCCGCGATTAATGTGGCGCAGGAGGAGGCGGGGGCAAAGCTCTTCGCCAACCCGCGCAACGCTGCCGCAGGATCTCTGCGTCAGAAAGATGCGAGTGTCACGGCAAAACGTCCGCTGAAATTCTGGGCTTACGGTTGGGGTGCGGCTTCGCAAGTGCCGTGCGAGACGCAGCACGAAATGATGCGGATGCTTGAAAGCTGGGGCTTTCCGCTTTCGCCGTTTCTCACCGTCACAGACAGCGTCGATGCGATGATCGCGCATTATGACAAGATCGGCCGGCAGCGACCCGATCTTGGCTATGATATTGATGGCGTGGTCTACAAAGTGGATCGGCTCGATTATCAGCAGCGATTGGGCTTTGTGGCAAAGGCGCCGCGTTGGGCATTGGCGCACAAATTCCCTGCCGAGCGCGCGCAGACCACCCTGGAGGCGATTGATATTCAGGTCGGGCGCACGGGCAAGCTAACGCCGGTGGGCAGACTCGCTCCTGTGCTGGTCGGCGGGGTGACGGTCACCAATGTCACGCTTCACAATCGCGACGAGATCGAGCGGCTCGGTGTGCGTGAGGGTGACCGGATTGTGATTCAGCGCGCAGGCGATGTGATCCCGCAAGTCGTCGAGAACCTGACGCGTGATACTACGCGCGATCCCTATGCGTTTCCCGACAAGTGCCCCGAATGCGATAGCGAGGCCGTGGCCGAGGAAGCCGAGGTCGATGTTCGCTGCACAGGCGGTCTTATCTGTCCGGCGCAACGCACTCAAAGGCTTGAGCATTTTGTCAGTCGAAAGGCGCTCGATATTGACGGTTTCGGGAGCAAAACCATCGCGCAATTTTTTGCGCTGGGGTGGCTGGAGAGTCCGGCGGACATCTTCCGTTTGCGGGAGCGGCGGGAGGATATTCTTGCGCTTGAAGGGTGGCAGGATAAGTCTGTTGATAACCTGTTGGATGCTGTGGATAGCAAACGCGAACCCGATGCGGCGCGGCTGCTGTTCGGCCTCGGCATCCGGCATGTCGGCGAAGTGACCGCGCGCGATTTGATGAAGTCGCTAGGCGAGGTTCCCGAGATTAGAACTGCTGCGGAGAAATTCGCAGAATACCGCGCTGCCAATCCGCAAGGCGAGGACGAGAAGACCTCTCCATTCAAAGCGCGGATGGATCAGGCAGCGAAGGACGTTTTTGGCGTAACCGATCAGTTCGGTGTGACTGTCGCACACTCTCTCGCCGATTTCTTTCACGAGCCGCACAATGTCACTGTGTGGGATGGCTTGCTAAGCGAGGTGAGCCCGCCGCGTTACGAGGTAGAGACACTCGATAGCCCTGTCGCAGGCAAAACGGTCGTGTTCACCGGCAAACTCGAAACAATGAGCCGCGATGAAGCGAAAGCCCAGGCCGAGCGGTTGGGCGCGAAAGCATCGGGCAGCGTCAGCGCGAAAACCGATTTGCTCGTCGCAGGGCCGGGCGCGGGTTCTAAGCTGAAAAAGGCGCAGGAACTCGGCATCGAGACGACGGACGAAGCGGGGTGGGCCAAGATTGTAGCGGAAGCGGGATAGAGGGTTTTGTGATGCGGCCGATATTTGTTGGTTTGATCTTTGGCCCGCTCATCGGAGTGATGATCGACAACATTCCGCTTGGCCTGCCAATTGGATTGGGGCTTGGCGCGTTGTACGAGGTGCTGACGGGTTATGATAAAGACGGCGACATGGAAGAGGATGACAAGCAGCTATGATCCTGCGCGAACTTCATCCGCAAGCCGTTCGCATTGCGGGCGCTCTTAAGGCGCGCGGCGAAAAGATTGCCGTGGCCGACGGCGCTACTGGCGGATTGATCGGGGCGAGCTTGCTCACTGTGCCGGGTGCGCTCAAATTCTATGTCGGTGGCGGGATTGTCTATTCGTTCAAGGCCCGCGATGTTTTGTTTGATCTGCCGCGCGATGCTTATGAAGGGATGCGCTCTGCGACAGAGGAATATGCGCTGCTTCAAGCCCGCGCGATCCGTGACAGACTTGGCGCGCAATGGGGCATCGCCGAAAGCGGCGCTGCCGGATCGAGCAAACATCCGATGGGCGTCGCCTCAGGCATCAGCGTGGCAGCGGTCTCCGGACCTGATTTTGAACGCACCGCCACCGTTGAAACAGCCAGCGATGACCGGATCGACAATATGGAGGCGTTCACGCGCAACGCGCTCGATCTGCTCGAAAGCGCCCTTTCGAAATAAATTTACTCGGCCCTGTCGAATCCGTCTTGCGTCATCCGTCTTGGTGGCAGAGCCTCGCTGCTGCGGCGCGGCCATTCATGGAGAAACGACGATGCAATATATGCTGCTGATCAATGAGAGCGAAGATGCCTATGCGGGTGAGAATGCCGCCCAAGTGATGGAGGAGACTCTCGCCGGTCATATGAAATTGATAGAGAAACTGGCGGCAAGCGGCGTTGAATGGTCAGGCAACCGCCTGCGCGAAGCCCACACGGCAACGACATTGCGGTATTCTGGTAAAGGCGAGGGCGCTTTGCATGACGGCCCGTATGCCGAAACTCATGAAGAACTGGGCGGGTATTACATCGTGGATGTGCCGGATCTTGATGCGGCAGTTGAATGGGCGCGAATGATCCCGATCCCAGGTGCCGGAGCGATCGAAATCCGCCCGGTCTGGCCCGAAGACGAGTGAGACACCGCGCCGGACTTGCGCGTGAATGCATGGATGCGCGGCCGCGGCTAATTGCAGCTCTGGCCGCGCATTTCAGCGATCTTGATCTGGCCGAAGAGGCGTTTGACGCCGCTCTGGCGGTATGCCTGACGCAGGGCGATCCGCCGGATCATATCGCCGGTTGGTTGATGAGCGTCGCCCGCCGCAAAGGGATCGACATAATCAGAAAGCGATCTGCTGAGTTTAGAGCAGGTGATGCGGCGGCCTTAATCAAAGAAGGAGCCATGGACATGGGCGAAGTTATCGCGTTACCCGACCCCATTCCGGATGAGCGCCTGCGACTGCTGTTTATCTGCTGCCACCCGGCGATTGCGTTGGAAACGCGCGCGGCGCTCGCTCTTAAAATTATATGCGGTCTGCCTGTTTGCACGATTGCGCGGCTGTTTCTGATTGGTGAACCGGCCATGTTCCAGCGCATTACGCGGGCTAAGGCCAAAGTTCGCGAGGCAGGCATTCCATTTGATCTACCTGAGCGCCGGGACTGGCCTGAGCGTCTGGACGCGATCTTGCTGACGTTAGAGCTTGCTTACACTGCCGCATATCAGGATGCGGCGGGCGAATTGGATGCGGAATTGTCCGCTGAAATCGGCAGACTTGCCGCCATGATCGCCGATTTGTTCCCCGAGGAGCCAGAGGCGCTTGGCTTGGCGGCTCTTATCACGCTTGCACGTTCACGTGAGACTGAGCGTATCGGGCAGGATGGAGCGATGATTCCGCTTTCCAAACAAGACCCCGTGCTTTGGAACCGCCAAGCAATCGAACAGGCGCGAGCGTGGTTGGATATGGCGATGATTAAACAGCAGACCGGCCCGTACCAGATTATGGCTGCAATCCAGCTTACCCATGCGCGCCGCGCTTTTCACGGCGAGACGGACTGGCGCGCTATTGCTTCACTTTACGACGCGCTGATGATGGTGAGGCCGGGGCCAGTAGTGCACGTGAACAGAGCTCTTGCTATTGCGGAATGCAAAGGAGCTGAGCTCGGCTTGGCAGAGCTGGACGCTGTGGATGCAAACCGCCTTTCAAATGCACGGCCTTACTACGTAGCGCGTGCTAAATTGTTGGAGCGCGCTGGTGAAAATGAGGCTGCAATCAAAGCTTTGGACAGTGCACTGAAGTTTGAGCCGCCGCGCGCAGAACGGTTGTTCCTCCAGAAATGGCGCGATGCCCTAACGCTGATCTAAGCTGGGCACCCATTTCATCACTCCGCCGGGAAGCGGTGTCCACGAACCTGTCTTAATTCCCGCAGCCGAAAGGCGGTCACTGGTCCATTGGTTGCAGGTGTTGCCTATGTGATAGGTTCCAATAGCGTCGTAGAAGACGTCGTAATATGAATATCCCGTATAAATCTGACGGGAAATCTCAGGCGCGATCTGCGCCTTTATCTGCGCTACAAGCTTCTCATACTCGGCGTGACTGATCCGCAAAGGGCGGAAATCTTCGGACGGGGCAGGGCGCACGTACCACGCGACGTGCATGATACCGCTGCCGCCAGTCATCGCGTTCACCGCCACGGAAGGCGTCAGGTCAGACCAGTTCTGCGTTTCCAGAAAGAACGTCTTCTCGCCCCAGCTGACCGCGACATGGGTGTAGTTTCGGTAAGGCGACTGGATATCACCAAGCGCAAATTGCCCGCGCCAATCAATGACATCGCTGTAGACGGGCATTACAATTTCAGTGTGAATGCCGTTCGATCCGATGAAGATTTCAACGCCGTCTTGCGTTTCTGCCCAGCCCGCATTGCGCGGGATCGATGATCCTGCCCATGCCGAAAGCAAGAAAAGAACAGGTATGCCAATTAGGATAAACGCCAAACCTGCCGCAACACGCTTGGCTAGGCGCCGCTTACCTGCCACGGCGTCGCCTGAACCAGAGGATCGCCCAGTCCCCGCGTTGCAACCGCGCGACAGGGCGGCAGCGATTTAGGCGGTAAGCGCGGCGCACAGCTTGCTCTTGCTCCCCAGCGAGCAATCCAGCCACGACGATGCTCCCGCCTGGACTGACTGATTTGGCAAAGTCCGGCGCGAGCTCGACCAGCGGCCCGGCGAGGATATTGGCGATCAACAAATCGTATGGGCCGCGTGCCTGAAGCAGCGCGTTTTCCATACCGTCTGCGATCACCATCGTCATTGCGCCGCGCTGCGCGCCGATTTTCACCCCGTTCATCGCAGCATTATCCTCGACCACGCCTGCGCAGATCGGATCAATATCAGAAGCGGTGCATTTTGCAGCGGGCCAGAGCGACATGCCGGCAAAACCGAGCAGACCAGTCCCCGTCCCGATATCGGCGATGCGGAGGAAGCTTGCGCCGGTTTTCTTGATTGCGCCCAGCATTTCAAGACAGCCAGCGGTTGTTTCGTGCTGGCCGGTGCCGAATGCTTGGCTCGCAGGAATGGCGAAATTCACCGCATCATCGGCTGGGGGATAGTCAGGCGTGTGGACATAGAAACGGCCTGCGCTGATCGGCGGTGTGCCTTCCTGACTTAGAGTGACCCAATCTTCGTCGGGCAGTTTTTCCGATGTGATCTTTGGCGCTTCGCCTGAGAACAGATTGGCCAATGCCTGTGTCTGGGCTTTGCCGGGTTTGCGCGGATACCAACCCTCCAGCACCCATTCTTGCGGACGGTCCTCGTCAATTTCTCGGCCTGATATTGCCAGATCGAAATCCCATTCCTCAATCTCGTCATGCGCGAGCAGGGCGGCTTGCACATCCGGTTTGGGAGCGAACGCAGAGAGTTTCCAAGCCGTGCTCATTTCGACGTTGGCCCATTTGCCATTTTCTCTTTTGCCATTTCTTCGTTGGCTAAGCGCGTTTCGAGATCAAGCAGTTTGCCGGCCGCGTACTGTTTACAAGGGCGGGCTCCCGGCGCGTTTTCGATCAATCTACGCTCCGCCATCCGCCGGATCATGCGGCTGTGGGAGGGGTGCGGGGTAAGCAAAATGGTGCACCCTTCGCGGCCGAGTTCCACAAGACCTGCCCGGTACCCAGTGACGTAGTCTGGGTGATCGCCAAACCGGTAATCATCGCGGCTTATCGGAGAAAGACTGTCAGCATAGACAATGTTTTCACAGCGTTCGCGGCATTTCTGCCAGGCCCAGCTCAATGCACCTGGTGAATGCCCTGGGGTTTCGATGGCTCTGATAATTGCGCTTCCCGAACGCACCATTCCGCCGCTACCGACGGTCGCATCGACGCGCACGCCTGCGAACGCATCATGCATCCCTGCCTGCGGATCGTCTTTTGCGGTCTCTCCCGTTATCAACACGGGTTTTGCCGCCTCTGAAGAGACCACAACACCGCCCGTTGCTTCTTGGATTTTCGCCAAACCCCCAACATGGTCAAAATGTTCGTGGCTGATGAGCAGAAAGCGCACATTTTCGGCCTCAAAACCGAGCGAAGCGATGTTATCGAGAACAACATCCGCCCCCGCATCCGTACCGCTGTCGATAAGAATGTGGCCATCATCGTCAGTGATGAGGATAGAGGCGATACCGCAAGTGCCCACGTAATACGTGTCCCGGTAAACCTCGAAAGGAGGTGCGGGCTTATCCCAATCGTCCCATGGTTTGCAGGTGTCGAGAAAGGCTTGTTGATCTGCGGGCACTTCGGCGGCGGTGTCATCCGCAGCCAAACGCGCGGGATTGACCAAACAGACTAAGCCAGCGGTTGCGATAAGGGCGAGGAATTTAGCGAACAAAGCTGGCTCCATTGGCGTCTATAACTGCGCCGGTCATGCTCGGCGGGGCGTCCAGTGCGCAAAAGGCGATGATCGCCGCGATTTCTTCAGGCTCAGCTACACGGCCAAGTGGTATGTCGGCAAGCAAGCCTGCGCCGCCACGGCTGTCGAGGTAGTCGCCAGCCATACTGGTATCGGTGAATCCGGGCGTGACCGCAAAGCTCAGTATGCCCTCGCTGGCATAAGCGCGGGCGATGCTTTTGTGCATGGCGACCATGCCGCCTTTCGCCGCTGCATAATGCCAGTGCGCTGGCGAATCGCCGCGATAGGCTGCGCGGCTGGCAACATGGATCAATCGCCCTTCCGTGTTCTCCGACTGCCAGTGACGTATCGCAAAACGGCTAAGCTGCGCTGCAGCCGTCAGATTGATCCGCAACGTGTCATCCCACGCATCAAGCCATTCGATATCGGACCGGTCCAACCGGTTTGCCTCGAACAGTCCGGCATTGTTCACAATTGCGGAGATGTCGCCGCCAGAGCGATCAAGCGCCTCTTCCCACAGCAATTGTGCTGATCCGGGGTTTGAAAAATCTGCTGCGACGGTGTCTGGATCGGCGGCTCTGGTGGCGTGGCCGATCACTTTTCCCCCGCGTTTGATCAGCATTGCTTTGGCTGATGCGCCGATCCCTCGGCTTGTTCCGGTGACTAGAATGAAACTCATGACAACCTCTATCCAAAACTTTGCAAGTAGAGTCGAGCGTTCACGGCTTGCCTCACACGCCAAGAACGCTAAGTGTGGCGCGATAAATCGACGCGAATGCACGTTTGAACGGGATAATCATGAGCCAAAGACCGCTTTCTCCTCACCTCCAGATATGGCGGTGGGGGCCGCATATGCTGGTATCGATCCTTCACCGCGCGACCGGTGACGGGATGGCCTTGGTCGGATTGGCCGTTTTGGTCTGGTGGCTTGGTGCCATTGCCAGCGGTCCTGCGGCCTATGAAACCTTCACCGGCTTGATGACTTCGCCGCTTGGCTGGGTCGTCATGGTAGGGCTTAGCTGGGCATTCTTTACCCACATGATGAGCGGGCTGCGCCACTTTGTGCTGGATATCGGCGCGGGTTACGAGCTGAATACAAATAAACTTTGGTCCATTGCCTCGCCATTGATTGCGATCGTCCTGACGTGCGGTTTCTGGGCGCTGATCCTTACCAAGCAAGGAGTGATCTGATGGGTAACGGCACTTCTATCGGCAAAGTCCGCGGTCTTGGCTCTTCGCATGACGGCGCGCATCACTGGCTTTCGCACCGTTTCACCGCGATCACGAACCTTGTGTTGATGAGCTGGCTGATCGTCAGTTTCGTCACGATGAGCGATTTCAGCCACGCTACGGTGAGCGCATGGGTTTCCATGCCGGTCACAGCGGTGGCGATGATCCTCCTGATATTCAGCCTGTTTGCTCATGCGCGCATGGGTCTGACAGTTCTGATCGAGGATTATGTTCAGAATTCCGGTTCAAAATTTGCGGCTCTGACCGCGCTTAACATTGCAGCTATTGGCGGCGGCGCATTTGCTATCTTCAGCGTCGCGAGCCTAGCACTTGGAGGTCAGGCCTGATGCCGACGACAGCAGACAGTTCTACCAATGCCTCGCTGAAAGGCTCTTACCAGATCATCGATCACATGTATGACGTGATCGTTGTTGGTGCAGGCGGATCGGGCTTGCGCGCCACGATGGGCGCAGCAGAAGCGGGTCTTCGCACGGCCAATATCTCCAAAGTTTTCCCAACCCGTTCGCACACTGTTGCTGCGCAAGGCGGCATTGCGGCTTCGCTGGGCAACAACACGCCGGATCACTGGTCTTGGCATATGTATGACACCGTGAAAGGTGCCGATTGGCTCGGTGACCAAGACGCGATCGAATATCTCGCCCGCGAAGCGCCACAGGCTGTTTATGAGCTTGAACACGCTGGTGTTCCGTTCTCGCGCAACGAAGACGGGACGATCTATCAGCGCCCGTTTGGCGGCCACATGCAGAACATGGGTGACGGACCGCCAGTGCAGCGCACCTGCGCGGCGGCCGACCGTACCGGCCACGCCATGCTTCACGCGCTGTATCAGCAGAGCCTGAAATACGATGCGGATTTCTTCATCGAGTATTTCGCTCTCGATCTGATCATGAGCGAAGTCGACGGCGTGAAGAAATGCGTCGGCGTGATGGCGATGTGTCTGGATGATGGCACGATCCACCGTTTCCGCGCGCAATCGGTTGTTCTGGCAACCGGCGGCTATGGCCGCTGCTATTTCACCGCCACATCCGCACACACCTGCACCGGCGACGGCGGCGGCATGGTTCTGCGCGCTGGTTTGCCTTTGCAGGACATGGAGTTCGTGCAATTCCACCCGACCGGCATTTACGGCGCAGGCGTTCTCATCACAGAGGGCGCACGCGGCGAGGGTGGGTATCTGACGAACTCCGAAGGCGAGCGTTTCATGGAACGCTATGCCCCGTCGGCCAAAGATCTCGCATCGCGTGATGTTGTGTCGCGTTCGATGGCTCTCGAAATGCGCGAAGGGCGCGGTCAGGGACCGGAGGGCGATCATATTCACCTTCACCTCGATCATATCGCGCCTGAAGTGCTGGCCCAGCGCCTGCCGGGCATCACCGAAAGCGGCAAGATTTTCGCCGGCGTTGACCTGACAAAGCAAGCGCTGCCGGTGACCCCGACCGTCCATTATAATATGGGCGGTATTCCGTGTAACTACCACGGTCAGGTCGTGACCCTTGGCAAGGATGGGCCGGATACGGTGGTTCCTGGCCTGTATGCCGTGGGTGAAGCGGCCTGTGTGTCTGTTCACGGTGCAAACCGTCTCGGCTCCAACTCGCTGATAGATTTGGTTGTATTCGGTCGCGCGACTGGTCTGCACCTCAAAGACAATCTCACCGCCGGTGCAAGCCAGCCCGAATTGCCCGCAGACAGCGCGGACTTTGCTTTGGGCCGCGTTGATCACTTCCGTTACGCTCAGGGCGGCTCGCCAACTGCGGCGATTCGCGCCGACATGCAAAAAGCCATGCAGGCCCATGCTGCGGTGTTCCGCGATACCAAACTGATGGACGAAGGTGTCGAGAAGCTGGCGGTTCAGAATAAGCGGATGGAAGACATCCACGTGACCGACCAGTCGCTTATCTGGAACAGCGATCTGATCGAGACGCTGGAACTCGACAATCTGATGGCTCAGGCCAACGTCACCATGGCATCGGCTGCGAACCGCAAGGAAAGCCGAGGCGCCCACGCGCACGAAGATTTCCCGGATCGCAACGACAAAGAATGGATGAAGCACACCGTTGCTTGGTTCGAAGGTTGGGGCGGTCAGGCCGGCAATATCAAAATCGACTATCGCCCGGTCCACGAATACACTCTGACCGAAGACGCGACTTACATCGAACCAAAAGCGCGGGTGTATTAATTGGGTGAGAGGCGCGCTGTATTTGAGGCGCGCATCTCTCCTATGCGCTCGTTTGCGCTGGCCGCCTTATCTGCCGGTTTCGTTGCAATCGGCCTATTGTTGATTGGCGTATTTGGTGATTTCGCTTCGGAGAGCAGGCGCTTTCCGGAATGGGTCGCGCCCGTTGCCGGATGGTTGAGCATTGTCTTTTTTGGACCGCTGACTTTTGTGCATCTTTGGGCAGGCTTGAACCCGCGTCTTGCTGTTAGAATAACGGATCAAGGCATGTTCCTAAGGAATTTCTCTGCAGAGACAATTCCGTGGGCGGACGCGCAAGAGCTGCGCAGTCTCAACATTATGGGCACCAGCATGCTGCAGTTCGAAGTAACCGATGAACGCATGGAGCATTTTGGCTGGTTCAGGCGCAAATCGGCAGAGATCAATCGATCAACATCGGGGCTCGCGCATTCGATAGTCGTCAACAACACAAACCGCAGTCATGCCGAATTGCTAGAGGCGGTTTTATCACTCGCACCACCGCAGCTCACGCGATACTTGTGACGCCATCAAGCTAGTCATCTGAATGTAAAGTCAAAATTCATTCTAAATTCAGTTTGCGTTGGTCATCGTTCGTACAGATTAAAAGGGGTGTGTTATGTTTCTAGACTTGGCTTTGCTCGCGAGTGTCGCGGTTACACCTGCCTTCAGCGGCGAATTTGTCGGGTATCATTTTGATCAGACGACACCGAACAGATGGGAGCGTTTTGATCTCGTTCTAACAAATGACACCGACCAGCCGTCTGAAATAAAGGCGTGTCCGGATCAGGCACAAATGATCATGCGAGACCACCAACGCTCCAAGATTGGTGCGTTTGCGGTCAAATTTGACGATGGCAACTGGAGCTACAGCTGCGAGACCCGTTCGGTTGAAGCTGGCCAAAGTGTGACGCTGAAACTGTTTTTCCGCGCAAGATATGAACCGGGACCGCAGCGCGATATTACGGTGCAAACGAGCGGCGGTGATTTCGTGATCAAAGGCGGCAAACAGCGGGTCGCGCTCAACCGATAGAAACCGCATTTGCGGTTCGGCTCTGACAATCGAATAATCCGGAAACTTTGACTGCGCCGCTGTTGGTGCTTGTCGTCGGCATGCGTAGCCGCGATAAGAGTAATCAACGGGGGAATTACACTTGCTTGCACGCTTTGACGATCCAGCAATCGAACGCGCATATGTCGCGAGCGAGCGGGATGCGCGCATTCCCGGCACGCGGTTTCTGGCCGCCATCGGGATTGTCACACTTATCTCCTATATCGGGTTTAATCCGATGCATTTCCCGATTGAGGGCGTGCTGGATTACAACCTCGCCGCCGGACCGTTTATTCTGGTGCTGGGCGGGATTATCGGGCTGACTTTCACTCGCTTCTACGTTGATAGGCCGTGGATCGACCTTGTGATATTCTCCGCCATGGCCGTTGTCATGGTCATGCTGATCGATGCGCTGGGTTCACAGGCCGATGTCACCAATATCAGTCGGCTAAGCATGGCCGTGATCAATCTTGGCATTCTGATGGTGTTTGCCAGCCTCGGTTTCGTCGCCACGACACGGTACTTTTTGGCATGGGCGATTGTCTTGCTGGCGCTCTACGCCATGTTCCTTTTGCAGGCGGATAGAGGCATTGTGAACAAGGTCTATTCGTTCACAAATTTCACGACATTTTTCACGTTTGCGTGTTTCGTGAGTTGGGACATTGATCGCCGCGCGCGGAAGACGTTTGCCGCGACGCTGGCGCTCGAAGAGGAACGCTCGAAGACCGAAGAACTGCTACACAATGTTCTGCCTGAAGAGGTGGCGA
This sequence comes from Erythrobacter crassostreae, assembly GCF_019204045.1. Lineage (GTDB taxonomy): Bacteria > Pseudomonadota > Alphaproteobacteria > Sphingomonadales > Sphingomonadaceae > Erythrobacter > Erythrobacter crassostreae. The sequence goes on along the minus strand of NZ_JAGSPC010000002.1, from coordinate 49,391 downwards.
AGCGGCTTCGTCAGGGTGAGACAATTGCCGATGCTTACGGCGATGTGTCGGTGATCTTTGTTGATATTGTCGGGTTCTCATCCTTGTCCAAACGGCTTTCACCGGGCCATCTCGTCAAAACGCTCAACACCGTATTCGGCCTTGCTGACACCAGTGCAGACCGGTTCGGAGTAGAGAAGGTAAAGACTGTGGGCGATGCTTATCTTGCAGTTGTTGGTGGGCATTCTTCTGCCCGGCGGGGCCCGGTTGATGCAATCAACTTTGCGCAGGACTTGATTACGGGTGTGATCAAATTCTCCCAAGAATCGGGTATCGAAGTCGCGGTTCGTGTCGGAATACACACCGGCAATGTGGTCGGCGGTGTCGTCGGGTCTCAGCGTCTTGCTTACGATTATTGGGGCAACACGATGAATATTGCGAGCCGAATTGAAGGTGTCGCGGCGCCCAACGGTATCGCGGTGTCTGAAGCCACGTATCTTGGCGCGCGCGACAGCGCTCTGTTCACAGAGCCCGAGCTGATGTCTTTGAAAGGCGTGGGTGAAATGAAGGTCTACCGCATTGTTGCCGAGGACTGATCGGCAATCGAGGTGCTTGACCGTCGGTCTTTGCACAGGCAGCTTCTGAAAATGCACAAATTCGCGGTCGCAGCATTACTTTCCTGTTTCCTTGTTTCGCCGTTGCAGGCGCAAGACGGTAGTCGCGGCGCGAACGAACCTCCAGAACACACAGAGCCGTTTCCTAATCTTGCCATCGGATCGACCCGGGCAAATGCTCGCACCAGTTTTGAAAAGGCGCCGCACCTCCAGCGTGCGGTGCCAGCAAAAGAGATGCTGAAGCAGCAGCGCAGGCTGGATCGTTCGCTCGCCGCGCTGAAATCGGAGCGCCCCGGCATTGTCGATGCCTATGTCGTAACCGTTGCGCTCGACAGCGATCCTGTATTCGCCAGAGAGGCCCGTGAGGCAGCGAAAGTCCTCTCGCGCCGTTACGGAGGGGAAGGGCGCACGCTGGTTCTCGCGGGGCCGGATGGCCGGCACGATGATCAGGCGAAGGGATCAATCCGTTCCTTGCTGCTCAGTCTCGCCAGCGTGGCTGAATTGATGAATACCGAAGAAGATGTGTTGGTGCTCTACACCACCAGCCACGGTGCGAAGGTCGGTTTGGTCAATCACTACGGGGATACCGAGTACGGCATTTTTTCCCCGAAGCGCCTGAAATCTGTGCTTGAGGAGCTAGGCATTGAGCGCCGTCTCCTGATCATCAGCGCGTGCTATTCCGGTGTGTTCATTCCTCAGCTTGCCAATGCTGACACAGCGATCCTTACCGCCGCTGCAGCGCAGCGCACCTCGTTTGGCTGTGAGCCGGATAATGACTGGACGTTCTACGGAGACGCCCTGATCAATCGGGCATTGCGTAAGCCTCAACCATTGGCGGAGGCAGTCATGGCAACAAGCAGGACAGTAGCGGCATGGGAGAGCAAGCGGCGCTTGCTCGCCTCGCTTCCACAATCATCTATCGGTGCTGATGCCGATGTTTGGTTGAGCGACTTGGAAAGCCGCATGCCGCAAACTGAAACACAGCCGGTGGGTAGGTCTTCAGCAGAAAACTGACTTACTCTGGTGTGGTTTCGGCTCGACGGATATCGATAATTTTCACTGGATCGGCCAGCAATTGCCCGCGCATCATGCCTTCGCCTTTGTTCGGGTCTGCCTGCGCCGCGTGGATTGCAGTGACCACGTCCATCCCTTCGGTAACATAGCCAAACACCGCATAGCCATTCTTCCAGATCGGATCGTCGGAACCGGGCTGGGCATCCAATCCGGTTTGGTCCTGCAACATGATCGAGAAATCGCCAGTAGCCGTGCCGGGTTCTCCCATCGCCATGGATAGCGCCCCGCTGGTGTGGCTTAAGCCGGTAATGCTGGTTGGTTCATGCGGGATACCGTCCAGAATGCGTTTCGGATCCCATTGCGTGCCGCCTTGGATAAGGCCGTTCGGGCGCGGGTCCCGGTCCAGCTTCATTGCACGGTAGAACACTGTTCCGTCAAAGCGGTCTTCGTCCGCGTATTTCAGGAAATTGGCCGTTGTGATGGGCGCTCGCTCCGTTTCTAGGGCAACGGTGATGCTGCCCATCGACGTCTCGATGATCACCGGTAGCGTCTCATAGACGGTGGTATCGACTTCGGTCACAGGCGGAGGGGGTAACGCAATGTCCTTTCGCGCTGATACAACCTCAAACTTCATCAGCAAGGTGCGTTGTCGGTCTGAGAAGTTGTCGTCCGATGCGAGATAGAGATACGTCCGATCCAAATCCTCACGAACGGTTAGACCTTCGAAATTGTCGAGCGTGACGGGCGGCATAAAGGTCGCAATCGTTGTTGCTGCATTGGCACCGTTAATCGCAACAATGGCCGCCGTGTTGCCTTCTTCAGGCGAGTAGCTGCGGAACAGGATATAGCAGGTGCCGTCGCTCGAGCAGTCGGCATCGGTCGGGACACCCTCGCGTTCATCGATCGGGGCGGGGGGGCTGACCTCAAAGCTGACAAGCCCGCCATCACGTTCCCTCATGCAATTGAGCACATCGCTGCCGGCCCATTCTCCGCAAGCGAGCAGCCCTGACGGGGAAACAGCCAGCGTCTCCATCCCGCCATTGTCTTCGGCATCAAAAACAAGGTCGACAATAGGCAATTCGGTTGGCTGACCGTGGCCATCCAAAGTCGCGTATTGCAAAATGCGGTGGTCACGTTCAAACGCGACGAGCCAGCTGCCGTCGGCCATGCGCGCGATTGCTTCGGAATCCGCATCGCTCTTCCCTCTAAGCCGTTTCCCCCTGTCATCGCGCAGCGGGCCACTTTCGATGCTTATGATATCAAGCAGCTTTCCGTCCAGCTCATCAGTCGTGATCGCAAGCCATCGGCCATCGTCGGTAACGCCGTAGAGTTTGCCATCGACCCATTCGAGCGATGAAACACCGCCGATCTTTTCATCGCCGGGTTCGACAGCGATGCCGCCCATGTATCTGAGATCGCCGACTTCATCATTGCTGATGTCGGTTTCATCCAGCGGCACAGGATCAGTCAGAACCTCAAGCACGCAATCATCGCCGCAGTCCAATTCTGAGGATTGAACGTCCTCGGCCAAGGTCATTCCGGCGCTGGAAAGTATCAAAGCGGTTGATGCGATAAGGGACGATAACACTGTCATTCGTCCGTTGTGATTGACCGTTTGCAGAAGAGCAAGGGGGGGAGAGGCACTATTCATCACGGCTTAATGTTTACAGACGTAATCGCTATGACTACAGGTGTAATCAAGGCGTTCAAGACAGCAGGTGGGAGGCCAACTTGAGTAAGTCCGAAAATACAGCACCCGAGAGGATTAGCGAGGCAGAGCATGCCGTTATGGAAGTGCTCTGGAACCGCGAAACCGCAACCGCAGCTGAAGTCTGCGAAGAGGTTTGCGAAAAACGCGGGTGGAGCCTTCCAACGGTAAAGACATTGCTTTCGAGGTTGGTTCAGAAACAAGCCATCGAAACCCGCCCTGACGGTCGCCGTTTTCTTTACAGCCCGCTGATGCAGCGATCGGACTATGTTGGCGGAGAATCCCGCCGTCTGGTTGATCGCCTGTTTGGTGGGAAAGCCGCTTCGCTCGTCGCTCATCTGGCTGAGTCAGAGGCTCTTACCAATGACGATGTCGCCGAGATTGAAGCTCTTTTAAAGGAGCTCAGACAATGACCGCTTGGCTGTTTGATACGCTCATTTGGACTGCGGCGCTTATAGCGCTTGTCCTTGTCCTTCGCAGGCCGGTTGCAAGCTGGTTCGGCCCGCAGTTTGCCTATGCTTTGTGGGCGCTGCCGATGCTGCGCCTTTTGATGCCCCCGCTAACATTGCCAGCGTGGCTCAAACCTGAGCCCGCGGCGAATGAAGCCTTTACCGTTCTCCCGACCCAGACCTCCATTGCTCCAGTTGCGACACAAAATGCTGCGAGCGGTTTACCGTCTGAAAACGGAGCGGCAGCGACCGATCTGGTCACACCGACTACCCCGCTTACCAATCTAGAGGCACTTCTTGAGTCACTCCCTTTGGTGGAGATTGGATGCGCGGTGTGGTTGATCGGCGCTGCCATTTTTATGTGGCACCGTTTCGGCAGTTACTTTGCGCTGCGAGACGAGTTGCTGGCCGAAGCGCGCGAAGTAGGGCGCGAAGGCAAAGTTCGCCTGCTTGAAACTCCTGATACCAAGGCACCGCTTGCATTTGGTGTGGTTGACCCCGTGGTCGCCATGCCTGAAGGATTTATGGCGCAGCCTGACCGGACCGCCCGCGATCTCGCTTTGGCGCATGAACTCGCCCACCACAAAGGGCGCGACCTTCTCATTAATGTCGCCGTGCAGCCTTTGTTTGCCCTGCATTGGTGGAACCCGCTTGGCCGGTATGGCTGGCTCGCGCTTCGCCGTGATCAAGAGGCAGCCTGCGACGCCCGCGTGATGTCGCACCAGCCGACCGAAGAACGCGCCACCTACGCCAACCTTATTGCCAGTTTTGCCGCTGGTCCCAATGTTGCCCCCTCTAATACGGCATTAGCCGCGCCTATGGCGTGCCCCGTACTTGGCGACAAATCCATAATCCATCGTTTGAGGAGCCTGAATATGTCTGAGACTTCAACCCGTCGCCGTTTGGCTGGCAGCTTTATGCTGGGGGCCGCAATCATTGCGCTGCCTCTGACCGCATCGATCACCTATGCTGAAAGCATTGCACCCGCTGCACCGGCTGCTCCGGCGGCGCCATCAGTTGGTATGGCTCCTCCGGCCCCACCAGCACCGCCGGTTCCTCCCGCAGCACCGGCACCACTGGCGGCAGCAACGATCGTGACTGTTGATCCCGATGTCGCAGTTGAGGTCGAGGCTGACGGCGATGAGAACGTATTTATCTACCGAACCGTTGATGAAAAGCAGGACGGCAAAACCTCAACTAAGACCAAGACCCGCGTTCGCAAGATTGAAATCAAGAATGACGGAGAGAAGCTGAGCAAGGAAGAGCGTGAGGCCATTATGGCCGAAGTGCGCGCGGACCTTGCCCAGGCCGATATCGACATCAAAAATGCGATGAAAGAAGTCGAAATGGCTTTCATCGAACTTGATGGAAAAGAAGGCATCAAAGGCCGCACTGTTGTAAAGATGGAATGCCGCGGTGATAGTGATGAAGTGGCGACCGTCGATGAGGGAAATGGCGACGTGCGCAGCGTCTACCTGTGTCAAAGCCGCGTGATGGCGCATGCGCTGAAAGGCTTGGAGCAAGCCCGCGATGCGATTGCTGACAGCGATGATTTAACCGGTGCCATGCGCAAGGATATCTTGAAAGAACTCGATAAGCAGATCCGCGAATGGAACAAAGCGCAGGCTAAAGGCTAAGCCAATTCTGCCGGTTCACGCTGGCAAATCGAATACGGACGGCAGGCCGCAAAGGTGGTCTGCCGTTTTGTTTTGAGCAGTTCACACAGAATTCATTTCATCGCTCACAAAGAACATTTCGTCTCAACCCCAGGAGGACGAAAGATGAGTGTTGAAAGAAGCCCCGGAGTGAAATTGCTGTTTGCCGGATTGGTCGGCGCGGCTTTGATTGTACCGCTATTAATGGTCTATTTGCTGGTAAGTGATCGCCAGCATCAGGCGCGTGTTGCACAGGCTTCGATCACAGAAGGGTGGGCCGGTGCGCAGACCGTTTCCGGCCCGTTGCTCGTGGTGCCATACATGGTCACGCGTGAGGTAACTGAACAGGTAGATGGCAAGACCGTGAAGCGCACCACGACTTCGCGCCAGAACCTCTATATTTCTCCCAGCGAGCAAAACCTCGACACCACAATCAACCCCGAAGTTCGCTCACGCGGGATCATCCATCAATCGGTTGTGTATGATGCAGGGATCACCGGTTCGGCGCGTTTTGCAATGCCTGCCGATCTGGATCGACTTGGCGTCGAAAGCGATCAATTGCTGCTTGATGAAGCGTTGCTGCAATTGCCGATTTCTGACCCCAGCGGTTTGCAAACAGCAGCGGACTTATCTGTTGGCGGCAACGCGCTTGACCTGAGACCGGGCCTTGGCAACCGGCAGTCCGGATCGGGCGTTCATGCGTTTTACGATTGGGCAGAGGGCGCGGAGTTTACGCTCGATTTCACCTACTCCCTTCGCGGCAGTCAGGAATTCAGCATGGTCCCACGCGGTGAAGAAACGAACTTCGCCGTCGATTCCAGCTGGCCCCACCCAAGCTTTACCGGCGTTTTGCCGAGCGACACGGACAAAGAAATCGGTCCAGATGGCTTCAAAGCGAAGTGGTCCATTTCTAACCTGGCGCTTGGTCAATCATTGGTCAGCACCAGCGCGCCGGCAAACGCCTCAGTGGTAATTGACGAATATGACAATCGCTATGCCGAGATTTCGCCGGGGGAGAACGTTTCCGGAGCCAGCATCGCGACCATCCGTCTGATGGAGCCGGTTGATCTCTACAAACGGGTGGAACGCGCGCTGAAATACGGATTTCTGTTTATCGGTTTCACCTTCCTTGCCTTCCTGATGTTTGACATCGTTGCTGGCGCGAAAGTGGCATCTGCGGAGTATTTGCTGACTGGGGCGGGGTTGATCCTGTTTTTCGTGATGCTGCTCGCGTTCGCAGAAATGATCGGCTTCGCGTTTGCCTATGTGGTCTCCAGCGGTGCGATCATCGGCTTGCTGAGTGCATACAGCGCTGCGGTGCTGGGAAGCTGGAAACGGGCTCGGGTGATCGGCGGGCTTCTGATCGGTCTTTATGCTGTGCTCTATGTGCTGCTTAACCTCGAAGCGTGGTCGCTTGTGATCGGATCGCTGATGCTGTTCGTGGCGCTGGCCGGTGTGATGTACGCCACCCGCGCTATCGAATGGTCAAAAGTGAGCATTCGTGAGGCGTCTGAGGAGGAAGGCGCCACAGCGTAACCTCACTTTGCCGCCAATAGAAAAGGGCCGGAGCGGCTATGCCGCTCCGGCCCTTTTTGTGTTCTTCAGCTCGTATTTAACGCATGTTGAAATACACGTCGCAAACGCTGTCATCGGCACCTTCAAGCCCCCGGCGCAATGCGTCCATGCGTTGTTGGCTGGTGCCGTGTGTGAAGTTTTCCGGATTGATCCGTTGGCCTGCACGGCGCTGTAGATTATCATCGCCGATGGCGCTGGCAGCGCGCAGGCCCTCCTCCATATCACCGCGTTCGATCAGGTTACGGTTCTTGCCCGCCCAAACACCGGCGTAGCAATCCGCCTGCAATTCCATCCGAACCTGAAGATCGTTCGACCGGCGCGGTTCTTGTTGCTGAAGGCTGCGGACTTGAGACGCAAGGCCGGTGAGGTTCTGGATGTGATGTCCATATTCATGCGCAATTACATAGAGCCGCGCAAAATCACCGCCCGTGCCGGACATCTGCGCAAGCTGATCATAAAAGCCTGTGTCGATATAGATCCCCAGATCGGCGGGGCAATAAAACGGCCCTGCAGCCGAAGATGCATTGCCGCATCCTTGAGTTGAGACACGGCCTGTGCGGTACAAATCGAGGAACGGTTCCTGGAAGTTGACACCGGCGCGCGCGAATTCGGGCGCCCAGGTCTCGTTTAGGCTGGTGAGCGCGTTGCAAGCCTCTTGCGCATATGGGCCACTGGTGCAGATCTGTTCTTCAGTCAGGTCACCGCCCTGCGACTGTGTGGATGTTTGCTCCGTGCCTTGGATAGCGCCAATGGTCTGCATCGGATCAACGCCGAAGACCAAGGCGGCGATTAAGGCGATCACAAGTGTTCCGCAACCAATCCCGCCGGCTTTGCGTCCGCGGCCGCCGCCGCTGGAACGCACTCTGATTTTCGATGTATCGAAACGCTTAAGCCGCACGCAATTTCTCCTTTTGTCCGGGACCGGCGATCCCATGCCGAACCCGATGATTTGTCTGGACAGTCTGTGCATCAACAGCGACAGAAAGGCTCCACTGGACTTCACGGATAAGATTGATGCTGCTCAAAGGCAAACGTGCTCTTGTAACTGGTTCCACATCGGGCATTGGCCTCGCGGTCGCGAGGGCATTGCACGCCGAGGGCGCAGCCGTGATCCTAAACGGACTTGGCAACGAAGATGAAATCGCGCAGCTTCAGGTGGAGCTCGCCGCAGATTTTAACGGGGCAAACCTGCTCGATCCCTCTGCGATCGAAACGATGATGACCGAAATCGGCGCTATCGATATCCTCGTGAACAATGCGGGTATGCAATATGTGTCGCCGGTAGAGGACTTCCCGACGGACAAGTGGGATGCGATTATGGCGCTCAATCTGTCGGCGCCGTTCCACACTACAAGGCTCGCCGTTCCTGCGATGAAGGAAAAGGGGTGGGGGCGGATCATCAATACGGCCAGCGCCCATTCGCTTACAGCATCACCCTTCAAAAGCGCTTACAACGCCAGCAAGCATGGCATTGCCGGTTTCACCAAGACCATTGCTCTGGAACTGGCACAAACAGGGGTGACCGCGAACTGCATCAGTCCGGGGTATGTGTGGACGCCGCTGATCGAAGGGCAAATTCCCGATACAATGGCAGCGCGCGGCCTTAGCCGTGATGAGGTCATCAATGATGTCTTGCTTGCCAAACAGCCGACCAAGAAATTCGTCCAGCCTGATGAAATCGGGGCGCTCGCGGTATTTCTGTGCCGGGAAGAAGCTGGCAATGTGACCGGTGCGAATTGGAGTATTGATGGAGGGTGGACAGCCGGATGATCAAACTGGGGGCGAAACAGGGGCTGATACTCGGGGCGTTTCTGGCGCTGGGCGCGTGCGCGGGCGGTGCGAATATCGCCAGCGTGCCAATGGCCGAGCGTGATGCGATTGAACAGCGACTGACCCGCGACATCAGCATCCTTGCGAGCGATGAATTTGCCGGACGTGAACCGGGAACTCTGGGCGAAGAGCGAACTGTCGCCTTCATCACGGACGAGATGCAAAAGGCTGGGCTGGTGTCGGGCACCAATGATCCGGGCAGCGCATGGCGTGCGCCGGTCCAACTTGTCCGGACGAAGCCATTTACAAGCCGGATCGAGATTAAACGCGGCAACAAGAAATCCGAACTGGCCGCGGATACAGCGGCGGCTTTCACAACGAACAGGCGTGAACTCGTCACAGAGGCTCCGCTCGTCTTCGTCGGTAAAGAGGCCGAAGATGTTGCCGCGGATGACATCACAGGCAACATCGTTGTGATGCTTGGCGAACCGGGTGTCAGTCCCCGCCGGCGCGCGGTTTTGTTCGAAAGCAATCCTGCGGCAATCATTACGGTGGTTGAAGATGCCGCCGCGATTAGCCGGGTGAACCGGGCTTATGGCCGCGAACGCACAATGCTGGAAAGCGAGGCCGATGGCGGCCTGACATCATTCGCGACGCAGACAGCAATGTCGGACGTGTTTGGTGAGAAAGCTTGGAAAAAGCTAGTCAAGGCGGCTGATGATGATGAATTCGTCCCAGTCCAACTCGAAAGCACCGCCACTATCGAAGCGACGTCCGAGAGGGTGGAGTTCACCAGCTACAACGTGATCGGCAAGCTGGCTGGCACCGTTCCGAACTCCGGTTCTGTGCTTCTACTTGGTCATTGGGATCACCTTGGCGAAGATTGCGGGCCGGAGGATGCGGAAGACCGGATATGCAATGGCGCGGTGGACAACGCCAGCGGCATTGCAGCGATGTTGGAGCTGACACGCAGGCTCAAAGCGATAGGTCCGCATGACCGGGATATCTATGTCTTGGCCACAACTGCCGAAGAATCCGGCCTGCTTGGCGCAATAGCCTTCGCAAAGAACCCTCCGGTTCCGCTCGATACACTTGTTGGGGCGTTCAACTTCGACACGGTCGCTATTGCACCGTCGGGCAGCGTGGTCGGATTTATCGGGGAGGGTGAGACACCGCTTGACCCCTTAATCCTTGGCGTGATGAAACAGGCTGGGCGCAAGCTGGGCGATAGCGACTATGCCACGCAGTTTGTGCGTAGGCAGGATGGTTGGGCATTGCTGGGTGAGGGCGTGCCTGCGGTCATGCTTTCGACAGCGTTCGGCTCAGAAATCACTCTTAGCCCCTATCTTTCGGGTAACTATCACCGGGCAGGCGACGAGCTTGAAACGATTGAACTTGGCGGGGCAATTGATGACCTGTTGCTGCATGAGGAAATCGTTCGGCGAGTGGCCAATACGGCCACGTATTTTCCGCCCGGCGATCAGTGAGGTAACCGCGAATAGGGCGATTACCGTCGATAGAGGGAATTCAGCCCCTAGCGCTTAGGTGAAAGCGCGCCTAAATGGGCCGCCACGAATCTCCCGGCGCATCTGACGTCGGCACAATAGGAAGTGGCGCATATGGACATCCCTCTCGGTCTAACATTTGATGATGTTCTGCTGCGCCCGGCAGAAAGCAGCGTTCTGCCGAGCATGGCGGACACCTCAACCCGGTTCACGCGCGATATCGCGCTGAATATCCCCATTCTTTCATCAGCCATGGATACCGTGACAGAGGCCGATATGGCGATCGTCATGGCGCAGCTTGGCGGGATCGGCGTGCTTCACCGCAATCTGGAGCTGCCCGAACAATGCGCGGCCGTTCGCGCTGTAAAGCGCTTTGAAAGCGGAATGGTCGTCAATCCTATTACGATTGGTCCGGATGCGGTGCTGGGCGATGCGCAGGCATTGATGGCGCAGCACAAGATCAGCGGTATTCCGGTCACCGACAAGGCGGGCAAACTGGTTGGGATCGTGACCAACCGCGACGTCCGTTTTGCAGAAAATCCGGCTCAGCCAGTCCGCGAATTGATGACGACAGAGAACCTTGCCACGGTCCCGCTCGGCACGTCTCAGGAAGATGCGCGCCGACTTCTCCATGCGCGGCGGATCGAAAAGCTGCTGGTTGTTGATGATGACTACAAATGTATCGGCCTGATTACGGTCAAAGACATTGAGAAAGCCGTCAATTACCCCAACGCGACAAAGGACGGTACGGGCCGCCTACGCGCGGCCGCCGCGACAACCGTTGGCGATAAGGGTTTCGAACGGTCAGAGGCTTTGATCGATGCCGAGGTCGATGTTGTCGTCATCGACACGGCCCACGGGCACAACCAAGATGTTAGCCGTGCGGTTGAACGGGTGAAGAAGCTTTCCAGCTCGGTTCAGGTCGTGGCAGGCAATGTCGCGACCGCAGAGGCAACGCGCGCATTGATTGATGCTGGTGCGGATGCTGTGAAAGTCGGAATTGGCCCGGGTTCGATTTGCACCACTCGCGTTGTCGCGGGTGTTGGCGTTCCGCAGCTGACTGCGATCATGGATAGCGCCAATGAAGCAGCGAAATCGGGCGTACCGGTCATCGCCGATGGCGGTCTTCGAACAAGCGGTGATGCGGCCAAGGCTCTCGCCGCCGGTGCGAGCTCTGTCATGATCGGCTCAATGCTCGCTGGGACGGCAGAAGCACCGGGTGAGACATTCTTGTACCAAGGACGAAGCTATAAAGCGTATCGCGGAATGGGCAGTGTTGGTGCAATGGCGCGCGGCAGCGCCGATCGCTATTTCCAGCAGGATGTTTCCGCAATGAAGCTCGTTCCCGAGGGGATCGAGGGTCAGGTGCCATTCAAGGGGCCCGCCGCAAATGTTATTCATCAGCTTGTTGGCGGTGTGAAAGCGGCGATGGGCTATACCGGATCGGCCACCATTGATGACCTGCGCGAACGCGCGCAGTTTGTGCGTATTACCAATGCTGGCCTTTCAGAAAGCCACGTCCATGATGTGGCGATCACCCGCGAAGCACCAAATTATCCAACCCGTTAGGATCCTTACATGATCGAAATTGTCCCCGTGATGCTGTTCATTCTGGGATGGCATCCAGACAAGCCGGGCGACATCGATCTGCAGAGGGTTGAGGTGATTTTTGCTAGCCCGGCAGAATGTGAGGCCGCAGGTTCAAAAATGGCATCGCGCATGACACAGGCCGCTGCCGAGCAATCGGGCGCGACTTACGAACACCGCTGTATGGAAATACCGGCAGTTGAAGAATTCGAAGCCGCTTTTGGCGGTGAAAGGTCACCTGCGAAATGATGCCCGCAGCCCGCGTACAGGCGGCAATCGAACTGCTCGATTCAATCATCGAGGCCGCAAAGCGCGAAGGCGCGCCTGCGGACCGGTTGATCTCGGCCTATTTCAAGCAGCGACGCTATGCCGGATCGAAAGACCGCCGCGCAGTGCGCGATCTGGTTTACCGAGTGATCCGGTATTGCGGGGAAATTCCAAAGAGCGGCCGTGTGGGCATGATAGCGCTGGCGCTGGACGATCCGCAGTTGATCCCGCTGTTCGATGGTTCGACACACGGACCGCCAGCGATCGGGAAGAATGAAAAACCGGCTAGCCCCGGTGTGGCCCCGCAATGGCTTACCGATGCGCTGTCGCAGTCTGGTGTCGAGGGGGATGTTGCCGCCGGTATGCTGGGCCGAGCACCGCTCGATATTCGGGTGAACACCCTTAAAGCCGAGCGCGAAGGTCTTGAGTTGCCTGAGCCTGTAGAAGCGCTTGAAGCCCCAAATGCCCTTCGGATTGCCGCTGGCACGAATGTCGATCAATGGGATGAATATCTCGACGGTAAGATCGAGGTGCAGGACCATGGCAGTCAGATCGCCTGTATCGCCGCTGGCGCCCGCTCCGGTGAGATGGTGATCGATCTTTGTGCGGGGGCAGGGGGCAAAACGCTCTCATTGGCCGCAGCCATGGGCAATGCGGGCCACTTGATCGCGTGCGATACCGATCGGGGTCGTCTGTCACGGTTGGTACCACGCGCCAATCGCGCGGGTGCATCGATGGTGCAGACACGCCTTCTAAACCCGAAAGAGGAATTGGAAGCGCTCGAAGAATATACCGGCAATGCTGACCTTGTGTTGGTCGATGCGCCGTGTTCCGGCACCGGCACTTGGCGGCGCAAGCCAGAGGGTAAATGGCGTCTCACCCCAAAATCGCTTGCCGCCTACACCCGCTTGCAGGATGATCTGCTCGAAATCGCGGCAAAGCTGGTGAAGCCGGGTGGCCGGATTGCCTTTGTAACCTGTTCGCTATTGGATGCCGAGGGCGCAGACCGAATCGCAGAATTCCTTGAGCGTAACGAAGGCTTTAGCCTGAAAACGCCAGACGTACCGCTTGGAATTCCACACGGCGGCGGTGTTCGCCTTGATCCGTTTCATCACGGTACGGACGGGTTTTTTGTCGCCATCATGCAGTGCGCGTGATAGCGCTTTGACCTATGGCTAAGCCTCTGCCTTTCCGGCTTGCTGATCTCAAGGAGCCCCTTATGCGCTTTGCGCCCGCTGCCGCTGCTTTGTCTTTGTTCCTGGCGACCACTGCCAGTGTTGGTACGGCGCAGACTATTGCCGAGGTAGATCCACGCGCAGCAGTCCTGATAAGTCAGGGCGACGCGCTTTTGAATGCAGGCGACACACAAGGTGCGATCGACGCGTACGAAGCTGCGCTGACGGTCGATCCGGGCTACACACCGATCTTCCTCGACCTGGCTCGGGCGGCGCGTCAGGATGGGCTTCAAGGCAAGGCGATCCGCTATTATCGCGAGGCGTTGGTCCGCGAACCAGGAAATTTCGCAGCGATTTCAGGGGAAGGTGCGGCTTTGGTTGAAAAGGGCGCTTTGGAGAAAGCAAAACGTAACCTTGCGCGCCTAGAAAGCCTGTGTGGCTCAAACTGTCCTGAAACCCTCGCTTTGCAGACCAAGATCAACGCTGGCCCACCCGCGCGGCTTGCTGCTGACACGGCAGAGGATGCCCCGACCAGCAATTGAAACTTGGAGTGATTTGCTATGTTGACGCTCCACCACCTTGAATGTTCGCAGAGTTTTCGCATCCTCTGGTTGCTCGAGGCGCTTGGCACTCCATACGAGCTGAAGAAGTACGACCGTGATCCGGAAAGCAATCTGGCGCCTGACGATTACAAGGCGCTGTCTCCGCTCGGCACGGCTCCGGTTGTGACTGATGGCAATTTGGTTCTCGCAGAGAGCAATGCGATCATGGACTACATCCTCGATTCGCATCCAGACAGCGATCTGCGCCCCGCCGCTGGTGACAGGGACCGTGCGCGCCATTTGTTCTGGTTCCACGCGGCCCAAGGTTCACTTATGTCGATCCAGAGTATCGCGATGGTGCTGACTTTGCTCGAATCGCGCACGCCTTGGCCAATCAGTCCGCTTTTGAAAGCGGTCTTCGGTCAGGTGCGCAAAGTCTTCGTCAATCCGCGGCTCGAGGCTCTATTTGACCTTATGGAAAGCGATCTCGCCAAACAGCCCTTCTTTGGGGGTGACAATCTGACCGCTGCGGATATCACGCTGGTCTATCCGATGTATGCCGCGCGCGACAAAGGGACGTTCGACATCGAATATCCCAGCATATCAGCTTGGTTTAACCGGATTGAATCGCTGCCATCGTTCATATCGGCACGCGCGAAAGACGGCCGTGAGCGGATCAATTTCCGCTTTTGATAAGCGGCGTGAATTCGGCGACTAACGTTTCATAGACCGCGCGTTTGAACGGTACGATCAGACCGGGAAGGTCAGCAGGTTCTACCCAGCGATGGGCACGGAATTCTGCCGGATCATGCGCGTTCAGATCGATATCGCTGTCGCTACCCAGAAACCGGCCAAGATACCAATGCTGGATTTGTCCGCGAAATTTGCCTTTCCAGACCTCACCAAGCAAATCGGCGGGTAGGTCATATTCAAGCGGCTTTGATGCAGGCGCAATGATTTCAACCAGTTCAGCACCGATGCCGGTTTCCTCTTCCAATTCTCGCAAGGCCGCGGTTTGCGGGTCTTCGCCGGGATCAATTCCTCCCTGGGGCATCTGCCAGAACCCATGCGTCCGCTTATTGATGCGCTCACCGGCAAAGACGTGGCCATCGCCGTTAACCAGCATGAAGCCGGCGCAGGGACGGTACGGCAGATCATCGTGTTTGAGCGTCACTTATGCGTCTCCAAGCAGGGATTTCATCGCGGCAACAATCCGCTCCAGATCGCTTTGAGCGCTGGGAACGGCCCCGCGCAGATTGGTGAAGCTGTGTGTCAGCCCGCGCATTTCGAGGAATATGACATCGCGGCCCGCATCAACCAACGCTTTGGCATAATCGCGTCCGGAATCGCGGATCGGATCAAGGCTGGCGGTGACGAGCACGGTGGGCGGGGCATTCGAATGATCGCCAATGATGGGAAAACCGCGAGGATCGCCACGGTCTGCTTGATACGCTACGTCAAAGAACTCGATGGCTGTTTTTGTTAGGACAAATCCGTCTGCGAATTCTTCCAAACTGGCAGAACCGATTGCATCGCTCGCCAACGGGAACAGCGGGACTTGCAGAACGACTTGTGCGTCCGCGGGAGTATCATTCAGCAATTGGCCAACCGCGATGGTTGCGGTGCCGCCAGCGCTGTCGCCAATCGTGATAATGCCGGTTGCCTGACGGCCCAATTCAGCTGGATTGGAAGCGATCCAGCGCGTTGCAGCCTCGCAATCGTCGATGGCGGCGGGGAAGGGCGCTTCCGGTGCGCAGCGGTAATCGACAGCGAACAACGGCAAATCCATCAGAGCGGCAATTTCAGTGCAGAGGTTATGGTGCGTGTCGAGATCACCAATCACAAAGCCGCCGCCGTGGTAGAACGTGATAACTGGCCCGGCTTCACGGTTTTCGCGCGCGTCATACAGGCGCAGCGCAATATCGCCCGCTGGTCCGGGGCATGTCAAATCACGGATCACCGCCAGTTCGCGGGCGGGCCGGTCAGCCATGCCGTGGAGAGCCAGATAAGACCCGCGCGCTTCCTCCAGTGTCATATCCGCGATTTTCGGACCGCCCATCGCTGCCAAAGCATCCAAAAAGGCCTTCATATCGGGGCGGACGTAAGGTGCGTGGTCGCTCATCGCTTGTGTCTCTCCATCAAGTTTCTGATGCGATAGGGAGAGTTAGTGGTTATTTCCACTCGCTTTGACAGCGCGCGACGATTAGTCGAAGCCAATGGACAATCTGACTCACAGCCTAGTCGGCGCGGTGCTCGGCCAAGCAGGCCTTAAGAAAAAGACCGGTCTCGCGATGCCGGCGCTGATAATCGGTGCGAACCTGCCCGATGTCGATGCGGCGTGTTTTTTCTGGCTTGAGGGGACAGAGCATCTCGGTTTCCGGCGCGGGATCACACACGGTCCGCCTGCATTGGTGATCCTGCCTCTGATTTTGGCTGCGTTGCTGTGGGGTTTTGACCGCTGGCAAGAAAAGCGCGGGAAACGTCCTGAGGGGCGACGTCCGGTGCATTTCGGATGGCTCTATGGATTGAGCTTTATCGGCGCGCTCTCGCATCCGTTGTTCGACTGGCTGAATGTGTACGGCATCCGCTTCTTTGAGCCGTTCTCCTCCCAATGGTTCTACGGCGATACGCTGTTCATCATTGACGTATGGCTATGGGCGATGCTGATCGTGAGCGTCTGGTGGTCCCTGCGAGCCGAGAAAAAGGGCGGCAATTGGACGAAGCCTGCTTGGGTCGGGATTGCCGCTGCATTGGCGTATATCGCGATGAATTGGGCTATTACGCAGTATGTGGACATCCTCGCCAAATCGAACGAACCGTATGGGAGCCAAGTTATTGTAAGCCCGGTGCCAGTCTATTTCTGGGAGCGGGAGAGAATTATCCAGATGTACGATGGCGAGTGGATATCGAACGAGTGGAATGGCGCGGATTTCGACTATGGCTTTAAACATTCACAGGCCGTTCAATGCGTCATCCCAGACTTGTCCGATGACCGTTTGTTAAACTCGCAACTCGACGCCTTCCTGTTTTGGTCCCGCGCTCCGTTCGCTGAACGCGCCGAAGACGGCTCTGTGATCCTGCGTGACGCACGCTTTTACGATCCCCGCGCCCGCGATCGGTTTTCCATCGCGCTGCCTGATGTGAAATGTGAGGAACTCACTGCCGAGTAACGCGCTTCATCATTTATGAGTGAAACACAAATCGTCTGGCTGCGGCGCGATCTGCGCATGGCCGATAATCCCGCTTTGTTTGCCGCTGCGTCCCAAGGGCCGGTGGTGTGCGTTTATGTCCTTGATGATGATGCCGCCGGGCACCATGCCTATGGCGGTGCCTCGCGGTGGTGGCTGCATCACTCGCTTGAAAGCCTTTCAAACAGCCTTGGCAAGCGCAACGCAAAGCTGATCCTGCGGCGCGGCGATGCGGTGGAGGAGCTTTGCAAGGTCGCAGAGGAAGTCGGAGCCAAAACCGTTCATGCGAACCGGCATTATGAGCCGTGGTGGCGCAAGGCGCAGGGTAAGCTCTCAGACAAGCTCGACCTGCAACTCTATGACGGGATCTATCTCTATCCCGCCGGTCACATCACGACCGGATCGGGAAGCCAGTACAAGATCTACACCCCGTTCTACAAAGCCATGCGCCAGCAATTCCCGCCTCGCGATGTGGTGCCGGAGCCTGATACGCTCTCGTCGCCAGAGACGTGGCCGGCCAGCGATAATCTTGCAGATTGGGAGCTGCTTCCGACAAGGCCCGATTGGTCCGGCGGGCTCGCGGATTTTTGGCAGGTCGGGGAAGAGGCCGCGCATCAGCGGCTCTCGGAATGGGAGGAGGATGTCTCCGATTACGAAGACCGTCGCAATCTGCCCAGCCAAGACGGATCGTCCCGCCTATCGCCAAGCCTGCATTTTGGTGAGATCGGTCCAGTGCAAATCTGGGATGCCCTCAAACACAAACGCTCTGATGGATGGCAAAGTTATGAAAGCGAGCTCGTCTGGCGCGACTATGCCGCCAACGTCATCTGCCAATTCCCCGCTTATGCTCGCGAGAATTACCGCGAGGATTACGATCAGCTGAAATGGCGCGATCCAGATACGGATGAGAAAGCCGCGCGCGACCTCAAGAAATGGCAGGAGGGGAAGACCGGATACCCAATCGTCGATGCCGGAATGCGGCAGCTTTATCAGACTGGTTGGATGCACAATCGCGTCCGTATGATCACCGCCAGTTTCCTGATTAAACACTTGCTGATTGACTGGCGCAAAGGTGAGGAGTGGTTTTGGGATTGCCTGTGCGATGCCGATTACGGATCGAACTCGGTCAATTGGCAGTGGAATGCAGGCACGGGCGTCGATTCCAATATGTTTGTGCGGATCATGGCGCCGCTGACGCAGTCCGAAAAGTTCGACGCGGCCAGCTATATCCGCGAATATGTGCCGGAGCTCGCCGATCTGGATGCACCATACATCCATGATCCGGAAGAGCATGGCTGTCTGCCTAAGGCCTACCCGCCGAAGATGATCGCACACAAAGCGGGGCGTGAGCGCGCAATGGATGCGTATAAGGCGATGAAAGACGGATAACTCTCCTCGCCGCACCTTGCCCAAATCGCTGCCTCTTGGCTATGCAGACGGCATGACGACGCAGGGGATCAGAGGCGACGAATTGCTGAGCGGCGGAGCACGTTTTGCGCCGCGCCCGAACTTGCTTTCGCGCCTGTTCGCACCTGGTTTCAAGACCATGCTAGACCGCGTGGACAAGGGTTTCGAGCGCGGCTCGATAACCGCGAAGCTTCCCGACGGCACAACCCGCGTCCTGGGCGGTAGAGCGCCCGGCTTTGATGTCCATGTTGATCTGAAAGACTGGCGTGCATTGCTAAGGCTTGCGACCAGCGGCTCTGTTGGCTGGTATCAGGCGTACGAAGCCGGTGAATGGGAGGCTGACAACCACGCGCATCTGTTCGCGCTGATGTCTGACAATGCGCGCACTCTGGGCGATACTGCGCGCAGTTCCGGCTTGTCAAAATGGGTCGCGCGCGCGGCGCACTATTTTAACCGCAACGACCGCGCCGGTTCGGTTCGCAATATTTCCGCGCATTATGACCTGGGCAATGATTTCTATCGAGCATGGCTTGATGAAACGCTGACCTATTCGAGTGCGCTGGCATATGGCGATGACGGCCTTAAAGCGGCGCAATTGCGTAAGCTTGATGCAATTTTAGCGCGGTTGGGAGATGCCAAGGACGTTCTGGAGATAGGCTGCGGTTGGGGCGCGTTAGCGGAGCGTATCGAGAAATCGGATGCAAAGGTGACCGCGATCAGCCTGTCGGACGAACAGCTTGCCTATGCCCGCCGAAACCGGCCCGCGTCCATCGCGTTTGAAAAATGCGATTACCGCGATGTTTCCGGACAGTTCGATGCAATTGCCAGCGTTGAAATGGTGGAGGCGTTGGGCCGCGAATATTGGCCGACATTCCTTGATTGCGTCGCTTCCAACCTGAAACCAGGGGGCCGTGCTGCGATCCAGTATATCTCCATGGCGGATGACTTGTTCGAGACATATGCGAACAGCGCCGATTTCATCCAGGCATATGTCTTTCCCGGCGGAATGCTGATCAACTCTTCGGAGTTCAAAGCCTTGGCAGAGGCGAGAGGCCTTGAATGGCGCGACCAACTCGATTTCGGACGTGATTACGCCGCAACTCTGAAAGAATGGCGCATCATGTTCGATCGCGCAGTTGCAGAGGGCCGTCTGCCTGAGGACTTCGATGACCGATTTGTCAGATTGTGGCGGTATTACCTGTCATATTGTGAAGGCGGGTTCCTCGCCGGAAATATCGACGTTCATCAGGTGACGCTCGTCAAAGCTTAGACTATCGTCCCTGCAAGAGGAGACGAGAACATGACAATTCGAAACGCTGGACTTGCCGGAATTATCGCCGTGGCGCTTGCTGGATGCAGTGCCAGTTATGGCGCTCCTGAAAAGAACGCGCAGGCTGTCTCTACTGTTGCGACCACTCAAGCTATTGCCGTCCAGCTTGTGGCTCCTCCCGAGCGCGACCCTTCCGAATTGCAGGTCTTGTTCTGGAATGACGCCCAGCGTTCTGAGCGTTTTCGCGACATGGAAAACTGGTTTGCAGGCCACGAAGTGCCGGCCGCGCTGGAAACACGCGATTTGCCTGCAGGCGCTCCGCTAAGCGCGGATATTCAGGCAGAGATTAAGACGCTGATCGAAGAAACGAACACAGCGGGCGTAATGGTGCTTCAGGGCGGCAAAGTTCGCTTTGAAGGATATGGTTTGGGCCTCGAAGCGCAGGATCGCTGGACGAGTTTCTCCGTCGCGAAAAGCTTCACCTCGACGCTTCTTGGCGCTGCGGTGAAAGATGGGTCGATTGAAAGCATGGACGACCAGGTAACTCGATACATTCCGGAGCTAACTGGATCAGCGTATGACGATGTCACCGTTGAGCAGATCGCGACCATGACCAGCGGCGTCGCTTGGAATGAGGATTACACCGATCCTGAAAGCGATGTGTCTCAGCTAAACAAATATGTCGTCGAATACGGACCCGATGCGATTGTCGAACAGATGAAGCGCCTTGATCGTGAAGCGGAGCCGGGCGAGAAATTCAAATACAAGACTGGCGAGACCAATCTGATTGGTTTGCTTGTCGAAAACGCCGTCGGCATGTCGCTTGCCGAATACAGCCAAGCCAAGATTGTCGAGCCTGCCGGTTTTGCGGGCGGCATGTTCTGGATGACTGACCCACGCGGCGGCAATATCGGCGGGTGCTGCCTGTCGCTGCGCCTGTCTGATTATGCTCGCATGGGTGAGTTTGTGCGGACTGGCGGTTTGCAAAGCAACGGTACATCGATCGTGCCCGAGGGATGGTTTGCCAAAGCGGGCGGCCAACAAGTAGATTTCGGCGGCAACGGATTTGGTTACGGATACCAATGGTGGACTTATCCGGGCGGAAATTTCGGCGCGCAGGGCATTTTTGGTCAAGCCATCACGCTGATCCCAGAGGCTGATCTGGTCGTGGCGCGGGTCAGCAACTGGCCGACAGCGACCAGCAGCGAATATGGCGAGAAATGGCTCCGGTTTGCGTACAAGCTTAGCACGCAGCCCTGACAGCGCGTTCAGATCGCTGTGCGGTATATGCCGGTGTTGCTGTAACGCTGCAGGATGTTGTCGTGCACGATCGGGCTCAAAAGCTCGGTGAACGCGCAGCCGACGATGCAGTTATCCCACCAAACGACTTCGCTTTGGAGCGATTCGAGGCCGGGGAGGGTGAGCCAGCAAACCTGACCTTCATGCATCCGATTGATCGATGCGGCGGAGAAGCCGGATATCGATAAATCCTGAACCACGCTTTGAAACGCGCGGCCGCCCGATGCCCGCACAGTCGCAGGAATTGTCAGCTTTGTACGCGGTGAGCAGCGATCCTCCTGCGAGGCGACGCTATATCTGTCATTTTCGGTCGGCATAGCCATTAAAACCCTATTCAAGCAGCGTTTGGTCTCTTCGCCGTTTGGTCTTCGGTCATTGGTCAATGACAGCATTCAGCCCTCCAGCCTTTCGACCGGATTACAAAACAGGGTTAATTTGGGCTTCACTAAAACTTCTGCACGAATTTCGCCGCAAGAACGAAACGCTTCAGCCTTCGACCCGCTCGCGGTGGCCGGTTTTGAAGTCTTCCTGCACGAGCGCAGTGATCCGTTCAGCGACGGCTTCTGGCGGTTTCACCGTCTCGGGATCTTCGCCGGGATAGGCGCGGGCACGCATTTCGGTGCGAGTGGCCCCCGGATCGACAATCGCCACGCGCAATGGAGAGATTTTCTCGCTCTCGGAGGCATAGCTTTCCAGAAGATTGTCGAATGCTGCCTTGGTTGATCCGTATGCAGCCCAGAAAGCGCGCGGGTCAGCCCCCACTGAACTGGTCAGGCCAATCACGCGGCCATTTTCAGCACGGCGGATTAGGGGATCAAACGAAGCAAGGATCGCCTGTGTAGCGACGACATTAATCATCAAAGCCTGATTGAATTGCTTCGGGTCGATCTGTGAAACTGGTGTTAATTCGGGTAGATAAGCTGCTGACAGGCAAAGGATATCAAGTGTTTTCCAGCGGCCTGCAATGGCACCTGCCAGACGGCTGACGGCATCCGGTTCGGTCAAGTCGACCGGAGCAATCGTGGAGGAACCGCCTTTTTCGTGAATTTTGTCTTCGATCAATTCAAGCGCTTTGACCTTGCGCGCGACCAAAATTACATGCGCGCCGGCTTCGGCAAGGGCTATCGCAGTCGCCGCGCCAATCCCGCGGCTCGCGCCAGTGACAAGGGCAGTTTGCCCATCAAGCGGTTTCGTATTTGTCATGGTTTAAGCGGCCTTAGGGTCGGCAAATGGCAGTTCAGCGGACTTTTGATCGGTCTGATTGAAATCTGTGAGGGTGGTCGGATACTCTCCGGTAAAGCACGCATCGCAGAACTGTGGGCAGGCCTTGTCACGGGTTTCCGATCCGACAGCGCGGTAGAGACCATCAATCGAGATAAACGCGAGGCTATCGGCCTGAATAAACTCCCGCATAGGCTCGATATCCATGCGCGCAGCCAGCAACTTGCTGCGTTCAGGGGTGTCCACACCGTAGAAACAGCTATGCGCGGTTGGCGGGCTGGCAACACGAAAGTGAACCTCCGCGGCGCCTGCTTCACGCATCATCTCTACAATCTTAAGACTGGTTGTCCCCCGCACGATGGAATCGTCGATCAAAACGATCTTCTTGCCTTCGACAAGCCCGCGATTGGCATTGTGCTTGCGCTTTACGCCCGATGTGCGTGCGCTGTCCGAGGGTTGGATAAATGTGCGGCCAACATAGTGCGAGCGGATAATGCCCAGCTCGAATGGAATACCGGACTCCTGAGCATAACCGATTGCCGCTGGCACGCCGCTGTCCGGAACAGGCACGACGAGATCAACTTCGCAGGGCGATTCCATCGCGAGCTGCGCACCAATAGCCTTGCGCGCTTCATACACGCTGCGTCCGGCAAAGATGCTGTCAGGACGGCTGAAATAGACGTGCTCGAAAATACAGGGGCGTGAAGGCTGCTTGCCGAACGGATGAAGGCTTTTGATTTCGCCCTCAAAATCGACCTGAATCATTTCGCCGGGCTCGACTTCGCGGATCAATTCCGCGCCGATCACGTCGAATGCAACGCTTTCGCTGGCGAACACCACTGCTTCGCCCATGCGGCCCATCACCAATGGGCGAATGCCGAGCGGGTCTCTGCACGCGATCATGCCCTCAGGTGTGGTGACGATCAGAGCATAAGCACCTTCGACCAAACGCAGCGCATCGATCAAACGGTCAGCAATCGTGGGATACCGGCTTGTCGCGACGAGGTGGATGATGACTTCGGTGTCTGAGGTCGATTGGAAAATCGAGCCCTTGTTAACGAGGTCCTTGCGAAGGGACTGAGCGTTTGAGAAATTGCCATTGTGAGCAACCGCGAAACCGCCACTTGCAAGCTCAGCATAGAGCGGCTGCACATTGCGCAGGCCCGCGCCGCCGGTGGTGGAATAACGCACATGGCCAGAGGCCATATTGCCGGGCAATTCGGAAATAGCCTCGGACGATGAGAAGTTCTCCGCCACATGGCCAAGTCCGCGGCGTGAGAAGAACTCTTTTCCGTCGTAACTCGTAATGCCGACAGCTTCCTGTCCGCGATGCTGGAGGGCGTGCAGGCCCAATGCTGTCGCGGCGGCAGCATCCGCGGCGTTGATTGCGCCAAAAACGCCGCATTCCTCGCGCAGCTTGTCGCCATCGTCGTCCAAAAATGGATGGGTGATATTGGTGCGTGAAATTGACATCGCCAGATCCGTCCGCTGCGCTGCTCCGTCGGGTGTGAGGTCAATGGCGATGTTACGGATCAATTACAAGCGCTGTGGGGCCTCTAATGCCCTCATTTTTGCGTCTGGTCATGCTGCCGATGCGTGCAAGAGAGGCGGTTACTCACAATCGTGTGGGGCGCATACATTGTGTGCGCATAGGTGCCCGCCTACAGCCTGCGTTCACAAGTAATAAGTCAGCGCGCAAACTTCATGCTTACTCCTTTCGAAAGAATGATCGCCAAAAGGTATCTCTGGCCCGGTAAGGGGGAGGCCTTCATCGCGCTTGTCGCTGGTATATCGGTCGGCGTGGTGATGCTTTCTGTCGCGATGCTGGTGCTTGTCATGAGTGTCATGGGCGGTTTTCGCGGGGAAATGCTCGACAAATTCGCCGGATTGAACGGTCACGCCGTGGTTCAGGCCTATGGCGGTAAGCTGGAGAACTGGGAAAACACTCTCGATCAAGTGCGTTCGACTGAAGGCGTCGTAAACGCATCTCCGTTGATTGAGCAGCCCTTGCTCGCGAGTTTTAATGGCCGCGCGGTTGCGATTTTCGTTCGCGGAAACACGGCTGAGGACATTGCTGATCTGGGCGAAAAGGTTTTGCTTGGGGAGATTGAAACCTTGATCCCCGATTCCGGGAAGGTCGCCATCGGTTCCCGGCTCGCTTCCAACATCGGCGCGCGCGTCGGTGACACAATCACCATTATCAACCCGCAGGGGCGCACGACGCCCTTTGGTACGTCTATCCGTCAGGTTGGGTATGAAGTCGGCGCGATCTTCGAGATCGGTATTTATGATTTCGACGAGACTTTTGTGATTATGCCGATGCAGGACGCACAAACGCTCTTGCTGCTCGGCGATACTGTTGGCCTGATCGAAGTTACTGTTACCGATCCTGATAATGTTGGTGAAATTCTCGCTCCGGTTGAGGAGGCGCTGGTTGGCCGCGCTGTCATCGCCGATTGGAAACAGATCAATTCGACCCTGTTCGAAGCGCTGGAAGTTGAGCGTGTGGCGATGTTCTTTGTTCTCAGCTTCATGGTGTTGGTTGCGTCTTTTAATATTCTTTCGAGCCTTGTGATGCTGGTCCGCGCCAAAACTCGCGACATTGCAATTATGCGCACAATGGGCGCCACCCGTCGCAGCTTGCTCAAGATTTTCGTGACGACCGGAACAACAATCGGGACGCTGGGAACTGTGACCGGTTTGATACTGGGTTTCGTATTGCTCTATTTCCGCAACGGGATTGTAGACGGGATCGCGTATCTGACAGGCGTCGAGATCTGGGACCCCTCGGTGCGCTTCCTGACTTCGTTACCGGTAAGGGTCGACCCCGGAGAAATTATCGGCATTACCGCTCTCGGCATCGTCTTGAGCTTTCTCGCCACTCTCTATCCTGCGTTTAAGGCGTCCAATACCGATCCGGTGCAGGTGCTGCGTTATGAGTAGTCCGATTGTATCGCTGCGCGCTCTGAAGCGCAGCTTTGAACAGGGCGGCCAGCGCATTGATGTTCTGCGCGGTGTGGACCTCGATATTCAGCCCGGCGAGATTGTCGCGCTGCTTGGACCGTCGGGTTCAGGAAAATCAACCATGTTGCAAGCCGTTGGCCTGCTCGAAGGTGGTTTCGAAGGCTCGATTGCGATTGCTGGCGAACGAGCGGAGAAATTGCCACCTGACGGGCGCACGCGGCTTCGGCGAGAACATCTGGGTTTTGTCTACCAGTTCCACCATTTGCTGCCGGATTTTGACGCGACAGAGAACGTCGTGATGCCGCAAATGATCGCAGGCACATCGCGTGATGCTGCTCTGGATCGCTCCCAAAGCCTGCTTACGAGCCTTGGCCTTGGGCATCGTCTCACACACAGGCCAAGCCAGCTTTCCGGCGGAGAGCAGCAGCGCGTGGCGGTGGCCCGTGCTTTGGCGAACCAACCGACACTGGTTTTGGCGGACGAGCCGACCGGCAATCTTGATGAAAGCACGGCGGATACGGTGCTGGGACAATTTCTCGAACTCGTCCGCGGCGAAGGCAGCGCGGCGTTGGTTGCGACGCATAATGAACGCCTTGCGGCCCGTATGGACCGGGTCGTTCGCTTGCATGATGGTCTGCTGAACTAACGCACTCGATTTCTAGCCGCCCTGTTCATCGCGTTTTGAGCGCCCACATGAGTCGTTGTAGAATTCAGGAGTGTATCATGACAATCATTGCCGATTTCACCGTCACCACTAATCGCGGTGAAGAGCTCGACCTTTCAGAAAAGAAGGGGAAAGTCCTGCTTGTGGTCAACACTGCCAGCAAATGCGGGTTTACCCCGCAATATGACGGCCTGGAAAAGCTGTTTCAGGATTTCAAAGAGAAGGATTTCGAAGTTCTCGGTTTTCCGTGCAACCAGTTTGGCGGGCAAGAACCGGGCAATTCAGACGAGATTGCCGAGTTCTGCAAAGTCAATTTCGGTGTGACATTCCCGCTTATGCAAAAGGTCGACGTGAACGGCCCCGATGCCTCGCCCTTGTTCGATTGGATGAAGTCGGAAAAGAAGGGTCTGATGGGCTCTACCTCGATCAAATGGAACTTTACCAAATTCCTGATCGATCGCGATGGCAATGTCGTGAAGCGTTACGGTCCGCAGGACACGCCCAAGCAGATCGCGAAAGATGTCGCAAAATTGCTCTGATCGCAGCGTTCAATTCCAATGCCAGCGAAGCGGCTTGGTCAGCTCACGCTTGAGTAAGCTTTTTGCTTCCAGATCGAGTTGTACAGTTTTCGCCCACCATCCAGCCGTTTGCCCGTTCGGGCAATGGGCATCGGATAGGTGGGGTCTAACGGCTTCGCGTATTTCCGCCTGAGATAGGCCGGGAGACGCTTTGGGAAGGGCCGCTTCGAATGCGGCCCGCATTTCCGCATACTTTGCGGCGTCCACGTGAGAAGTCTTGCCCGGGGTGTTGACGTTTTTGACCTCGATTTTGCCCGCCATTTGAAAGTTCCCATCCTTTCGTTTCCGTTTGCCCCCCAGCTTATCCCCAACACCGCCAACCTCCAACTTGAAAGCAGGCGGTCAAGGCGTAACTCTGTAACGATGCCTTTTGCTCCGTTCATTCCGCTGCGTGTTCTGTCGTCCTATTCGATGCTTGAAGGGGCGATTGATCCCAAGGCAATTGCCAAACTTTCCAAGGAACGCGGCTTTCCCGCAATCGCGATTTGTGACCGGAACGGACTGTATGGTGCGGTGCTGTTTGCAGGTGGATGCAAGGGTGAGGGTGTTCAGCCGATCATCGGGACATTGCTGGGCGTGGCGCGTGATGAGGATGGCAAGCAGGTCGATTACCTGCCTCTCTACGCGCAGGATGAGACAGGCTATGACAATCTGTGCCACCTAGTTTCCAAAGCGCACCTGGATCGCCCGCTTGAGCTTGATCCGCATGTTTCGATGGCGGACCTTGAAGGTCATACCGATGGCTTAATCGCGCTAACTGGCGCGGGCGAGGGCGCGTTGACTCGGTTACTTGCAGAGCAACAAACACCTGCGGCCGAGGCAGTGTGTGACCGGTTGCAAAAACTGTTCCCTGATCGCTTCTATATAGAGCTTGCTCGCAATGGTATGCCAGAATGCGAGCGCGCCGAAGACGCTCTGATCGAGATGGCGTATGACCGCGATTTGCCGCTGGTCGCGACCAACCCTGCGAATTATGCAGAGCCGCATATGCACAAGGCGCACGATGCCATGCTGTGCATCGCAAACTCGACCTATGTCGAAAATGAGGATCGCCCGCGCTCGAACGCAGCGGCGTTCGTGAAATCGGCGAGCATGATGGATGAGCTGTTCGCAGACTTGCCCGAAGCCATCGCCAACACCCTCATCGTGGCCCAGCGCTGTGCCTATGCGCCGCCTTATCGCGACCCTATCCTGCCAAGCCTTGCCGGTGATCTGGAGGGCGAGGCGAAGATGCTCGCGGACCTGTCAAAATCCGGCCTCGAAGCGCGGTTGGAACCTTACGGCGAGATGTCGGATGAGGATCGCAAAGTCTATTTCGACCGGCTCGATTACGAGATTGGCATCATCGTCAATATGGGCTTTCCGGGCTATTTCTTGATCGTTGCCGACTTCATCCAATGGGCAAAGGATCAGGGTATTCCGGTGGGGCCGGGTCGTGGTTCTGGTGCGGGTTCTATCGTTGCGTGGGCGCTGACTATCACCGATCTCGATCCGATCCAGCTTGGCCTGCTGTTTGAACGTTTCCTCAATCCGGAACGTGTGTCCATGCCCGACTTCGATATCGATTTCTGCGAGACGCGTCGCGGCGAGGTTATCCGCTATGTTCAGCAGAAATACGGCGCGGATCACGTCGCGCAGATCATCACATTTGGTAAGCTGAAAGCGCGCGCCGTGCTGCGCGATTGCGGACGTATCTTGCAGATGAGTTATGGTCAGGTGGACCGGCTTACGAAGATGGTGCCCAACCATCCGACAGACCCGTGGACCTTGCCGCGTGCGCTCAACGGAGCCTCCGATTTCAAGGCGGAATACACGAACGATAACGAGGTAAAGCGCCTCGTTGATCTGGCAATGCAGTTAGAGGGTCTGCCGCGCAACTCATCCACCCACGCTGCCGGTGTGGTGATCGGTGATCGTCCGCTGTCGCAGCTTGTCCCGCTTTACCGCGATCCGCGCTCGGATATGCCGGTGACACAGTACGACATGAAAAATGTCGAGAGCAGCGGGCTCGTCAAGTTCGACTTTCTTGGTCTAAAAACGCTGTCGGTCCTGCGCAAAGCGACGGACCTGCTGGAGCTGCGCGGGATCACAATCGATCTCGGCCTGCTGCCGCTCGACGATAAAGCCGTCTACGACCTTATGCAGGATGGTAACACGGTCGGCGTGTTCCAGCTGGAATCCGAAGGAATGCGGCGGACACTGAAAGCGGTGAAGCCGTCCAATTTCGGCGATATCATCGCGCTCGTTTCGCTGTATCGTCCCGGCCCTATGGACAACATTCCGCTGTTTGGTCAGCGTAAGGCTGGCGAAGTGCCGATTGAATACCCGCATGAAAAACTTGAGGGTATTCTCGCCGAGACGTACGGCATTTTCGTCTATCAGGAACAGGTCATGCAGGCCGCGCAGATCCTTGCCGGATATTCGCTCGGCGATGCTGACCTTTTGCGCCGCGCCATGGGTAAAAAAGTTCAAGCCGAAATGGACGTCCAGCGCATCCGCTTTGTCGATGGTTGTAAAGAAGTATCTGGCATCGAGAAGAAACAGGCCAATGAACTGTTCGATTTGATCGACAAATTCGCAGGTTATGGTTTCAACAAATCTCACGCAGCGGCCTACGCCTTGCTCGCGTATCAAACCGCTTGGCTCAAAGCGCATTACCCCGAAGAGTTTTATGCCGCATCTATGTGTTTCGATCTTCACCAATCGGAGAAGCTCAACATCTTTGTTGATGATGCGCGGCGCTATCCGAATGATGAGGGCGGGGTGACTGTTCTTCCGCCGGACATCAATTCATCAGAAGCGCGCTTTACCGTGCAACAAACGGATCACGGCTATGCCGTGCGATATGCCCTCGCAGGTATCCGCAATGTTGGTGAAAAAGCGATGGAGGCCATCGTCGCAGAGCGTGAGGCCAATGGTCCGTTCGAAACGCTTAAGGACCTGTGTGACCGGTTGCCGCAAGGCTCCATGAACCGGCGTCAGCTCGAAGGCTTGATCTGCGCCGGGGCGCTTGATGGCCTAGAACCCAATCGCGGGCTGCTCTTTGCCAATGCTGATATGCTGCTGGCCGTGGCAGATGCTGCTATGCGCGAACGATCAAGCGGGCAAGTCGGATTGTTTGGCGGCGAAAACGCAGCGGAGGATGACCTGCGGCTGCAACCAGCCGATGACTGGCCCCGCATCGAACAAATGTCCAAGGAGCGCGAAAATTTCGGGTTTTATTTCTCTGCCCATCCGGTCCAGCAATTCCGCGATGTTGCTTCGGCTCAAGGTGCGCGCACCTATCAAAGCCTGATGGAAGCGGGTGCGCCAGTTGGCGGGCGCAGCAGCGCAGTGGTCGCGGCGATGGTGGAGAGCGTGAACAAAGGCCGTACCAAACGCGGCGCCGAGTTTATTCGAGCGGATTTCTCTGACACGTCGGGGCAGTTTTCTGCCGCATGTTTCGAAGAATCGCTGGTCGATAGCTTCCAAAAATGGGCTGAAGACGCAGAATGCGTGCTACTCACTGTAGAGCTGGATTCGCCTAATCCGGGAGAGCCACCGCGCCTGACAGTCCGCGGCGCGAAACCGCTTTCTGCGGTCAGCGGCAGCACAAAAATGATGCTGCGGGCAGACATCCTGAGTGTGCAAGCGCTGAACGATCTCAAGCTTGAACTGGCTAGGGCCGAAAAAGCGCCTGGTGAGGTTCTGCTGAGACTTGTCCTAGACGCCGATGAGGAAGCGTTCGTGCACCTTGGTCGCAACTTTGTCCTCGACGGTGAGTTGGCAGAACGGATTGCCGATGTCGAAGGTATCGAGAATGTCGAGCTCGCACCGGTTCGCGGCCGCGCCAACTTGAAATTGGTTGCTTGATGAGCGCTACGCTCGCCGATTTAACTGAGAAGGAAAAGGAAGCCCTGCGGCTACTCCTCGCGGGGCATGATGCTAAATCGAGCGCGGCTCAACTCGATCTTTCGGTGCACACGGTCAACGATCGGCTGCGCAATGCGCGCCGCAAATTAGATGTGTCGAGCAGCCGCGAGGCCGCAAGAATTTTGGGTGTCGCCGAAGAGACCGCACCACAAAATTCTGCGCACACATCTTTCGGGATCGCCGATGCGGGCGATGGGGCGGATACTGCAACCCTCAACAACACAGAGCCCAAAAGGTCATCTGGCCTCATCTGGCTCGCAGGAGGAATGCTAATCATGTCTATTCTTATCGCAGCCGCCATCATCGGTGTCGTCTATTCGGGAAGCGAAGAGTCTTCCGTCAAAACTGAAGAAGTGGCCTCAACAGAGGCTACTGCGCCGCAATCCGAGACAGCGTCAGATATGACCGAGGAACAGGCAAGTCCCGCAGCGCTAAAACGAGCCACCACTTTCATCGCTGCGGTCGATGCATTGAATTGGGAAGGGAGCTGGAACGTGGCCGGTGAATTCTTCCAGACTTCGACAAGTGCAGAGGAATGGGCGGAACTGGTTGAACCAGTTCGTAAGCCGCTAGGAGCGGTTTCTGAACGCCGATTGGTTTCAGTTCAGCAAGTCGAGACATTGCCCGGGGCACCAGAAGGTGACTACGAAATCTTGATTTACCAGACCAAATTCACCGAGGTCGAAATCATCTCGACGGAAACAATCGTGACCGTCCGAAACGGCGACGGTTTTGATGTCGCGGGATATTTCATCAACTAAATAGCGCGTATCTGCGCACTCATAATCCCAAGAGGGGGGCGGTTTACATTGCCTCCTTTTTTGCGATGCTGAACCAGTTGCAGTTCGATACGATTGCCAATCTCCGCGCGGAAAGGCATGAACGGTGCCAACATATTTGATCAGTCATTTGGAGAGAGACGACCATGATCGCAGGCAAGCTCGGCGCTATGCAAGAATTCACTATGCGCATCACCAGCGTGATCGACCACGCCGCGCGGGAATCTGGAACCCGCGAAATCGTAACGCGCTGGGCCGATGGCAGTGAAACCCGCACCGATTGGGCTGGCATTCGCACCGATGCGCTGAAAATGGCGCAGGCTCTGCAAGCCCTCGGCATCAAAAAGGGTGACCGCGTCGCCAGCCTCGCGATGAACCATTCACGCCACCTCGTCAGCTGGTACGGCGTCGCGGGAATGGGCGGGGTGCTGCACACCGTGAACCCGCGCCTGTTCGATGATCAGCTCGAATATATCGTCAACCACGCCGAGGATAAGGTGCTGTGTTACGACGCGATGTTCCAACCGATTGTGGACCGCATGAAAGACCGTTGGACCACGGTTGAACACTACATTTGCTACGACAGCGGCGACAGCTCACCAGCATTCGAGGACTGGATCGGCGAGCAAAACGGCGATTTTGAATGGGTCACCGGTGAAGAGACCGACCCCTGCATGATTTGCTACACGTCGGGTACAACGGGCAATCCCAAAGGCGTGCAGTATGAGCACCGCTCTACGTTGATGCATGCGATCGCTGGTCTTCAACCGGCGGCGTTTAACTTCTCAAGCGCTTCGGTAATGCTGCCCGTTGTGCCAATGTTCCATGCGGCGAGCTGGGGGCTTCCCTATGCAGGCGCGATGGCGGGGATCAAGTTCGTGTTCTCCTGCGTCAATGATCCAGCTGTACTGCACGAATTGATGCTGCGCGAGAAAGTGACCGACAGCGCAGGCGTTCCGACCGTTTGGCTGGCGCATTTCCAATATTGCGACAAAGAAGGCATCGACCTGCCGCCGCTTAAAGCCGCGACTATTGGCGGCTCTGCCTGCCCGCGCTTCATGATCGAGCGTCTCATGAAAAACCGCACCCGCGTTCAGCACGCATGGGGCATGACGGAAACGTCGCCCATCGGCACAGTTGGCGGGCCGACATGGGACTGGGAAGAACTCACATTCGAACAGCGCGTTGATAAGACAGCAATGCAGGGCCGCCCGATCTTTGGCGTGGAACTGCGCACGGTCGATCTCGACGATATGGCGACAGAGCTGCCTCGCGATGGCGAGACATCGGGCGCGCTGCAAATTCGCGGGCCGTGGATCATCAAGCGCTACTTCAAGGCCAAGGAAGACGCGGTGGACGCCGATGGCTGGTTCGACACCGGCGATGTCGGCATCATCCACCCCGATGGCACTCTTCAGCTGACCGACCGCACGAAAGACGTGATCAAATCTGGCGGCGAGTGGATCAGTTCGGTCGAGCTGGAGAACGCCGCTGTAGGGCATGACGGAGTGGCCGAGGCAGCGTGCGTGGGCATGTATCACCCAAAATGGGATGAGCGGCCTGTGCTTTTCGTGGTCCGCGCCGAAGGATCGCAGGTTACTGGCGAAGAGATTGTCGATCATCTTAAGCCGTTGATTGCGAAGTGGTGGTTGCCCGATGCAGTGGAGTTCGTGGACGACATTCCTCACACGGCAACGGGCAAGATCAGCAAGAAAGACCTGCGTGATCGTTTCGCCGATTACAAGCTGGAGGTTTAAGCCATGGCTCAATTCTACATCGATCCCTCGGCATCCAATTTTCAGGCGTTCAAGGACCTGCCGCGTGACGAGCCGATCCATATGCTCAACCTACTGCAATACCGCGAGCTGGCTGAGTATCCAGAGGGCCACGAGCATCATGGCAATGGCTGGAGCGGGCGGCGCGCTTACGAAGAGTATGGCAAGACGAGCGGCCCGATTTTCTCTCGCGTCGGCGGTGAGATCGTGTGGCGCGGTGCGTTTCAGACAATGGTGACTGGGCCTGATGGCAAAGACTGGCACGATGGCTTTGTTGCGCAATATCCCAATTCAGGCGCATTTTTCGCGATGATCAAAGACCCTGACTACCAGTTGGCGGTGGTAAACCGCACGGCGGCTTTGTTGGACAGCCGTTTGATGCGGTTTTCGCCGGGTGAGTCTGGCGGGGGCTTTGGGTGAGGCTCCTTGAGCTCCCGAAGTGGGCGTTGCAACGGGTGATCCACCTTGCATCAAAAGAACCTGATTTGATTGCGGAATTGAAGCTATACCGTACTGATGCTGGGGGACGCAACGGACCAGCGCCATCCGGATTTGGCTGTCCCTGCGTTCTTGAACGATCGTCGCGCGAGGCGAATGACGCATGTATGGTGTTTTCATCGCCTTGGCTGGCACCAGGTGAAACCTCGATGACCAAGTTCTTCTTTCTCTTTGGCAGCGATGTTACCGAAAAATTTCAAGCGGCAGACAGGTTTTACCTTTGGGATGGCAGGATAATTGGCGAGGCAAAAGTAGTCGCTTCAACGGTCTAAAGTTTCGGTTGTCCAGGTGAGGCATACGTATCCTGCCCGCCATTCCTCTAGCCTAAACGCCCGCTCCTTGGCAGAATGCGATGATGGCCAACGAAAAACCCAAGACAGTCGCACTGCTCACCGCCGGCGGTCTTGCGCCGTGCCTTTCGTCTGCCGTGGGCGGGTTGATCGAGCGCTACACTGAAGTCGCGCCGGACATTCGCATCATTGCCTATCGCAATGGCTATGCCGGATTGCTGACTGGCGACAGGGCCGAGGTTCCGGATCACGTCCGTAACAATGCCGGACGGCTTCATGCATTTGGCGGAAGTCCGATTGGAAACAGCCGGGTAAAGCTGACCAATGTTGAGGATTGCGTAAAGCGCGGATTGGTTGGGGAAGGGCAAAACCCGCTCCATGTTGCAGCCGAGCAATTGACGCGTGACGGGGTGGATATCCTCCACACAATCGGCGGGGATGATACTAACACCGCCGCCGCCGATCTTGCGAAGTATCTCGACGAAAATGGTTATCCGCTGACTGTGGTCGGCTTGCCTAAAACCATCGACAACGACGTGATCCCGATTACCCAGTCGCTCGGTGCATGGACCGCGGCGGAGCAGGGTGCTGTTTTCGCGCGCAACGTTATTGCTGAGCACACTGCTAACCCCCGGATGCTGATCGTCCATGAGGTGATGGGCCGCAATTGCGGATGGCTGACCGCTGCGACCGCGCGTGAACATCACCAATGGGTGAAGAACGCGCAGTTTGCGGAATGGGAGGAGAATGCGGCTGCTCGCTGGGACGTGCACGGTGTTTACGTTCCGGAACGATCATTCGACATCGCACAGGAAGCATCCCGGCTGCGTGAGATCATGGATCAGAACGACGGAGTAAATTTGTTCATTTCGGAAGGTGCAGGTTTAAGCGAGATTGTCGCCGCGATGGAGGCCGCTGGGGAGACTGTTCCGCGCGACCCCTTTGGCCATGTGCAACTCGACAAGGTCAATCCTGGTCAATGGTTTGCGAAACAGTTCGCTGCGCAGATTGGCGCGGAAAAAGTGCTCGTCCAGAAAAGCGGATACTTTGCGCGTTCAGCACCCGCCAACGAAGCCGATCAGGCTCTCATCCAGAAATGCACGGAACACGCCGTAGATGCCGCAATAAAGGGTGAATCCGGTGTGGCGGGTCAGGACGAGGAGCGCGGCGATGTGCTTCGCACCATCGAGTTTGAGCGGATCAAGGGCGGCAAGGCATTTAATCCAAACGTGGCATGGTTCACCGAATTGCTCGCCGAATTGGAGCAGGGCTGAGGCGGTTAAATTAGGCGCA
Organism: Erythrobacter crassostreae; assembly: GCF_019204045.1. Taxonomy (GTDB): domain Bacteria; phylum Pseudomonadota; class Alphaproteobacteria; order Sphingomonadales; family Sphingomonadaceae; genus Erythrobacter; species Erythrobacter crassostreae. Next base: position 14,413 of record NZ_JAGSPC010000002.1, on the reverse strand, counting down.
TCTGTCCACCGAGTTCCGGCCGCCTGAAGCGAGAGAAATCCAGTTCGAATTTCGTATTTCCAATGTCCGCTTTCTTCCGAGCAAGATTGAAACGCGCACGGAATAGGTCAGCCCAAACGCCTCTTGGGCGCATGCGCGTGAAAAAGTCCGGGTCATTGTCACGCCCTCCGCGTATCGAGCGGACGATGCTCATCACTTTGCCCGCGCGATCGGGGTAATGGATATTTAGCCATTCGCGGAACAGCGGCGCGACTTCGTGGGGTAGGCGCAGCGGGATCCAGCCTGCGCTTTGCACGCGAATCTTGCCTGCGCGCGCGACAATCTCTTCCATAAATTCATCCGTGATCGCGGGGATGACTGGGGACACCGAGCAATGCACAGGCACACCGGCGCGCACCAACTCGCTGAGCGCCGCGAGCCGTTTTGCCGGAGCAGCACAGCGCGGCTCCAGCTTTGCTGATAGCGCAGCGTCCATGCTGGTGACGGAAATGGCAACCGCAACAAGGTTCTGCCTCGCCATTTCCTCAAGCAGATCAATATCGCGGAGCACGCGGTCTGATTTGGTCGTGATAGTCACGGGATGACGCGCATCAAGACAGACTTTCAACAGCTGGCGCGTGATCGTGTAATCGCGCTCTATTGGCTGATACGGATCGGTGTTCGTGCCCATTGCAATCGGGCGAGGGCGGTATTTCGGTTTAGCCAGCGTTTCGCGCAGCAATTGCGCCGCGTTTGGCTTCGCGAACAATTTTGTCTCAAAGTCGAGACCGGGTGACAGGTCGTGATAGGCATGGGTAGGGCGGGCAAAGCAATAGACGCAGCCATGCTCGCACCCGCGATAGGCGTTGATGCTACGGTCAAACGGGATATCTGGCGACTGGTTGAAACTCAGAATTGTCCGCGGGAGTTCTTCGGTAACGGTCGTGCGCAATTTGACCGACGGCCCATCGAGGGTTTCGACATGATCACGCCAGTCGCCATCTGCCTCGCGCGTCGCCAATCCAAATCGGGTGCAGACATTGGCAGAAGCCGCACCGCGTCCGCTTACAAAATCGGGATGTTCCTTGTTCGCCATGAGGAAGAACATATATAGAACAACGTTTTTTGAGAAGCTCTATTTCTCGCGAAGTCTCGGCATGAGCTCGATAAAGTTACAAGGCCGGTTACGGCTGTCGAGTTGCTCAGCAAGGATTCCGTCCCATCCATCCTTAACCGCGCCATTCGATCCGGGCAGGGCGAAGATATAGGTGCCGCGCGCAACAATGGCGCAGGCGCGCGACTGGATGGTGCTGGTGCCGATGGTTTTGAAGCTTAGCCAGCGGAACAGCTCACCAAAGCCGGGAATGTCGCGAGCGTCTTCCATGCGAGACAGCGCCTCCGGCGTTACATCGCGGCCTGTCAGGCCTGTGCCGCCAGTGCTGATAATTGCGTCGATTTGCGGATCGTCCACCCACGTCTCAATCTGCTTTGCCAGCAGCGTCGCATCGTCTTTCACGATCATACGCGCCGCTACACTATGCCCTGCGCCAGTGATCCGCGCGGCGAGAATATCGCCGGACGTGTCGTCTTCTGCTGTACGCGTGTCCGAAACGGTCAGGACTGCAATATTGATCGGCGTGAATGTCTTGGTCTCGTCGATCGCCATGTGCGCTTTCCTTTACCGGTCGAGATAGGCTGATCGCGTCCTAACCGGTTGCGGAAAGCTTGGCCACTGGCCTTGGGCAAGAGCGCGGCGGCTCGGGCTCGGCACGCCTGCGGCGCGCTCATACATCCAGTAGTTGCGCATCACGATGGCAACATAACCGCGTGTTTCCCAATAGGGGATCGATTCCATCCAGAGCAGCGGATCGTTCTGATCGTTTATCTCTGTGTTCCAGCGCGTGATCGGGGTCAGGCCAGCATTATAGGCAGCCATGATCTTGGGCAGTTTTCCTCCAGTCGCCGAACTATCGCGCAGCATTTCAAGGTGCTGTTGGCCATATGCAAGGTTCACTTCGGGATCATTGAGGTCCGCATAGCTCGCTCCAAGGTTCAGGTTGCGATTATGGTCGCGCGCTGTGCCTGGCATGATCTGCATCAGGCCGCGTGCGTTCGCGGGGCTCACAGCGCCAGCGCGGAAGTTTGATTCCTGAAGCGCGTGAGCGAAGGCGAGTGACGGGTCGACACGCCAACCATTGCGAGGCTGCCAGCGCGCAACAGGAAAGCGCAATGCGCCATCGCTACGCTGACCGCGCGGGGCGTTGTGCGCCATAAAAAGCTGCGTTGATGGCATCCCTAGTTCGCGCGCAAACTTTGAAAGCGCTTCAAAGTCACTCGGATCGCCGACGCGTGCCTGATGACGAAGAACCTCGTCGGCCAGTGCAGGGCGTCCGATTTCTACCAGCGCCGCTGCAACCTGCACGTTGAATGTGCTTTCCAGAGCATCCCAGTCGTTCTGGGTGAATGGCTGCGGTGTTGCCGATTGTTTGAACTCAATGCCCAGCTGGTCCGAGGCGAGCATGCCGTAAAGCGTCTCATCAAAACCGGCCGCTGCTTCCAGATGCCCTTGCGCTTGGCCTGGCTCGCGGCAGCGCACCAGTGAGCGATGCGCCCAATAGTGTGCGGCCGACGTTAGCTCAACATTCGTGGATCGCACAGCCGCGCGGGCGAAGGCCTCTCCGGCGAGTGAGCAATAGCCCAAACGCCAAGCGGCAAGGCCTGCAACCCATTCGCCCTCTGCAACCCACGCGCCGCTGCCTTGGCTGACGGTTTCGGCGAGTTGCAAGGCGGCGGTGTCGTTGTTCTCGATGTAGTAGCTCCAGGCTACTTTTTGCCGCCATTCTGCGCGCGATGCCGAGCTAAGGCGGTCATCAATCTCCATCAAGATCGCATGAGCGCCCGCTGGATCATCGTTCTTAATCGCGCCAAGAATAGCCGAACGGGTCGAGCTAGGCATCGAACCATCGACTATCGAGCGGGGGCGAATACGCTTAGGCGCGTATGGCTGACGTCTAAAGCTTTGCGCACGGGGAAACTGCGGCAGGTTAGACAAACCGCGTTTGGCGCCCAAGCGGCCAAGTTGCTGTGCCTGCGGCAGGTGAATGCCGAGCTCAAACCAATCAGCGATCTGATCGGCGGTTACGGCCGGACTGCTTGCGTGGACATAGAATTCAGCGAGCGCAGTCTGATATAGAACCGAGTCGCGGTTTTTGCGGAGACGCTCGCGAACTTCATTCCAATCCTGACGGTCTAGCGCTGCGAAAAGGGCGACGAAGTGCTTGCGCTCATTGTTCGAAAGAACTTGAGGAATGGAATCGCTATGGCGCGCACCATCGCCGTAATGCGCAGCCATGCTTTGGCTCTGCGCTAATGCTGTTCCGCTGGTAAGGGTGGCAGAGGCCAGTCCAATTGCGATCATTCCCGATCGCAGCATTTTCATCGTCATTTCCCGGCCGACCATTCAATCCATCTCCGCCAAAATCTGGCTTTAAGGCGGGGCATGGACATCATGGCATCCAAGCCTTCGCTTATCAGAAGCGGCGTGTTTACGGACCTATGGTTGATTTCACGTAAAGAAGTAAAATCTTGCGTTCGATCGTGGCCAAGAAACGGCAAGATGTTTGTGCCAAGTGCGATCACGCGCTTGGGCGCGACGAGCTGAATGTGCAGAGCGGTGACTGCATCCATGCCGCCTTTGGCTATTGCAGCCGTGTCGGCCATGGGCGTGTGGCGCGGCAGGGCAGAAGCGAAATAGGCCGTATCCTCGGCGATACCCATCGCGGCGAACATACGGCCCAACAATTCGCCCTGCTGGCCGCTCAAAAGCGTATCGCGGTCGCGCTCTTCAGGATCGCAAACCAGAACCATCGTTTCTGCTCCCGCCGTGCCACGCGGAGCGATTCGACCTCTTGGTCCAATTGCATCAAGACCTGATGCTTCGAGCCAGAACGTATGAAATTCTGCCAGAGTGGCCGGCGGCGAATCGCCAATCAGGTCAACTCGCGCCACGTCCGGTATCTGTTCCGGCGCTTTTTCCGAATGCTGTGTTGGTTTGCTGTCCGAACCGTTCGCGTGGCCAGTTGGCGCATTAGCAGGAGGCGCAGCAGCGTCTTCATCGCTCAACCAAACCGTAGCGTCATCGGTGAAATCCATATCCACGCCCGCATCGCGCCACCATTCCATCGCAGCGGCCAAATCGAGGGCATTGGGGGTTGTTAAGGCGTTCATCGGATCAAAGGCAGGTCTTGACTGCGCAAACCCCAGTTAGCAAGTGGAACGTAGAGATAAAACGGCGCAGGCTTTGCGCCCGAACTGTGGGAATATGAGAGCGTATGTCCGAACGTGAATCAATGCCTTGTGATGTCGTTATCGTCGGCGGCGGCCCAGCTGGCCTTTCTGCGGCGATCCGGTTGAAACAAATCAATGAAGAGCTTGAAGTCGTAGTCCTTGAAAAAGGCTCCGAAATCGGGGCGCATATTCTTTCAGGTGCGGTCGTCGATCCGAAAGCCATGGACGAGCTGTTCCCCGAATGGCGCGATATGGATTGCCCGATGGCGGAAACGCCGGTGACCGATAACTGGCATTGGAACCTGTCTAAGGGCGGCAAAAGTTCGATTCCCCACATCATTATGCCGCCTCTCATGAGCAATGATGGCTGCTACACCGGATCGCTGGGCAGCATGACCCGTTGGCTGGGTGAACAAGCCGAAGGGCTGGGCGTGATGGTGTTCCCGGGCTTCCCGGCGAATGAGGTTATGTTCGATGACGATGGCAATGTTCGCGGCGTTATCACGCAGGACATGGGCATCGCGGCGGATGGCTCGCAAAAGCCTGACTTTCAGCCTGGTATGGAAATCGAAGCGAAATACACGTTGTTCGCCGAGGGCGCGCGCGGTTCACTGACCAAAGAAATGAAGGCCAAGTTCGACCTTGAGGCGAATTGCGAGCCTCAGGTTTACGGCCTCGGCATCAAAGAGCTTTGGGATATTGATCCATCCAAGCATGTCCCGGGCCGGGTGATCCACACGCAGGGCTGGCCGCTGACCGAAAGCGATAGCTGGGGCGGGGGCTTCCTCTACCATCAGGCAAACGGACAAGTTGCATTGGGCTTTGTCACGGCGCTTGATTACAAAAACCCGTGGGTTTCGCCCTATCAGGAATTCCAGCGTTGGAAGCAGCACCCCGCGATCCGCGAATATCTCGAAGGCGGTAAGCGCGTCGCGTATGGCGCACGCGCGATCAACGAAGGCGGGTGGCAGTCCGTGCCGAAGCTCGCGTTCCCGGGCGGCGCGCTGATCGGCTGCGCAGCCGGTTTCGTAAACGTCCCGCGCATCAAAGGCAGCCACACCGCTATGAAGAGCGGAATGCTGGCGGCCGAAAGCATCGCGGCGGCGGTCGCGGCGGGTCATGAGAAAACCGAGATTTCCGATTACGATACAGCCGTACGCTCGAGCTGGATCGCGGACGAGCTTAAACTGGTTCAGAATGCGGAGCCTGCGGTTGCGAAATATGGCGGTGACATCGGCACAATGCTGGCGGGTGTCGATATGTGGATGCGCACGCTCAAGATTGGCCTGCCAATCTCGATGAAGCACCACGCGGACTACACCATGACAGGCCGCGCTGATCTGTATCCAAAGATCGATTATCCGAAACCCGATGGCGAGATCAGCTTTGATCGTCTGACGAACGTCGCGTTCAGCTACACCAACCATGCAGAGGACCAACCGGTCCACTTGCAGGTGCAGGATATCGGCCTTCAGGAAAACAGCGAACTCGAAGTCTTTGGCGGCCCATCAGCGCGGTATTGCCCGGCGGGCGTTTACGAGTGGGTTCAGGAAGAGGGCGCAGAGCCGAAATTCGTGATCAACTCGCAAAACTGCGTCCATTGCAAGACATGCGATATCAAAGACCCGAACCAGAACATCAACTGGGTAACCCCAGAAGGTGGCGGCGGACCTAACTATCCGAATATGTGAGGCACAAGATTTGAAAGCTGCACACGGTTGGACTGGAAGGAAGCGCTTCCTGCTTTTAGCCTTGGCCTGCCTTCCATCTTGCGGAAGCGTGTCTTCGTCCATTTGTGACCTGCCGGAAAACCGTCAGTTTTGGCAGGGTAAAGTTGTCGATTGGCAGAGCCAAATCATTGAAGTCGAGTCCGGACACCACGGAGGGTTTGTCGCATTTTCAGAATATGACTGCGGAAACATGATCGGGATCGATAAGGACAAAGTTGGACAGCTCTTTACGGACGGTGACCCGTTCGATGGTTACATGGTCGTAGCCGATTTTCGGGTTCAGGGGCGTATAATTTTTGGCGAAGGCCAAATGTTGCTTTCGCCGTCGATTATCTCCCGGGAATCTGACTGGAAAAACGAGGACAGTATCGGCCCTGAGAGCCATTTTGGTCGGCTCTATGAAGCAGTACAGCGACCTGATTAATTGGATGACCAGGCCTTGACCATCACCCAAACCGCCTATGCCAAGATCAACCTCGCGCTGCACGTCCGCAGACGGCGGGATGATGGCTACCATGAGCTTGAGACGCTGTTCGCTTTTGTCGATGCTGGCGATACGCTGGTCGCCAAACCTGCTAACGAGGACCGCGTGACCACACTCGGCGAATTTGCGGGCGGGCTCGACAATCCGTTCGATAATCTGGTCTCAAAGGCGCTTGGCCTGCTGCCTCGTTCGGGCGGTCTCGACATCACACTCGAAAAGAAGCTTCCTGTTGCCGCTGGTCTTGGCGGCGGGTCAGCCGATGCTGGCGCGCTGTTCCGCATGGTCGAACAAACCTATGGCCTTCCCGATGATTGGCAGGAACGCGCGGCAAAGCTGGGCGCGGATGTGCCGTGCTGTGTGCGCAGCGAAACCGTTGTCGGGCGGGGCACGGGCACACAGCTTGAACCGATTGAGAGCGATCTGGGCGGGATGGCCGTGTTGCTCGTCAATCCGCGCGTGCCTGTTTCAACCGGGCCGGTGTTCAAGGCATGGGACGGGCAGGATCGCGGCGCTCTACCGCAAGGAAACGCCCGCGCAATTGCGCAAACAGGCCGCAATGACCTGCGCGAGCCAGCCATCGCAATATGTCCGCAAATCGCCGATGTGCTTGCCGAACTTAAAACCGACCATCCATGGAAATTTGAAATGTCGGGATCAGGTGCCACCTGTTTTGCGTTGTATGAACAAACCACAGCGCGCGATGAAGCCGCGCGCCGGATTGCGGGGGCGCATCCGGATTGGTGGCACATGACAGGGAAACTTAGATGATTGATGGCCTACCGTACAAACAAGTCGGCGAAACAAAGCGCGGGGGACTTGTCTGTGTAGCTGATCACGCGTCCAATTTTGTGCCGGAAGATGTCTCGTTAGGCCTCGCCAAAGGTCTGATCGACAGCCATATCGCCGTCGATATTGGCGTAAACGGCGTCGCAGAGCGCATGGCGCGGCGACACGGCATTCCGGCGCATCTGGCGCTGGTCAGCCGTCTGGTCGTCGATCTCCACCGCGAGGAAGATCATGCGGCCGTCGTGCCGACGACAAGCGATGGGCACCTGATCCCTGGCAATATCGGTGCGGATGTCGAAGGGCGGCTTAAGTCCTATTACCGCCCCTATCACGCCGCGTTGGAAAAATGGCTGGATGAAGCCGCGCCAGAACTCATTATTTCGCTGCACAGCTTCACGCCGAAGCTGGAGACGAGCAACGAACAACGCCCGTGGGAAATCGCGCTGCTTTACAACACAGATGACCGCGCCGCCCGCCACGCGATCCGTCTGTTCGGAGAACTCGGCCTGAATGTCGGCGATAATGAGCCATATTCTGGCACGCAGCTCAACGCGACGATGAACCGGCACGCGGAGGCAAAGGGTCGCTATTATTGCGCAATCGAGGTGCGTCAGGACTTGATTGCGACCCGCGCAGAGCAAGCGCGTTTCGCAGCAATGATCGCAGACGTATGCGGAAGGGTTGCGCTAGCGCTCGACTAACGGCAGTGCTGTTTCCCAGATAGAGCCTTACGGGAAACAAAATGTCGTTCGATAAATCGAAATTGCCTAGCCGCCACGTCTCCGTCGGACCGGAGCGCGCGCCGCACCGTTCCTACTACTATGCGATGGGCATGACAGAGGAAGAGATCGCGCGTCCATTCGTGGCTGTGGCGAGCGCAGGCAATGACAGCGCACCGTGCAATACGACGCTCGATCCCCAAGCGAACATTTGCCGCGAAGGTGTGATCGAGGGCGGGGGAACTCCGCGCCGTTTCAATACGATCACGGTGACTGATGGCATCGCGATGGGGCATCAGGGCATGAAAAGCTCCCTGATCAGCCGCGAGATTATCGCTGATTCTGTTGAGGTTTCGGTTCGCGGTCATTGCTACGATGCGCTGGTCGGCTTTGCGGGCTGCGACAAAAGCCTGCCCGGAATGATGATGTCGATGCTGCGCCTGAATGTGCCCTCGATCTTCGTTTATGGCGGATCGATACTGCCGGGCACTTACAAAGGCGAAGACGTAACGGTCGTCGACGTATTCGAGAAAGTCGGCCAGCACGCCGCCGGAAACTGTCCGCTGCAAGAACTGATCGCGCTCGAAAAAGTTGCTTGCCCCGGCCACGGCGCATGTGGCGGTCAGTTCACGGCGAACACGATGGCATGTGTGGGTGAGGCAATCGGATTGTCGCTTCCAAACAGCAACATGTCACCGGCACCGTATAAATCGCGTGAGGAGATCGCGCGGGGTGCGGGACGGCAAGTGATGAAGCTGCTCGAGTTAAATCTGCGCCCTCGCGATATTTGCACCCTCGCGGCGTTTGAAAACGCGGCGCGCGTCGTTGCGGCGACCGGCGGATCAACGAATGCGGCGCTCCATTTGCCGGCGATGGCAAGCGAGGCGGGCATTGATTTTGACCTGTTCGATGTTGCGGAGATCTTCAAATCGACACCCTACATCGCCGATCTGAAGCCGGGCGGAAAATATGTTGCGAAGGACATGCACGAGGCCGGCGGCGTCTACATGGGCATGAAGACGCTGCTTGATGGCGGTTTTCTCGACCCAAGCCCGATGACGGTGACTGGGAAAACGCTGGGTGAGAATATCGAAGAGATTACGTGGAACCCCGATCAAAAGGTGTTCTACGATGTCAGATTGCCGATCACTCCCACTGGCGGCGTGGTGGGCCTGAAAGGCTCGCTGGCGCCAGACGGAGCCATCGTGAAGGTCGCGGGCATGGACCGCTTGCAATTCACCGGCCCTGCACGGGTGTTTGATTGCGAGGAAGACGCCTTCGCCGCGGTTGAAAAGCGCGATATCGCCGAAGGCTGTGTGATCATCATCCGTTACGAAGGTCCAAAAGGCGGCCCCGGCATGCGCGAAATGCTTTCCACCACGGCTGCGCTTTACGGGCAGGGCATGGGTGAGAAGGTCGCGCTGATCACCGATGGCCGGTTCTCAGGCGCGACACGGGGTTTCTGCATCGGCCATGTCGGGCCGGAAGCCGCGGAAGGCGGGCCAATCGCCCTCGTTGAAGATGGCGATATGATCAGTATCGATGCCGAAGCCGGAACGATTGATCTAGATGTCGATCCGACCGTTTTGGAAGAGCGCCATAAAAGCTGGCAGCCGCGAACGAATGATTACCAGTCAGGCGCCTTGTGGCGCTATTCCCAAACAGTGGGAGCCGCGCGCGAAGGCGCATTGACCCATCCCGGAGCAAAGAATGAAACCCATGTTTTTGCGGACATTTAGCGCCGGACTCGCTGCGATTCTGCTCGCGTCATGCGGGCCGGAAAGCCCTGAGCCGCAAGGGACCGATATCGATTGTGCAATTGGTGCTGGATCGGATTTCGCGCCAGTTTGCACGTTGGAACGGTCAGCCGATACCGGAACGGTGTCTTTCCTGATCCATCACCCTGATGGCGGGTTTCGCCGGGTCGAATATGATGCAGAAACTGATCAAATTGGCGTTGGCGACGGTGCCGATCCTCTGAAAGTAAGCGGTGCAAGCACAGATGAAATCGCAGAGTTCGCGATTGGCGATGATCGCTACCGTATCCCTTCGAACATGCTGAGATCGCCTGCGCAGTGAGTGATGCGCAAATCCTCACCGTTGCCCAAATGCTGGCCGCCGAGCAGGCGATTATGGACAGAGGCAGCTCGGTTGAGGAGTTGATGGAGATCGCCGCTGGCGGTGCGGCGGAATGGATCCGCAGGATTGCTGCAGGTCGTTCTGTCACGGTGCTTTGCGGGCCCGGCAATAATGGCGGTGACGGTTATGTGATCGCGCGCAAAATGCGTGAGTTTGGCAACTCGGTGCGAGTCGTCGCTCCCGTACCGCCGAAGACCGAAGCTGCCGTCAAAGCCTGCGAGGCTTGGAGTGGAAAACCCGCCACCTCAGGCGGCGATGTCATTGGAGAAGTGCTTGTCGATTGCCTGTTTGGCTCTGGACTGTCGCGGCCTCTAACAGCGGAGCATGTCTTACTCCTCCGCGATTTAGCCGGGCGGCATGCGTGCCGGATCGCTATTGATGTGCCGTCCGGTGTGGATAGTGACACGGGCGCCCAGCTCAACGATCAATTGCCGCACTACGATGTGACTCTAGCACTGGGCGCTTGGAAATTCGCGCATTGGTGTCTTCCTGCGCGCGCAGCGACGGGCACAAAGCGCCTCGTTCCGATTGGCGCGAGCAGTGTGGACGGTGCAGCCCGGCTTGTTGAGAGGCCATCCTTGGAAACGCCGGCTGAGAACGCGCACAAATACACTCGCGGTCTTTGTGCGGTTGTCGGCGGGGATATGCCGGGTGCCGCTCTCTTGGCCTCTCAGGCTGCAATGCGGGCAGGGGCGGGGTATGTAAAACTGATCAGGCACGAATGCGCAGATGCGCCTGCGGGATTGGTGGTCGATCCATCTCCGCTTAAGGTCGCAGGCGAGGATCATCGTATCCGGTCCATGCTGATCGGGCCGGGCCTTGCCCGCCATGAAGGCGCGGGAAAGGCGCTTGAAACGGCGCTTTCCCAGGGTCACAATCTGGTTCTGGATGCTGATGCACTCGTCCTGCTCCAACCATACATGCTGAGCAAAGGTACTCAAATTCTGGCGACGCCGCATGATGGGGAGCTTGAGCATCTCTGCAAGAGTTTCTCGGTCATTACAGAGGGGCGAATGGCTCGGGCCAAGGCGGTTGCTGCCGTGAGCGATATGGTCATCTGTGCCAAGGGTCCAGACACGATCATTGCCGCACCTGATGGGAGAATTGCTTTGGCAGCGCCCGCGCCAAGCTGGCTTTCCGTCGCGGGCACTGGCGATGTTCTTGCCGGGATTGCCGCAAGCCGGATGGCTACTGGCTCGGACGCGTTCGGGGCCGCTTGTGAGGCCGTTTGGCTGCATGGTGAAGCAGCGCGGCAATGCGGCGCAATGTTTACGGCAGAAGGCCTCGCCAACCGCGTAGGAAGCGCCTATCGGGCGTGCCTGTGAGTACAGATAGAACCATAATTCGAATAGCAGCCAAAGGTGACGGGTTGACTGCAGCGGGTCACCACGTCGCGGGCGGCTTGCCCGGTGATGAAGTGGATGAAAGTGGGATTACAGCTAAAGGGCCGCATCACGTAACGCCGCCATGCCAGCATTTTGGCCTTTGTGGCGGCTGCTTGCTGCAACACGCCGATGAATTGGCGCTGGCGGAATTTGTCCGTGGTCGCGTCGTGAATGCAGCGACAAGTCAGGGGCTGGACATCGGTGAATTGCTCAAAGTCCACCTCTCACCACCACGCGCGCGGCGGCGCGCCACGCTGCACGCAATGCGAACGCAGAAGGGTGCCTTGCTCGGCTACAAAGAAACAGGTTCGCACAAAATTGTGAACCTGCAGGAATGCCACGTCATTGCGCCTGAACTGGGCAGAATGATCGCGCCGTTGCGGACATTCATTGGCAAACATGGTCCGCGCAAAGGCGGCATCGATGTGCAAATGTCGCTGTGCGATCAGGGCGTTGACCTTGGCCTGACAAACTTCGCACTTGAAGGCCTCGAAGCAATTGAAGCCGCGACTGATTTTTCACGTGATCACGGTCTGGCGCGATTGACGCTGGATCAGGGTTATGGTCCTGAAAGCCAGTGGGAGCCGGAACCTGTGACGATAACGCTGTCCGGAGCGGCGGTACCGATGCCAACAGGGGCATTTTTGCAAGCGACACGGGATGCAGAAGATCGCATGATCGCAGACGTGCGGGAATGGCTTGGCGATGCCAAACTGATCGCGGATTTGTTTGCGGGGTTGGGCACATTTGCATTCGCGCTTAGAGACGGGCGTAAGGTCTTGGCTGCAGAAGCCGATCAGGCGGCGTTTCTTGCTTCGAAAGCTGGATCTGCGCGATCGGGCGGGGCGGTCTTCCCAGTGCACCGTGATCTGTTCCGCAGCCCATTAATGCCAGACGAGATTGATCGGTTTGATGCCGTCATTCTCGATCCGCCTCGGGCTGGCGCAAAGTCCCAGATTGATCAGCTTGCGGACAGTGCTGTTTCCAAAGTGATCTATGTCAGCTGCAATCCATCCAGTTGGGCCCGAGATGCTGCGACTTTGGCAAATGCAGGTTTTAGCCTCGCGAAACTGCGCCCAATTGGACAGTTTCGCTGGTCCACCCATGTCGAGCTGGTGAGCCTTTTCGAGAGGTAGCTATCAGGCGCGCAATGCAGACAAAATCTGTTTGTCGAGCCATTCGCGGTGCTTTGGTTCAACGTAAGCGTGGGTCCCGCTTTCGCAGCGGGAAATGCGCGGGTCGTCTTTGTGCCAATTGCTTTCGAAAACCTGTGCCGTGCGATCTGCGGTGGCAAGCAAGATACTCACATGCCCGCCAAATGCCTCAAGACCGCTGCGCATTTCATTGGCAAGTGAGGATGGCGAACCTTCACCCTTAAACGATTTGGCGATTCCTTGAACAAGTTTGCCAAGGTTCACGCCGCCTTTTGCGAGCCGTATCAGCTCACGCGGGTTCTTCAGTTTCTCGGCATAGCGCGCCCGAATGGCTGCTGCTGGGGGCGTATCATCTTCTTCGCCATCATCGTCTTCGATGGTCCAAGGATTGGATAGGATCAAACCGTCAAAGCCTGCGCCGTTTGATAGCATTAAAGCCGAGGCCGCATCGCAATTGCCAAAGCCAATCACGCGCTCGACTTGCGGTGCCATGGCGCGGAATGCTTTTAGCGCAGCTTCGATATCGCCGGCGGAACTTCTGAAACCGCGGTTCTCGCCTTCGCTGTCACCCACACCGCGCCTATCAAAGCGGAAGACAGGAAATCCCTTCTTCGCGATCCGAGCGGCCAAGCATGCTTGCCCCGAAAATGCGCCGGAGCGAATTTCATTGCCGCCGCTAACGATGAGCAATCCGGTCGTGCTTGGTGCAGTATCCAGTGAGCCGGCCAGTTTGAGGCTGCCGCAGCCAAAGTCGAGCGCGAGCCGGCTCATTCCGGCTTGCCTAAGTCTTCGAGTATTGCGGTGGCCAGTGCATCAGCTTGTGCAGGGTCTTCATCAGGCTCGGCGCGCAGCCATAAGCCCGAACGACCCACAAGTGATTGATCAATTGCCGTCACATTCTCCGCTTTGACCGGCTCGGCATTCTCAAGTTGTTGAAACAGACTGGCGCTGAGCCGCCAACCAGCCAGAACAATCCCTTGGGATCGGCCAAGCGCGGCGAGTTCATCGAGGGTTTCGTTCTTTCCAGCCTCTTTGCTCGCAATGGTGCGCGCACGGAGCATGCTTCGCAGCAATTTCGAGCCAGCTTGCGGGGCATACGTCCATCCCGATGCGGTTTCGGGAAGCAAGAGAGCGCCACTTCGAACGGCGAGGACATGGGAAATCTCAAAATGCTGCACTGCGCTGATGATGCATGTCTGCCAGTGACCGAGCGTCTGTTTTTCAAGGGGGCTAGAACTCTCATTCCAGCCGGGTAAATCGGGCAGGAAACACGCGAAATCCGCTTCGCCAAGCCTGCGCATCACTTCAATAAGGTGACGACGCATCTTGTTATGTTCGTCAAATAACGGCGGGATTACTAGAATCCGCCCATTGGTTCCATCGCCGATATGGACCGCCAGTTCATCCGCAACCCCGCCATCGGGCAGGGGGCAAGGCCAATCCGCGATCATTGGCTGGTTTCAGCCTGCAATGATCTTCGCTTCAGCAAATGCAAGCAATCCGCCATAGGTTTCAAGCATTTCACCGTCGACGTCATCATCTTCGATAACGATGTCGAGCCTGTCTTCCATTTCCGTCAGCAATCCGGCGACCGCCATCGAATCGAGCTCGGGAAGGTGGCCGAACAGGCCGGAATCATCATCGAGTTCATCAGCAAGTTCCGGGTCGATACCCAAGACGGCAACGAGGATGTCTTTAAGCTGGGTGTCGATAGCCGAACGGCTTATACCGAGAGCATCGGTGTCGGAGG
>NZ_JAGSPC010000001.1 GCF_019204045.1 Erythrobacter crassostreae | reverse complement strand
AGTCGGCGAATTTCTATCGGACCTTTCGCCGGAGATCAGCCAATTGATTAGCGAAGGGCAGAAAAGTGCCATTGTTAGTCATGCCAAAGGCAACGAGTTTTTCACATTGGCGGTGAAAATCGCACCGGGATCAAGCGGGAAAGTGATTACGTTTGAAGATATCACTCGTCAGCTATTGAACCAGCGGCAAGCGGCTTGGTCAGATGTTGCACGGCGCATCGCACATGAAATTAAAAACCCGCTCACTCCAATCCAGCTGGCGACTGAACGCCTTAAGCGCCGATACCGCAAACAAGTGGCCGACGAAGATGGCGAGCTGTTTGACGAATTAACCAGCACCATCGTTCGTCAAGTCGGCGGTCTTAGAAAGATGGTGGATGAGTTTTCCTCTTTTGCCCGTTTACCAAAGCCTGTTTTCCGCGGTGAAGACGCCGTTGACCTCGTGCGTCAGGCTGTTTTCCTTCAGGAAGTTGCCCATTCGCACATTCAATTCAGCGTAACCACCGATGAGCTGGAGACGCGCATGATTTGCTGTGACCGTCATCAACTCGGGCAGGCCATGACCAATGTCGTGAAGAATGCCGTTGAGGCGGTTGAGGCCAGAGAAGCTGATGGCAATGAGGGTTATTCCGGGCGTGTGGCGGTGTCTATGCAGCAAGACCAAACGCACTTGGCAATCACAGTCGAGGACAACGGCATCGGCCTTCCGACGGAACGCGAACGCATAGCCGAACCATATATGACCACTCGCGAGAAGGGCACTGGCCTTGGGCTCGCGATCGTGAACAAGATCGTCGAAGAGCATGGCGGTGACATGAGCTTCGCCAGCGCAGAGAGCGGCGGAACGCTTGTCACGTTGCGCTTCGCTCGCGATCCTCAAACACGTGAGGGGGACGTACAATGATCACAGACTTTCCAACGATGAAAACCCCAACCCCAAGGAGCTGCGCATGGCGCTAGATATCCTCATTGTCGACGACGAACGCGACATCCGTGAACTTGTCTCCGGTGTACTAGGTGATGAAGGCTATGAATGCCGTACGGCAGCCGACAGCACGAGCGCCCTAGCGGCCGTCGATGAACGACGCCCGAGCCTCGTGCTTCTTGATGTATGGCTGCATGGAAGCCAGATGGACGGGCTTGAACTCTTGGATGCAATAAAGATCCGCGAGCCCGATCTGCCCGTCATCATTTTCTCCGGCCACGGGAATATTGACACTGCTGTTTCAGCGGTCAGCCGGGGTGCAATGGATTTTATCGAAAAGCCGTTCGAGGCTGAACGCCTGCTGATGCTTGTCGAGCGCGCCACCGAGACCGAGCGGCTCAGACGCGAAAACACTCGGCTTCGTGACAGCAATTGGAACAGTGCAGAGTTCACCGGCAATTCCTCCGCAATCAATGCGGTTAGAGCGACTCTAAAACGTGTCGCCAACACTGGTAGCCGCGTACTGATCTCTGGCCCAGCTGGGGCGGGCAAAGAAGTCGCTGCGCGCTTGCTCCACGCGTGGAGCGGACGGGCCGAGCATGCTTTTATTCTGGTCAACTCGGCAAGGATCACTCCCGAACGTTTCGAGCAAGAATTGTTTGGTGAAGAATCTGACGGAAAGCAGGTGCGCCCTGGCCTGTTGGAAATGGCTGATGGCGGGACACTCTACCTTGATGAGGTGGCAGATATGCCGCTTTCGACACAGGCCCGCATCCTGCGCGTCTTGACCGAACAGAGTTTCGTGAGGGTAGGGGGTACACGCCAGATTGGCGTTGATGTTCGTGTCGTCTCTTCAACCACGCGTGACCTATCGTTAGAAATGGAAGAACAGCGGTTCCGCGAAGACCTTTTCTACCGGTTGAATGTGGTTCCAGTAACCATTCCGTCACTTGCAGAACGGCGCGATGATATCCCAGCCTTGGCCGAACACTTCTTCACACGGTATTCAACCGACCAAGGCCTTGCCCCCCCAGAGATTTCCGAAGAAGCAATGGCGGCGCTTCAGGCTTACGATTGGCCAGGCAATGTTCGTCAGTTGCGAAACGTTGTGGAGCGGACGATCATCATGACGCCTCGCGATCGTTTGACAGTGGTCGAAGCTGATATGTTGCCAGCTGAGATTACCGGCGGCAAGCTCGCAGCGGCGGGGCAGGGCTTAACCGCGATGATGGGGGTTCCTCTTCGTGAAGCGAGAGAGAGTTTTGAACGAGAGTATCTCTCGATTCAGATCCGGCGATTCTCCGGCAATATTTCCAAAACAGCAACGTTCATTGGCATGGAACGTTCTGCTCTGCATCGTAAGCTCAAACTGCTCGGGATGGCGGAGCGACGCGATAGCGCACGTAAGGAATAGTCCGGGACGACAGGCAATCTGAGTTGACAAAAACTCAAGGATTGCCGCGAGGCTTCTCAAGCGCCATTATGCGCAAAGGTGCAGCGGACGGGTGGGCTGTTTGTTGTACCTGATTTGCGGACCGTAATGACGGCCGCCAATAACAGGAGCATGTAACATGTCGAACGGACGGACTCTCTCTCCTCGTCCAGGATCAAGTAGTGGCGAATCCAATCGTGGAAACCGCCAAGGCAATGGCAATCTTCAAGATGCGTTTTTGAACCTTCTGCGTAAGAACAAAACACCGGTGACGATGTTTCTGGTAAAGGGCGTAAAGCTTCAAGGAATTGTGACTTGGTTCGATAACTTTTCAATTCTTCTGCGACGCGATGGCCAGTCTCAACTGGTCTACAAACACGCAATCTCCACAATCATGCCGGGCCAATCGGTTGACGCCGAACAGTTCGCAAACAGCGCCGGCAGCAAAAAACAGCGCCTTTTGCAGGACGTATTCCTGAGCCGCGTGAGCGAAGCCAATGTTCAGGTCACTATGTTCCTCGTGAACGGAGTGATGCTGCAAGGGCGGCTTGCAGCATATGACCTCTTTTGTATGTTGCTAGAACGCGACGGAGCGGTTCAACTCGCTTACAAGCACGCTGTATCGACAATTCAACCCGCAAGCGCCGTCGATCTGAGCGACGATGACGGGTTCGATGATGATGGGACCGACGACTGAGCTTCGATGATGACCTGATGGACGAAGTGACCCGCGGTGCGCGGGCGCTTGTGCTGTGCCCTGATATCCGAACGTTACGCTACGATCTTGATGCGCGCGAACGGCTGGAGGAGGCGCAGGGGCTTGCGCTCGCCATCGGAGTGATAATTGCACACTCCGAGATCATGCCAATCCGTCAGATGCAGCCGAACACGCTCTTTGGATCTGGTCAGGTCCAGAACATCGCCACCCAATGTGAATTGCATGAGTGCGAGTTGATCATTGTCGATGGCGCACTTTCTCCTATTCAACAGCGCAATCTCGAAGAAAAGCTGAAGCGCAAGGTCATCGACCGGACGGGCTTAATCCTCGAAATCTTTGGTGAACGTGCTGCGACCGCCGAAGGTCGTCTGCAAGTCGAACTTGCGCATCTCGATTACCAACAAAGCCGCTTGGTACGCAGTTGGACACACCTTGAACGCCAACGCGGCGGTTTTGGATTCCTTGGCGGCCCAGGTGAAACCCAGATTGAGGCTGACCGGCGGATGATCCGCCAGCGCATGAGCAGACTTCGGCGGGAACTAGAACAAGTTCGCAAAACGCGAACATTGCACAGGGAGCGGAGGGGAAGGGCGCCGTGGCCCGTCATCGCGCTGGTTGGTTATACCAATGCCGGAAAATCCACGCTCTTTAACCGGTTAACCGGCGCGGACGTGATGGCAGAAGACCTTCTGTTCGCCACTCTCGATCCGACAATGCGGGCAATCGGTATGCCCGGCGTTGAAAAGGCCATTCTCTCCGACACCGTCGGCTTTATCTCAGACCTACCGACCCAGCTCGTCGCTGCGTTCCGCGCGACACTGGAGGAAGTTACAGGCGCGGATATCATCTGTCACGTACGTGACATGGCGAACCCCGCGCACGCTGCGCAAAAGAAGCAGGTGATGGAAGTCCTTGCGGACTTGGACGTGGTCGACCGAGAAACCGGGGACAGCGATATTCCTATTTTAGAGATATGGAACAAGGCTGACCTGCTCGATCCAGACCGCAAAGCCGAATTGAGGGAAGCAGCAAGCGGCCAGCAAGCCGTCATCATGTCAGCTGCGACTGGATCCGGAATGGATGAGTTCACGACCAAAGTTGCGGAGATGCTCACCGCAAAAGCAAAGGAAATCACGGTGACACTGTCGGCCAGCGATGGCCGCCGTCTTGCATGGTTGCATGCCCACGGGGATGTCATTGCAGATGATGACGCCGGGGAAGGGGAGCAAGGGCCGGTCCGGAAGCTTACCGTACGCCTAAATCCAAAAGAATTGGGTCAGTACGAAAGCTTAGCCCTCTGATTTTCATTCTTTTTGACTTCCTGCCAGAGCTCTTCTTTTTCATCGAGTGTCAGGTCGACAAATGCCGCGCCAGCAAGGTTTTCCATTCTCTTGAACCGGTCCTCAAATTTTGAATTCGCCGCGCGCAAAGCTTCCTCGGCATTTACACCGTTGGCTCGAATGTAGTTGACGACAGCGAACAAGAGATCGCCCGCCTCCTCTATCTGCTCAGATTGACAAGTTGCGGATTTAAGTTCCTCAATTTCCTCATATATCTTCGCCTCTGATCCGCTAGGGTCAGGCCAATCGAAACCCGTTCTTGCTGCGCGTTTCTGAAGCTTTTGCGCGCGCATCAAGGCTGGCAACGCGAGTGCGACACCGTCCATCGCACTCGTTTCACCCTTCCGTGCTCGCTCTTGCTCTTTCATGGCTTCCCATCGAGCTTCGCCCATAGTGCCGGTCTCACTACCGAAGATATGAGGATGGCGATCTTCCATCTTATCGCTGATTGATTTCGCAACATCCGCAAATGCAAAAATGCCTTGTTCGTTCGCCATCTGCGCGTGGAACACGACCTGAAGCAGCAGGTCACCGAGTTCTTCCTGAAGATCGATCATGTCGCTGCGTTCGATCGCATCCGCGACTTCGTAGGCTTCTTCGATAGTGTACGGAGCGATGCTCATGAAGTCTTGCGCCAGATCCCATTCGCAACCGTGATCGGGATCGCGAAGTGTAGCCATAACCTTGAGGAGGCGTTCTATTTCGGTGATGTTATTGGTTGGCGAAGCATCCTCTGACATAGACCACCTTTGGAATGATAATATATATTATGTTAAATTCCGTCGTGCAGGCGACGGTCATTCACCAACAAAGAAGCTGGCAATCACAAATGCCCCACAAAAGATCGCAACCCAAACCAACACCATCCGAACGAGTTTGCTCCACCCAAGTTGATACGAAGCAACCGCACTGCCGGCAATCACCAACCAGCCGATCAACGAAACCAAGGAAATCCAAGCCATCTCACTCATGCTGTCATCTCCAATCCATCGTAACCCACTGTCACAAAATCGGGAACCTCATCCACCAAAGTCTGATAATCCATGCTCTTGTCGAGATGGCTCAAAACCAATCGCTCAGTCGAGCAACGCTCGGCCAGCTCTATTGCCATCTCCAAATGCGCATGTGTTGGGTGCGGATCGCGGCGCAGGCAATCGCTCACGAGGATGTCGACACCATCAAACAGGTCAACCATTCTATCGGAAATTGCGCTAAAGTCTGTGGCATAAGCAATTGATTTACCATCGCATTCAAAACGAAATCCGGTCGTCTCACCTGGCCCATGGGCCATTTGGCACCACCCAACGCCAAAACCGGCCACGATACGCAACCGATCTAGCGTATCGAGGCTGATAATCGTTGGATACCCATCCTGGCCCGCAAAAACATAGCCGAACCGCTGCCTAAGCCGACGAACGGTATCGCTTGCTGCAAACCCTGGTATCGGGCCGCCGCGGCCGTATCGCAGCGCCCTCAAATCATCGATCCCATGACAATGATCCGCATGGTCATGCGTCCAGAACACAGCATCTATTGAAGGGATTTTGTTCGCTAGCAACTGCGCACGGCAATCGCTGGACGTGTCGATGAGGAGCCGTTTTCCCTCGTCATTCTCGACCAAGATAGAAACCCGCGTGCGGCGATTTCTCGGTTCATCGGGGTCACAGTCTCCCCAGTCACCCATGCCATCCGGTCCGCCGACCCGTGGGACCCCGGTTGACGTGCCCGAGCCAAGCATGATGAGCTTCACAGCATCGCCTTGCTAAAAAGGTTCGTGAAATTCTGCGTAGTCGAAGCGGCCAGTTGCTCTGGCTCAATCCCGCGCAAATCGGCCATGAACCGAGCTGTGTCGGCAACGAAAGCAGGCTCACATGGCCGCCCTCTATGGGGAACCGGAGCAAGGAATGGGCTGTCTGTTTCTACCAGAAGCCGATCTTCAGGAACGTTTTTCGCAGCTTCCTGCAACGCTTTCGCGTTCTTGAAAGTCACGATACCTGAAATTGAAATGGTAAGGCCAAGGGCGAGCACTTTACGACCGAATCCTTCAGACGCCGTGAAACAATGAATAAGAGCGGGAAATGCGCCCTTCTCCATTTCCTCGGTCAGGATTTGATAGGTGTCGTCTTCGGCATCACGAGTGTGAATAATAACGGGTAAGCCCGTCTTTCGTGCAACATCAATATGCATCCGAAACAGTTTTGCCTGCGTTTCGCGGTTTGAGTGCTCATAAAAGTAATCGAGACCGGTTTCGCCAATGCCGACCACCTTTGGGTTCTCGGTCGCCGCTAGCAGCACTCCCCTGCCCAGATCTTCATGCCCATCAGCTTCGTGCGGATGAATACCGACGCTTGCGAAGACATCCGCCTCTCTTGTCGCCGTTCCAACCACTTGCTCCCATTCGCTTTGCTTGGTCGAGATGTTCAGGAACGCCCCTACCCCAGCTTCACGAGCGCGAGAAAGCACGCCTGATTGATCCTCAACCAGCCCCTTATATTCAAGGTGGCAATGGCTATCGATAAGCATCAGACAGCGACCTCTTCCGGCATTTCAATGCGCGGAAAAACCGGCGTAGGTTTGGCGACGACAAAACCGCTTTCCACAAGGCGTTTGTACCAATTTATATCTGACAGGTCGGCGTAACTGCGCTCGCCTTCGGGAGTGCCAAGTTGGCCAAGCAAATCTGCGGCTTTTTCAGGGACGACCGGTTGGATCGCAATCCCGAGGTCTCGCAGGGCGACAAAAAGCGTCTGCAACACAACCTTCATGCGCTCAGGATCGGTCTTTTTGAGCGTCCACGGCGCTTGCTCATCAACATACTGGTTGCAGGCATAAACAGCGCGCATCCATGCTTCGATGCCAACAGAAAATGCGAGGTCTTCGAACGCCTTTGGCAATTCAATTTTGCAGGCGTCGCTGACCTGTCCAAGCAAAATTGTATCCGCCTCGGCTTTTTCAAAGTTCTCCAAAACTCCATCCAGGTTCTTGGCAATCATCGACAGAGTTCGCTGAGCGAGATTCCCAAAGCTATTGGCAAGTTCAGCGTTGGCGCGTGTTACGATTGCTTCGGGTGAATAACTGCCATCCTGCCCGAATGCGACTTCACGCATGAGAAAGTAGCGAAGTGTATCGACACCAAATTTATCAGCAAGTTCAAGCGGATCAGTCACATTACCGAGAGATTTTGACTCCTTCTGCCCGCGATTAAGCAGGAAACCGTGCCCAAACACTTTTTGGGGCAAAGGCAAATCTGCACTCATCAAAAATGCGGGCCAATAAATCGTGTGGAACCGGACAATATCCTTGCCGATAATATGCAGATTGGCTGGCCAATACTCCCGCATTTCATCGGTTTCATCCGGAAATCCGAGCCCGGTGAGATAGTTTGTGAGTGCATCAACCCAGACATACATAACGTGATCATCACTGCCGGGCACCTTAACACCCCAGTCGAAACTCGTCCGGCTCACTGATAGATCGCGCAGGCCTTGCTCTACGAAAGCGATCATTTCGTTTCGCCGACTAGCCGGTTCGAGAAACCCAGGAGTCTTGAGCAATTCCAGAAGCTTGTCTTGATATTTGGACAGCCTGAAAAACCAGCTTTCCTCAACGGTCCATTCGACCGGAGTGCCTTGCGGCGAAAGCTTTGTTCCGCCCTCACCTTCTGTCAATTCGCTTTCATCGTAATAGGCTTCATCGCGGACCGAATACCAACCTTCATACCTGTCGAGATACAGGTCGCCCGCTGCTTCCATACGCTGCCAGATCGCCTGACTGGCGCGATGATGATCATCCTCGACAGTGCGAATAAAGCGGTCATACGAGACGTTCAAGGCATCGCACATCTCATTGAAGTGGCCAGACATTTCATCTGCCAACTCGCGAGCCGTTCTGCCCTGCTCTTCCGCCTTTCGCGCCATTTTCAGGCCGTGCTCGTCGGTACCCGTTTGGAACCGCACCTTGCGGCCCATTTGCCTCTGGAACCGTGCGATCACATCGGTGGAAATCGCCTCATAAGCATGTCCGATATGCGGGCGCCCATTGGGGTAACTGATTGCCGTGGTGACGTAGAATGTGTTGTTTTCAGCCATTGGCGTGCTCGCTACCCGCGCTAACAGAGCTAAGCAAGGTACCGATTTCCATCGCGAGCAGGCCATTGTCGAAATTGTACGTAGGAGCTTGCCCAGCCAGTGTAACCAGCTGGCTATGTACTTCGATCAGACGGCCTCTTTCCATCGGCGAAGAGCTATTGCGTGCGTTCTCAGCCACAAGAGCTTGCGCAAGCTCCAGGACGGCCTGAATTCTTCCTCGATCGGCGCGAGGCCCGATTGCCCGCGACAATTCTCCTCTGCCCTGAAACGCGGCATCACCTTCGCGCAAAAGGCGTCCGATCAGGTCAGCCAGCGGCCCCATATCCTGTTCCAAAAACCGCATTGCCGCGCCAAATGAACCTTCAGCAGCGTCAATTGCCGCGTCACGTGCTTGGGCGCCGGCCGTTCCACCATGCTGATCTATCAGGCGCGACAGGTCTTCATTCGAGAGCGTCGGAAAACGCAGCAACCTACAACGGGACCGGATCGTTGGCAGCAAACGCGACGGGCGATGCGCAATCAGAATAAAGAATGTGCCCTGTGGGGGTTCCTCAAGGCTTTTCAGCAGCGCATTCGATGCACTTGGCTCCATATCATCGGCAGGATCGATGATTATGGCTCTCCTCGCCCCAAGCGTTGGCCGGGTATTCAGCCTGCGTTGCATGTCGCGGATCTGGCCAACAGCGATGTTGCGTTTCACCTGATACGCCTTACCTTCATCCCGCTTTTTCTCTTCTTTGTCGTCCTTTGGCAGATGCGTGAGCGTCAGGATATCAGGGTGAGCCCCAGTAGGCTGCGCGACACCTTCTTCACCCACCAATTCACGAGCTGCGGTCATTGCGAAGTCTCGCTTTCCCAATCCGCTTTTGCCAGCAAGTATCCAACCATGATGCATTCGGGCGCCTGAGAGCGCGCGCCGCCATTCGCGCCATACATCAACGTGGTTGGGCCAATCCATCAACCTGCCCCGCCACTCAGGAGCGACACGATTGCTTGCATAACTGCATCATGGACTTGGTCTGCGGCACCGCTTCCATCCACGACCGCGAAGCTTTTGGGGTTGGCCTGTGCCAAGACGCTGAAACGCGAAGCAACCTTCTGATGATAGTCTGAACTGCGCCCCCCGATCGCATCCGCCTTTCCGCCGTCCCTCTCAATAAGGCGTTGGCCAAGCTTGTCCGGGTCAACATCCAGCAAGACAGTAAGATCGGGGCGCAAGCCATCGCTTCCGAATTGATGAAGGCCAAGAATGGCTTCGTCACCAAGGCCGCCCGCCCCTCCTTGATAAGCACGGCTCGAATCAACGAACCGATCGCAAATAACCCATTTACCCGCCTCCAGTGCCGGCAAGATTCGGTGTTCGACGTGATCTGCGCGCGCTGCTGCAAACAGAAGAGCTTCTGCCTTTAGGCTCCAGCCATCGCCGGGTGGATCGAGCAAAAGAGTTCGAATGGCCTCCGCACCTGGGGTGCCGCCGGGCTCCCGCGTTACATCAACTTCAATTGCACGGGCCCGAAGCGCCGCAGCGAGCAATTCGGCCTGCGTGGTTTTCCCAGCGCCCTCTCCGCCTTCAAAAGCGACAAACCGCCCGCGCACCTGAACGTCAGTCATCAAATCCACCCTGCAAAACCATTGTAGATCCTTCTAAAAAATCCGGCACTTTTGATGTCATTGTTCGCCAGCAAAGGAACGATCGCCGGCTCCATGTCGGGGACGCTGACTTCAAGCCTGGCAATTGCCTCTCCTTTGGCAATTGGCGCACGAATGGGCCCGTCATAGACGATCTTGTAGCGCACGGCGTCTATTTGGTCTGTCGGGAGATTTATGAACACCGCGCGATCCGTGCTCAACTCGATGATACTCGCATCCCCGCCCTGCACACGAGCCGATCCCACAGAAGCGCCCTCACTTAAAAGCTGTTTCCGTTCAAAGCCTTCAAAGCCCCATCGCATAAATTGCCGAGAAAGCCGTGCACGCAGTGCGTTCCGGTTTACGCCGGCAAGGATCAGCACAAGTCTTTGCCCGTCACGTTCAGCCGAACCCAGAAAGCCGAACCCTGCCTCGCTGGTAAAACCCGTCTTTATCCCGTCGGCACCTTCGATACGCCCCAGCAACGGATCGCGGTTCACTTGTGTGAGCCCATTGTAGGAGAAGTTTCTACGGCCAATAAACTCCGCATAAAGACGCGGATGGCGTTCAATCATCGTCTGGGCCAAAACGACCAGATCATTCGCAGTAGTGAATGTCTGCCCTTCGTCCGGCCACCCGTTGGGCGTCCCAAAGTGACTGTTAGACATTCCGATGCTTCGGGCTGTGGCGTTCATTTCATCGAGCCAGAGCGGAACTGAACCCGCAATACCTTCCGCAAGAACGATCGATCCATCGTTTGCCGAAACGGTCGCGATGCCAGCGATCAGTTCACTCACAGGGACCTGAGCCTCGGGCGGCAACAGCATCGAAGACCCTTTACCAAACCATTCCTCTGACACCTCTTTCGAGGCGGTCAGCAACTGGCTGGTGCTCAGCGATCCTTCGGCAATGCGTTCAAATGCCGTGAATGCCGTCATGGTTTTGGTGATTGAGGCTGGAACGAAGCGCCTATCAGCGTTGCGTGCAAAAAGAACCTGTCCCGAAGTGATGTCGAGCAGCAGGGCGACAGGCGCTTCCTCCTCGCTTGGAATGCCGCGCGGACTACCGTTCTGCGCGGCCCCTTCGGCTGCTGGGCCAAATGCACAGGCAGCTACAAGCACGGATAGCCATAAGTTTGAAGAGCTACGGTTCACGCAATCGACATAGCGCCCGTCAATTGCAATGGCGAGGTCGCGACGTGTTTAGTTCACGATTTCGTCAGCAAGCAATCCAACGCTCATCGCGTAGTAGTTCGAGCAATTGTATTCCAGGATCACACGGTAGTTGCCAGTTAGCAGCCATGCTGGCCTTCCCGGCCCGTCTGGCTGGAACAGAGAGACAAGTGTGTCATCCGGCAATGCCCTTTGTGCTCGCACACCCAGATCACGCCATTCGCGTACAGTTTTCCACTGACTGTGTCGCTCATGCACCCGAGGGCAAACCTGCGCTTTCAGTTTGTTTCTATACGCATCAACGTTGAACCCTGCGGGGACGTTGGCGCGGACACCCCATGGTTGACCGGTACGCCAACCTGCGTCGCGGAAATAATTCGCAATCGATGCGAATGTATCCGAGCGGTTAGAGAAAATGTTCGCACGACCATCACCATCACCGTCTGCGGCAAGGCGAAGATAGACCGAGGGCAAGAATTGCGGATTACCAAAGGCACCTGCATAGCTGCCAACCAGTTGATTTCGTGAATACCCTTTGTCAGCCACCTTCATCAAGGCAATGAATTCATTTGAAAATAGCTCACGACGACGACCTTCCCACGCGAGTGTTGCTAGGCTGCGGGATAGATCAAAGTTTCCGCGGATTCGACCGTAACTCGTCTCGTGACCGAAAATAGCGACGATAATCTGGCCTGGCACCCCGTATTCCGCCTCTGCAGCACGCAATGCTGAACGATCATTTTGAAAGACGTTGCGGCCTCCGCGAATCCGGACTGAGTTCACGTGAGTCGCGATATATGGGGCCAGTGCAGGATATCCACGCCGCGTTGGGCTGCCTGGTTGACCCCGATCGAGTCTGATCACGCGGTCATTCGGAGTCAGGCCAACGGTCATGCGCCGAATGGTCGCTTCGCTGACACCCTCACTTCGGGCACGTGACTTAAGTTGCTCAAGATAAACGTTAAATGCGATACCGTCTCGCGCTTGTGTCTGCGCAAATGTGGGGGAAACTGGTGCGGATAGCGTGGCCAAAGCGAGCGCTGCGATAAGGAAACGGTAGATCATTTTCCCCATCTCTCACAAAATAGATGAATACCCAATATCCGAAGTGTGGTGACAAGGGCGAAATGCACCGTTATTGGGCTGCACTGCGCGGACAGGTGGCAGAGCGGTTGAATGCACCGGTCTTGAAAACCGGCAAGGGTGCAAGCCCTTCGTGGGTTCGAATCCCACCCTGTCCGCCAACTATCCTCCTTTTTCATAATCTCCGCCTGCAGCGGTCCTGGTCAGAACGTCCCGATTCGAATCGGCATGCGAAATGCCGGATAGCGATGTACCGACCGGTCAATTCCCTAATCGATTAAGAGTTAGTACGGACAGCGTGACGTCACCCAATTTACTCAAAATTAGGGTTTGTAAGTCGCCGCCAACTGCCATTGAGCCACCGTGCCGCCCCCTAATCTTGCGGTAACAAAAACTTCAATATTCTTACTATCTTAACCTTCCCGGGCAACGAAACTCTACGACCTTATCCGCTAAATCCGTTTCGTGATCGGTGCATCCAACGCACCCAACAAACGGAAATTGAAGTCATGAAGTCATTGTCTATCAGCACCGCGACAGCAGCCGTCGCCATTTCGCTTGCCAGTTCGGCGAATGCGAAAGAGGCGCAGCCTTATGTGTTGCCGATTACTGATGGGCTCCTCACAATCGAGACGGGCGCCGTGCCTCTTAGTACAGGTGCTGGTGACACGATCTCGATTGAGGTGCTTGAGCTTCCGCGTTCGACAGCGGGCGGCGACAGCGAGACTTCTGATGTAGCGGCCGCAAGCGAGGTGCTTCCAACGGTTCCAAGCGAAGGATTGGTAACACTGCCTTCCTTGCGTGAGCCAGACGACTTCGAATTCAGCCCGATCTCTTCGACAGCGCCTGTGGTGACAACTCGCGGCATCGATGCCCGCTATGGTGACATCGATGCGTTCTGGGGCGACATCGTTGCATTCTATGGCGACATTGACGCGTTCTGGGGCGATATCAGCCCCTTCTACGGCGACATTGACGCATTCTGGGGCGACATCAGCCCCTTCTACGGTGACATTGATGCGTTCTGGGGCGACATCGATGCGTTCTATGGTGATATCGATGCGTTCGATAAATCCGATCTCGCCGCTTTCGGCGATTTCT
The DNA here is from genome assembly GCF_019204045.1 of Erythrobacter crassostreae. Lineage (GTDB taxonomy): Bacteria > Pseudomonadota > Alphaproteobacteria > Sphingomonadales > Sphingomonadaceae > Erythrobacter > Erythrobacter crassostreae. The sequence goes on along the minus strand of NZ_JAGSPC010000001.1, from coordinate 2,155,931 downwards.
GGCAAACTTCGCGTTCGCAAATCAGCGCTACCGAGCAAACGTGGTCGAACCTGGAATACACGACCAGCAGCACCGGCGCGGTCAGTATCAATTACGACGGCACACCAAACAGAATTCTGAGCTCGCTTGAAGTCCTAATCGCTCAGGGAGAAGCGCAGTTTGGCGCCGCCTATCAAACCAAGACCGGAAAGAATTTCCGCGACGGCTTTGTTGCTGAGATTCTCGCTCGTCATGGACTTGACCTGACCGACAGCAGCGCGGCCAAGACAACATTGGCCAAATCAGCTGCGGAACGCTCAGCATTCTTCCTCGACTGGCATGATAGCCTGAACCAGTATTCCGGTTTCGATCAGGTCGATCATTGGATGGCCCAGATCAACTGGACCCCTTCGATCACCCAGATTCAAGGCGAAGGCCGTCAGGCTGTTGTCGGCATCATCGACGGAAGCTTCTCGAACGATGCCGATCTTGGCAACAACATCGCTTGGGCTGGCGGCTACGATAATCCGGTTGGCGGACACGGTGCGGGCGTTGCCAGCCTGATTGCCGGTGCGCACGATGGCGAAGGCATCATGGGCATTGCTCCTGAAGCCAAGATCGCGACTTACAACCCGTTCAACCCGAATGGCACCACTTCCTGGGCAGACGTTGAACGCGGTATCAATGAGCTCCTGTTCGCTTATGTCGGCGGCAACGAAACCGGTTATGTCAGCGTTGTAAACCTGTCGCTTGGCGAAAGCGGTTGGGCACTGGCGCAAGGCATGGCCGACGTTCTGAATAGCCCGACAATCGCTCGCTATAACCACGAAACCACTTACGTGATTGCTGCGGGTAATGAAGGTGTCGCGCAGACAGCCGATATCGACTGGAATTATGCGTTCGACACAACCTTCATTCTTGTTGGTTCAGTTGATCCATCTGGCCAAGTTTCAAACTTCTCAAACCGTCCGGGCAGCGCATGCTTGCTGAACGGAGGCGTCTGCGAGGCTGGTAATGAACTGTATCTGCGTACAGTCGTTGCTCCAGGCTCCCTGATCCTCGTTTCTGACGGTCAGGGCGGCGTAACGCGTCACTCGGGAACATCGTTCGCTGCGCCACTCGTTTCCGGCGCGATCACGCTTTTGCATGACCGCTGGCAGTGGCTTGCCCGTAACCCTGAAGAAACAGCGGAAATCATCTTCCGCTCGGCTCAGGATCTGGGTGCACCGGGACCAGACGAAGTTTATGGCTGGGGTCTGCTTGACGTCGCGGCTTCGCAATCACCACTTGATTTCAACAATCTCGAAATCAACTTGAACCGCGGTGGCATCTTTAACGCCCCAGTTAAACTGATGGCCAGCGACCTGCTTGCTTCCGGCGTCCCTTCATGGTGGGAAACCGAGGGCGTATTCCTTACCGCATTCGAAAATGTCGGGAACACATATCGTGACTTCACGATCCCGATGTCGTCCTTCACGTACGGCACATCGACAGATGTGTTGGGCCATGGCTGGCAGCGGATGCAGGACTTTGTGTCTGACCGCTTTGCCAACTGGCTGCTTTCCGGCGGCACCGACACCGATGGTGACGGTCAGCACGGTATCAATCAGGTTCGTTCGAACACGACGCAAGCCAATGGCCAATGGTCAATGCGCGTCGACGCAATCGCACCCCGCTTCATGGAAGATGGCGCAGCGCGCCCTGTCCACAACGCCGCAACATTGAACAATCCTGCTGGCAATATGTCTTTCACCCTGGGCCACGGTCAAGGTGCACTGGCACTGGCAGGCAAGAACTTTGGCATCATGAGCGATCATGATCAGGACACTGGTGGCGTAAACCCCGTCCTTGGCTTCGCATCCGGTGAAGTTTTTGCCGGCGCAACCTACGCACCGGCTAAAGCAACCACGCTCAGCGTTGGTTACACGCAGAACCGCCAAGACTGGCGCGATCTGGATGGCGTTTCGGAAATCGAACGCAACGTCCAGCGCCAACTTGGCGCCCGTGATGCAGAAGCGCTGACTATTGGTGTTGAACAGAAGGTCACAAAGAACCTCTCAGTAAACGCACAATACACCTATCTGCGTGAAGACGATGCAGTGCTCGGCGCGCAGACCACGGTCGATGCGTTCTTGGGTGAAGGTTCGCGCACAAATGCGATGACCGTTTCTGCAACCATGAACCTCGGCAATGGCTTCTCGTTCGATCTGTCCGCAACGGGCGGCGCGACGAAGGCTGCCAGTGGCCAGCTGCTAGCAACCTCGAATGATGTGATGAGCACCGCAGGACAGTTCACCGTCAATAAGCGCGGTGTCATGGGCGACCGGGACATTCTTCGTGTATCTGTCGGTCAGCCTCTGACTGTTGAACGCGGCGAGCTTGAGCTTACCAGCGAAGAAGTCATCGACCGTATTTCTGGAGAGCGCGGTCTGGTTACGCAGACCATCGGGATCGATACCAAGCGTCGTTACACTGGTGAAATCGTCTATGCGACACCAGTCACGAAGACGTCAGAGCTGGGCCTTATCGGTCGCTACATCAGCGCTGGTGAAATCGGCCAGGATGAAAGCTTCATGCTCGGTGCCAACTTCGGGCTGCGTTTCTAAACCCTTTGAAAACGACTTGCAGTTATAGGCAACGATCAAAGGCAATTTGATCGACTAACCCGGCTAACAGGAGGAATGAGATGCAAAGGAATGTGAAGACATACGCAATCCTTGCGTCTGCCCTTCTGGCGGTCACACCAGTCGCTTCATTCGGTCAGGACGCAACAGCTTCAGACGCATATGAAGAGAGTATCACGGCGGCCAAGACCCAGATGATGGGCAATTCAGCGGCTGCTCTAAAAGCGGCTCGTGATGCGGAAAAGCAGGCTGGCGACGAAGGTAGGGAAAGCGCCCTCGCCCGTCTGACTGCAAAGTGGCTGCAGGGCGAGGCGCTGATGCGTCTCAATCGCGCGCCAGAAGCACAAAAGATCATTTCAGAAGCTCTTGAAGAAGTCGCTCGTATTGCTCCTGACGACAAGCTTCACGCTGACTTGCTACGCTCACAGGCTGGCTTTCAAGCCGCAAACAGCGACTACGGCGAAGCTTTGTCGAGCTTTCAAAAAGCACACGATCGCTACAAGGCTTTGGGAGAGGGGCGCAGTCAGGCAATTGTTCTTCAGAATATGGGCTCGCTCTATTCAGACGCGCGAGATTACGAACGAGTCCTGAGTTACTATCGTGAAGCAACGACAGTTTATCCAGAGGACGCTTCTCTTTCTCTTTCTGCCCACAATAACCGCGGCAACGCGCTTAAAGAGCTGGGACGCTATGATGAGGCAGAGGAAGAATTTCAGCAGGCTCTAGGTCTCGCCGGAACTATGTCCAGCGCCATGCTGGAAGCTCGAATTCTCACCAATATTGCTTCGACACAGTTTCTCAACGGACAGGTTTCGGCCGCAGAGCAAAGCGTGAACCAAGGCATGCGCCTGGCTGAGCGGGATGCCGCGGATTGGATGCCATTCCTACACGGCGTAAAATCGCAAATTGCTTATGAAGACGGCCGGACATCCCTGGCCCAAGTTCACATGGCGCGCGCTTTTGAAGGGCAGGATCTTGAGAAGACGTCGCCATACTTCCGCGATTTCCATGAAACTGCTTACCGGATTTATTCGGAGACCGGCGATTACCGGTTAGCAGCGCAACATATCGCCGCATTCAACAGGATCGATAGTCAGGCACGTGACCTATCTGCGCAAGCGAACAACGCACTGCTCGGTGCACGTTTTGACGCGGAAAACCGCGAACTGCGTATTTCGAAATTGTCGGCTGAGAAAGAGCTGAATGAAGCGCAGCTGATGACCGCGCAGAACCAGAACGTGATGCTGTCGGCAATCGTTGCGCTTGTCATTTTGGCGTTCTTGATCGCTCTTGCAGTCCTGCGAACGGTCAATCGCAACCGCGAAGCGATTAAGACCGCAAACGAAAAGCTGACCTATGTGACACAACATGACAGCCTCACCGGGCTATACGCGCGCGATCATTTCCGTCATCTTCTTGATGAAGAAACGGCGGCATGTGCGCGCGACGGTAATCAAGGCGTATTGATGTTGATCGACCTTGACCGGTTTAAACAGGTCAATGATGTGTTTGGTCATGCAATCGGTGATGCGCTTCTAGCAGAGGTCGCACAGCGTTTTCGCCAATCCGCTACTGAGCGCGCGGTTATTGGCCGCCTTGGTGGTGATGAGTTCGGACTGTTCCTGCCCCACCCCAGCACGCTCGACGAGGCTGCAGCAATTGCCACTGCTATCATCGAGCGGGTAGGACAAACGTTTGTCACCGACGACAAAGAAGTATCGGTCGGAGCCTCTATCGGCATGGCTGAAATCGGCCGCGATGGTTCGTCGACCAGTATCTTGATGACCAACGCTGATCTCGCACTTTATGAAGCGAAGGGCCGCGGTCGCGGTATGCATGTCAGCTACCGTCAGGCCATGCGCGGTCAATTGGAAGAGCGCGCTCTGCTTGAACGCGATCTCAAAAACGCATTGAAGCTGGGCGAAATTTCCGTTTCTTTCCAACCAATTGTCGCCAATGATGGCAAAACAGTTGTCTGTCAGGAAGCGTTGATGCGTTGGAACCACCCGGAACGCGGGGCGGTTTCGCCAGAGGTGTTTATTCCTATTGCGGAAGACGCACTTCTTATCGGACCGCTAGGCGAATGGCTGTTGCGTACCGCCTGCCACGAGGCAGTGAACTGGTCCGACGATGTCAAACTGACCGTCAATGTCTCAGCGTTACAGCTGAACAATCGCAGCTTCTTGGGCACTGTAGTGGAAGCTCTTGCAGCAAGCGGCCTAGCGCCGGAACGACTGGTGCTTGAAATCACCGAGAGCATCGTCCTTGAAATGGATGAAGAGCTAGAGGGGTTGATACGCAGTCTGACTGACATTGGCGTCTCGTTCGCTCTGGATGATTTTGGCCGGGGCTATTCCTCGCTTAACTACATCGAGAAGATGCAATTCTCGATGATCAAAATCGACCGCGACTTTGTGCAGGCAGCAAGCTCAGGCTCGTTAAAAAGCCAGGCGATCGTCACCGCCATCGTATCACTCGCGCAATCACTCGACATGGTTGTGACCGCCGAAGGCATTGAAGCAGACGAACAGGCGATCGCAATGCGGGCTCTTGGATGCACATGCTTCCAAGGATATTTCTACGGAGCGCCAACCGAGAGTGTTGCACGCACGGTGGATGGCGCGGCAGAAATAGAGGACCGCAAGGTCGCCTAGGCAACCCTGCGATCTTCCAGCGAAAAATCACAAAGTACTAAAAGTGCAGAGCGCGCCCGTATGCGTCGAGTACACTTTCGTGCATCATTTCAGACAAGGTCGGATGCGGGAACACTGTCTGCATAAGCTCGGCCTCGGTAGTTTCTAGCGTTTTGCCGACGGTGTAGCCCTGAATCAACTCGGTCACTTCCGCACCAATCATATGTGCGCCCAATAGCTCACCTGTCTTCGCATCGAAGATAGTCTTGATAAAGCCCTCTGCTTCACCAAGAGCGATTGCTTTTCCGTTTCCGATAAACGGGAAATTGCCAACCTTCAGCTCGTAACCCGCTTCCTTCGCCTTGGCCTCCGTTAGGCCAACGCTGGCAATCTGCGGATGGCAATAGGTGCAGCCGGGGATCGCATCACGGTTCAGAGGGTGCGGATGCACATCTTTGTTGCCCAATTCCTGCGCGATTGCCTCTGCACAGGTCACGCCTTCGTGGCTTGCCTTGTGCGCCAACCATGGTCCGGGTGTGCAATCGCCGATTGCCCAAAGCCCTTTTGACTTTGTGCGGCCAAATGGATCAATTTGAATGAATCCGCGTTCCATTTCCGCCAGTTTTTCAAGCCCTACATTCTCGGTGTTCGGTTGGATACCAATGGCAGCTATCACATGGCTGTATTCAGTCGTGCTGATCTTCCCAGCTTTGTCTTTGATCTTTGCCGTGACGCCTTTCGCGGTCACCTTAAGATCCTCAACGCCGGCACCGGTCATGATATTCATGCCCTGTTTCGTCAGGCTTTTTTCAAGGAACGTCGACACATCTGCGTCCTCGACCGGAACAATCCTATCCAGCATTTCGACAACCGTTACATCAACGCCCATGTCGTTGTAGAAGCTCGCGAATTCGATGCCGATTGCGCCTGATCCAATAACAAGCAATTTGCTAGGCATCTCCGGCGGCACCATCGCATGGCGATATGTCCAAACACGTTTTCCATCCGCAGGAGCAAACGGAAGGTCACGCGCACGCGCTCCTGTCGCGACGATAACGTGCTTCGCCGTCAACTTTTCATCGCCCTTATCACCCTTGACCGTCAGTGATGTCGGCCCTGTCAAAGTACCTTCACCCATATGGACGGTGATCTTGTTCTTCTTCATCAGGTGACCGATCCCCTGATTAAGCTGTTTGGCAACGCCGCGGCTGCGTTTCACGATCGCATCAAGATCGGCTTCGATCGTGCCAGCGACTTTCAAGCCATAGGAAGCAGCCTGATCCATGTAATGCTTGATCTCAGCAGAACGGAGCAGAGCCTTGGTCGGGATACAGCCCCAGTTTAGACAAATCCCGCCCAACTTTTCACGCTCGACAATCGCAGTCTTCAAACCCAGCTGCGCACAGCGGATCGCGGCGACATATCCGCCGGGTCCGGAGCCAAGGACTACGACATCATAACTGGCTGACATTATTCAATTATCCCTTTTGCATTCAGATTCTAAGTTGACTGCACGCGGACGATCATTCGCATCCAGCATGACAAATTTGAAGGTACCACTCGACACCGTGACAGTTGCTTCACCATCACGGTCCCGTCCAACGCCCTCGGCCTGAATTGTAAGCGATGTATTCCCCGTCGCGATTACTTCACAATACACGCTAAGCTCATCGCCCATGTTCATCGTATCGGGAAACGTGAAGTCAGTTGCATGGACGACAACCGCCTTGCCCCTCCCTACCCCGCTGGCAAGCGAGCCCGCGCCAAGCGCCATTTGCGCCATCAACCAGCCTCCAAAAACCCCGCCATAAGGGTTGAGATCAGCAGGCATCGCTGTGACGCGGATCATTGGATCACGCTTTCGCAAGCAGCGCCTCCTGCTGGGGCTTAATCACCCAAAACCACCCGAGTGTCGCATATGTCAGCGCCGCAAAGAGGCTTCCGCCTCCAAAGAGAAGTGCCGCATATCTATCTGCAAGCGTAAAGCTGGCGAGCGTGATCATAACTGCTGATAGGACGCCAATAACGAAGATCGTCGATGGCCAGCGCGCCAACTGCTCCCCCGCGAGAAAATAGACTAGCAATGCGATCGGAAATCCAACCGCATAACTACCCAAAAACGCCATTTGCATTGCGGCAAATTGTGAGCTTCCTTCGGAAAATACCTGACCTTCTAATACGATCCCATAAAGACCGACTGGGACCCAACCTGCCAGCCCCGCGCAAAATGCGATGAGAAAAATCCTAATGAAGGTCATCAAAGGGTCGAACACGTCTCTGGCCTTTACCCAGCGATCAGCTCGACAAAGTTCTCATTCACCCAACCGGATTTGCAGGGGCCCCGATATGCTCGTTTTGATGAAACCGGTGAACTGACACCGCAATCGATTGGCTCTTCACTGGCCGGTGCATAAACAACCCCAATCCAGTTCCCAACCTGCTGACACATAGAAATGCCCCGCCCAGGTCCAAGCCGATCGATCTCCTCTGCGTTTCCAGATGGCGCCGCTCGGACTGAGAGAAAGTTATCGCCGCGCGAATTCAGGTTCGTAACCCGGCCAAAGCCGGCGCACGCATCAAAGCGCGGACCGTCAAAACCAATCTGGACAGGACGCGTAGGTGTACCGGTTGATGTTGCTCGCGCAGTCGGGGAAACACCATCCCGATCATAGTCGTCCGGTGCACACGCGGCCAGAGCCGCACACGCGGCGGCGACGCTGAATAGTTTGAGTGACTCTGCTATGGTCAAACGACAAGGCCCATAGGATTCTCTATCAGACTGCGGAATTGATCCAACAGCTTAGCACCATCAACGCCGTCGATTGCGCGGTGATCGAAACTGCCTGTTACGCTCATGACGGTGGCAACTTGAAGCGCCCCATCGACGACATGGGGGCGCTGCTCGCCTGCACCGACTGCGAGAATCATACCCTGCGGCGGGTTGATCACGGCATCAAATTGCTTGGTTCCGAACATACCGAGATTTGAGAGCGAAACCGTGCCACCCTGATATTCGTGTGGCTGCAGTTTACCGTCGCGGGCCTTACCAGCGAGCTCTTTCATTTCTGTCGAAATCTCTGCGAGGCCCTTTCGCCCAGCATCGCGTATAATCGGCGTGATAAGCCCTGTTGGAGCAGCAACTGCAACCGACACGTCTTCGCGTGTGTATTGATGCATCACATCGCCTTGGAAGCTGACATTGCACTGCGGCTCGCGCTGAAGGGCTCTCGCCAGCGCTTTGATGATTAGATCGTTGACCGAAAGCTTAACGTTGTCGGCTTCCAGCGAAGAGTTCAGCTGCTTGCGAAGCGCAAGTAGCGGATCAAGTCGCACGTCGACCGTTAGATAGATGTGAGGGATTTCTTGCTTCGCCTCGGTCAGGCGGCGCGCGATAACTTTGCGCACGTTGTTGAGCTTCTGCTCTTCAAACGGTGCATCATAGTCATTCGCTGCTTGGGTCGAAGCTGCTCCCTTCGTGGGTGTGCTCGATTTCGCCGAAGCGGTTGAGGCATCCAATCCTTCAACATCTGCTTTGACGATCCGGCCACGCGGGCCAGAGCCTTTCACTGCTGAAAGCTCTACGCCTTTTTGCGCTGCGATACGCTTGGCCAAAGGCGATGCAATGATGCGATCCCCGGAACTGCCAGAGGCAGCGGGTTTTGCCGGCGTGGTTGCTGGAGCTGGAGCTGGAGCCGGTGTTAAGGCCGCTTCCGGTGCGGAGGCTTCTTCTGCGGCCTCTGGAGCAGGCGCAGTCGCACCCGAAGGCACGCTGACATCGCCCGCATCTTCACCATCTTCTGCAAGCATTGCGATGACGGTGCCGACCTGTACGTTCTCGGAACCTTCCTCAACGGCGATTGCCGCAAGTACGCCTTCGTCGACCGCTTCGAACTCCATCGTTGCCTTGTCGGTTTCAATCTCGGCCATGATGTCACCGGATTGGATCGTATCGCCGACCTTCACCAGCCATTTGGCGAGCGTCCCCTCTTCCATCGTTGGAGACAAAGCAGGCATCTTGATTTCAATGGCCATGGAGTATTCAATCCCTCGTTTGGCAGTTCCGTAACTTCTCTGGCGAATCCACAGGCTCGGGACAAGGCCTTGCATACGAAACCATTTGATTGGATAGCCTTTGTAGGAGGCTTTAATGCGCACATTCCTAGTCGTCACTGATGAAAGTGAAGAAGCGCGCGCTGCTCTGCGCTTCGCCGCACGCCGGGCTGTCGCGGTCGATGGCGCGGTGCATATTCTCGCATTGGTGCCCCAACAGAATTTCAGTGCATTTGGCGCGGTTCAGGCGACGATTGAGCAAGAGGCGCGTGACCGGGCCGAAATGCTGGCGCATGGAGTCGCCGGAAATTTGCTCGCAGAAAGTGGAATAATGCCAACAATCTCGGTCAAAATTGGCAACGGCCAAGGCATTTTGAGCGAGTTCCTCGAATCACACGATGAAGTGGCAGCGCTCATTTTGGGCGCCGCGGAAGGCGGCACCCCTGGGCCACTCGTAACGCATTTTTCAAGTCACGCGGGACAACTGTCCTGTCCGCTGTACATTATCCCATCCAACTATGACGAGAAGGACGCCGATCACGGCATTTGAATTGCGAAGCTATTTTCGCCGACCTTGATGACGGATGTTTCCTGGCCGCCCTCGCTTACCCGACTGATATTTGCCCTTCTTCGGGCCTCCACGGCCGCGCTTTTGATAGTCAAAGCGTTTGCCGCGCTGCTCGAGAGAATTGCCCTCTTCATCGACCGGTTCAAATTTGAGGGCGCCGGTCAAAGAGTTGGCCTCAGCCAGTTTGAGCTTTAGCCGGTCGCCCGGTGCGTAAGACGTTCCGCTATCCACACCCACTAAAGTTTGTGCGGCCTCGTCATGGCGGAAATATTCTCCGCCAAGCGTAGAGACCGGCACCAAGCCATCTCCGCCCAGCCCGACAATCGTCGCGAAGAATCCAAAGCCTTGAACGCCGGTGATCCTCGTTTCGAATATCTGTCCAACCCGCGCTGAAAGCCACGCAGCGACATAGCGGTCAATTGTGTCCCTTTCCGCCTCCATTGCGCGCCTTTCAGTCTGGCTAATCTGATCAGCAATCTCCTGAAGGCTGGCACGGTCTTTATCCGATAATCCGCTTACATCTGGCAGATCGCCAGACGGTTTCGGCTGCTCCAATTTGTAGGCATCAACCAACGCTCGGTGGATCAACAGATCGGCATAGCGACGGATCGGCGACGTGAAGTGCGCATATGAATCCAGCGCGAGACCAAAGTGACCAGAATTTGAAGGGCCGTAATAGGCCTGCATCTGGCTACGCAGAACCGCCTCCATAATCTGAGCTTTTTCGGACTCTTCTTCGACATCCGCGAGCATTGCGTTGAACAGCGAAGGCTTAACCACCTGACCCAAAGCGAGCTTCTTGCCCAAAGTGTCCATATAGTCGCGCAGCGCGATCAGTTTTTCTCTGCTCGGGGTCTCATGTGTGCGATAAACGACCGGCGCTGTCTTCGCCTCCAACGCTTTCGCCGCAGCGACGTTGGCCGCAATCATGAAATCTTCGACGACGCGGTGAGCATCTAGCCGTTCTCGAACCGCTATTTCTTCAATCTGACCCCGGTCATTCAAAAGCACACGGCGCTCGGGCAAATCAAGATCAAGCGGTTCCCGGTTTGCGCGCGCATCGGCCAAGGCGTGCCATGCATTCCATAAATTTGTGAGATACTCTGGCGGGTTTCCACCATCAACTGCCGCCTGCGCGTCTTCATACGGAATGTTGTGATGGATCCGGACTATCGCTCTTGTGAAGCGAAAATCTGTGATCTTGCCCTTATCGCAAATATGCAGATGGCAAGCCATCGCGGCGCGGTCTTCATCCTCGCGCAACGAACAGACATCGGCCGAAAGGATTTCCGGCAGCATCGGCACGACACGGTCGGGGAAATAGACTGAATTGCCACGTTTGCGCGCTTCCTTATCAAGCGCACTGCCCGGACGCACATAGAACGAGACATCGGCAATCGCGACGAGCGCGTTGAAACCGCCCTGCCCGTCTGGCTCTGCCCAGATTGCGTCATCGTGATCTCGCGCATCTGCCGGGTCGATCGCGACGATCGGCAAATGCCTCAGATCTTCACGCTTTTCTTCGGACAACCTTAGTTGAGCGGCCCGCTCTGCCTCAGCATGTACACCTTCAGGAAAGACGTGAGGAATGCCGTGCTTCGCGATAGCGATCAGGCTGAAACTTTTCGGGGCGAGAGGATCGCCGATGACTTCAATAACCTTCACACCAGCACGATCACTGCGGCCAATCGGCTCTGCGATTACCAGTTGGCCCGCTTCAGCTTCTCCAACATCCTTGATTGGAGCGGACTGCCGGATCCGTTTGTCGACCGGAGCAAGCCATGCTTTGCCGCCACCATCAATCTCGACAACACCCATCATCCCCTCGGTCCGAGCGGGAAGTTTTTTCATCGGATACGCGACCCATCCGCTATCCGCTTCCTCTGTACGAGCGAGAACGCGGTCGCCGCGTTTGAGAGCTGGCGCGCGTTTGCCGCCGCGCCCCTTCATTTCTTTCACAACAATACGAGGCGGTTTTCCAGGGGCATCAGGAGACCAGTTGTCCGGCTCAGCAACCGGCTCTCCATCTTCGATCGCAACGATACGAAGGACCGTAACCTTTGGCACTCCGCCCATCATGTGGAATGCGGTCTTCTTCCCATCGATCAGCCCTTCTTCGGCCATATCCTTGAGTAGTTTCTTGAGGCCGATTTTCTCTTGCCCCTTCAGGCCAAAGGCTTTCGCGATTTCGCGCTTGCCTGCTGGTTTGTCTGAGGACTGAATAAATTCGAGGATCTGCTCGCGGGAAGGCATCCCGGCAGGACGGTTCATTTGTCGTTTGGCCATAGTGAAGGCCTATGGACGAGTGCTTACTCGCTGTCACCTTCGGGCTGGGCCACTGGCTCGAATGCTCCGCCAGGAACAGCGGTGGAAACGGCCGAACAATATTCGCCGTTGCAAGCTGATATTCCGAAGAACCAGTCATCCCCGCGTACACCAGCCAATTTCACGATGAACTTTTCGTCTTGAATACGCATGTCGACCTGATCAAAGGTGACGTCCCCATCAATGCTGTAAGTGTGATCTTCGCCTACTCCGCTCGCCGGAATATGGCTCACAGAAACGGCGCTTTCCTTCGGCCAATAACTCGCATCAGTTGAGCGCATGAAAATACGGTATGTTTCGGCGCCTTCGATCCGATCCCAAGACAATTCGGTATAGGTTTTAACGACCGCATCTGCGTCGAGCTTGGGCGGCATCGGCGACATTGCCAGTTTGTGTAGCGCCCGAACATTCAGTCGGGACGCACGCGTTAAATAGTCGAAATCCAGTTCGTCCACCGTGTCGCCGTAGGTCACGCCATCTTCAACTCGAAGGTCCTGATGCTGGTGATCGTAATCCTCTACCGAAACGGTGATGCGCACCGCGGGATAACCTTTATCGAGGAACGGAATTTGATCGCCGCCGCGGCCCATTCGATCTGTCCGCCAAATCTGGCGGACCTGCATCCCATCGGGATTCTCGTCAGCGAGATTATCAAGCCACCGCGAAAGATTGCGTCCGGGCGAATCATTTTCACCACCGAACCGGCGTTGGCGTGCGCGCAGCCTTTCGGTCGAATCCGCGCGGAGACCTTCGGAGAAAACTCGAACGTTTTTGGCATCACAAAAACCGTCAGACCCGCACGAATTGCCGATCATATCGTTGTTCAGCACCGCCTTCACCGTCATGCCCTGCTCTTCCACCCAATCGGCAAGGATACGCGCACCGTAGAGCCCCTGCTCTTCACCGGTTAAAAGCGCATAAATGATCGTCGAGGGATATTCTTGTTGAGACAGAATGCGGGACGCCTCAAGGATCATCACGCTGCCCGATCCATCGTCATTCGCGCCGGGCGCATCGTCAGTTCCGTTCAGGGGATCGGTCACACGGCTGTCATAGTGTCCTTGAACAATAATGACCTCGTTTGGGCGCTTCGTCCCGCGCTGGATCGCTACAGCATTGCGAACCAGTGTCGGCTGAGGAATACGGCGACCGTCCGCGTCAATAACACGCTCTACCGACATAACTTCAAAGCAATCGTCACACGTAGCTCCGATCCGTCGGAACTCGTCCAAAGCCCAGTTTACCGCCGCACCGATACCGCGCTTCGGATCAGTTTGGGACGACAATGTATGGCGCGTGCCGAAAGACACGATCTTATCCATATCCGCGCGTAGTCTCTCTTCAGAAACCTGCTCGGCCAAAACATCGTCAGAGTTCGACCGTTTGTGGTCATCCGCAGCTAGCGGAGCGGAAAGAATAGCGGCAGTGAGAGCGAGACGTTTGATCATGCGGACCTTCTTGCTTGATAGAGCAAGAATAACAAGTCTGCGCGGCGATCAGTTCCCGTCGCCTAGTAAGCCCGCGCGATCAGAATTCGCTCAACTGCTGGCTCTCCGGTAAAGATGCATGTGCCATCGGCATCATCACCATCACGCGGTACGTTTCGGATGGTCAGCTTTTCTTCCTTCAACTGCTCAACAACCTTTTCCAACACGGCGCCCGATGGCTTGGACCACTGAACCTCGATCCAACCGGGATACTTACCGTTGGATTTGTAGAACTCGGTCACCTCGCTCCATTCAGTCACGCCGCGCGTGATGTTAGCATCACGGCGATCACGCGCTTCGGTGTAAAGACTGTTTTGAATGTCTTCGAGCAAGTCGCTGATCCCCGAGATAAATTCATCGCGTTGAGGGAACGAGTTCGCGAGCTTCCCTGTTTCAGGGTTCCACAGCTTATCGCGCCGGATCGCGGCAACTTTGCCATTCTCCATATCGCGTGATCCAATCTCGATCACAACCGGCGCGCCCTTACGCACCCAGTCCCACCGCTTTGCCGAAGCTTTGCCCGGTGTTTTGTCCAGCAGTACACGCACTTTCTCGCCCAAGGAAAACTGCGCCGCGATACCTGCGCGAACTTGTTCGCAATAGGCCAGCGTCGCCTCATCTTCGGGCTTATCACGCAGCATTGGCAGAATTACGACTTGGAAAGGCGCGATCCGCGGCGGCACGCGCAAGCCATCGTCATCACCATGCGTCATAATTACGCCGCCGATCATGCGGGTTGATGTGCCCCAACTGGTCGTATGACAAAATTTTTGGGTGCCCTCGCGGTCCTGATACTGGATACCAGCGGCCTTGGCGAAGTTGGTGCCCAGGTAATGCGACGTGCCAGCTTGCAAAGCTTTGCCATCCTGCATCATCGCTTCGATGGACCACGTTTCATCCGCTCCGGGGAAGCGTTCGTTCTCTGGCTTCTCGCCTGCGATCACTGGCAGGGCCAAATCTTCTTCAACACAGGCGCGGTACATTTCGAGGGCACGATGAGTTTCCTCCAATGCTTCTTGCTTGTCAGCATGGGCTGTATGCCCTTCCTGCCAGAGAAACTCGCTCGTGCGCAGGAACATGCGCGTCCGCATTTCCCAGCGAACAACGTTTGCCCACTGGTTAATCATCAGCGGAAGGTCGCGCCAAGACTGTGTCCAACGCGCCATTGCATCACCAATGATCGTTTCTGACGTGGGACGGACCACCAACGGCTCTTCCAACTTGGCCTCGGGATCAGGGATCAGCCCACCCTTACCATCTGCAATCAAGCGATGATGCGTAACGACAGCCATCTCTTTGGCGAAACCGTCCACATGACTGGCTTCGCGCTCAAAGTTCGCAAGCGGAATGAACAGCGGGAAATAGCAGTTTTGGACGCCGGCTTCTTTGATCCGGTCATCCATTAGGCGCTGAACACGCTCCCAGATTCCGTAGCCCCACGGCTTGAACACCATACAGCCACGAACACCCGATTCCTCGGCCATGTCAGCGGCGCTGATAACTTCTTGATACCATTTCGCGAAATCGTCTTCGCGCTTCACGGTTAAGGCGTGGCGAATGTTGGACACGTTCTGTGCTTTTCCTGCTTAAAATTACTCGGATAGACGCTTGCGGCTGTTAGCCTAGCTCGTCCAGCTTCTTTTGCATTGCAGCCATCTGTTCACGCAGAGCAGCGATCTCTGTATCGGAGTTGTCCGGAGTTTCGGGCGGTGAACGCCTTGCGGGAGCGTCTTTCTTGGCACCCGGGATCAGTGTTTCGGCCGCAGCCCGCATCAAAGCCATGTTCGTTTCATGAATTGCAGCGAGCGGATTTGCAGACATGCCTTTTTCAAACGCGTCACGAATCTTCGATTGGTTCTCCCGAAAATTCGTCATGCTCGCCTCAAGATAAGACGGCATCAAATTCTGCATGGAATTGCCATACATCCCGATCAATTGGCGCAAGAAACTGACAGGCAGCATTTTCCCGCCATTTGATTCTTCATCCATGATGATCTGGGTCAGTATCGAATGCGTGATGTCATCACCGGACTTGGCATCAAGAACCTGAAAATCAACATTTTCACGCACCATTTTCGCCAAGTCATCAAGCGTAATATAGCTGGACGAACTGGTGTTGTAGAGCCGCCGGTTGGCGTACTTTTTTATGATAATGCTGTCGCCAGCATTCATGTCTGCGGCTTTTGATTTGCGTGCCATTTCGACCTCTGAATTTATTGCGTCATCGCCTTAGCACTTGCACAATGTGCGGTGCAACAACGCGTTAGCAGTTGCGCAATCGCTTACCCAAAACCGTTAGCAATTCATATTGAGAAACAGAGCTTTGCTGCGCAGCATCGGGCAAATAGAATGGCACATTCAGCCAATCTCCCTCGCTAACTTCAGGCGTTTGGGCCAAGTCAACGACTATCATATCCATCGACACCTTGCCCAAGACCGGGAGCTCATTTCCGGAGTGCATGAGTCGAAAGCCGGGACCTCTTGCTCTTAAAAATCCGTCCGCATAACCAAGAGAGACTGTGCCTACCCGCATTGATCCGTCAGCTGTGAACTCAGAATTGTATCCTACGCTGTCACCTGCGGTGAGATTGCGAACTTGAATGATCGCTGCTTCAAGGTACGCCACTTGCCGGATGCAACTTGCCAGTTCGTTGCGAGGAACCCCTCCGTACAAAGCTATCCCCGGCCTAGTCAGGTCAAAAGCATAGTCTTTGCCCAAGGCGATTCCTGCACTGTTGGAAAGGCTAAGCCGCCTGTGAGCGATCTTGTTTGCAGCTTCCCTGAAGATGGCGAGTTGCTCTCCATTCATCGGATTGTCTTCATCTGCACAAGCCAGATGTGACATCAAGCAATCGACATCTAGGGACTGCAACACGCCATGCGACAGTTCGATCGGTTCAACGCCAAGCCTATTGATCCCTGTATCGATCATTAGGTGGCATGGGCCTCCGCCCTTCTCGGCCCATCGCTGCGCCTGCTGCAACGAATTGATGACCGGCCTGACACCGCTCGCGAGAGCGAAATCCACGTCGGCAGCGGTCATTGGTCCATGTAAGACCGCGATCTGGACTGGTTCGACATGCGGCAAAAGCGCCAGAACCTCGCTCCAATGCGCGACAAAGAACATTGCCGCACCAGCATTGCGAAGGGTTGGCACACAAACGTCAGTGCCCAATCCGTAGCAATCAGCCTTTACCGCCGCACCTGTCGACGCCGAACCGGAAAGTGCATCAAGCGCCTTCCAATTGTTCGCAAGAGCATCCTTGTCGACTTTCAGCCGGTGCGTTGGCGGCGGCGCGATTGGTGCGATGTTATCCTTGGACGTCATCTGAGAAGTCTGTTGGCGGGCCATCTGGGAGCCCCCACCACGCGATTACCACGCCTATGGCGACGACCACCCAAGTGTACCACAGCCCAGAATAAACGTTGCCGGTGCTAGCGACAATAATGCCCGAAATTAGCGGGAGAAAGCCACCGAGATAGCCAGCGCCAATGTGGTACGGGATCGACATTGATGAGTATCTTATCCGAGGCGGGAACATCTCTGACAGCAACGCAGCGACCGATCCATAAGTCAGCGCGGACAGCACACCCAGAGCAAGCAGCATTGCGATAATGCCAATGATATTGCCAATCGGCGGGATCTGACGGGTGAAATCAAAGCCTGATTGCGTAAGCGCCGCTTGGAGACCGTCCCGTCTTGCGTTGCCGCTTTCAAGCCACTCAGGGACAATCTCAACTACTTTACCAGCGACTGTCACACCTAAAGTATCGCCCTCGATCACAGTGTAAGAAACACCGCTTGAAGTTAGGCTGCTCAAGACTTTTCCGCAGGCGCTTTGCTCACGATCAAACAGATCCGCGAACGGATCGGTCACGCAATCAGCGCCAGTAACGACAACGGGGTTCTTCTCAGCAGCCTCTGCCAAAGCAGGGTTGGCCAGGCTACCCATAGTCCAGAAAATCGGGAACAGCAGCGCGAGCGTCGCAAGTGCACCAATGATGATCGGTTTTTTACGGCCAACGCGGTCCGACCATCGGCCAACGATCAAATAGAGTCCCATGGAAAGTAGACCCGCGATCAGCAGGATGATCTCCACCGTTAACTCATCAAGCCGCATATCGCCTTTAAGAAAGGACAGGCTGGAGAAGAACGCTGTGTACCAAATTGTCGTCAAGATACCTGCCACACCAAACAGCGCAACGAAGATACGTTTCTTGTTACCCGGGTAAGTGAAGCTCTCGATGAACGGGTTGCCAGATGTCTCGCCGGCTTCTTTCATCGCCTTGAAGACCGGGCTTTCTGACAATTTGAAACGCATCCAAAGCGAAATAATCAGCAAGATGATCGACAAGAGGAATGGAACACGCCAGCCCCAGGAATTAAAATCCTCTTCTGGGATTACAAACCGGCAAATCAGCACAACTATGATCGACAAGACGAAACCGCCAACGACACTCGCCTGAATGAAGCTGGTGTAAAACCCGCGTTTCTCAGGTGGAGCGTGCTCAGCGACATAGATTGCTGCGCCGCCATATTCCCCGCCAAGCGCAAGGCCTTGAAGCACACGAAGGAAGATTACGATCATCGGCGCGATCACACCGATTTGATCGACCGTCGGGATCAAACCGACTCCGGCTGTGGCGATGCCCATCAGTGTTACAGTCACGAGGAACGTGTACTTCCTCCCCAACCTATCACCAAGGAAGCCGAACAAAATCGCACCAATCGGACGGAAGGCAAAGCCGACTGCGAAAGTCGACCAGACTAGCAGCAATCCGAGCGTGTCGTTGTCGACGTCGTAGAACGCATCTTTCAGGATGTAGGCGAGCGTTCCGTAGATAAAGAAATCGTACCATTCAAAGATTGTCCCAGCGCTCGACGCGCCGATGACCAGCTTGATTTCCTTGTCTGTCGGTTCTCGCTCAGCAAGCGCTTGTGCTTCTGCCATAATCCCCACTTACCCCGGTTGCACCCGTCTCTAACAGGTCGAATGTCAGAAGGTACTAGCCTGTGGCAAGCGGAGAAGAAAGCGCCTCAGTTACGGCTCTCCACGGCAATAGAATTGCTTCATGACGCCCCGGATAGGGCAATGCGGGTGCAAGCGCGTCAAAGCCAGGCCAATCTGGCAGGGAGCCCGCTCCTGCTAGCCATGCCTCAATTTCCTGTTGGGCAATTGCGAGCTCGTCCATCGACGCAGCACCAACCCCTTGCGCCAAGATAGCTGCAGAGCTTTGACCGACAGCGCAGGCTGATACCTGCATACCTACGCGAAAAGTCTGGCTCGCCGTTACGCTCAAACCGATCTTGATTTTGCTTCCGCATGTCCGCGAATGCGCTTCGGCATAGACATCAAAGTTATCACTTAACGGAAAATCGGCGAGCGTTGCGGAAAGAGCAAGCAGCTCAGGTGAATATAGCTTTGCCGTAGATCCTTCACGCATAAGGGCTATCCGTCAGAATTGGCCGCCTCTTCAGCTTCCGCCTCCCCCTCTAAACGCGAGCGCCTAGCTGAAATCATCTGAACCAGTTGACGTGAAAACGCATCAGCAGCCGGATATGTGCGGGCTTGTGTCACCCAGTCAGGGCGACCTTTCGCGCCCCAAACGGTATCAAACCCAAGCACGACAATCGAAAATGCGAATATTACAATCAACGCGCCTTTCACCGCGCCGAAGCCAAAGCCCAGTAGCCGGTCGATCGGACCAAGAATGGAACTTCGGGAGGCCTCGCCAGCATTGGAGGCTATGATCCGCATTGATGCATAAGGTATGAGCAACAGCAGTACGAACGCGAGCAACGGTGTCGCAGGTTCCGCATTGTAGACGCTTCTGAGCGCTTCGGTCAGCAAATCGTGCAGGTAATAAACCGCAAAAGCCGCCAAGATCCAGGCAGCAAGCGAGAGAACTTCCTGCACCAAACCGCGCATGAAGCCGCCTATCGCGGCAAAGCCAACGAAAAGCAGAACGATCACATCAAACAAAGTCATGAAAAAGGATTTATGCGGTACCCATCACTTGGTCAACGAGGTTGGCGAGTTGTCCCAAGCCGCGATATTTCAGTTTGGCCGACCCGACCTTGGCATCGGACGGGCCGAAACCCGAAGTGAAACCCAATTTCGCAGCTTCTCGCAATCGCAAATCCGAATGGGAAACCGGGCGAATTTCCCCTGATAAAGAGACTTCTCCGAACCACGCAGCTTTGTCGGGAAGAGGCTTGTCCGCCAGAGCGGATACCAACGCCGCCGCAACTGCAAGATCGGCGGCCGGGTCTGCGAGGCGGTATCCGCCCGCAATGTTCAGATAGACCTCTGCAGAACTGAAATTCAGCCCGCATCGCGACTCCAATACTGCAAGCAACATCGCCATGCGCCCGGTGTCCCATCCAACAACAGCGCGCCGCGGTGTAGCGCCGGATTGAAGCCGGACGATCAAAGCCTGAATTTCAACGAGCACCGGACGTGTGCCTTCTAGAGCAGGAAATACAGCGCTGCCCGCCAATGGTTGATCCCGACCAGAAAGGAACAGCATCGAAGGATTGGAGACCTCTTCGAGCCCCTCACTCACCATCGAGAACACACCAATTTCGTCAACTGCGCCAAACCGGTTCTTAAGAGCACGCAAAATACGATATTGGTGGCTGCGCTCTCCTTCAAAGCTCATCACAACATCAACCATATGCTCAAGCACGCGCGGTCCAGCTATATTGCCGTCTTTGGTGACGTGACCGACGAGGACGACAACTGTGCCTTTTTGCTTGGCGAAACGGATCAGTTCCAGCGCACAGCCACGGACTTGGCTCACCGTGCCAGGCGCGCCTTCGATTGTGTCTGAGTGCATCGTCTGAATCGAATCGATCACGAGCAATGCCGGTGGTTCACCCTCGCCCAGTGTTGTGAGAATATCTCGCACCGATGTTTCCGATGCGAGCCGGATCGGCGCATCGGCCACACCCAAACGTGTTGCCCTCAATCGAACCTGACCAGCGGCCTCCTCACCGCTGACATATACAACATCATTCCCGCCCTTGGCGATTGTCGCAGCCGTTTGCAGCAGCAAAGTGGACTTACCGATTCCGGGATCTCCGCCCATCAATACAGCCGAACCTGGAACAAGACCGCCGCCCAATGCACGGTCAAACTCAGCAAGGCCGGTCGATTTACGAACAGGCAGTTCGGTCGGGCGATTAAGCGGCACAAACTCGATACCTCGCCCACCGCGAGATAGGTCATGTTTTTGCGAAAAGACCGTTGCGGGCGCATCTTCGTTAAGCGTGTTCCACTCGGAACATTCAGCACACTGGCCCTGCCAACGTGGTGAAACTGCGCCGCAGGACTGGCAGACATACCGTTTTTTGCTCTTCGCCATCCCCCGCCAATAAACGGAACATTTACAGAACGCAATTGCAAAGCCTCGCTATCCACGCCACAGAATAAGTCATGCGGCAAAAGGAATTACGGTTAGCTCTCATTTGCTACGGCGGGGTCTCCCTCGCGGTGTATATGCACGGCGTTACGAAAGAGATCTGGCATTTGGCGCGAGCGAGCCGTTGCTTCCACGCGCCCATCGGCGGCGATCTAACAGGAGTTGCGCGGGTTTATCGCGAACTCTTTCAAACGATTGAGAAAGATTGCGGTCTAAGACTTCGCGTCCTGCCCGACATCCTTACAGGAGCAAGCGCCGGCGGGATCAACGCTGTCTTCCTCGCACAGGCGATACAGTCGGGCCAATCACTCGAACCGTTGACTGACCTATGGCTCGAGAATGCCGATGTAAGCGAGTTGACCGATCCCGATGCCGAACCAATGTGGCGCTACGCAAAGATCTGGGCGCAGCCGATTGCAGATTGGTTCCTGAAACGTCCCGGCAATGCCGTGAGCGAAAGTGTTTCGCCCGAAACCCGCGATGAAGTTCGCCGAAAAGTCTCACGTCTCGTGCGCGGACGATGGTTCAACCCTCCGTTTTCCGGCGATCGCTTCTCGTCAATGCTTTACGAAGCCTTAGACAGCATGGCTGCTAGCGACCTTGGGCCGTCGCTGCTTCCGAATGGTCATCCCATCGATCTTTTTGTCACCGCAACGGACTTCCGCGGCCATGCGGAGATGCTTCGTCTGAATTCTCCGGCGATTGTCGAAGAAACCGAGCATCGAATGCCAATCGGTTTTCGCACCATAGTGAAAGACGGCGACGACGGCGCGCTTGCTGATCCATTGGAGCTGGTCACTGCAGCACGAGCAACTGCGAGCTTTCCCGGAGCGTTTCCGCCGCTGATGATTGATGAGATTGATCGGCTGGCGGCTGAACAAGGTCGCGATTGGGCGTCGCGCGGGAGCTTTCTATCTCGCGTGATGCCGATGCATGTGCGCGACGGAACGATTGATAATGTCGCGCTGATTGATGGCTCGGTATTGGTCAACGCCCCCTTCGGTGCCGCATTGAATGCGCTCAATAATCGCAGTTCCCAGCGCGAAGTTGATCGCCGTTTTGTCTACATTGAACCGCGCCCTGATCGCAGCCAATCAGTCGGTGACAAAGCGGATCAGCCGGTCGGCTTCTTCGGTGCAATACTCGGGTCACTTTCTACCATCCCGCGTGAGCAACCCATCCGCGATGATCTGGAGAGGATTGAGAAACAGTCTCGGGATGCCGAGCGCCTGCAACGTATAGTTATGGGCCTGCGTCCGGAAATTGACCGCGCGGTTGAAAAACTGTTTGGCCTCACCTTCTTTCTCGACAGTCCAAATCCAAAACGCCTTGGAAACTGGAGAGCAAAGGCGCAGCAAGCTGCCGCAGAACGCGCAGGCTATGCTTTCGGGGCCTATGCTCAGACGAAGTTTACAGCGATCATTGATCGGCTTGCCGAACTAACTCTTTCAGCAGCACCGGAACTGACCCTTGCTGATAGCGGCCTGATTGCCGAAGTCTTACGCCGCGCGCTCGCGGAGCGCGGACTTGAGCATCTCACCGAAGAAGGCGGAGGAGCAAGCGAGCGTGCAATCGCATTCTTCCGAGCGCACGATATCGGGTTCCGGATCAGAAGGCTGCAACTGCTCGCGCGACGGCTATCACGCGACTGGGAAACGGATCCCGAGATATCAGATGATGCACTCGATCTGGCTCGAGGCAAAATATATGAGATCCTTGCCCTCTATAACAAAGCCGATGAAAGCGCAGTTTCGAGCGACGAATTCTGCAAGCTTGCACGCGAGTGCGTGGAGAATCCGGGAGCTGTCCTCGATTACCTTGAGCGAACACGGCTATTGCCTGAATCCGACCTTGAGGCTGAACGAATGTTCGCCGAGGCGCTGGACGCAATGCCGAAGAACCTAAAGCGCCGCATGCTTTTGACCTATCTTGGTTTCCCGTTTTACGATGTAGCAACATTGCCTTTGGTCCAAAGCGATCGATTGGCTGAATACAATCCAGTCAAAATTGATCGGATCAGCCCCGATGATGCACGCTCAATCCGCGAAGGCGGGACGCAGGCAACATTGCGCGGGATCGAATTCTACAACTTCGGCGCCTTTTTTAGCCGCGCATATCGTGAGAATGACTATGTCTGGGGCCGGCTGCACGGAGCGGAGCGGATGATCGACTTTGTTACGTCGACAGTAGAAGGTGGCCTGCCTGAAACGACTGTGCGGCATTACAAACGCGCAGCATTCCTCGCCATTATTGACGAGGAACGCGAGGCAGGCCGTTGCCGTCACAAGTTGTTGGAAACGATCCGGGGCGAAATTATCGACCGGTTCGGATAATCAGCCTTCGATGCTGCGCCAAATGGCAGTCACAAACGCATCTTCGCTGATGAAGCCTTCGCCTCTATCAAAATCAGCCAGCGGATTTGCCGCGATAGCTTCTTCAAGGCTCTTGGCTTCGCTATTCAATGCTTCCACGCGCGTCACAGCTTCAACAATCATCGCGCGATAGGCGACCAATTCAGACTTCGTCGACATTGGACCGTGGCCGGGGATCACCTTCGTCTCATCATCAATCATCGCAATGACCAAATCGAGCGACTGCATCGCGGCATAGACATCGCCGCCAGAATCAACATCGATAAAAGGGTAGCCCGGAATTTTGAAGTACAAATCGCCCATATGGACGACATTCTTTTCTTCCCAGATCACAACACTGTCACCATCGGTGTGACCGCCACCCAGAAACATCAAATTGATGGTGTCGCCGTTCAAGTGGAAGCGCATGCCTTGGCCGTAAGTCACGACGGGCAAAGCTTCTTTTGGTGATGCAGGTGTCACTCGAGTTCCGCGCTGCTGATCCGTCGACATACGAACGCGAACATTGTCATGCGCAAAGATCGTCGCGCCTGTCTTACCGAAGTGCTCGTTTCCACCCGTGTGATCGCCATGCCAGTGGGTGTTGACCACATACTTCACCGGTTGTGCACCCAATGCCTCGACCGCAGCCTCGATCTTGCCAGACAGTGGAGCAAACTGATCGTCGATCAAGACAGTAGCGTCTTCGCCGTAGCTAAGCCCGATATTGCCGCCCGCGCCAAACAACACCGCAACTCCGGGCGCAATTTCCTCTGTCTTGATTTCGACATCGTCAAAATTGCGCTGCGCAATCGTTGGGCTTGTCAAAGCAAGGGCAGCCGCAGCGGTGAAGGTCAGTTTGGCGAGGCGGTTCATGGCAGTGTCTCCTGTTCGGCATACTGCCTAGAGCGTGATCACAATGCTGTCGAGCGCACCCTAAGCTCCGAAAGCATCTTTGAGTTTGGAAAAGAAGCCCTTGCTTTCAGGGCATTCATCACCTGTCTCCGTCTCGCGGAATTGTTCTAGAATTTCTTTCTGTTGCCGGCTGAGCTTGGTTGGGGTTTCAACGCCGATCTCCACAACCAAATCACCGCGCCCGCGTCCCTGTAGAACCGGCATACCTGCGCCGCGCACGCGCAATTGCTTGCCCGACTGAATGCCGACGGGAATATCGACGGTATTAGTCGAACCGTCGAGATCTGGAATATCTACACTCCCACCGAGTGCCGCAGTCGTAAAGCTAACTGGGACCCGCGTTGCCAAGGTTGTTCCTTCGCGTTCGAACACCGTGTGCGGCTTTACATGAATGAAGATGTAGAGATCACCGGGAGGCGCGCCGCGTTGGCCTGCCTCGCCTTTGCCTGAAAGGCGGATGCGAGTACCCGTGTCCACACCAGGCGGAATTTCCACAGCAAGAGCTTGTGCTTTATCAACGCGCCCTTCCCCGCGGCAATCACCGCATGGGTCCTCGATCACCGATCCGCGGCCGCCGCATGTCGGGCATGGACGCTCGACTACGAACAGCCCCTGCTTGGCGCGTACAGCACCCTGACCATGGCACAGATTGCATGTTCGCTCGCCAGTCCCCGGGGTAGAGCCTGAGCCTTCGCAAGTGTCACAGCTTTGCGAGACTTCGATTTCTATCTCGGTAGATTTGCCGTCAAACGCTTCTTCCAGCGTGACTTGCATGTCATATCGAAGATCGGCACCTCGACGTTGCTGTTGACGTCCGCGACCTTGGCCGCCTCCGCCAAACGCGCTGCCGAAAATAGTTTCAAATATATCGCCAATGTCGCCGAAATCGCCTTGGCCAGCGCCGCCACCAAAGCCGCCGCCTCCACCGCCGCCGCTCATGCCTTGCTTATAGGCATCATGACCGAACCGGTCATATGCGGCGCGCTTCTGAGGGTCTTTGAGGCACTCATAGGCCTCGTTACAGGCTTTGAACTTTGCTTCCGCTTCGGCGTCGCCCGGGTTGCGATCCGGGTGAAATTTCATCGCAAGTTTGCGATACGCACTCTTAAGCGCTGAGCCATCAGCATCGCGGGTGACTTGAAGCAGTTCGTAATAATCGGTTTCGGTAGCCATAAAGTCCTCGCCCTACCAAAAACTATCCGCCGCCGGTGCATCTTACACCGGCGGCGGAACGGTTTTTCATCAGGACATTAGTCCTTTTTGTCTTCGTCGACCTCGGAGAACTCGGCGTCGACAACGTCTTCGTCTGCAGGCTCTTCAGGAGCAGATTCGGCTCCCTCTTCCGGAGCAGCAGCTTGCTCTTGCTCATAGATTTGCTGGCCCATTTTCATAGCCGCTTCGGTCAGAGCCTGCGCCTTAGCGCTGATCTCTTCGCCATCATCACCTTCAAGAGCGGTCTTGGTTGCCGCCAATGCTTCCTCAACAGCAGTCTTGGTATCACCGTCGACCTTGTCGCCGTGCTCTTCAAGCTGCTTCTCGGTCGCGTGAACAAGACTGTCGGCTTGGTTGCGCGCTTCTGCGGCTTCCTTACGCTTCTTGTCTTCGTCGGCGAACTTCTCCGCGTCCTGCACCATCTGGTCGATGTCATTGTCTGACAGACCGCCCGATGCCTGGATCTTGATAGTTTGCTCTTTGCCGGTGCCTTTGTCTTTGGCCGAAACCGAGACAATACCGTTGGCATCAATATCAAACGTCACTTCAACCTGAGGAACTCCGCGCGGTGCGGGTGGAATACCAACGAGGTCAAAGTTGCCGAGCAGCTTGTTATCAGCTGCCATCTCGCGTTCGCCTTGGAAAACCTTGATCGTCACAGCCTGCTGATTGTCTTCAGCAGTCGAATAAGTCTGGGTCTTCTTCGTCGGGATCGTGGTGTTGCGGTCGATCATGCGAGTGAACACGCCGCCAAGCGTTTCGATACCGAGCGAAAGCGGCGTCACGTCGAGAAGCAGGACGTCTTTAACGTCGCCTTGCAAAACACCTGCTTGAATGGCCGCGCCCATCGCAACGACTTCATCAGGGTTCACGCCAGTGTGCGGTTTGGCTTCGAAGAACTTCTCAACGACTTCGCGAACCTTCGGCATGCGGGTCATACCGCCGACCAGGATCACTTCGTCAATCTCATCCTTGCTTACGCCCGCGTCTTTGAGCGCTTTCTTGCAGGGCTCAAGCGTGCGGGTGATCAGATTTCCAACCATCTTTTCAAGGTCAGAACGGCTGATCGTTTCAACGAGGTGGAGCGGGGTGGATGATCCACCTTCCATGCGCGCTGTGATAAACGGGAGATTGACTTCGGTTGTTGCCGAGCTGGAAAGCTCGATCTTGGCCTTCTCCGCGGCTTCTTTCAAACGCTGAAGAGCGAGCTTGTCGGTCTTCAAGTCCATGCTTTCTTTCTTGTTGAATTGCTCTGCGAGCCATTCAACAATCGCATTATCGAAGTCTTCACCGCCAAGGAACGTGTCACCGTTGGTCGACTTCACTTCAAAGACACCGTCACCGATCTCAAGGATCGAAACATCGAATGTACCGCCGCCAAGGTCATAAACAGCGATGGTTTTACCATCGTTCTTGTCCATGCCGTATGCCAGCGCAGCCGCAGTAGGCTCGTTGATGATACGCAGGACTTCGAGGCCAGCAATTTGACCGGCATCTTTGGTGGCCTGGCGCTGCGCATCGTTAAAGTAAGCGGGAACAGTGATGACCGCCTGATCAACTGTTTCGCCGAGGTAACTCTCAGCGGTTTCTTTCATCTTCTGCAGAATGAAAGCAGAGATTTGCGAAGGCGAATATTCCTCGCCTCCCGCTTTCACCCATGCATCGCCATTCTTACCTTTGACGATCTCATAAGGGACAAGATCCATGTCTTTCTCTGTAAGCGGATCGTTGAACGGACGACCGATCAAACGCTTGATCGCAAAAAGAGTGTTGTCGGGATTGGTCACTGCCTGGCGCTTGGCCGGCTGACCGATCAACCGTTCGCCGTCTTTCGTAAAAGCGACGATCGAAGGCGTCGTGCGAGCGCCTTCAGAATTTTCGATTACCTTCGGTTTGCCGCCGTCCATGACGGACACGCAGCTGTTCGTAGTACCAAGGTCAATACCGATTACTTTACCCATTGTTTCCCCATCTCTTGGAGTTTGTTGGACACCGCCTTCGTGCGTTTCCCCGATGGAATATCCTTTGGGCAAAACGCCTCGGCGGCTCGAATATGAGCGGGATATAGGTGCGGTTTTGCTTGGCACAAGAGATCGGACGCACTAGTTTTCATCGCGTATGAAGAGGGGACAACCAGAATGAAGACTTCAATCGAAAGCGGTCGCGCGCTCAAATCCATGTTCGCGGCAGCCACTATGGCCAGCGCATTGTCGCTATCTGCATGCGGCACAGAACCCGAAGCGCCCGTAGAAGAAGTCGCAGGTACGATCCCTGGAATGAGTATCGAAAATGCGCGGATGGTGCTGAACGCTGTCGAGGGGAACCCTGCAGCCGTGTACTTCGATCTAAAATACGATGCAGATCGCGGCCTCTCAATACGTAGAGCTGATGTTGCACAAGCAGGCAGCGCAACGCTGCATGATTATGGCGAATATGATTTCAAAGTGCAGATGATGGAAGCGCTCCCCATTCCTCTTACCAACGGAGCCGAGGTCGCGTTCAAGCCGGGCGGGCTTCATGTAATGGCTTTCGACCCGTCTTCCGAACTTAAGCCCGGTGGAAAGGCCGAAATCACTCTAACCGTTTCGGGCGGTCAAACGCACAAATTCGAAGCCGAAGTGCTCGCCGCTGGTGATCCAAGAGCGACCGCCGCCGGCGACGGAGGCTGAACCAAATCGCTGGCAAAATGGAAACCAATGCTACGTTACCCGCATGTCCGGTTGGCGGTGAGCGCCATCTGACACCTGGCGAAGTTGAACTTGCTAGGACAGTCTTCGGCGATGCAGTGGACTATGCGCCAATTAAACTGAAGCGTAGGAAGTTTTTTCCGTTTCAACCGAAACGCATCACGATGGCTCCATGCGGGCACTTGCACTTCCATCCCGCTGGCCATGCATACTGCGATGATTTCTCGACAGTGGAGTTGGCGAAGCAAGGTCACTTGATCCACGAACTCACCCATGTTTGGCAAACCCAGACACACGGTGACTGGTATCTACTGCTGCGCCGTCATCCGTTCTGCCGGTACGGCTACAGCCTCAAACCGGGACAGACATTTGAGGAGTACGGGATCGAGCAGCAGGCCGAAATTGTGAAGCATGCATTCTGGTTGAGACACGGGGCAAAATTGGCTGGCGTCGGCGATAGAGCGGCCTTCGATGTCCTTGTAAAATTCAGAGGCGCTACTTTGTAAGCTGCCCTCGCCAGAATGCCGTAGGGGCAGCCCAAATTAGCCATTGAACGTGCGTTGCAGCCCTGCAATCGTTACCAAAGTTCTGACCGGGAGACATTCATGATTACCTCTGAAAGCAGCAATGGTGCCCACATCCTCACACTGGATGACGGCAAAGTGAATGCGCTCAACAAGGAAAAGCTGGATGCACTTGTTGCCGCCTTGGCAGAGTGCTCCAAAGACCTTGCTCCAGTCGCCATTCGCGGGCGAAAAGGCATTTTCTCTGCCGGTTTTGACCTGAAGGGCTTTGGCGCTGGACCAGAAATTGCCACAGCACAGTTGCAAGCGGGCAAGGACGCGATCCTTGCCATCCTTCGTCACCCTGCCCCTGTAATCACCGTGTGCGAGGGGCACGCATATCCAATGGGTGCATTCCTGATGCTTGCCGCAGACCACGCCATCGGAACCGAAGGCGATTTTGTGACAGGAATGAACGAAAGCGCAATTGGCATGGCCCTACCAATATATCCCATGATTTTGGGCGCCGCCCGGCTCAATCCGCATGGACGCAAAGCGGTGGCCACATCAGAGATGTTCAGCTCGGTCGATGCGGGCAAAGTCGGCTATTTCCAGAATGTCGTTGCACCAGATGATGTGGAAGCCACGCTAAAGGCAACACTTACCCACATGAAGAGCTTAAATGCGGGCGCGTTTAACGCGAACAAATCCGCGATGAACCGCCAACTAATTGACGATATAGAGGCAAGTCCGCTGCCTGATTTCGGTTGAAAACCGTTTTCTCTTTGCGCGACTGCTCGCTGCAGGTCAGATTAAAAAGAGGCACCTGATTGCTCAGATGCCCCTTTTGTCGATTGCCTAAACCATCGGTCAAGAGTATGAGCTGTCCGCAAAACTTTTGTTCCAGTTGCATCGAAAAAACGTGCATTTGTCCCAATAAAGTATCGCTTCGCGTCAACCGACAGACCTAACCCACTGTCACCGAAAGCAATATCTGCACCAGCTTGAAGCGCGACGCCAAGCTCATCTGTGAGATCAGCATCGACGATGCCAAGATCGCCAACCCCTGCGCCGGCGCTTTCATCAAAGGTGAAGAAATATGCCGGTCCAGCGCCAAAATATGGCTTGATGCCACTTTCACCCAAGTCGAAATGATACTTGGCGGTGATGGTGGCGGGAATGATGCGCGCGTCTGAGATGACCTCAGCGCCCGCTAAAGCGCCCGCGCCATCGACGTCATGTTGGGTCACTCCAGCAATTGTCTCAATCGATATGTTGTTTGAGAAAAAGTACTCGACTGCGACTGTGGGCACAAAGTTGTCATTCACAGTTGTTTGACTGCCAGCAGGAACGCCGATCGCATCCACCTCAACTTCGTTTATCTCTCCGTCGGGGAGGACAAACGTACCGAGAGCCTTAACTTGAATAGAGCCCGCACGATCCTCGTCTTGAGCCATCGCGGGGGCTGAAAATCCGACCGCTAGCGAAGCCGCCAGAGATACAGAAAACTTTTTCATTTCATTCACTCCTGTTGCCCTCTGCCGGAGGGGGACCGGCAGACAAGACAAGTGTTTGTTGCATGGTGATGTTGTCACATCACGTAATACAACTGCAGCGAATGTTTTCAATTCCCCGAAATCGGACTAAATTGATCTTATTCCGGTTTTTTCGCGACAGCCACCATTGCAGGGCGCAGCAAACGGTTTTTAATCATCCAGCCTGACTGCATTTCCTGCACGATTGTGCCGGGCTCTTTCTCATCCGTCGGGACTTCCATCATCGCCTGATGCTGGTTCGGATCAAGTGGCATATCCAACGCAGCGATCCGCTCGATACCGTTCTGTTTGAATACTTTTTCAAGCTCGCGCTGGGTCGCCTCGATTCCGACGACAAGTCCCTTCATTTTTTCATCTTCGCGCAGGCTGCCTGGAATTGCGTCGACGGCTCGCGAAAGATTGTCCCACACGCTCAATACGTCGCGGGCAAACCCGGTCGCGGCATAGTTGCGCGCGTCTTGAATATCCTTCTCCGCGCGGCGACGTACATTCTGCGTGTCCGCCTTTGCATAAAGGACCTCTTGCTTGGTTTCCTCAAGATCGCGGCGGAGCGATTCGAGTGCCTCATTCAGGTCGTCACCGCCATCTTCACCTGTCTCCTCCCCATCGGAGAGAAACTCTTCAGGAACACCTTTCAGTTCCGCTTTAACGTCTTCATTCGCCGCTTCTTCCTGCGGCTTGTCATTGTCGATCATGTCTTTTGATTATCCGTCTAAACGATGAGCTTGTCCAACGAACGGCCAAGCGATCTTGCTGTTAAATCAACCATGGGGACCACTCGCGCGTAATTCAACCTTGTCGGACCGATCACACCCAAAACCCCGACTACACGGCCTTCACGGTCGCGATAGGGTGAAGCGATGATCGATGAACCCGATAGACCGAATAATCGGTTTTCACTTCCGATAAAGATGCGGGTTGCATCTGCTTCGCGCGCGCTTTCTAAAACGCTTGCCACAGATTGCTTGTCTTCAAGGTCATCGAGGAGCGAGCGCACGCGATCGATATCGTTCAGCGCCGCCTCATCAAGCAAGTTTGCTGCGCCGCGTACGATTAGGACTGGCCGTTCGTTTGCATCTTCGCTCCACACGGCAAGCCCCCGCTTAACCAAGTCGCGGCTTGCATCATCCAGTTGTGTTTGCCCGGCGGCGATTTCTGCGTGCATTGCATGCGAGGCATCAGCCAATGTTCGGCCAGCCAACCTAGCAGTGATATAATTCGTTGCCCTGTCGAGCGAGCCCGGGGTCAACGCACCGCCAAGTTCGACAACACGGTTTTCGACGCCGCCATCCTCACCAACGAGCACCGCCAGCGCCCTACCCTGACCCAAATCGACAAGATTGAATTGCGAAAGTTTTTGCTCGCGGGTCGGGACCATTACCATCCCCGCTGCACCGGACAGGTCAGAAAGAAGCGCACTGGCCTGCTGCAAAGCGTGTTCAACCGGACCGCTTTCCGAAAGCCGCGCTTCGATCTGTGCGCGTTCGTCTTTGGTCGGTTCGGCCACTCGCATCATACCATCGACAAAAATCCGAAGACCGGCATCGGTCGGCATACGTCCTGCGCTCGTATGCGGCGCGGTAAGCAGCCCCAAGCTT
Source organism: Erythrobacter crassostreae (assembly GCF_019204045.1). Taxonomy (GTDB): domain Bacteria; phylum Pseudomonadota; class Alphaproteobacteria; order Sphingomonadales; family Sphingomonadaceae; genus Erythrobacter; species Erythrobacter crassostreae. The sequence goes on along the minus strand of NZ_JAGSPC010000001.1, from coordinate 2,124,018 downwards.
TCCAGATCGGCCAGCACCGACCGGATGGACGCCGAGGATAGATTAAGCGTCCCGTCTGATGCCAACACCTTTGACCCGACCGGTTGGCCGCTATCAATATACCCCTCAACAACACGGCGAAAGATTTCGCGCGCGCGCTCGGTCAGTTCGGTGATCGGTGGAGAAGCCATGAGGCCAATTTAGCGCCCTATTTGAATTCGCCAAGCCTTGCGATGACGGGTGAACCCCTTCACACCGCGCAACGACACGAATCAAAGCAAGCAGGAGCTACCAAATGCGCCCTTCAGGACGCGCGCCAGACGAAATGCGCGCTATCACGATTGAAACTGGATACACCAAACACGCCGAGGGCTCTTGCCTGATCAGTTTCGGCGATACGAAAGTACTATGCACTGCTTCTGTTGAAGAACGCATCCCGCCTTGGCTCCGCGGCAAAGGTGAAGGCTGGGTGACAGGCGAATACTCGATGCTGCCCCGTGCAACCCATACACGCGGCAGCCGCGAAGCAGCACGCGGCAAACAATCCGGTCGAACGCAAGAAATTCAACGCCTTATAGGTCGCTCTTTGCGTGCTGTTGTTGACCTTAAGAAATTGGGCGAGCGTCAGATCACTTTGGATTGCGACGTAATTCAGGCTGATGGCGGTACTCGTACGGCGTCGATCTCCGGTGCATGGGTGGCGCTGCGTCTTGCCGTGAACAGCCTGATGGCAGCGGGTGATCTGAAAGAAGATCCAATCACGGCCCAAGTCGGCGCGATCTCATGCGGGATATATAAAGGCACTCCGGTTCTAGACCTCGACTATCCAGAAGATAGTGATGCTGATGCTGATGCAAACTTCGTCCTGATTTCCGGCGGACAGATTGCTGAAGTACAAGCAACAGCCGAAGGCGCGACTTACGACGAGGAGGGCCTGTTACGCCTGCTTCGCCTCGCAAACATCGGCTGCGATGGCATCTTTAAAGCGCAGTTAGACGTAACCGGCGGCTAATGCTCGGGCCTGTAAAGTATCACATCTCGCAAGACGACTACCTCGAATTTGCAAAGCTTGTTCACGCTGTTCAGATCAAAAATCTCGTTGTTTTCATTGCGGGATTTGTCGCATTGATAGCATTGGTTGCAATATTTGTTGGCGACCCAATGCTATCAATCGGCGCGGCGATTGGTGGCATCTGCGCCGGCACTGTTCTGTTCTTGCTTTCGCGTTTCATCATTCTGCCATGGCGCGTGGGCAAAACGTATCGAGAGTACAGCCTGATCCAAGAGGAAATGACCCTGTCGGTTTCCGAAACTGATTTTTCGATTTCGCAACGATCGGGGAGTGTCACAGCGCAGTGGTCGAACATGGTGCTGTGGAATGAAAACACTCACGTAATTGCCATCCATCCCACGCGCCAATTGGGGTATATTTTTCCAAAGGCGCAAATCGGTAGCGACCACGCAGAATTCATCCGGCGAAGATTAGCGATGAATGGCCTCCCTGAAAAAGCGAAAGCACGATCATGAGAAAACTTGGTGGCGGATCGCTTGTAATAGCGACCCACAATGCGGGTAAACTGAAGGAAATCTCTGCCCTGCTCGATCCGTTCGGTATGAAGTGCATCTCCGCGGGGTCACTTGGGCTGCCTGAACCAGCAGAAACGGGCACAACCTTTGTTGAAAATGCGCTGATCAAGGCGCGCGCGGCGGCAGAAGCTTCCGGGCTTGCATCCCTCGCCGATGATAGCGGACTAGCTGTTGATGCTCTTAACGGCCGACCGGGGGTTTATACGGCAGATTGGGCCGAGAGGCAGCATTTCGAAGGAGAGCCTGGCCGCGATTGGTATCTGGCGATGGGTAAGGTTGAAGGGCTGCTGCAGCAGCTCGGTCCCGACATTGATCGCTCTGCCGCTTTCCACTGCGTTTTGGCTGTGGCTTGGCCAGACGGAGAGCATGCAGTCTACGAAGGCAAATGCCCCGGCTCGCTTACATGGCCGCCTCGGGGTGAAATGGGTTTCGGTTATGACCCGGTCTTTATACCCGCAGGACGCGAACAAACCTTTGCCGAGATCGATCCAACTGAGAAACACGCAATCAGTCACCGTGCCGATGCATTCGCCAAACTGTTTGCAGACCAGTTTGGCACCTGATCAATAGGCGAACTGGCCGACGACGTTGCCCGGAGGACTATACCGGCAAACAAGGACATCACGCCCGTTCCCCGTTGCTATCCCGCAGCCCAGCTTGTCAGTATTTTGCCAGATCACCTGAGTGTAATGGCCCACATCCTGCCATTGGCCGGTATTGCTGACGAATGGGAAGTTGGCATGAACGTAAAATCGCTTTTCATCGATCCACCCTGCGGCCATGCGTTCGTAACTAAACGCGCCAGCTGTGCCAGCCCAAAGGTTCTCGCCCTGCCCTGGGCGCGAACTGTTGGAGCTGTGTTCAAACCTGCCGCTTGAGGCCAGTTCCTCAGCATAGGCTAGCGCCTGCGCATTGAGGTCATCATCCAGCACCAGATCGGGCGTCCCCACTTCGCGCCGCGCAGCATTGTGATCGCGCAGCATCACGGCAAGCATCTGGTCCTGACGCGAAGATGCCGTTCCGGTCGATGGAGACGGGCTCGGAGTTGGCGATGGGGTGGGAGAGGGTGACGGCGAAGGAGACGGGCTTGGCGAAGGAGCAATCGCGCCGGAGTTCCCGCTTGGCGGCGGAGAATCGCCGCCACCGCAGCCACCAAGCGCGGTAGCCATCGAAACAATCATGATGCTTGTTGAGCGGAGCAATTCGCGAGCTAGTATCATGTGATCGCTTTCACCTGAGCATGTCTAAGATGTGCTGAAGAACCATGCTTAATAGCGGTTAGTCAAAACCACCTGGCCTGCTTTTCAAACGGTCGGGCTTCACTGGTTCTTGGATCGCGTCGAATTGATAAATTGGCTTTTCGTTGCACACATCGCATAGGATCTCGGAATGGCCCGCGCGCTTTATATCCATTGGCCCTTCTGCGAGAAGAAATGCCCCTATTGCGACTTCAACTCGCATGTGCGTGAAACAGTCGACGCAGTTGGGTGGCAGAACGCATTAGTCGCAGACATGCGGGCGGAGGCCGAAGTTGCGGGTGGCGAGAGCTTAACTTCTATCTTCTTTGGCGGCGGTACACCTTCATTGATGCCGTCTTCATTGGTCGAAGCACTCTTGAACGAAGCATCGGATTTGTGGGGCTTTGACGAGCGCATTGAGATAACACTCGAAGCAAATCCGTCCTCTGTCGAGGCGGCAAATTTTGAAATTCTCGCCAGCGCTGGGATCAATCGAGTGTCGCTGGGCGTGCAATCATTGCACGATAAAACGCTTAAATGGCTGGGCCGCCTTCACGGAGCAGAAGAGGCACTGAAAGCGCTTGAGATGGCTCAAGCAAGCTTCAACCGTGTCAGTTTCGACCTGATTTACGCCTTGCCTAACCAGACTCCAAAGCAGTGGGAGAAGCAGCTGTCACGAGCGTTGAGTTTTGGCACCAACCATCTGTCGTTGTACCAATTGACGATCGAGCCAGGCACGCGTTTCGCCACAGATGTGCGCCGCGGACTATTCGACCCTCTCAATGATGACGCTGCCGCCGAATTGTTCTCACTCACACAGGAATTGACGCACGCCGCTGGTTTGCCTGCCTATGAAACCAGCAATCATGCCTGCATTGGAGAAGAGAGCCAGCACAACCTCACCTATTGGCGGTATCAAGACTATGCCGGTATCGGGCCGGGAGCTCATGGTCGGCGGGGCGGATTTGCTACCACCCGGCATAAAAAGCCGGAGAACTTCTTGGATGCTGTTGCCAAGCGCTCCCATGGCATTGCCGAGCAAAGAATGCTCAGTGTTAGCGATCAAGCCGCCGAGGCGCTTTTGATGGGCCTTCGGCTCAATGAAGGCATTGATTTGAGCGCGATGTCTACCCGTTTCGGCTTGTCCGCTGCGGCGCTCATCGAACAAGACAAACTCGCCCAGTATGTTGAGCTTGGCATGATGTGGCAGGAGGGGTCACGTATTGGTGTCGCCGCTCCGGGAAGACCACTCCTCGATGCGCTTTTGGGTGAGATTGTTGGTGACGCTCTGGTGACCGCATGAGCCGCGAAGACATTCTCGGCGCGTGGCATTCCTATCTTTCCGACAGCAAGCGGCGATCCGCTCACACGGTGCGCGCTTATTGTGCTGCCGCAAAACGTCTTACGGCGGCGCATGATCTATCAAGTTTCAAAGAAGTCGCGCAGATTGAAGCGCACGATTTGCGCGCGCATCTTGCTGCGAGGCGCGCCGATGGTCTGGCAAACACCAGTGCGGCGCGAGAATTATCCGCATTGAAGGCCTTTATCGCTTTTGCTCGGAGCGAAAGCGGCGATCCTGATCCTGCTGCCCCGCGCGTTCGTGGACCACGATTGAAGAAGGGTCTGCCCCGCCCCATCACCCCGGATGAAGCGGTGAACGTCGCCGATCTGGTCGACGGAACGGCGAGCGATGACTGGATCGGCGCGAGAGACCGCGCGGTGTTGCTTTTGATGTACGGTTCCGGCCTGCGCATAGCCGAGGCGCTTTCATTGAAGGGCAGCGACACACCTCTGCGAGAGACGCTTCAAATCACGGGTAAAGGCGGCAAGCAACGTTTGGTCCCGGTATTGCCAATAGTTCGGGATGCGGTTGCAGAATATACCGGTGCATGCCCTTACCCGATCGATCCGGCGGAAACGCTTTTCCGAGGCGCGAAGGGAGGCGCGCTGTCGCAAGGGATGGTGCAGAAAGCGATGGCGAAGGCCCGCCGCGCGCTCGGCCTGCCCGACACCGCGACGCCGCATGCGCTCAGGCATTCATTCGCCACCCATTTGCTCAGCGCGGGCGCGGACTTGCGGAGCTTGCAGGAGTTGTTGGGGCACGCTTCGCTAGGGTCGACGCAAATTTACACAAAGGTAGATGCGGCGAGCTTGTTAGAGAATTACCGCAAAGCGCATCCGAGAGCGGAGAAAAGTCGAAAATAGTTCCAAGACCGAAAATTGCAGCTATTGGGTCGCTGCAATAATGACATTCAGGAACTTTCCGATCGCGCGCGCATCCCGGTCATCAAAATCGTCACGCATGGCGGCAAATGCATCGTGCAACGTTTCCAGATAAGCATCTGCCCTTGTGTCTTTCTGATCATAGAGCTGTGCTATTGGGCCCGCGATCAAATCAAGAACGCACTCAACCTCAGATACCTTAGATAAGCACATGTTATCTTGCATGACTTTGAGGACTTCTTCAGCCCCAAACTGATCTAAATTAGGTCCCGACATTCGATTTTGCTCTCGTTTCAATCGCATCCCAGATCATTCCCGCCGTGTCGGTGCCGTTGAACTTATCAATCGCCACAATCCCCGTTGGCGATGTGACGTTGATCTCCGTCAGCCATTTGCCGCCGATTACGTCGATACCCACGAAAGTCAGTCCTAGCCGTTTCAAATCCGGCCCCATCGCATCGCAAATTTCTTGCTCGCGCTCGGTAAGTCCCGTCGCTTCCGCGCTTCCGCCCATGGCCAAATTGCTGCGGAACTCGCCTTCGCCCGGAATGCGGTTGATCGCGCCCGCCACTTCGCCGTCGACAAGCACAATCCTTTTGTCGCCTTCAGACACTTCGGGGAGGAAGGGTTGGACCATGTGGGGCTCTGGCCATGTTTGATTGAACACCTCGAACAATGCGGTGAGGTTGTCGCCGCTATCTGGTACTCGGAAGATGGCTTTGCCGCCGTTTCCGTGGATCGGCTTCACAACCACAGCGCCGTGCTCGGCCATAAAGCGTTTCACTTCATCAGATGAACGCGTGATCAAAGTCGGCGGCATAAAGCGGCGATAATCGAGCACCATCACTTTTTCCGGTGCGTTGCGCACATTGGCTGGGTCGTTGACCACCAAAGTCTCGTCCTTGATCCGCTCCAGCAGGTGCGTCGCGGTGATGTAACCCATGTGGAATGGCGGGTCCTGACGCATCAGGATAACATCGATGTCCTTGCCCAGATCAAGCCGCTGCAATTCACCCTTCGCGAAATGATCGCCTTGGATCCGCTGAAGCTTCACCGGAGCGCATTCCGCAAACAGACGGTCATTGGCGTCTAGCGTCAGGCTTTCGACATGATATTCGAAAACCTCATAGCCGCGTTCCTGTGCAGACAGCATCAGCGCAAAGGAGCTGTCGCCAGCGATATTAATGTCTTCGATTGGGTCCATCTGAACCGCCACGCGCAAGGTCATGCAGAAATCCTTTGGTATTCGCTCTTAAGGTTGAAACGCGTTTGTGATGTGGCGTGGCACAGAGCCAGGCGCAAGGAGGATCACGTCGATCCGCAAATCGTCATCCGGCTGAGCGTATTTGTGAGCGACAGCTTCGGCAGCGGCGGCAACCCGCAAAAGCCGGCGTTCGTCGATGGCAGTATCAAGATCAGCGGCCCGTTTGCGCCATTTCACTTCGATAAAGGCAGTGAGCCTATCCTTTCGCGCAATCAGATCGATTTCGCCAACAGGCGTTTTCACCCTTTCGGCCAGAATTCGCCACCCTTGCCCGACAAGCCACTGCGCCGCCTGAGCCTCCCCCTCACGCCCTTTGCGCTCGGCGATTTCCCGTTTCGCGGTCATTGAGATTTGAGCTCAACTGCACGGGTGTAAAGCGTTTGACGATCAATGCCGGTGGCTTTGGACACTTTCGCGGCGGCCTTACTTGGGCTGACTTCCTGCAACGCCTCACGCAAAAGAGCGTCAGGATCAGCCGTCGATATTGATACATCCGGAGGGCCGATAAGCAGCACAATTTCGCCTTTCGGAGGGTGCGCCGCGTAATAGGTGGCTACATCCGAAGCAGTCCCAGTTCGGCATTCCTCGTGCATCTTGGTCAGTTCTCGCGCCACAGCAACTTCTCGAGTTGGCCATATCTCGGCAATCGTCTTGAGACTTCTTTCAAGGCGCGGACCCGTCTCATAGAAAATCAGGGTTGCGGCGACATTGGCGAGTTCTGACAAAACATCGCCCCGCGCCTTTTCCTTCACCGGCAAAAAGCCGGCGAACAGGAAGCGATCATTGGGTAGGCCGGCAAGTGTAAGGCCGGTTATCGCGGCACACGCTCCCGGAAGGCTCGTGACCGTGACACCCGCCTCGCGAGCATCACGGACAAGTCTATATCCCGGATCGGAGATAAGAGGCGTTCCCGCATCGCTAACCAAAGCCACAGGCTGCGACCGCGCGAGATCAAGAATTCCCTCTCGCTGGCGGTCCGATGCATGATCATCATACCGCATCATCCGCGTATTCACGCCGCAATGTTTCAACAATTTTCCGGTCACTCGCGTATCTTCACACGCAATTACCTCACACCGACGCAGCACGTCGACTGCACGAACCGTTACATCGCCAAGATTGCCAATCGGCGTGGCTACAATATAAAGCCCTGCTTCTAGAGGTTTACTAAGGGCTGATTCAGGGTCGGGCGTGTTCATAAGACGCCATCTTTGGAGCAGCGATCAGGGGTCGGCAAGAATGAACAGTTTGGGCAGTCACGTTTCACGCGTATTTTCAAAGCGAGCGCTCGCTATCGCAGGGACAGCATTATTGCTTGGCGGGTGCTCCGTCATTCCGAAAACTGGCCCTTCGCAAAGTACCGGACCTGTTGCCGCACCAACGCCGGAGCCTAGTGCAACTGCGCTGCCAAGTGATGCGACCCGTCACCGCGTTGCGCTGCTCGTGCCAATGGGCGGCAATACATCTGCTGTCGGACAATCGCTCGCCAATGCGACGACGATGGCGCTGCTTGATACGAACGCAAACAACCTGCGCATCACGACATATGACACATCGAAAGGTGCAGGCGCCGCTGCACGTCGCGCCATCGCTGATGGCAACAAACTGATCCTTGGCCCGTTGCTCGCCGAAAATGTGCCTGCCGTCCAAGCCGCTGCCCGTCCTGCGAATGTGCCCGCCATCGCGTTTTCTAACGATACCCGTGTAGCAAGTGCAGACGTTTTTCTGATGGGTCATGTGCCTGAACAGTCTATTCGCCGCTCTGTTGCCTATGCGCGCGCGCGCGGATCGAACAACTTTGCAGCGCTAGTGCCCGAGGGCACCTACGGTCAGCGTTCATTCGATGCGCTCACCAGCGCTCTTAATGACTATGGCGGTAACCTGATTGGCTCCGCCCAATATGCCCGCGGAAACACTTCGATTGTCAGCGCGGCACAGCGGCTTCGTTCGGCTGGCGGATACGACACTGTATTGATCGCCGACGGCGCACGGCTGGCGGTTCAAGCGGCGGGCGAAGTTAAGAAAAGCGGTGCCGAAGGAACACGTATCCTTGGCACAGAGCTTTGGAGCGGCGAATCTGTCCTGACCCGTTCCAGCGCGGTCAACGGCGCGATCTTTGCTGCAGTTTCGGATCGACGGTATAAGAGGTTTGCCGACAGTTACGAAGCGCGCTTTGGCAACAAACCCTATCGGATCGCAACACTGGGTTACGATTCGGTTTTGCTGACCCTTCGCGTGGCCCGTGATTGGCGCGTTGGGAGAGACTTCCCGACTTCAATGCTGTTCGATCGAGGTGGATTCCTAGGCGTCGATGGCCCATTTCGCTTTGGTCGCAACGGGATTGCAGAGCGCGCTTTGGAAGTGCGTGAAGTCCGCAGCAACAGCGTTGTCCCGGTCGAAGCAGCTCCGACAAGCTTCTCAAACTAGAAACCGGCGCAAAACCCGAGCAAAACAGCCCACCTTCGCTTGTGAGCGGGCGTCGCCGTGTCCATATCATGGACATGTCCGACGATCTTTTTGAAAACACGCCGACATCGAGCGGCGATTACGACTCCTCCTCCATCGAAGTGCTGGAGGGGCTTGAGCCCGTACGGCGGCGACCAGGCATGTATATTGGCGGCACGGATGACCGCGCACTGCATCACTTGGCTGCTGAAGTGCTCGACAACTCGATGGACGAAGCTGTCGCCGGTCATGCCAACCGGATCGAAATGCGCCTCGATGAGGGAAACCGCCTGACCGTATCGGACAATGGTCGCGGCATTCCCGTTGACGAGCATCCCAAATTTCCGGGCAAATCGACGCTTGAGGTGATACTTTCAACGCTGCACTCTGGCGGTAAATTCTCAGGCAAAGCCTATGCGACAAGCGGCGGCCTTCACGGCGTTGGTGTAAGCGTGGTCAACGCGCTGTCATCTGACACTCGTGTTGAAGTTGCTCGGGACAAGAAACTGTTCGCGCAGGAATTCTCGAAAGGTCAGACGCTTGGAAAGCTCGAAGAACTGGGCGCAGCACCAAACCGCCGCGGCACCCAAGTCAGCTTCACTCCTGACACCGAAATTTTCGGCGACCGCCAGTTCAAACCGCATCGCCTGTTTAAACTCGCGCGTTCAAAGGCGTATCTATTCGCTGGCGTTGAAATCCGCTGGAAATGCGCCGAGAGCCTGACAAGCGAAGAAGTACCGGCGGAGGCGACTTTCAAATTTCCGGGTGGACTCGCAGATCACCTTTTCGAACAAATCGGCGGCCGCGAGTGTGTTACGGCCGAACCGTTCGCTGGCAATCAGGATTTTCCTGAAAATGCCGAGGGACAGGCCCAAGGCAAGGTTGAGTGGGCCATAGCCTGGCCGCTCTTCTCTGACGGATCGACCAGCTGGTATTGTAACACCGTACCGACGCCTGACGGCGGTACCCACGAGCAAGGTTTGCGTGCAGCCCTGACCAAGGGCCTGCGCGGCTTTGGTGAACTCACCGGCACCAAAAAAGCCAAAGACATCACTGCCGATGATGTGATGACGGGCGCCGAGATAATGCTCAGCGTGTTTATCCGCGATCCTCAGTTTCAGTCACAAACAAAGGACAGACTGACTTCACCGGAGGCAGCGCGTCTGGTCGAAAATGCGGTTCGCGATCATTTCGACCATTTCCTGACCGACAATATGGAGCGCGGCAAAGCGCTGCTTGGCGAGGTTATGGAGCGGATGGACGAGCGCCTGCGTCGCAAGCAAGAGCGAGAGGTCAAACGCAAGACTGCGACTAACGCCAAGAAATTGCGCCTGCCCGGCAAGCTAACCGATTGCTCCGGCGAAACCGACAAAGAAACTGAACTGTTTATCGTCGAAGGAGACTCTGCTGGCGGGAGCGCAAAACAGGCGCGCAATCGCAAAACGCAAGCCATCCTTCCTATCCGCGGTAAGATCCTGAATGTTGCGAGTGCGACAATCGATAAAATCCGCGCCAATTCGGAAATCGCGGATCTGGGCCTCGCGCTTGGTTGTGGCACCCGCAAGGACTGTGATGCCGAAAACCTGCGCTATGACCGCGTAATCATCATGACTGATGCCGATGTCGATGGTGCGCACATCGCAACATTGCTGATGACTTTCTTCTTTCAAGAAATGCCAGACATTGTTCGCAAAGGTCACCTGTTTCTAGCTCAGCCTCCACTCTACCGCCTTACCGCTGGTAAGGAGAGCCGATATGCCAGTGATGATGCCCACCGCGACGAGCTGGAAGCAACCGTCTTCAAAGGTAAAAAGGTCGAAGTCGGACGCTTTAAGGGATTGGGCGAAATGAATCCGCATCAGCTTCGCGAGACGACGATGAACCCAGATACCCGTTCTCTAATTCGCATTACACTGCCGCCTGAATTCGAAGAACGTGCGGCGGTAAAGGAACTGGTCGATCAGTTAATGGGTCGGAATCCTGAGCACCGGTTCAACTTTATTCAGAACCGCGCGGGCGAAATGGACCGCGACATGATTGATGCCTGACGACGAAGGCCGCAAATATCCTGATCCCCGAGCAGACGATATCTACGCGGGCGACCGGAGAATTTCGCGGCCTGATGTTTCACTGCCAGATTGGGAAGTTCCCGACACGGCTTACCGGCCAATACCAATCGTGTGGTTCACAGGCGCGTTCATGGTTCAGCTGGTCAGCATCTGTGTTTTCCTATTTGCGCTATCATCTCAAGAACCTTGGCTGACGATCATTATGTCCGCTCTCACCACTGGCGCGATTGCAAAGTGGACTTGGGATCGTGGTATGGAAACGGCGGGAACAGGCTGGAAGGTCGCGACGGTCATCATGTTCCTTTTCAACATGCTATTTGCTGTTGCGGCCTCTAACATCTTCTGAAAATCTAACACCGCGTTGTAAGAAATCTTCAGCGGCAAAGACTAAAGGGGCATGACCAAGCAAGCGGAAGCCCTTTATCACGAAGCCGGTAAGCAATTCGCACCCGCGATCGCCCGGCTCGCTCGGGCAGTTGAACGCGACGCAGAAAAAGCGCGTGACCTTGAACAGGAAATGCACTGCGCGATCTGGACGAGCCTCGCACGATTTAAAGGCGAAAGCGCACTTAAAACATGGGTCTACCGTGTCGCGCATAATGTCGCGGCCGATCACATTTCAAAAGCAGCGCGCGGCCCGAAGAAAGTGCCTCTGGAAGAGATTGATATGCTTCCATCGGCCAGCAACCCCGAAACCAAAGCTGCCGAGGCGCATGCTCTTGACCAAATTGCGGAACTGATCCGCCGATTGCCGCCCTTGGATGCCCAGGTGATCGTGCTCTGGCTCGAAGGCGAAAGCGGCGCTGAAATTGCCGATATTACCGGCATGTCTTCTGGCGCTGTCAGTGTCCGCATTCACCGGATCAAGGCGCTTTTGGCTAGTCATTTTACCATCCCAGAAAACGTAGGAGCTCCTGAATGAGCACGCCCCCCCTCCCCGAGTGGTGCGAAGCCGCACCCGAAGCGGCCTTTAGCGCGCCTTCTGAATGCACTGTCCGCGCAAACGCCTTTGAACGTCGGATCCGGTTCCGCAATGTCACCGAGTATGTCGCTGGTGGATTTGTTGCTCTGGCATGCGGCGCCGCTGCTGTGGCGGCATTCTGGAAAGGCGAGCCATTGATCGGTATTTCAATGGCGCTTGTCGTTGCAGGCTCGCTTTTCGTAATGTGGAGCCTTCACAAGCGTGGGAGCAATCTCACGCGTCGCCCGGAGGATCCCTGCATCACGCACCTCCGTCGCCAATACCAACGGCAGTATGACGCTCTGCGCGCAGTACCGAAATGGTACCTCGGTCCGTTTATACCTGGCATGCTGATGTTCTATGCCGTGACGACGGTAGAGGTCGCCGAATCCAACGGCTGGGCAGAGGCCTTGTCAGGCATCGTCGGACCGGCCTCGGCCACTATCGCGATCTTCGGCGGAGTTGCGTTGGCGAATTGGTGGGCAGCTCGCTCATTGAAGGCAAAAATCTCGTCGCTTGATGCTCTGGCTTGATCGGGGCTTCTGGATTAGATTTACACCGAACTGGAGAAATTTGATGACCCCGCTCAAGAAAGCTCTCGCAGCAGCCACGCTTGTTACCGCTCCGTTGGCCCTGCCCATCTCGCATGCGGCAGCTCAAGATGCCCCGAGTTCAGAGGCTGAGCCTGTCGCTCCGATCCAGATGAGGAGCGAGCAGGTGGTCGCGCTGGTCAACGGCGAGTTGGACGTGCCCCTTGAGGAGGTTTTCACAGAAGGGTTTTTGCAAGCCGTGCCGCCCGCACAGCTGACAGGGCTTTCCGCGCAGCTAACGAGCCAATTTGGCCGCGCTCTTGAAGTCGAAACACTTGAACCTGATACAGGAACGCGCTCCGCATTGGCTATCCGGATGGAACGGGCCGTTGGTCGAGGCGGCATCGCAATTGATCCACAAGACGGCAATCGTATCAACGAACTGCTGTTCCGCAGCTTTGACCCGCTCAACGATTCCGCTGAGAAAATCATCAACGAGTTGAATGCCCTCCCCGGAAATGTTGGCGCCTATTTTGGACCACTTGACGGAACCAATCCGGCCATCAGCATCAATCCAGATGAACAGTTTGCGATTGGCTCTACATTCAAGATTTATGTGCTCGCAGCGCTCAACCGCCGGATAACGAGCGGAAAAGAGGCTTGGGATTCGACAACCGATCTTTCCATTACACGTCGCAGCTTTCCCAGCGGGATGATGCAGGATTGGCCTGACCCGGCGCCAGTCACACTCCAGACGCTTGCGACGATGATGATTTCAATCAGCGACAACACCGCAACGGATACCCTTATGCGTCACGTCGGGGTTGATGCGGTCATCGATGAAATGATCGCGAGCGGCCATTCCACACCCGCAAAGAATGTACCATTTCTCACCACAAGAGAAATGTTCGCGCTCAAGGCGGCAGGCGATGAAACACTCACTCAATATCGAGCGGCCTCGGTGTCTGACAAAGCAGAAATCCTGCATAGACTGAACGACAGCGACCTAGATGTGAACCGCATCCAGTCCACGTTTTCGGGAGGACCCGTGGCGTTGGATGTGGAATGGTTTGCCAGCCCGAACGACTTGCGAAAGCTCTACATCCACATGCTCGACCAGGGATCTGGCGTCCCTCTCAAAATCATGAGCGTCAATCCAAGCATGGCCGACAATGGTTGGCAGAATTGGGCGAGTGCGCATTACAAAGGTGGCTCAGAGCCCGGCGTGCTCAATCTTACTTGGTTGCTTTATACGAAGGCCGGCCTTCCATATGTGCTCACTCTCAGCTGGAACGATGCGGATGCAAACCTCGATGAGACTGCGCTTGAGTTAATCGCTCAAAGGATCATGGCGCTTCCTCTGTAAGCATCGTCAGATCACAGCATACATCATACTCTTGCGTGCTGGGCCGCTGCCCCCTATCGCCCCCCAGCAAATCAGTTTCGAATGCGGACCAATCAAAGGGACACCATGACCGACCAGCAGAGCTTTGACGGAACCAGCGACTACATCGCAACCGACGATCTTAAAGTTGCGGTGAACGCAGCCGTGACCCTGCGCCGTCCGCTCCTGGTCAAGGGCGAGCCCGGAACAGGTAAGACTGTTCTTGCTCATGAAATTTCGAAAGCACTCGGCGCACCGATGATCGAATGGAACGTCAAATCGACGACCAAAGCCCAGCAAGGCCTCTATGAATACGATGCAGTCGCCCGCTTGCGTGATGGCCAGCTTGGCGAAGAGCGCGTCCATGATATTCGCAACTACATCAAAAAGGGCAAACTATGGGAGGCCTTTACGTCTCCGGAATTGCCCGTCCTGCTGATTGACGAAATTGACAAAGCTGACATCGAGTTTCCAAATGACCTCCTGCAGGAACTCGATCGGATGAGCTTCGATGTTTATGAAACGCAGGAACGTATCGAAGCAAAAGAGCGCCCGATCGTAGTCATTACTTCGAACAACGAGAAGGAACTGCCTGACGCGTTCCTTCGCCGCTGTTTCTTCCACTACATAAAATTCCCCGATCGTGAGACGATGCAGTCGATCATCGATGTGCATTATCCAGATATTCAAAAGACCCTCGTTAAAAAAGCGATGGATATCTTTTACGAATTGCGTGAAGTTCCGGGACTTAAGAAAAAGCCTTCGACGAGCGAACTACTCGATTGGCTAAAGCTTCTAATGAACGAAGATATGCCGCTTGAAACATTGCAGGATTCCAATCCAAACAATGCGATACCGCCTTTGCACGGTGCATTGCTCAAGAATGAGCAAGATGTAATGATGTTCGAACGGCTCGCATTTATGGCGCGTCGCAACCCGACTTAAGCCACATTTGAGTCTTTTGCAGTTTGCCCGGCGGGATTGATTTTCCGGAGCGATAGGTATTGTGTAGTCTACTTCATGGGATGGGAGTGGGGCTATGAAACTATTTGCGCAGTACAGTTCGAAATCGAAATTGATCGTGGCACTGTTAGGCGGCGCCAGCTTGCTCGCCTCGTGCAGCGCGGAAACCGAAGTAGACGGCGAAGCATCTGGTGATGTCTCATTCTGCACTTCTCCCGCCCCGATGCCAGCGGGCTATGGATACCCTGTTTCTGAGACTGAGGTCGCAGAATGGGTGGCCAATCGTGATGAGCAGGCGGCCCGCGAACACGGTTGGAAACTGTTTGCCGGACTTCAAAGCGAAGCGGGTGACGGCTGGGTTTGGCGGAGCTGGTGTACCGAGACACAGGCGTTTGCGATGACAGGAGATGACCCTTCAGATAGCAACGGCACTGGCAAGCAGGCGATGCTCGCGGCCCAAAGTGAGGCGCCGATGCGTGCTTTCAAGCTCGACAATGGCTTAACCAGCGGGGAAGAGCCGATCAATTTTGAAGATGCGCCGAAATACGCCGTCCCTCAGCCCGTGCTGGACAAATACTCCAATTCCGAGTGCTTAGTGAATAAGCCAAACCAACCGGTTAGCCTGGCCAACGGTCCTACATTCCAGAACAATGGCGACATCCTGATCGCTGGCGTCATTTACAATGCATCCGCATTTGGCTGGATCCGCGACACCAAGATTTATGATGCATCTGTCTTGCAAGGGATGAGGCCTGCATCGGACATGACGAAGCAAATCGATCCATTTCCAAGCGAGGCAATCGCGCTCAAACCAATGCTCTGGCCGATCAAAGGTGCTGGCTACACAGCGGTGCCTGTCTGGGATGATCTTTCCGAAGATTATGGCCGCTATTCCGGCTTCGAAATCCAATCTCAATGGCCGCGCGCGGTTGCTGTCACCACGTCTATCAATTCTGATGGGCCGGTAACAGTTACGATGCTGGAGCAAGAAGGCGTGACCCAAACAGTCGGCGGCGTTGCGAAGCGGCTTGGTCCGAACGTTTATGACGATGCACAGCAGGTAAGTGTAGACGATTTTTACAGCTTCACACCCGACCTTGGTACCATCGATCAATGTGACAATGCCTTACTTGATCGGTCTGCATATTATGCCTTTGGCCGGATGTTTGAACAGGGTGATATGCTTGCTCTGGTCGCGATGCACATTCAAACAAAGGAACAACCGGACTGGACGTTTCAGTCCATCTGGTGGAGCGATCAGCCTAATGATGGCCCGTACGCTGCAGACCGACCCAACATTCCCGAGGCAAGCGGTCCGTGGCAGAACTATTTGATGGCCTCGACCTATGGTTGGCCCGAAGTCGAAGGTGGCAGCACTTGGCCTATCGCTTATAATCCCTATATCGAATTGGCAGCCGCCCATCCCATAAAGACGAATTGCCTAAACTGCCATCAGCGCGCTTCGTTTCCAGGGCAACCAGACAGCTATCTGCAAACCGGCGGTCCAGGCGCGCTCGATGTCTTTACCTATGAAGGCAATGAAATCTTCGCAGGCCTGATCGGTACCGATTCCCTGTGGTCAATCTCAGATCGAGCGATCTGCCCGGATGGCACAAAGCCCCCCTGCAAAACCGAGTGATCAGTCGAAGCTATAGGCCACCTCAAAATCGCCCCAGCGGCGGCCTTTGATAAACAGCGGGATATAGACATTGCGGACCACGATGTAGCGCTCTCCGTCGCCTTCCTGACGGTAGACGGCCATCATGTACGGAGCAGTGCTTTTCTTGGCAGCGATATCGCAACCTTCGAGCAATATCCGTCCGTTACGGCAGTACGCTGTATCATGCGCCACATCACCGGTCGGCTTGCGAGATTTGGCACTCAAGTGCGTAGGTAGAAACCCGTTCATGTCGGTGCAGGCAGCGGCGATTATTTGCGGGTCGCCGGCCTTTGCTTCATCCAGCAATTCCTGCCAGTTATTATCCGCCCAATCGGAGAGTTTGCTGCGATAGAGCTGCGGATTGGTGCCGGGGACCTCGACATAATCTTGGTCGAAGAACGCCGCTTCGCTTACCTCGCCTTCGTCGATAGCTTTTTCTGCGCGTGCCACGAACTCAGCGAGCCTCTGTTGTGCTTTGTCGACCATGGTGCTGTCCTGCGGCGATAGATCCGCGTGGACAATCCGATCAAACATTTCACTCGCGGTCAGTTCAAGCTCTTCCATCTTGCCCTGAGCACCTTCGAGTTCGGTCTCGTTCAACCGGGCGGCCTTGTCGAAACTGATCAGAACGTCCTGAACCGCGTCAACATGACTGCTGATCGTGCCCGTCGAACGAGCGATAACGTCATTCTGCTTGTCGACTTCTTCGACTAGCTCGCCAACGCTCGAAATCGTCGATTCAATGCGTGAGACAGATGCTTTCGCTTGGCTGCTTGCTTCCGAACCAGCTTCAATACGGCCGATGACTTCGCTTGCTTCTGACCCAAGTGCTTCGACTGTTTGGGAGATTTCTTCTGTTGCCTTGCGCGTATCATTCGCAAGGCTCTTCACCTCGCTGGCAACAACCGCGAATGTGCGGCCCGCATCGCCTGCGCGCATCGCCTCGATAGTGGCGTTAAGAGCCAGGATATTTGTAGTTTCGGCAATGTCATCAATGTCCTGCGCACTGCGACGCACCTGTTCCATCGCGGCTGAGAAACTGGTGACATGCTGGCCGAGAGTGTCGACGAGGTCCAACAGACCGTTAATCTGACCAAGCGATGACTGGATTAGCGCGGTGCCCTCGCCCAGTCGCTCGATAGCGCGCTCTGACAAAAGTCGAGCTTCGTCACTGGCTTCTGACACTTTTGCCTGATCCGCCTCAAGCGCAGCAACCGTTCCGCGCAGCGCCTCATGCTCTTCGCGCAAAGTTTCCGAAGATTTGATAACTCTTTCGACGACACCTGCAACGTCGGTGCAGCCCACGGTAACCGCGCCGCAACTCTCTGGAATTTTGTCGAGTACAGAAGCGCTCGCGGTGTCGATTGTCATTGGCTTCATAATGTGGCCAGCCCTTTGTGGCATTCCCGTATCCAGCTGGTGAGTAAGCGTTGATGGTTAGCGAAGGTTTAACTCGGCGTAACTCAATGACGTTAAAAGCTAGAAACCCTCCCTTTACGCAGCTACACGAATTTCATGTTTTTCAATTTTATGGATGAACTGCGCGAAGCAGGTATCGGCGCGAGCTTCAAAGAGCACCTCACTCTGCTTGAAGCTCTCGAAAAGGACGTAATCGAACAAACGCCTGAGGCATTTTATTACCTCAGCCGTGCAACCTTCGTGAAAGACGAAGGGATGCTGGATAAATTTGATCAGGTTTTCCATAAAGTCTTCAAAGGGATCATGTCCGATTATGGTCAAAATCCAGTCGACATCCCCGAAGATTGGTTGAAAAATGTTGCCGAGAAATTCCTGACTGAAGAGGAAATGGCCGAGATTGAGAAACTCGGCGACTGGGACGAGATTATGAAGACGCTGAAAGAGCGTCTTGAGGAACAGGAAAAGCGCCACGAGGGCGGAAACAAATGGATCGGCACCGGCGGGACCTCTCCGTTTGGTAACTCCGGTTACAATCCCGAAGGCGTCCGGATCGGCGGGGAGAGCAAGCACAAGCGCGCGATCAAAGTTTGGGAAAAGCGCGAGTTTAAGAACCTCGACAGCACAAAAGAGCTTGGCACGCGCAATATCAAAATGGCGCTTCGCAGATTGCGCCGTTTTGCCCGCGAAGGCGCTGCGGATGAGCTTGATCTGGACGCGACGATCGATGGCACCGCAAAGCAGGGTTGGCTCGACATTCAGATGCGGCCAGAACGGCACAATGCGGTGAAATTGCTGCTCTTCCTTGACGTGGGTGGGTCAATGGACCCTTTCATCAAGCTTTGCGAAGAGCTGTTCAGCGCCGCCAATGCGGAATTCAAAAATCTCGAATTTTTCTACTTTCATAACTGTCTCTACGAGGGCGTTTGGAAGGACAACAAACGCCGTTGGCAGGAAAGGACCAAGGTTTGGGACGTGCTGCACAAATACGGCCACGACTATAAAGTGATCTTTGTCGGTGATGCCGCAATGAGCCCCTATGAGATTACGCATCCCGGCGGCTCGGTCGAGCATATGAACGAAGAAGCTGGCGCGGTTTGGATGCAGCGTGTGACGAACACCTATCCAGCGACAGTTTGGCTCAACCCGGTTCCCGAGAAGCAGTGGAGCTATTCTCAATCAACCAAAATGCTCAAGGAATTGGTGAGCGACCGCATGTATCCGCTGACACTCGAAGGGTTGGAAGACGCGACCCGCGAATTGAGCCGCAAACAAGGGCATTGATCCAAAATAGAATTTTCTCGTTCGTTGTGATATTGAGGGATCATATCAGGGAGAGTTCAAATGCATTACTGGCCTGTTTTAGGCGTCGCTTTTTTGGTGGCTGTACCAGCGTCAGCGGATGATGGTCCGCAAGCCTTACCGCTCGATAACCCCGCCTACTCAAACCCGGCGAAGCCCTGGACTAATTTGAAAGAAGTCCAAGCAACCGAAGCAACTGAGATCGGTGAAACGCTCAGGCAATTAAGGGAAAGTCGGCGCGCATGCCGCGACAGGCTCACGACAGCGCAAGATGACGCGCCGCGTCCAGTAATCGAACCCGATACTGCATCTGCCGACAAACCTCTGTTGATTTACGCCGTAGATCATCGTTCGGAGGGCTGCTCTTTGATCGTTATGAAAGGCAATCCCGATGACGTGCGGCAACTGCCTGAATTGCCATCAGATAAGCCATTACTGCAGCGCGCTGACACGGATCAGTAGAGCAGATGCTCCCTAACAGCCTGCACCCAGGCTGATTCATCGTGCAAAGCCAGCTGATCGAGGTCATCCGGCGTCGCATCTGGATTATCGATCCATTCGCGCAATGACGGGCCGCCATTGATAACATCAATAGCAAGTACATCTTTTGTGTATTCATATTTGAATTCTGCACCGCGCCATATTGGGTAATCGGGATACAATCGCCGTATCGCTTTAAATGCAAGCGCCTGTAACCGCCACGGTTTGAATGCATCGTGATCGTAATGCGGCCCTTCCGCGTGGATCATCAACGCATTGCAAAGCTTTCCGGCATGTTTGTGGAAAGTCGGCTCAAACCAGCAATCGCGCAGGATACAGACATCTGTCCATTCCGGCGCGAGTTTACGCATCTCAATCAGAACAGCCTTTGCATCAATGTCAGGTGCACCGAACAATACCTCTAAAGGTCGGGTCGTTCCCCTTCCCTCGCTGACAGTCGCACCTTCGATCATCACCGATCCTGCATAGGCGCGTGCCATATTGACGCTTGCCGCATTGGGTGAGGGATTGATCCACACCCGCGATGTTGGCCAGCCAAAGCCTTCACCGTTCGGCTCCCAGCCTTCCATTTCAACAACGCGGTAGTTCACGTCGAGATCGAAGTGAGCAACAAACCATTGACCCATCTCTCCAAGCGTTAGGCCGTGACGCATCGGCATCGGCGCAGCGCCCACGAAACTTTCATTACCTGGCACAAGCAATGTCCCCTCAACCGGCCGACCAGCAGGGTTAGGTCGATCCAGCACCCAGACCTCTTTCCCGTGCTTCCCGGCTTCCTCAAGCAAATAGAGAAGCGTCGTCACAAAGGTGTAGATTCGGCAACCAAGGTCCTGAAGATCAAACAGAAACACATCAGCGCTCGACATCATCCGCCCGGTTGGTCGCCGCACTTCGCCGTAAAGCGAAAAGATCGGGATACCGTAATGCGGGTCCATCTCATCCGCGGTCTCGACCATATTGTCTTGTTTATCGCCCTTCAGTCCGTGCTGGGGGCCAAAGGCGCTTGAGATGTTAACGCCGGCCGCGATCAGTGCATCCAGACTGTGAGTCAGGTCTTCGGTAACGCTGGCCGGATGCGCGACAAGCGCGACGCGCTTGCCCTCTAATTCAGCGAGCATCTGCGGATCAGTGAGGAGACGATCTATTCCAAATTTCATGCTTGCCCGATTGGAACAGCATCATCGCAAAGGCAATGGTGTTTACGAAGAAGTCGGCCTAAGCCACGCGCATGGACTGGACCATCGCAATCATCGCTGCCCTATGGGCGATCATCCTTGGCGGCGCAGGCGGCCTGCTCACCGAAATAGGTGACTGGTACCGAAACCTGAACAAGCCAAGCTGGCAGCCACCCGATTGGGCCTTTGGTCCTGCTTGGACAATTATTCTGGGCCTGTCAGCGTGGAGTTTCTATTTGGCATGGACATCCGCGCCAGGGGCAAGCGACCGGACGTTGATCGGCGTATTGTTCGCAATCAATTTTGCGCTTCACCTTCTGTGGTCGCCGCTTTTCTTCAAGATCAAGCGGCCCGACTGGGCGCTGTTCGAGAATGCCTTTCTTTGGCTCTCGGTGCTGTCGCTCTGCGTGTTACTGCCGCAATATTCCACGCTCGCAGGCTGGCTGAATGCACCTTACATCGCATGGGTCAGTTTCGCGATGTTTCTGAACTGGAAAATTGTCGAGCTCAACCGGCCATTCGGCAAAGCTGCAGCGCCTTAGCGTTCTACAATCATTTGACGGCACGCTTCGCTGTGAAAATCCGGCTTGCCCGGTCCAAAAGCGAGCGCCCAATATTGCAACACGCCATTTGGATGTTCGACAATAGCATTCAGAGCCACTTGCGCAGGTGCCGGGAGATCGCAGGCGATGCTGGCTTTCAGGATCAACTCGTTGTTATCGCGAGAGCAAGCCACCGCAATCGCTGTAACCGGCGCGTTTCGCATACCTTCGCGGAACGAAGTGAAATCATAGCAAGCCCACTCGCTGGACGGTGACAGATTGAATTCGCGATAAGACGTGCCGCCGATCGGCTGCCAAAATATCTCGAAACACGTGGTCTTCCAAAGATCATCCACGCGCGCAGATGATGAATGCCCGGGTACTTCAATTCCCGCAATGGTTCCATCCAGCCGAAACTCCGCATCGCAGCCAACATCGGTCGCGGCCAAAGACGCGGTTACAGAACGGATCGGACCAAGATCGCAGGTTTGGTGGAGCATAAGGGGTTGCATCCGTTCCCTATCGCCGAGCGAAAGAAGGCGGGCAAGCCCTTCCCCCGCCTCGTCCTCGCTGTTAAGCGCGCAACACTATGAGCGAGAATTACGAATCCGATCTCCTGCGCCTTCTTGATGAGCGCGGATACATCCACCAAGTGACCGACGCTGGCGCGTTGGATCAACTTGCAGTGAAAACAATCATTCCTGGATATATCGGTTTCGATGCAACAGCGCCCAGCCTTCATATTGGCAGCCTTGTCCAGATTATGATGCTGCGCCGTCTTCAACAGGCAGGTCACAAACCAATTGTGGTAATGGGCGGCGGAACGACGAAGGTTGGCGATCCGTCGGGCAAGGATGAGAGCCGCAAACTCCTGACTTCCGAAGTGATCAATGAAAACATTGCCTCAATCCGCACTGTTTTTGAAAAACTGCTGAAATTTGGCGACGGCCCAACCGATGCCGTGATGGTCAACAATGATGAGTGGCTTTCGCAACTTGGCTATGTCGAGTTGCTGCGTGATGTTGGCCCACATTTCACAATCAACCGGATGCTGACATTCGATTCCGTTCGCCTACGCCTAGATCGCGAACAGCCGCTGACTTTCCTCGAATTCAACTACATGATCTTGCAGGCCTACGACTATCTTGAGCTTGCGCGCAGGTATGACTGCCAATTGCAGATGGGCGGTTCCGATCAGTGGGGTAATATCGTCAACGGCATGGAACTTGGCCGCCGTATGGAACAGCGCGAGCTGTATGGTCTGACCACTCCGCTGCTCACAACAGCAGATGGCGCGAAGATGGGTAAGACAGCTGCAGGCGCTGTGTGGCTGAAT
This sequence comes from Erythrobacter crassostreae, assembly GCF_019204045.1. GTDB lineage: Bacteria > Pseudomonadota > Alphaproteobacteria > Sphingomonadales > Sphingomonadaceae > Erythrobacter > Erythrobacter crassostreae. Next base: position 2,101,443 of record NZ_JAGSPC010000001.1, on the reverse strand, counting down.
GAAGAGCAACTGCCTGCCTATGATTTCTGGCAATATTGGCGCAACTGCGATGATCGTGATGTTGGACGGTTCTTACGCCTGTTTACCGATATGCCGCTGGATGAAATTGCGAAGTTGGAGGCCCTTGAGGGCGCTGAGATCAACGATGCAAAGGTTGTGCTCGCAAATGAAGTGACCAAACTGGTCCGCGGTCAAGACGCCGCAATTGCAGCTGAAGCAACGGCCAAGGAAACCTTCATCGGCGGAGGAGCTGGCGAGGATTTGCCAACGCTATCCGTTGGGTCAGAGGGAATGCGCGTGGGTGCAGTTTTGACGGAGCTTGGCTTCACAGGATCGAATAAGGAAGCCAAACGCAAGCTTGCCGAAGGTGCGGTTAAATTGGATGATGAAACCATCAGCGATCCAGGATTTGTGATCATTCCAACAGCCAATCAACCGATGAAATTGAGCCTTGGAAAAAAGAAACACGCGCTCGTCTCACTTTAGGGCCGGTCGCAGCACAACATTTTCTCACGCCCGTCCTTTACCAAATATCAGCCTTTCGCCCTCATTAGGGAAGCTACGGATTGGTATTGGAGGGTTATTGCCTGTGGCTGCCGGAGCGAATTTAAGCGTTACAGATCTGCGTCGTGCGGCGCGTCACCCGGTCGATTTCCCGGTGATCGTCGAGCATTTCCGTCATGGAGATGTGAACCTGCACGTCAGTAATCTCTCCGCGCACGGCTTTATGGTAGATGACGCCAAGCAACTTAGTCGCGGCGATCGCGTGATGATCCGCCTCCCGATCGTGGGCCGAATTGAAGCCTATGTTATCTGGACGCGCGATAATCGCGCCGGATTTCAATTCGAGCGCATCATCCGTCTCGACGATTTCGTTGATATCATCGACACCTTGCAGCCAAATCCGCGCCTCCGCCGCAATCGTTAGGGCATAGCTCCCCTAATCCGGTCCACAGTTTAGCTGGGTTGGCAGCACCAACTCAGCCTGTCATGGCGATACGGTGATCGACACCGAAGCCACAGTTCAAAGCCACCCGTTCAGGGTTCACAATTTCCGCGCATACTGGGTCAGCCGGTTTGCGATGACGCTCGCGCAATATGCGATGCTGCTCATTATCGGTTGGCAGACTTACAATATCGCACGCGACGCCGGGATGGGCATTCCCGAGGCATCGGGTCAGCTTGCTCTGATCGGACTGCTGCAGTTTCTGCCGCTTTTCATACTCACTCCATTCTCAGGACTGGCCGCCGATCGGTTTGATCGGCGCGCGATTGGCCGTCTCACGGTTCTTCTGCAGCTTTTATGTGCGGCTGCTCTGGCGTGGACCACGTGGAACGGAGCAATTACGATCCCGATATTGTTCGGGGTCGCAGTTGTTTTGGGTATTGCGCGCGGATTTGCAGGTCCGGCCCTCTCTGCATTGGCTCCCAACCTCGTTCCAAAAGGACTGCTGCCTACGGCCATCGCGCTCTCATCTATTGCATGGCAAGTCGGAATGATCGGCGGGCCAGCCTTGGGCGGCTATCTTTACTCCATTGGTCCTGCCCTTCCCTACACCGTCGCTGCCGGTCTGTTCGCCGTTTCGATGATCGCGCTCACACTGATCGGAAGGGTCCCGCAACCTGCGGTCAAGAAGGACCAGCGCCCGATTGGTGCGATTGTCGACGGTGCGCGTTACGTAGTTCAGAACAAGATGGTGTTGGGCGCGATCACCCTCGACCTCTTCGCGGTGTTCTTGGCAGGCGCTACGGCATTGTTCCCCGTCTATGCGCGCGATATCCTCCAAGTTGGTGAGACCGGGCTGAGCCAGCTCGCGATGGCTCCTGCCATCGGAGCCGCTCTCACCGCGATCTTCTTCTCGTTCCGCCCGATTGCAAGCAATGTAGGCCCCAAGATGCTTTGGGCGGTCGCGATCTTTGGAGTAGCAACAATTGTCTTTGGCATGTCGACATCAATGCCGCTCAGCCTGGCGATGCTTTTCATTGTCGGTGCTGCGGATATGTTCAGCGTCTACATCCGGCAGTCTTTGATCCAGTTACACACCCCCGATGATAAGCGCGGCCGCGTTTCTTCGGTTAGCTTGCTTACGATCAGTGCATCGAATGAGGGCGGCGATTTCTTCTCCGGCACACTCGCATTCCTGATCGGTCCTGTCGCCGCCGTAGTCGTTGGCGGAATAGGTGCGATTGTAACCGTTGGCCTATGGAGCCGCGTATTCCCTGTGTTGCGGACCACAAAGACCTTCGATCCGCCAAACAATTTGCTAGAAGACCCGCAGAACAAAGATCAAAAGAACCCTCAGGAGGCCTGACATGAAAGCCAACAGCATTCTCGAAACAATCGGTAATACACCGCATATCCGCCTTGCGCGGATGTTTCCCGATCACGAAGTCTGGCTCAAATCGGAACGGTCGAATCCCGGCGGTTCGATCAAGGATCGCATTGCGCTGGCGATGGTCGAAGATGCGGAATCTGCAGGCAAATTGAAACCTGGCGGAACCATTGTTGAGCCGACAAGCGGCAACACAGGCATCGGTCTTGCGATGGTGGCGGCTGTCAAAGGCTACAAACTCGTCCTGGTTATGCCAGAGAGCATGTCGATAGAGCGTCGCCGGTTGATGCTGGCGTATGGAGCGACATTCGACCTCACGCCCAAGGAAAAAGGCATGAAGGGCGCGATCGAGCGCGCGACCGAAATCGTAAAGAGCACTGACGGCGCATGGATGCCAAGCCAGTTTGAAAACCCTGCCAATGTGAATGTGCATACGCGCACCACGGCAAAAGAGATTTTGACAGACTTTGCCGAAACACCCGTTGATGTGATGATCACCGGTGTGGGCACCGGTGGCCACCTGACTGGCTGTGCGGAAGAACTGAAAAAGCACTGGAGCGGTTTCAAAGCCTACGCGGTGGAGCCTGAGGGTTCGCCGGTCATCAATGGCGGCTCACCGGGCCCACACCCAATTCAGGGGATCGGCGCCGGCTTTATTCCAGACAATCTTCACACTGATGCGATCGACGGTGCAATCACGGTAGACCCGAATGATGCCAAAGAAATGGCTCGCCGCGCAGCAACCGAAGAAGGGATGCTAATCGGCATTTCATCCGGTGCAACCTTGGCTGCGATTGCCAAGAAACTGCCCGAACTTTCATCTGGCACCCGTGTCCTTGGTTTCAATTACGATACCGGTGAGCGTTATCTTTCTGTACCGGAATTCTTGCCGGTCGAATGATCATCATACTGTTCCGATAAGGTCAAATTGGTGGCGCATTACTTGCCATCAATTTGCCTTATTGGCGATGCACTTTGACTTTCTCATATGTAAAAAGGGGGAAGCTATGAGTGCATTCAAAAAGGTTTCGGTTGTTGGCTCTGGTCTGGCTGCAATACTTTATTGCACGCCCGCAATTGCGGAATCTTGCGACTATCAGAGCATCGAATCCAAACCCGGTCAGGAATGGAACGAGGCCTATGGTTGGAGGTACGACACCAGTCAGGCCGCTAACAAAGAAGAGCGCTTCGAAGAAAATCTCAAAAACCGAGAGGAAGCCTACACCAAGCTTGTAAAGGGTCAGTCTCCTTGGCCCGATTGGTTTGAAGAGAATGATACGATCTCACTGTTACCGGTGGGAACGCTTTTTCAAATGGCAATGGCCGAAGGGCAAAAGGATGAGCAGCTGGGCGGCTTCGGCACATTCGATGAGATACATTCCGTATCCGAAGTCCGCGAAGATTTGGCCGTCCTCCAAGCGTGGAAAGCAGATGTGAACCGCGTAAATAGGTATAGGGTGGTCGAAGTGCTGCCGGTTAGGATTGGTCCAATCGGCCCCCAGATCGACCCTGACGGTTGCAAAATGTTGCCTGGACGGTTCTCACAATTTCAGATGCTCGTCGCACCAGCGACGCGGTCTCATTATGTGCAGTTTGTCAGTTCGCATCCAATCGAACAGGATTGAGTTCTAAACGAAAAAAGGGGCCCGGAAGCATCGAATTCCGGGCCCCTTTTCGATTTCGAAATGCTCTTTTATGCCGCAGTCGCGAACGCGTCTTCGGTAAGAGCCATCATGTTATCGCTGCCCGCTTCCAACTTGCGGCGCAATGCGCCAGCGTCCGGAAGGAACCGTTCGGCATAGTATGCAGCCGATGTCATTTTCGCCTCGTAGAACGCTTTATCTTCGGTGCCTGCAGCCAGGGTGGCGCTCGCCACCTTGGCCATTTTCAACCAGAAAAAGCCGAGCGTCACGATACCCATGATGTGCATGTAGTGATGCGCACCTGCACCGAGGTGGTTCGGGTTCGCCATGGCATTCTGCATGAACCACATGGTCGCGGCTTTCTGCTCACCCAATGCTTTTTCAAGCTTCTCGGCGACGTCCTTCAAGGCTTCGTCTTCCTTCGCGCTCGCGATTTCATCGTCGATCATCTTGAAGAAAGCTTGAACCGCGCGTCCGCCTTTGCTGGCGAGTTTGCGGCCACAAAGGTCCATCGCCTGTACGCCATTGGTGCCTTCGTAGATCATAGCGATACGGCTATCACGCACGAACTGCTCCATCCCCCACTCGCTAACATAGCCGTGGCCGCCATAGACCTGCTGCATGTTGTTGGCGATGTCGTAGCCTTTGTCAGTGCCGTACCCTTTGATCACAGGTGTCATCAGACCGATGAGATCGTCAGCCAACTGACGCTCTTCTTCGGTCTGGGCCTTGTGAGTGAGGTCAACTTGCAGTGCACCCCACAGAATCAGTGCACGCATGCCTTCGTTGAAAACCTTAGCGTCCATCAACATCCGGCGCACGTCAGGGTGAACGAAGATTGGATCTGCCTGAGCGTCTGTATCAGCGGGGCCCGTAAGCGCACGGCCCTGACGGCGATCAAGCGCGTACGTTACGGCGTTTTGGTAAGAGACTTCCGCTTGCGCTAGGCCCTGTAAACCAACGCCCAAACGCGCTGCGTTCATCATGACGAACATTGCGGCAAGGCCCTTGTTCTCTTCACCCACCATGTAGCCAGTGGCTCCATCGTAGTTGAGAACACAGGTCGCATTGCCGTGGATGCCCATCTTTTCTTCGATTGAACCGCACGAAACACCGTTGCGCTCACCCGGCTCACCGTTTTCATCAAGAATGAACTTTGGAACGATAAAGAGCGAAATACCCTTAGAACTGTCCGGAGCGCCCGGTGTTTTAGCGAGCACGAGGTGAATGATGTTGCTGGTGAGGTCGTGTTCACCGGCAGAAATGAAAATCTTGGTGCCGGTGATCTTGTAAGAGCCGTCGCCATTCGGCTCAGCTTTGGTGCGGATCATGCCCAGATCGGTACCGCAATGCGGCTCCGTCAGGTTCATGGTCCCTGACCATTCACCTGAGATCATCTTCGGCAGGTATGTCTCTTTCTGCTCTTGCGATCCAGCAGCTTCGATCGCAGCCGAAGCACCATTAGTCAGGCCCGGATACATGCCAAACGCCTGATTGGCTGTCGCAGTGAATTCCTCGACCACAAAACCGAGAACGTGTGGCAGCCCTTGCCCGCCAAATTCTTCCGACTTGGCAAGCGTACCCCAACCACTTTCAACGTATGCCTGATACGCCTCTTTGAAACCGTCCGGTGTCGTTACCGATCCATCTTCGTGGCGGGTGCAGCCCTGCTGATCGCCGATCTGGTTGATCGGGGCGAGAACTTCGGAGCAGAACTTACCTGCTTCATTCACGACCGTGTCAATCATATCGGGGGTCGCGTTTTCGAAGCCCGGCAGATTGCCATAGCTTGTCAGGTCCAGCATTTCGTTGACGACGAAACGGGCATCACGAGTTGGAGCGGTATAAGTTGGCATCACTCAATCCCTTTTGTGTGCGAATGTTCTAACTGGCGGAAAGCGAGGCTCTTAGCCAAGCTCTAATTTTTGAATTTCAGCGACGAAATCAGTCAATTCTTTGATCGAGGAATCGATATCAGCACGCTGCTCTTTAAGCTTCGCGACATGCGCTTTGCACCTTTCCACGGTAACCCGGCGCTGTTCAACGCGCCCATCATCCAGATCGTAAAGGTCGATCATTTCGCGAATTTCGGTGAGGCTAAAACCGACATTCTTGGCCCGCATGATCCATGCGAGCCGCGCGCGATCACGCTTTGAATACACACGGGTCAGTCCGACGCGTGCCGGACTAATCAGCCCCTCGTCTTCGTAGAAACGAAGAGCGCGTGCAGTGCATTTAAACTCAGACGTGAGGTCGGAAATGGAAAACTGTTCGCGGCTCAGCTTATCAGGCCGGTCAAGGTGTGCGCCATTGCGGCGCTGCTCGTTGACAGTGGTTTTCTCAGCGGATTCGTGTGCGGGTGCGGTAGCCATGTAGAATGACATACCTTCCCTTTACGTGAACGTCAAGTCCTGACCTTAACGAGAGACAGGTGAAAGAGCTCGACGATCATCAACTTCAAGATCAAGTTTGCGGTAGAAACAGGATGTCTCACCGGTATGACATGTCGGGCCCGCAGGCCTCGCCAGGATCACCATAGCATCTTGATCGCAATCGACCCTGATCTGCTCAACTTTGAGGAAATTTCCTGAAGTCTCTCCCTTCAACCAAAGCTGGTTGCGGGACCGAGACCAGAAATGGACGTTGCCCGTGGTCCGTGTCTTTTGCAGTGCCTCCGCATTCATGAACGCAACCACCAGAACATCGCGGCTTTCGCTATCGACAACCACCGCTGTCAAAAGACCCTTCTCATCAAATCTTGGCGAAAATTCAGATCCGGATTCGCGCTGCTCGGCAGATAGAGTGGGTTGGTCCACGATTGATTGGCTCCTTCATTGCGGGCTGAATATACGCACAAGCGGTGAACGGGTCATCACCTACGATCATTTGTTGCACGATAACCACATATCCGTCCCAAAATGGAATGTGACAAAGGTTTCATCTTTTCCAATCGGCATTCCAATGAGAGAACGCCTTCACGAGCGGTAAGACGCTCTCCACCGAACACCGGCGCGCAAGTGCCAAGGTTCAGGGGGTGCTGGACTGAAGCCCAACAGCGGGGTGTTGGATTGGTCCGGTTGAACGATGAGGGATAGGATCCTGAGGCCGAAGTTAGGGGGTCGGTTTCTGAGCTCTTTATGAGCGGTTCCAAACCATTTCGTCACGTGGCGCCCGGGGTCGTAATGGCCTCGGGCGTTGTGTTTTCCGGTTGCTTTTTGCCGCCCCGCATTCCTGCCCCATCCACAACACGCGCAAAACACGCGACCCGTACGGACTTCGCCTCTGCGCCGCGGATCGCCTCTACGCACGCATTGCTCGTCGCCCCGCTCGTAAGGACATCATCGACAAGAATAACATCACGACCCGCAATCACCCTAGCACGCGAAGAGCGAACAGAGATTGCCCCGCGCAACGCCCTCTCGCGCTCGCGCTGTCCCAATCCGCCGAGGCTTGGCGTCCTTTTTCGCCTGATCAGCCCGTCCACTAGAACTTGACCCTTTCCCAACTTTGCCAGCTCCTGCGCCAGTAAAGCCGCCTGATTGAAGCCGCGCGTCCAGAGCCGCCATCGATGCAATGGCACCGGAACAAGCAACGGCAGGTCATCACCGCTGTCCGGAATCTTCGTTGCAATCAGGCGAGCAAGAAGCCGGGCGAGTGCAATCTTGCGACCGTGTTTGTAAGTCAGGATCAACTTTCGAGACGCATCATTATACAACGTCGCCGCGTGGATGCCGTCATGCATCGGCGGGTCAGCCTCGCACACAAAGCAGCGCTCGTAACCCTTTACCGTTGTATCCCCCATTGGACGATTGCACGCAGAGCAGGCTGGCTCTCCCGGCACTTCCAACTGCCTCCAACAATCAGCGCACAAGCCGCCTTGGTCCGCGACCGCGTCTCCGCAAAGCGGGCAGCGCGGCGGGTAAACGAGATCCACGATTGGTTTCAAACCATCGGCAATATTGCGCCCCAATGTCATGAGCATAGACCTCGCATGGCTTGCACTGCGCTGGCAAGCACGGCAGGGGGCTGGCTATGAAACGGGCTCCGCCTCAAATATTTGATCGCCGAAAGTCTGCTGCAAAGTGGAATCGAGCAAGAGCGCGCCAGAACCGGGTGGATTGCGCAACCTATCTTGTGGAAGCGGTTGCCGACGATATCGCCGAACGGCTCGACTTTATGAACTTCGCCCCAAAAAAGACGTTGGTCATCGGGGATACAAATCACAAGCTTTTGACCGCGCTTGATGCCAAAGGTGGTGCAGGCAATATGGGTCTGCTCGGTGATTTCGACGAGGAGCGCCCCGGCCCTCCGGAAGCCTTCGAGGGCATTATCCACCTGCTCGGTCTTGGAGTCGTCAACGATCTTCCCGGTGCGTTAATTCATGCTCGCAATTCGCTTAGCGAAGGCGGTTTGTTTATTGCCGCGTTTCCTGGTGCGGGCAGCGTCCCGAAGCTTCGTCAGCTCGCTCTGGCGGCCGATGGTGAAAGGCCCGCTGCTCGCATTCATCCGCAAGTCGACATTCGCGCCGGTACCGCCTTGTTGGAACGGGCCGGTTTTTCACGGCAAGTGGTCGATTCCTACCCGATCAAAGTCCGTTTCAGTTCGCTGGACACTTTAGTCTCCGACCTCCGCGACCACGGCCTGACCAGCTCGCTTGCCAGCCCGGCTCCGCCGATCACCCGCCGAGGGTGGCAGCGTGCCCGCGACCTGTTTGAAACCCTTCGCGACGAAGACGGTAAAGTCACCGAGACCTTCGAAATCCTTGTCCTGACTGGCTGGCGTTAAGCCTTAGCCAGCGCCGCCTGAGCCGCCGCAAGCCGTGCAATCGGCACGCGGTATGGCGATGCGCTGACATAATCGAGACCGACTTCTTCGCAGAAGGAAATGCTCGCCGGATCGCCGCCATGTTCACCGCAGATGCCGAGCTTGATATCGGGCCGCGTCGCCCGGCCCCGATCTGCCGCCATCTCGACCAACTGGCCAACGCCATCAATATCGAGACTGACAAACGGATCGCGCGGGAAGATGCCCTTATCAACATACGGCGCGAGGAACCGCGCGGAATCGTCCCGCGATACGCCAAGCGTCGTTTGCGTCAGATCGTTGGTTCCGAAGCTGAAGAACGCGCCTTCATGCGCGATCTCACCGGCCATCAAGGCAGCGCGAGGAAGCTCGATCATCGTGCCAACGAGATAGTCAACGCGAGCGCCCTGCTCTTCAAACACTTCCTCCGCGACGCGCTCAACCAAAGCGCGTAGAATTTCCAGCTCACGGCGTGTCGCCACCAGCGGGATCATGATCTCGGGCAGCGGCGCTTCGCCGCTTTCCTTTTGAACGGCGCAAACAGCTTCAAAAATGGCGCGCGCTTGCATCTCGTAAATCTCGGGGAAGGTAATCCCGAGGCGGCAACCGCGATGGCCCAGCATCGGGTTAAATTCGTGCAATTCGCCCGCGCGGCGTTTCAGGTGATCGACACCAAGGCCGGTCGCATCGGCTAGGTCTGCAAACTCGCTATCGCTGTGCGGCAAAAATTCATGCAAGGGCGGATCAAGCAGTCGGATCGTGCACGGTAGCCCCGCCATAACTTCGAAAATCGCCGTAAAATCCGCGCGCTGTTCGGGCAGCAAGACTTCAAGCGCCTTGCGCCGCCCAGCTTCGTCTTCGGCAAGAATCATCTGGCGCACCGCGCTGATCCGGCCCGCGTCGAAGAACATATGCTCTGTGCGGCAAAGGCCGATGCCTTCCGCGCCAAACTGACGCGCCATCCGGCAATCGTCCGGAGTTTCCGCATTGGTGCGCACCCGCATCCGGCGCAATTTGTCCGCCCAGTCCATCAGGATGCCGAAATCGCCAACCAGCTCAGGTTCAACGGTCGGTACGATGCCAAGCATGACCTGACCCTTCGCCCCGTCGAGAGTGATTTCGTCGCCCTCTTTCAATTCCTTGTCGCCGATCCGCAAAGTCCGCGTGTCGCGATCAATCGAAACCGCGCTGGCACCCGAAACGCATGGCCGGCCCATACCGCGCGCCACAACGGCGGCGTGTGACGTCATGCCGCCGCGCGCCGTCAGGATGCCTTGTGCCGCGTGCATGCCGTGAATGTCCTCTGGCGATGTTTCCACACGGACAAGGATCACTTTGTCGCCGCGCTGCGACCATTGCTCCGCCGTGTCGGCATCCAGCACGATCTTACCTGCTGCCGCGCCGGGCGATGCAGGCAAGCCAGTGGTCATAACATCGCGCGGCGCATCCGGATCGAGTGTCGGGTGAAGCAACTGATCCAAAGCCATCGGGTCAACGCGGCGCACCGCCTCTTGCTCATCAATCAGCCCCTCGCCAACCATCTCGACCGCCATTTTCAGCGCCGCTTTCGCGGTCCGCTTGCCCGATCGTGTTTGCAGCATCCACAGCTTACCGCGCTCCACGGTGAACTCGATGTCCTGCATGTCTTTGTAATGCGCTTCGAGAAGGTCAAACACGCGCGCCAGCTCTCCGTAAGCATCGGGCATCGCTTCTTCCATCGAGAGCGGTTTGGCACCGGCGGTTTCGCGCGCATCTTTCGTCAGATATTGCGGCGTACGGATGCCCGCGACGACATCTTCGCCCTGCGCGTTTATCAGATATTCGCCGTAATAGGCGCGGTTTCCGGTCGCCGGATCGCGGGTGAAGGCGACGCCGGTGGCTGATGTGTCGCCCATATTTCCGAACACCATCGCCTGAACATTGACGGCGGTGCCCCAATCGGCGGGAATATCGTTTAGGCGGCGGTAAACTTTCGCGCGGTCGCTATCCCAGCTGTCGAACACAGCGGCGATTGCGCCCCATAGCTGCTCGGTCACATCCTGCGGAAAAGGCTTGCCCTGCTCTTGTTCGACCAGAGCTTTGAATTCGGTAACCAGAGCGCGCCAGTCATCGGCAGAAAGCTCTGTATCGGCGTAGAAACCATTGTCTTCCTTGACGATTTCCAACGCTTCTTCGAACAATCCGTGATCTAGGCCCAGCACCACATCCGAATACATCTGGATGAACCGGCGATAGCTGTCCCATGCGAACCGTTCATCGCCGGATGTGTTCGCCAGCCCTTCAACCGTCGCATCGTTCAGGCCGAGATTGAGCACGGTGTCCATCATGCCCGGCATCGAAACCCGCGCGCCAGATCGGACTGACACGAGCAGCGGATCGGCTGCGTCGCCGAAATTCTTGCCCACGGCGGCTTCGATATGTTTGAGCGCGTTCGCCACGTCGCTGCGCAGCGCGTCGGAGAAATCCGCACCTTCGCGCAGATACCGGACGCTTTCTTCGGTCGTGATCGTGAAACCGGGAGGGACCGGCAGACCGATGCTCGCCATTTCGGCCAGGTTCGCGCCTTTGCCGCCGGTGATCGTCTTGTCGCGCTGGCGGGGATCGTCGTGCGGGGCTGCTCCGCCGAAAGTGTAGACCGTTTGCTGCGACATTTAATTTCCTACTTTGCTTGACACATTTTCCAACATGTCACCCATTTCATACACATTTAAGCGGCTGTATTTACTTCCAAATCGCCATGTATGACACACATGACAACTGTCCAACATGGCTACCCTTCGATCCGGCTGAAATCCGCCACACGGTGCACCGCATCGCGGAACCGTGCGAGCAAATCGAGCCGGGCCGCGCGGATATGCGGCTCATCGGCGTTGACAATCACATCTTCAAAGAACCGGTCGATAGGCGCGCGCAAAGTCGCGAGAGCGGACATGGCAGCGGCGAAATCCTCCGCCTCAATCGCCGTGGCCGCTTTTGGCTCGGCAGCGTCGAGCGCATCGATAAGAGCCTTTTCGGCTGGCTCGGGCGAGTAGGAAACTTCTTTCGATTCCCACTCTTCTTTCTTGAGGATGTTTGCGGCGCGCTTGTATCCGGCGAGGAGGTTTGTGCCGTCCTCGGTTTCGACAAATGCCTGAAGCGCATGGACGCGGGCGAGGAGACGAACGAGATCGTCCTCACCGCCAAGCGCAAACACAGCGTCGATCAGATCGTGGCGAACACCCGCTTCGCGTTGCTGGACTTTGAGGCGGTCGGCGAAAAACTGAATGGTCGAAAATGCCTTTTCAACCTGAGAAGGTATCTCTGCCACGAGTTGTGAATCTCGAGCGAACTGCTTCGAATAGGCTCGAATCTCGTCCTCTGTGGTGCCTCCTCGTACTTTCTGGACGGTAGTTATGTCGGTCACAACTTTGTCGACAATCTCCGACTCTACCCGAGCATCAATTACGATGGGTAAAAACCACTCAATGAAAACAGCGAGTCTTAGGCGAATGTCAGAAGCTTCTAGCAGTTGGAGTACTGAAATCGCGGCGCGCCGCAACGCAAACGGATCTTTCGATCCTGTCGGCTTCTCATCAATCGCAAAGAACGAAACGAGCGTATCCAGCTTATCCGCCAAACTTACCGCAACCGTCACCGGCGCAGTCGGCACATCATCGCCCTGCCCCACCGGCTTGTAGTGATCGCGGATCGCGTCTGACACTTCGACTGGCAGGCCTTCTTTGGCAGCGTAATATCCGCCCATCAGGCCTTGCAGTTCGGGAAATTCGCCAACCATTTCGGTGACCAGATCGGCCTTGCACAGCTTCGCGGCCTGTTCGGCGAGGTCGGCCAATTCATCGGCCGTTCGTGCTGCGCTTGTCGAAGTACGAACCTCGCTGCCATTTCGCCCTTCGACAGGCTCAGGACGAACGGTGCTATCCGTCACAATGCCCTCTTCGCACAGCCAGCGCGCCAGCTTTGCGACCCGTTCAACCTTGTCGGCGACCGTGCCCAGTTTCTCGTGGAAGGTAATCCGCTCCAGACCCTTGGCGTGCTCTTTGAGCTTCTTCTTCTGATCCAATTCCCAGAAGAACCGCGCATCGGAAAGCCGTGCGGCCAGAACCTTGCGGTTGCCGTCCACCACCACCGCCGGATCGGCTGCGTCGATATTGGCGGTGCAGATGAATGCGTTGGCCAGATTGCCGTCCGCATCTTCGCACACAAAATATTTCTGGTTCACACGCGCCGTGAGCTGGATCGTCTCCGGCGGCACATCGAGGAAATCATCCTCAAACCGGCCAAGCAGCGGCTCTGGCCATTCAGTCAGGCCTGCATTCTCGACTACCAGACCTTCATCTTCGACCAGTTTCAGACCCGCAGCCTCGGCGGCTTTGCGCGCGCCTTCGCGAATGATCGCGGCGCGTTCTTCGTGATCGACAATCACGGACGCCTCGCGCAAATTGCCTGCATAAGTGTCCGCGCCGGAAATCGCGATTTCGCCAGCGGAGTGGAAACGGTGCCCGCGTGTCACATTGCCGCTGACAATACCGTAAGCGACGACGGGCACCACTTCGCCATCGAGCAGCGCAATGATGCCGGACAATGGCCGCACCCATTTCAGGCTTTCGCTGCTGACCGAGGCATCGCCCCAGCGCATGCTTTTGGGCCAAGAAAAATCGCGGATGATCGCAGGGATCGCAGCGGCAAGCAGATCGGCGACGGCCTGTCCCGGCTTTTCGATAACTGCGAAATACGTCTCGCGGCCCTTCACCTCGCGCACTTCCAGAGCACCGCGATCCACGCCGTTCTTGCGGCAGAAACCATCAACGGCCTGATCCGGAGCGCCAACAGGCGGCCCTTTGGCTTCCTCGCGCACAGCTTCCGTCTCGGTCGGAAGCCCTCGCGCAATCAAAGCAAGGCGGCGCGGTGTGGACCACACCGTCAGATCGCCAGAGGTGACACCGGCAGCGTCCATCTCGCGGCGGAACAGCTTTTCCAGTTCGCCGCGCGCGCCCTTTTGCATGCGAGCAGGGATTTCTTCGGATCGGAGTTCAAGCAGGAAATCGGCCATCAGAGCAGGCTCCATTCCGGATATTTCTCGGCCCATTCGGGCGCTTTCAGCTCGGCATATTTCTCGCAAGAGCCCCGCGCCAGATCGCGCACCCGGCCCATATAGCTCGCGCGTTCCTGAACACTGATCACGCCGCGGGCTTGCAGCAAGTTGAAGATGTGGCTCGCCTCTATCGCCTCTTCATAGGCAGCGATGGGAACGTCATTCGCGATCTGGTTGCGGCATTCGGCTTCCGCCATTTCGAACTTCTTGAATAACAGGTCGGTGTCGAACACTTCAAAGTTGGCTTTCGACATCTGCTTCTCATTCTCGAGAAACACGTCGCCGTAGCTTACGCCGTGCTGGTTGAAGGCGAGATCATAGACGCTGTCGACGCCCTGGATATACATGGCGAGCCGTTCGAGGCCGTAGGTGAGCTCACCCGCGACAGGTTTGCAGTCAAACCCGCCCATTTGCTGGAAGTATGTGAACTGGGTGACTTCCATCCCGTCACACCAAACCTCCCAGCCCAGCCCCCACGCGCCCAGTGTCGGCGATTCCCAGTCATCTTCGACAAAGCGGATGTCGTGTTTCAGCGGATCGACGCCAATGGCCTTCAGGCTGTCGAGGTAAAGCTCCTGAATATCGGACGGCGATGGCTTCAGGATGACCTGATATTGATAGTAATGCTGCAGCCTGTTCGGGTTCTCACCATAGCGCCCGTCTGTCGGGCGGCGGCATGGCTGCACAAAGGCCGCATTCCACGGCTCTGGCCCGAGTGCGCGCAGGGTTGTCGCGGTGTGAAAAGTGCCCGCCCCCATGCGCATGTCATAGGGTTGCAGGATGACGCATCCATTCGCGCTCCAGAAATCGTGCAGCGTCAGGATCATGTCCTGAAACGAACGAGTCGGATCGCGGACTATTCCTGACGATTCGGGGCGTGCGGTTTTGACCTCGGATTCCATGATTCGGGCAATGGCGGATGCCCCCGACAGCGTCAATGCCGCAGCGCAGCATGACCGGTTTTGCCTACTCCAAACCCTCGCAAATCTGCGGTTTTCGTCAGGTCAGCATTACGAAATGTCAGGTGTTGTTGACATAGTCAGCGAATCGCGACATAAAGTAAGGGTAACCTGACATAACGGAAGGTTGAGGTTACAAATCTCTCACTCCCCAGGAGAACACCAATGCTGAAACTTACCGCTCTTATCGCCGCTCCTACTCTTGCTCTTATCGCTGCTCCGGCCGTTGCCGCTGGCCCGAACACGGCAGATTTCGACGCGCCTGTCGCTCACGATGATCTGGACCTGACCACCGAAAAAGGCGTCGCTGTTCTGGATGAGCGCGTGAAGACAATCATTCGCAAAAACTGCGCCAATGGAGGCCGCGACAGCGTATCGCTGCGGTTGGAACGTCAATGCCGCAGCACCGCCTTCGCTCAGGCTGAAACGCAAATCCGCGTCGCCATCGCCAATGCCAATCTCAACCGAGTTCGTCTCGCTTCAACCAACACTCCAGTTGCGCCGGAAGCCTGATGAAAAGTTCCTGGTGGATGAGGTGGCCTCCCCGCTGTCCTTATCCGCCGGGAACGCCCAAACATTCCCCCAACCGATCCGAAATGCTGAAAGAGTACCCCGCAATGAAAACACTGCCATCAAAACTTCCCCTCCGCTGGTGGCAGCTTTTCATCCTCATCAGCCTTTCGGGCTATGCGATTGGCACCATTGCAGCCAAATTCATGAATGCAATCGGAGCCTGAGGCGCGATGTCTGATCGTCAGAAAAAAGTGGATCGCTATCTCAGGGCCGCAAATATCGGCACCGCCGCTGCGATTGCCTTTCCCTTCTTGCACATTGCAATGGGCACGGTCTTTCTCGGTTACGAGGATGGCGATGATCTTATCATACCCGCGCTGCTATTTTTGGCGGCGATCACCTATCTAATCGCCGAAACCTATTCGATTTTTTACGTGTTCCTGCGCCGTAAAACTGATGAGTTCACGCTGGCTATGTTTCACAGCGGCACAACCTATGCGTTCTTCGCCGCGATACTCTGGCTGGTCCTTGGCGGATATGTAGAGATATTTATCGATGGTATGGTCGCGGGCGAAGCATACGAAGCGGCGAAAGCTGACGGCGTGAATCTCAATGAGATTGAGCAGGTAGAAAGCACCGACATAATCGGCCGTTTCGCCGCCTCCGTCATTCTTGCCGCATTCTTCATCGGTTTTCAGATCAAAAGGATCAGGGGATAACCTCATGCAAAAGGTGAACATCTTTCTAGGCGCAGGTTGGGCCGGTTTGGCCGCCCTTCTCGCTGTTTTTCTCGGCGCACTTGTGTCCATTCCCGAAGCCATATTGATCGCAGGGCTATTGATTTGCGTTGCTTGCTGTTGGGTGATGCTGTTCACCAGAAACGCAGATGAATACACGCGCGGACTTTGGACGTCCGGCGCGAGCATGGCGTTTGCCACCCTGTTGATCTTGTTCCTAGGCCTGCCCTTTGCAGAAGGTGTCTATGACGGGTTCCAATCCACCCGTGCAGGCACGCCAGGCCAAAACAATGAACGGGATATTCCGGCCATTGCCAGCATCGCCCTTGCGATCATCGCGTTCTACATCGGTCTATTCTGGAAGCGTATGCGGGGAGGAATTTGATGGCTTACGATCCCAAAGCAATTTCAACTGATGACCGCAGTTTCGCGTTAAATATGATGTGGGTCGGCCTTGCCGGTTCTCTATTGATGTTGGCTGGCGCGGTGTTCGGGTTTCTCGATGCAGTTGATACGTTGGCAGGCGGGTTCACCGCTGGAACGTTGATCGGTCTGGTCTTTGTTGGGCATCATGACGAATATTTCCAACGGCTGTTCGCTTTCGCCGCGCGATGGGCATGCGCTGCGGTGGGCATATGGTTGTTTATAGCTATCGGCCCGATCACTGATGAATGGATATCTGATCCGTTGATCGGCCTGACAGCCATCGCCGCAATTTTTCACGTAGCCTTCGCGGCGGCTCGGCTGCGAGGTTACTGAGATGGAAGCTGCTAAATTGACAAAAGCTAAGCTTCGATTTCGCGCCTATTTCTGGCTGATGGACATATGCCTTTTCTTCGCGGCATTCGGCCTCGTCGATTGGATCATTGATCCATACGATCCAGGTAACGCGCCCGGTTGGTATGATATACTCGCAGTTTTGGTGCTTTTTTTCAACGGGTTAGTGCCGCTATTCCTAATGGTCGCGAAATTCATGCGGGACGATTATGCCGAGGGCCTTTGGCGGCGGTCGCTTGTGATTTTGGCCTATGGCGTCGCCATAGTTCCCCCCATACTCGTCATCGCCCCCTGGGTTCTTTATTGGTCTTTCAGCCCCTTCGACATCAGCCTACCCGCGAGCTACCTGGCGTTTGAAGATTTCTTCTACGATCAGGATTTCAAAGCCTATGTTGTTATAGGAAAGACATGGCTGACGTTTATGCTGCTCTTTGTTGGCATCTTCCAGTTTCTGCGTTGGCGCGATAGCCGATGAAGAACCGCCTCAAAGTCCTCCGTGCGGAACGTGACTGGAGTCAGGCCGAGCTGGCTGTCCAGCTTGATGTGTCGCGTCAGGCGGTGAACGCTATTGAAACGGGCAAGCACGACCCTTCCCTGCCTCTGGCATTTCGGATTGCAAGGCTGTTCGACATGTCGATTGAGCAAGTGTTCGACGACGAAGCAACATAGCCACCGTTAAACTTACGGCCACAACCCATATTCTAAAGCTCCCTTGAAAGGACTACCTCCATGAAACTCCGCTCAATCCTTACCGCATCTGCCGCCGCTGCCGCTCTGTTTGCGGGCGCGCCAGCCATCGCTCAACAAACCACTCAGCCTGTTGAGGACGAAAAAGTCCTCGCCTCTGAAAAAGAGATGGAAGAGGCCACCGGCGTGCCCGCGATGTGGAAAGTCGCGGATGAAGACACGACGATCTTTCTCTTCGGCACGGTTCACACCCTGCCGGATGATGTAAACTGGAAAACCGAGACCGTGAGCGCTGCAATCGCGAGTTCGGATTCGCTCGTCACCGAAATCGATATGACTCCTGAAAGCATGCAAGCGGCTGGTCAAATGATGGCCGCGAAAGGTATGTTGACTGATGGCCAAACGTTGCGCGGACTGATGAATGATGAGCAGCGCGCTACGTTCGAGGCTGGTCTTGGCAAAATCGGTATTCCTGCCGCTGCATTCGACAAGTTGGAGCCATGGTTCGCTTCAATCGCCATGCTGCAAGTTGTTACGCAAGCATCGGGATTTGACGATTCCAAAGGCGTTGAAACAGTGCTCGAGTCCACCATCAGTGAAGGCACCGAGCGCGTCGCATTGGAAACAATCGACTTCCAGATCTCTGTGTTTGACGAATTGCCGATGGACCAGCAGGTTCTGTTCCTACTCGAAGGAGCGGAGGATCCGCTTGCAGCAATCGAAACGCTCAACCAGCTCGTCGGCGTCTGGGCATCGGGCAAAGTCGAAGAGTTGGGCGTAATGATGAACGAAGGTTTCATGACGCACCCGAACCTTGCCGAACGCCTGCTGTATGAGCGCAACGCCAACTGGGCCGAATGGATCGACACGCGTCTGGATACACCGGGTACCGTTTTCATCGCGGTTGGCGCTGGCCACCTTGCCGGTGAACGCAGCGTTCAGGAGTACCTCGCCAACCGCGACATTGAGGCCACGCGAGTGCAATGATCAGGCGCCTTTTGCGAGTATGCGGACTGACACTCGGAGCGCTGGCTATTGCCGGTTGCTCCGAGTCTTCCCTTGATAACGAGCCGCAGACGCCCCCCAATCCGCCGCTTTATGAAATCAGCAACGCAGACGGCGATGTTGAAGGATGGATGCTGGGCACGATCCACGCCCTGCCCGACGGGGTGGAATGGCGTACCGACGCAATTGAGGGAGTGATTGACCGCGCAGACTTCGCAATTGTTGAGGTCGCTAATCTGAATGACAGCACTGCAATCTCATCAGTTTTCACTGTTCTCGCTGTAACATCCCAGCAGCAACCTGAATTGCCCGAAAGGGTGAATGAAGAGCTTAAGACACCTTTGTATGAACTGATCGCGAAGTCGGACTATTCCGACTACGACTTTTCAGCGACGGAAACTTGGGCCGCTGCGTTGATGCTCGCCCGAACGCAATCAACCGGCGATCCGGCCAACGGTGTCGACCGCGCTATTATCAGCGACTTCGCAGATCGCAGCGTGATCGAGCTCGAAGGCGCGCTTAATCAGTTGCGGATATTCGACGGGCTGGACGAAGAAGACCAACGCGCTCTTTTGGAGGGGGTCGTAACGGCGTCAATCGACGAAGAAAGCGATCCAGCGCAATTGCGCAACGCATGGCTGACTGGCGACAATTCTGTTCTGGAGGAAGCCACCCGAACGGGCATCATGGCCGATCCCGAATTGCATCAGGCATTAATACAAGACCGCAACGAAGACTGGGCGGAAAAGATCGAAGTGACGCTCGCCAAGCCGGCAAAGCCTCTAATCGCTGTGGGAGCAGGACACCTTGTTGGCGCGAACAGCCTCAACTCGATGCTCGAAGCGCGCGGTTTCACCGTCCGGCGGATAGAGCAAATTCCCTTGCCATAGCGCCCTTCCCCCTGTAACGGCCCGCTCTTCGATGTCTCGGTCATCCCTGGAGGCGGACATTGCAATGAAGTATTTCAAACACGCATTCGAAAGGCACGTATCATGAGCGACGCTCTTACACTGCCGGCTGAAACGCGCGAACGGGCAGGCAAGGGAGCCTCCCGAGCACTTCGCCGCGAAGGTCGGGTACCCGCTGTTATTTATGGCGGGAACGAAGAACCAATCAAAATCCACCTCGAAGAAAAAGAACTGGTCCGTCAGTTGATGACCGGTCAATTCATGAATTCGATCGTTCAGGTCGAAATTGGTGGTGATCCGGTTCGTTCCATCCCGAAAGACGTTGCTCTGCATCCGGTCTCCGATCGCCCAATCCACGTCGATTTCCTTCGTCTGTCGAAAGACGCGAAGATCGAAGTTCAGATTCCGGTTGTCTTCATCAACGAAGAAGAATCGCCTGGCCTTAAGAAGGGCGGCGTTCTTAACGTGGTCCGTCACGATCTCGACCTTATCTGTAAGTCGGATGCGATCCCTGATCAGATCGAAATCGACGTTACCGGCAAGGAAGTCGGCGATTCGATCCACATCAGCGAAGTCACTCTTCCTGATGGCAGCGAAAGCGCCATCACCGATCGTGACTACACCATCGCCACACTCGTTGCTCCGTCAGCGCTCAAGAAGAGCGAAGATGAGGAAGAAGCTGAGGGCGAAGGCGAAGAAGTGGCAGCTGACGCTGTTGAAGCCACCTCTCAGAAAGCTGACGAAGAAGGCGGCGACAGCCAATAAGCTGACGCACTTCTTTCCAGCACAAATCACCAAGATGCCGGGCCCTTCGCGGGGTTCGGCATTTTTGTTTCCGCATGCGCATCCGCGCATGCGATTTCCTCGGCCCTTTTGGGCCTGCGGGCGCCCGGTCGGGCTAGCGGTCGCTGGCGCGACCGAGCTGCTCGACCAAGTCAATGTGCATCATTCAATTTCGGAACCGAAAGGTTCCGCAGGGCCGACTGGCCGCCCGAGCTATTGCGGAGAAGCGAAGCGGGCCGGATGGCCCGCGCCCGGCGCTTGAGGGGCAGGCAAAGCCTGCTAAAGAACAAAAATGCAAATTTGGGCAGGCCTTGGAAATCCCGGACCGCGTTACGCGCTTCACCGGCACAATATCGGCTTTTTGGCGATGGATGTTATCGCTGACATGCATGACTTTGGCGCGATCCAGAAAAAGTTCTCTGGCTGGGTTCAGGAAGGCCGGATCGGGACGGAAAAAATCCTGCTGCTTAAACCCGCGACATTCATGAACGAGAGCGGACGCAGCGTTGGTGAGGCTTTGCGCTTTTACAAACTCGAAACCGATGCACTCACCGTGTTCCATGACGAGCTAGACCTTGCGCCTTTTAAAGTGAAGGTAAAGCAAGGCGGCGGCCACGCAGGGCATAACGGCCTTCGATCAATCGATAGCCACCTTGGCCCCGATTTCCGCCGTGTTCGCATCGGCATCGGCCACCCCGGCCACAAAGATCGGGTGCACGGCCATGTCCTCGGCAACTATGCAAAGTCGGAACAGGATGATCTAGCGCAAATGCTCGGCGGACTTGGCGCAGAGGCACCATGGCTTGCCGAGGGCAACGACCCGCGCTTCATGAGCGAGATGGCCCTGCGGATGCAGGCCGATTAATCATGCAGCGGATAATGGTCATCGGCCCCTGCGGCGCGGGCAAAAGCACGGTGTCCGGCAAACTGGCGGCCATGCTGGATCTGCCGTTGATCCATATCGATCAGCTCCACTGGAGCGCCGGCTGGGTTGAAGGTGGCCGTGAAGAACTAAAGACCTCACTCGGGTCGATCACCGCGCAGGATCGTTGGGTCATTGATGGCAATTACAAAGGATCAATGGATGTCCGGTTGGAGCGTGCGGACACCGTAGTATATCTCGATTACCCCATCCCCCTTTGCTTCTGGCGCGCTGTAAAACGCGTTTGGAAGTATCACGGGCGCAGCCGTCCAGACATGACTGAAGGCTGCCCAGAACGCTTCGATCCGGAATTCTTCCTCTACATCATCAATTGGAACCGCAAGGTGCGCCCCATAACAGAGGCCTTGCTGGCAAAGACACAAACGCCGATACTGCGCTTCAAACACCCTGATGCCTTGGAGGCATGGCTCAATTCACTGGAGACCACAGCATGACCCAGATCAACCGCCGCACACTTCTTGCCGGAGCAGCCGCAACGGGCGCCCTCGCCGCGACTTCCACACTTTCTGCTGAAGATGTGATCACTGCGAAGCCGAATTTCGAAGGCAAAAGCATCCTGATCACAGGCTGCTCGACCGGTTTTGGCCGAATGGCTTCTGAGTACTACGCTCGTATGGGCGCGCGCGTTTTCGCTACGATGCGCAACGTCCCCCGCGCCGAAGCCGAAGAATTGACCCAGATCGCTATCGACGAGCAGCTTGATCTGCATGTGATCGAAATCGACGTGACTTCGGATGAGCAAGTCGAAGTGGGCGTGGCCAAGGCAATGGAGATCAATGGCGGCCCATTGGACGTGCTGATCAACAATGCCGGTATCTCTTTTGGCGGGCCTATCGAGATTCAGGACATGGAGGCGACGCAGCTGACATTCGACACCAATGTGTTTGGGCCGCATCGGATGGCCCGCGCCGTTCTGCCGTCAATGCGAGAGGCTAAAAGTGGCCTGATCATCAACGTGTCATCGCAGCTTGGTCGGGTAATCGTGCCTGCATACGGTCAATACTCTCCAACGAAATTTGCACTCGAAGCGATGAGCGAAAGCCTGGCGTATGAGTTAGTCCCACACGGCATTGAAGTAACCGTGATCGAGCCGGGCGGCTATCCGACGATGATCTGGAAGAACGCCAACGAAAACAGCTTGGCATTGCTTGGCCGCGCAGAGGAAAAACACACCGCTGGCTATGCGGCATTGATCGAACAGCTTGGTAGCCGCTCCGGCGGCGGTTCAACCGATCCAATGGATGTCCCGCGCGCGATGGCGGAAGTGATTGCCATGCCCGCCGGTACGCGCCCGCTTCGCCGCGCTGTGCATCCCGGTGCGAAACCGCAGCTTCCGATCAACGATCTCACGGCAAAGGTGCAGGTCGGTTGGCTCGGCGAGTCAGGGTATGGGCCGTGGATCAAGGCAGTTCATAACGTCTGATGACGCATCTCGACGGGTACGAAGACATACCCTTTCCGTTTGAGAAGTTATCACCGCAAGAAGGCGAATTGACCTGGATAAAGGAATTTGAAGACAGCCTGATCGAAGGGGCTGTCCTCGAATTTCCAATCCTGCATGCAGAGCTGCCCGGGGATCTGACGGATTGGACAATAATCGATCGGGACCGCGGGACAACGCTTTCGCTGGAAGCGACGTTGCCGTTCAGAACCGCAGAAGATCTAGCCGGATCGGAGTTCCGCCCGGAAAGGGAAAATCTGGAAGCCTTTACAGGCAGCGTGTATCTCGGTGACCGTCATCACTTGATCGATCTTCACAGGATCGCATTTGAGAAGTCCGGCGAGGGTCTGATCGTGACCTGCGATTGCCTCGTGGCGCTCACCAATGAAGGGCTCGGCGCAGGTGACGACATCGAATATGACGATACCGAATGGAGCTTTTCCGCTCCGCTATCGGTAAAAGAGCAAATCCATAATTACCGAGCGGGCAAGTCTCCAACGATTGCCGGCCGCGTAGCGGGTATGATTGCGAAAGTAATCGGCAAGACGCGCTGAGCGCGGCGAGACAGATCGAAATTGCGTCCCGCTTTGACGCAGAGCCCCAATCAAACTTGTCGTTATTCAAACAGAACTTACCCGTCCGCGTGAAACGCTTTGTGGGAGTTCCCGATGTTCATACGCCGCTCTATTCGAATTGGCCTAGGCGGCCTCGTCCTTGCCAATTGCCTGTCCGCACCTGCTTTGGCTGCGGACGATATGACTTCGGGGAATTCGAGCAACGGATCGCTCGTTACAAGCAGCACATCAAGCACAACCGGCACACTCAATCCGAATTTGCCAATCAGCTCCACTGGCGGCACCTCCACAACATCGGGATTTTGCATTCCCGGCGGTCTAGGTTGCGGCCCCGATAGCGGCTTGACTCCGATCGGCACAGAAGTGCCAGAGCCATCGGCATTGGCGCTGATGCTTTTGGGATTGGGATTGATCGCTGGCCGGTCATTGAGGCGCCGCCGCAAGCTCGCTTGCTGACTGGAGCGGTAACTCGCAAGGCAACCCTGCTTCCAAAGATTGCTTAACCGGACTGCCCCGTCTACAGGCGCGTTCGTTCAAACAATTTTATACATCCGAGAGCGATCATGGGTTTCAAATGCGGGATCGTGGGCCTTCCCAATGTGGGCAAGTCCACCCTTTTCAATGCACTGACAGAGACGCAGGCTGCGCAGGCTGCAAACTATCCATTCTGCACGATTGAGCCGAATGTCGGCCAGGTCGCCGTTCCGGATGAACGCCTCGACAAGATTGCCACCATTGCCAGCAGCGCGAAAGTGATAGCTACGCAGCTTGGTTTTGTCGATATTGCGGGCCTCGTCAAAGGTGCGAGCGCTGGCGAAGGTCTAGGCAACCAGTTCCTTGGCAATATCCGTGAAGTTGACGCGATTGTTCACGTGCTGCGCTGTTTTGAAGACGACGATATTCAGCACGTCTCCAACAAAGTCGATCCGCTGGCCGATGCCGAGGTGGTCGAAACCGAGCTGATGCTCGCTGATCTCGAAAGCCTCGAAAAGCGCGTTCCCAATGCCGAGAAACGCGGCAAAGCTGGCGACAAAGAAGCCAAAGCGCTCGCCAGCGTTTTGGGCCAAGCGCTCGAATTGCTCAAAGATGGCAAGCCTGCGCGCCTGACCGAGCCAAAGGACGATGAGGAAGAGCGACTGTTCGAACAAGCGCAGCTGCTGACCGCAAAGCCGGTGCTCTATGTCTGCAACGTCGCCGAAGAAGAAGCATCAGAAGGCAATGATCTGTCAGCCAAAGTTTTCGCCAAAGCGGAAGCCGAAGGCGCACAGGCAGTCGTCGTCTCTGCCGCCATCGAAGCCGAACTGGTCGAGATGCCGATGGAAGATCGCGCCGAATATCTGACCGAGCTTGGCCTTGAAGAAAGCGGCCTCGCCCGTGTGATCCGCGCTGGATACACGCTGCTCGGCCTGAAAACCTTCTTCACCGCAGGTCCGAAAGAGTCGCGAGCATGGACGTTCCCCGATGGCGCGAAAGCACCGCAAGCGGCCGGCGAGATCCACACGGACTTTGAACGCGGTTTCATCCGCGCCGAAACCATCGCCTATGATGACTACGTCGGACTGGGCGGCGAAAGCGCCGCGCGCGATGCCGGCAAACTGCGTCAGGAAGGCAAAGAATACGTCGTTCAGGACGGCGACGTGATGCTGTTCAAATTCAACGTTTAGCGACTGCTATCCCGGAAGCGCTGGCAACGCGCATTCCGCCGTTTCCTGACGTTTGAACCGAAGCTGCGCGAAGACATCGGGCGATGTTGCGCGGTCTATTGAAACGATCAGGATTGGCCCGTCGCACTTGTCGCGCTGGTCCTGTAAAGCCTCGCATTCATAATGTAGCTCTCTCGGGGAAGCACGTTCGCGTGCATCGGCGTCTCGTATACATTTCGACGTGATGGCGAGTAGCGCATCAACCGCAATTGGTTTGTGATCGAGACCATATGCGCGAAACCGCATTTCTTTGAGCGCAGCGACGTCATTCGCCATAATTGCACGAGCAGCGTCTCGCACCAGATCACTGCTTTGCGCTGCGAGCGCGCTCGATGGAAGCAAAGCGAGCGCGCACGCTGCGAACAAGCTTGGGCGATTCAAGGTTTTGATCGATCGCTGGATCATGCGCCGATCACTGACCGAAAGGATTGGTGTTGGTCGGCTTTTGCGGCAGCGGTTCGCGCGGCAAAGTATCCTTATCATTCGCCGCTGCGAGCAACATCCCTGCCATCACAACCGAAGCCTGACGCAAATCGTCTGGCCGCAAATGGTCGAACGTATCGGCGTTGGTATGATGCAGGCGCGAGCCGTAATCGAGTGGGTCCTGAATGAATTGAAATCCAGGAAGCCCGACAGCCTGAAACATGATGTGGTCTGTGCCGCCGGTCGCGCCTGCCACCACATGCTTGGCCCCAAGACCATTAAACGGCTTCATCCATTTCTCTAACATCGGGATCGCGCCGATGTTTTCTTCTGCGTGGATGCCGCGAAACTTGCCCGATCCATTGTCCATGTTGAAGTAGGCTTTCATGTCGTAAAAGCCGGGCTTCGGTGTGACAGGATATAGCGTGCTCCAATTGGCGAGCAGTTCAGCGTTAGACAGCCCCTCTTCGCCCGCTCGCTCAACGATGTGTTGGCGAACATAGGCGAGCGACCCGTACAACCCTTGCTCTTCCGCTCCCCAAAGAGCGATGCGAATTGTCCGCTTTGGCCGCTTGCCCAGCGTCTTGATAATCCGCGCCGCTTCCAAAGCTGTCACAACGCCTGATGCATTATCAACCGCGCCATCTGCGCCATGCCAGCTATCGATATGCGCGCCGGCCATCACGTATCCGGCCCGTGGATCGGTGCCGCGAATTTCGCCGATAATGTTGTAGGATTTCGTATCGCCATCGATGAAACGCACACGCGTATCGACCCGCAGCCGCGGGGCCTCGCCGCCGATCGCGAGGCGAGCCAGACGACGGTAATCCTCAGCCGCGATTTCAACACCCGGAAGGGTCTGCGTATTGCCGACCTCGTGGTTGTAGCCTGTTCCGTGGAGCAGTTTGGCATCCCGGTAAGAGATTTTCGCCCAGGCAATTGCTCCTTCGCTGGCAAGAAATTCATCCAGCTGTTTCGGGAACGTTTTGATCGAATTCACGAACCGCGCAAAGCCTCCGGGGCCATCCGGATTGTGCTGAGGAATGGCGATCAAATCACGCGAACTGATGTCATCATCTTCGAGCCTGCGAAACGTCACCTGTGATGGCTCGTTACCCGTCCCCGGACGCGAAATGAGGACGATCTTGCCCTCCAGCTTGCCGCGATAAGCCTCAAACTGACCGGGGCTGGAAATTGGCGCAACGATCACTTCGCCTTCAACCGGACCTTCTGTGCCCGGCGTCCATGCGACAGGAATCGCAGTGAGTTCCAGAGGGCGCGGCCCCATCATTTCGACGTTCGAGGAAATCACTTCCCACCCGCGGCCAAACTCGAACCCTTCCTTTCGGACGTTTTCGAGGCCCAGCTCTTTCATCTTCGCAACGGCCCACGCTTCCGCTTTGCGCATATTGGTGGAGTTGGTGAGGCGCGGCCCGATATCGTCGACCAGTTCGTGCGCCATCTGCTGAATTTGCGAGCGGTTCAGGCCTTCATCGATAATCTGCGCGTTGTCGCCAGCTTCCTCGGCAAAAGCACCGACAGGAACCACAGCAAAAGCAAGCGCGCTGCACGCAAGAACGGTACGAAGAGATTTCATGGAATTGCGCCCCCAAATTCGGATTGAAGGCCTGCTTAACCGCCTCAATGCCGTCCGAAAAGCTTTTCTACATCTTCCATATCGAGCTTAACCCAAGTGGGCCGGCCATGATTGCACTGGCCTGATCGCGGGGTGGCCTCCATTTCGCGCAACAACGCGTTCATTTCGGCGACCGAAAGCACCCGCCCTGCCCGTACCGATCCATGGCACGCCATGGTTGCGAGAACATATTCCAGCTTTTCAGAGAGCAGCAGCGCGCCGCTCTCCTCATTCTTGCCGTGCTTGGCGATGTCATCGGCGAGGTCTTGCAGCAGCTTGCCCGAATCCGCCTTTGAAATGGCCGCCGGTACGGCGCGGACCAGCATCGCAGCTGGGCCGAAACGTTCGACATTCAAACCAAATCGAGCAAGGCCCTCGGCTGCGTCTTCCAGACGGTCGCAGTCCGCCTCATCCATTTCGACAACGTCCGGGACCAGCAAGGCCTGAGAGCGCGAGATTGTGTCGCCCGTGCCCGCAGCCCGCAAACGTTCGAGAACGAGGCGCTCATGCGCGGCGTGTTGGTCGACGAGCACCAGCCCGTCTTTGCTTTCGGCGACGATGTATGTGTTGGCGACTTGGCCACGTGCGATGCCGAGCGGATAATCCTGATCACCTTCAGCAATTGGCGCCGCCTCTTCAGCGCGCCCCGTTGGCAATGCATCGGATGATTGCGGTGTCCATTCAGGGCGCGATTCCGAAACGCGGGATTGCGAAGCGGACCAATCGCGGCCCTCGAACATGGATCTCAGTGCGGGCGCAGGTTCGGCCTGAGCCGGTTCCTGCTGCCAACGCTCCATCGCTTTGCGATCCGGCCCCTGCGCACTGCGGCGGTCACCTGTTGCGAGCGCTTGCCTTAGGCCAGACACAATAAAGCCGCGCACTGCACTGGCGTCGCGGAACCGCACCTCCGTTTTCGCGGGATGGACATTCACATCAACATCTTGCGGCGGAACATCGAGAAACAGCGCGAGCACTGCGTGCCGATCCCGCGCAAGCATATCTGAGTATGCGCCTCGAACGGCTCCGGTTAGCAGGCGGTCTTTCACCGGGCGGCCATTCACAAACAGATATTGATGATCGGCGACGCCGCGATTGTATGTCGGCAGGCCCGCAATACCCGTCAGCCGCATTTCACCGTGAGGCGTTTCCCGCATCATATCGATGGCGACTGCGTTGTCTTTCAATTCGCGCGCGATGATCTGAGACACACGGGTTGCAAGCGGTTCGTCGGCCTGCGTGGTCAACGCTTTGCGCGTCTTGCCTTCTGCCCCGTTTTCGAGGGTGAATGCGATTTCAGGCCGCGCCATAGCAAGTCTGCGAACAATATTGAGGCAAGCAATGTATTCGCTGCGCGGTGTGCGAAGGAATTTGCGGCGCGCTGGTATCTTGGCAAAGAGGTTCTCAACGCGAACCCGCGTTCCCGGTGGAAGCGCGGCTGGCCCCTCTTCCACGACCTCGCCGTGATCCAGCACCATGCGCCAGCCATCATCGGCCCCGCGCACGCGGCTTTCGATGGTCAGCCGCGCGACACTGGCGATGGACGGCAGAGCTTCCCCGCGAAAGCCAAGGGTCGCCACCATCTCGATCTGCTCATCCGGCAATTTGGATGTTGCATGCCGCTCTAGAGCGAGCATCATATCGTCACGGTCCATGCCGCAGCCGTCATCGGTAACCTCGAAACGGCTCAATCCGCCATCGGTTAGCACCACAGCGATTCGCGCCGATCCGGCATCGATCGCGTTCTCGACCAGCTCTTTAAGCGCAGAAGCGGGCCGTTCCACCACCTCTCCGGCGGCAATACGGTTCACTAAAGTCTCTGGAAGGCGGCGAATTTGCGGCATTTGTCGCAAACTAGACGTCATGCGCCGCAAATTCGAGGGCAACCGTGCAAAATTACGTTTCGCGTCAACAATTATTTTGGCGTTTTTGCCACGCATTCGCTAGGCGCATTACATATTGTGAATATGGGGTCACACGTCTTGCAGGGGGTCTGCGAGACACCACCCCGACTTAACGGAAAAAACGACAAAATGAGTTTCCTCTCAAACTTCTTCAAATTCGGTTCGCAGAACATGGCGATTGACCTCGGAACGGCGAACACGCTGGTCTATGTTCAGGATCAAGGCATCGTGCTGAATGAGCCGAGCGTTGTTGCCATCGAAACGATCAACGGCATCAAACGCGTCAAGGCTGTCGGCGATGATGCGAAGATGATGATGGGCAAGACGCCGGACAGCATCGAAGCGATCCGCCCGCTGCGTGATGGCGTGATCGCCGACATCGAAATTGCCGAGGAAATGATCAAGCACTTCATCCGCAAGGTGCACGGCAAACGGAACCTGTTCCGCTATCCCGAGATCGTGATTTGTGTGCCATCGGGTTCGACCTCTGTTGAAAAGCGCGCGATCCGCGATGCAGCTTCCAATGCGGGCGCTTCGGAAGTTCACCTTATCCTTGAGCCGATGGCAGCTGCTATTGGCGCCGATATGCCTGTGACAGAGCCGGTTGGCTCAATGGTCGTGGACATTGGCGGCGGTACGACCGAAGTCGCGGTGCTTTCGCTGCGCGGCCTTGCCTACACCACATCGGTTCGCACCGGCGGCGACAAGATGGACGAAGCGATTGTTTCGTATGTGCGCCGGCATCACAACCTGCTGATCGGTGATGCGACTGCAGAGCGGATCAAGAAAGACTACGGTATTGCAGTTGTGCCAGAAGACGGCATTGGCGAGACAATCACTCTCAAAGGCCGCGACCTTGTGAACGGCGTGCCAAAAGAGATCACGATCAATCAGGCCCATGTTGCGGAGGCTCTTTCCGAACCAATCGGGGCCATCGTCGAAGGTGTACGGATTGCGTTGGAAAACACGGCACCAGAACTGGCCGCTGACATTGTTGATCAAGGTATTGTTCTCACCGGCGGCGGCGCATTGATCCGCCGTCTTGACGAGCACCTTCGCGAAGAAACCGGGTTGCCGGTATCCATCGCCGAAGACCCCCTCACCTGCGTTGCCATTGGCACCGGCCGGGCGATGGAAGATCCGATTTATCGCGGCGTATTAATGACCGCATAAACATTACCATCCGGCGGTGGACCGGATGCTTGATTAAAGGGGATAGCGGGCATGGCGCCGCCGTCATCGCGCCGATCATCGGGCTTTTCGAAAAGGGCCCAGTACTCGGTTTTTACCGGCTATTTGCTCGCCGGGCTTGGCGCATTGCTTGGCCTTGGCCTTCTTGCACTGTCACTTTGGCAGCCGTCTGCGTTTGCCCCGCTTAGAGGCGGGGCTCAGGACGTTGTCACAACCGTTGGTGAAGGCCCAGCGGTAGCCCGCAATGCCGGTGGCAGCACTTGGGATTCGATCAAAGGATATTTCAACGCAGGCAGCCAGAACGCGGCTTTGCGTGAAGAAGTCGAGCTTGCCCGGATCAAACTCGCTGAAGCCGAAGCCGTGGCGCAGGAAAACGAGCGCCTCAAATCGCTCGTCGCGCTTGCGGAGAGTGAAATTGAACCAGTCGCCGTAACCCGTCTCGTTGGCTCCAGCGCTACGAGCAGCCGGAGGTTCGCGTACATCGGAAAAGGCCGTTTGCAAGGGATCGAAGTAGGCATGCCCGTGCGCAGCCCGCGCGGTGTGGTAGGCCGCGTTCTCGAAGTGGCGCGCAGTTCTTCTCGCATTCTCCTCCTCACCGATTCCGAAAGCGTACTTCCGGTTCGGCGATCAAGCGACGACACCGTGGCCTTTGCCGAAGGGCGGGGAGACGGGATGGTCCGCATCCGGCTAATCAATCTGGGCCTGAACCCGCTCGAAATCGGTGACGTTTTCGTGACCAGCGGCGCTGGCGGGTATTACCGTCCCGGTGTTGCCGTTGCCGTTTTGACCGAACTCTCTCCTGACGGGGGCCTCGCGCGGCTCGTCGCAGCGCCTTCGGCAACGGACTTCGTCTCCGTTGAACCGATATACGTACCCGAAGCGGTGAATGCCTCCGAAATTGGACCGCAGGATTCGATTGTCGCGGCGGAGAACGAGGATTGAGAGACCGGCTCCGTTCTCCTCCTCAGCATAGTGCGAACCGGTTTGGCGGCGGTATCAACCGTGTCCAGTCGCCGTGGCGCGCGCAGACGATACCCTATGCTTCCATCGTCATCGCGTCGCTTCTGCCGGTCATACTGCTTGCCGATGTGATGCCTGTGCTGCCACCGCTTGGCTTTATGATGCTGATTGCGTGGCGGATTATGCGTCCTGGTTTTCTACCCCTGTGGGTAGGTGTACCGCTCGGTGCCGTTGATGATTTGGTGAGCGGCCAACCATTTGGCAGCGCCATTCTGCTATGGTCGGTTGCGATGATAGTGCTCGAATTGATTGAAAGCCGCTTCCCGTGGCGCGGATTTTGGCAAGACTGGTTCACCGCAGGTCTAGCGCTGGTGATCTATATCATTGTCGCAATGGTGGTTTCCGGCGCAACACTTACACTTCCGATGCTCTCGGCTGCCTTGCCGCAGGTTGTGATGGCAGTGCTGCTCTATCCGCTTCTCGCCCGTTTGATCGCGCGGCTTGACCTGTTCAGGCTTGCCCGTGCGCGAAGGGTCGGCTGATGTCTGGCCTGTTTAACCGTAAAGGGCCCAAACGGCGCGGCCCGACCATGAATGCGTCTAAGCTGAAAGGCGAATTTGATCGCCGCAGCGTTGTGATTGGAACCATTCAGGGCGGCGTCGGCATACTGCTTGCGGCCCGCATGGGTTACCTCGCGATTGCCGAAAACGAGAAATACCGGCTCGAGTCCGAAAGCAACCGCGTCAATCTGACTTTGATTCCGCCGCGCCGCGGCTGGATACTGGATCGCAACGGCGCGCCCCTCGCATCCAACCGTGCCGATTTCCGCGTTGATGTCATTCCGGAGCGCCTGACAGATGCCGAGGCGACAATCGACCAGATCGGTTCGCTGCTTGATTTGGAAGCAGACCGCATCGCCGACTTGAAGCAGGAAGTGACCGCTGCGCGCGGATTTGCTCCGGTCGAAATTGCCAGCGGGTTGGATTACGAACAATTCGCCGCGCTCAGCGTTCGCTTGCCCGATCTACAAGGCGTCGTTCCGCAGCGCGGCTTTTCCCGTTTCTATCCGACCGCTTCGACTGTCGGCCATTTGATCGGATATGTCGGCCCCGCTTCGGCTGAGGAATATGAAGAAGATCGCAGCCCAATCCTGATCACGCCCGGCTACAAAATCGGCAAAGACGGACTTGAAAAACAGTTCGAACAGGATTTGCGCGGCACGCCGGGTGCCAGACGTGTGGAGGTCACAGCCGCAGGCCGTATCATTCGCGACCTAGAGACACGTGACGATATCCAGGGTGACGCTGTCAAATTGACCATCGATGGCCCTTTGCAAGATTATGCCGCGCGCCGAATTGGCCTCGAAAGTGGGTCTGTGGTGGTGATGGATTGTCTGACGGGCGATCTGCTTTGCATGGCGAGCATGCCCAGCTTCGATCCGAACAGCTTTTCGGCCGGGATCGGCAGCCTTGAATATTCAATGCTACGCGAAGACCGCCGTGTTCCGCTGCGTAACAAAGTGCTCCAAGGTCTCTATCCGCCCGGTTCGACTGTGAAACCAATGCACTGCATGGCTTTCTTGAAAGCAGGTATTCAACCCAGCGAATCCATAGTGTGCGGGGGGGGTAGGCGGATTGGCAACCGGTTCTTCAACTGCTGGAGCAATCACGGCGTCGTCGACATGGGCAAGGCGATCTATCAAAGCTGTGACAGCTATTTCTATCATTTCGCGCAGCAAATCGGCTTCGATAAAGTCGCTGCCATGGCGAGCGATCTGGGCCTCGGAAAACAGTACCCACTTCCGGTGCAGTCCCAGTTTTATGGCACTGTTCCGACGCCAGATTGGAAACAAGAGAAATTCGACCGAGCATGGGCACCGTTCGATACGGTCAACGCCTCCATCGGACAGGGTTACTATCTGACCAGCCCGCTGCAACTCGCCGTAATGAGCGCGCGGCTCGCAACGGGAAAGCGGCTTAATCCGCGCCTCGTTCTGGACGGGTCGAGCAATGATCCTGCCAGCTACAATTTCCGCGATGACGAGATAAACTACATTCGCCAGGCGATGAGCGATGTGGTCAACGGACCGGGAACCGCAGGCCGGGGCCGATTGCCCTTCCCCGACATAAAAATGGCAGGCAAAACCGGAACCGCGCAGGTTGTGTCACTGAGCGTGTCCGACGGTCGCAGTGGCCCTTGGAAATATCGCGATCACGGCCTCTTCACGTTCTTTGCACCGCTCGAAAATCCGCGCTATGCCGGCGCGGTGGTGATTGAGCATGGCGGCGGTTCGGGTGCTGCCTATCCGATTGCGCGCGATGTGATGACCTTCATGTTCGATCCGGCGAAGGGGCTGGAAAAGCTTCAAGCTCTCGAAAGACAATGGGGCGGTACTGCGCAGCAAAGGCTTGAGAAACGCTATGCCGCGTATGCAAGCGAGCGCGGTGCGAGCGTCGCCCCGCCCCCAGCACGGGACGAGGATATATTTGATCGCGTTGAGGCTGAGGCTCGGCTTGAAGCAGAACGAACGCAAGAGATTGGCGAGGAATTTATTGCCCCTCGCCCCAACCCCGTCGCCTCCGGATCGCCTCCGCCCACTAACGGGCCTGGCGAATGAACGGGATTATCCCTGCGCCCATCGCGCGCCAGCCATGGGCGATGCTGATACCGCTGTTTCTGCTCGTCGCATTCGGCGCTGCGGTGCTGTATTCGGCAGCCGGTGGAGCGATGCAGCCTTACGCATCCTCTCACCTCGTCCGTTTTTCGGTATTTCTTCTGATGGCTTCGATCATCGCGTCCCTGCCGCGCGAATTTGTGAAGTTCATGACTTATCCGGCCTATATTGGCGTTCTGGTCCTCTTGGTGGCGGTTGAGGTCATTGGCCGGGTAGACGGCGGCAGCCAGCGCTGGCTCGATCTCGGCTTTATGGTGCTGCAACCGTCTGAATTGATGAAACCGGTGGTCGTCATCACCCTCGCCTATTTTTACTCTTCGTTGCCCGTTGGTCTGATTGCCAGTTGGCGCGCATTGATCATACCCGGCGCCATGATCGGGCTGCCAGTCGCGCTTGTCTTGCTACAGCCAGACCTGGGTACATCGCTGGCCATCGCATTTGGCGGAGGCGTCGTAATGCTTCTCGCAGGATTGCCGATACGCTGGTTTGTCTTCGGCGGCGGGGCCGCTGCTTTGGCGGCGCCGCTGGCGTTCTTTTTTGGCCTACAAGATTACCAGCAGCGGCGCGTTTTGACGATGTTCGATCCCGAAGCCGATCCCCTGGGCGCGAGCTACCACATCATCCAGTCCAAAATCGCTATCGGATCAGGGGGAATTTTTGGCAAAGGGTTCAACAATGGCTCGCAAAGCCATCTGCAATATCTGCCCGAACCTCACACCGATTTCGTATTCGCCACCATGGCTGAAGAATGGGGCTTAATCGGCGGGCTGTTCGTCCTTGCCGTATTCAGCATTATCCTGCGCTGGGGATGGGATGTAGCGCGCGCGGCTCAGGACCGGTTTTCAAGCCTGCTTGCCGCGGGAATGGTCGCCACCATATTTTTCTACATCGCGGTCAATCTTCTGATGGTTATGGGCTTTGCCCCAGTCGTCGGCATACCCTTGCCGTTTATGAGCCATGGCGGCTCTTCAATGTTGACCAATATGATCTGCATCGGGGCATTGATGATGGTGAACAGTTGGAACCGCAGAAATCCGCGCGGCGGGCTTTCGTAAGAAAGTTACGCGGTCACGAGCCCGAGCTTAAGCGCTTTTACCACCGCACCAACCCTGTCGGTTGACCCCAGTTTTGCATAGATCCTCTTTGCATAGGTCTTAACGGTGTCGGGCGACAAATCGAGGATGTCGCCGATCACCGAAAGTGACTTGCCGCGCACAATCCATGTTAGGACCTCCTCTTCGCGTTGTGACAATTCGACCCTGTCGCGTGTCGATTCAAGAAGAACGCAAACACGTTGATGCGCCGCTTGCGAAACGCTCCTTACAATGCCGAGCTTTCTTTCCGGCACGCGTTCAATTGGAAATCCGAAATCAAACGAGGCGTAGGCGTTTCGGCTGCGCGGGCCAAAAAGCGGCACACCGAACCCATGGATCAGGCCATTTTTTCGCATTGCGTCAAAGAACACTTCGTTTTCCGACGAGTTAGGAGCAATCTTTTTTGCCTCCTCCCACGTTAGCATCGCCCCAAAAGCCATCACACGCTCTGGAATTGGGTCGCTCTTCCTGAAATCCGATTCGTCATAATACTTCAACCAAGCTGGATCGAAGCCATGCGCATGCACAACGGTGCGTTCAGATGTCGGTGAATCAAATAATGGTGTAAAATGATAGCTTTGGCGCACGACTCCCAGTTCTTCGCAGACACCAACTGCGTACCAGAGCACTTCCCCCACATCGATGAGTGCTTCGATTTTACCGAAATATCCCTGCATCGTTACACCAGTTTACATGACGTCACCCGATTAGGCGACTTTCCGTAAACGTAAGGGTCGATCATAAGGGCTGTGGTTGTTCGAAAGAGCACCCGCGTTCGGGTCGCAGGCCAGCGGTCACCCGTAAGGCTTAGTTGGACGTGAAAAGACCTGGCGGCAGCATTCCCCCCCTTATGGAACTGTCGCCAGGCACGAGTTTAAATTTTGGAGGTTTCGATGTTTCGCTCCCGCGCGAAGACAGATTCGTTATGCCAAAAGATCGCTGATGTGGCGTATGGCAAAGCACAGGATGTTGACGGTTCGCTGGTCGATCCGGCGACAGTTGTGCGCGCCATATTCCAGCGCGAGCGCGCAGGCACACCAACGAATCTGCGACAGCTCCACACGATCACCGAGATATCGCAGACGAAAGCGCTGCGTGCGGTGTCCGGCTTAGAGCGTTCGGGCTTCGTCCACATTGAGCAAAACATGCACGATGCGCTCGAATCCACAGTGACTCTCAACATCGATATGCGCGCAGCATTAAGTCGCGCGCTGGCGCGTGACGCGGCGTAATGCCTTTTCATCGTTGAAACTGTCGCTATATGCAGCGCCTTCCTTGATTCGGGACGCCCTGTTGCTTTCTTGATCGGAATGGACCCTTAGCTCAGTTGGTAGAGCGTCTGACTCTTAATCAGAATGTCGTTGGTTCGATCCCAACAGGGTCCACCATTCCTTCACATGCTAGTTGCTTTCCCGGCCTTTTCGGAAGGGCAAACCCGCACCAATGTGATCACCCGCACTTGCAATCACATTTCAATGTGATACCAAGCCGCTATGAACACATCAATGATCACACGCGTTCGCGACCTCGTCACATCCGGTGAATTCACCAAAGCCGGCCTTGCCCGTGCGGCGGGGCTTCACGCCAACACTTTGCGCGATGCCGCAGAACCGGATTGGAACCCAACCGCAGACACTCTTGCAAAACTTCAGGACTTCCTTGACGCCAATGACGACCGCCCCGTGCTCGTCGGCGCAGAAGAAATCATCAATGAGGCGCGCAATGGCCGGATGTACATCCTTGTCGATGACGAAGACCGCGAAAACGAAGGCGATCTGATCATTCCCGGCCAGATGGCCACTCCCGAAGCGATCAATTTCATGGCGACCCACGGGCGCGGCTTGATCTGTCTTGCACTGGATAAGGCTCGCGTGGATCAGCTCGGCCTAGAGCCGATGAGCCGCAACAACAAAGAGAGCATGCAAACCGCTTTCACGATCTCGATTGAGGCAAAGGAAGGCGTAACCACAGGCATTTCCGCAGCTGACCGTGCACGTACCGTAGCCGTGGCGATTGATGCCAACAAAGGTGCGGACGACATCGTTACACCCGGCCACGTATTTCCCCTGACTGCGCGAAATGGCGGAGTGTTGGTCCGCGCTGGCCATACCGAGGCCGCCGTCGATATTTCGCGCCTCGCTGGCCTCAATCCGAGCGGTGTCATCTGCGAGATCATGAACGAAGACGGCACGATGGCGCGTCTGGATGATCTGGTCGCCTTTGCCCGCAAGCATGACCTAAAGATCGGCACGATCCGCGATTTGATCGCTTACCGGATGCGCAACGACCATCTGGTTGAGCGGTTAGAAGAAAGCAGTTTTGAAAGCGATTATGGCGGCCAATGGCGCCTGATCACCTATCGCAACCGCGTTGCGAATGATCAGGCTTACGTCTTGCAAAAAGGCAATGTTGATCCGACCTCCCCCACTCTTGCCCGCGTTCATCCGATTTCGGTCTTCGACGATATCCTTGGCCAACCCGGCGCCCGAAAGCGCACCTTGCAACGCGCAATGGGGGCAATTGGTGAACATGGTTCCGGCGTAATCGTCATTCTAACAAGCCGGATCGGGGGCAGAGAATGGACCGAAGATGAAGAGCTTCGCAATATCGGCATCGGTTCACAAATACTGGCGGATTTGGGTGTGAATGACATGATCTTGCTTTCAAATTCCCGTCCTGACCTTGTCGCGATCGAAGGCTATGGCCTGACCATCTCAGACTTCCAATCCATCCCGGAGTAATTCCCCATGGCCAAATTCCTGATTGTCGAAGCACGGTTTTATTCACAGCTGAACGACATGCTGATCGCGGGCGCCAAAAGCGCGCTTGAAGCTGCCGGTCACGCAGCAGAAGTGCTGACTGTTCCCGGCGCTCTGGAAATCCCCGGTGCAATTGCACTCGCAGTCGAAAGCGGCCAGTTCGATGGCTTCGTCGCTATCGGTGTCGTAATCCGCGGTGAGACTTATCACTTTGAAATTGTTGCGGGTGAAAGCGCCCGCGCGATCATGGCTTTGACCATGGACGGCATCCCCATCGGCAATGGTATTATCACAGTCGAAAACGAAGCTCAGGCTTTGGCTCGCGCGGATGCAGGGCAGAAGGATAAAGGCGGAGAAGCCGCAAAAGCAGCGATTGCCCTGCTCGAACTGACCGAGCGTTTCGGTCGTTAGAACCACCCCACCGAGCGCCAAACCGCTCGACTACGTAGTTGCCCGTATACAGCTATTCATAAGGTCTCGCTAAACCCCCATCAACCGGCAGGCAGGACGCCTGTCGGCCAATAGGGCGCAAAACAATAATATGACGGGACCTAACCATGGCACAAATGCCGCTGCCGAAAGCGCATGAACTGTTTTCGATCATCCAAACGTTGGAACAGCAATTGAAACGATTGGATGAAATCGGTTCGGGTATCGGGGCGGTGCATGTGAACGCTGCAATCGAGCAACTGCAAAGCAACCTCGCCGTCGTCAATGACAACGATTTGGGATCATTTGACCCCGCTTTGATCTGCCTCATTCCCGAGGCACAAACCGGCCCTTCAAAACCGAAATTCGGCAGCACTAGGGATTAGTCCGTAATGTATATTGCCTAACGCTGGGCTAGCAAACTGACAGGACGATGGCGGCTCACTGGCTTTGAGCAGGTGCCTCATCTATCAGGAGGCGGCTTGAAGCAGGGTAATACAAACAAGTGCTTATGCTCGCGCTTAAGCAGGTTGACGTGCCGAAATGGGTAAACCGACATTCGACACCGGCCCTGCCAGCGGAAGCGGCGCCTTTGAGCTTTCTTCAACAGGCGATCTGGATCTTAAGCACCTAGCGGAACAGCTCACTGCGATTGCCAATCGGCTGCGCAGTGAAAGTCCTGTAAAAACGGATCGTGGCGTGCAGCCGGGTCATCCGGTTCTGGTGCGCAGTGAACCTGCGCAAGATACCGAGGGTCCGGGACAAAACCGAGGACCCTTTGTCGCGCTGGCCCGCAACCTTTACATCACGCGCCGCAAGCGGGAGAGCATTTTTGGCAACTCCGAACTCTTCGGAGAGCCCGCATGGGACATCCTGCTCGATCTCTACATTGCCCATGCGGAGGCGAAAAAAGTGTCAGTTTCCAGCGCCTGCATCGGTTCTGCCGCACCATCGACAACCGGGCTGCGCTGGCTTGGAATTCTCGCCGAGCACGAGCTGGTCGTTCGCGAACAAGACCACGACGATCAACGCCGGGTACTCGTGCGCCTTTCAGAAGCGGGTTTGGAAGCGATGGATAGCTATTTCAGCAGCCTCGACGCGTCGGCTTACAAAGCGCCAAAGCAGCCCCGGCCTGCATAAACTGCGCTATCGCCCAGCTCTTCTTCAATCCGGATAAGCTGGTTGTACTTCGCGAGCCTGTCAGATCGGGCGAGTGATCCGGTTTTGATCTGACCGCAATTGGTTGCGACAGCGAGATCGGCAATTGTCGCATCTTCGGTTTCACCCGAACGGTGGCTCATCACAGTGGTGTATCGCGCACGGTGCGCCATATCGACCGCCGCCAATGTTTCAGTCAGTGTGCCGATCTGGTTGACCTTCACCAGAAGCGAGTTCGCCAGACCTTGTTCGATACCATCGCTGAGACGAGCCGGATTGGTCACGAACAGATCATCGCCCACCAGCTGAACTTTATCGCCGATTGCGTCTGTCACTGCTTTCCAACCGGCAAAGTCGTCTTCATCCATGCCGTCTTCGATCGATTTGATCGGGTAATCGTCGCACAGTTTGGCGAGGTAATCGGCCATGCCTGCCCCATCGAGGCTAATGCCCTCGCCAGAGATTTCGTACTTGCCGTTCGTGTAGAACTCGCTGGCAGCGCAATCCAGCGCGAGAACGATGTCTTCGCCCGGCTTGAAACCGGCTTGCTCCACCGATGCCATAATGAAATCGAGCGCAGCACGGGTGCTGGCAAGGTCAGGAGCAAAGCCGCCCTCATCACCAACGCTTGTTGCCAAGCCTTTGTCAGAGAGACCTTTTTTCAGCGTGTGGAAAATTTCGGAGCCCCAGCGCACGGCTTCGGCAAGGCTATCAGCACCCACCGGCATGACCATGAATTCCTGAATATCGATCGGGTTGTCTGCATGCTCTCCGCCATTGATGATGTTCATCATCGGAACCGGCAGAACGTGCGCAGAAACGCCCCCGAGATAGCTATAAAGCGGCAGACCGCGGGCATTCGCCGCTGCCTTTGCGACCGCAAGGCTGGTGCCTAGAATCGCATTCGCACCAAGGCGCGCTTTGTTTGGCGTGTCGTCCAAAGCGATCATCGACAGGTCGATGTCGCGTTGATCTTCAGCATCGAACGCACCGATCAGCAAATCGCGGATCTCGTTGTTCACCGCGTCGACTGCTTTGAGGACACCCTTCCCCTTATACCGATCCTTGTCACCGTCGCGCAGCTCGACAGCTTCGTATGCGCCGGTAGAGGCACCGGATGGGACCGCCGCACGGCCAAAGCTGCCATCGTCGAGCAATACGTCCACTTCAACGGTTGGGTTGCCTCGGCTGTCGAGAATTTCGCGTCCATGCAGGTCGATAATCGCAGTCATACTTGGCTCCAATACAAAAGTGTTGTATAGGGATAACACACCCTGTTGCGATCCGTGCAGGGCACGCGCCGCCTTTGTCAGTTTCACGAACCCCTATTCGCCGGAACCAGAGGGCGCAAGGCGCGTTGATTCAAAAACACGAACCCCGCCTTTTCTATCTGGAAAAGCAACACATTGGAGGGCAATAGAAACACTATGGCTGACACAAAAACCACCAAAACCACCAAGACTGCAAGCAAATCAACCACCCGTAAACCCGCTGCAAAGCGGACGACTGCGAAAAAAGCAGCTCCGAAAAAGACCGCTGCAACCGCAAAACCTGCGGAAGAAGCAAAGAGCCGCTTCAACGCAGCACTGGAAGAGGCTAAGGCCGGTGCAGCTGCACTGCGCGCCGAAGCTGGCGAGCGTGCTGGAGAATATCGGGAGCAAGCAATGAACAAGAGCGACGATCTGGTGGGTGAAGCCCGTGCCTATGGCGAACAAGCCAAGGCGCGCGCCGGCGATCTTGCCGTAGACGCAAAATCAGCAACCAGCGATGGCATCGCATCGATCGGCAAAGTGATTGCCGATACTGCACCGCAAATCGATGAGCGGCTGGGCGAGCAATATGGTGATTATGCACGTTCTGCATCGCGCACGCTCGCTGAAACATCGGCCAAGCTGGATGCGAAAAGCGTTGATGAAATCGGCGACGACGCACGCGAGTTCGTTCGCAAGAGCCCGGGCACAGCGCTTGGCATCGCGGCAGTTGCAGGATTTATCATTGCGCGCCTGTTCCGCGGATCGCGCGACTAATCACAACTTAGGGGGCAGTGGATGCGCGATGATGAACGGCAAACGGGTGAGGACCATGACGGTCCTGATCCAACGGCCTCAGATGACGCAGACACTGCCTCCGGCAATTCTTACGACGAATCTCTGACTGAAGAGATTGCGGCGTTGATTGATGACGGCCGCACCTATGCCGAAGCTGAGTTTGCATTTCAGAAAACGCGCGCGGCGATAGCTGGAAAAAGCGTCGGTTTCGCGATCGCATATGTGGTGGTGGCCATTATCACACTGCATATCGCTGTACTGGCGCTTGCTGTCGGTATGGTGATGGCACTGGCGCCGCTGGTCACGATTTGGGGCGCTATTGCGATCGTTGTAGGCGTCCTCTTGCTCGCCACCGTTCTTCTCGGTTTGGCGGCAAAGGGGCACGCGGGCAGGCTCGGCATGATGTTCGGATCTTCCGGCAAGGAAGATGGCGCATGAGTAAGCTTGACCAACAGTTTTACGAGGATCGTGCCTTGCGTGACGCCGCTCGTGAGGTCTTGATGGCCGACATTGCTCACGCAAAGGTCTCGCTTTCGGGCAAAGGCATCGCTGGCCGTGTGGCTGGCCGGGTCGGCGACGGAGCGAAAGACGTCTTCGAAGTCGCCAAGGTTCATAGCGACGATAACCGCGGCATCATCGCGGCATTAATCGGTGCGCTGGTCCTATGGTTTACCCGCGCACCTATCTTGGAAATTCTTGGTCTAGAAGAAGCTGAGGACCAAATTGAGGCAACTCCAGAAGACGAATTAGAAGATGCCGAAACCGATTCAGAGCAGCTTCATACCGATGAAACTACACCCGAACCTCCCCCTCCCGGAGACAGTGATGACTGAAACAAATCTCGTTCATATCGACAAGCGCGACGAACTTCGCGCCAAGATTGAAGCCAGTGAACGGCGCATCGCCGAACGCACTGTGACCGATCAGGCGAAAGAAGTGGCAAGCGCGGCGACCACATATGTGAAGGAAAACCCGCTCACCGTTCTTGGCGGAGCGATCGCTATCGGTCTTGTTATCGGTGCGATGACAAATCCGGGCCGCCGTGCAGCGCGCGGCGCAGCCACAGGCGTGGCAAACGCGGTTAGCGGCGCTGCATCCGGCGCAGCAAAGAGCGTAAGCGGAGCGGCAAAGAAACGCGGTACAGCCTATGGCTCCCTACTCGCAGATGCGCTTGTCGCTTACGGCATCAAGTTGATCGACAGCGCTCTCGACACGGCGCGAAATGGTCAGGACAAAATCGAAGACATTAGCGACAGTGCAACCGCAAGGGCTCGCGAAGTACGACGAGAAGCGGATTACTTTGCAGGAACCGCTGCTGACAAAGGCCGCGCGGTCACACAGCGCACGCGCCGACGTGCGGAACGTGCCGTCCGTGATATTAAGGATCGGGTAGCGAACTGAGCCCATAGCGATGCGGCCCTCTTGCTCACGGCGCGCTTTCCGGTAAAGGGCGGGCAACTCAACACACCTGCCCAAGGACAGCAGATATGGAAGAAACAACTCCGGAACAGCGGCTTCACCTAGTAATGGGCGGCAAAGTGACTGACCCGCGTGGCATCGAATTTCAGGATCCTGAAAGCCTTCATGTCGTCGGTGTTTACAGTTCTTATGACGCCGCAGTGGACGCATGGCGCGCTCAGGCGCAGCGGACCGTTGACGATGCGGAAATGAAATACGTCATCGTCCACATTCATAAATTGCTTACGCCGGACGCGTAATTCACAGGCTGGAGGGCCTGTTATGGCTTACATAATTCGCCCGTTTGCTGATCGGGACGCGCCCGCATTGTCAGATCTAACGCTTTCGGCGATCCGCTCCGTCGGATCGAAAAGCTATACACCTAAGCAAGTGACCGCTTGGTCCGATCGACATCCGGGCGCGCGTAGATTTCTTGATCGGGCAGCGGCGGGCCATCACATTATCGTCGCCGCAGACTCAGGAGACAACGCCGTTGCCTATTCCCTGCTGGAATCGGACGGGCATCTGGATATGCTGTATTGCCATCCGGACCACACACGCCGCGGTTTGGCCGATGAACTGCTAGCCGCGTCCGAACAGCACGCACGCGCAAACGCTATGTCGCAGCTCTACACCGAAGCCAGCGAACTCGCTCGCCCCGCGTTTGAACGCGCGGGATATATCGTTCAGCATCGCCGTGACTTTGACATCCCCCACGCGGGCGGAGCCGTGGCGATCCATAATTATGCAATGGAAAAGCCTCTGAATTAGGAGGCTTACTCCGGCAGAATCAGATGAATTCGATCTTCTGGACGAGATAGAACTTGTCACCCGAAGGAACCGTAACTTCGATCTCTTCTTCGACTTGTTTACCGATCATAGCCCGCGCCAAAGGTGAGCTGAACGAGATACGGCCTGATGCGGCATCCGCTTCGGTCTCGCCAACAATCTGGTATTTCACAGGCTTGTCGTCTTCATCGAGCAGTGTGACAGTGGAGCCGAAAACGACTTTGTCACCCGTCAACGTAGTCGGGTCGATGATCTGCGCGCGGCTGATCTTGCCCTCAATGTCGCCAATCATGGCTTCGACCTGACCCTGACGCTCTTTTGCGGCGTGGTATTCGGCGTTTTCCGAGAGATCACCGTGCGCACGTGCTTCCTCAATCGCATCGACGATGCGTGGACGCTCGTCGCGAAGCGTCTTGAGATCAGCAGTCAGACGCTCGTACCCCTCGGCGAGCATCGGAACTTTTTCCATCGTAGCCATTCCAATTCTTTCTATGGGACGCTGCCCTGCTTTTTACCGCGTCAATTCAAGTCTGACCGGCCCATGAGAGGCGGCCTTGGCGTGGTAAAATGTCGGGAAAGACGTCTTGAATGCTTAGCTATGATAGTCTTGCAAGCTGCGGACTTCAAGCTGCTCCGGTGTAATCGCTGCAATTGACTGCGCAGCGGCGAGCGATGCGGCCGCCGTTGTGTAGTACGGAACCTTCTTTTCCAAGGCCGT
Source organism: Erythrobacter crassostreae (assembly GCF_019204045.1). Classification (GTDB taxonomy): domain Bacteria; phylum Pseudomonadota; class Alphaproteobacteria; order Sphingomonadales; family Sphingomonadaceae; genus Erythrobacter; species Erythrobacter crassostreae. Next base: position 2,057,303 of record NZ_JAGSPC010000001.1, on the reverse strand, counting down.
CGCTCGGATCGATTTGGAGTCCAAAAGTGACTGCCAACCCTCTGTTGTATTGAAGATAAGTGCAATTTCACCATCGATGATCTTATCAACGATATGCGGCTGCCCTTCGGCGACCTTATTCACCTTTTCGACCGCAAGCCCTTGCTCGATCAGATAGCTAAAGGTTCCCGAAGTGGCGACAATGGAAAATCCCTGTTCAATCAGAGTTCTCACTGCGGGAACGATAACAGGCTTGTCTGTATTCTTGACCGAAACGAATACGGTTCCAGCGCGCGGAAGCGCCATTCCGGCGCCGATTTGCGATTTCAGGAATGCAGCCGGGAATGTCATGTCGATCCCCATAACCTCGCCAGTGGATTTCATCTCCGGCGTGAGGATCGGGTCAGCGCCAGGGAAACGGCTGAATGGGAAAACGGCTTCCTTGATCGCCATGTAATCCAGATCACGCTTGAGCGGCTCGAAATCAGCCAGCTTCTCGCCCGCCATCACACGGCTTGCGATTTTTGCGACGGGCTGCCCGATGGCTTTCGCGACAAATGGCACGGTGCGGCTGGCGCGAGGGTTGACCTCGATCAGGTAAACTTCGCCGTCTTTCACAGCGAATTGCACATTCATAAGGCCGCGCACCTTTAGCGCCTTGGCAAGTGCGTCGGCTTGACGTTCCATTTCCTCGACGATTTCCTGCGGCAAGGAATATGGCGGCAAGGTGCAGGCGCTGTCGCCGGAGTGAACACCAGCCTCCTCTATGTGCTGCATTACGCCAGCAATGCGCACTTCATCGCCATCGCACAGGGCATCAACATCGCACTCAATGGCATCGCGCAGATATTGATCGACCAGAACTGGGCTTTCGCCCGATACGTTCACCGCCGTCTTGATGTAGTCATCAAGCTGAGCCTCGGAATCGACGATCTCCATCGCGCGGCCACCCAGAACAAAGGACGGGCGCAGCAAGACCGGGTAGCCGATCCGCGCTGCAACCGCGGCGGCTTCGTCACGGGTGTAGGCAATGCCATTTTCCGGCTGTTTGAGGTTGAGTTGATCAACAAGCTTGGCAAACCGTTCGCGATCTTCAGCATGGTCGATAGCGTCGGGTGACGTGCCGAGGATTGGAATGCCGGCATCTTCGAGAGCCTGAGCCAGTTTAAGCGGCGTTTGACCGCCAAATTGGACAATCACGCCAACGAGTTCGCCAGTCGATTGCTCAACACGCAAGATTTCCATCACATCTTCGGCGGTCAGCGGTTCAAAATAGAGCCGGTCTGACGTGTCATAATCGGTAGAAACCGTCTCCGGATTGCAGTTGACCATGATCGTTTCATAGCCCTGCTCGGCAAGCGCAAAGCAGGCGTGGACGCAGCAATAATCGAACTCAATGCCCTGCCCGATCCGGTTCGGCCCGCCGCCAAGGATCACGATCTTCTTGCGCTCGGATGGATCAGCCTCGCATTCTGGTTCTCCAAAGCTCGGCGCTTCGTAGGTCGAGTACATATACGGCGTAATCGCCTCGAATTCGGCAGCGCAGCTATCAATCCTTTTGAAGACAGGGAGAACACCGAGCTTTTGGCGCAGTTCGCGCACTTCGCTTTCACTGGTCGCGCCCGCCATGGCCTGCAGCGCATCATGCAACAGGCCAGACCCACGCGCCTGCGTTTCGGCCATGCCGCCAGCCACACCAACAGAGCGAACCGCGAGGGTCGCCAGCCGCTTGTCGGAGAAGCCCATGGATTTCAGACGGCGCAACCCAGCCGCGTCTTGCGGCAGACCATCTTCCTGAATCTCGCGTTCGGCGGCGATAATTGCTTCGATCTGTCGCAGGAACCAAGGATCATAACCGGTAACGTTTTGCACGTCTTCAACGGTAAAACCTTCGCGGAATGCCTGCGCAACTTGCAGCAATCGGTCTGGCGTGCGGCGAGAGATAGCCGCCGTAATCACTTCTCGCGAGACCCCTTCAAGTTCGGTCACACGGTTGAAACCGTCCAGATCGGTTTCCAACCCGCGCAGCGCTTTCTGCATCGATTCCTGAAAGTTGCGGCCAATCGCCATAACTTCACCAACCGACTTCATCGCGGTGGAAAGGTTATTCTGCGCCCCCTTGAACTTCTCGAAGGCAAAGCGCGGGATTTTGGTGACGACATAGTCGATTGTCGGTTCAAAGCTCGCCGGGGTTGCGCCGGTGATCTCGTTCGTGATCTCGTCCAACGTGTAGCCCACAGCCAGTTTTGCCGCGACGCGTGCGATGGGGAAGCCGGTGGCCTTGGATGCAAGCGCGGAGGATCGCGACACGCGCGGGTTCATCTCGATCACAATCAGACGGCCATCTTTCGGGTTCACCGCAAACTGAACATTTGAACCGCCGGTTTCGACACCGATTTCACGCAGCACATCGATGCTGGCGGTGCGCATGATCTGGTATTCTTTATCCGTCAGCGTCAGAGCAGGCGCGACCGTAATGGAATCGCCGGTGTGGACACCCATCGGATCAACGTTTTCGATGGAGCAAATGATGATGGCATTGTCGGCTTTGTCGCGCACAACCTCCATCTCGTATTCTTTCCAGCCGAGCAGAGATTCTTCGATCAAGACTTCCGTGGTGGGCGACGCGTCCAGCCCCTCCCCCACAATCTTGTCAAACTCCGCCTTGTTATAAGCGATGCCCCCGCCCGTCCCGCCGAGTGTGAAACTGGGGCGGATGATTGCTGGCAGTCCCGTGTGGTCGATCAGAGCGCGGGCTTCTTCCAGTGTGTTCGCCACTCCGCTCCGCGCGCTTTCCAGGCCGATAGAATCCATCGCCAGACGGAAACGCTGCCGGTTTTCCGCCTTGTCGATGGCGTCGGCTTTTGCGCCGATCATTTCGACGCCGTATTTCTCCAACGTGCCATCAGCATCCAAAGCTAAAGCGCAGTTGAGCGCCGTCTGACCGCCCATGGTAGGAAGCAACGCGTCCGGCTTTTCCTTGGCGATAATCTTCGCAACGATGTCCGGCGTGATCGGCTCTACATAAGTTGCGTCTGCGAACTCCGGATCGGTCATAATCGTAGCTGGATTGCTGTTCACCAGAATGACGCGGTAGCCATCCTCTTTCAGCGCCTTGATCGCCTGAGTGCCCGAATAATCGAACTCGCACGCTTGGCCGATGATGATCGGGCCAGCACCAATGACGAGGATGGAGGATATGTCAGAGCGTTTGGGCATTACTTGTTTTCCGTAACCGATCCCCAGGAGGTGGCCATAACCCCTGCCTGGCGTTTTTGTTCTTCGTAGCAGTCCCACTTGGCCTGCGGTTGCTCACCCATGGAGACGACCCATTCGGTCTCTCCATCAAGTGCGCCTTGTTCAATTTTAGCACCTTGCAAATCGCACGCGGCGATAAAGGCGGTGAGTTGGTCTTTGCTGGCGGAAGGCGCGTGGCCCTCATCACCAAACGGGTATAGGCCGCAAGCTCCCAGCGCGCATGTCGCGGGCAAGATTGCAGCAGCGCGCATCACGAACGCACACCCTTGTCGCTGAGCCGCAGACCATTGTCCTCTGCCGAACGAATGCAGGCGACCTGCTTTTCGGAAAGGTCATCGTTCGCAATGGTTAGCACCGACACGCCATCGGTCGCGACGGCATAGACCGTGCGGCCAAGCTCACAATTGTCGACAATCGCTTGCAGTACCTTCTTGGGCTGACGGTAGTATTCGCCTGCGCCAGGCGATCCGGGAATCCCTGCGCCCGAATGGATGATGATCTGCCACCTTGCGTATTTCACCAGATCATCGTGCTTGGCATATTCATAGTCGACAATCGCAGACGTCTCAGGCGCTTTTTCATGCGCACACGCAGCAGTAGGCGCGATCAGAGCAGAAGCGGCCAACAGTCGGACAAAAAGCAGCTTCATTCCGGCGTTCCTTCCACTTCGACATTGTCTGCGTTGGCCCGCGCTGGCTCATATGTCAGATCAACCAGTCGCATATCAGCTTGCTGGCGTTCACAGGCAGCGGCGAGCAATTGATCGAGCTGGATGGCTTCGCCGCGCACACGGTACAGCGCGGGGTCATGGCCTAGGAAGAAGGCACCCTTCTCATCCACTGGTTCCGCTTTGAATCGGGCGACGGCAGTGGAAACCTCGTTAAACTGCTGGGTTAGGCGAATACCAGCCGATTGGTCGCTGCCCTCAACCATCAAAGCATTCATCGCCTCAAGGTCCATCTTGGTCACATCATAGGTGAAGACCGGCACAACCACATCCTGCGACTGGATCAACAGATTGCGATCCTGCCGGTTGAGCGTGTTGATGTAGCGCTCAATGCAGACGTTTTGCTCTTCGGCGCCTTCACGGGGATCGCTGTCGTCGAACAGCGAGCATGCGGGGAGCAGCAGGAATGCCGGGAGAAGTCTCAGAAACCACATTAGAGGTGCTTTTCTGCCAGATCAGCTAGCTGTTCGACTGCGTCTTTGCTTAGGCGCAGTGTTTGAGACACTTTGCCGGGGATCTCTCGATCTGACGAACCAACTGTATTGATCTGAAGAAACTTCTCGCCGTCCTGACCTTGGATCGACCAACCGCCATTTGTCTCGGTGTGACGTGCATTAGCTTTGAGATCGAGTTTATCAAACGTTCTTACAATCGCCATTATGAAACCACCAATCTGTACATGAACACAACCTGCCAGCCGCCTGACCCTAACATCAAAACTCGATTCCCGACGCGCCGGCATCGGTTTCGAATTGTGCGCCGGTGCGTTCTTGAAATTCCGCCAGACAGATAATCAGTCCAACCATTTCCTGCTGCGATTTTCCGCTGCCTAAGATGACGGTTTTGGATTCTGCGCTTTCACCTTCGATTGTTCCCGTCACAGGAATTCCGTCGTCGGTCGTAAAGCTCACACTGCGATCACCTGTCGCAAGCGTTGCATCGCTGATCCCACACTCGTCTTTGAGTTCGGCAAATTGCTCATCAGTAATTGGCCCTGGCTCGCTTGACGAAAAAGCCCCTGAGCAAGCGCCCAAAACAGCGAGTAATGGCAATACGGAATAGATCTTCATTTCAACCGTCCAACAAACTTCTCGAACAGGTAAAAGCTATCCTGCGGGCCCGGGCTGGCCTCCGGGTGGTACTGCACACCGAAAGCGCGTTTGCCCTTTACCGCGATACCGCAGTTTGATCCGTCGAACAGGCTCACATGCGTCTGCTCAAGGGTGTCGGGCAGCGTGTCGCCGTCCACTGCAAAGCCGTGGTTCATGCTGGTGATCTCCACCAGACCGCTGGTTTCGCCCCAAGCTTCTCCCACACGCTGAACCGGATGGTTTGCGCCGCGGTGCCCTTGATGCATTTTCACCGTCTTTGCGCCCGCAGCCAAGGCGAGCATCTGGTGGCCCAAGCAGATACCGAACAGCGGCATATCCGCCTCCAGCAGAGCCTTAATCACTGGCACAGCATATTCGCCCGTCGCCGCAGGATCGCCGGGGCCGTTGGAAAGGAACACGCCGTCCGGTTTCAGCGCCATAATCTCGTCCAGCGTCGTCTTGGCCGGAACCACCGTTACCTTCGCGCCCGCTTTCACAAGATTGCGGAAGATGTTGTCCTTCGCCCCGTAATCAATCGCGACCACATGCGGGGTGGCATCGCGGGATGCGCGGCCATAGCCATGGCCCAGCCGCCAATATCCGCCTTCCCAGCTTTCTTGAGCATCGCGGGTAACACGCTTGGCGAGGTCCATCCCCTCAAGCCCGGCCCATTCCTGCGCGCGTGCGATCAACGCATCCACGTCGAACTTGCCGTCGGGGCTGTGCGCGATCACGGCATTGGGCGCGCCTGACATGCGGATGCGGCGGGTCAGAGCGCGGGTATCAACACCGGACAGGCCGATCTTGCCGTGCCGCTCCATCCATTCGGTGAAGCGTTCCAAGCTGCGGAAGTTGGACGGCTCCGTCACATCCTCGCGCACGATGCAGCCAACTGCACCTTCGACCGCGCTTTCGGCATCTTCGGCGTTCGCGCCGACATTGCCGATATGCGGGAATGTAAAGGTCACGATCTGAGCCGCGTAGGATGGATCGGTCATCACCTCCTGATACCCGGTCATCGAGGTGTTAAAGCACACCTCGCCAACCTGGCTTCCGGTTGCTCCGAATGCCTTTCCCCAAATGACCGAACCATCGGCCAAAACCAGGATTCCCGTCGCACCGTTGGGTTGCGCAGGACGTGAGGCAGCAGAAGCCATTCGGGGCTCTCCGAGTCAGGTGTTTCCAGCAATGTCGCTAAGTCCCATCGGCTAAGCGCGTGTTGCCTCCCCGTCAACCTAGCCCGAGGGGTCGCAATGCGTTAGAGCGCGCCCATATACCAATCCATCCACAACTAATGACAAAAAGAAGCGAAACACCATGATCCGTGATGACATCAAGGCCGCGACAATCACCGCGATGAAGGCAAAGGAAAAGGAGCGCACAGCGACGCTTCGCCAGATTTCAGCCAAGATTAAAGATCGCGATATTGCCGAGCGCACCAGTGGGAAAGAAATCCCTGACGATGAGCTGGTCACATCCGTTTTGCAGAAAATGGCCAAGCAGCGGCGCGAGTCGATAACCATGTATGTTGACGGTGGCCGCGAAGAGCTGGCCGACAAAGAGCGCAGCGAACTTGCCATCATCGAGGGGTTTCTGCCTCAGATGATGAGCGAGGAAGAAACGAAGGCCGCCATCGAAGCGGCAAAAGTAACAGTTGGCGCTGCATCCATTAAGGATATGGGCAAAGTTATGGCGGAACTGAAAAGCAAATACGGCGCTGTTGTGGATATGGGCACCGCGAGTGCCATCCTGAAAAAGAGTTTTTAGAAGAGGAATACCTCACATGATCCGCAACGCGCTTTTGCTCTCACCTGTCATTATGCTCGCCGCTTGCAGCGACGAAGTTGACCCGGACAACACAGCCGGAGACGCGACAGATCTGGAAGTCGCGACCACCGACGGGGAAGCAGAGGCCATGGCAGCTAAATTCCCTTCGCTCGAATTTGCCGACCTGGATCTCGGCGCCAAAATTGTGGGACCACAAGGGCCGGAAGTAAAGCAGCGCTTGGCCAATGAAGTAGGCGCTTTTGCGGACATTACATCTTACGTCGCATGCCCATCGGGGATGGAAGAATGCGACCCGAATACCGCCCCTGAAGGGACGATCTACACCTACGTACACATTGTGTTTCCTGGCGAAGATAGCGATCCGAGCACAGGCAGCGGTGCAGGCGCGGACAGCTCTTTTGTCGAAAGTGCGACTGGCTTTCGCATGACGAGCCCCGCTCACGGCTTTACCGGTGACGCAGGCTACTCCAAGCTGGAGGCAATCGCCGCGGTGAACGAGGCAGTTGATGTGATAATCACCTGCGTTGATGGCGGGTTATCATGGACGGTGAATGCCGGTGATGGCGGCAATCAATGGGAGCAGGCGGAGCCGCTGACGTTCTTCTGGCAATCAACATTGCCTCCCGAAGGTCCGGCAGAGGCGTATATGATCGAAGCGAACGACACCTTTGCGACAGGCCCAGGTCCTTATCCTAAGATGAAGTCAGGCGTGACCAATGCTTGCACAGCTTCCTCCACAGACGGATCGTAAGAACGCTTGAATGATTGGCGTGCGGGGCGCATTTGCCTAGCATGACGATCACCCCGCAATGGAAGGACGAGCTGCGCGCACGCGTGACCCTATCAACGGTCATCCTGCGCACGGACAAGATCACCAAAGCGGGGCGCGAATGGAAGGGCTGCTGCCCGTTCCATGACGAGAAGACGCCTAGCTTCTACGTCAACGATCAGAAACAGTTCTACCACTGCTTTGGCTGCGGCGCGCATGGCGATGTGATCAGTTGGATGACGGAACAGCGCGGGCTTTCCTTTATCGACGCGATTAAGGAGCTCGCGGCGGAAGCGGGAATGGAAGTTCCTGCGCCTGACCCTATCGCGGCAAAGAAAGCTGAAAAGCGCGCCAGCCTGATCGATGTGACGACCGAGGCGCAGGAATGGTTCGTTCACAATCTTCACACCAGCGACGGAGCCGAAGCGCTTGGCTACCTCAAGCGGCGCGGCCTTAAACCTGATGTTCTGCGCGAGTTCGGTTTCGGCTATGCGCCCGAGAACAAGCAGGCTTTGAAAAGCGCCCTTACCCGCTTTGACGAGGAAATGCTGGTCGATACCGGCATGCGCATCCGCACGGATGACGGCAACACCTATGACCGTTTCAGAGAGCGCATCATGCTGCCCATTCAGGATGCACGCGGGCGGGTAATCGCGTTTGGCGGGCGCATTCTGGATAAACGCGATGGCGTCGCGAAATATCTAAACTCGCCGGATACCCCGCTGTTCGACAAAGGCCGGACACTCTACAACCTGCACCGCGCTGCCCCGGCCTCACGCCAATCGGGCCGCGTTATTGTGGTCGAAGGTTACATGGACGTGGTCGCGCTCGCTCAGGCTGGATTCGAGGATGCTGTCGCACCGCTCGGCACGGCGCTTACAGAAATGCAGCTCGAAATGCTGTGGCGCATGGTCGAGGTCCCGGTGCTTTGCTTTGACGGTGATGCGGCTGGGCAAAAGGCGGCGATGCGAGCCATTGGCCGCGCGCTCCCGATGCTGGCCCCGATGCGGTCCCTTGGCATTGTGCAATTGCCAACCGGAAAAGACCCTGATGACCTGATCAACGAACAAGGAGCAGGTGCCATGGAAAAGCTTCTGTCTGCGCCAAGGTCATTGCTCGACATGTTGTGGGATTACGAACTCGCTTCACAGCCATTGCAAAGCCCTGAAGCGAAAGCGGGTCTTAAGGCGCGCCTGATGGAGCACGTCGACACAATTCAGGACCGCGATATTCAGTCGCTCTATCGCCGCGAACTGCTCGACCGGTTCTCAGCCTTTGCCTATCCGCCGCGCGCGCCAAAGAAGGCATTCGGGCAACAGCCGCAGCGCGGGCCATGGAACGGCAAAACTGCGGCTCCGCGCACACTATCGAACGATGCACGCGCGACCTTGCAAAAGGCGATGGCGGGCGGCCAGCGATCGGAGTTGTTCGGTGCAATTGTCGCGGGCCTTTTGCGCCATCCACAGGAAATTTCGCGCCATTCAGAGACCCTCATCGCCCTTGCCCGGCACGACTCGATTGCCGCACCCGCAATTGAATCGCTGATTGAACTATCGGAAACGCTTGATTCGGACAGCACAAACGCCATATCAGATGGGCAAGGCTATCCTGCCCCACCGGTAGACAATCGTTACACCTTCCTCAGAGAAGGCACGCCCCCCGGTGAAGCGCGCGAGGAATTGGCTGAAGCTGTGTCGTTGCTGGCCCATAAACCAGCGCTCGAAGCTGCTATGGCGGCGACGATTGCGAGGTTTGATGATGATCCGGAAGGGTCATTTGCAGAGCAGGCCCGGTTGCGACAGCAGCTCATAACAGTTGAAGAACGTCTAAAAGCATTTGGGCGAAAAAAGGCCGCAACCAATGCGGCGCGAGATGAAAATTCGGTGTCTTCGGACGGCTAAACCAGCCCTTCCCGCAGGCAAACCGCGAAATGGATTGATAGCGATACATGGCCACGACCGCTAAAAAGAATAAGTCCGATAACGAAGACGCTCCATTGATCGATCTTAATGAGTCGGCAGTGAAGAAGCTTATGACCAAGGGAAAGAAGAAGGGCTACATCACGTATGATGAGCTCAACACTGCTTTGCCTTCGGGAGAGATGAGCCCTGACCAAATCGAGGACATTCAAACGGCGCTGTCCGAAATGGGCGTGCAGATCGTCGAGAATGACGAGGAAGCCGAAGCGGAAGCTCAGCAAGAAAACGAAGTCGAAGAAATCGCTGTTGGCGCCGACAAGAAAGACACCAAGAAAGACGCTAAGGCCGCGCCTGTTAAAAAGGCCGCTGCCGATGGCCGCACCGATGATCCGGTGCGCATGTATCTGCGCGAGATGGGCGCTGTTGAGCTGCTCAGCCGCGAGGGTGAGATTGCCATTGCGAAACGGATCGAATCCGGCCGTGACATGATGATCATGGGTCTTTGCCAGAGCCCGATTACATTCCACGCCATCATCCAATGGTCGGAAGCGCTCAACGCTGAAGACATGCAGCTGCGCGAAATCCTCGATCTTGACGCGATGCTTTCTAAAGAGCCGCCGCCTGACAAGATGGAAGAGGAAAACGAAGACGACGACGGCGAGATCTCGGAAGAGACCGCTGGCCCGACAATTCGTGACGATGACGAAGACGATTCCGATTCTGAAGACATTGACGCCGAAGAAGGCGAAGGCGGCGAGTCCAAAAAGGAAGAAGAGGAAGAGGAGGACAACACTCTCTCCCTCGCCCAGATGGAAGCCACTCTTAAGCCGGACGCTATCGAGCGTTTTGCACGGATTACGAAGCTCTTCAAAACCTTTGAAAAGCTGCAAGCTGAGCGTGTGGAAACGCTCGCTGCTGGCGGCGAGTTTCCGAAGGCGAAAGAAAACAAGTACGAGAACCTCGGCGAAGAACTCACCGCCGAAGTGGAAAGCATGCAATTCCACGCGACCAAGATCGAATTCCTGGTCGACAATCTTTATGCGTTCAATCGCCGCCTGACCGCACTTGGCGGCCAGATGCTGCGCCTTGCCGAGCGTCATAAAATCAAACGCATCGACTTCTTGAAATCCTATGTTGGCAACGAGCTGGACGACAGCTGGATCATCGCCAATGCGAAGAAGGACAAGAAGTGGAAAGCCTTTGCCGAGAAGGAAGAGGCCGCAATCGACCGCATCCGTGCGGAAATCACCGACATTGCTGCGCAAACCGGCATGGCGCTGGCCGAATTCCGCCGCATCGTTAACATGGTGCAAAAAGGCGAGCGTGAAGCGCGTATCGCCAAGAAGGAAATGGTTGAGGCGAACCTTCGCCTCGTGATTTCTATCGCCAAGAAATACACCAATCGCGGCCTGCAATTCCTTGATCTTATTCAGGAAGGCAATATCGGCCTGATGAAGGCCGTCGACAAATTTGAGTATCGCCGCGGTTACAAATTCTCGACCTACGCGACGTGGTGGATCCGTCAGGCAATCACCCGCTCGATTGCCGACCAGGCCCGCACGATCCGTATTCCGGTTCATATGATCGAGACGATCAACAAACTGGTCCGCACATCACGTCAATTCCTGCACGAGGAAGGCCGCGAGCCGACCCCTGAGGAAATGGCAGCGCGTCTTTCCATGCCGCTTGAAAAAGTGCGTAAGGTTATGAAGATCGCGAAAGAGCCGATCTCTCTCGAAACGCCGATTGGCGACGAGGAAGATTCCCACCTGGGCGACTTCATCGAAGATAAGAACGCGATCATCCCTGTGGACGCCGCAATTCAGGCGAACCTCAAGGAAACGGTCACCCGCGTCCTCGCCTCTCTCACCCCGCGTGAAGAGCGCGTGCTACGCATGCGTTTCGGTATCGGCATGAACACCGATCATACGCTTGAGGAAGTCGGCCAGCAGTTCTCGGTTACCCGTGAGCGTATCCGCCAGATTGAGGCTAAGGCGCTACGCAAGCTGAAGCACCCAAGCCGCTCACGTAAAATGCGGAGTTTCTTGGATCAGTAGGAATTGACAGGAATATTTTGTCTGACGTAGTCCCGAAAATTCAGGGGGATTACTTAAATGTCAGATACAAGACCGGCAATATGGATTGATGTACTGAGAACCAGTATTTGGCCAATCGTTGTCTTAATCCTGTTTTTTTCAATGATCGGCACCATTCGAGGGGCATTTAACGACGCATCAGTTTCGAACATTGGGCTAGGAACGAGCGGACTAACGATCGCTTTAGACAAGCAAGCTGTGTCCAAACTCAATCCTCCCGAGGAAATAGTAGAAATTCTGCCGAGTCTAACGTCGTCCGATATACAAAAATTGTTGAGAGTGCCGAGAAACTTCAACAACACTTATTGCCGTGTTTCTCCTGATGGTCAGCCATCAACTGCAACGGAAAGCTATGCGAAGCTTGTGGAACTGAACCTCATTTCTACCAAATCAGCCATTTCGCCAATCATCGGCGACAGCTGCCCTGACGGACAATTTTTAAATGCGAAGCTGACCGACGAAGGAAGAGCGACGCAAAAATTCTTTCTCGACGTTCTTGGCGAAACAATTTCAATTATTGATACGGACGAATAGGCGTTGGCGAGTGTGCAGGGATAAAACACTCGATGCCAACCATCGCCATCGTCAGCCAGAAAGACGGTTCCGGTAAGATCACGCTCGCGGTTAACCTCGTCACGCGTGCAGCGCAGGAGAAACATGATAGCTGCATGATCGACACCGATCCTGCGGCGGCTTGAGGTGATTGGCACGGCAACTAGCGCCCGTTGCTGAAACAGCTCCCCCGGCCCGTCTTGGCCTCACAATCGAAAGCGCTAGGGAGGAAAAGGTCGACCATATCATTGTCGACACGCCTCCTCATGCGGATGCAGCGGCACCTGAAGCGATAAAGGCAGGTGACATCGTCCTTGTCCCGACCAAACCTGTCCGCCCTGACGATCCGGTCAGTGCTTATCGCGATAGCAAGACCGCGGGATTAGCAGGCATGCCTTCCCACACGCGCGGCGTATCCAGCAATTCCAGCCTTGCGATCGCTTGATCACCCGGAACATTGATTGCCCAAAGCCGCTGGCTGTCGCCATCCGCCGGATCAAACGCGCTGTCGCGAACCGGGTCGCGCGGCGTGAACCATGGTCGGAAGGCGTTTTTCAGAACCCTGTGCAAGACCGATCCATCGGCATAGGTGACACGCAGCGTGTAATCACAGCCGGTGCCCTTGCAATACCAGTAATATTCACCCCGATCGGTTTCAAACGCCGCGCGGTCTGCTGCAATTGTAGGATCAAACCGGCGAAGCAAGTTTCCGCGATAGCTAACCGGTGCGTAGATTTGCGAAGCTCCAACAGTCCCCGCACGACTGAAATCGATCATGATTGTGTGAACATCGACGTTGCGCGTGACTGGCAGACCGCCATCTGTTCCGTACAATCCGCCGCTTGCCGTGGTCGGCGTGTGAAGCCGCATTGCGTTATCGATGCTGTCCCAGCGTGTATAAAGATTGGGGCCTTCTTCATCGACGAAAATGCGTCCCCCAGAGAACTCACGGCCCCCTGCGCCATCGCTGGCGACGCCTTCGAACCATCGCTGTAATCGGGCGACGTTCCCGTCGCCGTGCATCGCAAAGCGGAAACCGTCCGCTTGATCACCGCTCCCGCTTTGCATCGGGTCCTGCCGGTAGCAGACGCCATTTTCGTCAATCTGGCGGCTGCCGGCGGCGCATCTGCCAAAGTTGCTCGCCCCCTCCGGCATTTGCGGGCTCTGCATCAAATTTTTGAACCCGTCATAGCCCCATGCGGACCCAAGCAGACTTCCGCCAATATAGGGATAACGCCCTGCATTGTAGGCGTCGTTGGCGTGCGCCAAGCCCATCGCGTGGCCAAGTTCATGGAAGAAAACACCCGCTTGGCGATAGTCTCCTGTGGCGCCGCCGCCGCCGCCTAAACCGCCGCCCGGACTGGCATAGGTCATGCTGGGAGCATTCACCGCCAATAGCGGCGCATAATACAATGTGGCCGTAGGGCTTTCACCATTTGCCGTCCGGATCGCCTTCGCCATGCGCAGCACAGACGACATGATGGCAAAGCCGTCTCTTTTTTGATCGGCAGAATTGATCGCGTAAGCCTGACCGCCGCTGCGCGGATGGATTACGATGCTGGGCAGCGATACTTTTTCAGCAGGATGCCGTTCCGCTTCCAATTCAGCCACCGGCCATTTAGCCAGCATTTCGTCGGCGATGACTTGGTCAACATCACCGGCTGATTCCAGCGTTTGCGTGTTGGTTTCATTCGCACCAAACAGATAGAATGGCAGCATCGCAATATTCAATTTGGAAGCCGCGCCCACCTCCATGTCTCGAGCATCGCCCCGAAGGTAATTGTCGGCGGACACCGCCAGCTGCACTCCCGGAACAACCCATTCAGCCGGAATGGCCGCGCTATACACATTGTCAGCGTATGAAGCGCCGTCACCAGCGGTCGCAGGCAGAGCGGACGGGACATTCAATGCAATCTCGCCAAAAACTTCACCGTTTTGGATGCCGAGCAACTTGGGTGCAGATGCATCACCACGGTCAAGCTGGACCAGCGCGAGCGCCGGACGATTGCCGACCAGACGCAAAGACATTGGGTCATCAGAAAATGCAAAATCCCGCCCTGCATTTGGGATCACGTGTGTTTGCGCAAATGACAGAGTCATATTGATTGGCTCTGTCGGCGTAGGCGCCGACGAAGACGGCGGCGATGATCCAACCGCGCCAGGCGAGGACGAATTTCCTCCACCGCCACACGCTGTCATCACAGCAAAAGCGGAAAGAGCGAGCCCAATCCGGCTCGCCTTTTTGATACCCAGTGTCATCGATTACGCCCCGTCCATTTTGAGAAGCGCGGGTACCCGAATTATCTTAACGTTTTGATGAGGCCAATTTTGTGGCAGTGAAACATCCAGAGGATCGCATGGATCTTGCGGACAAGTTGCACGACAAACTTGCATATCTTTGAGGCCCGCCCGAATGGTCGTTTGATAGCAGTGACCGTTCCGACTGTCCCACGATTCTACTTGCAGCCTCTGACTGACAGAAAGTTCACAGATGCCAACAATCGCCATCGTCAGCCAAAAAGGCGGCTCCGGAAAGACAACTCTTGCTGTCCATCTTGCCACGCGTGCAGCCGCCGCGAAATATGAAAGCTGTGTGATCGACACTGATCCGCAAGCGACTGCAGCGGCTTGGGGTGATTGGCGCGGTGATTTTCTGCCGGTTGTAGTGACAGCGCCGCCCGCCCGACTGGGCCGTACGATTGAAAGCGCGAAGAAGAACAGCGTCGATTTCATCGTAGTCGATACCCCGCCCCACGCAGACGCCGCCGCGCGCGAAGCGATTAAGGCAGCGGATATCGTCCTTATCCCGACCAAACCGCGCGCATTCGATCTTCATGCACTGGAACCAATTGCAGATCTCGTCAGCTTTGCGAAGAAGCCCGCCTACGTGGTGCTCAACGCCGTGCCATCAGGCGCAACAGTCCTAACCAAAGAAGCCCGCGCCACAGCCAAGGAGATGGGTCTAGAAGTCTGCCCGGTCGAATTGGGCGACCGTGCGCCATTCCATCGTTCCTCTGCCCGCGGCGAAACAGCGTCCGAGATCAAGCCGGACAGCAAGGCAGCGAAGGAAGTCGAAGCCTTGTGGAAGTGGCTGAAGAAGAAACTCGGCTGATCAAACCGCAATTTGTCGATCCGTTCTTGCATCAATATCTCCATTTGGTCAGTCTGTTTACATGCATTTAATTAAGTCAGTATCGCTCCGCGCCCTCCCAATTGCCGTGTTGGCCGCGCCCATCTCTGCCTTGGCGCAAGAGCAGCCTTCGGAACCATCGCCTTTTTCGGAAACAGAAGACCAAAGCGAGACAAGTCTAACTGAACTCGATACCGCTTCTCTCGATCTAGCCGGACAAATCGTAACGATCGGATACCCTAAGGAAACCCGTGAGGCCTTGTTCTTTGGGTCCATGGATCAGACTATTATTCAGCTGCGCCAAGCGCTCGGCGATTTTATGCCTGAAGATGATCCGGAAGCAGTGAAGATATTCGATGAATGGATCGTCAAATACACCGAAGAATCGAAGGTCATCCTGCGCAAACATATCCCTTCGATTATGGACGGTATGACCGCCGCCTATGCCGATCTGTTTTCTGAAGAAGAGCTGCGCGACATCCTTGCATTTGTGCAAACGCCCAGCGGTAAGCAGTTCTTTGACCGTATGCCCGATGTTGTAGGCTCGGCCAGTTTTGCAGATGCCAATCAGGCATATCTCGATGAAAGCATGGCGTCTGTCATTCCAGCCCAACGCGAATTGCTCAATCAACTGCGCGAGCATCAGGAAAGCAAAGACGAGCCTTCCGAGACGACTTGAGTGAAATACGCAATCAGACGGTAGAAAAGCTGGTTTCACGGGGTGGAGTGTTACGCCGTGTGCCACTATATGGCCCGCATGCGTATTGCCATTGCCTCTGATCACGCCGCGACCGACCTAAAGGCTGAACTTGCCGAATGGTTGATGGACGCCGGACACGAAGTTGCCGACCTTGGCCCCGATGTGGGCGAAAGCGTCGACTATCCGGATTACGGATATAAGCTGGCAAGTGTTGTTGCCGACGGGACCGTAGAGCGCGGAATTGCCCTATGCGGAAGCGGGATCGGAATTTCGATCAGCGTTAATCGCCATCCCGGTGTCCGATGCGCGCTGGTATCAGAGCCGCTTTCAGCTGCACTCGCGCGCGAACATAATGATGCAAATTGTATTGCCCTCGGCGCGCGTTTAATAGGCATCGAAATGGCCAAGAGCTGCGTAGCTACATTTCTAGACACCGAATTTGCCGACGAAGGCGACCCCGCCGGTCGCCACCAGCGCCGTGTTGCAAAACTCGGCAACCCACCTGTTTCTACCGATCACATCGAGACGCACCAATGAGCACCCATCCCTCCGAAGTACTGAACTCCATGGATTCATTCTGGAACGATGATCTTGCGACAGCGGATCCCGAAATCGCGGCAGCCATCGGTAATGAACTGGCACGCCAGCAGGACAAAATCGAACTGATCGCGAGTGAGAATATCGCCTCTAAAGCTGTGCTCGAAGCGACCGGCAGCGTCTTCACGAACAAGTACGCCGAAGGCTATCCGGGCAAGCGATACTACGGCGGCTGCGACTATGCTGACGTAGTTGAAACACTGGCTATCGACCGCGCGAAAGAATTGTTCGGATGCGAATTCGCCAACGTCCAACCGAACAGCGGCAGCCAGATGAACCAAGCGGTTTTCCTCGCGCTTTTGCAGCCAGGTGATACCTTTATGGGCCTCGATCTTAACTCGGGTGGCCACCTGACCCACGGTTCGCCAGTCAATATGAGCGGCAAGTGGTTCAATCCGGTAAGCTACGGCGTTCGCGCCGAGGACGAGCTGATCGATATGGATGCAGTCGCGGCAACCGCGCGTGAGCACAAACCGAAACTAATCATTTGCGGCGGCACTGCCTATTCGCGGACATGGGACTTTTCCGCTTTCCGCGCGATTGCAGATGAAGTGGGTGCGATCCTCCTGTGCGATATGAGCCACATTTCCGGTCTAGTGGCAGGCGGCGCGCACCCCTCGCCTTTCCCGCACTGCGATATAGTTACTTCGACTACGCATAAGAGCCTTCGTGGTCCGCGCTCTGGCATCATCCTGTGGAATGATGAGAAATTTACCAAGCCGCTCAACATGGCGGTCTTTCCCGGCCTTCAGGGCGGCCCGCTGATGCACGTGGTCGCGGCAAAAGCAGTGGCTTTCCGCGAAGCGCTCACTCCGGAGTTCAAAAGCTATTCTCACCGCATAGTCGAGAATGCCCGCGCGCTCGCGGCAAGCCTTGAAGAGAACGACCTGCGGATTGTTTCTGGCGGAACAGATAACCACTCGATGCTGGTCGATCTGACTGCCAAAGATGTGACTGGCAAAGACGCTGAAAAAGGCCTCGATCGCGCCTGGCTGACCTGCAACAAGAACGGCATTCCGTTCGATACACGATCACCATTTGTGACCAGCGGTATCCGCCTTGGAACGCCGGCAGGCACCACGCGCGGCTTTGGCCCAGCGGAATTCCGCGTCATTGGCAAACTGATCGCGGAAGTCGTCGATGGTCTGGCCAAGAACGGTGCCGAAGGTGACATTCAGGTTGAGGAAAGCGTGCGTGGCCGCGTGGCAGACCTTTGCTCCGCCTTCCCAGTGTATCCGAACGCATAAGAGCCGCCGACCGTGCGTTGCCCCTTCTGCGCCTTTGACGACAGTCAGGTGAAAGACTCACGTCCGACCGAGGATTCGACCTCGATCAGGCGGCGACGGCAATGCTCGTCTTGCGGCGCGCGCTTTACAACGTTTGAACGGGTGCAATTGCGCGAGGTTACGATTGTGAAATCGGGAACCGAGGGCGAAGAACGCCGCGAGACCTTCAACCGATCAAAGATCGAGCAATCGGTGTCCCTCGCCTGCCGTAAACGCGGCGTCAGCCAAGAGCGGATCGATCAACTAATTTCTGGCATTCAAAGACAGGTTGAAACCGCAGGTGAACCAGAAGTCGCGTCTTCCAAAATTGGAGAGATGGTGATGGACGGTTTGAAGCAGATCGACAGCGTCGCTTACATCCGGTTCGCCAGCGTCTATCGCGATTTCTCTGAAGCGCGCGATTTTGAGGAATTTGCCAGCACCGTTCAAGAAGCGGCCAAGGACTGATCGGTTGAATCCGCCGATCATCGTGCTCGTGCGTCCGCAACTGGGCGAGAATATTGGCAAAGCGGCCCGCGCTATGCTCAATTTCGGGCTTACCGAAATGCGCATCGTTGCCCCGCGAGATGGCTGGCCTAACCCATCAGCCGGCCCCGCTGCAGCCGGAGCAGACATCGTTCTGGATCGCGCCAAAGTGTACGAGACAACAGCTGAAGCAGTTGCCGACTGCGAACATATTTACGCGACCACAGTGCGCAAACGCGGGGTGACCAAACCCGTGGTCGGCCCAGATAATGCGGCGCGCTTGATGCACACCAAAGCAGGTAGGCATGCCGTCCTGTTCGGCCGCGAAGCATCGGGCCTTGCGACTGAAGATGTGTCCCTCGCTCGTCATATTCTGACAGTCCCGATCAATCCTGAATTCGGTTCTCTTAACCTGGCGCAGGCTGTAATTCTGACTGCCTATGAGTGGTCGAGAATTGCGCGCAAGACAGGCGCCGACAGCGATCTAGTCCAACCCACTGCCGAGGAAGAATTGCTGCCCCCTGCCCCGCAAGCAGAGCTTGACGGGTTGGTCGATCAATTCGAGGAAATGCTGAGGCCGCGCGGATATTTCTTGCCCGAAGCACGGGCCGATGCCACGCGCCAGACCTTGCGCAGTGTTCTAACAAAACCGGGCTGGAATCATCTCGAAGTGCGAACTTTCAGAGGGATTCTCAGAACGCTTGGTCGGGAGCGGCGCGATTAACGCCGTGGACCAATTATGAACCGTCTTGAGCCTGCCGGCAGCTTTCGATCTGCGTGGCCCGAACATGATCCGAAGCGGATGGCCCGCGATTTTCTGTTGTGGCGTCACCTTCGTGTCGTTCGCGCACGGACGATGCGGCATATTCGCGGCTTGCTGGGCGGCGGGAGATCGACCCCCGTCACCACGACCTATGGTGTGAAGATGTGGTCCAACTGGGGCGACAAGACTTACGCCTATTGCCACTACGGCACGTATGGCAGCTATCTGGCGGACTTACTTGCCTCGGTCCGTGAGCCTTTCTGTTTCGTGGACATCGGCGCAAACCAAGGGTTGTTTTCGCTGGTCGCCGGGCAGAACGCATCATGCGCGAAAATCATCGCATTGGAGCCTGTTGGTCCAACCTATGAGCGGCTGGTTGCAAACCTATCTGCAAACGAACTGGACGAACGTTCGGAAGCGCTCAATTTCGGCCTTTCCGATAAAGTCGGTGAGTTCCCGATCACTCTGAGCAAGGGGCATAGCGGCCTCGCCACTCTGGGCGATCACGGTATGCAGCTGAGTAGAGAGCACACTCAAGCCAGTGTCCGCCTTCAAACCATGGATGCGCTGGCCGGTCATTTGCCCGAGTATCTGCCGATCTTCGTAAAGATCGATGTGGAAGGCCACGAAGAAACGGTGATCCGCGAGCTTCTTCAATCACCCCATGCGAAACGCATCATTGCGATCTTTTATGAGCATGACGACAGGTGGACGGATAAAGGCGCTGTAAATGCTTTGTTGGACGATGCTGGCTTTGAGCATTCTAGAATTTACGGACGCGGCAAACACTATGATGTTCTCGCCACGCCTTTAGGGGTTTAATATTTCAAGAATTGCGCGAAGATGCGGAATGAAGTTTCGTTTATTCAATCGCCAAAAGTCGCCGTAGACATGCCCCGTCCGTGACGATAGCATACGACCATACCCTCTAATCAAACCCCGTGAGATCATTGATGAAAATCACCTTTGGCCGTGCTGCGGCGCCCATCGCTTTGCTGCTCGCAGTTCCAGCTCTTGCTGCCCAACCTGAAGATCAAGCGAAAGGTGTCGAGGCTGCAGAAGCGACTGAGGCTGGCAAGAAGGAAGAAAGCGTTCCTACAGCCGAGCCAAAAGCGAAAGAAGAGAAGCGCATTTGCCGCCGTGTCAGAACAGACGCCAGCAGCCGCCGCGCGACTAAAGTCTGCAAAACCAAGAACGAATGGCGCGAGTTTAACCAGCGCCGCTGATTCGATCACAGGTTTCAACTGGAACCTACTGCATGCGAAACTTGACGGGCCTCCCATTCGTGCTAATGGGCGCGCTCGCAATTGGCTCCGCATCCCGGTGAAGCGGTAGCCGCACAGGACAGATATGGTTCTGTGGTGCGATGCCGGGTTAAACGGTTGCCAAATGGGCGACCCTGCAAAATTGAAGGAAAGACTATGTCAAAGCGCAAAAGCGCCAAGTACAAGCTCGACCGCCGGATGGGCGAAAACATCTGGGGTCGTCCGAATTCTCCGGTAAACAAGCGTTCCTACGGCCCGGGCCAGCACGGTCAGCGTCGCAAGAGCAAGATGAGCGACTTCGGTCTTCAGCTGCGCGCCAAACAAAAGCTTAAAGGCTATTACGGCGACGTTACCGAGAAACAGTTCCGCTCCACCTACAAAGACGCGACTCGCCTTAAGGGTGATACCGGCCAGAACCTGATCGGTTTGCTTGAGCGCCGTCTGGACATGATCGTGTACCGCGCAAAGTTCGCTCCTACGATCTTTGCTGCGCGTCAAATCGTGAACCACGGCCACATTTATGTGAACGGCGTGAAGTGTAACATTCCATCGCGTCGCTGCGATTTGGGTGATGTGATCAGCCTGGGCAGCAAAGCCAAGGAAATGGCTCTCGTCATCGAAGCACAGAGCCTGCCAGAGCGTGAAATTCCTGACTACGTTGTTCCAGAAGGCAACGACAAGGTCGCTTTCACCCGCATTCCTAAGCTTGATGAAGTGCCCTATCCGGTCACTATGGAACCAAACCTCGTGGTCGAGTTCTACTCGCGCTAATTGCTGCGGGAAACCAAATCAAATGGGGCGGTTCTGCGGGGCCGCCCTTTTTTGTTTGTGCCGAATGCTCACACCGAAAACTAAAAAAGGCGGCCCCGAATGGACCGCCTTCCTATGTGCCTCGTAATGAGTAACATAAATACGCATCACTTCCGGATTCGATCCCACTTATCAAATTCATACGCAATTGAGCCCTCCACCAGACGTTCCCAGATGTCTGCAATCACTTCTGACGGGATGCCGGCGGCCTCCGCCTCTTTAACCGCTGCATTGATAACGCTCGCTTTGCGATCTTCATCGCGCACCGCGTCACGGGTAGGCTTTATCCGCGCAGCGGCCCGCATATAACCGAACCGGCGCGTCAAAAGAGCCACCAATTCACGGTCGGTCTCGTCCACGCCAGCACGCACTTCGAGCATTGTGGTGCAATCATCGGGCGCTAACGCCATATCGCAAAACCTTTCGGGGATCAGGGGTGATTATTCGCCGAGATGTTCGGTAAGGAAATTATCAATCGCCAACAACATATTTCCGCGCACTTGGCCATGATCTAGGAAATGGTCGAACCCTTCATACTCGACGTACTTCACAGGGTGCCCTGCATCTTGCAACCGATCTTCCATCCGGCGCGATTGTAGATAGCCGACATTCATATCCAGCGTACCGTGGAACAATAGAACCGGCGCTTTAAACCGCTCTGCAAAGTTCGCAGGACTGCCTTCTTTCAAATGCGGGCCTTCGCCGATGAATTCACGCGTGACCTGAAAGTTCGTGTAATCGCGTGCCTCTTCAATCGTCAGGCGCAGATCTGTAACCGGTGCGATCGCGACAACCGATTTGTACAAGTCGGGATCGACGACTTGTGATTGCAAGGCGGCATATCCGCCATAGGACCAGCCAACAATGCCCATACGATCGGGGTTGGCGATGCCTTCTTTGACGAGCCAGCGCCCCGCATCATTCACGTCGCCGATTGCCACGTCCCACGCCTTGAAACCGTTGCGACCGAACCATGCCTCACCGTAACCGGCAGAACCGC
This sequence comes from Erythrobacter crassostreae, assembly GCF_019204045.1. Classification (GTDB taxonomy): domain Bacteria; phylum Pseudomonadota; class Alphaproteobacteria; order Sphingomonadales; family Sphingomonadaceae; genus Erythrobacter; species Erythrobacter crassostreae. The sequence goes on along the minus strand of NZ_JAGSPC010000001.1, from coordinate 2,035,108 downwards.
GAAAATTCGGTTGGAGCACCGCATATCCGCGCGCCGCGAAAAACTGGACCATCCAGTCAAAGCCCCAATAATCGCGCGATCCCGGTCCGCCATGCGGCAAGACGATTGCAGGAACAGGGCCATCAGCCCCCAAAGGTAAAGTCAGGTAGCCAGGAATTTCAGTCCCGTCGGCAGCAGAGAAGTTGATCGGTTTCATCGGTGCCATTTGCCGCTCTACGAGCGGATCTCGTAACGGAAGAAGCGGAGAAAGAGCCTTAGTGTCGCGCTCCAGAAGGTAGGTCATACCGGGGTCAACATCGCTTGATGCAACAATTAGCAGCGTGTTTTCGTCAGCTGAGGCATCGATAATGCTGATCAATGGCTTTCCGGGCAGCGCATTCTGCAATCCGCGTGCTAGCTTAGCCAAATCACTGTCGAAATATTCGACTTGCCGCTTCTCGGTTGCCCAGCTCACGCCCACTGCACGCTGCTTCCGCCCAATGGTTAGAAGTCCATCGGCGTCTACGTCACCTCGCGCGGCAACCTCTTTGACTTCACCTGTTCCATCCAGCGGCACTCCATAGAGAGCCCAGACCCCATCTTTTCGCATGTATCCGTAAGCAATGTTGTCTTTTGCGCTGACATTGACGGGGCGAAAGCTCGACAGGTCCTCTGCAAACGGCTCCCATTTATCGGAATCTGGCTTGCGATAGAAATACCGGTACTCGCCTGCCAATTGCCCCCTTGTATCCATTAGGCTCCGCACTTTTACGCGGATTTCGCCATTCTCATCTGCGACGTAGCGGGACGCTTCTTCATCGGGCTTTTCGACTGTGCGCCGGCGGTTCTTCGTCACGTCGATCATTTCGACGCCCAGACCTGGGTCGGCATTACCAAGGCGTGTTCCCAGCGCCGTTCCTTCAAGAAACTGACGCGTTACCAGAATTCGGTTTTCTTCGCCTTCCACATCGAGCGCCAGAACACGTCCACCATTTTGCTGGATACCTCTCGCCCGTGTGGAGTCGCGCGAAGTCAGCAAATTGGGCTTGGAACCGTCCGTCGCAACTGACAGTAGGCGGCTGATGTATATCGGCGTTTGGCCATCGACAACGGACATTCCGAGCACATTGCAAACCAACCAGACGTCATTTGCCCAATTGCAGGATGTCAGTTCGGCATTGGCATCATCCAAGCTGGTTATGAGTTGAGGCTCTGGGTTGGAGGTGAGATCAACAACATACAACAGTTCAGTCGTCGCATTGTCAGAGGAAATGTAAGCAATCTTATTCCCGGACGGCGAAAGACTGATATCCAGAACACTGGGTCGCGCACCAAAACGGGCTGCCAGCTCTTCGGCCTCACTGTCCTGCGCAAAAACCGGGGCAGCAATTGCCGATAGCGTGAGAACAGAAAGCGCACCGAACGCGCGCGAAACGGCTTTGAAATACATATTGCCCCCAATTGCGCCCGAAACGGGCGGATCACTTGCCAGCGTAGTAATCAGCCCTGAAACGCGCAGCAAAATCAGTGAATTGTTGCTTCACAATGGCATCACGCATGGTCCGCATCAAGGCCTGATAAAATGCCAGATTGTGCTCCGTCACGAGCATCGCGCCAAGGATTTCTCCCGACTTTTGCAAATGGTGCAAATAGGCGCGGGAATAGCTAGCACAGGTGGGGCATTCACAGCGCTCATCGAGCGGCGCGGTGTCTTCCTTAAACTTCGCATTGCGCAAATTGACCGGCCCATTCCAAGTGAATGCCTGACCGTTTCGTCCTGATCGTGTCGGCAGGACACAATCGAACATATCGATACCGCGCTCAACCGCCCCGACAAGATCATCGGGCTTGCCCACCCCCATCAGATAGCGTGGACGATCTTTGGGAAGCAATTCGGGCGCGTATTCGAGCACCTCGAACATTGCCTCCTGCCCTTCACCCACAGCCAGGCCGCCAACCGCGTATCCATCGAAACCGATATCGGTGAGTTTTTCCGCGCTGATCTGACGCAATTCCTGATCGAGTGATCCCTGTTGAATGCCGAACAATGCAGAGCGCGACGCGTGCTCTTCACCGCTGTCGAAGCCCTCACGGCTGCGCTTTGCCCAGCGCATCGACATTTCCATGCTGGCGGCAATCTCATCAGGCGGGCGATCTGCGCGCGGGCACTCGTCAAACGCCATGACGATATCGCTGCCCAGCAAACGCTGAACTTCCATCGAGCGTTCGGGTGTGAGCATATGCTTTGACCCATCCAGATGGCTACGGAACTCCACGCCATCCTCGGTCAATTTGTTGAGATCGGACAGGCTCATCACCTGATAGCCACCGCTATCGGTAAGGATGGGGCGATCCCAATTCATGAACTTATGCAGCCCGCCCAGCTTCGCCACTCGCTCCGCACCGGGGCGCAGCATCAGATGATAGGTGTTGCCAAGGATGATGTCCGCACCAAGAGCACGAACCGCTTCCGGCTTCATCGCCTTCACAGTCGCCGCCGTGCCGACCGGCATGAAAGCAGGCGTTTGGATGTTTCCGCGAAGCATCGAAATCGTGCCAGTCCGCGCGCGACCATCCGTCGCTTTCAGGTCGAATGAAAAACGGGAAGCCATCAGATTACTCGCGCAAACGCCAACCGGTTTTGAAGATAAAGGTAATGACTGCAGTGCAGACCGCAAGGAAGCCCAAAGTCAGGCCAAGGGACACTCCGATCGACACATCCGCTGTGCCATAAAATGTCCATCGCAGCCCGCTCACCAGAAAGGCGATCGGATTGGCCAAGGCTATCTTGTCCCACGGCGCTGGCAACATTTCGAGAGAATAGAATGTGCCGCCAAGGAATGTCAGCGGCGTAAGGATTAGAACGGGGATAATCCCAAGTTTTTCAAAGCTATCTGCCCAAACTCCCAGAATGAAACCAAACAGGGAAAAGCTCGCCGCGACAAGCATGATGAATCCGAATGCGAACAGCGGATACTTGATCTCATAATCGACAAACAGTGTCGCCGTGCCAAGGATGACTGCCGCTAGGATCAAGCTCTTGGTCGCGGCCGCCCCGACAAAACCGATCAGCGTCTCGGCCACCCCGACCGGTGCCGATAGCAGTTCGTAGATCGTGCCCGTGAAGCGCGGCATATAAATGCCGAAGCTGGAATTGCTGGTCGTCTCGCCAAGCAAGGTCAGCATCAACAAACCGGGTATGATGAAGGCCGCGTATTCAACCCCGCCGATGGGCTCCATCCGGCTTCCGATCGCTGACCCGAAGACGATGAAATACAGCGACGTTGTGATGACAGGAGCGATCAGAGACTGGAATGCCGTGCGGAAAGCCCGCATCAACTCTCTCTGGTAAATCGACCACGCGCCGCGAAAATTGAAACCCATCCCGGTCATCATTGTGCGGCCTCCTGCTCAGATACAAGGCCGACAAAAATATCCTCAAGCGAACTGTCGTGGATGTCGATCCCGCGATAATCGATACCCGCCGCGATAAGAGCTTTGGTCAATCGCGCAACATCTTCGCGTCCGCCGCCTGCTCCGTCGCCGCCGCGATAGCAAAGCTCCTGCCCGTCTTCACGCAGTTCAACCGGAAATTCAGCAATGCTAGCTGGCAGTTCGGCAAGCGGCTCGCTCAATTCAATTACCGCTTCTGTCCGGCCCATGCGCTGCATAATGGCGTCTTTATCATCCACCATAAGAATTTGACCTTTGCGAATGATACCGACGCGGTCGGCCATCTCTTCTGCCTCTTCAATATAGTGCGTCGTGAGGATGATCGTTGTACCGCGCTCGCGCAGCGCCGCGATTTGTTTCCACATATCCTTACGCAGATCCACATCGACGCCGGCGGTAGGTTCATCAAGGAACAGCAACTCGGGCTCATGAGCGAGCGCTTTTGCAATCAAAACACGTCGCTTCATTCCGCCAGAAAGCTCGCGAATCTGGCTGTCCTTCTTTTCCCACAGAGTAAGGCTGCGAAGGACTTCTTCGATCCGCGCTTTGTCCGGCGGGTGGCCAAAGAGACCGCGGGAATAGGATACCGCACGGTAGACTGTCTCGAACATATCCGTGCTCAGCTCTTGCGGAACCAAGCCGATCCGCGCCCTCGCTGCCCGCCAATCTATCGCCAAGTCATGGCCGAACGCACTTATCGTTCCTGCAGTTGGCCGAACCAAGCCGCAAACGGCCCCAATTAGCGTCGTCTTGCCCGCACCGTTGGGCCCGAGCAAAGCGAAAATCTCACCCTTGCGAATATCAAGCTGCACATCGTCGAGCGCTTTGACGCCGCCTTTATAGGTTTTCGAAAGGCCGGAAATGGAAAGGATCGGTTCGGACATGCAACCCGATTAGGGAAGCAGCAGCGAGGAGTCACCATAGGAATAGAAACGATATCCCTGTGCAATCGCATGTTTGTATACCGCCATCATCCGATCGCGCCCCATAAGAGCGCTGACCAGCATCATCAAAGTCGATTTGGGCAGATGGAAATTGGTCATCAACCCGTCAACACCATTGAATGTGTATCCGGGCGTGATGAAGATGTCGGTATCACCCGCGAACGGATGAATAATGCGGTCAGGCGTCGCGGCGCTTTCCAACAATCGAAGCGCTGTTGTGCCAACGCCAATGATTCGGCCGCCCGCTGCACGCGCCGCATTCAACCGTTCGGCAGTTTCCTTAGTAATCCGGCCAAACTCCGAATGCATCGCGTGGTTGTCGGTATCGTCCGCTTTCACAGGTAAGAACGTCCCCGCCCCTACGTGGAGTGTCAGCGTTTCACGCCGAATGCCGCGCGCATCGATCGCCGCGATCAGCTCTTCCGTAAAGTGCAAAGACGCCGTGGGCGCTGCAACCGCGCCATCTTCCTTTGCGAACATCGTTTGATAATCGGACAAATCCTGCTCATCCACGCCCCGCTTTTGGGCAATGTATGGGGGAAGAGGCATAGTGCCTGCCCTGTCCAACAAAACCTCTACCGGCTCATCACCTTCAAACATCAGTGTCAGGCTACCGTCTTCAAACCGGTCCTGTGCGATTGCTGTAACACCGCCGCCGAACACCAGTTGATCTCCGAGCTTTACCCGCTTGGCATTGCGGACGAACGCCTGCCAGCGGCGCAGATCGATACGCTTGTGCAGAGTGGCGCCAATCCTTGCCTCGCCATTGGCGCGGCGGCCTTCTAACTGCGCCGGAATGACCCGAGTGTCATTGAAAACAAGGACATCGCCTGGATCAAGCAGATCGGGAAGATCGCGCACGCCCTTGTCAGAGAATGCCTCATCGCCGCGCACAAGCAGCATCCGCGCCGCATCGCGCGGTCGCACAGGCCGCAGCGCAATCCGCTCTTGCGGGAGTTCAAAATCAAAAAGATCTACACGCATCGGCGTGCGCCTAGCGGTGCTCGTGCTTCAGGGAAAGCGTTACTGCTGGATCGGCGCGCTTAGCATATCGGCAGTCACTGGAGTGTCAGCAGTTGCCGGGGCACTCGGCGCCACGGGCGGCGCTTTGTTGTCACTTGCTAGAGATGCCTGAAGAATACGGGTCGGTTCCTGAGGCGGCTCACCGCGGTTTATGCTATCCACGCCAGCCATGTTTTCGATCACACGACCGAAATTTGTGTAACGCTTATCAAGGCTAAAACGCGGGTAAAACACGATGAAGAACTGACTGTTCGCGCTGTCTTCTTCGGTCGCGCGCGCCATCGCAAGCGATCCACGAACATGCGGCATCGGGTTAAACTCGGCCTTAAGATCAGGAAGCTCACTGCCACCTTGGCCGGTTCCGGTCGGATCGCCGCCTTGGGCCATGAAACCGTCAATCACGCGGTGGAAAATGATGCCATCGTAAAAGCCCAGCCGGGTCAGCGTTTTGATCCGTTCGACATGATTAGGCGCCCATTCAGGCATCAAGCGGACCTTCACCCGCTCACCATTCGATAAGTCGAGAACCCAGACATCTTCAACGTCTTCGGTCGCGTCATAATTGATTGGCGAAAAAACGCTCGGCCGCGCAACGACTTCTTCGTCATCCTGCGCAAAAGCGGCAGTTGGTGCGGCAAACAGCGAGAGAGCGGCCATCGCGCCCAGAGTTTTCTTGATCATCATTATCTTCATGAATTGGTTCTGTTAACGCAGGCTCTAACGGGGCGCGCCTGACACTTCAATGAATGAGTATCCCAACCGTCGGACTTGCCCACGTTCGAATGGAATCAGAAATCGCCCTTACGGCCGATTTCCTCGACCCGCGCATTCACCTCTCCGCGTACAGAATCGCTTACGAACGGTGCTATATCACCGCCATACAATGCGATTTCCTTGACCAACTTGCTGGCAATCGGTTGCAAGGAAACGTCCGCCATCAGAAAGACTGTCTCGATATCGTCATCAAGCTGCTGGTTCATGCCAGCCATCTGATATTCGTATTCGAAATCCGCCACCGCACGCAGTCCGCGAATAATCACGCTGGCGCCCTGTTTTTGCGCGAACTTCACCAGCAGAGCATTGAAGCCAACCACTTGGACATTTTTAACGCCGAGGTTTTTCACCTCACGCTCAACACTCGCAAAACGTTCTTCCGTGGTGAACATAGGATTTTTTGAAGGGTTCGTTGTGACCCCGATGATCAGTTTATCGACCAACTTGGACCCGCGCCGGATAATATCGGCATGTCCCAATGTAATCGGATCGAATGTTCCGGGATAAATTCCGATACGTTGGGTCATTTCGTTTCGACCTCCCATTCGATGCCGGCCGTGGAGCCATCATCCGCCATTCTGATCACGACCCGCTCAGTTTTACCGCCGTCAGGTTCATTGATGTAACGACCAGGCTCAGCTTCACTAAAACCGCGGGCCTCGATTGCGACCTTCAATTCATCTGCGCAGACGGCAGAGGCTTGATACGACCGAACGTACAATCCCGTTTCATCCGGCTCTGTTCGCCGCATCGTTCCGATAAGCTCTGAACTACGGCATTCCTGCGCATCGAAGTGATCTGCAAGCGCCTCGGCGAATTCTTGTTTTTCGCGTGCGGCCTCTTTGGAAGGGCCCATATGGTGCCCGTCATGCGGATCAGCACTCGATGATGCTTCGGCTTGGGGCGAGCCTTCCGAAGTACCAGGTTCAGCTGAACAAGCAGCCAAAAATACCGTCACTCCGGCCAAAATGATGACAGAATTTCTCACCGATCACGCTCCACAATAAAGCGTGCGAGTGCACGCAACAGATTGGCCTCGTCACCGTACGATCCGAGATGCGCAACCGCTTGTTCGACCAGCGCGCTGGCCTGATCTCGGGCCTGATCGACCCCCATCAGCGTGACAAACGTTTGCTTGCCCTGCTCTTCATCTTTGCGGAGCGCCTTGCCAGCCTTTTCCTGATCACCGGTCACATCCAGCAAATCGTCTGCGATCTGGAACGCAAGTCCGATATCGCGCGAATAGGCGCGCAAATGTGCGCGGCCTTCATGCGGGATTTTGCCAAGAATCGCGCCCATTTCGACGGACGCCGCCAGCAATGCTCCGGTTTTCAGCTGCTGCAATTTGGTAATCGAATGCAGGTCGTATTCAATGCCCTCGTCATCCGCGACCATATCCATCATCTGGCCACCGGCCATACCGTTCATGCCGCTGGCCGTGCCAAGCGTGGCGATCAATTCGCTGCGCACAAAGGGATCGGAACTCGTTCCAGTATCGGCAAGAATTTCAAACGCCAGCGCGTGGAGCGAATCCCCGGCGAGCACAGCGGTTGCTTCGTCAAAGGTCTTGTGAACCGTCGCCTTGCCGTGGCGCAAATCATCATCATCCATGCAAGGCAAATCATCGTGGATCAACGAATAGACATGGATCGCCTCAACCGCCGCGCCTGCTCGCAATGCGGCGGTGCGGTCGACGCCAAACAATTCTGCGGTGCTGACGAGGAGTAGCGGGCGAACCCGCTTGCCGCCACCAATCGCGGCATAGCGCATTGCCTTAACCAACCGCGCGCGGGTATCATCAGGCACCGGTAGAAACGCATCAAAGACCGAATCAATTTCGCCCTGAACGCGCTTCAGCCCATCACCCAGCAAATCGCTTTCAACCCCGACCAGCGCCATATCAGTTGGCCCCGTCCAGCGGAGTGGTCCCGCTTGGCTTACCATCTGCACCCGTCACGATCTTCTCAATCCGGGCCTGCGCTGCATCAAGCCGCTTCTGACACGCGGCGCGCAACTGCTCACCCCGCTCATACAGCGTGATCGAATCGTCGAGCGGCACATCGCCCTGCTCCAATTGCTGAACAATGCCCTCAAGCGCGGTCAGCGCCTGTTCAAAGCTCATCTCTGCGATATCTGCCGCATTTCCTGCGGGACCATTACCCTCATCCATGCTTCGAAGCATTGACCGCGACTAACGGCACGGTCAAGGCTCTCGAAAAATACGAACCACAATCGGGGAATCGCGAATGCCGAGATATGTCATTGCCTATATCTGCGCAGCATTTGTGTTCGGCGCGCTTGATGCGATGTGGCTCAGCTGGGCTGGTCCCAATCTCTATCGGCCAATCATTGGCGAAATCATGGCCGAAAACTTCAACCTGGCGGCTGCTGGCACCTTCTATTTCCTATACCTGCTCGGTATGGTCTGGTTCGCAATCCGCCCGGGGATTCAAAGCGGCAAAGTCGCGGTTGCTTTGTTGAACGGCGTGTTGCTGGGCGCGCTTTGCTACGCCACTTTCGATCTTACCAGTCAGGCTGTTTTCAAAGTGTGGGCAACCAAAGTAACGGTCATGGACATCATCTGGGGCGGGTTTGCTACTGGTATGACTAGCGCGGTAGCGACATTCGTTGCTCTTCGGTTTACTAAGTAGAGACGCAACAGGGGCGCACAGGGGAAAATCGCATGTTTATCGGACACTTCGCGCCCGCCTTTGTCGCGGCTGCCCTTGGACCACGTGCGCCCAAACTCGCGACAACTTTTCTGGCTGCTCAATTGGTTGATTGGGGTTTCTTCGCCTTCGCATTGGGAGGCATTGAAAAAATGCGGGTTGAGCCGGGCGCGACGGCGATGGTGCCGCTCGATCTTTATTATATGCCCTACACTCATAGCTTGGCTGGAACTGGGATTTGGGCGATCGCGTTTGCATTGATCGTTATGCTCTGGACCAGAAATGCCATGGGCGGCTTTCTGGCTGGTTTGGTTGTCATGTCGCACTGGGTGCTGGATTGGATTACGCACCGCCCAGACCTGACAATGGCTGGAGGCGAGGCGACCTATGGCTTGGGCCTCTGGAACTATCCGGCAATCGCCATTCCTCTTGAGCTGGGAATCACGCTCGCGGCGTTCATTTTCTATATGCGCCGATCGCGCGGACCGATTGGCCCTCCACTTATTCTCCTGTCGGTCCTTCTCGTGTTTCAGGCGATCAATTGGTTTGGGCCTGCACCGACCGAAGCCGGACCGTTCCTGTACATTCAATCACTGGTTGCATTCGGAATTCTTACTGGAATTGCTGCGTGGGTCGGGGAGAACCGCTATTTCGTGCGAAGAGGTGGCTTGGCTGCGCCGAGCGTGTGATCTAAACGGCTCGGCATGAGTCAGATCACACCTGAAATCGTCGAGCAGCACGGGCTCTCTCCAGAAGAATACGAACGCGTCCTCGCCGGGCTTGGCCGCGAACCCAATCTCGTTGAGTTGGGGATCTTCTCGGTGATGTGGTCGGAGCATTGCTCTTACAAATCATCCCGTCTTCATTTGAAGAAGCTTCCAACGGAAGCGCCTTGGGTGATTTGCGGCCCGGGCGAGAATGCCGGCATCATCGATATTGGCGATGGTCAGGCGGCGATCTTCAAGATGGAGAGCCACAACCACCCATCTTACATCGAGCCTTACCAAGGCGCTGCGACCGGCGTTGGCGGTATCTTGCGAGATGTCTTTACAATGGGCGCGCGACCGGTCGCAAACGCCAATGCGCTGCGGTTTGGCCGTCCCGATCATCCGAAGATGAAACACCTTGTGCAAGGCGTGGTCGCGGGAATTGGCGGCTATGGCAATTGCGTGGGCGTTCCTACGGTTTGCGGTGAGACAAACTTTCACCCGGCCTATGACGGGAACATCCTCGTCAACGCGATGACAGTTGGCGTCGCCGATGCAGATAAGATTTTCTATTCCGCTGCGACCGGCGTCGGCAATCCGATTGTATATGTCGGATCCAAAACCGGCCGTGACGGTATCCACGGCGCAACCATGGCGAGCGCCGATTTTGAAGAGGACGCCGAAGCCAAGCGACCAACCGTTCAAGTCGGCGACCCTTTCACGGAAAAGCTGCTGATCGAAGCCTGCCTGGAATTGATGGCGACCGATGCGATCGTTGCGATTCAGGATATGGGCGCGGCTGGCCTGACTTCTTCCAGCGTTGAGATGGCGACCAACGGCAAAGCGGGTATCCGGCTCGACATGAATATGGTGCCGTGCCGTGAAGAGGGCATGACCCCTTACGAGATGATGCTGAGCGAGAGCCAAGAGCGGATGCTCATGGTGCTCAAGCCCGGTAAGGAAGAGATGGCCGCAGCGATCTTTAAAAAGTGGGAGCTTGATTTCGCGATCATCGGCGAAGTGACCGACACGCGGCACATGGTTCTCGAATTTGATGGCGAAGTGGTGTGCGACATTCCGCTCGGCCCGCTTGCTGCTGATGCGCCGGAATATGACCGCCCTTACCTCTCGAAAGAGGAGTACACCAAGTGGGCTGAAATCACGCCGATGCAGGACGTACCTGACAGCGATGATCCGGGCGCGGACCTGCTTGCGTTGATGGCAACACCCAACCTCGCCTCGCGCCGCTGGATTTCAGAGCAGTATGACAGTCAGGTGATGGGCGATACGCTGCAAACAGGCGGCGATGCCGGTGTTGTGCGTGTCCACGGGACCAACAAAGCCCTTGCGATAAGCACAGATTGTACGCCGCGCTATGTCCATGCCGATCCATACGAAGGCGGCAAGCAAGCCATTGCAGAGGCGTATCGCAACCTTTGCGCTGTTGGCGCAAAGCCGCTGGCCGTGACCAATTGCCTGAACTTTGCGAACCCACAGCGTCCAGAGATTATGGCGCAATTCGTCCACGCTCTGGAAGGTATGGGCGATGCATGTCGCACGCTCGATTTCCCGATCGTTTCGGGCAATGTCTCGCTCTACAACGAAAGCAAGGCCACAGGCGGCGGTTCGGCCATTCTACCGACGCCTGCAATTGGCGGCGTTGGCATTATCGAAGACGCAAGCCAGATGATGACGATGGCTTTCAAATCGGCAGGCGACGCGATTTATCTTGTTGGGCCAGAATTCTGGGCGACACCGGATCCAACCCGTTCGCATCTCGGCAAATCGCTTTGGCTCAAAGAGATCAAAGGCCGTGATGAAGGCCGCACGCCGCCAACCGATCTCGTGGTTGAGCGCAATGCAGGCGCGATCATCCACGAACTTATCGCGGACGGTCTGGTGAATGCCGTTCACGATCTTTCTGATGGCGGCCTGGCCGTTGGCCTTGCCGAAATGGCAATGGCAGGCGGCATGGGCGCAGATGTTGAGGCAAGTGCGGACTACACCGCCGCTCAATGGTGGTTCGGTGAAGATCAGGGCCGTTACCTGATCACTGTGCCCGATGTTGAAGCGCTCAACGCTGCGCTCGCAAAAGGCACACGCGATAGCGAGACAGCGCAAATCGGCTTCCAACGTGTTGGAACAGTCTGCGGTGACAATCTGCTGGGCCAATCACTTGATAGCTTGCGTGATGCACATCGAAGCTTCTTTGATGATTGGATGGGCAGCTAGACGCCGCGCGCGTGGACCTGCTCCAACCAATTCTACATTATGGCGGGCACTGGCTCGCCCCGTTTCTGATCGCGGCCATTGTTTGGCGTAGAAATTGGCTACGCAATGGAGCCGTGATCGCGGCGGCCAATCTGATTGATCTTGATCATCTGCTCGCCGATCCGATTTTCGATCCGGAGCGTTGCTCAATCGGATTTCACTTGCTCCACGGGTGGGAAGCCGCCCTCGCCTATGTTCTGATGCTATTGATCCCGCGATGGTGGGTGCGCGCATTTGCCGTGGGCGCCCTGTGGCATTTGGCGGTGGATTATGGCGATTGCCTGATGCAGGCATGCTGATGTGAGCAGCGAAACACCCTCAAACGGCAAAAATACGACTTTGGCGTTCGTCGCTTTCATTGTGTTTGTGGATATGGTCGGCATCGGATTGATCATCCCGGTCATGCCAACCCTTCTTGAGAACCTTACTGGTGAAGGCGTTGATCGCACGGCAGAAATCGGCGGCTGGCTGCTGTTCGCTTACGCCGTAATGCAGTTCCTGTTCGCGCCGATCATGGGCGGCCTGTCTGATCGCTATGGCCGTCGGCCAATATTGCTGTTCACGCTGTTCCTGCTCGGCATTGACTATATCATCATGGCGCTTGCACCTGACCTATGGTGGCTCTTTGCTGGCCGGATCCTCTCCGGAGTAATGGGCGCGAGCTGGGCCGCGGCGAACAGCTGTGTTGCCGATGTCGCCACACCAGAGGAACGCGGCAAATACTTCGGCATTCTAGGCGGCGCAGGGGCGAGCGGCTTTGTTGTCGGCCCGGCTGTGGGCGGATTGCTGGGCAGCTATGGTGACCGGTTGCCATTTATCGCCGCAGCCGTGCTTTGCATCGCCGGTTCGATGCTCGGATACTTCATCCTTCGTGAAACGCTGCCCACAGACAGACGGCGGCGCTTCACAATGTCCCGTGCCAATCCGTTTGGAACGATAATCCAGATGGCGAAGACGCCTGTGGTTCTCTCATTCCTTGGCGTGATTTTTCTGATGCAACTCGCATCGCAATCCACGTTTACAGTTTGGGCCTACTACAACATTCTGAAATTCGAATGGAATTTGATCGAAATCGGGCTAAGCGTCGCTCTTTATGGATTGCTGTTGGCTATCGTTCAGGGCGCGCTGACCGGCAAGTCGACCGCCAGATTCGGCCCTAATGCCACATGCGTGCTGGGTATTGTATTCGCTATACCTGCTTACGTACTCTTCGCTTTTGCGCCGGGAAGTTGGGCAATGATAATGGGGGTCGTGCTAGGCAGCTTTGCTGGGCTGACATTTCCCGCGATGCAGCAGCTTATGTCAGAACGCATTTCGGATGACGCACAAGGCGAGCTGCAGGGGGCCGTTGCGTCCATGATCAGCCTGACGAGCATTGTCGGTCCGATCATGATGACCACGCTGTTCGGTATCTATGCCGACGATACCGGGATTTTCTTTCCCGGTGCGCCATTCCTTCTTTCTGTGATCATTCTGATCTTGGCATTTTTCGCGCTGCGCAGAAATCTAGCGAGAACGTAGCCCACTCAATTTTTACGCAGCTTGTGCGCCGCTATCGCAGCACATGTCTGGAGATTGCTCGCTGAGGCCTAGACCTTCAGCCACATGCCCTTCGTTTTCGAGAATGCGGAGACACTCGCGGTATACCACTGGCTGCCCAACACCCAGACGAGCGCGGGCTATTTCGATGTCTTCGCGCATCACCGCTTCGATATCCATATGCGCCAGTTTTTTGGCGGCTTTGCCAAGCGCGCGACCTTCTTTGATCGCAGCGTATAGCGGCGCCGATGTGCCGGTGACCTTCTTTATTTGCCGCGCGCCGGCATAAGCGATGAATTTCACGCCAAGATTGTGGTTTTGTTCAAATGAAAAGCCGAGCAATGCAGCTTCACCCAACGCATCACGCCCATAGGTGGTCAGCACGTGGAAAAGATCGTGCGTGTCACGAAGCCGGTTTAGATACCATTCTACCTGATCGGCTGGGCGATCTTCGCGCGGACGCCATTCATAGCTTTCATCCACAAGACCATTGGCGGTCAGTTTCTCGCGCTCCATAAACCTTGTATAATGCTGCGCCACGGTATCCGGGCCGCAATCTGCCCACCGGCTGTGATCGTCGAGCATATTCGCAATCGGTAGCCTATCTTCGCGCACAATGAAGTCTCTTGCCTTGTCAGAACGCAAGAATGCTTCTGCTTGCTGCCGGATCTTCCATCCCTTGAGCGCTTCGATAATGAAGAAAACCTCTTTGGTATCTTCCTTATCCGCGATCAGATTTCGGAAATGATGCAACGCCTTAAAGGGCCTGAAACCGGTTATGTCGCGGTCATTAGCGATCAAAGGGAGATCAAGGGTCGACATCGGGTATTCCTATCAAACAAAATTTAGGTTCACGAATTGCAACTTACATTGATGTCAGCGGCTGTCAAGATAGATTTCCGCTACGTCACCCTTCCCTTTGCACCCGCTACTGATCATAGGGATTGCATGCGTGAACACGACACAATTCCATACTCGTTGGAAACTCTCAACGACGATGAAAGCATCGCCAGAGCTCAGGCCCTAAGGGACAAATTGAAGCAGCGCCGAACGTGCCGCTATTTTTCCGATGCATCCGTTCCGCGGAACGCCATCGAAGCCGCTATCGAAGCGGCAGGAACCGCCCCCAATGGCGCGAACCATCAACCCTGGCATTTTGCGGTCGTGTCGAGCCCAGAGAAAAAGCGCGCGATCCGCGAGGCAGCCGAAGCCGAAGAGCGCAGGTTTTACGGCGCGGATGGCGACAATCCAAAAGCGTCTGATGAATGGCTCGATGCCTTGAGCGATCTCGGTACTGATGAGGACAAACCATTTCTTGAAACAGCGCCGTACCTGATTGTTGTATTCGCGCAGCGCAAAGGCGGCATCGAGGAAGACGGCAAGACGCAGAATTACTACGTCAATGAAAGTGTAGGAATAGCCTGCGGAATGCTGATCGCGACTTTGCACGAAGCGGGTCTGGCCACGCTAACCCACACGCCCTCACCCATGGGATTCCTGCGCGAAGCATGCGAACGCCCTGAGTGGGAGAAGCCGTTGATGATCGTCGTCGTCGGACGTCCGACAAAGGACGCAACCGTTCCAGCGCATGCGGTAAAGAAAAAGCCGCTGAGCCAGATTGCGAGCTGGCTCTAGCGGCTTTTCATTTCGCCAATTTGTCGGCTCAAGCCGAAGCGAGTTCGTTCGAAGTGTTCGCGCTGGCGAGCAGATCCATCGGATCGATCCCTTCTTCACGCCAAATACGGTGACATTCGCGATATTCGGTCGGTTCCGGAATGTTGAGCGCGGCTCGCACATCTTCGAGCGGCAATTTGAGCAATTCGCGGATCGGTTGCTCGATCAATCGCGGTGCGCCTTTGCCGGTCTTCTTTGCCTGACGCACAGCGCCCATGACCGGAGCTTTGCTGCCCCATGCCATCTTCTTGATGTTGGCAGAGCCGGCATAGCCAATCAGAAGGTGACCCTGAGTTGGCGATTGGCCGTGCGTGAACAGCAGCACACATTGTTCGCCCAGCGCGTCGCGCCCGTAATCGGTCAGAACATGGAAAAGATCATGCGTGTCGCGTGAACGGTCACCAAACCACTGGACCAGATCATCGTATTTTGTGCGGCCAAGCTTGTCGGACTCGGCGACGAGCCCCGCTGCGCTCAAACCTTCGCTTTCCATGAAGTCGCAATATGCGTGCCCAAGGCTGCCCTTTGGAGTTTTCCGTAAGGTTTCGTGGTCATCCAGAATATCTGGCAGGTTGGGTTCTGAGCGGCGGAGGTCTTCGCCGCGCTCAGAAAGGGCCAAATCGCGGACACGCGGCATGAAATCGCTTGAAGGAAGCGATTCATAGATTTTGAAGACAAGGCTGGTGTCTTCCTTGTCTTTCATCAAAAGGCGAAAGTTCTTGATCGCGCGCGGCAGCGAGTAACGCGGCTGCGGCCGTTCTGGGTGGCGCAGGACAGTGCCGTCATTGGCAAACTGCAGAGAATAGTCTGTTGCGGTCATGGGTCTTCGGGCCTTTTGAGTCGACATCAGGTCGCGTTCAAGCAACCCTTACTTACACCAGTGTAAATAACAGGTTTCAGTCCCGAACGAAAACCCTTTTTCCTCAAACCACCTGTAAAATCTTGCGACTTGTCGCAGGTACTAACCCGTAATCCAGTCTTTCGGGGGAATCCCAAGCAGCGCGAGGATCACGCTCAGGTCACCGCGATCCACCCTGCCATTTGCGGCTGCCCTCGCCTTTGGCTTTGCGCGATAGGCAAAGCCGTAATTCGCGGCCTCGATCATGGGAATGTCATTCGCGCCGTCACCAGTTGCCAAACTGTGCGCAGCGGGACCAAGCTTGCCGAGCTCTTCTTTAAGGACAGCGGCTTTGGTTTGCGCGTCAGTGATCCCGCCAAGGAGCTTACCCGTCAGTTTTCCGCCGACCACGTCCAGACGGTTTCCAACAACACGCTGAAACCCGAGCTCCTCTGCCACCGCGTCTGCAAAGTGATGGAACCCGCCGGTGACTAGAACGCATCTCGCGCCTTGCGCGGCCAGAGTTCCGGTGAGTGTTTTCGCTCCCGGTGTTGCTCTGATCCGTTCGGCCAGACAGGTTGCGATCGCGCTTTCATCCAAACCCTCAAGCAATGCCACACGCTCGCGCAAGGCACTCTCAAAATCGAGTTCTCCCTGCATTGCACGCTCTGTGATGTCAGAAATCTGATCTTTGAGCCCTGCAAAGTCAGCAAGCTCATCGATGCATTCCTGTTCTATCATTGTAGAATCCATGTCGGACACAAACAATTGCGGCACGATAATCTCGGATTCGGTTACCAACGCATCGGTCGGAGCAAAGAACCTGTCGATCCCCGCGAGGATTTTTTGCGGATCACCCTCGGCAAAGCTCAGCTGCAAAACGTCGCCTTCAATCGCTGAAGAGGCGAAATCGAGCTTCACCGCAGAGGTCAACGGCATGCCCTCCGCTGCATAGGCATCGGCCGCCGCATCAAGCCGGGTTTCAAGATCAACCGTTTCCCCGCCGCCAGTGTCTGCTATCAGACGCGCAATGAGCACTACATCATCTCCAAGGACTTCACCGCAAAACAGGCTCGCGCTCATCGCAGGGCCAACCGCCAGCGGCAAGAGCGCAGTTGCGCTTGATCTGGCAAAAGCGCGCGCAAAAGCCAAACTCGACACCTGGATTGTCAATGCGGACAGTATGCAAGTGTATCGGGACATCCCGATTGTCTCCGCCGCACCCACTGAAGAAGAACAATCCCTGTGCCCTCATCACCTCTACGGTGCATGGGATGGTGATCAAAGCTGCTCTGCGGCGGAATGGGCGAAGCAGGCGCGAAGCGTGATAGCCAAGGCCCATGATGCGGGCGCTCTTCCTGTCTTGGTTGGCGGAACCGGCATGTATATGAAGGTGCTGATAGAGGGAATCGCGCCTATTCCCGAGATTGATCCGGAAATCCGTGAAGTTGTTCGCTCGCTCGAAACAGCCTCCGCTTACGCTGCGCTTATGATCGAAGACCCCGAGCGCGCAAGTCAGTTGGAGCCCGGCGACAGTCAACGCATCGCGCGCGCCTTGGAAGTGAAACGTTCTACCGGAGTGACGCTGGGAGATTGGCAACTCGCAAAGACCGGCGGCATTGGCGACGATGTCGATTTGACCGCAGCGGTTCTGCTGCCTGAACGCCAGTGGCTTTATGATAGGTGCGCAGTTCGGTTCGAAGCGATGCTGAAATCAGGCGCAATTGCCGAAATTGAGGCACTCTTAGAGCGCGATCTGCTGCCTGATTTGCCGGTTATGCGAGCCATTGGCGTTCCGGAGATCGCAGCGTTTCTGGCCGACCAAATTGAGCGAGAAGATTTGATTGCTCGCGGAGCACAAGCAACACGGAATTACGCAAAACGGCAATTCACATGGTTCCGCAATCAATCGCCTGATGAGTGGCACCGAGTTGAATCTCAAAATATCGATATTGAGACTATTTTTGCATCATTATTACACGATTAACCGTTGACGCGATAGATTGTGCCTTATATCGGGTGATCAAGCGCCGTTACCGCGGTGCACAATGAATCCTTGGTTTCACATCTGATTACCGTTAATGATGACCGCAGTTTATAGGTGAAGGCATCCAGACCATGATTATCGTACTACTCGTAGTAGAGAACGGATTGATCTAGGATTCTTCGAATAGAATACGTCCAGATCGGTCCGATGCGAATATCCGCTTCGGGCCGTTTTTCATTTGGGAGAAGTAAGTTGGCGCAGCGCTCAGGAGCCGCCTTGTTGATGGAATGCCTCGTCGATCAGGAAGTCGAATTCGTATTCGGCTATCCCGGTGGAGCGGTGCTGCCCATTTACGACGAGCTGTTTGGCGAAGAGCGTATCCGGCATATTTTGGTCCGTCATGAAGCCGGAGCAGCGCATGCTGCCGAGGGTTACGCCCGCGCCACAGGCAAACCGGGCGTAGTTCTAGTCACCTCGGGTCCAGGGGCAACCAATGCCGTAACCGGCATTGCCGATGCGTTTATGGATTCGATCCCGATGGTTGTCATCACCGGGCAGGTCCCAACTGCCTTGATCGGAACTGATGCGTTCCAAGAAGCTGACACAGTTGGAATCACGCGCCACTGCACAAAACACAACTACCTCGTCAAAGACCCTGCTGATTTGAAAGCAACTCTTGAAGAGGCTTTCCGCATCGCGACAACGGGCCGACCGGGTCCGGTTGTTGTCGACATTCCAAAGGACGTACAGATCGCCGTTCCTTCGGAAAGCCGTGCATCAAAGCTTACAGCTTCGCATCGCTATGCCCCGCAAATGGCAGCTCCGGCGGAGCAGATCATCGAAGCGGTCGACATGCTCGCAGGGGCAGAGCGCCCGATCTTCTACACCGGCGGCGGCGTGATCAATTCCGGCCCGGAAGCAACCGAATTGCTGCGCCAATTGCAGGATATGACCGGCGCACCTGTCACTTCGACCCTTATGGGCCTCGGTTGTTTTGCAAACACGCATCCCGACTGGCTTGGAATGCTGGGGATGCACGGGACATTCGAAGCTAACATGGCCATGAACCGTGCTGACGTGATGGTTTGCATTGGGGCACGATTTGACGACCGTGTAACCGGCCGGCTCGACGCATTCTCGCCCGATAGCACGAAAATTCATGTCGATATCGACCGCAGCTCGATCAACAAAAACGTTCCCGTTGATCTAGGCATTGTCGGCGATTGCGCGACCGTCCTCGGTCAGATGATTGAGGCATGGGGTCAGCGCAAGGCGCAGGACCTTGGTGAATGGAAAGCACGCATCGCCGGTTGGCGTGCACGGGAATGTCTCGCCTATCCGGAGAAATCGAAAAAGAACCCCGACGCGATCATGCCGCAAAAAGCGGTTGAGCGCCTCTATGCTCTGACCAAAGATCGTTCGCCGATCATCACCACCGAAGTCGGCCAGCACCAGATGTGGGCGGCGCAATATTTCGGCTTCGACAAGCCGAACAAATGGCTGACCAGTGGCGGCCTCGGCACGATGGGTTACGGCATGCCAGCGGCCATTGGCGCGCAGCTTGGCCACCCAGATGCTTTAGTGATCGATATTGCAGGCGAAGCCTCGATCCAGATGAACATTCAGGAGCTCGGCACAGCCAGCCAGTATCGTCTGCCGATCAAGGTTTTCATCCTGAATAACGAATATATGGGCATGGTGCGTCAGTGGCAGGAACTGACCTATGAAAGCCGGTATTCAAACAGCTATTCTGACAGCCTGCCTGATTTCGTGGCGCTGGCCGAAGCATATGGCTGGAAAGGCATCCGCATTCAGGACGAGAAAGACCTTGATGCGGGCATTCTGAGCATGATGGAATATGATGGGCCGGTAATTGTCGATTGCTGCGTGGCCGCAGATGCTAACTGCCTGCCAATGATCCCTTCCGGTGCTGCGCACACCGAAATGCTGCTTTATGGCGATCAGGTAGATGGAACGATGGATGATGAAGCGAAGGCACTTGTCTGATGAAAATTCAAAGCGCAGCATCTGAGCGCCACGTCCTGAACGTAACTGTCGATAACGAGCCCGGTATTCTGGCGAAGATCACCGGCCTGTTCACGGCGCGCGGTTACAACATCGACAGCCTTACCGTGGCCGATATATCGGACGATCACGCGATCAGCCGGATCACCGTTGTTACAAACGGCCCGCCAGAAGTGATTGACCAGATCGAGGCTCAGCTTGAACGGCTTGTGCCGGTTCACGGCGTAACCGATCTCACCACAGCAGGCCCGCATGTTGAGCGAGAGCTTGCGCTGATTAAGGTAAGCGGGAAAGGCGATGCGCGCGTTGAGGCGCTACGCGTTGCAGATATCTTCCGCGCCAGCGTGGTCGATACCACCACCGAAAGTTTCGTGTTCGAACTCACCGGAGCGCCGGACAAAATTGATAGTTTCATCGCCCTTATGCGCGGCCTCGGCCTTGTCGAGGTTGGCCGTTCGGGCGTTGTAGGAATGATACGCGGCGCGGCGGGCGCCTAAGGAGATACAAAGATGAAAGTCTATTACGACGCTGATGCCGATCTTGATCTGATCCAGAACAAGAAAGTCGCCATCCTTGGCTATGGCAGCCAAGGCCACGCCCACGCACAGAACTTGCGCGATAGCGGTGTCAAAGAAGTAGCCGTCGCCTTGCGCGAAGGCTCGTCCACTCGCAAAAAAGCCGAAGAAGCTGGCTTCAAAGTGATGAACGCCACAGAAGCGGCGCAGTGGGCCGATCTCGTCATGGTTCTCGCGCCCGATGAAAATCAGGCTGCGATCTGGGCCGATGAAATGGCCGGTCATATGAAACCGGGCAGCGCCCTCGCTTTTGCGCACGGTTTGAACATCCACTTCGGCCTTATCGAACCGCCTGATGACATTGACGTGATTATGATTGCGCCAAAAGGCCCCGGCCACACCGTGCGTAGCGAATACCAACGCGGCGGCGGGGTTCCCTGCCTTATCGCGGTGCATCAGGAAGGCACATCTAGCGGCGGCAATGGCTACGCAAAATCGCTCGCGCTTTCCTATGCGAGCGCAATGGGCGGCGGTCGCAGCGGCGTGATCGAAACCAACTTCCGCGAAGAATGCGAAACCGATCTGTTTGGCGAGCAAGCCGTTCTGTGCGGTGGGATCACACACCTGATCCAAGCTGGTTTTGAGACATTGACCGAAGCGGGATACGCCCCTGAAATGGCATATTTCGAGTGTCTGCATGAGACCAAGTTGATCGTCGATCTGCTGTATGAAGGCGGCATTGCCAACATGCGCTATTCGATCAGCAACACTGCCGAGTACGGGGACATCGTGACCGGCCCGCGGATTATCACTGATGAGACCAAAGCCGAAATGAAGCGCGTACTTGAAGACATCCAGTCGGGCCGTTTCGTGAAGAACTTTGTTCTCGACAATCGCGCTGGCCAACCTGAACTGAAAGCGTCACGCAAGCGCGCCGAAGCGCACCCAATTGAAAAGACTGGCGCCGAACTTCGCGCGATGATGCCGTGGATCAGCGCAAACAAGCTGGTCGACAAATCAAAGAACTAAGGGCACCGGAGCGGGTGACATGAACAACACCCGCTCCACCACCCTTTTGATTTTTGGACTCTGCGGCCTTGCATGGGCCGTCATTGTCGGGCGCGCCTACTTCAACGTCAAAGGCCCAGAGGACTTCGTGGTTACAACCACACAGGATGAAGTCCAAGCCTTCGCTCGGGCGCAGCTAGATGCTCTGCAAAAGCAATCCTTTTCCGAAGATATCGAGCTGTGCGGCATCATCTTTGAACGCAGCAATGGCGAACTCGGCGCGTCCTCTCCCAAGCCGGGTGACGAAGCAAGTTGCGGCATAGCTTTCTTTGACGAGCCGGGCATGAAGCCTCTCGCCAGTTTTCACACGCACGCTGCACAAAACGAGCGATATGACAGCGAAGTGCCGTCGGTGCTTGATCTACGGAGCGATTCCGCCCTCGGGATGGACGGTT
Organism: Erythrobacter crassostreae; assembly: GCF_019204045.1. Classification (GTDB taxonomy): domain Bacteria; phylum Pseudomonadota; class Alphaproteobacteria; order Sphingomonadales; family Sphingomonadaceae; genus Erythrobacter; species Erythrobacter crassostreae. The sequence continues at coordinate 2,013,247 of NZ_JAGSPC010000001.1, read as the reverse complement.
ACCTTGCCACCCCCGGTGGCCGCTTCTGGTGGATCGACGGCAGTCGCGAAGTAGCCCAAATGGTCTGCGGCGAAGGATGCCTTGCCCAAGACCCGAACTACGAATTGTGCGAGGCTTACGCGCCTGAGCGCGAGTACGACATCCCTGCCCTGATGAACCGGTTTCGGGACAATTCAGCAGATTGCTGACCCCAAATAGATACGGCCCGCGAAGCAATCGCTTCGCGGGCCGACTATCCTCCTAAGCCTACTCTTTGAAAAAAAGGGATGCAGCCGACCCACCTAGGAGGAAGTATAGGCCTGCTGCACCCCAAAGAGCGCACCGTCAGGCTTTCGGTGCGCAAGCTCCAGCTGCACAAGCGCTCGCTGCACAGTCATCAGCCGCCGCGGCGCAATCGGCAGCGCCGCACGCGGCAGCACCGCAGGTCGCTGCACCGCAGGTCGCTGCACCGCATGCAGACGCTGCGCACGCATTCGCTGCACAAGCTGCTGCGGCACAAGCTTCTGCTTTGGCTGCTTTTTTGGCGGCTTTCTTAGCTGCCTTACGCGCTTTGCGTTCAGCGCGTGCTTCAGCGGCACGGTTGCCGCCGTAAACTCCGGAAGATGCGCTTGAAGCGCTGGTGCTCGGACCGCATGGGGCATCAGCAAGGGCAGGTGTGCCCACTGTTGCAACAGCAAGGCCGCCAGCAACCATCAACATTTTGGTGAGGCTCTTTGAATTTGACATGGGGGTATTCCTTTCGGGCTTCTCTCTCAGGGGTGGTAAAATTTGTGGGTATTGAGCGCCCCAGCGGATTGGGGGTCAGGGTTAAACCGGGGCGCTCAATTCGGGGATGGGATCAGTCGCCGAAACGCTGCCCGGTTGGGATGTTTTTCCAGGCAACATTCGCTTTTGCGATGAAGCCAGGAATATCTTTCAGCCACATCGATTGAACTTGCTTGTTCACGTTCAGATACAGCTTGCCATCGACGAGCTTGTAGACTTGCGGATCACCGGGTGCGAGCGAGCCGCGGCTCATCGCCCAAGCGCAGTGGCCACCAAATTGCGGGGCATATGCGGCAGGGTTTTCTTTGAAGGCATCTGCGTTTGCCTGGCTCGAAAAACGCCATTCAGCATCCATGTACTGGACAGTGAAGCGAGCATCGCCCTTCACCGGCACGCCATCGCCTTGAAAATAGCTGACGGTATCAAATCCGCCCACGGCAATGCTGCCTTGATTTACGCCCACAAAGATGCCGCCATCGGCATGTGCTGGGGCGATCGCAGCAATTGGCGCGGCAAGCGCAGCAGCGGCGATAAGGATTGTGCGAAACTTCATCGGGGGTCTCCTAAAAACTCTGTGCAGCGACCATTCGGTTGGCTTTCAGGAGGAGTCATCAGGGGTAAACCAGCAGGGGAACTGGCGGGTGGTCCTGAGAGCTACCAAATGGCCGCTTACATCATGGAGTTCGCGGGGACTTCGCGATTGGTGACACCTCATTTGAAAAAAGTTCGAATTTCTCGCTCCACATGGGAGAAATCGCGCATTGACTGTCATGAGCCGGAAAAACTAAACACGTTTCACGCGCTGAGAATTCGCAATTTGGACGGGACAGATCATGGCCATCAAACGCGCTTCAATCGCTGCACTTGCAATGTTGGCTCTGCCCGCATGTGGAAACACGCCCAATTCATCCGATAGCACCACTGCGGCGGCAGAAGACTTCGCCGCACGCATCAATGGGCCAGCGACAGAAGCGGGCGACGACGCAGCCAATCCCGCAGCGACGACTGCCACGGCGGTTCAAGGCTCTCCCTCTGGCGCTCCTACTGTTGCCCCACCGCTGCCCAACGCAGCCGCAGGCCCATTTGTAGCAGGCACCGCAACCGACCCGAATTCCGCAACATGCGATGCAAATAGGATGGGACCGTTTATAGGCCGCGTGGCAGATGCGCCGACGCAAACTGATATTGAGAACGTGGTTCTTCTGGGACGGGAAATCCGTTGGCTCCGGCCCAACGCCCCAGCATTCAATACAGATGCGGCGAGTCCGCGTCTGAACATTATGCTGGATACTCAAGACATCATCCGCGACGCACGCTGCGGATAAACATCCTTGCAATAGAAAGACCCCGCCAACGCTTTTCGCGCTAACGGGGTCTTTGCGAGCACTAAGGGTGCTATTTAGTCTTGAAAGTGTTCGTCAGGTGAGTGGGTTGGGTAGTTCGTATCACCGGCAGCTATGAAGCCAGGAATGTCTTCTTCCCAACGTCCTTGAACATCTTCGCTGAAGTTCAGGTACAACGTGCCATCGACGATTTCGTAAACTTCGGGATCACCAGGTGCGAGCGCATCGTTGGCCCCGATTGCCCATGCACAGTAACCGCCATAAGCAGGGGCATACTTCGCTGCATCTTCGATAAAGGTCTTTGCATTGTCTTCAGACGCAAAGCGATAATCGAAGCCATTGTAGCGAACGGTAAACTCTTCAGCGCCTTCGACAGGAACGCCGTCACCTGAGAAATAGCTGACAACGTCATATCCTGACACGGCGAGCGCATCGTCCTTTGTCGCTGTGTGAGTCGGGCCTGTCGGCTCGCCGCCAAGGTCGGCATAATAACCGGTTTCTGCAACCAATTCGGTCGTATCACCGCCATCAGTGGTTTCAGTTGCTGGTGCATTACACGCTGCGACTGTCGCCAACAAAGCGCCGACAAGTGCGGATTTAAAAACTGAATTCTTCATAGGGGTATTCCTCCAAAAAACATTGTCATTGTGCTGGCTGCCTGTTGCCTGCTGACATCGGTGTATTCGCGCTCACCAGACCGCAAGTTACAGCAATGCGGATATTTCTTCCAAAAAGCTTGAGCCGCGCGGACAAATCGGCGAGAACGTAAGGAATGACACGGTTCAACAGCCTAGACCTGCGACTTATGCGCCCTTGGGGGTGACAGGCTGCGTGCGAGTGAATGCGGCCTAACTTCCAAGGGATAGGCCGCCACATCTTTCAGATACCATTCGCAAAGCTCCTGTTTCCATGACCATGCTCAAGAACCCTTCCGCAAAATACCGTCCATTTGGCCAGATAAATCTGCCTGATCGCCAATGGCCATCGCGCCTTATCGAACAAGCGCCGCGTTGGCTCTCTACCGATCTACGCGATGGCAACCAGTCCATCATCGATCCGATGGACGCGGTTAAGAAGCGCCGCTTTTTCGATCTCTTGGTCGAGATTGGCGTTAAAGAAATCGAAGTCGGCTTTCCGAGCGCAGGCGCGACCGAATTCGACTTCATTTCGGGATTAGTAAAGTCGGGTGCGATCCCTGACGATGTGACAGTACAGGTTCTCACGCAGTCGCGCGAAGATCTGATACGCACGTCATTTGAAAGCCTTGCGGGCGCAAAGAAAGCCATCGTCCACCTCTACAACGCCCTAAGCCCGGCATGGCGGGATATCGTGTTTCGTATGTCAAAAGACGAAGTGCGCGAGATTGCCGTCGCGGGCGCCAAGATCATGCGAGATGAAGCGGCAAAGCGCCCAGAGACTGACTGGCATTTCCAATACTCGCCAGAGACGTTCTCGACTGCGGAGCTTGATTTCAGCATTGATGTATGCGCCGCTGTTATGGAGGTGCTCCAGCCCACTCCAGACAAGCCAATCATTCTCAACCTGCCGGCAACGGTCGAGGCTGCGACGCCCAACATTTATGCGGATCAGATAGAGTATTTCTGCCGCAATCTGCCAAGTCGCGAGGCCGCTATAATCTCACTCCATACGCATAATGATCGCGGAACGGGCGTTGCGGCGGCGGAGCTGGGCCTGATGGCCGGCGCGGACCGTGTTGAGGGCTGCCTGTTCGGAAACGGTGAACGCACCGGCAATTGCTGCCTCGTGACCATGGCGCTCAACCTCTACACTCAGGGCATCAATCCTGGCATTGATTTTTCCAATATCGACCGGGTGATCGAGACGGTCGAATATTGCAATGATCTGCCCGTGCATCAGCGGCACCCCTATGGCGGAGAACTGGTCTACACGGCATTTTCCGGCTCACATCAGGACGCAATCAAGAAGGGGTTTGAGGCCAACACAGCGCAAAATGATGAACAATGGCGCGTGCCTTATCTGCCAATCGACCCCGCCGATCTTGGCCGAGATTATGAGGCTGTGATCCGTGTGAATTCGCAGTCTGGCAAAGGCGGATTTGCGTGGGTTCTGGAACAGGATCAGGGGCTTAAACTGCCGAAAAAGATGCAAGCCGATTTCTCGAAACACGTGCAGCTCATGGCCGATCAACTTGGCCGAGAATTGAACGCAGCCGACATTTGGGACGCGTTCAAAAACGCCTATCATGTGAAGACCGATGACCGCCGGTTCAGCCTGGTTGACTATGAAGAAAGCCGCGCTTCTGACGGTACGCGGATCTTTGCAGGCAAGATCGCAGTTGATGGCGGCGAACAAAGCGTCTCGGGCCGCGGCAATGGCCTAATTTCCAGCGTGGTCAGCACTTTGGAGGCCGCCTTCGACCTTGACATCAAGGTGCTTGATTACTCGGAGCACGCGATGGGCACTGGCCGTGACGCACGCGCTGCAGCCTATTTGATGTGCCAATCCGGCGATAAGGTGATCTGGGGATGCGGAATTGACGAAGACATCGCAACTGCAAGTGTCCGGGCCGTGCTGAGCGCAGCGAATTCTTCGGTCGGCTAACTTGTGGCGAGACAATAGATGACTACACGGCGAAAAATCGGATTATCTGTATTCGCCGTCCTTGCGCTTTCCATTGGCGCATTGGTGCTTGCCAGCATATTCGAACCGTCTCTTGATCCTGATTTCGAGAAAAATTTGACGGCGGCGACGCCAGACGAAATGCAGAGCTTGATTGCGAAAGAGGCAGCCAAGCTTGGTGTTACAGCTGTGAGCATTACGGTGATAGACGGCGATCAGGCGCCCGAGAGCCACTATGTCGGACGCGCCAGAGCGGACGGATTGATGCAAGTCGCCAGCCTGTCCAAGGCTGCGGCCGCCGCCTCTATCTTGATTGTGGCTGATCAAAAAGGTGTCGGGCTTGATGATGATATTCGCGAACAGATCACCTCGCTCGACATTGCCGCACTCGAAGGCGGCGATCGGCCTGTCACTCTCCGCCAGTTGCTGTCGCATTCAACTGGTGCGTCACAGTCCGGATACCCCGGTTACGCGCGTGACGCTTCGCTGCCCAGCACTGCGGAGGTCATCAATGACCCCCCACGCATATTTGAGAGCCAGCTAGCCTTTGACGGCGAACCGGGAGAATTCCGATATTCGGGTGGAGGCTATACAATTGCACAATTGTGGGCCGAAGATGTCACGGGCAAAGCCTTCCACAAATTGGCAGAGGAGGTCTTGCTCAAACCGCTGGGCATGGCCGAAAGCACATTCGCACAACCGATTGATGAGGCTGCGATCGCTCCGCTTGTCATTGTTGGCGCCGATGCAGGTTTTGACCCGACCGAAGGCGTTTTCAGCTCACTTGAAGACAGCTGGCATGTGTATCCAGAGCAAGCAGCAGCAGGCCTTTGGACCACGTCACGCGACTACGCCCGGTTCATTGCAGCACTGATGGATGCAGCAACCGGAACCGAAAATGCCATTCCGACAGAAGTCGCGACCGCGATGGTCACTCCTCAGGCGGAGACAAAATGGGAACCGGGGTCGTTCTATGGCTTGGGCATAGTTCTGACGGTGGACGATGCCAAAAACCAAACTGATGTTTGGCACACAGGCGCGAACGCGGGTTACCGTTCATATTTTGTCGCTCGCGCGGTAACGACAGAAACTGCAAGGCGTGTTGTAGTCGTATCAGCCAACACCGCGTCGTCGTCTTATCTTAACAGAGCGATTGGCGATGCATTGATGGCTCGCTGAAAACTTAGTCCTTGAAAGGCTTGCCGCCCTTTTTGGGATAACCGCCTTTACCTGCGGGTTTACCTTTCGGCTTTCCAGAAAATTTGCCTTTCGGTTTGTGCTTTTTGCCTGGCTTCCCTTCGCCGCCTTCCCATGGTTTACCCTTCCCACTTGGGCTGCCACTTGCGTTGTCATGCGGCTTGCCGCCGCCTTTGCGGAATGGCTTTGGTTTCATGTGCCCGCCGCGCTGACCGCCACGCTCAAAGTCGCGCTCACCCGAACCTTCGCGGCGATTGCGCCGGCCAGCATCGCGCGGTGCCTCGTCTGACTGCTCAATATGGACAGGCTGATCATCTTTGTCCGACTCAGCTGTACGCTGAATGGCGTCGTTGAACTTCTCAGCGTGCGCCTTCGGGATTTGGAAGAAGGTTTCGCCTTGCGAGATACGGATCGCTCCGATCTCGTTTCGGGTCACGTGCCCGCGGCGGCAAATAAGGGGCAATATCCAGCGGACATCCGCGTTCTGGCGGCGTCCGATATCCATCTTGAACCAGACCGTATCTTCAAAGCCTGGACGAAGTTTATCCTTCTGCGCAGCCTTGCGCGCTTCCGGCGTATTTGCCGTCAGTTCTTCGGGCTCAGGCATTTTTGCGCGATGTGTTTGGACCAGCATTGACGCAATTTCTTCTGCGCTGCGTTCCGCGAGAATCTTCTGGGCAATTTCGCGGTCAGCATCGTCGATCTCGACCGGCTCCATAAGTTTGGAAAGAAGACGTTCGTGATCCTTTGCCTTGATCGCATCACGATCAGGGGCATCAGTCCATTCCGCATTGATCTTCGCATTTCGCAGCATACTTTCGACGCGGCGGCGGCGCGAAAACGGCACGATCAGTACAGCCGTACCCTTCTTACCTGCACGTCCGGTCCGGCCTGAACGGTGTTGAAGTGTTTCGGCATCGCGGGGAATTTCGACATGCACAACCAAGCTGACGCTCGGAAGATCGATCCCGCGCGCAGCAACGTCAGTGGCCACACAAACCCGGGCACGTTTATCACGCAGCGCCTGAAGCGCCTGATTTCTTTCCTGCTGGGAATGCTCGCCTGAAAGAGCGACCACGCCAAAACCGCGCTCTTGCAGCGTTGCGTGAAGATGACGCACCTTGTCGCGCGTCCCGCAAAATAGAATTGCTGTCTCAGCTTCGTGAAAGCGCAAGAGGTTTACGACGGCATTCTCGATTTCCGGCGGTGAAACAGTGACCGCTTGGTACGTGATGTCGCCGTGACCGCGCTCTTTGCCGATCGTGGCAATCCGCAGCGAGTTAAGCTGATAACGGCGCGCCAGAGCCTCAATTGGACGCGGCATCGTGGCGGAGAACAGGAGCGTCCGGCGGCCTTCAGGTGTCGCGTCCAGAATTGCTTCGAGCTCTTCACGGAAGCCCATATCGAGCATCTCGTCTGCCTCATCCAATACGGCAACGGCGAGCTCGGACAGGTCGAGAGCACCGCGTTCAAGGTGATCGCGAAGACGGCCAGGCGTACCAACAACGATGGTGGCGCCGCTGCGAAGCGCTTTGCGTTCCTGCGAAGGGTTCATTCCGCCAACGCATGTTGCAACGCGCGCGCCGGCTTTGGCGTAAAGCCAGCCGAGTTCGCGGCTGACTTGCAGTGCAAGCTCACGTGTCGGCGCGATCACAAGCGCTTTCGGAGCAATCGAAAAGGGAACTTTGCCGTTCTCGTCCAAGAGCTCATCGGAAAACGCCAATCCGAATGCGACAGTTTTGCCGGATCCGGTTTGCGCAGAAACGACCAAGTCACGCCCGCGTGCTTCCGGCTTCAGAACAGCGGACTGCACGTCTGTGGCGGCCGTATATTCGCGTTCGGTTAAAGCATCGGCAAGCGTCGCGGGAAGATCGGGGAAAGACATAGGTAAAACTCTGGCTGCGCACGCGCGCATGCTTTGCGCGGAACGGGAAAGATTGACCGACAGAATGGATGTAAGCTGGCGGGCGAGACCAACACGTCTCGCGATAGATGAGGCACCTATAGGCGAAGATAACCCGTTTGGCTTGCGAAAAATGCTGCAGCGCAAAATGCGTCACTGCTTTCTTCTGCCCTATGAGTATGTCAGACCCACAAAGTTTCATCAAAAGCGATACGCTGAAAAGCTACGCGACGGGAAAGAATACTAGCATGAACGAAGCCATCCTCGAACCCGATTGGCCTATTATCGATCCCCATCATCACCTGTGGGATTTACGGCCGATGCTGCCGATGTTCCCGGAGCCGCGCCATCGGTTCATCGACGGATTGGTGCCCGTTGCGCATTATACATTTGACCAATTCAATGAGGAGGTGGCGAGCGGTCATAATATCCTCGCGACCATCTTCATGGAGTGCGGCGCATTCTATAATGCGGCCTATGGAGATGCGAAGAAATCTGTCGGCGAAGTCGAGTTTGTGAACGGCGTAGCGGCACAATCAGCGAGTGGTCTTTACGGGAATACCCGCCTTTGCGCAGGCATTGTCGGGCATGCAGATTTATTACTGGGGTCCTCTGCTGGTGAGGCTTTGGATGCATTGCTCGCCGCGTCTCCAAACCGTTTCAAAGGCATCCGTCATCAGGGCGCCTGGGATGCGGATACCGAAGTGTTAGGCCCTCCCTTCCACGCACCGCCTAAACTCTACAAAGACACGAAGTTTCGCGAAGGTTTTACCGAGCTTGGCAAACGCGGGATGAGTTTTGATGCGTGGGTGTTGGAACCGCAATTGCCCGATGTGATCGATCTCGCACGCGCCTTCCCCGATACACCGATCTGCCTTGACCATTGCGGCACTCCTCTTGGCATGGCGAGTTATACCGGAAAGCTGGAAGAGCGTTTCGGCATATGGCGAGAAAACATTATCGAGCTGGGCAAGTGTGACAATGTCATGATCAAACTTGGCGGATTGGCGATGCACAATTGCGCAATGCCGGAAAAGGGCCCTGCAGCGGGCATTGGTTCAGAAGAACTTGCCAAACTTTGGAAGCCGTACATCGAGACGTGTATTGAAGCTTTCGGCACAGACCGGGCGATGTTTGAAAGCAATTATCCGGTGGATCGCTGGGGTGCGACCTACCCAGTACTTTGGAACGCATTCAAACGAATTGCGAGCGGCGCGAGCGCAGATGAGAAGGCAGCGCTTTTTGCTGGGAACGCAGCACGCTTCTACCGCGTTGAAGACATTCTTGCCTGATTGCAATTTGCAACCTAACGCGCAGGCAAGAATGTTCTAGGAGAGACGCATGCCACTTCCCGCCCCATTTGATCGCCTTCGCCTACCCCTGATCGGATCGCCGTTGTTCATTGTATCCGGCCCCGAATTGGTGATCGCACAATGTAAGGCCGGGATCATTGGCAGCTTCCCAGCTCTCAACGCGCGTCCGCAAACGCTGCTTGATGAATGGCTGCACCAAATCACTGAGGAACTTGCGAAGCACAACCGCGAGAACCCAGATCGTCCTGCGGCTCCATTCGCGGTAAACCAAATCGTCCATAGGTCGAATGACCGAGTCATGGCCGATATGGCAACGTGTGAGAAATGGCAGGTTCCACTAGTCATCACGTCATTGGGTGCCCGTACAGAGATATTCGATGCGGTGCGAGGCTGGGGCGGCATCTCGATGCACGATGTCATCAACAACCGCTTTGCTAACAAGGCGATCGAAAAAGGTGCTGACGGTCTCATCCCGGTTGCCGCGGGTGCGGGCGGTCATGCAGGCACGCAATCGCCCTTCGCTTTGATGCAGGAAATCCGCGAATGGTTCGATGGTTTGGTCGCGCTGTCAGGTTCCATCGCCAATGGCGCTTCGGTTCTCTCTGCACAAGCAATGGGCGCGGACTTTGGCTATGCCGGCAGCGCGTTTATCGCGACAGAAGAAGCCAATGCGGATCAGGCTTACAAGCAAGGCATCGTTGATGGCTCAGCAGAAGGCATCGTCTATTCAAACCTATTCACGGGCGTTCACGGGAATTACCTGCGTTCATCGATTGAAAATGCTGGCCTTGATCCCGATGATTTGCCGACCAGTGATCCTTCGAAAATGAATTTCGGTTCCGGTGGCAACACCAAGGCAAAAGCCTGGAAAGACATTTGGGGTTCTGGCCAAGGCATCGGAGCGGTCAAAACACTGGGTACTGTCGAGGACATGGTCGCCCGTATAGAGCGCGAGTACCACGCTGCGAAAGCGCGAATGCTAGCTGACTCTGACTACACGTCTTGGCAAGACTAAATCATCGATCCGATTGGGAAGCGGCCTAAGTCGCTTCCCATAGACTTTCGGCCATCGCGTCCAGCTCCGCAAAATCAAAACCAGTGCCAAGCGGGTCTTTTCGATTCAAGATAAACCGGCGACGCTCTTGAAGCAGCCTTCGCCTCAATGCCGTTTGCAGCAACCGCAAACGCATTAGCACATCGTCTATCGCATCTTCGGCATTCGCCGCGATTGCTGACTTCCAATGCGCCTCAATGCTTCCCACTCGCTCGCAGACAAGTTCATTGTAGGAGCGATGGGGGCCGCGATGCAGCGGCATCCCTGTTCGCAAAGTTGCGGCTTCACTTGCGGGCAGCAACAAACCGTTGAAGCGGAAATCGTCAAAACCGACCGAGCTTCTGCCGATTACCGCGAACATCGAACCGAAGCACGGTTTTGAAAGCAGCTGGAGCGGAAGAAGATGGTGCCGTTGAAGTTCTGGATCGTAACCTGCGGAATGGCTGCGATTGACGCTTCGAAACGAAACGCTTCTTCGGTTGCTCCCGCATCTTAACGATGAAAATCTGCTAGATAAGCCTCCCGTCGCAGCCTTCATTATTCGCGCATAACCCGTACAAAATTGCCATTGCGTGAGGGGCGCATGATCAAATGAGAGCCATCGGGTGCGGTGATCCGTTCGCTTTGTTCTAGCCCGCCGATGATCACGAGTTGATTGACAATCCGTGCGCCCAATCGCGTGGCCTCGACTTTTTCGGACGACAATGGAGCCTCGATGCGCAATTCTTGGCCAATCCAAAAATCAAGGCCAACAGTTTGCAACGCGCCGTCCGACGTTTCCCGAAAGGAAGTGAGGCCAAGCGCAGGAAATGCGCCGCCTTCCAGCCAAGCAGATGCCACGGATTCGAAATAACGCCGTCCAATCAGGCTGCGGGCGGGCTCCCAAACAATCGCAACCAAATCATCAAAGTGACGGATCAGGTCGCATGCCAATGCAATCAAACCTCGCAAAACTGGAACCGAATTGGCACCGCCCGCAAGATGCTGGCCAGGCAACAAATGAATGGCTTCTAAACGGAGAGCAGCAGGCGACTGGTCAACATCATACCGATAATCCGTCGCCGGAATCGATTCCGCTTCTCCCGGGGCAAGACCTCTTAGATCAAACGTCAAACCATCACGCAGAAGCTCAACCCAAAACTCCTCAGTTTCGTCCTCTTGTGATGCCTTAGACCTTTTGAGTGTTTCACCTTCGTTCACAACAAGCTGAAGCGGTTGATCGGCCAGCGGATCGTGGCTTAGGGATGTTGATGACTGAGCATCCGCAAATTCTCTAATCAAAGTCCGGTTGGGCCGTTTGCCTGATGCAAACAGCAAGCGCAGCCCAGTGGCGGGAACATCAACGTTCTGCGTAATTGTCCAAGACCCCCTTAGTCTTGCAAGCGCATCTCAATATCTCGAAATGATCCTGACGTGAAATGTTCGCAGCGTCGAGTCTACAATACCCCATAGCCCACACCGCTCGGCACGTTTGGATCAAAAAAGCCCGAGCTTCAAACCTTCCTCGAAACCGCGGCCAATATTTTCACATTCCTTCAACACCTTGGCTGGCACCGACTTCGTGGCGAGAATGTCCTCCGGCTCCTGCGCAGCGAAGTTGACGATCTTCGGCTCCATCACTCGCTTGAGGCGCCAGCCGGTTACAATGCGGTCGAGTTGCCGTTGGGCTCCTTCCCCGTCAGATCCAGCAGCAATGACCGTTGCATACGCCCGGCCCTCGATCAAACCGAGCACATCGTAATAAACCCGATCGAACATTTCCTTCATCTCGCCGCTCAATGCGCCAAGGTTTTCCGGACACACAAAAACGTAACCCGTTGCAGCGGTCAACATGTCGGACGTGACGTCGTATGCCCTCACCAGTTTGGCACCACCAGCTTCGGCAATCGCATGTGCCATCCTCTCGCTCGCGCCGGTGCGGCTGTGCCAGATGACCAGAAATACTGTTGGATTTGACATAAAAGGCACGAACAACACCGGCCTGTCGATTGTCAATGGCATGCTCTGTTTTGGTTGGCGGCAATAGGGTAACGCTTTGCCATGCCATCCCATTCCCTTTCCCACGTCCTAGGCGTTTCTAAATCTCTTTCCGGAAAAGCGTGGCTTTGGCGCGGCGGGAATATGGATTTGGGTGAAGCGCAAAGCCTTGAGAACGACATATTGTCACAGCTCCTCATCACGCGCGGAGTGGCGCAAGATGACGTTGGCCGCCATGCTGCGCCGACCATGCGGGACTTCCTGCCCGATCCGTCCGAATTTCGAGACATGGATCAGGCTGCAGAGCGGATTGCAAAGGCCGTGCTCGAAAAAGAGCAAGTCACTATCTACGGCGACTATGATGTTGATGGTGCGACGAGCGCTGCTCTTCTCGTAGAGCTACTGCGAAACCTCGGGCTCGAGGCAAGCTATTACATCCCTGATCGATTGTTAGAAGGCTATGGCCCAAGCGGAGAGGCACTGGTCAAGCTAAGTGAAGCGGGCTCGAGCCTCATCGTCACCGTTGATTGCGGTGCAATGGCGTTCGAAGCACTTACCATGGCCCGCGATGTAGGTCTCGACGTGATTGTAGTCGACCATCACAAATGCTCCGCAGAACTTCCTCCGACTGCCGCACTCGTTAACCCGAACAGGCTCGACGAAAGCGATTTGGCGGCAAGTTTTGGTCACCTCGCGGCGGTCGGTGTCGCATTCCTGCTCGGCATAGCTCTGGTCAGAACATTGCGCGCGAAAGATTACTTCCAAGATCGCAAAGAGCCGAACTTGATGGCTCTGCTTGATCTTGTCGCGTTGGGAACCGTCGCCGACGTTGCCGCGCTTCACGGGCTAAACCGCGCATTTGTCTCTCAAGGTCTAAAAGTCCTGACCCGCCGCGATCGCATTGGCATGGCTGCTTTGATGGATGCCAGCCGTCTTAAACGCGCACCTCAAGCCAGCGACCTGGGCTTCGCACTCGGCCCCCGTATCAACGCAGGCGGTCGGATTGGCGAATCAACTCTTGGCGTCCGTTTGCTCACCACAAAAGATCCCGAGGAAGCGCGCGAAATTTCGGAGCAACTTTCGAAGTTAAATGAAGAACGCAGAGCCATCGAGGCCGAAGTTCAGGAAGCAGCCGAGTCCCAACTCGCAGGTCAGCACAATATGGCAGTTCATGTCGTCTCCGGTGATGGATGGCATCCTGGCGTAATCGGGATCGTGGCCGGACGAATTAAAGAGAAAACCGGCAAGCCGTCCATCGTGATCGCCAACGATTCTGACGGAACTGGCAAAGGCTCTGGGAGATCAATCAGCGGCGTCGATTTGGGCGCAGCGATCATAGCTGCACGTGAGCAAGGACTATTGGTCGCAGGCGGCGGTCACGCAATGGCCGCCGGCCTCACCCTTCCGACTGAGAACCTGACCGCATTCATAGAATTTCTCGACACGCGGCTTGCACGCGATGTGGACCGAGCGCGGGCCGAGCAATCCATGAAGCTTGATTTGTCCCTTACGCCCGGAGGGTTAACGCCGGATCTGGTCAATACGCTAGAAACCGCCGGGCCATATGGAGTCGGCTGGCCTGCGCCGCGTGTGGCCGTTGGCCCTGTCCGGATTGTGAAGGCTGACATCGTCGGAAAAGACCACCTTCGCATCATTGCCTCCGGAGAAGATGGCCGGTCATTCAAAGGTATCGCCTTTCGCGCAGCCGAAACCGAATTGGCTCAAACGCTGCTACATCGAAGCAAAGGGCGCCGGTTCCATCTCGCTGGCCGTGTAAAGATTGATGATTGGGGCCCTCGTCCTGCCGCAGAACTCCATCTCGAAGACGCTGCATTCGCCGATTGAGAGGGCATCTGCACAAATTTTCAAGAAACCGATGGATACGGGCTTGACCGATTCATCCTCCACCCCTAGATGCGCGCTCTCGCAAATAAGCGTGGCCCCTTCGTCTAGCGGTTAGGACGCGGCCCTTTCACGGCTGAAACACGGGTTCGATTCCCGTAGGGGTCACCACCTCCCTTCGCTCAAAAGTTGTATGACTTTTTTTGGAAGGCCCTCCCCAAAAATTGCAAATGCTGATCTTCCAAGCTGCGAGGCTTGCCAGTACAGGTTATTGCAATGGGTACCATGCAGACATTTCCCGTAGCAGGCGTATTGCTGGCTGGCGTAACCTTCGTTGCGATGATCCTGCTTGGCTTGGACCCGATCGTCTCGCTGGCTGTGTTTGTGGTTTGGACGGGATCACTTTTGCTGATCTCTGTGCGCCCCGCAGAAGCACCCAAAGTCGTGGTCAAAAAATCCTTCAGCCTCGATTCGATTCGCAGTCTGATCGAGAATTCATCAACGCCGATTATGATCACCGAGAAAAACAGTGTTGCGATGGCCAATGCGGCCGCGCGGCGCATGCTAGGTCAGCATATGCTTGGTCAGGATGCCCGGATGGCATTTCGCCAACCCGAAGCAATCTCTCTGCTGGGTCAGAACCGCAATGGGCGTGCCATCGTGCGCGGATTGGTTCGGCGACAGGATATATGGGAAATAAACCGCCAATCCATTGACGAGAATATGGCTGTCATTGAATTGATCAACCAAACCGCAGAGGCGGACATCAGCCGCGCGCATACGGATTTTGTGGCCAATGCCAGCCATGAACTGCGCACGCCGCTTGCTGCAATCCTCGGCTATGTTGAGACCCTTAGCGAGAGCGGTGACAGTTTGGATTCGCCGACTTCCCAGAAATTCCTGGGTACGATTGAGCGTGAAGGCAAACGCCTGCAAAGCCTGATCAGTGACTTAATGAGCCTTTCGCGTGTCGAAGCCGAGAAGCACGATCTCCCTAGCGATCTGATCTCTCTTGGACCGCTCGTCATAAGGGCCGCATCCGATGCTGCAGGCACTGATCGGATTGACCGCCTTGAATTTGCACTCAATTGCGAAGCGTCTGTGCATGGTGACATGCAACAGCTTGAACAGTTGATCCGCAACCTGGTCGACAACGCGTTGAAATACGGCGCACCTGGCACGCCGGTTAAAGTGATGCTTGATTTCGCAAGGGACAACCATGCGCGTATTTCGGTTGTGGATGAGGGCGAAGGCATCGCCACTGAACAAATCCCGCACCTAACACGCCGGTTTTATCGGACTGATCCTGGCCGCAGCCGAGCCTCTGGCGGCACCGGTTTGGGATTGGCGATCGTCAAACATATTGTGGAACGTCACAGAGGCCGTCTTGGCATTGAGAGCGAACTCGGCAAAGGGACGAGCGTCATCGTTCGACTGCCACTTGCAGATGATCATACAAAAACGCCTGCGAACGCAGAAACAGCGAATTAAAGAACGTCCGCCGAAGAATTGTCATCGCATTGTCTTATTTCCTCAACATCGCAGTTACAAAGACCGAAATTGAATGCTGTCGATAGAGATTCGCACGGGATCAGATAAGAAATCCGTGCGTGACAAAGCAGAATAGAATGCCCGCATTGCACGGGGCCGTCAGGGGAACAGGGTTTAGTTGATGTCGCCTATCACGCTCATTCTGATTGCCATTGGGCTGGGTCTCGTCGGATGGCTGGCGGGCCGCGCGAAAGCGTGGAGTTTCCAAAAAGCTGATCCGGAAGCGCGTCCAGTTGCCCGGCCGGTGTACCACGCGTGGTATGTGGCAGTCTGGATTGTCATTCCTGTCCTGATTTTCGTAGCGATCT
This sequence comes from Erythrobacter crassostreae, assembly GCF_019204045.1. Lineage (GTDB taxonomy): Bacteria > Pseudomonadota > Alphaproteobacteria > Sphingomonadales > Sphingomonadaceae > Erythrobacter > Erythrobacter crassostreae. The sequence continues at coordinate 1,997,393 of NZ_JAGSPC010000001.1, read as the reverse complement.
GGTCAATTCTCGCACCGCAGCTTGTGACACAAAGCGTGCTCGCATCACCTGCTGCAGCCGCTCTGCCGGAATTTGGTTTTCAGCGCGAAGCGTGGCTTTCGGAAGCCCGCGCCGTGGCAAGCGGCAATGCGATTGGCGTATTCAATGATGCTGCAAAGCCTCTGATTGAGCCATTCCGTGAAGCCATTGACCGTTACAGCCTGATCGGTGTGCTGGTAACGATCTTCATCGGTTTTGCCGGTGGTGCCTATGCATTCCTTCGGATCCGCCCGGATTTCCGTGCTCGGACGCGGGTCGAACGGACCGTCATGGCGGTTTTGCTTCTGGCTTCCCTCGTTGCGATCCTCACAACATTCGGCATTTTCGCCAGTCTTGTATTTGAGACAATCCGGTTCTTCGGGATGGTGTCGCCGATCGATTTCTTCACTGGCACATTCTGGGGCCCGGACCCTATGAGCAGCGCCGACAATCCCGATGGTGCAAAATACGGCGCGATACCTCTATTCTGGGGCACATTGTTCATCGGTGCTATCATCGCGATGATTGTTGCGATCCCGCTTGGATTGATGAGCGCGATCTACCTTACGCAATATGCCAACCCCCGCTTGCGCGCATGGGTTAAGCCTGCTCTCGAGATTCTCGCCGGTGTTCCGACCGTCGTGTACGGTTACTTCGCAGCGCTCACGGTGGCGCCCGCCATACGCGATGCGGCTGTGGCTATCGGGATATCCGGAGCCTCTACAGAAAGCGCACTTGCAGCCGGTGTTGTGATGGGCGTGATGATTATTCCATTCGTATCGTCGATGGCTGACGATTCAATCGCTGCTGTGCCCAGCGCGATGCGCGACGGCAGCTATGCCATGGGCGCGACAAAATCCGAAACGATCAAAAGGGTGCTTTTCCCTGCTGCGCTTCCTGGAATCGTCGCAGGCATCATGCTGGCGATCAGCCGCGCGATCGGTGAAACAATGATTGTCGTGATGGCTGCATCCACCGCCGCCAACCTCAGCGCCAATCCGCTGGACCGCATGACAACGGTTACGGTTCAAATCGTCAAACTGCTGACCGGTGAACAAAGCACCGATCACCCGACCTATCTTAGCGCGTTCGCGCTCGGCTTTACGCTGTTCCTCGTAACGCTGGTTCTCAACATCATCGCCTTGCGCGTCGTTAAGCGGTTCCGTGAAGCCTATGACTGATATCGCATCATCCACAGCCTCAGCCCACGAGCTGGGCCCGACACGAACCCCTGAGTTCGAAAAGCGCCTTGCGAAACGATACCGCAAGGAGCGCAATTTCAAGCGCGTCGGACAAGGGGCGATCATTTTTTCGGTCGCCGTTCTGGTCTTCTTGCTCGGCAATATGTTCATCAACGGCATAGGCGGTTTCCAACGCGCTGAGCTCGAAGTGTCGATCGACTTTGCCGATGCCGGTATCGCGGGCGACGAAACCTCTTTGGCGGAGCCAAGGGCGATACAGATGCTGGAAGCGCAAGGGCTGCCGGACGTGGTGCAATTCTTTGCCGAAAAGGAATTGGGCGAAGTAGGTTCAGCCGAGGTCAGCGACGAGGCATGGCGCGACGTCGCCCTGGCGCTCACTCAAGACCCCTCGCTACTCGGCAAGACTGAAACGTTTTACCTCCCTGCATCGTCTGATCTTGCATCCGGCCTTGCCGGCGAAGGCTCGCCCGAGATGCAAGCCTTGGCAAAAGATCTAGCCGCGTCGGGCAAATTGGCGGAAAACTGGGATGCAGGTTTCCTCTCTCGTTCGGATGCGACAAGCCCTCAATCTGCTGGTATTTGGGGAGCGCTTAAAGGTTCGATCCTGACAATGATCGTGACGTTCGTGCTGGCCTTTCCAATCGGCGTGATGGCGGCGCTCTATCTTGAGGAATACGCGCCGAAGAATCGCTGGACTGACTTGATTGAGGTTTCAATCAACAATCTCGCGGCTGTGCCGTCGATTATCTTCGGTCTGCTGGGCCTCGCTGTGTTTCTGTGGTTGTTTCCGAATTTGCGCTCTGCACCGCTGATTGGCGGTATGACACTCGCGCTGATGACGATGCCGGTCATCGTCATTTCCGGTCGGAACGCGATCAAAGCAGTGCCGCCGTCGATCCGCGATGGTGCGCTCGCAGTCGGGGCCTCACCGGTACAAGTCGTATTCCATCACGTGCTCCCGCTCGCCATGCCGGGCATGCTTACCGGTACAATCATCGGCATGGCCCGCGCTTTGGGAGAGACGGCTCCACTGCTCTTGATCGGTATGCGCGCCTTTGTCGCGACACCACCGGATGGCTTTACCTCCCCATCTACGGTATTGCCGATGCAAATCTTTCTTTGGTCCGATGAAATTGACCGGGGCTTCGTAGAACGTACTAGCGCTGCCATCATCGTCCTCTTGCTGTTCCTCCTGTTGATGAACGGCGTCGCAATTTACCTCCGCAACAAGTTCGAGAAGAGCTGGTGACTGTAATTCACGAAAATCTGAACGACACCGAAGCCAAGATGAGGGCTCGCGATGTCTCGGTCTATTATGGCGATAAGAAAGCGATTGATGAGGTATCGATCGATATCTCGCCCGACTATGTGACGGCCTTCATCGGTCCGTCAGGTTGCGGAAAATCGACTTTCCTTCGCTGCTTTAACCGCATGAACGATACGATCCCTATCGCGAAAGTGGATGGATTGATTGAGCTTGAAGGCGAAGACATCCACTCAAATGTGATGGATGTCGTCCAATTGCGCGCGCGCGTGGGAATGGTGTTTCAAAAGCCGAACCCGTTCCCAAAATCGATCTACGACAACATCGCCTACGGCCCGAAAATTCACGGCCTCGCCGAGAAGAAACCTGACCTTGATGCGATTGTCGAAAAGTCTCTGACACGCGCGGGCCTTTGGGACGAGGTCAAAGACCGGTTAGAAGACTCAGGCACCGCCCTTTCTGGTGGCCAGCAACAACGGCTTTGCATTGCGCGGGCAATTGCGGTCGATCCCGAAGTGATCCTGATGGATGAACCGGCATCAGCCCTTGATCCCATTGCAACGGCAAAGATCGAAGAACTGATTGATGAGCTGTCAGGCCGCTACGCGATCGTCATTGTGACGCACTCAATGCAACAGGCAGCCCGCGTTTCGCAGCGTACCGCTTTTTTCCACCTTGGTAAGATGGTGGAATACGGACGTACTTCGGACATCTTCACCAATCCGATCGAACAAAGAACGCAAGACTATATTACAGGACGGTACGGCTGATGGCAGAGCATACAGTCAAAGCTTTCGATGAGGACATCACCCGGCTGCGCGGATTGATCGCGGAGATGGGGGGCCTCGCCGAAGTGGCAATTCAGGAAGCTCTCGACGCGATGATCCGCGGCGATGCCGAATTGGCCGAGCGAGTGGTCGCCCGCGACAAGAAGATCGACGCGATCGAATCCGAAGTCGACAAGCTGGCCGTTCGTATCATCGCTTTGCGCGCACCGATGGCGGACGACTTGCGCGAAGTGATTGCCGCACTGAAAATTGCAGGCGTCGTTGAGCGGATTGGTGACTATTCCAAGAACATCGCCAAACGTGTGAACATGATTGAAGGTCGCGACCGTTTTGAGCCGCTGACGCTGATCCCAGCAATGGGTGATCTTGCTTGCGAAATGGTGCATGATGTCCTCACCGCCTATGCGGCGCGTGATCCGGAGCTGGCGCGAGAAGTGATTGCGACAGATGCAAAGGTCGATGCCTTTTACAACAGTATTTTCCGCAACCTTGTCAGTCACATGGTTGAAAATCCTGCGACAATCTCGAGTGCGGCCCAGTTGCTTTTCGTGGCTCGTAATCTTGAGCGTATCGGTGATCACGCCACCAACGTAGCCGAGATGGTTCACTTTGCTGCGACAGGCTTCTATCCGCCAGAAGACGACGAAAACTGATTGCTTTCGGGTTTGGGGATAAGTTGCCGAGGCGCTTTTCATCAAACTGTAGCGAAGGGGAAACATAGTGTCCGGAGCGCTTGCGATTGCGTTCGCAAGCTAGGGGTTAGGGAGATTCTCTCACATGTCTGCGGCCAAATTGCTACTTGTCGAAGACGATCCGGCTCTCTCCGAATTGCTCGAATACCGCTTTCAAAATGAAGGCTATGATGTTCGCACGACCAGCGATGGCGATGAAGCTTTGGTCCTGGCGAGCGAAGATGTGCCCGATCTCATCATCCTCGATTGGATGATCGAAGGCACCAGCGGGATCGAAGTGTGCCGCCGCCTGCGCCGCGACAAAGAAACATCGCATGTGCCGATCATCATGCTCACCGCCCGCGAAGCCGAAGATGACCGCGTGCGTGGTTTGGAAACCGGTGCGGATGACTACCTGACCAAGCCTTTCAGTCCGCGAGAGCTGCTGGCCCGTGTTGCTGCGGTTATGCGGCGGATCCGCCCTGCCTTGGCTGGGGAAACCATTGAAGCTGGTGACATAATGCTCGATCCTGTTGCACACAAAGTGCAGCGGCGCGGGCAGCCGCTCCAGCTTGGCCCGACAGAGTACCGGCTGCTGAAATTCTTTATGGAAAGCCCAGGCCGTGTGTTCAGCCGTGGCCAATTGCTCGATGGTGTCTGGGGTACAGGCTCCGACATCGAATTGCGCACTGTGGATGTGCACATTCGCCGCCTTCGCAAGGCAATCGAAGTAGATGGGGTGAAGGACCCGATCCGTACGGTTCGCTCTGCCGGATACGCGCTTGAGCCTAGCTGACAGGCTCTATCGGCACGCGCCGCTCCAGCGGCTCTGTTGATCAAAATGAAAATGATCTGCGTGGGCCGCGTTGTAGTCGGGCGAGAGCACTGTGGCGAATGCTCCGCAGGCTCCATCACGCACCTCGCGCAAGAATTTGCGTTCGTCCGCGTCACCGTTCCAATCCCTCAGAACGCTGATCCGGCGACCATCCTTCAGAACGAAGGCCGCGATGTCGATGGCGTTGCTTGTCGCATGTTCGCTCCACGGCCCCTCGTCGCGGCCATATAGGCGGCGGCAGGAATATGCGCCGAGGTGCTCAATCGTCGCAAGATCACTTCCAAAGATTGTACGAGCTGCTGGCGCGACGCTTTTCGCGCGCCACACTTCCAGACCGGCGGCAACGGGGCATGTGACAGCGGGCGTGCTTGGCGCCAGAGGATAGTCTGACAGTTGGGTTCGGTCGCTGCGCTCGCATGCGCCGTCTCCGCTGGTCGGCAAGACTCCGAAAACCACTTCGCTCCGCTCCAGCGTGGCTCTGCACATTTCAACATTATCTTTGAGCGCCACCATCTTCGTCGCTGTCGCCATTCCAATCGGATCGCGCAGATCGAGCGGTGCCCATGGATTATGCTGCGGATGGCGCTCCAACCAACCCCAACCAGCAATAGCGACTGCGAAGAGGGCCAAGAGCCAGATCGCTCTTCGATCACCCTTAAAGCGCCCAACCTTCCGGCTGATCTTAAATGCGTTTTTGCGAGTCATACTCGGCGCTTAATGAAAGTCGCGTGATTTGGGAATGATCCGATGATTGCGCGGATGGCCTGTCACGTTTGGCAATTGATCGATCATATCTCGCGGTTTCAACGGCTCTTTCTCGCCCGACGGTTTGCGGCTGATAAGCGGCGCATTGACATGGTCTGCCCGTGCCACCGGTGCATTCAACATATCATCAGAAAGCCGTTAAAGCTGATCTGTTGCGTCGGTCATATTCTGGGCAATCACGTGGATCACCTCATCGTCATACTCGACCCGTCCGCGCACCTCCATCAACCGCGCGCCCATCACAACGCGCCGCTGCTTCTCCTTAAGGTCCGGCCAGACAACCAGATTGATCACACCAGTTTCATCTTCAAGGGTGATGAAGCACACACCCTTCGCGCTGCCCGGACGCTGCCGGATGAGGACCACTCCGGCGACCTGAACCATGCTACGAAACTTGCGATCTCGCAGGTCACAAGCCCGCACAAATCCGCGCTCCGCCAATCCTGGGCGCAAGAATGCCATCGGGTGCGCTTTCAAACTGAGCCGGGTGGTCTGGTAATCGGCGACCACTTCTTCGGACATCGGCATAGTCGGCAATTGCACCTGCATACGCTCGGCACCTTCATCACGCTCTTCAGCCGCACGAAACAATGGCAAATCTGGACCCGCGATCAGACTGCGCGCATCCCACAAGGCCTGCCTGCGTGAAAGCTGCATCGAACCAAAACAATCCGCGCTCGCCAAGCGTTCGATATGCGCAGGAGACAGCCCCGCCCGCTCTCGCAATTGAGCAACGTCGCGGTAGAGACCGCGATCCTCACGCTCTGCGATCAATTGCGCGGCGATATGTTCGTGCAGTCCATCGATCTGGCGCAGGCCAAGCCGCAAAGCGATATTGCGATCAAGTCGTCCCGATTGCCCTTCCTGCGACGTCCCAATCTCTTCAAGCGTGCAATCCCACTGTGAGTGGTTCACATCTGTAGGCAACACCTCAACACCGTGCTCGCGCGCATCACGCACGATCTGTGCGGGGGCATAAAAGCCCATCGGCTGAGAGTTGAGCAGCCCGGCAGCAAAGGCGGCGGGGAAATGACATTTGAGCCAGCTTGAAACGTAGACCAGATGCGCAAAGCTGGCCGCGTGGCTTTCGGGAAAGCCGTATTCGCCAAAGCCGCGGATCTGGTTAAAGCACCTCTGCGCAAAATCGCGCTCATAGCCGCGCGTAACCATCCGTTCGACCATCATATCTTGCAGTTCATCTACCATGCCGCGGCTACGGAATGTCGCCATCGCCTTTCGCAGCCGGTTAGCCTCCAATGAAGTGAATTTGGCTGCATCGAGCGCGATTTTCATCGCCTGTTCCTGAAAGATGGGCACACCTAAAGTGCGGGCAAGAATACTCGACAACTCATCAGGCGGACCATGGGCGGGAGATGGCGCCGGAATTTGCACCGGCTCTGCTCCGCGCCGCCGCTTGAGGTAGGGATGCACCATATCACCCTGAATCGGGCCGGGTCGTACAATCGCGACCTGAATGACAAGGTCGTAAAATTCGCGCGGACGCAGGCGCGGAAGCATGTTCATCTGCGCACGGCTTTCCACCTGAAACACACCCAGCGAATCCCCTTTGCGCAGCATGGCGTATGTCTCCGGGTCTTCACGCGGGACCGTGGCCAACGTCAGAGCGCGGCCATGGTGCACCTCCAGCAGGTCGAGGCATTTCTTGATGCAGGTCAGCATGCCCAGCGCCAGCACATCGACCTTAAGGATGCCGAGCGCTTCGATATCGTCCTTATCCCACTCGATAAAACTGCGATCCGGCATCGCGCCATTCCCGATCGGCACCGTTTCTGTCAGCGCGCTTTCGGTCAGGATGAACCCGCCGACATGCTGGGAAAGGTGGCGCGGCATCCCGATCATCTGTTCGGTCAGTTTAAGCACACGTTTGAGATGCGGATCTTCCAGCTTCATGCCGATATCCTCGACATGCGCCTCGCCGATCTCTCGCCCATGTCCGCCCCATACGGTGCGCGCAAGGGAGCTTGTGATATCTTCACTCAAACCCATCACCTTGCCAACTTCGCGGATCGCCATACGCGGGCGGTAATGAATAACCGTCGCCGTCAGGCCCGCGCGGTGACGGCCATATTTCTTGTAAATGTACTGGATCACTTCCTCGCGCCGTTCATGCTCGAAATCGACGTCGATATCGGGCGGCTCTTTGCGTTCTTCGGAAATGAAGCGATCAAACAAAAGTTGATGCTTGGCCGGATCCACGCTGGTAATTTCAAGGCAATAGCAAACAGCCGAATTGGCGGCGCTCCCCCGCCCCTGACACAGGATCGGCGGCTCTACCCCGCGCGCAAAGTCGACGATATCCTTGATCGTCAGAAAATACCGCGCGAGATCAAGTTTCGCGATCAAATTCAACTCGCGCTCTAGCGTCTGCTGAACACTATCGGGCACCCCGCTTGGATACCGCCGCTCTGCCCCGCGCCATGTCTCTATCTCCAGATACTCTTGCGGAGACATGCCATCGGGGTAGATTTCTTCAGGATATTCGTAACGCAGCTCGTTGAGCGAGAAGCCGCAAGCATCGGCAACTTCTCGTGTGGCTTTGACTGCGTGCGGCCATCGGGCAAACAATCTCTGCATCACCTCTGGGCTTTTCAGGTGCCTTTCAGAATTCGCATGAAGCAGGTGCCCTGCCTCGGCCACCGTGGTCTTGTTCGCGATAGCCGTCATCACATCCTGCAACGGGCGGCGTTCGGGCGCGTGATAATGCACATCATTGGTGGCAAGCAGCGTCAGGCCGTTTACCCGCGCCAGCGCATCGAGGCGGTCGATCCGCGCCGTATCATCTCCGCGATAAAGGTAACTTGCGGCCAAGTGGCGCAAACTAGGCAGCCCGCGCACCAGATGCGGCAGCAGATCAGGCAAGGCGCCTGTTACATGGCTGGCGAGCTCGCTGCCATCGAGTGCAATGACATTGCTGGCCCAGGCAGGGATGGTGAACTCCGCCTCCAGATCATCTGGAGTCAGCAGGATCAGTTGCACATCATCAGAATGTTCCGCCAGCATTGCGCAATCGATCTCACAGGTGCCCTTTTCCTGCCATTCTCCCGAAAGCGTCTGCATCCGGCCCGCGCTGATCAACCGGCAAAGCCTGCCATAAGCAGCACGATTTTTCGGATAGGCGAGGAATGCCAGTCCCTCGACCGTCTCAATTCGCGCACCAATCACTGGCCGCAATTTGAGCGTCGCCGCTTCGGTATGGATGCGCACAACGCCGGCAAAAGAATTGGCATCGGCAATCCCGATCGCATCATAACCAAGCGCGCGGGCAGTCATCACGATATCCACCGCATCGGAGGCACCGCGCAGAAAACTGAAACAGCTGACCAGCCCCAGCTCCACAAATGGTGCGCGCGGTGGAGCCTCGATCAGGTCAGGATCAATCTCCAACGTGCGTTTGTCAGGGGTAAGCGGAGCCTCTGGCATGTCACGCCCCAAGCTCCTTAAGCCGTGCTGTGACTGCTGACAGATCGCGGGCGAACAATGCACCCTGCTCCTCACGCGCAGCCCCATCCAGACGCAGCAGATAGGACGGGTGAACTGTCACCCATAGCTCGCTGCCGTCGTCGAGCGGGAGCGGCGTGCCTCGCGCCTTGGAAATGCTCACCGTCTTACCGAGCAGGCTGCGCGCCGCGCTTGCTCCCAATGCCAGCACTATGCGCGGCTTTGCCAAAGCGCGCTCGGCCTCCAGCCACCAGCGGCAGGTGTCGATTTCCTTCGCCGTGGGCGACTGATGGATGCGGCGCTTACCGCGCTGAGTGTATTTGAAGTGCTTAACCGCATTTGTGACGTAGGCCGCGCTTCGATCAATACCAGCTTGCTCTGAACACTCATCAAGCAGCTGGCCCGCTGGCCCTACAAACGGTCTGCCTTGTTGGTCTTCTTGGTCACCGGGTTGTTCGCCGACGATCATTAAGGGTGCATCGGATGGCCCCTCCCCCATAACCGCACGCGTTCCGCACTCCGCAATCGGGCAATCGCGACAGGCAGAGATCGCATCGCTGATTTCTGCGAGAGTTTGTGGCCGCTCGCGCTCCTCGCGTTCGCCTGCGGCCACCATTCCAGCTTCGCGGGCCTGCGCGCTGGCGATCAGATCAGGGATCAGCTCCGCCTCTGGCATGTTCTTCCAGTATTTCTTGGGCATCTCTGCCATCATCGCACCGACTTTCAAACGGGCGGGGTTAAAAGTGGATGCGTAGTAGGACTTCCACAGATCCTCGGTCGGGTCGTCGGATGGCGCGTCCGAGCGCTGCGCAGGGCCGCTTTCGCGCATCGTCTCGCCGTCCCAATGGATACAGCCGCGCGGGGTCAGGATAGACCAATTCATATTGGCAAAGCGTCGTCTGAAAAAACCGGCATTCGCGCGCACGATGTGATGGTCCGGCTCAAACCAGGCAATGTAGTGTTCGCCTTCATCGCTCTCTACCTCGCGAAAGCGGACGAAAGCGTGCATCTTGTGACTGTCACGGCGCACAGATTTGTCGAGTTCTTCGATCCGGCGCACGTCGGGATCAGCCTTATCCTCCATCACGCGCGGCTTTGACTGCAGCCGCCAGAGCATCCGGTAGAGCAAGCCGAACCGCTCTGTATCGGAATGCAGCGCAGCGTTACGGGCAAGCCTCAAAAAGCGTTTGCTGGCACGGACAGCTGCTGCACCTTTGTTCGGCAGAGGCAGGGGCTTGTCTTCGGGAGAAGGCCCTCCATGTGCAAACAGATCGCCTGTTCCGCCGGGCTCGACCCAGCTGACGCGGTCCGGTGGGACATCGCTCTGGGTCAAGGCACGCGCCCGTTCGCGCCAGAACGCGAAATCATCGGGCGCAGGCAAGTGCACGGTGTAATGCGCGCTAAGGTTGATATCTTGTCCTGAAACTCTTTGCGCGACCATCATCAAAACAGCTCCAGCTGTTCCTGCTTCGGCGCCAACAATGCGCGCAGATCGGCTCTGTCTGTAAGGGTGGTAGGCCGCCAATCGAGCGCCACCAGAAACGGCCGGACCTTGGCAATCGACTGGGTCAGCTTCGCCACATCGTCCAATCGCAAAGTCCGGTGCCGCCGCGCCGCCAATATCCGCCCGACAGCCGTCGTCCCCAATCCCGGCACCCGCAGCAATTGCTCTTTCGAAGCACGGTTCACATCAACCGGGAATTGACCGCGGAATTTAAGCGCCCAAGCAAGCTTCGGATCAATGTCGAGCGGCAGATTGCCATGCCTGTCCGTCGCCTGCGCCACTTCGCCCGGAGCATAGCCATAAAACCGCATCAACCAGTCCGACTGGTACAATCGGTGCTCGCGCATCAGAGGTGGCCGTTTCAAAGGCAGCACCGCGCTCGCATCAGGGATCGGCGAAAACGCGCTGTAATATACCCGGCGCAGCCCGAAATTGCCGTACAGGTTGCTCGCCTTGCCCACGATATCCGCATCAGAGGCATCATCCGCCCCCACGATCATCTGAGTTGATTGCCCTGCAGGGGCGAAACGCGGCGCGTGTTTGAACCGTTTGCGCTCGTCCTTTGCCTCAATAATGCGCGACTTGGTCTTCGCCAGCGCGCCTTCGATTTGCGCTGCATCTTTATCCGGCGCGAGCCGCGTCAGGCCACTGGGGGTGGGCAGCTCGACATTGATCGAGACACGGTCCGCAAACAGCCCTGCCTGATGGATCAGCCCGGGATCGGCCTCTGGGATAGTCTTTAGGTGAATGTAGCCACGAAAGTCATATTCCTCGCGCAATATCCGCGCACATTCGACCATCTGCTCCATCGTATGGTTCGAGCTTTTGATGATACCCGAGGAAAGGAACAGTCCCTCGATATAATTGCGCTTGTAGAAATTGATCGTGAGGTCCGCGACCTCTTGCGGGGTGAAGCGCGCTCGGCGCACATTACTGCTCTTGCGGTTGATACAATAATGGCAATCAAAGATGCAGTGATTGGTGAGCAGCACCTTGAGCAGAGAGATACAGCGTCCATCGGGCGCATAGGCATGACAAATGCCCATCCCTTCGGTCGAACCAATACCCTTCCCGCCGAGCGAATTTTTCTTCGCCGTGCCAGAAGAAGCGCAGGATGCATCGTACTTCGCCGCATCGGCAAGGATTTCAAGCTTTTGTCGGAGCGTTTGCTGAGTCATATATCGAGACATGGAACACCTTTTTGTTCCTTATATGTTCTTAATCTAAATCCAACAAATGCAAATTGTGCAATTTGATGGGAACCCAATCTCGAATGATACGTAATACCGCCACGGACCGGGCCCCTCTGGCGAGCAATCCTGCTCGTGATGTCGGACGTAACCTGCGGCTCTTAAGCCGCCTGATTTATAAGGGGGCCGTGCAGGCTCCCTTCAAGGGAGTATGAAATGAAAAAGTTCGTTTACGCATCTGTTCTTGGCGCCAGCACCCTCGCACTTGCAGCTTGTGGTTCAGATGAAGCAGCCACAGCTACAGCCGAAACAGCTAACCCGATCACTGCTGAAGAAGTAACCGCAGCTCAACAAGCTTGGGGTGAAGGCATCGTTGCCATCGGCCAGACCTTCACCGAAGAAGGTGACTTCAGCGCACGCGCAGCTGAGCACATAGCTACACATTACGCCTACGGCGACGACTCAACAATTCTGTTCAAGCCGACCCTCGCTGCAGAAGACCAGTTCCGCGAAAGCACCGAAGAAGCGCTTAGCTACTTCGTAGGCACCGAAGGAACCGAAGATGGCGGCTTCGCAATTGCACCGTACACAGCTGTGCGCTGGGAAAACAATGGCACCGTGATCGCAGATAGCGGCGACATGGCTGTTGCAATGGGCAACTACTTCTTCACCGGCGCTGACGGAAACGACACCAAGGTTGAGTATTCGTTCGCCTATGAAAAAGATGATGCTGGCGATCTGAAGATTGTTCTTCACCACAGCTCGCTGCCATTCGCGGCAAACTGATCCTCTGATCACAAACAAAAAAGGGGTCGCCGCTAATCGCAGCGGCCCCTTTTTTGTCGAGGTTTGAATTTTCAGAGTCGGCGGCGATCTTCGACCGCGTCATCTGCAAATTTTTGGTCTTGCTGCTGGATCAGATGATCGATCACAGCGGCATGCATCTCGCCTTCAAAAGAGATGCCAGCAAATTTCCCGTCTACCCATGCGACCCGGCCCAAAGGTGCGTTCACTCCGCCTACCTTCATCGTCATGCGATCACCGACACTGGCAAAGCCAGCTGATCCGCGAACCTTGCAGCCACCTTCGGAAATATCAATCAAGTCACAATAGACCGGACGCGACTTTACACGGCCCCTTATCATCAGGCTGAGCGAGCGGCGCTGTGCAGCGCGCGAGATGCTGTGCATGTTCATGGTGAATTGGTTAGCAATGAATTGCAAAAAAATTACTAACCCAGCTATCGGTTTTTCGCCCTTCAACGAGGTTTCAGGCGTAGATCCCCTGCAAATACCAATCCGGTGCGCCTCCCCGGCCATCACCTGCGATACCGTGGCGATAAATCCAGTAACGGTGTCCTTCGGCATCCTCGATCCTGTAGTAATCACGCAGACGCACGGTCGATTTCTCGCGCCACCATTCAGGTGCGATCCTTTCGGGGCCCTCCACCCGCGCCACTTCATGTACGTTGCCGCGCCAGCGGAACCGCTGCGGCAGGCCATCCGGCGATGCATAAAGGACCGCAATCGCCTCGGCTCTATCCAGCAATTTCAAAGGCCTATCGCGCAGTGCAAACGGTGACAACGCAGAAGGTTCGGGGTCCAACGGCGGCTGCCACCTTTGTGCGCGTTCGGGCAGATGACTGGGGTAGGACACCGGACGGCGAACACGGTGCGGCCCCAAACGAACAGTCAGCCTATCGATACAGGCATTCAGAGACGTACCGTGACGCTCTGCCGCCTCCTCCACATCGCCTTGTGAAGCGCCAAGAGGTTCCGTCCAACTGGCGCGCAGACGCACAGTTTCAATCCCGAAACCCGCATCAATACCTTCAAGCTTGTCTGTAAACAGGCGGGTGATGTGCTCCGCTTCACGCGTGGCGCTCGCCAATTCAAGCCGCCTTACCGTCACTTCGCCGTCCACACGCCACAGTCCCAGCTCAAGCCGCCTTGCGCCTTGTCTCTGCGCCTCCAGCTCGCGCACCATATCATCGGCAAGGTCGCTCAGCACCTGATCGAGCAAGCTGCGATGGCGGATCGGCTCCATCAACCGGCGCTGCACCAGCGGCGCATGTTGAGGCACGATCGGCAGAAGAGGTTCGGGCACTTTACCAAGCAATTGATCAAGCCGGACCAGCGGATTGGCGGAAGGGGATTTGCGATTGCGAAACCGGCGATGGATCGCATCACGCGCGGCGGCCTCTGCCTGATCGATAGGTCCGCTAGCGATGGCGGCGAGGTCGCCCAGACGCTTAAGGCCCAATCTGCGCAGCACTGTGAGCACGTCAGTATCAAGGCGCAGCGCAGCCACAGGTAAATCGGCGAGGCGCTGTATACCATTGGCCTCTGCGCCGAGGATCGCGCGAGGCGGGCCGAAATGCGCCAGCGCCCATGCCGCTCCGGCGGTTGGCGCGATGGCTGTCCGGACATGCAGCTTGCGCTGTGCAAATGCCTCTTCGACATCGGCCAGCAATCGCCTTTCACCGCCAAACAGATGCGCTGCTGCGGTAATATCCACCAAGACACCATCAGGCGGGTCAAGCGCGCTCCACGGGCCCCAGCGCTGGGACCACAAAGCGAGCTTCTCCAGAAAGTCGAGATCACCTGCGGGGTCAGCGGGCGCAGTTTGAATATCGGGGCATAGAGTGCGCGCATCGGCCAGCATCATGCCCACCCGCGCGCCTGCCTCATGGCCTGCCGTGTTCACCGCTTCGATGCGCGGGCCATGTGCGGTTTCAATGATCAGTACTGTGGGAAGAGCGTCGGCACCCTCACCCGGATTTACGCCGCCTGCCTCAGGCGCGAGCGTATGCCGCCAGCGATCGACCGACAGTTGGGCGAACCAGATCGCCAAGACCCTGCGTATTGGCGGCGACCGGTGCTTTGTAGCGTTTACGTGTGTGCAATCGTCCGTCGTCATTGCTCAAAATCCATTCTCCAGGCGCGTGACTGCGGGCACGAAACAATTCTGCCTTCCATGCAGGGGTGCCGGGAGCATTCAGGTTCCAAAGCGGGCGCAATGAAGGTGCGCAGCTCGCTTGCCAACGCATCCGCGCAGAAGACAGTTCGGGTGCTGCATCCAACCGTATCAGCCACAACGGAACCTCGTGCTTTTCCGCAGTCAGGCTAAGCCTGCGTGAGGCAGTAAAATCGAGCGCACGCGGATTGCCGATGATCTCTCCAATCACGCAGACAAGATCACGGCAGCGTAGCCCCTCTTCGAGCGCAAACAGCGCATCTTCGGGTGCCTTCGCTTCGACGTGGATTAAACGGTCACGCAGCTCCGCTGGTAGACCGTGAGTATAGGGACGCCCACTGCGCTGGATTGATCGGGTATCCTGTACCCACAGCACTTGCCGCCGGTCATGCGCATCCGTGAGTGGGTCGCTGTTTTCACCTGCAACACGGATAGCATCGCGCGCCAAAGCAAGCGCCAATCCTGCTCCGCTGCCGTCGCTGGCGCTCGCAAAAATCTCGCTATGCAGCGGCTGGTCTGTCAGCCCGGGCTGCCAGCGCCCTTCCCGCGTCTTTCCAAGCGCAGCGATATCATCGGCAGACAGCCGTGTAGAAGCCGTCACCTTCGATTGAAAAGGGACAGAAAGGGACTGAAGCGCGTTCGCGCCGGAGGAAGTTTGCGTGTCTGACATAGGAACAGTTCATTGCAGGCGACTCATTGAATGAAACGCCTTGTTCCTATTTTGTTCCATACTTGCAGAACAATTGCAATGCCTGGATCAGGGCGGCCCGGCACAGCACCGCAACCGCCCCATCAATCTACCTCAGCCAAAGATGCCGTAAATCAGGATCACCGAAAGGATCACAGGACACACAAAACGAACCAGAACGCGCCACAATTGGTGCAGAGCGCCGTCCAGACCATTTTCTTGATCAACCAGCTTGGCATCGGCAATCCAGCCAACAAAGACACAGGTCAGGATCGCGCCGATTGGCATAAACAGTTTGGCTGTCACACCATCCAGCGTGTCGAAGAAATTGGTCTCTGCGAAAAGCGGAATAAACCCGAGCGGATAGAATTCTGCCATCTCGTTAAATGACAGAGCAGAAAGCACGCCCAGCACAGCAGCGCCGCCGCCCACGATCAAAGTCGCCACAGCACGTGACATATTGAACTTTTCAAACATCCAAGCAGTTGGCGCCTCCAGCAGAGAGACCGAACTGGTCAGCGCTGCAAAGAAAATCATCGTAAAGAACGCCAAGCCGATGAGCGAACCGAACGGCATCGCCTGGAACGCAATAGGCAATGACTGGAACATCAGGCCCGGACCGGCACTCGCGGAAAGACCCGCCGCAAATACGATCGGGAAAATGGCAAGGCCGGCAAGCAAGGCAACCGCCGTATCAGCGCCAGCAATAATACCGGATGTCTCACCCAGATTGGTGTCTCGGTTCGCGTAAGCACCATATGTCATCATGCCCGCCACACCGAGTGACAAGGAGAAAAACGCCTGACCAACAGCGGCCAGCATCACCTCACCTGTCAATTTCGAAGCGTCGAACGTGAAGAGGTAAGTTACCGCATCACCGAAGTTCCCGGTGAACGCCCCGTAAATTGTAATGGCAAGAAATAGGACGAAGAACAGCGGCATCAGATAAACGGCAACCCACTCAATACCGCTCGACACACCGCGTGCGACAAAGAACATCGTAACCGCAAGGAAGCCGAGATTGAGGCCGACCATCAATCCGCCATTACCGAACAATCCGGGAAGCAACCCTTCGACATCGGACGCAGCGCGCCCGTCAAAAGCTCCGCCAGCAACGCCGGTCTGGAACAAATCACTTACAAAAACACCGATATAATAGACGACCCAGCCGCCCACGACGCAATAAAAGCTGAGGATTAGGAACGCGGCAAACACACCCATCGAGGCAAGAATGCTCCACCCCTCGCCCGCTTTGGAATCGCGAGCCAGACGGCGAACACTTTCAGGAGCAGACGATTGCCCATGACGCCCGATCAAAACTTCGGAGAGCAGAACTGGCAAACCGATCAGCAGCACGCAGAACATGTAGAACAGCACAAATGCGCCGCCGCCATTCTCGCCCGCTTCGGCAGGAAAGCGCCACATATTGCCAAGGCCAACCGCCGAACCGACCGCGGCCAGAATAAACGCACTACGTGACGACCAATTCTCGTGGCCTTTACCCGATGCTGCCATGAATCTCTCTATCCTTTTGGGCGCATCCCCCGACGCGCCATCCCATATGCGCCCTCTCTGCAATGATTTTGCGCCCGCGCCAAGGGGGAAGCTTTGCGTTTATCCCGTCTGGACGTTAAACGCGCGGCCATGTCGACGACCTTTCAGCTCGATACGAGCACAAGCAGAGCAAATCCCACCCCCGCGCCTATGAAGCGGTTGACGGTGCCGCGTGTTCGCGCGCGCAAGAAGGATGGCGCGACCGAGCAACCATTGGTGATGCTCACTGCATACACCGCGCGGCAGGCGCAATTGCTGGATGCGCATTGCGATTTGTTACTGGTCGGCGATTCGCTGGGTCAGGTGATTTACGGCCTGCCCTCTACCATTCCTGTCACGCTGGAGATGATGGCAAATCACGGAGCCGCTGTAGTGCGCGGATCGTATCACTCTGTTGTCGTAGTCGATATGCCATTCGGATCGTATGAAAGCTCTCCAGAACAAGCCTTTGAAAGTGCAGCTTATCTGTTGAAGCAAACGGGCGCCGCTGCGGTTAAACTGGAAGGCGGTGAAGCAATGGCGCCAACGGTTGAATTCCTCAATTCGCGCGGCATTCCGGTGATGGGGCACGTCGGCCTTACCCCGCAAGCGGTGAATGTGCTGGGCGGTTACATGGCGCGCGGGCGCTCAGATGCGGAAGCTGACAAGATTGTGACTGACGCGGTTGCGCTGGATAAAGCCGGCGCGTTTGCGGTTGTGATCGAAGGTGTCGTTGAACCCATCGCTATCGCTGCGACGGAGGCCGTATCATGCCCCACAATCGGCATTGGCGCATCGGCAAAGTGCGACGGGCAGGTTCTGGTGACCGAAGACATGCTGGGCATGTTCGAACGCGTCCCGCGCTTTGTGAAGAAGTATGATGACATTGCAGGCATGATCGAAAAAACGGTTGCGACCTATGCCGAGGAAGTGCGGGATCGCAGTTTCCCCGGCGAAGAACAGACGTACCAGCCGAAAAGCTGATCTCTCTTTCAGAGGCCTAGAATCCAATGCAAACGCTGCTGCGTTATTACACGTTCTCGTTGGTATTCACTGCCTTCTGCTTCGCGCTAGGCGGCTGGTATGGCTATGCCAGCACTGGCACCGTCACAGGCATGCTATCGATCCTCTGGATCATTTTTGTCCTGTCGATCCTCGAAGTGTCGTTGAGCTTTGACAACGCCGTCGTGAATGCAACCGTGCTGCGCGAGATGGATCCCGTATGGCAACAACGCTTTCTAACAATCGGGATCCTGATCGCGGTGTTCGGGATGCGCATCGTATTTCCCATCGCCATAGTCTCGATCGCGGCGCAGATCGGCCCTTGGGAAGCTGTTGAGCTGTCGCTAGGCGATCCCGAAGAGTATGAGCGGATCGTCTCCGCAGCACATATCGGCATTGCCGGATTTGGCGGCGCCTTTTTGGCAATGGTGGGCCTGTCGTTCTTCTTTGATGAAGACAAAGACATTCACTGGATCGGTGCTGTCGAGCGAGCGGTGAATCGTTTCTCCAGCATTCCAGCCATGGAGCTTGGGTTCGTATTGGCGATCCTGTACGGGGTTTCTACCCTTTTGACGCCCGACGAAGCTCTAACTTTCCTCACCGCTGGCGTTCTGGGCCTACTGACATTCATTGGAGTGAATGCGCTGGGCGAAATAATTGAACAGGGCGAAGCGAGGAAAAAAGCGGCGGGCGAAGTGGTGCGCAGCGGGCTTGGCGGGTTCCTTTACCTCGAAGTGCTCGATGCGAGCTTCAGCTTTGACGGAGTGATCGGAGCCTTTGCGCTCTCCAACAATATGATTGTGATCGCGATTGGCCTGTCGGTCGGCGCGATGTTTGTTCGCTCTATGACAATCCATCTGGTGCGCGCAGGCACGCTGTCACAGTTCCGATATCTGGAGCACGGCGCGTTTTGGGCAATCATCGCACTCGGCATCATCATGCTGGTTTCTGCGAAGTATCACATCCCGGAGACATTCACGGGCCTAATCGGCGCGGTGATGATTGGTCTCTCGCTTTGGTGGTCAATCCGCCACAACCGCAAAGAAGCGGCTGCTAATTCTGCGGGTGCTGCGCAAGGCGAGTAGCAAGCGGCGCGGCCACAGCCAGCTGTAGCAAATGATACAGCAGCAGCGGCGCGATCACGAAACCGGCCATTGCGGGCTCAAACAGGATCGCAGCAAGCGGTGCGCCAATCGCAACACTTTTTTGAGGCCCGGCGAAGACGAATGCGATCCGGTCGGCACGAAGATATTCAGCAATGCCTGAAAGTTTCCATGCCAAGCCATAGGCCAGCATCAAGAATGCAATTGTGACGAATGTCAGCCATCCCGCTGCCTCAGGTGACATGCTCGACAGCAATCCTTGCGAAACCGCGCCGGACATTGCGACATAAACTGCAATTCCGATCACGATCCGGTCGAGCCAGACGACCTGCGATTTGCGATCGATCAGCCATTCTCTCGTAAAGCCCTGAAGCGCCTGACCGATGACGAATGGCAGCAACAAGATCATTCCGATGCGGACAATCGTGTCTGTGCCCAGATTGACCGCTTCGCTACCCGCAAGAAATGCAAACAACGGCGCGCTGATGAAAACACCCAAAATGTTAATCAGAGCCGCGCCGACAACTGAAAGAGCTGCATTGCCTCCAGCAAGCGTTGTGTAACTGGTCGCTGACTGGATTGTCGACGGCAGCACGCCGAGGAAGATAAAGCCGAGCGCTATCTCTGGCGTCACATAGAGAGCGGCAAGGTGTGAAAAGCCAGTGCCCATGGCAGACATACCGGCAAACACAAACAGCACGAGCGGCGCGAAGAATCGCCAATTCGCAATCGCCGTGAATATCTCACCGCGCGCAATCCGCATTCCATTGACGAGAAATAGCAGGAAGATCGATACGTTAGAGACAGTCTGCGCGGCTTCTCCTGCCTCGCCTGAGAGAGGAAGGACCAAGGCAAGCAGCGTCGCGATGACAAGCACCGCGATCATCGGGTCCGCTAGTTTGACTATCCACCTTGGCATGGCGATGCGCCCTGCCCCGTTGGCGCTCGATTGTCGAGCGCAGCGGCTTTGCTAGTCTAGGAAAGCGACCGGGCTGACCTGAGCCAACCTATTGGCGAACTTGTTTACATCGGCTTCGTTGCCAAGTGAGCGTGCAGCTTCGAGTCTTAGTTCTAACAGCTTCGGATCGTTGCCTGCCCCGTTTGCGATGGCGTTGTCGAGCAATACGGCGACGCGCAGCCAATCGTTGTTGAGCGCGCTTTGCTCAGCAAACATGACCAAGGCTTCGGTGTTCAGCGGCTCAGACCGCACCTGTCGGATCAGCAGCGTGTCGGCGGCATCGTCGTCTCCGGCGGCGCGATAGGTTGTGATGATTTTGCGGGTAAGCGGCCAAGGGCGGCGAATCGTCGATGCACGGCTGTAGAGATCAAGCGCGCTGACAGTGTCTCCGCGAGCAAAGGCGGCATCGCCAGAGAGAGCTAGAATATCGGACGAGCCGGGGAAGCGCGAGACCAGCTGGTTTGTGTAGGCTCGCGTACCACTAGCGTTACCAGATGCGATCATATCCCGAACCGTACGCGTTGGTTCGGGCACGGCGCCGCGCAGAGCATCGGGCACGCCAAGGACTGCGATATTTCCACTGCGCCCCGCATAGGCTTTCTCAATGAACTCGTTGGCGCGTTCGCGTTGACCCAACCGCTCGAATGATCGCCCGACCAGCATCGTGACGTAAGGCGATGCGTCGTCTGCAGCTGCACGCGCTGCGAAACGATCAACGATTTCACGGTCGCGGCCATTGAGCCACATTGCGCGAGCAAGCAGTTCCATGACGCGAACATTGCCCGGCTGGCGCGCAAGCAGATCGTCAAGCGAAGTCGCCGCCGTATCAAAGTTGCCCTGCTGCATTTCACCCAGCGCATCAACAACGATTGCCGAGGGCACACCAGCTTCGCGCATTCCGCTGCGCTTCAACAGGCTGCTCGCGAGGACAGGATCATTGCCGCGTACAGCCAAGACAGCCTGAAGATAGTGCACACGCGGATCGCTAGCGTCGACTTCGGCAAGTGTGCGAACAACGGCGAGCATATCCTTGCTGCGGCCGAGATCGCCGAGGGTACCGGCATATTCTGCGAGCAAGTCGGGATTTTCCGGATGGAGCGCCAACGCGCTTTCAAACCATGTCAGAGAAGCGTCGAGCCCATATGCGTCGCGTACCAACTGTGCTCGCATCAAAAGTGCGGGCGCGAATTGCGTATCCAGCTCCAAAGCGAAGTCAGCCGCCTCCAAAGCGCCAACATGCTCGCCGCCGCGATAACGAAGACGTGCAATGTCCACCCACAACGCCGGGTTTTCTCGGTCGATAGCAAGCGCCTGATCATAGAGGGCGCCGGCATCCGCAAGGTTGCCTTGCTCCATCTCGAAACGCGCATCTTCAACCAGCCGCTCGACTTCAAACGTCATGGGTGTTCCGTTGATGGACCCGTCACTCCCCTCTGAACAGGCGGACAGCGCCAGCACTGCGCCCACGCAGAGCCCGAGGGATTGGGGTGTGAGCTTACGCATGGAGATCATACTGCTTGAGAAGATCATACAAAGTCGGGCGGCTTATTCCGAGCAGCTTGGCCGTGTTCGAAATGTTACCTTCGCTGCGTGCGAGTGCGTGACGGATAACCTTGCGATCCGCCTGCTCTCGCGCAGCTTTCAAGTTCAATACCTCGGCATTTTCCTCTTCATCACCGCTAAAATCGAGATCACCGGCATTCACAAGTTTACCATCCGCCATAATCACAGCGCGCTTCACGCGGTTTTCCAGCTCGCGCACATTGCCCGGCCATTGATGGCTGTCGACTGCCGCAAGCGCGTCCGGCGCGAAACCGGTGACCGACGGGTTCATGTCCGCAGAGAATTTCTTCAGAAAAGCCTTGGCGAGGAGCACAGCATCGCCGTGTCGTTCGGCCAGGCCCGGAATACGAACGACGATTTCGGCGAGGCGATAGAATAAGTCTTCGCGGAATGTGCCCTCACCAATCATCGCTTCGAGGTTCTGGTGAGTCGCGCAGACGATGCGTGTATCGACGGCAATCGTTTTCCGCCCGCCAATCCGCTCGATTGTCCGCTCTTGAAGGAAACGCAGCAACTTCACCTGAAGCGGCAGCGGAATATCGCCCACCTCATCGAGGAACAGCGTGCCGCCATTGGCGCTCTCAATCTTACCCTCGGTGGTTTTGACCGCTCCGGTAAACGCGCCTTTCTCGTGCCCGAACAATTCGCTTTCGAGTAGGTTTTCAGGAATGGCCGCGCAATTGATCGCGACAAACGGTCCCTCGGCCCGGTCGCTGGCATCATGCAGACCCTGAGCAAGCAGTTCCTTACCGGTGCCACTGGCGCCCAAGAGCATTACAGAAACGCTGGTGCTGGCCACGCGCTCGATCGTGCGTGCCACCTTCACCATTTCCGGCGCGCCCGTGATGAGACGGCCGAGAACAGTTTTATCAACGCTGGAATTTGCCACCAAGCGGCGGTTTTCTTCTTCGATCTCATGCAGATTGAAAGCCCGGCGAACAATCAGGCCGAGCGCATCAATATCGACAGGTTTCTGATAGAAATCATACGCGCCGTGCTCGATTGCCTGCAGCGCGCTTTCACGTGCACCATGGCCGCTCGCGACGATGACCTTTGTGTCCGGCTTCAACTCCATAATGGCATCAAGCACCGCGAAGCCTTCCGTGGTGCCATCAGGGTCAGGCGGAAGCCCCAAATCCAAGGTGACCACAGCCGGTGTTTCGCTCCTGAGGGCGCCAATCGCACTTTCCCGATCACCTGCAATGACGACATCAAAGTCCTCATACGCCCACTTGAGCTGCGCCTGCAGGCCCTCGTCGTCTTCCACGACCAGCAGCGTTGGTTTTTTATCAGCCATTATGCGACCTCATTGGGCATTTCAGCCGGTATATTCGTATGGGACGAGAGATTTCGTGTCTCGGCGATTGGCAGCATCACAATAAAACGGGTGCCAACGCCTTCGCGGGATTCGACAGTGACACGTCCGCCCATGGCTTTGATCATTTCGCGGGCTTCAAACGCCCCGATGCCAAAGCCGCCTTGCTTGGACGATATGAATGGCTTGAACAGTCCACTGCGGACAAATTCAGGTGTCATGCCTTGGCCGGAATCGACGATTTCAATCTGGCCGCTTAGGCCTTGCAAAGACGCGCTGATGTAAACCGGATTACCGTTGTCACTGGCGTCGATAGCGTTCTGGATCAGATGGATCAGAGCCTGTTCCAGTCCCTCACTGCCGCCCAGAACCGCGACTTTCTCAGCTTGAGCAATCGACACGGGGTGTACGCCAACAAACCGGTCCGAAAGACGGCGGACCAAATCGTCAAGCCGAACTTCTCGCAGCTGCTCAACCGGTCCCGACCCGTAACGCCCTAAACGCGCAAGAAGGCCTTCGAGTTTTTCCGAAGAATTGCGAAGCGTAACAAGCATGTCCGCGCGGAATTCAGGGTTGTCTGCATGCTTTTGTGCATTGGCCGAAAGCAGCGACATCTGGCTCGCGAGATTTTTAATGTCATGCATGACAAACGCCATCCGCCGATTGAACTCGTCAAAACGGCTCGCATCCATCAAAGCTTGTTGCCCGGCCTGCTCTGCAAGATAACTCGCTAGCTGCTGTCCAGCGACACGCAGTAGATCAAAGTCTTCCCAGTCAAGACCGCGCTCAATCCGTGGCCGCGCCAAGACGATAGCGCCGACCAGCCTGTCAAAGTGGATGAGCGGCACAACAGCCCAAATATCTTCAGCTTCGCTAAGCCAAGCAGGCACGTAGGGCAGCTCACCGTGGTGCTCCACACCGCTACGTACTTCATCCAGATCCAGGATGTAATTGTGCTTTTCCAGCAGCGCGGTCAGCTCGTATTCGCCCGCGATGCCGGGCACCTCCAACGTTGGCCAGTTCCACCGCGCGGTCAGTTCCAACTGCGCCTCTTCATTCGAAACCAGAAGCAATCCGGCGGGACTGTCCGTCATATCGGCAATCGCCTTCACCGCCCGCTCGTGAAAACTGGCGTCGGCATTCGAACCGCGGCCAACGGTCTGCGTGAAGCGGAGCCATTCTTCGCGGTAGTCATAACGATGTTGGAAGAGGTGCTTTGTGGCCGTAACTCGCAACCATCCGCGAACACGTTTTGACGGGATCCAGACTGCAGCAATCAAAATTCCGAGGACGAGGAACACGACCTGCCCTGCTCGCGCCAAATCGCCGCCAATCAAGGTCAGTGACCGTGTCACCAGCACCATGATGATCAGATAGCTGGCGATCACCAAAAGTGAGAGCGTTTGGAACGTGACCGCTCGTGAAGGGCGGAACTGCATCGCGCGGCCCGCTGCGCTGCCGCCAAAGGCGAGCATGGCAGCGGCAATGCCAGCAATCGCACCGCGCAGCGAAACCAACATATCGGGGTATTCACCGACTAGATAAGCGATCGTGTAGAGGTTGAGATCGTAGCCAAAGCTAAACGCAAGAGCGATCCCGCTCCAGCGCAGCACTTGCCGCGACGCCGCTGCTGCGCCTGCGTACAGGTTATGAAGCAGAACCAATGCGCCAATCGCAACCAGCATGTTCAGAACAGAGGATACCTCGAAAATCAGCGATGCGATTTCAGGAACGTATCCAGCGCGGTAATGGATAAGCAGCAAGACAGGCTGGAACAACTGCACCAAAGCGAGCGCGATAATCACTGGCCTGATCGGTTTCAAACTCTCGTCGCGGCCATCGGCAGCGAAGAGGCGGAAAATCACACCGATAAAGGCAAGATTGCGAGCTGTTTCTGCCAAGGCTGTTATGGGCTGCTGCGGCCCCAACGCAGCAGCAAGCGCGCACCATATGGCCGTGACAAAGCACGAAAGCAGCAAAGGCCCGCGATCCGGACGCTGGCGATCACCAAATCGCAGAATCCATACGCCGGCGCCTGCGCTCAGGACGCCGCCTGCAATGTAGCAGACAAGGCTGGCATACAGCTCAAGGCCTCCCAAAGATGGCATTACCGCGCACCTTCTGGCCAAAGGATCACACGCACCGTTTGCAACAGGACCACAAAATCCAAGAACGGCGTGTAGTTCTTTGCATAGTACAGATCGAATTCGAGCTTTTTCCGGCTGTCCTCTGTCGATGCGCCATATGGGTAATTGATTTGCGCCCAACCGGTAATGCCGGGTTTCACCATATGCCGCTCACCGTAGAACGGAATTTCTTCCTCAAGGCTTTCGACAAAATTAGGCACTTCGGGCCGCGGCCCGACAAAGCTCATCTGCCCTTTCAGCACGGCCCATGTTTGCGGAAGCTCGTCTATCCGAACTTTGCGGATGAAACGGCCCATGCGGGTGACGCGAGGGTCATTTTCTTCGGCCCATTTAGAGCCATCTTTCTCAGCATCGGTGCGCATGGAGCGCAATTTGTGCAGATAGAATGTCTGACCATACAGGCCAACGCGCTCTTGTTTGAAGAACGCTGGCCCCTTGCTGTCGAGCTTCACCAGCACCGCGAACAGCGCGATTATTGGGAAGGTAAGCAACAACAATATGAAGCTGGCCGTGATGTCGAAAACACGTTTTACCGCGCTAGAGAACATGCGTCCGCTGGAAAAACCGTCCGAGAAAATCAGCCAGCTCGGATTGACCGTGTCCAGATCGACTTTGCCCGTCTCCCGCTCAAGAAAGCTGGAAAAATCGTTGACGTGACAGCCTTTGGTTTTGATGCGGAGCAAATCTTTTAGCGGAAGCGCGTTTCGGCGTTCTTGCAACGCAAGCACGACCTCACTCACGCCGAGATTTTCAACAAACCGGCCAAGGTCGTGGATCGCCTCACGCGCGATGGCTTCGTCAACAACACGCTCGGGTTCGCTCATCGCGATGTACGATACAATGACGAAACCAGCTTCTGGCTTATCCGCCAGTTTGCGCAGACGCTCTGCGCGATCACCCGCGCCCAGAACCATAACCCGCCGGCGAAACGCAGACGATCCCAGAAAACTGTTCAGCACCAACCGATCGACGACCAGCACCAGGATCGCGAAACCCATCGCGTATAGAAGAGTTGAACGCCAGAATGCGTTGCTCGCAATGATGAAATCGATGAAGGCGAGCGCGATAATGCCCAGACTAATCGCGACCAATAACCGCGCGCCCGCAAATCGCAGTGATCGCAGCGCATAGGGGCCGTAGACTCCGACAGAGATCATCGCCAGCCATACGACAGCCGCTGATCCGGCAAGAGCCAGCCAGCGATCCGCAAATGGTCCGGCATCCATGCCGATCTGTCCCGCACGGACTTGCCATGCGAGCTCACCAGCTAGGAACAGCAGGCCAAAATCCAGCAGTCCGAGAAGGATCACGGCATGCGGGATGTAGTGTTTAAACAAGCGGATCATGTTGGCGCGTCATCACTCACAAAAATTATTGCGAGACTGCCTTTACGCGCGAGAAATTAAGTGTCGGTAAATTTTACAACCACTTCACGAAAGCACGGTTTTCCAGCGCAGAGAAAGGTAAAGAGACAGGTAAGCATTTAGCCAGCCAAGCGGTATGCGTTTTCAGAATGCTGTGGATGCCAATCTAGGCGGCGCCGGTGTCAAGCAATCGACCCTTCCGCAGCGCGGGCACCCGACGCCGAGTGGCACCGCGTCTTTTGGATCAAGCGAAATACCACGAGCGTGCGCTAACTCACCCGCGAAACGCGCCTCAAGCCCCAAGACCACGGCTTTCCGAGCTGAACACGCTGCCCCGTCAACTTCAACCGTGCGCGCAACTGTAAACCAGTGCTTTGGAATGGCTTCCCCCTCACCAAACGTAACTGCCTGTGTCAGTAGCGAACCGCGACTTTCAAACGCCGCATAGGGCACCCAAGCGGGCCAGCGCGCGCCGTCAATTGGATGCACCGCTCCGCTCGCCCCCGCAGTGTAGTGAACGATCCGCCCTGTCCGGCCAAAGCGCGCGCAGAAGAATGGCAAGCCGCGCTCCCCCACGCGCTGCAATGTCGTGAGCCGCTGCGCGATCTGATCAAAACTCGAAGCAAACCTCCGCTGCAGGATGTTCACATCATAATTTGTTTGTTCGCAGGCGCGCAGGAACCGGCGGTACGGCATCAACAAGGCTGCCGCCGCATAGTCGGTCACATGCTCTTGAAAAAGTTTACGCGCCTCGTTTGAGCCGAGATTTGCGCCCTCAGTCAGCGTTTCAATTTCGTCGCGAAGCTCCAACGCGCCGACCTGGCGAGCAATCTGAAACCGGCGTGCTGCTCCCGGAAGCATCTCCGAAAGTTGCAATTGCCGGTTGTGCAGATCGAGGCGGTGGACGAGTCCGGGCATCACTTCGGCGGGCAATATTCGAACGGAGAGCTGATGCTTTTCGCGCAAACGATCAGCCAAAGCCGCCCCTGTATCCGACCGCGAGAGCCGAAGGTCGTCCGAGATCGCCTCAGCTAAATGGTCGAGGTCCGCGAAATGGTTTTGCCAGCGCTCTATCGCCTGACGCGTGACAGCAATCGGATCGTCGGAACGAACGGCAGCATCCCCGGCTGTATCATACAATCGCGCAAAGGCAGCGGCCGCCTGCGGTGCGGCAGCCAAGAACTCCTGCACCTCCTCACGGTCAATTCCCAGATCGGCGAAACGCTTGTCAGTCATCCGCCTGACAAGCCCGTCGATCCCGCCGATAGCCTCATCCTCACGCAGGGAACGAGGGTCGAAATCAAACCGTTCGATCACCTGTACTAACACGCGCGCAGAAAGCGGACGCTGGTTGCGCTCGATTAAGTTGAGGTAGCTCGGTGAGATACCCAGGGAGGCAGCCATTGCTGCTTGTGTTAGCCCTTCACGCTTGCGCAAACGGCGCAAAGCTGGCCCAGCGAGGAGTGCATTATCGGTCATATTTCGCTTGTAAATAAGTTTACAGTATTACACAACAATTACCGAAAAATGACCGATACAGACAAGAAAGTCTGTAAGTTTTCCTGTTATGTTGCGCTGCACCACTCCAGAAGAGGTCATCACTTCCCTCCCCTGTGAATTCGGAGACCTCTCATGACCTATCAGAACACAATCGCCCAGATGCAGGGTATCATCGAAGCAAACGGCCCAAGCTGGGGCGCTATCGATGCCGAAGCCACCGCACGCATGGCGATCCAGAATCGTTTCCCAACCGGCCTAGATATCGCAAAGTACACTGCGAAGATCATGCGCGCCGATATGGAGGCCTATGACGCTAACCCAGCGGACTACACCCAGTCGCTCGGTTGCTGGCACGGCTTTATCGCTCAGCAAAAGATGATTTCAATCAAGAAGCATTTTGGCACCACCAAGCAGCGCTACCTCTACCTTTCGGGTTGGATGGTTGCGGCGCTGCGCAGTGAGTTTGGCCCGCTTCCGGATCAGTCAATGCATGAAAAGACCAGCGTTCCCGCGCTGATCGAAGAGCTCTACACCTTCCTCAAGCAAGCGGACGCACGCGAGCTAGGCGGCTTGTTCCGCGAACTCGATGCCGCCCGTGATGCAGGTGACGAGATCAAGGCGAAGGACATTCAGAACCAGATCGACAATTATGAAACCCATGTTGTTCCGATCATCGCTGACATCGATGCCGGTTTCGGCAACGCCGAAGCGACGTATCTGTTGGCCAAGAAGATGATCGAAGCGGGCGCCTGCGCTCTGCAGATCGAAAATCAGGTTTCGGATGAGAAACAGTGCGGCCACCAAGACGGCAAAGTTACCGTGCCGCACGAGGATTTCGCTCAGAAAATCCGCGCTTGTCGCCACGCCTTCCTGGAAATGGGCGTTGAAGACGGGGTAATTGTCGCCCGTACAGACAGCCTCGGCGCTGGCCTGACCAAGCAAATTGCCTACACCAAAGAAGAAGGCGATCTCGGCGATCAGTATAACAGCTTCCTCGATTGCGAAGAAGTTGACCCGTCGAACATCAAGAATGGCGACGTATTCCTAAGCCGTGATGGCAAATTGCTTCGCCCAAAGCGTCTGCCTTCGAACCTGTTCCAGTTCCGCGCCGGCACTGGCGAGGATCGCTGCGTGCTGGACGGAATCACCTCGCTTCAGGCAGGCGCCGACCTGCTCTGGATCGAAACCGAAAAGCCCCACGTTGAACAAATCGCGGGTATGGTTGACCGCATCCGCGAAGTCGTCCCGAATGCCAAACTGGTTTACAATAACTCGCCATCGTTCAACTGGACGCTGAACTTCCGCCAGCAAGTTTTTGATGCAATGGCAGAAGCAGGCAAAGACGTGTCAGCGTATGATCGCGACCGGTTGATGAGTATCGATTACGATACGACTGAACTGGCCATCGAAGCCGATGAGAAAATCCGTACGTTCCAGGCTGATGCCGCGAAACGTGCCGGCATATTCCATCACCTCATTACGTTGCCGACCTATCACACCGCTGCGCTCAGCACCGACAACCTTGCGAAAGAGTACTTCGGCGATCAGGCGATGCTTGGATACGTGAAGAACGTTCAACGCGAAGAGATCCGTCAGGGTATCGCCTGCGTGAAGCACCAGAACATGGCCGGCAGTGACATCGGCGATGATCACAAGGAATATTTCGCTGGCGAAGCCGCTTTGAAAGCGGGCGGCAAGGACAACACCATGAACCAGTTCGCCGCCGCGTAAGCAGGTTCAGGTTACCCTGCAGGGCTGGATCAACAATCCGGCCTTGCGGGAACCCTCCAAGCCCTCCATTAGCTTTGTCATCATCACCAACCCCGCGAAGGGATAAGGGAGAGACACTATGAGCGATACAGATACACCAAAGACCGAACCAGCCCGCGCTCGTGCGCTTCTTTCGACAGCAGATATGAAACTGCTTCGCCGCGCTCTGGAAAGCCATGCCCGCGCAACCGAAGACCGCGAGGAAATTGCCAAGATCAACGCTCTGCACCACCGTCTGGGCACATACGTGCCGTCGGCTGACTAACCAGCAGAGACATTTCCCCGTTTAACAGTTCTCCTGGGGAGGAGAATACGGCCGTCGATCCGGAGCAATCCGGTTCGGCGGCCGTTATTTTTGGGTTCAATTCAGCCGCCGCTTCTCGGCATCAGATCGAGCGTCGCTGCTGTCAGCGCTTCGGTCGCGGTCGCGATCACCTTTTCCGCGTCGGGTGCCCAGAATGGCGAATGCAGCGAGGGCAGTTCCGCTTCGCCTGCTTGCGCTTTTTCCCACTGATCCTGAGGCACGCCGCCAACCCAGAAGATGAGCGTTTGCACATTGTCGGGATCTGCGCGGCGGAACTGACTGAAGTCCTCGCCGCCCATTACCGGATCGGTTTCGAACACGCGGCCGGGAAACCGCGCGGTTAGCACTTCAGCGACATCTGCCGTCAGCTCTGGCGTATTATAGGTTGCTGGGGTGTATGGGTCTTTCACTTCGACCACAGGTAGCAAGTCACCTGACAGACCCGCGGCCATTGATTCAGCTTTGGCGATCCGCTCGATTCCTTCGAGCAAAGCCGCACGCGTTTCGTCACTGTATGATCGCACCGTTAGTTGCAGCTTGGCTTCATCTGAAATGATGTTGTGCTTTGCCCCAGAGCGGAAGCTCCCGACAGTCACGACAGCGGAATCGAGTGGGCTAGTCTCCCGGCTGACCAGTGTCTGCAGCCGCATTACAATACTGGATGCGATCACGATCGGATCTTTGGTGGTGTGCGGGTAGGCCCCGTGTCCGCCGACGCCTTTCACGGTGATGTCGACGCTATCAACATTGGCGAGCGCGAAGCCGGGCGTGTAGCCTATAAAGCCCGCAGGGGCCGCTGCCGCATCGTGAAAGGCGAGCACATAGTCTGGCTTCGGAAAACGTTCGTACAGACCGTCTTCCAGCATCGCGACCGCGCCCAGCCCTAATTCCTCAGCAGGCTGTAAAATCATTACGAGTGTGCCGGACCATTCATCCTTGCGTTCGGCCAAAAGCTGCGCCGCACCGACCCATGCCACCATATGAGTGTCATGACCGCAAGCATGCATGATGCCGCTTTCGACACCGCTTTCAGGAACTCCGCGTGCTTTTGAGGCATAGGGCAGTCCCGTTTGCTCATTCACAGGCAGGCCGTCCATATCAGCGCGCAGCATGACCGTCGGGCCGTCGCCATTTTTCATAACTGCGACGACGCCGGTCTGGCCGACACCTTCGGTCACTTCAAAGCCAAGTTCCCGAGCACGAGCTGCAAGTTTTTTGGCAGTATTGAACTCCTGAAACGACAATTCAGGATTGGCGTGCAGGTCTTTGTAGACCTCCATCAGTTCGGGCATATCCTCCATCAGAGCATCGCGAAGTTCATCCGCCTGTGCAGGCACCGCGAATGCAAGCCCGCATACTCCTGCGAGAGCCAATCCGATCCTCATACCAATCCCCTATTCTCGATAGTTCTAAAGCCCGTACCAGAGCGCCAGCAACACAGAAAGCGTGGCCACCATCAACACCACGAGCGGAACACCCGTCCGGACGTAATCCGAAAAGTCGTAGTTCCCCTCCGCCATGATCAGCATATTGGTTTGATAGGCAATCGGCGTCGCGTAACACAGGTTACAGCCGAACAGGACGGCCAGAACCAGCGGCTCTGGAGGCAGCCCGAGCTGTGCAGCAATGCTGAACGCAATCGGCGTACCGACCGTCGCCGCTGTCGCGTTAGAGGCAAAATTGGTCAGCACGGTCACGAATGCCATGATCGCGGCGAGAACGAGTGCTGGAGGCAAATAACCAAGGCCGAGCGACAGGGCCTGCCCCAACCAATCCGCCGCGCCGCTTTCATCAATCACGCGTCCGATGGCGATACTCGCCGCAACGAGCACAATGACTTGTCCTGATAGCGCCCTCCCCACACGGTCGAACTTCACGCAGCCGGTCACAAACATCAGGATCGCGCCCGCCAATGCAGAAATTGCAATCGGTACGTAGCCCGTCGATGCCACAACCACCGCAGCGCCCATGATTGTTGCGGAAAGCAACGCTTTCGAACGGCGAGGCAGTTCTCGTGCCCCTTCGAGCATTAGCAAACTGTCTGCCCGCGCAAAGCTTTGAAGGTCCTGCTCGAGGCCCATGACCAACAGCACATCGCCCTCAACCATGCGCAGATCGCCGCCGTCGGAATATTGATCCCGTTCACCGATCAGCCGGTCCGGACGGTGAATGCCGAGTACCGCGACACCGTAAAGATCAGCGATGCCCGAAGATGGCAATGTCCGTGTGATCAGACGCGAATCCGCAGTCACCGTCATTTCGACGACAAGAATATCCTGATCCTTGGCAGAGGCATTCCGCTTGATCCGGTCGAGCACCCAGTTTGGCGCCAGTTCGCCCTTGAGCACGCGAACGGCGTCTTCCAATCCTTCGTGAGTTCCGGAGATATGCAAGCGGTCTTGCGCCTGCAGCGCACCGGTATGCTGGCCATGGAACTGGATATTCTTGGGCAGTTTTGGAAGAATGTCGGCAACACTCATTCCGATGAGATCGCTGTCTCCGCCGATGCGGAGCCGTGTGTGGAACCGGCGGAAATTCTCTTCCGCCTCGACCCGGTTGTTGCGCAGCAATCGCGGCATAACGAGCCACATGTATGGCAGCGCCACAAGCCCTGCGAGCAAGACAATCGGGGTGAAATCAAACACGCCAATCTCACGCATGCCCAGATCGACCGCAATCGACACGACAAGAATGTTGGTAGAGGTGCCAATCGTCGTCGCCAACCCGCCAATCAAGGAGGCAGAGTTGAGCGGCATCAGCGTCTTAGATGTCGGCAAGGCCCCGCGCGCAGCGAGCGCCGCGAAGATCGGTATCATCAGCACCAAAACCGGCGTGTTGTTAACGAACATCGACAGAAAGAACGCGATGAGCAGCGATATGAGCAGACCGAGCTGCAAATTGATCTTGAACACCCGCTCAAGGATACGGGCAGCTGGCTCCAGCGCACCGGTAACAACGAGCCCTCTGCCCATGACCATCAGCGCGCAAATCGTAATAAGCGCGTAATGTCCAAACCCGCCAAATGCGAGCGCAAGCCCATCAATCGGGCGCGTGTTCTCCAACGGGAAGAAGTACAATCCAACCGCAATCACCGCGATCGTGAGCAGCGAAACGATCTCGATCGACAAACGTCCGCGGACAAAGCCCACAAACATGAGGATCGTTATGACCATTGCCGCAATGGCGTGAGGAGAAGGAATTTCCAGCATGAGCCTGTGCTGCGGGGTTTTTCAACTATCGCTCATAAGATCAAGCGATTTTAGCTGAACGGGGCACTTGCTCCTCTCCCTTCATACCCCGATGGTGCCTGCATACTTGGGATTTGGAAGGTAAGAATGTGAAGGCACTGGTATTCAATGGTCCGCGTGACATTCGCTATGAAGGCTACACCGACCCGGAATTGCGCAGCGCAAACAGCGCAATTCTCAAAGTGGAAAGCTGTTCGATATGCGGCAGTGATCTGCACATGTATCACGGCGCGCACATTGGGAATACGCAATATGGCACTGACACGCCGCGCTTTTGCGTCGGGCATGAATTTGTGGGCGAGGTAGTTGAAGCGGGCGATGCGGTTCACGGCTTCAAGCTTGGCGATAAAGTGCTCGCGGCGGGCGGCACTGGGTGCGGAACGTGCCAGCACTGCCTGACCGGCAACGTCTGGTCGTGCAAGGAGGCGACAGCATTCGGCCTCAGCACCGGCCTTCAGGGTGGGCAGGCCGAATTTGTGAACGTGCCTAACGCCGATACGACCCTCTATTCAACAGATGGCCTCACAACGGAGCAGGCTTTGCTGCTGACAGACGGCATGGCAACTGCATATTTCGGGCTTACCCGCGCCGATCCAAAACCTGGCGGCAGTGTTGCCGTAGTTGGCCTTGGCCCAATCGGCATAATCGCGGTTGAGCTGGCGTTTCTAATGGGCGCGGCTCAGGTATTTGCAATTGATCCGGTTGCATCGCGCCGCGACATGGCGGCGAAGTTGGGTGCAACGACACTTGCCCCTTCACCAGACATGATTGGTCAGATCATGGAGGCAACGGGCGGCGCCGGCGTGCAATCCGTGTTCGAAGCCTCGGGCGCGAAAGGCGCGATCAATTTGGTTCTGCCGATGGTCGCACGCGGCGGCAATGCCAGCTTCATTGGTATTCCCGAACCAAATGATACGCTGGCGCTGCCGCTGATCATGTTCAAAAACATCACTGTTCGCGGCGGCATTTGCGACGTGCAGAACATGTGGCCACACCTTGTCCCGCTGGTGCAGTCAGGCCGGATCAAAGCCGATGGGCTATTCAGCCACCAATTCGACCTCAGCGAAGGCGCAGAAGCATATCGCCTGTTCGACAGCCGCGAAGACGGCGTGATCAAGCTACGCATTGATGTTGGCTAGCGTTTTTGTTTCGCGCTTCGTTTGCGCCCTCAAGCGCCGGGCGCTGGCCATCCGGCCCGTTTGGCTTCCCTCGCATAGGCTCGGGCGCGCAGTCGCGCTTGCGACGCCTGCGGCGTCGAAATTGTTCTAGAATAATGGTTCGCTGCGGAGCTCGGCGCGAAGCGCCGCAAGGGCGACCGCCCGCCCGCAGCACCAATAGGTGCGAGGAAATCGCGTCGCGGATGCGACACGCAAACAAACAAACCAAATTTTTTCAAAATTTGGTGCCCCTGGCCCGACTCGAACGGGCACTCCGTTAGGAACTCGATTTTGAGTCGAGCGCGTCTACCAATTCCACCACAGGGGCACACCTGAGCAGAGGACGCGCTGTTAGCGCCGCTCTGCTCGGACTTCAAGCTGCGTTTCCGTTCTCGTGCTCAAACTACTTAAGCGATGTCGCCAGCAGTTTGTGCAGTTTGGAATGCAGCGCGTCGTTCGCCGCCAGAACCTGAGCCGAATGGATCGGGTTCGAACGCCCGCGATAATCGCTAACAAACCCGCCTGCCTCACGGATCAAAAGACAGCCAGCGGCTGTATCCCAGTCATTGAGGCCGCTTTCCCAGAAACCGTCAAAACGGCCCTGCGCCACATAAGCCATATCGAGCGACGCGGCACCAAAGCGGCGGATTCCGGCAACTTCAGGTCCGATCGCGCCGAAAATCCGGCTCCACTCGGCAAAATCACCGTGACCCTGAAACGGAATACCTGTCGCGATCAATGCTTCATCAAGATGGCGGCGACCAGAAACACGCAAACGCGCATCTTGCAGCCACGCACCGCGGGTTTTCTCGGCCCAGTACGTTTCGTCGTTGATTGGGTGGTAGATCACAGCGGCGGTGACATCGCCCCAGCCCTTGCCATCAAGGCGCGGTTCTTGAACAGCAATGCTGATCGCAAAGTGCGGAATACCGTGCAAAAAGTTGCTTGTTCCATCGAGCGGATCGATGATCCAGCGCGGCATGCCGGGATCGCCTTCGATGACGCCAGCTTCTTCCAAAACAAAGCCCCAACCGGGCCGAGCATTGAGAAGCTCATCATAAAGGATACGCTCGGCCCGCATATCCGCTTTGGACACAAAGTCGGCTGGGCCCTTGCGGCTCACCTGCAGGTGTTCAACCTCGCCAAAATCGCGGCGCAAGCGGCCGCCCGCTTTACGCGCAGCGCGCTCCATGACGCGAATCAGGCCTGAAAACATCGACATTCTGGGTTAGCTCGCTTTGCCGACATAAGTTTGTTCATACACATCGACAACAATGCGTGTGCCGCTGCCGATGTGCGGCGGAACCATGATGCGAACACCATTGTCGAGCACTGCAGGTTTGTAGCTGGACGAAGCGGTCTGCCCTTTGACAACCGCATCGGCTTCTACGATTTCAGCTTCGATCTGGTTTGGAAGCTGAACCGAAATCGGTTTCTCTTCCCACAGCTCAAGCATGACCTGCATACCGTCTTGAAGAAATGGACGTGCATCGCCCAAAAGGTCACTCGGCAGCATGATCTGCTCGTAGTTCACCTGATCCATGAAAACGAGCATGTCGCCGTCTTCATAGAGGAACTGATAATCAGCAGTATCGAGGCGCACCTTTTCAACAGTGTCTGCACTGCGGAAACGAACGTTGGTTTTGCGGCCATCTTGCAGGTTCTTCATCTCGACCTGCATGTACGCCCCGCCCTTACCCGGCTGGGTGTGCTGAATCTTGGCAACTTTCCAGATGCCTTTTTCATATTCGATGATGTTGCCGGGACGAATGTCTACGCCGCTGATTTTCATGGGGCCTGCTGCCTTTGTCGGAGATGTGGCGCGCGGCAAGGGCGGCGCGCTCAAGATAACTGTGATGCGCGCCAATAGCGGAGGTAGGAGTTCTCGGCAAGCACACCGGAGGCGGAAGGTAACTTGTCGTAAAATGTCAGCCGCAATTCACCTTACGATGGTTAACAGCATGGATAGTGACGCCACATAATGTTACTCCGGTGCGCACTAAGAGTACACCGCTATGAAAACACGATACATATTTCTTCTCACTGCGTTTGCGGCTGGTGTCGCGGCTGCCGCGCCCATGATGGCGCAGGACAAACCTGTCGGCGGCAAGCTTACGACGATGCCGCACGGCACGTACCAATGCGCGCTGCCGGGCGATGTCGGCGGCAAAGCATTTGACGTAGTAAAAGAAGAAGAATTCCGCCTCGGCTCGGCTTCCAGCTATACGAACACTGCGGGCAAAGGCATTTACCTGCTCCGAGGTAAGTCTTTGACCTTCACGCGCGGCCCCAAAAAGGGTGAGCGTTTTTCGCGTGTGGGCACCAACCAGCTAAAGCGCGGGAAGCTGATCTGCACGCGCCTAGGTGGTCAATCCTAGTTACGCTTCGGTTGGTTCCGGCGCTTCAGATGCTTCGGGTGATGGCGATGGCTCCGGCACGGCGGGCGGTGTCGGTGCTGTCGTAGGAGCAACCGTTGGCGTTTCTGTGACATCAGGAGCCGCAATTGACGGCGCAGAAGGCGCGGCTGTTACAGCCGGCGTTGGAACGACCGGCTCCGGCGTATCAACCGGTGGCGCAGCTTCATCTTGACGGTCGCTCGCCATTTCGAAGACCGTCCCACCGAAAATAATCCAAGCCGCTGATGTCAGCGTTGCGGTGATCACAATGGTGAGGATACGATCGAAGAATTTCATGGCTTGGGCCTCTCAGTCTCGTTGATCACTTGTACAAATGCCTCAACGATTGCAACCTCGTCACCATTCCAAACAGCGCCAGAAACAGCGAGGAAATCTGCGCCCGCCTTGATCAATGGCGCACAATTGTCTGGAGTGATGCCCCCGATCACAACACAGGGAATCTCGAACAGCGTCGCCCACCATTCGATTGTCTCAACCGTCGGACGCTCAGCATCCCCTTTATCTTTGGTCGTGCTTTCAAAAAAAGCACCAAAGGCAATATAGTCTGCGCCAGCCTCGCCCGCATCCATCGCGAGATGTTTGGATGCGTGGCAGGTCACGCCAATCTGTGCGTCGCGGCCCAACTCTTCCCGCGCTTCTTTGGGGTCGCCATCGCCCTGCCCCAGATGCACGCCGTCCGCTTTGAGACGCCTTGCAAGCGGGACGCTGTCATTGACGATAAAGGCAACATCATGGGCCGCGCAGATCGTTTGCAAAGGCTCAGCCAGGGCTGCCAATTGGTGTTGATCCTCGGCTCCTTTGACACGGAACTGGAACGCGGTGACGATCCCTTTCCCGGCGACAAGCGCGCGTTCGAGCCGTGCGGGAAAGTCTCCGCCGACCTCTTGAGGGGATACAAGGTAAAGCTGTGTTTCAATCATCGCCTACGCGCTTAGCGATGCTTCGTGCCAAGGCCAAGCGCAGCTTTTGCCGCGCCGTGCGCAAACTGTTCATTCAAACACAACGCCGCTATCGCCCAAGGCATCATCAAACGCGCCGGGATCATCAACCCGCACAAACACGCGGCTGCGTCCCTTCTCCAACGGTTCCAGCAATTCGATGCAGCGATTGGGAAACGCAATTCCAGCCAGATTGATATGGTCTTTCTTTTCAAGCGCGCCTTGTTCCCAACCGCGTTTGATCCGGGCGATGTTCGCAAGATCGAGTTGCACAGATTTGAGGTTGCCGAAATTAAGCGTCAGTTGGTTGCCAGACAGGCTATGCGGCCTCGACCGGAAAGATCGTATCCAGACCAGTATCCAGAGCGCGCCGATCGCCGATAGGATCGTCAATGGCCAACCGATATAGGGCCATTTGATCGCAACGAAAAAGTGCACCGCAACCAATTCGAGCAGCGATAGTGCAAACATCACCCACATCATAGGAGCCACACCCTGATAATAGTCAAAGTGTCGCGGTCCGCACATCGTATCAATTATCCAGCGCAGCTGGCTCCGGCGATTTTCTCGATCGCGCTGCCCAGCGTGCCATCGAACTCATCATCCGACTGACCTTTGCGTAGATCCTGCAACAGGCCTCGGCTGAAGCTCGCGATCATGCCCGGGTTCTTCGCCAGGCGCTCGCACGCATCATCGGTCGAAAAACCGCCCGAAAGAGCAACGACGCGCAGCACATTCGGATGATTGATCGCTGGCGCATAGTGCCCAGCCTTTACCGGGATCGAGAGCTTGAGCATGACCTTGCGGCCTTCCGAAAGTGCATCAAGGCCCTTCATGATCTCGGCCAGCAAAATGTCTTCGCCCGCTTCGCGGTCACCGGCGGTGATATCATATTCCGGCTCAAGCATCGGCATCAGACCCGCATCAGCGATCTGATTTCCGACGGCAAACTGCTGCTCAACGACAGCGGCGATACCAACAGGATTGGCCGATTTGATCACAGAGCGCATTTTGGTGCCGAACATACCGTGGCCAACTGATTTCTCGAGCAGAGCTGGGAGCTTATCGAGTGGCTTCATCATCTGCGCGCCGTTTTCTTCGTCGGCGAGCCCCTGATCGACCTTGATGAAAGGCACGATGCCGCGCGCTTTCAGAGCATCCGCGGTCGTCTTACCTTCAACGCTGCCATCCATGGTTCTTTCAAACAAGATCGCGCCGATGACTTTGCCGCTGCCAAAGCATGGTGATGTGATCACACGGCTGCGCATCGCATGGATTTGAGCGAACATTTCATCGTCACCGCTCCATTCACCATCTTCAACACCGTAACCGCGCAGCGCCTTTGGCGTCGAGCCGCCCGACTGGTCCAGTGCGGCGATAAAGCCTTGTCCATTGGCAATCTTGGCGGTCATCTCTTCGGTGTTCATCAATCGTCCTTTCAGGGTGCATACCTATGCATCAAGGGTTCGCTGGCGCCTTAGCCAGAGGCGCGCCGTGGGGCAACGCCGTTAACACTGGTTTTCAAGTGGAGCCTTGCGCTTTCAAGCCGGGAGTGAGGTTGATCGCAATGCTGATCCGCGTCCCCTGCCCTTGAAATGGCCGGACCGCGTGTTGCAGCCAGCTGGGAAACATCACGATCATTCCGGTCTTCGGTCGAATGGACATCTCGCTGACCTGCGGAACTCCATTAGCTTCTTTGACGCGTAGATCGGGGGCAGTCATCCGAACCATCGGCATGCGTGGGTCGAGCAACTGAAGATGTCCGCCAAGGCTAGGATCATCATCCCCATCATACCCGTCATCGACATAGGCAACCAATGACCAATAGCTGCCCGGATGCGTATGGTATTGGTTGGCGTTACCTTTGCTTGAAACATTGGCCCACATTTCCGGTACCCAGCCAAACCGGCTTTCTTGCGGGCTTTTGTCATCCTGAGTGTAAGCGTCAGCCAATTGCATGGCTTTGAATGCAAGCGCTTTCGCCGCCTCTCCGCCCCAATCGATCATCTGTGTGTTCGAGTGCCAACCGCCTAGGTTCGAGATCGAAACCCCGGCCGCATCGCGCGCCTGTTCGGCTTCGATTACCTGACGCAGCGCCGCAATTCCCGCCTCGCTCTGTAGCTGATCGACAACAAACGGCGTGGAGAACAAGGAGTGGGTCTGGGCCATAATGTCAGGTCTTACCCCGAGGTCTTACGGGGGCTGAATTTGCGGATAATGCCTGTGAAGCTGAGCGCGGGTTTCCCGTCACCCGTGATAAGACCGCGAACAAACACCGTCTTACCGCCGCCGCGAGTAACCTCACCGCGCGCTTCGACCAATGCCCCCTTTGGGATACCGCCAAGGAAGTCGCTCGACAGGTTCATTGTCACGGCATCCGCCCCGGCAAGCTCATCCGTCGCAATCGCAAACAAGGCAAAATCGGCAAAGGTCATCAGGCAGCCGCCATGCATGGATCCCGCGCCATTCATATGCTGCTGCTCGGCGCGGAAAGCGCTCAGATATGCGCCGTCATCCTCGCGGCGCATAAAGAACGGGCCGCTACGGGTTTCGTAAGGATCATGGTTCCAGTGGTACCAGCCCGCAAACTCGCCTTCGGTGCATTCCACGGCGTTGTAATAGCCATACTCGGTGGTTGGTTCGCTCATTTCAAATTACGTCCACAATTGCATACTGCGAACGGTTTCACTGAAACGGCCATCTTTCGCAGATGGCGCGATGCTGTGCTCGGCCAGTTTCCAGCCCTGAAAACGCGATTTGCGCCACAGCCCGGTCAGCATGAAATCGCCGCTCCATTCAATCCGGCCAAGCTCAAGCTCAAGCCTTGCTCCGGCAACATACCACGCGCATCTGCCATGGCGCCTAACAAAGGATTGGCCAAGCCGAAACCCAATGCAGCGAAAGCCATCCGCAGTCGCAGCAAGGAAGCTTGGGCGATCAAGAAGTTCAGGAGGGCTGCTGCCAACCATCATCATGAAATCACGAGCAGCGATGTCGCGGATCGCGGTCGCGTCGCGGTGCATCCAGCTTTGCATAAAGCGCAATTCCTGCGCTTCGATCAGGGCTTCGATTTCGGCCATTCCTATTTGCTCAAAGCGGCGACGCCGGGCAGCTCCTTACCTTCCATCCATTCAAGGAAGGCGCCGCCTGCGGTTGAAATGTAGGTGACGTCTTGGGTCACACCTGCTTGTGCCAGCGCGGCGACGGTGTCGCCTCCGCCGGCTACGCTGATCAGTGAACCTTCTTGCGTGAGCGCAGCCGCATGGCGCGCCAGTGCGACGGTCGCTGCATCAAACGGCTCAGTCTCGAATGCGCCGAGCGGCCCGTTCCACACCAGAGTTCGACAAGTCTTAAGGACATCAGCAAGCGCTTCCGTTGCGAGCGGGCCAATGTCGAGAATCATCTCGTCTTCTGTGACTTCGTGAACGTTGCAGGTGCGCAAGCTATCAGGATTCGCGGCGAATTCTTTCGATACGACGACATCATAGGGCAGGTGTACGGTGCAACCTGCATGGTCGGCCTCATCCATGATCTTGGATGCGGTATCCGTAAGATCATGCTCGCAAAGTGACTTACCAACATTCACACCGCGCGCGGCGAGAAAGGTGTTGGCCATGCCCCCGCCGATAATGAGGTGCTGCACCTTGCCAACCAGGTTTTCGAGAACCGCCAGCTTGGTCGAAACCTTGGCACCGCCCACAACTGCGGCAACCGGCTGTTCGGGAGTGCCGAGTGCGGCCTCCAGCGCCTTAAGCTCGCGCTCCATGGCGCGGCCCGCGTAGGACGGCAAGTGGTGCGTGATACCTTCTGTTGTTGCGTGAGCGCGGTGTGCGGCGCTGAATGCGTCATTCACGAAGAAATCACCATGCGCCGCAATGCTTTGCGCAAAGTTCGGATCGTTTTCGGTCTCGCCTGCCCAGAAACGGGTGTTGTCGAGCAAACCGATATCTCCATTACGCAGGATGCCGATGGACTGTTCCACAACCGGTCCGGCGACTTCGGGAATGAACATCAGCTCTTTGCCGAGGACACCCTCGACATCGCCAACAACCATGCTGGTTGATAGCACCGATGAACGTTTCCCACCTGGACGCCCAAAATGCGCCAGCATAAGCACTTTCGCGCCCTTTTCGGCCAGTTCGAGCACAGTCGACTTGATCGCCTCGACACGCGTAACATCGGTCGCGGAACCGTCTTTCATCGGCAGGTTGAGATCAACCCGAACGAGCGCGACCTTGCCGGTCACGTCACCCAAATCATCGAGTGTTTTGAATGCGGCCATGTGTTGTCCTTTAAGGGTCGCGCCCTTTCGAAGCGTTCAGTTTACAGGAATTTCGCCATCACACCGGCGGTGTCGATCATGCGGTTGGAAAAGCCCCATTCGTTGTCATACCACGAAACGACGCGAGCAAGTTTGCCTTCCATTACGCTTGTTTCGAGGCTGTCCACGGTCGAGCTGGCCGGATGATGGTTGAAGTCGGACGAAACCAGTGGCTCGTCAGTGTAATCGAGCACACCCTTCATGGCGCCATCCGATGCCGCTTTGAGCGCCGCGTTGAGTTCTTCAGCAGAAGTGTCGCGGCCCGGTTGGAACACCAGATCAACGAGCGACACATTTGGCGTAGGCACTCGGACGGACGAACCATCCAACTTGCCAGCAAGCTCAGGGAGAACCAAGCCTACAGCACGCGCAGCGCCGGTCGTGGTCGGGATCATATTCTGCGCGCCGCCGCGAGCACGGCGCATATCACCGTGCATCTGATCCAGCATACGTTGGTCGTTGGTGTAAGAGTGGATCGTCGTCATAAAGCCGCGCTCGATACCGACGGTATCGTTGAGCACTTTGGCAATCGGCGAGAGGCAGTTCGTTGTGCAACTGGCGTTGGAGACGATCACGTCTTCGCCGGTCAGCACATCGTGGTTCACGCCATAAACGATTGTGGCGCTGACATTCTTGGCTGGAGCCGAGATTAGAACCCGTTTTGCGCCTGCGGTAAGATGCGGGCGGCACGCTTCGTCGCTTTGAAAAAAGCCGGTGCATTCAAGCACAATGTCCACGCCCTGTGCGCCGTGCGGCAAATTGCCCGGATCACGCTCTGACGTGACAGCAATGGATTTGCCGCCAACAACAATCGCGCCGTCCTTCACGTCCACTTCGCCGGGGAAACGGCCATGGGTGGAATCGTATTTGAACAACAGAGCGTTCGATTTGGTGTCAGCAAGATCGTTGATCGAAACGAGTTCGAGATCGTGATCGCTGCGCTCCAGAATAGCGCGGGCAACAAGAC
This sequence comes from Erythrobacter crassostreae, assembly GCF_019204045.1. Taxonomy (GTDB): domain Bacteria; phylum Pseudomonadota; class Alphaproteobacteria; order Sphingomonadales; family Sphingomonadaceae; genus Erythrobacter; species Erythrobacter crassostreae. The sequence continues at coordinate 1,954,426 of NZ_JAGSPC010000001.1, read as the reverse complement.
GGCCAATGCGGCCAAAACCATTAATTGCAACTTTGGTAGCCATGAAAGAAGCTCCTGCTTAGTCGTTCAATTTGTTGTGAATTTGCGGGACGATTGCATCCGCAGTGAAACCAAAATGGGCGAACAGGTCCTTTGCCGGTGCCGATGCGCCAAAACTGTCGATGCCGATGTTTAGACCATTTGTACCGGTGTAGCGCTGCCAACCGAATGTGCTCGCTGCCTCGATTGATACGATCACAGCATCCGACGGGAGCAAATCGGCGCGGTAAGCGTCATCTTGCTCATCAAATAATTCCGTGCAGACCATAGAAACAACGTCGGTGCCAATGCCCGCTTCTTCAAGCGCCTTTGCACTTTCCATCGCGACACCGATTTCCGCGCCTGTAGCGAGGATCACAACCTTCCGGTCAGCGCCCGCAGCTTTCAAGCGGTATGCGCCTTTGGCCGAAAGGTTCTCGCCGGCATCGCTCAATCGCACTTGCGGTAGTCCTTGACGCGAAAGAGCAAGGATCGCCGGACGATCCGCTTGCTGCAAAGCAACTTGCCAGCATTCAGCGGTTTCGACTGCATCCGCCGGACGCATCACCAACAGGTTCGGCATAGCCCGCAGCGAAGCGAGGTGCTCAACCGGTTGGTGCGTCGGGCCATCTTCGCCAAGCCCGATGCTGTCATGCGTCATGACATAAATCGCGCGGGCTTTTTGCAATGCGGAAAGACGGATTGCCCCACGTGCATAATCGGTAAAGACGAGGAACGTACCGCCATACGGGATCACGCCGCCATGCAGCGCCATGCCATTCATCGCAGCCGACATTCCGAATTCGCGGATGCCGTAATAGACATACCGGCCGCCGTAATTGTCGGCTGTGAAGCCTTCGATGCCGCCAGCTTTGGTGTTGTTCGAACCTGTCAGATCCGCGCTGCCGCCAATTGTTTCCGGCATTGCAGGGTTGATCACATCAAGCGCCATTTCGCTCGCTTTGCGGCTTGCAACGCCCTGGGGATCGGCAATCAATCCCGCGATATGGTCTTCGATCACATTGGTTTCGGGCAGGTTGCCAGCCATGCGGCGCTCAAATTCACCCCTATGAGCAGACCCGGCAAGCCGTGCTGCCCACGCGCCGTGAAGGTCGCTGCCAGCGTCGCCAGTCGCGCGCCAATCTGCGAGGATATCTGACGGAACTTCAAACGGAGCAGCGTTCCAACCCAGCGCTTCGCGCGCACCAGTGATTTCTTCTGCACCAAGAGGTGCGCCGTGGGTCGCGCTTGTGCCCTGTTTGGTGGGCGCGCCCTTACCGATCACCGTCTTACAAGCGATCAACGATGGGCGGCTATCGGCTTTCGCTTCGTTGATTGCACGCTCGATATCGTCAAAATCATGACCGTCACAGCTAACCACATGCCAGCCAGTCGCTTCATAGCGAGCCTTCACATCTTCGCTCGTCGACAAATCTGCCGGACCATCAATCGTGATGTTGTTGTCATCCCAAAGGACATTGAGACGGCCTAGGTGAAGATGTCCCGCGAGACCGATGGCCTCGTGATTGACGCCTTCCATCAAGCAACCGTCGCCTGCGATCACCCATGTCCGGTGATCCACGATATCATCGCCGAATGTCGCGTTGAGGTTGCGCTCTGCCATCGCCATACCGACAGCCATCGCAATACCTTGACCCAGCGGGCCGGTGGTGCATTCGACGCCCTCGAGCAGGAAATTTTCGGGGTGACCGGCGCACGGGCTACCGAGTGAACGGAAATTGCGGATGTCGTCCATTGTTGGACGGGCATACCCACTTAAATGAAGCATGCTGTAAATCAGCATTGAGCCATGGCCTGCCGATAATACGAAACGATCGCGGTCGGCCCAGTCAGGGCGCGAAGGATCGAACTTGATATGGTTCTGGAACAGAACGGTCGCGACATCGGCCATGCCCATCGGCATTCCGGGGTGACCTGAATTGGCCGCTTGCACAGCGTCCATCGAAAGCGCGCGAATGGCGTTGGCCATATTCTGCAAGCGCGAAGTATCAGTCGTCATGCGAGTCTGTTGCCTCCTGCTGGCGCGCGGCATGGATTGATTGATATCGCCGCGCAAACCTTGCGAGCACTGGCCAGTGACGTACCGCGCTCGATTCGATCCGTTCGAACGCCATTGCCGAGCACCATGGTGAGGTCAAGCGGTGCTCGCTTGCTGTAACGCGTTGCTCCCCATTCGATTGAACGAAGCGTCCTCCCACCATCATTCCAGATCACTTATCAACAGGGCAGCCCAAGGCTTTGCGCAGGCTCGGCATTCTTGATATTTACAACATCATGACCGAGGCCAGAATTGTCTCCGCAATGGAACGTATCGAAGCCGCGATGGAGCGGATTGCGAAAGCGCGCGCCAACGCGCCTACACCTCCTGAAAGCTCATCTTCTGATAGCGGTGGCTCGGCAAAGGTAATGGCGCTCGTCAACGCCCATGAGAAATTGCGCGAGGAAGTCGCTGATACCATGCGGGAACTTGATGTTCTGATTGAGGATCTGGAAGCATGAGTCAGGTCAAACTCACCATTGGGTCGCGCACCTATCCCGTCAATTGTGCCGATGGCGAAGAAGATCACATCGCCAAACTGGGCGCGATGATAAACGAGAAATACGAACAGTTGGGCGGTGCACGCGCTCCGCAAGAAACCCAGAACATGCTATTTGCGGCATTGTTCCTTGCTGACGAGCTCGCCGAGGCACGCAAGGTCGCGAAGAAATCTTCTGAGACGGTCGAGCATGAAAAAGCGAAGTCGGGTGGAAAGAAAGCCGAGCTAAAAACCGAGATCGACACGCTCACCAAAGCCGAAGCGCGCGCCCGAGAAGAAATCGCCGAATTGAAAGAGCAGCTTTCGGAAATGCGCGAAGCGGCGAGCCATCAGCACGATATGTTTGGCGCACCAGCCATGGGTGATGACATCATCGAAAAGCTTGAAGCACTCGCTCTGCGTGCAGAAGAGACAGCGACCGCGCTTGAAGGAACGGCCCAGTCGTCCTAAGTCTGTTCATGGCGGGGCTGCCCGGCACGAGCCGATTGAACATCCCTGAGGCTATAAGCAATCCATCGGGAGCTGTCCCTGCCTGAGTTTACGGGTTCGTCCTGGGGGCTTGGGCATACGGCACCCACCTGACGTTTTCGCGTCAGAGGATTTCTCTGGCAACGACCCATGGTGGTCCCGCTACACCTTTTTGTTGGCCTCAAGCGCCGACGTTCGCATCCGCTCACTTTGCTTTCCTCGCTTCGCTGCGGGCGGGCGGTCGCCCTTGCGGCCCCTTGGGCCGAGGCTTTGTTTGGTTGCGCACCTTATCAAATGTGCGATTTCCTCGCTTTGCTGCGGACGGGCGGACGCCCTTGCGACCTTTCAGGTCGGGGCTTATCTGAGCCGTGATGACCCTTTCCAAATCAGTCCTTCGCAAATCACTTCGCAAAGTGCGCCGTGAGCATGTCGCCGCGCAAAGTGACGCAATCCGCGCTCTGCTATTCCATCGTCCCCCTGCTCCGCTGCTTGCAAAGATCAGATCGGACGCAACGATTGGGATCTACTCCGCCAACGATCAGGAAGCGCCTGCGGGTGGTTATGCGAAGTTCTTTCACGAAGCGGGTCACACCGTTGCGCTTCCTCATTTCAGCTCTCCAAAGGCTGCGATGATGTTTCGTGAGCACAGCGATCCGTTTGGCGAAACAGATCTCGAGCCCGGACCATTTGATATTCGGCAGCCCGGTGCCGATGCGGCCAAGATGGTACCCGATGTGCTGTTCGTTCCTCTTATCGGATTTACGGCTGATAGAGAGCGTTTGGGCCAAGGCGGTGGGCATTATGATCGCTGGCTAGCGGAACATCCCGGGCGGATAACCATTGGCCTCGCATGGGACGCGCAGCTTTGCGAAGCTTTGCCGACCGAGCCGCATGACATTCCGCTGGACGCGGTTGTCACCCCGACCCGCATTTACGGACTGGAATGATGAGAGAAACACCCACTTGGCGCATTCCGGTCGGCATTATCGGTCTGTTTGTATTCCTGATGGTCTATGGCGTTCTGATCGCCCGCTATGCTCCTGATTTGATCGGAAGCTGGCACGGGGCGGCCCAAACGGTCGTCTATCTTTTTCTCGGCCTGATCTGGCTCCTGCCACTCAGACCGCTGTTGATCTGGATGGAGACTGGCAGCTGGAGCGCGCCTGTGGTGGAGTCTAAATCGGATAAGTGATCGATCACTAAAGGCTTGGCAGGCAAGCGCTTGCTCTTATGCTGAGCGAGATGACACGAACAACACCTTTCGCCGCCGTGCTCTCTGCTGCTGTCGCTCTCTCTGGATGCGCGCCTTCCGTTCCGATGGAACCCATCGCTCCAGTCGCTCAGCCTGCGCACGATCAAACTGCCCCAACGATCTTTGAGTACATGGCCCAGCCTGCCATCCTGGTTTTCTCCAAAACCCGCGATTTTCGCCATAACGAAGGGATCGCGGGCGGTGACCGGTTCTTTGCCAAAATAGCGACTGACCGTTCGATGGGATTGTTCACGACTGTGAACGGAGCGGTTTTCAACGAAGAGCAACTTGCCCGATTTTCTCTCGTCGTTTTCAACAATGTGACCGGTGATGCGCTGTCTGATAGCCAGGAAAACGCACTCCAATCATGGGTCGAGGCTGGCGGCGGTTTTATCGCAATTCACGGGTCCGGTGACGCGTCTCATGAGGGCTGGCCTTGGTATGACAGTAAACTGATTGGCCCCGAATTCATTGGCCATCCCGCGGACCCGCAGTTTCAAACCGCCCGCGTGGTCAACCTTTCTGCCCAGCATCCTGTCATGGCGGGATTGCCTGCTGAATGGGAACAGGAAGAGGAATGGTACAGTTTCGACGATGTAGGAAAGCTCGGCGATGCCAGAGTGTTGCTGGGCATCGATGAGACGACTTACTCGCCGCGAAACGATGTCTATGGCGATGTTGCCGACCTTCGAATGGGCGGCGGTCCGAAAGGCCATCCAATTGCGTGGCTGCGCTGCTCCGGACAAGGGCGCTTTTTCTATTCCGCTATCGGCCACAGCTTCACAGCATATGACGTACCTGAAAACCGCAAGCTGTTAAGCAACGCTGTCGATTGGGCATTGCGCAAAACAAGCTCGCCCGAAGACGCCTGCTGATAAGCCATTTACCGATTTCAGAATTCCCAAGTGGCGCGAGTGACGAGACTTGAACTCGCGACCTCCGGCGTGACAGGCCGGCGCTCTAACCAACTGAGCTACACCCGCTTAAACTTGACCGTTCAAACTGTGGTTTGCACCGCTTGGGAAGCAGGGCCTCTAAGCCCCGCGATGAAAGCTGTCAACGGCTGTTGAGCCATCAATTGCTCTTTTATTTCTCCATTCAATCTGCAAGCAGCGAAACAGGCGTTTCGATCAGCTTTTTCACGTCCTGAATAAAGCTCGCCGCATCAAATCCATCTACGACGCGGTGATCGCAGCTGATCGAGATATTCATCAGCTTGCGCTTCTCGATTCGCTCCACGCCATCGGCGCCGGTTACAAACATCGGACGTTCGATAATGCGGTTCGGGCCGATAATCGCGACCTCTGGACGGTTAATCACCGGAGTGGTCGCAACGCCGCCAAGCGGGCCAAGCGATGTCACCGTGATTGTCGATCCGGAAAGCTCATCCGACTTCGCCGATCCATCGCGCGCTGCGTTCGCCAAGCGGCCAATTTCACGCGCAAGCTGCCACAGATTGCGGCTCTGCGCGTCTTTGATCACTGGTACCATCAGACCGGTATTGGTCTGGGTCGCCATGCCCATGTGGACAGAGCCGTGACGAGTAACGACATTCGCTTCGTCATCGTAGCGCGCGTTGATCATCGGATAGTCCGGGATCAGTTTGCAGAATGCCGAAATCAGCAGCGGCAGCATGGTCAGCTTTGGCTTGTCACCGCGATCCGCATTGAGCTGCGTACGCATCCGCTCCAGCTCGGTAACGTCGCATTCCTCGACATAAGTGAAATGCGGGATGTTGCGCTTTGCTGCGCTCATATTCTGGGCGATGCGTTTGCGCAGACCGATAACCTTGATCGCCTCGTCTTCGCGCGTCGCGCCAGCAGCAGAGAAACCGCCGCCCGAATTGTATGACAGGAACTGATCCAGATCGCCGTGGCGCACACGGCCATCTTCGGCGGGTTTTACCTGAGCAAGATCAATGCCGAGATCGCGGGCGCGTTTGCGCACCGCCGGGGTCGCGAGGACTTTCGCCGCTGATACGGCTTCTGCCACGGGAGCTGGTGCGGGTGCAGGCTCGGGAGCGGGCGCAGGGGCCGGCTCTGGAGCGGGTGCAGGAGTTGGTGCAGGGGCAGCTGCTGCCTCAGGTTCCGGAGCGGGCGCTGCTGCTGACGTTTCGTCTTCAACCGCTCCGGCGACATCGCCTTCGACTTCGACGACAAGCAACATTGATCCGACCGCGATCACATCACCAACCTCGCCGGCAACCTCGATCACTTTGCCGTCAACGGGGCTTTCGATGTCGATTGTTGCCTTGTCCGTCATCACATCGACCAGATGCTGATCTTCGGACACGGTGTCGCCGACTTTGACCATCCATTCGACGATCTCTGCCTCGGCAACGCCTTCACCCACGTCGGGCATGTTGAATGTGAACTTAGCCATATTTCAAACTATCCTTTGTGTAGGCACCGGGTGACACATTTCCCAACATGTCATCTGTGTCCTACACCCTCAAAACATTGTTTTTACTGGCGATGTCGCCAAATCGCTCGGGTGACACTTCTCCAACTTTTCCGCCTTTCGCGCCGTTTGCGACTGCATTTGCAATCGCACGAAACAGTGCATGTAGGAAAGTGGATCGAGCCATCCGTTAGTCCTTCAAAATCCCGTCAATCGCTTCGCCGATACGCACCGGCCCCGGGAAATACGCCCATTCGAGGCTGTGCGGATACGGCGTATCAAAGCCGGTTACGCGCTCGACCGGCGCTTCGAGGTGATAGAAGCACCGCTCCGTCACCAGCGCCGAGAGCTCCGCGCCAAATCCGCTTGTGCGGGTGGCCTCGTGCACGATCAGGCAGCGGCCCGTTTTCTTCACCGATGCTTCAATGGCTTCGATGTCGAGCGGCACCAGCGTGCGCAGGTCGAGAATGTCGGCCTCCACACCCTTCGCCTTTGCCACGGCCTCGGCCACGTGAACCATTGTGCCATAGGCTAAAATGGTCAGCTGTTCGCCTTCGGTGACATGGCGCGCTTTGCCTAGCGGGATTTTGTAGTACCCCTCTGGCACGACGCTATCCTTGTGCTTCTTCCACGGCTCGACAGGCTTGTCGTAAAAGCCGGTGAACGGGCCGTTATAGATACGTTTCGGCTCAAAGAAGATCACGGGATCGTTGTCTTCAATGCACGAGATCAAAAGGCCCTTCGCATCATATGGCGTCGCGGGGATCACCGTTTTCAGACCCGCCACATGGGTGAACAGGCTTTCGGGAGACTGCGAGTGCGTCTGCCCGCCGAAAATGCCGCCACCAAAAGGTGAGCGCACCGTCAGCGGCGCGATGTATTCGGTGGCCGAGCGGTAACGCAGACGCGCCGCTTCAGAAATCAGCTGATCAAGGCCCGGATAGATGTAATCGGCAAACTGGATTTCGGGAACAGGACGCAGGCCATATGCGCCCATGCCCACAGCCGCGCCGATAATGCCGCATTCGTTGATCGGCGTGTCGAACACGCGGGTTTTGCCGTGCTTTTCCTGAAGCCCGGCAGTGCAGCGAAACACGCCGCCGAAATAGCCAACATCCTCACCCATCACGACGACGTTATCGTCACGCTCCAGCATGATATCGAGAGCTTCGTTGATCGCCTCGATCATGTTGATCCGTCGGTCTTCAGCCTGCTCTACAGGCGCTTCGGTTTTCGTTTCGGTGCTCATTCGTATGGCCTTTCCGAACCGAATTTCGTGATCCGTTCCCGCGTCGCTTGCTCGGCTTGTTCTTTAAGATGCCAAGGCAGCTCTTCAAACACGTCTTCGAACATGGTGTGGAACGGGTGGTGCATACCGTGGCCAAGGATGCCGTTTTTCTCGGCCTCTTTGGTCGTCGCTTTGACTTCCTCGGCGCATTTGAGGTCCATCACGGTCTGACGTTCCTCATCCCACTCACCGATTTCGATGAGGTGGTTTTTAAGGCGCATCACCGGATCACCCAGCGGCCATTCCTCGCGTTCCTGTGCAGAGCGGTACCCAGAAGGATCGTCCGATGTGGAGTGTCCCTCTGCGCGGTAGGTGAAATATTCGATCAGGCTTGGACCCTGATTGGCACGGGCGCGGTTGGCGGCCCATTGCTGCGCAGCGAAACACGCCAGCGCATCGTTGCCATCCACGCGCAGACCGGCAATGCCGTATCCCAGAGCGCGCGCGGCAAAGGTCGTGCGTTCACCGCCCGCAAACCCGGAAAAGCTGGAGATCGCCCATTGGTTGTTGATCACGTTCAAGATCACCGGCGCGTTATAAACGGTCGCGAATGTGCAGGCGGAGTGGAAGTCACCCTCTGCTGTCGAGCCTTCGCCCACCCAAGTAGCGGCAATCCTGCTGTCGCCTTTGATCGCGCTTGCCATCGCCCAGCCAACGGCTTGCGGGGTTTGCGTCGCAAGGTTGCCGGAAATGCTGAAAAAGCTGTGCTCGCGGCTGGAATACATGATCGGCAATTGGCGGCCGAGCAGCTTGTCGCCCTTGTTCGAATAGATCTGGTTGATCATCTCGATCAGCGGATAGCCGCGCGCGATCAAGATGCCTTGCTGGCGGTATGATGGAAACACCATATCGTCGCTGGCCAGAGCCATTGAAGCCGCGACGCTGGTCGCTTCTTCGCCAGTACACTTCATGTAAAACGATGTCTTACCCTGACGCTGGCCTCGGAACATGCGTTCATCAAAGGCGCGAACCATCGCCATATGGCCCAGCATTGTGCGCAGAGTGTCGGGATCGAGCTTCGGGTCCCACGGGCCGTGCGCCTTGTTGTCATCGCCCAGCACGCGGACGAGATCATAGGCGAGGTCCTTCATATCCTCAGGCTTGGTACTTTCATCGGGACGCGGCTGATCACCGGCTTTGCCAACAACGACATCGGCAAAGTTTACGGGATCGCCGGGACGCGAGCGCGGCTCTGGCACGTGCAGCGCCAATGCTGGCCGGTTGTCTCCGGATTGCGGCGTAGTATCGGCCTGATTGGCCATAGCTGTGCTCTCCCACATATAGTCCGTGGGCACGGCAGGAAAGCGGCGTTTGCCGTGCCTCTGGCCCGTGCGTCTGAGAGGTCGGGTATGTCAGGCTTTTGACGCGGTCAAGCGGCGCGGATCAAACCGCAACAGGTGCCTTGATTGGGGCCTGCGGCGCGTAATCATGCACCACGAAATCCTCAATTTTGTAATCGAAAATTGTTTCGGGCTTTCGGGTGATTTCAAGAGTCGGCGCACCCGATGGCTTACGAGTCAGTTGTTCTGTGATCAAATGCTCGTGATTGAGATAGAGGTGCACGTCACCGCCCATCCACACAAGCTCGCCCGGCTCAAGGCCGACTTGCTGTGCGATCATGCGCTGCAAGAGCGCCGCCGACCAAAGGTTGAACGGTAGGCCAAGAGCCACATCGCAGCTGCGCTGATACAGCATGCAATTGAGCTGGTCGCCCGCGACATGGAACTGATAGGTCTTATGACACGGCGGCAGTGCCATCCGGTCAAGCTCGGCGACATTCCACCCTTCTAGGATATGACGGCGACTGCCGGGATTGTTCGTCAGGCTATCGATCAGATCGGCGACCTGATTGATGCCCTTCCCGCGCTCATACAGACCGTCTTTGCGATACCGGTAGGTCGGCCAATCGACCCACTGCTTGCCATAAACAGGGCCAAGATCACCCCAGCGGGACGCAAAATCCTCATCATCCGCGATGCGCTGCACGAATTCTTCGAGGCTGACGTCTTCGCCGCTTTCTTTGACATATTGCGCGTGCGGCCATTCATTCCAGATTTTGACACCTTGCAGCACCAGGGGGCGGATGTTGGTCTCGCCTGTTAAGAACCACAGCATCTCGCGCGTCGCGGTCTTCCAGTAAACGCGCTTTGTCGTGAGCAGCGGCATTGCGCCACCCGCCAGATCATACCGCAGCATCGCACCCGCGATGGATCGCGTGCCGATACCGGTGCGGTCTTGGCGCTGGCTGCCGCTCTCCCAAATCTGACGCATCAGATCGAGATATTGTTGTTCAGGATGAATACTGTGAATCGCTGCGCTTGCCATAGGCAAAGCTATAGGAGCCATTTGACCGCTTGCCACCCCGCCCGCATTGCCCTTTCAACACATGCCGGTGTCAGACGATAGCCTCAGCCACAAAACCCAGCGCAATGGTGAGCGCGCCCAGCCCTACGGACAAGTGGATGCGCAGCCGCATAAAGTCCGGCGCAGCGAAGCCAAGCGCGCGGTCAATCAGCGGTGATGCGAGGATAAACGCGCCGAGATACATGAGCGCTGGCCCGGGCCATGACCAACCAAAACTCCACGGCAGGAATAATGCAACCGCGATCAGACTGGGCATGACAGCGATCACATAGGCTCCAGCACCTGCTTTTCCGCTCGCGATGGATTGCCCCCACCACACGCCGCCAAGAAAGCTGAAAATCGCAGCAGCATAAGCGAAGCCGCCTGCCAGCGCCGTGTATGCATATTCGTGTTCCGCAGCTGCCAATGCAACGCAGATGATCTGCGGCAGCAATCCAGCATAGCCGAGCCATCGCGCGGCGGGTGTAAGTGAAGTTGATCCGTCCATGCGAGCCTAATCGCCAAGCCCCGCCTCAGGTTCCCGCCCGCTTGCGAGACGGCGCAGTTTCCGCCACCACCGCGCATATGGAACTGTTCGATCTTTCAGGCCGCGTTGCGGTTATCACCGGCGGCAATGGTGGCCTTGGCCTTGGCATGGCGCGGGGTCTTGTCAAAGCGGGCGCGAATGTCGCCATCTGGGCGCGCAATGCGGATAAGAATGCAAAGGCTTTGCTTGAGCTGAAATCCATCGGAAACGGCGAGGTAAAGGCCATTTCCTGCGACGTTTCCCAAGACGCGCAGATCGAGGATGCGATGGGAGCGACACTCGGCGCGTTTGGCCGCGTCGATGCGTGCTTTGCCAATGCCGGTATTTCGGGCGCAGGCACCGCCATTCCCGACATTACAGAGGAAGGGTGGGATCACACTATGGCCGTAAATGCACGCGGCCCTGCCCTCACCTATAAACACGTGACCCGCCATATGATCGAGCGCGCGAAAAACGGCGATGCAGGCGGAAAGCTGATCGTGACATCATCGGCTCAGGCGATCATGGGCGTAAACCGCTCCACAGACTACGCCGCATCAAAAGCCGCCGTGACGGCTCTAACGCGCGGCGCTGCGTTTGAACTGGCACGGCATCAGATCACGGCCAACGCATTGCTGTTCGGATTTTACGAAACCGAGATAACTGCAAAAGCCGATCCGCGATTTGCCGAATGGATCGAAAGGCGCATCCCGCTGCGCCGTTTCGGCGATCACGCCGGTTTGGAAGGATTGGCGGTCTTTCTCGCCTCCCCGCACAGCGACTATATTACGGGGCAGAGCCTGCCGGTCGATGGCGGTCTTAGTATAAGCTAAGAACCACAGCCGAACGCACGATCAAGCGATTGGTTCCAAACACTTTTCTGGAACTTTTAAGCTGGCACACCCGTTGATTGGTCAAATGATGGCGCAACACAGCGCCTTAGACAAACCAATTAGGGAAACCCGTTCATGCTCGAACTTATCGCACTTATCGCCACCGTTCTTCTGCCACCGCTTGGCGTAGCATTGAAGAAGGGTCTTGGAACAGATTTCTGGATCAACCTGATCCTAACGCTGCTGTTCTTCATCCCCGGCCTCATCCACGCCGTGTATGTGAACTACATTGCAGGCGGCAGGCGCTCTATCGCGTAACGACAACCAATATTTCCTCGACGATTATCGAGCGGCCAAGGCCCGGGATCATTCCCGGGCTTTCGTCGTTTTAGTGCCAAGCCCTTTCAAAACCCGCTACGGGACGCGTGATGACAGACGACACCAACCGCACAAATGATCGCTCGCGCGAACGCTCTGTTCCATCTGGGCGCGTTTCGCGTTTCGCCAGTTTCGGACGGTTGGCCAGCGGCGTTGCGGGCGGCATGGTTGCCGAAGGTGCACGGCGGCTGGCCAAGGGTGAAGGCATTTCGGCCCGCGATCTTGTGCTGACCCCAGGCAATGTCCAGCGCATGACGGACCGCCTGTCGCATCTGCGCGGTGCGGCAATGAAAATGGGCCAAATGATCAGCATGGATTCCGGTGACTTCCTGCCAAAGGAACTGGCCGATATCCTTGCGACCCTGCGCGATCAGGCGAATTTCATGCCCGCCAAACAGCTCGATACCGTGCTTCGGGCGGAATGGGGCCCCGATTGGCGCAAGCAATTCAAGTGGTTCAACCCGCGCCCCATCGCCGCCGCATCCATCGGGCAAGTGCACAAGGCGTTGACCCGCGACGGTCAGGAATTGGCGATCAAGGTGCAATATCCGGGCATCGCGGAAAGCATCGACAGCGATGTTGATAATGTGATGACGCTGCTGAAGGTTGCAGGATTTGCCCCGCCAGAGCTGGAGATCGACGCGCTGCTCGCCGAGGCGAAGAAACAGCTGCACGAGGAAGCCGACTATCGCCGCGAAGGCGCGCAGATGGAAATGTACCGCGAGAAGCTCAAGGATATACCGGGTTTTGTCGTTCCGACCCTTCACAAAGAGCTGACGCGTGACCGCATTCTGGCGATGAGTTTTGAACCGGGTGTCAGCATTGAAGAGCTGGAGAATGAACCGGACGAGCGCCGCGATGAAGCCATGGAGCAGCTAATGCGGCTCGTCGCCCGCGAATTGTTCGATTTCGGCGTAATGCAGACCGATCCGAACTTTGCCAATTTCCGCTATCGCCGCGAAACGGGTGAGATTGTTCTGCTGGATTTCGGCGCATGCCGCGATGTCGATCCCGATGTGTCCAACGGCTATCGCAAAATGCTGATCGCCGGACTGAAAGGTAACGCGGAGGAAGTGCTGAACGCCACCATCGAATCCGGTTTCATGATGCCGATTGTCGCGGAGAAATACCCCGAGCGGGTGAACCGCATGATCGAGATCGTCATCAATGAAATGCGCGAGGATAAACCGTTCGATTTCGGCGACCGCGCCTTTATCCCGCTGCTGCGCGATGAAGGAATGGCGATTGCTCAAGACAAAGACACATGGGCTTTCCCACCGATTGAAACGCTTTTCGTCCAACGCAAAGTCAGCGGCACCGCGCTGCTAGGCGCGCGGTTAAAAGCTCAGGTCAATGTCCGCCGCATGACCGAGGAGGTGCTAGGATCGACCAAGCCCCTCCCCGCAAAAGCGGCCTAGTCGCTGGCCTCTTCGACGCCGCCATGCTTCTGATGGTGGATCCACGTGTCGACATATTCCTCAAGCACGGAAAGCGGGATTGATCCGTTTTCCAGTACGGTATCGTGGAAAGCGCGCAGATCGAAATCCGCGCCCAGCTCTTCCTCGGCACGAGCGCGCAGTTCGCGAATTTTCAGCTCGCCGATCTTGTAAGCAAGCGCCTGTCCCGGCCAGGTCATGTAACGGTTGACCTCGGCATCGATATTGCCGGGCGAAAGCGCGGTGTTGTCGAGCATATAGTCGACAGCCTGCTGTTTGCTCCAACCTTTGGAGTGCAGTCCGGTATCAACGACCAAACGGGTCGCGCGCCACATCTCGTATGATAGGCGGCCCATCTGTTTTGCGGGCGTATCATACAGCCCCATCTCGATGCCAAGACGCTCCGAATACAGCCCCCAGCCTTCGACAAAAGCGGTAAAGAACGTGCCGTTCGCCCGCAGCGGGTGGATGTCGAGTTCCTGTTGCAGTGCGATCTGGTGATGGTGCCCCGGCACCGCTTCATGCACGCCAAGCGCGGGCAATTCCCACAGCGGGCGCTGGTCCAGTTCTGTCAGGTTGAGGCGGTAAATGCCCGCCTGCCCTGTTTCCAGCGAACCGGGCTCATAATAGGCAGTCGTATTGCCAGCCGCGTTTGCCGCAGGGATCGGAAGTACGGTGTATGGCTGGCGCGGCAAGCGGCCGAACAGCTTTGGCATAAACCCGTCGATCTTCTTCGCCAGCGCCTGCGTGTATTCCAGATATTCCTGCTCATCCGTCATGTAATATTGCGGATCGGTGCGCAGGTGCTCGATGAAAGCCTCGCGCGTATCAAAGCCGGCTTCGGTTGCGACTTCGACCATTTCAGCGCGGATGCGCGCAACCTCGGATAGGCCAAGATTGTGAACTTCGTCAGGCGTCATGTCGGTCGTGGTAAAACTGCGCACGCGGTAGGCGTAGTATTCCTCGCCATTCGGTGTTGCGAGAACACCCGGCGTACCGGTGCGGCAGTTCGGTTCGTATTCTTCGCGGTAAAAGCTCAGAAACTCTTCGTAGGCAGGCAGAACCTCGCCTTCGATTGTCTCTGCGGCAGAAGCCTTGAGCGCGGTCCAGTCTTCATCTGTGATTGAACCCGGCTTTTCGCCCGCAAATGGCTGCCAGAATGGAGATGTTGTGTAGTCATCGACCAGCTGCTGCGTGATCCGGTTGTCGAACCCTTTCATTGGCTCGCATGGCTGGGTCAGGCCGAGTTCGACAGCCTTCTTGCTGCGCTCGATCCCTTGCGCATTGAACGACCTGAACGCGCCCAGCCGCGCAACGTAGCTTTCATAGTCCGCCTTGGTGAAGAACGGTGATCGGTATGGCAGCGAGGCAAAGCCGGAGAACCAGCCGCCGCGATTGGTGAAGAGAATATAACGGTTGTGATCGAATTCAGCGCCAGCCAGCCCGTCTTCAAAACTGCTTTTAAGGATCGCGTAATCGACCTGAAGATCGACCGACAGCTGGATCGGATCAATCGCGTTTAGCCGCGCCAGAAACGCTCTGGATTCGGCGATAGAGCGATCGTATTCCTCAAGGCTGAGATCACCGATCTTGTCGTCGCCGCGCCTGTCTCCAATGCTGGTTGCAAGCGAAGGTGAACTATCCAGCGTCGCTTCCCACACCTCCTCGCGCAGCTCCTCATAATCCTCCACGGGGCCAGCCATTAGCGGGCTGGTGAGCAAAGTTGTGGCGGCCAGTGCAGCGATGAAGTGACGCATGAAATTTCTCCTCTTGGCGCTGCTTCCTATTGCGCGCCGCGCGCGAGGTCTAGTAGCTTGCCCGAATGAGCCACACCGCATCAGTCCTGTTCGTTTGCCTCGGCAATATCTGCCGCTCTCCGCTAGCAGAGGCCGCGTTTCGCGCGGCAGCAGATGATGCGGGGTTGGCCGTGCACGTCGATAGCGTCGGCACCGCGGGCTATCATGTTGGCGAGCCGCCTGATCCGAGAAGCATTCGCACAGCGGCGGCGCGCGGAATCGACATCACCCATTATCGCGGGCGGCAATTGCAGGAGAGCGATTTTCGCGAGTTCACCCATATCTTCGCCATGGACCGCGACAACCTGCGCAACATCAAAGCGCGCGCACCAGATGATGCGATCGCCGAAATTTCGCTACTGCTCGACCTGCTTCCCGACCGCGAAGGCGATGAAGTCGGCGATCCGTATTACGGCGGCGATGACGGGTTTGATCGCACCTGGGCCGAAGTCAGCGAGGCTGCAGACGCATTGATCGCCAAGCTAACCGGCTACCCCCGCCAATCAGGTTGATTTGCGTCCGAATGTGCGAACCGGTGCAACCTCTGGCGTAGATTCTTGAATACGCTGCGCTGGCCTTGCTCTCCGACGGTCGGATGCCGGCCCGCCCTCAGCAATGGTAACGATCAGTTTTTCGATCGGACGAAATTCTGAAGCTAAAAATTGCTCGGAAACCCGTTTGCCCAAAAAGAAATTGTCGCTGTCTCCAAGGAACAGATGCCGGTTCGAAGCCACGCCGTTGGTTGTTGTTGTTTCGACCGATGAGCGCAAGACGTCTTCCTTGCTAAACCGCGTGGTTCCAAACAAGCCATGGTGGTCAATTGCGTTCCCGCGAACCTCAAGGATGGTGTTATCGAGCAAGATATAGCGGAGCGCAAAAGGGATGCAGCACACCATCACAACGGCCATCAGGAGCGCCATAAACGCGCCTTTCCCATCGAAGTTAGTCCAAACCCAAAAACCGCCGGCAGCCATTAAAAGGATAAGAAAGAGATAGACGCTCAAACGAGCGCGCGAATATTTCACTTTGAACATGGTTCCCTCCGTTCGAAGGGAAATTATGCAAATTGTCCTGATTTTTCGTTACTTTGCGTGACCTTAGCCCCCGCGTAGCAGCTGAACACCCCAGTCGCGCTCGAACAGATACAGCAATTGCCGCGCCGCTTCTCCGCGCGCGCTGCTCAAACCACCATCATGCTCGATCAGCATCCGCGCATCGGCGTGGGCGATAGGAAGCAGCTTTTGCACCTGTTCTAGATTGGCGATCCGAAATGCTGCTTCGCCCGATTGCCGCGTGCCCAGCAATTCGCCGCCGCCGCGCAATTCGAGATCTTCTTCGGCAATACGAAACCCGTCCTGCGTCTCCCGCATCAACGCCAGCCGCTTGCGCCCTGTCTCGGACAGTTCGTTGCCGCGCAGGAGCACACACACCGACTTCTCCGATCCGCGCCCCACCCGCCCGCGCAATTGATGAAGCTGTGCAAGGCCGAACCGTTCTGCTTGTTCAATCACCATCAGGGTCGATGATGGCACATCCACGCCAACCTCAATCACCGTAGTCGCAACGAGCAATTTTGCGCCGCCGCTCGCAAAACGCTCCATATTCGCGTCTTTGATATCCGGCGTCAGCTGTCCGTGGACCATCACCACATCATCGCCAAACCGCTCTTTCAGCAAGGCGTAGCGCGCTTCGGCAGCGGCGATATCGTCCGTCTCGCTTTCGCGCACCATCGGGCACACCCAATAAGCCTGCTGACCGCTCGCAATATGCCGCTCTACGCCAGCGATCATATCCTCAAGCCGCTCTTGCGGGACAACACGCGTATCAATTGCCTGCCTGCCCGGCGGCAATTCATCGAGGCGGCTCACATCCATCTCACCATATTGGGCGAGCGTAAGGCTGCGCGGGATCGGCGTGGCCGTCATCGCCAGAGTATGCGGCGCGCGCTTACCCTTTGCCGCCAGCGCAAGGCGTTGCTGCACGCCAAAGCGGTGCTGCTCGTCAATCACGACGAGGCCCAAATCTTTGTAGCCGACGGTATCCTGAAAGATCGCATGGGTGCCGACCAGAATATCAATCGAACCGTCGAGCAGACCCATCAGAATGCCCTCGCGCTCCTTACCCTTCGCCCGCCCTGTCAGGATCGCAACCTCGA
Organism: Erythrobacter crassostreae; assembly: GCF_019204045.1. GTDB lineage: Bacteria > Pseudomonadota > Alphaproteobacteria > Sphingomonadales > Sphingomonadaceae > Erythrobacter > Erythrobacter crassostreae. The sequence continues at coordinate 1,936,975 of NZ_JAGSPC010000001.1, read as the reverse complement.
CGCCGGTTGGCGCGGCCATTTTGCGCAATGTTTCAAAATGTTGGCGGGCGAGAATTTCTGTCGGGGCAAGCATCGCGGCCTGTTTGCCCGCCTCCACCGCGACCAGCATTGCGGCGAGCGCCACCACCGTCTTACCCGCGCCAACATCGCCTTGAAGCAGGCGCAGCATCGGTGCCTCCTGCTGCAAATCGCCTTCAATCTCGTCAATCGAACGCTTCTGCGCGCCTGTCATTTCAAACGGGAGATCAAGTTTCGCGCGAAGGCTGCCATCGCCCGCCAATGCCTGCCCCTTACGCCGCCGCCCTTCGGCTTTGACAAGGATCAGCGCGAGACTGTTCGCGAGCAGCTCATCATAAGCCAGCCGGTCCCGCGCCCTCTCATTCATATCCTTGTGCGCAAGATGCATTGCATCACGCCAAGCGGGCCAACCGGAACTTTCAAACTGTCCCGGCTCAATCCATTCCGGCAATTCGGGCAAACGCTCCAGCGATTGCGCGGTGAGCGAGGCGAGACGCGGCTGGGTCAGCCCTTCGGAAAGGCGATAAACCGGCTCGTTAAGCCGCGCGAGATGCGCCGCGCTGTCTTTCTCAATATGATCGGGATGGACGATTTGCAGCATGTCACCATACCGGTCCAGCCGCCCCGCTACCCAGCGCTTCTCTCCCACAGGAAGCTGTTTCTTCGCCGTGTAAGATGCGCGCCCAAAATATGTGAGCGAGCAGATGTTGCCCGCGTCATCCTGTGCCAAAACACTATACGGCCCGCGCCCGGGATTGCGGCTGGCGCGGTGCTCAGTCGGGGTTAAGCCGATAATGACCTGTTCGCCCTCACTGCCTTCATCCAGATCACTGATCACCCGCCGCGTCACAAACCGTTCCGGCAGATGATAGGCGAGGTCTTTCACCCGCGTCAGGCCGAGCTTTTCGAGCGGCTTCATCATCTTCGGCCCAACCCCATCAAGGTCGCGGGCTTCGATAAACAGCGGATTGAGTGCCTCTGGACGCATGGCTGCACTCTATACCGTCTTGAACGCGATTGCCGAGTGCCTTACTTGCCTCCGCATGACGGATATGCCCACATTCGAAGCCCGCCCCGAATTTGAACAAAGAATGGCGAGAGCCAAGTTCCGCGCATGGCATCGCGGCACGCGCGAAGCCGATTATATGATCGGCGGTTTCTTTGATCGTTATTCTGCAGAATGGGACGTTCCGACGCTGGAATGGTTCGAAGACCTGCTCGCCGAGGATGATGTGGACGTGATGGCATGGGCGCTAAAAACGGCCCCCGTTCCAGAGAAATTTAAGGGCGAGCAGATCGAAAAGATGCAGGCGCTCGACTACGTCGATATCCCCCGCTAAGCGCTGCATCCTGCCTTATTCGGGAACGGCTGCGTTCCCCGACCTTTGACTGAGCATATATGCCTGATCTGAACCGCATTCTGGCGGCGGAGACCCCGCTGACTCTATCGTCGCTGCCGCGCGGCGCGGTTCCGCTTATCCTTGGCGATCTGGCGCGGGCGGCCAAACAGCGTGCGGTGTTTATTGCGCCCGACGATGCGTCGATGAAGGCTGTGGCCGAAGCCGCCCGGTACTTCGCTCGTGAGGTTGAAGTGCTGGAACTGCCTGCGTGGGATTGCCTCCCTTATGACCGAGCATCTCCGGCGCTTTCCGTAAGCGCAGCGCGGCTTTCTACGCTCTTCAAATTGCAGCATCCATCTGGTGGTTCGCAATTGCTAGTGACGACCGTGAACGCGGCGCTCCAGCGCGTGCTCACACCGTTCCGCATTCGGGAAAGCGTGCGCCAGTTTAAATCCGGCACCACTATCGGGCATAACACCCTTTCCGCGCTGCTCACCCGTCAGGGATATTCGCGCACAGACACCGTGATCGATCACGGCGAATTTGCGGTTCGCGGGTCGATTGTCGACATCTTCCCATCCAGCCTCGAATCCGGTCTGCGGCTCGATTTCTTTGGCGATGAACTGGAAAGCCTGCGCCTGTTCGATCCGAGCACTCAGCGCAGCATCGGGCGGCTCGATTCGCATTTACTGTTGCCTGCATCCGAGGCTTTGATCGATGATGACAGCATCAAACGGTTCCGTTCGCGCTATCGCGAGATGTTCGGCGCAGCGGCAACGCAAGACCCGCTTTATGAAGCGGTAAGCGACGGGCGGCGGCTTGCGGGTATGGAGCACTGGCTCCCGCTTTTTGAAGAACGCCTTGCGACTATCTTTGACCACCTTGCCGATGATGATCTGGTGGTAATCGATCAGGCCGCGATTGGCGCGGGCGATGAACGCATCACCGACATTGTCGATTACCACAAACAGCGCGAGCGCATCGCGGGCGAAAAGGCGGGAAGCTACCGCCCGATTGATCCGACCGCGCTCTATCTGGGTAAGGACGAATTCGAGGCCGCAATTGCCTCTGCTCCCGCCCACCGTGCCAGCATCTTTGCCGCACCGGAAAGCGGCGCGAATATCGACTTCGGCTTTAAGGCTGCACGCGATTTCACGCCTGAGCGGGGGCGCGGTGACAATGTCTACGACGCCGCTGCGAAGCACTTCAAAGAGATCGCCAAGTCGGGTCGTAAGCCACTGCTTGCAGCCTATTCCACTGGCAGCCGTTCCCGCATCGCCTCGATCTTGTCAGAGGCAGGCTGCGAAAGCGTACGGGCGGACACATGGCAGGAAGCGCTAGGCCTCGCCGCCAAGGGCAAAACCGCCGCGATGGTGCTTCCGCTTGAAGCAGGCTTCGCAAATGACGATCTGGAAATCCTGACAGAACAGGACGTGCTGGGCGACCGGCTCGTCCGCCGGAAGAAAAAGCGCAAGGATTCCGACGCGTTTCTGGCAGAATTGCAGGCGCTCACACGCGGCGACCTCGTTGTCCATGTCGAACACGGCATCGGCAAATATCTCGGCCTCGAACCAGTCCCCGTGGGCAAAAGCCAACACGATTGTGTGCAGCTGGAATATAAGGGCGGCGACAAGCTGTTTATTCCGGTCGAGAATATTGACGTCCTCAGCCGCTATGGCTCTTCCGAAGAGGCGGTAATGCTGGACCGCCTCGGCGGCGAAGCATGGCAGAAACGCCGCGCCAAACTGAAAGAACGCATCACCGCCATCGCTGGCGAGTTGATGAAAGTCGCCGCTGAGCGTGCTCTGAAAAAAGCACCAGTGTTCGAAGCGGAAGAAGCCAGCTTCAACCAGTTCGTTGACCGTTTTCCATGGGAGGAAACCGACGATCAGGACGCAGCCATCACCGATGTCTTGCGCGATCTGGAGAGCGGCAAACCGATGGACCGGCTCGTTTGCGGCGATGTCGGCTTTGGCAAAACCGAGGTAGCCCTGCGCGCAGCATTCGTCGCCGCGATGAGCGGGCAGCAAGTCGCGATTGTCGCCCCGACCACCCTGCTCGCGCGTCAGCATTATCAGGGCTTTACTGAACGCTTCGCAGGCTTTCCGCTGAAAGTTGGCCGCTTGTCCCGTCTCGTCTCCTCCAAGGAAATGACAGAGACACGCGAAGGCCTTGCCAGCGGCGATATCGACATCGTTGTTGGCACCCATGCCATCCTCTCCAAATCCACCGAATTCGGCAATCTTGGCCTCGTGATCGTGGACGAAGAGCAACGCTTTGGCGTGACGCACAAGGAGAAGCTGAAACAGCTGCGCTCCGACGTGCATATGTTGACGCTTACCGCCACGCCGATCCCGCGCACACTGCAAATGGCGATGACGGGCCTTCGCGAGCTTTCGACCATCCAGACCCCTCCGGTGGACCGCCTTGCGGTGCGCACATATGTGATGGAGTGGGACGATATGGTGATGCGCGAGGCTTTGCTGCGCGAACATCACCGCGGCGGGCAAAGCTTTATCGTGGTCCCGCGCATTTCCGACATGGCCGATGTCGAAGAATGGCTGCGCAAGAATGTGCCCGAAGTGAAGCCGATCTCCGCGCACGGACAAATGGGCGCAGGCGAGATTGAAGAGCGCATGAGCGCATTCTACGAAGGCAAATACGAAGTCCTGCTTTCGACCACCATCGTTGAAAGCGGCCTTGATCTGCCGAGCGCCAACACAATCATCATCCACCGCGCAGACCGCTTTGGCCTCGCGCAATTGTATCAGCTGCGCGGACGCGTAGGCCGGTCAAAGCTGCGCGCTTACGCTTATCTCTCGTATGAGAAAGAGGTGCAGCTTTCCGAAATCGCAGAAAAGCGCCTCAAGGTGCTTGGCGATCTCGATAGTCTGGGCGCAGGCTTCCAACTTGCCAGCCACGATCTCGATATTCGCGGCGCAGGCAATCTGCTGGGTGATGAGCAATCGGGCCATATCCGCGAAGTCGGGTTTGAACTCTACCAATCCATGCTCGAAGACGCGATCCTTGCCGCGAAGGCTGGGGAAATGGGACTGGAAGCGGCGAAAGACAAAGTCTCACCGCAAATCACTGTCGATGCGCCGATCATGATTCCTGAGGAATACGTGCCCGACCTCGCGGTGCGGATGGCGCTCTATCGCCGCCTCAACCAGGCGCAGGACAAGGCGGAGATTGAAAGCATGGCGGCTGAAATGATCGACCGCTTCGGTGATCTGCCGTCGCCAACCAAGAACCTGATCCGCCTGATCGAGATCAAGCATCAGGCGATCACCGCCAACATTGCCAAGATTGACGTCGGCGCGCGCGGCACGCTCGTTACGTTCCACAACGATGACTTCCCTGATGGACCGGGTCTGATTGCTTATGTTGATCGGCTTGCAGGCACAGCAAAGCTCCGCCCCGACATGAAGCTGGTGATCAACCGCGCGTGGAGCGATCCCGAAAGCCGCCTGAACGGATTGTTCCAGCTGACCAAGGGTTTGAGCGGTATTGCGAAGAAGGCGAAGCGAAAAGCTGCTGCCTAGCGGCAACTTCGCAAATTTCACACCGGAAGCGGAAAGTCAGCTTACGACCCAATACCAGTCCTTCAGTTCGAAGCTGGAGGTCGGTAGTTGAAAGAAAATTCGGCGAACTGGGTTTCAGTCTATCTAGAGAATACAATCCCTCGCTGTGATCAGGCGATCCACAGGTTCGACGATTGCTAAATTTAGAGTTCTTGGAAACCAGACAGTTCCTATGGAAGCGAAGCAGGGGTCAGTTCTTGCTTGCTATCGGGAAATAGCATCATCAGCTCATCGAATCTGGTCTTCATTTTATCGATTCGACCTCGCTCGAGATCGCGGTCTTGAAACGGCCAATTGGCCAAGTCATGGGAATAGCCAGCGAGAAATTCGCGGGCGGTGCTTAACCCACGACCGTCATAAAGCTGTGCATTCCACAGGTCGACATCGACACATTCGGCGATCGTGGCGAGGCGAGCCGCGGCTTCAACGGTATAGATAGAATAGTGCCAGCTGCGCGTGCGTTTGAGTTCCGCAATAAAACGTCCCCGGCGGTCCATCTGCCGAGCAAGGCGATATTCGGGGAACGCCGTGGTGACGTTGCGCGCAGCACTATCAGCGCCAGCGAACAATGCGAAATGAGCTAGGTAGAAATCATAGTAAAGACCGTGATTGTTGGTCTTTTTCATTTCGGCTTCGCCATTTTCGCTGGTTGCCATCCAGACGACGAAATCGCGATACCATTCCTGTAGCGCGCGCCGTTCATCCGCCGATAGCGCGTCGGACGGACCAAGCAGACCAATTGCCTCGATGGTGGTCGAGAGATGCGAAGCCTCGATAACGCCTTCTCCGCGACCCTTTACCTTACCTGGAATTCCCTGTGCAAAATCGAAATGTGGGTTCATCCGAGTTTCTGGCGTGATGAACCACGCGCGAAGCAACTGGGCGGCGTGTCGCGCATAGCGCTCATCCTCGGTCACATAGTAGGCCAGCGCCAAGTCGCGCACATCGTTCGAGAAGCTGCGGAGCCGATCCTTGTCGAATTCCGGTCCCTCACGTTCGGGATTAACCTGACCGTCTTTGCGTATATACGGCAGGCCATCGCGCTTTTTCGGGTCGGGCCACCAATATGGACCGATGGAGGCATAGTCATTTGCCGTCGCACCCGGCGGAAGCTTCGGTTTATCGGTTACGCTGTAGCGCGCGTTGGTAAGCGCACGGTCGGCATCCCGGCGGATTTTAGACGCAACTGCTTCATCCGTAGAGGCACTAGTCTTGATTTGCGCAAGCCAAGCGGGGCGCCAGAGAAATGTGCGGCGCCCGTCGAAATCAGCAGCATATCCGGCGCTACCGCGACAAACAGGCGGAGACGTTTGCGCCTCCTGAGCGTAAGCGGTTTGCGCTGATACAGTCAGTCCGACTGCTATGCAGATGATGCTTAGCTTGCGAAGAAAAGCTTTCACCATCAGCGCGCCAGCCAGCCGCCATCGACGGCGAGAATGTGCCCCTGCACGTATTTCGCTGCATCGGAAGCGAGGAACACAGCTGCTCCGCCGATATCGCCCGGATCACCCCAGCGACCGGCAGGAATACGCTCCAGAATCTGGCGGTTGCGGACTTCGTCTGCTTGCAGGGCAGCGGTGTTATTCGTCGCGATATAACCCGGCGCAATCGCGTTGACGTTGATACCCTTGGCCGCCCACTCATTCGCGAGCAGTTTGGTCAATCCACCGACACCGCTCTTGGATGCGGTATAACTGGCCACGCGGATACCGCCTTGGAACGTCAGCATAGAAGCAATGTTGATGATGCTTCCTCCGCCATTTGCAGCCATCTGACGGCCCGCCGACTGGCACAGGAAGAACAGCACTTTGAGATTGGTGTCCATGACGGCATCCCAATCATCCTCGGTAAACTCGAGCGCGTCATTGCGGCGGATTATCCCAGCATTGTTGACCAGAATGTCCAGCCGTCCAAAAGCATCGACGGTTTCGGAGACGATCCGTTCGCAAGGGTCAGTGCTGGACAGGTCGGCCATCACCACATGCGCGCGAACGCCATGCGCCTCGACCAGTTCGCGCGTTTCGGATGGATCACGGCGAGCTGTAAGCACAATGTCCGCACCGGCCTTCGCCAATGCGACTGCAATCCCCTGCCCGATACCGGTATTGGCACCCGTGACGAGCGCGACACGGCCGGAAAGATCGAAACTGCTATCTGGCATTGGGGTCCCCTCAAGTCTGGGCGTTCTTGCGAATATTACAGGCTGCGAAGGTAGCCGCTGATCTCGTCATCCTGCGAATTGGGGTAAAAATACTCTTCAAACTTCTCGCCAGCGACTGCCGATTTGAGCAAATCCTGATCAATGTTCTTCAACACCGTCATCATATCCTGACAAGTAACGTCTTTCAGACCTGACAGCACACCGCGGTTCTTGGCCATAATCTCGGCCCGTTCTTCCGGATAGCCGAGGCCGCCTTCCTCTTCGAACAGCTTGCGATAGCAGTCCTGCAGATTGAGCTCCGCCGCCCAGCCGAATCCCTTGGCATACGGCATCGAAATTGCGTTGCCGTCATTGATCCGGTTGAACAGGAAGGCGTCTGTCGGATCGATCACGAGGCCGCAGAACACGCCGGGCATCGAATTGCAGGCGAGCATCGAACCCATGCCCGTGCCGCAACCCGTGACAACGAAATCGGCGGCTTTGGAATTGAGCAAGATCCCCGTCAGCAAGCCATTCATCACATAGGTCAGCTGTGCGTCATCTTCCGCAGTATACATTCCGTAGTTAAAGACCTCGTGGCCGAACGGTTCAGCAACCGAGGTCAGTGCCTCGTGAATGATACCGTTTTTCGCAGCCTGGCTGTTCTCGCTGATCAATGCAATTTTCATAAATTCTCTCTCTGGCTATCTGGTGATGCACCTTGCGACCCGAACAGCAGCGCATCGTTTCAGACGTTAGGTAACCGGTGTCATTTTGTGATGCAAGCAGTTAATTTAAGCAAGCCGAAAGCGATGCCCTACACTCGCGAGGGTGGGACGACGGAGTCTCGCTCCATAAGCGTGGATGATAGTTTTACCCCAAGATTGGGGTCGGCTTCTTCGCCGCCGATGATCTTTGTCGCTGCTGCCTTCGCCATTTCCACGATCGGCCAACGTACGGTGGTAAGCGAAGGCCAAATATGGCTCGACAGAGGCGTGTCATCAAAACCGATGATCGAAAGGCCGCGCGGGATTTCAATGCCCCGGCGGCGCGCGGCTATCACAGCGCCGATGGCCATCTCATCATTAGAAGCAAAGATGGCAGTGGGGCGCGCTTCTCCGTCAATCAACGCCAGCCCTGCTTCAACACCCGATTCAAAAGTGTAGCGCCCCTTCGCAATCATCCAGTCGTGGACCGGCAAACCCGCCTCTTCCATCGCCTGCTCGTAGCCAGCACGGCGCTCTGCAGGCGATAGTGAGTCTGGTCCCTCGATAAAGCCGATCTTCTCGTGCCCCATCGCGATCAGGTGCTTTACCGCACCATACACGGCCTCGCGGTCATTCGACATCACGATATGCTCTGGCTTGTCGAGCTCGCGCGAAACCATGCGGACATATTTGGTCCCCAGACTATCGCACAGGCTGGCTAGCTCATCATTCTCTGAAATCGGCGGAAGGAAAACGACCCCATAAGGACGTTGGCGTTCGAGAAACCCGCGAATGTCATCGACGATGGTAGGTGAATTGCGATCAACCGGCTCGACCATCAATCCGAATTCGGTACCCGCAATCCCTTCCAGAATACCCTGCTGCACATTGACCAGGAATTGCGCGTTGGGATTATCGTGGATCGCCGCGATGATGAAGTTCCGGCGCAGCGCCAACGCCCTTGCCTGCGGGTTCGGTACATAGCCGATATCGGCTATCACCTGCTCGACCTGCACCCGCGTTTTTTCGCTTAGCAACGGGGATTTGTTGATTACCCGGCTGACAGTTTTTTTCGAGACTTTGGCAATCCGCGCCACATCGTTGATGGTCGGTTTGCCATTAACCGTCATTAGATTTCTACCCTTCGCCGCTCAGTCCGCACGGACCATAGAGCAAAAGCGGAGAAATTGAAGTATCAGAATGCCTGCGGCAGCCACATGGAGAGCGAAGGCACAAAAGTGATGAGCACCAAGGCTGCAATCAGCGTCAAATAGAACGGCCAGATGGTGCGAACCATTGCCGGAACGGGCATTTTTCCGACTGCCGAACCAACGAACAGCACAGAGCCCACCGGCGGTGTCACGAGGCCGATCCCGAGATTGATCATCAAGATAATGCCGAAATGCACTGGATCAACGCCAGTGGACATCGCGACTGGCAAGAAGATCGGCGTGGTGATCACGATCAGCGGTGCCATATCCATGAAAGTTCCCAGGACCAGCAGCATGATGTTGATGATGATCAGCGTCATGATCGGATTGTCGGTCATCATGCCAATCAACCCGCCAAGCTGCTGCGGTACTTCCAGCAAGGCTAGCGCAAAGCCAAAGGCGGTTGCTGCTGCGATGATGAACAACACCATAGATGCCGTACGGACCGATTTGGCTGCAGCTTCGGTAAAACCCTTCCAGCCCAGGCTACGATAGACGAACGTGCCGATTAGCGCCGTGTAGATCACGGCAATGGCTGAAGATTCAGTAGGCGTGAAGAAGCCACTGAGGATACCGCCCATGATGATGACCCCCGTCATCACGCCGGGCAAGGCGTAAACGACCGCGCGAAAGAACTGGCGCCAACCAGGGAACGTGCCCTTCGGAAGACCACGGCGCTTGGCCACGATCCAGGCAGTCAGCGCCAGCATCGAACCGGTGAGAATACCTGGAACAATGCCCGCCAGAAACAGATCACCGATCGAAACACCGATACCCGATGCAGCGGCGTAGATAATCATATTGTGCGATGGCGGGATAAGCAGCCCGACGATGGCCGCAGTAACGGTGATATTGACCGAGTAGTCTTTGGGATAACCCTTCTCTTCCATCAGCGGGACCATGCTGGAGCCGATGGCAGATGCGCTGGCGATGGCAGAACCAGAGACGGCCCCGAACATCATTGATGCGCCGACATTGACCACACCCAGACCGCCCTGCATGCGTCCGAAGGCAGCATCGGCAACACGGACCAGCCGCTCAGCTATCCCTGCCCGATACATCAGGTCACCGGCAAAGATGAAGAACGGGATCGCCATCAACGTGAACACGCTGATCCCCGCCGCCATGCGCTGGACTGCGACCACCAGCGGAATGTCGATCACGGCAAAAGTCGCGAGCGCTGCGCCAAACAACGCAATCGCCACCGGCACACCTAGTGCGAGCAGCAGCAGCAGAACCACGAAAAGGACAAGGATTTCCATCAGTCGGCCTGCACTTTCTCGCCGCGCCATTCGGCCATGAAATTGGTCACGGCGAACAGTACGATTAGCAGTCCGCAAAATGGTATTGGTAGGTAGGCAGCGCCCCGGCTCACACCCAGCGACGGGATAACAAAATCCCACACCAGCCAGACGAGTTGGGCCCCGTAGACAAGCAGAACCACGCCAAACAACGCGACAACCCCGTTGATAACCAGTCTGATTTTTCGCGCCGCGCTTTCAGATACTGAATCCTCCAGCAAACCGATACGAATATGAGACCCCTCGCGGAAACCTGCTGCCGCAGCAAAGAAAACGTACCAAATCATCAGCACCATCGATCCCTGCTCGGACCAGGACGGGCTGGAATTGAGCACGAAGCGCCCAAACACCTGCCAGCCGATAATCGCCGTCATCAGGATCAATCCGGCAGCGCCGAACTTTACCAGCCAGTCGGAAATGACCCGCATCAGCTATTACCCCCACGCATTGCCATGATACGATCAACCAGCGCCTGCTGCTCGGGCGTATCGATGAAATCCGCCCACATATCGGTCATCAACGCGGTGAACGGCGCGGGGTCTACTTCGTTCACCTCGACGCCCGCATCGGCGATGACCTTCATGCTCTTTTCGACCTGCGCATCCCACAAGGTGCGCATGTAGGGTACCGTGTCTTTTGCAGATTGCCGGACAACTGCCTGGTCTTCAGCCGAAAGTTTGTCCCAACTGACTTTGGACATCACGAACGCCTCAGGCGCCAACAGATGCCGCGTGAGGCTGTAATACGTTGCCACCTCGTAATGGCGGCCGTTCTCGAACGAAGGCCAGTTATTTTCCGCCCCGTCGATCACACCCTGCGATAGCGATTGATACACTTCATCCAGCGGCATCGGTACTGCATCCGCGCCCAGCGCCTTGACCATCGCAACGTATAGGTCGGACCCTGGGACGCGCAGTTTGAGCCCGCGCATATCTTCCGGCGTGTTGATCGGACCGCGCGTATTGTAGAACGAGCGCGCTCCAGAATCGTAGAAACACAAGCCGATCAACCCATGCCGCTCGAGCGTTGCAAGGATTTCATCGCCGATCTCGCTATCGAGCGAGGTCCGCATATGCTCGGTCGATTCGAACAGGAAGGGCAGCGATGGCACGCGCGTGGTCGGTTCAATCGAATTGAGCGGGGCAAGGTTCACGCGGTTGAAATCGAGCCCACCAAATGCGGTCACTTCCAGCGTATCACGCTCGTTACCCAACTGACCGCCCGCAAAGACTTTTAGGCCCAGTCGTCCGTTGGTCCGCTCCGACAACAATTGCCCGAAACGCTCAACCGCCTGCACAGTCGGGTAGTCGCTGACATGCGTGTCAGCTGAGGTAAACACGTTCGACAAACGCGGTTTGCACCCAGCCAGCGCGATCATCCCGCCAGCGGCGGCCGCGCCGACCATTAGATCTCTGCGCCCGATCAGTGTCACGCTAGCGGTTCCGCTTTGGTGAGGGTCAATTCGAGAGAACCAAACTGTCCAAAATCCAACTTCGATCTTGCACCGATCTCTGCCTCATGGACGCCGGTGATAGCGCCAGTGGACACGAACGTGCCGGGCGGCAGCTCGATATTATGCGCCTTCGCGTGATCGAACATGAAGGCAAGCGCCTTACCTGCATCAGCCCAGAAGCTGTCTAGCATCCGAGAGCCGACCAAGTCCCCGTCTATATGCGTTTCTACAGCCGTCTGGTCAGGACTGATCAACTGCCAATCTTCGATCTCCGCGCCCAATAGCAAACCATTGTTGTTACCAAAATCGCTAATCACGGCAATAGGTCCGACATCGTTGATAGCCGGTATCGGGCTGCTGGCAATTTCAGCCCCGATATACATCCGATCCCCCGAGCGTGTGGCTCCGAGCTCTATGATGAACTCGGGTTCGATCGCGCCAAAGCCACAGTCGAAGACCGGCATTTCGGCAGTTTCGCCATCCGATACAAGTACCACCGAACCGGCGAAGATTGGGCCCGTAAGGCGGGTTGCCTTAAAGTGCTCGACAAAGGCGGAAGGCACGCCTCCGACTTTCCATCCAGCAACACGATCGGACCACGCCTCTCGTGAAAGCCGCTGGATTTCATACGCATCCGCAAAGGTTTCGGGAAGCTCGCCGGGGAAACCCGGCAGTGCAATCCCTGCACGCCGGGCTCCGGTCAGAGTATTGGAGATCGCACGAAGGCGTTCATCCGAATCAGTCAACATATCGCTCATGATGCTCTGCCGACTGCCTTGCCCAATCAGAACTTCCCTCGCAGCCCGAAGAAAAACCGGCGACCAGAATAGTCCGCCTGCGCCAGACTGTCACCAGTTGGACGATAGAAGATGTTCGGTTCGTCAAGAATGTTCAGGACCTGGAAGCGCGCCTGCACGCCATCGACAATGTCGACATTGAGCGAGAAGTCGAGGAAGCCCTGATCTTCGGTGAAGCGGTTCTGGCTGGTCCGGAACGGTTTGAAATAGCGGGACCGCCATTTATACGCGAGCCGAGTGCTGAACCAGTCGGCTTCGTAGAAAACCGTCGCATTGGCAGAGTGCTTTGAATAGCCTGGGATGTTTGCCGGCTCTGTAAAGTCAGCGATTGCATTGCCGCTCACCACCACAGGATCTGGGAACTCGAAATTCGAGTCCGCGAAGTTGTAGCTAAGCTGAAAACCCAATCCGAAGTCGAACTTGTGCTGGGCGTTAATTTCGACACCAAGCAAATGGCTCTTATCGCCCGAGTTCACCGTCCGGCCAATGATGACATCGGTTGGAGCGCCGTCGACATTTATCGTCAGCGGGGTGACATCGGTCCGGAAGCCGGTCTGCAGTTGTTTCGCATAGGCGGCAATGGAGAGCGAAGTCGTTTTCGAGGCATACCATTCGAACGAGATATCGCCATTCCACGAGGTTAGCGGTTCGAGGAATGGGTTGCCGCTGGCGCTAACAATCGACCCCAGATCGCCGAGATCAGCGGTATCATCGAAATTAAGCGCTGCTGATAGATTGAGCTGATCAGGCCGGGCCATCGCGCGATATGCCGCGAAGCGCAGCAGCTTGTCCTGGTCAAGCTCAAGGATCAGGTTCGCGCTTGGCAGCCAGTTCCAGAACGAATTGCGTTCCACATTGATGACCGGATCGCCGACCTCGGTGATCGTAATCGTGTCAGGATCGGGGCCAGGGCTGGTAACCAACGCCGAGCTCACTCCGACTGATGTCAGGTCAGTTTTCACACCGCGCAGGCCGATATTGCCGCGCGCGGGAACACCGAACATCATCGTATCGAAATTCGCCTGAACATACCCGGCATAGGTCTTTTCGGTGACGTCGGTATCTTGCGTCGACAAAGTTGAAACGCCAATCGCTGGAACACCTGCATTGATATTGCCAGTCAATGCCGCGAACAATGCGCGCGCATCCCAGGTCGCAAAGGTCAAGCCTTGCATGGTGGTGTTGCTATCGCCTTCGAACAGGTCCTCGACCAAAAACGTATCGCTGCGAGCAGCGATGGCGCCGGCGCTTTGATAATTTCCGGCAACCAACGGCAACGTAGAGTCGATACCGTCGTCCTGAACGCGCTGACGGTCAGCATAGCGAAACCCGACTTGGAAGGACTTGAAAAATCCTTCGGTCTCGTAAGTCGCATCTAGGCGCGCAGCGAAAATACCGTCATCGATATTCTCAAGGCGGCGACGTGCGCGAGCACCATTGTTGTAGAGATCGTGATTGTTGAGATCGAACGGAATGCCCAGATTATCCGAGACCGGATTCGTGTCGGTTAGCGTAAGGTTTGGAATATTCACACCCCGGCGATCGATCTCATAGAACACCCGGCGGTTGGTCCGGATACGCATGTCCAGCTCGTCCTGCCGACGCTGTGTTTGCGAGTAAGAGAAGTCGGCGTCGAGTGTCAGTGGGCCGCTCGTCCAGGCGATGTTGGACCCAAGCCCGATGTATTCCTCGGTCCGCTGGCGCCAGACCGACTGGTTCTCCAGCCGCGTCTCACCGCTCCATGCGAGCAGCGCTCCAGTAGGTGAAATTTCGATCGGTGCAATATCGCGGCGACCATCGGCAACCACCAAATTACCCCGCTCCTCGATATCGTCGCGATAGGAGTATTGCGCGTCCAGCGTGATTTCGAAATTGGGCGAAGGCTGCATCTGGATGGTCGCCATGACCGCATCGCGATCAGCCTGCGTTTTCATTGCGCGATAAATATATTGGTTGGATACGAAATATGTATCCGACGCGCCGGTAGGATTACCCGCCGCGTCAGTGTCGTACGCGCAATTATTACTCTGATCGACACCCTCGATCGTGTTGCAGGGACGATAGGTCGAGCTGCTGGTGAAGATATCTTCCGGCGCTGTGTCGCGGCGAATTTGACCACCGATCGCAATGCCAAGCTGTCCATCACCAAGCTGGAACTGGTCTACATAGGAAGCCGTAAGACGGTAATTGAAGGGATCGCCATCGGTAACGCGGTCTTCGTAATCGCTATATCCGCCCAGCGCCTGAATCTGTAGACGGGTCTTGCCGTAATCAAGCGGTTTTAGCGTCTTCAGTTCGATGATACCGGAAACCCCGCCTTCGATGAAGCTGGCCTGCTGCGATTTGTAGACGATTGCGCCATTGATCAGTTCGGAAGGGAATTGCCCGAAATTGACATCGCGCCCGTCGCTGCCCGAAGAAATTTCGCGCCCATTGAGATAAGATGAGCCAAGAAAAGCACCCAGGCCGCGGATCGACAGTTCCGATGCACCGCCCTTGAAACGGTCCGAGGTAACGCCAACAACTCGCTCAAGCGTCTCCGCTACCGAGAGGTCCGGAAGGTCGCCAATATCGTCACCGACAATGGCATCGCCGATCACATCGAGCTGGCGCTTGGCTTCGAGAGAGCTTTCAATCGTACGGGCAATCTCACCGGTGACGACGATTTCGTTCTCGACAGGTGGCCCTTCGTCCGCCTCGCCCTGATCCTGTGCCCATGCCGCATTGGGCAGCGCGATGCACATCGCCGACGTGAGCAGCGCAAGCCGGAAAGCGGTTTTTCCTGCGCGAGAACCGATCCGGGATTTCGCAGCAATGGCGCCTGTAGAATTCATCATATTTCCTCCCAATACCGGCTTTCTGGCCATTCAACCCCTCAATTGACACCGGTTACCTAATTAATTGACACCGGTGCCATTCAACGTCAATACTCAAATTGAAAAAATTGATATGAGGGATGCGAGAATGCGGAAATCCAAGGCCAGAAAGTTGAAAAAGATAGATTTTTTGTCGACATCTCTAGCGCTCGTTTTGACCGCAGGTCCGCTTGCTGCACAGGATTTACCCACCATCCTGACGGATAACAGTGGCGGATCGGACACATATCTCCCGGACTTCTCTTATGCTGGTTACGGATTTGGAGTGGAACCCATACCACATGTCGGAAATGTCATTGATGTTGCTGACCATGGTGCGATACCCGATGATGGCAAGGACGATAGCATTGCTTTGAAAGCGGCTCTTGCTGCGGCGCACGAAGCGACGGGTCCTGTGCGCGTCCAGATGCATACCGGGCGCTATTTGCTGTCCGAGATACTGTGGATCGAGAAGAGCGGGATTGTGCTTTCGGGAATGGGTATGGGCGATGGCGGCACCGTCCTCCATATGCCCCGTCCGCTCAACCAGATCGACGACGGCGGTGCGCTGAAGGAGATCCGCGAATATCTGGTCGAGAACGACAAGTACGAACGGCAGAAGGATGCCAATCTCGAAGTCATCTTCTCGCCCTATAGCTGGAGCGCCGGCTTTATCTGGACGCGCGTTCCGGGCGGCCGGCATGCAACCTATCTTGAACGCTACGACCGTCCGATCGAGGTGATTGCCGACATTGGTTCCGGGGTTCGCGGCGGTCGAGAATTGACCGTTGCCGACATTAGTGATCTTTCCGTTGGCCAAGTACTCCAAATCCACTGGCACAACCGTGCGGGACCGGACGGACCGCTGATTGCATCACTCTATGGTGAAACCAAGCTCAAAGTCGGTAGCCGCCACTGGGAAATGCCTGAACGACCGTTAGTGCGGCAGGCTACCAAAATCCTCGCTGTCAACGGAGATCAAGTGACGATTGCCGATCCGCTGCTGCACGACATCAATTCTGAATTGCCCGCAAACTTTGCTCGCTGGGAGCATCTGACCGATGTCGGCCTGCAAGACTTCGCGATGGAATTTCCAGAAAACCCCTATTTCGGGCATCATAACGAAGCTGGCTATAATGGAGTTTACTTCACTGGCGTTCACAATGGCTGGATCCGCAATGTCCGGATAAAGGATGGTGATAGCGGCATCCTGACCGATGATATAGCCAATGTGACAATCGAGAATATCGTCACCGAGGGTGAACACAAAGCCCATTACAGCGTCCACGTCGGCAATGTGCACAATGTCCTGATCGACAATCTGACGGTCTACAACCCGACCATTCACGCGCTTAGCTTCAACACGCAATCGACCAAGTCGGTTTACACCAATTCGGCCGTCTGGATGACGCCCACACTCGACCAGCATGCCGGAGCAAATCACCAGAACCTTTACGATAACGTGACGGTGCACCTCACTCCTGACCAGACAAGTGAAGACGGCAATCCGCTATACGATCTCTACAAGGCAGGGGGGGCTGGTTACTGGCAACCCGGCCACGGTCGTTACAACACGGCTTGGAATGTGAAAGTCATTGTCGAAGGCGGTGTTGCGCCCGACGAGCAAGTCGTTATTCTTGGTGGCTCGGAAGGTCCCGATGCACGGGTGATCGGTATGCACGGCAACCGCGAAATCGTCCTCGACCACAGGCCTGAGCCTTACGTGGAGTCGATGAACGCAAAGGTCACCGCCGTGCCGTCGCTTTACGAGTATCAATTGAACCAGCGAAATTCCGAAGGGGCCGCCCAATGACTCAATTCCTTTCGTTCGGTGAGATCATGCTTCGGCTCAAAACGCCGGGTCACGAGCGCTTTTTCCAGTCGCATGAGTTTGAAGCGACCTTCGGCGGCGGCGAAGCCAATGTTGCAGTGGCGTTGTCGAACTACGGTCTTGATTCAGGCTTTGTCAGCGCACTGCCAGATAACGACATTGGTGAAAACGCGATTATGGAACTGCGCAAGTTCGGAGTCGATACCGCACATGTAAGCCGTTCGGGTGATAGGGTTGGTATCTATTTCCTGGAGACCGGCTCTAACCAGCGTCCCTCAAAGGTCGTCTATGACCGCGCAAATTCCTCGATCTGCAATGCGGGTGCGGATGAGTTCGATTGGCCGACGATCTTCAAAGGCGCGAAGTGGCTGCATATCACCGGTATCACTCCGGCATTGAGCCAATCGGCGGCTGATTTGTCGATGGAGTGCCTCAAGGCCGCCAAAGCGGCTGGAGTAACAGTTTCATGCGACTTCAACTTCCGTGGCAAGCTGTGGAAGTATGGCAAGAGCGCTCCCGAAGTGATGCGTGAACTGGTCAAGTATGTCGATGTTGGCATTGCCAATGAAGAGGATTGCCAGAAGTCGCTCGACATAACGGTCGATGTCGACGTGGAATCGGGCGAGCTTGATACCGCCAAATACGAAGCGCTGGGTCAGAAGGTGCTCGACATCTATCCCAAGATGCACACCATCGCGATCACTTTGCGTGAGAGCCTAAACGCGGATCGCAACAACTGGTCCGCATGCCTGCGCACGCGCGAAGGCGGCTTCATGCTGTCGAAGAAATACGAGCTGACCGATATTGTCGATCGTGTCGGCGGTGGTGACAGCTTTGCATCGGCGCTGATCTATGGTCTGAATGCTTACGAAGACCGCCAGCAGAGCCTGGAGTTCGCTGTCGCAGCCAGCGCGCTCAAGCACACCATCCTTGGCGACTTCAACCGGGTCACCGTGCCTGAGGTCAAAAAACTCATGTCCGGCGATGGTTCGGGCAGAGTGCAAAGGTAGATGTAAAATCTGCGAAGGTATCGGAATTGTTATCATAGCGGGTGTCCGCTTTCCACCCCAATGTTAGACATTCAGCGGAGCGGTTCGGCTTCCCGATTTCGGACGCTCGTATCGGACGCCGCTCAACCGTGTCCGCGTCCGCGCGCTGTCTTGGCCAATTCAAGCACTTGATCGCTTTTCATCGGCTGCGCCCGCAGGAAACCCTGCCAGTATTCGCACCCTTCCGAAATAATCGCTGCGCGCTGTATTTCGCTTTCGATTCCCTCGGCATAGATGTCGAGTTCGAGCGCGCGGGCGAGCGCGATAATTGCGCGCAGCACGGCAAGAGCCTTGGCATCGCTGGGCACGCCATCGACCATAATCTTGTCCAGCTTGATCGCGTCCAGCGGCAATTCACGCAGGTAACGGAAGTTGCAAAAGCCTGCGCCAAAATCATCAAGCGCGGTCCGGAAACCGAGGCTGCGCAGCGCGCCAAGCGCCTCGCCCGCCTGCTTCAGATTGCGGAGCAGCAAATCCTCCGTGATTTCCAGCATCAAACGCGACGGAGCAATCTCGCTCTGCCCGATCAATTCAGCAAAATCCGCCGCAAAACGGGGATCGCCCATCTCTTCAGGCGTGATATTGAGCGAAAGGCTGAGCTCTTCTGGCCAAGCCGCCGCATCTTTCAGCGCGCGGGCAACCACATGACGCGACAAAGGCGCGACAAGCGCAGCCCGTTCCGCAATCGCGAAAAGATCACGCGCGCCGATTTCGCCAAGCGTCGGATGCTGCCACCGCGCCAACGCTTCCGCGCCGACAACGGCGCCGGTGCTGCCGGAAAACTGTGGTTGGAACAGAACCTCGATCTCTTGTCGGTCCAGCGCGCTTAGCAAATCACTGTCGAGCGCAGACTCCTTCACGCCGGGAAATGAACCGCGGGTTGGCTCTCTCAACGAATGGGTCAAAGATGATCGGTTCGATTTCATAGCGCGCCTTTAACGGACTTACTCCAGAAAGCTTACACCAATTGCAATCCGACCGAAATTGGAACATCAGGATAACTGACTAATGCCGTTTGGGATCGCGGCGGCATGTCGACCCATATATGCCGGCATCGGCACCATGCCTGAGGGGGCCTGAAAACGGATATGACTACTGCGACCAACGGCGCGACCAATGGATTGACCAATCCGTTTGCGCGCATGGCTCTCCTCGCGTCGGAAACTCCGCAAGCCCAGGCGGCTTACGAGGCGCTTCTCGGGCAAGTGGAATGGGCACCGATTGAAGAGGCTGACGTGGCCGTGGTTCTGGGCGGGGACGGCTTTATGCTTCAAGCTCTCCACGGAATGCTGGATGCCGGGCGGATTGTACCTGCTTACGGCATGAATCTGGGTACGGTCGGCTTCCTGATGAACCGCTATGACAAGCGCGCCGTGATCGCCAACCGCCTTGCCAAGGCGCACCGGAAAAGCATTGCGCCGTTGAGGATGGAGGCTGTCCTGCAGGACGGTGAAACACAAACTCTGTGCGCTATCAACGAGGTTTCACTGTTGCGTGAAACGCGCCAGACCGCAAAGATCGAAATCACAGTGGGCAGCCGGGTTCGGATTAAAGAACTGGTTGGCGACGGGGTGCTGGTGGCAACGCCTGCGGGATCGACCGCGTATAACTTCTCTGCGAACGGCCCGATCCTGCCGCTGGACAGTGAGTTGCTTGCCCTCACCCCAATCAGCCCGTTTCGCCCCCGCCGCTGGCGCGGCGCGATCCTACCTGACCATATGCGTATCAAGCTGCGCGTGCTCGACCCGCAGAAGCGCCCTGTCGCTGCCGTGGCCGACCAGAAAGAACTCCGAGATATTGCCGAGGTTACTTTGGAAATAGCGCGCGATACGGAGCTAGAATTGCTGTTTGACCCAGGCCAGTCGCTGGAAGAACGCATCGTATCAGAGCAATTTGTAACTGATTGAGAAAAACTGCTAGTCAGGCGCAAATCGGTTGCATCGCAACCGCAAGGGCGACCGCCCGTCCGCAGGCCCGAATGGGCCGAGGAATTCGCGCACCGGATGGTGTGCGGAAAAACCAAAACACCTCTTGCAAAGAAATCCGCGCGCCCATATAGGCGCTGCTCGCACCGGAGAGACATACCGGTTGCTGTTCCCCGATAGCTCAGCGGTAGAGTAGGTGACTGTTAATCACTTGGTCGTTGGTTCGAATCCAACTCGGGGAGCCATTTTCTTACATTGAAGGTTTTGGCACCGCTTCAGCTCACTGATAGCAGCCGTACCCCCACAACAAGCACCAACGCCGCTGTCAGCCATCTGATCCAGCGTTTCGGCAGCACTTTCACCGCCATCAGGCTACCGATCTGGCCGCCAATTGCGACCGCAACGAGCAGCGGTAGCGCCGCACCGATTGCGCCGCCAAAAGCTCCCGGCCCCTGCTTAAGCAATTGCCCCGCCAGGCCGAACAGCGAATTTATCAGGATGAACAGGCTTGCCGTTGCAGCGATTGCGCGGGCGTCTTTCCACCGCGTGAGATGGAGCAGCGGTGCAAGGAAAATGCCTCCGCCGATCCCTACGACGCCTGCCAGAAAGCCAAGGGGCGCCGCGATCAAGGGCATATAGCGGGCAAGACGCATTGGTTCACCGGCCTGCCCTTCGCGCACCGGCAGCAGCATGGTCGCCGCTGTCAGGACAAGGCTAGCCCCGAGCAGCAACATGAAGTTACTTTCACCAATAGATATCAGGCCGCCCAAAAACGCGGCAGGAGCCGCCAGAGCGGTCATAAGCAGCGCGCCGCGCCACGGCGTTACGCCTGCACGCGCAAAGCGGATGGTTCCGCCCGCGACAACCACGATATTGCAAGCCAGCGCCACCATCGGCAGCAGCCGGTAATCTAGACCCGAAATCGCCAGCAGCGCGGCATAAGTAGAACCGCCGCCAAAACCCACGCTGGCGTAGAGCAGCGCGGTAAGCAGGAACGCGAGCGCCAAGAGTGCCGGAACGGCTCCGATCATCGCGCGCGCATCCCCTGCCTAAGCCCGTTTGCGCCTCATTCAGCGCTCAGCTTTGAACCCGCCGTCGTCGCTGCGCCATGGCAATGCTTGTATTTGTTGCCGCTGCCACATGGGCACGGCGCGTTGCGGCTCACGTTCAGGTTTGCATATGGGTTGTCCGTGTTCGAACCGCCCGATCCCGAAGCTGCCCGCGGCGATCCGGCAAGTGAGCCGAACAACTCGGGACGCTGCGCCGAACCATCGCCATCGTCCGAATTGTCCAGACCTGTAAGCGGATCGATGTGTCCGGTCAGGAAGTCCGGCAGATCAGGCAGAGCCTCGGCCTGTGGCTGCGCGACCTGAATTTCAGATTTGAACAGGATCTTCGTCACTTCCTCACGAAGCGTGTCGAGCATGTTTTCAAACAGACCAAATGCTTCTTGTTTGTATTCGTTGATCGGCTGTTTCTGCGCGATGCTGCGCATCCAGATCACCTGACGCAGCGCATCGAGCGTGGCGAGGTGTTCTTTCCAATGGAAATCGAGCTGACGCAGCAGCACATCTTTTTCCACAAGACGCCAGATCGCGGGGTCGTTCTTGGCGACCTTCTCTTCCATCAATCTGTCGGTTTCAGTGCGCAGGCGCTCTTCGAAGATTTCCGGTTCAACCTGGTCTTCGCCAACCCATTCTTCAAACGGCATGGTGAGGCCAAACACTTCTTCGACTTTCGTCTTAAGGCCTTCGATATCCCATTGCTCCGGGTATGACCCTGGCGGGCACGAGGCCGCGATGATCGAATTGATCGAATCGTGGCGCATGTCGAGCACAACATCATCG
Organism: Erythrobacter crassostreae; assembly: GCF_019204045.1. Classification (GTDB taxonomy): domain Bacteria; phylum Pseudomonadota; class Alphaproteobacteria; order Sphingomonadales; family Sphingomonadaceae; genus Erythrobacter; species Erythrobacter crassostreae. The sequence continues at coordinate 1,914,917 of NZ_JAGSPC010000001.1, read as the reverse complement.
ACCGTTTCAGACTCCATGATCTCGCCGCGCTGCTCGTAGATCACCTTACGCTGATCGTTCATCACGTCATCGTATTGAACAACCTGCTTACGCGTATCGTAGTTGCGCGCCTCAACCTTTTTCTGGGCCGTTTCGATCGCTTTTGACAGCCACTTGGACCCGATTGCCTCGCCATCTTCGAGGTTCGAATTCATCATTTTTGAAAACAGCGTGTCCGGGCCAAAGATGCGCAGAAGATCGTCTTCAAGACACAGGTAGAAACGCGAAAGACCCGGATCACCCTGGCGGCCCGAACGGCCGCGCAGCTGGTTATCAATCCGACGGCTTTCATGGCGTTCCGTGCCAAGCACAAACAACCCGCCCGCTTCGAGAACCTTCTGCTTCTCTTCGGCGACCGCCTCTTTGATCTTGGCGATGGCGGCGTCCTTTTCAGGTCCGCCCTCCATCGTTCCGGTTTCATCTTCGATCCGGAAATCAAGATTACCACCCAGCTGAATATCGGTACCGCGGCCCGCCATGTTGGTGGCGATAGTCACCGCGCCAAGACGGCCGGCCTGCGCCACAATATGCGCCTCGCGCTCATGCTGACGCGCGTTGAGAACTTCGTGCGTCACGTTCTCTTTGTCGAGGAATTCGCTGAGCAGTTCGGATTTCTCAATCGAGACCGTACCGACCAAAACCGGCTGGCCGATCTCGTTCTTTTCTTTGATGGCCAGCGCGATTGCCGCAAATTTGTCCATCGTGTTCTTGTAGAACTCATCTTCCTCGTCGATCCGCGCGACAGGAAGGTTGGTGGGAATCTCGACGCAGTTGACGCTGTAGATATCCCAGAATTCTGCCGCTTCGGTTGCTGCCGTACCGGTCATGCCGGACAGTTTTGGATACATCCGGAAGTAGTTCTGGAACGTAATCGAAGCCATCGTCTGGTTTTCAGGCTCGATCTTCACGCCCTCTTTGGCTTCGACAGCCTGATGAAGACCGTTTGACCAACGGCGGCCATCCATCATGCGGCCGGTGAACTCATCAATGATAACAACCTTGTCGTTCTTCACGATGTAATTGTCATCGCGCTTGAACATGTGAACGGCTTTGAGAGCCTGATCGAGGTGATGGACGACTTGGGTGTTCTCCACGTCGTAGAGGTTCTCTGTTTCCAGCAGACCTTTCTCGATCAGCAGAGCTTCAACCTTGTCCAGACCATCTTCGTTCAGCTGGATGTTTTTGGTCTTCTCATCCTTGTCATACCACTCTTCGGGGATCTCTTTCGCGACCTCATCAAGCGATACATAAAGGTCAGACTTGTCCTCTGTCGGACCAGAGATAATCAGCGGGGTCCGCGCTTCATCGATCAGGATCGAATCCACCTCATCAACAATGGCGAAGTTAAACGGGCGCTGCGCCATCTGGCTGCGCTCATGCTTCATATTGTCGCGCAGATAATCAAAGCCATATTCATTGTTGGTACCGTATGTAATGTCGGCATTATACGCATCGCGTTTGGCCATTTCGTCCATATTCGGAACGACGACACCGATGGTCAGACCCATCCAGTTGTACAATTGCCCCATCCATTCCGCGTCACGCGCGGCGAGGTAGTCGTTCACGGTCACAACGTGAACGCCCTTACCCTCAATCGCGTTGAGATAGACAGCGAGCGTCGCCATCAGGGTCTTACCCTCACCCGTGCGCATCTCAGCAATCTCGCCGCGATGCAGCACAATGCCGCCGATTAACTGGACATCGAAGTGGCGCATGCCGAACACGCGAACAGATGCTTCGCGGATGGTCGCGAACGCTTCCGGCATAATGTCATCAAGGGTGCTGCCCGCGTCCAAAAGGCCGCGAAACTTATCCGTTTGGCCGCGCAGTTCATCATCGGAAAGCGCCTGAAGCTGCGGCTCAAGCGCGTTGATTTCATTTACGATTTTGCCGACAGATTTGATGTAGCGATCATTCGAGGAACCGAAGACCGATTTCATTAGCGATTCAAACATGGAAGGTGTGCCTTAATGTGGATCTGGCCCGCGCTTCCGGGGCCAATACAATTCTGGAAATACAATTGGAGCATCGCACGGCCAGTTGCGGCGTGCGGAAAATCAGAAAGAACGCGTCCTATTCGTAGGCGCGGTCAATTCCCATCAGCACCGGCACCCGCATTGATCGCGGCATGGGCATGGGCTTCTTTGCTCTGCAGCCTTTTTTGCGTTTCGCGGCCTTACCGGGATCACGCGTTGATTGCGTTGCATGATCTGCCGATGCGTTTTCAGCAGCAGCAGAAACGCTGGTATTGCAGGAAGAAGCCGGGTGGGCATAGGACGCAGTGGCCGTGCCACCAAGTGCAGCGAGGCCTGAAAGCATGGCCAGAAAGGCAAATAACTTACGCGTCATGTCGTCCCTAGATAGGCACTTCTGGTCAAAACGTCCACTGCAATGCTTCGCGTCGCCGTGAACATCTCGCCCGCCTTACTCCTCAATCGCTTCAGCTTTCACAATCACTTGCAATTCGATGGTTTTCGCAATCGGGTTACCATCCTCATCCCGATAAACGGAACGCGCTGGCCGGTTCATCCCTGGACACGGCTCGCGCTCGAATGTCTGACGCATGCGATCGGAGATTTCACCGCTCAATTCGACGACATCGCAATCGGACACTTCGCCGTCTTTGGCTACGTTGTAGCGGACATGAATCGTCGCCGAGCCGGCAAATTCGGGCTCGCGCTTGGACCAAACCTGACGGTCGCGATGCTTTGATTCAACCGGCATTCCGGTTTCATCTGTACCCGGCTCAAACTTTGCGCGCGCAACCGCTGTTTCGCATGTCTTTGTATCGAGTGCTTCATAGCCAGAGCTCTCGATCACCTCGCACGATGTCGCATCACCAGCAGCGTTCACCGTCAGTTCGAATTCGACCATACCCTCTTCGCCAGCAACCCAGGATTGAGGCGGATAATCAGCAGCGGTCGCATCCAGCGCCGAAAAATCCATCAACCTTGGTGGATTGATCCCTTCTTTGCCGACTTCGTCATAGGGGGAGGGTATATAAAGCGACTGAGAGCCTGAAGCTTCTGCATCCTCAGCCGCTTCCATCGCATCTTTTGCTGCCTCAGCAACAGCCTCCGCAGCATCAACAGCTGCCTCCTCAGCCGACTGGGCATGAAGAGGAGCCGTAGCCAGCATGGCAAGAGCGATCGAAGGCACAATAAATTGTTTCATAGCCCGGGGGTTACACCACCGTTTCCGGCTTGCAAAGCTTTCGCGCATCGCCGGAATTTCGCCCTGACGATTGCGATGCAGCACGATCCTTATTAGGGCGAGCGTCATGGAACTGTCGACATCTCCGCTTGCACTCCCCTTCCCCGAAATGCCCTCGATTGAGGGCGTAACACTGCGCGTCGCGCGGGCTCGCTACAAGGAATGGGACCGCTACGATCTGACCTTTGTCGAATTGTCGGAAGGCACATCGGCCGCAGGCGTTTTCACTCAAAGCGCATGTGCATCAACCGAGGTGGAACTTGGTCGAGAACAGATCAAGGAAGGCAGCGCGCGCGCGCTGATTGTGAATGCGGGCAATTCCAACGCCTTTACCGGCCATCGCGGCGCCGAGGCCGTGGAGCAAATCATGGCTCAAGTCAGTGAAGAAATGGGCTGCGCGCCGACCCAAGTGTTTGTATCCTCAACCGGCGTAATCGGCGTGCCGTTGCCCAAAGACCGCGCGCGTGAGGGCGTCGCCAATGTCCTTTCCGCGCAGCCATGCGGCTGGGAAGATGCGGCGGATGCCATCGCGACCACCGATACATTTGCTAAGGGGGCTCACGGTTCGGCTATGATCGGTGACACCCGCACCGAATTATGCGGAATCATCAAGGGCAGCGGCATGATCGCGCCGGATATGGCGACGATGCTTGGCTATATCTTCACCGATGCCGATATCGCTCCTGCGTTCCTGCAAGAGCTGCTGAACGGCGCAAATGCCAAAACCTATAGCTGCATCACAGTGGATGGGGACACATCCACGAGCGATACCGTGCTCGCATTTGCCACCGGTAAGGCCGGACACGCGCGGATAGAGAATTGGGACAGCCCCGGCGCTGACGCGTTCGCCGCCGCACTAACCGACGTTTGCCGTCAGCTTGCCCAATTGGTCGTCCGCGACGGCGAAGGGGCGAGCAAGTTCATTGCTGTTCAGGTTTCAGGTGCCAACAACGATGAAAGCGCGCGCCGCGTCGGTCTTGCGGTTGCGAACTCACCGCTCGTTAAGACGGCAATCGCCGGCGAGGACGCCAATTGGGGCCGCGTGGTGATGGCCGTGGGCAAAGCAGGCGAACCGGCTGATCGTGACAAGCTATCAATCGGGTTCGGCGGCGTCTGGGCAGCGCGCAATGGTGTGCCCGTTGAAGATTATGACGAAGCGCCGGTTGCAGAGCATTTGAAAGGCGCAGAAATCGATCTGACCGTTGACCTTGGAATCGGGGATGGCGCGGCGACAGTATGGACCTGCGACCTGACCCACGGATACATCTCTATCAACGCGGACTACCGGAGCTGATATGAGCGAGCTTTCCGCCCTGGATGCTGAATTGCGCGATCTGTTTCGTTTCGCTGCTGAGCGATCCATGCTGCCACGTTTTCGCGCGCTGGCTGACGATGAAATAGAGATGAAGGGCGAGGATGATCCTGTCACTATCGTCGACCGGGAAGTCGAAAGCTTCCTAACCGATGCGCTGACAAAGCTCGCTCCGGGGGTTGCCGTAGTGGGTGAGGAGGCTGTGCATGCCGACAAAGCCGTGCTGGACCACCTTTCAGAGCAATGCTGGATCATCGATCCGCTCGACGGCACCGCGAACTTCACCGAAGGCAAGGAACCGTTCGGGATGATCGTCGCTCTGGCTGACGCAGGTAAAGCAATCGCGGGCTGGCTGTATGACCCCATCACAGGCCGTCTCTGCCATACAAAAGCGGGCGAAGGCGCATTCGTGAATGGGGAAAAAGTCCGCGCGCGAACCACTGGATCCGATCCTCAAATCGCGGCGATTGCACGGGGATTCCTAAACGAAAAACAGAACGCGCATGTCGATGCGACCATCGCGCCGCATTACACGCTGGTCGACATACCGCGCTGTGCGGCGGAGCAGTATCCTCGTCTCGCGCTGGGTCAGAATGATGTGTCGACCTTTGAACGAACCCTAGCGTGGGACCACGCCGCGGGGATACTCTGGCTCAACGAGGCGGGCGGAAAAGCCGCGCGTCCGGATGGCAGCGAATACCGCGTCGACGAGCACGAAAAAACCGGACTGGTTGGTGCATCCAGCCCGGCTATCTGGGATGAGTTTGTCGGACGGATTTCAAATCCGCCCGACTAAATCAAATTCAAATTTCGCTTTCAAGCCATTCTTTGAGTTGGTTTTTTGGCGCTGCACCGACTTTGCGAGCGACCGCTTCGCCGTTCTTGAACAGAACCATCAGCGGGATCGACTGAACACCCATCTCGGCAGGAATGCCGGTGTTCTCCATGATGTCCATCTTGGCAATTGTGACCTGCTCGCCCAGCTCATCGCTGATTTCCTCGAGCGCTGGCGCGATCATTTTGCATGGCCCGCACCAGTCCGCCCAAAAATCGACCAGCACAGGCTTATCGCTTTCGAGAACATCGGCTTTGAAATTGTCGTCGGTCACATTGATGGTGGCCATGATTTATCTCCTGTAGATCGGTTGCATTCTATCTAGTCCGATTTCCCAGTTACTCAATATCGAGCGGGACATAGCTTTCCTGCGTGTCCCCCAAATGATCCTTGTGCGCGGCGAGTGTAACCGGCGGAATGTCGATCAATTGCGGTGTTTGCGTGTAGAGGACAGCCGCACGAATGGCCTTGCCGGGGAAAATCGCTTCCAGCGCCGCTGCATACGCGGCCATCTGTTTGAGCGTGGCGCGCGGCACCGCATCAATGGTGTGAGGCGGGCGGCGCGTTGTCTTGAAATCGACCACCGTCACGCTGTCCTCTCCAATTAACAACCGGTCGGCTGTGCCCGCAATAACTGTTCCGGCAATCGTCGCGGTTAGCGGAACCTCGGCGAGCGCATCGGGCGAAAATATGTCGGCAAACTCCTCCGTGGTGAGCACTTTGAGCGCGCTATCGAGCATCTCTGCACGGGTATCCGCAGGCAAGTCCTCTCCTTGCCGGCTCAACCACGCCGCCCCCGCCTTCTCGCGGCTCTCCACATCGATATCTGGCAACCGCTCCAGCAAGCGGTGGATCAACACCCCGCGCCGCGCCGCCACCTTTGCCGCGTCAGCGGGCAGCGGCGGATCAGCCGCCAGCTCTTCGCCTGCCGAACTTGGTGTGAGCGGTCTCGGCGGTTTGGGTTCAGGGCCGATCGGTGTTGTCGCCCAGTGAGGTAGCGCCAGTCGCGCTGCATTGGTTGATGCGCTCGCAATTGCGGCCAAGGGTTCCGCCCGGGTCCCCCATTCGCGGCGCATGCCCCACAGCCCGTCCGCCAGCTCTTCGCCATCAAAAGCGCCCTCAAGACGCGCATACCAGCTGTCTTCGTGCGGCCCGTTCTTTTCGTCGCGTGGCCCCAAAGAACCGCCGATATACAGCGCCTCTTCAGCGCGCGTCATCGCGACGTAAAGCAACCGCCAGTGTTCCTGCATGCTTGCTGCGTTGGCCCCAGCTTCAGCCGTTTCGATACGGCCCCGCTTTTGCTCTTTAGCCAGCGATGGCAGCGGAACCCTGCGCGATGTTTCATTGCCAAGCTCAAGATCGGCAAGTTCCAGCTCTCCGCCCTGCCCCGGCGTTCCGGTCGCGTCAGCCAGAATCACGATTGGTGCCTGCAACCCCTTCGATCCGTGCACTGTCATCACCCGCACCTGACCACCGGCACTGTCGGCATCGCGTTTCAAATCTTCATTCGAAGCGTCGAACCATTCGATAAAGCCCGCTAGGCTTGGAATGTGCGCGCTTTCAAAGGCGAAGGCAGCATTGACCAATTCATCAATCGGATCGTTGGCCTCGCGCCCCAGCCGCGCGATCAGCTTCTCGCGTCCACGCCATGGACCGGTTAAAAGCCAGGCAAGCAGGGATTGCGGCGTTTGGTAATCAGCTCTGGCGAGTAGTGACTTCAGTGTTTCGCAGGTAGCGGCCACGAACGGATCATCGCTGCTGCGCAAATGCCTCCACAAGGATGTGTTTTTCGGGCGCGGCACATGGGCTAGCAAATCATCCTGTGACCATCCGATCAGCGGGGAGGAAAGCAGGTTTGCCAGCGACAAATCATCGAGTGGTTGCGAAGCGAACCTAAGCGCCGCCATCAAATCCTTAACCGCCAAAGGTGCGCCCAAACGCAGCCGATCGACACCCGCAACCGCGACACCTTTCGCATGAAGCTTTGCGACGATCTGCGCCGCCAGTGCTCCGCGTTTGCGCACCAGCACCATGACATCTCCGGCACTCGCGTGGCGGGCCGGCTCCGACTTGGCGAGAATGAACGGTTCATCACCGCTTACCCAGCGGCGCACTTGCTCTGCGATCTTGTCGGCAAGCAAAGTATCGTGCGGGGGCAGCCAATCGCGATCCTGCGCTCCGTCTTCCTCGAACACGCTGACCGATGTCACCGGTTTCCAAAGTGCAACCAGACCGGGCCGATCCGCGCCGATGTGATCCGAAGGGGCCTCACCCAGCCCGAATTGCTCATGGCCGATCAATCCAATCGCCCGGTTTACGAATTCGAGCACCGGCTTTGACGTTCGAAACGAGCGGCCCAGATCAAGGTCTTTCCAGCCAGGTATGCGGCGGCCATCGCGCATTTCTGCTGCGCTTTCGCGCGCATCTTCGATAGCTTTTGCAACCTTGGCCTTTGCGCCCGCGAAATTTTCCGGACTGGTGCCCTGAAAGCCAAAGATCGCCTGTTTGTAATCTCCCACCGTGAAGATGGTCCGCAAGCGGTCTCCACTCGCACCATCTCCGCTGAAGAAGTCATCGATCAGCGCGTAGACGATGTCCCATTGTGCTTCGTTGGTGTCCTGTGCCTCATCGATCAGAATGTGGTCGAATTGCCGGTCGAGTTTGTACCGAATCCAGTCCGCAGCGACGCTGTTTTTGAGCAGGGCCGCTGCGCGCCGGATGAGATCATCGAAATCGAGCAGGCTCTCGCGGCGCTTGGCCTCCTGCCAGCGGATTGAAAAATCGCGCCCGATCTCAAGCGCGGCGGTCAGAAACTCGGCAAGCTGAAGCAGCGCCTGACGCCCTTCGACCTGAAGCACCGCTTGCGAGATTATGTCTTGCCCATCGGCAAAACCGGGATCGTTCTCTCGCGGCTTTTTGATTTGCAGGCTTGGCGTGCCATCCGCCTTAAGCAGAGTTCCTTTGAAGCCGCTGACGGCTTCTATCCGTGCAGCCTGATCCAATGTCAGCCAATGCCGCATGAAGTGGAGGCACTTGTCGGCTGTCTTCGTGCCCCACTCCTCCAGCGCCGGTATCATGGCGAGGACATGATCATCCGGGAAGGCATCCGCGCCCAAGCCTTCATATGCCCATTCCGCATCTGCGTTTGACGGAATTTCAAGCAGGGTTCGAACCCGCGCATCCATCGGCGATTGCCAAGCGGAGGCGCCTTCCCACATCTCCTCCGCCTTGGCGCAGCGCATCAGCCAGTGATGAAGCGCGCCGGGGTCTTTGGCAGTGGTGAAAAGCGTAACCGCATCGAGGATGCGCGTGTCATTGGTCCGGCGCGCTTCGCTCAACAATTCTGTCAGCACATCGCGGGCGAGCAATTCGCGGGTGCGGTCCTCCATTGGCTGCGCGCCGGGCGGCAGGTCTGCTTCTTCCGGAAAATTCGCCAGCAGCCATTGCGAAAATGCGTGGATCGTATCGATCCGCAATCCGCCTCCGGGACAATCGAGCACTTGCGCGAACAGCGTGCGGGCTCGCTCTTGCGTTTTCGGCCCGATATCCGCGCCTAGGTCGCCCAGCTCACCAGCGAGTTGTACGGGATCTAACCTGACCCAGCGTGCAAGCACCGCGTTGATCCGCGTCGCCATCTCAGCCGCGCCAGCCTTTGTAAATGTCAGGCAGAGAATTTCGGAAGGGTCGACATTGGGGCGCAGCAGAAGCCGCAAAACACGCGCAGACAGGACCTGCGTCTTGCCTGTGCCTGCTGACGCGGACAGCCAGACATTATCCTCCGGATTGACCGCATCGCGCTGTTGGTCAGCAAGCGGATAAACCTTGCCTTGATTCTGGATGGCGCCGCTCATGCGGCTTGCTCCGACTCATCAGAAGCAAGGCCGACCACCCATTCCTCCAACCGCATTAACTGATCATAGTCAGTGTATCCGGGATAATCGGGGTTCTCTTTGGCGGTGAAAGGCGCGGTGCCCTTGATGTATTTGGAGATCGCTTCTCGCAAATACCTCTCGTGCTCATGCAGGAAATCTTCGGGCAGCAATCCGCTGCGTTTGCGGCCGACCTTCATTGGCACATCGACAAAACCAAACTCGCCCGTCTTCTTTGCCAGAGACCAATATTCAAAACCCGTCGCATCGCCGGAAAGCGGGCCTTTGTCCGTCTCAAACGCGCCCATATCGGCGATCAGACCGAGCAGGCCGAGTTGCAGTGCGTATCCTGCCTCTACCTGAGATGCGCTGGGCGGGCTGCCGGTTTTATAGTCCACAATTGCCAGCGTTCCATCGGGCAAGCGGTCGATACGGTCAGGTTTGCCCATAACCCGCACACCTTCGAACATCATCTCGCCCCAGACCTCGGTCGCGACGACCTCGCGCCCCTCTTTCGCGGCGTCATCAACCCATTTTTCAAACTGCTCCAGCGCCGCGCAAATGCGCGGACGCCAAAGCCCCCAGAACAGCGGATGGACTTGCTTTTCGTGCAGTTGCTGCTCGGCGAATGGTACCAAGGCTAAGTTAGGATCGTGGGTCCGCGCCTTGTGCCACGCATCAAGAATGTCATGCACCAATGTCCCGCGCAAAGCAGGATCGCCGAACGGGTCCGCGGCCAGCGGATCGAGGCTTTTCAATCCGAGAATCTCGCGTGCATAGAATTGATAGGGATCACCCAAAAGCCGGTCGAGCGCGGTTGCGCTAATCTTGACCTGACGCTGCTGCTCGGACGGCTTTGGCTTTGGTCTTGGATAGCTCTCAGATGGCTTTTCGGGAGCACGATCAAGCAAGGGCATCAAAGCAGGAATTGACGTTTCGCGGTGCTGCTCTGCCAATGCCTCACCCAGCAAAGCCTCAACCCGCAGCCAGAACCGTGAGGCAAGCGTCGGTCCCTCTGTGTCCCGCTGTGCCCTGCTCAACACCACTTCCGGCGCGCCGAGTGCACCAGCCAAATCGTGAGCTGAAAGGCCGATGCGGAACTCCGCTCCCGGTACACCCAAAGCGCGCAATATTCCGGGCGCGAGCAACGGATCGGCACCGGGCGGCTGCGGCCAAGTGCCTTCGTTCAAACCGCCGCAAATGATCAGGTCCGCCCGCGCCATCCGGCTTTCCAGCAGCCCGTAAATACTCACACGCGGATGACCGCCATAAGGCGGACGAACAGAGATCGCATCCATGCAATCCCGCAGCACTCCGGCCAGATCTGCTGGGGCAATGCGAGTGTTCTGAGCGCGCGCGTGAAGCCGCACATCCTCAACCATCGCAGACAAAGCGCGGCCATCCTCTCGTGCCCATACGGCCTCTCCGGCCAGTGCCTCAGCCGCAGTTGTCAGAATGTCCAGCGCATCGGCGAGACTGATCTCGTCAGAAGTGCCGAGCAAAGGCGACAAGATTGCCTCGGCACCATCCCACCACTCGCGCACTTTTGCCTTGTCTGCGACGTTGCGCAGCGGCTCGAATTCCGGCGCAGGCGACGGGCCGCGCAGCTCGTATTCGAACTGCCGTAGAGCTGATAGCCAGGCGCGCCTTGCGTCCTCATCTTCGCGCTGGATCAGCGGATGGCCAAGCGCTGCGATGAGCGCAGCGGGCTCCAAACCGTCCGATGCCAAACCCGAAAGCAAGCCAAACAACCGCCCAGCGGGGGTAAGAGAAAGCGGCTTACCAGCGGTGTCGTCGGCAACGATGTTCCACCGCTCAAGATGCTGCGTGACACGGCGTGCTAGCGAACGATCAGCGGAAACGACCGCAATGCGTTTTTCCGGCTGTTCCAACGCCTCACGCACCAGCATCGCAATTGCCTGCGCTTCTTCTTCACTGGTCGCATTTGTCATCAGCCGCACTCCGGAAAGGCGGCGCTTGTCGGCCTCCATGCTGATCCATGACTGGCTTGCCTGCGGCGGAAGAAATAGCGAGCTGATTGCGTGAGTGCGCGCTGGCGGTGCTGCGCCCTCTCCCTTGCGGTGCCATTGCTGCACTTCAGCCCGGTTGATGCCCATCCGCTCAAGCAACAGTTTGAGATGATATTGCGGATGGGTGAGCGCGTCTTTTTTGCCAAACACCTCACCACCCGGTTCAACGGAGGCACCAGCGCGGCCAAGCTCATCCCACGCTTCATCGCTCATCGAAAGATCAAGGTCTGGCAGGATGACCGCGCCATTGGGCAGGTCAGCAATGACCCGCAACATACGGGCGAGAGCAGGCGAAGCGCTCGTCACGCCTGCCGCTATAATCGGGTGTTCAGGGGTTTGTTCGCGCCATTTCATCATGGCCCGTTCAAAAAGCATGTTTCGTCGCGTTGCCGCATCAACCCGGCCCAATTCGGCCAATCTTTCCCGCCAGCGCAGCTCAACCCGCGCAAACAGTCTTAGCGATTTCTTCCAATGGACCGAAAGATCGCCAAGCATGTCCAGCACAGCTTCACCGGTCAGTTGGTCAGGCGAGACATCCTCGACCAGCAACCGGTCCATCGCCCGCGCCATGTCCCGCGCCAATCTCAGCCGTGCAGCGCCGGGAAGCGGCGGCTGACCATCATCGGCACTCTCCTCTTCGATCAGATTTGCGAGCTCCAACCACCGCTGCGTCGGCTCAACCGCTGGCGGAATATCGTTCGCGCCAAGCGGGTCCAGCAGGTTGCCGAGCGCTTCATCCAGTTCAAGATCGCCCACCATCACCATGCGCGGCATCAGCAGGCCGGCTTCGCCAGAATGCCGCACGAAAGCTTCGGACAATGTCCGGGCCGCGCGCGAGCTCGGCACCAGCAGTGTCAGCCGCGCAAGACCAAAGCCCGCTTCGGAATATCGCGGGACCAGACCGGCAACCAGCGCGTCTGCAAAGCCGCGGTGCGCCGCAATGGAATAAACGTCAGGCGTCTGCGCCTCACCCACGTCTTAGCGCATTTTCGGTGGGACCGATCGCCTCTGGCGTGCCGACTTCGAACCATTGGCCAGTAAAGGCCGCGCCGTACAGACGCCCCTCTTCAATGGCGCGATTCCAAAGAATATTGGTCGAAAATTTGCCGTCCGGCGCGTCTCGCAAAAGCCGATGCGAAATCAGCTGAATGCCGGTGTAAATGAAAGGCGCGATCCGTCCGGGCAAGCGCCGAGAGAGCTTTCCTGCGCCATCCATGTAGAAATCACCTTGCCCATTGAAATTGGCGGCCCTTACATGGGTCACGACCAGCAAAAGCGCGTCCATCTTCTCCGGATTCCAAAGCTCAGACAGGTCACGAAAAGCATCGCGCGGACCGTCCAGCCAGATATTGTCGGCGTTCAGGCAGAAAAACGGGTCAGGCAGATGTGCTTGCGCGCGGATCAACCCTCCGCCCGTCTCCAGCAAAGCGTCGCGTTCGTCAGAGACAACGACCTTAGGATTTTTTCGGTCAAGCACATGCGCTTCGAGGGCGTCGGCCATGTAATGGACGTTTACGACAGCCTTTGCGATGCCATTGTCTGACAAGCGATCAAGCGCATGATCGATCAGAGGTTTACCTGCAACGCGGACCATCGGTTTGGGCTGGCTAGCGGTAAGCGGACGCATCCGTTTACCCATACCAGCGGCCATCACCATCGCTGTGTCGCTGGCCAAACCATCGCCGCTCATGTGATCGTTCCTCCACCCCTCGCACGCAGTTCTGACGGAATATTCACAGCGAACCAATCTGCGACAGGCTCCAGCGCCGGATGCGCCAAATCCCGTTCCATCGCTGCCCATACACGCGGGATCATGTCCAGATAGCGCGGCTTGCCGTCGCGCTTGTAAAGGCGGGTGAAGATGCCGACGATTTTGGCATTTCGCTGCGCACCAAGCCGCGCATAGTCCGCGCGAAACTCAGCATCCGCGTCAGCGCGATCAAGATAGCGCGCGAGCATCGCAGTCTCCAATTCCTCGGACACATCGCGGCGAGCGTCCTGAAGAAGCGAGACGAGATCATAGGCAGGGTGGCCAACCAGCGCGTCCTGAAAATCAATCAGACCCTGAGGCGCATTTTTGGCCGGATCGCCCAGCAGCATGATGTTTTCCGCGTGATAGTCGCGCAGCACGGTCACGCCCGGCTTCTGGCGAAGCATCATCGGCGCGAGCGCAGCCTTCCATGCGGCATCATATCCAGCGGTATCGACCGCAAGATTTTGTGCCGGAGCGTACCACTCGGTGAGCAGTCCGGTTTCCCGCGCATAGATGGGCATGTCGTAGGCTGGAAACGGACCCGCTGGTCGCTTGTGCAGTTCAACCAGCGCATCGATCGCGCCTTCATAGGCTGCGGTTTCGCGATCAGGGTGAACATCGAGCCAGTCGCGCATCCGGTCATCGCCGAAATCTTCGATCAGAACCCATCCTTGAGGCGCATCGGAGGCATAGATTTGCGGCGCGCGAAGCCCCTCGCTTGAAAGCCATTCAGCGACATTCAGAAACGGCACCGGATCTTCATGAGGCGGCGGGGCATGCATGAGCATAGCCCCTGCGCCATCGGCTTTGCGCAACCGGAAATAGCGGCGGAACGATGCATCACCCGGAATCGCGTTAATCTCGGCGCTCTCCCATCCGGCCTTTTGCAGAAATTCGTGTAGCCCATCAGGAAGTTCGCTCATGGCAGTCGTCCTAGCCAATCGGCACCTGCGCGCGCAATCGCAATTCGCCCTTCACCAGAGGTTTCCAACAGGATCGAGAGGCATTTCGCCTCATGCGTAAACCCGCCCGCATGATCAGGCCATTCGGCAATCATCGCAGCGCCGTCGCGGTAGTCATCCAATCCGATTTCTTCGACCTCTGACGGATCGTTCAAACGGTAAAAATCGGCATGGACGACCGGCACGCGCAGCGGCGGCGCATCGTAGGTTTCGATGATCGTGAAAGTAGGCGACGGAACCTCTTGCTCGTATCCAAGCGCTGCAATGATGGCGCGGGCAAGTGTTGTTTTTCCCGCACCCAACCCGCCTTCCAGCGCAATGACATCACCTGCTTGCAAACGCTCGGCCAATTGCGCGCCAAACGCCTCCATGGCCGCCAAATCCGGTAGTTCGTATTGCTTCGGCTCACTCACGGCAGGTGGATGACCGCAGTGGTGCCCACGCCTTCTTCGCTGGTGATTTCCAGCAAGCCGCCATGCGCCGCGATCAATTGGCGTGCGAGCGGAATGCCAAGGCCAGTGCGCTTTTCATTATCACCATCCTCCGTTGACCGTCCGCCGTCCAATGCGCGCTCTAATTCATCCGACGCCATACCCGCCCCGTTATCAGAGATTACAAAGCTAGTGCGCCATTCGCCCTCTGGATCGGATTTAAGAATCTCGATCAGGATATGCCCGTCAGGCGGTGTACCGTTGATTGCATTATCGAGCAGATTGCCGACAGCACGCCCAAGCTGACGCGCGTCAATTTCCACTTTGCGCCCGCGCTTACCCTTAAGGTCCAATCCCAATTGAGCCTTGATAATGGCGGTCTCCCGTTCCCGAACCAGCTTAGTCAGGAACGTCAGCAGATCAGCATCTTCCTTCGTAATCGGCAATAGCCCCGCCTCACTCTGAGAGAGATCAAGGACATTTTCGACCTGTTCGGTCAGGCGCGCGACCGCTGTCAGAATTGAATCGACATACTCGCCTGCGCCGTCCCCGATCTCGCCCGCCGCACCGCTTTTCAAGAGCTCGGCATAGCCGCCGATGGTCGTAAGCGGCGTCCGGAATTCGTATGACATATTCGCGAGGAAACGCGCCTTCACTGCATCCGCCTCCTCAAGCGCAACCGCACGTTCGCGCAGCGCCTGCTCCGCCTTTTGAGAATCGGTAATGTCGAGGACGGTAAGCAAACCATTGCCATCGGGAAGCGGCACTCCGGCAAAACGCAGCGAGCGTCCATCCGAGAGCTGCACGCGCCCTTCCTTCTCCGTCCGGTCCAAAGTGGCAGCGCGGACAACTGCCCCGATCCGTCTTGTTTCGGACGGCTTACTTAGGTTTTTGCCAATCGCTTCCAGCAGCGCATCGGCGCTCGGGTGCGTATCTAGGAACTCGCTCGAAAGGCCCCAAGTGCCCGCAAAACTGCGGTTCCAGAGCTGGACCGATCCATCCGGCGCGAAGATCGCAAGCGCTTCGAACAGACTGTCAAGCGTTGCGGTGCGGGTTCGAAGCAGCGTGTCGCGGGTTGCAGAGAGCGCAAGGCTTTCGGTCTGGTCTTCCGCCACCAAGACAATCCCGCCATCCGGCAATGGCTGCGCCACAATACGCAGGTGCACTCCGCCGGCAAGCGGCCACGCCTCTTCCTGCATATCTGCGGAATCGAACCACGCAGCATGTTCGCGTCGCCATTCCGGAAAGTCGCGGACCTCAGGGGTCAGACCTTTTTCGCGCGCTTCGGAAAGGAAGCGGTCAAATCGGATATTCTCACGCACCGCGCCATCGGGCAGTTCGAACAGCCGGCGGAATGGCTGGTTGGCAAATGTCAGTTCTTCCGCATCATTGAACTGCGCCACGCCGACGGAAAGCTGGTCCAGCATTTCGCGTTGAGCTTCGCGGAAGGCACGGAATTCACGCAAAACCTGCTGCTGTTCTTCGATATCGATTGCGTAACCAGTGACGCCTTCCTTGCCGAGTGGCTGATTGCTGACCCGCAAAGTACGTCGTTCACCATGGAGCGTTGCCGTTGTGACGCGCTCCTTTTGCTCAAGGGCCTCAAACACCCCGCGCGCTTGTTGGGCGGGGCTTTTGCCATCCTCCGCTTCAAGCAATTCGATCTGGCCTTCGATAACAGCGGCTGCGTCTTCAGCGTCCACCGCATCAACATAGGCCTGATTGACAAGCTGCAACCGCATGTCGCGCCCACGGAACCACATGGGCACCGGCGCCGCTTCGATCAGCCCCACCAGCGCAGCAAAGTCACTCTCTGCCTGCGAAGCGGCCTGACGCATCAGCGACAATTCGTCCTGACTTTCGGTGAAGTCGAACACCCAAACCAGCGCCGCCCCTCCGGGCGAGACTTGCGGATCGGCCAGCGCGCCTTGCAACGCCAAGCTGCGGCCTGATCCCGGCGGCGTAATCGCTATCTGGAAAGGTGCCGCGCTTTTCTGGGTAAGGCGTACTTTTTCTGAAAGGGTTTTCACCTGAGCATCGGAAAGCCCCTGATGGCCGGCATCTTCATCCTCAGCAGCAAGCTCGCTCAAATAATTCGGCATTGCCTCCAGGCCAAGCCAGCGCGCCAGCCGCTCGGGCGCTTCGATCCGGCCATCGACCCGCACCAGCATCGGAATTGCCGGCGCCATGTCCATCATGCGCTGCATCCGCTTAAGCGAGGTTTGCAGGGCTTTGGTTCGCCGCGTCTTTTTACTCGCACGGATCATCATGACCGCCGCACCTGCCGCCCAAGCGGCGAGCACAAGCCCGATGATGGCAAGAATGAGCGGCGAAAGTTCCATAGGTTGCAGCTATGCCGCCGAGAGCGCCGATGCAACTGCTCTCACAAGGAAAAGCCCCCGCAAATCCGATGATTTGCGTGGGGCTTCCCTATCTCGTCGATAAACCGAGCTCTCGCTCAGCAAAACCGCTTAGTAACGGTAGTGATCCGGCTTGAACGGACCAGCCGAAGGCACACCGATATAATCGGCTTGCTTCTGGCTGAGCTGTGTCAACTGAACACCAAGCTTTTCGAGGTGCAAAGCAGCCACTTTCTCGTCGAGATGCTTTGGAAGGACGTAGACGTCGTTCTCGTACTCATCCGACTTGGTGAACAGTTCGATTTGGGCCAGCGTTTGGTTGGTAAAGCTAGCGGACATCACGAAGCTCGGGTGGCCAGTGGCACAGCCAAGGTTCACAAGGCGGCCCTTGGCAAGGATGAGCAGCGAATTGCCTTCAGGGAAGGTGACCATATCGGTGCCTTCCTTGATCTCTTTCCAGTCGTAATTGTCGAGCGCGGAGATTTGGATCTCGCTGTCGAAGTGACCGATGTTGCACACGATGGCCATGTTTTTCATGTTCTTCATGTGCTCGCCGGTGATGACGTCTTCGTTGCCGGTTGCGGTCACAAAGATATCAGCACGCTTGGTCGCTTCTTCCATCGATACGACTTCAAAGCCGTCCATTGCCGCCTGCAAAGCACAGATCGGATCGATTTCGGTGACCATAACGCGGGCACCGCCATCGCGGAGCGAAGCAGCAGAACCCTTACCAACGTCGCCGTAGCCAGCGACACAGGCGACTTTACCGGCCAGCATCACGTCGGTTGCGCGGCGGATTGCGTCGACCAGCGATTCTTTACAGCCATACAGGTTGTCGAACTTGGACTTGGTCACGCTGTCGTTCACGTTGATCGCCGGGAAAGGCAATTTGCCCTGCTTGGCGATCTGGTAAAGGCGCATAACGCCGGTGGTGGTCTCTTCCGAAACACCTTTGATGTTCTGGACCGTTTTGGTCAGGTAACCAGGCTTCGCAGCAACATAGGCTTTGAGAGCTTTCTGCATCTCAATTTCTTCGGCGTTCTGCGGAGCAGGCATTTCTTCGCCAGCTTCAATCCGCGCGCCCCAAAGAGCGAACATGGTGGCATCGCCGCCATCATCGAGGATGATGTTGGTTGTCAGATCAGCATCGTCTTCAGTCGACCAATCAAAAATGCGGCCAACATAGTTCCAGTAATCCGCCAGCGTTTCGCCTTTGATCGCGAAAACCGGAATGCCTTGGTCGGCGATTGCGGCAGCGGCGTGATCCTGTGTCGAGAAAATGTTGCAGGTCGCCCAGCGTACTTCCGCGCCAAGAGCTGTCAGCGTTTCGATCAGAACGGCGGTCTGGATCGTCATGTGTAGCGAGCCGGTGATGCGCGCGCCCTTGAGCGGCTGCGATGCGGCATACTCTTCACGCAGAGCCATCAGGCCCGGCATTTCGGTTTCAGCAATATGAATCTCGTCGCGACCATATTGTGCGAGCGCGATGTCTTTGATGATATATTCGTGCGTATGTGCGGCGGTCGCCATTCTAGTCTCCATCGGGGGTAATTTGCGTTACCGCGCCCTAGCGATCTAGCCACCGACAATCAAATATAAAGTTTTCTTTATATCTCTATGTCGTACGCTAACCCCTAAGCCAAATGGGCACTTTCGATGCTGGGACTTTCTCTGGAACACTGCCATTTGTGCGTGTGGGATTGGACTCATTCATCAATTGCGCTTCATATTCCAAAGCTGGCTTGGCTGTCTCGCCGGCAACTAGAGCGAGCGCAGTTGTGGTCGGGCGATCCTGATAAGCCCACCCCTCAAGCAAAGCGTCAGCCATATTGGAAAGCCGCATTCGATCCTGACTTCGGGCAAGGTCGAATGTTGCACGCTTTAGGTCTGCGCATTTGAGCGTTGGGTGCCCATCGCCATATCTGTTCGCGATCGTTACACCGGTTTTGTCGAGCGCCCGCGCCGTCCCGTCTTCGCCATAGCTGACAACAAGATTGCGGCTGAGGTGGGTATGCGGCTCTGCCAAATTCTGCTGATGCTTACGGGAAAACATATCGTATTCCCCGCGAAAATCATGCGCACTTTTGCGGCAGCGAAGCGAGGTGACCATCAGCATGATATTGAGGCTGCGGATGTTCTCTGCATTCGCGGCGATCGGGCCGATATATGCCTGATCAAGCTCTTGCGCGCCCGCACCGCCTGGCATTAATAAGGCCAAGGCCGCAATTCCGGCTCCGAATGTTTTTGATACCCGCATTTCCTGTTTCTCCTCTGCCGCGATTCCCCGTCGCTGCATCAGAGGTATGGCCAAGATGTTTACCCGATCTTCAAAGCCCTCGGTAAAGGGCCCTTAACCCAAATCCGGTTTCGTTTGCTTTCGCTTAAGCATTGCCGCGGCAGTGCGAGCGCCTATATCGGTTGTGAAGCGCGCCCTACCCCGCGCAGCACACACCATATTTGGAGGATGCCATGACAATTTCCGTAGGCGATAAACTTCCCGAGGCGACTCTGGTTAAGGCCACAGCCGAAGGCCCAGAGCAGGTTCAGGCAAGCGAGTATTTCGCTGGCAAGAAAGTCGCGCTGTTTTCTGTGCCCGGTGCGTTCACCCCGACTTGCTCGGCCAAGCACCTTCCCGGCTTCGTTGAGAAAGCCGAAGACCTGAAAGCTAAAGGCGTTGACGAGATTGTTGGCACCGCAGTGAACGACGCATTCGTCATGGGCGCGTGGAACAATGCCGCTGGCAGCGATGACATTACTATGCTCGCAGACGGCAACGCGGACTTCGCAGAAGCTGTGGGCCTGACAATGGACGGCAGCGGTTTCGGCATGGGCAAGCGCGGCCAGCGTTTCTCAATGGTCGTAAATGACGGCGTTGTTGAGCAGCTGAACGTCGAAGAGCCAGGCGACTTCAAAGTCTCCAGCGCGGAGCACATGCTCGGCCAGCTTTAACGCCGAACCAACACTAGATACAAAAAGGGCGCCCCGAACGAGGCGCCCTTTTTTATTGTGAGAGTAACTTCCGATCAGAAGCCCATCAGGCTCATCACTTCTTTACGGCTGCGATGATCTTCAAGGAAACAGCCCATCATCCGGCTGGTCAGCATTTCAACTTCGTGAACTTTCACGCCGCGACCAGTCATGCAGCCATGCTCTGCCTGAATCACCACCGCAACGCCGCGCGGTTCGAGATTGTCCCAGATGCACTCGGCCACTTCTGCAGTCAGGCGTTCCTGAACCTGCAGGCGATTGGCGAACCCGTGAAGCACGCGCGCGAGTTTTGATATGCCGGTGATCTTCTTGTCAGGCAGGTAAGCAATATGCGCCTTGCCTTTAATCGGCGCCATGTGGTGTTCGCAATGCGAGTGAAACGGGATGTCTTTCAGCAAGACAATCTCGTCATAGCCGCCGACTTCTTCAAAAATTCGTGAGAGATGGATAGCAGGATCTTCCTGATTCCCTGCGCAATATTCCAGCCATGCGCGGCCAACGCGCTTGGGCGTGTCGATCAAGCCTTCACGGGTGGGATCGTCCCCCGCCCATTTAATCAGAGTGCGCACCGCATCTTGTACATCTTCAGGAACGTCAGGCTTGCTCAAAGGATTCTCCGGATCAAATTCATCGTGATCATGCACGTTCATATAGTTCATGGCTAACGTCTTTCTACGCACAGAGGCGGACCCGGTGCACGGCCATCCTCCACTTCATCTTAATCCCACTGATAAAAATCCCTCTGTCTACAAAGGGTTCCCTGCAAAATTTGCATCAAAGAGAAGGATTAAAGACTGCAGACGGATTTCGCCGACCATATCAAAATGCTGATATGGTTAGGTCCTTTGCATCCGCGTTGCTGACCTGGCCATGGCTTTGAGCCAGGCGGCGGGCGGGACAGACAACTGCCCAAACAACAAAAGCCCACCCCGCAAGGGATGGGCTTTTGTTGGCGCACCCGGAAGGATTCGAACCTCCGGCCCCCTGATTCGTAGTCAGGTACTCTATCCAGCTGAGCTACGGGTGCGCTTGAAGCGCGGCACATAAGGGGGCTGGCTGGGATTGGCAACCTCTGTTTGCAGGCAAGCCCACGTTTCTTGCGCTTCAACCCAAAAGACTGGCGACCAAGGCGCAATCTAGCGGTGGTTTTTCCAACTTTGCGATGCCTTCGCGGGCGAACCAAGCAACCTCGCCGCCTTCCAAAGCTTCGGGCGTTCCTACCCAGCGCTCGATTCTGTAAAGAAGAATGACAATCGGAATTCCGTCCTCGCTAAGGACGTTTTGAGCGAACGCTGCCGGCGCACAATCGGCGGGATTGACGGAGATACCAAGCTCTTCGCGCAGTTCACGAACCAAGGATTCCAAAGGAATTTCAGATAGTTCAACTTTCCCACCCGGGAATTCCCATAGCCCGCCGTGGTGCTTTTCTGGTGGCCTCTTATGCATAAGCCACTTGCCATCAGCGCCCTTTAAAGCGCCGGCGACTACGGGGAGCCACGTGTCTGTCATGTCGGAATTCTTTCCATTTTGTCGCTCTGCATCAACCTTTTCTTAATTCTCGGCGGCGATACCGGCTCTCGTCAGGAACGTATTGACAGGTGAAGCATGAAATTAGCGACATTTTTCAAGAGTATTGGAGCGGATCAGTCCGGTGCCACTGCTGTTGAATACGGCCTGATTGTTAGTTTGATCGTGATTGCAATGGTTGGTGCCCTCCAAGGCGTAGCCGAAGAGAACCAACGGGTTTGGAGTGACGTGAAGACTGCGCAGGAGGAAGCAAGCCGCTGACCAAAAATTAATGCTTTTGAAAGGCTGCGAATTAGCAATTTCTCAAGAGCTGCTGCTTACAACCTCCAATGTCCGGATCGAACCATTCGATTTGAACAACGGGTAACGAAGACCATAACCAGGAGACTACCAATGAAATTCTTCAACAAACTTGCACGTGACGAGCAGGGCGCAACCGCAATTGAGTACGGCCTTATCGCTGCTCTGATCGCTGTTGCAGCAATCACCGCAATGCAGAGCCTCGGCTCGACCCTTTCGGATACTTTCTCGGAAGTACAGACCGAAATGGCTGCCTAAGTCTAACGACTTACGGAAAAAGGAAGCGGCGGGGATTTTCCCCGCCGCTTTTCTTTTGTCCGCAATAAATTTCGCGAGCGAAAATTCTTATGAGATCACCCGATCAGCGCCCGCGAACGACCAGCTTAACTTTCTGGCCTGCACGCAAAGTGTCGCTTGATTCCATGGCATTCAAAACACGGAACCGTTCGACCTGATTCGAATCGTAGGCCATCCGCCGCGCAAGCGAGCTGACGGTATCGCCGCGCCGTACTGTCACGACATCAACCTGCCGCGGAATAACCGCGCTAGCTTCACGCTGGGTAATGCGCCGCATCGATTGAAACATCGAAGAAAACGCGTTGGATTGGCCAGCGGGCGTAATCGCTTGAAAATGGTACGCGCGATCATTCGAAAATTCATACGCGAAAATCGTCACATCGACCTGGCTGTTCCCGTTGTTTACACGCGCACTGCCATAGGCTGCGCGAATTCCGTTAACGGTCGTGCGCTGAATACTGGACGGAGCGAGTGTTTGCTCCTCTCCTCCCAAAGTCTTAAATTGTTGGCGAATGTAGCTGTCTAGATCACCGGCATAGGGCGCTAACGTCAGTTGCGCTTTGCCGCTTTGCCCGTTGATGCTGACCGCTCGTGTACCGTTGACCATATAGAAGCCCTGCGGCGCGGTGAATGAAAGCATCAATTCGGGATGAATGAAGCGGCTGCCTTCGATCACACCTTGCTCCGGATCATCGCCGTAGATCATGCCATCAATACGGGACAGGAACGTGTCGCGATTGGTGACGCCGCTGCCCAAACCTTCTGTCTTCGCCAAGGCTGTTCGAACCCGGCTTGCCGGATCGGGGTGGGTCGAAGCCCATTCCGGAACCGACGCATTGCCGCGTCCCTGGAGCCGTGCATCGAGCGAATTCTGGGCAGCGAGGCTGGCCAACACGGTGCTCATTGCCTTTGGATCATAGCCTGCGCGCTGAAGGTATAAAATGCCGAGATCATCGGCCTCCAATTCCTGCTTGCGCGAAAACCTAAGTGTAAGCAGCTGTGATCCCTGCATAAACCCGCGCGAAACCGTGTTGCCGATGGAACTGTCACCAAGCAGAATCGAACTGCCGATCGCGCCAAGAACCCCAAGGATGGAGTTCCGCTGAGCTGCTTGCTGGCGGCGCTGAGAATGGCGCGCAGCAACGTGGCCTACTTCATGGCCCAGGACACCGGCCAATTCCGCTTCGTTGTTCATCAACGAGACCAATTGACGGGTTGAGTAAATGTAACCGCCAGGAACGGCGAATGCATTGTTGACCGGACTGTTCAGCAGGCTGACGGTAAAGCTATCGCGCGCATTGCCCAGCCCGGATTGCACAGCGATATTCTTGCCCACTTGCTCAACATAGGTGGCCTGTGATCCCGACATTGCCCCGCCGAATTCAGAGAGCAACTGCGGGTGATATTGTGCGCCTTGTTGCGCCTCTTGCTGCGTTATCGGTGTAGAAGCAGACGGAACAGAACCGCCGCCGCCCATGCATCCGCTCAATGCAAGCGCCATTGGCGCTGTACCTGCGATCAGAATTTTACGTGACATTTTCGGCATTTGCTCTCTCCTCCTGGCAACCGCCGCGTCCCACCAATTGCGGCCAAGCTATTTCTCTTCAAACATGACTATCGGGCAAGCGAAGCCTCGCGGCAACCCTTTGACCTCACCGGATAAATGTAAATTGTTGAAGCGTTCAACCGCCAAGCTGAAGGAAGCGTTCCTCGCGAGTGCGGATCAGCGTTTCGCTTGGCAGATCGGCAAGCGCATCAATTTCTTCGGACAATGCTTTGCCCAGATTGTGCGCCATCGTGGTGGGATCGCGATGCGCCCCGCCCGCCGGCTCTTTCACGATCCGGTCGATTACTTTCAAGCGCTTCAGATGCTGCGCAGTGACCTTCATGGCCTGCGCTGCTTCTGATGCTTTCTCGGATGTACGCCACAGGATCGATGCACATCCTTCGGGCGAAATCACGGAATAGACCGAATGTTCGAGCATCAAAACCCGCTCGGCACTCGCCAGAGCAACTGCACCGCCAGAACCGCCCTCACCCACGATGACAGATACCATCGGGACAGGCAGGGCTAGGCATGCTTCGGTAGAACGGGCGATGGCTTCTGCCTGACCGCGCTCTTCGGCTTCAATGCCTGGAAATGCGCCAGACGTATCGACCAATGTCACAACCGGAAGACCGAAACGGCCCGCCATTTCCATCAGGCGGATCGCTTTGCGATATCCCTCAGGCTTGCCCATGCCGAAATTGTGCTTGATCCGGCTTTGGGTGTCGTTGCCCTTTTCATGACCGATCAACATTACACGCCGGCCGTTCAGCTTTGCAAAGCCGCCCATGATGGCAAGATCGTCGCCAAAATACCGATCCCCGCCAAGCGGCATGAATTCCTCAAACGCATGCGCGACATAGTCGCGAAAATGCGGCCGCTCTGGATGGCGAGCAACCTGCGTTTTCTGCCACGGCGTAAGCGAAGCATAAGTGCTGGCGAGGAGATCGGCGCTCTTGGTCTCAAGGCGCGCAAGCTCGCTGGAGATATCTACCTCATCACCTTCACTGGCAGTTCGCAGCTCGGCAATGCGCTCTTCGAGTTGAGCGACGGGTTTCTCGAAATCGAGATATGAAGTCATGGCTTTCCCGCTAATCCCATCCTGTGCGTGTAGCAAGGCCCATGGTGCTCTTTCACCGATTGGCGAGCGGATGCCGGGCGTTCACCAGAGACACCAATCGCGCCGCATCCACATGCGTGTAAATCTGCGTTGTGGCGATGTCGGCGTGCCCAAGCAATGTCTGCAAAACCCTAAGGTCCGCCCCGCCCTCTAGCAGGTGCGTGGCGAAGGCGTGACGCAGGACATGCGGGCTTATACCGGTCGGATCGAGTCCTGCGCGGGCTGCAAGTTCCTTCAGCAATTGGAAAAGCCGCACACGGCTCAAATGCTTACCTCCACGCGACGGGAAGAGAAACTTTGAGGTCGGTTCGCCGGGGCGAACTTTCAGCCATTCCTCCATCGCACTGCGCGCACGATCGCTTACCGGAACCATGCGCGCGGCACCGCCCTTGCCGGTTACGGTGATGAGCGGTGCGTCGCGCGGCACCGCGCTTAGAGGCAGAGAGACAAGCTCTGTCGCGCGCAGTCCTGATCCGTAAAGCATCTCAAGCAAGACAAGCTGCCTGATGCTGGCAGGCTTACCGCTCTGCGCCTCCAGCTCGGCGCGCTCCATCAAGGTTTCGACATGATCGTGCGAAAGCACCTTGGGCAAGGGGCGGCTTGTGCGCGGGTTCGGCAATGCTCCCGACGGATCATCTTCCCGCCATCCTTCATCCACCGCAAAGCCGAAATATTGCCGCAATGCCGAAGACTTACGGGCGACTGTTGACGGGGCGAGAGCGCTCCAGGCAGCGGCCAGTTTACCAATTTGCGCGCGGGATGCTTTGGCCAAATCGCCGACCGCTTCCTCCGCCCCGGCCAGATCCCGATTGTAAGCTGCAAGTGTGTTTGCCGCCGCCCCGCGTTCAGCCGCTAGCATATCTAGAAAGGCCTGCGTTGATGCCGACACTGCCGTGATCAGGCCCGCGCGACAGCTTCCGCTGCGATCATCCTTGCTTCCGCCTCCAGCCCGACGCGGCGCAATGCGGAGGTGATATGATAGAGGTGCAGCGGCGTCATTTGCGACCAGCTGTCACCCTGCATGCCCAAACCGGCCAGCATGATCACCAGCGTCCGGTTCTGAACCTCGGCCGCCTGATCAATTGTAGATGTCCAGCGCGTTGTCCGGCTTAGATCAATGCCCAGCGCGCCTTCCATGGACTCGCGCTCTGCCGCGCCGATCCGGTCCAATCCGGCAAGTCCCGCGACGAGAAATGCAGAAGCGCACGCTTCTGAACTGTCGTCATTGTCTGCAAACGTGTCGATTGCTTCCAGATCAACGGTACCAACGCCCGGCGTGCCGACGGCCAACAATGCCCAGCCAAGGCTGCCATCGGCCATCATTCCGCGCCATGCGGCCGCATCGCGGTCAAGCCCGGCGGAAAGCATCGATGCAATCAACCCACTCGAATATCCGGCGAGATCTTCTGCAGGAGCAATCCGCGCCGCTGCATACGCGGTGGTGATGAAACCGGCATAGGCGCGATCTTCGCCCCATACGCTCTGCATCGCATTGATTTTACCATTGGTATTCGGGGCGACATAGGCCTGCCGCAGTGCATCAGCCATATCGCCGATCCCGCCGCCAATCGCATTGTCTGCGTAAACCTGACTGTAAAAATCAACCAGCGTGCTTGCAGAGAAAACACCTTCACTCGCGGCGCGCAAAACCAGCGGTTCCCGCATCGTCAAAGGCAACATCGGCGCGCTTGCCGCAGACCGGGCGAAGTATCCGCCATTTGGCCCCTCTAGCGCGCCATCAAGCAAAGCCTGCGGGATCGTTTCACCAACAGCATTGGCGAGCGCAAAGCGCCACGGGGTTAGCTCATCAATCCCGTCCCATTCGATTTCAACCGCTCGCCGGCCGCGGCCTGCGGCCCCGGCATAACGCTGTGCCAGAAGTAAATCGATTTCCGGTGCAATTTCGTTTTCGATGCCGCGGTCAAGCTGAGACGCGGCAAGCGCGCCCTCACCCGCATAGGCATTGCAGATTGCTTGCATCATCACCCATTGCGGATCTTCGCGTGCCGAACCTTGCAGCCTAACAGCGGGACAAGCGCCATTCATATCGCTGGATGCGATGTAAGCGGTGAGTGCTTGACTTGTCAGGGCTGTGTTCCAATTGCCGGTGTCGACATCCTGTACGAGCGCCCGCGCCACGGCGAATTCACCCATGCGGTTCAGCACGCCCGCGCGCAAACTCGCAAATTCGACTGGATTCATGCCATCGGGCGCCGCCAAACGACTGGCTAAGGCACGGCGCAAAATAATGTGCCCCCAACGAGAAACCATTGGCTTTTGCGTTCCGGCAAGAACGGCTCTGACCAGTCCAGCCGGTTGCCTCCCGAGAGATTCGCTCGGCATGCCGCCTTCCTCGGAAGACATCACTCCGACTTGTGACAGCGAACGCCGCGCTGCTGGCGGGATATCGAATTTTGGCTTTAGGCCGAGCCGGTCGTCGAGCTCGTCTGGCGTAAGCGCCTCCAGCTCTTCCAAAGTCGGCAGGCCGCTCAATTCCTCGCCGGAAAGAGTCGGCACCGGCGGCAAAGCGCCCGGCCCAATGGACGGAGCAGGGCCAGTTGGCCCGGCAGGCGTCCCCGGACGTGTTCCGCTGGGTGCAGGCGCAGGAGCCGCTGTCGGTAGAGCGGTTGGCGCAGGCGCCGGAGTTGGCGCAGGAGCGGGGTCATCGAAACCGGGTGGTAACAGCGATTCGGGTGCATCCTGCGCAGTCGCCAAACTTGTCGCAAGCATGCCGCCCGTCGCACCCAGCACGCCCAGTGCACCCGCACTTGCCAACCAAAAATAACGACGCATCATTCGCTCTCCGCAGCCGCGCCCGGCAATGTCACAGTCTGGACAATCGGGCGGATCGGTTCTTCACCGCCATCGATATAGGCAAGCGCCAAAATTCCAACCACTAATGCTGCGATCAGCAACGGGACCCGTATGCGCCCCGTGGCTTTGTTCTGTGCAAGAGAGGTGTTCGGCTTGTTTGACATATTGCGCGCGCCTTACCCCATCTATAGGCCATGCCGCAATGACTGCAGAGACCACTTTGAACGATCAGGATATCGTACGAATTGCCGCGCGGATTGACCGTCCGGTTGTGCTAATCGGTCTGATGGGCGCAGGTAAATCAACTGTCGGGCGCAGGCTTGCGGCAATGTTAGGCCGCGATTTTATTGATGCTGATGACGCCATCGAAGACGCGGCCCAGCGCAAGGTCTCCGAAATATTCGAAGAATTTGGCGAGGCGTATTTTCGCGATGGGGAACGCCGTGTCATTGCGCGGCTCATCGAAGAAAAGCACGGCGTTATCGCAACCGGAGGCGGTGCCTTTGTCGATGCGGAAACACGCGCTCTCATCCTAGATCAGGCTATCGCAGTCTGGATAGATTGCGATCTCGAAACCCTGGTTGAGCGGACCTCGCGGCGCAATCACCGTCCGCTTCTAAGAAACGGTGACCCGCGCGAAATCCTTGGTAAGCTTATGAAAGAGCGAAACCCGCTTTACAGTCAGGCTCCAGTTCGCGTGCTGAGCGAAGACGGGCCGCATAAAGATACAGCAAGATCGATTATCGAGGCGATTGACCAATGGATGTAGTCCCCGTTTCCCTCGCCGGACGCAGCTATGATGTGACTATCAAGCGCGGCTGTGTGCTTGATGATTTTGCGCACGGTGCTTCCGAGTACTTCGAGAGCTACCGTGCGAAGGGGGCTGTGAAGGCTCGCAAAGTGCCGGTAGTCGCCGATACGAACACGCACCTCATTTTCAAAGCTGCGCTCGAACAGAGCCTAGCATCTGAAGGTCTGGCACCAGACTGGTTCGTTGTTGAGCCCGGTGAAGGCGCGAAGAGCTGGGCTGTGCTTGAACAGCTGACTGATTGGTTGCTTGAACTTGGCATCACCCGCTCTGACCATGTCATCGCGCTTGGTGGCGGCGTCGTTGGTGATCTCACCGGATTTGCGTGTGCAGTCTTGAAAAGGGGCTGCGAATTCATCCAAATCCCCACGACGTTACTGGCTCAAGTCGACAGCTCCGTTGGGGGTAAGACAGCGATCAACACGCGAGCGGGAAAAAACCTGATCGGCGCATTCCATCAACCTGCCGCAGTTTTCATCGACCCCATGGTCCTCGACACATTGCCCGACCGCGAAATGCGCGCAGGATATGCGGAGGTGATTAAATACGCCTTGCTCGGCGATGCGGTGTTCTTCGACTGGCTTTCAGATAACGGTACAAAGGTTCTCGCACGGGAGCCCGATGCGCTGGCCCATGCCATTGCAACCAGTATCCGTGCCAAGGCGGCCATTGTTGCAGAGGACGAGCGCGAGACCACCGGCGTTCGCGCCTTGCTCAATTTGGGTCACACTTTCGGGCACGCGCTGGAGGCGGAGACTGGTTTTTCGGACCGGCTGCTGCATGGAGAGGCAGTCGCGACAGGCATGGTTCTCGCCGCGCAATACTCCGCGCGCCGCGGCGACATATCGCAAGAAGACGCCAAGCGGGCTTCAACAGCAATCGGTGATGCAGGGCTGCCCGCGAATGTCGCGTCGCTTGGGATAACCTGTTCCGGTTCCGCACTGGCCGACCATATGCGCCACGACAAAAAGATGGAGGGCGGCACACTGCCCTTCCTGCTACTTAAAGGGATCGGGCAGGCTTACCTCGCCCGTGATGTAGAGCTTGCTGACATTGCAGAATTTCTTGGTGAGCAGCTGGGCGCGCAATGACCCGTTTCGTCGACCTCTCGATCCCGATCACCAACGATGTGATCTCCGATCCAGAGGTGATGCGCCCGAAAATCCAGTACATGACGCACGAAGATACGTGGGAACAGATCGCGATGTTCTTCCCAGGTTTGGAGAAAAAGGATTTACCCGACGGTGAAGGTTGGGCGGTCGAAATGCTCGAGCTTTCAACACACAATGGCACTCATATGGACGCGCCGTGGCATTACCATTCGACAACCGATGGTGGGGTAAATCCTGCGCCAAGCATCGACGAAGCGCCGCTGGATCGGTTTTTTCGGCCGGGTGTGAAGCTCGATTTTTCACATCTTCCAAGTGGTCACGTAGTCAGCGCCGCCGAGCTTGAAGAGGCATTCGCAAAGATCGGCTATAATCTGCAGCCGCTCGACATCGTTCTGATCCAGTCGGGAGCGATCTATGGCACCGAAAACTTTACCGATCAGGGCGTGGGTTTGGGCGCAGAAGCAACGTTGTGGCTGACCGAGCGCTGTGTTGAAGTGGTCGGGACCGATGCATGGAGCTGGGATGCTCCGTTCAGCCACACGGCCAAAAAATGGGCTGAGAAACGTGACCCTTCGATTATCTGGGAGGGCCACAAGGCGGGCCGTATTCGCCCCTATTACCAGATTGAAAAGCTGACCAATCTCGCAGCGCTGCCCTCGCATGGCTTCACGTTCAGCTGCTTTCCAGTCAAGATCGAACGAGCCAGCGCCGGATGGATCCGCGCCGTGGCGATGATTGAGGAATAGAGCCTAGACCGCAGGCCGCGTCGGCAGTTTCGAAACCTTCGATCCGATATCGTTTAGCGAGGCTCTGTTTGCGGCCTCTTCGGCAACCATTTCATCATGCTCCGCAAAGAGCCGTTCAACGTCCGCGCGCCGCTCAAGCAGCATATGAGCGATGCCCGGCGCAAGGCTTTCACCTTCGCCAATTTGCCCGAACAGAGCAGCGATATCGCTTTCGGTTGCCTCACGGGCAGTCTTAAAAAATTGGCCCTTACGATCGAAGTAGCCGGTGCCTTTTTTAGCCACGATCCTAATCCCTCCAAGATCCAAGCCTTGCCAGTGTCGCCAATGCGACGGTCAAAGTGTCTCTAATGAAGCGGTGGATGGCGAGTCATACTGTGTAAAATCACAAGAATTCGCACAATTTGGCGTTTGCATACAACAGTTTGGCAATTTCACAGCAGTAATCAATCGCGAAAGTTTCGCGTCGCTAGCCAGTTATGATTCGCCAGTTGCGGCTATTCGAGTTCGAGAACACTGCATCGACAGCGAGGCTTTCGCCCTCCACCGCGTTGATTTTGGAGATTGTTGCCTGCTTTTCAGCCCGCAAAATGTTCTCCATCTTCATTGCTTCGACGGTTGCGAGCGGTTGCCCCGGCTGCACCTCTTCGCCTTCGCCGACATGCAGTTTCACCAACATTCCCGGCATCGGACAGATCAGCATTTTAGAAAGATCAGGCGGTTCCTTCTCGATCATCATGCTTTCAAGATGCGCGAGACGCTGCGGCACCACCAATGCGCGGTGAGATGCGCCGCGCGTCGTGATAACCCAATGATTGCCATCCCGCTCAACGATCAAGCCATACCGGTCGCCGCCTTCGCCATCGGGAGAGGTCGTCGCGACCGCCTCGTTCATGCCCGGAAGCCAATTGCAATTGCCGTCAACCCGCTCGCCATCGACGACAGCGTGGCCCTCGCCCAGCACGACCTCATGCCGTGTATCGCCGAGCTTAACGAGCCATTCGCTGGTAACTTCCTGCAATCCATCAAGCTGGCCCGAAATCCGCTGGGCACGGGCTTGCCACGTGAATTCATTGCCTGCGCAAATGGCCGCAAGCATGCGGCGGAAGTCGTCTGTGACCGGTGCGCCTTCAAATCCTTCGGGATATTCCTCTGCGATGAAGCCAGTCGTCAATTCACCTGACCGGAACCGGTCATGCTGCATAATCGCGCTGAGGAAATCGACGTTATGGCCGAGCCCTCTGATGCGGAAACTGTCGAGCGCTTCGATCTGGAGATCGGCGGCTTCTTCGCGGGTCGGTGCCCATGTGATCAGTTTGGCGATCATCGGGTCATAGAACATGCTGACTTCGCCGCCTTCGAACACGCCGTCGTCAACGCGAATGCTGCCTGCACCGTGGGCGATTCCGCGGCGGGCCTTGCCCTGCACTTCTCCATCATCCACCCAACCTTCGATTGGAGGGGAGTATTCAACGAGGCGCCCAGTTGAAGGCAGGAAGCCGCGATATGGGTCTTCGGCATAGACGCGGTTTTCAATCGACCAACCGTCGATCCCGATATCGTCCTGCGTCATCGCAAGCTCTTCGCCCGCAGCAACGCGGATCATCTGCTCGACCAGATCGATGCCGGTGATCGCCTCGGTAACGGGATGCTCCACCTGAAGCCGCGTGTTCATTTCAAGGAAATAGAAACTCTCGCCGGTTGGATCGGCACCACTGACGATTAGCTCAACCGTGCCCGCAGAATGGTAATCAACAGCCTTGGATAGAGCGACGCATTGCTCGCCCATTGCCTTGCGCATTTTGTCCGTCACAAACGGCGATGGTGCTTCCTCGACAACCTTTTGGTGGCGGCGCTGGATCGAGCATTCGCGCTCGTTCAAATACAGCACATTGCCGTGTTTATCGCCGAGAATCTGAATCTCGATATGGCGCGGGTTTTCAATGAATTTCTCAATGAAGACACGGTCATCGCCGAATGAGTTCAGACCTTCGCGGCGGGTGGCTTCGAACCCTTCTTCGACATCCTTGTCGTTATGCGCCAGCCGCATGCCTTTGCCGCCGCCGCCGGCGCTGGCCTTCATCATCACCGGATAACCAATTTCTCGGCTAACCTCGAGCGCCTGCTGTGTCGATGTGATCTCACCTTCGGAGCCGGGCACCGTGTTGACGCCCGCTTCTTTGGCCAGTTTCTTTGATTCAATCTTGTCACCCATGGCCGCGATTGCGCCGGTTGGCGGACCGATAAAGGCGATGCCTTCCGCTTCGAGAGCCTCCACAAAGCTCGCGCGTTCCGAGAGGAAGCCATAGCCGGGATGCACCGCCTGTGCGCCGGTTTCCTTGCATGCGGCGATGATCTTTTCAGGGATCAGATAGCTTTCCGCCGCTGGTGCGGGGCCAATATGAACCGCTTCATCCGCCATTTTGACAAACGGTGCGCGGGCATCAGCATCGGAATAGACCGCAACAGTGGCGACCCCCATTTTGCGCGCTGTCGTGATGACACGGCAGGCAATCTCACCACGATTGGCAATCAGAATCTTGGAAAACAAACGGAACCTCCGAAAGGGTGCACTAGCGTCGCACCGCCTATGCCGCGTCACGCGCTGGCAGGCAACCTATCGAGGAACACAGTCAGCTTGGACGATCTGCCAATTCGCTCAATTCCTTTGTCCGCGCTTCTGTCAAAGCGGTCTTGCATGTCGAAACGAGCAGCGGTTCCAAACTTCCCCCGCGCGCCCAATATCCATCAACGCGGCAATGGGCATCGCGGTACGTGATCCACGCCCGCTGTCCCTCCAGCAAGCTGGCGAACCATCCGGGGCGATCATCCCATTCCGGATTCCAACCTTCATCGCGAGCCTTCATTTTGGCGCTGGTGACCTTCCACTGGGCATTCAGTTCTGCATCGGCCAACCGGTAATCAATTGCAGCGCAAATGTTCATCTCTTGCTGGATGCCCTGATCGCGTTTTTCTTCGTCACACACGGGCATAGGAGGAGCCTGCAACAACAAAGATAGCAATAAAGCGGACATTCTTTTCTCCTCAATCGAGCGCGGCAAACCCTTGCGCCAGATCGGCTTTGATATCTTCGATATGCTCGATGCCAACAGAGACGCGGATTACATCAGGCCCTGCGCCAGCCGCAATGAGCTCGTCGCCTTCAAGCTGGCTGTGTGTGGTGGATGCCGGATGGATGATCAGTGAACGCGTATCACCAATGTTCGCCAAGTGACTGAACAGCTTGATGTTTGAGACGAGCTGAACACCGGCTTCGTGCCCGCCTTTTAACCCGAAGGTGAAAACGGCCCCGCCTTTTCCGCCAAGATATTTCTGGGCATGCGGGTAATACGGGTTGTCCGGCAGACCGGCGTAGCTGACCCATGAGACCTGATCTTGCTCGGTCAGCCATTCCGCTAGAGCCATCGCATTGGAACAGTGACGCTCCATTCGCAGATGCAGCGTCTCCATGCCAGTGAGCGCCAGAAACGCGTTCATCGGGGCCATAGCGGGGCCAAGGTCGCGCAGGCCAAGGACGCGGCACGCGATGATGAAAGCAATCGGACCGATCGGCTCCAACGCATCGACCAACACTGCTCCGTGATAGGAGCCATTGGGCTCCGTGAGCGAAGGGAATTTGTTGCCCTGCGCCTTCCAATCGAAATTGCCGCTATCCACCAGAACGCCGCCAATGGCATTGCCATGACCGTTCAGGAATTTTGTGGTCGAATGCACAATGATATCCGCACCGTGTTCAATCGGACGGCAAAGCGCGGGACTGGCCATGGTGTTATCGACCATCAGCGGCACACCGCCGGCATGGGCAACATCGGCAATCGCCGAGATATCACTTACAACTCCGCCCGGATTGGCGAGGCTTTCGATGAACACGACGCGCGTTTTGTCATCCATTGCAGCGCGAACATTTTCCGCGTCGTCGGCATCGACAAAGCGGGTTTCCCACCCGAACTTCTTAAACGCCTCACCAAGTTGGTTGAGCGATCCGCCATACAGCTTTTTGGCGGCAACGATGTTGCAACCCGGCTCCATCAACGTGTGGAAGGCGATCAATTGAGCTGCGTGCCCCGAGGCAACACCCAATGCGCCAACACCGCCCTCTAACGCCGCGACTTTCTTCTCAAGCGCATCATTCGTCGGGTTCATGATCCGTGAATAGATGTTGCCGAACTCTGCAAGCGAAAACAGGTTTGCAGCATGCTCAGGACTGTCAAAAACATAGGACGATGTCTGATAGATCGGTGTGATCCGTGCATTGGTCGTCGGATCGGGCACGCAGCCAGCATGGACAGTCAAAGTTTCGAGGCGTGTCTCAGGCGGCAGATCAGTCATGACAGGGCACTTTCGCAATATTGTTTCATGGTGGATGCATAATACGGTGCACCGCGCCGGTCACCCTCCCCTTTGACGAGGGATTCTATCGCGGAGGCTAGCATAGCTATATTAGCGAGCGACAACGATCCGAGCGGTTCGACATAGATACCAATCGTAAACAGGATCGCGCCAGTCTCTGGTAAGCGCCGCAACGTCTGTCTTTCGGATCGAACAAAAAGGGTTTCGCCCGCATTTTGAGGCGTGACATGGGCAAAAGCATGCTCTGGCAACTCTCGCGCCAGCCAGCACCGCTTATCGGTTGGCGCGACAAACCAGTTGCATCGGCCATAGATTGCGCCCGGTTTGAGCGTGTCCATAAACCGGTCCACACCGGTCGCGAGGTGTTCTTCATAGCCCGCAATCGGCGCATGAAGCGCGCGCAGTGGTAGACCGATCTTGTCTTTGGGGTGCCAGTCAGAAGGCCATGCAACGGCGGCTCCGATCAGACGGTAAACATCCTCACCTGCGCGCTTTGTGAGCAAACACATATCTTCGTGTCTGGAGAGAGCAGCTTCGCGAAGCGCACCGGCGATTCCGAGCATTTCGGCAAGTTCTTCGCCCGGAACATCGGCTTCCGGTAGTATCTGCACACCTTCGGACCATTGCTCAAAGCCTTCCGCACGCGCCGCAATGTCCGCATTTGGCTGTAGCCATTCTTCTTCCGAAAGCCGAACGAGTCCCATGCGAAGCTGCCCTCCGCCCCGCGCCTTGGGCAGCAATGCATCGACGGAAAACCCTAGCCTCATTGCGTGCCGGATTGCCCCAACCGCTCGCATCTCAGCTTGAGCCCGTATTCATCCAGCCAATCGGCATCTGCCGGGAGCAAGTACTGCAATGCTTCGGGAAGCAACCCGTGCAAGCTGTTGGCATGGACAAGATCATTGCGCCGGTCGGAAAAACACACATCCTGCGTCTCCTCCATAGCGTCGGCAAGATCCATGATGCCTTCTTCGGTGGCACCGCCCTCATCCGCAATGGAAAGGTAAATGGGCGGCTTGCCTTCAAACGGGCCAGTGATCTGGCGCGCCAAGGCTTGATTGCTCCACTGCATGCTCGGAGAGATGGCTGCATAGCCATCGAACAGCTCATCACTGTTCATCCAGGTCTCGACCACAAAATGCCCCGCCGCGCTTTCGCCCACCAGAACATCTGTGCCGCTTGTACGGTATGTCTGCTCGATCAATGGTTTGACACTGCCCGCGATCCACTTGCGAAAGGCCGCGCTTTCGCCTGCGGTGGGATACTGTCCTTGCTCCGCCGGATCACTCGTCGCAGGCAGCAATTCGCGCTGCCGGTCTTTGGTCTCGATCCCGACGATGATCGCCTGCTCGCTGCGCCCCCAAAGCCTGTTCCAGCGCTCTAGGCCGGTCACGAGCATCAAATCCTGCTGCATGCCGCCATCAAGCATATAGACGACCGGCCAGCGCTTTTCGGGCTCGTCATGATAGCCAGCGGGCAGAATGATGTTCAGTTTTCGCTGCTCGCCCAACGCTTCGAGGCTGTGTTGCTCTCCGATGATGATTGGCGTGGCCTCGGAAAGGTATTCCCCCTCCCAAAGCTGCATTTCATATCGGCCGTCGCGCTTCTTGCGTGAGATCCAGAATGTCCCGCTCGCGTTTCTGGGCGGAGTGAACTGAAGGCCGCATTGGACCAGCAGTTCCTGATATTGCAGCTGTACCGGATAAGACCTGCCCGATTTGCTTTCGACCCGTCCTCGGATAATCGCAGGATTACCGTAAGACTTGGGCCACTCGATTTCACCTTCGACAAAGAATGTGCCCTCGATCTTTCGCAACGCGCTATCTTCGCGAAGCTCCTCGCGGGCTTCGAAGGGCGAACCGGACATCGTGCAGGCTGATGCATCGACGGGGAGCGCGATTGCCCCGGCCAATACAAAGAGGCCCGCTATGCGCATGCTAGGCGGCCTCGCTTACTTTGCAGACCCTTGCAGGTTCCTCACGCTGAAGAGCCGTCAGGCCAAGTTTCGCAAACAGCGCTCCATCGCTGTCATCACCAGCGTTCGGCGCTGTCAGCAATTTGTCCCCTGTGAAAATCGAGTTTGCTCCGGCAAGAAAGCACAAAGCCTGTGTCGCTTCGGACATGCTTTCACGTCCTGCCGAAAGCCTGACCATGCTCATTGGCATCGTGATGCGCGCAACCGCGACTGTGCGGACAAATTCAATGTCGTCGATCTGCGCAAGCGGCGTATCAGCGAGCATATCGCCCAGCACCGTGCCTTTGACCGGCACAAGCGCATTGACCGGAACGCTCTCAGGATGCGCTTCCAGCGTCGCGAGCGTATGAACAAAGCCAACGCGGTCCTCGCGCGTTTCGCCCATCCCAATGATCCCGCCGCTGCACACATTGATGCCCGATTTGCGCACGTGATCCAGCGTGTCGAGACGGCATTGAAAATCGCGGGTGGAAATCACTCGCTCGTAGTATTCAGGGCTGCTGTCGATGTTGTGGTTGTAATAATCCAGCCCAGCTTCCGCGAGCATTTCGGCCTGATCCGGCTCCAGCATGCCCAGCGTCATACAGGTTTCCAGACCCATATCGCGCACGCCTTTCACTATCTCGACAATTGCAGACATATCGCGATCCTTCGGATTGCGCCACGCTGCACCCATGCAAAACCGCTGGCTGCCCTGATCCTTTGCCTGCGCAGCGCGTTGAAGCACCGCCTGCACATCCATCAGTTTGGTGGCCTCAACGCCGCTATCAGCATGGACGGACTGACTGCAGTAGCCGCAATCTTCCGGGCAGCCGCCGGTCTTGATGCTGAGCAAAGTGCACAGCTGAATCTGATCAGGGGGATGGTTCTCGCGGTGGACGCTTGCGGCCTGAAACAGCAGCTCTGTAAATGGGAGATTGAACAGGTCTGCGATTTCTTCGCGGGTCCAGTCGGCACGTATTTGAGTCACTTTCTATCGCTTCGTTTCTTCGCAGATGTTACTTCCATAGCCTGACGGCTCACAATTAAGGCCGCACTCGTAGTCGCCCTGAACGGGCTGTCCAACATGGAAGCTTCTTTCACTTTCGAGTTTCGACAACGCGGCATCGCGACACATCTCCAAACTCTCAAATTCGCCAATAGGAACGTCATTCAGAAGGTTGGAACCGTCCGGATAAACCCAACCGCTCCAAACGTCGGGATCGCCGCAGCCAGTCAAGAGCAGAGCTACCGTGACAATAAAGGCTCTGCTCACTCCGTCGCCTCGTCCAGATCCTCACCCAGCGGCGGCATATTATGCCCGAGCAACGTAAGGATGTCCGCAGCGCATTCGACCACGTTTGAGCCGGGTCCGTAGATGCCCTGCACGCCTGCTTCGCGCAGGAAGTCGTAATCCTGCGGCGGGATCACGCCGCCTGCTGTGACCTTGATATCGCTCCGGCCCGCTTCTTTCAGCAATCGGATGAGTTCAGGGATGAGCGTCTTGTGCCCCGCCGCGAGGCTCGATGCTCCAACTACATCGACATCGGCTTCGATAGCGTTGTCGCATGTTTCTTGCGGGGTCTGGAACAGCGGGCCTGATACAACCTCAAAGCCCATGTCCGAAAACGCACTGGCGATAACATTGGCGCCGCGATCATGGCCGTCTTGGCCCATTTTCGCGACCATGATGCGCGGTTTGCGGCCCAGTCGGCGCTCGACTGCGTCAACGCCATCTGTGACCTGAGCCCAGCGGCGATCAAATTCGTACGCGCTTTTGTAGACACCAGTGACGGGTTTCGGCGTCGCATCGTGGCGGCCGAAGACCGTTTCCATCGCCATCGAAATCTCCCCCAGTGTCGCATCATGGCGCGCTGCTTCCACCGCGAGCTCAAGCACGTTGCCGCCGCCCAATGATCCCTCTGTGAGAGCCTTCAAAGCGGCCTGACATGCGGCTTCATCACG
Source organism: Erythrobacter crassostreae (assembly GCF_019204045.1). Taxonomy (GTDB): domain Bacteria; phylum Pseudomonadota; class Alphaproteobacteria; order Sphingomonadales; family Sphingomonadaceae; genus Erythrobacter; species Erythrobacter crassostreae. The sequence continues at coordinate 1,876,568 of NZ_JAGSPC010000001.1, read as the reverse complement.
GTTTGCGCGCACTTGCTCGATCCGTGCGATCTGGCCCTTGCGCACTTTCGCATTGTCGATGTCGAGCGTGTCGATGGGGTCTTCTTCGTCTTTGCGATACTTGTTCACACCGACGATCACGGTCTCACCCTTGTCGATGCCGGTCTGCTTTTCCGCTGCGGCGCGTTCAATCGCAGCCTTGGGCGCGCCGGTGGCGACATAAGCGGTCATCCCGCCTGCCGCATCGACTTCCGCCATCAACTTTTCGGCTTCTTCAACCAGCGTCGCGGTCAGCGCTTCGATATAGTGCGAGCCCCCGAGTGGATCGACGACGTTGGTGATGCCGCTTTCCTCTTGCAGCACCAACTGCGTGTTACGCGCGATGCGCGCGGAGAAATCCGTTGGCAGCGCAATCGCCTCATCCAAGGCATTGGTGTGGAGCGATTGCGTGCCGCCCAATGTCGCTGCCATCGCTTCAATCGTGGTGCGCATCACGTTGTTGTACGGGTCTTGCTCCTGCAGAGAGACACCAGACGTCTGGCAGTGTGTGCGCAGCATCTTCGACCGCTCGCTCTGCGCGCCCAGCCCGTCCATCACTTTGTACCACAGCGTCCGTGCAGCGCGCAGTTTAGCGATCTCCATAAAGAAGTTCATGCCGATGCCGAAAAAGAACGAAAGCCGCCCTGCAAACGCATCAATATCCAGGCCGGTCGCCATCGCCTTTTCTGCGTATTCCTTGCCATCGGCGATGGTGAAGGCGAGTTCCTGCACCGCCGTCGCGCCCGCCTCATGCATGTGATAGCCCGAAATCGAGATGCTGTTGAAACGCGGCATATTGGCCGAAGTGTAGGCGATAATATCCGACACAATCCGCATACTTGGCTCTGGCGGATAGATGTAGGTGTTGCGCACCATAAACTCTTTCAGGATGTCGTTCTGGATCGTGCCCGACAGCTTTTCCGCGGGCACTCCTGAGCGCTCCCCTGCGACGATATAGAACGCCATCACCGGAATGACCGCGCCGTTCATCGTCATCGAGACAGACATCGTATCGAGCGGGATTTGGTCGAACAGCACTTCCATATCCGCGACCGTATCGATCGCCACACCAGCTTTGCCGACATCGCCAACAACGCGCGCGTGATCGCTGTCATAACCGCGGTGGGTGGCCAGATCGAAAGCGACCGACAGCCCTTTTTGCCCCATCGCCAGATTGCGGCGGTAAAATGCGTTGGATTCCTCGGCGGTCGAGAAGCCCGCATATTGCCGGATCGTCCACGGACGGCCCGCATACATGCTCGCCTTTACGCCCCGCGTGAACGGCGCGAAGCCCGGCAGGCCCGGATCGAAATCGGCATGATCCGCTTCGGTGTAAAGCGGTTTGATATCGAAACCCTCAGGCGTCGACCACTTCAGGTCGCGCCCTTTCGATTCCTTGTCAGCGAGGGCTTTCCAGTCGGCGGGGGTACGTTTGTCAGTCATGAGAAATTCCATAACCGTTCGCCCTGAGCCTGTCGAAGGGCGAATTCGTGCTTCGACAGGCTCGGCACGAACGGGCCGCTATTTTCCAGTAAATTCAGCCTTACGCTTATCGAGAAATGCCTGCCCGCCCTCTTTCGCATCATCGCTTGCGCCGGCGATGGCCTGAGCCTCTGCCTCGGCCTGCAAGACCTGCGGCAATGCACCGTCGAGAGCCGCGCCGATATTCCGCTTGATATGGGAGTAAGCGAGTGTCGGCCCGTTAGCGAGCTCCGCAGCAAGTGCGCGGGCTTCGTCCATCAATACCGCATCATCCACGCATTTATAGATCAGACCCCAATCCTCGGCTTGTTCTGCGCCGATCTTCTCACCCAGCATCATCATGCGGGTTGCACGGGCGCGGCCTATTGCGCGGGCCAGCATCCATGTCGATCCGCCATCGGGCACAAGGCCGATATTGACGAAGGCTTGGAGGAAATACGCGCTCTTGCCCGCAATGGTAAAGTCGGCGGCCAGCGCGAGGCTGCACCCGACACCTGCCGCAGGGCCGTTTACCGCGCAGATCACCGGCACTTTCGCGCGCAGAATTTGGTTGATCGCGGGATTATAATGGTTGGAAAGCGCTTCATGCGAGCCGCCCTTGCTATCCGAAGAGCGAGCAGACAGATCGGCGCCAGAGCAAAAGCCTTTGCCCTCACCCGTGATCAAAACCGCGCGTGCATCTCCGAGATCATAGAACACCTGACCGATTTCATTCGCCATTTGCGGCGGCATCGCATTGAGCCGCTCTGGCCGGTTTAGCGTGATAGTGGTGAGCGGTCCGTCGGTTTCGACGCGAATGGTTTCAAAGGTCAAAGAAGCTCTCCCAAGCGTTTCGTTTCGCAACTGTCTTTGGCGCGCCTGAGGAGCCTGCGCAAGTCCGTTAGGGCGCGCTGCGTCATCGGTTCCACGCGCAAGCAATCAATGCGCCTCTTTGGGGGTTTCCATAATTTCGGTCAGGATGCCCTGCATATCTTTCGGGTGGAGAAAGAAGATCGGCGTGCCATGCGCCCCGATGCGGGTCGGGCCGAGGATACGTTTGCCCATAGCTTCAAACTCGGCGCGGGCTTCCTCGATATCGGGCACTTCAAAACAGACGTGATGCTGCCCGCCAGCCGGATTTTTGGCGAGGAATCCGTTGATGGGCGAGCTTTCGTCAAACGGCTCGATCAGCTCGATCTGGGTGCCTCCACTTTCCGACAACCCTGAGCCTGTCGAATGGGTGGGCGTATCGACAAAGCAGACCTTCACGCCCTGCTCGGGTAGATCGAATGGCGCCGTGATCTGCGTCGCGCCCATCGTGTCACGGTAGTGCGCGATGGAGTCTGCGATGGAAGGCGTTGCGACGCCGATATGGTTGAGACGGCCTAGTTTCATTGGATCACATTTAACTCAAAGGTTGTGAAGGTCATAAACGCAAAAGCAAATACGAGGAGAATTGAAAGCCAAGCGAACAGCTTATAGTCAGCGCGCCAGCTTGAGTGCCAGCCTTTTTCTGCCTTGCTGCAAGAACGAGAAATCCGATCCAGGCACAAAACAAGAAAAGCGAAAGGCACGCAAAGATCGTCGCTAAATCAGTCATCGTGTGATTAACTCAGCAGAGTGCAAGCAGTGTTCTGACCTAAAGCGGAATATTGTCATGTTTCTTCCAAGGGTTCTCAAGCTGCTTCGTGCGCAGCTTGCGTAGCCCCAAGGCGATCCGTTTGCGCGTGTTTCGTGGGTAGATCACCTCGTCGATATAGCCGCGCTGTGCGGCCACAAACGGGTTCGCAAAGCGGTCTTCGTATTCTTTCGTTTTCTCCGCGATTTTTTCGGCATCGCCGCGATCCTGGCGGAAGATAATCTCCACCGCGCCTTTTGCGCCCATCACTGCGATCTCGGCTGTTGGCCATGCGTAGTTGAGGTCTCCGCGAAGGTGCTTTGACGCCATCACGTCATACGCGCCGCCATAGGCCTTTCGCGTGATGATCGTGATTTTGGGCACGGTCGCCTCACCATAGGCAAACAACAGCTTCGCGCCGTGTTTGATAATGCCGCCGAGCTCTTGGCTGGTGCCGGGCAGGAAGCCGGGAACGTCCACCAGAGTCACAATCGGGATTTCAAACGCGTCGCAGAACCGCACAAAGCGCGCGGCTTTCTTTGACGAGTTGATATCGAGCACGCCCGCCAGAACCATCGGCTGGTTCGCGACCACGCCCACGCTGCGCCCCTCGACCCGGCCAAAGCCGCAGATGATGTTCGCGGCATGGGTCGGCTGGATTTCAAAGAAATCGCCTTCGTCCACAATCTTCGCGATCACCTCATGCATGTCGTAAGGCTGGTTCGCGTTGTCAGGGATCAGCGTGTCGAGGCTTTCCTCCACACGGTCCCACGGATCGTTGACTGGCAATACCGGCGCAGTCTCGCGGTTGGAGAGAGGCAGATATTGGAAGAACCGCCGCGTTGCGAGCAGCGCGTCAATGTCATTTTCAAACGCGATATCGGCGACAGACGTCTTGGTCGTATGCGTGATCGCGCCGCCCAATTCCTCCTGAGTGACTTCTTCATTGGTCACGGTCTTCACCACATCGGGGCCGGTGACGAACATGTAGCTGCTGTCTTTCACCATGAAGATGAAATCGGTCATCGCCGGCGAATACACCGCGCCGCCCGCGCATGGTCCCATAATCAGGCTGATCTGCGGAATGACGCCGGATGCGAGCACGTTGCGCTGGAACACGTCCGCATATCCGCCCAGTGACGCCACGCCTTCCTGAATGCGCGCGCCGCCGCTGTCATTCATGCCAATCACCGGCGCGCCGACTTTCATGGCGGTTTCCATCACCTTGCAGATTTTCTCCGCATGGCGTTTTGACAGCGATCCGCCGAACACGGTGAAGTCTTGGCTGTACACATAAACGAGGCGGCCATTGATCGTGCCCGATCCGGTAACAACGCCGTCGCCGGGGATCTTTTGCGTTTCCATGCCGAAATCGACGCAGTCATGCTCGACGAAGCGATCCAGCTCTTCAAAGCTGTCTTCATCCAGCAGAACGTCGATCCGCTCGCGCGCGGTCAGCTTACCCTTGGCATGCTGTGCGGCGATCCGTTTTTCACCGCCGCCCATTTCGGCAGCGGCACGGCGACGTTCCATTTCGGCGATATTGGCGGACATTGATGACCTCTGTTTGATTGATCAAAGGTCGTTGCCGTAGCCGCGCCCAAGCGTCAACTTTAGCGGGCCAAACGTGCCCCTTAGAATTTGAGCGTTAGGCTCCGCGCCAAGGCGGGGTGAATGCTTTCCGTCACTCGAAGCGCTTTGGTCATGCCGATATTCGCCTCATCACGGTTTTTCGCGATTGCCGAGATGATCTGCCGTGCGCATTCTGTGGCCGGCATTTTCTTCATCGGGTTGCCATCGTTCATCTGAGTATCGACTACAGGCGGTAGAGCCTCGATCACGTGGATGTTTGTGTCTTTTAGCTGCTCGCGCAGGCTCAGCGTGTAAAACCGCAGTCCCGCCTTGGTCGCGCAATAAACCGGCTGACGCGCGGCAGGCGATATCGCAAGGCCGCTTGTGACATTGACGATGGCCGCCTCTGGCCGCGCTTTTAGGTGCTCTATCAACGCGCCGCCCAACCGGATCGGCGCGCTAAGATTGGCATAGATGCAATCATCCGCTGCATCCGCATCGGGAGCGCCTTTTCGGAAGTCATGATCGACCAGCTGGCCTGCATTGTTGATCAGAATGTCGAGCTCTCGTGCGCCCCATTCGGCGACGAGCGCATCAACACCGGCGGCGTCTGAGAGCCCCGCTGAGATCACTTCAAATCCCTCGGCCTGCATCGCGGCAACCCGTTCTGCATTGCGGCCCGTCACTACAACGGTGGCGCCCAGCTCTTTCAACTTGAGCGCCATTTCCTTGCCAATACCGGCCGTTCCGCCTGTGAGCAGAACCGTCTTGCCTTTGATGTCCATGCTATCCGGCCCCTATTTAAACAGGACCAGTTCTTCGGCCATGGTCGGGTGGATCGCCGTGGTGGAATCGAAGTCCGCCTTGGTCAAACCGACTTTAACCGCGATTGCCGCCGCTTGCATGATCTCCGGCGATTCAGGGCCGATCATATGGATGCCCACGATCTTGTCATTCGCCGCGTCGACAATCATTTTGTAGAGGCTGCGTTCATTTCGCCCTGCCACGACATTCTTCATCGCGCGAAAATCGGACTGGAACACTTTGATATTGCCGAGGGAATTGCGCGCTTCACCTTCTGTCATACCGACGGCGGCGATGGGCGGGTGGCTGAAAACCGCGCTTGGAATGCACGAGTGATCGACCGCGTATGGCTCGATGTCGCTAAACACACTGTCGGCAAAGGCTTGCCCTTCGCGGATGGCGACCGGGGTTAGCTGGACGCGGTCTGTCACATCGCCAACAGCATAGATGTAATCGACGTTCGTCTTGCTGAATTCGTCGACCTTGATCTCACCTTTTTTGCCGAGCTCTACGCCGACTTTGTCGAGGCCAAGACCTTCGATATTGGGCACACGGCCGGTGGCGATCATGACCTGGTCAAAGTCACGCGCATCATGGCCCGTCATTTTCACGCGGAGCGAGCCATCTTCATTCTTTTCGATGCTCTCGAACTCGGCGTTGAAGCAAAACTCGATCCCCTTCGCGAGGGAGATTTTGAGCAACCGATCCTGCAATGCCGCGTCATAGCTGCGCAGGATCACATCGGAGCGGTTGACGATGGTCACGCGACTGCCAAATTCGTTAAAGATGCCCGCAAATTCGTTGGCGATATAGCCGCCGCCTGCGATCAGGATACGCTTTGGCACTTCGTCTAGATGGAAGGCTTCGTTGGACGTGATCGTGTGCTCGCTGCCAGGGAATTCAGGCACAAACGGGCGCGCGCCTGTAGCGACAAGAATGTACTTTGCGGTGATGACTTTACCGCTTGAAAGCGTGATCTCGTGATCGCCTGTAATCTCGGCACGTTCTCGGAAGACGGTCACGCCGTGATTGTCGAGCGTCTCGCCATACAAACCTTCGAGCCGGTCGATATCGGTCTGCACATGATCGCGCAGCTTCACCCAGTCGAAGCTTTTGCCTTCGATGGTCCAGCCAAATTGCGCCGCGTCTTCGATGTCTTCGGCAAAATGGGCGCCGTAAACGAGCATCTTTTTGGGCACACAGCCGCGAATGACGCAGGTTCCGCCGACGCGGTATTCCTCGGCTGCGGCAACCCGGGCACCGTGTGCGGAGGCTACGCGGCTGGCACGGGTGCCGCCTGAACCAATGCCGATTGTGAAAAGGTCATAGTCGTATTCGGTATCGGGCATTGTGGTCCTCCTATTGTGCCTGACGATATGGCGCGGGCGGCGGCTGTTGCCAACCGCCCGCGCGCATACAATCGCTTTTCGGTGCAAAGGGAGGAATTGTTACTCGGCTGGTTTAGCCTTGCGAGGATCGTGGGCCGCGCTGGCCGCCACCGCCGCCACCACCTGAGCCGCCGCCCGAGCCGCCACGGCGACCCGAACCACCACGGCGATTGCCGCCGCCTGGACGACCACCGCCGCCGCCACCGCCACCGCCGCCGGAGTGGTTTGGACGGCCCTTGCGGGATTGATGCTTTTGCTTGGGCCGTGATGGACCATCGCTTGGTCCCTCGCCGCCACCGCCGCCACGCGGTTTGCCGCCACCTTGCGGTTTCTTACGAAACGGCTTGGCTTTGACGCGCGGCTGGCGCTGTTTCACTTCGCGTTTTGTCGGGCCGACACCTTCGACGACAGCACGGAAATTTTCCGGAAGCGGCAGGCGCTCCATCTGAGCGTCGGTCGTTTTTTGAATGTCTTTCAGATATGCGCGCTCATCCTCGGCGCAAAATGCAATCGCGATACCATCTTTGCCGGCTCGCGCTGTCCGGCCAATGCGGTGGACATATTGCTCCGGCACATTGGGCAATTCGTAATTGATCACGTGGCTCACGCCCGGAATGTCGATCCCGCGCGCGGCAACATCTGTCGCGATCAGGATAGAGACCTTGCCCCGGCGAAATTCATCCAGGGCGCGCTGACGCTGGCCCTGCGATTTGTTGCCGTGGATCGCGTTGGCTTCGATGCCGCCCTGCCCCAGTTTCTTCACAACGCGGTCTGCGCCGTGCTTTGTGCGGGTAAAGATCAGCACGCGCTCAAGCTCGCCTGGAACTTCGTGCCGTCCGCGCAGCATCATTTCGAGCAGCGATTGCTTTTCGTCCTGCTGAACCATGAACAGGAATTGCTCAATGCGTTCTGCGGTTGAGCTTTCCGGAGTAACGGAAACCTGCACGGGGTTGGTGCAATAGCCGCTGACAAGTTCCTTAATCGCCTTCGGCATCGTCGCGCTGAAAAACAGCGTCTGGCGCTCTTTCGGCACCAGTTTGTTGATCGTGCGCAGCGCGTGGATAAAGCCAAGGTCGAGCATCTGATCAGCTTCGTCCAGAACCAGCACTTCGACGCCGTTCAAGTTGAACGCTTTCTGATCGATCAAGTCGAGCAAGCGGCCCGGTGTTGCGACCAGAATATCGGTGCCGCGGTGCAGCTTGTTACGGTCTTTGTTGACCGAGGTGCCGCCAACGATGACCTGCACTTTCAGGCCAGCAAGCGCGCCGTAATCTTTCGAGCTGTCGGCGATTTGCACCGCCAACTCCCGTGTCGGGGCGAGCACCAGCATACGGCAGCTCTTAAACGGGATCTGTTTGTCACTTTCGCGCAAACGGTCGATTGATGGCAGCATGAATGCCGCCGTTTTGCCGGTGCCTGTCTGGGCAATACCCAACAAATCGCGGCCTGCAAGAACGGGCGGGATCGCCTGTTCTTGGATAGGTGTGGGAACGGTATAGCCCTTGAGATCAAGCGCTTGCAGAACGGGTTGAGACAACCCGAGTTTATCAAAAGTCATTGAGAAAAATCTCGCAATATATGCGAAGCGCGCACCATAATCGGCGCGCGGTCGCGGTGGTTAAAGAACCGCCCGCGTGAATAGGGAAGTTTAGAGTGGTAGGGAGACATGCGCCGGGGCGGAGTATTTAGGGCCGCCGCTTCACGCTAGGCATGCGTGTCTCGTTCGGCGAGGCATATGGGCTTACGTTGGCGTAAAGTCAATCTGTGACGTCATTTAGGGTCGCTTCGTCGAGTCTCCTCATCAGGAGACTTAAGAAAACGAGATACTGACCAACCTTCATTTCGTCTAAGTCATGAACAAGACTATGAGCCTTTGGGTTTCTTATCCCCCGATAGGCTCCTTTGTAGATTTCCATGAATCCGCGCTGATCACTTCGTCCAGATTCTGTTTCAATATCGCTGAGGATTACTCGAGGTTTAGCCGGTGAGAACGCTTGATTTATCAGGTTGTCTCCGTCCAAATCTAAACCTGTAATTGCTCGTAACCTGTCCATAATCGCTACGATGCTATCTAGAACGGCGTTGCGGAAATTGCCGCTTTCGTAGTGTGCTGATGCAACATCAATAATTTCTGGGTGCAGGAGTTCGTTGAAACCAATCGTCAACCTAGCGGGCCGCTGGTAGTCTGAAAGTAACTCTACGATGGTTTGTACATCCGTGTAGAGTTGATCAAAATGTGCCTTTGCTACTGGCCAAATCACGCTTCCGGCACTCGGAATTTTATTTATGTTGTAGCGCTGAACGTTTTGATCACCAGTCTCAGCAACATAGGTTTCTGCAATTGGATTGTATTGCTTATAAAACGCTGGAAACGCCATCCATCGTGCGTGGTCAGCGGTCTTACTATTCAAAACCATGTCCATTGTGTTCTTTAGCGCTCTTGCACGAGCACTAGCTTTACGAAGTATTTCTTGGTCTGGCATTGCGCAACGATAAGAGAAAACTATCAGCTGGACAACCCAGCCGCTTTCATCAACGCCGTAGTGCTAGCGTCAAACTCGCCCTCGCCGCCTTCCATATCCTTGGCCATTTTCTTGCCGAGCTCCACGCCGAACTGATCGAACGGGTTAATGCCCATCAGCACGGCGTTGGCAAAAGTGCGGTGCTCGTGGAATGCGATCAGCGCGCCGAACATGCCCGCATCCAGATCATCGACGAGGAACATCGCGCTGGGCCGGTCTCCGGGGAAGCTCCGCGCGGGGTCTTTGCCGTCGGCTGACATATTGCCGCCCGCCATCAAAGCCGCGCTCTGCGCGAGGCAGTTCATCAGCAATGCTTTGTGATGCGCGGGATCAAGCTCGTCTCCCGGCGCGATGCTGGCGATGAAGTCCACGGGCACAAGCTGCGTGCCCTGATGCAGCAATTGGAACACGGCGTGCTGTGCATCGGTGCCCACCCCGCCCCACGTGATCGGCGCGGTTGAGGCGCTGACCGGCTCTCCGGTCGCAGTCACGCTTTTGCCGTTGGATTCCATCTCAAGCTGCTGGAGATAGTCGGGAAGCAGCGCCAAACGCTCGTCATAAGCAAACACGGCGCGTGTCTGACACCCGCGAAGGCGCGTGTAGTACTGGTCAGCAAACGCCGCGAGCAGCGATCCGTTGGCGCGGCCCTCAGCCTCTCGGAAATGCGTATCGATGGCCTGCGCGCCCGCCAGCATCGCCTGAAAATCCTCCATGCCCACAGCCATCGCCACCGGAAAGCCGATGCTCGACCACAGCGAATAACGCCCGCCGACGCTTTCAGGGAAAGGCAGCACGCGCGTCTCGTCCACGCCCCACTCAACCGCTTTTTCAGGGTTAGCCGTCAGCGCAACGACGCGCCCGCTCGGGTCCGAAACGCCATTGTCGCCAAGCCATTTGAGCGCGCTCGCCGCGTTCGTCATCGTCTCGGTTGTCGTGAAAGTCTTGGAAGCGACCGCGATCATCGTCGTCGCCGGATCGCAAGCCGCAAATGCCTGCTCCAAGGCGAGGCCATCAATGTTGGCGACAACGTGGACATCCATCCGCTTCAGATCACGGGTTAGCGCATCCACGGCGAGATCAGGGCCAAGCGCGGAACCTCCGATACCGATATGGATCAGGTGCTTAACCTCTCCCAGCGCGCCGTTGTGGATCGCATCCACCAGCATGCCCATCCGAGCGAGCAGCGCCATTGCCTCTTCAACATCCGCTTCGGTGCCGCTGCCACGCATTGCGCCATGGGTCGCGGGGCGGCCTTCTGTCGGGTTGACCATCCCGCCATCGAACAAAGCAGTGCGCGCAGTGTCAAAACCCGCCGCCTCTGCCAAAGCCTCAAACGCGCTCAGAAAATCGTCGCTAAGGTGCGTTTTCGACCAGTCGAGCAGGACGCCATTGGGGCCATGATCGGGAATATCGAACTCGATCCGCTGGCTCAATTTGCTCACGCGGTCAGGATCATTCGCAAAGAGATCGGCCAGCGTTGAATGCTCGATAGCCTCCAAGCGAGACCAAGCTGCGGATGTTTCGGATGATGTCATGTGTCAAACCCCTTTGCGCGATGTCCGGCTGCGAGTAAGGGGAGCCGCAATGAATGTTAAGACACAAACTGCACCTGTCGACACAGTAGAAGACGAAACGGGCACCGACACCGGCACAGACAGCTGGTGGAGCTTCACAAAGTTCGTTCTGAAACTGGTCACAGCGGTGCTGATATTCCGCATCTGCATCTTCTCACCTTTCTCGATCCCGAGCGAGAGCATGCTGCCGCGCCTGATGAATGGCGACTACCTGTTGGCGGCGAAGTGGTCATACGGGTTTTCGGGCAACTCGCTGCCGTTTGATGCGGGTCTGCCGGAAGGTCGCATCCTCGCGAGCCAGCCGGAACGCGGCGATATGGTGATCTTCAAACATCCGATCGATAACACGGACTATATCAAACGCGTTATCGCGTTGCCCGGCGATAGGATCGCAGTGTTGGGCGGTCAGCTAGTGCTCAACGGCGAGTTTATTCCGCGCGAGCAGATTGCCGATTTCGACATTCCCGTTTCGATCAACACCAGCTGCTCTTGGGGCGCGGATGAGGTCACCAGTGATGCGGGCGAGCAAGTGTGCCGGTATCGCCAATTTAAGGAAACCCTGCCCGGCGGACGCAGCTACAACGTGCTCGATTTCGGCCTGACGCAGGGCGACAGTTTTGAAGAAGTCACCATTCCCGAAGGCCATATGTTCGTGATGGGCGACAACCGCGATAATTCGCGTGACAGCCGGTTTGAAGCAATGTCGGGCGATGCTGTCGGTATTGTCCCGCAAGACAAGCTGGTTGGCGAAGCGTTCGTAATCATGTGGTCAACCGATGGCGGAGCAGAATGGCTCAAGCCATGGACATGGTTCTCCTCGGCGCGAGGAAGCCGGATCGGAACAGTGCTGTGAGTGTTGTAGCGCTATGACAAAGTTGGCCTCAGAGACCCGTGCATGGCTTGAAGCGACAGGCTTCGCAGTCGCAAATGAAGCGCCGTGGCTTGAGGCGCTGACGCATGGCAGCTTTAACGGCGGGGCCAATTCCGCGAGCGAAGCGGACTACCAGCGGCTCGAATTTCTTGGTGACCGCGTTCTTGGACTGTCTGTTGCAGCATGGCTCTACAGCGCTGGTGACGCGCCAGAGGGCCGTCTCTCTCAGAGATTAAATGCGCTTGTAAGCGGCGCAACCTGCGCGCGCATCGCTCGGGATATCGACCTTCCCGATCACATCCGGCTAGGCAAGCAAGCCCGCGAAGATGGCGGCGCGGACAGTGACAACATCCTGGGCGATGTGATGGAAGCGCTGATTGGCGCAAGCTTCATCGAGCACGGTTATGACGTTACTCGCGACTTGATCTACCAGCTTTGGCAAAGCGAACTCTCGGGTGATTCTGGCAAGGCAAAGCACCCGAAAAGCGCGCTGCAGGAATGGGCAGCGGGCAATCGCCGCGCCATGCCGAATTACGAAGTTATCGAACGAAGCGGCCCCGATCACGCGGCGCGTTTCACCGTGCAGGTCAGCGTTCACAATGTCGGCCAGGCAGAAGGCGTTGCGTCGAGTAAAGGCGAAGCTGAAAAGCGCGCCGCACAAGCATTTTTGGAGGAATACGGGTGAGTACAGAAGCGCCTACGCAATCCGGCACCACCCATTGCGGTGTCGTCGCCGTGATTGGCGCGCCCAATGCGGGCAAATCGACGTTAGTGAACAATCTGGTCGGCCAAAAGGTCGCGATTACCAGCGCAAAGGCGCAAACCACGCGCGCCCGAATGCTGGGTATCGCTCTTCACGGTCAGGTTCAAATGATCCTCGTCGATACGCCGGGCATTTTCGAGCCGAAACGCCGGCTGGATCGCGCCATGGTCAGCGCAGCGTGGGAAGGTGCGGAAAGCGCCGACGCGATCCTGTTGCTGGTTGATCCGATCAAACAGCGCCGCCATGAGCTCATCCCTCTAATCGAGGCAATGGAAAAGCGGCCCGAAAAGAAGATCCTCGTCCTAAACAAGGTCGACAAAGCCAAGAAAGAGCCGCTGCTTGCATTGGCTCAAGAGCTTTCTGAACGGGTCGCCTTCGATGAGATTTTCTTTGTGTCTGCCCTGTCTGGCGACGGTGTCGATGAGATGAAGGAATTTCTGACCAAGGCGATGCCGGAAGGCCCGTGGATGTATCCGGAAGATCAGGTCTCCGACGCATCAGAACGCCTGCTAGCAACAGAAATCACCCGCGAGCAGGTTTACGCTCAATTGCACGAAGAATTGCCCTATGATGCAGCGGTGCGTCCGGAAAGCTACACCGTGCGCCCCGATGGAAGCGTCGAAGTGCGCCAACAAATCGTGATCGCTCGCGATAGCCAGAAACCAATTGTGCTGGGCAAAGGCGGTCAGAAGATCAAAGCCATCGGCGAAGCGGCGCGGGCCGAACTTTCAGAGATATTAGGCGTGAAGGTCCACTTGTTCCTGCACGTCAAGGTCAGCCAAAAATGGTCTGAAGACAAAGAAGTATTTGAGGAAATGGGCCTCGATTGGGTCAAATAGAATATAATTACCAGTAACTCACTAAATAGAATCCAAGCACTTAAATTAATCGGTCTCGTTTAGAAACTTGCACCTCAAGTAACTCAATTCACCTTGATGGGCATTCCCTACAACTTGATTCAGACGCTCATACGTTGACTTACTTTTTCAAATATCTTCACTTTGCTCTCGGACGGGTAGATGGAGAGAAGAAATGAAAAAGACTCTTTTTGTACTAATGGCCGGCGTTGGCGCCATGAGTGTAAATGTTGCACCTGCATATGCATCAAGCTGTCTAGCAAACTATATCAGTGCACTTGGCGCGTGTCCCCCACCCGGCACCCCGGATACATCTGGGTGCGCAGGTTCCGCAGGAGCGACGTACCTTGCTTGCATCGAATCAGAAACGGCTCAGGCGCCTTGCGATGGCCCTACTTGCCGGAACGACGACTAAGAAATATCGGGCGTGCGTGATCGTGCGCCCGATAGCCTATAGTCCGTAAGTATGAGGTCAATTACCGCGATCTTGCGCAAGTTCAAAAGTATGAATTAGCGCTTCTTTGCGATCTTGATCTTCTGCTGCTTGGCAAAACTCTTGGTGGAATCCTCGCTACGGTTCAGCGCTTTGGCGATTTGCTTGAGGCCCTGCCCTTTGGAGGCAAGCAGCTTCAGCCTGCTCGCTTCTTCAGCGTTCCATGGCTGTTTGTGCCGCTCGAAATGTTCCTTGCCCATGAGTGCCGACTATAGCGGAAGCGCTTGCTTGGCGAGGATTAAGTCGTTCAGTCGCGCTTGAACTTCGCGAGTTTCGCAGCCAGCGCCGCTTCATCGAACGGTTTGACGATGTAATCATCAGCGCCCGCGCCGATGCCTTCATGGATGTCTTTCGCTTCGCCATTGGAAGTGCAGAACATCACGATTGGTTCTTTCGGTGTCGGAATTGCACGCAGTTTGGACACGAATTCGATGCCGTCCATCTCCGGCATGTTCCAATCGGTCAGAACCACAGCGGGCATAGCCTTTTTGCAGCGAGCCAGTGCTTCATGACCGTTCTCGGCTTCCACCGGAACATAACCAAGGCTCTTTGCGATCTTTGATGAAACCTTGCGGATCACGCGGCTGTCATCAACGATCAAACAAACCTTGGCGGTTTCTTTCGGGATATCCACTCCGTCGAACCGACCGCGCATCGCTTTGGCTTGTTCGACAATGGCATCTGTTCCCGACGTCTCTTCGCCGCCATGTGCCGCGTCAATCGCGTCCTGCACATCTTCGGGCGTTTCGACAGGTTCAACGTCTTCACGCGCCTGTGTCAGCCGTTCAGCGAGCGTCTTGCCTTCCATTGCATGTTTGTTGCGGTTCGGGCCGGCGTTGCGTTTGATCAGATTTTGAATGGTTCATGCTCCCCGCCAAGAACTGCGAAGTCTTGCTCATCATGCAGTGGATCGGCGTCAACATTCTCTGCAGCGCCCTCGCCCGGTGTCATCCGCACGTGCAGATACGGCATCCAGATGTCGCCATACTCTGCTTTTTGATACCAAACGTCGATCACATCATAGCTTGCCCAGATGCCGTCAGGCTCCCTCAGGCGGAGCCCTTCGCCAATGCGCGGAACCGCCGCGAAGCGAACCCGCTCCTGGTTTTGATGCGTTTCGTTTTGAACTTCGATCTCAATCACGTGTCTTGGCCCTCGATATTGAGACACGTGCTAAGGGGAAATACTAAAGGATTTATGAGCGCCGCTCGAGGTTTCTCACCGAGCGGCGCTGATCAGGGCGTCAGGCGTCTTTGGCAGGCGCCTTTTTCTTGGCCGGAGCTTTCTTCTTTGCAGAAGGCTTTTTGGCGGCTGCCTTCTTCTTTGGCGCGGCCTTTTTGCGACCCTTTTTCTTAGCCGGTCCCTTGGCAGCGCGGGCATCTATTAGTTCGATCGCTTGCGCCGCTTCGATATCCTCCGGCTTCACGTCCTTCGGGATCGTTGCGTTGACGTTGCCGTCGGTAACATAGGGGCCATAGCGGCCCGGCATGACTTTGATCTCGCCGCCGCTTGTTGGGTGTTCGCCCAGCGTCTTGATCGGTTCTGCCTTGCCGCGCGATCCGCCTTTGCGGTTTGCAGCTTCGGCCAGCATCGTAACAGCGGCGTTCATGCCGGTGTCAAACACGTCGCGCGTGCTGGTCAGCTTGGCGTATTTGCCGTCATGGCGCAGATACGGACCATAGCGGCCAATCGCCGCCTCAATCTCATTGCCCGTTTCAGGGTGCGCACCGACAATCCGCGGCAGATCGAGCAGTTTGACCGCCCATTCCAGATCAAAATCGTCGAGGTCTTTGGGGATCGAAGCGCGTTTCTTCTTCTCGTCGACTTCCATCTCAACATAGGGGCCGAAACGTCCCGATTTGCGGTGGATTTCCGCGCCGGTTTCTGGGTGCTCACCCATCAAACCGTCCTCGGCCGGATCTTCACCATCCGCGCCCGGCTGGGCAAAGCGGCGGGTGTATTTGCACTCCGGATAATTCTGACAGGCGATAAACGCGCCGAAACGTCCGCCACGCAGGTTCAGCTTGCCGCCTTCGCGTCCCTCTTGATCACATAGCGGGCAGAAACGTGCGTCTTTACCGTCTTCACGCTCTGGAAAGAGATAGTCGGAGAGGTACTCGTCGAGCACTTCTGTGACTTCGCTCGGCAGTTTTTCCATGACCTCTTCGGTCTTGGGTTTGAAGTCTTTCCAGAACTTCGACAACAGCGTTTTGTAGTCCTCGCGGCCATCGGAGACGACGTCGAGTTCGTCCTCCATTCCGGCGGTGAATTCATAGGCGACATAGGTCGGGAAGAACCGTTCGAGGAATGCCGTGAGCAGGCGCCCACTTTCCTCTGCGAAGAAGCGGTTTTTCTCCATGCGGACATAATCGCGGTCGCGCACCGTCTGAATGGTCGACGCGTAGGTCGAAGGGCGGCCAATGCCGAGTTCTTCGAGGCGTTTGACCAGCGAGGCCTCGGAGAAACGCGGCGGCGGCTGGGTGAAGTGCTGGTTCGCCTCGACCGCGGTTTTGGCCGGCACATCGCCGTCCTTCATCGCTGGCAGCAGACCGTCTTCATCATCGTCAGACTTATCGTCAAAGCCCTCCTGATAGACCGCGAAGAAGCCGGGGAATTTCACAACCTGACCGGTCGCGCGCAATTCGTGGCTACCCGTTGCATCGCGCAAAGTTACAGTTGTTCGTTCAAGCTGAGCGGCGGACATCTGGCTGGCCATCGCGCGCTTGAAGATCAGCGAATACAGTTTCGCTTCGTCGCCCGCGCCAACTTTATCGCGGCTGAAATTGGTCGGACGGATCGCCTCGTGCGCCTCCTGAGCGTTCTTGGCTTTGGTGCTATAGAAACGCGGTTTTTCCGGGCGATACTCAGTTGCAAAACGCTCTTCAATCGCGTCGCGCGCCGCCATAATAGCCGACATATCCATCTGCACACCGTCGGTACGCATGTATGTGATCGCGCCCGCTTCATACAACGACTGCGCGAGACGCATCGTGTGGCTCGCGGAAAAGCCAAGCTTGCGCGAGGCTTCCTGCTGCATGGTCGATGTTGTGAACGGCGGGGACGGATTGCGTTTGAGCGGCTTTGTCTCGATGCCTTCAACGGTGAAGCGCCCGCTTTCAACGGCGGCCTTGGCCTCCATCGCTGCGCCCTCGCCGCCTAGCGATAGCTTTTCGAGCTTCTCGCCTTTGTACCGGACCAGACGCGCATCAAATTCAGTGCCATCGTGCTGCAGTTTCGCCAGAACTGACCAGTATTCATCGGCATTGAACGCTTCGATCTCGCGCTCACGGTCAACGATCAGACGCAAAGCAACAGATTGCACGCGGCCGGCCGATTTCGCACCGGGCAGCTTGCGCCACAGGACCGGCGAAAGGGTAAAGCCAAACAGATAATCGAGCGCGCGGCGAGCCAGATAGGCGTCGATCAAAGGCTGATCGAGCTCACGCGGCGACTTCATCGCTTCGGTCACGGCGGATTTCGTGATCGCGTTGAATGTGACCCGGTCGACTTTGGTCGGCAGGTTCTTACGCTTCCTCAAAAGCTCCTGAACATGCCAACTGATCGCTTCACCTTCGCGATCAGGGTCAGTCGCGAGGACCAAGCGGTCCGCATCCTTGGCCGCGTCGCTGATTTCTTTGAACCGCTTCTGCTTATCGCGATAAAGCTCCCAATCCATCGCGAAGTCATCATCAGGCCGCACGCTGCCATCCTTTGGCGGCAGATCGCGGACGTGGCCGTAGCTAGCAAGGACTTTGAAGTCCTTGCCCAGATATTTCTCGATAGTCTTTGCCTTGGCCGGCGATTCTACAATGACAAGCTGCATGGTGGTCTGGTCTATGTCCCTACACGTGTACGTATGCGCGAGAGTGGGGTCGGCATCCGCAAAGCGTCAAGTGGTCAATCGAAAGTTCGTATAACATCTGCTTTATGAGCGCGCCGTATAGAGCAAAGCCGAGCAATGTCAGCCACCCATTTATGCGAACACTTCCGTAAGGTCTTCCATTTCATCGGAAAGCAATCGGTATGAGGCCACAGAAAGTGCCATCATCATGATCGGTAACACATTGATCGAGACCGACAGGAAAAGCCCCGCGGCGGGTCCGCTTACAAGACTGCTCCCATCAGCAATCACCGTTTCTGTGAGGCTCGCTGCGATGATGACGCCCCAGAACACGAACAGTCCGATGGCACCGACTGCGGTGTAAGCCAATGAGAGCGACAAAGTGTTGCCATCGCTCGCTCGCCACGCGTCTCCTATCGCATCGAACAAATTGCCATCGCGTGTCGTGAGATAGGACGGCGCCATGACCCATTTCGCTCCGAGGATTATGCCCGGAATCCAAAAGATATTGAACCCAACCATCAGCGCGAGGCCAAGCAACACCGCCATCCCAAAAAGGCTGAAAACGCGGAATTGATCCGAATGATTCAATCCCGCGCGGAGCAACATTCGGCGGCACAACCAATACTGCGCGGGAAAATAGAGCAGGAAACTGAGGGTTGAAACCAGCCCCTCAACGCTGTCGATAGCAAGCAACAAACCCATGCCGGCGAATACAGCCACATAGACCGCGATTTCGCGGCTGCTTGAAGCGAGCACATCGAATGTGCCCCCAATCAACTGGCCGGTCGTAGCGGTGCGTGTCGGTACATAGGCCATTGCGAACTAACCGAAAACTTCGGCTACTTCATCGGATTTGTCCGTCGAAAGCCTCCAAGCAGCCACTGAAACTGCGACAAAAACTGCCGAATTTAGGGCATCGACCAGAGCCGCAAGGATGATCCCGGGAATTGAGGCTTGGCCGCCGAGAATGGTAGAAATTCCAGTAACAATGCCGGTCAAGATCAGCATCCCGATCACAAGAATGACCAAGAGGCCGAAAATGGACCAACCATACCTGCTGGTCCTCTCCCAACTTTCCCCGAACGTATCCATGGCAGGTATCTTACCCTCAATCACGAGCGGCAACGCAATTGCCCAACGGACAACCAAGATAACGCCGGGAACGATCAATAGGATAAGACCAAAACCAATGCCCAATGAAGCGAGAATATAGATCCCGATCCACGGCCATATTCGCCCAAAGCCCGGAGCAGACTCATACGCCATAAGCGCTGCATAGAACCAATAGGTCAGAGCGATCATAAACGCGAAAGCAGCCAAACCGATAGCAATAAGCCCCCCGCCAAGAGCGAGTATATTGGTCGTAGAGCTAAGATCGAAGATGGATGATGCTGCTCCGCCTGCGACCGCGACCCAGCCGAAAAAACCACTAACGGGCACCATCAACGCCAAAAAGATGCCGACTATCCGGCCATTCTCGGTGAGCTCGGCAACCGTCTGGTTGAGCAGGTTGGTGAGCGTAAGCTCGTTCTTCATTGTAAGTTAGTCCCTGATTTTGATAACTTATCTCTGTGCCCCGGTCAGACTGACCAGTCCACCGGCGTGCCGCTCCAACTCCCCGGTAATTTCCAGCTCGAGCAATGCCATATGGACCGCCGCCGCGCTGGCCCCTGATTGGCGGATCAATTCGTCGACGCTGATCGGCGCAGTTGACAGTAGGCCGGATATTGCGGCCTCGGCCCCGCCATCACCTGACTCAACCACGGCCAATTCGTTGTAGTCGAAATCGACACTCTCCTCAGCGACGCGGAAGGTCGATCGCGGTGCGCCGGTGAAGCTCTGAAGCAGTTCGATAACTTCTTCTGGTGATTGCACCAACACAGCGCCATCGCGGATCAGCTGATTACAGCCAAGAGATCGTGTATCGAGCGGCGAACCGGGGATTGCCATCACTTCGCGACCTGCCTCACCAGCCAATCGTGCGGTGATAAGAGTTCCTGACTTGGGCGCAGCTTCAACCACAAGAGTACCGCTGGCCAAACCGGCAATGATCCGGTTGCGGCTTGGGAAATGCCGCCCGCGCGGCTCGGTGCCTGGCGGCTGTTCCGCGATCAGCAGACCTTCATTCGCTATTCGCTCTTGCAAGTCTGTGTGCTGTGGCGGGTAAGCGATGTCGATCCCGCTCGCGATAACGCCGATGGTCCGTGGGAAAGCGCCCTCATGGCTGGCGCCATCAATCCCCCTCGCCAAGCCTGATACGACCGTGAAACCCGCTTCGGCCAAAGCCCCTGCAAACTCTCGCGCCAGTTTAACCGCCGCCGCGCTAGCATTGCGCGCGCCCACCATCGCCACGCATGGCTCAGACGCTAACGCCAGATTGCCGCGGCAGGTGATGATCGGCGGCGCGCTTTCAATCTGCGCCAGCAATTCAGGGTAGTCCGCCTGATCATGGAAAAGGTATCGTGCCCCCGCTTTGCGCACGCCGTTCACTTCCGCCTCTATTCGCTCGGCTGGCGCCGCCTTGTAGGGGGATTTTCCACGGCTTGCGAGATCGGGCAGCGCCTCGATAGCCTGAGCCGCAGTGCCGAACCGTGCGAGCAATTGCGCGTAACTTACGGGACCTATATTAGGTGAACGCAGCAACCGGATGCGGGCGAAAGCCTCTGCTTGCGACAGTGCGGGCACTGCGTCATCGCTCACTTCTTGCTGCCAACCTTCGGCTCTTCACCCTTGAGCAATCGGCCAATATTTGCGCGATGCTGAACCAGCACAATGGCCGCTATTGCGATAAGCGGGAGGGCGATAGCAGGATAGCCCATGGCCCACCCCACAAGCGGAGCGGCAACGACCGTTGTCATTGATGAAACCGAGGAGATACGGCTGAGCGCAAGGGTCGCCGCCCAGATTGCCGCGCAAACGAGCATGACGGGCCATGCCAGCGCGAGCAAAACGCCTGCGGCTGTTGCAAATCCCTTCCCGCCTTTGAATTTCAGCCAAGGGGTAAAACAGTGGCCAGCGACAGCTGCGACCGCAGCAATACCTTCGGTGCCTGGCAGGAATTGGCCCGTAAGCAGAACAGGGACAGCACCCTTTGCCGCATCGAGCAGCACCGTCGCCGCTGCCAAGCCTTTGTTTCCGGTACGAAGAACATTGGTCGCACCGATGCTGCCGCTGCCAATATCGCGCACATCGCCAAACCCAGCCGCCTTGGTCAGGATCAATCCGAACGGAACCGATCCCAGCAGGAAACCCAGCAATGCGGCGTAAATCGGTTCCATTATGGTCCTTCGTTTAGTTGCCTGGTTTCTTATTGTCGGTTCACTTTTGCCTGTGCCTAAGTAATAGACCTTGCAACGGCAAGATCACACTGGATAATTAGAGCCATTACCGATCCATCCTCTCCAATTCTGATCCTCGACACCGGCGTTGGTGGGCTCACCGTGCTGGGTGAGCTTCGCACAGTGATGCCAGATGCACCGGTAATCTTCGCTGCCGATCAGGCGGGCCTGCCTTATGGTACGAAAAGCGAAGCGGAAGTCGCTGCACGGGTATGCGGATTGCTCGGGCGCATGGCTGAACGGTACCGGCCACGGCTGATCTGCATTGCTTGCAACACCGCCAGCACGATTGCATTGGGCATGGTGCGCGATGTCCTCGAAATTCCTGTCGTCGGCACAGTGCCAGCGATTAAGCCAGCGGCGGCGCTTACCAAGACCGGAACAATCGGTCTTCTCGGCACTGAGGCCACCATTCGGCAGGCCTATGTCGACAATCTCGAATGCGAGTTCGCCGCTGGCAAGACCATGCTTCGCCACGCCGCCCCCGGATTAGTTGACCCGACCGAGGCGAAGCTGCGCGGAAAACCCGTCAACCAATCCGATATCGACGCAGCTGTTGCCGGCCTTCTCGCAAAACCCGGCGCGAGTGAGATGGACACGGTCGTGCTGGCCTGCACCCATTTCCCGCTGCTGCGCGATGAGCTCGCAATCGCTTTCGGTAAAAACGTCCAATTGATCGATGGAGCCGAGGGGATCGCGCGGCGGATAGTCTCGCTTACGCAAGGTCAGAAATTTGAACGCTCGCAGCCTGATTTCGCAGTGACCACCGGACCGCTTGACGCTTTCACTCCGCTTGCCAGCGCACTCACCCGGTATGGCATTGAAGACATTCAGAATTTTTAGCTGCGAACGGCTCGCAAAGATCGCAGTGGCAAAACCGATTACTCTTTCCTAGATAATCGCCAACAATAGGGCGCAGTTGGGGCTATAATCCGCGCTGCGATACGCCAATTCTAAGCATGAGTTCGTCACTTGAACTACGATCAGATATTCGACACCGCGATTGACCGCCTTCACGAAGAGGGCCGTTACCGAGTCTTTATCGACATCATGCGTAACAAAGGCGCGTACCCGAATGCACGCTGTTTTCACGGGCATAACGGACCAAAACCGATCACGGTTTGGTGCTCCAACGATTACCTGTGCATGGGCCAGCACGAAAAAGTGATTGGCGCGATGGAAGAGGCGTTGCACGATGTTGGTGCAGGCTCCGGCGGCACGCGCAATATCGGAGGCAACACGCACCTTCATGTCGAGCTCGAGAAAGAGCTAGCCGAATTGCACGGCAAAGACAGCGCGCTGACCTTTACCAGCGGCTATGTCTCAAACGACGCGACGCTATCCACGCTCGGCAAGCTGCTACCTGGATGCGTGATTTTCTCCGACGCGCTCAATCACGCTAGTATGATCGCGGGCATCCGCAATTCCGGCTGTGAAAAGCGCGTTTTTCGCCACAACGATATGGCGCATCTCGAACAAATGCTGGCCGCAGAAGACGCGGACGCGCCCAAAGTTATCGCTTTTGAAAGCGTCTATTCGATGGACGGCGATGTCGCCCCGATCCACGCGATTTGCGACCTCGCGGAAAAATACAACGCGCTAACCTATATCGACGAAGTCCACGCCGTTGGCATGTATGGCGAGAATGGCGGCGGCATCTCGCAGCGCGACAACGCCGCGCACCGGATCGACATTATCGAAGGCACTCTGGGCAAAGCATTCGGCGTGATGGGCGGTTATATCGCCGCCGATACCCGCGTCATCGACTGCATCCGCTCCTATGCGCCCGGTTTCATCTTCACCACATCGCTTTCGCCAGTTCTGGTCGCTGGCGTGCTCGCATCGGTCAAACACCTCAAATCCTCGAGCGTAGAGCGAAATGCTCAGCAGCAAGCCGCCGCTATGCTCAAGCTGAAATTCGCCGAAGCCGGTCTGCCTGTCATGGACAGCGTCACTCATATTGTTCCGCTGATGGTCGGCGATCCGGTCCGCGCAAAGAAAATCAGTGACATTCTGCTCGCTGAATACGGAGTCTACGTTCAACCGATCAATTTCCCTACAGTGCCCCGCGGCACAGAACGTCTGCGCTTCACCCCCGGCCCGCATCACAGCGAAGCGATGATGGACGAGTTGACAGACGCATTGGTCGAAATCTGGGACCGGCTCGAAATGGACTTGGCGAAAGCTGCCTAATCGCGCACACTCCCAGCCGGGAGAGAGCAATGGCAACCACATTTGACCGCGCAGCGCTGAACACGGGCTCGCTGGATATTCGTCCGATAACGCCAGCAATCGGTGCCGAAATCCTTGGCGTTGATATTGGCGCTGCGGATATTGGTGACGCGGTACCGCAAATCCGCGCGGCGCTGCTCAAGCATGGTGTAGTCTTTTTCCGCAATCAGGATCTGACGCAAGAACAACATATCGCCTTTGCGCGGCATTTCGGCGAGTTGGAGGTCCATCCGGCGACGCCAAAGGATCAGCCAAACCCAGAGGTTCTGCGGATTTCGCACGGCCCGAAAAGCCGCGGTAAGGAA
Organism: Erythrobacter crassostreae; assembly: GCF_019204045.1. GTDB lineage: Bacteria > Pseudomonadota > Alphaproteobacteria > Sphingomonadales > Sphingomonadaceae > Erythrobacter > Erythrobacter crassostreae. Next base: position 1,852,908 of record NZ_JAGSPC010000001.1, on the reverse strand, counting down.
AACTATTGGCATTCCGACGTCACTTGGCGCGAAGAGCCATCGCTAGGTTCGATCCTACTCGCCCGCGAAGTGCCAGACTGCGGAGGCGACACATGCTTTGCCAATATGCACCTCGCCTATGAGCGACTGTCCGAACAGATGATGCGTTTTTGCGAAGGGCTGACAGCGGTGCATGATATAAGCCGCGTCTTCGCCAAACGGCTCGGTAAAACACCAGAAGAGCTGCAAGAGAAATACCCGTTGATGCGTCATCCAGTGATCCGCACGCATCCGGAGACCGGTGAGCGTGTGATCTACGTCAACACCGCCTTCACCAGCCATATCGAGGGGCTTTCAAAGGACGAAAGCAAATCGCTACTCGCGCATCTATACAAGACGGCAGCGGATACCGAAATTCAATGCCGGTTCCGCTGGCAGGCAGGATCAATCGCCTTTTGGGACAACCGTACGTGCCAGCACCTTGCTGTGTCCGATTACTTTCCCGCGCGCCGAGTGATGGAGCGCGTCACCATCGCGGGGGACAAGCCCTATTTTGACGCTTGAGCCAATCGGATGCCGTAAGGGATTTTGCGCAACGCCCGCCGTAGGCTAGCTCTCCATCGAAACAGAATCAGGAGAGCATAGTGGGCGGTAACGAGAACCAGACTTTTTCAGAGGTTGTGCAAGGTCGAAAGTCGATCCGTGGCTACCTCGACAAGCCAGTCCCGCGGCAGCTGATCGAAGAAGTAGTAGGTCTTGCTATGCGGTCGCCCACTTCGATGAATACCCAGCCGTGGCATTTCCACATCATAACCGGCGAACCGCTCGACAAAATCCGCAAAGGCAACACCGAACGCATTTTGGCGGGTGAACCGGACAGCCGCGAATTTCGCATGGGCGAACCGTTTGCAGGCGTCCACCGCGAACGTCAGATCGAAGTTGCCAAACAGCTTTTTGCCGAGATGGGCATTGAACGCGAAGACAAAGATTCGCGGCAAGACTGGGTTCTGCGCGGTTTCCGCCAGTTCGATGCCCCTGTTTGCGTGATCGTCACTTATGATCGTGAGCTTGGCACCAGCGACGACACTGCGTTTGATTGCGGCGCGGCGACGACAGCATTGGTCAACGCTGCTTGGTCTCGCGGGCTCGGCTGTGTGATCAACTCACAAGGCATCATGCAAAGCCCTGTCGTCCGTAAACATGCAGGAATTCCAGACGATCAGGTGATCATGAAAGCCGTCGCGATGGGTTGGCCCGACCCTGATTTTCCGGCCAACGCGGTCTACACACCGCGCAAGGAGCTTAAGGACGCGATGCGGTTCGTCGGCTTCGATTGACGCTTCGTCGGGGTGATGCGCGCAGGCCGATTATCAACGGTTCGCCGCAACTAACACCCAAATCGCCCCTCGAAAGTCGGTTCGCACTTGTAAATTCACGTAATTGAAAGTGTCAGTGGCGATAGCGGGGCGAGTTTGAAGGAGTACACAATGAAAAAGTTTTCACTCAGGTCGCGTGGTTTGGCTGCTGCGGCTGTGGTTTCGATGGCGGCACCTGCCGCTTTGACGGCGCAAGACCAAGGCCCGGTTCGGGTTTCGGCGCAAACACAAGGTGACGTGCTGACAACTGTCACCGGTTCACCGCCTGCGGACCTGTCGGGACTTACCGAAGGTCCAGAGATCGAAGGCTTGATCTCGGCAAGAGACGGCGATCGACTGCAAGTTACATCAGCCGACGGCACAAGCACCGTTGTCACAATCGGCAGCGGCACTGTGATCAAAGCAAAAGGCGGCTTCCTTGGCCTTGGCCGGACTGCTTTGACAGAAGACGCTTTGCTAAATGGTCTGCCGGTCAGCGTGGAAACCGTTGAATGGGCTAACCGCTTGGTCGCGACCGAAGTCGGTCTGAAGAACAAGGATCTCAAAACCGCCGCGATGATCCGCAGCGGCACCAATCAGCGTTTTGAGCAACAAGGCGCTCGGATCACCGAGAACACTGTTGCAACCGAAGCTCTTCGTGGCCGTTTTGGCGATATCGATCAGTACAACGTCAAAGGCACCACCAACGTGTATTTTGACTCTGGTAAATACAACCTGTCGGCTGAATCCCGCTCAGAGCTTTGTCAGGCCGCATCACAAGCAGAAGGCATGAGCAACGCGCTTCTGCTGGTCGTAGGCTACACCGATTCAACCGGTAGCTATGAGATCAATCAGGAACTCAGTGAGAAGCGCGCTGGCCGTGTCGTCAACTTCCTTCAGCAGGAATGCAGCTGGAAACCTTACCGGATGCTCACACCAACCGGCATGGCCGCATCGGACCCTGCAGCGGACAACGACACTGCTTACGGCAAAGCACAAAACCGCCGCGTCGCGGTGAACATCCTCGTCAGCAAGAGTGCTGAAGGATTGAATTGATCCGGTCGAAATGATCGCAGATTATGGAAAGGGCGGCTCTTCGGGGCCGCCCTTTTACTTTGGGAAGCGTGGCGATTAACGCAAACTCACCACATTATCGCTGGCTTCCCGCACGCGAGTGCCATTGAACAGACTCATCATCGGCTCGTCGGTTACGACCACACACTCCGCATCGCCAAAACCGTTGAAACCGGTCTTCATCGCAGCGCCGTATGCGCCGAGCATGCCAATCTCGATATAGTCGCCTGCCTGAATATCAGCGGGAAGCGCGAATGGTCCCGCCATATAGTCCGCATCGTCGCAGGTTGGGCCGTAGAACGCGAAATCCTCCAGCCCATCGCGCAGATCATCTTCAAGCGCATTTACAGGGAAACGCCAGCCGACATGCGCAGCGTCATACAAGGCGCCATATGCACCGTCATTGATGTAAAGTTCTGACCCGCGACGCTTTTCAACCTTCACGATCATAGAACTGTATTCGGCACACAGCGCCCTGCCCGGCTCACACCACAGCTCTGCGTTGTAAGCGATCGGTAGTGCATAAAAGTGCTGCTGAATAAGCGAAAAGTAATCTTCGAGCGGCGGCGGCTCCATGTCCGGATAGATGCTTGGGAAGCCCCCGCCCACGTCGATCATGTCGATCACAACGGAAGCTTCGGCAATTGCGGCGCGAGTGCGGTCAAGCGCTTGCACAAACGCAAACGGCGTCATCGCCTGGCTACCAACATGGAAGCACACGCCAAGCCAGTCGCAATGCTGCCGAGCCTGCTGCAGCAGCTCAGGTGCTTCCGTCAGGTCACAGCCAAACTTGCTGGCAAGCGACAGCTCGGAATATTCCGACGAGACGCGAAGGCGCACGCAGAGGCGCAAATCCTGCGCTGGCTCACCGGTCTCTGGGTCACGGCAAGCATCGATGATCTTTTCCAGCTCTTCGATACTGTCGAGGCTGAACGTGTTTACACCGTGCTTGAAATAGGATTCCCTGATGGCGCTGGGCGTTTTGATAGGGTGCATGAAGCACAATACCGCATCGGGCAGGACTTCGCGCACCAGACGCACTTCCGCAATCGAGGCGACGTCATAATGCGTGACGCCTGCATCCCACAGGACCTCGATCAAATCGGGCGCAGGATTGGCCTTTACCGCATACATCACCTTGCCGGGAAACTTCCCAACAAAGAATTCAGCAGCGCGTTTGGCAGCGTGCGGACGATTTAGGATAACCGGCTCGTCTGGCTGGATGGCCCGGGCTACGGTCTTGGCGTCAGGATAAGTGTGCAATTCAAGGGACCCCCAGAAGGTTCAGCTGTTTAACCAAACGGTTTTGAGGCTGCCTTGCGGTTTAGTCCCTTGGGGCAGCGGAAGCGCGCATATATACCCTATGCGCGCTCTCGCAACTAGAAATCATTCAACGGTCAAAAGTTCCATAAATTAGAACGAAACTGCAGGACGCTGGTCCACTGTGCCTTTTTCGCTGTCATCCAGACGGTTGAAGTCGGCTTCTTCAAAACCGAGTGTACCGGCAAACAGGATCGCAGGAAATGCTTCACGAGCGGTGTTGAAGCGCGCGACAGCCGCGTTCAGCGCACGGCGCGATGCGGCCAGCTTGTCCTCGACATCAGCGAGCTCAGTCTGAAGCTCCTGAAAGTTCGTGTTCGCTTTGAGGTCAGGATAATCCTCACCCAGCGCGAGCAGGTTATCCAGCGCGATTTTCAGGCCCTTTTCATCAGATGACGACGGGTTACCTTTGGCGGCGGCGTTGCGCGCCTGAATCACGTTTTCGAGCGTGGAAGACTCATGCGTTGCATAACCCTTCACCGTTTCGACCAGATTGGGGATGAGGTCATGCCGCAGGCGCAGTTGCGCATCGATATCGGCTACACCTTGACGTACATTCTGACGAAGCCCGACCAACCTGTTGTAAATACCAATCACTAGCAGGACCAATCCGACTACGATCACTAGGATCGCGGATGTCCAGAACAGGCCAATAATATCAAACATTGTGCACCCCTCCTCATACGGGCAACTATATACTAACCCCTATTGGTTAAAAGACCGCAACTTTAGCAAGGATTTCGAGGAAAACATGCGCGCGGACATTCAAGGATTGATGGGTGGGGAACTGGGAGACTGGCTTCAGCAGCAATCTGCGATGCGCGCCGACGCTAAAGAAAGCGCCCATTCGCGTTGGACGTGGGGATCAGTGGTATTGCTTCCGCTGCTCGCCTTTATGTGGTTCGGCCCCGATTTTTCAGGTCAGATCAAATTCTTCCTCTCTGCAGGCGGCGCAATGGGAGTCGGCGCATGGGGCTACATGCCGATCAACGCCGCAAAAAAGACGATCAAGATTGGCATCAACTCCGCAATCGCACGCTCACTTGGCGTTGAATACGCTCACGAAGTCGAACCGGGCGGCGAGTTTGAAGCATGCCGGAACTATGGCTTGGTTCCCAGCTATGACCGGTCTGGCTTTGAAGATCGCTGGTTCGGCGACATTGAGGGGCACGGTTTTGAACTGTACGAAGCGCATTTGGAAGAGCGGCGCGGCTCTGGAAAAAACCGGCGCTGGGTCACTGTATTTCGCGGTGCAATCATCGCGATGGAGTTTGGACGGCCGTTCCACTCGACCACCCTGTTGCAACGCGCTGGCAAGCACAAAAAGTGGTTTGGCCTTGGCGGGCGCAAAGACAACGTGACATTCGGCGGCCATCAGCTCGACTATGTCGATCAGGTGCATCCCGATTTTGAAGACGTGTTCGAAATCTGGAGCGATGATCAGGTCGAGGCGCGCGTGCTGGTTCACCCTTCGTATGTTGAGCATCTGCTAGCCGTCGAAAAAGCCTTTCAGGGCGAGGCGGTCCGCGCACTCTTCGCACGCGGTTCTTTCGTGATCGCAATCGAGAGCAACAATCTGTTCGAAAGCGGCTCGTTGAATTCCGCTGAAGATGAAGCCCGCGTGGCAGAAGCAGCCGAACAGTTCACGGCGCTTGCAGGGCTTGCTCTAGCTATCAACCAGAACGAGCGTGGACGAGTGATCGGCAAAATGGATACATCTGCAGATCTAAACCCCGAAGGTGGGTTTGGCAGGCGCAGGCGCAGTATTCGCCGTTAACTCAAGCGGTTCCTGAAATCCTCGTATTCGAACCGTTTCACGCATTCGAGCGCATCGGTTTCGCTGTCCCACAGCCAAATGCTTGGCAGTTGCACGCCGTTGAACGTGTTGGTTTTCACCATCGAATAATGCGCCTGATCGAGGAATGCGAACCGCGCCCCAGCCTCTGCGGGAACGGGCAGGCGATAATCGCCGATCACATCCCCGGCGAGGCATGACGGCCCGCCCAAGCGGATGGGGATGCTGTCTTCATCCGTCAGCTCGCCCAGCATTGCGGGTCGATAGGGCGCCTCCAGCACATCGGGCATGTGGCATGTGGCAGAAATATCGCTGATGCCGATGGGCACTTCGTTAAAGCCGGTATCAAGCAGCGTGCCGACCAGAATGCCCGCATCCAGAGCAATCGCTTCACCCGGCTCGATAATGATCTCCGCGCCCGTATCGGCGGCGGCATCGCGCAGGAATTCGGTCAGCGCGTCGCGCTCATAATCAGCGCGGGTGATGTGGTGCCCGCCGCCCATATTGATCCACTTAAGCTGGCCAAACCACGGCTCGATTGCATCAAACACGCGGTCCCATGTCTGGCGCAGCGGCTCAAATGTTTGCTCGCACAAATTGTGGAAGTGGATGCCCTCCACGCCCTCCATGGCTTCCTCGGTCAGTTGATCGAGTGGAAAGCCAAGCCGCGAACCAGGCGCGGATGGATCATATTTCGGCACTTCGCCAGTCGCGACCATAGGGTTGATGCGCAGGCCAACAGAAACATCGCCGCCGGTGGTGGCCGCATGATCGAGGATCAGCGCGGCGCGCTTCATCTGAGCGGGCGAATTGAAAATCACATGCTCGGACAGGCGGCAAATCTCTTCCAACTCCTCCGGCTTGAACGCCGCAGAATAAGTCGCAATCTCGCCATCATAAAATTCCGAAGCCAGCCGCGCTTCCCAAAGGCCGCTGGTCGAAACCCCATCTAGATATTCGCCAAGGATATGCGCGGTCGACCACATAGAGAACGCCTTGAGCGCGGCAAACACTTTGATCGACCCGCCATCGCTCGCCGCTTCATCGCGGATGCCCGCAAGGATTTGGCAGTTCTCACGGATTTTTGCCGCATCGACGACGAATGCGGGACTCTCGACGCGCGACAGGTCAAATTGGGCGAACGCGCCCGGATCACCGGCTTTAGTTTGCATTATCGCTTCGTACCCCACGCGCCATACATTGTGTCAGCCCAGTAAAAGGCTTCCGCCGATTGCTCTTGTTCCAGCGATGCAATCAATTCATCCAAATTGAGATCATCCTCAGAAACTCCTTTGGCCGCGGCCAAACGCGCCTTCGAAGCCATCAGCATTGCCCCAATCGGATACGGACTATTTGGTGTTTGCAAGATCGCTGATGCAATTGCTCCGCTAACCTTCAAACCTGCAGCCGTTAGGAGGTGAGGAAGCTCGGGGCCCAAATTGTCGCGTGCGTTTTCAGCTGCGAGCATTTCTATCACCAGAGCTTTTGCACGCCGGTGAGCAGGCATCGCTCCGTTTGCAGGATGGTCGAAAGCAGTATCATGCTCGTGTGAAGCGAAGACCCCATCCACCTTCAAATGTTTCATCAGAGACCTAACGACTTGGACAGGTTCTGTCAGATACAGAAGTATTCGGCGACCGATCATTGCGTCGAACTCGCCAAGATCATTCGGAACGTCGCCCAAATCGATCTGACGAAATTCTATGTTAGCAAGTCCCGCTGTCTCAGCTCTCTCCCGTGCCATTTCAAGCGATTCAGGGTTTTGATCGATACCAAGAACCCGCCCTTGCGGACCAACGGTTTGGGCGAGAAGGAGGCAGACATCGCCATTCCCGCACCCATAATCAAGCACGCAATCACCCGAAGAAATCCCCGCTTTGGCGATGAGTTGTGAGGTGAATTCGCCGCCGATTGCCACTAAAAATCCACCGGCCCATCAAGCTCGGCGACTTGCCACGGCAATCCGTGTGCGTTCAGCATCTCCATAAACGGATCAGGGTCCATTTCTTCCATGTTGAACACGCCCTCACCCGACCATTCGCCGGTCACCATCATCGCGCTACCGATCATTGCCGGAACGCCAGTGGTGTAGCTTACGGCCTGATTGCCGGTCTCCTCATAAGCGGCCTCGTGGCTGCAAATGTTGTTGATGTAGAATGTCTTTTCACCTGAGCCGTCCAGTGCCTCACCGGTGGCGATGCAGCCGATATTGGTGTTGCCTTTGGTCGTCTCGCCAAGGCTTTCTGGTTTGGGCAACACTGCGGCGAGGAACTGCAGCGGAATGATTTTCTTGCCCTGATACGTGATCGGATCGATCCCAGTCATGCCGACATTCTGAAGCACGGTGAGGTGCTTGATATACTCATCGCCGAACGTCATCCAGAAACGCGCACGCTCCATTTCTGGATTGAATTTCGACAGGCTTTCCAGCTCTTCGTGATACATAAGATAGGCTTGGCGCGTGCCCACCTTTTCAAAATCAAATGGCGTTGACACCTGCATAGCGGGCGTTTCGACCCACGCGCCATTCTCCCAGTGCCGCGCGGGCGCAGTCACTTCGCGAATGTTGATTTCGGGATTAAAATTGGTCGCGAATGCCTGTCCGTGATCGCCGCCATTGCAGTCGAGAATATCGAGTGTGCGGATCGTCTTCAGCTTGTGCTTCTTGAGCCACATTGTGAACACAGATGTGACGCCGGGATCAAACCCGCTGCCCAGCAACGCCATCAGGCCCGCTTCCTTGAAACGGTCGTGATAGGCCCATTGCCAGTGATACTCGAACTTCGCCTCGTCCTTGGGCTCATAATTGGCCGTGTCGAGGTAATGCGCGCCTGCCTCCAGACACGCATCCATAATTGGTAAATCCTGATAGGGCAGCGCCAGGTTCACGACGAGGTTCGCGCCGACTTTCTTGATCAAATTGACCATCGCCGGAACTTCTTCCGCGTCGATCTCGTAAGTCGCAACCGATTGACCAGTGCGCGTCTTCACGCTTTCGGCAATCGCATCGCATTTGGACTTGGTCCGGCTGGCGAGATGGATTTCGGGGAAAATCCCGCTGTTCATCGCCATTTTGTGGACGCAGACCGAGCTAACCCCGCCTGCACCGATCACCAGAACTGTCGACATATCCGTAACCTTTCAAATTCGATTCTTGCGCGCTCCCTAGTCCAATGCGCTAAGGCCCACAAATGATCCAAGACAATATGAGAAAACCCACCGCTGATGGCGTCGCACAGGCGCTTAAGAGCATCCAATCGATCCCGCTTGCGCCAACCCCGCTCTTGCCGGTCGAGATCAACGGTGTTCGCGCGCATGTGAAATGCGAGAACCTGCAACCGATCGGCGCATTCAAGATCAGAGGCGCATGGTGGCGGCTCAACAACCTGGAAAGCGATCACGCCGTGGCCGTGTCCAGCGGCAACCATGCTCAGGGCGTGGCGTGGGCGGCAAAACGATTGGGCATGAAAGCGACCATCGTAATGCCGCGTGACGCGCCCGAGGTTAAGCTCGCCAACACGCGCGCTTTGGGCGCCGAAGTCGTGCTTTACGAGCGCCCCGGCGAAGACCGCGATGCTGTTGCAGCCAAGCTGATCGAAGAGCGTGGCGGCACGCTGGTGCACGCATTCGGTGATCCTTGGGTTATGGAGGGGCAAGGCACAGCCGGCCTCGAAGCCGCAGAGCAGCTTGGCCGCAAGCCTAGCCGTTTTGTTGTCTGCTGCGGCGGTGGCGGATTGGCCGTTGGCCTTGGCCTCGCCTGCCCCGATGCCGCGATCCATGTGGTCGAACCGGAAGGTTGGGACATGGTCGGGCAAGCGATGAGAGCGGGCGAGTTGGTGCGCGTATCCGAGACACCGCCCAAGACGATCTGCGATGCATTGCAGCCTGACGTTACCAAACAGCTCAACCTTGATATGCTAATGGGCCGCGCCGAACCGGGCGTTACCGTGACAGACAAAGACGTGCGGACCGCCCAGCGATGGGCGTTTGCGAACCTGCGCATGGTGGTGGAACCGGGCGGTGCGGCTGCCCTCGCCGCGGCACTGGCGGGGAAGGTGCCGGTTGACGAGGACACAGTGATCATGATCACCGGAGGGAATGCCGATCCGAAGCGCTTTGCGGATACAATCGCGGGCGATTAATCGGTTGCATTTGACAATCGGCTTGCGCTTTCGCAGGAGGTCAGCCGACAAAGAGAGAATAGGGGATCGCCTCAATGCAAGCTCAAATGCTCGCGCCAGCCGCCGTTTTGGTGGTTTGGACCATCATCGTATTGTTCTGGATCATTCCGCCGCGGTTTGGATCGATTTCAAAGGCCGACACTTCTAGCCTGAAAGGCAAAGAGGGATCGCGTGGGCAAGACCTCGAAGGCGTTCTGCCGGACAAAGCCAATTGGCCAGCACACAACCACACACATCTGCACGAACAACCGACGCTGTTCTATGCCGTGGTGCTGATGATCACGGTGCTTGGCCCGACAGGCACCGATGTGATGCTTGCATGGGCGTATGTCGGCCTGCGTATTGTCCATTCACTTTGGCAAATTCTGGTGAACAAGGTTGGGCCTCGGTTTGTCTTGTTCCTGCTCAGCACAATTGCATTGATCGCGCTTGCCATCCGCTTGCTGATGATCACTGTTTTTGCGGACCCATCCGCGCTGCCTCAATAAACGAACGGAATTCTCCCATGAACGGACTTGATATTCTGCAACCCGCAGTTGCGCTGATGATCTGGACGATGATCATGTGGGCTTGGATGTATGCGACCCGTATTCCGGCGATGAACAAGTCGCCAGACATCGAAGACCCTGCAAAACTGGTCGGCTCCACCGGGGCCAGTTTGCGCGCGAAGCTGCCAGAAAAAGTCAGCTGGAAAGCCGACAATTACAATCACCTGCACGAACAACCGACGGTTTTTTATGCAGTGGTGATGGCGCTTGCCTTGCTCGACCAAGGCGGCGGTATGAACGCATTTCTGGCGTGGATTTACACCGGTCTGCGCATCACACACAGCCTAGTTCAAGTCACCGCGAACAAAGTCATCGTCCGGTTTGTGCTGTTCGCATTGTCGAGCCTCGTGCTGATCGCACTGATTTTCCACGCGAGCATCGTGGTGTTCGACATTCATATTTGATCGGGTGCCGAAAGCGGCGGAGGATCACTCCGCCGCTTCGGTAACTGGTTCCTCGGCATCTTCACGCGCCGCAAGGAAACGTTCCCCGTCGAGCGCAGCCATACAGCCCATACCGGCTGCTGTGACCGCCTGACGGTAGACATGATCGGTAACATCGCCCGCCGCGAATACGCCCGGAATAGCGGTCTTCGGTGTGCCCGGCTCAACGTCCAGATACCCGCTATCATCCATCGCCAGCTTGCCCTTGAACAACTCGGTCGCGGGCGCATGGCCGATGGCCACAAATGCGCCGTCTACTTGCAGCGTCGATGTCTCGCCTGTCTGCGTGTCTTCGAGCACTAGGTGATCCAGCGCGCCGCTCTCTCCCGCCTCAAAGCTCTTAACCTGCTTGTTCCATAGCGTTGTGATCTTCGGGCTCTTGAAGACACGGTCTTGCAGAATCTTTTCTGCACGCAGTTCATCGCGGCGGTGGATCAGGGTCACATCGTCGGAATGGTTGGTTAGGTAAAGCGCCTCTTCAACGGCGGTATTGCCTCCGCCAATCACGGCCACTTTCTTGCCGCGATAGAAGAAACCATCACAGGTCGCGCAGGCCGATACGCCCTTGCCGCCCAGTTCCTGTTCGCCCGGCGCGCCGAGCCATTTGGCCTGCGCGCCGGTGCAGATCACCAGTGTGTCACCGATATACTCGTCACCGCTGTCGCCAATCGCAGTGTATGGAGGGCCGCTTTCGAGGTCGACCGAGACAATCGTGTCCCACATCATGCGTGTGCCGACATGCTCCGCCTGCGCCTTCATCTCTTCCATCAGCCACGGCCCCTGCACCACTTCGCGGTAGCCGGGATAGTTTTCGACGTCAGTGGTGATGGTCAGCTGACCGCCGGGCTGCAGACCCTGCACAACGATCGGCTCCAGCATGGCGCGCGCGGCGTAGATGGCGGCGCTGTATCCAGCCGGACCGGAGCCAATGATGAGCATCTTTGTGCGATGGGTAGCCATATCTCGTATTCCTAGTAACTGCTGCGCTTGACTTAGGCGTTCAGACGGCGCGCTTCAATTCGTGGCGGAGTGGAAAGTCTTAGGCATCCACAAGCTCGGCTTTGATCGTGGCGCGCATATCCGCGTCCACGCTCAGCGCTTGCTCCAAATACGTCTCGACACTACCAAACCGACTTTTGACCGAATGGCGCGCCGCTTCGAGAAATTCCGCGTCCACACCCATCAACATGCGCGCCGTCGCCTCGTCTTTCGTGCCGTATTTGCTGCCCAGCATATTCATGCCGTGAGCGATGCGTTCATCATTGCGCGGCGAATGGTTGGTCAACAGATAATCGTGCATTGCATCATCGGGATGCACGCCAAGGATATGATGGAGCAAATCAACGGCGATGCCAGTGCGGTCTTTGCCAGCGGCGCAGTGGACAAGGCTCGCGCCCTCGCCTCTTGCAAGCGCCTTGAAATAATCGCGTAGCACAGAATTGAGCCCCTCGCGGTCCGGCAATGCCCCATACAGCTCTACCATGGCGTGGTGCGCGCTCGCGGCGTCGATGCTGCCCTCTGCCGCTTCAAGATGCGGGGCAAGTCCAGCAGTTTCGCCCTGAAAATATAGCACCTGCGCATCGAACCCGTCAGGACGAATGCAGGTGTTTCGTGAGCGTTCACTGTCGCCGCGAAGGTCGATCACATAGCGCAAATCAAGGCCCGCAACCGTTTCGAGATCAGCCGGACTCGCATCGGCGTGATGGCCGGAACGCAGCAAAAGGCCTGTTTTGACACGCCCTCCGCCTGCGACGCTGTAACCGCCGTAATCGCGCAGGTTGTGAATGCCTTCGGTGGGAAGGAATGGCTCTGTTGGAATGTGTCGAATCATATGCGCGGGTTTGGCAGCGGCGCTGTCATCGCACAACCATTCGCGCGCTTTCTAATAAGGGACAGTCCCTATCCGCCCAGAAGCATTGGTTTGGTAAGTTCAATTGTAAGCAACAGGCTCGCTCAAAGGTTTTCACCTCGACTCACCAACCCGATAAGGCCCGCTTATGGCTCACATTCTAATTGCAGACGACGATGAACTGGTCGCCGAAATGGCGAGCGACATCTTGATCGACGCTGGCCACGCTTGCGGATGGGTCACCAATGGAGAGGATGCATGGGCACTGATGCAGCAGAGACGCCCCGACCTTCTCTTGCTCGATCAGGATATGCCCGGAATTTCAGGTGTTAGCCTGCTAAGAAAGCTGCGCGGATCGGCCAAGTTTTACGATCTGCCTGTGATCATGTTCACCGCAATGCAGGGCGAAATCGATGAAAGCCGCGCTATCTATGCAGGCGCTCAGGATTATGTCCGTAAACCGTTTACGCCGCTCATGCTAACCAGCCGGATCGAACGAGCGATCATGAAACTTGGCGGATCGCACCTTGATCTCAAAACGCGGGTGGCCCGGGATGCCGGGTTTCTGGAAAACACTATTCGCCTCGAAAGGCGGCCAGTCTAAAGACTGACACCCGCAAGATCGTCACAGAAATTCTTGGTCCAATTCTGCACGTTGTCATCCCGCACTGTGCCGATCATCGCTTCGTACCGGCTCTTGCGCTCGTCCAACGACATGTCGAGCGCGGTTTGAATAGCCCGCGACAGAGCATCTGGACTGTGCGGATTGACGATCAAAGCACCCTTGCCATCACACGCAAGTTGCAACGCCGCGCCGGCAAAATCAGATAGCAACAGGACACCGGGGTCTTCCGGATCCTGAGCCGCAACGTATTCCTTTGCCACCAGGTTCATACCGTCACGCAGCGGGGTTACCATTCCGATCTTAGAAGCCCGGAAAAATCCGTACAATTCGGCGTGGCTGTACCCTTGGTTCACATAGCGGATGGGCACGATATCGACCTGGGATCGCGCACCATTTATCTGGCCGGTTTTCTGTTCAAGCTCGGCACGAATTTGCTGATAGCTCTCAACATCCTCACGGCTTGGCGGCGCAATCTGGATAAAGATTAGATCTCGGGTCCGTTCGGGATGCTGGTCAAAAAAGCGGCCAATCCCGTCAATCCGTTCCGGCAGGCCTTTCGAATAGTCGAGCCTGTCGACACCGATCATCCCAGTGCGATTGCGAAGCGATTCCAGCAGGCGCTTCTCGGCGGCCTTCGCCTCGTCAGTCGCGCCCTGACTTTGGAAATGATCCCAATCGATGCCAATTGGATAGGCGCGTGCAACGGTGGTGTTGCCTTTGTGGTTGATCCTGCCGGTCTCTTTATCGACCTCAGCGCCTAGCTCGGTTTCGCAATAATGGAAAAAGCTGCCAAGCCATTCCTCTGTCTGAAAACCAATAAGGTCATAGGCCAGCATCGTTTCGACCAATCGCTCGTGAAACGGCAGCGATGTTAGCAGGCGCGTTGGCGGCCACGGGATATGGCTGAAAAAGCCGATCCGGTTCTTCGCGCCGCGTGCACGCAGCCGATCGCCCAGCGGGATCAGATGATAATCATGAACCCAAACAAGGTCCTCTTCCTCAATCAGAGGCATCGCGCTTTCGGCAAAGCGTTCATTGACCCGCTCATACCCTTTGCCCGTTTCATTCTCGTATTCGGCAAGGTCGATGCGGTAGTGAAACAACGGCCACAATGTGGAGTTTGCATAGCCGTTGTAATATTCGTCTATGTCCCGCTCGGATAGATCAATGGTCGCAGTGGTGACGCCATCGCTGCGCTGAAGGTTCATATTGCCGGTGCGGTCTTCGCTTTCCTGTCCTGACCAACCGAACCACAGTCCGCCATAGTCTTTAAGCGCGGCATTCAGCGCGCCTGCCAGACCACCTTGTGCTCCTGCGACGCCGCGGGCTTTCGGCACGGCGACGCGGTTCGAGATGACGACTAGGCGGCTCATATTTCTACCTCACATCGCTCCACAATTTGGAGAGCAGTCCAGCGCAATTGATTACCCCTACTAGCGAGTAGGTCTGCGGGAAGTTCCCCCAAAGCTCGCCGGTCTCATAATCAAGGTCTTCCGACAAAAGCCCCGATCCGGTTGTATGGCTGAGCATCGTATTGAACAAAGTGCGCGCTTCATCATCTCGTCCAGCGAGGTGCAAAGCTTCAATCAGCCAGAATGTGCAGACGTTAAACGCGGTTTCCGGCGCGCCGAAATCGTCTTCGGCTGCATAGCGGAGCATGTGATTTCCGCGCCGCAAATGCTCCTCAACAGCAGCAAAGGTCTGCTTGAAACGATCATTGTCCGGCGAAAGGAAACGCAGTTCGACCATCTGGAGCAAACTCGCATCCAGATAATCGCTTTCAAAGCTGGCCCCGTAATGGCCGCCGCCTTTGCCATCATCTTTCCATGCTTTCGTCTCAATCGTATCGCGGATGCTATCGGCCCGCTCGCGCCAAATTGCGGCGCGGTCATCTTTGCCAATATGCGTCGCCACGGTCGCCAGCCGGTCACATGCTGCCCAGCTCATTACCGCTGAGTAGGTGTGGACCTCTTCGCGTGTCCGGAATTCCCAAAGCCCAGCGTCTGGTTGATCATGCATGGCCCACGCCATCTTGCCAACTTGCTCCAAGTTCTCAAAATCGCGCTCGTCCGCCGGACGCAGCAGGCGTTTGTCGAAGAAGCTTTGCACGCTCGGCAAAACAATCTGGCCGTAACAATCGTGCTGGATCTGTTTGTACGCCGCATTGCCCCTCCGAACAGGACCCATGCCGCGATACCCCGCGAGGTAGCTGGCCGTTGTCTCGTCCAGCTCGCTTTCGCCCATCACCGAATAGAGCGGCTGGATCTGTCCGCCGCGTGCGCCGTCCACGATGTTGCGCAGATAGCCGAGATACTTTTCCATGACATCAAGCGCGCCAAGCCGATTGAGCGCCTGAATCGTGTAATAGGAATCGCGGATCCAGCAGTAACGATAATCCCAGTTGCGTTCCGAGTTTGCAGCTTCGGGAATGGATGTTGTCAGCGCGGCGACAATCGCACCGGTCTCTTCATGCTGGCACAATTTGAGAGTTATCGCACAGCGGATCACTTCCTCTTGCCATTCGAACGGAATGTGGAGCCCGCGCACCCACCGCTGCCAATATTTGCGCGTTCGCTGTTCCATACCGCGCACTTCTTCGCGCAGGTTCCCGACAAACGGTTCATCCGGGCCGAGGAAGAAATGCGTATCCTCCTCGATGCGGAAGGTCCGGCCATCGAGAACGTAGCCCACTGGAGCATCCGTTGAGAGGCGAAGCGCCTGCGGCCCGACGAGATAGCGGATATGGTTGGTTCCGTGCGTCGTATCCGCGACCTGCGCGCCGTAATTCTTCACCGGATTGAGCACCACGCGAACACGCGGAATGCCCGCAATCGGACGAACAATTCGAGTGTAAGCAACCGGGCGGTACATCCGACCAGAACGTTCATAACGCGGGCAGAAATCAAGAATTTCAATCGCGCTGCCATCGCTCGCCTCCAGCGTGGTGACAAGGTTGGGCGTGTTGCGAATATATTCCTGTTTGGAAGAGACCTGCCCTTCAAGTTCAAACCGCCAGATACCCGCATCACGCTGATCATCGTTGAGCAGTGATGAAAACACCGGATCGCCATCAACACGCGGCACACAGCCCCAGACCAGCGCACCCGTCTGATCAATCAGTCCGGAAACCTGACAATTGCCAATCGGCCAAAGTTCCAGATTGGGGATGCGCGTTTCATTCATAGATTAAGCCATTCGTGGACAGAGGTAACATTAGGAAGGCGATAGGTGGCAATGGTTTCCTCGCGGTCGCCGATCAAGATACCGGCGCCGCCAGCTTCGATGCAAGCGGCAAAACCCGCTTCATCGGTCAAGTCATCGCCAAGAAAAAAGGGGCGCGATCCGGCGAATGGAGCGATGCCTAGAAAGGCTCGGACGGCAGCGCCCTTATTGGCGCTCTTCGCCACTATTTCGACCACGCATTTGCCGCTTTGCGCAGCCCAACCGTTCTCATCCGCCAGCTGCTTGGCAAAGGCGTGTGCGGCGGGCCCTGCTTCCTGATTGGAGCGGTAATGCAGCGCACCGCCATGCGGTTTGTGCTCGTAATCAAGCGCGTTATCAGCCGCAAAAACGCGCAATCGCTGCTCGATAGCTGCGGGAAGCCCAATCGCGCCGTCACCCAGCTGTGTACCATCCGCAGCGCGAACGTCCGACCCGTGCGAGCCAGCGCCGGCCACAGGAAGCGGTCCGATATGCTTTTCGATATCGTCGAGTCCGCGACCGCTGACAATCGCGCATCGGCCATCAAGTCTGGTCGAAACAACGCCAAGTTCGCTCGCCAAACCAGCGCGCGGTTTGATCTCATCCGGGCCCGGAGCAAGCTCAACAAGTGTTCCATCAAAGTCGAGAAAGAGAGACACCGGCCCCTCCCCCATCAGGGAGGCAAGCGGCGGCGGCGCGCCCGTTGCAGTGCCGGATACCATAGTGCGAGGCATAGAGGCTCAGACCGACCCGTCAACAATTCTGCTGCATTGCACAATCGTATGCGTGAATGGTTCGCTTGCTCAGATCGCGTGGGCTTTCAACAATTCGTAATCTGCACGGCAAGTGTCCGCGACGCGCGCATAATCGGAATCGAGTTCCGGCAATGACCCAGGAGCCGCACCAAAGCCGGTCGAGGCATTCACCCTGTCATACCAATGTGCACCCCACACGCCGTCTGCTGAATGTGACCCTTTCGCCCAGCCGAGCATCGCCGGATCCCATGCGATCCCAAGTGCCTCGCAAAGCTTAGCGAGTGTGCCGGCGGGATCGCGCAAAACATCGTCGGAATCGACCACTGGCGGCGCATAGCCGGTTCGCTGAGCTTCAGCGTCAAAGTATTCACGCTGACGAGCGATACCGAGGTGTTCAGGGCGGATCGCGCTGCGCTTCTTGGCGTAACTCGCCGCCACTCGGACGGGATTGCGGATCAGGAAGGCATGGCGAAGAGTTGGAAAATCATCGATTGAAACGGGGCCTTCCATATGGTGCGGCATCTGTTTTTGATACCAGATTGCCGAACCATCAGGCGCATCGCCGCGCATTTGAGCCGCCACGCTTTGCCAATCGCAATCCATCGAGGCGATCACATCCTCAATCATCGGCTGCGGATCGCCAGTTTCTTTCAGGTATGCTCCATAGAATGGCTCATCACTGACGAACGTATCGGTGCGGCTCGAAAAGCTGCGCATCATCGCAGTGGAGAGGTTCCGCGGACCTGACCACATGGCGATCCTGATTGTCATGCGACGTCCCGATCAATAAGGGCCTTGTAGAGCCCCTGAAGCCTTTCAACCATCGGTCCGCGCGCCTCCGTCAACTTCCGGCCATCCACTTCTGTAACGGGCACAACACCTGCGAACGTACCGGTCACGAATGCCTCATCCGCGCCGTAGACATCGGTGAGTGAAAAGTTCTTCTGGAACACCGGAATGCCGGCTTCTTCGCACACACGGATCACGCTGCTGCGCGTTATTCCGCCAAGGCAATAATCGCCCGCGGAGGTCCAAACCTCGCCTTTGCGGACGATAAAGAAATGGGTTGAGTTGCAGGTCGCAACGAAGCCCTGCGGATCGAGCATCAATGCCTCGTCTGCTCCGGCCTGCGTGGCCTGAATACAGGCTGTGATGCAGTTGAGTTTGCTGTGCGAGTTGAGCTTTTGATCCTGCACCGCCGGATCGCCGCGCCTCACATGAACAGTGAACAGCCGGATGCCTGTTTCAATGGTGGACGGCAGCGGCGCCTTGTATTCTGGGATGATCACAATCGTGGCCGGCGAGATCACGACGCGCGGGTCTTGATACGGCGTCGAGCGAATGCCGCGCGTCACCATCAATCTGATGTGCACGCCTTCCTGCTCGCGCATATCATTGCCATCAATGGTCGCATCAATCCGGTCAGACAGTTCTGCGCGGGACAGACCAACATCCATCGCTATCGCCTTTGAGCCTTCGTAAAGGCGGTCGAGATGCGCCTCTAGGAAGGCGATTTTGCCGCGATGCAGCCTCAATCCCTCCCACACGCCGTCTCCCAGCATGAACCCGCTATCAAAAACAGAAACGGTCGCGGCTGCGCGCGGTACCAGTTCTCCGTTGACGTTGATCAGAATGCTCTCATTGCGCGGGTCAGGCGCAAAATCATGTGTTCCTTTAGCCATGCGATCTGTCTAAGCGTCCGGGCGAACGTGGCAAGAGCCGAAAGCAGAGCTAAGATTGAGGCTCTGAACGGACGAACGCCTTGTAGGTGTCTCTTTCATGCTGACCGGTGAGGCATTGATCCCCGTGCATCAGCCATGCGTGGAATAGCGCATTTCGGTCGTCGTCGTTCGCACGGGCACCGATGGTGATACGGCCAGCTAATCCGCGCCGTTTCAGCATCCACCTTCCCGCCATCGCTTGGGGAAGGCAAACTGCATCGAACGGCACTTTTCCAGCGGCCCGTCTGACCCAGATACCAACAAACCGAGCGCGGTCTGGATCGAGTTTCTCGTTTTGATGAAACGGCCCACTGCTTTCGGCAACATCGCCCAACCATTTCCGCCAGTATCGGAACGGGACGAACTTTATCAGAAACCGAGCCGCCGCGAGCATAATGGTGGCTTCAAACGCCCATCGCGCGCCGCCCAGCAGTTTCCTGATCACGTTGAAAGGACGAGCCAACATTGGCCTCACAAATCCAGCACATGCTTCGCGATGATGTTGCGCTGAATTTCATTCGTTCCGCCATAAATACTCTGCGCTCTGGTGCCAAAATATGTGGCAACGCCCGGCGCGGCGAAAGCAGCGTCGCCGGTCCACTCCGGACTAACGCTATCGTCGAATTTGCGCATCCCGTGCTCTGCTGCAGCGACACAAAAGAGCCCCGTGATTTCCTGGGCAGTTTCGGTCGCCATAATTTTCAGGATCGATGCTTCTTTACCCGGCGACCCGCCATCTTTGACCGAGCAGAGCACGCGCAGAACAGTGATCTCTAAAGCATCCACGCGCATATCTGCTGCGCTCAATCGCGCTGCGAACGCGCTGTCGTCGATCAGCCGCTGGTTGCCGCCCGCTGAAATCTGCGAAGCGATCGCGCGGATGTTCGCGAGCTGCGTGCGCTTGCCCCCGATCCGCGCGTACGACGTCCTCTCGTTACCCAGCAAATATTGCGAATAGGTCCAGCCTTTGCCCTCTTCACCGATGCGATTGAAAACCGGCACACGAACATCAACAAACTCGACCTGACTTAAATGATATTTGCCATCAATCGAGATGATCGGTTTGACCGTAACGCCGGGCTGATCCAGCTCTGCGCAGACGAAAGTGATGCCCAGCTGCTTCTTTTCTTCCTTCGATGTCCGGGTAAGCAGGAAAATCCAGTCGGCGTGGTTCGCCGCAGAGGTCCATATCTTTGTCCCGTTGAGGACATATTCATCGCCATCGCGAACAGCGGAAAACTGCAAAGATGCGAGATCAGAGCCTGCATCAGGTTCACTGTATCCTTGCGCCCAGCCGACTGATCCATCGGCAATTCCGGGAAGCCAAGCTGCCTTTTGTTCATCACTGCCGAATGTGTAAACAACGGGCCCGACATAGACGACGCCCATAGGAGTGACCGTGGGCACCCCTGCCCGCTCCAACTCCTCATCAAAGATGTATTGTTCCTCAATCGACCAGCCGGGCCCGCCGTGCTCTTTCGGCCACGCACTGGCGAGCCATCCTTTGGCACCCAGTGCCATCTCTGCCTTGCGAACGTCGGCCGTCGTCAAACTTGCCCCTGATGCGACCTTTTCGAGAATGTCCTTAGGATAGTCATTCTGAAAGTATGATCGAATCTCGGAGCGAAATTGCTGCAACTCAGGGGATTGCGAGAGGTTCATGCCGTGGCTCTTTGCATCTTGAGGAAATTCTAGTCAGCGCTTCGTAGCAGACTTCCAAGATGCAATGAAATGGTAGCGGAGGAGGGATTTGAACCCCCGACACATGGATTATGATTCCACTGCTCTAACCAACTGAGCTACTCCGCCCCATCTGGGCTTCGCGAGGATAATTGCCTCAAGCGAGCGGCGCATTTAGGGCGCGGCTGCGCGCGGGTCAACCGTTGATATGCGCAAGTTTAAAGCCGCTCTCGCCCTCTGAACCGGCATGCCTTCACCGGTTCCCACGGACCGCCCTTGTAAAGGTGCAGTTCGAGCGCCGGAAAGGCGAACCGGGTGTGCTCTATCTGAGGGGCGAGTTCGGCCTGCAATGCCCTCGCCTCGCGTTTTGTCACCTTGTTCTGGATCGTGATGTGCGGGCGCGGCTCGTACAGGTCCTGCGCCGTTAAGCTGCCATGGAAATGCTCGGCAATAAATTCGCGAAGGATCAGCAATTGCGGGCTGTGCAGCGCGATCGCGGTTCCGGTGTGCAGATCCATCACTCCGCTGATTTCGGCTTCGGGAGCGGCAAACTCATTCGCAACGCGCGGAAGGAAATCCTTTAGCTCATCGAGCAGCGAAGGCGCGAAGGAATGGAACATGGTGACATGCGCATGCAGGTGGTTTCGCTGCGCCGGGTAATGCGCGCGGCGCAGGCTATCAGACCATCCCTGAATATCGGGCGGCAATTTCGCAGTAACGATGAACGGGTTGGCCATGATCTAATGTGGTCGCGCGGCCGAACCGAAAACCGGCTCTCACTTTTTCTGGCCGCGCTTCAGGACCTACATTTCGCCCCGTTCACGGCGGAGCTGATACCATTTCTCAACCGCCGCATTATGCCCTTCCAACGTGGCGTTGAATTCATGCCCTCCCGTGCCGTCAGCTACCATGAAGAGGTAGTTGTGGCGTTCAGGATTGAGCACGGCCGCGATACTCTCTCGTCCTGGATTGGTGATCGGCCCCTCTGGCAAGCCGACGCGGGTGTAGGTGTTGTAACCATTCACAGCCGCAATTTCGGATTGGCGGATGCGGCGGCCCAGCGGCTTACCCTTGGTGATCGGGTAGATGATCGTCGGATCGGCTTGCAGCAGCATGCCGGTCTTTACGCGGTTGGAATATAGGCCAGCCACGGTGCCGCGCTCTGATGCGGTTCCGGTTTCTTTCTCGACAATAGACGCCAGAGTTAAGGCCTCACGCATTGTCTCAACCGCGATATCCGGCCCGCGTTCTGCCCATGCCTCGGCAAGGTATTTGTCCATCGCCGTTTGCATCTGCTCGATAATCTCGCCGCGATCCTGTCCGCGCTCATACGAATAGGTATCAGGCATCACTGACCCTTCGAGAGGGACCGCAATATCGCCCGTAAGCAGCTCTTCTGCCATCAATTTCTCGTGCACGAGGATCGATGGCATGCCTTCGGGGATTGTCACAAAACGCCGGATAACATCGCCGTTCTGAAACGCAGCCAGAATGTCGCCCTGGCTCATTTCCGGCTTTAGCGAGAACTCGCCTGCCTGGATCGGATCGGACGAACCCAGCACCCGCGCATACATCAAGAAGCCATCGGCGGAGACGATCAGGCCTTCATCTTCCAGCTTGTTCGCAACCGCGCTGAGCGACGATCCCGCCGGTATGACGAACGGCGTTTCCTGCTTGATCGTGGTGCTGCCCATCAGGGTGCCGCCAAGATACAGGCCCGCTGCAAGAGCAACTGCAAACAGCAATCCGGCGATGCAGCCGACCTTTTTCATGCGCTTACCCGTCAACCTTTTGCATAATCAGTGATGCGTTGGTGCCGCCAAAGCCAAAGCTGTTATTCAGCACTGCGCGCACTTCGCGCTTTCTTGCGGTGTGCGGCACAAGGTCAATGCCTTCGGTGCCGTCATCAGGATTGTGCAGGTTCAGCGTCGGCGGGACAATGCCATCGCGCATGGCGAGAATGCAGAACACCGCCTCAACCGCGCCAGCGCCGCCGAGAAGGTGGCCGATAGCAGATTTCGTCGAGCTCATCGAAGCACCGCCGAGGTCTTTGCCGAGTACCCGCATAACAGCGGCCAGCTCGATTGTGTCGGCCATAGTGCTGGTGCCGTGAGCGTTTACGTAATCAATATCGCCCGAGGTTAGGCCAGCCTTTTTCAGAGCCATCTTCATCGCCAGCTCTGCGCCCTTGCCGTCTGGATGCGGCGCAGTGACGTGGTAAGCATCGCCAGAAAGGCCGTATCCGGTGACTTCAGCATAGATCGTCGCACCGCGTGCTTTGGCCCGCTCGTACTCTTCCAGCACGACGACACCGGCACCCTCACCCATGACAAAGCCTTCGCGGTCTTTGTCATAAGGGCGGCTCGCCTCGGTCGGACGATCGTTCATGCCCGTGTTCAGTGCGCGCGCCTGTGCAAAGCCTGCGATACCCAGCGGGTTGATGGTGCTTTCCGCACCGCCAGCCAGCATCACATCCGCATCATCCATCATAATCATGCGCGCGGCATCGCCAATCGAATGCGCACCGGTGGAGCAAGCTGTCACAACAGCGTGGTTCGGCCCCATAAAGCCGTATTTGATCTGAACCTGTCCGGTGACAAGGTTGATCAAGCGGCCGTGGACAAAGTGCGGTGACACACGCGCAGGGCCGCGATTTGCGAGAACCAAGCTTTCGCTTTCAATACCCGGGAGACCGCCAATGCCCGCGCCAATGGAGCAGCCAGTGCGCTCCTTTTCGGCCTGCGTCATATCGGTAAGGCCCGCGTCTTCGAGAGCCTGACCCGCGGCATCAATGCCGAAGACGATGAAGGGATCAACCTGCCGTTGAACCTTGTGATCGACGCGCTTGTCCGCGTCGAAGCCCCAAGGGTGATCCTTGTCCTTCACCTCACACGCGATGGTGCATTTCTGGTCCGACGTATCAAACCGCGTGATCTGGCCCGCGCCGCTTTCGCCCGCGATCAGGTTTTTCCAAGAGGTTTCGACATCGCCGCCCAGCGGGGTGACAAGTCCAAGTCCGGTTACAACAACGCGGCGCATACCATTCTCCAAAAGCCCCGAACGGGCGTTATTTGTGTGACGCAGAAACACTACAGGCCCGCGACCCTGCAAAGGGCTCGGGCCTGTTGGTCAGCCGCCCGCTATGCGGGCATGCCGGGGGCAATTAGCCCTTATGTTCTTCGATGAACTTGGTGGCATCGCCAACGGTGCTGATTTTCTCAGCAGCATCGTCAGGAATTTCAACACCGAATTCTTCTTCGAAAGCCATCACGAGCTCAACGATGTCGAGGCTGTCTGCGCCCAGATCATCAATGAAGCTGGCTTCCTGAGTAACTTTGTCGCCTTC
Organism: Erythrobacter crassostreae; assembly: GCF_019204045.1. Classification (GTDB taxonomy): domain Bacteria; phylum Pseudomonadota; class Alphaproteobacteria; order Sphingomonadales; family Sphingomonadaceae; genus Erythrobacter; species Erythrobacter crassostreae. The sequence continues at coordinate 1,829,036 of NZ_JAGSPC010000001.1, read as the reverse complement.
AACACCAAGGTGCTCGACAACAATCTTCTGCACGCGGTCGGCAGTATCGCTCATGTGTATCCCTCTTAAATTGGGTTTTGAATAACAAGAATGGCCCTAATAGCCAGTTCGATTGAGCGCAAGTGCCGATCACTTTTGCCCCCGTTTGCGCCCTTTAGTCGAACAGCGAGCGGGCCGGTAAAAGCTCGATATCGCTGCGTTTCATCAAGGCGCGCTCGATCATGTATTTATGCCATGAACCGAAGATCACAAGGGCTTTAAGCCCCTTTCCCGTTACGGAATCGAGTGTTTGCGCGGTCAAATCGGTGTGGGCACGGTTTATCTGTGTCCACCCGCCAGGGCCAAGATCACCGTCGAAATATGTCTGATAGGGCGTCTGGGCGCGCTCGACGATTGCGTCATATTCAGGGGTATGAATGAACCGCGGATCATCGCCGCGCGCTCTCAACTCGCGCGAATAGCGTGCCCTCGCCGCCTGATGCTCCGCCCATTCATCTGCGCGCGCAGGGTCATTCTCAATCACTTTGAGTGCCGCGTTGCGGTTATCAGCGAGTTCGCGGCTCCAGCCCGCATTGCCCGTAATGGAGTAACCCATCGTCTCTGACAGCGGAAACACCGCTTCGGTCAACTCTGGAAAAACACGCGCACGCGGCGCGGCAACTTTGCCCGTTTCCGCGAAACTGCTCAGCGCCAGATCCACCTGATCCGGCGGCAATTCGGTAAGCACAATGTCAGGCTCTGCCCGCATGATCGCTTTGCGCAGCACATCGAGCGAATAGAGCTCGCTGGTGCGATGACGCCCATGGATCGCGCCCAGCACTGTCACTTTGGTGATCGAAGGATCTAAGGATGTGCGTTCAGACGCGCATCCAGCCAAAGGCTGCGTCGCCGCGCCCAGCCCTGCGGCCAAGCCGCCCAATATTGCATGTCGCCGAGTGGTGTTCATACTGTCTAGTTCGCGCGTCAACGCAGCGCCGTTACATCACTGCGAAAACGGGACAGCTGGCGGAACCTCTTCGTCGGAGGGCGCGGCCATTATCTCTGCCCGCATATTCACCTGATTGAGCCCTTGCTGCCAGTTATCAACGCGGTCGAATGCCTCCAGAGTCATCGGCTTATCAGGCGAAGCGTCAAGCGCGCGCTGATACGTTTCGCGGGCCATGTCATAATCGCCAAACCGTTCATGACACAGCGCGACGTTGAACAGGACAGAGGCCTGATCCGGCGCGCTTAATTCAATCGCTTTAAACGCCTCGCATGCCGCATCTTCATCGATCTTGGTCAGCTTCACAGCCGCTTTGAACGCGTGGCGATCGGCCTTCTCCAAGCCTTTGCGGCGTTCAAGAATCCGGTAGTCCTGCCGGTAATTGCGCGGGGCAAGCGCGCGGCGGACCCGGCCAGCAAAGCTGCGCACAAGGCCGCTCGCCATTTCACTGCGCGAGGGACGCGATCCGGAATCGTCACAATGATCTTCGGTGCGGGTTAGCTCGTCACGCTCGTAATACAGCACTTCGCCTTCGCGGGAGACAAGCTCGATATCGGGATAAAGAGAGACCTCAAACCGGTTACAATCGTAATATGTCGTTTTGTAGCGGATGCATTTCTTGTCCTCGTTCTTCTTCTCGCAGCTGCGGACTTCTTTGTCCTCCAGCTGGGTGATCGAAGATTGAGAGTCAGCGGATCCCTGAAAAACCGCATCCACTGGCGTATCGCGCCCCGGCGCGACATCAAACCATCGGTTGTTATCAACGCCGGCGCGTTCGAGAGCCTTTTTTAGTTCGAAACCGAGTTTGCCGCCTTGATTACCGTCCAACGGATCAACTGCGATTACTTCCAGTTCGATGCCCGCATCGCTGCTCGCAGGGAGGTACCCCTCGACCGAGATGGTTTCTGCATGGGCAAAAGTGGCAGCAAACGCCGCCCCCAAAACAGCCGCGCCAGACGCGATACGAAAACCCGATTTCATTGACCCGCTCCCCCTTGGAATTGAGTTTAGCATATCGAGTGATCGAGGTTAGGGTAAGATGAATTGCCAGACTGGAGCCGCTTTTCAGCGGAGAATCTTCAACGATCGGGCGAAGACACACAACCCATCGCAGTTCATGAACGGCTCAGCGAAGGCTCGGAACCATTCATGCCCTTCAGCCATTAAGTCATTGAAAGCGCATCGCATTTGGCGCAGCGCAATTGAAACTCAACGGTCAAGGAGAGCCATGACACAGAATATTGAAATTCTTAAATCACTTACCCAAACCACATTTGATTCAGTCGAAGGTTACCGTAAGGCAGCGGAACATTCTGACAGCCGCGCACTGACAACGGCGCTGGAACAGCGGGCCGATATGCGAGCACAAACGCTGGCGAAACTGAACAACGGCCTGCAGATGCACGGCGAGAAACCGATCGTGAGCGTCAGTATGACCGGATCGGTGCACCAGACATTTTTGAAGATCACCGAAGCGATCTCGGGCGGCGACAAAGCCGCAGTCGAGCGAGTGGACGAAGGCGAAGAATATATTGCCGAAAAGTTCCGCGATGTGCTGACAGACGAAGATGTCGCAGACATGGATCTGTCGGTCCGCACCCTGATCCAAGATGCGTACAATGAAATCAGCAAGGGCGAGAAATTCGCCAATATGCTGGAAGAGCAATATGCATAATCCGACAGGATGACGCCCGGGGAAGCGTCAGGGCGTTGAGCGCCCGCCTCTTCTGACAGAAGCGCCGTGCGCTCCGCCACCTCCCCCTGGCGATATCACATAAAAAAGGCCACCTTGCGCATTGCGCGAGGCGGCCTTTTTCTGTTCGCTTCAGGTGACGCGCGCTTACTGTTCACCCTCTTTCTTGGGCGGTTCAATCGTGCGCAGGAACAGCTCGCGCAGCTGCGCGGGCTCGGCCTTGCTCGGCGCGCTCATCATCAGGTCTTCACCCTTCTGGTTCATCGGGAAAGCGATGACTTCGCGGATGGCTTCTTCACCCGCCAGCAGCATCACGATCCGGTCAATCCCCGGAGCCGATCCGCCATGCGGCGGCGCGCCCAGCTTGAACGCTTCGATCATGCCGCCAAATTCGCGGTCCACGTCTTCGTTGGTGTATCCGGCCAGTTCAAACGCTTTGTACATGATGTCCGGACGATGGTTCCGGATCGCGCCCGATGACAGTTCATAGCCGTTGCAGACGATGTCGTACTGCCACGCCTTGACCTCCAACGGGTCCATCGTTTCGAGCGCTTCCATCTCGCCTTGCGGCATGGAGAATGGGTTGTGGCTGAAATCGACCTTCTTCGCGTCTTCATCCCATTCATACATCGGGAAATCGACGATCCAGCAGAATTTGAAGCAATCCTGTTCGATCAGCTCAAGTTGCTCGGCAATCTGGGTGCGCGCAGCACCGGCCAGTTTCGCCGCGTCCTTTTCCTTGCCAGCGGCAAAGAACAATCCGTCATCTGCGCCAAGGCCAAGCTCGTCATAGAGTTTCGCCATAAGGTCCGGCCCGTGGTTTTTCGCAATCGGCCCGCCGAACTCACCACCTTTGCGGGTAACATAGCCGAGACCGGCGAAGCCTTCGCTGCGCGCCCAATTGTTCATATCGTCGAAGAACTTGCGGCTCTTCTCATTCGTCTTCGGCGCCGGGATCACACGGACAACGCCGCCGCCGCCCACGATCTTCTCAAACAGGCCAAAGCCCGACTTTTCGAAGTGGCTGGTGACATCGCTGATGATCAGCGGGTTACGCAGGTCCGGCTTATCGGTGCCGTATTTCATCATTGCTTCGGCGTATGGGATACGCGGGAAGCTGCCCGATGGCGTAACGCTGTAACCGCCAGAGAATTCCTCGAACGTACCAGCGAGAACAGGCTCGAGCGCTTGGAACACGTCTTCCTGCGTGACGAAGCTCATTTCGAAGTCGAGCTGATAGAATTCGAGGGAGCGATCGGCGCGCAAATCTTCATCGCGGAAACACGGCGCGATCTGGAAATACCGGTCAAAGCCGGACACCATCAGCATTTGTTTGAACATCTGCGGCGCCTGAGGCAGCGCGTAGAAATTGCCCGGATGCATGCGCGACGGCACGAGGAAGTCGCGTGCGCCCTCTGGCGAAGACGCCGTCAGGATCGGAGTTTGAAATTCGGTAAAGCCCTGCCCCGTCATCCGGTTGCGCAGCGAGGTAATGACCTGCGACCGCAGCACGATGTTGCGGTGCATAGTTTCACGTCGCAGATCGAGGAAGCGATATTTGAGGCGGATTTCCTCAGGATATTCCTGCTCACCTGCAACCGGCATCGGCAATTCTTCAGCTGCGCTCTGGATTGTGATCGATCGAACGAATACCTCGATTGCACCAGTGGGCAGGTCTTTATTCACCGTTTCGGGCGTGCGCGCTTTAACATCGCCATCAATGGTGATGACAGATTCTGCGCGGAGCCGTTCAAACACTTCGAGAGCGGGCGAATCTTCATCCGCAACCAGCTGGGTGATTCCGTAGTGATCGCGCAGATCGACGAACAAAACCCCGCCATGATCGCGTTTACGGTGGACCCAGCCCGACAAACGGATCGATTCTCCGACATTTTCAGCGGAAAGCTGTGCGCAAGTGTGTGTGCGATAAGCGTGCATCTAAACTCTTGTCCTGTTTATGCGTATGGCCCAAAGGACCACGGCGCGGGCGCGCCTGCAAATTTATGGGGCCATCTATGCCCTCTTTGTGCGCGCGCTAACAGGGCAAGACCTCCGTTTTGTCAAGGGAAGCGATGAACTGGGCGTAAAGCCCGAGAGCGGTACTCCGCTCCAACGAACAAGAAGAACAATGAAAATACATGATCTGATTACCACCACCGAAGCTCTCACCGAACTGTGCGAGCGCCTCTCAAAATCCGAATTTGTAGCCGTGGACACAGAGTTCATGCGCGAGAACACCTATTGGCCGGAACTCTGCCTGGTGCAGATCGCCAATACGGAAGAGGCCGCCGCGATTGATCCGCTGGCCGATGGCATTGACCTAACCCCGCTGCTCGATTTGATGTGCGAGAATGACGAGGTGCTGAAGGTTTTCCATGCTGGCGGTCAGGATGTCGAAATTATCGTCAACCTTACGGGCAAGACACCCTATCCCATTTTCGACACGCAAATCTCGATGATGGCGATCAGCCAGTCGGAACAGATCGGCTATGCCAACCTTGTGGAGACTTGGCTGGGCATCACCGTCGATAAGGGCGCGCGTTTCACCGATTGGAGCCGCCGACCGCTGACCGATCGCCAGATCGAATACGCCATCGGCGATGTTACGCATTTGTCCGTGATCTTCCCGAAGATCCTGCAAAAACTGATCAAGACTGAACGCGGCAACTGGCTTAATGCGGAGATGGAAAAATTGGCTGATGCGAGTAACTACATTGTCGATGCAGACAATTCATGGAAACGCATCCGCTCGCAAGGCCGCAATCCGACCGTTCTGGGCCGCTTGAAAGCGCTCGCCGCTTGGCGCGAAGGCGAAGCGCAGCACAAAAATATCCCGCGCGGCCGGATCATGCGCGATGAAACGCTCGCCGACATCGCCAGCCACCCGCCCAAGAAGCAGTCCGATCTCGCCAAAGTGCGCGGGCTTTCTGCGGCATGGAAAGACAACGACATTGGCAAACGCATGATGAAGATCATCGCCGATGCTGAACCGCTTTCCAAAGAAGAGATGCCGCAAAAAATGAAGCGCGGCGCGCCTTTGGGCAAAGAAGGCGCGCTTGTAGCCGACCTGCTCAAACTGCTTTTGAAAATCCGCGCCCGCGAAATTGATGTGGCCCCGCGCCTGCTCACCCGCGCAGACGAGATGGAAGCGCTCGCCGCCGGTGTTCGCGAGCTAAAAGTTCTCGAGGGTTGGCGTTACGATGTGTTCGGCAAAGACGCGCTGGAACTGGTCGAGGGCAGACTTGCCTTTGCAGTTCAAGGCGGCAGGCTGAAAATGACCCATATCGATGACATGCAAGCGAGCATGGAAGAAACGCAGGCCGACGCCGAAGCAGCGGAGTAAGAGGGCGCAAATGTCCACCTACCTCCCCACGATCAAACAATTGCAATATCTGGTTGCGCTGCATGAGCACGGCCATTTTGGCCGCGCAGCTGATGCCAGCTTTGTTTCGCAATCGACGCTATCGGCGGGGATTCGCGAGCTGGAATCGCTGCTGGGCGTGACGCTGGTAGAACGCAGCCGCCGCGTGGTACGTTTTACGGCGCTGGGCGAGCAGGTAGTGACCAAAGCGAATAAACTTCTGCGCGAGGCGGAGGAGCTGTCCGATCTGGTGCAAGCCGCGGGTAAACCGCTTTCGGGACAGCTCCGCATGAGCGTGATCCCGACCATCGCACCGTTTATGATCCCGCGCATTCTTCCGCGCCTGCGTAAAGAACGTCCCGATCTGCAATTGCTGCTGCGCGAGGAAACCAGCCAGGACGCGATGGATTCGTTGCAACATGGCAGGGTGGATTGCGTGTTGCTGGCCCTGCCATTTGACACGGCAGAGGCAGAGTTTGAGCACATCTCTGACGACCGGTTGTTTGTTGCTTTCCCGAAAGACGACCCGCGCGATCCGCCCGCGAGCATTCATCCCGATATGATCGATCAAGGGCGGCTGTTGCTGCTCGAAGACGGGCATTGCCTACGCGATCACGCTCTCGCCGCTTGCAACCGCAGTGAACTGCGCGCCAGCGCCGCGATGATCGGCACCAGCCTGCACACGCTGGTGCAAATGGTCGATCATGACCTTGGCCTCACCATGCTTCCCGAAATGGCGATTGAGGCCGGCATTCTCACCGGCACAGACGTGGTCGCCCGCCCTGTCGAAAGCGACACAGCGAAACGCGAAATTGTTCTGGTGTGGCGCAAGAACTCGCCGCGTGAGGCAGATTTCAAACTGCTCGCAGAAGAACTCCGCGCAGGTTAGCAATAGAAAAACAGTTCGCCGACATATCGGTAGTCAAAGTCTGAATAGAACTGAGATTTATCTCTAGACTTTAAAAAATTCCGTTTAATTTCAGATACTGTTCCGACCAAAATCCCTCGGACATATTTGTACAATACCAATTCAGTGGAACGCTCTAAATCGGCTTCTGCAGATTGGGAGGGAATTATGTCGAACGAAACCTACACCGTAAAATCCGGCGATACGCTTCAAAAGATCGCGAACCGGTTCAATGTCGATGTCGAGGACCTGGCCCTACGCAACAATATCCGTGATCCCAATCTTATCCGTGTCGGTCAGGTCATCACCATTCGCGAGGCAAGCAACGTCTATCTGGTGCAATCGGGCGATAGCCTGTCCAAAATTGCGAGCGCGCACGGCACCACTGTTGAAGCGATCGTGGCGGCCAATCCCCGCATCCGAAACGCGAACATGATCTCTGTCGGCCAATCGATCACTATACCCGCTGGTTCGGGTAGCAGCGGCGGCGGCACGACCAGCGGTGGCAGCACAGGTGGCGGCGACAACACCGACGGACATCTCAATCTGACCGAAAAGGACGTTCGAGACATAAAGAAGACGCTTCAGACCGAGTGGGTGCAGTTCGCCGGTGACGATCAGGCAAAAGGTATCGTTGATACCATCCTCAACCGGCTTGCCTCCGATCATTGGGGTTCGACCATCGCCAGCGTTGTGAATGCCCGAAACCAGTTTTCGGATATCAATGGCCCGATTTCACGCAAAGAAGGACGCAGTTCGGTCGACCAATACCCGATGAGGAACGTCAGCAGCCGCGTGAACACCTTCGTAGACGACTACCTGCAGAAGCTGGCCACCGGCACGCCCTCATTCGTGAGCTCGCACCTCAATTATGCAAATCCGCATTTTTCCGATTCACACAATCTCGTTTGGATCATGGCTCTCGACGGCCCTGTTCTCGGCAAAGGCAATGCGATCCACCGTCATGGTACAGTGCCGGAATTGCAGCGGTTCCGCCCCGCCCCGTTTCAAGTGGTTTTGCCCGGCGGCACAGCCCCTTCCAACTCGCGATCGGTCAGCAGCGGATCGGTGGACGGGCGCGCAATCGCGGCCCAGCATAATGTCGGTGTGAAAAGCCGGTCGGTGAAGATTGGCGCGCTGCATCCATCGATGGAGGCCGTGATCATCGCCGTGTCGCAAGCGGCAAGCGAGTTGAACCTTCCGCGCCCCGTCATCACGTCGGGCAATGACAGCAGGCACAGCACCAATTCACTGCACTATGCAAACCGCGCATTGGATTTCCGAGGGCGTAACATCACCCGCGATCAAGGCTCTGCCTTAGATGCGCGCGTCGAGCAGAAACTTGGCAATGATTATGATGTCATCTTTGAAACGTTCTCCAATTCGAGCAACAACCACCTTCATGTCGAGTACGATCCACGGTAAGGTGCTTGCATGAAGTATTATTCGAAGACGGGTATCGCACTATCGGTTGCGACGCTGATGATGACAGCCGCTTGCTCCAACGAACCACAGGCCGAAGCACCGGCGGATAGCAAGCCGGTGGCAGCGCCGCCGCTCGCGCAGTCCAACCAAATCGAACCAAAGGCTGATATCGCGCCCGAAGCAGTCACCGCCTCCAAAACCGAAATCTCAAGTCAGAAAGACATCAAACAAGGCGACAAGCCAGCCTGCCTGATCGAATTCGCCTATGAAGGATACGATCCGGAAACGCTCATTTGGGAAGGCGAGAAATGCGCCAATGTGAAAGCAAGTCTGCTGGATCCAAAGGCGCTCAGATCGCTTGGCAAATGGAAACGGTTGGACGAGTTTGCCAAGAGTCACGTCGAGAATTTGCCGGACGACAAAGTGCTGTATGTCGAAGGTGAATTCACAGCGTCGGTCTATCCTGTGGGTACGACAAGGCAGAGTTACGAGGTCACAGTCGCGGATTGATCATCGCTGCGCCAAAACCAGTGCCTTAAGGTTTTGTAGCTTTGCATCATATCGGCCATAACCACGGCTATCATGTACGCACCTCCGACACCTCCGAATACCGCCGGCTCAGGCTTTCTGCTGGGTATGCTAGCTACGATGCTGGGTGCGTTTGCCTATCTCGTATACGGCCCCGGCATTGACGAAGGCTATGCCGGGTTTGGCGTGCTGTTCGCTATACCGTTTGCCTTGGGCGCATTGGTCGGTGGATTGGGCTGGGCATCCTACAACACAGTCGGCTGCATACTGGCCCCTATTGTTTTGTTCGCGATACTTTTCCCGCTTGTCTATTTTGGCGTCGGCGAAGGGCTGGTTTGCATCATGATGGTGCTGCCGTTCTGGTTGGTCGGCGGAATTGGTGGAGCTCTCGCGGGGTTGATAATCAAAATCCGGCGCGAAGAGGCCGAGCGTGAGGCCGCATCAGGCACGCGCCTGAAAATCTCCGCCGCCCTCACTTTGCCATTCGCGCTGATCTATGCCGAGGAAATGAGCCCGCCGGAATGGCAGGAACGCTCTGTAACGCGCACCGTTACAATCGCCGCGAGCGCGGAAGAGGTGTGGCCGATGCTGGTCGCGATCCCCGATATTGCGGGCGATGAAGGCAAAGCGACTTTCACCCATGATGTGATCGGCATCCCCCGTCCTAGCGACGCGGCTCTGGTCGAGCGCGAAAGCGGGTTGGTTCGCGAGGCCGAATGGGGCCCTAACATCCGTTTTGAAGAGCATGTGGACGAGATTGTCGAAGGAGAACGGATCGCGTGGTCCTTCGTATTCCCCGACGAATCCGTTCAAGCGCACACCGACAAACACATCAATCCCGATGGTCCCGTCGTGAAGATTGCGCGCGGCGGATACACGCTTAGCGATACCGGAAATGGCGAAGTCGAACTGACGCTAACCACGCAATACCAAATGCGCACACGGCTCGGCTGGTATTTCGGCCTATGGGGCGAAGTGCTGCTCGGCGATGTTCACGACAATGTACTTGAGGTGATTAAGGTGCGGGCTGAGGCGGGATAGTCCACACGTACAATTTCGAACGTCAATACTTAGGGAATTTGAATTGCTTGGCTGTCTAACAATACTGATCACAATCGGGTGTGGAATTGCTTCAGGCATGGGATATTTTTCGTTTTGGTGGACGATGATTCCTGCGTTCTTTGCAGCAAGTTTTGCGGTTTCAAACAACGATGCGCAACTCTCGACCGTTATGCGCGCTAATGAAGAAGGCAGGCTGCACGTTATGCCTCTTTTCATCGCATCGGGAATGTTGACGATATTGGCAATAAGTGGCGGAGCTTATTGGGCCGCTCGCTATTTCAGCTAGCTCAATCCATATGCTTCAAACCAACCCGCAGGTAATCCCAGCCGGTAATCACGGTCAGCACCGCCGCTGCCCATAGGCTGCCGAGGCCGATTACGTGGACCCAGCTTTCGGCGATGGTCAGGCAGTCCGGACCGGGGCTTTGGCATGGCTGGCCATGCACCGCGCCGCCGCCGATTAGCGCGCCGAGCGCGATCAGTTGAAACGTCGTCTTCCACTTCGCCAGTGCCGACACGGGGACGGATACCTGCAACCCGCCCAAAAATTCTCGCAGGCCCGATACCGCAATCTCGCGGATCAGGATCACTAGACCCGCAATGACATGCATATCGCCGACATATGGTCCGCGCAGATACCCTTGCGCGGTCAGGATCAGCAGCACGGTTGCCACCATGATCTTGTCCGCAATCGGATCGAGGAAGATGCCGAGCTTTGAAACAGTCCCCTGCGCACGCGCCAGATAACCGTCAAAAAAGTCGGTGATCGCAATCAGCGCATAGAGCGCAAAACCAATCGCATACCCCAGCCGCCATTCCGGCCACCACAGGAAGAACGCCAAAAGCGGCAGAGCGAATATACGCGAAAGCGTAAGGATGTTGGGTAACGTCAACATATCAAAGGATGCTCTAGCGTCACTTTTATCCGCGCAAAAGTCACCTTGCCGGTTTGTGAACGCTCTTGTGAAAGACGGTGCAACCGCTATCTGGGAATCAGAGGAGCGATTTCGAACACCATTTATGACCACGTCGACGCGTCTCCTGACCCGTAAGCGGTTTATGCCGCTAATGGTCACGCAATTTTTCAATGCGTTCAATGACAACCTTTATAAGACCGCGCTGGTCCTGTTCGTTGTCTATTCCGTTTACAGCGACGAAAAACAGGAAGCGTTCTTTAGCGGCGTTGCCTCGCTGCTGTTCATCACCCCGTTTGTGCTGTTTTCTGCTTTGGCAGGTCAGCTTGCCGACACGCGCGATAAAGCCGCGATCATCCGCATTGTGAAACTGTGCGAGATTGGCTGGGCATCCCTCGGCGCGGCGGGGCTGTACATGGCTTGGCAGGGCATTGCCGTGCACACGGTAGCCATCCCGATGCTGCTCGCAGTGGTGTTTCTGGCAGCGGTGCAATCCGCTTTCCTTGGTCCGATCAAATATGCGATCCTGCCGCAGCATCTCAAAAAAGATGAAGTGTTGCCCGGTACCGGCTTGGTCGAGGCAGGCACCTATATCGCGATCCTGACCGGCACGATCCTCGCCGGATTTATCGACATCGAATACGCCATCATACTGGTCGTGATAACGTCGATTGTCGGATATTTGGTGTGCCGCTGGGTGCCGGATGCTCCGCCGCAAGGGAACCATGAACTGCACTTCCCCTTGCTGGAACCTTATGCCGAAAAGACCCGCAATCCGGTTCTACGCTGGATTGGCTATGCACCTGTTGCGCTCGCCGATCAGGTCGTAATGAGCTGGCGGCTCGTCAAAAAGACCCGCGACATTCGAGAGATCTGGTTCGCGATTATCGCCATCAGTTTTTTCTGGACCATCGGCGCGGTTCTGTTCATCCAGTTCCCGCCGCTCGCGAAGAATCAGCTTCTCGCCACGCCAGAAGTCGCGAGCCTGTTTCTCGTCATCTTTTCGATCGGCATCGCGATTGGATCGATGGTGATCAACACGCTCTTGAAAGGCGAAGTGTCCGCCCGATACGCCCCGACCTGCGTCGTGCTGATGGGTATTTTCCTCATGGGCTTTTACTTCGTTTGCCGTGCATGGGTTCCGAATGAAGCGGGCGAATTGCTGCCAATTGAGCAGTGGATTTTGGAACCGCTCGCGATTCCGCTTTCGCTGATCCTGCTGGGCATTTCGACCGCAGGCGGAATGTTTGTGGTGCCGCTCTACGCGTTTCTAACCACGCGCTGCGCGCCTGATGCCGCCAGCCGCACAATTGCAGCCAACAATATCGTCAATTCGCTGGCGATGGTAACGGGTTCGATCGTGGCGCTGGGCATGACCGCGCTCGGCATTCCGGTGGCCGAACAATTGATGTTCGCAGCCCTGATGACGGCAATCGCCGCGTGGCTTGGCAAGAAGCTTCACAATGCCGAGATTGAGGCCGCTCCCGCAAAAGCGGCGCTGTAAATCCTCAGAAGATAAAGACGAGCACCGCCGCAGTCACCGCCACATAGGTGGTGGCAAATCCGCGGACGTCTTCTGCGGTCAACCGCCACAGCGATTCCGCCGGAATATCAAGCAGGTCAGCCTTCACGTTCGGCGGCAGTGTTGCGCGGAACGGGTGACGACTTGTTTCATCAGTAAGGACAAGGCTGCGACGCATATTCTCTCTCGAGTTGTTTTGTTATCTGCGGCCCGCCTACGCGGTTTTAACGTTTTCTTAACCCCTTCCCTGCCGCCTGCTTATCCCCTGTCACACAGCGGGACAGAACTGGCGTTTCGCTAACCATGTCGGTTGTACCGCTCTCACTGCAATTGCCTCTGCTTCGCACCCCAGCTAAGCGCCAAGGACAGGTCCGCAAAGTGGGAGAAACGGGACATGAAGAGCGCAGCTGAGTTGCTGGTGGAATGCCTTGCCGAGCAAGGGACCGACCGTGTCTTCACCGTTCCGGGGGAAAGCTTCCTAGCGGTGCTCGATGCACTGCATGACACGACCACAATCGAAACCCTCACCTGCCGTCAGGAAGGCGGCGCTGCGTTTATGGCCTGCGCGGATGGCGCGATGGGCGCTGCCGGTTCGGGACGGCCCGGCATCGCGTTCGTGACACGCGGCCCCGGCGCAACCAATGCCAGCATCGGCGTGCATGTCGCGCATCAGGATTCGCAGCCGATGATCCTGTTTGTCGGCGATGTGGCGCGTCCGATGCGCGACCGCGAAGGCTTTCAGGAAGTCGATTTCAGCGCCTATTTCGGGCCGATCTGCAAATGGGCGACACGGATCGATGATCCGGCTCGCATCCCCGAATATATCGCGCGCGCCTATTCAGTCGCGATCAGCGGGCGACCCGGCCCTGTTGTCATCGCTCTTCCCGAAGACATGCTGTGCGATGCAGTTGATCCGGCGATCAAGCCACGCCCTCTGACACACCGCCCCGCTCAGGCGGCATGTCCCGATGCGATGCAGGCCCTGTTTGGCCTGATCGCCGATGCAGCCAGCCCGATTGCGATTATCGGCGGCGCGGGATGGAACGCGAAAGCGCGCGACCACTTTCAGCAATTCGCCGAAAATATCGGCCTTCCCGTGGCGACTGCTTTCCGCCGTCAGGATGCAATTGCGCCTTCCTCCCCTGTCTATGCGGGCAATATGGGCTACGGCCCCAATCCCAAGCTGGTGCAGCGGGTTAAAGACGCAGACCTGATTATCGCTGTTGGCGCGCGCTTGGGTGAGGCAACGACCGACGGATATGAAGTTCCGACATTGGAGCATCCCGATCAATTGCTCGTCCACATCCATCCCGATGCGAATGAATTAGGACGCGTTTACAAAACCGATCTGGAAATGTGCTGCTCTGTCGACGAATTCGCCGAAGCTGCTGCGCTTTGGGAAGACAGCGCAGTCATTCCCTTTGATGCAGGCTCAGAGGCAAATCGCGAATGGCGCGAATGGGCAACGGCAACGCCTTCAGACAATCCGCCTTTGCTGGATATGGCTGCATGCGTGGCTCACATGCGCGAAGCACTCCCCGAAGACAGCATCATCTGCAACGGCGCGGGCAATTTTGCCGGTTGGTGGCACCGTTATTGGCGCTATGCCGGATATCCCAGCCAGCTTGCGCCGACAGCAGGCGCGATGGGTTACGGTGTGCCAGCCGCAGTCGCCGCCGCTCTGCGCCATCCTGAACGCCAGGTTGTCGCGGTGGCCGGTGACGGTGATTTCCTGATGAACGGGCAAGAGCTTGCGACGGCAGTTCAGCACGGCGCGAATTTGCTGGTGCTGGTGATCGACAACGGCGCGTACGGAACGATCCGTATGCATCAAGAGCGCGAATATCCTGCGCGTGTTTCCGGCACGAAATTGTCCAATCCCGACTTCGCCATGCTCGGCGCGGCGTTTGGCGGGTGGAGCGCCACGGCCGCAACCACCCAAGAATTCATGGCCGCACTTGGAGAGGCCCAGAAACGTGAAGGCCTGCGCCTAATTCACATGAAGATCGAGATCGAACAACTCGCCGCCAGCGGGGCAACGATCAGCGGGCTGCGAGCGAAAGCGTAATCGCTTAACCCTCTGCCATTCGGCAGATCAGTTTCCACTCTGCTGGCTTGATCGAGGCAACGGACAGGCGCGACAAGCGCACCAAGTCGCAATCTTCCAGCTTTGGCTCGGCTTTGATTTGTTTCAGACTGACTGGATTGTCCCACTTCACCTTCGGCTTAACCTTCACTGCGGCCCATTTGCCAGTTTGATCCGTTGGATCGAGGATGTTCGCGACGCTGACGGCGCAAATTCCAACAATCTCCAAACCTTCACGGCTGTGATAGAAAAAGCATTCATCGCCGACATTCATGGCCTTCAGGTTGTTTTTCGCTGTATGGTTGCGAACCCCGTCCCAAGTGCCCTCCTGCTCCGCGACTAGATCATCCCAGCTGTATTTGAACGGCTCGGATTTGATCAGCCAATATTGCTTGTTGGCCATGAAATGCTCTCCCGATCGAGTGGATTCTCATAGTAATGACTAACTCTGCGGTCGCTGTGCGGCCACCCCTTATGCGCACTACAATAGTGAATTAACCCGATTTTTAGAGGCTTCGCGCATACCCGCCCACTATTGCTCTGACTATTAGAGCAACAGTCGATCGGGGGGAGGACGCAAGGCGCGTCGTTCAGAGGCAGAAACGGTGACGGATAAAGAGACCAAGGATCGTTTCGGCAGCGCCGAGAAGGATCTGATTGCACTGGGTATCGCGACAGCCGCGATCATCATGTTCGTCGGCACCGGCGGCTCTGTTTTGCCGAGCGTAATTGACGCGATTTTCTCGAATGGCCGGGGCCCTGACAAACTGCTCGCCAATGCGATGCTGCTCAATATTGCGTTGATCGTTTTTGGCTGGCGCCGTTACCGCCAGCTCACCGTAGAGATTTCCGAACGCAAACGGGCCGAGCAACAAGCAAGAGAATTGGCTGAAATCGACCCGCTAACCGGTTGCCTGAACCGGCGCAGCATGGGGATCGCAACAGACAATCTGCGCGAGCGCGCCATGGAGAATGGGCAAGCCGTTGCCTACGCCATGATTGATCTGGATAACTTCAAACAGATCAATGACATGCATGGCCATTCAATCGGTGATCAAGTGCTGGTCAGCCTGTCTGAACGGATCGTTGATCTACTACCTGAAGACGCAATATGCGCGCGTCTTGGCGGAGACGAGTTTGCCTTTGTCATGGCCTATGAGCCGCACATGCGCAGCCGCGTAGATGAGCTTGTCATCCGCCTGTTCGATCGGGTCATCCTGCCCTTCCGCCTTGAATCGCTGGTGATCGATGCAACCATGTCGATCGGCGTGGCAACCGATCACGAAGAACTGGTCCAGAACCTTAGCGTGACAGATGCGAATGAGCTGATGCACCGCGCGGATATCGCGATGTATCACGCCAAGAAACAAGGCAAGAATCGCTATTTCTGGTTCGAGCCGAGCATGGAAAACGAACTGCGCTTCCGCAACGAACTTGAAGCGGGTATTCGGCGCGGTGTCGCAGAGGCCGAGTTCGTGCCGTATTATGAGCAGCAAGTTGACATCAATACCGGCGAATTGGCCGGGTTTGAAATGCTGGCCCGGTGGCAATCGCCGCAGCTTGGCGTTGTCAGTCCGGAAGTCTTTATTCCGATTGCCGAAGAGATTGGCCTCATCTCCGAAGTTTCAGAGCAGCTGATCAAGCGCGCCTTTGCCGATGCACAGTTATGGGATGAAAAGCTGACATTGTCGGTCAATATCTCTCCAGTGCAATTGCGCGATCCATGGTTTGCGCAAAAGCTATTAAAGATGCTGGTCGCGCATAACTTCCCGGCGGAACGCCTTGAAATCGAAGTCACTGAAAGCTGCCTGCACGACAATATCGGCATGGTCCGATCAATGATCACAAGCTTGCGCAATCAGGGCGTAAAGATCAGCCTCGATGATTTCGGAACCGGTTATTCAAGCCTTGAACAGCTGCGCACGCTTCCGTTTGACCGGCTTAAAATTGACCGTTCGTTTGTCAGCGAACTTCGCAGTTCCGGCGGCGACAGCACGATTGTCGATGCCATTGTCTCTTTGGGTCGCGGCCTCAACATTCCGATCACTGCAGAGGGTATCGAGAGCGAAGAGGTTCTCGAAACGCTTAAGGAAATGGGTGATCTGAAAGGGCAAGGCTACCTATTCGGCAAACCTGAAACCTCACAGGAAGTCTTTGAACGCTTGCGCCGCACCAACAAATTGGCAAGCACGCGGGAAACTGGGCAATCCGCCGTGGAACCTCAAGACGAGATCGAGCAAGCGGAAATCCGCCTTCAAGCCTCCGCGAATTAGCAGCATTTCCCCGCTGCACAGACTAGACGCAGCGCCCATGGGTGCATAGATGCCCGAATACTATGCGCATCCCCTTCATCAAGATGCACGGCCTAGGCAATGATTTCGTCGTGCTTGATGCGCGCGAGACCGCCCTGCCCGCAATCACAGACGCAATTGCTGCACGGATCGCTGATAGGCGCGAAGGTATTGGCTGCGATCAGATGATTGTGCTGGAGCCAAGCGACGCGGCCGATTTCAAAATGCGCATTTTCAATGCCGATGGCGGCGAGGTGGAAGCCTGCGGCAATGCCAGCCGCGCGGTTGCTCTGTTGCATGGCACAGCGGCGCGCGTCGAAACCGCTGGCGGCACGATTGCGCTTGAACCTGCTGAAGGCGGAGCGAGCGTTGATATGGGCGTTCCGAAATTCAAATGGGACGCGGTCCCGCTGGCTTACGCAATGGATACCGCGAACATGCCGGTCGGTTGGGATGATCTCGATGCGCCAATGGCAATCAATGTCGGCAACCCGCACGTGATTTTCTTTGTCGACGATGCGGATGCTATCAACCTTGCGGCAATCGGCCCCGTGATCGAAACAGACCCGCTTTTTCCCGAACGCATCAATGTGAATGTCGCAAGCGTGGCTGGCGAAGATCACTTAACGCTTCACGTTTGGGAACGCGGCGTTGGACTTACGCGGGCATGCGGCACGGGCGCCTGTGCCACGGCGGTCGCGGCAATTCGCAAGGGCATTGCCCGCAGTCCGGTGAACGTCACTCTACCGGGCGGCGATCTCACAATTGCGTGGGAGCAAGGCGGATCGATCCGCATGACCGGTCCCGCAACCGAGGCCTATCGCGGATCGTTCGAATGGGATGACTATTCATGAGCGCCCCCGCCAACATTAAACCAGAAGTCATATCGCTCGGCTGCCGCTTGAACATTGCAGAAAGCGAGCGGATGCGCGCTATGCTTGCCGACGCTGGCGATGTTGTCGTGGTGAACTCCTGCGCGGTCACGTCCGAGGCTGTGCGACAGACCCGCCAAGCCATCCGCAAAGCGCGCCGCGCGCGGCCCGATGCGCGCCTGATCGTCACCGGATGCGCCGCCGATATTGAACGCGAACAGATCGCCGATATGCCCGAAGTCGATGGCTTGATAGCGAATCAGAGGAAACTTGATCCGCGAGCGTGGAACGCGCCCGTCGCCGAAACACCGATAGCACCGACCAAGACCCGCGCCTTTATCGCGGTGCAAAACGGCTGCGACCATGATTGCACGTTTTGCGTAATTCCGCAGGGGCGCGGCAAAAGCCGTTCGCTGTCAGTCGCCGAGGCATTGCACCAGATCGAACTTCATCTTGCCCAAGGTGCGAAGGAAGCGGTGCTTACCGGCGTGGATCTTACGAGTTGGGGACATGACCTGCCGGGTGAGCCAAAACTCGGTACGCTCGCCACCGCGATCCTCGCTGAATTTCCCGATCTAACCCGTGTGCGCCTTTCGTCGCTCGACGGGATTGAGATCGACGAAGAACTGTTTGAACTGTTCGCCAGCGAGCAGCGGATTATGCCGCACCTGCACCTTTCGCTGCAGCACGGCGCAGACCTGATCCTGAAACGCATGAAGCGCCGGCATCTGCGCGACGATGCGGTCGATCTTGCCATGGGCCTGAAAGCGCGGCGCCCCGAAATCACCGTCGGTGCCGATCTGATGGCGGGTTTCCCGACAGAGACAGACGCACATCACGCCGAGAACCTTTCGATTATTCGTGAGCTTGGCATTGCGCATGGGCATATCTTCCCGTTCTCGCCCCGCCCCGGCACGCCCGCTGCGCGGATGCCGCAAATGGATCGCGCGATCATTAAAGCGCGCGCCGCCGATTTGCGCGCGGCGGTTTCGGATGTGCGCAGCGCATGGCTCGCCAGCCTTGTGGGTGAAACGCTGCCAATCCTCGCCGAGCGCGACGGAACGGGCTATGCGCCGAATTATGCCCGCGCCCGCCTTCCCGAAGGCACCGAAGCGGGCAACATCGTCAATCTGACCGTGCGCGGTATCGAGGAAGGCCTGTTGGTATGAGCGAGACAAGTTGGAGCGAAAAGCTGCTCGGCGGCTTTCGCAAAACCTCCGACCGGCTCGGCGAAAACCTGTCCGGACTTGCCGGCGGCGGCAAGCTGGACGATGCGACCCTTGACGATATCGAAGACGCGCTCATTATCTCGGACCTTGGCCCGTCGGCGGCCTCGCGCATTCGCGAAAAACTGGCCGAGAAACGCTTCGGTTCTGAAATCACTACGATTGAGCTCAAAGAGGCTGTTGCAGAAGAGATCGCCGAAATTCTGCGTCCGGTCGCCAAACCGCTCGAAGTCACCGCTTTCCCGCGCCCACAAGTCATTCTGGTGATCGGGGTCAACGGATCGGGAAAAACCACCACCATCGCAAAGCTCGCGCATCTCTTTACCGAGGATGATTACGGCGTGCTTTTGGCTGCGGGTGACACGTTCCGCGCAGCCGCCATCGGCCAGCTCGCCACATGGGCAGAGCGCGCGGGCGTGGACATTGTGCGCGGTCCCGAAGGCGGCGATCCGGCCTCCATCGTGTTCGATGCAGTCAAGCAAGCGACCGACACCGGTATCGACGCTTTGGTCGTGGACACGGCCGGACGGCTTCAGAACAAGCGCGAATTGATGGACGAGCTGGAGAAGATACGCCGCGTTCTTGGGCGGCTCAATCCGGAGGCACCGCATGACGTTGTCCTCGTACTCGATGCCACCAACGGGCAAAACGCCCTGTCGCAAATCGACGTGTTCAAGGAGGTTGCAGGCGTCACCGGTCTGATCATGACCAAGCTGGATGGCACGGCGCGCGGCGGTGTCCTTGTGGCCGCGGCCGAGCAATATGGCTTGCCGATCCATGCCATTGGCGTGGGCGAGAAAATGGAAGATTTGCGCCCGTTCGATCCCGATTTGGTCGCGCGCGTCATTGCAGGGGTCGCATGATGACCGAAGAAAGCACCGCCGTAGACGCTATTGAGACGGCCACGGCTAAACCCAAATCCGGTTGGCTCAATATGCTGGTTGATTACGGTCCACTGCTGGTCTTTCTCGCCGTATTCAAACTCTATCCTGTGCCAGCCGATTCCCAGTTCGGCGAGATAGCACCCGTCATTTATGGTACCATCGCCTTTATGGTCGCGGCGGTCATCGCGCTCGCATTCAGCAAGTTCAAGCTCGGCCATGTTTCACCGATGCTGATGCTGTCGACGGCGCTGATTGTCGGGTTCGGCGCGTTGACTGTGTTCTTTGGCGATCCGCGCTTTGTGCAGCTGAAACCCACGATCATTTACGGGTTTTTCGGTGTTATGCTGCTCGGCGGTTTCTTCATGGGCAAGGCTTTGCTCAAAGTTTTGCTGGAGGCCGCGTTCGAAGGCGTAGACGAGCAAGGCTGGCTGAAAATATCGCGCAATTTCGGTATCTTCTTCCTCGCGCTTGCCGGCCTGAACGAAGGTCTGGTCGCCTATATGTCATTCGAGGGATGGCTCTGGGCGAAATTCTGGGTGTTCATGCCGCTCAGTTTGATCTTCACAATGGCCAACCTGCCCATGCTGCTCAAACACGGGCTGGATATCGGGCAAGAGGACGAAGCGGCCGAAGACGAAACGCCGAAAGCTTAGGCTGCGGCGTTTTCCCAGCCCAGCGGTGCGCGGTCGCAATCGGCATAAAGCGCACGGCGGGCCCGCTCGCGCAGCACGTCGCTTACAACCTTTTCCTGATTATCAGTCGTCCGGCTGGTGGTGATCGTGTTCAGGTATCGGCCATGACCAAATTTGGTTTCACGGCGACCCGAGGCGAATATTCTACGAGCAGACATTGAAGAGTTCCTGTTTTTATCTTGCGCACGCTTTACAGTTTGCTGCGCGGGCAAGACAATATCTGCGCCTGTAACATCTTGTTTCAAGCAACAACTTTCCGGCGTAGGATGTGAACATCGCCGCGCTACAGAGTGGCCGTAAAAAGGGGCAAGGATATGAAACGGGTATTTCGGTCAACAATGATTGCGGCATCAATGATCTTGCCTGCGCCGCTTTCTGCGACCCCGCCTATCCCGATGAGCGAGACCGAGCAGGCAACCCCGCAATTGCCGGTGATCCTCACCATGAGAGAGCGCGCCGATGTGATCGACCGCATCCTTGCCGAGCGGCTCGACACCGTCATTCCGCAAATCATGCGCGAGGAAGGCGTCGATCTGTGGCTGATGATGAGCCGCGAATATTTTGAAGAGCCGGTTGTTGCCTCGATGCTGGACGCCAAAAGCATGGCTGCGCGTCGCCGCACGATTCTGATCTTTTTTGATCCCGGAGAAGGCCAGCCTATCGAGCGTCTTACCGTCAGCCGGTACGGACTAGCCGGACTGTTTGAACCATCATGGAACCCCGAAGAACAGCCGGATCAATGGCAAGCCGTCGCCGACATTATTGCCGCGCGCGATCCAGCGAAAATTGCGATCAATTACTCCGATGCGACCGTTTTCGGAGACGGCATGACATACAGCCAGTTTGTGGCGATGAACGAAAAGCTGACGCCGCAATATCGCGACCGGATCGTGTCGGGTGAAACGTTGAGCGTGCGCTGGCTGGAAACCCGTATCCCGTCCGAGATGGGAATCTATCCCACCATCGTGCGCACAGCCCACGCGATTATCGCAGAAGCATTCTCAAACAAGGTCATCACGCCCGGCATTACGACCGCCGCCGATGTGCAGTGGTGGTATCGTGAACGCCTTGCAAAACTTTGCCTGACCCCTTGGTTTCACCCCAGTATCGGTATCCAGCGCGAGGGCGCGGAAGGTATTCTGCGCGGTGACACAGTTATCGAGCACGGCGATCTGCTCTGGACCGATTTCGGCATCACCTATCTGCGGCTGAACACCGATACGCAGCACCTCGCCTATGTCCTGAAACCGGGCGAGAGCGAAGTGCCCGCTGGCCTTGCCGCAGGCCTCGCCAATTCAAACCGCGTGCAGGACATCCTCACCGCCAATTTTGAAGTCGGCCGATCCGGCAATGTCGCCATGCTCAAATCGCGTGCAGAGGCGATTGCAGAGGGCCTCGATCCCTCAATATACACTCACCCAATCGGCACCCATGGTCACGGCGCAGGCCCCGCCATCGGATTTTGGGACAATCAGGAATACGACCCGCGCGGCGCAGGCACGATCCGCGCGAACACGGCATGGTCAATCGAACTGACCACCTATGCCAAAGTGCCCGAATGGGGCGGTCAACGCGTCGATTTCCGAACAGAGGAAGACGCGTATTTCGACGGAGAAACCGTGCGCTATATCGACGGGCGGCAGACGCAAATTACGATGATTGCGGCGGAATGATGGGCGCCATGATGTCCGCTTGTGGGGTGGGAAGCGGAAACTAGACAGGTCGCCAATTCACGGATTGAAGCCATACTCTTTGGCTATCTCCGACTCAGAAATGACCCTCAGGGCAGGTGGGCCACCGCCATGACGCACACTTTCTGGATAGGTATGCTCCCAGTATCTCCCATCTACCGGATCGCGATATAGTTGTGTCCAGCACAAATCTCGGGGATGGGCTTGGACTGCGACAAGACGATAATCAACAAGTCGATCAATCCGTCTAGCTACAGAATCAGCCTGTACTCCGCCGTCCTTTTCAACCCATTGACCAATCAGTTCGGTTTCCGTTTGTAGGAGTTTATCCATGATGTTGATCTCACACTTCACCAGCATATATGAGCGATGGTAACATGATCGTACCTACTTGATAATTGCCCGCAATCAGGTCGTAAGCGGAAACCCTGTCCATATCCCTCAATGCCTTGGACTATTCGCCGTTTTCCTACTCGCTCTGTCCGCGCCATACTGCGCCCGGCTCTTTGAAAATCGCATCCTCGCACGCGTCTCCTGTTGGACAAGTGTCACCCATGTCCAGCATGGCTAAAGCGCTGAATTACTTTGAAAACACCCTGTAGGAGGCACATGACATGTTGGAAAATGTGTCATGCGTGTCCTACAGGCGCAATGCGCCTGCTAAATCTCGACTTGGCTGCCCAATTCAACCACGCGGTTGGTTGGTAGTTTGAAGAAGTCCATCGCGCTGGCCGAGTTTCTCAGCAGCCACGCAAATATCTTCTCGCGCCAGATCGGCATCCCCGGCTTGTCACTCGCCAGCAGCGTTTGGCGCGACAGGAAGAAGCTGGTGTGCATCATATCAAACTCACCGCCGCACTGTTCCATCTGCTTCAGCCCTATGGGCACGTTGGTCTCTTCCATAAACCCAAATGCAGCACCGCACGATAAAACCCGTCGCCCATATCGGTGAATTCGCACCGTTTCTCCGGATCAACGTATGGCACGTCCTGAATATCGACCGTCAGGATCACAACCCGCTCATGCAGCACTTTGTTGTGCTTGATATTGTGCAGCAACGCGGACGGCACACCGGAGCTGGCTGAGGCCATGAAGATCGCGGTGCCGGGCACACGAAGCGCAGAGTTCTTGGCGCTTTTGGCAAAGATTTCCATCGGCAGCGCGTGCTCGCTCATCCGCTCTCGCATCAGTTTGCGGCCTCTCGCCCATGTGGTGAGCAGCAGGAAGGCGATAAAGCCGACCATGAGAGGGAACCAGCCGCCCTCAGGCACTTTGGTCAGGTTCGCAGCGAAGTAAGCGCCATCAACGATCAGGAAGAGAAGCACGACCGGCAGCGCGTACCACCATTTCCACTTCCACACGCCGACGAACAACACTGCCATCAGCAACGTATCGATCGTCACCGCCCCCGTAACCGCGATGCCGTATGCGCTGGCAAGGTTGGACGAGTTTTGGAACGTCAGGACAAGGATAATCACCGCGACCATCAGCGCCCAGTTGATGAAAGGAATATAGATCTGGCCGCCCTCGGTCTCGCTGGTGTGGAGCGTTTTCAAGCGGGGGATGTAGCCCATCTGGATCGCCTGATGCGTGATCGAGAACGCGCCGGAGATTACGGCCTGGCTCGCAATGAATGTCGCGATCGTCGCAAGGAAGACGAGCGGCAAGCGGTATTCTTCACTGGCGAGGAAGAAGAACGGGCTTTGAATGGCTTCGGCAGCTTGTTCCGCTGGCAGGCCGATGATCATCGCGCCCTGGCCGAAGTAATTGAGCAACAGGCACGGCATGACAAAGCCGAACCAGCTGAGACGCATCGGACCGCGTCCAAAGTGCCCCATATCGGAATACAGCGCCTCAGAACCGGTTACAGCAAGAACAACGGAGCCAAGCGCGAGAAAGGCAAGCCATCCATCAATCACGAAGAAATTGATCGCGTAATACGGGTTCAGCGCCCACAGAATCTCAGGCGTGTTGATGATCTGCCACGATCCCATGCCCGCAATCACAGTGAAGTAGACAATCATCACCGGCGCAAACAGCGCCCCGACCTTAGCTGTTCCGCGCTTTTGCAGGACAAACAGGAACACCAGCAGGGCAAGCGCAATCGGGATAACATATTGTTCCAGCCCCTGATCAACGACGGTTAGCCCCTCGACCGCGGAAAGGACCGAAATCGCAGGTGTAATCATCGAGTCGCCATAAAACAGCGACGTCGCAAACACGCCGAGCAAGATCGCCACCCAGCCATATTTTGTCTTGGTTATGCTGCGCGAGATTAGCGCGACGAGGGCAAGACTGCCGCCCTGCCCTTTGTTATCGGCGCGCATCAGGATCGACACATATTGAATAGAAACGACCAGCGTCATCGACCAGAAAATCAGGCTGATCACGCCCAAAACATGCGGAGTGTCGAGCGCAAGCGGATGCGGACCGACAAAGGTTTCGCGGAAAGCATAAAGCGGGCTGGTGCCGATATCGCCGAAGACAACACCGATTGCACCGACGGCGAGCGCGGATTTTGACGCGCTATGCCCATGACCCCCGCTGGGAGCCTGGTGCGCGGGAGCCGCCTTTGCCGGTGCTGTGTCGCTCATATCAGCTGGATTTCCCGATCCTCGGTACTGCCCTTAGGGCGCATCGTGGGTTGATAACGATACGTCCATCGAAATGCGGCTTTCCGCAAGGTCGCGGCCACTAGCACCGACTTTTCGCCCCTGCAACAATTCCCCCGCGTCGAGGTGTGACACTATTGCAGCATCGGCGCATTGGCGATCATGTCATCCAGCTGCGTCACACGCGCCTCCAGATCTTCACGCCACGGTGCGTCTTCGGGAGAACGGGCAAGCAACCCCGCCCAGATATTGCGCGCCTGACGGATCTCACCCGATTGAAGGAACGAAAAACCGAGGAAGAAATCAGCAGCAGGATTGGCCGGATCGATTGCGCGGGCACGGTCATAGGCATGAACCGCTGCCGGAGTCACAAACCCTTCTGCATGGGCGGTCAAAGCCATGGCCAGCGCCAGCCAGCCTTCGATATGGTTGGGATTATCTTCCAACCCCTTACGCAGCAATCCTGCCGCATCATCGAACTGGCCCTTGCGTGCGAATGCATCAGACGTGAGCAGGTAGTTCGGTTTTTGCTGCGTGTCATCAAACAGCGCGGAGCGGGCCTGAACCATGTCCTCGCCAGAGCGCGGCTCCTGGATCATCGCCGCCTTCGGGCTACCCGGCTGATCCGGAGAACCCTGCCAAGCGTAACCGGCGAGGCCGAACAACAGGACCGACCCGAACAGCGCGTAGCCTTCTTTTGGTAGGCGCAGCATGAAAGCCGCAAGCGCGAAAGCGACGAGCGCCAGTGAAAGAATTGCGAGCCACCCGCCCATTACTCATCCCCCTCCATGCGCCGCTTACCCACACGTCGCAGCAGGATCAGCAACGCGACAAGGATCAAGAGCGCGGGCACAGCAAAAAGCGGCCACGTGGTCGAGCTAACCTCTGGCTGGTAACTGACATAATCGCCATATCGATCGACCAGCCAAGCACGGATCGCCTCGGGCTCTTCTCCAGCGAGAATTTTGGTGCGGACCTGATGGCGCATATCGCCGGCCATCGGCGCATCGCTGTCATTGATCGCTTGAGACTGACATTTGAGGCACCGCAGAGTGCTCATCAGTTCAGTAGCCTTGGCCTCAAGCGCGGGGTCTTCAAGCTGCGTGTACGCATAGGGCGCAGGCGGCATAGTATCCTGAGCAGAAAGCGGTGCTGCGATTATCGCGAGCATGAGAAGAACCGTGCGGATCATTGCACATCTTCCAGGATTTGCAGCAGCTTCGGGACATCACTCGCGCGAATATCGCCAATATGCTGATGCCGAATGTTACCCTTGGCATCGATTACAAAGGTTTCAGGCACGCCGGCCGCGCCGATTTCGATCTGGAGCTGTGAAATGTCATCGGCGCCGATGCGCGTATATGGATTGCCATACCGATTGAGGAAATCGCCCACGTCCTCCGGCTTGTCACGGATCGCGATGCCAATGATTTCGACGCCTTCTTCTTTGAGAGCTTCAAGCTGCGGAGCCTCTGCAATGCAAGGCAGACACCAACTCGCCCAAACATTCAGCAGCTTTGGCTTTCCGCCAATGAAATCCGCACGCGATGTGCCGGGCAACCCATCGACCGCTGGCGGCAGAGTGAATTCGGGCAGAGGTTTGTTGACCATATGGGATGGCACAGCTTCAAATCGGCCATTGGCCAGCATGTAACCGGCGAGCCCTGCGAAAAACAGAAACAGGGCGAGTGGAATGAAAAAGACGGGGCGCATTATTCGGCAGGCTCCGGTTGAGGTGCGCCGGAAAGCGCGGCCTTGTCATCGCGGCGGGCTTTCCCTTTGCGTACGGCGCTACGCCGTTTGAGGTCCAGACGAACGCGGCCGACAATCGAAAGCACGCCGCCGAGCGAAATCAGCAAGCCGCCATACCAGATGAAAGTCACGAACGGTTTCCACCACACGCGAAGCTGCCAGCGGCCATCTTCGGACTGTTCACCGATCACCGCATAAAGCTGCCCGTCCCAGCGGGTTACCAGAGCGCTTTCGCTGGTCGCTTGAGCCGGTGCCCAAAAGTTGCGGGCCTGCGGATTGATAATCGTCGGTTCTTCATCCCCGCGCGAGACCGCAAGGCGCGCTTCCACCGCTGTCCAGTTCGGACCGGCGACCGGGTCCACACCCATTAGCTCTATGTTCCAATCGCCCAGCTGCTCGGTTGAACCGGGAGTAACCGCAGCGAGGCGCTCTTCTGTAAACGCGCTCTCGCTCGCCATACCGAACAGCGAAACCGCAACGCCGAAATGAGCCATGATCATGCCCCACGTTGCAAGCGGCACGCGCCCGATCTTTCGACCTCGAAGCGGCAGGAAAGCCGCGATTCCAAGCGCTACAGAAAGTGCGAGACCAAGGACCGCAAGGATCGAATAGTCGCCTAAAATCGCAACCACAGACACAACCGCGATGGCAACCGCGGCGATCAGCGACAATTCAAACTGAATACGCGCGGGTTTGTCCTGTTTCCAACGCAGCAGCGGCCCAACGCCCATCACTATAAACATAGGGATCGCGAAGATCGCACCGGCCGGGTTGAAGTATGGCGGTCCGACCGAAACGCGCACATCAAACGCTTCTGTTAGCAACGGATAGAGCGTGCCCAGCAACACAATCGCCAAAATCGCGGAGAGCATCACATTGTTAAAAACCAGCGCGCTCTCACGGCTTGTCACGGAAAACCGCTTGCCCTCGGTAATGGAGCCCGCTCGCACGGCAAAGATCGCCAAAGCACCGCCAATATACAGGCCAAGAAGCAAGAGTATGAAGCTGCCCCGTTCCGGATCGACTGCAAAGGCATGCACGCTCGTCAGCACGCCAGAACGCACAAGGAATGTTCCCAGCATCGACATAGAAAATGCCAGCACGCCAAGCATGATCGTCCACGTCCTAAGCGCATCTCGCGCCGCCAGAACGCTAACCGAATGCAGCAATGCCGTCGCCGCAAGCCATGGCATGAGCGAGGAATTTTCTACCGGGTCCCAAAACCACCAGCCACCCCAGCCAAGCTCATAATACGCCCAGTATGATCCGGCGGTAATCCCCAGCGTGAGGAACACCCACGCAAACAGTACCCATGGCCGCATGACCTTGGCGAAATCAGGCGTAACCTGCTTTGCAATCAAAGCGCCCATGGCGAGGCTGAACGCGACAGAAAGGCCGACATAACCAACATAAAGCGTCGGCGGGTGAATCGCGAGACCGATGTCCTGAAGCAGCGGATTGAGGCCAGTCCCTTCGACCGCAGGGATGGGCAGACGCTCAAACGGATTGGAGCTGAGCAGCAGAAAAGCATAGAAGCCGAGCGCCACAAAGCCCTGCACAGCCAGCGTTGCACTCATCGTCTTGTGCGGCAGTCTCCGCTCCAGTCCCGCAAGCAGGCCGCCCGATAACGCAAGCACTGCGACCCAAAGCAGCATCGAGCCTTCGTGGTTCCCCCACGTGCCTGTCAGCTTGTACAGCATAGGCTTCATCGAGTGTGAATTGGTCGCGACCAGCTTGATCGATAGATCGGTTATCGCGAAAGCCCAGAGCAGCAGGAAGAATGCCAGCACCGCCAAAAACGCCTGAACAACCGCGGCGGGGCGCGCATAAATCGCTAACGCTGCGCCCTTCTCGCCTGCGCGCAGGCCCAGCACGCCGGAAACAATCTGCAAGACAGCCAATGCCGTTGCGAGCCATAATGCGGCAAGGCCGAGTTCAGCGATCATGCTTATAGGCCCCTAATCAATCCCGATGGTGGTATCGGCGTAGTCGGAAGGCTGATGCGCCTCCAACCCTTCGAGTTCACGCGGCACATAGTTCTCGTCATGTTTGGCAAGCAGGTTGGTTGCCTGAAAGACACCGTCCGCATCAAGACTGCCATCCGCCACCACGCCGGACCCTTCAACGAAAAGGTCGGGCAAAATGCCGCTATACCGGACGGGCACAGTGCTCGCCTCATTGCCTGTGACGACAAACTTCACGGTAATGCCATCAGGTTGCGGCGTAATGGACCCCGCTTGGACCATACCGCCCAAGCGCACCGCTTGACCAACAGCCGGCGGCTCCGCAGCCATTTGCTCTGGCAGGTAGAAATAATTCGCTTGATTGCGCAGTGTCCATGTCGCGATCAGGCCAGCAGCGACAATCGCCACCAGCGCCAAAATGACCAGCACTAACCGTTGATGCTTCGCTTTCATTTGCGTTTCACCTCATCCCGGCGTTTTTCCGCACGGCGCATCGCCTGCCAACTCCATGCAATCAATATAGCAAGCGCGCCCAGCCCGATTGCATAGGCCGCAATGACATAGTCCCAGTGATCCAACGCTTCCCGCATTATGCACTCTCCGCCATTGGCCTTGCAGCAACCGGCGCGTCGTCATCCAGAGCGCGGCGGCGCAAGCGCGCCTCAACCTGTTGCTCGGCTATCAAAGCCCGCATCCGCATCAAGACTATCCCGCCAAACAGCAGAGAAAAGCCGATTACGGCGGCGAGCAGTGGCCACAGGTAGCTTGCATCAATCGATGAGCCGCCGGCGGTGATGCTCGGTGGTTGATGGAGTGAATTCCACCACACGACGCTGCGGTTGATGATCGGAATATTGATTGCGCCTACAATACCGAAAATCGCCGCAATCTTGACCGATCCACCTTCGCGGGCGGTCGCTTGGGCCAAGGCAATGTATCCGGCGTAAAGAAACAACAGCACCAACATGCTGGTCAGCCGTCCGTCCCACACCCACCATGTGCCCCATGTCGGGCGGCCCCAGATCGAACCGGTCGCGAGGCAAATAGCAGTGAAGGTCATTCCTGGCAGCGCTATGGCGCGCGCGGCAATGCTAGCAAGCGGGTGTTTCCAGATCAGAAGCACAGCGGAAGAAATCGCAATTCCTGCCCAACCGCCCATTCCGAGCCAAGCGGCGGGCACATGGATAAACAGGATGCGCACACTCTCACCCATCAGCCGATCAGGTGCGACGTTGATTATGCCCCACACAATCGCGCCCAGCGACAGCACCAAACCGCTCCAGAAAAGAAGCGGTGTCAGCCACTGCGCAAGTGACAGGAATCGTTTTGGGTTAGCGTAAATATGCATCGTTTTGGCCTTGCCGCCGTTCTAATGCCCCCTGCGCCGCCCGCAAGGGCGCAAATTGCGCAATACCCTGTCGCAAATGGTGCAATAGGACTGCTTAGCCCCGCCCGATCAGATCCTGAGCCATCCGGTCGGCCACAACATCAGGCGATGTGCCTGTCTCGTCGCTCTTTTGCCAAACCTGTTCAAGCTTTTGCGGGATTGTTGCAATGCGTTGATGCACTTCTTCGATACCGGCCGATTTGCCGTCACGGCGGGCGAGATACTCGGTTGCAACCGAGATGATACCACCAGCGTTGATGACATAGTCTGGCGCGAACAGAATATCGCGTTCAAACAGAGCTTTGCCGTGATGCGCGCGGGCGAGTTGATTGTTCGCGCCGCCAGCAACGATCGCCGTGTCGAGCGCCGCGATGCTGTCTTCATCTAGGATTGCGCCAAGTGCATTCGGGCTGAGCACATCACAGGGTGTGGTCAGAATGCTGTCTGCATCAACGGATTGACCGCCGAGTTCAGCCGCCAGAGCCGCTGCGCGGTCGGCGTTGATGTCGGCAAGCGTCAACTTGGCTCCGTCTTTGGCGAGCAATTTCGCGACACCGCCGCCAACGCTGCCAATGCCTTGCACTGCGACATGGACACCTGCGACGCTGTCTTTGCCCAGCTTGTGACGGACAGCCGCCTTAATTCCAAGATAAATGCCCATCGCGGTGAACGGGCCGGGATCACCGCCTGCGGCATTGTCACCCGAAACCGGAAGGCCTGAAACATGCGCCGTCCGCTTTGAAACAGCGACCATATCGGCCTCACTGATTCCAACGTCTTCTGCGGTAACATATTCTCCGCCCAAGCCTTCTACAGCATCACCGAATGCGGCAAGCAATTCAGGGGTCTTGGTCCGCGCTTCGTCGGCAAGAATAACGGCTTTGCCGCCGCCCATCGGCAGGCCCGCCATCGCGTTCTTATAGCTCATCCCTCTGGAAAGACGCAGCGCGTCGCGCAGTCCGGCTTTCGGGTCGGGATAGTGCCAGAACCGGGTACCGCCAGCGCCCGGGCCGAGATGGGTCGAATGAACCGCAATAATCGCCATCAGACCACTTTCGCGATCGCGCACAATATGCACCATCTCGTGGTCGTCAAAATCCGGTTCAGTCCAGAATGCGGTCATATACGTCAACGCCCCAATATGGCGCACAGGTCACCCAGCAGATCCATCGGAGGATCATCGGAAACAGTGGGAAAATGGGGCGATCGAGGGGTCTTGAACCCCCGACCTCCGGTACCACAAACCGGCGCTCTAACCAACTGAGCTACGATCGCCACATGCCCCTTCCCGACGCAACCTTTTGGGTTACTGCCAAGCCCGCGCAGGGGGGCGTGATAAGCCTGTCACGTGGCCCGTCAAGGCTACGCTTTAGCGGCGCGAGCCTGTTGCACAAAGTGCCTTGGATGGGAAGCGAAAACTGATTCCGCAGCGACTTTGCGCAAGATTCTTTCGCGGGGCTTTTCCTTGCCTTGGCGAGAGCCGTCCGCGAAGCTATCCCGTCAGCATGCACGGCCCCGGTGATTCCTCCATTGAATTCCTTCGCACGCATCACGGCGTCATGCGTGTTCCGTCGCCGAAAATTGAGATGGTGGTGAAACCGGCTTTCCTGCCGCCTGCCCTCTGCGCGGATTTGATCCACCTGATCGAAACGGATCGCCGCCCATCGACATTGGCTGATTACAACGGTGATACTGCATTCCGCACCAGCGAAACCTGCGACATGAAAGTCGAAGAACCCGCCGTGCGGGAAGCCGAGCGGATGCTGACCGACTTTACCGGGATCAACCCGGCGCATGGCGAGACGCTTCAAGGTCAACGTTACGAAGTTGGTCAGGAATTCAAGCAGCACACTGACTGGTTCAATCCAGATGGAGAAGATTGGGAGAAATTCTGTAGCGTCGCAGGCCAGCGGACGTGGACATTCATGGTCTATCTAAATGATGTCGAGGCAGGCGGAACCACGCGGTTCAAATCTATTGGAAAGAAAGTCGAACCCGAAGCGGGCAAACTGGTCGGATGGAACAATCGGAAAGCCGATGGTAGCGGCAACGTGAACACACTTCATCATGCGATGAAGGTGCGTAAGGGCATGAAGTACGTGATCACCAAGTGGTATCGCGAGAAACCTTGGGGATGAGTCGGCCAATCGCCCTGATTGCGCTTTTGGGGATGGCAGCGTGTGACAGTGTCACAGACACGGCGGGACCGAAACAGATTTTTGGCTGCTACTTCTCCGAAGTAGGTGAGCCGCTCCATGTGGGCCGCAACACTATCCAGACCGAAAATCGCGGACTGTTCGAAGAATATCGTTTTGAACGATCAAATACCGTCGAGCATTTTGGTACGATCCTATTGGAAGGTCATAAGGCCGCAACCTTCGATCGCGAAAGTGGAGCGTTTTTGGGTTGGATCAGCGTATACCCTCAGTCCATGGCCCTAGCTGAAGGGCCTCCAACGACCAGTATCAATATCTCGAAATGTGACGAGCGTTTTTGCTTCTCGATGCCCACCATCGCCGGAGAGG
This sequence comes from Erythrobacter crassostreae, assembly GCF_019204045.1. Taxonomy (GTDB): domain Bacteria; phylum Pseudomonadota; class Alphaproteobacteria; order Sphingomonadales; family Sphingomonadaceae; genus Erythrobacter; species Erythrobacter crassostreae. The sequence goes on along the minus strand of NZ_JAGSPC010000001.1, from coordinate 1,796,657 downwards.
AAAATGCCTTTTATCAAAAGAACGAATGCGATGGTGCTTTTCTGGTGAACTAGTCCGCCAAACTTCAAACTATCAGGTAGGATTTTCCCAAGCCTAAACAGAAAAAGGCGAGCCCGTCAGCCCGCCTTTCCCTTACAGCCGAAGCTGCAAACTGATGTTTCGAACGCTTGCGAGCGAAACCTAATTCTTGAGCGCCGATTACTTTTTGAGGCTGAGCCCGCCAAAGCGCTTGTTAAACGCGGCAACGCGGCCACCTTCTTGAAGCTGCTGCTTACCACCGGTCCATGCCGGGTGGCTGGTAGGGTCAATCTCGAGAGCGAGCGTGTCGCCTTCTTTGCCCCAGGTCGAGCGGGTTTCAAACTCGGTACCATCGGTCATCTTGACCTTGATGGTGTGATACTCTGGATGCCCTTCGGCTTTCATAACTCTGGTCCTTCTGAGCGTTCACCGGTTCCGACCGGCAATGCTATAAAATAGGGAAGCGGCGCATTTAACGCGATTCGGGGGAATTGCAAGCGGAGTCGCGATCAGCCTTGCGGCGGATCGGCGATCATTGCGGTGAATTCAGTCTCACAGGTTGTTTTGCCCTCAACGCTTGCCTTGCCTTTGAATTTGTAAATCGTCCGGCGTTGCTGGAGAAATTCCACTTCAAGGTCGAGCAGGCAGCCCGGCGTCACCGGTGCCCGGAATTTCGCGCCGTCGATACCCATGAAAATCACCAGCTTGCCTGTGCCGGAAAGTTCCAATGTCTCGATCCCGAGGATTGCAGCCGCTTGGGCCAAAGCCTCGATCTGAAGAACGCCCGGCATGATCGGAGCGCCAGGAAAATGACCCTGAAAAAACTCCTCGTTCATGCTGACGGCTTTTACCGCATGGATCCGTTCATTGAGGTGGATCGATTTGACACGGTCCACCAGCAATAGCGGGTAACGGTGAGGCAGAGCTTTCAGAATTTTGTGAATATCATAATCCACAATCGGCTCTTTCGGCGTATCCGGTGAAGTCACTTCTTCGCTCATGCCCTGCCCCCGTTACTCAATGCGTCTCGACGTGCCTCAGCGGCCTTCCGGCGCCTGTGTATTTCCCTGCTGCTGCTGTTGAGCCGCCTGCTGCTGCTGGATCAGCTGCGCGGTGAGCAGGGTTTGCTGGATCTCTTGGAAAATCGTCGCGCCCTGACGGCTTGGGCGGTAATCAGCTGGCGGAACGATGCCGACAGTTGGCACCTTTGTATTCAGGTTGGTCACGATCAAAGGCGTAATGTCCAAACCTTCGCCTGCGAATTGAATCGCCTCTGGTTCGAAGACTACGACGATTTGCTGGGCGGTGGAGATTTCCTGAAGCGCTACCGGGTACTGGCGCAGAATTTGTTCAACCGCGAAGATACGCGCGTTGTTCACTTGCTGGTTGATTGCCGCAATTTCGGATTCAAGCGTGGTGATCTGAGCAACGTTTGGTGCGTTCTGCACAGCTCTCATCTCAGAATCTTCGATCTGTCCGCTGCCATTTGTATCGAATGGCTGAAGCAAAGTGGATAGCTCCTGCTGCTTGGTCCGGCGTGTTTCAAGCTGTGCAGCGTACGTCGTATTGACCTGCTGATACGCGGTTTGCAGCGCGGTTGTACCGAGAATCGCACGAGCAACATTTGCTGTGGCGATATTGCCCTGAACCTGAGCGGTCGCTGGAACGGTTGTGGCAACAGCCGCGAGCGCAAGGCCCGCAGGCGCGAGAAGTTTCATAACAGATTTCATTAGAACTGAGTTCCTACGTTAAACGTGAATTGTTTTTCATCGTCGCCTTCGACACTGCGTATCGACTGGGCGAAATCGATGCGGAACGGCCCGAACGGCGAGTTCCAGTTTACCCCGATGCCTGCGGTTATGCGCGGGGTGGGTGAATTGCCGAGGAAGACCTCGCGGATCGCACTGTTTGCGCGAATACTCGGAATATTTGCAGTCGTTCCATCAGCCGCAATCGGATTGATCGTTGCGATCTGGCTTGTTGAAGTTGTGCCATCGTCATTGGTGGTGGTGACTGTCTCGATAAATATCGGATCGCCGTTGCCATCAACATTCTGCAAACCGTTAGGGTTATCCTGAAGCAATGGTGCGTCCACACCCCACAGCGCGCCGACATCGACCCAGATCGAAGGACGAAGCCCCAGTTCCCGCGCACCCGTGCCAAGCGGCAATTCAAGTTCTGCACGGGCGAGGTAGTAGTTCCGCCCGCCAATCGCATCGTCACGAACAGAATCGCGATCTGTAATCGGTACGCGGTTGCCATCACCATCGGTCACATAAGGCTGAGTGAGAATACGCGGACCAACACCGCGAATATCAAAGCCGCGGAATTGTGGCTCACCAAGGAAGAAACGGTCGGTAAGCAGAACATCGTCCACGCCCGGTCCGCCGCGATCCGCGAGCGGGATCACGGTTCCGCCCTCGGCAGAAAGTGAGAAAATGAAGCCGCTGTTGCGGACATTCCAGAATTGTTGAGCGCGGCCACGGAAACGCAGGTAGCGCACATCGCCCCCCAGACCGGCAAACTCTGTACTCAAGGAGACATTCCGGCCACGGGTTGGGCGGATTCTAGAGTTGAGCGTATTATAGCTGAGGCTAAGACCAAGAATCGAGCTAAGACGATCGCCGATTGAATCGCACAGGAAACGGCCTGCAAGCAGTGGATCACACTCACGTATGCCGTCACCATTCAAGTCCGAGAAGAAAAGGTTCTCATCGAGGCCAACTTCGTCGTAATTGAGCGTGTAACTGCCGACGAGCGACATATACTCTGTCAAAGGAACGCCAAGACGAACTGCGAAACCGGTGGTCGCTTGTTCGAAAGTTGTATTGCGATCGGCATTGTTGAAATTAAAGCTGCTGATATCGCGGCGATAGATATCGACACCGGCCGATATGTTCCTGTCGAACACATAAGGTTCGGTAAAACTGATTTGGGCCGAGCGCGAGAATTGCGAATAGTTGAGGCTAAGACCGATAGTCTGGCCGCGACCGCGGAAATTCCGCTGGCGGATCGAACCGGCAAGAATAAACTGTTCGATTGACGAGAAACCAGCCGAGAACTGCAATTCGCCGGTCGGTTGCTCTTCGACGTTTGCCTCAAGGATAATCCGGTCAGGAGCGCTGCCCTCGGTCTGGCTGACCTCAAAGTTCTCCTGAAAATATCCGAGCGAGTTAATCCGCGCGGTTGTACGCTGGACGCCGAGAGAGTTAAACGCATCGCCTTCCGACAAGCGGAATTCGCGGCGAAGAACTTTGTCCTGAGTCAGCGTGTTGCCGTTTACGTCTACCCGCTCAACATAGGTGCGGTCGGCTTGACGAAGGATAAACGTAATATCCATCGTCTGGTCGTCTTTGTTACGGTTGAACCGTGGCTGCACGTCAGCGAACGCATAACCGAAGCGGCCCGCCAGCTCCGTCAACTGTTCAACAGTGTCTTCGACAGACTTTGCGTTGTAGAAATCGCCGCTCTGCATGGGCAACTGCGTGCTCATTAGGTCGCTGTCAAAATCGCGAAGCTGGCTTTCAACTTCGACTTCGCCGAAATTGTAACGCTCCCCTTCTTCAACCACATAAGTGATGATGAAGTCTTCCTGATCCGGCGTAAGCTCCGCCACAGCGGAAACAACACGGAAATCGGCATAACCTTCAGTCAGATAAAACTGACGCAGCTTTTGCTGGTCGAACGCGAGACGATCGGGATCATAACTCGTGTTGGAGCTGAAGAAGCGCGTGAACCGGGCCTGCTTCGTGACCATTTCACCGCGCAGGTCGCTGTCAGAAAACACCTCGTTCCCGATAATGTTGATCTGGCGAACCTTCGACTTTGGACCTTCAGTGATCTCGAAAACCACATCCACACGGTTTTGCGGCAATTGAACCATCTTCGGCTCGACCACGGCGGCAAAGCGCCCCTGACGTTTATACAACTCGACAATGCGGGCCACATCAGCGCGGACTTTAGAGCGAGTGAAAATCTGACGGGGCGAGAGCTTGATTTCCGGAAGTATCTTGTCGTTCTTAAGGCGCTCGTTCCCTTCCAGAACGATCCGGTTGATCACCGGGTTCTCAGTCACAGTTATAACAACATTGCCGCTGTCATTGCGGATCGAGAAGTTCGAGAAAAGTTCGGTCGCACCGAGGTCCTTCAGAGCTTCATCCGCCGCCGCCGAAGTGTATTCCTGGCCTACACGCATACGGATATAGCTGAGAATGGTGGTCGGCTCTAACCGCTCCGCGCCAGAAACGCTGATAGTGCGAATGACATTGGCAGATGGCGCTGGAGCCGGTGCGGGAGCAGGCGCTGGTTGCGCAGCACCTGCCGCAGTCGCATCGCCGCCGGTTTCTTGCGCGAGCACCGAATAAGGCACTCCGGCAAGCATCGTCGCGCCGGATAGCGCAAGCGCATAGCGGCCAGCTTTGGTGTAAGCTTTGGGGGTGACAGGTGAACTGCCTGTCTGGTTGCGTCGATTCATGGAGTAAAAGTTCCCGTCTAACCCGTCTAAATTACGCGCGCCTTCCCCGCGGCGCGTATTCTCACAGCCCATATTCGGTCTGCGCTTGCCTCTGCCCCATGCAGCCTTCGCAATCAAGCGTAGTCCCCGGCCTATGCCGGTTCGTCCGTTTCCTGTCCCCGACTAACTGCCGATCTGCTACCCGAAGATAGCTCCGAAGATCGACAACGACGTGACATCGTTGACCGTAACGACCACCATGAACACCAGCACCAGCGCAATGCCTGTGCGATATGCCCACTCGGTCGCCTGCGGTCCCACCGGCTTCTTACGAACCGCTTCAGCGGCGTAGAAAGCGAGGTGACCTCCGTCGAGAGCCGGGATTGGCAAGAAGTTGATGAATGCCAAGTTAAGCGAGATGAGCGCGACGAAATTGATGAAGGTCGTCAGGCCGAGACTCATCTGCTCGCCAGAGTATTTCGCGATCTTGATCGGCCCGCCCAATTCCTTGATAGAACGCTCCCCTGTCAGGATCTGTTTGATCCCTGTCAGCATCATCGAAAACACATCGCCTGTATGCGCGACGGCAACAGGAATCGATTCAAGCGCGCCGACCTCTTCGAGAACATATTCCCCGCCGTATGGGCCGACGCCTAGCTGACCGATATCACTCGAATTGCCGAAAGTGTCGGTGACTTCGACGCGTGCGGCTTTAACAGGAAAGTCCAATTCTTCACCGCCGCGATCAACCCGGATGACCATTTCGCGGTCAGGATAAAGCGCAACTTCGCGGCGAATGGATTCGAAGTCCTCAATCGATTCATTGTCGATTGCGATGATTTTATCGCCAATCTCGATACCGGCGGCCTTTGCGGCCGACGTTTCCGAAAACTCGCCAACAATGCGCGAATCTTCGGCACCGACTATGGTCAGTTTGCCGTGGAATGCGAACAGCGCCGCGAATAGCGCGAATGTGATCAACAAATTCGTTACCGGACCAGCCGCAACAATCAGAGCGCGTTTCCAAAGCGCGGCGAGATGGAAATTGCCTTCGCTCTGTTCCGGCGTGAGACCTGCATTCGCTTCCGCATCAGGCGCAGAGGCGGGGTTCATATCCCCCTTGAACTGCACATAACCGCCCAGAGGCAGGGCTGACAGTTTCCAGCGCGTGCCGTGTTTGTCTGTGCGCCCCCACACTTCCTTGCCGAAACCGACTGAAAAAGCCTCCGCCTTCACGCCAAACCAGCGTCCGACGAGATAGTGGCCAAGTTCGTGAAATGTGATCAGCGGGCCCAGCACGAACAGGAACCCGACGATGTACATCCAGAAAGGGGGCGATTCAAACAAGGGCATGACTTTCTAATGATTGACGGGCGCGAATGCGCGCTTCCGCGTCGATGGCCAGCACATCTTCCAGATTGGCTGGCGCGGTGGCCGTGTAGTGGCTCAGCGTGTCCTCTACCACTGCCGTAATTCGCATGAACCCGATCTGACCGGCGAGGAATGCGGCAACAGCGATTTCGTTCGCAGCATTGAGAATCGCCGGAGCGGCTCCGCCTGCCTGAATAGCTTCGCGCGCAATTCGGGTTGCAGGAAAGCGAGATTCGTCTGCAGGGTGGAAAGTCAGCTCGCCAATGGCCGCAAGATCCAGCGGCTCAAGCGGGGTTTCCATCCGTTTCGGCCAAGCAAGGCACGATGCAATCGGCACGCGCATATCGGATGGCCCAAGCTGCGCAAGCGTTGATCGGTCATGATATTCGACCATCGAGTGAATCACGCTTTGTGGATGCACAACGATCCGCAGTTTATCGAGGCCAACCGGAAACAGATGGTGCGCCTCAATGAATTCGAGACCCTTGTTCATCATCGTGGCGGAATCGACGCTGATCTTTGCGCCCATTGACCAATTGGGATGCGCGACAGCTTGTTCCGGCGTCGCCGCCTCCAACTGCTCCTGCGTCCACGTCCGCAACGGACCGCCGCTAGCTGTAAGCGTGATGCGAGAAACCTCGCTCAAATCATTACCAGCGAGACACTGGAAAATCGCATTATGCTCACTGTCGGTTGGCAGCAACGTAGCACTATGCTTTGCAACCGCAGCTGTCAGCACTTCGCCTGCCGAAACAAGCGCCTCTTTATTGGCAAGCGCAATGGTGCCACCCCGCTCGACCGCGGCCATAACGGGGGCCAGCCCTGCACAACCAACGATAGCAGCTACACTCATATCCACCGGACGTGCCGCTGCCTCGCAAAGTGCCTGCGCTCCACCCGCAACTTCAATGTCACTACCCGACAGTGCTGCCTTCAAATTACCAAGACAGTTCTCGTCACCGACCACTGCTGACTTTGCGCCAAATTCACGTGCGAGCTTTGCCAATTCTTCGGCTGAGCAATTTGCCGTGAGAGTGTCGACTTCCCAGACATCAGGATTGCGGCGGATCAGATCGAGCGTCGATGCGCCAATCGAACCGGTTGCGCCAAGGATTGTGATCGAGCGTTTCAAAGCGTCAGAACCCCAGCAATGCGGGCGCGACCGCGACCAAAAACAAGACAAAATACACCGCGAGAAATCCGTCAGCACGGTCAAACACGCCGCCATGCCCCGGGATCAGATTGCTTGAATCCTTCACGCCTGCGCGGCGCTTCATCCAGCTTTCAAAGAAATCGCCCGTTTGCGCGAGCACGGCGATCAACGTGCCTGCCAAAACGGCAGTGCCGATGCCCAGCCACGCAAAACCGTCCCCGGCAGCAGGACCAAAATCGGTTAGCTCGATAGTGATGCCAAGGGCGCTTGCAGCAAGTGCTCCGCCCAGCAGGCCTGCCCAAGTCTTGGACGGGCTGATCGAAGGTGCAATCTTGGGACCGCCTACAGCACGCCCCATGAAGTAAGCGCCTACATCAACGGCAACTATGGGTGCGAGAAACACCAGCAGAACCTCTAGCGGGCCATATGTCATGCGCACCTGGATCAATGCCAGTCCTGCCGCACTGACATAGGCGGCACCGAAGAACAGCCATGTAACCTCTGAAAGCGCGGAACCGTTGAAGCCGCGCACAAGGCGGTTCCATTCCCACAACACGAGCCCGGCGAAAAGCGAGACAAAGCCTACCCACCACCAGCCGCCCAGCCATAGAGCACCGCTGACGACCAGAACCATGATGACGCCAGAGACCAGCCGCAACGGCAGGTCCTTCACGCCCTTCACTTCGGCAGCAGGCTTCGCGCCAGCGTCCTCGAGAGCCTTGTTGGTTATCTCTTCTAACCGATCTTTAACGCCCGCCAAAACGCCGCTCCCTTCGGGCGAAGTTGTCCAACGCCTCCGCAAGATGTTCGGGCTTAAAGTCGGGCCACAGAGTCTCAACAAAAAGCATTTCGGCGTAAGCCGCCTGCCACAGCAGGAAATTCGACAGGCGAACCTCGCCGCTGGTTCGGATCAACAGATCGAGTGGGGGTAGATCATGGGTGTCGAGCTGCGCTTCGATCGACCGTGTTGTAATCTCGCCCGCCTCTGCTGCTCTCGCGGCTGCGCGTGCGATTTCGTTTTGCCCGCCATAATTGAGAGCCACAGCAAGTGTTTTGGAACCGTTCGCGGTCTGAGCCAGCGCATCTTCGAGCATGGCGACAATATCGGGCGCGAGCCCTTGCCAATCACCAATGATTTTCAGCTTTACGTCGTTGGCGACAAAGTCTGGCAAGTCCGATTTTATGAACTTGCGCATCAGGTTCATCAAATCATCGACCTCGTCTTCGGACCGCTTCCAGTTTTCGGATGAGAATGCATAGAGAGTAAGGCAATCGAGACCCATCGGCCCGAGTCCGCGAACAAGCCTGCGGACAGCTTCGACGCCGCGCTGATGCCCGACGGCTCTTGGCAGGGCGCGTTTCTTCGCCCAGCGGCCATTGCCATCCATAATGATGGCGACATGGCGCGCGCGCCCTTCAACGCTTCCATCTGTCTGAACGGGCCCCTCGCCCATTGGCTCTCCCTTACCTACCCGCGCCTCACTGGGTCAAAATTTCCTGTTCTTTCTTCGCCGCAGCTTCATCAGCATCGGCGACGAATTTATCGGTCAGCTTCTGAACTTCATCTTCCAGCCGCTTGCGATCATCCTCAGAGATTTCTTTTTTCTTCTCGTCGGCTTTCAGGTCTTCCATTCCGTCGCGGCGCACATTGCGGATCGCGATCTTCGATTTTTCGGCATACTGACCGGCAAGCTTGGCCAGCTCTTTGCGCCGCTCTTCAGTAAGATCGGGCATAGGCAAGCGAATGGTCTGGCCATCTGTCATTGGGTTCAGGCCGAGATTGGCTTTCGAAATGCCTTTCTCGACAGCAGAAACGTTGGTTTTGTCCCACACCTGAACGCTCAACATGCGCGCTTCTGGGGCGGACACTGTCGCCACCTGACTAAGTGGCATCATCGATCCGTAGACTTCGCATACCACTGGGTCGAGCAGGCTCACATTGGCCCGCCCTGTGCGCAGTCCGCCTAAATCGCCTTTTAGCGCTTCAACAGCGCCATTCATGCGTCGCTCGATATCGGCCTTGTCATATTGCGGCATGGCTTACGCTTCCTTCTGTACTATCGTCTGTGTGCCCTCGCCCGCAAGGACGGTGGCTACATTGCCTTTTTCGCGGATCGAGAACACCACTATCGGAATGTCGTTCTCGCGGCAAAGTGCAACTGCGGTTGCATCCATTACCTTTAGATTGGCTGAAAGCACCTGATCATAGGCGATCGTTTCAAAACGCTTCGCTTCGGGATTGTGCTTGGGATCGCTGTCATAGACGCCGTCAACGCTGGTGCCTTTCAGCAGTGCATCGCAGTTCATCTCCGCTGCGCGCAGTGCGGCACCGGTATCGGTGGTAAAGAACGGGTTGCCCGTTCCCGCGGCGAAGATCACGATACGTCCCTTTTCAAGGTGACGTTCGGCGCGGCGGCGAATATATGGCTCGCACACGCTGCTCATCGGAATGGCCGATTGCACGCGTGTCGGTACACCTTGCTGCTCAAGCGCGTTTTGCATCGCGAGAGCGTTCATCACAGTCGCGAGCATGCCCATATAATCACCAGTCGTCCGGTCTAGCCCGCGCGCGGCCCCTGCGACCCCGCGAAAGATATTACCGCCGCCGATCACGAGGCAAACCTCTAGGCCGGTTTCCTGCGCCGCCTTTACCTCTTCGGCGAGGCGCGCGACATAAGCAGGATCAATCCCATATTCCTGCTCCCCCATCAAAACCTCGCCCGACAGTTTCAGGAGAACGCGTTTGATTTCGGGAAGAGCCATGGCCTGAGGTTACTCCGTGGTGGAATTTTTGCTTCGCCGCCCTTATCCGGCACACACCGCGCTGCCAAGGGGCTGCGCAATGATTGGGGGAAGTAATGCTGCGCAAGCTGATTTACGCGGTGCTTATCATTGCCGCAATTTTTGCTGCCAAAATCTGGTACGACACGATGCGCGATCCCGTTGTGCAGCGCCTCTCTTTAACAAGCGATGCGCTGCCTACGAGGTCATCGCCGGTAACGATAGCTTTGCTCGCGGACATCCACGTCGCCGGCCCCGATATGCCGCCGTCGCGGCTTGAGCGGATTGTGGAGCAAGTGAACGCACTTGAACCTGATCTGATTGCGATTGCTGGCGATTTGGTGAGTGAAAAGCGCACGGCGACACATATTTACACGCCGGAAGAGATTGTCAGTCCACTCGGAAAGCTGGAGGCAAGGCTAGGCGTAGTTATCGCACCCGGAAATCATGATCACTGGTACGATTGGCCCGCACTAAGCGAGCAAATAGCGAAGCATCCCAACCTGACCGTATTGGCCAACAATGCCGCCCAATTCGGCCCCCTTGCGGTAGGTGGCGCGGATGACGCCTTTACCGGGCGTGACGATTTGGAGGCGACATTTGCTGCAATGGCACCGCTGACTGGCGCGCGTGTTGTCGTGACACACAGCCCGGACATCTTCCCGCAAGTACCTGTCGATGTCGACCTTACCCTCGCCGGACACACCCATTGCGGCCAGATTGCCTATCCGTGGGGCGGCGCGCCCGCAACAATGTCCGACTATGGTGATCTCTATGCTTGCGGCGTATTCGAACAGCACGGCAAAACATTGGTGACCAGCGGCGGGCTCGGCACGAGCCTTCTGCCGATCCGGCTGTTCACTCAGCCTGAGGTGTGGCTGATAGAAATACGGCCGCCGCAGCAATAAGCTGCGACGGCCGGAATTTCGTCTTCGATAGCGAAGAAGCGTTAGAGCTTAGCCCTTGAGCGTCGCTGCGACTTCTGCGGCGAAGTCTTCTTCTTCGACTTCGATGCCTTCGCCGAGTTGGAAGCGGACATAGTCGGTCAGTTTGACCGAACCGCCATTATCCTTGCCGAACTTGGCAACGGTGTCTTCGACCGAAGTCTTGTTGTCCATTACGAACATTTGGCTGAGCAGAGCGTTCTCTTTCGCGAACTTCTTGATCGCGCCTTCGACCATTTTCTCCTGCACGTTTTCAGGCTTGCCGCTTTCAGCAGCCTTTTCCTGTGCAACAGCGCGCTCACGCTCGATCAAGCCTGCGTCGAGGCCATCAGCGTCGAGGGCCTGAGGGAACATCGATGCGATGTGCATGGCAAGCTGCTTACCAAATGGCTCAAGCACGTCGGCGCCAAGGTCGCTTTCAAGAGCAACCAGAACGCCGATCTTGCCAAGGCCTTCGGCCGCAGCATTGTGCATGTAGGAAACAACCGAACCGCTGCCGACCGAAACGGTCTTCATACGGCGGATCTGCTGGTTCTCACCAATCGTCGCGACGTTGTCGGTAAGTTTGTCAGCAACTGTGCCGCCAGCCGGATAGTCAGCAGCTTTGAGCGCTTCGACATCGTCCGAACCCAGTGTGAGGGCGACCGATGTGGTGTGACGCACGAAATCCTGGAACTTGTCGTTCTTCGCAACGAAGTCAGTTTCCGAGTTCACTTCGACGGCAACGCCTCTGGTGCCTTCAACAGCAACACCGACGAGACCTTCAGCAGCGGTACGGCTGGATTTCTTTTGCGCAGTCGCAAGACCTTTGGCGCGCAAGCCGTCGATGGCGGCTTCGATATCGCCGCCGGCTTCAACCAGTGCTTTTTTAGCATCCATCATGCCTGCGCCGGTTTTCTCGCGCAGCTTTTTCACATCGGCGATAGAAAAATCAGCCATTATGAATTCCTTCAAATAGTAGTGAGGGCGCCGGGGCCCGTTTAACGGATGCCCGGCGCGCTAGAGGAGTAATGTGACGCACGATTGACGCGCGCCGTCAGGGCCTAGGCTTCAGCGGGTGGCTCAGCCATTGCGCCAACGTCAGCGCCGGAATCGGCAACCGCGCCGCCTTTGCCAGCGCCAGCCGCGTCGCGGATCGCATCGCAATACAGACGCACAGCACGGCTCGCATCATCGTTGCCCGGTACAGGGAACGCGATGTTCGACGGATCGACATTGGTGTCGAGTACCGCGATCACCGGAATACCAAGAACGGCAGCTTCCTTAATCGCGAGGTCTTCCTTGTTGGCGTCGATTACGAACATTACGTCCGGAATGCCGCCCATGTCACGGATACCGCCAAGCGACAGTTCCAGCTTGTCACGCTCACGTGTCAGCTGAAGAACTTCTTTCTTGGTGAGGCCGCTGGTTTCACCCGAAAGCTGCTCTTCAAGGGTCTTGAGACGCTTGATCGAACCGCTGATGGTTTTCCAGTTGGTGAGCATACCACCGAGCCAGCGGTGGTTTACGAAGTGCTGGCCGCATGCGCGGGCTGCTTCGGCGATCGGCTCTTGCGCCTGACGCTTGGTACCGACAAACAGAACTTTGCCGCCCGAACGAACGGTCGATTCAACGAAGTCGAGTGCGCGCGCGAAAAGCGGCACAGTCTGCGACAGGTCGATAATGTGAACACCGTTGCGGTTGCCGAAGATATACGGCTTCATCCGCGGGTTCCAGCGGTGGGTCTGGTGGCCGAAGTGTGCGCCGGCCTCAATCAATTGCTGCATGGTAACGGTGGTAGCCGCCATGGGTATTTCCTTTCCGGTTGTTCCTCTGGAAGGCTTGGAACCGCTGGCGGAGATCCCGCTGGCAGCACCGGTATGAAGCGCCTTCCATGTGAATTTCGCCGCTGTCGCTGTCCTGTGATTCGGACAAGTGCAGCTGCGATGCGGCGCGTTTAACCGCCTTCTCCCACAAAATCTAGTGCATTTGCACAGTGTGGAACACAAGTGGAACAAAATCGCTTGACTGGGGAGAACACTTATAGAACAAGCGTGGGGGAACAAAGACCGAACGAAGGAAATGACCGATGATTGCCGCCACTATCACAATCCTGTTTTCAGTGATTGCAATCGCCACCGCGATCACTCTGGTCGATTTCTGGATGCGCGCCCGGTCTGCCTATGTATCGCTCAAACGGCAGAGCGCGCTGGTTAACGCGGGCTTTGTTCCTCAGGTCGAGGCACGCATTGTCCGCTTGCGCCCTAACGCGCCGCGGGCTTTGGCAACTACTCGCCCGTTTGCACGCCGCCTGCCGCGCCCGTCAGATGTTCGGCTTCACGCGCTCGACGCCGCTTGATCGATCCGTATTTAATTAGAGCGTAAGGCATCAGCAACAGATAGCCTGCGCTGATCACAGTTAGAGACCACCAAGGCTCCTGAATGAGAGCGGCAAAGCCAAGGCCGGTAAAGGCGATAAGGCCAAGCCGAATGCCTCTACGCGGGCGGATCGCCAGCCAGCTCAGCGTGGCCATGTTGGAAATCAGCAGAACCGCAATCAAGCTGATCCACACAGAAAGCAGGATCGGGTCGCGGAATGCTTCAATACCAGTCGCCATCCAAAGGTAGAACGGCATAAAGGCGAGCCCTGCCCCCACTGGGGCGGGTACACCTGTAAGGAAACCGGCCGATTTGTGCGGCTGCTCGTCAACATCAATTTGGGCATTAAAGCGGGCAAGACGCAAGGCGCAGCAGATCGCAAATGCCAGCGCGGCAAACCAGCCGAAACGGTCAAGCTCCTGAAGCGACCACATATAGAGAATAATCGCAGGCGCCATTCCAAACGACAGCGAATCGGCCAAACTGTCGAGTTCAGCTCCAAAACGCGATTGCGCGTTCAGCAAACGGGCAATGCGCCCGTCCATCCCGTCCAGAACCCCCGCAAGGAGAACCGCAAGGATCGCGTAAGACCACTGCTCTTCAATCGCGAAACGGATGCCGGTCAAGCCTGAGCATAGCGCCGCTGCGGTAATCGCATTCGGGAGCATAGCGCGCAGGCTTAGACCTTTAGGATCGCCTTCGGACTTGCCATCTTCGTCCTCAGCCGCCTTAGGGCCAACCCTGGGCGCAGCGAAACGCGCAGGTTTCCGGAAACCAGGCTTCTTCAAAGCACACTCTTGGTTTGCAAGATCACTGTGCGATACCTTCAAGCAATCCGGTCTGCGCACCAACCTCGGCGAGGATCGTTTCGCCCGCGATACAGCGCTGCCCAAGCAACACTTTTGGCTCGGTCCCCGCTGGCAGGTAGACATCCACCCGGCTTCCAAAGCGGATCAGGCCAATGCGCTGCCCTGTTGCAACCGTGTCTCCAGGTTTCACAAAAGGAATAATCCGCCGCGCCACAAGGCCAGCGATCTGAGTAAAACCAATGGCCAGACCGTCAGTACGTTCGATCAGGATATGCTGGCGTTCATTTTCTTCGCTCGCTTTATCGAGATCGGCATTTATGAATTTGCCCGGCATGTAGACCAGCCGCCGCACAGTACCCGCGATCGGCGCGCGGTTAATGTGCACATCGAAGACGCTCATAAAGATCGAAACACGCGTCACCGGACCTGCGGGAAGACCGGGAAAGCCCGACCCGTCATCCAGCTGCAGCTCAGTCGGCGGATCCACCTGAGTGATAAGAGAAACCAATCCATCGGCGGGGGAAACGATGGCGTTGTCTGCTTGAGGCACAACGCGTTCCGGATCGCGGAAAAATGCGAATACGCCGATTGATAGGAGCAGCATCGGCCAGCCGATGATCTCCCAGTCAAATATGAGCAATGGCACGAGGCTGATCGCGACTGCGATCACGCCGTATTTGCGCCCTTCGGGGTGAATCGCTGGCCAGCTCCAGCCAGCCTCACCGCGCCCTTGGTTATCGAGAATTTCGCCTGCCATTCGCTCGCATCTAGGGTTTGAAATGCCTGCCCGCAAGCAACGTAATGCGCTCTTGCTCCGCAACGCCGCACAAATCAGGGCATATTCCCTGATAAATCAGAAGCATTACAGACCGCATCTCTTGAGCCACAGAATTCACCACTTAGTAAGATGTTTACCTTAATTCCCGCTGCCGTAATGGACACAGTAGCGAACCCACCATCCAAAAGCGAAGCCGCGAAAAACCTGGCAATGCGCTTGCTTGGAGAGATGCCGATCTACCTTATCGGCGTTGCCATTATGGCATTGTGCATCGGGATATTGCTCGCACAAGGTGTTTCGCCCAGCGTTAGCGGTGTTATTGAAAACGCCCGTATTTTTGGGCTGTTCGTGCTCATCCTTGTCGCGTTCGATGCGGCATGGCAGCTCAATCGCAACCGCCCCAAAAGCCCGACCTCGTTTCTTAAAGAGCGCTACACGGCAAAGCCTCTATGGCATGTGATTTCAAGCGGGCTACCGCTCATGGCAATTGCCATTGTGGTCCTGCCGTTCTTCTCAAAAATGAAATCTGCCATACCACTGTTCAATGAATACACTTGGGACCAAACTTTCATCGAATGGGATCGTGCAATCTTTTTCGGTTATGATGCTTGGGAAGTGATGCAACCGGTCTTGGGTTTCCCAATCGTCACCGCGTTCCTCGCTTTTCTGTACCACATCTGGTTCCTGCTGCTTTATCCCGGCGTAATGTTCTTCGCGTTCTACCGGATGGACAGCCAATTGCGCCGCCAGTTCTTTCTGACATACATGCTCAGCTGGTCGCTAATTGGCGGAGCGATGGCAACGTGGCTCGCCTCGGTTGGTCCGGTCTTTCTCGAGCCGATGCTCGGGAATGCGCACTTTGCACCGCAGATGGACTACTTAAACGCTGCCAATGAACAGATCCCGATCATGACATTGCGCGTTCAAGGCCTGCTGCTGGAATGGCACGGCGCATCATCCAGCGGATTGGGCAGCGGGATTACTGCCATGCCCAGCATGCACTGTGCCATCGCGTTTATATATTGGCTGGCCGTGCGCCAGATTCACAAAGGATGGGGCATGTTCTTCGGCGCGTTCTTCATCATCACTTGGATCAGCAGCGTGCACCTTGCCTACCACTATGCAGTGGACGGTCTGGTTTCGATGATTGCTGTCGTCGCGATCTGGTGGGCCGCAAAGTTCATCATCGCGGCTTGGGATGGCTTCCTTGCGCGTCGATCAGAAACTCAGGCAACCTTGCGCACGAACACCGTTCCGGCGGAATAACCCGCACCAAAGCTGCAGATCAGTCCGGTATCGCCTGATGCCAGATCTTCGCTGTTGAGATGGAAAGCGATGATCGAACCTGCGCTTGATGTGTTGCCGTAGATATCAAGTACCGTAGGGCTCTCATCATCATTGGCCTCATGGCCTAGCACACGCTGTGCGATCAACCGGTTCATCCCCGCATTTGCCTGATGCAGCCAAAGGCGGCGCAGGGTTGCAGGGTCCATCTGAAGTTTCTCAGCCTCATCCACGATCATTTGCGCGACCATCGGAACCACTTCTTTAAAGACCTTTCGACCTTCCTGAACAAACAGCTTGTCCGCTTCATTCGCATTTTCAGGCGCCGCACGGTTCAAAAATCCGAAATTGTTGCGGATGTTGTTGGAGAAAACCGTCTTCAGCTTAGTGCTGAGAATGTCCCAATGGTTCTGCGGCGCGATGGCCGCATCCTCAACCAGAACCGCGGTTGCAACATCGCCAAAGATGAAGTGGCTATCGCGGTCGCGCCAATTGAGATGGCCCGATGTAATCTCCGGGCTGACGACCAGAACGCTCTTTGCATTGCCTGCACGTACATAGTCGGCGGCGGGTTGAATACCGAACGTCGCGGAAGAACACGCAACATTCATATCAAACCCAAAGCCATCTATGCCCAGCGCCTGTTGAATTTCGACTGCCATTGCTGGGTATGGGCGCTCCATATTCGAAGCTGCGCACAATACGGCATCGACGTCTTTCACATCACGCCCTGCCCGCTCCAGCGCCTGTTTGGCGGCTGCCACACCAATCTCGGCCATCATCGACAGCTCATCATTGGTGCGCTCTTGCCAGCGCGGGCTCATCGTTTCGGGATTAAGCACCGGCTCTTTCGACATGACATGCCGAGCTTTAATGCCGCTCGCCTTTTCAATGAACTCGACCGACGAATGGCTAAGAGGCTCCATCTCGCCCGACTCGATTGCAGCTGCATTTTGCGCATTGTGGCGGTCCACAAACGTATTGAAGCTGGCCACCAACTCTTCGTTGGTGATCGATTCTTCCGGCGTAAACAGGCCGGTGGAGGAGATTACGGGACGATGGGTAAGCTGCATGCTTCGTGCGCCTCAATTCTTCTGGGGATGCGGGCAATAGGCCTCACATCGTGCGCTCGCAAGTGTGCGCGGCACGCCTTCGCACATGACATGTGACGCCAGTCGTCTATCTATTGGTAGAGGCGGCGGTGGTGGACAGGATAGATTTAGAGCAACTCATATCTTTCAGACGCTTGCCGATGTCCAACCAACCGCAGGAACCCACAGCAGCCTGCGGCGTCCCACCTTCCGATGTCCAACCCGTCGGAACCTTTGGTGCAGGTCAAAGCCGGGATGCTAATCACTTGTTGACATTTAGCCCTTACCTATCATATTGATAGGTGCATGAGACAAGCAACCGCAAAAACTGTCGTTGACTTCAAACCCTCTGCGGAGCGAATTCAGCAGACCATTCGAGCTATTGCGGAGAAGGATCACAAGGTCTTTTTCGGCCCTCACTCGAAGAGGCGGATGCATGAGCGCGGGATAACTCGGCTCGATGCGGTGCGTGTGCTTAAGAAGGGACATGTCGATGGTGTCATTGTTCCAGGCGACAAAGTAGGAGAATGGAAATGCAAAATTACTGGAAAAGTGAAAGGAAGCCGTGAAATTGGGGTCGTGACCATCGTATCGAATGGAACATCGATCTTTGTTAAAACTGTCGAATGGGAAGACTTATGAACATTCAAACGCACTTTACGCGCACGGAAGGCACTCCGTGCTCCGAGCCGTATGAGTATAAGGAGTGCGGTTTACAGGGCATATTTCTTCAAAGCGGGTTCGAATGTGAAATCCGTGATGGCGAAGAATATGTTTCGGTACACGATACCGAAGGACTGCATCGGGCAATTGGTTTGCACCTTGCACAGAACCGAAAATTTCTTGCTCCGGAAGAACTTTTGTTCCTCCGCAAAAGCATGGATATGACTCAATCTGAACTGGGCCGCTATATTGGACAAAGCCCCCAACAAGTGGCGCGTTGGGAAAAAGGACAGAGTAAAATCAATGGTCCAGCTGACCGCTGTATCAGAGCTTTTTTCCTCTGGAACCACATGGGACCAAACAACGGGGAAGATTTCCTCAACCTGTGTAAACAGATCGACGATATGGACGATCTTACGCCACACAGGGTGATGCTCGATCTGGTTAACGATCAATGGCGAGATCGGCGGAGGGCGTAAGCTCCCCGCCGTCGAAGGTCTGACGAAACGATAGTCAGGCCAGCCAAGGAAATACACCATGAGTAAAGTTGGAAAGCAAACGTCCCCTTCAGTATCCACGTTAGCATCAAATGTGCTTGCTGGGCGGACGAAGCCAACACGGGCGCAGGTCAACCGACTGGCGGCTTCAGCATTGAGCCAAGACCAAACCCGAGGACAACGCAAAAGATGACTGATCAATAGGGGGCCACAAACGTGGCCCCCTATTTTTTGCAGCGCCCGCCGAAAATTGTCACAGACCCAACGACTCATTCTAGAAATTTTGAGTGACAGTCACCCACTGTCCAACGTCGAAGCACAGCCTGCGGGCCCAACCTTTTGACTAAGATATTTCCAGATTCGACAACGACAATACTTGCGGTCATTATGACCAAGTGACTGATGTAACGGTTTTTATTGACGAAGCGGGCGACCCTGGAGTTAGGGATGGTCTAAAGCACGTCGGATCTAGACATGAATGGCTTTGCGTTTCTGCATTTGTTGTGCGCTCATGTCGCGAAAAAGACGTTGTTGGCTGGGTGAAAGAATGCAGAAATGCCGCAAATTCGACGCAATCTGGCTCACTCCATTTTCACAAAATCGCTCATGAGCGGCGCGCAAAGGTTTGCGAAACTCTCGCCTCTAACCGCTGCCGGACTTTCACTGTAGCAAGCCACAAGACCAATATGAGAGAATACGTAAACCCCAAAATACAAAAAATGGTCAAAGGTGGCACCTTCTACAATTGGTGCCTTCGACTATTGCTGGAGAGGGTTACGGCGTGGGTAGAGCATTTGGCGCTGCGCGAAGGAAAGAGCCTTGCACCTATGAAGGTAGTATTTGCAGAACGGGGCCATGACTGGGATCATTTTTTCTCGTATGTTGATAGGCTCGAAATGCAAAGCCGAACTGATACGCTGTTTCTGAAAGGTCCCGGCCTCAATCACATTCTATTGAACCGAAAGCACTGGGAAACTGAAAAGGCCGAGAAGCTTGCAGGCCTTCAATGCGCCGACGTCGTAGCATCAGCATTTTACCAAGCAGCTAATGCCAGTTCACCGTCTTTCGACCCAGAACCTGCTAAAGCGTTGAACCAGATCGTGACCAAAAGACACGGGATTGCACGAAACGTCGGCTTGACCGTTTTCCCATTGCAGCACCAAGCGAAAATACCGGAGGGGCACCGGCAAATCTTAGAATTCTACGGCTACGAGTTTTAAAGTAGGCGGGCCCTGGCTTTCATTAGACCGACTGGCTGGTAGGTCAGCACTGCATGGCTGGCCGTCCTGTCGGTTTGCTAGCACTTCTTGGAGCGATAGCTAAAAAGTTACTCCAGCGTTTCCCGCCTGAGGGAAGAATCGCAAGAAAAGCCTTGTAAATCAAGAAGAAAGAAGAATCTAATTTCAAGCACTTAGGCGATTCAGATGAACAGCGCCGATTACAAGAATGCTCATGGTTGACGACAATTTTTGTCCAACCTTTTGGCCAAAATATAGGTGTTTAGAAAACGGCGTGATGTCCAACCCCATTTTTTACTGTAAAAACAGTGACTTAAATAGGGCGGTGGTGGACAGGATAGGATTCGAACCTATGTACGCTTGCGCGGGCAGATTTACAGTCTGCTGCCTTTAACCACTCGGCCACCTGTCCACACCATGCCATGCAGGAATATATCGCTGCTTTGCCGGGAATTGCGCATCTCCGATACTGGCTATGCGCTGCCGAGAGGCGCCCCTTTGGCGAAGCGGCGCTTGCCTGTCAATGGGGCTGCTGGCAGGGGAGGCGCATGAAATGGATTTGCAGGAGCAATTATGGCCAAGGGTGACCGCAAACGTGCGCTAAGAGGGCGCGCAGGTCGAATGAAGGGTGGACGCGGTTCGGGCCGCGCCACATCGGGCCATGTGCGCCTATGGGGTCGCCATCCGGTCGAGGCCGCGCTCAAAAACCCCGCACGCCAGCACCGCAAATTGTGGGCTACGCGAGAGGCTATTGAATCGCTCGACGGGGATCTGCCCGAAGATTTTCCGGTCGAGTATGCCGAGGTCGCCGATCTCGGCCGACTTGTGGCTAAGGACGCACCGCACCAGGGGCTCGTGCTGGAATGCGAAGCGCTCGACGGAACGTTTCTGGATGATGTCGCCACTGGCGACAAAACACGCCCGGTTGTGGTGCTCGATCAAGTCACCGACCCGCACAATGTTGGCGCAATCCTGCGATCGGCGGCGGCATTCAACGCTGCGTGTATTGTTACACAGGACCGCCATGCCCCGCCCGAAAGCGGCGTTCTCGCAAAGTCGGCATCCGGTGCTCTTGAAACTGTTCCATGGATTCGCGTCGTGAACCTGTCTCGCGCGCTGGATGAGCTTGCCGATGCGGGTTACTGGCGTATCGGAATGACAGGAGCAGCCGATGCGACCCTTGCGGAAGCCCTTCCCGAAGGCCCCGTTGCCATTGTACTTGGCGCAGAAGGCGAAGGGATGCGGCACAATATCGAGCAACACTGCGATGCTCTCGCGAAACTGCCGATCTCTTCAGCAATCGAAAGCCTCAATGTCTCAAACGCGGCGGCAGTTTCATTGTATGCCGTGGCAACCAGATCGTAACTTCCAACTGGGAGGATGGACAAATGACAAAACCAACTTCACTTCGCATGTGCGCCGCAAGCTTGCTCGCTGGGCTTTCGCTGCTGCTTTCGGGATGCTTTATCACCCCAGGAAAATTCACCTCCGAACTCGTTTTGACGGACGAGAATGAATTCACCTTCACCTATGAAGGGGAAGTGTTCTTCCTCGGCCTGTCGCAGCTTGCAAAAATGGCTGCGGAGGAAGACGCCAAGTTCGAAGCGATGTGTTTTGACGAGGATACCGGCGAAGACCGCGAATGCACTCAAATCGAAATTGATGATCAACGCGCGAATTGGGAAATGGGCGCAGAAATGCGTGCAATCGAAGCCAAACGCGAAGGCGAACAAATGGCCGCGATCATGGGTGACATCGATCCGACCGACCCCGAAGCCGCCGAAGGATTGCGGCAAACATTGCTGCGTCAGAATGGCTGGGAGCGCGTCGATATCAAAGGCGACGGTGTGTTCGATGTGACTTATTCCGTCACCGGAACTTTAGGCCACGATTTCATGTTCCCAATCATCGAAGGCATGCCGCCTTCCAATCCCTTTGTTCAGATCATAGTCCGCGATGAAGGCGTTGTCCGGGTGAACGCACCCGGTTTTGCCGCTCAGAACGAAGATAACCCATTCGGGGCAATGATGGGTGGAATGACAGGAATGGCCGGTCTTGCGGTGCTGAATGAAAGCAAAGATGACAAGGCTGATGCGATGCCTGATATTCCGCAACTTGAGGGCACATTTACAATCGTCACCAAGGGTCAAATGAACATTCGCGCTAATAATACAGACGAAGGCCCATCACCCACTCCGACCGGTGAGGCCCTCACATGGGACATCACAGCGCGGACAAATGCAGGCCCAACGGCGCTCATCGCTATCGGCCAGTAACCGCTGGCCAAGCCTGAACAAACAAAGCCCCACCAGACGAAAGTCCGGCGGGGCTTTTGTTTTGCTATCAGCCCTGCGCCTACCCGCGCGAGGGCTATGCCGCGATCCTAATTCACCGCGTCTTTCAGGCCCTTGCCTGCTTTAAACTTGGGCTGGTTCGATGCTTTGATTTCCATCGGTTCACCAGTGCGCGGGTTTCGACCAGTCGATGCCTTGCGGCGCGCGACCGAAAAAGTCCCAAAACCAACGAGACGGACTTCATCACCTTTCGACAAAGCCTTTGTGATCGCATCGAACACACCTTCAACGGCACCGGCTGCATCATTTTTTGAAAGACCGCTTGTCTCGGCGACTGTGCTGATCAGATCATTTTTGTTCATCTTGGGAACCCCCTGTCTTCAAAATTCCATAGTCTTCAAACTTCGCGGCGTGACGATTGCGATGCATCGTCTGTCGTAAAGCTCGCAAACTGAGCCTGTTTCGGGAGGCTGTCAAAGCCAAATCGCACGCAAAACCGCCGATTTTACATTCAAGCTTAAGATATGCGACAGACCGAGGCCTGCACACTCGCAACTCCCATTCAGCAATGCACGCCGCTTGTGGTGAGCTGGTGCGACCCGGCTGCGATTCGCGGCATGCTGAGCGGTTCCCTAGCGCATCAATGCGCGGTTGGCACGTCCGAACCGCCAGCCGTGCCAGAACCGGATGATTGGTTTCCGGGTTGAGAAGCCAAATCATCCGCTTCGGTCCACTCAATCGGTTCCGGCATATCAGTCAAAGCATGCTCCAGAACGGTGTCGACATGGCTAACCGGAATGATTTCCAATCCGTCTTTCACTTTGTCAGGAATTTCCACCAGATCCTTCACGTTCTCTTCTGGAATCAGGACCGTCGTGATCCCTCCGCGCAGAGCAGCGAGCAGTTTCTCTTTAAGCCCGCCAATCGGCAGGACCCGGCCCCGCAAAGTAACCTCGCCAGTCATGGCAATGTCAGGACGGACCGGAGTGCCCGTCAGCGTGGAAACGATTGAGGTAACCATTCCGACGCCGGCACTTGGGCCGTCTTTCGGAACTGCGCCTTCGGGCAAGTGGATATGGACATTCTTGCGCTGGAACAGTGACGGTTTGATCCCGTATGCTGGCGCGCGGGCTTTAACAAAACTGAATGCTGCGGCGACGGATTCGTTCATCACCTCGCCCAGCTTACCTGTTGTTTTGACCTCGCCCTTGCCCGGCGTCGTCACACTCTCGATTGTAAGCAATTCACCGCCAACGGAGGTCCAGGCAAGTCCTGTAACCGCGCCAACCTGCGCTTCGTCTTCGCTCATTCCATGCTTGAATTTGCGCACGCCAGCGAAGTCGCCGAGATTGTCCGGTGTGATGACGATGCTGGTCGCTTCTTTTTCAAGAATTTTGCGAAGGCTCTTACGCGCCAGACGCGCAATTTCGCGTTCCAGCGTGCGAACACCGGCCTCACGCGTGTAGTACCGGATCAGGTCGCGCAAACCGTCTTCGGTAAGCTCAAATTCGTCTGGTTTAAGTCCGTGCTGTTCGACCTGCTTATCGATCAGGTGACGCTTGGCGATTTCAACCTTCTCGTCCTCTGTATACCCTTCAAGACGGATGATCTCCATCCGGTCGAGCAACGGCTGAGGAAGGTCGAGGCTGTTCGCAGTCGTGACAAACATGATGTCCGAAAGGTTCAGGTCAAGCTCAAGGAAGTGATCCTGAAACTTATCATTCTGTTCGGGATCAAGCACTTCGAGCAGCGCCGACGCTGGATCGCCGCGGAAATCCTGACCAAGCTTGTCGATCTCGTCGAGCAGGAACAGCGGATTGCTGGTTCCGGCCTTCTTCAGATTGTTGACGATCTTACCCGGCATCGAACCAATGTAGGTCCGGCGGTGGCCACGGATTTCCGCTTCATCACGCACGCCGCCCAGTGACTGACGGACAAATTCGCGGCCAGTTGCCTTGGCGATGCTTTTGCCGAGCGAGGTCTTGCCCACACCGGGAGGGCCAACCAAGCACAGGATCGGACCCTTCAGCTTGTTGGTTCGCGCTTGCACCGCGAGATATTCGATGATCCGGTCTTTGACTTTTTCAAGCCCGTAATGGTCGGCATCGAGGACTTCCTGAGCCTTGCCGATGTCTTTTTTGACTTTAGATTTCTTGCCCCACGGCAGAGCGAGCAGAACGTCCAGATAATTGCGTACGACGGTCGCTTCCGCGCTCATCGGCTGCATACCTTTAAGCTTTTTGAGCTCGGCACCGGCCTTTGCCTTGGCTTCCTTCGAAAGTTTGGTCTTCTCAATCTTCTCGGTCAGCTCGGTGATCTCGTCGCCTTCTTCGCCTTCGCTACCGCCAAGCTCACTCTGGATCGCTTTAAGCTGCTCATTGAGATAATATTCGCGTTGGGTCTTCTCCATCTGGCGCTTCACGCGGCCACGGATTTTCCGCTCAACCTGAAGAACCGACAGCTCGCCTTCCATGAAAGCCATCACCAGTTCCAACCGTTTGAGCGGATTTGCTTCTGTCAAAAGCGATTGCTTGTCTGAAACCTTGGCATTGATAGCGGCCGCAATTGTATCGCCCAGCTGTCCGGCATCATCGACTTCGCCAATTTCAATTGTGGTGTCGTCGCCCATTTTTTTATTGAGTTTGGCATACTCACCGAATTGCTCGGAAACCTGCCGCATAAGCGCTGTGACTTCGCTGCCAGCCACGGTTTCCGGCTCAAGCAGTTCAACCTCGGCCAGCACATAGTCGCCTTCGGCCCGCATGCTGGCCAGTTTCGCGCGGTGCGTGCCCTCCACCATCACACGAACGGTGCCATCGGGCAGCTTCAGCATTTGAAGCACCTGAGCGACAACGCCGACGTCATACAGATCATCGCCTTCCGGATCATCACAGCCCGGATCAAGCTGCGCGAGCAGGAAGATGTCCTTGCTTGCCTCCATCGCCGCTTCAAGTGCCGCAACGGATTTGTCTCTCCCGACAAAGAGCGGGACGACCATCCCTGGAAAAACTACGATGTCGCGCAGGGGAAGGATGGGAAATTGCTGAGTCATTATTCTAGGTCCGTGGCCGCCATTGGGGCGCGCCTTTGTTAAGGAATATGGGAAGCCAATCGCCCTCTCGCAATGCCTGTTGCAACGAAGCTGTGGAGTTACGCAAACGGACGATTAACCGATTGATGATAATGTACGTTTCTTGCCGAAGTAGGAGGGCGCAGTGCACTATTTCATCTGGATAATCGGCGGCTTCGCGCTGCTTGCTTTATCAAACATGGTCGCAGGAGTTGGCGATTTGGGCGCCGGACCAGCAGACCGGCTGCCATTCTACTTCGCCGCTTTAGCCGTATTGGCTGGCGCTGGGTTCTGCTTCTTTAAGGGGTATCGCGCTGCGTCTGCGGAATTCCCTTGGAACAAAAACAAATCGCAAGCCTCTCCGCATAAGGGGGACCCTGTCCCCGCAAAACGCATGCCGAAACCCAAGGATGGAGAAGAAGACCCCTCATTCGATGTCGATGCTGCGTTCGAGCGTTACATGAAAAACCGGCCGGAAGGCGCTAATGAGCCGGTTGCGGCTGAGCCAGCGCCAATTACGAGCCCAGCCCCGCGATCAGGCTTCGGGCGCAAGGGTATATAGCCGCTCAGTTAGACGAGATGCCCGTCATGCCTGCGAGCATCAAAAGTGTAGAAACAGCTCATCGTATATCGCAGCCCGGATGTGATCGCCTCGACCCCGTGGCGGTATTTGTTCGTCGAAGGGAAATAGGCGAGCGTGCGCGGCTTGATTTCAGGCTTCAATTTCCGATCAGGGAAATGGATGCCGCCGCCCTCATATCCATCATTCAGGTAAATGATTGACGCAAAGGCTCGCCATGGCGTTGCGTTCGGCTGTCCGTCCGGCTCCTCGCAATCGGCGTGAGGAGCTTGATTATCACCAGGCCTCCAGCGCACCAATTGCAGCGTATCGGCGTAAACTGGATCAGTGATCTCATATTCGGCCTTGATATGCGCCACGGTCCGCTTGCGGATATTCTCCATCATTTTGAGGATTTTTGGCGAAACCGAACCCGGATTGATCAACCGACCGTGCCACACATCACCCTTAGGCAAACATGTTTCCCACGGCGCGTCATCCGCGCTGGCATATTTATACAGGGCCGCGCGCTCTTGCTCGGTGATGAAGTCCGGAATCAATCCAATCGGCTTTCCATTGAGACTGCGAGCATGGCGGACCTCAGTGGCAGATTTGGAGGAAATTACCGGCGGGCTGGCAACTTGCCCCGCGAAAGTGCTCGCCATTCCCGGCAGAACCGTGGGACGTGCGCGCACCGCATCAGGATCAAAATTTCGGCCTGTCATTGCGCCCCCGCAGTTAAGCTCATTACATACCCGGAAGATTGAAGCCCGGCGGGAGACCCATGCCGCCCTGCATCTCTTTCATCTGATCGGCCGAAACCCGATCGGCCTTGTCGCGCGCGTCGTTGAACGCTGCCGTCACAAGATCCTCGACCATATGCTTTTCTTCCAGCTTCATCAGGCTGTCGTCGATATTGACGCCAAGGATGCGGCCCTTTGCGGTTGCGCGGACCTTTACCAAACCTCC
Source organism: Erythrobacter crassostreae (assembly GCF_019204045.1). Taxonomy (GTDB): domain Bacteria; phylum Pseudomonadota; class Alphaproteobacteria; order Sphingomonadales; family Sphingomonadaceae; genus Erythrobacter; species Erythrobacter crassostreae. The sequence continues at coordinate 1,770,327 of NZ_JAGSPC010000001.1, read as the reverse complement.
GCCAGCGGCGCCTTCGACTTCGATATTGTCGAGCTTTACCTGCATGTCGTTCATCTGGCTCTGGATCGTCTCAGCGGCTTTCTGTGCCGCCTGCATCATTTCTTCCATCGATTTCATCGGGCGTACTCCATCAATTCCATTTGCTGCCCGAAGCACGGGCGACTTTTGCGTTCGGTCCGTCAGCCTCCATCAATTCGGCATCGGGGAATGCCTCCAATGTGGCTTTGACCAGCGGGTCAGACAAGATGCGATTGCGTGCGGCATTCGCTTTTTCTTGCTCAACTTCGCGTAGGGTCGGTTGGGCATCGCCGGTGCCCTTTTCGACCAACCACCGACGTTTTTTGATCTGCAACAGGGCATCGCGAATTTCCGGCCCGGGATCGTCAGGGAAATTGTCCGCCTGTTCGTAGATGAGCTTGTCCGGCCCCAGTTCGATGACACGCACACGGCTACGCATGAGCTCCGCAACATGCATTTTTCCGGATCGATCAACCTCGTCAACCAGTGCCTCCCAATCGAGCGATGCGCTTTGCGGCAGCGCAGCTTGCGCGCTTGTGCCAGTATCACCCGCTGAGGGCGTCGATGTTTGTGCAGGTGCGCTATTCGCAAGCTGCTCGATCCGTCTTGCCAACTTTCCAGGATCAGGCAGCTCAGACGCGTGTAACACCCGCAGCAACGCCATTTGTATCGATACCAGAGGGTCAGGTGCTTGACGCACTTCCTCGTGACCTTTCAGCATCAATTGCCAGAGACGGTGCAACTCGCCCGCTCCAAGCTTGGTCGCGAACTCGCCCAATGCGGAGCGCTCTTCTTCGCTCGGCGCATCGGGCTCCGCACCAGACACTTGTGCAACCGTGATCTTGTGAACGAGGTCCATCAGCGCGCGCATCAATGCGAGTGGTTCGACACCCAGAGAATACTGCTCGTCAATCGCGGCGAGCAGTGCTTTAGCATCACCCTCCAACAGATTGTTGAGCAAATGCCGCTGAGCGCTTTTGTCCGCAAGGCCCAGCATATCGCGAACACGCTCTGCTGTGACCTTGCTGTCCTCGTCCAGATCGGCATGGGCAATCGCCTGATCTAAAATAGACAGGCCGTCGCGAACCGAGCCTTCGGCAGATGCCGCAATAATGCGCAGCGCCTCTTCCTCGGCCTCGACACCTTCCAACCCGCAAACTTTACCGAAATGCGAAGCAAGCAAGTCGGACGGAATGCGCCGCAAATCGAACCGCTGCGTCCGGCTGAGGACAGTCACCGGAAGCTTCTCAACTTCCGTTGTCGCAAACAGGAACTTCACATGCGCAGGCGGTTCCTCAAGTGTCTTGAGCAACGCATTGAAGGCGTTACGCGAGAGCATGTGAACTTCATCGATGATGTAGATTTTGTAGCGCGCAGAAACCGCAGCGTAGCGAACTTGTTCGATGATATCGCGGACATCATCAACGCCGGTATGCGAAGCGGCATCCATCTCGATCACATCGATATGCCGACCTTCGGCAATCGCGGTACAAGGCTCACATTGTCCGCATGGAGCAATCGTTGGGCCGCTCTCGCCATCCGGACCTACACAGTTGAGGGCTTTGGCTATCAGGCGCGCTGTCGAAGTCTTCCCGACTCCGCGCACGCCGGTCATCAAGAACGCATGAGCCAGCCGGTCCCGCTCGATTGCATTAGCAAGCGTCCGAACCATCGGTTCTTGACCGATCAGTTCAGAGAATGTCTGTGGGCGGTATTTACGCGCAAGAACACGGTAAGGTTGGCTTTTATCGGTTTCTGTCGCGTTGTGTGTCTGTTCTGGCGCGGGCGCTGCCGCGGGCACAGCAGCAGGTTCAACGCTTGCTTCAGCCGGTTTCTCGTCCGGTGCGGGATCGCCAAACATAGAGTTCTGACCGGCAGCCTCCAACTCGGCGGCAGTCGGGGTATTCTCTTCTTCGCCCTCGGGCAGATCTGGATCAGAATCATTCATCGTCTATCACCCTAGGATAGGGTAGTACTCTTGTCGAAGGGGCAGACGATTTTTTGCCGGACAATCCAAGATGCAGGGGGAAACCATGATTGCCGAATCGTTGCTGCTTGCAATGGCGCCTGTGCAAACCTCTGCATTGTCGGAAATCAGTGCCGCGGACCTTAATACGCTGTGCTCATTCGAAGGCGGGCCAGCAGGCCCGTTTGGAGACGCGGTGATCGAGGCAAAACCGATTGCTGAAAACGAATATTCGACAATGACGTGGGCTCTCGATCCGCCCATCGGTCCTCTCAAGAGATTCGAACGTTGGGCACAGCCTTACGGCACCATCGTGAACACCTTGCGGTACGAGGGAGATACGAGCCACAGTTTCGACGCGGACACCCTCGCGGCTCACCTGCGAACAATCGCAGAGCCTGCGGGTTGGACCAAGTTCGAGCACGAAGATCCGTTGATCGAAAAGGCAGCCGGGCATCGGCTTTTCAAAGATGTGACGGTAAATGGCGAAGAAACGCGGCTTTGGCTTCTGGCTGATGGCGGTAGCGAAACCACATCGCTTTATTGTCAGCGAGAGGATTTGATGGGCATGCCGCTCATCAAGAGGTGGGAACGGTATGCAAAATACCGCCGCGAACCAGAGGCGCGCGAAGCCTCAGATTAAGCCAACACATTTATGGAAAAGGAGCCGAGCGACCCGCCGCAATTCACCTGGGCTGCTTCCTTCCGGACCTGACCCGGTGAGCGAACGCAAACGTCCACCCGACTCCCAGAGCGCCATATGGCGGGCAATGCCGGATAATTCAACACCGGAATGACCGGCGAACTTCAATTGGTCGCCGTTACCGGAAATTGTCCGCATAGGCTTGAAGCTTCAACGACTTTGGTGGGGTCGCGTGAACACGGGCGGTAATTCCGTATTTTTCGGCATAGGCTTTCGCCGCATCTTTATCAGGAAAGCTCAGTTTAACCTGCGCCTGAGTATCGCCGCTTCCGGTCCAACCCATAAGAGGATCGGGCTTGCGCGCTTCGCTTTGTTCAAACTCAAGCACCCAGACATCGGTCTTTGCCTTGCCAGATTGCATGGCACTTTTCGGTTGCTGATAAATTCGTGCGGTCATTGTTCGATCCCTTCGATCCGCGTCCATTAATCGAAACCTAGCTTCGATTGAAGGCGTTTTTCGTCTTCAGGCTCGGCTTTTCCGCCCAAGGCTGCTCAGGCCAACGATGTTTCGGGTACCGCCCCTTCATTTCCTTGGCGACATCGGACCAGCTTCCTCGCCAGAAACCGGGCAAATCTCGGGTGGATTGAATTGGACGACCAGCGGGGCTCGTCAATTTGAGCAGCAGCGGCGTATTTCCAATCATCGGATGACTATCAAGACCAAACAGCGCTTGAACCCTTACCTCAACATTTGGTGCATCGTCGCCCGCGTAGTCGATGTCATGCCTGGTCTCAGCCGGAGAGGTGAATTTTAGCGGCGCGCGACTATCCAGCGCTTGCCGGTCATTCCAGTCGAGCAGATTCAGGGCCGCTTCTGAAAACCGGTGCTGCGGAAGATCAAAATCACGGCGCCCTTCGATCAGTGGAGCCAACCAAATGTCAGCGCTCTCGACGAGTGAAGCCTCGCTAAGAGCGTCAATTCCTGCAAACGTGGCTCTTTGCAGGAAACCGTCTGGCAAAAGCGCCCCCAGCTTTTCCAGAGCCTTTTCCACAAGGATATCAACAATCGATGTCGAATCCGGATCGGGGTCAGGACCACTGGAAATCGCAATCGCGCCAAGACGTTTCTCGAGCCGCGCCTCCGCTCGATTTTCTCTTTCATTCCATCTGACTATCGAGCGTTTCTCGATCTGTTTTTGAAGTGCATCCTCGACGTCACGTGGATTCAGTTCAGCAGCCGATGTGATCCTTGCCCCTTTGGCTTGACCCTGTGCATCGGCGATCACGATCCAATCGGCGCGTGCCAATGGCGAGGATGGGTCAAGCCGAAAGCCTCGGCCGCCCGCACTCAACCAGTCTTCGCCAGATGCGCCGCGCTTCTTCGCAACGAAATCAGGCCGTGCCAAGGCAAGATACAGCGCTGGATCTGAAACCTGATCGTTGTCTTGTGCAACCAGCTTGCTCGCTTGAACGGCCCAGCGCTGCGCCAGTTTTCGCGCGGCTTCTGCGCGTTTGCCGCGTTCACCCTTCCAACGGCTGCGGCGATCAAGCAAATCCTCGTTTTGACCGCCAAGCCCGCGTTCCTGCATCAATACGATCAACTCAGCGACCGCCTCACCCTGCCCTTCGCGTGCGCCGAACAACAACGCCGCCGCAGAAGCGGGATCAAGCGGCAATTGACTGATTTGATTTCCCCACGCTGTAATCCGGTTGCTTTCATCAAGCGCGCCCATCGCGCGCAGGGTCTTGCGCGCAGTCGCCACTGATGCCTCTGGCGGAGCATCAAGCCAAGCCAAAGAAGCAGGTTCAACCGCGCCCCATTTGGCAAGTTTAAGAAGCAGTGGGGCGAGGTCTGCAGTCTCAATCTCCGGGGGTGCAAATTCTGGCCTACCGCCGTGACCACCTTCTTCCCAAAGGCGATAGGCAACGCCCGCACTTTGCCTAGCGGCACGCCCGGCGCGCTGAGTTGCCGCCGCCTGACTTGCGCGGTGCGTTACAAGATGCGTCGTGCCCGCCGCGCGGTCGAACTCGGCGTGCCGGGATAAGCCTCCATCCACCACAACGGAAACGCCATCGAGGGTAAGCGACGTCTCGGCAATCGCAGTCGCTAGAACAATGCGCCGCCGGCCCTCGGGATCACGCCTGATTGCGGCGCGCTGTGCTGGCGGTTCAACCTGACCATGCAGCGGTAGAACGGGTGTATCGGGCAATCTTGCCAGCAAACGCTCCTTGGCTCGCTCAATCTCCCTCACACCGGGAAGAAAGGCGAGGATGTCACCATCTTCATCGCGCCAAGCAGTCATAACGCCGCCGACAACCTGATCTTCGATTGATTGCTCGGGGTTGCTGCCAAGCCATTTGGTTTCCAACGGGAAGCTGCGCCCCTCGCTCTCAATCAATGGCGCATCGTCACCGAGAAGCCTCGAGAACCGCGCTCCATCAATTGTCGCGGACATGATCACGGCGCGGAGGTCTTCACGAAGCACGCTCCGCGTCTCAAGTGCGAGAGCGAGGCCAAGATCGCTGTCCAGATGCCGCTCATGTGCTTCGTCAAACAATATTGCCGAGACACCGGGCAATTCGGGATCCTCGACCAGCCGATTGACCAGAATCGCCTCAGTCATCACTAGAATGCGGGTCTTGCCTGAAACTCTCGTATCGAGACGTGTCATAAAACCGACTGTCTCACCCGGTTTTTCGCCAAGCGTCTCTGCCATGCGCTCGGCTGCCGCTCTGGCTGCGACGCGGCGGGGTGAAGTGATAATGATTTGGCCGCTGCACCAATCCTCACCGATCAATGCAGGCGCGACTGACGTGGTTTTACCAGCTCCCGGAGGCGCAATCAGGACCGCAGCACCGGCATTTGCCAATGCCGATCGGATTTCCGGAATAACCGACTGGATGGGTAAAACCGGGGACACAGCCCCGCTTAATAGCCTCGTGCGACCGCAAATTGCGCGGCTTCGGCCATCGCCGCACGCGCTTTGCTTTCAGGGAAAATCGAGATCGCATCAATCGCGCGCTGCGCAAAATGGCGCGCTTTCTCTCGGGTATCTTCAACGGCATTATGCTTGTCGATTAACGTGATCGCGTGAGCCAAATCTTCATCGGATGTGCGGTGACCGGAGATCGCTGCTTTCCAGAATTTTCGCTCTTCTTCACTTCCGCGCGCATGGGCGAGAATGACCGGCAATGTCATTTTGCCTTCGCGGAAATCATCGCCCTGATCCTTGCCCATTTCTGCAGCATCGGAATCATAATCGATTGCGTCATCGACCAGTTGGAACGCTACGCCGAGATTTCGGCCATAATCTTCCAAGGCACGTTCTTGTTCTTCGCTGCATTCGGCAACAACAGCGCTGATCTGGCTGGCCGCTGCAAACAATGCCGCTGTCTTTGCACCGATAATGTGCAGATATTGCTCTTCGCTGGTCGCGATTTGCCGCTGCGCGCTGAGCTGCGAAACCTCACCCTCGGCGATCACCGCGCTGGCGTGGCTAAGGATCTTGAGGACTTTCAGCGAACCGTCTTCAGTCATCAATTCAAACGCGCGGCTGAACAGAAAATCGCCGACCAAAACTGTCGCGGGATTGCCGAAAATGATGTTGGCAGCGGCTTTGCCGCGGCGCAGTTCACTTCCATCGACAACGTCATCGTGGAGAAGTGTCGCGGTGTGAATGAATTCGACCGCAGCCGCGAGCTTGTGATGGCGGGTTCCCTGATACCCGACTAGCTCGGCACCAGCCAATGTCAGCATTGGGCGCAATCGCTTACCACCGCCAGAAATCAAATGGCCCGCAAGCCGAGGAATCAGCGGAATTTCGCTCTGCATCCGGTCCAGAATGACGGTGTTCACCGAATTCATGCCGTTCGCCGTTAGCGACAGCATCGGGTCGAGCGTCGGACGCTTGCGAGGTAGAGGGACGACTTCGGCACTCATAAAAATGCGCTTTGGGGCAGCCTCTTGCGCTTGGCAAGCGCAGAATTGCTGTTAGCTTTGCAACCGATGTCCAATGAAACGCACCAGCCCCCCGCCGATGATCCGCAACTGGCGATTTTTCGCAAGAGTATCGACAATATCGATGCCGCGATTATTCATATGCTCGCAGAACGCTTTCGGATCACTCAAGCAGTTGGTGAATACAAAGCCAAAGTAACGCTGCCTCCGGCCGATCCTCACCGTGAAGCGCGGCAGATAGAACGGCTGCGCAAACTTTCAGAAGAAGCCGATCTTGATCCGGAATTTAGCGAGAAATTTCTACGGTTCATCATCGAGGAAGTGATCCGGCACCACGAAAAGGCTCGCGAAGGCTGATCCGGCGTTAGTCGCTCGACGGCTTGACCGGCGGCGGAGGCATACGCTGGTTTTCTGGCAGTGCGGGCGAATCCGGCGGGATTGGCGTTCCGTTTTCTAACGATTCCAGAACGTCTTGACGCGATTCAATCGCCTCTGCCCGATCGCGGTAAAGTCTGCGTTCGTCTCGTGTGAAGTAGACGAGATTGCCGTTTGCATCGCGGCCATACCGGTCTGACACGGGATAGGCTTTCCCATCGATCCAGCAGCGGTTGTCATCGCGCAGCACACCTTCATCGCATGCTGGTCCAACCGGGCCGTTTTCAAGTTCCGGTTTCACGTAGGGATTGTTAAAAACCGTGCGTTCGCTGTCAAAGCTCGAACCTGTGCAACCCGATATCAATACGCACAGACCGACAAGTGCCAGAACGCTCTTACGCATGATTACCCCCAAGCCATTGATTGCATGAAGGTCTTCCAGAACTGGATTGAACTTCAAGTGAACAGGCGCGCCGCTATGCTCTTGGCAAGCGAAGCTCGACTTGCAAACCGCCCAGATCTTCGCTTTCGGTCAAGGTGACGCCGCCGCCATAGATTTCGGCGACGTCGCGCACGATCGCCAGGCCAAGTCCAGTACCCGGCTTACCGGTATCGAGCCGCGCTCCGCGATCAAAGATACGGTTGCGCTCTTCTTCTGGAATGCCCATTCCGTCGTCTTCGACCCATACAACGCATTCTTCCTCATCCGGCTCGGCATCGACCGTCACGAAAACACTTCCCCCGCCATATTTCGCAGCATTCTCGATCAGATTGCCGAGGATTTCGTCAAGATCCTGCCGCTCAATCGCGACCATTGAGTCCTTCTTGCCAGCAATGTCGAGCCGTCCGCTTGGATAAAGCCGCTCGACTGCGCGCCGCACAGCCTCGGCGCTGGCACGCACATCTGTGCGGGCATGACCAACCGCGCGGCGACCGACCGCCCTCGCCCTTGCGAGGTGATGATCCACATGGCGCTGCATCGTGCGGGTTTCGCGAAACACGGCTTCGTTCAAATCGGGAGAGCGAGCTGTCGCAGCATTGGTCAACACCGTCAGCGGGGTTTTGAGCGCATGCGCAAGATTACCCGCATGGGTTCGCGCTTCCTCAGCCTGCTTTTCGGAATGCTCAAGCAGGCCATTGAGTTCTTCGACAAGGGGTTGAACCTCTGTCGGCAGTGGTTCTGTAATGCGGTTATCACCGCTGGTTCGGAGGCGGGAGATAGCTGCGCGAACACGGCGCAAGGGCTGGAGGCCATAACGGATCTGCAACAATGCCATTGCGATCAAGCCAAGGCCTAGCACCAGAAAACTCCAGATCAGAATTGCCCTGACCTGCTGAATTTGCGCATCCATCTCCTCCGTCGCGCTTGCAACAGCGAAGGTCCAGCGCGTCTCGCTGCCCGGCAAAATGATGGTGCGTTCCGCAACGCGAATGGGTTCATCTGCAAACTGATCTGAATCGTAGAAATGCGCTTCGTTGTCGAAGTGGTCGCCTTTGACAGCTATTGTCCGATCCCAAAGGCTGCGCGAGGGCCAGGGATCAGTTTCACCGCCGCTAATCTGCCAATAAAAGCCGCTGTTTGGTTCAAGGAAGCGTTGATCACCAAGGCTTCGATAGAAATACACATCGCCAAATGGATCGATCTCAGCCGATGCGATCATCGCTGTCAGAACATATTCAAGCTGTTCGTCAAAGTTGTTTTTGACCTGATTGGCGAGCGTCCGGTCAAGCGCCAAGCCGCCAACCAGCAGCAGCAGGCTGATCCAGCCCGCCGCAATGAGGCCCATGCGCCGCGCAAGGCTGCCACGCCGCGGCGGCGAAGCAGGTGCATGGCCTTCAGCAGCACCGTCCACAGCTCCCTCGCCTTCACCTTGCGGCGATGCGGGGGCCATGTTTGCGCCGTTACGCTCGGGGAGCGTCTGCGGGGTCGTCGAGGCTGTAACCGAGGCCACGGATCGTAGTGATTACCTCTGCGCCAAGTTTCTTACGGATACGGGTGACAAAAACTTCAATCGTGTTCGAGTCGCGATCAAAGTCCTGATCATAGATGTGCTCGATTAACTCAGTCCGACTCACGACCTTGCCTTTGTGGTGCATCAGATAGCTGAGCAGCTTGTATTCCTGCGCTGTCAGTTTCACCGGCTCCCCATCAAGGGTAACTCGGCCAGACCGCGTATCAAGACGAACCTGGCCAGCCGTTAGCTCGGACGAGGTGTTGCCCGATGCACGGCGAATAAGCGCGCGCAGGCGCGCAATCAGTTCTTCGGTCTGGAAAGGCTTGGCGAGGTAATCATCTGCGCCCGCATCGAGACCGGCAACCTTATCAGACCAGCTGTCACGTGCCGTCAGCACCAGCACGGGAAAGTCACGGCCTTCCTTGCGCCACATGCCGAGCACCGAAAGCCCGTCAATCTCCGGCAGGCCAAGATCAAGCACGCAGGCATCGTAATCCTCTGTGCTGCCCAGAAAATGTCCGTCTTCACCGTCGGTCGAGAGGTCAACAGCGTAGCCGTTTTGCTCAAGCGTAGTTTTCAATTGCTGACCCAGTGTGGGTTCGTCTTCGACAATCAGAATGCGCATAGTCCACCAGTATTCTGCAAATTAGTTGCCCAGTTGGTGCGCTTTTGATCGCTGCGCGTCAAGCAAGCGTGATGCCTGCCGCCTGACGCTGTCCACCGGCGTGTTTTCAAGGAAATGTAAGCTCTATCTCGAACGGTTTATGATCCGCCCGCTGCGGGCATCCACATCGACATAGGTAACCCGCCCTTCTTTAATGAATTTCAGGCGATACGCGCGCGCTGTGGCATCATAGGCTGGGCCCAAATACTCACTGCCACGCATACGCGGGAGGACGCGCCGTTCTATCTCGCGCAGAGAAAGCTGGTTGCCCGCCTTCATCTCCTTGCGAGCCTGCCCCTGATCGCTGCGGGATTGCTCCTGCATGCCGGCATGGGCTGCGCTCGCAGGAGCGGAACCCAAAGAAGCCAGCGCAATGGCGGCAGCAAGACCGAGAAAGTTCTTCATCGTGCCCTCATGCCTACACACTGTGCTTTGAACAAGCAGTGAATGGCCACGTTGTCACGCATTCAGCGTTGTAATGACCTGTAATCATGTAATCAGCCACCACTGCCCGCCATTTCGAATTTGATTGTGATGTTCACGCCTGTGCTCACTTGTCCGGGCTGGACAGGTGCGGAGGCTTCGGCCGATTCCTCGGCCGGCGCGCGCATCATCATCTGCGGCATCGGGCTGCTTCCGCGTATCACTTCGCTGATCGACAGCACTTTCACTCCGTTATAGCCTAGCATTCCCGCGTAGGCTTTCGCGCGCTCCTGTGCCTTTGTGACCGCCCGCTTGCGTGCCTCATCCTTGGCTGCGGCATCATCCTCTATCGAAAACGACGGACCATTCAAATCTGTCGCGCCTGCGCTGACCAGAGCATCCAGCACACGTCCAGTCTCATCAATCTCGCGCAGCTTCACGCTGACACGGTTCGACACCTGATACCCGCGAAAAACCTGCTGCTGCGTCTGCCGGTTGTAATCATAACGTGCATTGAGATTGATGCCGGTGGTCTGGATATCCTTATCATCAACACCCAGCGATTTGATCCGATCAATCACGGCGCGCATTTCGGCGGAGTTCTGCCGCATCGCTTCAACGGCAGTGCGAGCTTCAGTTGTTACTCCCGCACCAATCGTCACAATATCCGGCGAGGTGGTCACATTTTCTGACACAGTCAGCTCGATGACCGGACCTTGCGAAGCGATTTCAACGGTCGCCGCCAGAGCGGGAGCAGCAGTCATCGTAGCCATCGCGGCGAAAGTGGATGCAGTGAAGAATTTCATGGTCTTACCTCCTGAATTTGCGCGATCGCGGGGTGAGCATGTCGCCGCGCTGAACAGCGTATGTGCAAAATGAGATTGAGCAGCTAGTGACGTGATGAACAGAGGAGACCACATGCTCAAGACGTTTCTGACCGCGATTGCCGTTTCGCTCGCCATGCCTGTGTTGGCGCAGCCGACAATGGAACGCGTGCCTGATCGGCCAGCTGGCGAAGGCGAAGGGCCATTTGAAACACTTTTGATCCGCGGCGCGACAATGATCGACGGCACCGGCGCTCCTCCGGAAGGGCCGGTCGATATTGTGGTCAAAGGCAACGCAATTTCCGCGATCATTCGCGGCGGCGGTGTCGATGTTGCGGCGGACAAAGTGATCGACGCGGACGGGATGTATGTCCTGCCCGGATTTGTCGATACTCACGGGCACAATGGCGATCCGGCGAAAGCACCCCAGCCGTCCTATGGTTTCAAACTATGGCTGGCGCACGGGGTAACAAGTGTGCGCGGGGTCGGGTTTGGCTGGGGCGCGAGCGACCCTTCGATTGAGCAAAAGACCCGCAGCGCCGCCAACACCATCACCGCACCTCGCCTCTTCGCTTATCAGGTTCCCGGCACCGTCTGGGATCAGGGATTGGTCGATACGCCCGCAAAAGGCCGCGCATGGGTACGCTGGGCCAAGGGACGCGGTTATGACGGCATCAAGTTCTTCAACAACGAGAAACCGCATATTCTCGAAGCAATCCTCGATGAAGCAGATAAGCAAGGCATGGGCACGGTTGCGCATCTGGGTCAACGGGGCGTTGCCGATGTGAATGCACGCAAAGCGGTCGAACTCGGACTTGACGGGGTCACGCATTTCTACGGCCACTTTGAGAGCCTGCTCGATGGTAGCCGCCTTCCGCAATATCCAGCGGACTACAATTATCTGGACGAGCAGGCGCGTTTCGCGTGGGTTGCGCGTCTGGCCGAACAGGTCGGCGAACCGGGCAGTGATCAGTGGAATGACTACATCGATTACCTGATCGAAAACGACGTTACGCTGAGCCCGACATTCAACATCTATGCCGCCAGCCGCGACGTGATGAAGGCGCGCAATCTGGAATGGCACGATAAATACACGCTGCCTTCGCTCAACAAGTTTTACGAACCGAGCCTGACCAATCACGGCAGCTACTATCACGATTGGACCAGCGAGGATGAGGTCGCGTGGCGCAAATTCTATCGCAAATGGTTCGACCTGACTCACGAGTTCAAAGATCGCGGCGGGCGTGTCACGGCGGGCTCTGACCCCGGCTATATCTATCAGACGTGGGGTTTCGCCTATATCGGCGAGCTCGAAATGCTGCGCGAAGCCGGCCTCACACCGCTGGAGGTAGTCCGGGCAGCAACCGTCGATGGCGCGCAAGAAATTTACGATTCCAAAGGCAGTATCGCTCCGATGGGTTCCATTGCCGTTGGCAAGCTCGCAGACTTGGTGATCGTTCCGGAAAACCCGCTTGCGAACCTCAAAGTTCTTTACGGCACTGGCCACACACGCCTCAACCGGGAGCGCAACGAATTGGAGACCGTTGGCGGTGTGCGTTGGACGATCAAAGACGGGATCATTTTTGATGCGCCCAAGCTGCTTGAAGATGTGGCCCGAATGGTTGAGGAACAAAAGCGCGCCCAGCAGTAGCCGCTCCATTCTATGGTCAGCCTTGCCGTCGGCCCTCGCAGCGCCTAACCCGCGCGGCCTATGGCTCAACCTCCCATCCTCAGCCTCGAAGGGCTCGGCCTGCAACAGGGCGGTCGCTGGCTGTTCGGCGGCCCACAGCCCGGTCAAGGCGCGGCGCCGATTGATCTGCATGTCCTGCCGGGAGACAGGCTCGCGCTGATCGGGCGCAATGGAGCCGGTAAGACTACGCTGTTGAAGATCGTGGATGACCAGATCGAAATGGACCGCGGTATCAGGCGGGTTAAGCAGGGAGCGCGCATCGTGTTCCTTGAACAAGACCCCGATTTCAGCCCGTTCGAAACCCTGATGGACTTCGCCCTCGCCGGCGACGATGCACCTGCAGAGCATGAAGTGGACAGCATCGCCGGACAGCTTGGCATTGAGATGGACCGCGAAGCCGCCACCGCAAGCGGCGGTGAAAAACGCCGTGCGGCCATCGCCCGCGCGCTTGCGCAGGACCCAGACCTGCTGTTGCTGGACGAGCCAACGAACCACCTCGACCTGTCCGCGATTGATTGGCTCGAAGATTGGCTGACGCGGTATAAAGGCGCGTTCATCACGATCAGCCACGACCGGACCTTTCTGAAACGCCTGACCAACGCTACGCTCTGGCTCGACCGCGGGACCATGCGGCGCAAGGACGTGGGTTTTGGCGGGTATGAGGCCTGGGAAGAGCAGGTTTATGCCGAGGAAGCGCGCGCCGCAGAAAAGCTCGACGCCAAACTCAAACTCGAAGCCCACTGGCTCGAACGCGGCGTAACCGCTCGGCGAAAACGCAATCAAGGCCGCCTCGAAAAACTCGGCCAGATGCGGGCAGCACGCGCTGCAATGATTTCCGACACCGGCTCGGCGAAGCTCAAACTGGCAAACGATAGCGATTTCAAATCTAAGTCCGTGATCGTCGCAGAGGGCATTACCAAGTCTTACGACGGCCGCGCTATCATCAAACCTCTCACCTTGCGCATCCAGAACGGCGACCGGATCGGCATCGTCGGCAGCAACGGTGCAGGCAAAACCACACTGCTGCGGATGCTGACCGGAGAATTGGAGCCGGATAGCGGAACCATCACCCGCGCCAGCACATTGTCCGGCGTAATGATCGACCAGCAACGCAGGCTCATGGAACCGAGCGCAAGCGTGCGCGATATCCTTGCCGAAGGCGGCGACTGGATCGATGTGCGCGGCGTAAGAACGCATGTTCAGGCTTACCTCAAAGATTTTCTGTTCGATCCGAAAATTGTCGATACCAAGGTCGGTATTCTCTCCGGCGGTGAGCGCTCGCGCTTGCTGCTCGCTCGTGAATTTTCACGCCCTGCTAACCTTCTCGTGCTGGACGAACCAACCAACGATCTCGACCTCGAAACGCTCGATCTGTTGCAAGAAGTGATCGCCGATTTTGACGGCACCGTTTTGATCGTCAGCCATGACCGCGACTTTCTTGACCGCACTGTCACCGTCACGCTGGGGCTGGATGGGTCGGGCAGCGTCGATATTGTTGCCGGCGGGTATGAGGATTGGGAAGCGAAACGCACAAAGCGCGTCATTGGAAAATCCAAACCCAAAGCGCCCAGCCCCACCGAAACCACCGCACGTTCTTCAACCAAGTCAGACAAGCTCTCTTACAAAGATCAGCGCGACTACGAGATATTGCCCGCACGGATTGAGGAATTGGAGGCCGCCATCGAAAAAGGTGAAGCGATCCTTGCCGATCCAGATTTGTACGCCGCCGATCCGAACCGGTTCGCAACCATTTCCAAAGGCGTCGAGAATGCGCGCCGCGAAAAAGATGCCGCCGAGGAACGCTGGCTGACCCTGGCCGAGCAAGTCGAAGGATGAGCGATCAGCAGGCTGCCAATCTCCATGGGGAGATCAAGGCCTGCACCATTTGCGCTGAGCATTTGCCGCTCGGCCCGCGTCCCGTTGTTCAATTTTCACCTCGCTCGCGGGTTCTGATCATCGGGCAGGCCCCAGGCACGAAAGTTCATGCCAGCGGTGTGCCGTGGGATGACGATAGCGGTGACCGGCTGCGCGATTGGCTGGGTATCGACAAGTCGGCATTTTACGATGCCGACAAAATCGCTCTGATGCCGATGGGCTTTTGTTACCCGGGTAAGGCAAAAGGCGGGGATGCGCCGCCTCACAAAGAATGCGCGCCGCAATGGCATAACAGTATTCTGGAACTCCTTCCTGCGGATCATCTTACGCTTCTGGTTGGCGGCTACGCGCAGTCGCAATACCTGCCTGAGACGCGCAAAATGACTTTGACCGAGCGCGTTCAGCGATATGCCGATTTTGCTCCGGTTATTCCTCTGCCGCATCCGGCGTGGCGCGTGCGAATGTGGATGGCCAAGAACCCGTGGTTCGAAGGCGATCTGCTGCCGGCGCTTCGTGATCAGATCAACGCACGACTTAGGGATTGAGGCGGTCTCGCAATTGCCATAATTGCCCAGCATTCTACTCGCAGGAAATCTAGGAGAACATCGATGACTGGCACGGCTGAAATTGCACAACAATTTGTCAAACTCCTGATTGAGGAAGACGATGCCGGCCTTCAGGAATATTGGTCTGACGACATTGTCAGCCTGGAACCGATGGAAGGCGAGATGGCCCGCGTAGAAGGTCGTGACGCTCTTTTGGCGAAACATGCATGGTGGAACGACAACGCAGAAATGCACTCTGTCTCGACAGATGGCCCCTATGTTTTTGGCGATCAATTCGCGGTCCGATTTACAATGGACGTGACCATGTTTGGTGAACGCACAAAATCGAGCGAAGTCGGTATCTATACTTTGAAAGACGGCAAGATTGTCGAAGAACGCTTTCTCTACGGCGCCGATGAATAGACCAAATCGTGTAGGACACAGGTGACACATTTTCCAACATGTCACCCGTGCCCTACAAGCTGTAAGCCCCAGAAAACCGGGTTTTCCGCGATGTAGGGCACAGGTGACAACTGTCCAACTTGGCTCAGGTAATCCGGTAGAAATCCGCCACCCTTTCCAGCGCGAGTTTCAGGACCAGCTTGCCGCTGCGTGCTGGCCAACCGAGCGCTTTTTCTGCGTCGGGTAGGCCGTCGCCAGCGCACACCACACGCCACAGCACGTCCTTTAATCCGCTACCAGCCTGTGCCAAAGCCGCATCGAAGCGGGACTTGGCCGAGATCTGCTTTTCGCTCGCAGACAAGCCCTGATCTCCGGTGGTCTTTACCCGCACAGGGTCCCACCGCATTGTGACATTGGCGGACAACTGCGCGCGCTCATAGTCGCGCCGCAAAGCTTCGCCTGCCTCAAACAGACGCGTATCCAGATGCCCGCGGGAATGCAGCCACGCAATCGGACTTTCGCCGACATTCATCGTTACTGTGCGGCGCTTGCCCTTTGCTCCGCCCGCACTGTTTGGCCCTTCGCTGGTCAGTTCACGTTCCACCAATTTGCGCATATTACTCGCTCCACTTTTACCGAATAGGTGATAACAGACTTGCATTGCGTCCGCAGGTGTAGGAAAGTGAGAAATTACCAAATTGGTTCATTGAGTCATGGAGCAGGTCATTGATTAACCGAATTCGCGACATTCGAAAGGCCAAAGGTTTGACCTTGGCCGAACTGGCCGAGGCCTGCGACCCGCCCACAACCGCCCAGACCATTGGCCGGTTGGAGACGGGAATGCGCAACCTTTCGATCAAATGGATGGACAGAATCGGGGCTGCTTTGGGGGTTGATCCCGAAAGCCTCGTACGATCAGAGGATAGCCCGCAGCCGCAAATTGTGGCGCAATTGAGCGGTGCCGGTGCAGAGGCGCTGGATAGCCCGCGCGAAGCGGTGCTGCCCACCGATCTCGCCTCACAATCAGGCGAAAGCCCGCTGATGGTGATGAATGTGCAGGAAAGCACGGGGGAATTTCGCCCCGGTGATCTTGTCTGGCTGCGTCAATTGAATCCGGAGGATGCTGGTGAGGCAATCAATCGCGACTGTCTGGTGCCGCGGCCCGGCGGGCGCTTTACATTCGGGCGGCTGATCGACCGGAGAGGCACGCTCGTCGGATTGTTGCCACCCGGCGCTGGGCAAAAACAACAGGTGGTGGATAATCCCCTCTGGATTGCGGTCGCCGTAATGCTGGTGCGCCCGTTGTGAAGCCATTCAACCATACCGGTGTTTTAACTGCGTTTGTTTCGCGCTTCTTACCGGATTGCCTGCGATCATCGCGGGTCTCGTCAAAGGATCGAAATTGAAACACATCCTTTCACTCAGCACGCTATACCCAAATGCGGCGAACCCGCGTTTCGGGACTTTCGTGGCGCGCTCATTGGAAGGATTGGCACGGCGCGATGATTGGCAGGTGACCGTCGTCAACCCGATCGGTCTGCCACCGGTGATCTTTGGCCGATACCGCGCGCTGGCCGATTTGGAACCGCTTGCGATCGAAGAGGGTATACCGGTCCACCGCCCGCGCTTCACGCTGATCCCCAAAGTCGGCGCGCGGCGTAACGCTGCGAACATCGCCAAAGCAATCCTTCCAGTGGTTGAAGCGATCCATGCCGAGCATCCAATTGATCTGCTGGACGCGCAATTCTTCTTCCCCGATGGCCCCGCCGCCGCAATCGTTGCCAAGGCCATGGGCATCCCTCTTTCGATCAAGGCGCGTGGCAGCGATATCACCTATTGGGGGCATCAGGACTTCGCATTGGAGCAGATGCGAGAGGCCGCCGAGGAGGCAACCGGTCTTCTCGCGGTGAGCGCGGCTTTAAAGCGTGAGATGATCGCTCTTGGCCTGCCCGCTGAAGACGCCGTTGTGCACTATACTGGGCTCGATAGGGACCGATTTCGACCGCTTGATCACACACAATTGCGCAGTCAGGTCAGCCAGGAACTTGGCTTTGATTTGCCAGACAATGTGCCCATGCTCGCCTGTGTTGGCGCGCTTACCGGTCGCAAGGGTCAGGATCATGCAATCGCAGCCCTTCCCGCTATCGAAGGCGCACGATTGGTGCTGGTTGGGAAAGGCGAGGATGAGGCAAAATGCCGCGCGATCGCTCGCGAAACCGGTGTGGCAGACAGGGTCCATTTCACCGGATCGATCGATCATGACTTACTACCACTGATCCTGTCTGCGGCGGACGTTATGGTGCTCCCGACAGAAAATGAGGGGCTCGCCAATGCGTGGGTTGAGGCGCTCGCTTGCGGTACGCCCGTCGTCACCACAGATGTCGGCGGTGCGCGCGAATTGATCGTCAATGAAACCGCAGGCCGGTTGCTATCCGAACGCACGCCAGAGGCCGTGGCAGAGGCTGTGAACGCGGTTCTCAACGCGCCGCCCAATCCGCAGGACGTTGCTGCGCTGGTCGAACATTTCAGCTGGGAAAGCCACGCAGAGCAGCTCGCCGATTATTCGATGGGCGTCGCCGGTTTCGCCTGACCACCTTCACGGGCCTTACGCTCCTGAATGTCCGCCTCGGTTTCCTGCGGGACAAAGCTGTCCGATGTCACGCCCAGCCAGATCAGGATCGGCGCAGCGAGGTAGACGCTGGAATAGGTACCGACAAACAGTCCGACAGTAATCGCAAGCACAAGGCCAAACAGGCTCGCCGGGCCAAACATCAATAGCGGCAGCAACGCAACCAGCAGCGTCAGCGATGTCATCACCGTCCGCGCCAGCGTTTCGTTGATCGACAAGTCGAGCAGCTCTGGCAGCGGCATCTTGCGGAATTTTTTCAGGTTCTCGCGGATACGGTCAAATACGACGATTGTATCGTTCAATGAATAGCCGATGATCGCAAGGATCGCAGCGATGATCTGTAGGCTGAACTCCAGCTGGAAGACCGCAAATATACCGAGCGTAATCGAGACATCGTGGAAGAGCGCAAACAATGCGCCAACGCCAAACTGCCATTCGAACCGGATCCAGATATACATCGCCACACCCAGCATCGCGATGGCAAGAGCGAGGACGGCAGCTGAGCGAAACTCCTCTGCAACCTTGCCCGAAACGGTGTTGTTGCCATCTGTCCGGACATCGGAATATTCGGCTTCGATCAGCGCGATAACTTCGTTGCCGATTTCAGTCGCAGCGCCGGGTGTGGCTTCAACTTCTTCCGGCAGCGGCACGCGAATGGATACGATGTTTGGCGCACCAAATTCCTGAACCACGGGGGTGCCGTAGCCAAGGCCAGCAACCTTATCGCGAAGATCGGCCACAGGCGCCTGATCCAGTCCTTCAAACGTAAGTTGAACTTCCTGACCGCCGGCGAAATCGACACCGTAATTGAGGCCTTGCGTAAACACAGCAGCCCAGCTTGCGACGATCAGAAGCATGCTGACCACGAAGAACGGGACACGCAGTTTCAGGAATTTGATATTGGTGTCAGCGGGGACGAGTTTGAGCAGTTTCATTTCGTGTCCCTCCTCAAACGTTGATGTCGTTAGGGCGTGTCTTGCGCAGCCATCCACTCACCCACATACGGGTCAGCGGAAGCGCGGTGAAGACGCTGGTGAACAGGCCGATGATCAGAACAACGGCAAATCCGCGGATCGGGCCAGACCCGAAATAGCCAAGCAAACAGGCCGAAATGAAGTTCGTGATGTTCGCATCGTAAATCGCGCGGCTGGCTTCTTTATAACCGTTCTCGACAGCAGCGATCACTCGCCTGCCTCGTTTGCGCTCTTCGCGTATTCGTTCGTTGATCAGCACGTTGGCATCAACCGCGGCACCGATTGTCAGTACGAAACCGGCAATGCCCGGCAATGTGAGCGTGCTGTTAGCGAAGGCCATAATGCCGAGCAGCATCAGGACGTTGAAGACCAAGGCGATCGTCGCATAAACGCCGAACCGGCCATAGGTGGCGATCATCAGAACAACGACGGCGATACTACCAATCAGCATCGCAAGCAGGCCGCGCTGGATCGAGTCCGCGCCAAGCTCGGCGCTTACTGTGCGCTCCTCAACCACGGTCAGCGGCAATGGCAGCGCGCCTGATCCCAGCTGAATGGACAGCTTCGCAGCCGAGTCCGCATTGAAATTGCCGGAGATTTGCGCGGAACCACCACAGATTGGCTCATTGATGTTCGGTGCAGAAAGCACCTCTTCATCCAAGATGATGGCGAACGGCTTATTCACGTTCTCGCGTGTTAGCGTACAGAAACGTGTGCCCCCCTGAACATCGAACTGGATATTGACGACGTTTTCGTTGGTCTGCGGATCATTGCCAGCGGTTGCGCCAGTCAGACGATCCCCGCGAATACCGCCGAGGCGGCGCACCGCAACCGACTGACCCTCGAAATCGGTACCAGCAGCATATGGGAAAATCTGGCTTCCTGGAGGCGCAATGCCGGCTTGAACGTTGCTTGGCAGAGCATTCTGGTCGACCAATTTAAACTCAAGCTGCGCGGTCTCGCCAAGCAACTCTTTGAGAGCCTGCGGATCATCAAGACCCGGCACCTGAACAACGATGCGGGTATCGCCCTGCCGCAGGATCGTCGGCTCACGCGTGCCGAGTTTGTCGATACGGATGCGAACAACTTCGACGGCGCTTTCCATCGCGCTGTTCAGAGCATTATCGATACCGCTTTGGGTCGGGATCAGAACCATGCGCTGGCCATCAACGACTTCCAGATCCCATTCGCGGACAAGATCCGGCCCCTGCATCAGCGGTTCCAGAATGCCGCGAGCACGGTCAATTTCGCTCGCTTCGTTCAGCATGAACGACAGCCGATCATTTGCTGTCGAAACATCACCGATCCGGATACGCGGCTCCGCGTTCCGCATCGCCTGACGGACGGCCTCTTCCATATTCTCAAGCCGCTGCGCCGCGACAGAAGAAATATCGCCTTCAAGCAGGAGGTGCGAACCACCCGCAAGGTCGAGACCCAGATTGACCGTCGGTTCCGGCAAGGCATCGGGCCATTCGGCGCCGCCTGCATTGAACAACGAAGGCAGTGCCATCAGTGCCGCTGCGAGGGTGATACCCCACAGCATAATCTTCTTCCAAAGAGGGAAATCGAGCATTGCCGCGTGTTCTCAGTCTTGTTCTAAATGATCGCGATTAATCGTTTGCGGCTTTGCCGCCGGGCGGGATGATATCGCCGATAGTGTGCTTTACCGCTTTCACGCGCACATCTTTCGCAAGATCAATCTCGACATAGGTGTCATCAACTTTGACGACTTTTCCGACAAGGCCACCTTGGGTCACAACCTGATCACCTTTTTTCAGGCCGCCAATGCGCTCCTGATGCTCTTTCTGCTTTTTCATCTGAGGACGGAAAATCAAAAACCAGAAAATGCCAAAAATGCCGATCCACGGCAGCAGGCTGAGTATGAAGCCCATGGGGCCGCCTGATCCTGTGGCTGCCCCGCCAGCTGCAGCTAAAATATCAATCATGCCCTGTCGAACCTTGCAAATGCGGACGCGAGTGCGGCGTCCAATTGATGTGTCAGTATCGGGGGTAGAATGAACGCTGCGCGAATAATGCGCCCGCTCGCCCTCCCTTATCCCATGTAAGTGGGCGCGCGTAGCAGCATTGCAAGCGCCCCGCAATCAACCGGCGGATACATGATGTAAGGGTCGGTGGAAAATCGATGTGGCGACCGCAAGATTGCTGAAGGCGCAATCATGCTTGCATGCCCCTGCCCCCCGCCCTATACGGCGCGCCTCCACCGGATCGGGAAGTAGCGCAGCCTGGTAGCGCATCACACTGGGGGTGTGGGGGTCGCAGGTTCGAATCCTGTCTTCCCGACCAGTGGAGTTTCATCGAACTGAGACATACGCTCGCCGCAA
This sequence comes from Erythrobacter crassostreae, assembly GCF_019204045.1. Classification (GTDB taxonomy): domain Bacteria; phylum Pseudomonadota; class Alphaproteobacteria; order Sphingomonadales; family Sphingomonadaceae; genus Erythrobacter; species Erythrobacter crassostreae. The sequence goes on along the minus strand of NZ_JAGSPC010000001.1, from coordinate 1,749,044 downwards.
GGCGATTGCTGCTAGGCAATTTTTGTTCAACTGGCAGCACGGAACTTGCGCGGGGGACTGACGTTGTCACGTCACATGAAATATCGATCCATTCTGATTTCGACGGCAGCGGCTGCCTGCATCGCTGCACCGCTTTCAGCGGAAGATGAAGTGCGCGTCGATACTGTTGGCAGCGAAGATAGCGCAGCAGCCGCACAGGAAGGGTCAGCAGAGACCGAATCTGCTCGCACACGGCGTGTGTTCGCACCCGCTGATTTTGAACGGTTCGCCCCGCGCAACGCACTCGACATGGCGCAGCAAATACCCGGTTTCTCTATCCAATCGGATGACGGTGGACGCGGGCTTGGCCAGGCAAGCACCAACGTTATTATCAACGGTCAGCGCATCTCCGGCAAATCCAATGGCCCTGTCGAAGCGTTGCGGCGTATCCCTGTTGAAGAAGTCGTCCGCCTCGAAATTGTTGATGGCGCCAGCCTCGATATTGGCGGGCTTTCCGGTCAGGTGCTTAACGTTGTCACCAAATCAACCGGCGGCATCAACGGACAATTCCGCTATTCTGCCGAATGGCGCAGCTTCGGCGTCCCTTTCAGATGGGGTGATGGTCAAATCTCTCTTGCTGGCGGCGGTGAGAAAACCGAATGGACGCTAAGCTTCGAAAACGATGCAGGTCGGCGCGGAAATGAAGGCATTGAACAGGTCTTTGATGCGGCTGACGTCCTCATTGATACGCGGGACGAACAATCGAAATTCGTCTCCGACCGGCCAAGTCTATCCGGCTCCTTTGCTCGCACAGCGAACAACGGCAACATCCTGAATCTGACCGGAAGCATCGCCGCAAACCTGTTTGACCGCAGCGAGACTTCGGTTCGCACCGGCACCATTTGCCCGGCTGATCGCTTTCGCTTGTTCACTTCGAAAGAAGACGAATTCAACTACGAATTCGGTGCCGACTACAGCTTCGGGCTTGGCGGCGGCACGCTGAAAGTGATCGGTTATCGCCGGTTCGAAGACAGCCCGACCTCTTCAGAGGTAATCACAACCTTCGCCGACGGCTCTTCGCCAGAGGGATCGTTATTTGTCCGCGACGCTGACGAGGCGGAAACAATACTTCGCGGCGAATACGGTTTCGGCGGATTGGGCGGCGATATCCAGTTTGCTCTTGAAGGGGTGAAAAACTCCCTCGAAATCGAATCTGCATTGGAAGTGCGCGACGCAGCCGGTGTTTTGCAACCGGAGGAATTCGACGGTTCGAGCGCACGTGTTGAGGAAGATCGCGCAGAGGGCAGTGTCACTTATGGCCGCGCATTGGCAGATAGTCTGCAAATGCAATTATCGGTTGGCGGTGAATATTCAACGATCAGCCAAAGCGGTCCACTTGGCCAGACGCGCTCATTCTTTCGCCCGAAAGGCTTCGCCGCGCTCGATTGGAAAGCAAACGAGATGCTGAACCTTTCAGGCCGGGTCGAGCGTGTTGTCGGCCAGCTCAATTTCTTTGACTTCATCGCATCCACCGACCTCAATCAAGACCGAGTAAATGTTACCAATGCTGATCTCGTCCCCCCGCAAAGCTGGTTGTTCGAATTGGAAGCGACGCAAAGCCTTGGCGCGTATGGCTCCATCAATCTGCGCGGTTTCTACGAAGATTTGAGCGATTTTGTTGACCAGATCCCGATTGATGGTGGCGGTGAGGCCCCGGGCAACATCGATGCAGCGACCATCAAAGGCGTCGAAGGTGAGGTTACGCTTCTGTTCGATCCTGTTGGCGTAAACGGGCTGAGATTGGATGCGGAATTCCGATTGGCCGACAGCGAGATACTTGATCCGCTTTTCGGCACGCCGCGCGACATTTCTGGCTTTCGAAACTTCACGATCGACGTGGAAATGCGCAAGGATTTCTTCGGCTCTGATTGGGCCGTGGGCGGAGCATACCGCTTCAGCGAAAATCGGGCCGATGTGCGGCTCAGCGAAGTTTCACAGCGCGAGGACGCGCCCGGTTTCGCGCGTGCATTTATCGAGCACAAAGATGTGCTGGGCATGACCGCCCGTTTCCGCGTGGGGAATCTGATCAATCAGAATGACAATTTCAGCCGGACTATTTTCACAGACCGTCTCAATGGGATCGTCGACTCCCGAGAAGAGCGCCGCCGTGTCTTTGGCGTGATCTACTCCTTCGATATCGAAGGCTCTTTCTAGCAGTTGCGCAGCACTCTCCGTCCGCTTACTCGGTGAGTTAAGAGGATGACTGATATGACCGACACCGCCGCCTTCCTTCCCCGTATGCGTTCGTGGCTGTTTGCCCCGGGCGACAGTGACAAAAAGATGGGCAAAGCCATCGGAAGCGATGCCGATATCGCGCTGCTCGATCTCGAAGATTCTGTGACGCCAGAAAACAAGGCAGCCGCCCGCGAAAAAGTAGCTGCCGCGATTGCCGATGCGCCGGACCGGTCGCGCGTTTGGGTACGGGTCAATCCGCTATCCGGCGACTGGACTGAGGCTGATCTGGATGCCGTTGTGTCGGCGGGTCCGGGCGGCATTTTCCTGCCAAAGGCAGAAGGCGGCCATGATGTCGAGCGCCTTGATACCATGCTGTCCGCCCGCGAAGCGACGGCGGGTATGGAGATCGGCGCGATCAAAGTTGCGGCTCTGGTGACCGAGACAGCCGCCGCCATGTTCACCACCGGAACCTATGACGGGACGCCGCGCCTTGTGGCGATGAGCTGGGGCGCGGAAGATCTATCGAGTGAACTGGGCGCACGTGAACAACGCGGGCCGGACGGCGAATACACCCACGTCTATGAAATGGCGCGCAGCCTGTGCCTGCTGGGCGCAGTGAAAGCCGGCGTCGCGCCAATTGAGACGGTACAGCCCGAATTCCGCGATCTCGAAAAGCTCGGCCAGCGCGCCCGAAGCGTGCGCGCACAGGGTTTCCGCGGGATGCTGGCGATCCACCCTGCGCAAGTCGCCCCGATCAACGAGGCCTTCACGCCAAGCACCGAAGAACTGAACCAAGCCCGCGCGGTTATTCAGGCGTTCGCCGATGCTCCGGGGGCTGGCACCGTATCGATGGATGGCAACATGCTCGACCGCCCCCACCTTGTGCTCGCGCAAAGACTGTTGACGGAAGCGGGAGAAATCTGAAACGGTTTCTCAATTTTCCTACATGAACCATATTGGTTATTCGTGTTTGCGACTCATCCTCTATTGGAGCGCAACGCATGGCCATTCTCGAAACCCTTATCGGCCCGATCACTTCGATCATCGACAAGATCATCCCTGACAAAGAAGCCCGTGCTAAAGCCAAGCTTGAGCTAATCAAGCTGGAGGGCACGCAGGAAATGCGGATGATCGAGGCGCGGCTGCAAGCCATCGTCGCAGAAGCCCATTCCGCAGACCCATGGACCAGCCGCGCCCGTCCCAGCTTTCTCTATGTCATGTATGCGATGATCCTGTGGGCGCTGCCCATGGGCATCCTCGCCGCTTTCAACCCCGCCGCCGCCGGAGAAATCGCGCGCGGGATGAACTCATACCTTAATGGGTTGCCAGAACCGCTCTACGCGCTGTTTGGCACCGGCTACCTCGGCTACACCGCCGCACGTCAGTGGGGTAAAGTGAAGGGGGTTGATCGGTAACCACTGCGGACCAGATTATCGGTTTCGTAAGCGTGTTGAGTTACTAATTTATCGCGGAAACACGTTACGCGGTAGCAAGACTTGGCGCGTGCTAACAAGACATGGCTAAAAGTATGATTCAGATCGTTTACACAAGCGTTGCGGCCGACGACCTCCCACAAGGCGAAGTATTCAAGATCGTGTCGGATTCCGCGAATAGGAATGCCGACCGTGACCTGACCGGATTCCTATGCTTTTCAAAAAACCGATTTTTTCAGATTCTCGAAGGTGATCCAAGCACAGTCGATGCCTTGATGGCTGTACTGAAAGTCGATCCGCGCCATCATTCTGTCGAAATCTTGGACCGGAGCCCGATCAAAGATCGTGCATTCCCCAAATGGAGGATGAAGCGGGTGCCTGATATCGCCGACTTAACCCAACTTGAGGAGGCTGTTCCCGGTCTAAAAAACGCACCAAGCACCGCGACAAAAGCACTAAGCCAGTTTCTGAGTGGCTGAAAGAAACCGCATCGGCGATACATAGAGCCGCGTTGCTAACTCTTCACGTTTTTCACTACACCCGCTAATCTCGCCCAATGACCTGCACGATCTGCGTCCTGAACGGCCTGCCCGGAGCGCTCGGCACTCTGTTTGGCACCGGCCACTTCGGCTACAAAGCCGCGCATCAGTGGGGTAAGGTGAACGGCGCGGACAGGCGATAGGTACTACGAACGCGACGCGAATGCCCCTTAAGTCCAGAGGCGATCCAGAATCCCTTAGTTCAGTGCCCGAATGCGACACTATTTCAGACCCCGAATTTCCGTCTGGAGAGCACAAAATCAATTGGTTGCAAATGACTGAAATTGTGCGTTATCAAATCCGGTAAAACAAAGGGGAAAGATCATGCTTTCAGGACTGCTCGCACTTTCTATGGCCGCTACCAGTGGCGATCAACTTGCATCATGGTGCGAGCAAAATAGCCGGGCATGCGATATCTACATCGCGGGCTATGTTGATGGAGTGGAGCAGGAGTTGTTCTTGCGTGAAGATGCGCGCGATTTTTGCCTGCCTACTTCGTGGACATCTGCAGACGGGCGAAGAGTTTTTTTAGCACGTTGGAAAAATAACATGAGAAATCATGACGGCGCATGGAAAGGTAACAAGGCAAGTACTTTGCTATGGACAGTTTTTTCAAACGAGTATCCTTGCAGGCGACGATGAAATGGTTCGTGTGAATGACTAAAATTACCAACACAGTCTACGTCCTGAACGGCCCGAACTTGAACCTTCTCGGCCTGCGCGAGCCTGATATTTACGGCTCGCAGACGCTCGATGATATTGCCGGTATGTTAGAGGATCGCGCCTCCGGGCTCGATCTGACCATCGACATGCGCCAGACCAATCACGAAGGGATGCTGGTGGATTGGCTGCATGAGGCGCAGGCGAAAGGCGCGCGCGCCGTGTTGCTCAATGCGGCGGCCTACACCCACACCTCTATCGCGCTGCTTGATGCGATCAAGGCGATCACTACGCCCGTTGTCGAGGTGCATTTATCCGATCCCAAGACGCGCGAAAGTTTCCGTCACACGTCTTTCATCGGCATGGCAGCGACCAAAACAGTCGAAGGGCACGGCGCGGATTCGTACCGCATCGCTCTGGAGGCCGTAGCGTCAGGCGAGGTCTGAGCCGTAAAATCAATTCGTCGATTTCGGACGATTGCCACTTGCCAGCCGCAATTGGCGTGAATAGGCGAATGGTGAGGGTTCAGGCCCAAAACTAAACAAGGGGTATGCATGGCTACCAGTAAGCCGGCCGCCGGAAAAAATTCCGGCATGAATATTGATTCCGCTCTGGTTCGCGAACTCGCCGAACTTTTGAACGAGACGGGTCTCACCGAAATCGAAGTAGAAGATGACGATCGCAAGATCCGCGTTGCACGCGGCGCTGTTGCCGCGCCCGCGATGGCGGCGGCTCCTGCGCCTGTGACTGCTGCACCGGCACCTGCCGCGGCGGCTCCTGCTGCTGCGCAAGAGGCTCCCGCTGCGGCAGACAATGCCGATGCGATGAAATCCCCGATGGTGGGCACCGTCTATCTCGCGGCTGATCCAGAAGCGGCCAATTTCGTGAAGGTCGGTGACAAAGTCAGCGAAGGTGACACGCTGCTGATTATCGAGGCGATGAAGGTCATGAACCCGATCACCGCCGATAAATCCGGCACGATCAAAGCCATTCTGGTCGACAACGCGCAGCCGGTCGAATTTGACCAGCCGCTCGTCGTCATCGGTTAAGCCGTCATGAGCATTACCCGCATCTTGATCGCCAATCGCGGCGAAATCGCTCTGCGCATCCACCGTGCGGCCCATGAAATGGGTATCGAGACGGTTGCGGTGCACTCAACCGCTGATGCCGATGCTATGCATGTGCGCCTTGCCGATCACGCGGTCTGCATCGGCCCACCATCGGCGACTGAAAGCTATCTCAATCACGCGGCGATCATTTCTGCAGCGGAAGTCTCCGGCGCGGACGCGATCCACCCGGGCTATGGATTTCTGTCGGAAAATGCGAAGTTTGCGGAGATTGTCGAGGCCCATGATCTGAAATGGATCGGGCCTAAGCCTGAGCATATCGTCACAATGGGTGACAAGGTTCAGGCAAAGAAGACCGCAGGCGATCTTGGTCTGCCGCTTGTTCCCGGCTCGGCTGGTGCCGTCTCCGATCCTGAAGAAGGCAAGAAAATCGCTGCCGAAATCGGTTATCCGGTGATCATCAAAGCTGCCAGCGGCGGCGGCGGGCGCGGGATGAAGGTCTGCGAAAGCGAAGACCAGCTCGAAACGCTGATGAAGCAAGCCGGCAGCGAGGCGAAAGCCGCGTTTGGCGATGCGACCGTTTATATCGAGAAATATCTCGGCAATCCGCGCCACATCGAATTCCAAGTCTTCGGCGATGGGAATGGCGGCGCGATTCATTTGGGTGAGCGCGATTGCTCACTGCAACGCCGCCACCAGAAAGTTCTGGAAGAGGCCCCCTCCCCCGTCATCACCGATGACGAGCGTATGCGCATGGGCGAGGTCTGTTCTAAAGCGATGCGCGATATGGCCTATCGCGGCGCGGGCACGATCGAATTCCTATGGGAAAATGGCGAGTTCTATTTCATCGAAATGAACACCCGGCTTCAGGTTGAACACCCTGTGACCGAAGCGATCACAGGCGTCGATCTGGTGCGCGAGCAAATCCGTATTGCGGCGGGCAAACCGCTTTCGGTGGCGCAAGAAGACATCGAGTTTAAAGGCCATGCGATTGAATGCCGTATCAACGCCGAAGACCCGTTCAATTTCGCGCCTTCGCCCGGCAAGGTGACCTATTACCACCCGGCTGGCGGCATGCATGTGCGCGTCGATAGCGGGCTTTATGCGGGCTATTCGATCCCGCCATACTACGACAGTATGATCGCAAAATTGATCGTTTACGGCCGCAATCGCGAAGGCTGCATCATGCGCCTGCGCCGTGCGCTCGAAGAGATGGTCGTCGAAGGGGTGAAAACCAACATCCCGCTGCACCAGGAACTGCTGAAGCAGAACGACGTCCTGCACGGCGATTACACGATCAAATGGCTGGAAGAATGGCTGGAGACACGCGAGGGCTAGACCTTTTGCTGAAAGGCTGAATCGGGTTTTTGGCACCTATCGGTTGCTACGGTTCCGTTACAGTCGGGCACCAAATACAACGTTGGGCGTTTATCGTGCGTGAAGCACGAAAATGTTCTTGAGACCGAACCTGTCCGCGCGCTGGGCTCAGCACCGGCAGAAAACGTCCGGCGCGGCAAGCATTCGGGCCGCAAAACCCAGATTGTCGTCGTTGGCGGCGGTGCTGGCGGGCTTGCGCTTGTGCGAAAGTTGGGCGCGAAGTTTGGACGCAAGCAGCACGACATCATTTTGGTCGATCAGAACTTAAGCCACATCTGGAAACCCCTGCTGCACGAAGTCGCCGCCGGATCGCTCGACGCGAACCTCGATGAGGTCGGCTATCGCGGGCACTGTTACAAATGGGGATACCGTTTTTTTCAGGGCAGTCTGAGCGGGATCGACCGCGGCGAACGTACGATCAGTTTGGCTCCAGTCCATGATGACAAGGGCAACGAGGTGATCGCGGGACACACGATCCGTTATGACTATCTCGTTCTGGCAGTTGGATCGATCTCCAATGATTTCGGCGTGCCCGGTGTAAAAGAGCACTGCATCTATCTCGATTCCCGCGATCAGGCCGATATTTTTCGCACCAAACTGCTCAACAATTGCCTGCGTGTAAGCCGCGCGATGATGGCGAACCCTGATGCAAACGAGCAGGTCAAAATCGCGATCGTTGGCGCTGGCGCAACCGGTGTGGAACTTGCAGCCGAACTCTACAACGCTGCGGGCGCATTGCGGCATTACGGCCTGGAAGTGTTCGACGAAAGCCGATTGAAGGTCACCTTGCTAGAGGCTGGCCCACGCATTCTCCCCGCACTGCCCGAAAAACTGGCTGGCGCGGCGCGCCATGAGCTCAATGAACTCGGTGTTATTGTTCAAACCGACACCCAGGTGATCAAAGCGCGCCCGCGCACCCTCTTCACCAGCGCTGGCGAGGAACTGGACGCAGATTTGATCGTGTGGGCAGCTGGTGTGAAAGGTGCCGAATTCCTCGGCAGCCTCGGTTTAGAGACCAATCGACGCAATCAGATCATCGTCCACGGTACGATGCAGACGCTGGATGATGACCGGATTTTCGCTCTTGGCGATTGCGCATCCTACACGCCCGAAGGCGAAGACATGCCAATCCCGCCGCGCGCACAGGCTGCGCATCAAATGGCAGGGACTGTGTTCAAGAACATCGTGCGGTCTATCAAAGGCAAGCCGCTAAAAACGTTCGTCTACGAAGATAAGGGGTCGCTGATCTCGCTCAGCCGATTTTCAACCGTCGGCAGCCTAATGGGCAACCTTGTCGGAGGATCTTTGGCAGTCGAAGGCCGCATGGCGCGGTTTATCTACACCTCGCTCTATCGGCTCCATTTGCTGGGCATTCACGGCTGGATGAAGGGGCTTTTCCTGATGGCAATCGGGCGCGTGAACAGAATTGTAAGGCCGCGGCTAAAGCTGCACTGATTGGCTGGATCAATCGAAGGACATGCCCGCCGCTTCGGCTTCCGCGATGATCTCTGCGCCGGTCTTCATCGGGCTTTCCTGCGCCAGATCGTACCAGTCGGGTTTCTCATCGATAAATATCTGATGTTTGATTGGCATACCATCAGGAAGGTCGAACAATCCTGCGAGGAATGTCCTGCCTCCGGTCGGTCTTAGGTGGTACCAGAGGTTGCTGCCACACTTGGAGCAAAACGCCCGCTCTGCCCAATCGCTGGACTGATAGACCGAAACAGCCTCTTCGCCTTCAACAGCAAAGCCATCGCTTTCGATACCCGCATACATCGATCCGCCCCACCGGGCACACATCTCGCAATGGCAGATATCGATCTCTTTATGAGCGGCAGTGAGAGTGATCGTCACTGCGCCGCAAAGGCAGTGCCCTTTTACCGGGTCAGCAATGCGTTCCGCGTCGCTCATCGCGCCGCCTTAAAGCGGAACACCCGGAACCTGTTTGGAGGTCCGGATTGTCAGCGAGGTCTTTACGCTTTCCACATTGGGAGCCGGCGTCAGCTTACCCGTCAGGAATTCTTGAAAACTTTGAAGGTCTTGGCTTACAATCTTGAGAATGAAGTCAATCTCGCCGTTGAGCATGTGGCATTCACGAACCTCTGCCAATGTTGCCATGTGATCTTCAAATTCACGCAGCGCGCTTTCGGCCTGACTCTTAAGGCTGACCATGGCGAAAACTGTGATTGCAAATCCCAGTTTCGAAGGATCGAGATCGGCGTGATAGCCGCGAATAGCCCCGTCTTCTTCAAGGCCGCGAACGCGGCGCAGACAAGGCGGCGCAGTCAGCCCAACGCGCTGCGCCAATTCGACGTTGGTAACGCGCCCTTCGGCCTGCAATTCGGACAGTAGCCGCTTATCGATCTCGTCCAGATTGGCCATAGGTTGCAAACTCCCCGTTGCGTAAGCTGCCAAGATTGTCCTGACCGCTAATGTAATATTTCTCTCACGAAACAACATGCGTGAATCAATACGCGCGTGAACAATATTATTAGGTTTGCCAGCAATTGTCCCGCTTTGCAACGCAGTGTGAGTGTGCTCCTGTAACATTTGCGGCATGGTGTAATGGTCTACTCTGGATTCGGTGCGCCCGAAGCATTGCGCGCGGGTCCTGCCAGATGGAGCCTAGATGTTTTTTGATGACCGCCTTGCCACTGTGCTGCGCCAACGTGCGTTGAGCGAGGCAGGCGCGCGCACACAATTCAGGCAGTTGCTCGACATTCTAGGCAACCGTAAATTTGCGCCTCAAGACGAACGTTCTGGCAGTTTGATCGCAGCCGCATGGCTTAGAATGGACGCGTTGTCCGAAGAGCTACCTCAGGAAGAACGGGCGGCGATGATCCGCGAAACCGGCTGGCGCTTTCGCAGTCCCGATCTCGCGGCCCACCTTGCCGATCATGAGCCAGAGGTTGCCTCTGCCGCATTGAACCGAGCGCAACTTTCCGCACATGATTGGGAAGCATTGATCCCCCGTCTCCCGGTGCGCGCACGCGGATTCTTAAGACTACGCCGCGATTTGCCGGTTGATACAGAGACGCTGTTAGAACGGCTCGGCGTGCATGATCGCGGCCTACCCTCACCGATAATCAGCGAAACGCAGCCTGCGGATGCACCACCGCTGGAGATTGAACCAACAGAAGCCGAGCCGGTGAAAGCCGAGCCGGTGAAAGCCACTGGGCAACCGATCAAGGTGGAGCTGGAACAGGTTTTTCCAGAAGTCGAACCAGCGCCGGTTGATGCCTTTGACGCTGCTGATAGCGGCCGTAGCGAGATATCGGCCTTGGTCGAACGCATCGCCCAATTCCGCAAGACACGCGATGTTTCGCCCACGGATACCGAACGTTCGCCCAAACTGCCGCTTGGCCTCGATGAGCGTACCCGTTCCGGTGAAAAACGGCTTTCCGTATTCGGCTTTTCCGCTGATGCCAACGGACGCATCGAATGGGCCGAAACAGAGGCCGCAGCCATGGTAACCGGGGTACGACTGGCCAGACCATCTGTATTGGGCGGGCACGACAATGAAAGCGCGGTCGAGCGCGCATTCCATCGCCGCCTGCCCATTGCCAAATCCGAATTCCATCTAAGAGGCGCACCCGCCATCGAAGGGAAGTGGGTCGTCGATGCGCAGCCAAGCTTTACCGATGACGGAAATTTCTCCGGCTATGTCGGGCGCTTCCGCAGACCCGCCAATGATGATCCGAACGCGGTTACTCCCGCCGCGCGCGAGGCAGACCGCATCCGGCAATTGCTGCACGAATTGCGCACTCCAGTAACCGCGGTTCAAGGTTATGCAGAAGTGATCCAGCAGCAATTGTTCGGCCCCGCCCCGCATGATTACCGCGCCCTCGCCGCTTCGATTGCTGCCGACGCCGCGCGGATACTCTCCGGCTTTGAAGAGCTTGATCGTCTGGCCAAGCTCGAAACCGGTGCGCTGGAGATCGAACCGGGCGAAGCGGACTTGTCTGCCCTTGCCCACGCCACGACAGATCAACTTGCGCAAGTCCTCGGCGTCCGTATGGCGGGTATCGAATTTGGCAAGGAACCAGACGGGCCTGTGTTCGTGACAATCGATACAGAGGAAGCGGAAGCCCTCTTGTGGCGCCTGTTGGCAACCCTTGGCGGCAGCTGTGCATCTGGTGAGACTTTGGTCGCCTCTCTCGAGGCAGGGATTACAGAAGCGCGCCTGACCTGCGAACTGCCCGCGCAGCTTATGTCTGAGGAAGACGTGTTCGCGGCAGAAGCCACTCCGATCGGTGCCACCATCAACGCTGGCCTGTTTGGCGCCGGCTTTGCCTTGCGGCTCGCCCGCGCAGAGGCCCGCGCATCAGGCGGGGCTCTTTTGATCTCAGATGACGCGGTGACACTGACCTTACCGCTCTTGACCGCCAGACAGGCCGTGCCTAGCCCGTCAGAGCGCGAAGATCGCGGCAACGCTGCCTGATCTCCACGCGCATCTCGGTTTCAACGCGCTGGTCATTTGCACAGCGCTCAACGTCCGGAAGCGTCCGATATGGCTAGCTGCTCCATGCTGACCCCTCCTTCTCCGGATAGAACCGCCCGCTTCGCTGATGATTTCGCTAAGCGGGTGCTGCTGACCGTCGATACCGAAGAGGAGTTTGATTGGGACGCGCCTTTTCGCCGGGATGGCTACGGCCTTGATCATGTCGAAAAACTCGCCCGGTTCCAGACATTCTGCGAGGAAATTGAAGCCCATCCGGTCTATCTCGTCGATTGGCCTATCACTCAGGACAAACGCGCGGTCGAAATCATCGGTGAGGCTGTGAAGCGAGGCAAAGCCGAAGTTGGCGTGCAATTGCATCCATGGGTCAATCCGCCCTTCGACGAAGAGGTTACGACATTCAATTCCTTCGCAGGCAACCTGCCATCCGATTTGGAAGCGGCGAAACTAACTGGCTTGCGCAATGCCATCGAAGATGCGTTTGGCACCGCACCAATTGTTTACCGCGCAGGCAGATACGGTCTTGGTGATAGCACCGCTGACCTGCTCAAGGCTTCGGGTATTTCGATCGATACCTCGGTCCGCTCGCTTTTTGATTACAGCGCGCAGGGCGGCCCCGATTACACTCACCACCCCTTAACGCCGTACTGGATCGATGATGAGCGCACCTTGCTCGAACTGCCTGTAACGAGCGTGTATTGGGGCGTGCTGCGGCAATTGGGTAAGTCGCTTCACCGCGCCCAGCGTCACGTGCCGACATTCTTTGCCGGATTCTCAAAATTGAACCTGTTGGAGCGAATCGCTCTTACGCCCGAAGGCGTGACCGCGGAGGAAGCGATCCGGGGTATTGATATTGCCCTTGATGACGGGCTGCCGTTGTTGGTGCTCAGCTTTCACAGCCCTTCGCTCGCGCCTGGACACACGCCGTATTGCCGCAATGAAGGCGATGTGGAGCAATTGTATGACTGGTTCAGGCAGGTTTACGGCTATCTCGGGCAGCGAGCTGTGACTAGCGCCACTCTTGGCGACGTCCTTTCGTCAGTAAAACGCTAAAATTGTCAAAGAAGCGCGCTTCGTGCTTGTATCCATCGAAAGGTGGATGTAGGGGCCATCCTCGTTCGCGCAGCCGATACCTTTTGGGCCTGTAGCTCAGTGGTTAGAGCTGGCCGCTCATAACGGCTAGGTCGCGGGTTCGAATCCTGCCGGGCCCACCAACCTTTACGGGGCGGCGGACGAAGAGATGAATGTCGGGGAGTGGCGCAGCCAGGTAGCGCACCTGTTTTGGGTACAGGGGGTCGGAGGTTCGAATCCTCTCTCCCCGACCATCTCTTAAAACCAACCACTGTAAGGGCGGACAACTGGTTCGCGACCTCGGCGGTGGGTTCCCAATCAAGACGAAATTCTTAACACCGATATACGGGAAATCGAGCCAGCGCGCAGACGATGCCCTTAACGCTGTCTCTGGCACAGGCTGGCGATGGATGAAGTTGATCGCCTTGAGACGTTGTATAAGCTGGCATTGGATCAGGTGCGCCGTCCCGAGATTTTCGGGCATATCACCCAGCTGGCAGCTGAAATGTTTGATTGCGAGATATCGCTGATTTCGATCATCGATTCCCAGCGACAATGGTTTCTGGGCAAAACCGGCCTGAAACTTGGCGAAACACCTCGTGATGGTGCCATCTGTTCAATGCCGGTCGCAACAGGCGCCCCCACGTTGATTGATGATGCCATGTCGGAACCACGGCTTAGCGAGAATCCGCTGGTCACCGGGCAACCATACGTTCGATCCTATCTGGGCGTGCCAATCCGCGCTGAAAACGGTGCTGTTTTGGGCGCACTATGCGTACTGAGCCGCAAACCTTCTGCGTTCCGTCATGAAGATCTTCATCGTCTTGAAACCCTGGCCGAGCTGACCGAACAAAGCATTGCGGTCCACGCAAAGACGCTAGAGCTCACTCGCGCGAACACCGCATTGAGTCAGCTCAACCGGGTTTTCAAACAAGCCGAGCGCGCCGCGAATATCGGCGCTTGGCGGGTGGATCTGACTACGGATGAATTGAGCTGGTCGGATCAGGTCTATGCCATTCACGGTATTTCGGAAGAAACCGATCTGAGCGTCGTAAACGCGATCGATTTTTATGCCGAAGAAGATCGCGAGCTCGTAAGCCAGTCATTGATCGACGCGCTCGACCGCAGCGAGCCCTTCTCATTCGAAGCCTGTGTTGTCCGGCCCGACGGTGAAAGGCGCCGTGTCCGCGCTGTCGGCGAACGGATAGACATCGATGGGCAACCAGACTCGATTGCTGGCATTTTCCTCGACCACACCGAAGAACATGTTCGCAATGCTGAGCTCAAACGTGCGGCAGAACGCGACCAGCTAACCGGATTGTACAACCGCGCGGAATTTGACCGCAGACTGACCAAGGCTTTGAATGACCCGGACGGTTCGCCAGTTACGGTTTTGTTGCTGGATTTGGACGGTTTCAAGCAGGTCAACGATTCGCTCGGTCATCTTGCGGGCGACGAAGTGCTAAAAGCGGTGGCGAGACGGCTCCAGCATGAAGCTGCGGACGACACATTTATCGCGCGTTGGGGCGGAGACGAATTTGCCATCCTCTTCCCGAGCAGTGTCGGTTTGAAGGAAGCGAGCGAGTTTGGAGACAAACTGTCCAGCAATCTCGCCGAGCATGTCGATTTTGGAGACGGCACGCTCACCGTGGGATGCACCTGCGGGATCGCGCAATTGCCATCCGGCGGGGAAAGCGCAGAGCTGGTCAGGCGCGCCGATGTCGCTCTTTATGATGGCAAAGCGGACGGCAAAGGCTCCGTCTCGTGTTGGAACAGGGAAATGGCCGCCCGTCAGCAGGCACGGCAAAGCGCGATCACAGACCTCAAACATGCGTTGGCCGCGAACCGCGTCTTTCCCGTCTATCAGCCGATTGTTGACCTGGGCGATGGCCGCGTAGTGGCCGCCGAAGCTTTACTGCGTTTGCATGACGACAACGGGCGGCTCCTGTCTGCCGCTGACGTCGCGCCCGCGATCATTGATCCGGTGTTGTCTCACAAAGTGTCAAACCTGATGCTGGAGCGCGTTTTCGCAGAAGGTGCCGATCTCCTCGCCCTTTATGGGCCTGATTGCCGGATCGGCATAAACTCATCCGAAGCTGACCTGAGGAAAGGGGAATGCCTCGATCAGATTACGCGTCTGGCCAAGAATGGAAATTTGGCACCGCGCAATCTGATTGTGGAAGTGACCGAGACCATGCTGCTGACTGATGATAGCGGCGCGATATGCGATTGTTTGACCACGCTTGAAGCTATGGGCTGCAAAATCGCTTTGGATGATTTCGGCACCGGCTTCTCTTCGCTCACACACTTGCGCAACTTCCCAATCCACACCGTCAAGATCGACCGCGAATTTGTGTCGTCGATTGATGAAGATCATCAAGCACGGCTGATCATTCAGGCAATCGTCCAAATGGCCCGCAGCCTCGGTTTAAGCGTGGTTGCAGAAGGGGTAGAAAACGAAAGTCAGTTCAACTTCCTGAAATCGAGCGGTTGCAGCCATGCTCAAGGGTTCTTCTTCGCGAAGCCCTCTCTCATTCCCGAGCTAACAGCGATGGCCACACAATCGCGCCGTAGAGCCTAATCGAGCGAACCCAACGCGCGAGCAGCATAGGCTTGCGACTAACCGCTACAATCCACGACGTGACACATATTCGCCGGCGGTTCACACAATGTGGTATCCATCCGCAGAGGATAAGCGCAGGCAATCACAATGACCGCATCCCATATTGCCCTTTCTAGGTTCGGCTACGGGCTGAAGTTCGGCGAAGAACCGCCGAGAGATGCAAAACGATACCTGCTGTCACAAATCGACAATTTCGAGCCCAAACCGGTCCAAATAGCTGGGCGTCCTGACACGACCGAACTGGCAGGGAAATTCGTCGATGTCATACATGCGCGCAACCGTGCGCGGACGATAGCTCAAGACCGGGCTGAAAGCATGGGCATGGACAGGACCAGAGTTAAGGTAAGCCTTGAAGAATACTTGCCTCAGTTTCCAGCCGAGGTTCGCGGGACTTATCTGGAACCGATCAAGGCGTTGATCCGCGATCTGGGGTTTCGGTTTGATATGGCCGCCGCAAGCGACACGCCGATGATGGAGCGACTGGTCCATTTCTGGTCGAACCACTTTAGCGTCACAGCACGAAAGATCGGCACCTATCATCAGGTGGGCAATCTGGAGTTTGGGGCAATTCGCCCGAAAGTTCGCGGCAAATTCGGCGACATGATGAAAGCTGCAGTGCTTCACCCCGCTATGCTGTTCTACTTGGATCAGTTCAGATCAATCGGTCCGAACTCGCCGCGAAAGCGCGGTCCAGGCAGACGCGGACTGAACGAAAATTTGGCGCGCGAAATTCTCGAGCTCCACACGCTCGGCGTGAATGGTGGCTATTCTCAGGAAGATGTGACCGAGTTCGCTCGGGCGCTTACGGGATGGACCATCGGCGGCTTGCGTCAGACCAGCCGCTTCGCTCCGGAGGGCGCACGCGGCACGATCTTTATCGATGCCTTTCATGAACCCGGTGCCCGGACAATTATGGGCAAGACATATCGTCAACAAGGCAGCGAACAAGCGTTGGCCGTGCTCGATGATCTTGCAACGCATCCTTCGACCGCCCGGTTCGTATCGACCAAACTTGCGCGCCATTTCGCTGGCGACGTTCCTCCGGAAAGCCTAGTTCGACGTCTTGAACGTAACTTTCTGCGTACAGGCGGTGACCTGGAAAGCCTGACCCGTACCCTGATCGAGGCACCCGAATGTTGGAGAGAAGGGCCCGTAAAATTCCAGCGGCCGTTCGAATGGCTGGTCGCTTCTTTGCGCTTCGCAGGCGGCGACCAATTCAACGAGCGCCAGATTTATTCGATGCTCGTCGCTTTGGGTGAACAAAGCTGGAATGCGCCGTCGCCCGCTGGCTTCGATGATTTCGAAGGGAATTGGGCCGGTCCCGATGCGTTGATCCGCCGCGTTGAACTGGCAGAACGTATCACCCGGCGTGCGCCGTTTGCCGCCAATATTCTGGACCGCGCTAAGGCGGCCTTTCCTGGCACTCTCAGCGAGAACACGCGACTATGGCTAAGCCGCGCGGAAAGCGATCGTCAGGCGCTTGGATTGATGCTCGCAGCGCCTGAAATGATGCGGAGATAGGTAATGACGATGAACGTAATCGACCGCCGCACTCTCCTCTCTCGCGGGATGACAGGTTCGCTGGTTATTGGAGCCGGCGGATTGTCCGCTCCGCGCCTTGCCTTTGGACAGGAAACCGGTTCGAAAAAGCTGCTGTTCGTCATACTGCGCGGTGCTGCAGACGGGCTGTCGATGCTCGCGCCAGTCGGTGATCCCGACTTTGCGCGGCTCCGCAGACGATCACTGCGCGAGTATGAAAACGCGCGCAAAGCAGACAGCTTCTTTGCTATCCATCCAACTCTTGAAAATATCGGGCAGGCTTATTCGGAAGGAGAGGCTTTGTTCGTCCACGCTGCGGCAACCGCTTACCGCGAGCGATCGCATTTTGACGGACAAAATGTGCTGGAAACTGGTGGCTCCAGTCCGTTTTCCCGGCGCGATGGTTGGCTCAACAGGCTCGCTTCGCTGATCGCAGCTAAAGCGGGCAGACAGCCGAAAGCTTTGGCTGTGGCGCTGACAATGCCGCTTGCTCTTAGAGGTGACGCGCCCGCTTCCAACTACGCGCCAACGCGTGGCCGCAGCGCAAGTGCAGATTTTATGGACCGTGTCGGAAAGCTCTATGAAAACGACCCCCAACTTGGAAATCTGTTGTCGCAAGCTCTCGAAACGCGGGAAATGGCGGGCGACACTGAAATGAGGAACCTGCGCGACTACCAGAAAACGGGGGAGCTTGCCGCGTCTCTGATGCGCAGTGAAGATGGCGCCCAAATCGGAATGGTAGAGCTGAACGGCTGGGACAGCCACGTGAATCAGATCGGGGTGTTTCGGCGGCAAGCAGGGCAGCTGGATGCCCTAATTGGTGCCTATCGATCGGCAATGGGATCAGAGTGGAGCAATACGATGGTTCTGGTGGCGACCGAATTTGGACGCACAGTGCGAATCAACGGCACCAACGGGACAGATCACGGGACAGGCAGCGCGGCAATCGTACTGGGCGGCGGTGTTCGCGGCAAACGCGTGATCGCTGATTGGCCCGGCCTAGCGGACAACCAATTGTTCGAGAATCGCGATCTTCGCCCGACCACATCGCTGCAAAGTGTCTTTGCCGGATCGGTTTCGGAACACCTTGGATTTGGGCCGAGAGAGACGATGTCACGCCTCTATCAGGATGCAAAAGAAGCGCCTTTGAAAGGCATCACGCGAGCGTAGCGATTATTCGGCGGGCTGCGCCATTGCCATATCCTGTTTGTCGTGCAGTTCCTCGCGCTCGGCCGCTTTTGCCTTTGCGCGGTCCCTCCGGTGCAACAGGAAGAACGTAAGCGCAGCGCCCACCAGCGGCAGGTAGAAATGCAACAGCCGCCAAGTGCTCATCGCTGGCACGAGGACACCGATGGCCACAAAAGGCGCAAACAGCAGCAAAAACGCAGCCTCAGCCCCGCCCGCGCCGCCCGGTGTTGGCACGATCGAGCTGATCGTTTGAACGAGCCATTGTAGCAGCCAGAACAAGGCGGGTTGCCATTCCACGTCAAATGCTGCGAGCACCAATCCCGCAATCGAGAAACGCACCACCCATTGAAGCGCAGTAAAACCCAGATTGATCAGCGCGAGGCCTTTGCCCTGGCGGAATACGTTTGCCCAATCCCGCGCAATCTGGACAATGTGCCACTTAACACGGCGCATTAAGCGTGCCGACCAATCGCGCACCCTCGCGCCGAACGCGCCAACTGCAATCATCGTGATGAGCGCGGCAATCGCGAGCACGGTTCCTGAAGCAATCCAAGCAGCGGTCTCTATCGTGCCGTTCAACCGGGTGAGAATCTCAGGATCGGAACCCAAAAATCCAAACATGGCGTATCCGGTGATACCAAGACACAGGCCAACAGTGGTCAGCGTCACGAACGTGTCTTCGGCAGCCTGAAACGAAATCAAAGTGACTGAACGGCGGGAATCCACACCTTCGCCCATCAGGAACAACAGTTTGATCGGCATTGCGCCTGTTGATGACGGAGTGACAGAATTGGTCACCATCGTGCCGGTCATGACTTTCAAGGCTTTGAGAAAGCCGAATTCGAGACCCAAGAAGCGCGCCCAGAGCCCCAGCCTAATCGAATTGGCGATCATCGGTATAAAGACCAGCAGAGCAGCCAAACCTAAGAGGCCAGGAGCAACCAACTTCTCGCTAAGGTCGATACCGCCAAGCGAATAGACCAGCACTGCGACATTGACGAGCGCGACCAAAGGCAGGATAGACAACGCAATCGTCAGCGTCCTGCGCGGCATATTGCGCCAATGCTTGATCGCAGGATTCTCGCCCTCGATCGGAGTATGGGGTTGGGCCGGATCGCTCACGAAAAACTCAACGCCCGCTTCAATGGTTCGGCAAAGGCACCGTCGCGGCGTGCATCACGCGCTTTCAATGCCTCGGCATACTCAACATTGATCAGTTGCTCGAATGTCTGCTTCCAACGGTTATGCGAATTCGCGAGCTTCAGCGAACGATCGCGCATACCGGTGTAGTCGCCCCGCCATACTTTCACGACATTGTTTGCCATGGAAATGTAATCGTCGACGGGGCCGAGCGCGCCGGTGCCATCGGGGACGCGCTCTGGCATTGCTCCACTGGCCACGCCGACAACCGGCAGTCCGGATGCCTGCGCTTCAAGCACGGAAATTCCGAATGTCTCGTCAGCCATACCACTGACATAGATGTCGCATGAAGCCAGCGCGGTGGCGAGATCCTTGCGGTTGGTCACGTAGCCTGGAAATGCGATTGGCAGACCTTGCGACTGCTCGATCAAGCTTTCGCGCAGTTTGCCCTCGCCCAGCAGCACCATACCCGCGCCCAATTCCGGCGGGAGGTTCTTGAACATGTCTACGAGCGTGTAGGCGCGTTTCTCGTTATCGAGACGGCCAGCATAAATCAGCAGCGGGCCTTTGCCTTCTGGCAAACCTACTTTCGTGCGATAGTTCGGATCGCGGTGCTCGGTCGAGAACTGGTCGACGTTGACGCCGAGGCCGAGGACGCCGGTATTCTTCTGACCGACCCCATTGATCATGCCTTCGGCTTCGCGGTTCAACGCGTAGACGCGGTCAAAGCGGTTGTAGGTCAACCATGCATAGAAATACCCAAGCTTTTTGAAGAACGTTGCAGGGTAATGGCCCGACAGAACCTTCATCACGCGGTAAATCTGCGAATTGGGAAAGTCGGTGCGGTATCCCGCTACCAGAGCGGTATCGGGAAAGCGCCAGCGATGCCGGATAGCAAGCCACGGAAGCACCCACGGGCACTGGCTCTCGATAATATTCGGCTGATATTCGCGCAGCAGCTCAAACACTTTTTCATTGCGATTGATCCAGCGATAATTCGGGCTTCCCCAAACCTGCGGAGCGCCAACCTCGGCAAAGATAGTGCGGCCTTCAACAGTGATCTTGTCTTCTGCACCTGGCACGATTTGCAGCAAACGGTGCTCGGAATGCTCAAGGAAATACTTCCGCTTTTCCTTGAGGTAAGTGGAGATGCCTCCGCCGCCACTGGCAGACCAGCTTTGCGTGAGATCACACACCAACATGTTTTCAGGCAAAGCGGCGCCGGTGCCGGATGCGGTTGCCGGGCTGTTTGCGGGATGGTTCGGCGTCATAAGCTACGTCCATCTGCTTTCTGCGTGTGCTTTAGAGACGGCAGCAGGGGGGCTGCAAGGGGGTCAGTTGCTATTCATGCAATCAATTGCCCGCCTAAATAGGGGGCAATCGCCGCAGTTAAAGTCCCCCAGTTGGGCCCCATTGTGCGGCCAAGCCTGAACGCCAGCTTACTTATTGCCTATTGCTCCATCGTCGCTGGAGCGCTTGGTTTTACGCCCCCTGTAAGGATCGGCAGAGGCTCATTTGCAAGGATACCGACGACCTGAGTCCACACTGCAACATTCTGACGAAGCTGGTTTTTATCGATTTTATCCAGCGTATCGTCGGGCGTGTGGTGCAGGTCAAAATAGCGCGACCCATCCTGCTGCAAATCGATAATCGCGCCTTTCTGGTCGCGCGAGATATTGAGGTCCGCCCCGCCGCTTGCACGGATCGTCGAATTTGCGACGCCGTATCGCGCAATAGATTTGGCAATTTTTATGTGGAGATCGGGGTTTGTATCGCGGAAATTGCTTTCAAATCGCCAAATACGGTCCGCGCCAAAGTCGCTTTCAAGACCAACAGCTATGGGTTCATCAATATGCGCAGCGCTGTATGCGCGGCTTCCCCAAAGCCCGACTTCTTCCGCGCCGGCGAATAACACGCGCACCGTGCGCAGCGGTTGGCCCGTCTTGCTCACGTTTAAGGCAGCCGCCGCGATGATGCCGCAGCCTGCCCCGTCATCAAACGCACCGGGCGCATTCCACCAGCTGTCGATATGGCAAGCCAGCAGCACAGGCGGGAGGTCCGGATTGCTACCGACGATCTCTCCAACAACATTACCGCTCAGCGTCATGCCCAGCCGGCGCGGATTGAGTTCTAGGTTCAACGTCATTGGCGTATCGCCCGCGCGTTCGAACATGCGTTCGAGGTTTTGAGCATCGGGAACGCTCATTGCCGCTGCCGGAATGGCGGCAACGCCATCGGGAAATCGCGTGGTGCCAGTATGCGGGTTGCGGTGCTCATCAGTGCCGATGGATTTAATTACAATCGCCGCAGCACCTTTCGACGCCGCTATTCCCGGTCCCCTGAACCGTGCGCCGCCATAATAGCCATAGTGCGAACCATCCATCGACGGGCGCATTTCATGGCTGATATAAACGATTTTCCCTGCAAGGCTGCCGTCGGGAGCGGCAATCAAATCATCCAGCGTCGGAAAAAACACTATCTCAGCTTCCAACCCGCCTTCTGGGGTAGCGGCGCTGTTGCCGAGGGGCTGGACGACAAGATTTTGGACGTATGGAGCAACTACGCTTGCACGGTGAACATCGCCGGGAACCCAGGTGTCCATTTCGAACGATTCATTGGCCACGTTCGCAAATCCGTTCGCGTCGAGCCAGTCCATCGCCCAATCGCGTGCCCTCGCTTCGGCCTCGGTTCCAGCTTGCCGCGGACCAACTTCGGTCGTGATCCCTTCAACAAAATTCCATGCGATCTCATCGCCCTCCAAAGCCGCGTCAGCGGCAGCTCCGAGACTGATTGGAACATTGGATTGAGCCAATGTTGGTGTGATGGAAAGCGAAAGGGCGCCAAGCGCGATCAGGGTCTTTTTCATAAGCACAACCGCTAATGCCGCGGTTGCCCAGTGTCCAGAAGGCGTGTCCAGAAGGCTTGCCTTTAAGGACTAGCGATCCGATGCGGCGCGTTTCATTTCAACCACTTCGGGAGTGGCAGCAGTTTCAACGTCGGCCTTACGCTGAATCTCCGCGTTCTCGACACGGTTCCGTCCGCCGGTTTTGGCCTGATAGAGAGCTTCATCGGCACGCGCGAACAGACCTTCATATGTCTCACCTTCGCGCGCGGTTGCAACGCCAAAGCTTGCCGTCAGACGGATATCGTCATTGAGACCAGTGTGTTCCATTTGCGCGAAAGATTGCCTGATGCGTTCGGCGAGCCTCTCCGCAGGCAAGTTTTCGCAGTTCCAGACCGCGATGCAGAATTCTTCACCACCAATGCGGCCCCCAGTATCGCAGCCACGGATCATCTTTCCGATCAGCTCCCCAAAGCCGGAAATAGCCTGATCGCCTGCTTGGTGGCCCCAGATATCGTTCACCTGCTTGAAGTGATCAATGTCCGCCACGACAAGGCTCACCGGGCGCCGCTCTGACTGCGCACGGGGCAGCATGGTAAGCATGGATTGCTCGAATGAGGCACGGTTGTGCAGACTGGTGAGCGGATCCAGCTTGCTGTCTTCGCGCAAAGCAGAGATTAGTTCGAAGATAGTTGCACCGATCAAAATCATCGCCCCAACAATCGATTTGACGCCAAGCACCAATCCGATCAGCGAATAATAGATCGACTGCTGATACTCTCCCGCCGGAATAGTCGTTTCAAACATCACCGTTAGCGATGGGCGGATGAAGAAGTCTGTGGCCGAAAACGCAATCAAGAAGATAATCGCATAGTCGCTGATATGGCGACGCTGCGCGTTCATCAGCGTTGTCAGGCCGACAATGTACATCGCGCCATAACCGATATTAACGAGGACCAGCGCCGTGCTCGCATTATCGGTAGAATTGAGCGCGAGCGCCATCACCAAGGCGCTGATCCCGTAGATCGTCGCGATGGTGGGGAAGTGCAAACGCTGCCCCACACGTTCGCAAACTGACCCCAAAAAGAACGTCACGCCGATTGTGTAAAACAGCTGCGTTGTATGGAAGGTATAAAATGCGTCGCCTGGCAGGAAATGCGTTACCAGAAATCCGATTGCGAACGCGACATAGCCAAGCGCAAACCCCAGAACATGGCGCTTCATCTTGCCAAGTTTCCAGAACACCGCAAATGTCGCCGCGAAAAGCAGCGCCATTAGAGGCGTTAACAATCCCAGAATTTGCGTTTGCATTGACCCGTTGGGCTCCCTTGAGATCGGGTTAGGGCAATAAGGTTAACGCCGTCTTTAGGCGAAGCCCTAGTATTGCAAAACTTTCAAGTCTCTTTCCAGATGGCTTGTGAGAGCGGACTCGGCTTGCCCCGAAGCGCTCATATCCCTATCTCCCGCCCCAAGTATCCATTCAGAAAATATCCGCACAAAGGACCCGCCCGATGGCCGCGCAATACGCCTATGTCATGAAGAACATGACCAAGACTTTCCCCGGTGCCCCAAAACCGGTGCTCTCGAACATCAATCTTCAATTTTACCAAGGCGCGAAGATCGGCATCGTTGGCCCCAACGGCGCGGGCAAATCGACCCTGATCAAGATCATGGCGGGCATCGACACCGACATCACCGGCGAAGCATGGGCGGGTGAAAACATCACTGTGGGCTATCTGCCGCAGGAACCGCAGCTTGATGAAAGCAAGACGGTGCTGGAAAACGTGCGCGAAGGCGCCGGTGAGACCGCTGTCATGGTCGAACGCTTCAACGCAATCTCCGCCGAAATGGGCGATCCGGGTGATGACACGGATTTTGACGCGCTTATGGAAGAAATGGGCGTGCTTCAGGAGAAAATCGACGCGGTTGACGGGTGGACGCTCGACAACCAGCTTGAGATTGCAATGGAGGCGCTGCGCTGCCCACCATCCGATGCGCCTGTCACCAACCTTTCCGGCGGTGAGAAACGCCGTGTGGCCCTTACCCGACTGCTGATCCAAAAACCGGGCATCTTGCTGCTGGACGAGCCGACCAACCACTTGGACGCAGAATCGGTCGAATGGCTGGAAAACCACCTCAAAGAATATGCGGGCGCCGTGCTGATGATTACGCACGACCGCTACTTCCTCGACAATGTGGTGGAATGGATCCTCGAGCTCGATCGCGGCTCCTACTACCCTTATGAAGGCAACTACTCGACCTATCTGGAGAAGAAAGCCAAGCGTCTTTCGCAGGAAAGCCGCGAGGAATCCGGCCGTCAGAAAGCCCTGTCGCGCGAGCTGGAATGGATCAAGCAAACGCCAGCCGCACGCCAGACCAAGTCAAAGGCCCGCGTACGCAAATTTGAACAGCTTCAGGACGCGCAAGGCGACCGTAAGCCGGGCAAAGCGCAGATCGTTATTCAAGTGCCAGAGCGCCTCGGCGGCAAGGTGATCGAGGCCAAAGGCATCTCGAAAGCGTATGGCGACAAGCTGCTCTTCGAAGACCTCTCCTTCATGTTGCCCCCCGGCGGTATTGTCGGCGTGATCGGTCCGAACGGCGCGGGTAAATCGACCCTTTTCCGCATGATCACCGGACAAGAGACACCGGATAGCGGGTCAATCGAAATCGGTGACACCGTGCATCTGGGCTATGTCGATCAAAGCCGCGATGACCTTACGCCGAGCAACAATGTCTGGGAGGAAATCTCTGACGGGCTCGATTACATGCAGGTCAACGGCCACGACACATCGACCCGCGCCTATGTCGGCGCATTCAACTTTAAAGGCGGCGATCAACAGAAAGTCGTCGGCAAACTGTCCGGCGGTGAGCGCAACCGTGTTCACATGGCCAAAATGCTGAAGCAAGGCGGCAACGTGCTGCTGCTCGATGAGCCAACCAACGATCTCGACGTGGAAACACTCGGCGCGCTGGAAGAAGCCATCGAAAACTTCGCAGGCTGCGCCGTGGTCATCTCGCACGACCGCTTCTTCCTAGACCGCCTCGCAACGCATATTCTGGCGTTTGAAGGCAACAGCCATGTCGAATGGTTCGAGGGTAACTTTGAAGCCTACGAGGAAGACAAGCGCCGCCGTCTTGGTGATGCAGCGGATCGGCCTACTAGGTTGGCTTATAAGAAGCTGACGCGGTAAACCGTGAGCTTTATCGAGAAATCTGAAAAACGCGGCGGGCTTGCTCGCCGCGTTTTTCTGTTTCTGGGGCTCGGCTTTCTCACATTCCTGATTGGCGGGTTTTTCTGGGCGACCTCGACGCCAGGAACATCTTGGGACGAACCGATAGGGACGCCCGAAGATCTTGAGCTTCAGACGCGGCTGGAAGAACATATACTCAGACTAGCCAACACGCCTCGAAGTCTGGCGAGCGCCACAAGCATGATGCGAGCGCAAGAATACATTGAGTTCGAGCTAGTATCGCTCGGATATGACGTGAAACGGCAAGAGGTTGTCCCTCCCGCGAACAATCTGATCGTTAGCATCGCCGCGAAAGATGCCTCTGCGCCGACTCTTATCGTGGGCGCGCATTATGACACTGTCCCAAAATCACCCGGCGCTGATGACAATGCGAGCGGCATTGCCGTATTACTAGAGCTCGCTCGTCAGTTGAAATCCCGCGACGGCCTCGTTGCAAATAACATCGAATTGGTATTCTACGCAAACGAAGAGCCACCCTATTTTAAGACCTCTGCAATGGGCAGTTACGTCCATGCGCAATCTATTGACGATCCCGACAGAGTCTTGGGAATGATCTCGTTGGAAACGATGGGATATTTCTCGGACGAGCCAGGCAGCCAGAACTATCCGTTTCCGCTTTCACTCCGCTACCCCAGCACGGGCAACTTCATCGCATTTGCTGGCGACACATCATCGAGAGACTTTCTTAGGCGAACGGTCAGCGAATTTCGGGATCATGCGAAGCTACCGTCTGTGGGAGGAACAATGCCATCTGTTGTCCAAGGCATTGATTGGTCAGATCATTGGGCCTATTCGGCGGCTGGTATTCCAGCCTTTATGATCACCGACACAGCGATCTTTCGCAATCCGCACTACCACCGCGAAAGCGATACACCAGACACGCTCGACTACACAAGGATGGCGCTGATCGTCGAAGCGTTGCAAAAAACAATCCTAGCGGAATGAAGCGCATCCTCGGCGCGTTTCTCCAACCTACCTAACCGCCCATTAACTCTCTTGCGTTAGACGCAAGGCTCTCACACTGGGAGCCTTTGTGCGCGATTTGCTTCTTCATCTGTCGACACCTTTGTTGATGGCAATTTTTGCCGTCACATTCTTCGTGCTGTGGACATTGAATCGCACGCGCATCGAAACCTTAGCGCTTTCCGGCGGCTGGGCGCTTTTGAGCGTCGGTTTCACATTCTCCCTGCTCAGCCCCGATCACTGGGGCCGGGCCATCATCGCCATCACTCATGTGCCTTACACCTTGGCGGCGATCTGTATCTCGTATGGCATATTGTCTCGGGTCAAGGTGTCCACGCCTGTTCCGGCGATGCTCAGCATTGCCTTGCTCGGCATTTGCACCATGGCATTCACGCAGAGATTTCACGGCCCGGTTTTGACCGATCTGTACATCACCAATCTGACTTGCGGTGTGATCATGGTCCAAACCGCGCAATTGTTTGCCCAAAAGCGGGGCCGTGACGGGGTCGAGACGTTCCTGTTCATCATGCTCACCATCACCGCCGCGCAATTCTTCATACGCCCGCTTCTGACTTTCGCAGTGGACGGTGCGATTGCCGCGGAGACGTACCGCGACAGCGTTTACTATGCGGCGATGGTCTGGATGTTCGCGTTCGGATCGGTCCTGTTCGGACTTTCGCAGATTGCCGGCGCTGTCAAAGATCAACTGATCGAAGTGACGAGGAAAAATTCGGTCGATGAACTGTCCGGCCTGTTGCTTCGGAGCGAGTTCGAAACACAAGTGAAGGCTGCCTTCGCCCGCGCGGGAAAGAAGCGCACGCCGGTTTCGCTGATCATTTGCGACCTCGATCATTTCAAACAGATTAACGACATCTGGGGCCATCAGATCGGAGACGAAGCGATTGCACGCTTTGGCCCGATGATCAGGACAATGGTGCGCGACAGCGATATTGCGGGCCGCGTTGGCGGAGAGGAATTCTGCATTCTGGTCTGGGATGCTCGAGAAGTCATAGCGGCAAAACTCTCAGAGCGGCTGAGAGGCGCGACTGCCAAACTTCAGGTCAGTCAGGACGCATTGGATGTCCGGTTGAGCGCGAGCTTCGGTGTAGCCGAGCGCGAACATGGCGAAACCTATCGCTCTTTGTTCGCGCGGGCAGATCAGGCCCTCTACGCCGCAAAGAAGAACGGGCGAGATCGTGTGCGGACCGCTGGCGAGCCAAAATCGCCGGACCGTGCCGAGGACGCACGCAAACCCGCAACGACCGACCGGCTGGCAGGATAGGAGCCAGCCATAGCAGGGTAGCCAACAGGGATATGTGCCTCTAGTTTCGAGTTTTAGTTGAAACATGAAGCCACTCGATGAAACCTCGCTCTTGCTTGATCGCCCTCGCCCTACTCGCCGCCCCTGCGTCTGCGCAGGATGAACTTGGCGATTTCCTCGAAGCGACCGAGGCCGAAACTGTTCCGGTCGAGCAGACCGCGACCGACGCCCCGATCGCTGTCTCCGACCTTAAGAAAGCAGGCGGCACACAGCCAGAAATCACCGGTTTCCCAGAAGAAGTGCCCGGCCTGAAAGAAGTGCAGGCGACCGGCGCACAGGGCCAGCCGATGTACCAGTTTGTTGTTCGCGCGGATGGCTCAATCACAGATGTCGAGGCCGTGCAATCAACCGGCTCTGACGAGCTCGATGCCGTCGGGGCCGCCTATATCGAAACGTTCGAAGCCAAAGTCGGACGTGATGCCGATGGCAATCCTGTCGACGTGCTTGTTAGACTACCGCTTAGCCTTTGGATTGATACGCTTGAGAAGGGCTCTCTTGGCGAGAAAACATGCGCGGCTTTCGTCACCGAAGCGGACTGGCACCTTGCGACGTTCCCGGATTCCGAGATCAAAAAAATGCGCATCTGGAACCTTGCAACCGGCGCGGCAGTGTTGACCAGCCCTAGCGGTTTCGGCGGCAGAAGGCTGGACGCACAGACGGTGTACGACACATGCAAAGCCGAACCGGATCGAATTTTCTTCCGTGTTTTTGCTGGCTTACCAAAACCATAGGGCAGATCGCGGCGCCCTCGCATTTTGCAATTTGATCCGATACTCTAGGCCAAAGACCCTTTCAGGAGTTCCCGATATGAATTCATCGACCCGCAACACCGTCCTTATCGCCGCCGCCATTCTTGTCGGGTTGGTGCTTGGCTTTCAATTCCCGATGCTTGGATTGCTGCTGCTCATCCCCGTCCTCGCCTTTGTCGTGATCGTTTTCTTGCGCAACAAAGGCGGCGCTGATGCGGATGAGAGCCTTGCCGCCGAAGCGCGCAAATTCACCGCCAGCGAAGGCAAAGCCGCGATCTATGTGATGCGCAAAGGCTTTGTCGCGGGGCAGCAAGGCATGAATGTCACCATCGACGGCGGCATGACGTCGCAATTCCGCACCGGCCGCTTTGTCAAAGCGGACGTTGAACCGGGCGAGCATACAATTACCGCGCAAATGGCCAGCCAGACCAAAGGCACAGCAGAAACTCACGCGGTCACATTGGCAGAGGGCGAATGCGTGCTGCTCGACGTGAAGATGAATGTCGGCGCATTGCAAGGCTCACTTTCGTACGAAGAGAGCCGCAACGCCGCCGAAGCACGCGCCAAACTGGCTGGGCTAAAGCTGGTGCTTTGGTCCGAGCCGGAGACCTGATCCTACGGCGAGACCCAGCGACCGTTCCACTCTTCGCCCTCACGCGTGAACAGCGCGCGGACATGGCCGGTATGCGCCAAATAGAACCAGTCGATCTCTTCGAGTTCGACCAATAGAACAGAGAAATTCGGTCGCCCGACCGCAACTTGCTCGGCAGTCGGTTCGACGCCTTCAAACTCTGGCGGCAAACCGGATGTAGGCGTCGCCGAGGAAGTCCCTGGCCCGTCCCCCAGGTAACAGCGGCGCGCAAAGTTATCGCCTGCTTCCCATGCCGCGTCTGTCACCGGAGCATCGCGCAGAACTTTGCCTCGCCCCCGCACACGAATTTGGACCTTGGCGTCCTTGTCATAGAACAGCACGGCCATCCGCGGGTCGGCATCGATAACCTCGACTTTCGGCGCGCGCGTATCTGTGTGAAACCGCAGGGTGAACGCCTCAGCATCAAATTCGCGCAGGACCATTACCCGCGCATCGGCGTCACCGGTCACGACAACAGGGGTGTGCATCGGTTCTTTGCGCTTTTTTCCTGCGCGGGTCAGCCGCTCAGTAATATCAGCGAGAACGCTTTCAAAAGTGTCGAACATTGCAAACGCGCATGTGGCCCTTTGCACCCTCTCGTCAAGATGTTCATAAAAGTCGATCCGAACATTAACGTAAGCCTAAACGAGTGGTTAAGGATCGGGTCATGGACTCGCAGGTAGAACCCATTGTATCGAAACGTATCAATGATGCCGTAAGTGGTGGGGCGGCGACACAGGAGGCACTTATGAATTTATCCATATTGATGAAAGGTAGTGCGCTGTCCGCCCTCGCTTTTGCGTTGGCTTTGGTCGCGCCACCTGAGGAAGCACATGCTGCCACCGGCGCTGTAGAAGCCGGTGCGGAGTTTGAATCCGGGCAGCCCGATACACGGCGTGAACGAAGGGCCAACAGGCGCGGTGAACGCCGCCAGACCCGTCAAAACAATCGCGGTCAGCGTACTCAAGCGCGTCAGGAACGTCGTACGGAACGTCCGGCTGCCCGTCAGAACAACCGTGCTGAGCGCCGCGAAAGCCGCCAGGACAACCGTGCAGAACGTCGCAGTTCGCGCCAGAATGCGCAGTCGGAACGTCGCAATACGCGCCGTACTGATGAGCGGACTGTCGAACGTCGTGACGCGCAGCGTCGCAACCAGCAGTCCTCGCGGAACAGGGAGCGCGTGAACAACCGCGCTGAGCGCCGCGGTAATCGTGTTGAGAATCGAGCTGACCGCCGGGACAATCGGGCTGGCAACCGCGCAGAGCGTCGTGGAAACCGGGCTGCAAACCGCTCTGATCGCCGCGCAAATCGTGGTGACCGGGTAAATCGCCGCACCGATCGTGCACGCCGCGATGGTTACCGTGATGGTGTCCGGTCGGAGCGTCGTGCAGATCGTCGCCGGGACGCGCGCCGCGGTGAGCGCCGCGGTTACAGAAATGGAGTTCGTCAGGCCCAGCGTCAGGCGCGCCGTGATCACCGCCGGTGGAACCGCACCTGGAGAAACAACAACCGGTACAACTGGTATGGCCACCGCTATTCCAACCGGAGCATCTTCAGCCTGGGCCGTTACTACGCACCGTATCGCGGCCACCGTTACAACCGCCTGCGGATCGGGTTCCGCCTCGACAACCTGTTCTTCAGCTCGCGATATTACATCAACGATCCATGGCGCTATCGCCTTCCGCAGGTTTACGGCCCGTATCGCTGGGTCCGGTATTACGACGACGTTGTTCTGATCGATACCTACACCGGTGAAGTGGTCGATGTGATCCACGACTTCTTCTGGTAAATTCCGGTACAGGAAATGTCAGAGGCACAAACTGCCCCCGCCCGAGCAATCCGGCGGGGGTTTTTTGTTATCCGCCAAAGTGTTTGCACCTGTGAAACGACTTGGTAAGCAGCGCCCATGGCGAAGACAGAAACCATCCCTGATCAAGCTGGCCTAAAACGCCTCGGCAAAAGCGTACGAGAGCGGTTGGAGGCTGATCCCGGCGTGTACCAGATCCCCACTGATATGGCGGATATGTACGCGGTCGGTGAATTCCTTACCGAGGCGGAATGCAAGCGCCTGTGCGAAATGATCGATCAGGTCGCGAAGCCGTCTTCGCTGCACGAAATCGGTTATGAAAGCGGTTTTCGCACCTCCTATTCGGGCGACCTCGATCCATTGGACAGCTTTGTCATGGGCATTTCACGCCGGATTGATGATCTCCTCGGGGTACCATCCAAGATCGGAGAGGCGATTCAGGGGCAACGTTATCTGCCCGGACAGCAGTTCAAACCGCACAATGACTGGTTCTACACCACCGAAAAATACTGGCAGCTTGAGAAGAAACGCGGCGGACAACGCAGTTGGACCGCCATGGTCTATCTCAACGAAGTCGAACAAGGCGGCGGCACGCACTTCACCGATATCGGCATCAATATCGAGCCAAAGCCCGGCGTATTGTTGGCGTGGAACAATGCCACCCATGACGGCGAACCGAACCAAAACACGATGCACGCCGGCACCCCCGTATTGGCGGGAACCAAGTACATCATCACAAAATGGTATCGCACGCGGACCTGGAAGTAGGAAAGCTCCCTGTTTGACCCGCACGCCATCCGGCATGCGAAATCCTCGCGCCTGTCGGCGCTGCGGGCGGCCAGTCGGCCTTGCGGTCCGCTCGCGCGGACCGTCTTGATCACGCTTTTGCCAGCGCCTCTGCGATCAGCTTGCGGCTGTTTTCGACACCGTAAAGCGCGATAAAACTGCCCATGCGCGGCCCCTGTTCACTGCCGAGCAGCGTTTCGTAAAGCGCACGGAACCAGTCCCGCAGGTTTTCAAAACCGAGCTCCTCGCGTTTGCCGATCTCGTAAACCGCCGTTTGTAGGGTTTCCGCGTCCGCATCATCCGCAGCATTCGCAGCATTCGCCAATGCCTCATCCAGAGCGCGCAGAGCCGCAGCTTCATTCTCCGCTGGCGCGCGCTTGTTCAGCGTCGGCACGATAAAGTCACGGGTGTAGGCCACAGCCGCGTCAATCATCGCGTCCACTGATGGATCACTGACCGGCTCACCCAGATAACTGGTCAGGTACTCGGAGACATTCTCCGCCGACGCTTCCGCGCCCAGCACGCTGGCGAGGTTTAGCAACAGGCCGAATGACACCGGCACGGTGTCTCCCGCCCCCGGTGCTTCTGGCGAGGTCATCGTCTCGTTCGCGCGCAGCAAATGCCACACCGGATTGCCCAATTGCTTGTCGAGCGGTTGTTCGCCCAGACGCTCACGGAACTGCCAATAATCATCGACCGCGCGCGGGATTACTCCGGTGTGAAGCTGCTTCGCGCTTTTCGGGTTCGGGAAGATGTAAAAGCCGAGGCTCTCCTGCGTGCCGTATTCCAGCCATTGCTCAATCGTCAGGCCATTGCCTTTCGATTTGGAGATTTTCTCGCCCTTCTCGTCAAGGAACAGCTCGTAAATCAGGCCTTCCGGCTTATTGCCGCCAAGCACACGCGCAATCTTGCCCGATTGCACGCCCGTGTCGGTCAAATCCTTGCCGTACATTTCATAATCCACGCCCAGCGCGACCCAGCGCATGGCAAAATCAACCTTCCATTGCAGCTTGGACTTTCCGCCCAGCGCGCTTTGCTCGATCACACTTCCGTCTTCATCGGTAAAGCGGATCAGGCCAGCCTGCGCGTCTACAATTTCGACCGGCACTTGCAGGACAACACCGGTCGCCGGGCTGATCGGCATGATCGGCGAATATGTCGCCGCACGCTCTGCCCGCAAAGTCGGCAGCATGATGTCGAGAATGTCCTGATTATGCGCGAGAACATTCTTCAGCGCATCGTCAAACGCGCCCGAATTGTAACGGTCGGACGAAGCGACAAATTCATATTCAAAACCAAACCGATCGAGGAATTCGCGCAGCATCGCATTGTTGTGATGCGCGAAGCTTTCGTACTTCTCGAAAGGGTCGGGGATCTGCGACAATGGTTTGCCAAGGTTTTCGGTCAGCATCGCCTGATTGGGCAGATTGTCCGGCACTTTGCGCAGGCCATCCATATCATCGCTGAACGCGACAAGGCGAGTTGCCTGCCCTGTCAGCGCTTCATAGGCGCGGCGGACGAATGTGGTGCGCAGCACTTCCTGAAACGTGCCAATATGCGGCAAGCCCGATGGGCCGTATCCGGTTTCAAACAGAACAGGCTCACCGCCGGGTTTTCCATCACGCAGCCGTTTGGCGAGGCGCTGGGCCTCCTGAAATGGCCAGGCCTTGGAATTGCGAGCGGCATCTTGGAGGGTTGTGTCTGTCATAGTTTGGCGGCTTTTATGGAAGGTTGGCGATGTTGCAAGCGCGAAGGCAGATTGGAGCACCTCGGGATTGTAGGACACAGTTGACAGATCGGCGAAGTGTCACCCGTGTCATACAGGCAGTTAGGCATATTTTTCAGAACCTTGGCGATGTTGGACACAGTTGACACTTGTCCAACATAAACTCCGAATGATCGAAGCATCTTATCGGTTCCGCCATAGGTTGATCGCACGGTGTAGGACTGCGCAACCTGCAAGCCATGTTCTCGATGAACCGCAAGTTTTGGCGTTATTTTGCGCAGACTAACAAGATCGAAAGTTGCGACCTGAAAAACAAAAATTATAGTCAATTGTACAATTACCTAGTCTGTTAGTCTAATCGAAACCATACTTGCCTAACCGCAGGTGCATGGCGGGTGCAAACGCAATATTTTTAGTGATTCCAGCGGTGTATGGGCTTTTTGCTCTCGCACTAGCGGTGATCGCTGTGATGGATCAAAAGATCATCGCCGCGCGCTGGGCTGCTCTCGGTTTTTTTATTGCCGGCCTATCCATCACCGTCGACGCTTACCGCAGCCTAACAACGATTGACTGGCTCGGATGGTTCACTGTCGTTTGCCACCATCTGGCGCTGCTCGGAATGATGCAGGCATTTGTCGTGCGTCATCAGCCACATGTGCCGAAAACCGCTCTTGCTCTTGTAACAATCGGTGCGGTTATGTTGCTCCCTGGCGTGCCCTGGGAACTATCCCCGTGGCTGCGCACGATGACGGTTCAAGGCGTAGGCTCTGCAATCATTCTGACCGGAGCTGGAGCGCTGTTCGCGCACCGAAGAAAGACCCCTGTCGATCTGATCGCATTTTTTGTGACCGGTATTGCGGGCACTTTGTACGCGGCGCGCGTCTTTATCGCTTTGTTTTACCCGACGGGCCAAGGGAGCGAAGCCGTCGCCAGCTATTACAGTTGGATTTCGATGATCTTTCACACCAGCAGCGCGATTATGGCGATCCTCGTCGGGCTGCTGCTGATGGTCGCGATTGGGCATGATATGCTGCAAGGAGAGATCCTGCAGGGGGAAATCGATCCGCTGACAAAGCTGGGAAATCGGCGCCGCATGGAACGCGCGATCAGCGAAGACCGGGAGGATGGCCGGTCAATCGGCGCGGTCATCGCAATTGATCTGGACCACTTCAAAAAGATCAACGACCTATATGGCCATGATGCAGGCGATGTTGTTTTGCGGAGAGTTGGTACGCGGCTGCTAAGCCTGCTCCACCCCTTTGGCGAGGTATGCCGTATCGGCGGTGAGGAATTTGTTGTGCTCATCTATGACGATTTCGCACCGGGCACATCGGCGTTGGCGTTGGCGCTGCGCAAAGCGATTGCAACGCTTGAATTTGATGGTGTCCTTGCAAAGGCAAAGGTCACGGCCAGCATCGGTTTTCACCTGCGCGAAGATGGCAAACCGGTAAGCGGCTCAATCCAGCGCGCCGACCAAGCCGTTTACTGCGCAAAGGCGGACGGGCGTGACCGTGTTGTCGGCGCAGAGACTCGCGATGGCTTTAACGTTCTAAAGGCAGTCGCCTGATCTAGCTGTCAGCTGACCGGAACCTCCTCTTGCGATGCGCATTTAAGGCGCTAAGGCAAGAGACAATGTATCAACGCGCGCGCCCAATACTGCTGACTATGATGCTGATGGCAATCGCCGTCCGCACCGTATTTGGCGCGCCCTGTTGTCTGGACATGGCTCAGGCGGCACCCGCCCAATTTGAAGCCGCGGCCGAGAGCCACGATCATCACGATGCTGCATCCGAGGGTGCGCACAGCGGTCATTCGGACAGCAACAGCGCAAATCCGTGCTGCTCTGCTTGCGGCCCGACATTGCCGCCGGAAACAGCCCAATTCACCGTAGCCGTTGCCCCGCGCGGATTGCCGCAGCCTGCGCCAATCCGCGCCCTGGCGACACGCCCGCCCTACCCCGCTTACGAAGCCACGGGGCCGCCTCTCCTGATCTGAAACCCACAATTCAGATCTCAGGAGAATACAATGAACACGTTTTTTAAGGCGGGCAGCATGCTCGCTGTCGCCGGTGCCGTTTTCGGCACTGCACCTGCTGTCGCCGATGAAGGCCATGAAGACGGCGAGACTTACGAGGTAAACGCTCTTGGCCATGCTCCCATCGGAGTGATGGGTGACCACCGCCACAAACAAGGCGAATGGATGGTCAGCTACCGCCTGATGTATATGGACATGGCGGGCATCCAGATCGGCACAGACGATGTGACACCTGAAACAGTCGCGACGACCGTGCCAAACCGCTTCTTCGGCGCGCCCGGACAGCCGCCGACACTGCGCATTGTGCCTACATCCATGCGGATGGACATGCATATGGCGGGCATCATGTATGGCCTATCCGATCAGGTAACACTGATGGTTATGGGCAATTACGTCACGAAAGAGATGGACCACATCACTTTCCAGGGCGGCATGGGCACCGCCCGCCTGGGTGAGTTCCGCACCACTACGGCGGATATCGGTGACACCAAGGTCGCAGCTCTGATAGGCCTGACAGACACAGTGCATATCAATGCCGGTGTTTCCATCCCGACCGGCGCAATCGAAGAAGAAGCGCAGATCCTCACACCTATGGGCGGGACGCCAACCGTGCGCACACCCTATCCGATGCAGATCGGATCGGGCACATTCGATCTGGAACCGGGCATCACCTATTCGGATCGCAATGACAGCTTTGCCTGGGGCGCTCAGATCAGAGGCACCGTCCGGCTTGGCGATAATGACGAAGGGTATTCGCTGGGCAACCGCGCCATGGCGACAACTTGGCTTCAGGCATCGCTGACACAAGGCATCGCGCTTTCAGGCCGCGTTCAGGCGGAAACTGTAGGACGCGTTGATGGCATTGATCCGGCCATTGCTGGCCCGGTTCAAACCGCCAACCCCGATTTCCAAGGTGGAGAAACAGTCACCGCATTTGCCGGCGTAAACTTCGCGGCAACGGGCGGAACGCTGAAAGGCTGGCGCCTCGGTATCGAGGGCGGCCTTCCGGTGGTTCAGGATTTGAACGGTCCGCAAATGCCGACCGATTACACCCTGACCGTGGGTCTACAAAAAGCGTTCTAACGAGCTAGCCCTGGGGCATCCCCCCGTTCCAGGGTCGCAGGAGAAGGGCAGCGCCGCAGCAATGCGTGCGCTGCCCTTCTTTCATTCGAGGTCAGGCGAAAACGCTGCTGTAATCGCTGCGATGCGCCTCTTGGTACTTTTTCAGCAATCCAGGGATCAGGAACAGATCGGCGATGATCCAGAATACCCAGATCCCCATGCCAACCATTCCGACAAACGGCGCAAAAAACATCGCAAAGATTGAGATGAAGAACGTCGTCATCTGGGCGACAGCGCCCTTTCTGTCTCCGCAATAAAAACGGTGCGCGGAAATCTGGCCGAGCAAAAACCAGAACAGATATGCAATCGCGACATTCCGTTTCTCCGGAACACCGAACGCGGCATCGAATCCCGTGAATTTCTTGCGTGGCCGCGGATTGTAAGCTGCCGGATCTGCGCCTTCCATCCGCGCGGCCAGCGGCGATGCTGCACGGCTGCCACCCGCCAGATGATCGAACTTTGTCGAACGCGGCGCGCTGGAACCCGCTGGATCAAAACTGGTCGGCGCGGGCGGTTGGTTTTTGCGGGCACGCTCCGAGGCGATGAACGCTTCGCGCTTTGCCGCGATGTCATCATTGGCCTGCGCGGCGGCCCCGCCAAAGCCCTGCGCCTTACCAAATGCTGGCGCAGCGACGGCTTCACCCGCTGCCAATCCTTTGCGACCAAAAGACATATCAACCCCTCAAAAATTCAACGAAGGCAATAGCTTGATCACCTTAAAAAGCGGTTTAGCGCGCTAACCTTGCGTATCGAGACGGGTGATCTTTCCGCCGCTGACCAAATATTCGGAATAGGAGCAGCACTGCTCACTGCCATCGGCAAAGACATAGGCGACCGAGAGATAAACCCGATCACGATTGACGCCGCTATCATCAATGCGGATTTTCGGAGCGCCTTCGGCGAAATTGAGACGATAAAGAGCACGGATTTCTGCGTGACCATTGGCCAGAACCACGCCGTTCATCGTTACCACCGCGTTTGGCGCAAAGGAGCGGACATAGCGTTCCAGATTGCCAGATCGGTAGGCATCGACATGACCCTGAACAGCGCGCGCTGCGCCCGGTGTCTGCGTATTTTCCTGGGCCATAGCGACCGGTGCTGCCACCATCATCGCTGCAGCTGCCAGCATCAATTTGAAACGCATTGCGTCCTCCTGAAAAGCATTCTGCAAATTCTGCCCGAAAGTGTGACCCGCAATCGTTTACTTTTGGTGTGCGTTTGCGCATTTATCCGTCTGTGAATTCCCCCGCATCGCCCTCTTCTGAACCGGTTCCGCTGCCTGCGTTGCACGCCAATCACGGCGGCAACTGGCTGCGTTCGCCTACTGGATCGACCGGAGCCGTTTCGAAAGGCGATGCGATCATGGCGGCGTCTGATACGCCGGTTTTGATCCTGAATGCGCCGCTGGTGGCGAGCAGGTTGGGCTATCCCGATCTATCCGGCCTCGACCTGCTCGAACTGTTCGCCTTTGTTCATCCAGCGCGTTTCTGCGTGCCGACACCGCGTGGATTGGCGCAAGCGCTCGAACTGGAAGAGCCGGAGGGCGACGAGCATGTGCCTGCTTTCC
This sequence comes from Erythrobacter crassostreae, assembly GCF_019204045.1. Classification (GTDB taxonomy): domain Bacteria; phylum Pseudomonadota; class Alphaproteobacteria; order Sphingomonadales; family Sphingomonadaceae; genus Erythrobacter; species Erythrobacter crassostreae. Next base: position 1,710,935 of record NZ_JAGSPC010000001.1, on the reverse strand, counting down.
TGCAACGCGCGGCAGGCGCTATGATTGCGGCCTGCGAAGACCCCGAATGGTTTGAACGGCAGGGCGCGTGGAGCACTTTACAAAGTATGGAGCGGCTGCGCTGGCCTTGGGCGCAGGTCCTCAAACCGCATATTGAGCGCCCCGAAAAAGCCGAAAAGTGGCTGTTTGCGACCTTGCCCGAATGGGAGGAAACGCCCGAACGCGGATCGCCCAGACAGGTTGAACTGCCCGAAGAAGATGTGCTGGCGCAGCTTGATCATTTGACCGGTGAAGGATCGGAGAAGCGCGAAGGCCAGCGCGACTACGCCAAAGACACAGCACGTATTTTTGCCCCGCGTGACAAGCGCGATTTGCCGCATGTCGCCTTGGCACAAGCGGGCACCGGCATCGGGAAGACGCTTGGCTACCTCGCGCCGTCTTCATTGTGGGCGGCGGCATCGGGCGGCACGGTGTGGGTCTCAACCTTTACCAAGAACCTGCAACGACAATTGCGCAGCGAAAGCCGCCGCGCTTGGCCCGCAAAACGCCCCGACAACACGCCGCCTGTCGTGGTGCGCAAAGGGCGCGAAAACTACCTCTGCCTGCTCAATCTGGAAGACGCGCTGCAAGGCGGTTTTGCCGGACGACCAGCGATTTTGGCGCAGCTGGCCGCGCGGTGGGCAGCCTTTACCCGTGACGGGGACATGATCGGTGGCGACCTGCCCGGTTGGCTCGGCACACTGTTCCGCAAACGCGGGATCGCCGCGCTGACCGACCAGCGCGGTGAATGCATCTATGCCGGATGCCCGCATTACCGGAAGTGCTTTATCGAGCGCGCTGGACGCGACAGCGCTCAGGCTGATCTTGTGATCGCAAACCACGCGCTCGTGATGGTCAACGCCGCACGGTCTGGTTTTGGTGGGGGCCGCGATCATGCGCAGCGCCCCACCCGCCTGATCTTTGATGAGGGCCACCACGTTTTTGAAGCGGCAGATTCAACCTTTGCCGCCACGCTGTCGGGCCAAGAGACTATAGAGCTGCGCCGTTGGATCATGGGGCCGGAACGCAAGAATCGGGGCCGCAGGCGCGGCCTCGCCGCACGCCTTGCCGATGTGGCCAGCTATGATGATGCAGGCGGCGAAGCCATCGAAGCCGCCTGTGAAGCGGGTGCCGCCCTACCCGGTGAAGGTTGGCTGCAACGGCTCGTCGAAGGCGAACCCTCCGGCCCCATTGAAACGCTGTTAGCAGCGGTGCGCGGCGCGACCTATGCCCGCGATGAAAGCGGCGGACAGGAAGCCGGATACGGCATCGAAACCGAAGCAGGCGGATTGCCGGGCGAAGTGATCGAAGCCGCCGGTGCGGCGGCCGAAGCGCTGGCCGCGATCCGCACGCCTTTGATCCGCATCGGCGGCAGGCTTGAGGCGATAATGGCCGAACCGCCCGATTGGCTGGACGGGCAAGGCCGCAATCGGATCGAAGGCGCACGCCACTCGCTGGCGTGGCGGATCGATCTGCTCTCTGCGTGGGAAGCGCTGCTGGCGCGCCTTGGCGGACCCGCGGATCCTGAATTCGTCGATTGGCTCGCCGTCGACCGATCCGACGCGCGCGAATTTGACGTGGCGATCCATCGCCGCTGGCTCGATCCGATGAAACCATTTGCAAAGGTCGTCTTAGAGCCCGCCCACGGCGTCATGCTGACCAGTGCGACGCTGACCGACCGGATTGGCTCGCAGGCGGGTAATCCATGGGAATCAGCCATCGACCGAAGCGGCGCAGCGCATGTCGAGACGCAGCCGCTGCTGTCTGCCGCGCAAAGCCCGTTTGACTATGCCGCGCGCGCCGAAGTCCTGATCGTCACCGATGTGAAGAAAGGCGACCTGCCCGGCCTTGCCGGTGCCTATGCGCGGATCATCGAAGCATCCGAAGGCGGCGTACTCGGCCTGTTCACCGCCATACGCCGGATGCGTGCGGTGCATGGCCGCATTGCCGACCGATTGGCCCGCGAAGGCCTGCCCATCTACGCCCAGCATGTTGACCCGATCGACACCGGCACGCTGGTCGATATCTTCCGCGATGATCCGCGCGCGAGTTTGCTCGGCACCGATGCGCTGCGCGACGGAGTGGATGTGCCGGGCCGTTCGCTGCGCTGTGTCGCTTTGGAAGCGGTGCCATGGCCCCGCCCCGATATCCTGCACAAAGCGCGCCGCGCCGCATCGGGTGCAGGCGTACAATATGACGACCGGATTATCCGCGCGCGCCTTGCGCAGGCATTCGGCCGCCTGATCCGGAACAAGGACGATCACGGCCATTTCGTTGTTCTTTCCTCCGCATTTCCCAGCCGATTGCTCAGCGCCTTTCCCGAAGGCACCGCCGTCCACCGCGTACCCCTCGACGAAGCTCTGGAGCGCATCAAAAACGGCGAAATCGGCGAACGCACTGCTGAACCTGTCAAAACGGGTGGAAATGCCGAGCTTGAACCGCCAGATTGGATGCCATGATCGAGCAAATCGACTTTTACGTCCGCATATTTGCGATTGGCGCGAACCTGATGCTGCTCGCGCAGGTCGTCGAAGGAGAAATGCGCCGCGAATTGAAAGTCACGTTGGTCGGTCTTCTCGTCGGCGTCATTGCCTATGTCATCAATTCGACCCCGGTTCTGGAGCCGGTCGGATGGGTCGATGCCATGCTCAACCTCACGGCGATGTCCACGCCGTTCTGGATCTGGCTGTTTGCCCGCCGTCTCTTTGAACGCGAGCCTGCAACCAAGATCGTCTATCTGCCAGCTGCCGCGCTTCTCGTGACGTGGCTGGCGGGCACTTTCATCGATGTTCTGGGTGTAGCAGCGTTTTACGCGAACCGGCTCATATCGCTCGTCCTCGTTGCTGATCTGATCCGTGTTGCATTCGCCGGACGGGCGGACGACCTGATCGAAAAGCGCCGCGTGATCCGGTTGGTGCTGCCCCTCCTGATAGGCGCGCAAGTTGGCCTGATACTGATCTATGAGCTTTTTCGCGGCCCTACCTCCGGTAGTGCGTGGGTCCAAGCGGTGAACGGCGTGCTAATCCTATTGATAACGCTGTTTTCCGGCATCGCCTTGCTCAGAACCGATCCCGAATTGCTCGTTGAAACCGAGAAAGGCGGTGAACGAGAGGCGCCGGCTCCGCTCGACCTGACGCCTTCAGAGCAAGTTCTGCATGACAAGTTGAAGGCTGCAATGGCGGAAGGCACTTATCGGGAGCCAGGCCTGACTATCGCCGGGCTGGCCGATCACCTCGATACACCGGAGCACCGGTTGCGTGCGCTGATCAACCGGCGGCTGGGGTACCGCAATTTCTCCGCGTTCTTGAACCGCCACCGCATTGCAGAAGCACGCGAAAAGCTTGCGAATCCCGATGATGTCGACCTTCCCGTCCTGACAATTGCAATGGATCTCGGGTATAATTCACTGCCTACCTTCAACCGGGCATTCCGATCAGAAACCGGTACAACACCGAGTGATTTCAGACGCTTGTCATTCAATGACAGCGAAGAAGTGTGGGCGGACACCACTGGTCAAAACTGAAAAAGCATGGGCGATTTCGGAATTGATGCGGATTTTGCAGGAGTGCGGAGAGGTTTGTGATAGCGTGCCTCATAAAGCGGACATCAACCGCTTAGGAGACGCGCCATGGCCAGATTAGAGTCGGCACCGGAACAGACTGTGAATTTTGCCACCGCCTTTGAAACGGTGGGCGAACACTTCTTGAAAGTCATATATTTTGACGGTGGCCGCTATCTGATCGCAGCGGGCGTGCTGACGATATTCCTGCTGGTCTTCAACACATGGGCGACCAACCGCCGCATTCAACGCAAACGCAAGGCAGGCGCGGCCGACTATCGCCGAGAGGTTCTATCGTCCGGGCGCACCATTCTGGTCTTTGCGGTGACAACGCTTGCAACACTGATCGGGCGCGAGATGGGCGTGATCAACTTTCACCTCGATGATCCAGCGCTGCTGACAATTGCATGGCAGTTCGCGTTGATGGTGCTGGTTCACGATGCCTATTTCTACTGGCTCCACCGCGGCATGCATTCCAAGGCGTTGTTCAAGGCAACGCATATGCATCACCACAAATCGCGCACGCCAACGCCGTGGACCGCCTATAGCTTTGCCAGCACCGAAGCCTTCCTAGAGGCGGCCTATGTACCGCTGTTCCTGCTAGTCACCAGCCAATTCGGCTTGGCCTACGCTGGGTATGCTATCCTGTTTTTCCTGTGGCATCAGATCATCCGCAATGTGATGGCGCATGCGGGCAGCGAGCTGTTCCCCGCAGGCTGGGTCGATAATCCACTCACCAGTTGGATCAGCACCACAACGCACCATGATCTGCACCACTCATCCGGCCACAATTACGGGTTCTACTTCACCTGGTGGGACAAGATGATGGGCACGGAGCATCCGCGTTACAAAGAAGAGTTCCGCAAGAACGCCAAACCGCTGATTATGTTTGGCCGTCCTGCGAAACCCGCCGACACCCCCGCGCCCGAAAGCGCGTAACCCCCGCAATTCCAGTCCCCAGCGGCCAGCGCACTCCTCGCGCAGGCCAGCGGCAGCCTTTTGGCGCTCCGGATTGGTGCGTCATCGGGCTGCCGCATTTGCTTTACACAGCATCCCTTATCGTGCTGTAGCAATTGGCACGGCGCAGGCTGCGACAAAGCGGCGCTGTGGTGGAAATAATCAAACGGAGAGCCAAGCGGGTGACCAAAATCCTCGGACTGTTGCGTCACGCCAAATCCGATTGGGATGACATTGCCCAGCGTGATTTTGACCGCGGGTTGAATGATCGCGGCCGCCGCGGCTCCACGCTTATTGGCAATCACATCCGCGACCACGGGATCAAATGGGATCAATTGATCGCGAGCCCGGCCATTCGCGTGTCTGCCACACTAGAAGATGCGCTGCCTGAACTGGAGCCGATCTATGACAAACGGCTCTATCTCGCAGCATCTGACACCATTCTTGAAACGGTTCAGGAACACGCGGCAAATGCACAGATTGAACCGGACACGGTCTTAATCTCCGGCCATAATCCCGGCCTGCAGGAAGTCATTCTAGAACTGGTTTCACCCGCGCACGAGAATGACCTGTTCAAAGAGGCATCGATCAAGTTCCCGACGGCGGCTTTTGCTGTGTTGGAATGCAACATCGATAGTTGGGCAGATCTGAAGAATTACTGCGCCAAAATCGTGCATTTTGCCCGTCCGCGCGATCTTGACCCGGAACTCGGGCCAGAATTTTAGTCCACGATCAACTGACGCGGTCCGGGGCCTTTTGCGGCCAGATGATCGTTATCGTTGTAGATCGCGCATTTCTTCAGGCTCAAGCACCCACAACCGATACACCCGTCCAGCGCGTCGCGTGTGCGCTGTAGCTCAGCGATTTTTGCATCAAGAACGCCGCGAATGCCCTTGCTGATGCTTTGCCAATCCCGCGCTGTTGGAGTGCGCCCGTGCGGAAGCTTCGCAAACTCAGCCTCGATCTCACCAAGTGTCAGGCCGAGCTGCTGCGCAATCCGGATAAAGCTGACGCGGCGAATATCAGAGCGTAGAAAGCGCCGCTGATTGCCGCCGGTTCGTACAGGCTCCACCAGCTTCTTATCCTCATAGAACCGGATGGCGGACACCGACAAACCGGTGCGGCGCGCCATTTCTCCGATCGGGATCAGGTCGGTTTTGCGAAGTGTGCCAGTCATCAATTCCGCCTTTGCGATTATCTCTTGACCTCAAGTTAGGTTGAGATTGCACAATGCTCAAGTCTGCTGATTCGGATCAGCTCTTTTGAAGGAATGAAACGATGCTCAAAGGCTTTCTTGAACATGCCAATATTTCAGTCACCGACCCGGAGCGCAGCGCGGAATTGTTCAAACAAATGCTCGGTTGGGGTGAGCGCTGGCGCGGGCCAAGTCAGAAATACGGGTGGAGCCTTCATGTCGGCGATCAAAAAAATGGCCAGACCTACCTCGCGCTTTACACCGGCGATCATGTGAAAGGTGACTATTCCAAAGGACAGCCGCTCAATCACATCGCCTTCGTCGTCAACGATCTCGACGCGGCCGAACAGGTTGTCATTGCATCGGGCCTCAAACCATTTGGCCACGACGATTACGACCCTGGCAAACGGTTCTACTTCTTCGATTGGGATGGGATCGAGTTTGAAATCGTCTGCTACGATGAGTCGGCATCATGAACGAAATTATGCCGCGTGAGCCGATGTTTGCACCCTTGCCAAAATGCGCGAAGCGGAAACGTTACAGCAAGCTTTTCTGTATCGCTTTGCCCTTAACCCAAGGCTGGTCTGTCCGGTTGATTGTCAGCTCGCCAGCCCAAGGCATACAAAAAGAGCGCGCCTTGTCCGGTGTGCCAGAGACCCAACCCTTGTAGTCCTCTGGTTTCAGCAGCACCGGCATCCGGCGGTGCACGTCCTGAGCCGCCGATCCGGCGCTGTCTGTCATCACCATGGAATAGCAAAGCCCGAACTCGTCGCTTACCCGCCAAACGCCCGCACAGGCGAACAATTCGGTATCCGGCTGCGACAGCCAAGTGCGCGTCATCGCGCCCTTTTGCCCCTGCGCTTCGGCCCAGCCGGTGAGCGGGATCAGGCAGCGGCGTTCCTCAAACGAATGGCGCCAGAAAAAACTGCCCAGCTTATCCGTGCGGCAATTGTTGACCGGTTTGGGCTTCAATGGCTGGCCGCTCTTGCCCTTCATCACCAGCGGGAAGCCCCACGTCATTTGCTTCAGCTCACCGCCAGCAACGACCAGCCCGGGATAGCCGGGATATATCTCCTCACCGAAATTTGCGCCGCCCTGCGCCTCTACCGCATCAAACCATTTGGCGACTTCGTCGGTGCCCTTGGTCATCCGGTAAAGATTGCACATCAGGCGTTTCCGACCACGAAACAAGCCGCCGCCATAAGCGCTCCTGCCCAGCGATTGGAACGGAACCGTTCCAGCGGGTTGGCAGGGTCTTCGGGGTCAAGCGTGGAGACCTGCCATAGCAGATGCAGAGCAACGGGAAGCAGCGCGGCAAGCGCAAGCCAATCGGGACGGTAGAGCCAAATGCCCAGCCCCCACAGACCAATCGTCGCGGAGTAAAATGCGCCGACCCCGGCGTGAACTTTTTCGCCCATGCGCAAAGCGGAGGATTTGATCCCGACCAGCGCATCATCCTCGCGGTCTTGGAGGGCGTAAATCGTATCGAAGCCGATGACCCAGCAGATGCAGCCAGCATAGATGCAAGCGAGCACATCCCAATTGTCCCAGCGCAATTGCGTCCAACCGACCAGCACGCCCCAATTGAACACCATGCCCAGCCACGCCTGCGGCCACCACGTAATGCGCTTCATAAACGGATAGGCGGCGACCATGGCGAGGCTGGCCAGAGCAACAATCTGCGCCTCCAGTCTGAGTTGCAACAACACGACCAGCCCGGCGAGGCACAGCGCAAACAGCCATCCCCATGCGAGCTTCTTGGAAATGCGCCCACTCGCAACCGGACGAGCCGCGGTCCGCGCGACTTTCTTATCAAGGTCGGCATCGACAATATCGTTATAAACGCACCCCGCCCCGCGCATCGCAATCGCGCCGAGGAGCAGCCAACCCAGCAGCGGCAATTGCCATCCCGCGCCCGTCAGCCAAACGCCAAAGACGCAGGGCCAAAACAGCAGCCACCAACCGATAGGCCGGTCAAACCGCGCAAGCTGCGCAAGATCACGCGGCAATTGCGGCAGGCGCTCAACCAGCCCGCGGTGCTCTGTGTCAGGTACGATCTGTTCGGTCACGCCGAGGCCTCAGCCTGTTTTGCCGCACGCCAGCCAAGCAAGGCCAGCACCAACATTGTGACGTTACCCGCGAAATCGAGCATCCCGATCGACGTCAGCACCGGCTCAACATAGTGGAAATGGTAGTTAAACCAGAAGAACGGCAACAACGCCGCTGCGAACACGAGAAACGCGCACGCGTGCCATTCCAGCACCAGCGCCATAATACCGAACAGCACCGCTTGAGAACCAAAACACGCCATGGTGAAAGTCGTCAGGTACGCGCTGTCGCGGTATTCCGGTGTCACGGCCAATTCGATCACGCTGGCAGGCGCAAACAGCGCCCATCCGCCAAGCAGCAGGAACACCGCCGCGATCCCGTATTGTGCCATTTTCGCTGTCATGGCTTGCTCTCTAGCGTCCGCCGCGCCTAGGGGAAAGCCCATGCCAGCCACACCTTCTTGGCCGCCTCGAAGCGCCCCGCGTCTGTTCGTCGAAGACGAACTCGCCGAAGGCCGAACCTTTGCGCTTGATGGCGGGCACGCGCACTATCTTGGCAAAGTCATGCGGGTTCGGACAGGCGATGCTGTGATCCTGTGCGACAATATCACAGGCGAATGGGCCGCTCGCGTCGGGCAAGTGGACAAACGCCGCGTTGATGTGACCTTGGTCCAGCGCTTGCGTGAACGTGAAAGCGTGCCCGACCTGTGGCTCTGCCCCGCACTCCTCAAAAAAGACCGGTTTGATATGGTGCTTGAGAAGGCAACCGAGCTGGGCACCGCACGCATACAGCCGGTTATTACGCGCCGATGTGTCGCGGATAAGCTGAACCTTGATCGCGCCCGCACGCTCACGACCGAGGCGGCCGAACAATGTGCACGGACCGCGCTTCCCGAAATAATCGAGCCGCAAAAGCTCGATGCGATGCTGCGGGATTGGCCAGCGGAACGCGTATTGTTCTTTGCAGACGAGATGGGCGGAGAGCCGGTTGCCGATGCATTCTGCTACCACGAAGGCCCCGCCGCTATCCTGATCGGGCCCGAAGGCGGCTTTGACGACGGCGAACGCGAGGCAATCCGCGCTCATCCATTGGCCAAACCTATATCGCTCGGCCCGCGCATTTTGCGCGGCGAAACCGCAGCCATCGCGGCGCTCTCCGTCTGGATGGCTGAGGCCGGTGACTGGCTAGACCCGATTGATGACGAAGAATGACTTCGTGGATCGAAAGTCAGTTTACACTTCCCACAAGGGAATCGGTTTTCTAGGGCAACTGACAAGACAGAAAGGTGCCCTCCCCTAATGAGCACAAGAGAGACATCCGACGGCCCAGAACCCGTGATCGAAGGTATCGAGCAATTGATCGCCCCGATGGCCGGCGGGGAGAAGCCCGCCTCTGATTGGCGCATCGGCACCGAGCACGAGAAATTCGTCTATAAACGCGATGATCGCCGGGCGCCTTCTTATGACGAGCCTTGCGGCATTCGCGATATTCTGGGCGAGCTTCAGGAGTATGGCTGGCAGCCGGTCGAGGAGAACGGCAACGTAATCGCACTCAAAGGCGATGATGGCGCAGTCAGCCTCGAGCCTGCGGGCCAGCTCGAACTCTCCGGAGCGCCGCTCGAAAACCTGCACCAGACATGCGCGGAAACGGGTCGTCATCTGGAGCAAGTGAAAGCCATCGGCGAACGCTGCGGTGTCGGATATCTCGGCCTTGGCATGTGGCCGGACAAGACCCGCGAAGAACTGCCGATTATGCCTAAAGGGCGATATGACATCATGCTGAAGCATATGCCCACGGTCGGCAATCTGGGCCTCGATATGATGCTGCGGACCTGCACCATTCAGGTCAATCTCGACTATTCATCCGAAGCCGACATGGTGAAGAAATTCCGCGTCGGTCTCGCGCTGCAACCGCTCGCAACGGCGCTGTTTGCGAACTCGCCTTTCACTGAGGGCAAGCCCAATGGCTACCTCTCCTATCGCAGCCACATCTGGTCAGACACCGACGCGCACCGCACCGGCATGCTGCCATTCGTTTTCGAAGATGGCTTCGGATATGAACGCTGGGCGGAATATATGCTCGATGTGCCGATGTACTTCGTCTTTCGCGATGGCAAATACATTGATGCAGCGGGCCTGAGCTTCCGTGATTTTATGGACGGCAAGCTGTCCGTGCTTCCCGGCGAACGCCCCACGGCAAGCGATTGGTGGGATCATCTCTCCACCGCGTTTCCCGAAGTGCGCCTTAAGAGCTTCCTTGAAATGCGCGGTGCCGATGGCGGGCCGTGGAGCCGCATCTGCGCTCTTCCCGCGTTCTGGGTTGGCCTGATGTACGATCAAGGCGCGCTTGATGCAGCTTGGGATCTGGTCAAGGATTGGAGCATGGAAGAGCGCGAGCGGCTTCGCACTGAAGTCCCTCGCTTGGGCCTCGACACCAAACTACCCGGCGGCACAGGAACCATGCAGGACCTTGGCCGCGAAGTTCTGGCGATTGCGCATAAAGGCCTCGCCGCGCGCGGCCGATTGAATGCCAGCGGTGACAACGAAACGGGCTATCTCGAAACGCTCGATGAAATCGTTAGCACAGGGAAAGTGCCCGCACAGCGCCTGCTTGATGCCTATCACGGCGAATGGAACGGCGACGTTTCGCGGGTGTACAAATACTCGTTCTAAGGGAGATAGCGGAATGTTGATCGTAGTCGGCAAAGCGAAGCTCGGCGCAGGCGCCCTTGATACAGGCCGCGATGCCCTGACCACGATGATCGAAGCATCGCGCGCAGAAGAAGGCTGCATTGATTATTCCTACGCGACCGACATCCTTGATCCATCAACGATGCACATCATCGAAAAGTGGGTCGATGAAGCCGCTTTGGTCGCGCATTTGCAAACGCCCCATATGGCCGCTTTCCAAAAAGCGCTCGGCGATCTGGACGTGAAAATCATCGAAGTGATGAAGTTCCAAGCTGACGATGGCGCGCCATTGATGTGACCGCGAAACAGGCGGCGGTTTTGTGTCAGAAACGCTGCCGATTGTATCGCTTTGTCGCACACAGGCTTTTCTGACTGCTCGTTAATCTGGCCGACACGCCGACCGTGTCTTTTGTCCGTATCCGCAACGGATATGGAGGGATTTGCGTGACAATCAGGCTAACCGGGCGCGCCGGATCAACCGCACTTGCGCTCACTTTGATGACAACACTTGCCGCTTGCGGTGAAGGCGGATCAACCACCCCGAATACCACAACCGTAACAGCCACTCCCACGCCAACCCCTACCCCGACAGATTCCACCGCTCAGGCGAACGCCGTGGTTCAGCAGTTCCTGAACATTGATCTGGCGAACCTTGAGAATTACGCGAACCCTATGCTGCCAGCGTATTACGACAACACTGTCGAGGCGATCGACAACACACCGGCTGGTGACCCCGTCACCGATCCGATCGCGACCTTGGGCCGCGTGCTGTTTTACGACGCGTCCTTGAGCGTGAACGACACCACCAGCTGCTCGACATGCCACCAGCAAAGCATCGGCTTTGACGATGACGAGCGCCTGTCCACCGGATTTCAAGGCGGGTTAACCGGCGCACATGCGATGCGGCTCGGCAATATCCGCTATTATGCTCCCGGCGAAATGTTCTGGGATCGGCGCGCAGACGACGTTGAGGATCAAGCAACACAGCCGATCCTCGATGCGAACGAGATGGGCTGGTCGGACAATGGCGGGATCGCTGCGCTCATCACAAAGATGGAAGGCCTCGCCTACTATCCCACATTGTTTGAGTTCGTGTTTGGTGACGGTGCTATCACTGAAGCGCGGATTGAACGCTCGCTTGCCCAGTTTCAACGCGCGATGATTTCCTCAGACAGCCGCTGGGATCAAGCATACGCGCAGGTCTTTGCCCCAGGCGCGCCGGGCCGCGCGCTCAATCAGGCATTGCCGGGCTTTACGGCGAGTGAGCAGCGCGGACGCGAACTGTTTATGACGGGCGTCAACAATGGCGGTGCGGGCTGCGCGACTTGCCACCAGCCTCCCACTTTTGCGCTCAATGCGAACAGCCGCTCGAACGGTCTGGATGCAGCCGAGACAACAGTGTTCAAATCACCATCGCTGAAGAGTGTCGGACAATCGACCTTCTTCATGCATGACGGACGCTTCACGACATTGCGGCAGGTTGTCGATCACTACAGCGACGGCGTGCAGGCAGGTCCGGCGCTGGACAATCGCTTGCAGCAAGGCGGCGTGCCAAGGCGGCTCAATCTGACGATTGATGATCGCGAAGCCTTGGTCGACTTTATGGAAACGCTTACCGATGACACGCTGGGCGCTGACACGCGGTTCGCCGATCCGTTTATTCGATAGGTTTACTCAGCGGGTTCGGGTGCGGCACCATTTGTCGCCCCACCCCGCCGGTCTATCCGGCCAAGCATCCGGCGTTTGAGGCGCGCGAGCGGCGCTGTGATTGAGCCGTTATGCTCCATCCAGTCGTAATACTCGCGGTATTTCGGGTCTTCGGCCAGCATGTGCGCCTCTTCTGTGCGCGCGCGCCAGTAATAGATCGCGTTCACAACCAACAGGAAGAAACAGTTGCGGATGGCCTCTGTTAGCGAGCCGCTGGTGACCAGAAATGGCAGGTGCAGGCACCACCAATAGAGGTTCTTCGACAGATAGGCAGGATGCCGCGTGTAGCGATACGGGCCGTTCGTCAAAACGCCGCGATAGGTCAGGTTGGAGAAACGGATGCCGAACGCGACTGTCGCCCAGGCATAAGCCGCTGTGAGTGCAACGAGCCACGCGCCCCACATCCATAGCAAGGTTTCATTGTCCGCCATCCAATAGTCCCACTTGGCGGTATCGCGCTCATAGCTGACAAGCTGACTGTTGTTCCCGATAATGCCCCAGACAAATGGCGGATAGCAGATCAGCGCCGCCAACCAGCCGCTCAAGAATGGATTGCCAGATCGGATATGCGCATCGAGCGGGCGCAGGGTGAAAAGATAGCCAACCGTGCCCACCAGCACGTCGATCATAAACAGCAGCGTGATGAGCAGCACCGCGAGCTCTATCGGATTGCTCGTAATCACCGATGGGTCAGCTTCGACGACAAAGGCAAAGCCGCCCGGCAGGATTGAGATCATGAAGGCTCCGAAAAAACCCTTAATCAGCCATGCACGCCAGTGTTTTTTGATGGCATCAGTGTCCCACTCTTCCTGCCCGATCAGCATCGCACCGAAATGCCAGCTCGCATCCTTGGGTTCGATCATGAACCGGTCGAGCCAGATGATGTAGGGAACCGCGAGCACCACCATTGGGATCACAGCCATGGACAAGACTTCCATCGCGAACAGATACGAACCGTCCCAATACCAGCGGCACAGGCCGTAAAGGCCTGCCAGCACGGCATAAGTGGCCCAGATACCGGCGATCTTCACCGTGGAAACCGGTAAGACATCTGCGACACTGCGTTTCAGCTTCCAGTCTATCCCCGTCGAAGGGCGCAGGTGGACGCGGTCTACAAGAATTGACCAGACTGCCATCGGCCCGGCGATAAACACCAGCGCAGCAAGCGCGGCATAGGGACCGGACAGAACCCCGCGGTCAGGCGAGAAAGCACCTGTGAATCCAAAGGTTTCCGAAATCAGCGGGAAAGCACGGCAGAACGCGATCCATCCGAACAGGCCAAGCAATCCGGCAAGGCCTACGCCTGCAGAAACGTCGCTTTTTGGCGGCTCGCTTTTCAAGGCGGCTGCGCTCGGTTGGGAATTCGCGCTCATGACCGGATGGCCATAGAGCAAAAGGGTTAACAGCCAGCTTGCGAAAAGGCCGCGTCTATTCGCGGGACAGGCGCGGCGGAAAGATTAAACCGCACGCGGCCTGCCCTATCGGATCAACGCCAGGCGTGAATCGTGCCGCCATCGTCGAGAATGTAGAGATGCCCGTCAGCAACCACGGGGGGCAAGCTGACAGGATCATCGATCTCTGCGAACAGCTGCGAAGACCCTTCACCTGCGCTTACGCGCCAGATTTCACCGCGCGAGCTGGCCGCCCACAGATGGTTTCCGGCAAGCACTGGGCCTGTCCAGAAAATCGGGTTCTTCTTCTTTTCAACATTGCGGAACGGCTGTAGTTGGGTGATCCAGCGCACACGGCCGCTCGAACGGGCAATCGCCAACATCCGCGCGTCATCGGTCAGCGTAAATATCCATTCACCTGCAATCGCCGGGGTGGAGATGCCTGCAAGGTTGAGCTCCCAGATACGCTGACCAGTGACCAGCTCATAGGCAGCCATCCGTCCGCCCTGACCCAAGGCATAAACACGGCCGGAATCGATGATCGGATCAGCGTCAATATCGGTAAGCGAGCTCACCTGTGTCGAAATATTGGTCCGCGCAAGCGCATCGGCCCAGAGGGTTCGGCCATTCTCATAACGATAGGCGTTCAGTTCACCGCTGGAATAACCGGCAATCACGGTGCCTTGCCCTGCAGCCGGTGCCGCAACGCCGAAAACGCCCGACTGCGCGGTCGAACCCGATTCATCCCAAACCAGTTCGCCATCGGACGCCTGAAGAGAAATAATCTGGTTATCCTGTGACATCACGAAGATTTGGCCAAAAGCGATTGTCGGCGATCCGCGCAGCGGGCCAGCCGGTTTCACTTTCCAGATCTCTTCGCCATTCTCCGCGCGCAATGCCTTCACTTCGCCCGCGCCGTTGGTTGCGTAGAGAATGCCGTTGTCAAAGCTTACACCGCCGCCAAATGCGGATGGGCGCATATCGTCTTCCATGACTGCGTCTGTGCGCCACATGATCGCACCGGTCCGCTTGTCAAAAGCATGGATCGCGCCGTCGGAACCAACTGCAAAAAGCTTGTCACCGCCAATGACCGGAGCCGCAGCGAGCCGCGTGCTGTTGCTGGCGCCGGCAATGCTGGCTTTCCATGCAGGGGCCGGATTTTCGGCCAAGGCAAGGTGCCCGTAAGCTTTGCTGGCTGAGCCGCCAACCTGCGCCCATTCGGCGTTGTTGCGGGCTGGCGGAAGCACCACGCTTATGCTGGCAAGCGCAGGGTCAACTGCCGCGCCGCTTTCGATCCGCGAAAGGATCGGCATGCGTTCGCCGACGGTCGGAGTGGTTTTGCCGTCCCCGGCGCAGCCTGTCAGCACAGCCGCCATCGCGCCTGCGATCATCGCTGTTCGAATTGAGGAGTGCTGTTTCATTTTATGTCCGTCCAAATTGAATTCACGACCGCCGTTCGGGCGGTTTATTGCGGCTGCTCGACCTATTGTGGTTGCTCAACTAGGCCCGCTTCCGGATCGATACCCTGATCCTCCAGCAGCTTGTCTACATCTTCGACCGCATCAATGCCCAGCAGGCCAGCCATTTGACGGGCACGGGCGCGCAGTGTTTCTGGCAACTCTTCATCCTTGGCAATCTCGCCAAACAGGGTGCCTGCAGCATCGCGGTCGCCTGCTTCAAGATGCGCAATCGCTGTCAATTCGCCAGCGCTGCCAAAAAACGCGTTTCCGGGCACAGCCAAATCTTTAAGCTTGGCGATAATATCGGCTGGCTCGCGGTCATCAAAATTGGTCGCAACTTCGCGCACGCGGGCAAGATCGCGTAACGCAGGGGGAGCATTATCGTCCGCCGCAATCGTACCGTACAGTTCGACAGCTTTTGCCATTTCGCCTTGTTCCAATGCAGCCGCAGCTTGCATAAAGCGGGCCGCCGTACGCGCGCCGTCATTGTCGGATGTTGTCAGCTCGGCAACGGTGGCATCCGCACCGGCAAAATCACCGGCTTCCGATTGATCAAGCGCCTGAACCAGCGTTTCCGACTGTGCTTCAAGCCCGCCTTCGCGGTAATTATCCCATACCAGATACCCGCCAAATGCAGCCAGAACCAGCGCCAGCGCCGAACCAAGCATAACGCCGTATTTCTCGAAAAACTGCGTTGCATCATCCTGCCGCACAGCTTCGTCAATTTCGCGCATAAGGATTTCATCCTCTGGCGAGGCGTCCTCTACGTTTACTGACGGGGTTTTGTTTGATCCAGAAGTCGGTTTGAGCGCCACGGAGCTCTATTCCTCATGTCATTTCAGTGTTCGCGGGCGTCTTTAGGCGGGCCAGCGATCTTCCGCAATGGCGCGCGCGCATGCGGGGCTTTGCTCTCCCCGTCTCGATTGCATCAGATTTGCGCCAGAACTGCCGTTCCCAAGTTGAATGGCGGGTTAAGCAGGTAAACCAAGCACGCTATTATGAAGCAGCCAACCTGCCGGACAGCGCCGCAGAATAGACATCGCGATATCGCTGGACCATTTTTGAAACGTCGAACAGGTCCCGCGCCTTGTCACGGTTCTGCGATCCGATTTCCGCGCGTAATGCGGGGTTTTCGACCAATTCGCAGATCATCGTTGCGAGGGCATCAACATCGTTTGGCACAGCGATAAAGTCGCGGTTTTTCTCCGCTACGATCGATTTCACATCACCCACGTCTGGCGCGGCGACCGGCAATCCAGCGGCCATCGCCTCAACCACAGAAAGCGGGAATTGTTCAGATTTCGAAGAAAGCGCGAAGATATCGAACAAGCCGACTACCGATGAAGGAACATCGATAGCTCCAGTCAAATGGACGCGGTGGCTGATATCGTGCTGCACGGCAGCTTCCTGAATCGCATCACGCTCGGGCCCCTCGCCGATGATCACCAGATGCCAGTTTTCGGGCATATCGCTTACCGCTTCGACCAGCATGGGCAGCTGTTTAACCGCCCTCAGGCCAGCGACCGTGCCGATCCAGCGTTCTCCGTCGCGCTTTACCAGCCGCAAGTTCTTTGCGTTCGGTTTTTTGGCGAAGGCTTTCGTGTCGATTCCATTGGGAATGCGGACAATGCGCTGGCGCGGTTGTTTCCAAGCGTCCAGCGCAATCTTTTCCAGTGTATCGCTTGGCACGATCAGAGAATGCGCGCGGCCAAGCGCTATCCGGCGGTACCAATTGCGCGTCCATTTTAGCTGGTGCGCTTCGTCTTCGTTAAATCCGTCCTCGTGATGGATCAGAGGCGGGAGATTGAATTGCTGCGCGAACACGGTGTGCGCCATCACCACATCCATCGCGCCCCAATTGTATGTCAGGACCAAATCATAATCCTTCAACGCCTGAGCAATTCCGACCAATCGGCCCGGCGTCGGGCGCCCGGTGAGAGACGGAAAATTATCGGGGTAACCAACGAGAGCGCGTTTGCGATCGATCAGCGAGCGCGCACCCATTTGATCCGGCATGGCCGAAACGATGTGGTGGGTCATCTCTTTGCCAAAAGCGTTGATCAACTTGGCGCAGCGCACCTCTTTGCCGCCTGCCGAGAATGTCGAGTGGCAGTGCAGAACTTTCGGAGTATCAGCCATCAGACGCTCGCCAGCAATTCATCAATCGCCGCGCGTGCCTCCGGCTCGTCCAACGTCGGAGCATGGCCGACCCGCGGCACGGTGACGACCTTCATCGCCGGATTGCGTTCGACCATTTTGGCAACAGTTTCCGGCGTCAGCAGGTCGGAGAGTTCTCCGCGCAGCAGCACCATTGGCACATCGCGCAACGCGTCATAGGCAGGCCACAAATCGGGCGGCGCGGCATTGCCGGGAACCTTGAACGGTTCCGCGATTGCCATATCGTAATCATAGCTGATCCGGCCATTCTGGCTGACGACTAACGTGCGCTTCGCCATTTCGAGCCATTGATCGAGGTCGAAATCAGGAAAAGCGCCGCTGTGAACCTCCGACAGCGACCGTGCGGCGTGGATCCATGTTGGATAGCTTCCGCCCTGCCCGACATATGTCCCGATCCGCTCGACACCGGCCATATTCACTTCTGGCCCGATGTCATTGATCGCGAATGCAAGGATGCGTCCAGGCTTTGCCGGTGCCATCAGCATCGTCATCAAACCGCCCATCGACGTGCCGATCGAGATAAATTGCTCAATCCCTTCTTCGGAAAGCAGTTTTTCCAGGTCAGCGACATATTGCAGCGGATTGTAAGTGTCGGATGACGGCGCGTAGTCGCTCATCCCCCTGCCGCGCATTTCCGGCACAATGACCCGGCGGGTCTGGCACAGATGATCGGCTAGATCAGCGAAATCGCGCGCATTGCGGGTCAGGCCGTGCAGGCACAGCACTGGCGGGCCGTCATAACCTTTTGGCCCGACATAATCGCGATAATGCAGGTTCAACCCGTCTTCGCTGGTCCACGAGCGGTCTTCGTAATTGGATGCCATGTCCGGCAGATATCCTTCACAGATTTGTCTGGTCCACGCGCTTGCGCACGCTTCCACTTACGCCCACTATCGCCCGATGCGATCCGAACCGCAACCTTCCGAATATCGCGCGGATACCGCCATTACGCAGCTGACCGACTGGATAGCCGCGCCGGTGGAGGCCGCCGCTTACCCGCAAACCGTTGTCCGTTTCCGCAATGATCGCTGGGCGGCGAGCATTGGCTTAGATCATTTGGGTGAGAACGAGTGGGAAAATCACTTTGGTCGGTTCGCGCCTTTGGATGGCAATCTGCCGCAGCCATTGGCGCTGGCATATCACGGGCACCAGTTCCGCGTGTACAATCCCGATATCGGTGACGGGCGCGGATTTCTGTTTGCCCAGATGCGCGATGGCGATGGCAAGCTGATGGATCTGGGCACCAAGGGATCGGGTCAAACGCCGTTCAGCCGCGCTGGAGACGGAAGGCTCACCCTGAAAGGCGGGGTCCGCGAAATTCTGGCGACTGAAATGCTGGAGGCGCTGGGCGTAAACACGTCCAAGACATTTTCTATCATCGAGACGGGTGAGAAACTCATCCGGCAAGACGAGCCTTCCCCTGCCCGATCGGCCGTGATGGTCCGGCTCAGCCATTCTCATATCCGTATCGGCACGTTTCAACGTTTGCTCGCACACGAGGAAAGCGAGCAAATGGCGCAACTCGTTGATTACTGCCTTGAGCATTTTCCGGGACCGATGCCGCCAAAGGATGCTCTGGGCCGCGATGAACCCGCCGTAATCCTGCTTCATCAAGTGGTCGAGCGCATGGCTGATCTTGCTGCCAGTTACATGGTCGCAGGCTTCGTCCACGGCGTGCTGAACACCGACAATATGAATATTACGGGCGAGAGCTTTGACTACGGGCCGTGGCGCTGGCTGCCGACATGGGACCCCGGTTTCACCGCCGCCTATTTCGACCACAACGGGCTCTATGCCTTTGGCCGCCAGCCGGAGGCGCTGCATTGGAATTGCGGGCAATTGGCCGTGGCGTTGCGGCTGCTCGCTGACACCGAGCCTTTGGTGGCGGCGATGGAGCGTTTCGGTACGCTTTACATGGCCGCCATTGCACGGCGTTGGTGCTGGCGTTTGGGGATCAGCCCACGCGGCGACGAAGCGGATACGGCGCTGATCGGCCTATGCGAGCAATACATGCGTGAGCACAAAGTCGGGCCAGACGGTTTCTTCTTCGCCCATCGCGGCGGCCGCAGGAATGCAGAGGGCGAGTTTGGCGAAGCGCTCGCCGGTTATGAACCGGTCGATAGTTCGCACGAATACTGGTCTGATCAGGCCCCTCAAAGCATACTGATTGAGGAAGTTGAGGCGATCTGGTCTGCCATTGCCGACAACGATGATTGGGTGCCGCTTAAGAAAAAGGTCGGGCAGCTCAGACGAATGGGCCAAGCACACGGCGAACCGCCAGAGCCGGCTGGCCACGTAAAAGCCACATGATATCGGTTATCCTGATTAAGAGTAATGAGCGATACGAGGTTGTAAAATCGCCTCAAACCCTATCTTTTCCATGCAAGCAACGTTACCGGATTTAGCCAATAGAGCAGTGTTCCAATGAAGAGCATCGCCGATTGAGGAACCCGCACAAGAGGGGCAAGTTTCCAAGAGTGACTGACACAACCCTGATTTCCTATGATCCCGCCACGGGTGATGAATTGTGGCGCGGCGAGCTTGGCGATGTAGACACCGCAGTCAGCGCCGCGCGCCGTGCCTTTCCGGAATGGGCTGCCCGCCCCTTGGCGAACCGGATCGAACTATGCCGCCGGTTTGCCAATGAAGTGCGCGCCGAAGCAGACGGCCTAGCCGAACTGATCGCCCGCGAAGCTGGCAAGCCGCTATGGGAAGCCAGAACCGAAGTCGATGCGGTCATCAACAAGGTCGATATCTCGGTAAATGCTTATGCCGAACGGACAGGTAAGAAAAAACTCGACAGCGCCATGAACGGCACTGCGGCCCTGCGTCATAAACCGCACGGCGCAATGGCCGTGCTTGGCCCGTATAACTTCCCTGCCCACCTGCCGAATGGCCACATGATTCCGGCCCTGATCGCGGGCAATGTCGTGCTGTTCAAACCGTCCGAAAAGACCCCTGCGGTTGGCGCAGCTCTGGTCGAATGCTTCCGCAAGGCCAAGTTTCCAGAAGGCGTGGTGCAACTGGTTGTTGGCGGACCAGACGAGGGCAAGGCGCTCGTTGCCCATCCCGGCATTGATGGAGTTTTGTTCACCGGTTCTGCCAATGCCGGTATCGCAATCAATCGCAAGCTCGCCTCGAACCCCGGTAAGATCGTCGCGCTGGAAATGGGCGGCAACAACCCGATTGTGGTTACCAATACGCCTCTGATCTCCGACGCTGCCGCTCTGATCGTGCAAAGCGCTTTCACCACCGCAGGTCAGCGTTGCACCGCGGCCCGGCGGCTGATCATCGTGGATTCGATGTTCGATGCAGTGATCGCGGAATTGAAAAAGCTGACCAAGAGCCTGATTGTTGGCAATCCTTTGGATGATCCGCAGCCATTTATGGGGCCGGTCATCGACAATGAAACCGCTGAATTGCTGGGCGAGAGCTTTCTCGCGTTGGTCACCGCCGGCGGGAAGCCGATCACACATTTGCGCCGTACCGATCCGGACAAACCATTTCTGACCCCCGGCATTATCGACACGACCGATATTCCTGACAGGCCAGACATCGAATTGTTCGGTCCGATTCTGCAAGTGATCAGAGTGCCCGATCTTGACGCCGGTATTGCGGAGGCAAACAACACGCGGTTTGGTCTATCGGCATCGCTCATTGGCGGTTCACCGGATGATTACGCGCGGTTCTGGGCCAATGTTCGTGCGGGTATTATCAATTGGAACCGCCCGACCAACGGCGCTTCGTCGGCTGCTCCATTTGGCGGGATCGGCCTTTCGGGCAACCATCGGCCAGCTGCATTCTACGCTGCGGATTATTGCGCATATCCGGTCGCAAGCACCGAACTGGAGCAGCCTCGCGCAAACATCGCGATTGGCGTCCAAACCTAAGCAACCTGAAATTTCGGCCTATTTGGTCCAGTAGATGAGATCGACTGCGGTCATTCCGCCTGGTCCTTCACGAACATGGGCGACCAGATGTTCTGTGCGGCCATCGCCAACGACTGACTTCTCCGGCGCTTCATAAATTGCCGGACGCAGCCTTGCGCGGTCTGCGCGGGCAAAATGGTATCCCAACGCATCGTCAATATCGACCGGAGTGACATAGCGCACAATCCGGGCGTTGCAGTTTCCGCTCGCTACACCAGCGGCCTGTTGCACCATACCGTGCGGCATAATCGAGGAGGGGCCCGGCATATCGACAGACCAATTTAAACCTGCCTCAAGAGCGCTCGCGCATTCCTGTGGCCCGCCAACGGCATTAAAAATGGCGTCGGCAGTGGTCAGGTTTGAAAGATCACCAGCACCACCTTCGCTAGACGGAAATGGTAACGGGGGAATCTGTCCGTCCGCGAGCAATTCCACGCGTGCAGCTTCGCGTGCCTGATTGGCAAGCTCGTCAGTCGCGACCAAAGGCGGCAAGGCATGATCATACCGAACTGTAAGCGCGGCGTTCGCTTCGTTGCGATAGGCAAGGTCGGGATCGACCATAAGCGGATCGTTAAGCGCGCGCGCCATCAGGGGATCGGTCGCAACGACGCTTTCGGTGACTTCGGGTTCGACCTCAGAACCACAGGCAGACAGCGCCAAACCCATTAAGGCTGGCGCGCTGATTAGGCCGAGGCGGAATTGTCGCGAGAACATGTCCGCCCTTTTGCCGCAACAAGGTTAATAATCGCTATCATGAGCGGACAAAATGAAAACGCCCCCATGTCGCAAAGACATGGGAGCGCCTTCCGCGGTGGTGGAACCGCGCTCAGGCCCTTGGTGGGTAGGCCCAAGTAGGGAGGAGAAGGCGCGCAGCGTAGGTGGGATTGCCGCGCGCCCCTCGATTGATCTGTTCATGTATAAGCTATCAAACCTGAACGGTCTGCAATCGAGGGCGAAAGGGTCGGTTCAGCGTTGCAACGCGCTGTAAAGCGCGCCGCCGCTTGCGCTCATTGCGCGCGAAGCCTACGGGCCGTGCTCCATGGCGACACCCGCTCCCACCCCCGCAAACAGCGAAGCAGAACCTTCCGGCCTACCGGCAGCGCTCGCAGCGTATCTGATGTGGGGGTTTCTGCCGCTCTATCTGCTGCTGGTCACGAGCGTACCGCCGTTCGAATTCGTCGGCTGGCGGATCATTTGGACCCTGCCGTTTTGCCTTGCGATCGTCGCGCTGCGAAAGCAGTTTCCCGCGCTGAAAGAGGCGTTGACGAACCGCCGAACATTGCTCGCCCTGTTTGCCAGTGCCCTGCTGATCGCGATCAACTGGTTCGTCTATATTTGGGCGATCATGGAAAATCAGGTCTACGCCGCGAGCCTTGGATACTACCTCAATCCGCTGCTGAATGTGCTGCTTGGCACGCTGTTGCTGGGTGAGAAACTGTCGAAGCGGCAATGGCTGGCTGTGGCAATCGCCCTGACAGCGGTTGCCTTGTTGGCAGCTGGCGCGCTGACAACTCTTTGGATCAGCCTGAGTCTCGCTTTCAGCTTTGGGCTGTATGGGATTGTAAGGAAACAGGTTCCTGTCGGGTCGCTTCCCGGCCTGACAATCGAGAGTGCGATCCTTCTAATTCCGGCTGCGGGTATTGCCTGGTGGTATGCTCAGACACCCGCCGGATCAGCCTTTGGCAATGATTGGTTTTTGAGCGCCGCGATAGTGTTTTCGGGCGTGGTAACAGCGGTGCCGCTGTTGCTGTTCGCAATTGCAGCCAAGCGGATGAATTATTCAACGCTTGGTTTCATCCAGTATCTCGCGCCAACGATTGTGTTTCTGCTCGGCCTGACCGTCTTCGGCGAGGAATTGCGCCCCGTTCAACTTGGCAGTTTCCTGCTCATCTGGACAGCGGTGGCGATCTTTTTGTTCGACCTTTGGGCGAGAAGCCGAAAAGCCAAAGCGGCGGCTTAGTCGGCGATCCGCCAGCCAATCGTTTGCCCGCCATGCCAAGGCACAATGGTTTGCCCGGCAAGATCGAGCTCTTCAGGTACCGCGACGTCCGCTCGCTCAAGCGTAATGGTCTCTTCATTCACCGGCAGGCCGTAAAACGCCGGCCCATTTAGCGATGCAAACGCTTCCAGATGCTCCAGCGCGTCTTCTTCATCGAACACAATACAATAACTTTCGATCGCATAAGGCGCGCCAAAAATACCAGCACAGCCGCAAGCGCTTTCTTTGTCACCGCGAAGATGCGGCGCGCTGTCGGTGCCGAGGAAGAACTTCGATGAACCAGAGGTTGCCGCTTTGCGCAGGGCAAGCCGGTGGGTTTCACGCTTGGCGACAGGCAGGCAATAATTGTGCGGCTGGATTCCGCCCACCAGCATCGCGTTGCGATTGATATGGAGATGCTGCGGCGTAATTGTCGCTGCGACATTGGGTCCGCATTCTTCCACAAAAGCCACTGCATCGGCTGTCGTAATGTGCTCAAAGACGATCTTAAGCTTTGGAAAATCGCGAACAATCGCGCGCATGTGGCGTTCTATAAATTCCGCCTCGCGGTCGAACACATCTATGTCGTGATCCGTCACTTCGCCGTGAATACACAGCACAATGCCCTCAGCCTCCATCCCCTCAAGCACCAGATAAATCTTGGCCAAATCGCTCACGCCATGCGCTGAATTCGTCGTAGCATTGGCAGGATAGAGCTTGGCAGCGGTAAAGACCCCCTCAGCAAACCCGCGCGCCAGATCATCCGGATCGGTCGTATCGGTGAGATAGCACGTCATCAGCGGCGTAAAGTCCACTCCGGCAGGCACTGCCGCGACAATCCGTTCGCGATATTCCGCCGCCAAATTCGCTGTCGTTACCGGAGGCGTCAGGTTCGGCATCACAATCGCCCGCCCAAACTGACGCGCTGTGTAAGGAACAACACCGCGCATGATATCACCGTCGCGGAAATGCAGGTGCCAGTCATCAGGGCGGCGAATTGTGAGCGTATCAGTCATGACGATTCCCTAGTCTGGCACGGAAAGTCTTTCCAGCCCTGTCGGACATCCATAAAGGGCTTTGTATGACTAAAATCGGATTTCTTGCCTGCGAAACCACTCTGCCTGAAGCATTGGGGGGATCTGGCGAACGACGTGGTGACGCGTTTGAACATGACCTGATGATTGCCGCGTTTGAACCGGCGTTTGCCGCGCAAGGGTTGGATTTGTGCGTGATCGATTGGGAGGCGCCCATCGAAGCGTTCGAAGGCATTGCATTGGTGCTGCTTGGTTCATCATGGAACTATCAGGACAAACCCGAGGCGTTTCTGGGCAAACTTGATGCCTTGGCGGCAAACGGGATCAAGGTTTGCAATCCACCTGACCTGGTTCGCTGGAATGCGACAAAAACATATCTGCGCGACCTTGGTGACAAAGGCGCTCGCACCATTCCAACGTTGTGGCGAAAGGCCGTGACAGCTGAAGGCGCGCTTGAGGCAATGGAAGTGTTCGATACCGACCGTATCGTGGTCAAACGCCAGATTGGTGCAGGCGCCCTCGGTCAGGAGTTGATTTCGAAAGGATCGCTGCCCGATGCCAATTGGAATTTTGCCCATGCTGCGATGCTGCAACCCTTCCTTCCGGCGATTGCAGAAGAAGGCGAGCTGAGCTTTGTCTTTATAGATGGCGAATTGAGCCATGTTCTCCGCAAGCTGCCTGCGAAAGGCGACTACCGGATTCAATCGCTCTATGGCGGTTCGGAAGAAGTCCACCAACCGACTGCAGCAGAAGCGGGTGCCGCGGCTGCAATTGTCGCGGCGCTGCCATTCTCCACTCCGCTCTACGCCCGCATTGATATGCTACGCGCAGAGGACGGCGCGCTGATGGTTATGGAAGCCGAGCTGATCGAACCCTATCTATATCCCGAACAGGGACCTGAACTGGGCCCACGGCTTGCCCAAGCTATAGCAAAACGGATATCGTGAAGTGACCGCAAAGAACCTAAGCAATCGCGCAATCGTCCGCTTGGCTCCAACCGATGCAAGCGAAGATGTCCGTGGATTTCTGCAAGGCCTCGTCACTAATGACGTGAGCGGCGATTTACCCGTCTACGCCGCTCTGCTGTCCGCCCAAGGCAAAGCGATGTTCGACTTTTTCGTATGGTCTGGTGAAGACGGCGCATTGCTGCTCGATTGCGAAGCGAATGCTGCCGATGACCTTGCAAAGCGGCTCTCGCTCTATCGGTTGCGCCGTAAGATTGAGATCGCCCGAGACGAGACTTTAGCCGTATACTGGAGCGACACGGCGTTCGATGGCGCGATAGCTGATCCGCGACTGGCTGCTTTGGGCTATCGCGGTGTTTCAAAAGCGACAGAGGCAGTAAACGGCGATGCGGACTATCAAGCACATCGATTGTCGCTTGGTGTTCCAGAGGGACGCAGCGATCTTGCCGATATTCTTTGGCTGGAGACCAACGCGGTCGAGCTAAACGGCGTGAGCTTCGCAAAAGGCTGCTATATCGGTCAAGAAAACACCGCGCGGATGAGCTGGCGGCAGAAGGTCAATCGCCGTCTGGTTGTTGTGCCCTTTGATGCTTCAGAAGAGAAACGGCGCAAGGCGATCTATCCAGATCTCGGACTAGCGGTGGATCACTTGCGGGTTGCCGATCTTGACCCTGCGAGCTTGCCCGACTGGCAGAGCGCAGGCCTGACCGAATAACTTAGCGCTGGTAATGCTGCGCCATTGAAGCCTCAAGATTGGCAGCAGCGCGTTCGCGAGCTGTATCGCGCGGCAGACCGAGCGATTTCGCCAGCGCCCCGCCGATTAGCGCATCTCCCAATGCGAGCAACACAAGACTGAGCGTGTCCTTATGGACGTGCATTTCATCACCGGAGTGATCCGCCTCACCGGGTGCAATCTCGTCAACCAGCTCGTGAATTGTGCTGATAATCGGGTTTAGCGCATCCTCGTTCCCGGTGAGCAGCATCCAACTGGTCAGCGCGCCTGCGCCTTCGCGGTCAAAGGCATCGAATGCGAGGTCCACCACTTCGCGTGCCGAGCCAAGGCCCGCCCTGCTCGCATGAACAGCCTCAATAATGGTTTCGCAGACGGTCTTCGCAAGATGCTCTGCAAGCGCCTTTTGCAGGCCAGATGCAGAACCGAAATGATGCAACAGATTGGCGTGTGTCCGGCCAATACGCGAGGCGACAGCCTTCAAAGTCACCGACTGGGGCCCTGTCTCAATCAGCAGCGCGCGCGCCGCTTGGAGAGCAGACTTACGGGACTCTTCGGGCGTTAATCTTTTGCGGCTTGTCATACCACAATATCCCTAGTGAAAACCGCAGCGTTGAACAAGCGGACGAAGCGGCAAACCAGAAGCCCCGGCGCTCTGAAGAGAGGCCGGGGCGTTGGGACTATATAGAGACGAGCGAAATCAAGCCGCCACAGAGACACTCTCGTCCAATAGGTCGCGCAGCGAGAGCTCATATTCGGCCGTCGGTGCATCTTCGCCGCGGCCGCAGGAATGACGTTCCACAACGCGGCCAGTCGGCTTAAAACCAAGCTTGCGCAAAACCGCGCCCGATGCAGGATTGTCGAGGAAATGCGAAGCAACCAGATTTTGATGACCAAGCGCTCGTGCGACTTTCAGCGCCGCGGCGCCAGCCTCGGTCGCAAAACCCTGACCCCAATATGGGCGGGCGATCCAATATCCGAGCTCGATCACACCGGCATCGTCATCCATCGCATCTATGCCGATGCAGCCGACAACCTGCGCATCGCGTGCGCGGGTGATCAGAAATCGCGGAAACATCGGATCAATCGGGAGCGATACGAATTTGCGCGCATCCTCGGCGGCGTAGGGCCACGGGGCGCTGGCTAGATTTCGCACGACACCTTCATCGGCAATGCCCGAAAGCACGCCTTGCCAATCCTCTGGCCAGATGGGTCTGAGCAGCAATCTGTCGCTACGATGGAACACAATTCTTCTCCCAAGCGAGAACTCAATTGCCCCTCACCGCGCCGATAGGCGGGCTGCATGACAATTTCGTTGCCGTGAAACTTTATCGCTCCACGGATTTTCGAGGGAGAAACGAGAAGAGGGAGATGGCTCCCCCGAATGGGGTGGCCCTTCTCCCTCTACGCTGCCGATTGTGTTATCGGCTAGGACCGCCCCGGTGGACGATCCTGTTTTTGAATCGTCCGGTTATTCAGCTGCTTCCGCAATCATGTCTACCGACACGAATTTGCGGCCTAGCTTGCCCTTATGGAATCGGACCACGCCTTCGCCGAGCGCGAAGAGAGTGTGATCTTTACCCATACCGACATTGGTACCCGGATAGAATTTAGTGCCGCGCTGACGCACGAGGATGTTTCCGCCGATCACGTCCTGACCGCCGAATTTCTTCACACCAAGGCGGCGACCTGCTGAGTCGCGACCGTTACGCGATGAACCGCCTGCTTTCTTATGTGCCATGGGTCCTGATCCTTACTTCGTATCAGCTTTTGGCGCGGCTTTCTTAGCCGGTGCCTTTTTTGCTGGTGCTTTCTTGGCTGCAGGCTTTTTATCGGCTGCGGCCTTCGGAGCGGCTTTCTTGGCCGGAGCCTTTTTCGCCGGAGCTTTCTTGGCTTCGGCTTCAGCTTTCGGTGCGGCTTCCTTTTTAGGAGCGGCAGCCTTCTTAGCCGGAGCCTTTTTGCCTTCGCCTACGTCGGTGATGCGCAGAAGCGTCATCTGTTGACGGTGACCAGCCTTACGGCGGTAGTTGTGGCGACGACGCTTTTTGAAAACGACGACTTTCTCGCTCTTCGCTTGAGCGATGATTTCGGCCGAAACACTCACTTTGGAAGCGTCAGCGATCGAATCGCCTTCGCCTGCCATCAGGATGTCACCCAATGTGATCGTGTCGCCGGCTTCTCCAGCGAGCTTTTCAACGGCAATCTTGTCTCCGGCGGCAACCCGATATTGCTTGCCACCTGTGCGCACTATCGCGAACATGGTCTATACTCTCAATCTCTTGGCGTGTCCGGCAGCGCGGAAGAAAACCCACATTGACCGAACGGCATTGCGGCGCAGCCTAGATGCAGCGCCGGAAAGAACGGTGCCGTTAAGGGAAACACTCTGGCAAGTCAACGCTATCTGACGGAGAATCTGTCCTCAAAGCGACTCTTTTTCAGACTCTTTGCCTATCTGGCTTTGCGCAGCCAATTCGGCGTGATATTCGTGCCCGCCAAGATGAGACATCGTTATTTCAAGGTTTTGATCGCAGCAAGTGCTGCAACGTTTCTGTCCGCCTGCGCGGGCTCAAGCGACAAATACCCTTCGCTCGCCATACGCGACTTTGAACGGACACAGGGTCAATTCACGCCTTTGCAGGCCGAGGAGCCTGCTCCGATTCGGGCGGTCGCGACGTCACAGGACCTAAACGATCTCGTGGCGCGCGCAGAAACCTCTCACGGACGATTCACGCGCTCACAAACTAACGCCACAGCGCTTGTCAGGCTGGCTGCAGGAAAGAGCATTGAAAGCGATGATCGACAGCGAGCTCTTGTCGCACTGGCCGATTTAACAGCCATGCGCAGCGATACTGCAATTGCCCTTGCTGATCTTGACCTGCTGACCGCTGAAGCGGCCACGACCTTTGCCCCGAAAGAGGACATAGAATTGGCGCGATCAAAAGTTGAAACAATCATCACTGCGCAAAATCGCGCTCTCGATGTTTTATGGCAGCGGCTTTCGCAGTGAACACCGCCTGCGAAACTTGTCCGGTAAAAGACAGCGCAGCTTGCGCCGTGTTGACCGAAGAAGAGCGCGATGCGCTGGCGGCGGCGGGCCGAACGCGGACCTTGAAACGCGGGGAAATGCTGTTCGCGGCAGGAGACGAGAATGCCGCCTGCGCGACTCTTGTATCAGGTGCATTGAAGGTTTCGGCCATTGACCGCGATGGCAATGAACAAATCCTCGCGCTCGTTCACCCTTCAGGTTTTATCGGTGAACTGTTTGCTCCTTTTGCCCATCATGATGTCGTCGCTCTGACAGAGAGCAGGCTTTGCACGTTTGCGCGCGCAGATATCAATCAAGCGATCGACCTCTATCCCTCTCTTGCCCGCGCATTGCTGCGGCGCAGTCAGGAAGATCTGCTGGCAACACGCAGCCTGCTTGAACTCAACGCAACCGCTGATGCCGAAGCCCGATTGGCGGCTCTTATCCATGACTTCGCCGTCGCGGCCAGCCATTCCTCGTGCCATCTCGCCAGTGAATTTGAATTGCCGCTGACGCGCGGTGAAATTGCCAACATGCTGGGCCTCACCATCGAAACGGTCAGCCGCAAGCTCGGCGAGATCGAAGAGGCCGGCGCGATCCTGCGCAAAGGAAAGCGCGGGATCGAACTGATCGACCCCGCGCTTCTTCAGGCCCTATCCGGGCGCCAGGCTGCTCAGGCCTAGCTACGTCATCGTCTCTCTCCTTGGGGCGATCAAAGCCCCTCGATCACACCAGCGCGGCGATGACAACGACGGCGCAGGCCCAAAGAACTATTAAAGCCGGCAGGATCAGCATTTGGATCGCGGCATCGCGCGGCGCGAGGCGTCCTGTGTTGGTCATAATGCCTGCCTGTTTGAATTTACCCATAGTCATGGGTTTGCTGTTGTTATCTTTGAGCCGGGTCCAAGCTGCGGGAACGCCAAATCCGGCAACGATAAATGCAGCAAAAATCACCATCGGGATGATCAGACCAGGCGTGGAAAATGCGGTTGCCAGAATGCCAATAAATGCAAGGTAGCACGCGACAGTAGCGCCGTAGAAAGCAGTTGGCATTTCAAAATTGCGGTCGCTTTCGACCTGATTGCGAGGTGCATCGACATGCGCGGGGGCTGCGACAATGCGGGCATCTCCGCGGGCGATAATGTCGTGTGCGAGTTTACTCATGGGGCTTTCTCCTTCGTTGGAAAGAGAATTAGTACCGGGCTGCGCTCGCCACCTTGATCCAGATCAAACTGAGGCGAGTATTTTCAATTCCAACGCAAAAGATCAGCGTGATCAGCCTCGCGTGGCTCAATCCAATGCCACACGCCATCGCGCAATTCGCGTTTCCAGAACCAGGCAGCGCTTTTGAGGTGATCCATACAAAAATCGACCGCGTCGATAGAATCGCGCCGATGTGCCGCCGCCGCCGAAACACATACGATCGGCTCGCCCGGATGCATTTGGCCGATGCGGTGCACCATCAACAGTCCCATGAGATCGAACCGGTCAGCCGCCGCATCCGCCAATTGTTGCAAACCGTTCATCGTCAGCGGCTCGTAGTGAGAAAGCTCCAGCTTCTCGACGCCGCCGCCTCCGCGCACTTCGCCCACGAATGTGCAAACCCCGCCAAGGCCTTCGCATGTATTGGTGAACGGCCCGATCAAAGCACCGGGAATGAATGGCTGGGTAAGCAAACGAATATCGCGGTGCATGGCCGGATCAACCGCCGCTGACAGGTGGCAGCAGCGCCACTTCATCGCCGTCTCTTGCATCAAGATGCGTCTTATCAGACAGAACCTTGCCGTTAACTGCGACCAACGTTCGCGCATCATCGACCGCAGCGGAAATCTCGGGATTAACGTGGTTTCGCAGCAATTCGACCAAATCGGGCCAGTCAATTTCGCCGGAACTGGACGTAAATTCGGATTCGTCCTTTCCTGCAATGTCTGCCAGTTGCCCTAGGTACATTATCCGGATCGACACCGCTCACCCCCCTGTCATCGACATATGACGCCGCTGCGCCGGTTCTGCTCCGCGCGTGTCCATACGAAAATCATGTTTCTCCGGCTTGATCATCATCGCCTGTGCCAGACCTTTTGCCAGATTGCCTTCTGCATCATCAGATCGGAGCGCGGCGCGCAAGTCCACCCGTTCCGCCCCGCCAAGGCAAGGGTAAAGCTGACCTGTCGCTGTAACGCGAAGCCTGTTGCAACCTGCGCAGAAATTGCCGGTAAGCGGGGTTATAAGACCCAACCTGCCGCCGGTTTCTGCGATATCAAAATAGCGCGCAGGGCCGCCGGTTTTGTGATCGCTTTCCGTCAGTGTCCAGCGCTGCTCAAGGCTCTCTTTAACAATGCCGAGAGAAAGAAACTGGTCGAGCCGTTCCTCCTCAATCTCGCCAAGCGGCATTACTTCGATCAACGTCACATCGTGGCCGGAGGCATGCGCCCACGCGATCAGATCAGGAAGCTCGCCCTCGTTCACGTCTTTCAGCGCGACTGCGTTTATCTTCACCTTCAAGCCTGCTTCTTTGGCAGCGGAAATGCCGTCCAAGACCAGAGGCAGGGCATCGCGCCGTGTCAGCCGCGCAAAGCGTTCGCGGTCGAGCGTATCCAGAGAGACATTCACGCGCCGCACGCCGGCCGTCGCAAGGGCATCCGCATGCTCGGCAAGCTGGGTTCCATTGGTGGTAAGCGTCAGCTCATCCAGCCCGTTACCAATCCGGCGACCAAGCGCATCGAACAGGTCAACGATGTCGCGGCGCACCAATGGCTCCCCACCAGTGATCCGTATCTTGTTGACCCCGCGATCGATGAAACCGGTGGCCAGTTGGTGCAGCTCTTCGAGCGTCAGAACGTCTTTTTTGGGCAGGAAAGTCATGCGTTCGGGCATGCAATAGGAGCAGCGCAAGTCGCAGCGATCCGTCACAGACAAACGTAGGTAAGAAATCGATCGCTTGAACGTATCGATCAGCGGCGCAGATTTTGCACCGAGATCAATCCTGTCTGGTTTGCGAGTCGCGATTTTAGCCATGGGCAGGACAGTACTGTCCGGTAACGCCAGGCGCATCTCGCAAATAATCGATCAGCGCCTTTGCCGCCAATTGATCTTTCGCTCCGATCACATTTACGCGTTTAGGGGTGTATTCCCGCGCAAGATCGCCCGCGAGCGAGCGCCGCCAATCATCATGGTCGGTCCCCGCTTCAGGCAAGACGATGGCCAGAGCCGTCGTATCAGCCGCAGCCAGCATAATCTTTGCCTGCTCTAAATAATCGCTGAAGAAAGCCGCACTCGCCGCGATACCGCTGACGGGGAGGCTTTCGACTGTCAGCACAGCCTGCATCAGTCCGCAGGCCGTTCGCGGTGCATCGTGATCCCGATTTTCTCGTTCGCCTCGGCAATGGCGAGCTTAATGATCTTTACCGTGATCGCCTGAACCCGTTTGTCCTGAACAAACAGGCTTTCACAGATGTGGTCAGCCACGGCCTCGATCAGTTTAAAGTGGACATCTTTCGGCAGGCCTTCAGAGGCCGCGAATTTGAGGTCCATGTAATTCTTGCTCGCCTCAAGCGGCGTATCGGGATCGTAGCGATCTGCAATATCATAGCGCGCCTGAATGGTAATGCGCAGCGGTTGCGGCTTACCGGTTTCCTCCGAATAGATGCCGGTTAGAACATCGACTTCGAGGTCGGCCACTTCGAGGATGAGAGAATCGTTCATTCGCTGGAGGCTTCCATTGTCTTGCACGGCCTTAGCATAGCTTCTTGGACCCGCTTGCTTTCAGACAGAGTTAGTCCAGTGAGGACGAGCATCCCGCCTGTGATCGGTTCGTTGATAACGGGAGACGAAACCGTCTCATCTCCGATGATGATCTGCATTTTCTGCCCGACATTCTTTGCGGATGTCTCGGCCAGCCAGACCTTACCCTTTTCTCCCAGCTCAATGTTCAGAACCATCTCGCCGGAATATTCGTCAGGATCAATCTGCGCGACATAAACTCTGGGTGAGCATAGGACGAATTCACTCGTTTGCTTGCCAGTCTCCTCGTCCTGAACAAGGAACCGAACAAGCTCGGCTGGCGGCGCAGCGGGCTCAGCCAAGGCGGCCAAAGCGAATAAGAAAAACGCATTCATGTATCTTGCCTCCAACGTGCAAAGATCGCCGTCGGCAAGAGACGGGCTCCCTCGCCTTCCTCACGCACGGCAAGGTCACCATGCTCGATTACGCCGGGAAGATGCCGCAATTTCTCTTCGAGCAATCCCGCCAGCGCAACTGAACTCATGCGTACGGCATAGACGGTAAGGAACAGAAACGCGCTTTTGTCGTCGAGCAGCTTTGCACAGTCTCCGACGAGATCAGGCAAGCCCGCTTCCAATCGCCAGGTCTCGTTCTTGGGTCCGCGCCCGAACTTTGGCGGATCAAGAATGATGCCATCATACCGCCGCTCACGCCGCACTTCGCGCGCTGCAAACTTTGCGGCATCGTCAACCATCCAACGGATCGGACGGTCATCCATGCCAGACAAAGTCGCATTCTCACGCGCCTGAGCGACAGATTTTTTGGAGGCATCCACGTGGGTGACACGGCCGTGCTCACTCAGGGCCAGCGTGCCGAGGCCGGTATAGCCGAACATGTTCATCGTTTCGGCGTCGTCTCGGCCCGCCAGCTGGCATCGCATCCAGTCCCATACGGGTGCCATATCTGGGAAGAATTGCAGGTGCCGAAACGGAGTGGGTTGTGCGGTGAATTTCACTTCATTCCACGCGAGCTCCCATCCTTCTTCAGAAAGCTGCGTTTCAAGCTGCCAGCGCCCGCCGCCATCCTCATCAGATCCGGGCACAAATTCGCCCGCGGCTGGCCATTCGGAAAGGCGCGGCTGCCACAGCGCTTGCGGCTCTGGCCGGATGAACGCGTGCGGGCCAAATGCCTCGTATTTGCGCCCTGCGCCGCTATCGAGCAGCCGGTAAGCGTCCCATCCAGTGCATTCCATCACCATTGGTTGAAGCGCGATTACCGCCATCAGTCGGCAGAAGCATTCTGCAGAACAAAGTCGCGGGCGGCTTCATAGTCACCGGAAAGCTCGGTGAAATGTTCTTCGCGCCCGAACAGATCGCCGACGCGTTGCGGCAGTGCCGGACGCACTCCGACTGCGCGCTCGACTGCGTCGGGGAACTTCGCCGGATGCGCCGTAGCAAGCGTGACGATGGGAACAGTCGGATCAATTGAGTCGTCCGCAACCATGTCTTGCGCCGCGCTCAGGCCAACGGCGGTGTGCGGATCAATAATCTGGCCGCTGGCTGCGTGGGCCCATTGCATAGCTCGCGCGGTTTGATCCTGATCAGCACGGAAACTGCGAAACAGGTCTTTCATCCCGACGCGCTGTGCATTGGTGAGCGCCATTGTCTTGGCTTTTTCAAAACCGTGCATTTGCTGCGCGATTGCGGCGCCATCACGTCCGCCCGCATCAAACAAAAGTCGCTCAAAATTGGAACTGACCTGAATATCCATCGATGGCGTTATCGTTGGCGTCACACCGCCAGCGGAGTAGTCGCCTTCGTTGATAGCTCGTCGCAAAATGTCATTGATATTTGTCGCAACCACCAAGGTCTCAATCGGTAGCCCCATCCTGGATGCGACATAACCTGCAAAGACATCACCGAAATTTCCCGTGGGGACAGAATAGGCAATTTTGCGATCCGGCCCGCCCAGCTGCAAAGCCGAATAGAAATAATACACCACCTGCGCCATCAGCCGCGCCCAGTTGATCGAATTGACCGCTCCCAGATTGAGAGTACCGGTCACATCCGCATCGCCGAACATGCGCTTCACATGCGCCTGTGCATCATCAAAGCTGCCATCAATCGCGAGGTTATGGACATTCGGTGCGCGCACCGTCGTCATCTGGCGGCGCTGCACGTCGCTTACTTTGCCCTGAGGGTGGAGCATGAAAATCTCGACCCGCTCAGATCCGGCAACACCGCGAATTGCCGCAGATCCGGTATCGCCGCTGGTCGCACCCACGATGGTCAGGCGCTCATCGCGGCGTTTCAGGAAGGTATCGAAAAGCCGACCGAGCATTTGCAGGGCGACGTCTTTGAACGCCAGCGTCGGGCCATGGAACAGTTCGAGCAGCCAATGCTGGCCGTCAAGCTGCACCAAAGGCGTAACCGCAGCGTGGCTGAATTCCTTGCCATAAACCTGCTGGCAAATTTCGATCAGCTCTGCTTCCGTCAAGCTTTTGCCAACGAAAGGCTTCATCACCGCGACGGCGACTTCCCAATATTCGCAGCCCCGAAGATCGCGAATTTCCGCCGCACTAAAGCGCGGCCATTTGCGCGGCAGGTACAGCCCGCCATCGCTGGCAAGACCGGCCAATGTTGCGCCTTCAAAATCAAGCGTAGGCGCGCTTCCTCGGGTGGAGATGTATTCCATATATTCTTGCGGTTAGCGGGCCATGATTGCGAGAGCAAGCAAGGGTGCCTTGCCACTCACCCTAGTCTTTCTTTCGAAGACGCGAACGAACCGCAAATCCGTAGATCAGCACCGCGGTCAACGCGAAGAAGAACCACTGCCCCGCATAGGCGAGGTGATTGTTTGGCAGGTTGCCTGGATCGGGCTTTGCGAGCGACTGCAGTCCTGCCTGCGGAGGGTTCGCGACAAGACGCGGGCCCGGAGCGATTACGCCGGTGACTGCGCCGCCGGTCCATCGCGGGGTTTGAAGGCTGCGCGAATAGCCAAGATCAACGAGCACGGCGGCATCTTCGTCTATCTTACAGGTCGCTCTTTGAGCCCACCCCTTTTGCCCTTTGTCGGATGTACCCGCCACCGTTTCGATATCGAGCACATCAATGCACTCGATTGTACTCTGGCGAAACCACAGATCTTTCCCGTCGCCCGACACTGGGAAGGATACCGCGTCCACCTCCTGCGTCGCCTCGGAATAGGCGGCCAGCATAGCCTCTTTCTCGTCCATGCGGCCAAGCTGCCAAAAGCCAAGGCCAATCATCGTGATCACCGCGGCAATCACAAGAATGGTCGGAATGACGGGGATACGAGAATTCATGTGTCTGCGTTCTCTTTCTCGAGCTTGGCTTCATACTGGGCGTAGAGGAGAGCTGTCTTGTACAGGCGCAGTCCGCCCAGAATTCCGGCCACAGTCACAACGCTCCAGATTAGCACCTGCAGCCAGAATGGTGGTTGCAATGCAATGTCGATGCCCATCGCGGCAGAGATCAGCAGCACCGCCATGATGATAGTGAGCAGTCCAGACCAGCGCGCACCGCGCTCCAGCTCTGAATAGTCAAGCTGGCACGCCTCGCATTCAGTCGCAATGCGCGCGGGCGCCTCGAACAGAGTCGCTTTCCCGCAGCGGGGGCACAAACCAGAAAGGGCAGCCTGGAATAAACCGGGCTGCCCTTGCTTGTCTTTGGGACTGGTGCCCGGTTCGATCAATGGACCGGTGCGCCCCAACCGCCCCATACATAGATGGCAACGAAGAGGAACAGCCAAACAACATCAACAAAGTGCCAGTACCAAGCAGCCGCTTCGAAACCGAAGTGCTGGCGCGGCGTGAAGTGGCCTTTGTAAACGCGGAACAGGCAGACAGCGAGGAAGATGGTGCCGATCAGAACGTGGAAGCCGTGGAAGCCGGTCGCCATGTAGAATGCCGAGCTGTACGTGTTCTGGCCGAAGTTGAACGGCGCGATGCTGTACTCGTAAGCTTGGATACCGCTGAACAGAACGCCGAGGGCGATAGTCGCGATCAGGCCCTGTTTAAGACCATCGCGATCACCGTGGATCAGCGCGTGGTGCGCCCAAGTTACAGTCGTACCGGAGCAGAGCAGGATCAGCGTGTTCAGAAGCGGGAGACTGAATGCATCAAGCACTTCCATGCCCTGGGGCACCAGATCGCCGCCAGACGCGGTGTTGTCGGTTAGAAACGCATTGGCAGTGGCCTGTGCCGCCGTGCCTGCATCAGTCACAGAAAGCGGCGCAGGGAACAGTGCGAAGTCGAAGAACGACCAAAACCAGCCGACAAAGAACATCACTTCGGAAGCGATGAACAGGATCATGCCGTAACGCATGTGAAGCTGAACCACCGGCGTGTGATCGCCTTGCTCTGCTTCGGTCACGATGTTCTTGAACCACATGAAGAATGTGGCGATCAGACCGGCAAGGCCGGCCCACATCACGATGCTGCCCGAGGTACCAAAGGTATCAGGGTGCATGTTGAGCACCAGACCTGAGGTAAATGTCACCGCCGACAACGAGCCGATAAGCGGCCAGATGTCGGGTTCAAGAATGTGATAGTCGTGGTTTACGTTGCCAGCCATGGTCTGCTTTCCCGTCCCTTAGGATGCGTAGTCAATCATGTTCGCGTTAGGAATCCGTGTCTACGGCCTCTTTCGCGCGGTGAAAAGTGTAACTCAAAGTGATCTGTTCGACATCGGCCATGAACTCGTCTTCGAGGATCGCCGGATCGACATAATACAGCACAGGCATGTTCACTTCCTGCCCGGGCTGAAGCGTCTGCTGCGTGAAGCAGAAGCATTGAATTTTATGGAAGTATTTTCCGGCCTGCGCAGGCTCAACATTAAATGTCGCCGTACCTGTGACCGGGTAATTGCTATCATTGCGAGCGATGTACGAAGCCAGATCGCGCTGCCCAATGCGGACGGTGTCGGTCGCTTGCGCAGGGGCAAAGCTCCACGGAACGTCGCGCGCAGTTGAAGCATCAAACCGGATCGAAATTTCTTTTGCGATGCCAGCGCGCGCTGCGCTTACCGCCTCTGCTTCTGTCGCGACCTGAGTGGTCCCGCCAAAGCCTGTGACACGGCAAAACAGATCGTAGAGCGGTACTGCCGCATAACCGAGACCGAGCATCGCCAGCGCGCCGAGCAGCGCCATACCGCCGGTGCGCATATTGCGATCATCGATGGATGGCTGCGCGGTGTTCACTATTGCCCGCCAATCCGCGCAATGGTGATCATGTAGAACAGCACGACAAAGAACAGCAGCGTTCCGCCAACCACAAGGTTGCGGGCTTTCTGGCGGCGCTTTGTTTCGGCTTCTTCTTCAGGGGTCATGCGAACATACCTCCACCGATCAGACCATTGTTTTCGAGCAAGCGATCAGCGACGAGCGCAGCGAACAATGCAAACAGATAGTAGATGCTGAATTTGAACAGCGTCTTTTCCGGCTGCATCGCGTCTTCGTCTGCGCGCGTCCGCGTGCCGACAGGCATCGCAAAGGCGAGGAAGAGCAACGAGAGAACCACCGCAACCGAACCATAAACCCAGCTTGTCGCGCCAATTGCCCATGGAGCAATCGCAACAGGGGCAAGGAGCACCGTGTAAACGAGGATTTGCGTGCGCGTCGATTTCTCGCCTGCGACGACCGGCATCATCGGAATGCCGACTTTCGCATAGTCAGATTTCATAAACAGCGCGAGCGCCCAGAAATGCGGCGGCGTCCACATAAAGATAATCGCAAACAACAGCACCGGCATCAGCGTGATTTCGCCCGTTACGGCAACCCAGCCGATGAACGGAGGGAATGCGCCCGATCCGCCACCAATGACAATATTCTGCGGTGTGCGCGGCTTCAACCACATCGTGTAAATCACGGCGTAGTAGACGATCGCGACTGCGAGTGAGATCGCCGCCAGCCAACCGATTGCAACACCCATCAGGCCAACCGACGTCACCGATAGAAAGATACCGAAATCGCGCGCATCCTTGGGCAGCATGCGACCCGAAGGCAGCGGGCGATTGGCCGTGCGCTTCATCCCCGCATCAAGATCCATTTCCCACCAATGGTTCAGGGCAGCAGAGCCGCCGGCCCCCATCGCGATCGCGAGGATTGCGGTAAAGCCAAGAACAGGATGGATACTACCCGGTGCAGCCAGCAGTCCGCAGATACCGGTGAAGATCACCAGTGTCATGACGCGCGGCTTGGTAAGCGTGAAAAAATCACGCCAATCGGCTGGCATCGGGTGCGGTTTGGCAGTCGGGGTTAAAAGCGTATCCATAGTCAGCTTTTCAGGCGTTTATCCTATTTGAAAGAGAGCGCGCCATCGCCAGCGCGCCCTCCCCCGTTTTCGTTTTTCCGATCATCCGGTTCAGCATTGCGCGCTGCCTTGACGATCCGTCAGTATCAGGCCGAAGCCGGACGGTGATCGTGGTAATCGTGGTGGTCTTCGATCACCGGAAGCGTTTCGAACTGGTGGAATGGCGGCGGGCTGGACAATGTCCATTCCAGCGTCGTCGCGCCTTCGCCCCATGGGTTCGCAGCGGCTTTCTTGCCGATGGTGAACGCGTAAGCGAGGTTCACAAAGAACACGATCATCGAAAGAGCCATGATCATATAGCCGTAGGAACTGATCTCGTTCCAGTATGCAAACGCCTCTGGATAATCAGGAATACGGCGCGGCATTCCGTTCATACCCAGGAAGTGCTGCGGGAAGAAGATCACGTTCACGCCGATAAAGAAGCCCCAGAAATGCAGGTGCGAGAGAAATTCGCTGTGCATCCGGCCGCTCATTTTCGGGAACCAGTAATAGAAACCGGCAAACAGCGAGAAGACCGCGCCCATCGACAGCACATAGTGGAAGTGAGCCACCACGTAGTATGTGTCGTGCAGGTTATCATCGATGCCGCCATTGGCGAGCACAACCCCGGTCACACCGCCAACGGTAAACAGGAAGATGAAGCCCATCGCCCAAACCATCGGCGATTTGAACTCCATGCTGCCGCCCCACATCGTGGCAATCCAGCTGAAGATTTTCACGCCGGTCGGAACAGCGATAACCATCGTTGCCGCGGTGAAGTACATCTTCGTGTTTACGTCGAGGCCTACGGTATACATGTGGTGCGCCCACACGATGAAACCGACAACACCGATGGCAACCATGGCGTAGGCCATACCGAGATAGCCAAACACAGGCTTACGGCTGAAGGTTGCAACGATCTGGGAGATCATACCGAAGCCCGGCAGGATCATGATGTAGACCTCTGGGTGACCAAAGAACCAGAACAGGTGCTGGTAGAGAACAGGGTCTCCGCCGCCCGCTGGATCGAAGAATGTGGTCTGGAAGTTACGGTCTGTCAGAAGCATTGTGATAGCAGCAGCAAGCACTGGAAGCGCGAGCAGCAGCAGGAATGCAGTGACCAGAACCGACCATACGAACAGCGGCATTTTATGCAGGGTCATACCCGGCGCGCGCATGTTGAAAATGGTGGTGATGAAGTTGGTTGCACCAAGGATCGAGCCAGCGCCCGCAAGGTGCAAAGAGAAGATCGCAAAGTCGACCGCAGGCCCCGGATTACCCGTGGTCGAAAGCGGTGCGTAGACAGTCCAGCCAACACCCGCGCCCAGCGCATCTGGTCCGGTACCCGGCACAAACAGCGAGAAACACAGGCTGATAAAGCCAGCAACAGTCAGCCAGAACGATACGTTGTTCATGCGCGGGAACGCCATATCCGGCGCGCCGATCATCAGCGGAACGAACCAGTTACCGAAACCGCCGATCATGGCCGGCATGACCATGAAGAAGACCATGATCAGTCCGTGAGCCGTGATAAACACGTTCCACATATGGAGATTGGCATTTTCTGACGGGTTACCGCCGAAGAACTCAACCGCACCGGCGAGATACTGGATACCCGGTTCAGCCAGTTCCAAACGCATCACGCCCGACATCGCGCCGCCGACGATACCCGCGATAATCGCGAATATCAGGTAGAGCGTGCCAATGTCTTTGTGGTTGGTCGACATGAACCAACGTTTGAAGAAACCAGGCTTATGATCGGCATGATCATGAGCATGGTCTTCTGTGTGGGTGTCGAAACCTTCAGCGGTGGTGGCCATGGTTCAGATTCTCTCGGTTCGTATCGTGTTCGTTATTCGGTTCGGCGTCGGATCAAGCTGCTGGAGCTGGTTCAGCAGTGTCTTCGACAGCTTCTTCTGCGGCGGGTTCTGCACCTGGCAGCGAACCGCCCTGCTCCAGAACCCATGCCTCAAACTCTTCCATCGGCAATGCCTCAACTGCGATCGGCATGTAACCGTGACGCGCACCGCAAAGCTCAGAACATTGGCCGTAATAGAGGCCAGGCTCTTTGATCGTCAGTAGCTTTTCATTCAAGCGGCCCGGGACAGCGTCCATTTTGAACCACAGCGATGGAACTGCGAATGCATGAATTACGTCAGCCGCGGTCGTCTGGATGCGAAGCGGAACGCCAGCCGGGACAACCATACGGTTATCAACTGCCAGTTTGGCTGGCTCGCCATTCGCGATGGCATCAGCATCCGAAAGCATGTTGGAGATAATCTCAACTTCGCCGTGGTCAGGGTATGTGTAGCCCCAATACCATTGATAACCGGTCGCCTTGATGGTGATCGCCTCTTCTGGCGGCGTTTCATATTGGCGCGCAAGCAGAGTGATCGAAGGGACAGCAATCACAACAAGGATAAGTGCAGGAACAATTGTCCAGATCACTTCGATCAAAGTGTTGTGCGTTGTCCGCGATGGCTCGGGATTGGCGCGGCGATTGTAGCGGACAACAACCCAGAGAAGCAGGCCGAGCACGAAAATGCTGATCGCGGTGATAACCGGCATCAGGATGTAATCGTGCATGTTAAGAGCGTAGATGCCGTCTTCAGTATACTGGTCCTGAAACGTCATGCTCTTCCATATGTCATCGGTCGCTGCCGTTGGCATGCCCTTACCTTCGACAGGCTCAAGCGGCGTGTAAGCACCGACTGCCTCTGGCGCTTCGGTTTCGCCCGCAGGCACTTCGTCCGGAGCCGCAGTCGCTGGTACTTCAGAACCGACAGTTTCCTGTGCAAAGGCTGTGTGCGGAATCGCAACAGCAAGCATCGCGGCGAACAGCGCCATGAAGCCAAACTTCAAACGGGTATGGATGTGCCCCATCATAAATGTGCCCAAACTAGCTTTCGATTTTAATCCCATGCCGCCCGTAAACTACTCCGAAATAGGAAGTTGAATCGGTCGACGGTTTTACTGACATTTCTGTCAGCTTCGATGGCCTATTAGCCGCGCTTGCCCCGTGCCTCAAGCGGTTCTAGGGAGAAAATTATGCAATGCGCCATGATCCACGCGCAAGCCCGCCCGTAAGAACCTTTGAAAATGAAGGCGTCTGATTGATGAATTCCGTTCCTTCCTTGCCGCGTACTGAAGAAGAAGTGCTTGCCGAATTTCGCAGTTGCGGCGCCCTATTAGAGGGGCACTTCAAGCTCTCTTCAGGCAAACATAGCGGTCACTACCTACAATGCGCCCGCGTCCTGATGAACCCGGCACGCGCCGCGCGTCTTGCGCAGGCAGTCGTTGCAGGACTCCCGCCCGAAATAGTGGAAAACATCGATACAGTGGTATCTCCGGCGATGGGCGGCATCATCATCGGCCATGAAGTCGCACGCGTGCTGGACAAGGACGCTCTGTTCCTCGAGCGTCCCGAAGGCACATTCCATCTGCGCCGCGGCTTTGCCTTGGAACCAGGCGCGAAAGTGCTGATGGTAGAGGATGTCGTCACAACCGGTCTTTCCAGCCGCGAAGCCATCGCCGCTGTCGCACGCGAAGGAGGCGAAGTGATTGCGGAATGTTCACTCATCGACCGTTCACTGGGATCTGTCGATCTGGGCGTGCCATTTTACCCGCTCGCTGCGTTTGATTTCCCGACCTATGACGAAGACAGCATCCCCGAAAGCCTCGCCAGCGTAGCTATTACAAAACCTGGCAGCCGGAAGTAACAGGCAGACTATGAACGCATCGCTCCATCCCATCCCCCTTCGGCTCGGCGTGAATATCGATCACGTGGCAACGATTCGAAACGCGCGCGGCGGCGACCATCCCGATCCTGTGCGCGCGGCGGAGATTGTTAGCCGGGTCGGCGGTGACGGGATCACGGCTCACCTGCGCGAAGACCGGCGGCATATCCGCGACGAAGACTTGGCGCGCATTCAGGCCGCGACCAACCTGCCGCTCAACCTTGAAATGGCGGCGACGCCTGAAATGTTGGAAATCGCGCTGCGTCATAAACCGCATGCAGCATGTATCGTCCCGGAAAAACGGGAAGAGCGCACGACCGAAGGCGGGCTTGATGCAGCCGGACTTCACAACACGCTTGTTCCGATCGTCGACGAACTG
This sequence comes from Erythrobacter crassostreae, assembly GCF_019204045.1. GTDB lineage: Bacteria > Pseudomonadota > Alphaproteobacteria > Sphingomonadales > Sphingomonadaceae > Erythrobacter > Erythrobacter crassostreae. Next base: position 1,667,924 of record NZ_JAGSPC010000001.1, on the reverse strand, counting down.
CGCAGCGCCGGCATCCGTGTTTCGCTGTTCATCGAAGCGAATGAGCGCCAGTTGGATGCTGCCCTGCGCTTGGGCGCGCCGGTGGTCGAATTCCATACGGGCGAATATGCTCATGCAGTGCTCGATGGTGACAATGAACGCGTTGAAAGCGAGGTGCGCCGCGTTTCCGATATGGCCGCGCTTGCAGCCAAGAACGGTATCGAACCTCATGCCGGTCACGGCCTGACATATGACAATGTCCAGCCAATCGCCGCGATCCCGCATCTCGCTGAGCTGAACATCGGGCACTATCTTGTTGGAGAGGCCGTGTTTGTCGGCCTTGAAAACGCCGTTTTGCGGATGCGCGAATTGATGGATGCTGCCCGATGATCAGGGCTGGCTGAAATGGACACGAGCGACGCGCCAGACCTGACGCCGGAGCAAAAGCGCTGGGCATTTTTCGGCTCGACGCTGTTCCTTACCTCGGTCGGGTTTCTGGGGTTCGCTTTTGCAGAAGGCTTCATGCTTACCTTTGCGATTGGCTGGGTCGCATTGCAGATATTCGGCTATGTCGGGGCATTGAAAATGGCCAACGGCGAAATCGCGCACCCGTTGTTCAAATCTCAGGTGGTGATGCACGGGCTGGTCTTGGGCTTGCTAACCGCTCTATTTATCCGGGCGACCTCTTAAAATGACACAGAGTGCAGACAACAACTCCGACAGCAATTGGCCACTTGTCCCGATTGTCATTTGGTACTGCCTCCTTTTGCTGGGATCAGGGAGTTTATTTCTGCTCGGTCTCGCATTCGGTTCAGAGGCGTATCGCAATTCGCCAATCCCGCTGGTTGAGTTGGCATTCATCGCTGGTCCGCTCGTCGTTTCGGGCGGCTTTTTCGCTGCAACCCTGTATTTTTGGAATACGGCGAAGCGGCAGTTTGCGTACGGCATCACAGCGGCAAGTGTCGTTGTGGTTCTTGGGAGCTTTGCTGTCGCCGGAGGCTTGGGAATATGATCATCGGATTGGGCTCTGATCTCTGCAACATCGAACGAATTCAAAATTCATTGAACCGGTTTGGCGAGCGGTTTGAGAACCGCGTTTTCACGGATATCGAGCGTGCCAAGGCCCAGCGGCGCCCTTTCACGATAGCCGGAACCTATGCGAAGCGTTTCGCTGCGAAAGAAGCCTTCAGCAAAGCTGTCGGCACCGGATTTAGGCGCGGCGTCTTTATGAAAGATATCGGTGTTGTAAACGCCCCGTCGGGCGCGCCAACTCTTGCGCTGACGGGCGGAGCTGCGAAGCGGCTTGAAGAAATGATCCCGTCAGGCCATGAGGCTAACATTCATCTTACCCTAACCGACGATCATCCATGGGCGCAGGCCTTCGTAATTATCGAAGCCACACGCATTACGGGCGGTTGAACGAAAGTGCTGAAACCAAAATCGTGAACCAGCCTACCCCCACTCCGGCCGAGACCCAGACATCCGGCGATGCACCTGATACGTCGACGCGAGTAGACGCGTCCGCTTCCAGCGCAAATACCGATGAAGAGGTCGATGACAAAGTCGACTGGTTTGCCGAACTGCGCGGTCTCGCGATCATGCTGCTCGCGGTGCTCGCGTTCCATTCGCTGGTCGCAAAACCATTCTACATCCCGTCGACATCAATGATGCCGAGCTTGCACGTCGGTGACCGCTTGGTTGTCAGCAAATATCCATATGGCTGGTCATGGGCATCGGCGAGCTTTCACATGTTGCCGCGCGGCGAATGGCGCGTATTTCCCGCAACGCCCGAATATGGCGACATAGTGATCCCGGTCCATCCGACCCGCGATGAAGATTACATCAAACGCGTTGTTGCGTTGCCCGGTGACACTATCGAAGTGCGCGACGGACGCGTTGTATTGAATGGCGATCCAATCAAGCGCGAGGTGCTTCCACCGGTCCGCATTCCTTTCGAGCCTGATCTTCTGTGCGACAGCAGCATGGGTCAGCGCGCATGCCTTGAGAATTTTGAACCGTATCGACGCACTGGCGAAGACGGTAAGGATTATTACGAACCCGCGACGTATCGCGAAACTCTGCCCAATGGCGCGACTTATCTTGTTATCGACCACCGCGATCAAAGCCTGACGGCCAGCGGCCTGAGCGATCTAGATAATTTTGGCCCATTGATGATCCCTGAAGGCCACGTTTTTGTGATGGGTGACAACCGTGATGAAAGCGCAGATAGCCGCGCTCCCGCAGAGGCTCGCGGATTAGGCGGCGCGATTCCGATGGAAAATATCGGTGGCCGGGCCGAGTTCATCACATTCTCCCTCGACGGTTCCACCACATGGAATCCGGCAAGCTGGTTTTCCAGCATGCGCGGTGACCGTGCTTGGACCACTTTGCGCCCGGCAATCGCCGAAGGCTATGAAACGGAAGAGTAACCGGCGCGTTAGCTAAGCATCATGGCCAAGAAATTTCTCTACTTCATCGCGATCTGCATCGTTCTGTTCCTTGTTGGCCGAATTGGCTACGAGATGTTTCAGGATGAACTCGCAGAGCTTGCCCTTGTCCCTTCGGCGGAATTCACCCCGACGGAGCCGATGGAGGCCAACGCCTATCAAGACCCGGCCATGTGGTATTCGCGGCCCGGTATCGGCGTAAATGACCCTGCGCGTTGGCAGCCCGCCTATGCCGCAATGAGCCAAGAAGAAACCGACCTGGTCGCCGAGCAGGTCGCCGATCAGGCAGAAGCTGCGGCGACTACCCAACGAGCCGAGCAGCGGAAAGCACCTATTGTGCCTGACTACGCAGTCTTCTTCGTCCACCCGACCAGTTATCTAAGCCGTGACAATTGGAACGCACCAATTGGCGATGAAGAGGCCGAACGCATCGCGCGTATCTATGTGCGTGGCATGGCCAGCCCGTTTAACTCGGCAAGTGAAATCTGGCCACCTCGCTACCGTCACGCAACGATGGGATCATTCCTGACCAAAGAACCCGAAGGCGGGCAAGCGATTGAAGCGGCCTATGCCGATGTCGCAGAAGCGTATCGATATTTCTTGAGCTCACTCGACGAAGACACGCCAATCGTTCTTGCGGGCCATTCTCAAGGCTCGCTTCACCTGCTGCGCCTGCTGCGCGAGGAAGTGAACGGATCACCCGTCGCGGACCGCCTAGTCGGCGCTTATGTTATCGGCTGGCCGATCTCGATTGAGCATGACGTCCCTGCTCTTGGTTTTGCGGCTTGCGCGACGCCAGCGCAGACCGGCTGCGTCCTCTCATGGTCCAGCTTTGCCGAACCAGCCGACCCTTCGCGAGTGATCGAGACCTATGCGAACTCCATCGGTTTTGATGGTGACAAACGCGGCAGCAGCCAAATCTTGTGCACCAATCCATTGACCGGAGTATTTGGCGGCTCTGCTGATGCGAGCGCAAACCTTGGAACGCTGGTGCCTGACGACAGCATGTCTAATGGAGAGCTTGTGCGCGCCGCCGTACCAGCACGGTGCGATGAACGCGGGCTCTTGCTTATCGGCGATCCGCCGGAGCTTGGGTCATATGTGCTGCCCGGCAACAATTACCACGTCTATGACGTGCCGCTGTTCTGGGCCAATACACAGGCTGATGTGAACCGCCGCGTGTCTGCATGGGCAGCAGCGCGCTGATTACCGAAGCAGCATTGGAGTTTTCTGAGGCGCTGCCTGACGGCGGCGTCCTGCTCGGCCTTGACCCTGGAACCAAGACGATTGGTACTGCAACCTGCGATGCGGGATGGCGCTTTGCGACGAACGGAAAAACACTGGGCCGCGGCAAATGGTCGCGTGACAAAGGCGTACTGGGAGAGCTGATTGCCGCGCGCGCCGTCAAAGGCCTCGTCTTGGGTCTCCCGCGCAATATGGATGGCACCGAAGGCCCCCGCGCTCAGGCGACCCGCGCATTGGCGCGCAATTGCTCGGAAGCTTACGGATTGCCTGTTTTGCTGTGGGATGAGCGCTGGTCGACACAAAGCGCCGAAGCCGCAATGATCGGGCAGGATATGAGCCGAGCCAAACGAGCAGAAGCCATCGACAGCCACGCCGCCGCCGTCATCCTTCAGGGCGCAATCGACCGATTGGCTGGCGGAATACTCTAGGCGCGGAGCAGCGCACGCCGTTTCTTTGCGATCTGAGCGACCATGTTGCCTCCGCCCAGTTCACCGGATCGCCAAAGCGCATCCTCCTCGGCAGCGTCAATCGATCTCGCCGCTCTTGCCTCGAAACTAGCCAGACGCAGCCGGTCACTCGGATGGCTTCGCCCTACCCAATCGGCAAAATCCAGCGCTTCGCCGGTCCCCATTCCCACAGCCAATCGCAAGAATGCTTCGGTCGCATTGGGGCTAAGGACTTTCGTCACCAGACGGCGCTCCTGATCAAAGGCGTATTGATCAAACCACCCTTGTGCCGGATCGACATGCATCACGTTGAGCGAAACTGAAAGGCTTTCAGGCGGCAACTGCGAATGCACATCGCGGTGCGCGCGGTAAAGCATCAGCTTGCCTTCATTCAGGGCGCTGCGCTCAATGAATTTCAGCGAAGCGCTTTCACCCGAAAACCCTGTCACGGCCTCATAGTCATATTCAAAGTAATCGCTGCGATAGCCTGGCCCGCAATAGCCGCTGGTTAGGAAAGAGAAATTGTGGTCGTGCGGTTCTCCGTAAACGAAGCTCTTGGCTCCGCTGTTGCGGAAACACAGATCGTGCTCGGCAGGCCAGATATTCGCGCGCAGAAAGGTATTGCCGCGCTTTGGACTGAGCACGATGGCTTGAGGACCATAGCCGCTATCAACCTCGCCCTGCGTCCGGCCAGCCAGTCTATCGATCAACATATCAGCCAGAAATTCGCGGTTGTTGGTCAACCGTCTGAGCCAATCGGCGGCCACCGCTGTGCTTTCGGGATCGCGCGGATCGAACTCGCAGATCGAGAGCGCTTCGATGCATTCTTGCAGTGAACAGCTCTCGGTAGAAGAATTTTCTAGTAGTAGCGGCATCACGCGGCATCCTTACTCAATTGCGCCAGAATTGGCTCGTGAGCCACCAGCTGCTCGCGCAACCTAAGAGCCGGCTGCGTCAAATCATCATCGGCATCTACGATCAGCCGATCGAGCAACGCCCATCCGCGCTTCGTATCAGCCGCAAGACAATGCCTGACGGCCTCCCAACGCACTTCGATGTCTTCATTCTTGTTAAGCGCGGTGTTTTGCATCGCTTCAAGCGAACGCGCTGATCCGCCTCCCAATTCGCGCAAAACACCAAGCGCAACGAACCGTTGGCTCGCGCTTTTGTCGCCGCTTACTGTTTTGATCAGCGCACAATCCGAAAGTCGATATTCCAACGACGGCGCGGGCTTATCGGGAACGCGAGAAACCTGAAGCATCACCATTGAGCCATCGACTGAATTGATCTGGCGGCTCTCTTGGAGTCCATTCAGGGACAATTGGTCGCCAGGAGAAAGTTTGAGCTCTTTTGTCCTGATCGTCGGACGTCCGCCGTTACCATCAGAGACAGCATGGAACGTCGCGGATGCGGTGCCGGTGAGCACCATCTCGTGGCTTTCACTATCAACGAAAAGAGCGCTCATTGCCGAGCCTCTCGCTTCGTCCTGACACCGTTCATAGACCACAAGATTGATCGCAGCCCGCCCCGCCGCCGCAATCCGCATGCTCGAAAAGCCTGCGGCGCTGCGATAAAGGAAGGGCACCTCTCCCAAGGGTTCATCGCGCAGCGCGGAGGCAAATCCGTTCATCCAAAACTCAGCGAAGTCTGTAGCCAGCGCATGATCGTTCGTGATCGCGGTGAGCTCTGGGCAATTCTCGATAGAACACCCCGCTCCATATGCCCTTAGGTCTTCGAGAATTCTCGCAGTCCAAGTGTCATCTTGCCACACTTGCTTCGCCTTGCGCATGCGGCCCGCGATGCGGCGCTGCGAGACGGGGTCGCTCCGCAGCGCCGCGATATCGGAGTGGATTTTCACCGGTTCACTCCCCGCCGGATCAAATGATCGAATCTGGCGGAATATTGTCGTAAACATAGACCATGATGGCCACGATCGAGTCCTCATAGGCACCGCCGATTTGAGAGACCGATCCATACAGGCCCTGAGCGGATTCGAGGCCGGGAATGGCCGCGAGATCAAGTGTCGGAAGTTTCATTGGTAGATTTCCTTTGCACCCGCACTGCGACGGAATTGTCGAAGCGCTGAGGCCAAAGTGCATCGCCCGTAGTCTTCTGAGAAATTAAATGATTGTAATGCGCTGCGACCGCTTCCAAGACGATTTTCATGACAAGCCCACTGCCGCCTTTTGACCCAAGCGAAGCGTCAAAGTTTTTCTTCAAGCACGGTCACACGGGCTGGTTAGGGCTGAAGTACAGTGCTCATGCAGACAACTGGGTTGAGTTGGAGCTGCCATGGCGCGAAGATTTGCTCGGCGAAGCTGACCGCGCAGTTTTGGCGTCCGGTCCGATCATAAGCCTGATGGACATGGCAAGCGGGATGTCGATCTGGCAGACCAAGGGCACATTCACACCAATTGCCACCTTGGACCTCCGGGTTGATTACCAACGCCCCGCCCGCGAATGCAGCGCCGTTTGGGGACGCGTCGAATGTTACCGCATCACACGCTCGGCCGCATTTGTTCGCGGGATCGCACATGACGGGGATCGCGCTGATCCGGTCGCACATGTCGCGGGTGTGTTCATGACCATCGACAAAGATCCACGCCAAGGGAAAGTGCCAGATGCCAGCGCCTCTGGCAGCGAAGCGGGGACCGGCGATGAGTAAGCTCGAATTACCGCCCTATGCGCGCGCATTGGGCATTTGTGCGCATCAAATGGAGGACGGTGTGCCGGTTCTTACGGTCGAATTCGGACCGTCTGTTGAGGGACGCCCAGGCCATTACCATGGCGGGGCTACGGCCGGATTGCTGGAAAACGCAGGCTATGCGGCCCTACGCGCTCGGCTGATCGAGGAAGGCCGCATAGCCCAGCTGAAGCCGGTCAATATCACGGTCCAATACCTCTCCGCGGGAAAGGTCCAGCCGAGCTTTGCGAAGGGACGGATCACACGGCTTGGCCGGCGCAACGCAAACATCACGGTAGAGGCGTGGCAGGACAATCGTGATCGCCCAATCGCGACCGCAATCATGAACATCCTCATGGCGTAGCCGTCTAACGACGGGGAACTAGTTCCTCGACGTTAAAACCATTCTCATCGAGCCTTAGTTCAACCGGCACACCGTCTTGCGACAGGACAATGCCGTCTTCTTCGAAGCGGATCGATGTTCCATCCTCACCCAATGGAATTTCCTCGCCTTCTTCAATATCGATATCGAGCGGCTGAACCGGTCCTTCGGGATCGGGCGATGACGAAGGCTTCGGCGCAGGAAGCTCAAGCGCAGACCGCATGAAATCTTTCCAGATGCGGGCTGGCATGCCACCGCCGGTAACCTTGTTCAGCGGCGAATTGTCATCATTACCAACCCAAACGCCGACCACCAGATCGCCTGCATAGCCAACGAACAGCGCATCACGATAATTCTGCGTGGTGCCCGTTTTGCCGTAGTTTGCGATTGGGAGGGTCGCCGCGCGCCCTGTGCCGCGATTGATCGCAGCGCGCAGCATCTGCTCAAGATCTTCGTGTGCGCGGCCGGAAACGCTGCGTTCGGGAGTCGTCATCCATTCCCACCAACCTTCCTCTTCCTCAGGGATTGCGTGAGCACGAACCGGAAATGTATTCGCTGCTACGCCTGCATATGCCGAGGTTAGTTCCAGCAACGTCATCGTTGATGTACCAAGCGCGAGGCTGGGATCACCTTCGGGCAGCGGCGATTTCACGCCCAACGAACGCGCTGTGCGGATAACATTTTGACTGCCGATCTCGTTGAACAAGCGGACGGCGGCGACATTGCTTGAACTGGCAAATGCCTCCTCGAGCGTAAGGGTGTCCGAGTATTTTTCGAGCGAGTTTTTCGGGCGGTAACTACCTGACTCGATGGCCGTATTGGCGATAGTGTCTTCCGGATCCCATCCGGCTTCCAGAGCAGCAAGATAGACAAACATCTTGAACGTCGAACCTGGCTGACGTTTCGCTTGGGTCGCGCGGTTGAACGGAGAGGCCGCATAGCTTTTCCCCCCGACCATCGCGACAACCTCGCCTGTCGGTCGCATAGCTACCAATGCGACCTGCGCATCGCCCAACGCGGCACGGCTGGTCACACGGCTTGCCAGCGCCTGAAGCTGGGCATCCAGTGTGGTCGTAATCACTTGTTTGGAATAGCTTGCCTCCATCCCTTCACGGGCGATTGGCAACGCCCAGTCTGCAAAATAGGTTCCTGTCGGCACATCGTTTCTGGCGCGTACATCAATCTTTGGAGCGGGCAGCTTGGCCGCCTCTGCCTCTGTCATATATCCGACGGCAACCATCGAACCCACGACAAGGTCCATGCGCCGTTTCGCACGGTCATAATGCTTTGTCGGGTTGTACCGCGAAGGGGCCTGAAGCAGCCCTGCGAGCATCGCCGCCTGTTCCGGCTTCAGGTTCTCAGGCTTGCGATAGAAATAGTGTAGGCTGGCCGCGCGAAGCCCGTACTGGTTGTCCCCAAAGTAGGCGTTCGACAGATAGCGGGAAAGTATCTCGTCTTTGGTCAGCCAACTCTCCAGCCAGAACGCGATCAATGCCTCGCGTGCCTTTCGCGTCAGCGTTTGTTCTGGCGTTAGAAATGTGAACTTCGCCAGCTGCTGCGTGATCGTGCTGCCGCCGCCATTGCCAGTCCACGCGGCACGGGCGATGCCGCGCGGGTCGACACCCCAGTGCGAATAGAACCGGCGGTCTTCGATGGCGAGGAATGGCTGAGTGACATGTTCGGGCAGATCAGCGACCTCAACCGGAGCATCCACCACGGCCCCGCTGCGCGCAATCGGCGTGCCATCACTAGCAAGCAGCGTAACCTGCGGCGCAGCAATCGGTTCGAGTGACTTGGACAGCGGTGCGGTGATGGCCAGCCACGCAACGAGCGCAAAAAACATCAGGAGTATTGCGGCAATCGCTCGGAACACCCACCAGCGCTTTTTCCGGCCGCGATAGTGTTCGGGTTGCCACCAAGGTGCACGACGCCGCTCTTCACGTATGACGCTATCGTCTAGCTGCGAAAGCTGGTGATCCCATACGCCATAGTCAGGCGCAGGCCGCGTACGTGGCGCCGGCTCGAAATCGTCATCCGGATCATAGGCACGCTGCGATTCGTAGGTGGCGTAATAGCCCCCGTCACCGCCACGCGGTTCATCATTCGAACGTTTCCGGAATCGCGCAAACAGGCCCATGTAGACTGTATTATCAGACTAATACGCCTGAACGCAAGATTTACGCGGCGCTTGCAGCGCTTTCCGGCAGGTCTTCGTTGAACACGCGCTGGTAATACTCGCTGACCAGAGTGCGCTCCGCCTCATCGCATTTGTTGAGGAATGACAGGCGGAACGCAAAGCCGACATTGTTGAAGATCGCGGCATTCTGCGCCCATGTGATCACGGTGCGCGGGCTCATCACAGTCGAGATATCGCCGGTCATGAAGCCCTGACGTGTCAGCTCGGCCACTTTGACCATATCCGCGATCAAAGCGTCGTCCGCATCTGGCGTTTTCGATTTGACGATCTGCTGCTCAATCTCTGCAGGCAAATAGTTGAGCGCCACAACGATGTTCCAACGGTCCATCTGCGCTTGGTTGATCGCCTGCGTGCCGTGATACAGCCCGCTCGTATCGCCAAGGCCAACCGTGTTGGTGGTCGCAAACAGGCGGAAATACGGGTTCGGCGTGATCACGCGGTTTTGATCGAGCAGCGTCAGACGACCATCAAATTCGAGAATACGCTGGATCACGAACATAACGTCAGGGCGGCCTGCGTCATATTCGTCGAATGTCAGAGCAACCGGATGCTGCAAGGCCCATGGAAGGATACCTTCCTTAAACTCGGTGACTTGCAAGCCGTCTTTCAAAACGATGGCATCGCGGCCAACCAGATCGATCCGGCTGATATGCGCATCAAGGTTCACGCGGATACTCGGCCAATTCAGGCGCGCGGCGACCTGCTCAATGTGGGTCGACTTACCGGTGCCGTGATACCCCTGAACCATGACGCGGCGATTGTGCGTGAAGCCCGCAAGGATCGCCAGTGTCGTGTCATCATCAAAGACATAAGCATCGTCGATTTCTGGCACATGCTCGGTCGCGTCCGCGAAGGCCGGAACCTGCAGATCAATGTCGATACCGAACGTATCGCGCACATCAATCATCGCGTCTGGCGTTGAGGGCAGGCCGCTTTGGCCGGTGAATTCTTCTGAGGAATGTGAGTTCATTGCGCGCCCGCGATAAAGAGCGTTTGCCGATGGGGCAAGACAGTCACCGCTGCTAAATTTGCAAGTCAGTGCGTTTTTGCGACTTATTTTACCGGTGCGGTGATGTTTGTGAGGTGGCCGCGCTTGATCCAGACCCGCGCGCCTTGGCCGCCAGAGGTAAATTTCGCCTCCTTGCCGGCGGGCCAACGAATCCAATCGTGGCGCGCATATTCTGCATCTTTATGTCTCAACGTTCCGTCCAGAATCAACAATTCGAAACCGCCCGTATCGGTGAGCACAACTTCGGTGTTTGCTTCCCAAACTTCCAATGACACTTTTTCGTAATCGCGCTCGGCAATTGCCGCCGTTGAGACGCCGGGACGGTTGGGATCAGGCTCAACTTTGAGGGAGTTTAGATCAACCGACATCTGCTCCTGATCCGCCGGATCGAATTGCCAGAGATTGACGAAGATTGTGCACCCCGGTTCTGAACCGGGCACGTGGTGCGTGCCGACAGGATTGCGGATATACGTGCCCGCCGGATAATCGCCGTGCTCATCCTGAAACACGCCTTCCAGAACGATGAACTCCTCACCGCCCGAATGCGTATGCTCGGGGAAGGAACTGCCTTTGGCATATCGCACAATCGACGTCGCCCGAGCGACTTCATCGCCGATGCGGTCCAGCATGCGGCGGTCTACGCCTGCCATCGGCGAAGGGACCCAATCAATCTGATCGGTGTGAGTGAGCACAGGCTCGTCGAATCGCGCATTGATTTCCATTCAATCGATATGGGTGGATCACGCAGGAAAATTAAGAGACATCAATCTCGAATTTCCCGATCACAGTGACTACGTTGGCAAAATGGCTGACCCGATCGAATCTCTGCGCCTTCGCCTCGTTGAGCAAGTGCGCGGTGTTTTCAACGATGCCTCAAAGGGACAGAAGCCGACCCCACCGTCCGACAATGCCCTGTTCGAGCGGGATACCCCGATCAGAATGGTGCATGCCGATCTGGTCGGAATGATGACTGGCGGGATTCGCAGTCTGATGCTGCAAATGCTGCACCCGCACGCCTTGCAAGGCGTGCTCGACCATTCCAACTTTCGAGAAGACATGCATGGCCGCTTGCAACGCACGGCAAAGTTCATTGCGGTAACATCTTTCGGGGACCGCGATGATGCGATGAAAGCGATTGATCGGGTGAACCGCATTCACGCAAAGGTTGGCGGCACCTTGCCCGATGGCACGCCCTACATCGCCAACAATCCGCGCACGCTTGCTTGGGTGCATGTTGCAGAAGCGCAGAGTTTTTTGGCAGGTTACCTTCGCCACGTGCGGCCCGATATGTCGGGAGCAGAGCAGGACGAGTATTACCGCCAGTTTGCCGTGATCGCCCGCTTGTTGGGTGCTGATCCCGTACCCGAGACACGCAGCGAGGCCGACGCGATCTTCCGAGAACTGCGCGGTGATTTGCAGCCTTCAGCTGAAGCACGCGAGATTGCACAATTGGTTTTAAGCCAACGACCGAAAGGAACGCCGCCTGCATTGCAAAAAGTGATTGGGGCGGAATCCGTCGCGATGCTGCCTGATTGGGCGCGCGGGATGCTCAAGCTGCAAAAGCCGGTCCTCACTGCCCTGCCCGCTCGCGCGGCGACTTGGGGCGTGGGCCGCACACTCCGCTGGGCCTTCAAACAGAATTGATGTGCTGCGCCTCGACCTCCGTGGTATGATACCAATCAAGGGAGAGAGAACATGCATGTAATGGGAGCTGTTCTGGCCGTGCCGGAAGGCAAGAAAGCCGACTACCTCGAAATGGCGCGTTGGATGGGCGACATGTTTCGCGAATTCGGCGCAATCGAGGTTGCGGAGAATTGGGAAGAAGATGTGAAAGACGGCGAGCAGACCGATTTTCGCAGAGCTGTCAAAGCCGAGGATGACGAAAAGATCGTGTTTTCATGGATTGTGTGGCCTGACAAAGCGACCCACGATGCCGCGCATGAAAAGATGATACAGGATCCGCGCATGCAGGAAATGCCATCAGAAATGCCGTTCGATGGCGGGCGCATGATCTTCGGCAGTTTCGAGAATATCTTTCACAGCCGCTAGGCGATAATGGTGCTTTTCCTGAGTAACTGATACGCCTCTACAACACGGTTCAGGCGCGTTTCGTACTGCCTGTCGCCGCCGTTGCGGTCTGGGTGATAGCGACGGACGAGTTCCGAATAGCGCCGCCGCAAACGCTGCCTGTCCGTGTCGCTGCCAAGGCCCATCGTTTCGAGCGCCGCCGCTTCGTCTTTCGAGAACCGTCCGCTCATCGCCATCTTTGCTTCACGCTCGGCACGGCTGCGGATGCCGCCTGCTCGTGCGGAAATCGCCTCCAGCGGATCAGTATAATCCGCCCAGCGCGGCACACCATCGACCGCTGCTTTCGGAGAAAACGCCGCGCTTTCTGTGCGCCAGCCGCTGGCTGGTGATTGCGCAGACAGAATTTCATCCGCGCTCATCCCTTCGAACCAATCATAGCCCGCGTTGAACTCGCGCACATGCTCAAGGCAGAACCAACGCCACGTTCCCGGCCCGTCAAAACCGTTGGGTTGATAGCCCGGCGCGCGAAACTCACCCGCCTCGCGGCAAGTGGGGTGTTCACACACCCGATCCGCGTCTTCGTGGCGGCCATGAAACTTTGCAGAAGGCATAGGGGCTTGAGAATGGTGTCTTTGACCCCAAATTCCAAGCCAATCATTATTGCAAAAAGGACAAGCCGAAATGAGCGGAACCGTTACGCAGGAAATGCAGCAGCTTTTGACCGAGGCTTTCACTCCGACCGCGCTTGAGATTATCAACGACAGCGCACAGCATTCGGGCCATTCTGGCGATGACGGTTCTGGTGAGAGCCACTTCACCATCGTGATCGAAGCGCCCACCTTTGCAGAAATGAACCGCCTTGCTCGCCAGCGCGCGGTGATTGCGGCACTGGGTGATATTGTCGGACAGCGGGTTCACGCTGTCGCTATCAAGGCCAGCGCGCCTGCCGCATGACCGCGCTTAAACCGAACAAGCGGTTGCGAAGATCAGCGCGGGTTATCGTGCTCGACCCACTGAAACGCGCGCTTATGTTCCGATTTGATGTGCCGGATCGGCCGCCATTTTGGGTGACTGCTGGCGGCGAATGCGAGACGGGCGAGAGTTTCGAAGATGCAGCGCGGCGCGAATTGATGGAAGAAACGGGCATCGACGCCGATACCGGCCAACAAGTCGCGCGAACCACTCCGGAATTCATCACCGTCGAAGGCGAGCCCGTTCAAGCGGACGAGCGGTACTTTATCGTCCATGCCGACAGTGCCGAAATCGACACCGCTGGCCAAACGGAGCTTGAACAAAAGGTGATGACGCAGCACCGCTGGTTCACACTGGATGAGCTAGCCAATTGGCATGAGGCCGTCTTTCCAGAAACGCTCGGCAAGATCATAGAAACCGCAGCTACAGACTGACCTAGAATTCACTTGCGCCGCGCTTTCAATGGCTCCATTTCGGGGCGAGATATCGAGCAAGGAGAAGACATTTGAGTTCTCTTTTCAAAACTCTGTGCGCATTGGCTGTATGGTCTTCAAGCAGCACCGCAATTGCGGCTGATCGAGAGCCTTTGCTATACGGAGGTGCGCGCGCTGGCGCGACGGTTGAAGAGCTTAAAGCTCTGTCCAGCATACCCAAGCCGCCAGTCGGCGAAAAACCATACGTCCATGGCACTACTTGCGAACTGGTTCGCTGGAACTACTCGATCAGCGGCATGGAAATGCAGCAATGCTATCACTTCAAAGACGACAAGCTTGTGATGGTCCGGGTTCACGCCGACGTCACTGAAATGGTCCGGTCCAAGAAGCTCTCGATGAGCGAGAGAACACTTCTGGCAAACGCATACTTTCGTGAATCGGTAAAAACCCTGACCGAGAAATATGGTCGGCCGACCAAAAAAGAGGGTAACCCCTCGGCAGCCTATTATCGCTGGGAACGCGACACCGGCCTTGTCATTGAGTTGAGCACAGTACGCGCATTCGCCTCGAGCACTTCTGTGTGGTTTTCCGACGGCAGCCTGCCTTCAGCATCGCCAGTGAGAAAGCCCAAAAAATAACAAGCGGAGCCGATATGGATTATACTGGAAAAGTCATTTGGATCACTGGCGCATCATCAGGCATTGGCGCGGCACTGGCCCGCGATGCGGCCTCGCGAGGTGCGCATATCGTTCTCTCTGGCCGTGATGAAGCTCGCCTTGCCGACGTTGCCGCGGATTGCGGTGAGGCACTCATCCTGCCCTTCGACGTTCGCGACGATGCCGCACTTGCCGATGCGACCGCCAAAGCAATTGCCTGGAAAGGCGGCATTGATGTCGCGTTTGCCAACGCCGGTGTGTCTCAGCGCAGCCGCGCTCTCAAAACTGACATGCAGGTTTACCGCGATATCATCGATATCGACCTCACATCGCAAATCGCATTTAGCCAAGGCTTGATAGGTCACATGACCAAGCGCGGCTCGGGCGCTCTCGCCTTCATCTCCTCCATCGCGGGCAAAGTCGGCGTGCCGATGCGAACCGCTTATAGCGCGGTCAAGTTCGGCCTCGCCGGATATGGCGACGCGCTTCGCGGAGAACTTAGCCAGACCGGCGTGAACGTCCATGTGATCTATCCCGGATCTGTCGCCACAGATGTTGCTCGCAATGCCATGGTGGCTGACGGTTCAAAGCGCGGCGTAAGCGACAAAGTGATCGACGAAGGCATTCCGGCGGCGGACGCGGCCAAGAAAATGCTCGACGAAATGGCCGCGGGCACACGCGAGATTATCGTCGCGCAAGGCATGGAAGAGGGCATGGGCGAAATGCGCCGCACGCCCGATGCTTTGTTCGATCAAGTCGCCGCCATGGTCGCGAATGGATATATGGAGAAGATGGAAGACAGCGTGTGATTGCGATGGAGCAAAAGCGTGTTGTGCTGGCGAACGGGATCGAACTGGATGTGGTTGATGAAGGGCCAGTTGATGCTCCTGCCCTCATTTTCCTGCACGGCTTTCCGGAAAGCCATCGGACATGGCGCCACCAAATCGCGCATTTCTCCAAGCAGTATCGCTGCATTGCGCCCGATCAACGCGGCTATCGCGGATCATCCAAACCGCAAGAGGTCGAGGCCTACACGCCCGACAAACTGATCGGTGACATATTCCTGCTGGCCGATGCGCTCGGCATCGCAACGTTCACCATCGTGGGCCACGATTGGGGCGGAGCGATTGCTTGGGGCGTGGCGTTGGGCGGTCAACACATGCGGGTTGAGCGCGCCATCATCGCGAATGCGCCGCACCCTGCGATCTTTCAGAACCTGCTCTACACCCACAAAGGTCAACGTGAGGCGAGTCAGTATATTCGCGCATTCCGCGATCCGGCCAGTGATCAGCTCATCCGTGACAAAGGAATCGCCGGTTTGATGGCCAAGGAAGCCAGCTGGGATCAGCCGAGCAAAATGGAGCCACAAGAGCGCGGTCGGCTGTTACAGGACTGGGAAGACCGTGACGCCTGTTTTGGTATGATCAACTACTACCGCGCCAGTCAGATGCACGTGCCGCCAGTGGATGCGCCTTATGCTTTGCCAGACGGGTATAGTCCGCCGACGCTTCCAGATCTTACCATCCCGACATTGGTGATCTGGGCGATGGATGACCTCGCATTACCTCCCGAAAACCTCGATGGGATGGAGGAAATCATCAACCCGCTGACGATAGTGAAAGTGCCGGATTGCAGCCACTTTGTAACTTGGGAGGCCCCAGCCGAGTTCAATGCAGCGATGGACGATTTTCTGGCCAGCTAACCATCCAGCCATTCAACCCAAGCGCC
The DNA here is from genome assembly GCF_019204045.1 of Erythrobacter crassostreae. Lineage (GTDB taxonomy): Bacteria > Pseudomonadota > Alphaproteobacteria > Sphingomonadales > Sphingomonadaceae > Erythrobacter > Erythrobacter crassostreae. The sequence continues at coordinate 1,651,718 of NZ_JAGSPC010000001.1, read as the reverse complement.
GTGCGGATGGGCATGGCTGAGCAGGTGTGTGGTGCCGTCTTCGGCCGAGCCATTCCATAGCCGCACTTTAAGCTCATGCCTGAAAGTCGCCGGATCGGTTTCAAGCGACACCCAGGCGAGCGGACGTTCTTCAGTCGCCTCCGCTCCTGCGGCCTCGAATTCGGCTGTAATCGCTTCCTGCGTGCTCGCAGGCATATATTGCCACATGATCGAATGAAACATGACCCGCGTGACGCCTTCGGTTTGCGGCTCGGCAAGCATCGCGGTGACGAATTCTCCCGCATCCTGTTTCACCAGTTCGGGCGGCTTGGCGCTCGCGAGTGCGATAGCCGCATCGATCCGCGCCATCCTTCCCGGAGCATCAGGCCAGACGTAGCTTTTTAAGCGCAGCGCGCTATCCGGATCGGCCAGATCAATCGGCCCGACATCACAACCGCGCACAGAAAGAATCTGGAAATTCTCCGGAGGCGCTGGCGGAGCGCCCTCCCCGCGCCAAGCAGGCTCAATTTGCATCGGCGACCCAAGAGGCCCGACCGCGGTTTCACCCAGATGGAACCGGTATCGTTCCAGCATCGTCAGCACACCGGCACTCGCTCCCAGCTCGAACAACTCAAGCTTGGGTATGGCTCGCTGAGCAACCCAGAGAAGGCCGCCCATAATACTGGCAGCGCGCCCGGCTTCATTAGTTTGCGGCGGGCCATCCAACCACGGGAGCAGCTGTGTGTCGTACGTCTCGACCAATTCGCAAACCAGCGCATCGATCAGGCCCTGATCGGTTATCTGGCCGCTGTAAACCCGCGCCAGCCTGTCGTCCTGACCGGACAAAAGCAGATGATGGAGACCGCCCGCCATGCGCAGCGGCATAGCGTCTTTCAGCGTCAACCCTTCCCAATTGGCGATCCTCCGGCCCGTGGCCGTGTCACTATCGCGAACCTTTGCAAGCGCTCTGACTATTCGCGCGGTACACGGAGCATTGTTCTCATCGGCATGGGTCGCTTGCCAATCGAGCGCTTCGTTGAATTCCTCGATAGCCATGATCCCTGTCTTGCTCATGTGCGAATTCCTTGCCTTTGACGGTCTCGATTGTGTTGCCCTTTGCGGGCGCAATCCCTAAGTCCCGCGCCTGATGACCACCGATCAAGCCACTGATACATTCGGGCAGCTTACATTCGCTGTACCCAAGGGACGCATTCTCGACGAAGCGCTGCCAGTGATGGCGCGTGCGGGCGTGGTGCCTCATGAAAGCTTTCACGACAAGTCCAACCGCGCTCTTTCATTCGAGACGACCCGCGAGGACATGCGGTTGATACGTGTTCGTGCGTTCGACGTGGCGACATTCGTCGCGCACGGTGCGGCGCAAATCGGCATTGTCGGTTCTGACGTAGTTGAAGAGTTTGACTACGCCGATCTTTATGCACCAGTAGACCTCGACATTCAGCACTGCCGCCTTTCCGTTGCGCGGCTGGCCGATGATACCGATGATCGCACAGGCGCGAGCCACCTGCGTGTCGCGACCAAATATCCCAACCTGACCCGTCGTCATTTTGAAAAGCAGGGCGTTCAGGCCGAATGCGTCAAATTGAATGGCGCCATGGAACTCGCTCCCGTGCTGGGCCTTGCGCGGCAGATTGTCGATCTTGTGTCTACCGGTGCGACTCTGAAACAGAACGGTCTGGTTGAGACAGGCAAGATCATCGACATCTCCGCACGCCTGATCGTCAACCGTGCGGCTCTTAAGAAAGACCCACGCGTTGCCGAATTGGTTGCCGCATTCCGCAACGACGCAGAAGCTCGCGCAGGGCAGTCTGACTGATGCAAACGCTTAGCTCACTCGATCCCGACTTCGAAAAGCGCTTTCGCCGCCTCGTCAACGCGCGCCGAGAAGCCGACAGCGATGTTGCGGGACAAGTCTCCGACATCCTGAGCGCCGTCAAAAATCGCGGTGATGCCGCGCTGGTTGAATATAGCCAGCGTTTTGACGGCTATTCGCTAATCGACGACAGCGATTGGGTCATACCTCGCGAACGCTACGCCCAGGCATATGCGGAACTGGACGCCGAGCTGCGCGAAGCTCTCGATCTCGCTGCAACGCGCATTCGCGCATATCACGAAGCACAGCTTCCAACAGACCGCGACTATACCGACGATGCCGGTGTAAGACTCGGCGCGATCTGGCGCCCAGTGGATGCAGCCGGACTGTATGTTCCTGGCGGACGCGCGGCCTACCCCTCTTCGCTGCTGATGAATGCCATCCCTGCCAAGGTGGCTGGCGTCGAGCGCACAGTCGTTGTCACCCCGACGCCAAAGGGCAATTCCAACCCGCTGGTGCTCGCCGCGGCGCATGTCGCTGGTGTCGATGAAATCTGGCGCGTTGGCGGAGCGCACGCTTTGGGCGCGCTTGCTTACGGAACAGAGAAGATCAAGCCGGTGGACGTAATAACCGGTCCCGGAAACGCCTATGTCGCGGAAGCAAAGCGTCAGCTTTACGGTGTCGTCGGCATCGATATGGTAGCCGGACCGTCCGAAATTCTCGTCATTTCCGACGGTAAGAGTGATCCCGATTGGATCGCCGCTGACCTGCTTTCTCAAGCCGAACATGATCCGACCTCGCAATCAATCCTGATCACCGATGATGCTGGCTTTGCCGCCTTGGTGGAGGATAGCGTCGCTGTTCAACTGAGCCAGCTTTCGACCGGCAAAGTGGCGAAAGCGAGCTGGGATGCGCATGGCGCGATCATTGTGGTGAATGACCTGGAAAGCGAAGCACCGCCATTGGCCAATCGCCTCGCCGCGGAGCATGTAGAACTGGCGCTGGACGATCCCGAACCCATGCTGCAGAGCATCCGTCACGCGGGCAGTATTTTCCTTGGCCGCATGACACCGGAAGCCGTCGGCGATTATGTCGCTGGGCCAAATCACGTGCTTCCCACTGGACGCCGCGCACGCTTTTCCAGCGGGCTGTCGGTACTCGACTTTATGAAACGCACCAGCTTCCTCGGACTTGATGAGGCTTCCTTCGCCAAGATCGGTCCCGCTGCGGCCACTCTTGCCCATGCAGAGGGCCTTCCTGCCCACGCCAAATCGGTGGAGCTTCGCCGCAAATGAACACGCCTGCCCGTTCTCAAGCCCGCTCGACAGCACGCCTTGCCGCCGTGCAAGCACTCTATCAGCTTCATATGGAGGGCACCGCGCTTTCCAAACTGCTCAACGAGTTTCACCAACACCGTTTGGGCCGTGAAGTTGACGATGAAGATCACGAAGGTGAGGTTTTTGCCGATGCAGAGACCGAATTCTTTGATGATATTGTTCGCGGTGTCGATGCACGCCGCGAGGAGATTGACGGCGTTTTGCTAGCAAAACTGGCCGATGGTTGGACAATTGCGCGCCTCGACAAGACGATGGTTCAGGTCTTGCGCGGCGGGGCATATGAATTGCTCGCCCGCGCTGATGTGCCCACCGCGACCGTGATCAGCGAGTATGTCGATGTCGCCAAAGCATTCTTCGATCACCGCGAGGCGAAGTTTGTGAACGGAATTCTGGACGCTGTGGCAAAAGAAGTGCGAACCTGACTTCGCAAGCATAGCGTTGGCGTGGTATCGCAGATGCCATGATGACCGAACATGAGTTTCTCGCTGCGCTGAGAACATTGCCCCTTCATAAAGGAGCGCGCGGTCTAAAGGATGATTGCGGGCTGATCGAGATCGGCGATGAAACGCTCATCTTCAATCACGATTCAATGGCGGAGGGCACCCATTTCCGCCCTGAAGCCGATCTTGCCGATGTCGCTTGGAAACTCGTCGCTATAAATTTGTCCGATCTTGCTTCAAAAGGCGCGGAGCCGATCGGTGTCCTGTTCGGCCATGCGCTGGGCGGCAATGATCGCCAATTTATCGAAGGCTTACGCCAAGTGCTGACCGCCTATGATGTCCCGCTTCTGGGAGGTGATACGGTCGCAACGACCGGGGCCAGCACCTATTCCATGACGGCGATTGGCCGCGCGACATGCAAACCAGTTCCATCACGCGACGCGGCGCGGATCGGGCACGGAGTGTTCGTAACTGGGACCATCGGACGTGCGATGCTTGGCTTTGAAGGTGACAAGGAATATTTGGAGGCCTTCAACCGCCCCAGGCCGCAGATTGATGCCGGCAAGCAGCTTGCCCCCCACGTGGGCGCGATGATGGACGTATCGGACGGGCTCTTGCTCGACATTCACCGCATGGCGCGGGCCAGCGAACTTTCCATCTCGGTTGAAAGCAGCGCGGTGCCTGTTGCCCAACCCGACCGGCGCGGGGAATGCATGCGCTGGGGTGATGATTACGAGCTGCTCTTCACCCTACCTCAAGGAACCCAGTTGCCATTTCCGGCGACGATGATCGGAACTGTCGAGCCGCGCGGGTCTGCGCCACTGTACCTCGACGGTGAGGCGATGGCTGACGCCGAAGGACTCGGCTATCAGCACAGTTAGGCGCTTCTGACGCTTCACGAACGCTCAAAACTGGTGAAACCGGCTGCAATCGCCGCAATCCCAGGCGTTTGAGTCTTGTCACACAGAAGCAAGCCCGTATGACTGTGCGCTCTTGCGCCGCATAATAATAAAGCGGGATCTTTAAACTGGCGCAGTTCCCATACATTTCCGCGTCACGAGAGGGGATTATTCGTGGACCTAATTCTTATATCAATCGGGCTTGGTTTGCTCGCCATTGTTTATGGCATCGTCACCAGCCGCCAAGTGCTGGGTGCCAGCGCTGGTAACGAAAAAATGCAAGAGATTGCAGGCGCCATTCAAGAAGGCGCTCAAGCTTACCTCAACCGTCAATACACCGCGATTGCGATCGTTGGCGTTGTCGCCGCGATCATCGTTGGTGTCGCGCTGGGCATGATCCCGGCTGTGGGCTTTGTCATTGGCGCAGTCCTTTCGGGCGTTGCAGGCTATATCGGGATGAACATCTCGGTTCGCTCCAACGTGCGGACGGCGGCTGCTGCTGAAGAAGGGCTGCAACAAGGTCTCACCATTGCGTTTCGCGCAGGTGCGATCACCGGCATGCTTGTGGCGGGTTTAGCCCTCCTTGCAATCGCAGTGTTTTTCTACGTCCTGGTCGGGCCAATGGAACTTGCTCCAAACGATAACGAAGTCATCTTTGGCCTCGTCGGTCTTGCCTTTGGCGCGTCGCTGATTTCGATCTTTGCGCGTCTTGGCGGCGGTATTTTCACCAAGGCGGCCGACGTTGGCGCTGATCTTGTTGGCAAGGTCGAAGCCTCTATCCCAGAAGATGACCCCCGCAACCCTGCGACGATCGCCGATAACGTAGGCGACAACGTGGGCGACTGCGCTGGTATGGCCGCTGACTTGTTCGAAACTTATGTTGTGACCGTTGGCGCGACCATGGTTTTGACGGCGCTGCTTTTCTCAGAAGTGCTGGGCGACCTGCTGCTTCCGATGATGGCTTTGCCGCTTCTCATCGGCGGCGCGTGTATCGTGACCTCGATCATCGGCACGTACTTCGTGCGTTTAGGCAATGGCACCAATGTCATGGGTGCAATGTACAAAGGCTTCATCGTAACTGCCGTTCTGGCAATTCCGTTGATCTACCTCGCTACGCAATATGCTCTGGGTGATATGAGCACGGTGCTGGGCGCGGGTCCAAGTGGAATTGAATTCCATGGCCGCGATCTGTTCTATTGCTCGCTGATCGGCCTTGCGCTGACCGGCATCATCATCTGGATCACCGAATACTACACCGGCACAAACTATCGCCCGGTGCGGTCAATCGCCAAAGCTTCAGAAACGGGCCACGGCACCAATGTGATCCAGGGTCTCGCGATCAGTCTGGAATCGACGGCACTGCCGACCATCGTCATCATCGCAGCGATCATCGGTGCGTACCAGCTCGCCGGCCTGATCGGTCTAGCGTTCGGTGCGACAGCAATGCTGGCTTTGGCCGGAATGGTTGTGGCGCTCGATGCGTATGGTCCGGTTACGGATAACGCTGGCGGAATTGCCGAAATGGCAGGCCTTGATGAAAGTGTGCGTGAGAAAACCGACCTGCTCGACGCAGTTGGTAACACCACGAAGGCCGTGACCAAGGGCTATGCCATTGGTTCGGCTGCTCTGGCTGCGCTCGTGTTGTTCGCCGCTTACACCGCTGACCTTCGTCGCTACTTCCCGGATGCAAACGTCGATTTCGGCCTTGAGAACCCGTATGTGATTGTTGGTCTGCTGCTCGGTGCGCTCTTGCCTTATCTCTTCGGAGCGATGGGCATGACCGCTGTTGGCCGCGCCGCTGGTGATGTGGTGAAGGACGTGCGCGAGCAGTTCAAAGAAAAGCCGGGCATCATGGATTACTCCGAAAAGCCTGACTACGCCCGGACGGTGGACCTTGTCACCAAGGCTGCGATTAAAGAAATGATCGTTCCTTCGCTGCTTCCGGTGCTTGCTCCGATTGTGACCTATTTCGTAATCTACCTGATCGCAGGCCAGAATGAGGCGTTCGCCGCATTGGGCGCTCTGCTTCTGGGTGTGATCGTAGGCGGTCTGTTCGTTGCAATTTCCATGACCGCCGGTGGTGGCGCATGGGACAATGCGAAGAAGTACATCGAAGACGGCAATCACGGCGGTAAGGGTTCCGAAGCTCATAAAGCTGCTGTGACAGGCGACACTGTTGGCGATCCTTACAAGGATACCGCAGGTCCGGCTGTGAACCCGATGATCAAGATCACCAACATCGTCGCGCTGCTTCTGCTCGCGGCTCTTGCCGGACATTGATCTGATCTCAGTTCAAAACTGAAAAATCCGACCCCGCCGGGAGCAATTTCGGCGGGGTTATTTTTTGCCTGCATTCCGTCCAGAATTCGGACACGTGCTTTGCCGCAAAAGGTTTCTTTACTGCCCTGTGGCATAGGAATTGCTGGCGTGCAGTGCCGTGCGCCGCGAAACGAGTATGGTAATGGACCTGGCGAACGCGCCTGATCTGCAAAGGACTGCGAAAGCCGCCGATCACACAGTTGATCGGCGCGGCTCTTTGCGACTTCTGGACATTGATCAGGTCAGCAACCCGCAATTCATTGCCGATTGGGAAAGACTGGCTGCGCAAGCGAGCGAGCCGAACCCTTTCTTCGAGCCCTGGTTCCTTCTTCCTTCGCTGAGTGCATTTGCAGGCCAGAACAGCTCTATTGCGGTGATCGCGCACTACACCCGCGATACGCTGACGGGTGTTCTGCCGATCAATCGATCAATCAGATATTATGGCTATCCCGTACCACACATCGCGTGTTGGCTCCATGACAACGCGTTCTACGGCGCGCCTCTTGTGGCGTCGGGCTGCGAACACGCCTTTTGGGAAGCGACGTTGGAACATATGGATAAGAGCGCAGGGCGCGCGCTCTTTCTACACTTGCCGTTGCTCGAACAAGGCGGCGTTCTTGACCGCGCGCTAGAGGCGGTCTTGGCCGGTTCCGAGCGATTTAATGCGGTCGTGCTGCGCCGTGAACGCGCCATGCTCGCATCAGACTTGTCATGTGAAGATTACTTGGCAAATGCGCTTAGCAAGAAACACCGCAAAGAGCTGCGCCGCCAGCGCCGCCGCCTCGCTGATGAAGGCGATCTGACCGTCGAGCGACTGAGCGACGAGACGGATTTGGCCAGATGGACCGACCAATTTCTCGCGCTGGAAGCTGCGGGATGGAAAGGCGCAGCAGGATCCGCGCTCTCCGATGATTCTGCGACGGGCGACTTCTTCAAATGCGCTCTGCAAGGAGCAGCACAGGCAGGCAAGTTGGAGCGGCTGACGTTGCACCTTGACCGGAGCCCGGTAGCAATGCTCGCAAGCTTTGTCACAGCCCCCGGTGCATACAGTTTTAAGACTGCCTTTAATGAACGTTACGCAGCCAATTCGCCGGGCCTGCAATTGCAGATCGATAACCTTTCAAGCTTAGACCACCCCAAAATCAAATGGACTGATAGCTGCGCAGCCGAAGGCCACCCGATGATTGACAGGTTGTGGACGGAGCGACGCCAACTAGTCAGTCGAAACATAGCCATTGGCGGTCCGCTTCGCCGTGCTGCCTTTCGCCAGATGATGGCGTTCGAAACCCGCAGGAAACCCTCGTCATGAACGCCCCGCATGGTCCGGAGACCGATTGGCAATCACCCAAGTCAGCATCGCTTGGAATGTTCAATTCTGACGCCAAGGCGCGCTTTGCACAGTGCTATCCGGAAACACCGCATTTGCTGCGCCACGGGCTCGACCGGCACCCATTGCTCGAAATTGAGGCGCTTGCCGATCTGGCAGAGCGGCTTTCCGAAGAAAGCGTCGAGTATAATCGCGGCGATTTACCCATTGGGATCGACGATAAACCCGGGGCCACAGGCCTATCAATCGGCGAAACAATTCGCAGCGTGCACGATGCGAACAGTTGGGCGGTTCTGAAGAATGTAGAGCAAGTGCCTGCATATAACGGATTGCTGATCGATCTGTTGGGCGATGTTCAATCCGAGATTGAAGCTGCGACCGGCCGCATGCTCACGCCGCAGGCATATGTATTCATTTCAAGCCCCAGCGCCGTAACCCCGTATCACTTTGATCCCGAGCACAACATTCTGCTTCAAGTCAGCGGCAGCAAAGTGATGACCCAGTTTCCGGCTGGCAATCCGCGCTTTGCACCTGATACCACTCATGAAAGCTACCACACCGGCGGCCCACGTGAACTTTCCTGGCAAGAGGGATTTCGCGAACAGGGGCTGCCCTTCGCACTTGGTCCAGGTGATGCCGTATATGTGCCAGTTATGGCTCCGCATTACGTTCAGAACGGGCCTGACAGTTCAATCTCGCTTTCAATCACTTGGCGGTCAGAATGGAGCTACCGCGAAAGCGATGCGCGTGCCTTCAATCACTTGATGCGCAAACGGGGCCTGACGCCGCAGGCAACGGCCCGCTGGCCTGCCAATAACAAGGCAAAGGCATATGCATACCGTGCGCTTCGCAAGATCGGTCTGAACGCGAAATCTTGACCTCTGTTTGCCTGCCCCGCATGGGCAATGGCATGCACGACAATCCTACCCCCGAAAAGCTGGTCGATGGCCTCGTTAGCCTGCTGACTATCGAAAATAGCGCCGAAGACATCTATATCGGCAAGCCGCAAATAGGCGGAATTGGCCGCGTGTTTGGCGGGCAGGTGTTGGCTCAGGCTCTTCAAGCTGCGCAAGCAAGCGTGACCGACGGCAAAGTTGCACATTCGCTCCACGCCTATTTCCTTCGTGGCGGCAAAGAAGGCATTCCGATCGAATACCGCATTCAGCGCGATTTCGACGGGCGCAGCTTTGCCAATCGGCGGGTTGTCGCGATGCAAGAGGCCGAAGATGGATCGAGCACTCCGATCTTGAACCTCACGGCGAGTTTTCAGACGCCCGAGGAAGGGATGGAGCACAGCGATTCTCCGATGCCCGACGTTGCAGGACCGGATGATCTCAAATCGGACATGGAGATGCGGCAGCAAATGGTCACCGCGATGGGTGACAAGCTGAATGAGGCGCAGCGCAATCTAATGCTCCGCCCGCGTTCTGTCGAAATGCGCACAATTGACCGGCTACACTGGATGAATTCGGAGAAGCGAGAGCCGCGTGCCCACACGTGGTTCAAAACCGCCGCACCTCTGCCCGACAATCCCAACTTGCACCGCGCAGTGATGACCTATGCCAGCGACTTCACATTGCTGGGCACAAGCGCCCTGCCCCATGGTCTTTCATGGATGCGCGGTGAGTTGGTCGGGGCCAGTCTGGATCACACAATCTGGTTTCACCGCGAAGCGCGCGCCGATGAATGGCTGCTCTATGCGACAGACGCGCCATGGTCCGGCAGCGGGCGTGGGTTCAATCGCGGTCGGATATTCAACCGGTCAGGCGAACTGGTCGCCAGCGTCGCCCAAGAAGGCATGATCCGAAAGCGCAAGAAAAAGCCGGAGTAGCAGTCTTAGCCGCCTTTGCTGCGGCTTGATCCGGCGTTGCTTGCGCTGCGCTTCGACTTTCCATCGTCGCGATCGGACAGGTTCCAACCGGTACTGCGTCCGCCAAAGCCGCCCTTCTTCGCGAGACGCGAAGCGGGTTTCACCTTTGGAACAGACTTGGGGCGCTCAAAGGCGCGGTTTGAAGTCGTGTATTTACCCGGCTGACCAGCGAAGCTCACGCGTGAGCCATTGGCCGACTGATACCCGCCCGCCTTGTTCTTGAACAAAGGACCGCTGGCGTTCCGGTTGCTAGAAAACCACGCCACGACAAACGGTGAGAAATGCCGACGCTCGCCCTGGGTTTCTTCCGTGCCAGCGGCAGCTTCAACGCATTGGCCCGCGCCGTACTGGGCTTCGCAATCTTGCAAAGCCGCGAAGCGCGGAGCTTCCTCGTCAGCTTTCGCCAAGGCTTCCTGACGCATCTGATCGCATTCTTCGCGGGTCTTGCCGGTCTCTTTGGCGCACGCAAAAATGTTTTCAAAAACTTGAACTTCGGTCTGGTTCGTGTCTTTCGTGATCGCATTTGCTACAGGCGCAGCAGGCTCACCGCCGCACGCAGAAAGCATCGCTCCGCCGCCAATCGCGGCCATTGTGGTCAAAGCGACCTTTGAAGAGCGCTTCGAACGCTTTGAAACTACCGGCATTACCATCACATATCCCCCGTCCACGCGGTTATCAGTGTTGGCTTAGACGCAAATGGTTATCACAAGGTTGCACTCGCGCTTTTTCGACTGCCAAATGAGAGACATATGCAGCGTAGAAACATGGATGAACGGCCTGACTGGCAGGCGATTGCCGAGGCAAACGGCTTTGTATTCCACCACGTAGATGGCGAAATTTATTGGGACGAGCGTGCCTGTTGGCAGTTCACCCTAAAAGAGGTCGAGGAGGAAATCGAAGACCCCACGACCGAACTTTATGCAATGTGTCTGTCGCTGGTCGACGATGCCTGCGCTTCTCAGGAACTGATGGAGAAGCTGGCGATACCGCGATCCATGTGGGACATCATCGCCAATTCATGGCGCAGCGGCGAGGCCTCGCTCTATGGCCGGTTTGATTTTGCCTATGATGGCAGCGGTCCTGCAAAACTGCTCGAATTTAACGCTGACACCCCAACCAGCGTCTACGAAACCGCATTTTTTCAGTGGCGTTGGTTGGAGGACAAAATCGCCGCAGGAGAGCTTCCGGCGGAAAGCGATCAGTTCAACCGTCTGCACGAAGCATTGGTCGAGCGTTTCGGACAGATGTTCACCGCTGGCAGCCTCGTCCATTTTTCAGCCGTTGCGGAGCATATCGAAGACCGCGCAACTGTTGCCTATTTCGAGGATGTTGCAGGCCAGGCCGGCTTGGAACCGCGCTTTATCGGCATCGACAATGTCGGTATCGACGAGAGTGGGCAGTTTATCGATCCCGAAGGCTATCAAATCGGCGCGATCTTCAAGCTGTATCCGTGGGAAGACATGATGCGCGAAGAATTTGCTGAGCAGGTGGCAAAGTCGAACACCACATTCGTCGAACCGGCGTGGAAGGCAATCCTATCAAACAAGGCGATGCTACCCCTTCTATGGGATCGGCATAAGGGCCACCGCAACCTGTTGCCAGCCGCGGTCGCAGGCACAGAAGCGGCCAAGGCGATGCTAAACGATGCGCATGTCACCAAGCCATTCTTCAGCCGCGAGGGCGCAGATATTGAGCTGTTCGACGGCTCACAGCACCATAAGGGACCAGAGCAAGGATATGGCGAGGAAGGTGCGATCATTCAGGCATACGCCCCGATCGCGCGCCACGGCGAGAACCATGCGGTCATAGGCAGCTGGGTGGTCGGTGATGACCCGGCTGGCATGTCCATCCGCGAAGATGCCAGCCCGATCACCCGCGATCTCGCGCGGTTCCTGCCGCATATTATCTTGGGCTAATGCGCCAGGAATATCGGCAGGCGCGGATCAGTTAGCGATCGGCGGGTAACTCCTCCCAGCAGCAGCTCCGCCAGCCTTGAATGGCCATAAGCGCCCATGACCATCATCGAGCAACCACGCGTTTCTGCCGCCGCAAACAGCGTGTCTGCAACCTTTTGCTTGTCGCGCGGTATCTCAATGATCTCCGCTTCGACACCGTGACGGCTGAGATATTTTGCGCCCTCATCCAGACGGAAATCACTGCGTTCGCGGCTCTTCTCTTCCGACACGCAGGCAAGGAACACGTCGCTCGCATATTTGAGCAGCGGGACCGCAGCGCGAAGCGCAACGCCGGCTTCTGAAGAGCCATTCCACGCGACCAAAACAGGCGCGCTCAAATCGAACCGTTTCGCTTGGTCAGGCACAACGAGCACGGGCACGGGTGCTTTAAGCGCCAATTCTCCTGCCATACGCGAAGGCCGTTTGCCTCCTTCACCAATGTCGTGCGGACCGACAATGATCAGATCATGCAGCGCGGATTGCTCCAGCAAACGGGCTTCCGCCATGCCATACAGAAATTTCCATTCCCAAACCGCGTCCTCATTGGCGAGGTCAGCCTCGGTCTTTGATCGAAAATCTTCGGCTGCCTGTTTGATTTGGGGCAGCGCGGCAGCCATCGCCGAGCCATAAAAATCGCCGGGTGCGAAGACTTCGTAGCTAACAGATTGAAGGAATGTGATGTGTGCGCCCGTTGCCCGCGCAATGTCGAGTGCGACCTGCATACGGGACTCCATTGCGCTATCATCAGCGGCGTGAACGAGGATCGATTTCATGGGGCTTCTCCTTGTTGTGTGGAGAAGAATGGCCGCACACCCCGCCTTGCGCATTGATCAAGGTCAAATTGCCAATATTTTGGCGGGCTTGCCCTGTGCGCTCTCTCGGTTAGGGTTAGCGCAGGAGACACCAATGCAAACCACTCGCCAGCCGCCGGTCAAAACGACGCTTGAACCGTCCAATCACCCGTATCTATCCGGACCATGGACGCCTGTTCATGAAGAGGCCGATGTGGACGAGTTGGAGGTGATCGAAGGTGAAATTCCGGCAGATATTGACGGGATTTATCTGCGCAACACCGAAAACCCGGTGCATCAACCTCTCGGCCGCCATCATCCATTCGATGGCGATGCGATGGTGCATCAGGTCAATATCAGCGGCGGCAAGGCCAGCTATCGCAACCGCTTCATCCGCACCCACTGCTTTACGCAGGAACAGATCGCTGGCGGGGCGCTATGGGGCGGATTAATGGACCCTCCCGCTCTATCCAAACGCCCTGGTTTTGGCGCGCATGGCAGCCTGAAAGACACCGCAAGCACCGACATCATCGTCCACGCCGGAACAGCAATTGCAACGCTCTATCAATGCGGCGAGGCATGGCAGATGGATCCGGTCACGCTGGAGAACCTCGGAAAAGCCTCTTGGGGGCCGATTGACGGTGTTTCCGCTCACCCGAAAGTGGACGAGACGACCGGCGAGATGATGTTCTTCAATTACTCAAAGCATGTCCCGTACATGCATTACGGTGTGGTCGACCGTGCGGGTAAGCTTGCGCATTACGTGCCCATCCCGTTGTCTGGCCCGCGCCTGCCGCATGATATGGCGATCACAAAGAATTGGTCGATCCTGAACGATATGCCCTTGTTCTGGGATGAGGAGCTGCTCAAACGCGACATCCACGCAGCGCGCATTCACGAAGGTGTCCCAACCCGTTTCGCTCTAATTCCGCGCCATGGTCAGCCGGAAGACATCCGCTGGTTCGAAGCCTCGCCAACTTACGTTCTTCATTGGACCAATGCCTATGAACAGGGCGATGAAGTAGTCTTAGAGGGGTATTATCAGGATAAGCCAATGCCCGACCCGATTAAGGAAGCGGGCGAATACAGCCACATGATGGCCTATGTTGACGAACACTCTTTCCAAAGCCGTCTTCATCGCTGGCGGTTCAATTTGAAAACGGGCGAAACGACCGAAGAGCGGCTGTGCGACAAGATCGTCGAGTTCGGCATGATCAATCCTGACTATCTCATGCGCAAAAGTCGGTACATCTGGTCCACCACCACACGGCCCGGATGGTTCCTGTTCAACGGATATGTCCGCCACGATACCGACAGCGGTGATGAGCAGGTTTATCAATTGCCCGACGGTGTCTATGCCAGCGAGAGCCCGGTGGTACCGCGCAAGAACGCAACATCAGAAGATGACGGCTATCTCATCACGTTCCTGATCGACGAGAATACCGGCACTTCAGAGCTTGCGATCCTTGATGCCAGCGATGTGACCAAAGGCCCGATTTGCCGCGCGCGCCTGCCGCACAAAATTTCCAGCGGTGTGCACTCGACATGGGTCGAGCATTCCCAGTTGAAAAGCGACATGGATTTCAAACGCGCGAGTTTCGCGGCCTAACGCCAGGGATTGCCAGACAATCTCGAAACTTTTAGCGCGGCGGCGCGTTGCTTAGGCAAGATACATTTTCCAAACAGAGAGGCCCAAAAATGGCATTCACACTGATCAACCTGCCCTATCCCGATACCGCACTTGAACCGGCCGTTTCGGCAAACACGCTGTCGTTCCACTATGGAAAGCACCATCAGGCCTACATCGACAAGATGAACGCTGCGATTGACGGCACCGATCACGCGGACAAGTCAATGGAAGACATCGTGGCCGCCGCTCGTGGGAGCAATCAGGGACTGTTCAACAACGCTGCGCAAAGCTGGAACCACGCATTCTACTGGCATTCAATGGCCGCAGAAGAAAGCGCTCCTTCCGACGATCTCAAAGCGAAGATCGACGCTGCATTTGGCTCAGTCGATGAGCTTAAGAAGCAGCTCAAGGATCGCGGTGCCGGTCACTTTGCAAGCGGCTGGGTCTGGCTCGCTGAGAAAGACGGCACGCTTTCGATCGAAGAAACCCACGATGGTGACACTCTTGCCGACAGCGGTTTCAACCCGCTCCTGACGATCGACGTATGGGAACACGCCTATTACCTTGATCACCAGAACAAACGCCCAGCTTATCTGGACGCGGTTGTTGATCACAAGCTCAACTGGGCCTTCGCCAGCGAAAACCTCGCCCGCGGTTCGACTTGGACATATCCGGCGTAACAACCGGCTTATTTAAAAGCTTCAAAAGCCCGGTCTGCTGTTAAAACAGGCCGGGCTTTTCTGTGCCGACAAACTATCCCGGCATCGTGTAATATGTGGGTGAACCCGGCCCAACCGGAATGCCCAGCACGAATGTCCACAGATAGAAGAATATCGACCAGAAAAACATAAAGAACATCGAGTATGGCAGCATCATCGCGATCAGCGTGCCGACGCCCAGATTCTTGTCATACCGCGTCGCCCAGGCGAGGATCAGCCCGAAATAGCTCATCATTGGCGTGATGATGTTGGTTGTGCTGTCCCCGATCCGGTAGGCTGCCTGAATGGCCTCAGGCGAGTATCCGATCAGCATCAGCATCGGCACGAATATCGGCGCGGTCACTGCCCATTGCGCGCTGGCAGAACCCAGCGACAGGTTGATCACAGCGCATAGTAGGATGAACAGGAAAAACACCGCCGGGCCGGTCATGCCAGTTTCGACAAGGAAGTTTGCCCCCGTCACCGCCGTAATCGCGCCCAGATTGGTCCAGCCGAAAAACGCTACGAATTGCGCGGCGAAAAACACCAGCACAATATAGAGTCCGAGCGAGGACAAAGCCGCCGCCATGGCGTCAATCACATCGCGGTCGGTCTTCATCGTGCCCACCACGCGTCCATAGGCATAGCCGAGCGTGACAAAGAAGATCAGGATCCAGACCACAAACCCGTCAAAAAACGGGCTGTCGATCCGGTCACCGCTCTCAGGATTGCGCAAAATACCCCATTCGGGGACCAGCGTCAGCGCCATAAACGCCAACACACCCAGCAAGGCGATACCCGCCCAGCGGAGCCCTTTGCGTTCCACCGGTGAAACCTCGTCCATCATCCGGTCATCCAGAATGGTGGGGTCGGCATCCTCGGAATTATAGGCGCCCAGCTTTGGCTCAACGATATAGATCGTCACCAGCGAACCGATGATCGTGATCAGAAATGTCGATGCGACCATGAAATACCAGTTCGCAGTCGCGACAACCGTGTATTCCGGATCGATCAAGCGGGCGGCTTCCTGCGTAATACCGGCAAGCAGCGGGTCGATTGTACCGATCAGTAAGTTCGCGCTGTAGCCGCCCGATACACCGGCAAATGCCGCCGCCATACCGGCGAGCGGATGACGGCCCAACGCATAGAAAATCGCGCCAGCCAGCGGGATCAACACCACATAGCCAACCTCGGATGCGGTGTTCGAAATGATACCGGCAAACACAATCGCGACCGTCACCAGATGCTTTGGCGCACCCAGCACCATGGCGCGCACGGCGGCAGAGAGCAGTCCGGATTTCTCGGCCACACCCACGCCCAGCATAGCGACCAGCACCACGCCCAGCGGGGCAAAACCGGTGAAATTGTCGACAAGGCCGGTGAAGATACGCCGCACCCCGTCACCATCCATCAGGCTGATCGCGCGGATCATGCCGTCTTCGGCCACCCCCTTTGCGCCAAGCGGTCTTGGGTCCTCAACCGCAACGCCCATCCAGCCGAGCAGACCGGACAGCAAAACGATACCGGCCGCCAGCAGTGCAAACAAAGTCACCGGATGCGGCAACAGATTTCCGAGCCACTCCACCCCGTCAAGGAAGCGGGTAAAGGCGTTGCGCTTAACCTGCGTGTGTTCGTCGGTCGTG
This sequence comes from Erythrobacter crassostreae, assembly GCF_019204045.1. Taxonomy (GTDB): domain Bacteria; phylum Pseudomonadota; class Alphaproteobacteria; order Sphingomonadales; family Sphingomonadaceae; genus Erythrobacter; species Erythrobacter crassostreae. Next base: position 1,634,999 of record NZ_JAGSPC010000001.1, on the reverse strand, counting down.
GCGGGAAGCTCGCTCATGGATTGCTCCGGTCAGTTGGGATGGCCCGCAATAATCGGGCAAAGATGAACACAGACCGATAAAGACCGCGCTTCTCTTGGCAAGTGTCTTGGCAAGGGTTTGCTTGACACGAAACGGGGTCGCGGATGAAGAGGCGCTCGCTCATTTCGGCATCCGCATCGCGCTGAGATCAACCATCCCCGCCCGCCGCATCGCGCACAAAAGCGCATTATTATCAGGGGAATGGAGCACACTATCGAACCGCCCGCGTTTCAGAACAACCTGAAATTTGCCGCTTTCGATCCGCCAATCAAGCTGCGCATGTGTGACTTTTCGCAAAGGCGCGAGCGCCTCCAAAGCGCGCAGCCGCGCCGCAGCCAACTGCGCAAGCCCCTCCCCCGTATCCCGCCGCGCCAGCGCCATATCCCAAACGGAAGCAAAACCCTCCGCCCCGTCGCGGCCCCGCAGCCGATACGCGCCTTCCCGCGCCATGCCGACAGCCAGCGCCGCATCCGAGACCGAGCGGATCTGCGCCAGATAGCCAATAAAGCGCGCCTGAAGCATAGGCACTCACCCATCGGCGCGAGCGCGGGTTTGAACGGCGTGAAATGGCGGGAGCTTAAGTGGAGGAATGCGGGCGGGCATCCGCAAGATTAAGGCACGGATGGGAGGTGTAGGAAAGGGTGGACAGCGGCTGATTACCGTAGCTTACTCGCACTCCTTTGTGGCTTAGCATCCACAACAAATATCTCTGAGGCTCTATCGCCACTCTCACGAGCCTTTTCGGCCAAATGTTCGATATCGCGTAGCTTTCGCCCGATTCCACCCACATCTATGATGAGCATAACAGCCAGATTTGTGCCAGCGGCGGCTTTATAGCGTTCTAATTGCCTCCGATAGCCAGCGACCACCTGACCTTTCGATAGCTTAATTTCCACCACAAGCTTCTCTTTTGCGCCTCGCGAGAAAGCAAAGTCTACGGGACCCCCGCCACTGTTAGATTCCGGATTGATATCGATGTTGTTCGCGGCACATAGAATTTTGGCAATCCCAAAGAACACCAATTGGGCCGCACGTTCTTTCCGCGGGCGATCACAATGCCAAAGCAATTTCCAAAGGTCATTTTTTTCGATGAGGTCCTGAAAAACCGTGATGATCGCCAGAACCACAGACATAAGGTCAGATTTGTCCGTACCCTTCGGAGCAGAAATTAGATTTCTGAAGGCTTTGTGGTTTGAGTTTAGGAGCTGGCGGAAAATAAATATGCCATCGAGATCCGCTTTTTCGTCGTAACTATCGGCTGCTGCGGCGACCGCTGATATCAGTTTCTGTAACAACTCATCAGATTGTAGAGCTGCCTTCTTGAGCGCAGCCTTGCGCTGCGAGACAGTTACCTTTGCTATATTGCCGAACATCAAATTGATGTTCTCGCGAAGCTCTCGATTTGTAGAAATCACTCGTTTGACGTCCGACCAATCTGTAGCGATAGGCAGCTCCCGCAATAAATCGCGAGGGACCGAAATGATGGGATATCTGTCGTCAAATGGGTTTGCTGGTAGCTTCCTCTTTCCGTACCTCGCTCCCCAATTACGAGCTGCTAGATCATGCTTCTTAGAAAATTTCTCGGTGAGCTTGGAAAGCGTCGGCAACATAGCATTTGTTGCTAGGTCACTAAGGGTATCAGCTCCTACGTCGTCTTGGAACGCTGGCATGAACGGGATCATATCTAGGTCATTGACACCCAGACTGATAATTTCTTTGATTGTCCTCAAAATCGCGTGGCGTAGCTCCGGCGGACGCGAGCTACCACTTCGACTTGAAGACCCGTATCCTAATCCGGTTTCTGGCCGCTCACGTAGATCCAGTGCTTCGAATGCTCCTATCCAAGCAGCGTCCCCCTCATCCTTCGAGATGGTCAATAATCGTACCACCTTACCTAGGGAATGATAAAGCTCGTCTTTCCCTGACTTACGGATATGCTTATTGTCGGATTTCCGTACTAATAGTGGATCAATAAAAAGTTGGGTGTCGCTATTAAGAATAGGGTCGAGCAGTCCTGCCGAAGCTAGTTTGTCGGGATCAATCCCAAAATGACTACTGAATAGAACCGGGTTTCTTAAATTGCGTTTTGGCATATCTATTTTCTAGAGCAAATTTCGAGCGAAACCAAATCTCCTCCTCACCCCCCAGCATGGTAAAAATCATAGACCTGCTGCGCCACTTTCTCGCTCACACCCGGCGCTCGCTGCAAATCCTCTAGCGCCGCCGCGCACACTTTGCTCGCCGTTGCGAAATGCAGCAGCAGCGCAGGTCATCGCGGCGCAAGAAAACCTAGCCCTCCTGCCAAAATCGAGCCTTCCACTAGGGGCGAATCTGCCGTTTCTGTCTGATCAGTTCGGCAATCCGCACGGTTGTTCCCACTACGGAATCGCGCGCGTGATCCGCGCCAACGGATGCCGCAGTCGCGGCTGCCTCTGCGAACATGCGGCCACCAACGGATACAACCGTAAGATGGTCAGGCGAAGCCTCGCGGCTTTGTTGGATCGTCTCACGCAGAGTGGCCAGCGTGTGCTCACGGGAAAGCGCCTCTGACATGCCGATATCCAGCGCATCGGGCTGCTGCGCGCCCAGTTGATTGGCAAGCGCCTCGTCGCTTCCGGGGAATGCCATATCAACATGCCAGCCCGCATCAGTGAACAAATCAGCCAGCATTGATGTTCCAAGCATGTGCGGTTCGCCGGGCGCAGTGGCCAGTAGGATGCTGTATTTGGTTTCTCGTATAGCCTCTGGCGTTGGCCGGTGGCGAACGGCATGGCCAGCCAGCTGCAACATGCTTAGCCCCATGGTGAGGTCCAGCTCGGTACAATCATCGGCCAACCACGCATCGCCCAATGCCCGCGCTGTCGGCTCAATCAATTGAGCAAGGATCGCATCTCCGTTCCAGCCTTTCTCGGCAAGGGAAGCGATCAATGTGTTGGTTCCGATATCATCGCCGCCAAGCGCAAGATCGACCAGCTTGGGCACTTTGGAGAACAAACCGCTGTTTTCCGCGAGTTCCCCACCGAAAGCGGGCGAGGCATTGGCGCTGTTGTAGACCAATAAATCCCAGTCACTGAACAGGCGGGCTGGAACGATATGTTCGCTTAACATCTCGATATCGTCATGGCGCGGATCCTGACTGATCGACGCCCAAATATGCTTGAGGCTTGCAGGTGGGCCTTCGAGTTTCTGGAAGAATTGCCCATCCTGATGGATGAGCATGCCGGTGACCCCGCACTTCCGATTTCGCAAGCGCGCATTCGACGTTAGACCTTGAAGCTCGGTCGCTGACAAATCAGCGGTAGCTTTGCTGCGGTAAGCCAGACTGCCGATCCAGTTGGTCGGATCGGTTTCGGCTGCCTGAAATTCTAACGACATTTTCCCACTCCCTGACTGTCGCCGGGATACCTTACGCCTAATCTAACCGCTCGCTTTGATGTTCTATCTGGACATCGCACGCTCAAACGGTCGATTCTCTTATTTCAGCGATAATCCCACCGATGAGTGTCGAGTATGAGTGACCGCCTGTCAACTGCGGCTTGCAGTAAGGGAAAAGATGTAAAATTTGCAAGTCAGCCATTAATGCAAGGGGCTTTCAGCCGCCTGCATGGTAAAAATCATAAACCTGCTGCGCAACCTTTTCGCTGACACCGGGAGCGCGTTGTAGGTCTTCTAGCGCGGCAGCGCGAACCTTGCTCGCCGTGCCGAAATGCAGCAGCAGCGCGCGTTTGCGCGCGGGGCCGATGCCGGGGATTTCATCCAGCGGGCTGGCGGTGATTGCCTTACTGCGTTTCGCGCGGTGCGCGCCGATGACATAGCGGTGCACTTCATCGCGCAGGTTTTGCAGGTGGAACAATAGCGGCGAATTGGTCGGCAGCGTCTTCTCGCGCCCATCGGTAAAATGGAACACTTCGCGCCCCTCACGCCCGTGATGCGGCCCCTTGGCTATGGCGATCACCGGCACATCGTCAATGCCCAGCTCGCCCAGCACAGATTGCACGCTGCTCATCTGCCCCTTGCCCCCGTCGATCAGAACAAGATCGGGCCACACGCCATCCCGCTCACGGTCGGGATCATCCTTCATCGCGCGGGTAAAGCGGCGCTCCATCACTTCGCGCATCATGCCGAAATCGTCATTGGTCTGCGCGGTCTTGATATTGAATTTGCGGTATTGCGATTTCTCGAAGCCCTCCGGCCCCGCAACCACCATCGCGCCCACGGCTTTTGCACCCTGAATATGGCTGTTGTCGTACACCTCGACCCGCTCCGGCGGCGCATCGAGTTCTAAGAAGTCGGCCATCTCACGGCCAATTTTCGCGCGCGTGCCCCTCTCCGCCAGCCGCCGCTCCAGCGCCTCGACTGCGTTGCGGCTGGCCTGCTCCATCAACCTGCGCCGGTCGCCGCGCTGCGGAATAGAAAGCTGCACTTTCTTTTCGGCCACTTCGGACAAGGCCGCTCCGATCAGCTCGCTTTCGGGCAGTTCGCGGTCGACCAGAACTGTGCTCGGCGGCGGCACTTCTTCGTAGAACTGCAGCATGACGTTGGAGAGAACCTGATCCTCCTCCACGTCTTTCGTGTGGCTGGGGAAGAATGCGCGGTGCCCCCAGTTTTGCCCGCCGCGAATGAAGAACGCCTGCACCGCGATGTGCCCGCCTTTTGAAGACAGCGCGAACACGTCCGCGTCCCCTACGCCGCTAGCGTTGATGGCTTGGCTGCCTTGGATGAAAGTCGCCGCGCGCAGACGGTCCCGCAGAATAGCAGCGGTCTCGAAATCGAGGTCTTCCGCAGCCTTCGCCATCTGCCGTTCAAGGTCCGCCTGAACTTGCCCCGACTTACCAGCGAGGAAATCCTTCGCCTGTTTGACGAGCGCCTCGTAGTCATGCTCGCTCACACGACCGACGCACGGAGCAGAGCACCGCTTGATCTGGTACAGCAGGCATGGCCGGTCGCGGTTGTTGAAGAAGCTGTCGGTGCAATTTCTTAGCAAGAACAGCTTTTGCAGCGCGTTGAGCGTGGTGTTGACGCTGCCTGCACTCGCAAAGGGGCCGTAATAATTCCCCTTCGCCTTGCGCGCGCCGCGATGTTTGTGAATGCGCGGGAAAGCGTGGTCGGATCGCAGCAGAATAAACGGGAAGCTCTTATCATCGCGCAGCAGCACGTTGAACGGCGGGCGAAACCGCTTGATCAATTGCGCTTCGAGCAGCAGCGCCTCCGCCTCCGAATTGGTGGTGATAATCTCCATGCTGCGGCATTGGCTCACCATGCGCTGCAACCGGCCCGTCAGACCATTGATTTGCGTGTAATTGGCCACCCGCGCCTTTAACGAGCGGGCCTTACCCACATACAGGACATCACCGCGCGTATCGATCATGCGGTAAACGCCGGGGACGGGCTTTAGCGTTTTGACCGTGTCACGGATCGCCTCGACACCGGCCTCCAAATTCGGCTGCGCAGACGCAACGGTGTAGGCCGCGCGTTCCTCGTTGAAACGCTCGGCCCCGTGCGGATTTGATGGTTTGCCTGCCGGGGTTTTGGCCATGGCATTCAAATAGGGTCTGAACCCGCCCGTTGGCAATGAGGCAGACTGCGCCTATCGCCAGCCTATATGGAAAAATACGATGTAATAATTCTGGGCGCGGGCGCCGCGGGCCTGATGTGCGCGGCGCGAGCTGGGCAAAAAGGCCTGCGCGTGGCCGTGCTGGAAAAGGCGGAGAAGCCGGGCAAGAAAATCCTGATTTCGGGCGGCGGGCGCTGCAATTTCACCAATGTGAATGCCGGAGCGGGGAACTTCCTCTCGGACAATCCGCATTTCGCCAAATCCGCCCTCGCCCGTTACACCGCGCGGGACTTTATCGACCTTGTGAAGCGGCACGAGATCGCCTTTCACGAAAAGACATTGGGCCAATTGTTTTGCGACGGGTCCGCAATGCAGATCGTGCAAATGCTGCTCGATGAATGCCCTGAAGAGAATGTCGATGTTATCTGCGACGCTGAAGTGACCGCCGTCGAACACAAAGGTGGTCAGTTTGCGGTGATGGCAAGCGAGCAGATGTACAGCTCGCCAAAGCTGGTGATCGCGACGGGCGGGCCTTCGATCCCGAAAATGGGCGCGACCGGATTTGCGTATGATTTGGCGCGACAGTTTGGATTGAAAGTTGTTGAGCCGCGCCCTGCGCTCGTCCCGCTTACCCTTGGCGGCGATGATGTCCTGTTCCGCGAGCTTTCAGGCGTATCCGCGCCCGTCACCGCGCGCGCTGGCGCTGGTAAAAAGAAAGCAGAGTTCGCCGAGGCTGCTTTGTTCACTCATCGCGGCCTATCAGGCCCGGCGATCCTGCAAATATCATCCTATTGGCGCAGCGGGGAAGAGATCGGGATCAAATTCCTGCCAGAAGCCGACGCGGAATGGCTGATCGGCCTCAAGAAAGATTACCCGCGCGCCAATTTGCGCACGGTGCTGCGGCACCACCTGCCCGATCGGCTCGCGGATGCATTGGCAGACCGGATCGGTCTTGAAACCGAGTTCAGCAATGTGCCTGACAAAGACCTGCGAAGTGCGGGCGCGCAGCTCGCCGATTGGCGGTTTTCGCCGAATGGAACAGAAGGCTTTGCCAAGGCCGAAGTTACGATTGGCGGCATTTCGACTGCCGAACTGTCGTCTCAAACGATGGAAGCCAAGAAAGTACCCGGTCTCTATGCGATCGGTGAAGCGGTTGATGTCACCGGTTGGCTTGGCGGGTACAATTTCCAATGGGCATGGGCGAGCGGCGTTGCCTGCGGTGAAGCGCTGGCATAGAACGGGCCGGAAAATACAAAAGGGGATCACATGTCGCAGGCAAGCATAACAGTTGGACGCATTCTGTTGGGGCTGTATTTTCTTCTGCCCGGTCTGATGAAAGTCACCGCGCCAGCGCAAACGATTGCTTACATGGAAAGCCACAATATCGCCTTTGCACAGCCGCTGATGTGGATTGCCGCAGCGGCGAATATTATCGGCGGGCTGCTGCTCATTACGGGCCGCCATGTGAAGCTCGTTGCCTATGGCTGCGTGGTCTATATCGTGCTGGTCAACGTGATGTTGCATGGCTTTTGGGGCGTGGCCGAGAATATGGTCGAGCGCGAAACGCAAAACTTCATCAAGAACCTTGGCATTCTAGCCGGGCTGCTGGTTCTTGCAGGCCTCTCTCCAGCGCGAAGCCTTTCCGCTGCAGGATGGTGGCGTAGCGACAAGGCTGTGACCGGATAACCGAAAGCGCACGCACGAAAGTTTCAATGCAGCTGTTGAAACGGCAACACTTCCGTGCGCGTGAGGTTGTCACGGGACTGAAACACACCTACCCATCGGTAACAGAGCCTGAAAACGGGCCGAAACGGGTCAGTTCTTGGCTCGATTGCAGGAGAAACCCTTGCGCCAATTGCAAGGCATGGATTCATCGTTTGTCGCGATGGAATCGCCAAATTCGCCGATGCATATCGGCAGCGTCCTGATTTACAATCCGGAGACCGCCCCTGGCGGCTTTGTGCGGTTCAAGGATATTCTCGGCTTTATCGAAAGCCGGATGCAGCTTTCAAAAACCATGCGCCAACGCCTCGTGCGCGTGCCGTTTGACCTCGATTATCCATACTGGATCGAGGATCCTGACTTCGACCTTGAATATCATGTCCGCCACGTCGCGCTGCCGAAACCGGGCGATTGGCGTCAGCTCTGCATTCAAGCCGCGCGTATCCACGCCCGCCCGCTCGATCTGAACCGTCCTCCGTGGGAATTCACCGTGATCGAGGGGCTCGACAATGTGCGCGACTATCCGCCGGGATGTTTTGCGTTTGTAACGAAGGTTCATCATGCCGCGATTGACGGGATGAGCGGGATCGACCTGATGGAGGCGCTCCACACCGTCACGCCCAGCACCGCTGCGCCGAACACTCCCGATGAGTGGAAGCCGGAAAAAGTGCCGGGTCCGGTCGAATTGCTCGGCAAATCCTACGTCAACGCAATCCTGAACCCGTTTAAACAGGCGCAGGTTGCGGCGCAGGCCGTGCCCGGTGTCGCCAGCGCGATCAAAGGGCTGGTCACGCGCGAGTTCAAATTGAGCACGGACATGGTGCCGCCGCGCACCCGCTTTAACCGGTCAATTTCGGCGCACCGTGTTGTCGAGGGGGCCAGTTTCCCGCTGGCCGATGTCAAAGCGATCCGCGCGCTTCTTCCGGAAGCGAAAGTGAACGATGTTGCGATTGCAATCATCGGCGGCGCGTTGAACAAATATCTGACAGCCAAGGGCGACCTGCCGAAAACGACCATGACAGCCATGGCGCCGATTTCTGTCCGGGATAAGGACGAGAAAGGCGATATGGGCAATCAGGTCGCAGCGATGGTAGCGCCGCTCGGCACGCATCTTTCCGATCCGAAAGAGCGGCTCGAATACGTCTTTGGCCAGACTAGCAATTCCAAAGCGATGACAAACGCGCTGGGTGCTCGCACTATGACAGAGGTCAGCAAGATCAATCCGCTGCTCTATATGGCCTTGGGCGCGCAATTGTTCAGCCGCGTGAGCATCGCACACAAGCTTGCTATGCCATTCAACACTGTTGTGACGAACGTGCCCGGCCCGCCCGTTCACATTTATTCTTCAGGCGCGCGGATGGAGAGCATGGCTCTGTCGCTGATCTGTCTAACAGATGGTCTGGGCCTCGCGCATGTCGTGCAAAGCTATGTCGATGAAGCCTATATCAGCTTCACGGCGTGCCGCGACATCATGCCGGACCCAGAATTCTATTCGGAATGCCTGCAGGAAAGCTTTGAAGAGCTGCTGGCTGCGGCAAAAGCGGTGGATGCGAAGACTGCGTCAAAGCCCGCTGCAGCTAAGCCTGCGGCCCGTAAAGCGCCGGCTAGGAAAGCCCCTGCTACAAAGACAATACCAGCGAAAAAGGCGGCGCCAGCAAAGACAAGCACGGCGCGCAAAAAGCCTGCAAAACGCAAACCAACAACTACAATCGGTCGCAAGTCGAAGGAGACGAAATAATGGCAAGCATGGCACCCAGCGCGCACGCCGGCGGAGTAGAATTGCCAGCAGCAGTTCCGCCTAACCGGTTCTGGACCCTCGCCGAAGGCCGCGCCTTCTTCGAACTTGGCGCGTTCTACGCGACCAGCCCGTTTCTGATGAACCTTGCCAAAGGCGATGGACATTCGGTGCTGACATTGCCCGGTTTCATGGCAACGAACAGCTCGACTGTGCCGATGCGGCGCCTGCTGAAACGGTTGAATTATGATGCGCATGGCTGGGAAGCCGGGCGCAATGTTCGCGTCAATGAAGAATTGCTCTCTAAACTGGAACACCAGTTGACCCGTCAGCACAAAGCAAGCGGACGCAAAGTCTCGCTTGTTGGCTGGAGCCTTGGCGGTGTGCTCGCGCGGGAACTCGCGAAATTGCATCCGGAGAAAGTCCGTCAGGTCATTAGCCTCGGCAGCCCGATCTCGGATGATAGGAACCACACCAACGCGGCGCGCCTGTTCAAGCTCTTCAACGGCGAAGAGCCTGAAAAACTGCGCGGCGGCCAGTTTGAAGGTCTAGACATTGCGCCGCCTGTGCCGACCACATCGATCTGGACTAAGACGGACGGCGTCGTTCACTGGCGCGGCAGCGTTCAGCATCCGCATAAGGGGCACGAAACCCAGCCGTTCGAGAACATCGAGGTTTATGCGAGCCATTGCGGCCTTGGCGTAAACCCCAGCGTCATGGTCGCATTGGCTGACAGGCTGGCTCAAAAAGAAGGCGAATGGTCGCCGTTCCTTCCCAAGCCGCATCAGCGCATCATGTTTCCGAAGACTAGCTTGAAATAGTCATCGGACCTCGCACGTGGGGCGCAGGCCGAGGCCTCGCCGCCACAGTGCTAGATTTAAAACAACTTCCTGATATCGATCCCGATGAAACGTCCTGTCGGGTCGATCAGGAATGGCTGGTAATTGATCGGCGTATCGCCGTTCTCATCCGTAATTTGCTGGCGCGCATCAAAAATGTTGTCCGCGCGAAGGCTGATCCGCAGATTCTTGAGCACGCCTTCATTCTTGCCGACAAGCTCCCCGACATTCGAGAACACGCGCAGATCGAAGCGTAGCAAGTCTTCAAAGAAGATATCGCTGCTGCCCGCAACGCCTGAACCGTTGAGGCGCGTCTCGCCGGTGTAGCGGCCCGAAACGCGCATTCCGACACCCGCTCCGAAAATGCCGCCTTCCAAACGGGTGCTCTGCCTAGGCAAGCCAAACGCGCTCGTGGCATCGCCATCAAGCTGGTTTAGCGGCGCGAGGCCGGGCGCAATGATGATCTCGTTTTCGAGCTCGATCGTGTGGTTGAGCGAGAGGAAGTAGCGGAAACCTGGCCGCGAACCGCGTGCCAATGGATTGAAACCTGCTGGAGACCCGCCACCGCCTCGCGCTTGCCCGTCACCTTGTCCGCCCTGCCCGCCACTCGCGGTTTGCTCATTCGAACAGAAACGCTCGCGCAGACCGGCGATCCGCTCGTCCGTGATATTGCCGTTCTCATCACGCAGGCGGCCCAGCATCATACCGGCCATATTGGGATCGAAGCCGGGAAGTTCGCCAGAAACGTCTTCGCCCGCTTCGATACGGGTAATCAAAGCGCGGATGCGGGCGGCACCATCTTCACCGCAGGCGATCGCGCGGAAGGCTGCGAAACCTTGAGGCCGCTCGCCGTCAGGTGCGTCGTTTTGTCCATCTGCGGGAGGTCCTCCACGGCGACCGCGCCCGCCCATTTCGGTAGGGTCAAAGCTGCAGATCCGCTCGCGCACAGCTGCGAGTCGCTCCGGATCAACATCGCCGTTTTCATCACGGACGCGCGACAGCAGGCGTTCAAAACGCTGCGCATCAAAGCCCGGAACGATTGTGGAGAGGTCTTCGCCGTTCTCGACTGCCTCGACCAAGCGTGTCAGCACGTCGAGACCATCATCGGCGCAGATGCGCGTACGGAATTCCATAAACGCCGCGCGCTGCTCTGCACTTGGCGGACCACCTTGGCGGCCACCTGGAGGCCCACCTTGGGGTCGGCCCTGTCCTTCTGGCCGTGTAGCAGGCTGCTGCGTACCGGAACTGCCGCCTTCGCCTCCTCCGGACGCCGCGCCTTGCGGTCTACCGCCACCGGGACGACCCCCGCCAGGTCTGCCACCGCGCTGCCCTGCGCCGATGCTGCCGCGGGTAAACAGGCCAAACTGGATACGGTCAGCGCGGGTTTCGGAGAACGTCACAGATCGCGTATCAACCGCAAGCAGTTGGCCCGCAGTATCGCGCGTAACACGGTTCGGGAATGCCGCCTCGATCTCCGGCGAGATATTCGGGAAACCCCGTGTCACATCATCGGAGCGATTGCGGATATACTCGACCGTAAAACGCGTGTTGTCCACGAACGGCAATTCCCAGTTCGCCGCGAATTTCCAGTCTCGCTGGGTCTCTGCCAACAAATCAGGATTGCCGCCGGTTATCACCGTTGCCAGCACCGTTTCGCCATTGGTGAAATCAAACACCGGCGTGTTGACGAAGCTAATCTCGGGATTGCCCAGCGCGGAAAGCGATGGTGCAACCTCGCGCTGGATATAGGTAGCAGACAGGTTGAGCTTGTCTGTAGGAGCCCAAGTCAGGCCTAGCGTGTAATCGCCCAACGTTCCGAAATCTGAGAGGTTATCGAGGCCAACTTGCGCGTTCAACGTGAAGCTGCCCAGAGCATCTGCAAAACCGTTCCTCCGGCTGGTGATCGGAATGGTCAGGTTCACGCCGGTCGAAAGGTCACCGCGCGTCAGAGACACATCCTGAAAAGACCGGGAATCCGATGTTTGCAGGTTGGTCCACGAATAACCGATATCAAAAGTCGCCAGCAATTCGCCGCCCGGAAGGTTCGCAAGAGGACCGCGCAGCGTGTTGAGCGTGCTGAACGCGATGTTGCGCGTGTCCGCCGTATCAAACCGCGTTGTAACGCCCGATGGCAACGCAGCATCAATGGCTAGATCGCCCAGCAATGCCGACGCTTCGAAGCCACTCGTGTCGAACCGCTGATCAATTTCCTGAGCCGTTGCCGAGTAGCTTACATCGTATGTGCTGGTGAGGCGGAACGCATTGACGCGTTTGGTCAGAGAACCGGAACTGGACAGAGTATCGGTCGAGCTGATCTGTTGCAGCGGTGTATCGTCCGCAAACACACGGAAAGCGCTATTCCCGGCGGCATCCGTAAGAGTGACCGAGTTTAAGCCGCGCAGCGACCGGCTGTCACTGCGATCATAATTCAAATTGGCGCTGACCGATGTGCCGCTGTCGATATATGCTTTCGCCCAGCTCAAATTGCCTTCGAGAGAGCGGCCATCCGATATCAAGCTGCGGAAACCCGCCTGCCCCGGATCACCGGCAACATCCGACACCGACGTTGGAGTCTGGATAATGTCGCGCTCGCTTTCGGTCATCAGCGACGTATCGTTTGCTTCGAAATTTACATTTATCCGCCCGCCATTTGCGATTTGGAGGAAACCCAGCTCTTGCTCACGCCGATGATATCCGCCGCGCGATGGCCCTTCGAACTCGAACTCGACCTCTGCATTGCTGTAATTCTCTTTGAGGATGAGATTGATAACACGCCGATCAGGTGCAAAGCCAAAACGCTGCGCTGTTTCTTCGGGAAAGACTTCAACCCGTTCCAGTGCTTCAGGAGGATAGTTGGCAAATTCGCGGAATGAACCAACCCGGATGCCGTTGATCAGAATGATGGGACGACCGCCGCTTCCGCGGCCACGCGCAGAGCCGGTTTGGTTGGAAATTTGCGTAATAAGATCGGCAATCGATGTTACGCCTTCGGCAGCGATATCTTCTTCATTGAGCTCTAAAAGTGGAGCTTGCTCGACGTCCAATTGCCCGCGAATTCGCTCTGCACGCACGACAATTTCACCGGTCCCCGTACCCGCTTCATTGCGAGGCTCTTCCGCTTCGACAGGGGCGCTGTCAGACTGAGCGAGCGCTGGCATAGCGGCCAAGCCCATCCACACAGATGCGCCGCAAACACTGGTGCGCAATTTCGCGCGAGAGGATAGAGAGAGGATCATTGTTACCCCTTCGAGGAAACACTTGCCCTAAACAAGCGCCTGAATTGTATCGGATTGCACCGCTTGTTACGGTTTGGAATATGAACCCACGGTATCGCATCCAGTTCCGGTCCAATCAGGCAAATATCGTTGAAGGGTTCCCTTTTGGCGATCGCATCGCTAAATGCCGCGCCAGTATCGACCGGCGCAATTTGTAAGCGTCACAACTTTAAGGGATTACATGGCCAAAGAAGAACTCCTCGAAATGCGCGGGCGCGTCGTTGAGCTGCTGCCCAATGCGATGTTCCGGGTAGAGCTCGAAAACGGCCATGAAGTGCTCGGCCACACCGCAGGCAAAATGCGCAAGAACCGCATTCGCGTGCTCGTGGGTGATGAAGTGCTTTGCGAGCTGACCCCATACGATCTGACGAAGGCGCGCATCACCTATCGCTTTATGCCCGGTCGCGGCGGCCCAGGTCAGGGCCCCGGCCCGACACCATAAATTGTAAGGTGCGCTGATGAGCGCCCTTCACCTGACTTTGGCATCGGCCAGTCCGCGCAGGCGCGATCTTCTTGCGCGGCTAGGTCTGACGGCTGACGCTATCTCGCCTGCAGATATCGATGAGACGCCGCGCTCGGCGGAACGCCCGCGCGACTATGCTCTGCGCATGGGCGCGGAGAAAGCCGCGGCGATCAGCGCCCCCGGATTTGTGCTGGCTGGCGATACTGTGGTGGCCGCAGGACGGCGCATATTGCCCAAGACCGAAAAAGAGAGCGAAGCGCGAGCGTGCCTCGAACTGCTATCCGGCAGGCGGCATACTGTGCTTTCTAGCGTAGTCTTGAAAGCGCCCGACGGGTCGGTGAAAGCCAAGCTCAGTGAGAACATCGTTCGGTTCAAATCATTGAGCCCCGAAGAGATTAGTACTTATCTTGCGGGCAATGAATGGCGCGGGAAAGCGGGCGGATATGCGATCCAGGGTGCTGCAGAAGGCTTGATCCAGTGGATCAGAGGCAGCCATTCCAGCGTGATGGGCCTGCCGCTCTATGAAACCCGCGCTCTGTTGAAATCGGCGGGCTTTCCCATTGGCTGAATGGCTGATCGAAGAAGGCATCGGTGAAAGCCGCGCTTTGCTGATCGAGAACGATCAGGTTGTCGGTGCAAAACTCTTCTGGCCCGGCGAGTGTTTTGCAGGCCAGATCGACGGTGCGAACCTTGCCTCCAAAGCATCGGGATCGCGGCGCGGAACAGCGGTGTTGGGAAATGGCACCGAAGTTTTGGTTGACCGCTTACCTTCTGATCTAACCGAAGGCGCAAAGTTCGCTTTGCAAATCACGCGCGCACCCATAGCGGAGCGCGGGCGATTGAAAATGGCTCAGGCTCGGTTCGTAGAAGATTCTGAACAACCGACCACAAATCCTTTGCCTCAAGGAGAAACCGTCAGACGCTTTCCCTGCGGAATGTGGGAAGACGTGTGGGACGCGGCATCCTCTGCCCAAATCGACTTTTCCGGCGGATCGCTGCTTATCAGCACCTCGCCCGCAATGACCCTGATCGATATCGATGGCGCAGGCAGCCCGCGCGAACTTGCCTTGGCAGCAGTGCCCGCAATCGCTGAAGCGCTCAGATGGTTCGATATCGGCGGCTCGATCGGGATCGATTTCCCAACCATTCAGGACAAGCTTGGCCGAAAACAAGTCGATGCCGCACTTGAAGCGGCTCTATCGAATTGGCCGCATGAACGCACCGCGATGAATGGCTTTGGCTTTGTACAATTGGTCGCGCGGCTCGAAGGGCCATCATTGCTGCACCGATTCGAGGCTTCGCGTGTTGGTGCCTGCGCGCGCGTGGCTCTGCGCCGCGCTGAGATGGCAGAGGGAAGTGGACGGGTGCTGCTGTTGACCGTTCATCCCGCGCTGAAAGCCAAGCTCAAAGAGGAATGGCTGATCGAATTGTCGCGGCGGACAGGAAAAGAGGTGCGGATTGAAACGAACCCATCCCTTGCGCTAGAGGCCGCTCAGGCCCAGATAATCGCTCAATGACGACCAAGCCTCAAAAGCCCTGCCCCATCTGCAAAAAACCGCGCAGCGAAGAGCACACACCATTCTGCTCAACGCGCTGCAAGGACCGCGATCTCGCCAAGTGGTTTGGCGATGGTTACGCCGTTCCTGCCCGCCCTGCCTCGCCCGAGGAAATTGCGAGCGCCGATTGGGACAGGCAAGACTGAAGAAACAACCGCAGGTTTATGGCCATTTCCTCTTGCCAAGCGCGCGAGGGTTCGCCATAGGCCCGCTCTCATTTGCTCGCCGGTCTGACCGATTCAGGATAGATCGACGCCGCAGCGAATGCCCGGGTAGCTCAGGGGTAGAGCAGCGGATTGAAAATCCGCGTGTCGGTGGTTCAAATCCGCCCCCGGGCACCATTCGCTGAACAAGGGGGTTCACACATGTCCCGTCGCCGCCAGATTTACGAAGGCAAAGCCAAGATCCTGTATGAGGGTCCTGAGCCAGGCACGATCATCCAGTATTTCAAGGATGACGCCACCGCCTTTAACGCCGAGAAAAAAGGCACAATCAACGGCAAGGGTGTGATCAACAATCGCATCAGCGAACACGTGTTCAGCCGCCTGTCGCATATCGGCATCCCGACGCACTTTATCCGCCGCCTCAACATGCGCGAGCAATTGGTGCGTCAGGTGGAGATAATTCCGATCGAAGTGATCGTGCGCAATGTCGCCGCAGGCTCGATCTGCAAACGGCTTGGCCTGGAAGAAGGCGAGCCGTTGCCGCACACGCTGATCGAATATTGCTACAAAGACGACGCGCTGGGTGACCCGCTCGTCGCGGAAGAACACATTGCGTGTTTCCAATGGGCCAGCAACGAAGAGATGCACGACATTTCTTCCATGGCGATCCGCGTCAACGATTTCATGAGCGGTATGTTTGCCGCTATCGATATCCGTCTGGTCGATTTTAAACTCGAATTTGGCCGTTTGTACGATGGCGATTTCAGCCGCGTCATCTTGGCTGACGAGATCAGCCCGGATGGCTGCCGTCTGTGGGACATGAAATCGGGCGAAAAGCTGGATAAAGACCGCTTCCGCCGCGATTTGGGCGGTGAGGAGGAAGCCTACCGTGAGGTCGCGCGGCGTCTCGGCTTGCTGCACGATGAAGACAGCAATCCGGGCGAAGTGCTCGACCTGTCGAGCCACCGCACGCGCCTTCGCGGAACGCCAGCGCCTACCCCCAAGAAGTAGGATTTATTGGTTTTACGCACGCCATCCGGCGTGCGATTTCCTCGGCCCTGACAAGCCTGCAGGCGGGCGGGCGCCCTTGCGGCGCTTCGCGCCGTGCTCCGCAGTTTTCCTCTAAAGACCGCACTGTTTCGGAACCGATAGGTTCCGCAAGCGCGACTGCGCGCCGCCGCCAATGCGGCGTAGCCAAGCGGGCCGGATGGCCCGCGCCCGGCACCTGAGGGCGCAAACAAACAAATGACAGCGTGGATTAAGGCGTTAAGCTGCACACCTTACGGGGATGAGAAGGTACTGCCAAACAATATGAAATCGACTGCACGTGTGTTCGCTGCCGGGCTTTTGCTCGCTTTGCCCAATTTTGCTTTGACATCTGCGCTTGCGGCGCAGGAAACCGAAGCCGCCGAGGTTTCCGATGACCCCGCATGGGCGTTTGAAGAAAGCGATGTCGAACTCGATCCCGGCTACACTTTCGGCCAGCTCGACAATGGCATGCGCTACATCATCCGGCAGAACGGCACCCCCGAAGGAACCGCCGTTGTCCGTATGCGGATCGACTCAGGCTCGCTCGACGAGAATGAGGATGAACGCGGCCTCTCCCACTTCCTGGAACATATGGCCTTCAACGGGTCGAAAGGCATCCCCGAAGGCGAGATGATCAAGCTGCTGGAACGTGAAGGTCTGGCGTTTGGCGCCGATACCAACGCGACAACCGGCATGAATGCGATCACCTATATCCTGAACCTGCCGCGCAATGACGAGGCCTTGCTAGATACCGCGCTCATGCTGATGCGGGAAACCGCCAGCGAGCTTACGATCGCTCAGGATGCTGTGGATCGCGAACGCGGCGTGGTACTGTCCGAACGCCGCGACCGTGCTGGATTTGCCCAGCGCAACCGCGAAGACAGCTATGAATTCAGCAGCCCCGGCGCGCGCTATATCGACCGGTTGCCGATTGGCACGATTGAGAGCCTTGAGACCGCGACCGCAGAACAGTTGCGCGGCCTTTATGAGCGGATTTATACGCCATCGAACACGGTGGTGGTCATTGTTGGCGATTACCCCGTCGATGTGATGGAAGCCGCGATCCGTACGAAATTCGCCGACTGGAAACCTGCACCGGCACCGGTTGAACCCGAAGCCGGGCCTATCGACGTTACGCGAAAAGGGCTGACGGATGTCTACCTTGATCCCGCGCTGTCGGAGAGCGTACAGATTTCGCGCCTTGGCCCTTGGGTCGAAGAGACTGACAATGTTGCCAACCGCAAACAGCAATTTGTTCGAGGGGTCGGGTACGCGATTATCAACCGCCGTCTGGCCCGCCTCGCCCGTGAGGCTGACGCGCCGTATCGCGGCGCAAGCTATGGCACTGGCAGCATATTCGAAGACGCCCGCAGCACAGGCATCGGGATCAGCAGTGTCGATGGCGAATGGCGAAAAGGCATGCTCGCCGCCGTTCAGGTGGTGAATGAAGCCCTCACATACGGCTTCACCACCGCCGAAGTGGACGAGCAATTGAAACGCAGCCGAACTGCCGCCGAGAACGCAGTCTCCGGCTTCAGTACATTCTCCAACGGCTATTTTATGGGACAGGCTCTTGGCCTTGTATCAGGCGACCGTGTCCCCGTTACGCCCACCTATTCGCTCGAACAGTTTGAGGCATTTGCACCGTCGATCACGACGGAAGCGGTGCATAAGGCGGTTCTGGACCATGCTATCCCGCTCGATGAACCATTGATCCGCTTCACCGGCCGAACCGCGCCAGAGGGCGGCGAGGAAGGCGTGCGCAGGGCTTTTGATGATGGAATGGCTCTGCCCATCGCGGCGCCAGAGGATACCGGCACTGCTGTCTTCGCCTATAGCGACTTTGGCGAAGCTGGGGCCGTGGTCGCCGATGATACTCACGAAGAGCTTGGCATTCGCAAACTCACCTTTGCCAATGGCGTCCAGCTCAACCTTAAGAAGACTGACATTCGCGAAGATCGCATTCGCATTTCCGTCCGCGTGGACGGCGGCGATCTGATGCGGACCAAAGGCGATCCGTTGCTGGTCTATCTTGCAGATTCGCTTTCATCGGGCGGTCTTGGTGCGCATAGCGTGGATGAATTGCAGACTGTGCTCGCCGGCCGCAGCGTTTCGACCGGGTTCGGCAGCTCTGCCGACGGCTTTACCATGGGCAGCACGACGACCGCGCGCGATCTTGATTTGCAGATGAAGGTGTTTGCCGCGATCCTGACCGATCCGGGCTACCGCGCCGAAGGCGTAGAGCGGTTCCGCAAGGGCATCGATAACTTCTTTGAAACGCTCACTTCCACTCCCGGCCGGGCATACAGCACGGCGATTGGGGCGAAGCTTTCGGATGGTGATCCGCGGTTCTCTCTCCAGCCAAAGGAAGCGTATCTCGCGCTCGATTATGCCAAGCTGGAAAGCGCGATCAGCGACCGTCTCCAAAACGGCGCGATTGAGATCGCGATGGTGGGCGACATTGATGAAGATGCGGCCATTGCATCCGTCGCATCGACGCTGGCCGCTTTGCCAGCACGTGAGGCTGATTTCATGCCGCGCGAACAGGCTCGTCAGCGAACTTTCACTGCCGCACGCGGGCTCTCCACCCTGGAACACGAAGGCGAAGCAGATCAGGCGCTGCTGCGGATGATCTGGCCTACTACTGATGACAAGGATTTCGCCGAGGCATTGCGGCTATCGATCCTTGGGCGTGTGGTTCGATTGGAACTTACTGAACGCCTGCGCGAGGAATTGGGACAAACCTATTCGCCGTCCGCTGGCAGCTCGACCAGCCGGATTTACGATGATTACGGCACGTTCTCAATATCGGCATCTATCGATGTGACAGAGGTCGAAGCGACGCGAACTGCGATACTCGGCTTGATTGCCGACCTGCGCGATGCTCCGGTGGAGCAAGACCTTGTCGAGCGAGCCAGAAAGCCTGTGCTTGAATCCTACGCCAACGCACTCAAAGGTCTTGGCGGCTGGATGGGATTGGC
This sequence comes from Erythrobacter crassostreae, assembly GCF_019204045.1. Lineage (GTDB taxonomy): Bacteria > Pseudomonadota > Alphaproteobacteria > Sphingomonadales > Sphingomonadaceae > Erythrobacter > Erythrobacter crassostreae. The sequence continues at coordinate 1,615,642 of NZ_JAGSPC010000001.1, read as the reverse complement.
GGCGCGCGCGCAGAGTGAACCGGAACGATTGCAGCGCTGGTTTGATGCACCTGATCTGCTGAAAGCGATCACGCCGGAAGACATTCAAGCGGAAGCGCTGCAATATCTCGATCCGGCGGTGTCTGTGGAAATCCAGGTCTTGCCCGGTGAAAACGCCCGCGCGGCCAGCGAAAGCGAAGAGGCCGAATAGTCAGCACAATTGAAAAAGGGCTGACAGTTCGCCTCCTGCCAGCCCCAGATCCAATTCAAACTCAGTACGATCCCGAGGCTGATTAGAAGACTGGCAATAATCCAAACTGCGCAAAAGGCAAACACGCGGCGTTTCCGGACCGTGGGCAAGGTGCGGCGCGCGATTGCGCGGTACCGCATGTACGCTATAGGGACGACCAAAGTCACAGCTTCGTTCAGCAGGAATCGCCCATGAAAGTCCGCATTCTCGTCCGCCTCAAGCCCGGTGTGCTCGATCCGCAAGGTCGCGCGGTGCATCACTCGCTCGAAGGAATGGGCTTTGACGGTGTCGACGACGTGCGCATCGGCAGGATGATCGAGATGGACGTGGTCGATGGCACGTCCGACGAAACGCTCAACACAATGTGCGAAAAACTGCTCGCCAATATGGTGATTGAAGATTTCGCGATTGAAAAACTAGAAGGCGAAAAGGAAACAGCCTGATGGCTTTCAAAGCTGGCGTCATCACTTTCCCCGGCTCTAATTGCGACCGCGACATGGCGGTGGCGTTGGAAGCCGTTACGGGAGAGGCTGCGGTTCGCATCTGGCACGGCGACGCCGATTTGCCGGACAGTCTGGACTTTATCGCCCTTCCCGGCGGATTTTCTTACGGTGATTATCTGCGTTCTGGCGCGATGGCCGCCAAAAGCCCGATCATGCGCGCGGTCGTTGCTGCTGCTGAACGCGGTGTTCCCGTCCTCGGCGTTTGCAACGGGTTTCAGGTCCTCACCGAAAGCGGCCTGCTTCCCGGCGCGCTGATGCGCAATGCCGGACAGACCTTCGTTTGCCGCACCGTTCCGCTGAAGGTCGAGAACACCTCATCCCTCTTCACTCAGGCTTATAGCGAGGGTGAGACCGTCCGCATTCCTGTGGCGCATCACGATGGCAACTACTTCGCCGATGAAGCGACACTGGACAGCCTTGAGGGTGATGGCCGCGTGGCATTCCGATACGAAGAAGCAGTCAACGGATCGCGCCGCGACATTGCCGGTATCCTTAGTGAAAATGGCCGGGTGCTGGGCATGATGCCCCATCCCGAACGCGCTATCGCCCCCGCTTCGCATCACGCGATGGGCGGAGAAGACGGTAGGCGTGTTTTCGAAAGCGTGATCAAAGCTCTCGTCAGCGCCTGATCGCAGCGGAGGTTTACCTCCACAAACGCGATTTAGCCTACCTTTAACTCGTAAGGATGGCGTTTGAATAAGCGGCGCGCTTCGTCGCTGATCATTGGCCTGCCAAAATAGAACCCTTGGATCTTATCGCAGCCCATTTCGCGGATAAGTTCTGCTTCCTCGGCTGTTTCCACGCCTTCCGCCGTGGTGGTCATATTCAGACTTTTCGCCATCGCGACCACAGCATTGATAATCGCCAGGCTTTCATTGCTATTTTGCGCAGCGCCTTGAACAAAGGTCCGGTCAACTTTGATGGTAGAGAACCTTAGCGTCCGCAGGTAACCGAGTGACGAATAACCGGTTCCAAAGTCATCGAGCGCAACCGAGCAGCCCAACGCCATTATCTTCTCAAGCGAGTTTCGCGCCGTTGCCGCATCGCGCACAAAGATGCTTTCGGTTACCTCGACCTCCAGCCGTTCGGGGCGCAGTCCGCTCGCCGCCATCGCTTTGATCACATCCTGATGAAAATCTGGCTCAAGCAGCTGCTCTGGCGAGACGTTGACGTTCACCTTCACGTGCTCTGGCCATTTGCGCGCCTCGAGGCACGCTTGCTCCAGAACCCATTTGCCAATCGGAACGATCAGTCGGGTATCTTCTGCCAGCGGGATAAACTTCCCAGGGCTTACGAAACCGTGCTCTGGACTGTTCCAACGCACCAGTGCTTCAAAACTGACAATTGTTTCTTTGCGCGCGTCGACGACCGGCTGATAATGCAGCACGAATTCCTCGCCATGAATGGCCGTGCGCAATGATGCCTCAAGCCTGCGGCGCTCCTCGGCCGTTGCATGCAGAGCAGGTTCAAAGCGGCAGTGTTCACCGCCGCCCTTATCCTTTGCTCGGTAAAGTCCAAGGTCGGCGTTCCGCATGAGATTTTCGACACTGTCACCGTCTCGCGGTCCGAATGCGGAACCGACGCTGGCACCCACATAAAGGGTATGCTGATCGACTTCATACGGCTCTGACAAAGCGGCAATGACTTTCTGAGAGATGAGATCAATCTTGTCGCCATCGGAGGCATCGCGGACGACGATCGCGAATTCATCCCCGCCAAGTCGGCCGCACATCTGACCCTCGCCAAGAATCGCTTTGAGGCGGGCTGAAACCTGGGCGAGCAGTTTGTCGCCTGTCATATGTCCAAGAGAATCGTTGACGGCTTTGAACCGGTCCAGATCCACCATCAGCAACGCACACCGAGTTCGCCACTTCTCTGCATAGCGCAGCGCGTCACCCAATGCTTCGTGAACCTGCAATCGGTTTGGCAAGGATGTAAGCGTATCATAGCGCGCGAGATAGGCGATTTTCTCGCTCGATTCCCGCTTTTCAGTCACATCAGAACCAACGCCGCGAAAACCGATGAACCGGCCGCGTTCATCCCGCATGGGTGTGCCGGAAAGCTCCCACCAACGCTCGCGTCCGTTCAAGTAGACATTGACGATCAGATTTGAGAAATTCTCTCTCGCCTTAAGGCTTTCCGCAAGCTCTCTCAGGCTGGGCGCATAGTCGGATGGCCCGCAATCAGGCTGCGTGATCATCTGCATCAGCGATTGCCCCTCGACCGCGGCTTGAGGGAGGCCGAGAGCGAATGCAAAACGCGGACTGACTGAACGCAGCCGCCTGTTGGTGTCCACTTCCCAAAGCCAGTCTGCTTCGTTCTCTTCAAACTCTCGCAGCAGCAGCGACACGACCTCTTCCTTCTCAGCGAGATTGCTCTCTGCCAAGCGGGCAAGCAGGAAAGTACGGCCAACAGTGATCGAACCCACCAAAGCTGTGATCGTGAACAGCGTACTGGCCACTGCCAGCACCCATAGCTCTGACAACACAAGATGAGTGATCGTGGCGGCGCCGAGAATAAAGGTAGAGGCTGCCACGCTTGCCGGAGCGGCAGGGTAAAACACTATCGCGCCGGTCACCAGCATGCCTGTGATGACAAGCAGTGCCGCCATATCGGCATCCGTCCCTAGTGGGGCGAAAAACAAGATCGGAACCGACCACAGCATTCCAGACACCACGGAAGTGATTGTTTGCCTAGTGTATTCGGCCGCCTCAACCGACCGCCGATCGGTGTCTATCAGCGACCGGTCAAACAGAGTTCCGCGCAGGTTGATCAAAACCAACGCGGCAAGCCAGCCCACCAACCAAACGATCGGGATATGGCTGAAATACAGATACGCAACGAGGATCGCCATGATCCCATGAGCGTAGACACGCCGGATCGTCTGACTTGGCAGAGCCGAGAATTGCAGCCCGCGCAAACGGACCCATTCTGCATCGCCCCGGTTCTTGAAACCGAGGACAGCAGATGCAGACAGGTTGGATTGCGCCACCTGTGAGGAAGAAACCGGATCGCTCACAGTCACGCGGGTTACGCTGAAAAGGTTATTGCCTCGTAAAGTATCGGGCAATCAGGCGACAATTATTCAATTCTTTTTCGCCTTGCTAAATCACTCAACTGTAACAGATTTTGCCAGGTTCCGCGGCTGATCAACGTCTGTGCCTTTCACCACGGCGACGTGATAAGCCAGCAGTTGCACCGGGATCGCATAGACGAGCGGTGCGATGAGCGGATGAACTACCGGCATTTCAATCGTTGCAATGCAGCCTTCGCCAGCCTGTTTGATACCCTCTGCATCCGAAATCAGAACGACTTGCCCGCCGCGCGCGCGCACCTCTTCCATATTGGAAACGGTCTTTTCGAACAGCGGACCCGATGGTGCAATCACCACGACCGGAACATCATCATCGATAAGAGCAATGGGGCCATGCTTCATTTCTCCGCTGGCATAGCCCTCTGCGTGGATATAGCTGATTTCTTTAAGCTTTAACGCGCCTTCGAGAGCAAGCGGATAGTCCTGACCGCGGCCCAGATAAAGAACGTCGCGCGCTGGTGAAATCAAGTGTGCCATGCTGGCAATATTATCATCATGATTAAGCGCCGCGTTGAGAGCAGCCGGTGCCTCAAGCAAATGCTTGACCACTTCTGCTTCTTCTTCGCGGTTCATCAGACCTTTCTTCACGGCCATATGCGCTGCCAAAGCGGCCAGAACCGCAAGCTGGCAGGTAAATGCCTTGGTCGACGCAACGCCGATTTCGGGGCCCGCATGGCTCGGCAACAGCAGGTCCGCCTCGCGCGCCATTGTACTGGTCGGGACATTCACAACCACGCCGATTGTTTGCCCCTCAGCCTTGCAATGGCGCAGCGCGGCGAGCGTGTCTGCCGTCTCACCGCTTTGCGAGATAAACAGCGCCAATCCGCCATCCTCCAGCACAGGATCGCGATAGCGGAACTCGCTGGCCACATCGATATCGACAGGTACGCGTGCAAACTGCTCAAACCAGTATTTGGCCACCATTCCCGCGTAATAGGAGGTGCCGCAGGCAACAATTGTCAGTCGCTTAATCTTGGAAATATCAAAATCGAGCTGCGGCAACGCGACCGTGTGATCCGACTGCCTCAGATACGAACCAAGCGTTTGAGCGACCACCGTTGGCTGCTCAAATATCTCTTTTTGCATGAAGTGACGGTAATTGCCCTTCTCTACTGCAGCGGCGGAAGCACCGGAGGACTGAATTTCGCGCGCTACCGGCTCATTTCGGGAATTGAAAACTTCGGCGCCGTCGCGGGTGATAACCACCCAGTCGCCCTCTTCGAGATAAGCAATCCTCTGGGTTAGAGGCGCAAGCGCCAGCGCATCTGAACCAAGATACATCTCGCCATCACCATATCCGACCACGAGCGGAGAACCGAGCCGCGCACCGACGAGCAAATCAGGGTGGCTGCGAAACGCAATTGCCAGGCTGAATGCGCCGCGAAGTTTTGGCAGGACATTTCCAACCGCCTCGCGCGGGTCCAATCCCTTTTCGATTCCGGAAGAGATCAGGTGCGCGACCACCTCCGTATCGGTTTCGCTTTCATATTTGCGGTTCTCACCTGCAAGCTCTTCGCGCAGCGCCTTGTAATTCTCGATAATGCCGTTGTGGACCAGAGCGACTTCTTCGGTTGCGTGCGGGTGAGCATTCGAAGTTGTCGGCGCGCCGTGTGTGGCCCAGCGTGTATGGGCGATGCCAACCGTGCCGGTGGCCGGTTGCTCACTCAGCACCTCAAGCAGATTTGCGAGCTTGCCTTCGGCCCGGCGCCGGACAAACTGGCCGTCAACGATTGTGCAGACACCGGAGCTGTCATAGCCGCGATATTCCATCCGCTTGAGACCATCGACCAAGCGATCAGCAACCGGTGCGTTGCCCACAATTCCGATAATTCCGCACATGCTCGAACAATTCCCCTAAATGGCGCGCAAATCGCGTGATCGCCGCTATGATTGCCGTCCCCGTAACCATGTCTGGTGAACAGAGCCTTGAAGCAAGAGCAAATTTTTGTGGTCAGCGAGTTTTTGGCCCTGAAACAACCGGCTTCGATGCGTTGAGACCATCACGCCAGAGATAAAGACCCGCTGCAATAATCAGCCCTGCGCCGCCTAACGTTAGCAAATCAGGCCGATCTCCAAACCACCACCAGCCCAAAACAATCGCGATCAGAATTTGCACATAGATTGCAGGGGCCACCTGCGCTGCACCAGCTTTCGATGTACCAATATAGGCAAGCCAATGCGCGGTGCTCGCTGTGACAGCAACGATTGCGCACCTGCCGACCACATCCCAGCTCGGCCAGCCGAAATCGAGCTCTGGAACCCCGGTCGCTTTGATACCGAGGCACAGAACGATCAAGATTGGCGTACAGACACCGGCGATGAAGACTTGCATCGAAAGGGCGCTGCCCTGCCCCGCGCTCGCGCGGTTCGCGATCATCATCAACGCGAAGAAACATGCAGATATAAGCGGCAGAAACGCGGCCCAGCCAAGTTCTGCCAAATTCGGGCGAAGAATGACCGCCACCCCAGTTAGTGCCACCAAAGACACGCCCCACACCGCAGGCCTGACCTTCTCGCCGAGCAATGGTCCAGCGAGAAGCTGCGTCAGCACTGGGGCAAGAAATCCGATTGCCATCGCTTCAGCCAGCAGCATCAGATAAATCGCGGAAAAGAAGCACGTAGACGCTGCGGCTAGGCAAAATCCGCGCGCCACTTGTAGCCATGGATTGGTCGGCTTGAACGCCTTTACGCCTTCGCTCTTGAGCAGCAGAACGGATAGCCCGATCGCGCCAAATGCAAAACGCAAAGCCGCGACCGCGTAGGGCGGCCAATCACCCGCCATGCTTTTCACAACCGCATCGCCGACAGACAGCGTCGCGAAGCCAGCGACGGCATAGGCCAAACCTGCGCGCTCTTCACCTGTCACTGAGAAATTCCATCCTGCAAAACCATGCCGCGCCGTGAACCCGCAGTGCAGGAAACGCAAGGCCGCGCTCAAATCCTGATGTTCATGGTTTACGTTTGATTAAACCCCTCACGGTATCGAGGCGTCAGACAGACGAAATTTGGGCGCATTTTCCGCGCACATCGGGGGCAAACCGACCGTAATGACAAAGCTGATCATCCAGATCCCGTGCCTTAACGAAGCCGAAGTGCTGCCCGAAACACTCGCCAAGCTGCCTCGCAGCCTGCCGGGCATTGATATCATTGAATATCTGATCATCGATGATGGCTCGACTGACGATACTTCGGGCATCGCGCGGCGCTGGGGCGTGCATCACATTGTCCGCCATCGCCGCAATCGCGGCCTTGCCGAAGCATTCCGCAACGGTGTCGAAAAATGCCTTGCCGAAGGCGCGGATATTATCGTCAACACCGATGCCGATGGCCAATATGCGGGCGAAGACATTGCCACCATCGTTGCGCCGGTCGTTGCAGGTGAAGCAGACATAGTCATCGGCGATCGTTCGGTCGCAGAAAACGCGCATTTCTCTCCGTTCAAACGGGCTCTTCAACGCCTTGGTTCATACGTTGTGCGCACCCTCAGTTCCACTGACATTACAGACGCTGTCAGCGGTTTCCGGGCAATGACGCGCGATGCGGTGCAACGCATCAATATCACCACTGAATTCAGCTACACCACCGATATGCTGATCCAGGCGGGCCGCAAACGGCTCGCTATCAAGTCGGTCCCAATCCGGACCAACAGCGCGACCCGCCCTTCTCGCCTGTTCAAGTCGATCCCTCGCTTCATCATGTCGCAAGGGATGACGATTACCCGCGCTTACACGACATTCAACGCGCTTCGGGTTTTTACATTGCTTGGCGCGGCGCTGACACTTGTCGGCCTTTTGCCGATGGCACGTTTCGTTTGGTTTTTTGTGAACGGCCAAGGTGATGGCCACATCCAATCGCTGGTCATCGGCGGCGCCTTGCTGACCGTTGGAGTGCTGGTTGCGACGCTTGGCATCCTCGCCGATCTTATCGCGACCAACCGCAAATTGATGGAAGCCAGTATCCTGAAACTGCGCCGGATGGACGAAAAACTCGAAGCAATTGAGAAGGCACAGAAAGAGACAGAAGTGTCCCTTGAGGGTATCGAAACTGCTCCAGAACGCCGCAAAGCCTTCTGATCATGCCCGCCGCCGCGACCACGGCTGAAACACCTGTTCGCCCGGGCTTTTCGCTTCCGGCGGCAAGTTCGGCCGTGTGGCTTTATGCGCTGATTGGCGTCCTGGCAGCGATGCATCTTTCCATGGTGTTCGGCCGTTCGATCAACTGGGATGAATTCTGGTTTTACAGTCAGGTCGAAGTTGTCGCGCGCGGCGAGTTTATCCAGCCGTTGCAAACGATCCACACCCGCTTTTTCGCGTGGTGGCTTCCGGCGATGCCGGGCAATTCCATCGACCATATTATCATCGCGCGGATGTTCATGTTCGCATGCCTTGTCGTGACATCGGCAGGCATTTTTCTAACGGCGCAAAAATTTGCGAGCCGCCGCACAGCAATTATCGCGGTTGCCGCGTATCTTGGCGCAGGGTTCGTGCTCCAGCACGGCACGGCCTTTCGTGTTGATCCGATTGTTGCCGCTTTTCTAACAACTGGCTTTGCGATTGCCGCTCTTACACGGTTGCGATTGCTCGCGATTGTCGCGCTAGGCGTCGTAATCGGAATTGCCGCTATGGTGACGATCAAATTCGTCCTTTGGGCACCCGCCTTTGCGGGCCTCGCTTTATATCGCTGGGAAGAAGAGAGCTTTGACTGGCGCTATCCGCTTCGCTGGATCGCCGCCGGCGCCATCGCGCTCGCCACATTTGCGATCCTCTATACTCTGCACTCAAGCGAGTTTGCCGATCAGGCGCGCGAAGCGGCAGCGGGCACTCTTGGCCGTTCCTCAAGCGGGATGCTAGGTCTCGCATCAAGCCCCCATCTCAGCGCAGCAGGAAAGGCTCTTTTCACCGCTTTGCCGCTCGCGATTGCAATCGTCATTGCTCCATGGGTGATCGCAAGGGACACGATGAGCTGGCAGCGCAAAGTCGCTTTGGCGGCCATGTGGCTCCCGGTTCTCACTCCATTGGTTTACCGCAATTCTCTTCCCTACTTTTATCCGTTCATCCTGCCTCCGGTGGTGATTGTGACCGTATGGGCTTTCCGCATGATTGCGCAGCGCTACAGCGAAGCACTGATCGCGGCGGTCATTGCAGGCAGCGCACTGATGATCTGGGCCGTGGATGCGCGCGGCGTGACCGAGCGTCAGCAAGTCTTGGTGAACGGCGTCCACCAGACGTTCGAGAAGCCGGTCAATTATTTCGATTGCTGCGGCATGATCGCGACCTTCCCGAAACAGAACACCTTCCGCACTGGTTTCGGCGTGGAGCGTTATCTTGCCGCTGGTGAGCCCACCCTGCTCCAGACAATGCGCGAAACACCCGTGCCTTTCCTGCTCGACAACAACCGCGAATTTTCGAAGGCTATCCTTGGCACGGACAGCAGCACGTTCCACCCTGACGATGCAGATGCGCTGGCGAGCACATATGTCCGGTTTTGGGGTGATATCTTTCTGGCCGGCAAACAGTTGCGCGCTGGCGAAACAAAAGAATGGGACGTGCTCGTCCCCGGTCCATACAGCGTCACTGGTACACTCGTGATTGATGGTCGCGAATGGTCGGACGGCTCTGTTGTTACTCTTGATCGCGGAAGCTACACTCTTGAAAATCCTTCCGGCGGTGACGCAGGTTTGATGTGGGGTGAAGGATACACACCGTCTGAAATGACACCGCCCGATGCTTACTGGACGGCGTTCTAAGCCCGCTATGACGACAGAACCTGTCATCTCCGCTCCTCACGATGCAACCAGCGCCGCCAATGGCTTGGCAGGCCGTTTGGTCGCCATGCTGAAAGCCTTGCAGGGCTTTGCCAGCAAATACCGTGCGATTATTGTCATTGTCGCCGTCGCCGTGTTCGTTGGCGGGCTGGCCTATTCGGCAGCAAGTCTGGACCTGCGGGCGAGCGACCTGTCGCTTCCCTACATCCTGCTTTCTGCCGGACTGATCATTCCCATCGCGTTCCTCTACGGCGCGCTCAATTTTATGGTTATGGCGCGCGGCGCTGGTCAAAACATCGCGTTCTGGCCTGCTTTCAAAGTTTCCTGTGTCGCGCAGTTTGCCGAATTTTTGCCGATCCCCGGCGGAGCAATCGTACGGGGCGGCGCGCTAGTTCGTGATGGCTCGGGAGCCGCGAACGCTGCGGCTCACGTCATGATCAATGCACTTCTTTGGGTGGCATGCGCTGCACTGGCAGCGGGTCTTGCCCTCGGCCTTGATGGACCAATTGCGCTGTTAATCGCATGCGGAGGCCTAGCGGGCGTTGTTGCATGCACCGGATGGCTATGGGCAAAAGCCGGTCTTCCTCTAGCAATGGCAGCTTTGGCGATGCGGATTGTCGGACTTGGCATTGCGGGCCTGCGTATTCTTGCAGGCTTTCTTGTGATCAGCGTCCCTATCGCGTTTTTCGACCTCTACCCTTTTGTCTTCGCAGCCATCCTCGGGTCCGCTGCAGCGATCGCTCCAGGCGGGCTCGGCATTAGCGAGGCGGTCGCCGCCGCGATTGCGACCCTTTCGACAATACCACCCGAAGCTGCATTCCTTGCTGTCGCTATTAACCGCCTGATCGGCTTTGCCGTCAGCGGTATCGCCACGGCGATCATCACGTTTTTGCCAAAGACTGAAAAGGCCGCTGCGTAAAATCGCTTACCGAGTGAAAGCCCAGAATTTCACAAGTTCGAATTCTGTTTCCTTTTTGGCAACGATTTATGGTTAACAGGCAATATAGGTTTTGCCCCCATGGGCTGGAAATTGAACAGGATTGATTGATCGATGAAATACGCCAACGAAATTCGCGCCGCAGTCGAAATGGTGCAGTCGCGCGGAATTCAACCCACGTTGGAGCGTACGGTGAACTTCACCCGCGCCCGCTGGGAAGATCGATCACGCCGCAAAGACTTTGCGCGGATGGGCCTGAAAGGCCCGCAAGTGCGCACAATCCTTGGTTCAAAAATGGAACTGATGCCTGAGAAAGAAGGCCTCGACCGCGATCTTTTGCTCGACAGCATCCGTGAACCGGTCGCGACTGGCCACATCATGTCCATCCTGCGTGAAGACGATGTCGTCCTCGAAGTGGGTGCGAACATTGGATATTATGCTTTGATGGAAGCGAGCCGCTGTAAAAAGATCTACGCGATCGAACCGCATCCCGAAAATGTTGAACGCCTAAAGCGCAATATTGAGCTGAACGGCTACGATAACATCGAAGTGCAGCATGCCGGTTTCGGTGAGGAAGACGGCAAGCTGAAGCTTTTCACATCCGAGCTTTCAAACTGGCACACAGCCAAAGAAAACCCGGGTTCACCAACCGATTTCATCGAAGTCGATTGTCACCGGATCGATACTTTTGCCGAGGCCAACGAGACACCGACATTCATCAAAATGGACGTTGAAGGTTTCGAGCTTGAAGTGCTGCGCGGCGCGAAGGAAACGCTCAAGAAAATCCGTCACCTCTTTATCGAGCTTCACGGCAGCCTTTTGAACGAGGACGAGATCCGCGAAGTCTTGAACAATATCGAAGAAAGCGGCCTGAAGCCTTCGCTGGTCATCCAGTATGACCGTCCGGGCATGTCGCTGATCCGTGAAGGTTCATTTCTTGACCAAATCAAGGAAGGCGACCGCGGGACATTCGAACTGTTCTTTGAACGCCCCTGATATGTCCTTGGCTAGACTCCGGTTATCCGGAGCCGGCTGACCAACGCATCGACACCGGCATCAGGGCTAAGCTCCCTCAGCGACTGCTGCGGCAGGGGTGCCAGTGCGTTTTTGTCTTTCAGCGCTGCATCAACTGCGTCTGCCAAAGCTTGCGGATCATCAGCTGGTACCGTGCGCAAAGTAGCAGGGAATTCGTTCGCGAGCGTATCGACTGCGGGACTGTCGCGAGTGATCACCGGTTTGCCAACTGCCAGCTGCTGAAACAATTTGTTCGGAATGACGCGCGCGGCTTTGTCTGAGGAGCTGAACACGCCCAGGCAGATATCGGCGCGCGCTATCACTGATGGCAGCCGCTCGTAATCCACCCATTCGATCCACTCTATGGCAGAACCACCCTCGCTCGCCATGGTTTTGCGCATCACCGGCTCCAACTGGCCGCGTCCGATAATAACCCAGCGCGCGCCTTTGCCCCGTGACAGCTTTGCAGCCTCGATAATCGTCGGCACGCCGTGCAAAGGGATTAGCTGGCCGTAAAAAAGTACAATCGGGCGATCATCGCGCGGCCCCAACAAATCCTCGACTGGATCGCTGTTTGCGCCAGGTGAGAAATGGCTCTCCGCGCCGACCAAGACCGTCTGAAACCGGCCATGATCCAATCCGAATTCCTGCGCAAAATATTCCCCATGGCTGTCCGTATCGACCAGAATGATGTCGGCGAGCCTCAATCCGGTTCGTTCAAACCACCAGATTAGTTTGGCGATCAATCCGCGCGATTTCACCAACGCGCGATCGACAACGACGGTGTCATAAATCGGCAGAAATGCGTCGAGCACGACTTGCCGCCGCATCAGTCTGGCAATCGGCGCAATTGCGAAAATTTCTACAATACCAGGATAGGGCAAAAGCACCGCCACGCCCTTCTCGCTTCTCGCAAGACGCCACAGCGCGCGGGGGTATCCAATGATCAGTTTCAGCAGAACTTTAACAAAAGCGATGCGCGAAGGTATGTTGGTTTGCGGAACATCCTTCCAGCCTGAAACATGGATCTCTTCCGCCAGAGCGCCCTTTCGCCGCAGCGCCTCAATCAACAGGCGCACCCGCGGCTTGCGCGTGTCATACCCCCCGAATGCGATTATTTTTGCGGCCATGGCGGCGATGAAAGTCCCGGTATCCTGATCTCCCTTCGACTCTAAGACCGAAGGCATTCGGGGCGCAATCGCACGGTACAAATGGATCGTGGGCAACCCTGACACCGCTCTGCTGGCAAAAGAGTGTTCACCTACAAGCGGAATTTAGGAAAAAAATAAGGTTTCCGATTTATTCACCAAACTTCGAGAGGCGCCGTTCGCTCTAAAAGCGTAGCGCCCAAACTGAGAATTTTCCCCTGGGGGGCTTGGAATGAGCGCATTCGGTAAAAAAGGTGGCGCGGGCGGCGGACGTCCAGCATTTGGCGTTGCCCGTCCTATGAAGGGCGGCGGCAGCTCCGGTGAAGACGCCAAAGGCGGAGAGCAATTCCCGCCCCTACCCGGCGAAGGCGACGCGCCAAGCTCTGAGCCTGCTGCATCCAAAGAAAGCTCCGCCGGAAACGGTAAGCCGAAAACAACTGCAGAGGCTTTGGAGCGCCTGACCGAGCGCATGAACGCCACCCATGTTCAGGAAGAACAAGGCGGATTCGAAGCCAGCGTCCACAAGATTAAAGAACAGGTGCTCCCGCGCCTGCTCGAGCGTGTTGATCCCGAAGCCGCTGCAACTCTGTCCAAAGAAGAGCTGTCGGAAGAATTCCGTCCGATCATCATGGAAGTGTTGGCCGAGCTTAAGGTCACACTGAACCGCCGTGAGCAATTCGCGCTCGAAAAAGTTCTCATCGATGAACTGCTGGGCTTTGGTCCGCTTGAAGAGCTGCTGAATGATCCGGACATTTCCGATATCATGGTCAACGGCCCTGATCAGACCTACATCGAGAAAAAGGGTAAGCTGGTTATCGCGCCGATTAAGTTCCGCGACGAACAGCACCTTTTCCAGATCGCCCAGCGCATCGTGAACCAGGTTGGCCGCCGTGTCGACCAAACCACACCGCTTGCCGATGCCCGTTTGAAAGACGGTTCACGTGTGAACGTCATCGTTCCGCCTCTGTCACTGCGCGGCACTGCGATCTCGATTCGTAAATTCTCCGAAAAGCCGATCACGCTCGACATGCTCAAGGACTTCGGTTCGATGAGCGAGAAGATGTGTACGGCCCTGAAAATCGCTGGCGCATCGCGGATGAACATCGTGATTTCCGGCGGTACGGGTTCGGGTAAAACGACCATGCTTAACGCCCTGTCGAAAATGATCGACCCGGGTGAGCGCGTTCTCACGATTGAGGATGCTGCCGAGCTTCGTTTGCAGCAGCCGCACTGGCTGCCGCTTGAAACACGTCCGCCTAACCTTGAAGGGCAAGGCGCGATTACGATTGGTGACCTTGTTAAAAACGCCCTGCGTATGCGTCCTGACCGGATCATTCTCGGTGAGATTCGCGGGGCAGAATGTTTCGACCTTCTCGCCGCTATGAACACGGGCCACGATGGTTCTATGTGTACGCTTCACGCCAACAGCCCGCGCGAATGCCTTGGCCGTATGGAAAACATGATTTTGATGGGCGATATCAAGATCCCGAAACAAGCGATTTCAACCCAGATCGCTGAATCGGTCGATATTATCGTTCAGGTAAAACGTCTGCGCGATGGTTCACGCCGCACAACCGACATCACCGAGGTTATCGGCATGGAGGGCGACGTGATCGTGACGCAGAACTTGTTCAAGTTCGAATATCTGGACGAGAGCGACGACGGTAAGATCATCGGTGAATTCCGTGCATCAGGCCTGCGTCCCTACACGCTTGAAAAAGCGCGTCAGTACGGTTTCGATCAGGCGTATCTTGAGGCTTGTTTGTAAGAACGGCTTCGGCGTGCGTAGTGACAGAGATCGAGCTTCCAGTCTGGTTTTCGGTTACTTTGGTTGCATTTACCATTGGGCCGATGGCAGCGACGGCATTGTGGGTCGAGCGCCGCTTTGGAGAAGACCGTTCAAAGATGCGAAAAGTTTGGGTATTGTTCGCCTCAATCGTTGGCTTGGCGGTGTTGTCCGTTGATTTCCTGGCGATTAAGTTGATGGCCGTGAGCTCCTAGAGCACGGAAACTAGACCAAGCTACCAAGCACAACCGGCAGGCTCATCGCTAAGCAACCGCCACCGATAATCGCGCACAGTACGAACAGCGTCGTCCAAGGCATAAAGCCAACCCGTTCCAGCTGGGAGACATCGCGTTTCCTGTTGCGCAGCCGTTCCATAACCGAACAAAAGGCAGCGAGCACCCAGAAACCGCCACCGGCAATGGCAAGCTGCGCTGCATCGCTCAGCAATTCAAACTGGACCCATAAGTGTGTCACGAGTGCGCATGTAGCCATGCCCCGCGCGTGCGCAACACTTACCATGCTTGCGCAATCCCTGCTTCGCCTTAAAGCCCGCCATTCATGGATGGATCAGTTGCCCGCCCCCGCCCTTTGCTCGCTATCGGATTGCGGCTGATGACGGCTGTGGTTTTTGCGACCATGGGCATGCTGGTGAAGCTTGGCGGGACGCGCGGTGTCCATCTGGTCGAGATGCTTTTCTGGCGGCAATTCATCACCTTCGTGCTGATTACGGCTGGTCTGGTCGCGTTCGGAAAGCTTGCCACTCTGCGCACCAGACGGATCAAAAGCCACGCGGCGCGTTCGGCGCTCGGCGGTTTCTGCATGTTCTTTGTCTATGGCGCGGTGCTGCTGCTGCCGCTGGCGGAGGCGACTGTGCTTTCTTATACGGCTCCGTTCTTTGCTGTCGTTATTGCCGTGACCATGTTTGGAGAGCGGGTAGGCTTGTATCGTTCAGCCGCCGTGTTCATCGGGTTTTGCGGAGTATTGGTCATCATGCAGCCGGGAAGCATGGGGGACGAGATCACCGTGTTCGGCGTGGTCGTCGCGCTCTGCGCCGCTGCTATGGTCGCCATGATCAGTTTCCAGATTCAAGACCTCAACAAAACCGAGAGCCCGTGGAGCATCATTTTTTGGTTCACCGCGCTTTCCACACCAGTGTTTCTGATCGCGATGCCGTTTTTCGCCAGTGCGCATGATGCGGAAACATGGGGGATTATCGTTGCGATGGCGCTATCGGGTGCGCTGGCGCAGGTCTTGTTGACTAGCTCGCTACGCTTCGGCTCTGCCGGTGTGATCCTGCTGATCGATTACACATCACTCCTATGGGCAACGTGGTACGGATTTACGGTGTTTGATCGCGCGCCCTCGACAACATTGTGGCTCGGCGCGCCGCTTATCATCGGGTCAGGTCTGCTGATTGCATGGAGGGAGCGGCAATTAGCCCGAAGCAAGGCTCAACCTATCGCAGAATAGGAACATAAAGGCGGTGAACGGATAGGATGCGTACATAGCTATTTTTGGAAAGCAGATATGATGCGCAAAACACTTCTCGCCGCGACACTCGCCGCCCTCACTATGACGGCGACCGCCTGCAACACCGTCAAAGGTCTGGGCGAAGATATAAAATCGGTTGGCGAAGCTGGCGAAAAAGCCATCGACTAAGCTTTTCGTCAGCTCCTGCGATACACCAGCATCAGATTGTTTGCAGGCATTTCATGACGAGCGCTTCGCGTGAAGCCATGGCTTAGCGCCAGCCTGTCTAATTCTTCAGCACTGCGTATGCCCCAACTCGGGTTTCGATCACGTAGCCCTGCGTCGAATTGAAGGTTTGATGGGGCTGGCTCGATCCCCTGCTCAAAAAATGGGCCGTAGAGAATAAGCGGCAAATCTTTGCCGCCCAAGATTTGTGCAGCACCGGCAAACAGCCCCTCTGTCGCTTGCCACGAGGTGATATGAACCATGTTGCTGCACAAAATTGCATCAGCATTTTTCACCTCCCAAGCCGCAGGTTTCGACGCATCAATCACAGTCGGAAAGCGCAGATTGCTAAGCTCGCGATCATCCTGCCACGCGATGATTGACGCCAGCGCCTCTTTCTCAAAATCGCTTGGCTGCCAATCAAGCTGAGGAAAACGCTCGGCAAAATAGACCGCGTGCTCACCCGATCCGCTTGCCACTTCCAGCACTACGCCGGATGATGGCAGTTCTTTCGCAAGAATATCGGCAATGGCTTTGCGGTTCCGCTCGGTCGCGGGTGCGTGCTTTTTCATCGCTTATAGCGCCCTAGCTAACCTGCCGATCTTGCCCTTCCCAATAAGGGGCTCGCAATTGCCGCCGCAGGATTTTGCCTGATGGATTACGCGGCATTTCAGGAATTACATCGATGCTTTTGGGCGTCTTGAAAGGCGCAACCCGTTCACGAGTGTAGGCGATCACATCATTCACATCGAGATCGTGGCCCGGTTTGCACACGACGCAGGCTTTTACTTCCTCGCCCCATTTTTCGCTGGGGATGCCGATCACGGCGACCTCTGCAATGGCAGGATGGCCATATATCGCGCTTTCCACTTCTGCCGGATAGACATTTTCGCCGCCGGTTATGATCATGTCTTTGATCCGGTCCTGAATGTAGACATAGCCATCATCGTCCATGATCGCCGCGTCGCCAGTGTGGACCCAACCTTCGGCATCGATGGTGCTCGCTGTCGCCTCTGGAAGGTTGTGATACCCTGCCATATTCGTTGGTGAGCGGACGCAAATTTCGCCAATCTCGCCGACCGGCACCGGCTTGTTATCGGGCCCGCGCACTTCAATTTCGACACCGGGAACAGCTTTACCCGCCGAACGCATGCGTTCGTTGCCGTCCAGCGAATGATCATCGGGCGGAAGATGCGTTACCGTGCCGGTTGTTTCCGTCATCCCGTAAACCTGCATCACACCGGTATCCGGCATAGTCCGCACCACCTCTTTAAGCAGTTCAAGCGGCATTGGAGCTGCGCCATAAAGCATGTAGCGCAGGTTCGAGAAATCGGTTTCTGCCGCGCGCGGGTGCTGCACCACCATTTGCAAGGCCGCGGGCACGATGAACATGTGGGTCGCGCCCTCTTCAATCGCTTCGAGCACACCCAGAGGTGTAAACTCGGCCTCCACGCGGCATCGGATACCATTGGCAATCGCGATGTTGATCAGACCGGTCCCACCAATATGCGCACAAGGCATGGCCGCGAGCATGCAATCGTCGGTGTTGTAGTGATTCCACGGAAGGTCCGCGGCATTGCCCGGATTTCGAAGCGCGAACAGGTTTCCGTTCGAGAGCATTACGCCCTTCGGATTGCCCGTCGTGCCAGATGTGTAAAGCTGGAGAACCGGATCGCCATCATCCGCCTTGGAAAAGCCCTCCGCCGGGGTTTGAGCAGCAATGGCTGCGCGTGCTTCCATCTCCCCAATAACGGTCGGTTTGGTTTGCAGTCCGTGCGCAATGGTCTTTGCTGTTTCGACAAATTCTTCGCCCGCAAGGACCAGCTTGGCGCCTGTGTCTTTGAGGATATAGGCAATCTCTGGCGGGGCCAATCGCCAGCCGACCGGTGCAACAACAACCCCAATTCGCGCCGAGGCGATATAGAGCTGGCAATAGAGATCGCTGTTCTTGCCAAGCCATGCGACATGGTCGCCTTTGCCAACGCCGTGCGCTTCAAACACAGCGATGATCCGCCGGGTGTTCTCTTCAAGCTCGCGGTAACTTGTTTTCCGGCCCTCCTGATCAAGAGCAGTGGCATCGGGGCGTTCGTTCACCCAAAACCGCAAGACGTCATCAAAATGCGTCAAATCGTGATGAAACGGGTTGCTCATGATATCTCTCTCCACAATCTCTTTGTAGAGGAAGATACGGGTTTTGAGCCGCCAGTCTAGCAATCAATCGGGTTAGCAAACCCGCCAGTTATCTGGAGGGTTTCAGGACCAGCGGCCTGATGCGCGCGAACGCGGTTCTCTTATAATCAACCATATAAACAAGCCGATGGGCCCCGCCAGAAAAGTTGCGAGCAGTATCGGTGCCTGAAACCAGCGTGAGAAGTACTTGGCATCCGCGTCGCGTGCGATCCAAATTCCCACAAACAGATCAAATGCGAGATAATGCGCCCAGCCGATCGTGACACCGACATCGCTGGAAAAGATCGAACGAACGCCTTCGATTGTGGTGAAATCCGCCCCGCCCTCGCCTGCTGGTATGAACCCGGTCAGGACGCTGATCATCAAAACGGTGTAGACAAGGCAAAGCACCCCGACGCCGAGAAAAAGAATTGCCGATAGCAGCGCAGGCCAACGCGGAAGCGCGATCAAGCCGGTCCACGCGATGAGCGCTATGACATTCACCGCGTTAAAGACAAAGCTCCAATCCATCAGTCTTCCTCGTCTTTTTCGGCTTTGGCGCGCCATTCTCTCGCAGCGCGCTTCATTGCTTCGTTATCATGGGTGAAGCGCCCGGCTGCGCGCCGCATGGCCAGGCCCAATGCCGCCTGCGCTACGATGTCTGCATCAATCGAATGATACATTTCATAGCTTGAAGGCAGCAGCGGCTCGATCAAAGGAGCAACCGTCATCGCCACCTTCTCTGCAAAGCGGAAATCACCCGCGCGCGCTCCGCGCAACAAGCCAGGGCGCAGCACGTCCAGCCGCTTAAACCCGACCTTCGAAACCAGATCCTCTGTCTCGGCCTTCACTTGCATGTAGAAGGATTTGGATTGGCGATTAGCACCTGCGGCGCTGACCAGCACCATATTGACTACGCCAGCCGCTTTCGCTGCTTCTGCGGTCTTTAAAATCAGGTCCTGATCAACCGCACGAAAGGCTTCCTCGTCTCGCCCGGCTTTCTTCCAAGTGGTGCCCAGCGCACAAATCAAAGCGCGCGGCTTTACCGCTTCGAACACCTCACCCCATTTTTCAGGCTCGGCGACGAACATCTCCATCCGCGCACCTTCGGGCAAAACGGATTCACGCCGCGCGATCCCCACAATGCGCGCCATATCACTAGCGCTGGATATCTGGATGACGCGCCGCCCGATCAATCCGGTTGCACCTACCATCCCGATGCGTTCGGGTGCTTTTTGCCCCATTGTGCGGCGTTCGGGGCCTCTTGAGCGCAGGTTAGACATTGCTAAGCCCCTGTGGCCGTTCACCGTAAATCTGCTCGCACGCCATCATGGCAAACCGGTCGCTCATGCCCGCAATAAAGTCTGCGATAACGCGGGCGCGCTGCGGGTCTTGTTCGGGAAGGCGCGCCTGCCAATCGGCGGGCATCAGCTTTGCGTCTTGCGAATACGCGGCGAACAATCGCGCGATAACATCACGCGCACGCTCTGCCGCGCTGACTTGTTCGGGATGGTAATAAAGCTTTTTGTACATGAACGCCTTCAACGTCCGCTCATGCTGCGCCATTTCCGGTGAGAACCCGCCAAGCTGGCGATTGGCACCGCGTATCTCTTCGACTGACCCGATGCCTTTCACTTGCTCTGCCGTATGCTCGATCACATCATTGACCATCAAGCCGATCTGGTCCCGCACCAATTCCCTTAGCAAACG
The DNA here is from genome assembly GCF_019204045.1 of Erythrobacter crassostreae. Lineage (GTDB taxonomy): Bacteria > Pseudomonadota > Alphaproteobacteria > Sphingomonadales > Sphingomonadaceae > Erythrobacter > Erythrobacter crassostreae. Next base: position 1,595,593 of record NZ_JAGSPC010000001.1, on the reverse strand, counting down.
ATCTCGCGGAGCATTTGGAAAGCGTTTTTCAACCGCGTGCCATTGGTCTTGGAGGAATGGAGATTCCATCAAATCATCAAGATCAAGAAAGCCTGCACGCAGCCCATCATCAATGTCGTGATTGTCATAAGCGATATCATCGGAAACAGCCGCGATTTGAGCCTCAAGCGAGGCGTAGCTGCCCAGATCAAGCGGGAACGCCGCATCAAGCTCCGCCAGCGCCCAATTCGGCGCATTCACTGGACCATTATGCTTGGCCAAGCCTTCAAGCAAATCCCATGTCAGGTTCAAGCCATCATTTGCAGGGTACGGATTCTCGATCCGCATCACCGTCCGCAGCGCCTGCGCGTTGTGGCAAAAGCCGCCGTGCCGCTGCATCGCATCGGACAGGGCCGCCTCTCCTGCATGGCCAAATGGTGGATGACCCAAATCATGCGCGAGGCAAAGCGCCTCTGTCAGATCTTCATCAAGGCCCAGCGTGCGCGCCAGAACGCGGCCGATTTGCGCCACTTCAAGACTGTGCGTCAGGCGGGTCCGGTAGTGATCCCCGTCGGGGGCAATAAACACCTGCGTTTTAGACTTTAACCGGCGAAAGCTCATCGAATGGATGATGCGGTCACGGTCACGCTGAAAGTCGCTGCGTGGGCCGCGCATCTCGCCGCCGCTTTGCACTTCGCCCGCACGCCGTTGAGGCTGAAATTCACGCCCGCCATGATTGTGCGGGTCAGCAGCGTAGGGTGCACGGTTTATCACCCCACCCGATTAGGTGACGATGCTTCGCCGCTCAACGGGAACAGATCAGCAACCCAGTGGGATTGCCGTGGACAGCGCTCGCCCTGTCGAGATCATTGTCGATCAGTTTTTCGCGAAAAAGAGAATGGGGCCGTCTTCCGGGTGCATTGGGGGGGTGGAAAACGGCCCCAGGACCTCTGTCTTAGCGACCCGAGGACCCGGATTTTGTACATTGAAGAATGCCAAATCCTTACCCAGCTCTTTAGTCGAGCTATGCATCAGGACAAAGTAAAATGTTGCAACACGGTATAGCATTGGGACGAACAGACGTTCGCGAATTGGTGCGCGCAGACTAGTCAGCCTGCTTTTGCCCAAGAATCCAGTCAGCCGCTGCCTCGCAGTGCGTTCGCGTGGAATCGAACACCGGCAACACATTGGCATGCACATCCACCACCAGGTTAAGTTCGGTGCATGCCAAAACTATAGCATCGGCCCCGTCTTGCGCCTTGTTCGTGATTATCGTCTTAAGCTTACGCTCTGCATCGCGGGTCGCCTTGCCCAGCATCAACTCATCGTAAATGATCCCGTGCAGCGCTTCGACATTGGCCATATCCGGCGGCATCAATTCGATGCCATGCGCGATCAGCCGCTTTCGATAGAAACTCTCCGTCATAACATTGCGCGTGCCGATAAGTGCAGCCCGTTTATGTCCGGCCTGCTTAATCGAAAGGGCAACCTGATCGGCGATATGCAGGATCGGAATATCCACTGCCTCGGCCACATCATCATAGACCTTGTGCATTGAATTCGCGCCGATAAGCAGGGCTTCTGCACCTGCACCTTCGAGCCGCTTTGCGCTCTCCGATAGAACTTCGGATGCACGGTTCCAGTCTTGCTCTTCACGAAGCGCATAGAGCTGGCAAAAATCGACACTTTCAATCAGCAATGGCGCGCTCGCCATGGGTGCTGCGCGTTTTTGAATGATCCGATTGATCCGCTCGTAATAAATACCGGTCGACACCCAGCTCATGCCGCCGATAATTCCAAGTTTGCGCAAATATGCTTCCTTAAGTCCCGAGGTCTTCAGATCACGGACTTAGCGGCGAAGCGCGCATGCCGTCTATAGGCCGCAGCACCAAAGTTTCGAAGAGGTCTAAGCCGCAGGCTCCATGGCAGCGAGCCACTCTCTCACATCTGCCGCTGTTTGGTCGGGATGTTCTTTTTGGGGAAGGTGTCCGATCCCCTGGTAAACAATAAGCCTGCTGCTTGGCATTGTTGCATCAAGCCACTCGCCCGCAGAAAGCGGGATCAGGCGGTCCTCATCCCCCCATTGGATCAATGTGGGCACCGTAACACCCGCGATTTCAGCTTCGGTCAGCGGTTCATATTCGACGCCAAAACGGGCCATCGTAGCCGCCCTATTTCCGGGATAGCGCAGCAATTCCCAATACCGATCAATCATCGCGTCATCGACGACCGATTTGATCGAGACAGATTGATCAAGACTTTGCGCAATCAGACTGCGCGGAGTGATCTGCTCGGCGATTTTGTTGATGCCGGGCGTCATTGCGATGGTGAAACCGATATTGCCGCTATCGTCGTCGTCCTTTTCTTCCCTTGGCATCGGGCCGCCGCTTGCATCAACCAGCACCAGCCCGGTCAGCCGGTCGGGATAAGTCACAGCAAAAGTGAGCGCATGTTTGCCGCCCATTGAATTGCCGCCAAGGACGAACTTCTCGATCCCTAAAGCATCGGCCACCTCGCGGATGTCCGCGACATAATTCGCTCGGATGTAGTCCGCGCTCGTATCGGGTCCGGTAAGGCCGTGGCCGACCTGATCGAACCGGACGACGCGGTAAGTCTCCGATAGGTCAGCGGCCCATTCATCCCATGTGTGCAGGTCTGAATTGGAGCCGTGCAGCAGCATGATGACAGGGGCATCGCGAGGCCCTTCATCGCGAAGATGCACTGTTACACCATCGCCGATTGCAACAAACTGCGAGGGTTCGCCGCCATACTTCGCGCGCATTTCCGCGGCATCCGTATCCGGCGTGCGGAAGATGAAAAACAGAATGACAAGCAGCGCGGCAAGCACTGCGAGAATTCGAACGAGCCATTTCATGATGCAGGCATTTCCTCAATCCATTTGCGGACCACCGCAATCCCGTCCGGATCATTGGTAGAGCGGCCCAATTCAGGCATTGCGACCCCCGCTTCGGTCGAGCTCATTCGGTAAACCAGAATAGACGCGTCGGGATCTCCGGGCGCGATCGAAACCGCATGTCCGCCCGCCCCGCGTCCGGCGGCGACTGGCGGTTTGCGAATGCCCAGCTTTGTCTGATCATACTGTTCCCAGCGCAGATCGAGACCCGAATTGGACGCCCCGCCTCCCGGTTGGTGGCAATGCGCGCAATTCACATCCAGATAAGCGCGGGCCAAATCAGCCGTTTCGGCGCCTTCACGGTCGGTCCAGTGTGGTAGCACGTCGCTACCGCTCGGCACCGCCGATAAGTGCCCCGTATCAACCATCTGCGCCAGCCATTCGCTTGGCAGGTTGCGCGCCTTCGGTCCGATCGGAATGACTTCACCGTCTTTGCTGTGGCAGGTCTTGCACTGGTTCTTGTTCGGAATGCGGTAGCTAATCTCTTCGCCATCAGGCCGCGTCATTGGGATGCGCGCGCCCGCCAATGCCAGCTTTGCATCGGTCTGATCCTCATTCCACCGGTATGGCAGCGCGACCCATCCGGTTGTCCGGTGGAGGAGAACACGCGTTTCGATCAGACGGCGATCTTCGCCCTCACCAAACGCGAAGGTCTTGATAATCGCGCTTCCAACGGGGAATTTGAGCAGGCCCCCACCTTCGCCCATCAGCACTGTCCCTTCCGGCAGGTAGACGAACCGCAATTTGTCCGCGCCATCTGAGTAAAGCGGCGTGTTCAACTCATATCCAGTGACCTGATAATTGGGATGATGGATCATCCCGTCCGTAAAGAAACGGAATTCCGAAAGAGTACGCGGCATGCCTTCCAAAATGGCCGCATCATTGACAGCAGGCTCATCGATCACTGTGGCATTGACAGTAATCGAACCAGCCAGCGCAGCCGCCGCAGCTACAAAGATCAGCAGCGATTTTTTCACTTCAGACGCGCTTCCATTTCTTCAGGCAGCACAACCGGATCATTTGTCCATGTTGAGGTGATCGGAGCAGGCCGCAGCAGACTGGGCTGCGCTTCAGCAAAGGGTTGCCCCACTTTGGTCAAGCCAAGGGTCAGAATGGGCACCTGATCATTTCTGCCAAGGTTTTGATGGAGGCCATCGGTCAGGACCGGCGGCAAGGAACCGCCCATCGCAGCGGCGATCATGTCTCCGCCGGCAAAATCGGGGGCATTGCCGCCGGAACCATAAATGTTGTCGCGCAATTCAACCTGCACCGGGCGCGGTTGATAGCGATCATCGTCATAGGGCTGGCTATAAGCGATCAACATGACATGCGAGGTTGAGTTGTTGACCAGAGCGTTTTCCAGCACCTGTACCCGTGTGTTTGCCATTACCATCACGCCGGTTCCCGCGGGCACGCTGGCAACGATATTGCCCTCTGGCGCGAAGTTATCGGTGTTGTTGTCGATCACCGCATTGCGAGCAACCAGCACATCCCCGCCGCCGACTTTGGGCAAGCCGGGCAAATCGAAAACCAGAATGCCGCCGGTGTTCTTGGTCGCGAGGTTTTCCGTCACCTCTGCATGGTTGCTGTTCTCAATCTCAATCCCGGCGACGTTTTCAACCACGCGGTTGCGGCGCACGACGATGTTCTCTGATTGACCCACATAGATACCCGCGTCGGATGCACCGCGCACGTAACTGTCCTGCACGAGAATGTTCGATGCCTCGACCGGATAGATGCCATAGGCACCATTGCTCGCGTCCGGACCATTGGTCCATTCGACCCGCAATGCGTGATAAACGATCTGGTCAGCGCCTTTGGATTTGATCCCGTCACCCTTGGCATTCTCAACCGCGAAATCACGCAACGTGACGTTGTCAGAAGTAACCAGCAGCCCTTCACCCGATCCAGCCTGATCGGTGAAATCAAGGATCGAGGCATCCATGCCCGCGCCGCGCAATGTCACGCCGTCAACATCCAGGCTTAGCCCGTCGGTGAGAGTGTAGCGTCCCGCTTCGAGGACGACCTCATCGCCCGGCTCGGCAAGGATCAGCGCCTCTTGCAGTCGCTCCTGCGCGCCTTCGCCGGCTGATACGGTGTGCGTCTCGGCAAGAATTGGCGCGGCGCTGCAAAACGCCAACGCGGCTACGGTCATTCTGATCATATGAAGTCTCCCATCCCTCGCGCGCACTCTGCGCAAAGGCATGGGAATTGGCAAGTGCCCTGCAGCGCTACGTCGTTACAATGAAAGCCCGCGCAGCAGGCTCTCAGAACCGCACCGCGCACCGACAACCGCAAGCTGCTTTACGGCTTCGGCGTCTTCAATGCGGTTGAGCCGGTCAAGCGCACCCGAAAGGCTGGTCGGCACGCTCTCTTCGCCCTCAGCTGGGGCGAGTTTCTCGAGCGAGCGCAGCTGTCCGATAGACAGCCGCTCGGTCAGTTTTGGGGCCATGCATTCGGCAATGGGCAAAGGAACACCGTTGATAATCAAAGCATCCTCGACCCGGTCTTCCGTCACCTGATTCAGCCATCCGCCATCGCGGAATGTAAACCAAGCACCAACAGCGATAAGGACAATCGCCAAAAGGATAACGGTCAAACGCACGGGGTGTGTCTTTGTCGCTTCAGCCATAGGTCTCTTAATCCAGCGCCTTGTTGATCTCTTCAACCATCTTCTTGGCATCGGACAGCAGCATCATCGTCTGGTCCATATAGAACACATCATTGTCGACACCGGCATAGCCGACGCCGCCCATCGAACGTTTGATGAAGAACACCTGCTTGGCCTTGTCCACGTCGAACACGGGCATGCCGTAGATCGGTGAGGATTTGTCTGTCTTCGCCGCAGGGTTCACCACGTCGTTCGCGCCGATGATGAAGGCGACATCGGCCTGAGCGAATTCGGAGTTGATATCCTCCAGCTCAAACACTTTGTCATATTCAACGCTGGCTTCGGCAAGCAGCACGTTCATATGCCCCGGCATGCGTCCTGCAACCGGGTGGATGGCGTATTTGACTTCGACACCTTTGGCTTCGAGCAAATCGGCCATTTCGCGCAAAGCATGCTGTGCCTGAGCCACCGCCATGCCGTAGCCCGGAATGATGATGACCTTTTCCGCCTGTTCCAACATAAAGGCCGCATCGTCTGCGCTGCCTTGCTTGTAGGGGCGCTGTTCACGTGCTTCGCCGTCTCCGGCTCCGCCTGCATCCGCGCCAAAGCCGCCTGCAATCACGCTGATGAAGCTGCGGTTCATGGCCTTGCACATGATGTAAGACAGGATCGCGCCGGACGAACCGACAAGAGCGCCTGTGATGATCATCGCGCTGTTGCCGAGCGTGAAACCCATCGCCGCCGCAGCCCAACCCGAATACGAATTCAGCATCGAAACAACGACCGGCATATCCGCGCCGCCAATCGGGATGATCAGCAGGAAACCGATGATGAAAGCGAGCACTGTGATACCAATGATTAGGTATCCTTCACCCGCACCGCCATCTGGCGACACAGCGTAAATACCGATCATCGCGAGGATAGCGGTAAGTGTGCCCAGATTGATGACGTGGCGCATCGGCAAGAGGATCGGCGATCCGCTCATTTTGCCCGACAATTTCAGGAAGGCGATGATCGAGCCGGAGAACGTGATCGCACCAATCGCGATGCCCAGGCCCAGCTCAATCCGGCTGACCATAAAGATCTGATTGTCCGGATCCGTGATGCCGAAGCTGGCCGGATCAAGCCACGCGGCGAGGCCCACGACAACGGCGGCCAGACCGACCAGCGAGTGAAACCCCGCGACCAGTTCTGGCATGGATGTCATCGCGATTTTGCGCGCGACCGTTACCCCGATGAGCGCACCGATAAAGATGGCAATCGCGATCTCTACAATGTTGGCGATATCATGCGTGATCAGGGTCGTGGCGACCGCGATCAGCATACCGATGATGCCGTTGCGGTTGCCCGCGCGGCTGGTCGCTGGCGAGGAAAGCCCGCGGAGCGCGAGGATGAAAAATACGCCCGATACGAGATAGGCGAGCATCGCCCATGCGGGTGTTCCGGTGGCGGCGTCCGCGGCGCCTGCAAGGATGGAGAAGGTCATCTCTTACTTCTCCTTTTTCTTGTACATGGCGAGCATCCGCTCCGTCACGGCGAACCCGCCGAAAATGTTCACACTGGCGAGCACAACACCGAACAGGCCGAGATATTTGGCAATATCGCTATCGGCCTCAGCCGCCGCGATCAGCGCGCCAACGATAATCACCGAAGAAATCGCGTTGGTCACCGCCATCAAAGGCGTGTGCAGCGCGGGCGTAACCGACCAGACCACATAATAGCCGACGAAACACGCCAGCACGAAAATGGATAGGATTGAGATAAAGTCCATTATTGTTCCTGTCCGGTTTGCCGCTCAACGAGCGCATCCATTCTATCGAGCACACTGTCGGCAACAGAGATTTGGAGTTTCTCTCGTTCCAGCGTCTCGGGAGCTTCGGGTTCGGGGCACGCGATATCTACAAGCGACATCTGATAGTTATAGTCCGCCAACGCGATATCCAGATCGATTTTCTGACGTATCTCAGTCAAACTCTCGACAAACTCAGCGTAGCGGTCGAGCACCGGATCCATCGCCGGGGAATGACCGCAAGGGCCAAAGACGATCGGGACCACGATTGCTGCTTCAGCGCGAAGCTGTGCGCCGGCCCGAATGTCTTCAAGCGAATACGGGTAATCCAAGTAACCGCTGCCGACATGCGCGTGGGCAGGCACGGTCATCGTCAAGGCTGCAAAGAAACAGGTCGCCGAGAGCGCCCTCATCCGTTCAACCTCTCGTTCACAACCGCACCATTCTTGGTCAGGCGCACGGCATCGCCGATCTCGTCATCGAGTTCAGGCTTGCCTGCTTCCTTGTCCCAAAACGCACTGAGGAAGTTGAAGTGATTGCGCGCGAACAGCGCCGATGCGTCTGCTGCGAGATGCGCCGGTGTGTTGGCGTAGCCGATGATTTTGACGCCGTGCTTTACGACTACCTCATCCGGCTTTGATCCTTCGACATTGCCGCCTTGCGCTGTTGCAAGATCAAAGATCACACTGCCTTCTTTCATCGTAGCGATTTGTGCGTCGGTGATGAGAACCGGCGCAGCGCGGCCCGGGATCAGAGCGGTCGTGATCACGATGTCCTGTTTTGCGATGTGTTCGGAAACCAGCTTAGCCTGAGCGGCTTTGTATTCGTCGCTCATTTCGGTGGCATAACCGCCAGAACCTTCGCCTTCGATGCCAGCGACATCTTCAACGAAGATCGCTTTTGCGCCGAGGCTTTGAATTTGTTCTTTCGTGGCGGAGCGCACGTCGGTCGCGGAAACCTGAGCGCCGAGGCGTTTGGCTGTGGCAATCGCCTGAAGCCCGGCTACACCGACACCCATGATAAAGCAGCGCGCAGCTTGCACTGTGCCCGCCGCCGTCATCATCATCGGGAACGCGCGGCCATATACGTCAGCCGAATGGATCACCGATTTGTAGCCGGAAAGGTTGGATTGGCTCGAAAGCACATCCATCGATTGCGCGCGGGTGATGCGCGGCATGAATTCCATCGAAAGCGCCTCAAAGCCCGCCTTCGCGTATGCCTCGACAAGGTCTTTCTTGCTGAACGGATCGAACAAAGCCGCGACCCACGCGCCTTTTGCCGCGCCTTTTAACAGCGTAACTTCAGGTGCTTGAATGCCCAGAACAATGTCTGCGTCCTTCACCACCGCTTTGGCATCGGCGACGCTCGCGCCGGCCTCTGCATAGGCTTCGTCAGTGATCGCTGCGGATGCCCCTGCCCCCGCCTCAACTGCAAATTCATTGCCCAAGGCGATGAATTTCTTGACCGTTTCAGGCGATGCGGCAACCCGGGTTTCCCCGGCTGCGCGTTCTTTCAGGACAGCAATTTTCACGTGGTTTTATCTGCCTTTATTCGGCGATTAGCATGATGACGAAGAGTGTGATGACCGCGATCAGTGGCACTGCCCACTTCAACGAGCTGATAAAGCCGCTGTAGGTTTGGTTTGCACTATCGATATCGTTCGTAGCCATAGCTAGGATGCTCCCGTTTGATCCCTAACGTTGAACCCGGCGAAAAGTTGCCGGAAAGTTGAACTGCCCCCGTATCGCGCCAGACCGTTTCACTCAAGTCCGCCATCGTTTTCGCGCGGAAAACCCCGAAATTTGCAAAAATGATCCGCGATCCGCGTCAGCCTTAATATCGTCTTTACTCCGCGTGCCTATGGAGAATGCACGTTTCACCCTGGGACGAATGCTGGGGAGGGTAAAGGACACGCGGCGAACCTATGGCGGATATCGACTCGCGCCTTGAAGCACAGCCTGATGATGGCCCGGAAAATTCCGGCGATATGCGTCTGGTCATGCTCATTGATGATGAGCCGGCGCAAAGCCGGTTGATCTCGGCCATCGCCGCGCGCGAAGGCTGGCGCACAATTGTGGCCAGTGACCCTGAGACAGCAATTGCCATGCTTGGCACCCGCGAGGGGATGCAGCTTTCTGCGATCCTGCTCGACCAGTGGGTTCCCGGGGACGATGCCTGTTCGCTTATCGCAGAGCTGAAAGAACGCCGTCCAGCTCTGCCGATCTTGATGCTGACGACCAGCGCGTCGCCGCTGCTCGCTGTCGAAGCGATGCGCGCCGGTGCGAGCGATTATCTGGTCAAGCCAGTCTCGCCAGATCGTTTGATGGAGGCCCTGCGCACGGTCACCACCCGCGAAACACCGCGTGATGAGCTTGCGCCGCTGACTGAAAAGATGTCGGCCACGCTCGATTTCGACGCGATGATCGGCACTGCGCCTAAGTTCCGCACCGCCCTTGCCCAAGCGGCCAAGGCTGCACGCGGCCACGGCCATGCCGTGATCGAAGGCGAATCCGGTACGGGTAAAGAAATGCTGATGCGCGCAATGCATGCCGCCAGCCCGCGCGCCAACGAGTCACTCCGAATTATCAATGTCGGCAGCGTCCCGCCTAATTCTATCGAATCTGTCCTCTTCGGCCATGAGCCCAATGCCTTTCCCGGAGCGTTTGACCGTCAAATCGGCGCGTTGCAGCACTGCGATGGCGGAACCTTGGTGCTTGATGAAGTCGACCGCTTGACGCCTGAGCTTCAGGCTCGTCTCGCGGAAGCATTTGACAGCGGTATAGTCCGTCCTGTTGGCGCAACGCACGGCTTTAGAGTTGATGTGCGCATCCTGTGCGCGAGTAATATCGGGCTTGGCGCGTTGGTTGATGCTGGTCACTTTGATCCGGCGCTTGCTGCAAAAATCGGCGCGACACGTATCGCTCTTCCTCCCTTGCGAGAGCGGACCGGCGACATTCCCGCGCTTGCACGCCATTTCCTGGGCCGCATCGGGGATCAGCCTGGACTGAAACATTTGTCTGTATCGGAAAGCGCGCTCGCGCTCCTGTCTGCCTATGAATGGCCGGGTAATGTGCGCCAATTGCAATCGGTATTATTCCGTGCCGCTGTCTATTGCGAAGGCCAAACGCTAAACGCGGAAAGCTTCCCGCAATTGTCCGAGATGCTCGGTGAAGTTGCAAGCGACCCGCTCTCCAGCATCCATGAGGGTGTCGGCGTTATGCTCTATACGGAAGACGGCAATCTGCGCCCGCTCGAAGAGATTGAAGCAGATGTAATTCGCCTTGCCATCGGCCATTATCGCGGCCGCATGACGGAGGTTGCTCGCAGGCTCGGTATTGGGCGTTCGACGCTGTATCGCAAGCTGTCTGATCTGGGCATTGATAACGCTGCTTGATCGACCTGCCTGATCCGCCTAGCGCGGTGGCCATGACTGATATTCAAGATTTCAAAGGCCGCACCGCCCTCGTCACAGGCGCGGGTTCCGGCATCGGCGCTGCTTGCGCGAAAGCTCTTGCTGCGCGCGGCGCGGCGAAACTGATCCTCCTCGACGTCAACGAAGCAGGCCTTGCCGCGCTCGATCTTGATTGCGAAGTCGAGCATGTTATCGGCAGCGTCGCCAACGAAGCGCTCTGGAATGATCTGGAGCCGCGTCTTACCGGTCTTGATCATTCCATTGCCAATGCCGGTGTCGGCGGGCACGGACAGGTTGCCGCACTTGATTTTGCCGAGTGGCGCCGCGTGATGGACATCAATCTCGACGGCGTTTTCCTGACCATGCGCGCATCCATGCGGGCGATGAAGGACAAAGGCGGCAGCGCGGTTATCACATCCAGCTCAACCGGGCTAAAGCCCATCGCGGGCATTGGTCCTTATGGCGTAGCGAAAGCCGCCGTTTCGCATCTGACGCGTATCGCCGCACTCGAAGGCGCGCCGAACAACATTCGCGTCAACGCAATCGCTCCCGGCGGCGTCGATACGGCGATCTGGGAAAGCTCGGACGATTTCAAACGTTCAGTCGAGGCGCAAGGCCGCGAAGCCACTATCAAAACCATGTCATCTACGACCCCGCTTGGACGTTTCGCCTCAAGCGAAGAGATCGCGGACAACATCCTCTACATGCTGTCCGATGCAGGCTCGAACCTGACCGGACACGTCATGGTGTCCGACGGCGGCTTTACGCTCTAGCGACTACCAAGACACAGTTTCGGAGACGCGCACTTCACCTTCGCTGCCGCGCATGCTCATGGTGAAGGTTTTGGCAGCCCAATCGATATCGACAAGGCCGAAATTCTCTTCCGAGATGAAGTCTGTCAGGCGCTTGGGATCGGGCTCGCGCGCGGTGTTCCGTTCGGTGGAGGAGAACGAGTAGTTAAGCGAGGAGCTGGTTAGCTCCCACAGCTTCTCACCGCCCGCCGCCTCCGGCGTATCGGCATAGATACCGCCTGCGTGGCGATCTCCGGAAAGCATCACCAATCCGCTATCTTCGCGGCCCGCCAGCATTCCGTAAAGCTTCTCACGCTGCATCGGCAGCGCTTCCCAACTTTCGTAATTGTGCGCGTCGGTAATCACCTGAATGGACGAAACAAGGATGCGTAGGTCAGCGGGTTTGGCGAGCTCCTGCTCCAGCCATTTCCATTGCGCCTCGCCCAGCACAGTCTTGGATGCATCTCTGCTTGGCACATACGGGCCGAGCGGCGGGCGCTCAGGCGTGTATTCCATCCGATCCAGATCAGAGCGGAAGAAACGAGTATCGAGCATGATCACTTGCGTGACTTTGCCATCTTCCCCGAATGTCCGGCTTTCATAGATGCCAGGGCGCGATTGCACCTCTTTCGATGACCCCCAAAAGGTTTCAAACAGCGTCTCTGACCATTTGCGGAACGCGAAATTGGCACCGGCATCATTGGCCCCGTAGTCGTGATCATCCCACGTGATCATCATCGGAACCTTGGTGCGGAAATCTGTGAGCTCCGGCGTCTCCGCCTGCTGCTGATACGCCATCCGCAAACTGGTCAGCGCGGCATCACCGTTCCAGCCGCTATCGCCGTAATTGTTGTCGCCGATGAACAGGAAGAGGTCCGGGTTGGTCGCCGCGATCTGCGCCCACATATGCTGGCTGCGAGACTGATGATTGCAGCTGCCAAATGCGAGCCGCGTTATCGTCGCATCGGGGGCGAGCGAAACATTCGCAGGGGCTACCGGCAGATCAATGCGCTTCTCAAGCTTGGCGTAATAGGCATCGAGCAGGTCTTCTGCGTACATCGGAACATGGCCGTCATCATGTCTATGCTTGCCATGGTCGTCCGCCAAAAGCGGAGCAGAAACCAGCCCGGCGGCGGCTGCAGACAAAGCAAGCAAAGACAAACGGCGCATAATCAACTCCTCGAACGATCAATACGTGCCGCTTTGCGCAACTACGATGACGTTGTCGAGACAGCTTTCAATACGGGCTGCAGATTTTCCGCGTTAAAGGCGAATTGTTACCGCCGTTGTCCGTGCCGTGACATCGCGTTCTTCTTTTAGAATGCGGTCGCTGCCAATCGGCTCACTGCTGATATAGGTTTGCTCAAATTCAACGCCGCCCGATTGCGAAGCTGTTTTGCCAGCCAGCACTGCGCTCTGGCCAATTTCGATCTTCAGAACTTCTGAATTATCGAAGCTAGGCTGGATCGTTGACAGGCCAAAGGCTTGGTCATTTTCTGCAGAGCCGAGCGCGGTTGCGAGCACCGGATTGCGAGGCGAAGATACCGCGTTTAGCTCGCTGAGGGTGAAACTGTTCACTTCATTCGCTGCACCAAACGGGACAGTCGGACTTACTGGCCCGCTTTTCTCAGCAGCTACGTCTTTTTGCGGCAGAGCCATCGCGGCGATGCCAGAATACACGGGCGCTGCATCAGTCATTTCGGCCAGAGAAGCGGCTTCATTGCTGGTGGTCATCTCGCCGGTTTGTTCAGCGGCGGCAGGCGAGCCTGCGAGAGACGCGGAAATAGCTGCGATGAGGGCTACGGATGGGATAAGCTTCGAACTGGTCACAGTCATTTCCTTTTAAAGGGGTATGACTGGCGGTTCGCGCAGAGGAACCATTTTGTTACATTGGCGGTGAGCCCGCGCGTTTAATCCATCGGCAATTGCGCAAAATCGGTTAGCGCCGCATCGCGCATTCCGCGCCAGACATTGCGCGCCTGCACTGTCTCTTTCACATCATGCACGCGCAGCATGTGGATGCCGGCATCCATGCCTTTCATCGCCAATGCGATCGAACCGCCCAGCCGTTGATGCGCGGCTTCCTCATTAGAGAGAGCACCAATCATACGCTTTCGGCTAACGCCCAGCAAAAGCGGCGAACCCAGAGCGTGGAACAACGGCAAGGCATTGATGAGCGCAAGATTGTCCGCCAGCGTCTTGCCAAATCCGATACCCGGATCGAGCATGATGCGATCCTCGGCTATGCCTCCGGCAATTGCGCGATCCCGCGCAAGCCGCAGAAAATCGAACACATCGCTAACAACATCATCGTAGTCGCCGCCCTCATGAAGATCATCGCCGCTTCCCGGCGCATGCATCAAAATGACAGGACATTTCATACTCGCGACCAGTTCAGCCGAACGCGGATCATAACGAAGCGCCGAGACATCATTTGCGATGTGCGCGCCTGCTTGCAAAGCCGCCTCAAGAACGCCTGCGCGGCGAGTATCGACACTGATCGCGGCGCCCATGCTCGCGCAATACTCCACTGCAGGAAGCACGCGATCCTTCTCGTCGCCTTCCCAAGTCGCTGCGGCGCCAGGGCGTGTACTTTCCCCGCCAATATCGATGATCGCTGCACCCGATTCCAGCATGGCGGCGGCATAAGCGCGGCCCGCTTCGGGTTTTTCCAGAAATTCTCCGCCATCACTGAAACTGTCAGGCGTAACGTTCAGCACGCCCATGATTTGCGGCTGGTCCAGGCGAATGGTCCGCTCACCCAGTTCAATCGGCGCATGGACTTTTTGCAGGTTGGCCCATTGACGCTCCGCCTCAGAAGCAAGCGTTGAGTCAAGACCGGCGACAACCTCTTCAAAACCCCTTGCGCCGAACAAACGCCGCGCGACAGCCTTGCCCTCATCGCGCACAACCAACGCAAAGCGGCTGGCATAGACCATCGAACCGGCAAGCCGGATTGCTGCGCCGTCCTCTGCCTGTGGTCCGGAAACAAAGCCTATCGGATGAATGTAAACGCTGGCACTCATTCGGCTGATCCTTTGTAACAAACGAAGGCTTCTCCTAGCGCGAACTCCCTATCGTGGACAGCGTCATAGGCGTTGTGTTCACAGCCAAAGAAAAAGGGGCCGCGCGCATTGCACGGCCCCTCACGTTCTTGGCTTTTGACCAAAAAAATCAGCCGCCAAAACCAAACCGGACTCCAACTAACACGACCGACTGTGACGACTCCACGCCAAGTGTCGCCGGTACAAGTGAAAGCGGAATGTCAGCCTCTTCGGTCGTATCGCGCCAGGTGTACTGGCCAAACAGCTCGACGCTGTCGCTCACTTCGTAGCTGGCGCCTGCCATCAACTGGTATGCGAATGCGCCGTCGTCGCCTTCACCAACGGCTACGCCTGATGGACTGTAATCGACATCGACCCACTGATATCCGATCCCGCCGCCGACATAGGGTTTGAGAGCGCTGCCGGTGTCGATGTCATAAAAGACGTTGCCGAACACGCCGATATTGGAAACCTGACCTTGGCCATCTGCGATTACGGCACCGACAGTCGGGTTGGCAGCACCTGCTGCGCCGCGTGTAAGTACTGCAACATCCACCGCGTCAATATCGGTTCCGCCTACAGTCAAACCGTTATGCGAACCTACACCGTATTCCGAATAGGCTGCCTCGGCTTCGACCCGGAACCCGTTTTCGAAAGCATATCCGACCTGTCCCGAGAGAGCATAGCCAGTGTCGAATTCGGTGTTCCAAGCCAATTCTGTGCCGGCGGGAATTTCATCAAAATCGGCTGTGGCAGGTACAGCTTCGTCAAATTCGCCCGCATTCTTGCTATCCTCTGGCAAAGCTACGCCGCCGCTGATGCTAACATAGGGGCCATCGGCAAGTGCTGCGCCGGGGAACGCAAGCAAAGCGGCACAGGCAATCGGGGTGAGAGAAATTTTGTTGATATATTTCATGTCTTTCCTCGTACATTTTGCCTCGCGCAGTCGGGGGTATGGGCGCGAGATCAATCGATTTACGAGGATTCTGCATGAATGGTTTCAGTCACTTGCGGCGGAGTGTGCCGGCAAAACGACCGGCAACTGAAATTGAATGCCTGAGCCGACGAACCGTGAAGACGGCTTACCCGTCTTCGTTCGCAAGCAGGTGCAATTGACGGGCGTGATCGACAGGTTTCATCTCCTTGCCCGTCGGGCCATCGACCTCATAGTGCCAGAATGTCCAGCCATTGCAGCTTGGCGCATCCTGCAGCTCTTTGCCCAAACCATGGATCGATCCGGTCTTGCCTTGATAATCGAGCGAACCATCGGCCCGGACAAGTGCGACCCAGCGGCGTTTTTTGTCGAACACCTGCGTTCCGGGTGCAATCGCTCCGGTCTCAACCAACGTCCCAAAAGCAACCCGGGGCGCGGACTTTTTGCTCTGCATTGTTTTCAGAGCGCTTTCATCGAGCGGCAGCTCCTTCTCGATACGCTTATACGCCACGCCGCGGTAAAAATCCTCGCGCTCGCAGCCGATCCAGTCGCGGCCCAGACGTTTGGCAACCGCTCCTGTAGTTCCCGTCCCAAAGAACGGGTCCAGCACCACGTCACCCTTTTCAGTGGTCGCGAGCAGAACGCGGTACAGCAAGGCTTCGGGCTTTTGCGTCGGATGCGCTTTCTTGCCGTCTTCTTTCAGGCGCTCTCCGCCTGAACAGATTGGGAGAACCCAGTCGCTGCGCATCTGAATTTCGTCATTCAGCGTCTTCATCGCGCGATAGTTGAAATGATAGCGCGCTTTTTCGCCTTGGCTTGCCCAGATCATCGTCTCATGCGCGTTGGTAAACCGCGTGCCTTTGAAATTCGGCATCGGGTTCGTCTTGCGCCAGACGACATCATTGAGGATCCAGAAACCGAGATCCTGCAAGATTGCGCCAACGCGGAAGATATTGTGGTAGCTGCCGATCACCCACAGCGCGCCATCAGGTTTCAGAACACGGCGGGCTTCGGTCAGCCATGCCCGCGTGAAATCATCATAGATTTTGAAACTGTCGAACTGGTCCCAGTGATCGGTTACCGCATCAACTTCGCTGCCATCAGGGCGATTGAGATCCCCGCCGAGTTGCAGGTTGTAGGGAGGATCGGCGAAGACACAGTCGATCGAATTGTCGGGCAGCGAACGCATCGCTTCAATGCAATCGCCGTCGAGGATTTTGCCGAGCGGCAACAGCGCACGAATATCCGCTTCGGACGGTTTAACAGTGCGTTTGGCGCGCACTTTCGTTGTTTCGATGACACCCACGGCGAAATTCCCTGCAATCTGAACCCAAAGTTATCCACAGGGTGAGTCCTCACGGCCCACCCGTCAAGCAAAGATTCTGAAGAACCATGGTTAACGAACGGTAAAGACGTGCAAATCTGGCACGGAACGAAACGTGATCACCACAAGATGTTGAGTCCCTAGATAAGCGCCGGACTCGATATGGAGGGTGTGGCGCTGAAGACTCGGTGCCGGTTGAATTAGTACCAGCCGATATTCATCCCGAAGATTTCTTTGTGACGATTGAACGCTTCTTCACCGATGCACATCGAGCCGAGATAGTGTGACATCGCGATAATCTTCTGCGTCAGATCCTGAATCGCCTGATCATGCGCTTCGACTTCTTGCCAGCCAAAGTTCTGCTGCACGCGGGTTTTCTCCATCAAACCCGCAATCGGCGCATAGGCTTCATCCAGCAAACGCTCGATCTCTTCGATCAAGCCTTCCGGATAACCGCCTGGATGTTGCGGCAAACCGAGTGCAACACTGCTTTGTTCGTCGGCGGCGAGGAGCATCTGGTTCCATGCTTGCGGTGCCCACAGGCCGCATCGCATCGCCAAAAGCTCGCCAAATCGGCCATTCCACAGATCCCAAGGAAGCATCGCGTAGGCGACGACAGACACACCTTCCGGCATTTGCGCATTCGCTTGAGCTAGGAATGCTTGTTGCTTGGCCGCCTCTTCTTCGAACTTTTCGTTCGCGGATTCCTGAGTTGGTCGCTGATTTTCCGGGCTGTCGGGATGCAGGCCCATTTCGGTCAGTGCGTCACCTGCCTCGCCTTCCCACACTTCCTCCGGTATGACGCGGTGCGGGGCTTCGCTGACCACAGCTTCCCGCTCGGCGATGTCGCGTGCGCTGATTGTCCGCCTTCTGCCAAATGCTGGTCGTTCCATTCCCATGAGCAAATACCTTCAAATTTATTCCGGTAAGCTCAATAGATTCAACGACCTAAATTTCCTTTAAGACACCGCTGGCGCGGTTTCAGGTAAAGACCAGCACCACATTGGCGGCAAAGGCGACAACCAGAGCAGTGCCGAGGACGCGCCCGATGCTCTTTGCCTTCCACAAAAGCGCGAGCAGAATGAGCGCGCTTCCCGTCAGCAACGCCATTTGCAGACCCGCCAGTTCAAACGGCGCGGCTTGCGGAGCGAGCGTCATCGTCGCGCCGCCGATCAGCAATATGTTGTAGATGTTCGAACCGACGACGTTGCCGATTGCGAGCGCCGATTTCCCGCGCAACGCCGCTGCGATTGATGCGGCGAGTTCCGGCAGGGAAGTACCCACTGCTACGACTGTCAAACCAATAACCGTTTCGGGGACTTTGAATATCGTCGCGAGGCTGATTGCACCGGTGACCAGCGCATTACCGCCCGCCACAAGAATGCCGAGGCCGACCACGAACAGGACGCCCGCAACCCAACCATTGCTAGGGGCATCGTCTTCCATATCGTCCGCTGTGTCAGCGCCGGGATGGCGATACCGCCAAACGATGTAAGCGAGAATGCCGAATAGGAACGCGATACCAACCCAGCGGCCAGCAAGCTGAGATGCGATTAGCGCCCAGAGAACAAGCGTCACGCCCAGCGCAACGACTGCATCGCGTCTGCCCGTTCCAGTCAGAACGATGGGCATGACCAAGGCGGAAACGCCCAGTATCAGCAGTGTGTTTGCAAGGTTAGAGCCGACGATGTTCCCCCATGCAATCTCGGGCGATTCTGCCAAAGCGGCCTGAACACTCGCCACCATTTCAGGCATCGAAGTGGCAAAACCAACGATCACAAGGCCGGTGAAGAGCGTTGAAACACCAAGCTTTTGAGCAATACCCACGGCGCCGCGCACTAGCAGTTCGCCGCCAACGGCAAGGCCGATCAATCCGGCAAGGCAAAGAAGAATCGCGTTCAACATGTCGCGGCGCTTAGGGCAGTTTCGCGGTGTTCACAAAAGGTTTGCTTGGGCGACCGGCGCGAAACTGTAGCGATGGAGTGCGGTTGGACCATGAACGCGCAACGCTTCCATGTGCTCTGCCGTTCCATATCCTTTGTTACGCTCCCACCCGAAATGCGGGTGAGCCTGCGCCGCCTCGATCATAATCCGGTCGCGCCATTCCTTTGCTATGATCGACGCCGCGCTAATCGCTGGCTCGATTCCGTCACCGCCCACGATCGCCCGTGCGGGCCAGTGCCAGTCGGTACAGCGCCCTTCCGGCGTCATATTGCCATCGATCAAAACGCTGCATTCGCCGCCTGTCTTCGCAGCCAGATCGGCGACGCAGCGGGTCATCGCCTCCATCGTGGCCATAAAGATATTGATCCGGTCGATCTCTTCCGGCTCAACCACCGCAACGGCCCAGCCGCAGCTCTCGCGGATCTCTTTGTCGAGCACAGCGCGCCGTTTAGCAGATAGTTTCTTGGAATCGTTCAGCCCTTTGGGTACGTCATTGCCCAGCACCACCGCTGCGGCCACAACCGGGCCAGCCAGCGGCCCACGCCCCGCTTCATCCACCCCGATAACAAATGGCATTTTTGTCATTTACGGGGCACCGATTTCATTCTTGGGAGTTATCAAACCCATGACCTATATTTCTAAAGCTCCGCTCGCACTTTCGCTGTCCACCCTCGCGCTCGCAAGCTGCGCCAATGCCGAAGCGGGGGATAGCGCCGCAGCCGCCTCTGCCGAAGTAGAGCTCAATATCGAACCAATGGGCGAGTTTGACCGTCCTTGGGCAATCGAGTTCATTCCCGGTTCTGATACTCTTGCGATCACGGAGAAAGCTGGAACGCTAAAGCTGATGAAGACCGGCACCGGCGAAGTGACCACCGTAAGCGGCGTTCCAGAAGTTGATTACGGCGGCCAAGGCGGATTTGGCGATGTCGCGTTTCTTCCATCCGAAGCGAACCGTGAAGACGGCCGTACTATCTATTTAAGCTGGGCCGAAGCAGGCGAAAACGACACACGCGGCGCGGCTGTAGGCCGGGGAACATTGGTTTGTAACGAAGATACAGATGCATGTGCGATCAACGATCTGAAAGTGATCTGGCGTCAGGGCCCAAAAGTCACCGGGAAAGGTCACTATTCACATCGCATCACTTTCTCTCCTGATGAGAAGTACATGTTCATCGCGAGCGGCGACCGTCAGAAACTGGAACCCGCACAGGACCGCACCAACACCCTTGGATCAATCGTACGGTTGTTCCCCGACGGCACAATCCCGACAGACAATCCGATGGCAGATGAAATCGAGCCGAACGACGAGATTTGGTCCTATGGTCACCGCAACATCCTTGGCATGGATTGGGATGCGCAGGGCCGTTTGTGGGACATGGAGCATGGCCCGGCTGGCGGAGACGAGCTCAACCTTGTCGAAGCCGGGGCCAATTACGGTTGGCCCACGCGATCATACGGCAAGCACTACAATGGCGACCCGATCCCCGATCACAGCGCGGACGATGGTTTTAACAAGCCTGCCATCCACTGGACGCCGGTGATCGCGCCCGGCGACATGATTTTCTACACCGGCGATATGTTTGGCGCTTGGAAGGGCGATGCCTTGATCGCCGGCCTTAGCAGTCAGGCAATCGTGCGGGTCTCCATCGACGGAGAAAAGGCGACCGAGACCGGACGCTATGCTTTTGATGGCCGTCTGCGCTCTATCGACGAAGCCCCCGATGGCAGCATCTGGGTCGCTGAAGACGGGCCAGAGGGTAGAATTCTTAAAGTGTCCGCGCAGTAAATCTTGTTGGGCAGACTGCCCGAAAGCGACTAACGCGCTCGGCATGAGCGCCGACACTGCTACTTTAATCCCGCTATCGGCGGTCGAACCTGCGATGATCGAGGAGTTGCTTGATCGCGCATTCGGCCCCGATCGCCATGCCCGCACTGCATATCGCATCCGCGCAGGGATGGAATGGCTCGACGCGCTCAGCTTTGCCGCGCTTGATGATCAGGAAATGCTTGTCGGCACAATCCAGTGCTGGCCAATCGCTTTGATAAGCGATGATGGGCAACCCGTGCCGATCATCATGGTTGGACCCGTGGCCGTCCTGCCCGAACGCCAAGGCGAAGGGTTCGGAATGGGATTGATGGCTGCCATGCTCGATGCAGAAGCGCGCTTGGCGGCAGACGGCTCTCCCAGCTTCCCGCAGGTTTTGATCGGCGATCCTGAGTATTATGGCCGGTGGGGTTTCAACGCGAATGCAACCGGCGGTTGGCGCTGTCCCGGCCCCTATGAACAAAGCCGCCTCCTCGCGCGCGGGGCAGCTCTTTCGGTGATGCCAGCCAATGGCGTACTTGGCCCATGGAACCCCGAAGGCGGAATTGCTGGTCGGGATTAAGACGTTTCCACTTCACGGGAACCGCCACATCTGGCAATTCGTCTTAGACATATGCCTTACGAACCGCCCCCCTATCTCGCCGAACTCACGCTTGCTCAAATTGCCGAGCAGGTCGAACAGCGCAAATTGCCACCGGTCGAAGGGTGGGCGCCGCAGCAAATCGGCGACAGCGAAATGCGAATTGCGGCCGATGGCACTTGGTATCACGAAGGCGATCCCATTCGCCGCCCGGCTATGGTGCGCGCATTCTCCGGCCTTCTAACAAGGGATGACGCTGCGCAGCATTGGCTGGTCACACCGTTTGAGAAACTCAGCATCGAAGTCGATGATGCCGCGTTCGTCGCCGTCGATTGCGTCCTGCGCGATGGCGAGATCGCTGTGCGCCTCAACACGGATGATTTGGTCGTCGTTGGACCGGAAAATGCCATCCGCGCGGCAGGAGATCCTGAAACGCCCGCGATCTATCTGCACGTGCGGCGCGGGTGCGAGGCCCGGCTTAATCGCTCAACTTACGAACAGCTAGTGCAGATCGCTATCGATACCAGCGGCGATGACCTGACCAAAGGCCTGATGGTGACGAGCCAGGGCGCGATATTCTCGCTGTTGCCGTAAAGCCCGCATGACCGCTTTGTACGATCAGCTGACCGCCGCATTTGAAGCGGGCCATTCGCGGGCCATCCCCGATCTGCTCTCTGATGCGCACTTTGCAGATGGACGGGCCACCCCTGCCGCAGTCCTGATCGCTGTTACGGAGAGGGAAGCCCCCGGCATATTGCTGACACAGCGCCCCAATGCGATGCGCGATCATCCCGGACAGGTCGCTTTCCCAGGTGGCAAGATCGACCCCGGCGAAGATGCCGTGACCGCCGCGGTGCGCGAGGCAGAGGAAGAACTGGCATTGCCGCGCGATCAAGTTCGCGTGATCGGAACCAGCGATCTCTACCAAACCGGCACAGGTTTTGCCGTCACGCCAGTGCTCGCTGTTGTCCCGCCTGATCTTGACCTTGTTCCAAACCCGTCCGAAGTGGAGGCGTGGTTCGAAGCCCCGCTTGCGCTCCTGCTTGATCGGAGTAACTGGACCGTCAACGAAGTGTTCTGGAAGGGTGCGAACCGGCGCTATCTCGAAATGGATTACGAAGGTTTCAGAATTTGGGGTGTAACAGCGGCAATCCTCGCGAACCTTTCGCGGCGGATTGATCTGGAGCATCTAAAATGAGCGCGCCCGAATTTCACGGTTCGCTGGAACAGGCCGACTGGCCCCGCCGCGAAGGCATGCAAATCCTGACTAGGGCGTTGGGCGCAGAAAATATTCGCTGGGTTGGCGGAGCGGTGCGCGACACACTGCTTGGTGTCTCTGTGCATGATGTCGATTGCGCGACCACCCACCCGCCCGATGAAGTGATGGATCGCTGCGCTGTTGCGGGCATCCGCACCGTTCCCACCGGTATCGATCACGGTACGATCACCGCTGTGCTGGAAGACGGACCTGTCGAGATCACGACGCTGCGCCATGATGTTTCAACCGATGGCCGCCGCGCTACCGTTACATTCGCTACGGAATGGCGCGAAGATGCAGCGCGGCGCGATTTCACGATCAACGCGCTGTTTGCTCATCCCGAAAGTCTGGAGATTTCGGACTATTTTGGCGGGCTAGACGATCTTGCAGCGCGGCGTGTCCGCTTTATCGGCGACGCGAAACAGCGAATTGCCGAGGATCATCTGCGCATCCTGCGATACTACAGGTTTCAAGCCCGATTTGGGGCGGAACTGGATACCGAAGCGGAGGAAGCCTGCGCGCAGCTCGCCGGAACGCTCAAGGGGTTGAGCCGCGAGCGGGTTGCCGATGAATTGATAAAACTGCTGGCATTGCCCGATCCCGGAGAAACGGTTGAGCGCATGTTCAATCACGCCGTGCTCCGCGTGGTCCTGCCCGAAGCAAGCCTTCGCAATGTCGAGCTGATGCGGGAATTGATTGTGCACGAAAAGCGCGAAGACGTTGCCGCCGATCCGCTTCGCCGTCTTGCCGCCCTGCTCCCCCCATCACCCGATGTGGCTGCCGATGTCTCGGCCCGTTTGCGCCTATCCAGAGCGCAGCGGAATGTTCTGGTCGCGGTCGCTGGCCGGTTCGCTACGGATGTCGACCATCCACAAGCGCTTGCCTACTTTGAAGGCAATGCCGTAGCCTTGCACCGACTGCTGCTGGCGGGCGGCGATACCAAGGCAATTTGCGATTGGGATGCCCCCACCCTCCCCCTTAAAGGCGGAACAATCGTCGACCGCGGTGTGGCGGCTGGGCCGGAAGTGGCACGGATCCTAAAGACTGTTGAGCGCCGTTGGGTTGAGGAAGGCTTTCCTGACGAAAATCGAGTTGAGCAAATCCTTACGGAGGAACTGACGCCCACTTGACGCTTACGTTAAGCCAGCCTTCACTTCCTATCTGCCATATAGATGGCACAGCTTGGGTGCTTGCCACTCGATCTTGCCCTTTTTAAGGGAACCCACGTGCGCTTTGACCATTGGTCAGATGCGCGCAATTGCCGCTTTTGGCGTCACATTGTCGGCCTGATTTTTCAGGCCCATTCGCCATGTATGCGTGCGCTGCCCTCCCCTTGTGGCGGCCACTTGATGAGAATGAAATACGGAGAGTTTACCACATGAAGTTTGCAAAGTTGGCTATTGTTGCCACTGCTATCGCCGCCACGCCAATTGCCGCGAATGCGCAGGATGCTGGCCCCACTGTTTTCGGAAACGACGACGCCCCGATCGGCACCGTTGAAACCAACGAAGGCGGCATCGTGACCGTCGACACCGGAACGCACAAAGCTCCATTGCCCGTCAACCTGCTTGCAGAGCGCGAAGGCAAGTGGACGGTCAACGCAACCAAAGCGCAGATCGACAGCATGATGGCTGCGCAGAAAGCCGAAGCCGATGCAAAACGCGACGCTGCTCTCGTTGACGGTGCAGCCGTGATCAGCGCCGATAGCTTGCCAGCGGGTACGATCTACACCGTCGATGAAGAAGGCACCGTTATCCTTCAGCGTGAAGGCGGCATTGTCACCCTTACGAAAGACACCTTTGCAGTCGATGCAAACGGCGCACTGATGGCGCTGTATTCGCTCGAACAGCTCGCTGCAAATACTGTGGAAGTGCCCGAAGGGGCTGAAATCCTGACACCCGCACAAGCTGCGGCGAAACAAGACGCTGCGGCGGCTGGTCGTGACAACGGGCCGACCGGCGCGCTGAACATGTAAGCGCTCAGCTCACACGCTTTCTAGAAAGGGCCGCGATCTCGATTGAAGAGATCGCGGCCCTTTTTGTTCTGATCAATCGAACCGGTTGTCTTTGGGGAAACCTTGCGGCGGCATACGGCCTGCTGCACTGCGCGCGACCTTCCACTGCCAAATCTCGTTTTCAGTGCGGGTCCGATCGCCCGAACCGCCCATCTGCCAGCTTAGCCCGTCTTCCAGTTTGAACGTGGTCGCATCGGATAGGCCGCCATCGCGGTAACGCTGCAGCATCACGCCCTGACCGCGCGCCATGATCGGCATTTCTTCAAGATTGAATACGATCAGTTTGCGGTTGTCGCCGACGCAGGCAACATGATCGTCCTCAGCGCCGATTTCACGGATTACCCGCAGTTCCGCGTTGCCTTTCAGATTCACAACCTGACGGCCTTTGCGCGTCTCGGCCAACAGCTCGTTGGTCTCGGCAACAAAGCCCTTGCCAATAGTAGAGGCCAGCAGCAGCTTCCCACCAGCCCTGTGCACCAGCATCTTGACGATGCCGGTATCCGCTTCAAGGTCGATCATGGTGCGCACCGGCTCACCAAAGCCGCGCGCGCCCGGCAGTTTGTCACAGCCCAGCGTGTAGAACCGGCCATTGCCCGCCGCGATCAGCAGCTTGTCCGTCGTCTGCGCATGCAGGATAAAGGCGAGCGCATCTCCTTCCTTGTATTTGAACTCCTGATCGAGCGGCACATGTCCCGTCGCGGCCCGTATCCAGCCCTTCTGCGACAGGATGACTGTGACCGGTGCTTTCTCAATCATCGCATCCATGCTGAATTCAACGAGCGCTTCGGCCTCCTCGATCCGCGTTCTGCGCGCGCCGATCTTGGTGTCTTCGGCGTAATCCTTGCGCAGGCTACGCAGGTCTTTTTTCAACCGCGTCCGCTGGCGAGCGGGGCTTTCCAACAGTTTGCCGAGATCATCCTGCTCGGCGAGAAGCGCGTCTTTCTCGGTCCGCAACTCCATCTCTTCCAGCTTGCGCAAAGACCGCAGCCGCATGTTGAGAATAGCTTCGGCCTGACGGTCGGTGAGGCCAAACTCCTTCATCATCACCGCTTTGGGCTCATCCTCGTACCGGATGATCTCAATCACTCGGTCAAGGTTGAGAAAGGCCGTGATGTAGCCTTCGACCAGTTCCAGCCGACGCGCGATCTGATCGAGCCTGAATTGCGTGCGGCGCTGAAGAATTTCGATCTGCGCCGCGGTCCAGTTCTGAAGCAGCTCTTTCAGTCCCATCACCAGCGGCGTGCGCGTCGCGTCGAGCACGTTGAGGTTGAGGCCAAACCGCGTTTCCATATCGGTTAGCTTGAAAATGCTCTCTTTCAGCAGCTCCGGATCGACATTGCGGCTTTTCGGAACGAGCACGATGCGGATCGTCTCGTCACTTTCGTCGCGCACATCCTCTAGGATTGGCAGCTTCTTATCCGCAATCGCCTGAGCGATCTGCTCGATCAGTTTACCTTTGGCGACCTGATACGGGATTTCGGAGATGACCAGCTGCCACTGCCCGCCGCCCAGCCGTTCAATCCCGGCCTTTTGATCTTCAGCCTTTTCCGCCTCGGGCGCGTCGAAAACACCGCGCACCCGAAAGGAACCGCGCCCTGTTTCGTAGGCGTTAGAGATCACCTCTTTGCTGTCGATAATCTGGCCGCCGGTGGGCAGATCAGGCCCGTGGAACAGTTCCATCAACCGTTCGTGTTCGACATGCGGATTGTCGATCAGCTCAAGCGTGGCATCGATAATCTCGGCGACGTTGTGCGACGGGATATTGGTCGCCATGCCCACCGCGATCCCGCTTGCGCCGTTCGCCAGCAGGTTCGGGAACAGACCCGGCATCAATTCCGGTTCTTCTTCCTCACCATTGTAAGTCGGGATGAAATCGACGGTGCCCGCATCTAACCCGTCCATCAGGTGCATCGCCGTCTTGGTCAGACGGGCCTCTGTGTAACGATAGGCGGCGGCGTTATCGCCATCGATATTGCCGAAGTTCCCCTGCCCCTCAACCAGAGGATACCGCAGCGAGAAATCCTGGGCGAGGCGCACCATCGCATCATAGGCAGCCGTGTCGCCATGCGGGTGATATTTACCGATCACCTCACCCACGACGCGGGCGGATTTCTTGAATGTGTTGGACGGATCCAGCTTTAACTGGCGCATGGTCCAGAGCAGTCTCCGGTGGACCGGTTTCAGCCCATCGCGAAGATCAGGCAGCGAACGCGCCGTGATCGTGGAAAGCGCATAAACGAGATACCGTTCGGACAGCGCGGCATCGAACGGCGCATCAACAATCGCATCTAACGGATCGGAATCATCTGTAGTCGTAGGATCGGCCATGACGATGACTTAGCAATGCTCGTCCCCGTGGGGGAGAGGCGTTTCCACAGGAATAGAAGCGATGCGGGTGGGCAGCGCCAAGCCCGATGTTGGGAACACATGACACATTGCCCAACATGTCATGCGGTTCCTACAGGGTTAGAGCGCTGTTTTTATTGGGTAAGCGGGATGTAGGACACAGGTGACACATGTCCAACTTCGCAGGCCTGGATCATGCGCAAAAGAAAGCATCGACGATTTGAAAGAGCCGCTGCTGCGGTAGCGGTTTGAGCGAGTGTAGGAAATATTGGCTTCTTCGAATACGGAACTATAAAATCTGGTTTCGAATTGCTTTTTCTGACCCATGACGTTTTAACGCTACCTGAGGGGTCGCCATTTGGATCGACCGTTAAAGAGGGGCATATCGATGACGAGCTACACACTGGCCAAAAGAGCGGCAAAACTGCTGATTACAGGGCTTGCGCTTGGAACTTCGGTCAGCGCCGCTGCATACAGCACGCACGGCTATTGCTCCTTTGGCAACCGTGTCTTCCACCCGGAATACCAGACGCAGATCTTGGAATTTGAGGGTTCTCTCGCTGAATACCGGGTCTTTAAGGCAGCTGTTATGGCCGATTTCGAAGCAATGCTTCGCAAGAACTTTCCAATCGACAAAAGCTACGACGGGGTGAAGGTTCGATGCAACTGGTATCCGCGCGACCGGGAAACCACTGAAGAAGTAGAGCAAATTCGTACACGCCGTTATGTGTCTGGCAACTATGTTGATACGGATTGGGTTTTCGGCAAGACGACAATAACTGGGCGTAAAATTCCAAAGCGCTGAAGATTTCATCCGTTCGCAGAATCGAACGTTTCATTGCTTTTTCACTTCCGATTTCATGCATACTGCCAGAATACCATCTGCCCTAATCCATGATTTCGCAGTGCCGCCCCTTTCTGGTGCGCCCTAGCCCATGCGCCCATCATCCCGCAGTTGCTCAATCTCGCTCCTTAGCGCCCGCAGCTCATCGATAATCATCTCGCGCTCGCTGTGCGCGTCGTCTTCAGTGGCCTCTGCCATCGCGTTGACGATCACACCGATAAACAGGTTCAGCACGATAAAGCTGGTGAGCAGGATGAACGGCACGAAGAACGCCCATGCCCATGGGAACACCTCCATCACAGGACGCACGATGCCCATGGACCAGCTTTCCAGCGTCATGATCTGGAACAGCGAATAGAGCGATGCTCCGAGCGTTCCGAACCATTCCGGAAACGCCCCGCCGAACAGCTTCGTCGCCATCACCGCGCTGATATAGAACAGCAGCAGCAGCATCACGATTACCGTCCCGATGCTGGGGATGGCGCTGAACAGGCCGACGATCACCTTGCGCATGCTGGGCACGACAGAAACGAGCCTGAGCGCGCGCAAGATTCGCAGAGCTCGCAAAACGGAGAACTGGTCACCCGCCGGCACCAGAGCTGCGCTGACAATTGCGAGGTCGAAGACGTTCCAGCCATTGCGGAAGAATGCGAGCCGGTAGGCAAAGAATTTGAGGAGCAGCTCGACCACGAAAATCGCAATCGCGATCCGGTCCAATTGCTGAACCACGCCGCCCACCGCATCCATCACTGTTGGCGATGTTTCCATGCCCAGACCGATCGCGTTGATCACGATCACAGTGATAATGAAGCGTTCGAACCAGCGCGCCTCGACGATGGCTTTCGCGCGTGCTTGCAATGTCATTCTGGGAAACTCCGGAGGGCCGCGGGGGTTGCTAAACACCTATGTGCAATTCGCCTTACCACTGCAACGGCTCAGCGACCACAACGGAACGATCAGGCCAGTCGCTCATTCAAGTATCATAGCAAATACAAATACATACGAAGGAGAAATTGATCATGAAACGCATTCTGATCATCGCAACCGACGGGTTTGAACAGTCCGAATTGATGGAACCCAAATCGCTTCTTGAAGAAGCAGGCGCCGATATCACCGTGGCCAGCCTCGACGATGGCAGTATCAAAGGCTGGAGTGACGGCGATTGGGGCGACAGCGTTGACGTCGACCTGACAGTCGATGAAGTGTCCGAAGGCGATTACGATGCGCTCCTGCTGCCCGGTGGTCAGATCAACCCGGATATCCTGCGTATGAACGAGACCGTTATTGATCTCGTCAAGCAGTTTGATGGCGCGAGCAAGCCAATTGCCGCGATCTGCCACGCACCGTGGCTCCTCGCCGAAGCCGACATTATTGACGGAAAAACGGTAACGGGTTGGCCATCAATTCGCACCGATCTGGAAAATGCCGGCGCGGACATCGTGGACACGGCGGTGGCGGTAGACGGCAATCTGATCACCAGCCGAAATCCGGATGACATTCCCGCCTTTACAACAACGCTGATGACCGCGTTGGAAATGGTGGATGATATGAAGCGCATCCCGGAAAACGCATAAAACGTATCTGACATGAACTAAGTCATGGCCTCCCGTCATTTGGCTGGTTCAGGGCCCCGTCGCACTTCGGTGTGGCGGGGTTTTCTTGTGTTGACCGTTGATGCCGCTTGGTGGAGAAGATTTGCCATCAATTGCAAACAGGGGTGACACTATGCGCAGCGCGTTTTGGGCAAGGTTATGGGCCGCAATCGGGACAGCGTTACTCCTGTCACAACCCGCCAGCGCCCAATCCTTCCTCGATGGTGAGTTTGATCCGGCGATCCCTACCCTTTCCGAAACCGTGGGGCATGAACCAGGCGCGCGGATCAGCTCTCCTGATGAGACACTCGCTTATCTAAAGGCGCTGGCCAAAGCCGCGCCTGACCGGATGCAAATGGTCGAATATGCGAAGAGCTGGGAAGGCCGCTCGCTGAACTACGTGATCCTCACCGCGCCTGAAAATATGTCGCGCATTGACGCGATCAAAGCCGATCTGGCCAATGTCGCTGCGGGCCGCGCGAGCAATGGCGATGCGCTGCCGGTTACATGGCTCACATACGGCGTGCACGGCAATGAGATTTCCTCGACCGATGCATCGATGATGATGGCGTATCACCTCCTCGCAGCGCAGGGGGATGAACGCGCGGCGCAGATCATGCGTGAGAGCATTGTCATTCTCGATCCAATGCAGAACCCCGATGGGCGGGCACGCTTCGTCAATCACTTTCGCGGCGCGGTCGGGATCGAGCCATCGGGAGACCGTCAGGCAGCCGAGCATGACGAGCCATGGCCGAGCGGGCGGGTCAATCACTACATGTTCGACCTTAATCGTGACTGGTTCACTCTGAGCCAACCGGAAACGCGCGGGAAAGTTGCGGCGATCCGGCAGTGGAGCCCGGTCGTGGTGGTCGACATCCACGAAATGAGCGGCGACGACACTTATTTCTTCAGCCCCGCCGCGCGGCCACTCAACCCGAATATCACGTCGCAGCAACGCCAGTCATACGAGCTGATCGGGCGCAACAACGCCGCGTGGTTTGACCGCATCGGTGAACCGTATTTCACGCGCGAGGTCTATGACCTGTTCTACCCCGGATATGGCGACACATGGAACGCGCATCAGGGCGCGATTGGCAGCACCTATGAGCAAGGATCATCGCGCGGCCTCGTATGGGATCGGCGGGATGGCACCACCCTCACCTATGCCGACACAGTGCGCAATCACTTCATCGCCAGCTTCTCTACATCAGAAGCGGTGGCGATGAATGCCGACCGGTTCCTTTCAAATTACGCGCAATATCGCTCTGGCAACGCAAATGGCGCGGCTGGGCGCGGCACCTATGTAATCGATCTGGCTGAGCGCCGCTGGAACGCGGAAGCTCTAGGGCGGCGGCTTGCGGCTCAAGGTATTGCGGTCATGCGGCGGGACGGCCCTGCTAATGCTTGCGGCCGCAGCTATCCATCGGGCTATCTCGCGGTGTCTCAGGCCCAACCGGCCGCGCGGCTCATCCGCAGCTTGCTGGATAAAGACACCCCGCTTGCGAGCGACTTCCTCGAAGAGCAGGAAAACCGGCGGGAACGCGATCTGCGTCATGAGCTGTACGATGTTACTGCATGGTCGGTCGGGTACATGTCCGGCGTCGATGTTCAGCTTTGCAGCGGTGCGGTTTCCGGCAACGCCCTTTCAGAAAGCGCGCCTATCGCTGCCAAAGCGGAAGGATCGGGCGACTTTGCCATCGCTGTTCCGTGGACCGATAGCGGTCAGGCGCGCCTTGTGACCCTTGCCCTTCGCGAAGGGATCAAAGGCCGCGTCACCGACACAGCCTTCACTAAAGATGGCCGCGAATATCCGCGCGGCACGGTGCTGTTTCCTGCTGCTGCCAATGATGCCGATGCGATGGCTCGGCTTCGCGAACTGGCGCGCGAGATCGGAGCGCACACGGTCGCATTCGGTTCGAGCTGGGTTGAAGACGGGCCAAACCTTGGCAGTGAGAGCTTTGTCCGACTGACCCTGCCAAAGGTCGCGATTGCATGGGATGATGGTATCTCGCAATTGAGCGCGGGCGCGACGCGCTATGTCCTTGAGCAGCGGCTTGGCCTTCCAGTTGTACCCATCCGCACAAACCGCTTCGCGCGGGCTGACCTGTCCGATTATGACGTGCTGATTGTGCCCAATGGAAATCCAGCCGGTACGCTGGGCAAAGGCGGGCTCGCCACGATCAGCGACTTTGTAAAAGGCGGCGGCGTGCTCGTGACATTCGAGCAATCGATGAATGCCTTTGCGAGCGGCAAGTCACCGCTTCTCGCCATCAAGCGCGAAGCCGCGCTGGGGCTTGAACCGTCCGAAAGCGAAGACGGCGACGGTGAAGACGCGCCGAAACTGGCCGAAGGCCGGGAGTTTGGCAGCGAAGGCGAATATCGCGATGCAATCCAGAACCAGCAGGCATTGCCCGACACATTGCCGGGCGCGCTGCTCAACACCGTGGCCGATCCCGATCACTTCCTGTCAGCGGGCTATGATGACGGGGCCGTGGTGATGGCCAGCGGATCGCAGATATTCACCCCGCTGGACCGCGGGACAGGCACGAATGTGATGCGGTTTGCAGCCGCAGATCGCCTGATCGCAAGCGGATATGTTTGGGATGAAAACCGGCGTCAGATGGCGTTCAAACCCTATCTGATGGCGCAGCCCAGCGGTTCCGGGCTGACAATCGGATTTGCGAATGACCCGACCAGCCGCGCCTATCTCGACGGGCTCGATCTGATGCTGGCCAATGCTGTGCTGATCGCGCCTTCACGGGTGCGATAGGCCAGCGATCACATCTTGCGCCTACATTTTTCTGGCGTCGTTGCTTTCCGAAGGGATGCTGACAGTCAGCCCGTCCAATACTGGCGTCAGGTCGATCTGGCACGAAAGGCGGCTTGTCCGTCGCGCTCCAGCGGCGAAATCGAGCATGTCTTCTTCCTCTTCGGAAGCCTCCGCTAGCTTGTCGAACCATTCAGCGGCGACAATAACGTGGCAGGTCGAACACGCCATTTGCCCCTCGCATGTGCCCTCCAGTGGAAGGCCCGATGCCTGACCGACGCGCAGCAGATTGTCGCTCGCCTCGCCGGTCGCTTCGACCGCATTTCCCCGCGGATCAACAAAGGTGACTTTGATGCTCACAGTCCCTGATCCTTGACCGCAGCGTTGATCGCAGCCGCGCCCTCTTCCAGTTGTTCCATGGTCGTGTAGCGCCCGAACCCGACGCGGATTGAGCTTTTCGCCTGAGCATCGGAAAGGCCGATGGCTTTGAGCACGTGGCTGGTTTTGCCAGAGCCGCTTGCACATGCGCTGCCCGCTGAGAACATCACGTTGCGGCATTCCGACATCAGGCGGTTCACGTCGAGACCCTCGCGTCGCATATTGAGATTGCCCTGCCAGCGCGCGTCTTCGCCGCCGTTCAATTCCCAGTCGCTGAACAATTCGCGGGCGCGGTTCCATAGATTCAGGGTATGCTCGCCGTCGCGCTGGCGCTGTTCTTTTGCGAGGTGCGCTGCCGCGCCCATTCCCGCGACCAGCGCAGGCGAAAGCGTGCCAGACCGGTCGCCTTCCTGCATTCCGCCAGTGATCTGCGGATCAAGCTCAACGCCGTCACGCACCCACAATGCGCCGATCCCTTTCGGCCCGTGGAATTTATGCGCGCTGATAGCGATCATATCGGCGTGGGTGATCTCCATCTTGCCGTATGCCTGCACTGCATCGATCAAGAACAAGGCACCCGCTTCCTTAGCCTTGCGGTGCCAATCGACGGTCGGCTGGATCGTGCCAATCTCGTTGTTGACCTGCATCACCGCGATCAGGCGGCAATCATCGGGCACGTCCTGAGCGGTGTTGCACAGCCCTTCGTTTGAGACATTCAGGATGTGCGCCCCGCCCAATGCCCTAGCCGTGTCATAGACCGCCGCGTGTTCGATCGCGGACATAGCAATGGAGCCGCCGCTGCCAGACCCGCGCATGGCAAGGTTGATGGCCTCGCACGCATTGCCCGTAAAAATCACACGCCCGCCCGGTGGAAGCAGCGCCGCGACACGCTCCCGTGCAAGCTCGATCCCGGCCTTCGCCTGACGCCCCATTTTATGCGGCGAATGCGGATTGCCGAACGCGGTGCCATCCGGCCCGTCGAGCCAACGCAGCATCGCATCGCGTGCTTCAGGGGCCAGCGGAGTGGTCGACTGGTAATCGAGATAGATCATTTCAAAGCTTCCCATGCCTTCGCGAATTCCTGCAGATCTTCGGGCTTCGTGCTCCATCCGATGCTGACGCGGATCGTGCGCGCGGCGACTTCATCCGAAACACCGAATGCATCAAGCACGCGGCTTTTCTTGAGCGTGCCGGACGAACAAGCGCTTCCAGCGGAAACAGCAAAGCCTGCGGCGTCCAAACGGATCAAAAGCGCCTGCGCGCTGATCGAAGGATGCGTGAGCGCAAAGATGTAGTCGACTTGGTCGCCGATAGAGAGAGCATCGCCTGCAACGCGTTCAGCAAATTGCTGTCGATCCTGTTCGGATGTCGCCCATGGCCCCGCCTCCAACGCCGCGGCCATACCCAGTGCGCCGGGTAAGTTTTCAGTCCCCTGACGGTATCCGCGCTCATGCCCGCCAATTGGTTCAAGCATGTTGAAATCGTGCACCAGCAGCGCGCCGATCCCGATAGGCCCGCCAAATTTGTGGGCGGACACCACCAGCATATCGGCATCGGGCAGATCGAGCTTGCCGGCAGATTGCGAACAATCCGACAGAACGAAAGCGCCGGTTTGCCGAACAGTCTGAGCGACTTGATCAACAGGATTGATGACACCCGTTTCGGAATTCACATGCTGCACGGCGAGAATGGATCTCTCACCGAAAACCGTATCATCCGCCGAAATCACTGCATCAGGAGCGGCGCGAAACACCGCGTCATGCTCCACCGCGCTGACAATTCGCCGGTCGACCTTCGCCTGTTGCAAACCTATCGCCAGCGCCTCGCTCGCGCCGCTGGTGAAAATCAACTCGCCAGACCAGCCAAGCGCAGCCTTGATCCGGTCACGCGCATCTTCCAGCGCGGCCTTCGCCTTGCGCCCCTCCCCATGCGGAGAAGATGGATTCGCCCACAGCGCAAAGCCTTCTTCCATGGCGGTTCGCGCCTCTGGCCGAAGCGGACTGGTAGCTGCGTGATCGAGATAAATTCGTGTCTTAATGAGAACGATTCTTAAAAAATTGCGAAATAATTATATCCTCGTATATAGAGCGCAATCGCACGTGTCAGCCGACACTTTGCGCAATCTCTTTCAGCAAGGTTCGTTCATGCCATCAGTCATCTTCCCCGGTCCAGAAGGCCGTCTTGAAGGTCGTTTTTCGCCTCCACCCCGCCCACGCGCACCGGTAGCCATGATTTTGCACCCGCATCCCGAAGGCGGCGGCACCATGAACGACCGGATCGTTCAGCGGCTTTATAAGACGTTCACGGATCGCGGCTTTGCGACTTTGCGCTTTAACTTTCGCGGTGTTGGCCGCAGCCAGGGCAGCTTTGACAACGGCATCGGCGAACTGTCCGACGCGGCGAGTGCGCTCGATTGGGTCCAATCGATCCATCCTGAAGCGCAGACGACTTGGGTGGCAGGCTATTCTTTCGGCGCGCTGATCGGCATGCAATTGCTGATGCGCCGCCCTGAAGTGCGCGGGTTTATCTCCATCGCGCCGCCCGCCAACATGTATGATTTCAGCTTCCTTGCGCCGTGCCCGGCATCGGGTATTTTCGTGCAAGGTGCAGCGGACACCGTTGTTCAGCCGAATGCCGTGCAGAAGCTGGTCGATAAGCTCCGCACGCAAAAACACATCACGATCCATCACGACGAGATCCCACGCGCCAATCACTTCTTCGAAAACGAAACCGAAGACATGATGAAGTCGGTCGACAACTACCTCGATTTCCGCCTCTCGCCGGATTGTCCGATCAAATAGTCTTCTGACTATTTGATTGTTTTTTGTGTGCGCACGACATCCGTCGTGCGATTTCCTCGCGCCTTCGGCGCTGTGGGCGGGCGGTCGCCCTTGCGGCGCATTGCGCCGTGTTCCGCAGCGATTCATCGATGTAGAGCTGGGTCGAAACCGCTAGGTGTCGCAAGCGCGACCGCGCGCCCGAACCAGTGCGAGGAAGCCAAGTGAGCGGATGCGAACGCCGGCGCTTGAGGCCGCCAAACAAAAAGGTCCCTAATAACAACGCGAAAGTTCTTGTCACACAAATGTAATGTTGTAACATAGCAATTGAGAGGTGCCGGTAGCACCCTTCACTGTTCTTTGCTGCTGGCATCTTCTCACACCAAAAGTGAGAGAGGAAAAACGCCATGAGCTACGCAAATACAGCCAATCGAGCGAACCCCGCCGCCATGTTGGGCGCACTCGGAATACCCGGAGGCGTAGGTGCTGTTCTTGTCTTTGGCCTGGCAGTCACGGTGGCGGTGCCAACGCCCGACCCCAATCCCATCGCGACCATCACCAACCCGGATGTTGTACCTCCTCCGCCGCCGGAACCCACACCAGAAACAACCGAGATCGCGCGCGATACCCAAACTGTCGTGACACCGCCTACCAGTCCCGAAACCGATTTCACATTCAGCGATTCGCCCCCGATTACGACATTTGCTGAATCGGATGATTTTGTGATCGGTCCGGTCGAGGTCGTTGCGACCGGCGGCACGGGCGAGATCGCCCCACTGCCTTCCCTGCCCGATCCCATCGGCGCATCGCCGCGCAACGAACCGGGCCGCTGGGTCACTGATAGTGATTATCGGAGCAACTGGATCCGCCGCGAATGGTCGGGCGTCGCCGGCTTCGCTGTCACGATCGATACCAAAGGACGAGTGAACGATTGTACGATTACCAGATCAACCGGGCACGCGCAGCTTGATGAACGGACGTGCTTTCTGATCGAGAAAAGAGCGCGCTTCAATCCGGCGAAAGACAGCTACGGCAATCCGATTGCCGGAACATACCGCAATTCCGTCAACTGGCGTCTGCCGGAATAAACCGCGAAAGCCGGGGTCTATTCGGCCCCGGCTTCGACTTTATCAGCCGGCGATGATCCGTCCGCGGTCGGGACGGTCCAGATCAGTACATTCCCGATTGCGATAATGGCCAAGACGACCATCAACGCGGGCTGTTTCGTTTCGCCAGTGCGTTTCCAATAGAAAAATGCCCCCGCAATCAGAGCGAAAGCGG
The DNA here is from genome assembly GCF_019204045.1 of Erythrobacter crassostreae. Taxonomy (GTDB): domain Bacteria; phylum Pseudomonadota; class Alphaproteobacteria; order Sphingomonadales; family Sphingomonadaceae; genus Erythrobacter; species Erythrobacter crassostreae. The sequence goes on along the minus strand of NZ_JAGSPC010000001.1, from coordinate 1,559,189 downwards.
CCAGCATTACAATCGAAAGCACGATATCAGTCATCGCGGCGAATACCCCATTTTACAAATACGCTAACGCTAGTGCTTGCGTATGTAACAGACTCCCACCATCATGGCGGCAAGAGTTTGATCCGGCAAACGGATCGGGCCTGTTTTGACCATAAATGGAGGATCACATGGGAATTTTCAGTTCAATCAAAGGTGCAATTTTCGGCTCTGACGAAGAAGAAAAGACCGAAGCAAAGCCAACCGCGACAACCGGCCCGAAAGAACGCGCCGCCATCACAACGGAAGAAGTCGAACAGCGGATTGCCAATATACCGGGCGCAGACGGCCTGAATTGGAAATCATCGATCGTCGATTTGATGAAGCTCGTAAAAATCGATCCGAGCTATGAGAATCGCAAGGAACTGGCTCAGGAAATGGGCAACGCCAGTTATTCCGGCAGCGCCGAAGACAATATCAAGCTGCACGCCGACGTAATGGCCGCAATTGGCAAAGCTGGCGGTATCGTTCCAGACGATATGAAGGGCTAATTTCAATACGGGTTTGACAGTGGAACGGCGCGGGGTACACCCATGCGCCATGACTGACACAAACTTTACGCTCACACGCCGCCACGCTCTTAAAGGGCTTGGCGGCGTTTCTGCTTTGGCGCTTATTCCTGGTTGCTCAGATATGCTCGGCAACAGCGCCCCTGCGCTTGCCCCCGATGCGATGCTCGAAAAGATCGGGTATGACATGCTGGAGCATGAACCGGGCCGCGCAACCGGCCTTGGCGTGGACACGGGCGATTACGCCGCATGGCGCGGCACATTCGGAACTCCCGGAGCAGAAGGTCGCGAGAAGTACAAAGCGACCCTCACACGGCTGCGCGATGAAGCACGTGACTATCCCAAAGACAGCCTGACGCCAGACCAGCAGGTCGGCTTTGATGTCGTCGAGAGCGCTTTTGACAAAGCGGTCGAAGGCATGAACCTGCCTTACGGAGAGGTCGCCGTGGGCAGCTGGCGCAACGCGCCCTATTCCGTGATCCAGAATGTCGGCAGCTATATCGACATGCCGCGTTTCTTTGGATCAACCCAGCCCGTGCGCAGCGAGGAAGATGTCGGCTTTTACCTTTCGCGCCTAGGTGAGGTTCAGGGCATCCTTGACGCCGAAACGGAAACGATGAAGGCGACCCGCGCGCACGGCGTTATCCCGCCTGACTTCTTGCTCGACAAGACTATCGCGCAGATGGAATCGAATATTGCGGATGCAGCGAACAATGGCGGCGCTTACACCGCCCCGCTTGCAGCATCAGATGTCGGCGCGGCGAATGAAGCGACCGATCAGGCGGCTCAGCTGGTCAATGATGGCCTGCTACCCGCGCTTCAGCGTCAACTCGAAGAGCTCAAGTCTCAACGCGCAGAAGCAAAATCAGATGCCGGAATGTGGGCACAGCCCGATGGCGATGAGTGGTATGCATGGTCAACCAGCGCATCGACCACAACTTCGCTTTCACCGGATGAAATCCACCAACAGGGCCTCGATGAGCTTGATGAACTGCATGGCCGGATGGACCCGATCCTTCAGGAAATCGGCTACACCAGCGGCACAGTGGGTGAGCGCATGCAGGCGCTCGGCGATGATCCGCGCTACAAATTTGCGGCAGGCGATCCGGGCCGACAAGAGATTTTCGACTTCATCGATGAACGCATCGAATGGATCAAAGCGCAAATGCCGCGCGCGTTTAACGAGCTGGTCGATCCGAACATGGAAGTCGTCCGCATCCCGATCAACGAAGAAGCCGGTGCGCCGGGCGCCTATGGCGGCGCAGGAAGCAAAGATGGTAAAATTCCGGGCCGGTTCTGGATCAATCTGCGCGACACCGAACTGCACCGCAAATATGACCTCGCCGATCTGACCTATCACGAATCTATTCCGGGCCATGTTTGGGAAGGCGAATATTCAAACCGCCTGCCGCTGATCCGTTCAATCCTTGCCTTTGGCGCGTTCTCCGAAGGCTGGGCGCTGTACGGGGAGCAGCTCGCGGATGAGCTTGGCGCGTATGACGATTTCAAGGTGGGTAAGCTCGGTTATCTGCAGAGCCTCGCCTTCCGAGCCTGCCGCCTTGTGGTGGACACCGGCCTGCATTCCAAACGCTGGACCCGCGAACAGGCGAACCAGTTCTTTATCGAGCGCAACGGATCGAAGGCGGAAGAAGTCGCTGGCGAAGTTGACCGCTATTGCAGCTGGCCCGGACAGGCATGCTCTTACAAGATCGGCCACAGCGAGATTGTGCGCCAGCGCGCGCGGGCAGAGGCTGAGCTTGGCGATGCCTACGACTTCAAAGCTTTCAACACGGCTGTCATACTTGGCGGCAATGCTCCGCTGGATGTCGTGGACAAGACAGTGAGCCGCTACATTGCAGGGGCGGTTGCCTAACCCCACATAGCGTCAATCGGTTTTAATAGGAGACGCGCGTGGAACAGCTTGGACAAGATCTCGAAACCATGCGGCGTGTTCCGCTGGCCGATGCTCATGTCGATGCGATTTGCGAGATCGGTGAGGAAAAGACCTACACCGCTGGCACCATTGTATCCGACTTGGGCGATCCGATGGACACATTCGTCTACGTGCTCGAAGGGGAGATCGAGGTTGTCGATCCAAAATCGGGCGAGCGCCTGATGGAATCCAGCCTCGGCCCGACCCAGTTTATGGGCGAGATCGGTTTTCTGAACGCCGGCGTGCATTACCTCAAGATGCGCGCGGCCAAAGACACCCGCGTGATCGAGGCACCGCGTGCGGCGATGCTCGATTTGATGAGCCGCATCCCCGAATTGTCCGATCACATCATCACCGTCTTTGCAGCCCGCCGCCGCAAACAGTTCGAGCTGCGCAACTCTGCCGTGACGATAATCGGCGCGGATCGTGATCCAAAGGTTCAAGCGGTCGAACAGTTTATGTCGCGCAATCGCATCCCGTTCCAAAGCTTCGATATGGATGCGCGCGATGCGGAAACCGCAAAAGTCTGTGACCTCACGGGCCATCAACCATCCGTGATGCTTGGCACAGACCAAAAAATGGACGATCCGACGCCGCGCAAAGTGGCCCAATATCTCGGCCTTGACCTCAATATCTGTTCACAGCGCGATTTTGATTTGCTGATCGTGGGCGGCGGCCCAGCCGGTGTCGCGGCGGCGGTCTATGCCGGTTCGGAAGGGCTGGACGCGCTTGTTATCGAAGACACAGCCATCGGCGGGCAAGCTGGCACATCCAGCCGGATCGAAAACTACATGGGTTTCCCGACCGGTATCAGCGGCACCGATCTGACATGGCGCGGACAGATACAGGCGATGAAATTCGGCACCCGCTTTGTGATGCCTCGCCGCGTCAAAGGGTTGGAAAAGCGCGAAGACGGATCGTTCTGCGCGACTTTGGATGACGGCGATCAGATTTGCGCGAAAGCCATTCTCGTGAGCACCGGCGTGCAATACCGACGACTGCCGATAGAGAAGCTGGAAGAGCTCGAAGGTGCGGGCGTGTTTTACTCCGCCACCGAAATGGAAGCGCGCTTTTGCGCCAACACAGAAGCGGTCGTCATCGGCGGCGGCAATTCTGCCGGGCAAGCCGCCATGTACCTGTCACGCAGCGCAAAGCACGTGCATCTGGTCGTGCGCTCAGGATCGCTGGCCGCTTCTATGTCGAGCTACCTATCCAGCCGCCTCGAAGCCGATCCCAAAGTGACCATTCACTACCACACGCAAATCAGCGAGCTGCACGGGGATGACTGGCTAAACGGGATCACATTTAAGACACCCGAGGGTGAAACGCGCCACGACACGTCTGCCCTGTTCATCATGATCGGGGCTGCACCCAACACGGATTGGCTATCCGGCTTGGTCGAAACCGATGACAAAGGCTTTGTTCTGACGGGTGCCTGCGTTGGCCGTGAAACTCCGTTTGAAACGGGCACAGACGGCATTTTCGCAGTCGGCGATGTCCGCAGCGGATCGGTGAAGCGCGTGGCCAGCGCCGTTGGCGAAGGGTCAGTGGTTGTCAGCCGCATCTGGACCTATCTGGATAGCCTGAAAGAATAGACGAGCTTTCGAGTTTCGTTGCAATTTCAATTCGTTCTCGCCATCATCTCCTTTGATCTTTGGGAGCAAGCAGTTTGAAATCCGGTTTTTTGACGGCAGTCTGTCCAATTATCGCCGCGCTATTTCTGGCCCAGCCGGCAAAGGCCGATTGGTACGAAGCATCCTCCGATCATTTCATCATCTTTGCAGATGACGACGAGGAAGAACTGCGGAGATACGCCGAAAATCTTGAACGGTACCATGGCGCGATGGAACACTTCACCGGCCGCGCCGTCGAAAAACCTAGTCCTTCGAACCGCATATCAGTTTATGCCGTTGGCTCTCTTGGCGAAGTGAGGAAGCTTGCCGGGTCAAACAGTATCGCCGGATTCTATATCCCGCGCACAGACGGCAGCGTCGCTTTTGTGCAGGACATCCGCAACAAAGAAGGCCGTCCTGACCTGTCCAGCGTGGTCTTGCTTCATGAATATGCGCATCACTTCCTCAGCTCGACCGACCGTTTTGCGATGCCGCTGTGGATGAACGAAGGTGCGGCAGAGTTCTTTTCTGCGGCACGTTTCCGCGACGACGGCTCCGTTCTTTTAGGTCTGGCATCTTCACACCGGGATTCCACAATCTTTTGGAAAGAGGAGGAAATGACACCGGTTCGCGAAGTATTCGGACTTGATTGGCAGACCCTCAGCGGATGGCAGAACAAAGCAAAGGATTCGTTCTATGGACGCAGCTGGCTTCTCTATCATTACCTTTCGATGGATGAGAGCCGTTCGGGCCAACTGCGGCAATACTGGCTCGAAGTGCTTAAAGGCACCCCTTCGCCCGAGGCAGCGCAGAATATCTTCGGAGATTTCGGTGTGCTCGAACGGCAACTGAATTTTCATTATCGCAGCCGCAGCCGCCAGAGTTATGTCGTCAGCTCCGACGAAATCGATGTTGGCGCCGTTGTTTTGCGGCGACTGGATTACGGTGAAGCTGCGGTGATGAATGTCCGGATTCGCTCGGAGCGCGGCGTTGCTGGTCAAGATGCCACGGATCTGGCCGCAGAGGCACGCGCAATTGCAGCCGACTTTTCGGATAATCCGGCCGTCTTGGCCATGTTGGCCAAAGCTGAATTCGACGCCGAAAACGACGACGCGGCGATTGCCGCTGCAAACCAGGCTCTGGCCATCGACCCCAAACGAGTGGACGCGTATCTGTACAAAGGCCTCGCCGGATTTCGTAAGGCTCGCGGCGTCTCGGACGCTGCGCAGAAAGATGTAGCCTATCTGCGCGCGATGGAGGCCATGACCGGTTTGGCCGAGATTGAGGAAGCGCATATAATGCCCCTCATCTATCAGTACCGTCTGGATGCAGAACGCGGCATTGACCCGAGCAGTGACGCCAAAAACGCCTTGGTCAGGGCCGCCGAGCTTGCAGCTTTCGACGAAGAGCTGTGGCTCATCACCGGAATGATGCACATGAACGACGGACGCATCGCCGATGCAAGATCTGCACTTCAACCGCTGGCCAGCAATCCCCATGGGGGCGGGAAGGCCGAGCAAGTTCGCAGTCTTCTAGCGTATCTGTCAGATAAGCCGGAAGGTCAGGCAATTCCGGTGCAAGCCGCAATTTCAACATATTTTATCGAGGAATAGGCTCGCAAGCCTTCTTATTGGGCTTTTGACGTTTCATCTTTCCCTGACGATCGACTCGGTGATGCCTCGCAGATTGAAAGGCATCGCGGCGCGCAAACTAGCGTATACGCGCGTCGGTCTTGATCAGCTCTACCTCGAACAGGGTGGGCCACAGCTTGCCAGTGACGAACAAACGCCTGTTTTCTGCATCCCACGCAATGCCATTCAACACCGCGCCAAATTCCGTCGCCTGCACTTCATTGATGACGGTGCGAAAATCGATCAGTTTGCGCACCACCCCGTCGGCGGGATCAATCGCAACTATGTACGGGGTTTGCCAGATATTGGCGAACACCAGTCCGTCTATCATCTCCAGCTCGTTTAGCTGGGACAGCGGCCTACTATTCAGCGTCACCGGAATGGTGCGCTCTACGCCGTAGTTTTCGGGATCGATCACACGCAGATTGGCGCTGCCGTCGGAGAATATCAGTCCGTCTTCAACTGTGGTGATGCCCCACCCTTCGAACGGAAAGCGATCGGTGGAGGCGATCAGGGATAAATCCGCCATCGACCAGCGATGGATCGCCCCGGCCTGCCATGTGAGGCTGATGAATTCATCGTCCCAAATCGCAATGCCTTCACCGAACTGATCCGCAGGAATAGGCCTCCGGGCGAGAATTTTGCCGGTCTCAAGATCAACCTTACGCACATCGGATTGCCCGACCCGACCCGTGCTTTCGTAAAGCGCGCCGGAATGCCACAGCAGCCCTTGCGTGAAGGCGGCCGGATCGTGCGGATATCTTGCGACAACTTTAGGCTGATAGACAACTGGCCCGGGATAGGCTGGTTCCTCGGTCGTTTGTGCCTGCTGTTGACTTTCAGCCGCGCTTTGTTCCTGCACTTGGGCGTTCGAGGGTTGCTCCCCGAACGCCGAAAGTGTGCAGGCTGCGAGAATGGCCCAAAATTGTAGCTTAAGGCGCATCTCTATTGTGACCGGTTCAGCGTTTCATCATGCCGCTGACAATTGACCCGAGAATTCCGCCAAGCGGGTTTCCGCCCGACGATCCGCCTGCGGGCGCACTGCCGCCGGTCACTTGCTTGGCCATATAGCCAGCAACTGCCATGGCGAGGATCGGGAGCATTTTCTTGAGCATGCCTTCATCCAAGCCGGTCATCGCAGCGACTTCACCTGCGACCGAACGGCTGACATCTTTGCTGCCAAAGATATTGCCGAGGATGTCGTTGCCCGGCTGACTTGGCGTAGGATCGTTACCCAGCACAGCGTCGAGAAGACCGCCGCCAAGGCCGCCTGCCAGAACACTGCCAAGCCCGCCGCCAGAGGAAGAAGAGCTGCCGCCGCCAAGAATGGCTCCGGCAAGGCCGCCAAGGCCGCCCAGCGGATCGGGCGTGCTCGTGCCGCCGGTTGCGCTGCGGCCCATGCCCGCAACAATCGCGGGGAGCAGAGCGCCCGCTGCCGATTTCGCGGTGGCTTCATCGACACCCAGTTCCTTCGCCATCGATGCGATGGCTCCGGTCTGCTGCAACATTTGTCCTAGGCTCATAATTCTCTCCCCGTCCCTGAGTTGGTTTGGTTATTTCTTACCGAAAAGGCCCGATGCCATGCCGACAATATCGTTTAGCGGATTGCCGTCGCCATCCTGATCCAGCATCGATGCGAAGCTTGAAAGCGAACCTTCGCCGCCGATCTGCTCAACGATCTGGTTCAGTACACCGCTATCTAGACCGGTTTCTTTCGCAGCCAGTTCGACAGTGTCGCCGTCTTGCTGGTGTGTCTTACCAAGCACCGCAATCGCTTTTTCAGCCATGGCAGGATCAATACCGACCTTCTCGGCAAGGTTGACAACATCATCCGGTGCGCCGCCGATGTTCTTCAGAATTCCGTCTAGCAAGCTCATAATTGTTCTCCCTAATAATCTAATTAGATAGCAGGATGGATCGCGCGCGCCGCAAAATAAAGTGAATTGTGAAATCCACGATTGTAAAAACTTTCAATGGAACTTCGCCCGGTTCGCACCATTGATCAGAAAAGAGGGAATTATGCGAGCCGTTAGCTACACATTTCTGACCATCGGGATCGTTGCTGCTGCGGCCACATCCTTCTCGCTGGTGCACACCGATTGGTGGTTTGTGCGGGCGCTGGATCTTGTGCGGGAGCCTGCGACTTATCTCTTCACCGCGCTCTTGATCGGCAGCCTTCTTGCCAAAACGTGGTTTCGCGGATGGACTGCACTGCTGCTCGGCTTTTCGGCTATCATCAACGTTTGGTGCATCTGGCCATATTCATCGCTCGCTTCGACACAGATCGAGCTTGCCCCAGATGCACCGGACAACCGCTGTTTCACCGCCTATTCGGCCAATGTGAAGATGGAAAACACCAACTTTTCGGCGCTAATCGAACAGGTTGATAAATATGATCCTGACATCCTGTTCCTGACGGAAACCGACGAAAAGTGGATTGAAGCGCTGTCGCCCATGCTTTCAAACTATCCGACAGTGCAAACGCACCCACAGGACGACACATTTGGCAAAGTGTTTGCCAGCCGTTTGCAGACAGTCGATGTCGACTTCAATGAGAAGGAAGGCGAGGACACACCGACCCTCTTTTCTCTGTTGCGAGCAAGCGACACAGCTTTGATCCGGTTTACCGGCCTGCATCCGAAAGCTCCCCTGCCCGGTCAAAATACTGAGCAACGCGACCGCAGCATCGTGCGCGCGGCGAAAATCGCCGATGGTGATATCGCCGGTGCAATCGTGATGGGCGATTTTAACGATGTGCCGTGGTCTCGCACAACAAGCGAATTTCGTGACAAGGGCGAATGGAGCGATCCACGTATCGGCCGCGGGACTTTCCCGACCTTTCCTTCCTTTGCGCTGCCAATTGGCTGGCCACTGGATCAGGTGATGGTCAAAGGCGACGTGGCTGTACGCAGTTTAGAAGTGATGGACTCCAATGGTTCCGATCATCGTGCCTTGCTTGCACACTTCTGCTTACCCAGACCTATAAATATTCAGCGCTAACATCAGAAACAAAAGCCCCGCACCGGTCTTAACGCCGGGCGGGGCTTCCTCTCCAACCGAGAAAGGGGTTTACGCGGCGACAGGTGTCGCCGGGGCTGCCTGGCGCACGCCTTCATCAACGTGGGCAGCAAATTCTTCGAAGTTATCGATGAACAATTGCACCAGCTTATGCGCGGTTGCGTCGTATTCGGCCTTGTCAGACCATGTGCTGCGGGGATCGAGGATCGACTGATCGATGCCCTTCTCCGCAAGAACCGGAACATGGACCGGCACTTCAAAGCCGAAATTACCGTCTTTGCGGAATTCTACGTTGTCCAGATCACCGTCGAGAGCTGCATTCAGCAATGCGCGGGTTGCCTTGATCGGCATCCGGTTGCCGACGCCGTATTTCCCGCCGGTCCAGCCAGTGTTGAGGAGCCAGCACTGAACGCCGCCGCTCGCGATGCGTTCTTTCAGCAGGTTACCGTAAACGCTTGGGTGGCGCGGCATAAACGGCGCGCCGAAACAGGTCGAGAATGTCGCCTCAGGTTCGGTCACACCGATTTCGGTGCCTGCGACTTTCGCCGTGTAGCCCGACAGGAAGTGGTACATCGCCTGATCAGGTGTCAGCCGCGCAATCGGAGGCAGCACGCCGAACGCATCGGCTGTTAGCATCACAACATTGCTGGGAACCGGACCGAGATTTTTCTCACTCGTGTTCGGGATATAATGGATCGGGTATGCACCGCGAGTGTTTTCGGCGAGCGAGTTGTCGTCGAAATCCAGTTCGCGGGTTTGCTCGTCCATCACGACATTTTCGAGCACGGTGCCGAACATCTTGGTGGTCGCGTAAATTTCAGGCTCTGCCTCTTCGGACAGGCGGATCATCTTGGCGTAGCAGCCGCCTTCGAAATTGAAGACTGCGGTGTCCGACCAGCCATGTTCGTCATCGCCGATCAATGTGCGCGATGCATCAGCCGATAACGTCGTCTTACCCGTACCCGATAGGCCGAAAAACACCGCCGTCTTACCGTCTGCGCTGACATTTGCAGAGCAGTGCATCGGCATCACGCCTTTGGTCGGAAGCAGATAGTTGAGAATGCCGAAGACACTCTTCTTCATCTCGCCCGCATAGCGCGTGCCGCCGATCAGGATCAGTTTCTCTGTGAGGTTCACCGCAATCACAGTTTCGCTGTTGGTGCCATGACGGGCCGGATCGGCTTTAAAGCTGGGCAGATCGATGATTGTGTATTCGGGCGCAAAATCGACCAGTTCGTCTGTCGTCGGACGCACCAGCAATGTACGGATAAACAGGTTGTGCCAGGCAAGCTCATTTATCACGCGCACATTCACGCGGTGTTCCGGCTGCGACCCGCCAAACAGGTCAGCGACATAGAGCGTTTCTTTGCCCGCGACCGCGTCCATGAAATCGGCTTTGAGGTTGGCAAAGTGCTCCGGCGTCATGGAGGCATTGACCTTGCCCCACCACACTGTGTCCTCTGTCGTGGCATCGCGGACGATGAATTTGTCCTTGGCGCTGCGGCCCGTTTTCGCTCCGGTCTGAACCACCAAAGCGCCGTGCTTGGACAAGGCACCCTCACCTGCAGAAACGGACGCCTCGACAAGGGCTGGAGTGCCGAGATTGGGGTGGATCTCCGCCTGTGTTTCGATTCCGTGGCTGGACAGCGATTGAGCGAGAGGCGTCAACGTAATTACTCCGAGAAAATGGACTATGGCCCAGCAGCGTTCGCGCGATTCACTGGATTCGGCTCGCATTTCGCATACGTATGCACAAAGGTCTAGACCAGACCGGCATATCTGCCCAATCCTGTGCGAAAAGCGCGGCAATCCGAGACATAAGCGTCGTCTACGCGTTGTTTCGGCGCATCGAACCCGCTAGCAACTGGAGAAGCGATATTGGCAGGCGGATTTATATGTCTGCCGGAGGACACAAATGACCGAAAACACGTCAGAAATTCCAGCCAGTGAAGACGCGCCTGTCATTGCTCTGGTCGATGATGATCGCAACATCCTGACGACGGTCTCCATTGCGCTACAAGCCGAAGGCTTTGTGACGCGGCTCTATTCTGATGGCGAAACGGCGCTCAAGGCGTTGATAGAAAACCCGCCCGCCCTTGGTGTCTTTGACATCAAGATGCCCAAAATGGATGGAATGGAATTGCTGCGACGGGTGCGCGAGCAAGTGACGCTACCGGTTATTTTCCTGACGAGTAAAGACGACGAGGAAGACGAGGAAGCCGGTCTTGAATTGGGGGCGGATGATTACATCGCCAAACCGTTCAGCCAGCGCCTGCTGATTGCCAGAATCCGCGCGATCCTGCGCCGTGCCGATCCGATCCGTGAAACCGCGGGAGACGGCGGCGAGGTTATCCAACCCGCCGCTAGCGATATTGCCCGTGGCCGCCTGACCATGGATCCCGCGCGCCATCACGTAACCTGGGATGATCGCCCCGTCAGTCTGACAGTCACAGAATTCCTTATTCTCGAAGCTCTCGCCGCGCGGCCCGGAGTGATCAAAAGCCGCAACCAATTGATGGACGCCGCGTATCCGGACGACATCTTTGTCGACGACCGCACAGTGGACAGCCATATTAAACGGATGCGCCGCAAATTCAGAAGTGTCGACCACGAGTTTTCTTCGATCGAAACACTCTACGGAGCAGGGTACAGCTTCAACGATGGCTGAAGAAGCTGCGTCCACTGTAAGCGATGAAACGCTGAGCCCGGTTGGCCGGTTCTCGCTCACCGCGCGTATTCTCGCGGTGAATATCTTGCCGCTGGCGTTGCTTGGCGGCGGACTGTTCTACATCGACAGTTACCGCACCCAGTTGATTGACGAGCGTTTCAAGCTAGCCCGGATCGAGGCACAGATTACCGCCGAAGCCCTCGCAGGCGCTACCCGTGAAAGACAGGAGGCGCTGCTTGTCCAGATCGGCAAAGAGCAAGGAATGCGGCTGCGCATGTTCGATGCCGAAGGCTTGCTTTGGGCGGACAGTTTCGAGCTTGATGAACCAGCATTCGAATTCAACGATATCAGCGACGATACACAGAGCGAACGCTTCGCGCGCTGGCTGGATCGGACCGTTGATGCCATTGTCAGCGCAGAGCCCGTAACCGACTTTGTTGAACCCGAAGGTCAAACCGCCGATGCATGGCCCGAACTGGTCGCCGCTCGGGAACAGGAAGTTAGCCAGATCAACCTGTATGACTGGGTTGACGGCACGCCCGTTATCACCGCCGCCGCCCCGGTCGGATTGAACGGGGCGACCCTGCTGACCGTTCGCAACGCTGCCGATATTACCGCAACGGTGCGGTCAGCACGTTCAACTCTGGTTTCAGCGGTCTTGCTGGTCCTTTTCGCCTCGGCGATGCTCTCACTGTATCTCGCGCGCACAATCGTAACGCCGCTGCGCCAGCTTTCACAAGCCGCAGTCAAGGTAAGGCAAGGCCGCGGGCGAGAGGTTGAGGTACCGCGCCTGCCCGAGCGCAGCGATGAAATCGGTCTGCTTGCCCGCGCCGTTTCAGATATGACCGGCGCGCTGCGCCAGCGGATTGATGCGGTGGACAGCTTTGCCGCCGACGTCGCGCACGAGATTAAGAACCCGCTCGCCAGCCTGCGCAGTGCGGTGGAATCGCTCCCGAAGGTGGAAGACGCAGATACGCGGCGCGAACTTGAACAGATCGTGAGCCACGATGTTCGGCGGATTGACCGGCTTGTCACCGAAATATCCGATGCGAGCAGAATTGATGCAGAGATGTCGCGCGCCAAGCGCGAGCCAATCGATATGGCTGATCTGGTCCGTGCGATTGTCGGCAACCGTGAATACCGATCGGAAAACCAGAACCACCAGATCACTTTGAACACAATCGGATTTGCAGCGACGGTGCTGGGTGTAGGTGTGCGACTGGAGCGGGTTGTCGAAAATCTGCTCGATAACGCTGTGTCGTTCTCAAAGCCCGGTGCGCCGATCGAAGTTCTGATCGACAATGATGGATCGTGCGTCACATTGTCCGTCTGCGATTCGGGCCCGGGCATACCCGAGGCCTCGCGCGAGAAAGTCTTCACTCGCTTTCACTCTGTTCGCCCCGAAAGAGAGGATTTCGGCAATCACTCTGGCTTGGGCCTCGCCATAGCTCGGGCCATTGCAGAGGCTCATGATGGCTCGCTCATTGCGGAAGACCGGCCAGACGGGCAGGACGGCGCTTGCCTGAAACTTCGCCTTCCGGCGGCATGACCGAAGAAAACTCTATCGTAGTTCAAGCCAGCGCCGTCGCGATTGCGGGGCGCGTCTTGATGATCGAAGGGCCACCGGGCAGTGGCAAATCATCGCTCGCGCTCGCTTTGATTGACCGCGGCGCAAAGCTTATTGGCGATGACGCGGTTACCCTGTCGGTGGACAGTGGCCAGATAATCGCATCACCCCCACCGAATATTGCGGGCCTGATCGAGGTCCGAGGGATCGGCCTGATCAAGCTTCCCCTTGGCGAACCGGCGCCGCTCTCCTTGATCCTGTCGCTGGGTGAAAAGGGTCCGCGCCTTCCAGAGACTATCGCACATCGTGAGATTCTTGGTATCTCAATTCCTACCCTACCCTTCTTACCCGGAGAAATCGCACCGGCAGTCCGGGCAGAATGGGCCTTAAACACACACGGGTTGGCCTTCGGGTAAGTCCAGCAATGGTGCGTTTGCAAAAAAGGCGCTTTCCATTCGACCCGTTCCTCGCGAAACAGAGGTATGGAAAGTTCAAATTCCACCGATTCCCGGTCTGACGGGGCCGAGTTGCAGCGTATATTGCTGGTCACCGGACTATCCGGTGCAGGCAAATCCACAACGCTCGGCGTGCTCGAGGATCTGGGTTGGGAAACGATTGATAACTTTCCGGTGCGACTGCTTGAACGGCTTGTCACCAATCCGGATCAGCAATCCGACACAGTTCGCGGCCCGCTTGCCATTGGCTTCGACTCGCGCACGCGCGGTTTCGTGCCTGCTGATATTATTGCGCAGTTGAAAGATTTGACGGGCCGCGATGATCTGTCTGTCAGTTTTATGTTCATCGATTGTGCCGATGCCGAGCTGGAACGGCGGTATAACGAGACGCGCCGCCGCCATCCGATGACCCAAGGCCGCCCGTTGCTAGACGGGATCGGTGCCGAGCGTGAACTGCTTGAGCCGCTGCGCCGCTGGGCAGACATTGTGGTCGACACCAGCAACCTGTCAGCAAACGATCTGCAAAACCATGTACGCGACCTGTTTGAAAAGCGCGATGATGGCGCCATGACGCTTACGGTTTCCAGCTTTGGCTTCGCCCGCGGTATGCCGCCGCTGGCTGACCTCGTTTTTGACATGCGCTTTCTCGACAACCCTCACTGGGTCGAAGGGCTGCGAGAGCTGACCGGTCAAGACGCGCCCGTCGGCGAGCATGTCCAGAAAGATCCCGCTTTTGCCGCAGCCTTTGATCAGATCCACGACCTGCTGTTGACGCTGTTGCCGCGTTATCAAGCGCAGGGAAAATCCTATGTCCACGTTGCATTCGGTTGCACCGGCGGACGGCACCGTTCGGTATTCACCGCTGAACGCATGGCTCAAGGCTTGCGCGATGCAGGATTTTCGCCCACTGTCCGGCATCGCAATTTAGGCTCACGCGCCGCCGACGAAATCGAACGCGGCAAGCGCCAAGGTAACTAACGGACCCACCCCCGCATGATTGGTTTGATCCTGGTCACTCACGGCCGCCTCGCGGACCAGTTTGTCGAAGCGATGGAACACGTCGTTGGACCGCAAGCGAACGTGGTCACCGTCTGCATTGGCCCCAGCGACGATATGGAATTGCGGCGCGAGGAAATCGCGACAGCAATCGGCGAAGTCGATAGCGGCAACGGCGTGATCATTCTTACCGATTTGTTCGGCGGGACACCATCGAACCTTGCAATTTCGCTGCTAGATACAGGCCGCGTTGAAGTGATCGCCGGTATCAATCTGCCGATGCTGATCCGCCTTGCCGGTGCGCGCAAGAGCATGAACGTTGTGGAGGCAGTGGAAGCCGCCCAGCACGCAGGCCGCAATTACATAACCGTTGCCAGTGAACTCCTTGGTGAAAGCGCCGCACCTGCGGCCGCGAAGGGATGATCCGGCAATGAGCGAACTGCGCCAGACCGTGACAATCGTAAACAAACGCGGACTTCACGCCCGCGCCAGCGCCAAATTCGTGGGCGCTGTCGCTGAATTGCCCGAGGGTGTTTCGGTCCGAGTTGCAAAGGCCCCGAATGAGGCTGCTGGCGGATCGATCCTTGGTCTGATGATGTTGGGTGCTGCCAAAGGCGATACTGTCGATGTGATCGTCTCGGGCG
This sequence comes from Erythrobacter crassostreae, assembly GCF_019204045.1. Lineage (GTDB taxonomy): Bacteria > Pseudomonadota > Alphaproteobacteria > Sphingomonadales > Sphingomonadaceae > Erythrobacter > Erythrobacter crassostreae. The sequence continues at coordinate 1,544,119 of NZ_JAGSPC010000001.1, read as the reverse complement.
AAAACGCAGAGGGCGTGCTTGGTCAGATGGTCGGCCTGATCGAAGACGGGTTCGGCGAAGAATAGCGCGAGCTTACTTCGTGATTGGCCATGCGCAAACAGATCACTGGATTCTCTAACCCCACCGTTAAGTACCTGCGGTCTTTGCGGGACAAAAAACATCGCAAGCGTGCAGGCCAGTTTCTGGTCGAGGGGCTAAGGCTGCTTGAAGACGCGCGTGAAGGCGGCCGGTTGCCGCGTCAGATCGTGCTTGCCGAAAATCGCGATCCGCATCCGCTGTTGGAACGGCTCGAAGCGGATATTATAGCAGCAGGCGGCGAAGTTATCGAAACCTCTCCCGATATTCTGACCAAAATCACCGGCAAGTCGAACTCGCAAAGCGTGGTCGGCGTGTTCGATGAATGGGACACCGGTCTTGAGCATATTGACCGCGGCGCCGCGCAAATTTGGCTTGTGGCGCAGGCACTGCGCGATCCGGGCAATCTTGGCACAATGCTGCGCACCGGAGATGCCGTGGGTGCTGGCGGGTTGATCCTGATCGATGATTGCGCCGATCCATTCAGCGCCGAAGCCGTCCGGGCGAGCATGGGCGCGGTTTTTACTCAAGGCATTGCTCAAGCGCGCTGGGAGGATTTCGTCCCGTGGCTTCGTTCCGGATCGGGCCAATTGGTCGCGGCCAGCCTGCGCGACGCCGTACCCTATCGCGGCGCGCCTTATGCAGCGCCCTGTTTCATCCTTGTCGGCAACGAATCCCAAGGACTGCCAGAGGCCTACGAAGCCGAATGCGACCTTCGCGTGACCATGCCAATGCGCGGGCGTGCCGATAGCCTGAACGCAGCCGTCGCGGGCGCGGTGTTGGCTTATGAGGTTCTGGACAGCTTTTAGAAAAGCGGAGCAAAGAGTTCGGATTGCATCCAATTTCGTGACTCCCTTCCGCGTTCGTAGTATTCTTCTCGAATGAAAGCATGGTTCACCCGCCGCTATCTCGACATCCTTGGCTCGATCTACATCTATAACGAGCATCGCGGCTACACCGCGCTTGACCGGGTTCTTGAAGCGGTAAAGCGCAAGCATCCCGACGCGGTCGAGTTCATAACCGCTGTAGAGAAACACCGGGCTGACGAACGAAAACATTATGTGATGTTCAAACGCTGGTTTGAGCTTCAGGGTAAAAAGCCGATCGCGGTTGACCGGACATTTGGCCATATTGACCGGTTTATCGAGCTGACCTTTGGCACGTCTATCGACGATCTCGATACCGATGCGATTGTGGCCAGCGATGATTTGTTTGAACGTTTATGCCGAGTGATCTCGCTTACTGAAAAACGCGGATTGAAGCAGGTGGATATCCTGCTCGACCATCCGCTAGTGAATTCGGACAAAACGCTAAAGCGGATATTCGAGATTGTTCACATCGACGAGCCGAGCCATTTCGAACCTTATGACAAATGGCTGGCCGCGAATGCACGGCGAAAGCCCAACCGGCGTGAACTATGGATCGACAGGATGATCCATTCCGAGCTGCTCTTTATAAAGCTGCCTCTGCTCTTCATCTGGTTCGGTGCGCCGCGCCGTACAGAATGGCGCGATGTTGGCGAGCATAATCCGCGCCCCATGCCGCGCTCTGCGGTTCAGGCCTGAGCAGACCGGGCGCTACTGCCTTCGAACAGCCATGATCGAACGTTTCTTCACTCGGCGCGCTGGCGGCATGCTTCTCCGCAATACGGTGGTTAGCACCGGTGTGTTTGCCATCGGATTGGGCGTGCTGTGGCTGTTGGTCGAATTTGCGGGAGTCGATCCGGTCATCGCGACCGCAATCAGTTTCCTGATAGCCAATTCGATACATTATGTGTTCGGGAGAACATGGATCTTCGCAGGGTCGGATCGCAAGGTTTCGACAGGCTACCTGTTGTTTATCCTGAACGCCCTCGTGGGGCTTGCCGTAACCGTCGGCTTGTTCTGGATACTCACGGAATACACAGCGATAAATTACCTTGTCGCGCGTGTGATTGTGTCCGTTTTCGCTGGACTGGCGGTGTTTGTTTTGAACGCAGCGTTCAATTTCAAAAAGGTCTAGATTGCGAGCCTATCAGCGCGGAATGCCCACGCTGATAGGCTGCAATAGTTGTCAGCAATTAAGCAGCAAGCATTTCGTCATAAGCTGCACATGCTTCGGTCATACCGAAAGAACCGTCAGCAGCGCCGGCGGTCACTTTTTCTTGGATTTCGGTCATCTTGGCAGCCATTTCAGCCATGGCTTCCGGATCGCTGGCGAGGGCCTGCATCTTTTCGCCAAGTTCGGTTGCTTTGGCGGTCATCGCTTCTTCAGTGCAATCTTCAGCAGCAGCAGCTACTTCTTCGGTGCCTTCTTCGGTCGCTGCTGCGTCGGTTGTCGCCGCATCAGTTTCTTCGGTGGCTCCGCCACATGCGGTAAGCAGAAGCGCGCTCGAAAGTGCGGCTGTAAATACGATTGATTTCTTCATTTTGACCCCTCCAAATGTGTCAATTCCTAGAATAGGAACGGGGCAGGTAACACTGTCACACCTCTCGTCAATCGGGTTAACCAATTGGAGCGTGCATAGTATTGCAGCGATGACACAATTAGCCGCGTGAGGGGATGCTGATGCAGAGATATGGCATGGCGATATGCTCTATTCGGCAGCGTCGCGCCCGATCTGTTTGGTATCATCACGCGCATCGCTATCGTCCGCATCTGCCGCGTTGTAATTCGGAGTGCTTTCCACCAGCGGCACCTCTTCGATTTCGGCTTTGCCGATCTCGATACCTTTTTCCGCAAGGCGTTTGCCGGAGGAGAGGACGTTGCGTTCAAAGCTGCCGACGAATTTGTTGTAGTTTTTGACCGCGCTATCCAGTCCGCCGCCAACACGTTTCAGGTGCTCGCCCGCAACGCGCAGCCGGTCGTAAAGCTCCGCGCCCATCCGCCCGATTTCCTGCGCGTCTTTTGCCAGCCCGTCCTGCCGCCAGACCTGCGCAACGGTGCGTGCGATGGCTACGAGGTTCGTTGGCGTGGCGAGCAGCACGCGGCGCTCGAACGCGAAATCCCACAATGTTGGATCAGCATCCAAAGCGGCGGTCACGAAGTGTTCACCGGGGATGAACATGATCACATAGTCGGGCGCTTCTTCGAATTGGCTTTGATAGCTTTTCGCGCTCAGCGTCTGGACGTGATTGCGCATGCTTTTGGCGTGGGATTTCAACTGAAAATCGCGCGTATCATCATCATCAGCCTCAAACGCTGCCTGATACGCGTTGAGCGAGACTTTGGAATCGATCACGAGCTTTTTCTGCCCCGGAACATTGATGATCGCATCTGGGCGAAGCCGCCCTTCCTCGGTGTCTACCGAATGCTCCATCATAAAATCGGTGTGCTGTGCGAGGCCGCATTGTTCGAGCAGGTTTTGCAAAGCACGCTCACCCCAGCGACCGCGCGCTTTGGGGGCGTTGGTGAGCGAATTGCCAAGCCGCTGCGCCTCGCGCCGGACTTCTTCTTGCCCCTCGCGCATGGACTGGATCAGGCCGTTGAGCTGGCCAAACGCATCAACCCGCTGCTTCTCCAGCGTTTCGACCTGCTGTTCGTATTTCGCCAGCCGCTCGCCGACGGGATTGAGCAAAGCCTTGATCTTCTGCTCGCCGGTTTCCTCGGACTGTTTGAAACGCTCATCCGCGCGGCGCAGAAACGCCTCCTGCGCTTTGCCGAGCACCTGAGCGCCGGTGTTTTCGAATTCCTTGAGCAGCTTATCGCGGGATTCTTCGAGCAGCTTCTTTTGCTCTGCAAATCCAGCCCGCTCGGCCTTGAACGCGGCGTTCTGCTCGCGTGCGGTTTCGAGCTCGGCGGCGAGAGCATCGGCGCGGCCAGCGCGTTCTTGCGCCGCAGAGAGCTTCACCTGAGCATCGCCCAATTCGGCAATCGCAGTCTTGAACTCACCCTCACGCACGCCGAGCCGATCACGCAAATCAGCCGCTGGTTTCCCTCCCAGGAACCACCCTACAGCCAGGCCGATCAGCAGCGCGAGAATGCCGATAGCGGCAATGACAATGTTTGCATCCATTCGCAGAACATAGCTGGAACGAACGCTGACGCCAAGGCGCAATCGCGGCAGGCTTGGAACCAATCCCCAACATCATTCGCTTGATAGCTAAAGGAGAAAAACGATGTCGATCAAAGAGATGATTCAGGATCACCCGCATGTGGGCGATGATTACAACGCGGAACTGGGTGAGGCGGTTAAGCACGCAATGTATGGCGCCGCTATTATGAATTCGTGTGCCGATGCTTGCCTCGCACAGACAGACCAGGATCGAAGCGAATGCATCCGCAGGTGCCTTGATGCGTCTGATGCCTGTACAGCCTTTTATCGTATTGGTTCGCGTAGAACGGGCCAAAACGTGATCGCAATCCGCGCAATGGGGCTGGCCACGATTGTCGCATGCGAACAATGCATTGAGCATTGCTCAATGCATGACGACCGGCACTGCAAACGCTGTGTCCAAATGTGCAATGAAGTGATCCGTGATGTGAAGGCAGCGATAGGCCGGATGAAAACCGAAGTTTAAGCCGCCTGCCGCAACTTCTTCAGCTTCTTCAGCGCCATACCGCGCTTTAACCGCGAAAGGTGGTCGATAAACAGGATGCCTTCGAGGTGGTCCATCTCGTGCTGCAAACACGTGGCGAGCAGACCTTCGAGGTTTTCTGTGTGTTTCTTGCCGTCCAGATCCTGATACTCGACAGTGCAGGTCGCGGGGCGATCCACGTCAGCGTAAATCTCTGGTACGGATAGGCAGCCTTCCTGATAGGTGGACAGCTCTTCTGCCGGATCGACAATCACCGGATTGATAAAGACGCGCGGCTCTTTCTTGGTCGGTTGATGCGTGTGTGCCCCGTGGTCATGCCCATGGTCGTGATCGCACTCCTCCGGCTCTGCATCGGGATCATCGGGTTGAAGATCGATCACCAGCACCCGTTTGGGCACGCCCACCTGGATCGCGGCCAGACCAATGCCGGGCGCGTCATACATGGTTTCAAACATGTCCTCGACGAGCGCTTTGAGATCGTCGTTAAACTCGTCTGCTTCGACGGGAACGGACACGGTTTTAAGCCGGGCGTCCGGCACTTCAAGAATTTCGCGTATAGCCATGTGAGGGGATTTAGTGTGCGCGGTGCGTCGCCGCAAGCGCAATAGCGCGATCAGTCTGATCGATCGGACGTGAGCCATCCGGCGATCAACGTGAACAGTCCTGCTGACACGCCGGCAACGACAAACCATATCGCACCGAGCGTTGCCAACGCCTGCGTCGGCTCTCCACCCTCGTCTAGAAATTCGTTTTGCGGATTGTGATCAATTGCGACGAACAGAATAGCTATGGCTGCGGCCAGTCCGACGCAAACACCGACAGCCAGCGCGCGCCTCACCACGATCAGGTAACCGGCCGCCGCGCCCTAAGCGCCTGCGCCAATGTGCCCTCGTCCAGATAATCGAGCTCGCCGCCCACGGGCAGGCCGTGAGCAAGCTGCGTGATGCGGACATTGTGCTCCTCCAGCCGCTCGGCGAGGTAATGCGCGGTTGTTTGCCCTTCGAGGGTGGCGTTCATGGCGAGCACGACTTCATCGACTTCGCCGCCCGATACACGGTCCAGAAGGGTGGCGATATTGAGGTCTTCCGGTGCAACCCCGTCCAGCGCCGACAATCGGCCGCCCAGCACGTGATATCGCCCTTGAAACAGCCGCGCGCGGTCCAATGCCCAGACATCGGCAACATCCTCCACCACGCAAAGCGATTTCACATCGCGGCGCGGATCGGCGCAGATGCCGCAAGGGTCGCTCGTGTCTACATTGCCGCAGGTCTGGCATTCCACCAGCGTTTCCGACACGGCATCCAGAGCCTCCAAAAGCGCGGGCAAAGCCTGTTCGCGGTTCTTCACCAGCCACAGCACAGCCCGGCGCGCGCTGCGCGGCCCCAGCCCCGGCAAACGGGCCAATACGCCCGAAAGCGCTTCGATCTCTTGCGATGCCATGGGGGTAGAGATAGGGGCTGCAGCGGAAACGAGAAAGGCCAAAGCACCGCGTTATGCGCCCAAAATTGAAAATCGCTTTTATGGGCACGCCCGATTTCGCGGTGCCTGCACTCGCTGCGCTGCACGATGCAGGGCATGAGATCGTGTGCGTTTACACCCAGCCACCGCGCCCGGCGGGCCGGGGAAAAAAGCTACGCCCCTCCCCCGTTCAAGCAAAGGCAGAGGCGCTTGGGCTGGAGGTTCGCTCTCCCAAATCGCTGCGTAATGAGGCTGCTCAGGCCGATTTTGCCGCGCTGAATGCCGATGTCGCGGTGGTGGCGGCATATGGCCTGATCCTGCCGCAAGCGGTGCTGGATGCGCCGACGCATGGTTGCCTCAACATTCACGCCTCGATCCTGCCACGCTGGCGCGGTGCCGCGCCGATCCACCGCGCGATTATGGCGGGTGATGAAGAAACGGGTGTGACGATCATGCAAATGGAGGCTGGCCTCGATACCGGCCCGATGCTGCATATCATCCGCACGCCGATTGCGGACAAAACCACCGGCGAGCTGACCGCAGAGCTCGCCGAACTCGGCGCAGGCGCGATGGTCGAAGTGCTAGCAGACCTCGATAGGTACGACGCGCAGCCGCAAGATGATGGTGACACCACATACGCGCCCAAGATCGACAAGGCCGAGGCTCGGATTGATTGGTCTCTCCATGCAAGCGATCTGGTGCGCCATGTGCAAGGTCTCGCACCATTTCCGGGTGCTTGGTTCGAGCTGGAGGGCGAGCGGATCAAGCTACTGTCAGCCGAAGAAGTCAATCAAGCGGGCGATGCTGGAGCCATCCTCGATGATACGCTCACTGTCGCCTGCGGCAAAGGTGCAATTCGCCCCCTGCGCCTGCAACGCGCAGGCAAGCCAGCGATGAGCACGGGCGAATTTTTGCGCGGGCGGACCGTTCCGCAAGGGACGCAGCTCGATTGACCCGTTTCGCGCTGACATACGAGTTTGACGGCACCCCGTTTCAGGGGCTCCAGCGCCAAAAGCACGGGCCGACTGTGCAACAGGCGATGGAAGAGGCTCTGTTCAAGGTGACAGGTGAGGAATTAACCTTGTTATCCTCAGGCCGTACCGATGCGGGCGTCCATGCTATGGCGATGGTCAGCCATGTCGATATCGAGAAAGACCTGACCCCGTTCCGCCTGATGGAGGCCGTAAACGCGCATCTGCGCCCCAATCCCATCGGCGTGAACCATTGCGAGATTGTGAGCGAGGATTGGCATTCGCGCTTTTCCTGCCTTGGCCGCCGCTATCTTTACCGGATTGCCTGCCGCCGCGCGCCGCTTGCGCTGGCAAAGAAACGTGCGTGGCAAGTGCCTGCAAATCTTGACGCGGATGCCATGCAGCGCGCCGCACAGGCTCTTGTCGGGCGTCACGATTTTACGACGTTCCGATCGACCATTTGTCAGGCGAAAGACCCGGTGAAAACGCTAGACCGGCTGGATGTGGAGCAAGTGGACGGCCTGTTCGGGCCGGAGATTCATATCCACGCCGAGGCCCGCAGTTTCCTGCATCATCAGGTTCGCTCCATGGTCGGTTGCCTAAAACTGGTGGGACAAGGAACTTGGGAAGAAGCGCGGATTACGACCGCGCTCGAGGCACGCGACCGGCAGGCTCTTGGTATGAACGCGCCGCCGCATGGGCTGTATTTCGTCGAAGCGCTCTATCCGGAGGGGCAAAAATAGAATGTCGAACTGGTACAAAATGCCGCCTAGCTTTCGGATCACCGAAGGCGAATACAAAGCCAATGTCGATGGTATCAACATCGTATTTGGCGCGGTTTTGGGATTTGTTCTGGTCGGCGGCGAAGGGTTGCCAGTGCGCGATTTCGTCGCGCTGCTCCTCCTAAGCGCGGCAGTGGTTGTGATGATCCTTTATCTGGGTCAGAGCGAATACAAATTGTTCTATGTCGTCTTGACTGCGGCAACGATCGCCGCCTTTCCCTATATCGCCGAAGATTTCTTCCAACTGGCGCGCGTGCCCAAGCTGCAACCGACCCTCGCGGTATGGGCTTTCATGGTGCTGCTCGTGGAATTGATGCCGCGCGAAAAGCCGGATACGGGCGAGGCTTGACCTAACGTCACCCTAGTAATGCGCGCATCAGTTCCCTAGCTCGGCTGCAACGCAATTACAGGAGACGGATAATGACAACGACCGGCAAACAGCTTTTCTCGACGCTTTCGGCAGACGGCAAGCTGACCCTCGAAATCAGCGAAGAGAGCTTTGCAGAGCCAACCGGCAACCAAGTGCTAGTCAAAATGGAAGGCGCGCCGATCAATCCGTCCGATCTCGCGATCCTGACCAGCGCCGCCGATTTCGACAGCGCAGAATATTCACCTGGCAAAGTTGTCGCGACCATGCCGGAGCCATTCCTTTCCGGTCAGCGCGGCCGCCACGGTCAGCGTCTGCCAGCCGGTAACGAAGGCGCAGGCACCGTTGTCGCCACCGGTGACGGCGACATGGCAAAGGCTCTGATGGGTCAGCGCGTCGCATGCGTGCCGGGCAACGCCTTCAGCCAGTATGCCATTGCCGATGCCATGATGTGCCTGCCGCTGGGCGATCACACTGCCGAAGAAGGTGCATCCAGCTTTGTGAACCCGATGACAGCCCTCGGCTTTGTCGAAACCGCGAAGATGGAAGGCCACGATGCCATCGTGCACCTCGCCGCGGCATCGAACCTTGGCCAGATGCTCAATAAGATCTGTCAGGAAGACGGCATGAAGCTCGTCAACATCGTGCGCAAGCAAGAGCATGTTGATCTGCTGAAAAGCCAAGGCGCGACATATGTCGTGAACTCGTCTGACGATGATTACATGAAGCAGCTTCGTGCAGCGATCACCGAAACCGGCGCGTTCCTCGGCTTTGATCCGATCGGCGGCGGTCAAAACACTGACCACGTTTTGAAAGCGATGGAGCAAGTGGCCTCGTCGCAAATGGATGAGTATTCACGCTACGGATCAAACCAAGACAAGAAGATGTATCAGTATGGCCGTCTGGACCTGCAGAACCCGACTATCCTGACCCCGTCATACGGTCTGCAATGGACCGTTTCGGGCTGGCTGCTCACGCCGTTCCTTGCGAAGGCTGGCATGGAAACGGTCGTAAAAATGCGCACGCGCGTTCAGCAGAACCTCGGCACGACCTTTGCCTCTAGCTACAAGGCGAAGGTCGATCTGGAAGGCATGCTGACCAAAGAAGCGATCACGGATTATCGCCAGATGAAAACCGGCGAGAAGTATCTCGTCACGCCTTGGGGCTAAACCGCCCTATCGCCTGAGAATAGAGCGGGGATGGCAGCGGCAAAGCCCGCTAGTCCATCCCCGCCCGGCGACCGACTTGGTCAAAAGCTGCGCTTTGCACGAATGCCTCAGGTTGGGGTGTTTTGAGGCTATGAGTTTTGACTAGCATAATTTGAAGGTTTGCAGTCAAGGTGGTCATCGCTCCATCGAATTATGAAGACGACATTATGTCATCGCCGCTTGAGTCGGAGTTAGGTGTGGCAACTAGTGCGAAGGCAGAAAGCGCCGAGACCACCATGATAATTGGAAAAGCGAGAAATGGCTGAGCATTGGCAAGCAAGCCGACGCCTGCCGACGCTGCAGCACCAATACCCATCTGCAAAAACCCGAGCATCGCGGCAGCTGTGCCAGCGCGTTCTGGAAAACGCTCCAACGCGATCGCCACCGCCGTTGGCATGAAAACGCCCATTCCGCTCACGAATACGACGATCGAAACATTGATCGCGTGTTTGTGCTCAATCCCGAACAGTGGGAATACCACCATCAGAATTGCCCCCATCAAGGAAATCGAGACGCCCACTTTCGCGAGATCATAAACCGCGAGCCGTCCAGCAAGTTTGCGCGTCGCGACGCTCCCTATGATAAATCCAGTTATGGCAAGCGGCGGGTACAGTCCATATTCCGTCGCGGACACTCCGAGCAGATCGATGAAGACGATTGGAGAACCCACAAAGAAGGCTGACATCGCACCGATGATAAATGCTGTCGCCAGCGCGAAGCGGAAGAATTCAGTATCAGCGAGTATCGCTCGATAGCTCTTCGCCGTTCCTGACAAACTGATTGCATCCGACTTTTTTGCCAAGGTTTCCGGAGCGTAAACAGTTGCTGCGATTAATACCAAAACACCCGCGATTGCTGCAGCTGCAAACACCGAACGCCAGCCAAGAGTATCTTGAAGCACGCCTCCCAAGAGCGGACTTAAACCAGGCGCCAGCGCGAACACGATTGTCATGAGGGCAAGCGCTTTGGCGAGTTCGGGACCTGAAAACACGTCGCGCACCATGGCGCGTGCCATCACGACGCCTGCCGCCGCGCCGATCGCCTGAATTACACGGCCAGTGAGCAGCCAGGAAACATCGCCTGCGAGCATGCACATCCCCGAGCCGAGCACGAAAAGGATCGCGCCTAACAGCAAGAGCGGGCGTCTGCCAAACCTGTCCGCGACGGGACCGTAAACCAGTTGAGCGAATGCGAACGCACCCAAATAAATGGTGTAAGTAAGAGCCGCGACCGAACCGCTGATACCGAGTTGCTCCGTTACGGCAGGCAAGGATGGAAGATATACGTTGCTTGCGAACTGCCCAAGGGCGGAGAGGATAGCGAGCAGGACGAGAAAGCCCGTCGTTTTAACGACTGCTGGCTTGCTGGTTTGCGCGGGAAATGTCTCAGATGTCATGCCTGTCCTCCGGGTAGTGGCGTCCCAGCTGTCTAACTAGCAAGCTACCCCTGATGTAGTCGGCTTTGGAGTCAAGGCGATGCGCTATGGCACCGCCCTGCTCCGAACTCGCGTGGCGAACCAGCACAGTCATGCGGCTTGCTCATAGGCGGCATCACCTTGGCTGCGACCGCGCATGATATCGAAAGCGATGATATGCGAGGCACCCGATACTGAGACACCAAACAGCGGGATCAGGATAAGGGGTAGGGTCGCGATCGACGACATTGCTGGATCGCCGATGATGGTGAAATAAAGCCCGGTCCCAACAGCAAGGATGAAGTCGAGAAACCCAACAGTGTGAAACAGGACATATTTGCGAAGTCCTTTGCTGGCGGAAAACAGCAATGGGAGTACAAGCAATCCGGCAAGCAGATCGCCCCAAGCTGCGTGACGCACAAACGTTTCTGGCAGCAGGTTTTGCGAACCATACCAGAAGAAAAGGCCAGCTGCGCCGATGCGCCACAGATGGAACGTCGTGAAATAGTCAAGCGAACGCGAGCGCAAGAAAGCGCCCAGCGAAGGGACCGTCTTATAAAGCACGACCGGCGCGATAATGCCCAGCGCCGCCAGTGGAGCGACCGCTTGCATTGGCAGCGTCTCGAACACACCCGCAAGAGTGGCCGCAGCAACCCCGGCTGCCCAAAGCGCGAGGACTACGAAGACCCTCCAGTGCCAGTATTCAAACTCCCCAGAAGGTACTGCCGCACCTTCGCTATCTTGTATATACACGTTAGAGGCCATTGTTCTTCTCCTTGATGGAACCGGGTTTGCTCAGGTGATTGCGTTAAGGGCGCTCAGGCTGCCCAGAATTGCGCTCTCATCAATCGGCAATTGTCCACGCGCACGGTCTTGAACCCGTGCCCAATCACCATAGGCGTCCTCGATCAGACGTTCGCCTTGCGCCGTAAGCAATACTTGACGCGAGCGATGCTGTTGTTCTTCTCCGATTTCGACAAGGCCGCGCCGTTCCAACGGTTGCAGATTGCGGCTCAGTGTGGAGCGCTCCAGGCCGAGCTCGTCGGCTAGTTCGGTAATTGTAGCGTCTCCGCGCGATACGGATGCGGCGACGAGAATTGAGAACTGGCTGACCTTGATGCCATGCGGTCTAAGCGCATCATCATACATGCGGCTGAGATGCCGCGCAGCGCGCCGAGCTCGGGTGGCATAGCAGGTGTTTGCAATTAATTTATCATCCATAGCGCGCCCTTTCGTGTATATGCACTAGATCAAATTGAAATCGGTGTCAACAGCAGTGCTACATCTGCAATTGGGTCGGAAGCTGACTGTCAGCTTTGAACGTTGCGGCCCGGGAAACAAGACCGTCCGCTATCAGCCCATCTGCGGTCATTTCAACCAAATGTATCGTTCGCAAGAATACCCATTGGGTTCGGCGACTGACAGCACCCTCCTACACCATCCATGCAGGAGTAATATCGCTTAGGCGGGGACAGTCGTACGCTTGTTGTTGAACACTGCCTGCCATGCCTGAATTTCGGCGAACGTTGTTTCGTCTGTCTGCCGCGCTAGCTGCGCCAACGGGGCGTAACCGAGCGCGTCGTCGCTCTGCTCAAGGTACATAACGGTGCGCTCTTGCAGCGCCTCAAGCCTGCGCGCGGTCATTTCCGAGATATCGGCGAACCGATCAAAATCCCCGAAATATCCGATCGCGGCGAGGGCACCGGCAATGGTTGGCAACGCGACTGCGCTTACCGTGAACCATTTGGCCAAGGTCGTGACCAATTCGGGAGCAATCACACCAAGCGTCGATAGTCCGAACAACACCAGATAAAGCGTTACCATTATGACAGCGAGCGCAAATAGCCTCTCGGCCAACGTTTCGATGGCGTGATGCGCGCGGTGAAGGCGCGCCGATTTGCCTTGATGGTATTCAAGCTGAGGTTGGATCGCGTGATCGAGCAACAGTCGCGCAGACGCACGCAAATACGCGCCATCCACTTTGACGTTTGGCAAACCGACACCGCGGGCGACCTGACGAGCATACCATTCCGGCCAACTGCCACGGACGCTTTGCGGCCGGCCGCCAACAGGCCGGGCCACGCCCAATGCAAGCAGGCCGGGCGCATGACGCAGATATTCGGCCAGACGCCGCGTTTCCAACCAGCGGGCATGCAAACGTGCGCGTTGTCCCGAAAGTGTGTTGACCACAATAACCAGCAGCAAAAGGAGCTCTAGCGCCGCGAAAATCCATTTGTATTCGGGCCCAGCAGTGGGAATATAAAGCAGGCCGACAAGGATCGCGAGCGGGCCGAGAGTGAAGTTCAGCACCATTCCCGACCGGAACAGGTCCGATAGACGCGATGCGATGGCGTTGGTCCATGCAAAACGGCTCAGAACATCCTCACCGATGGCGCACGTGATCCGCTCATCGCCGCCCGGAAGCGCATCGAGCGAGTCCAGCAAAGGTTGCCCGCTTCCCGTTGCGACTTCGTCAGGTGCTTCGAAGGTCTGCCGGATAGACCCGAACTTTTCGCGCCATTTGCTATGCCCAAACAGTGCCTCTACGCGGCGATAGGCGTGACTGCTTGCCGAGCTGCGGCCCCGCCACGCTTCTTTGCCAAGGGCGGCGAGCCCGGCATGGGGGCTGTCTTCATCAGGCGCAGCCAATCCAACGCTATCGCCTACCAAAGCCCGCAATTGCGCATCGCGCGACGCAGCGGTAGGCGGCGGTTTAAGAGCAAGCGCATCGGGCGTGTACACAATGCGCCATTCGTCCGGTGATGCAGGATCGATCCAGATCACCGGAACTCCAGCCGAAAGAGCAGCTATCGCAGTATGGCCTGTTCCGCCAATATTGGTGGTAGATACCCCGTCCCAAACCGCGATCAAAATGTCCGACTGCTCGATCAGGATACGGCCTGCTTGCAGTGTCCGGTCAGACGTATGGTGGAGAAAAGTGCTGAGCGCTTTCGGATCACTGGGATTATCCAGCGTGGCGAGAAAGTGATCAGCAACAATCGCATCACGCTCTGCCAATTCGAAAACTGTGGCCTTATCCAAAAGCGCTTCTATCGCAGCCGCACGCTTGCCTGTGGGCGCATCATCAGGCGCTCTACCAGCCAAGATCGCGCGTGGATCTGCAGCGGTGTCCGGATCAGCGTTGATAGCGGTATTGAGCGCCCGGCCAAATGGCAACGGAACGGTCAGCTCCCAAGCCTTTGCCAGCGCGAGCTCTGCCGCAAGATGGTCGGTCCCGTCGGCTAGCAATGTCAGCAAACGCAGCGCAGGTGGCTGTGGTTCAGTCCCGTGGACCTCACAGTCGGTCCCAGCATCTTCCAAAGCAGAGAAAATCTCCGAAAGCACCGCTGATAGCGCCGCAATGTCGGCTGGAAACGCGGGGTGCGAGCGGCGATGTCCTGTGACACCGATGGCAAGACAAGGCCTGGGCGCAGGCGGCTCAAAACCCTGTCCGGGCGATGCTGGATCGGTATTCGGCGTGATCGTTGTTCCCCCCGGGAGAAGCGGTTCGGCTTTTCATCTCAGGTGCTAACCGCACACAAAACATTCGACAAGCACAGCGTGCGTCCCGCATACTTTTGCGAACAGAGTTCGACAGGGCCGATAAGCTGCGTTATCTCATGCGTTCCGGTCGCACGGTCAAGGGTGCAGTATTTCTGCAATAGAGGGGCATATGAGCGGTCTGGATCATCCAGAACAAGTCGGAACGGCAAAGGACACTGTATTCCTCAGCTATTCGAGGGATGATCAACCCTTGGCACGCAAGGTGCTCGACCTGCTTCAGGATGCTGGCATTTCAGTGTGGTGGGATGCCATGCTCGAAGGCGGCGCACGCTACCATACAGTGACCGAGGATAAGCTTGAAACCGCAGATGCGGTTGTCGTGCTGTGGTCCAAGGTCTCCGCAGTCTCGCACTGGGTCCATGACGAAGCGACACGCGGACGCGATCGCGGGGCGCTAGTCCCCGTTTCCATCGACGGCACAGAGCCGCCATTGGGATTTCGCCAGTTTCAATGGATTACTCTGCCCGCAGACGCCGATTGGACGGCGGACACTCCGGAAATCGAAAGACTGATAAAGGCGGTCAAATTAAAGCAGGATGGCGAGCGCTCGGCACTTGCAGGACCTGCAGGCACAGAACCTTCAGGCACCGGGACGATTGCAGCACCGGCTAAAACCAGCCCTGTCATCAGCCGCCGCGCGGCTATTCTTGGCGGGGCGGCGCTCGCCGTTGGGGCAGGCGGCGTTGCCGCTTGGAGTGGCGGGCTGTTCACGGGCGGTGCAACAGACATTAAACTGGCAGTGATGCCGTTCAGTGTGATGGGGGAGCCGGGCGAAGGTTCGTATCTACTCGAAGGTTTTGCTGCGGAAATTCGTTCGCAGTTGGCACGCAATCCGTTGCTGCATGTGGCGGCAAAAACATCCTCCAATGCGTTCCGCGATACAGGCGATACCGCCGGCGCAATCAGCGGAAAGCTTAATGTGAACTATCTGCTCACCGGTGATATCCGGCGTGAGGGCGATACTCTCGCAGGCGGTGCGGAATTGATCGACGGAAATACCGACAGAGTGCTTCGAGAATTCGAGATCAAAGGTCCGATTGATAGCGTGTTCGCCATTCAATCCCAGATTGCGGCAGGTATCGTCACTTTGCTTTCAGGAGCGGATGATCGCTCAACAGCGGATGGGCTTTCGGGCGGCACGCAAAATGTCGCAGCGTATGATGCATTTCTGCGCGGGCAAGAACTCTATGATTCCGGAACAGATGAGGCGAGCGACCGTGCCGCCTTGGCCAAGTTCAACGAGGCGATCCGGCTCGATCCTGACTACGCTGCCGCTCACGCAAAGCGCGGGCGAACGCTAGCTTTGATCCAGAACCTTTATGGTGCACCGCGCGAGAGGGACGGTGCGATGAACGCTGCCGCCGAGGCCGCGCGGCGAGCGATCGCAATCGCGCCTGATTTCGCCGATGGGTACGCTGTGCTTGGCTTTATCTTTGCGACGGGTAAGCTCGATGTGGCAGGCGCGCTCACCCCGTGGAAGCAAGCGTATGAATTGGGCAAAGGGGATGCCGACATTCTCAGCCGCTATGCTATTTTCCGATCACGCATCGGCGATGATAGCGAAGCGAAAGCCGCGATAGCGCTGGCAGAATCTCTGGATCCTCTAAACGCCCGCGTGTTCCGCTATGCCGGAAACATCGCCTACAATTCGCGTGAGCCCGGGGCGGCCATACCTGAATATGAAAAAGCGTATGGCCTGAATGAGGGGCTTTCAAGCTATCACAATCTTGTCGGCTGGGCCCGGCTCACGCTTGGCGACCTAGCATCTGCCAAAACGAATTTCGAAGCCGAGACGCGGTATGTCTTCAAGAAAACCGGTCTTGCGATTGTCGAAGACAAACTTGGTAATCGCGCGGAGGCTGAGAGGCACTTTGCAGAGCTCAGAGAGCGCCAAGGCGACAAGAGCAATTACCAATACGCACAAGTCCATGCGCAGTGGGGCAATGAAGCCGAGGCGCTCGCCGCGCTGGAAGCCGCATGGGCCGCGCGTGATGCGGGTCTGGTGCAGATTTACCGCGACCCGATGCTAGACCCTCTGCGCGGAACCGAAGGATACCAACGAGCAGTCGGACGAATGGGCTTTGAGTAACCAATCAGTAGTTCCATGAAAGGATCGAATATGAAGACAAATGCAATGATCATTGGCGCAGTGAGCGCGCTCAGCCTTAGCCTTGCTGCGTGTCAGGGGCATGAGGGGTCTGATGGCGTTGAAGAACCCAAGACATCGGCAGAAGACGGCACCGGCGGCGATGACCGCGATGGTGTTGATGACCGTACTCGCGTTGATGAACGCACAGGTGTTGATGAGCGCACCGGTGTTGACGAGCGCACCGGCGTTGATGAACGCACAGGTGTTGATGAACGCACAGGTGTTGACGAGCGCACTGGCGCCGACGAGGAATGACTTATGCTTTGCGGGGCTCCAGCACGTACAAAGCGCCGGGGCCCCATAGCTTCTACTCTTTGGCGCAATCCTAAATTGTGAGGCGCCCGCCTTTACGCGCGGTTTTTAGGCGTGACCGCGCTTTTGCGATCCAATCCGCGTAGCTTTCCACCCGCATGTAAATGGCGGGTGTGTTGCCTTGCGCACATCCCTTCCCGACGGAGACAACTCCAACCAGAACCCTGCGGTTGCCCACGCGTGACGTGACCGGCCCGCCGCTATCACCATTGCAAGAATCGCTGCCCGCGATTGAGCCTCTCGCGCAAAGAATGTCCGCTGCGCTGAAACCGCCGAATCCGCGAAGCCGGGTGCAAGCGTTCGCAGGCACTGGCAGCAGAGAGAGCCCTTGCAGATAGCGCGGGTTTCGCTGGGTTGTCCCATCGGCCGCAACCGGGCCGCCCGCACCGGGCGATGCCGCGCTCATATAACCCCAGCCTGTGACGATGAGTTTGTTGTACCGTGTCGAGCGATAACGGCCGCTACCCGCCGTTGCGATCGCGGCGAGGCTGCCGCCCATACGTGCCAGATAACCGCGCGGATCATCAATCCGGATCAGCGCAATATCCGCCCTGCTTGAACTCGATTTCGCACGGCGATGTATCGCGGCAGAGTGAACCCTGAACGTCCGCCCTCCGGTTGCGATATCACGCGTGCCAAGCCGGATGCGCATCTCCTTCAAATCTGGCCGAATGCAATGCGCCGCGGTCAGAATGTAACCGCCGCCAACATATGACCCACCGCATTTGTGCGCCTTTTCAAAATTGTTGCGCGGGCTGGATGTCGAGCGATGAAACGCATCGCCTTCCCGGTACAAGAAAAGCTGAGCCTGCCATTTGGAGATACCGGCAGAGGCGGCAAACCCGTTGATTATGTAACCGTCGGATCGAATGGGTTTGAGAGCATCGACTGTGAAAGTGCGGATGTTTTGCGGCCAATCAAAATTATCGCCCGGCACGCCCCGAGTGAGCGCCGAGCACAGCGATTCCTCAATGTCTCCAACACACATATTGGCCGGTACTTGGTCGCCCCATTGAAGCTCCCAAATGGCCTGATTGATCGCATCTTCTGTCGCCATGACGATCACCTGATGCCGTCCGGGTTCTGTGAAAATCGCGCTCTGCTGAGCGGTAGCGGCAAAGGCCATCATCCGGCTATCGACTGAACTATAGCTACGCGACGTTTCCGGACCGCCAGCATTTTGCGCCGATGCAGCCTCACTTCCGGAACCGATCAATTTGCCATTGGGGTAAGCTCGGGGCTGCTGCGTGACTGGCTGCGACACACGCACGCGGTTTCCATTGTCATCCACGTATTCGGTCGGGACGTATTTGATCGGAAAGTCGGTTTCGGCTCCGTAGGCGGGGAAACGCGTCCATTGAGACAACAAATGCGAAACCTTGCCGCTCGGAGAAATCGAAATCACAGCGATATGATGCGGCTTGTCCAGTTTCGCGGCGACAGAAAAGTAATACCCCTGCCCCGCGCGCACCTCATTCCAGTCCATGCTATCTGGCATGGCGCACGATGCACCGTATCCGGCTCCTTCGCTTAAGCAGATCGAGGTGCTCGGGTAATCACCGCCGGACTGACCGATGGTTAGCAACGCTGCTCGGCGCGCCAGTGCTGAGATATGGCGATCCAGATCGGCGGCAAAACCTTCGCGGTCTGCGCGCCCCAGATCGATGGGTACAGGCACATTGGACGCCCAGGCGTTCTCAATACTGCTTTCGCGCGACGAATAGAAATGGAGTATATCCTCCAACGTCATCGCCCCTTGGCGGTTCATCCGCGGGTCGATTGCTGCGGCCTCTGCCCCGCCCATCCCTTTGATCCTGTAAAACACCAGATGCTCGGGAAACTCCGGATGCGGTGCAATCTCGTAAGTCGCTGCCGGATGATTTTCTACCGATTGCCTGTAGCCCAAAGCGGCTTCGACAATGGCAAGCTGTTCGGCATCAAGATCACTGGCCATGCGAACCCTGACGGGATGAGGCTCGTTGGGGTGCCGGTCGAAGACTTGAACAGGTTCTACTGTGTTAATGACGATATTGGGATCAGGTTCCGGAGCCAACTCGCCGGCCGCGAATTCGTCCCATGTGGGCTGGATGGCATTGCTTGAGGATGCAATATTGCCTGTGCCCGCACAGGCCGACAAGCCCATCGCCGCCGCAAGAACGAATGCATTTGGTCGCATAGCTCTATTCCCCCCAAAGCCGTAAGCCAATCTACCGCACAGAACCTCCGCCAACAAGGAACCGATGCCACGCGCACGAAGCATGGCAGCCTTAGGTGCCTAATTTGTCCATAGCGGACAGTCTGCAATCGGCACAGGTGCGCTCGTAGTTCAATGGGGGTGCCTAGATTATCTCTCGGTCACGTCTTTCGACATTGGTGCGAGCTTTGAAAGCAGTTTGTTCTGATCAGCGAAAGGAACCTTGGCCTCGCGCATCGCCTTTTGCAGGTTCTCGACCAGCGCGTTTAGATCAGCTTTCGTTGCGCCAAGGCCAGCATGCGCAGTGCGCATGTCCCGGCCTGAATAGTCGCAACCGGCTCCCAATAGGTAACAGAATTGTTCGCCAAGCGTCCGTTTAAGGCGGACCATGTCGTGCGATACGAAAATGTCAGATATCCGCGGATCAGCCTCGCTCAGTTCGACAGTGCGATCGGCGATCTTCTGAATGCCCTCGCGGCCCCCAAAGGCAGCGGGCAATTGCTCGCCTTGGAATGGTTTCGCACCCGCATTCTCATTGCTTTGTTGATAGGGCTCCACCGGAAACTCGCCTGTTTCCGGGTCGCGCACCCTTTCTTCGACACCGAATTCCTTGTCCCAATCGACATTTTCGGCAGGAGCCTGCTGCAAAAGGAAAAGTGTAAGAATGGCAGTCTTGATCAAGAGTTCATCCTCAAAAAGCCAGTTGTGCAGAGAGAAAGGCGCCGCGCTGATCTTCGAATGTAGCGATCGATCCGAGGTCTGCATAAGCAGCCGTTACCGTGATATTATCAGAAATAGCATAGGCAGCGAAAAGGTCGATCCAGTCATCCTCACCCAGGTCGAGATTGTCAGGCTTCGTACGCACTTCGGCGCCGATCACAGCACGGCGTGAAAGCTGATATGCAATAGACCCTTCGAATTGCACAGTATGCCCTTTGCCCGATGCGCTACCAAATCCCAATAAGCCTGTCTGGTTGGCATTGGTATATCGAACAGTGGCGTTCATAAGAATGCTGTGACGCAAAAACAGTTTCGTCGCGCTGATTGTGTAGTCGGTACCTTCATCATCGGCGGCGCCAACGGCACGCACGACGGGACCATCCAGATTGCGCTTGTGCTGCACACCGACGCTCACTTGTGGAAGCAATGGATCGCCATAAACCATGTCACCAAAAAGGCGAACCTTTGCGCCGAACACGTCCTGGTTGAAGACATAACCCTGGCCAAGCCCAAGCGCCTCACCCACGTCACGTGTGTCGAAGTTTTGCCGAGCATATGAAAGCTCGACCCGGTTCTTGATACCGATGGAAACACCGTGGCTCTGGAATCCGAAGTCAGGCAAGTCGATTGCAGTGATATGTGCGGATACGCCGACACCATTATCCATTTCCAGACCGGATATGGTCGCCCACGTCGCAATACCACCGCCGCTTGCGCCTTCGACCGTCGAGGCTCCATTGGTAAGGACGAGCTTGTCGCCCTCAAACCATTCGAGCTCTTCGGCTTGCGCCACCGACGCGCAAAACGCGCTCACCATGCATCCGCTTATCAGCACAATTTTTCGCATAGGCTTGGGCGTACTCAAACATGCCTAAATCGAGGTTAACTCTACGCCGAGAATTTCTTAAACTCTTACGTCTAGGCCGGTGCGGTGTTGTTTTTTAGATCCATATTAGCCTTTTGTCTGATCGGTGTTTTTACCGGCTATGCGTTGGCCGCATCATCTTCGACAAGCCTTCGGGTTCAAGTCACGGATGAGCGCGGAGTGCCTGTGCGCGACGCGGTAGTCGAACTGATGCCGGATGGCGGCTGGTCCGGTTCGATCCAGTTCCCCTGGCGAATGGCGATGGCTCAACGAAATCAGCAATTTACGCCGGGCACGTTGGTCGTCGCAAAAGGCAGCACGGTTGCTTTCCCCAATCTCGATCACGTCCGGCATTCGGTTTACAGTTTCTCAAAGCCAGCCCGGTTCGAGATTGACCTTTACGGCCGTGATCAAACGCGGTCTTACAAATTTGCCGTGGCCGGCAGCGTCAAGCTCGGCTGCAACATTCACGATAATATGCGCGGTTACATCCGCGTCACAGAGACGCCTTTTGCAGG
This sequence comes from Erythrobacter crassostreae, assembly GCF_019204045.1. Taxonomy (GTDB): domain Bacteria; phylum Pseudomonadota; class Alphaproteobacteria; order Sphingomonadales; family Sphingomonadaceae; genus Erythrobacter; species Erythrobacter crassostreae. Next base: position 1,523,005 of record NZ_JAGSPC010000001.1, on the reverse strand, counting down.
CAAAACCGATCGTAACGGCTACATAACTCTCCGCTCAATGCCCGCAGGCAATGCCAAACTTACCGTCTGGCATCCGCGGCTGCGCGCGCCGCGCAACGAAAAGAGCTCCTCGGTTAGAATTTCTACCGGTGACCAGTCGCGCAAAGTTAAGGTACGCCTGCGGTGAGGACCGAATTGCCGAAGTTCCTAACTCTGCGATTTGGTTCGCTGCAGCTGCGTATCGCTGCGCTGTATACCGGGCTGTTCGCGCTCGTTCTGGCGGCGATTCTTGCGATTGCGGGAGGCGGTCTCTCTCGCTTTGGCGAGACGAGTGCGACCCGCGATATGCAGGCCAATGCGCGCGTTTTTAATGAGATAATTGACCTAAGAGCAAGCCAGATGCGCAGCTCATCTGATGTTCTGGCCCGTGATTTTGGCTTTCGCGAGGCGGTCGCAACGGAAGACGCTCCGACCATAAACAGCGCTCTCGTTAGCCTCAGGTCACGTTCGCGCACTGGTGCGGCATTCGTTGTTACCCTCGAAGGTGATATCATCGCTTCAGGTGAAGCAGGTATAAGCTCAAGCGATGCGCTGTGGTTCAAGCTGGATGATGGCCAGGACCAGGGTATCATGATGGTGGATGGTGAACTGTCGCTAGCCGCGGCATCGCAGATCACTGCGCCCGATTTGATCGGGTGGCTTGTCCTCGCTCAGCCGATGGATAAAACCGAACTCAATCGTCTTACAGATCTGGCAGCGATTGACCTTGAAGCGAGTGTGGAAAGTGCGTCGTCCTTGCCTGCTACTCTTCGCGACAGGCCGAACGGCGAGGTGTTCGAGTATGAACAGAGCGAGCGCCACCTTTATTACCTATCTGCATTGCCCACTTTCGACGATGAATTGTCACCGCGTTTGGTTCTGCGCCATTCATTGACAGGATCCATGGCGGAGTATTCCGGCCTGCAGTGGCTGCTTGCTATCCTTGCATTGGGCGGGATCGTTTTGGTGGTGGGCCTTAGCTGGCGTGTGGCGAAAACTATCACAGGCCCGCTGCAAAAACTGGACAAAGCGACACGTCAGATTAGCGCTGGAAACAAGGTCGACCTGGTTATCGAAACCGATGACGAAATCGGTCGGTTGGCGGGAAGCTTTAACCAGATGGTGAGCGCGATTGAGGAACGGGAACGGAAAATCGTCCATGTGGGGCTGCACGATGATCTTACCGGGCTGCCAAACCGTAAGCTGTTTCTGGAGCAACTTAACCGGGGTGTCGCACAGCTCCGGGGTACAGACCAGCTTATGGTGGTTTATGCCGATCTCGACAACTTCAAGGTTGTGAACGATACTCTCGGCCATCCGGCCGGGGACATGATGTTACGCGATGTTGCGAGCAATCTGTGCGAGATGTTGCCGGAGGCCATGATCGCCCGCTTGGGTGGTGATGAATTCGCCATTCTGATCGATGACATCGCAAGCGATACGAGCCTTGCGTCTGTGGCAGACCGGATCCAAAATTGCTTTTCGCGGACAATCGAACTCGAAGGCCAGCAAGCGGAATGCAGCGCAAGCATCGGCATCGCGGTGGCACCAAGCGATGGGAATGACGGCACCACTTTGATGAAGAATGCCGATCTCGCGCTTTACCGTGCCAAGAGCGAGGGCAAATCGACGTATCATTTCTTTGAACCCGCACTTGATCAGCAGGCCCGTGAGCGCAGGCAAACCGAACTTGATATGCGCAGCGCCCTGCGCGACGGCGATTTCGAACTGCATTATCAACCGCTCTACAGCATCGCCGAGGATCGCTTTACAGGTTTCGAGGCATTGCTGCGCTGGAACCATCCTGAACGCGGCCGGATCAGCCCGCTTGATTTTATACCTCTGGCGGAAGAAACCGGCTTGATCTTGCCGATCGGCGAATGGGTCATTCGCGAGGCATGTCGGCAAGCCGCAGAATGGCCAGAAGACGTATCGGTTGCTGTCAACATATCTCCCAAACAGTTTACCTATGCAGGTCTGACGAACACCATCCTTCAGGCGCTTTCCAGCACCGGTTTGGCGGCAAGCAGGCTGGAACTGGAAATCACGGAAAGCATCTTTATCGCTGACGTCGAAAAGACACTTTCGACCCTTCACAACCTGCGCAGCCTTGGCGTTCGTATCGCCCTGGATGATTTTGGCACTGGCTACTCCTCACTCAGCTATCTGCGATCATTTCCGTTCGACAAAGTCAAAATCGATCGCAGCTTCGTCGAAGATCTGGGACAAGGCGGGAACTCACACGCGGTGGTTCGCGCAATCACGACACTTGCCGATGCGCTCGGTATGGATACCTTGGCCGAAGGTGTTGAGATCGACGAACAACTCGAAGTGCTAAAACAAGAGGGGTGTCGTAACATTCAAGGCTATTTGTTCAGCAAACCAATGGCGGCGAGCGATGTTGCTGAGCTGTTTGAAAATAGCGCCTCGGTACAGAGTTCAAGAGTAGCCTGAGCGACGATTAGCGGGCCAAAAGAGTGCGGCGGGCCCTGACCTTTGCAAAAGACAAAGCGGACTGTGGGTAATCAGCCCGATTCAAGTCGCGGCTCAATGGCTGCAACTGGGGTGGGAAGCGGACGCGAGGGTTTTACTCAAAAAGCGAGACGACAGGATTCGAACCTGCGCGGAGCTTTTGCTCCGTAGTGCTCCTTCTATAACTTTCGCTAGGGAAGGCGGCACCCGCAATCAGCCACTCTGCCACGTCTCAGCATCCCACCTAGACAAAACTTGCCGCCATGTCAGCAACTGGGACGTAAACCGACAGTCCGCTCTCAACCGAAAAAGAGCCGCAGCGGACATCACCGGCGATCAAATTGAATCTGGATCGCGCCGGGCTCTGAAATGCCAGCCGCGATCAGCAATTGCAGTAGGATGCGCGCTTTTGCGGGGCCTAAAGCACGCGCGGCGACAAATCCGTTTGCATCGTCCTCCGGCTCGCGATCGACCAACCCTTCGCCCAAACGGCTGGCGCGGACGATGCTCAGGCTTTCATTGCACAGCTCAAATAGCCGCTGACGCACCGGATCGGGCATATTGCCCTCTCCCACTCCGCACACGATGATCCCGCGCGTTTCTGGCGTAACCAGCCGGTCCACATAATCGGGTGTGATGCCCGCATGGATGAACAGCACCGGCACATCCGGCAGATCAGTGCGGAAATCGAACCGCGCACTCTCATCGCTGCGCCATGGCGCTCCGAACCAGTCGAGCGCGCTTGGCGTGACCAGACCCACCGCATCGCGCGGGAAGCCTGCAAATGCATCGGTCCCGCGTGTGCGGTTTTTGCGGATATCGCGCGACGCAAACACCCGGTCTCCCATTACGACCAAGACGCCCCGCCCTGCGGCTTGGGGATCGCTCGCGACGCGCATAGCGTTGGCGAAATTTCGTAGGCCATCATAGCCCACTGCCGTCGCTGGACGCATCGCCCCGACCAACACCACCGGCTTGGTCGTTGGCAGAGTCACATCAAGCATGAACGCGGTTTCTTCGACTGTATCGGTACCGTGGGTAATGATGATCCCGTCGCATGACGGATCAGAGATCGCGGCGGCGGTCGCTTTGTGCAGATCGGACCAGATTTCCGGCGACATATCTTCCGAGCCAATATTGGCGATCTGCTTTCCCGTCAGGTTCGCTTCGATCCCGAGCTCTTCGACTCGGCTCAAAAAGTCATCAATGCCGATTTGTCCGGGCCGGTAATCGTGGCGCGTCGCCGAATCGGCAGCGCCAGCAATGGTGCCACCAGTGGCCAAAACGAGGAGATTTTGGGTGCTCATAGGGTGCGCCTTTACCCGTGAAGTGCATTTTCCACCACATCAGCGATTGATTTTGAATCTTTTGCCGCTAGATAGCGCTCTCTCGCTCAGCTATGAGCAAGACAACGTGGGGCGATTAGCTCAGTTGGTAGAGCATCTCGTTTACACCGAGAGGGTCGGCAGTTCGAGCCTGTCATCGCCCACCACGTGTCCCTGGAATTTCGGCATTCAGCGCTTGGCTATTCGGCCAGCGCCTCCCGGATTGCCGCAATCGCTTCTTCTGAATCCCATTCATATCCGCCCGCAACGCGCAGCAATTCCTTGCCGTCGGCGTCGAAAAGAATTGTGACCGGCATCAACCCTTCGGGATTGAGCGCCTGATTGAGCTGCGCATCGGGATCAAGCCATTGTTCGAGATTGGCAAATTCGCGCTGGGCAAAGAACGGCGCGACCACTTCGGCCCCGCGCACGTCCTGACTTACAGTGAGCACCTTAACTTCGCCGTCCAGCTCCGTCCCGAGTGCGTCCAGCGTCGGCATTTCGATCACGCAAGGAGCGCACCATGTCGCCCAGAGATTTAACACCACAGGCGTACCTTTGAGGTCTGCGGTGTTCAACTGCGCACCTGATGGGTCGCTGAATGTCAGTTCCGGCAGCTGCGTACCCGCCTTGAAACGCACGATCTGCCCCGGCAAAGGCGGCGGCGGGGTGTAGCTTGGACCAACAGCGTCTTCCGCCCGTTGCGAAAGATCTTCCGGCCTACTATCGCAGCCGACAAGAACAAACGCCGATGCGGCGAGAACAAGCAAAGACCGGATCATGAGCGAGACCTCCAACATTTCCAGCACGAAGCCCAACACCCAATCGAACACAATGTGGGGCGGCCGGTTCGCAGACGGGCCTAGCGCGATCATGCGGGAAATCAACGCCTCGATCCCGTTCGACAAGGCATTGTGGCGGCAGGATATCGCCGGGTCACTGGCCCATGTCGCCATGCTCGCAAAGCAAGGGATCGTCAGCGAAGCCGACGCCAATGCGATCCATGACGGCCTGAACCAGGTCGCCGTTGAATACGAAAAAGACGGTGTTCCAGAGGATTGGGACCTCGAAGACATTCACATGACGACAGAGGCTCGGCTTGCTGAAATCGTCGGCGCTGCTGCGGGCCGTTTGCACACAGCGCGCAGTCGCAATGATCAGGTCGCAACCGATTTTCGGCTTTGGGTGCGGGAGGCGCTGGACGATATGGATGCCGGCCTTGCCGCGCTCCAACGCGCGCTGGTGACCCGCGCAGACGAGCATGCGGACAGCATCATGCCGGGCTTTACCCACCTCCAAACCGCGCAGCCGGTGACACTCGGCCATCATCTGCTCGCCTATTACGAGATGATCAGGCGTGATCGTTCGCGGATCGCAGATTCGCGCGTGCGGCTCAATGAAAGCCCGCTCGGTAGTGCTGCGCTGGCAGGCACCGGCTTTCCGATTGATCGCAACATGACGGCATCGGCTCTTGGTTTTGACCGGCCAACCGCAAACTCGCTCGATGCCGTGTCGGACCGCGATTTCGCGCTGGATTACCTTTACGCAGCCAGCACCTGCGCACTGCATTTGTCGCGTCTGGCAGAGGAAATGATTATCTGGGCCAGCCAGCCATATGGCTTTGTCCGCATGCCCGACACACTTTCCACCGGCAGCTCAATCATGCCGCAAAAGAAAAACCCCGATGCCGCAGAGCTTGTGCGCGGCCATGCCGGACGCGTGATAGGGTGCAGCACCGCTCTGATGATCACTATGAAGGGCCTCCCGCTCGCCTATTCCAAGGATATGCAGGACGACAAACCGCCTGTGTTTGAGGCAGCGGGCCTGATGGCGCTCAGCATCGCCGCAATGACTGGGATGGTGGCAGACAGCACATTCAAGACGCAGCGGATGCGCGAAGCAGCGGAGCTTGGTTATGCGACCGCGACCGACCTTGCCGATTGGCTGGTGACCGAAGCCGACATTCCGTTCCGCGAGGCGCACCACATCACCGGCACAGCTGTGAAACTAGCGGAATCCCGCGGCGTCGCTCTGGATGAACTGCCCTTGGCCGAGCTTAAAGCCATCGACGAACGTATTGACGAACGCGTCTTCAAGGCGCTGAGTGTTGATGCATCTGTTGCTGCGCGATCCAGCTATGGCGGAACCGCTCCGGCGCAGGTACGTAACCAAGTACAGCGAGCGCGCGAACAGTTGGGTATGGTTTGATGATGGCACGGTTTGGAATCTGTCTTGGATTGGGTCTGGCGCTTGGCGCCTGCGGCACAGTCGCGCCGCTTGCCCCGCCCGAAGGCGCAAACCTGCCCCCTGCCCCTTTTGGCGCGACCGAGAAACCTGCCACCGATGAATTGCTCGAACTTGACGCGCTAGCCGCCCCTGAACGCAGCGTGGAATTGCGCCGCCGTTCCGAAGAGCGCGGCGATGACCCTTTCGATCTCCCTCCTGAATAAGCGCCCCGCCCTATGGATCATTTCGCACTAAAAGACGGCGTCATGCACGCCGAGGACGTTCCGCTGCCGCGCATCGCAGACGAAGTCGGTACGCCCGTCTATGTCTATTCACGCGCTACGTTGGAGCGGCACGCACGCGTATTTCGCGAGGCATTGGACGCTGTCCCGGACAAGCTGATCGCCTTTGCTGTGAAGGCCAACCCGAACCTTGCCGTGCTGAAGGTGTTGCAAAAAGAGGGATACGGCGCGGATTGTGTCTCCGTGGGCGAAATGCGCCGTGCGCTTGCCGCCGGTATCGCGCCGGAAAAGATCGTGTTTTCAGGCGTCGGCAAAACTGCTGCCGAACTCGTCGCCGCTTTGGAAGCGGGCATCGGCCAGTTTAACATTGAAAGCGAAGAAGAGGGCCTAGAGCTCGCCGAGATCGCTGCCGGGATGGGCCTTACCGCGCAATGTGCGCTGCGGATTAATCCCGATGTCGATGCGGGCACGCATGACAAGATTTCCACCGGTAAGGCCGACAACAAATTCGGTGTACCGATTGATCAGGCAGGTCAGATTTTTGGCAAACTCGCCTCGCATGACAGCGTGAACCTGCGCGGTGTCGCGGTGCATATTGGCAGCCAGCTTGCCGAAACTGCCCCGCTGGAGCGCGCGTTTGAGAAGCTTGGCGCGCTGGTGAAGGCGCTGCGCGGCGCGGGCCACACTATCACCCATGTCGATTTGGGCGGCGGGCTTGGCGTGCCATACCGCAAAGGCGAAGTGCTGCCTGCACCCGCCGATTATGGCGCAATGGTCGCGCGCGTCACAAAGGATTGGGGCGTGGCGCTGATCTTCGAACCAGGCCGCGTGATTGCCGGCAATGCTGGTGTATTGCTGACCCGCGTTGTTCGCGTGAAGCGCGGTCTCAACCATCCGTTCGTGATTGTCGATGCCGCGATGAACGATCTTGCCCGCCCAGCCCTTTACGGCGCATATCACCATTTCGAAGCGGTCGAGCCGACCGGCGCGGAAATGACGGCTAACATCGTTGGCCCGATCTGCGAGACTGGCGACACCTTTGCGATGGGCCGCGAATGCGACGCTCTGACCAGCGGAGAGCTTGCCGTTTTCCGCACGGCAGGCGCGTACGGCGCGACAATGGCCTCCAGCTACAATTCGCGCGGGTTTGTCGCCGAGGTGCTGGTCGATGGAGACAAATTCGCCGTTGTCGCCGACAGAATCGATGCCGGATCAATTATGGACGCGGAACGGGTTCCGGACTGGCTTGCATGACACGTGCAGCGCCTGAACTCGGAAGCCTGCCGCTGTTCCACCAGATTACTGGGCAACAGGTGCTGGTTCTGGGCGAAGGCGATACAGCCGAACCAAAACGGCGACTTGTCGAGCGCGCAGGCGGTGTCATCGTTGATGATATACAGCGCGCTGTAGATGAAGGCGTGCGCATCGCATTTGTCGCTTACGAAGATGCGAAGGCTTGTGAGGCCGCGGCGATCAATCTTCGCTGCGCCGGTATGCTAGTGAACGTCGTGGACCGGCCTGAACTGTGCGATTTTACCACGCCGAGCATACTGGACCGCAATCCGCTGTTGATCGCAGTGGGTACAGGAGGAGCCTCTGCTGGGCTCGCCAAGCATATCCGCTTACGGCTTGAGAGGATTTTGCCGGACACTCTTGGAAAACTCGCCAGCGCACTGTTTGGGGCACGGGTCGATTTGCGATTGAGCTATCCCGATGGAGGCGACCGCCGGCGCGCCGTGGATGAGGCTTTGCGTGAAGGCGGCACTCTCGATCCGTTTGGCCCTGCATCACATGAAAGGGTGAATGAGTGGTCAAAGCAGGCTGCCTCCGATGTTCCCGCACGGGTGGAAGAGTTCGCACTAACAGGCGCTGATCCCGATGACCTGACAATCAAGCAAGCCCGGCTTCTCGGCGAAGCAGATGTTGTCTGCGCCAGCGGCGATGTGCCTGCAGGGATACTTGCCCGCGCTCGCGCTGATGCCGTGCGTGTCACGTGTTCAGGTCCAGCCTGCAAAACGAACCGCAAAGATGGAGCAGCGCCCGATTGCGTCACACTGCATAGCAAAAGCCGCTTAACTGTTATCCTGCGCTATCATCAGTAGCCAGAAATGTGGGTCACGCAGCGTGAGCCAAAGGCACATCAACCTCGGCAAAATAGCGAGCCATCCCCTCAAGCGATTGGTCACTTAGAGCGATAAAGGCACGGCGTTTGTCAGCCGGATCTGCGACCCGTTCAAACACGCCCGTTTCGACCAATTGCTTAATCCAGCGCAATGCCGTGGTCGCAGGAACCGCAGCAGCGATACACAGCGATGTGACGCTAACACGCTGATGCTCTGCATGTGCAGCCGTCAGATCGAGCAGCATATCCCACGCCGGATCGGCAAACAGTTCCTCATCGAAAAAGCGGGAGCGCGCCTGACGACTGGCGATAATCTGGCGCACGATGGAAGGGTCAGGCAGTGGGTACCGCGCCATCCCGTGACCAGTCGACACCGTTTCACCTTTCCCGCGAAAACTATGACTAAAATCGGAAAGCCGCTCTGGCGCGCTGTCATCGGCGAATGAAATCTGATCGAGTTGCTGCGCGATCGCGTCCACTTGCTGTGAGAGACGCAGAAGAGCGATCCTGTCCTCTTCGGTCATTTCACGCACACGTTCATTCGACACATCAGCAAGCACCCTGCCCACTGCGACCACACGTTCTGCGCGGCTAGGCTCAACCAAGATCTGCGGGTGAGACTGATCAAGGGCCGCGAACACATCGTCCAGCGCATTCAAAGAGGTTGCAACAATCAGCTGCGCACCTGAACGCGATACCCGCATATCGAGCCTGCTAAGTGCTGCCATGCCAGCTGCGTCAATAACGGGACAATCTACCATCACCACATCACCAAGCAGCGTCAGAGGCCCCTCCAGGAGGTCAGCAAGCGCCCCGCCCTGCGTGCATCGGAATCCCGCACCGGTCAGGTCTTGAGCAATCTGGGAACGGGTTGTCCCACGATCCGCGAAAATTGCCACTCTCGCTGGAAGACCAGCCGCGTCGTGCGCGCCATCATATGAAAAATCTTGAGTGGTGTATTCAGCCTGGACCATCGAATCGACTCCCGAAATGAAGAACGAGAGTAGAACAAATCAGGATCAGGTCAAGATAATCGGCGATTTTTCGAGTTTTGAACGGGCACAATTGAACCATTTCGGCCTAGTCGTGGACTACCCAAGTGATGACCAAAACATCTCGCCCTTCCCTGTCTCGTCCGGCGCCGCCAAGTTCTGGCGTTCTGTTCGACGAATTGCTTGTCGTCATGGTTCAGCAGGGTGATCGCCGCGCCTTGGACAGGCTGCATATGCGGTGGGATACCCGGCTTATCCGCGCGGCCTATCGCTACACCGGTGATGCCGATTTGGCACGCGATCTAGCTCAGGATTGCTGGATCGGCATTTGGAAAGGCATTGCCGGTTTGCGCAATCCGGCGCGGTTTCGCTCCTATGCTTTTGCGATCCTGCACCGACGCGGTGCCAGCCATGTGCGCAGCTCAATTCGCGATAGGGATCATGTCGAAGAGCTATCGCAAGAAACCGCACAGACGGCCTCACAAGACGGACGGATTGCCATCCAACAGGCCTTTGCCGCGCTACCGCCAGATCAACGCCTCGCTGCGCATTTGCACTTCGTAGAAGGCCTCACTCTGGCCGAAATCGCTGAGGTGCAATCCATTCCAACAGGCACTGCGAAAAGTCGCCTGTTCCACGCTCGCCGCAAACTGAAAGCGGCGCTCAATCCAGATTGCTTCGAAGGAGAATTGCCATGAGCAATATCAAGAATACCGACACCAATATCGCGGATGCATTGGGCAGCGATGATCACGAATTTCTCGCCAGCCTCGATACAGATCGCGGCATGTTCCAGCAGATCGGTGATAGCTGGCACGGGCCGCTGGGCGGATGGGCCAAATTCGCATTTGGTATCGCCATCGTGATAGGAATCGGCCTCGCCTACTGCTTCTACCGCGCTGTCACGGCTGATGGATCAGAAGCGATGCTGGGCTGGGGTCTGATGACAATCGGCCTGCTCATCATGCAAGGGTTTCTGAAAGAGTGGATGTTCGCTCGCATGAACATGCTGACACTCCTTAGCGAAGTAAAAAGGTTGCAGGTTCAGGTCGCCTTGCTCAGCGAGCAGAAAGACTGATCCGATCAGCGGCGTATTTCGATCGGGGTGCCATCGGGAACGAGGCTCCAAAGCTCTTCGATCTCTTCATTGGTCAGCGCGATACAGCCATCGGTCCAGTCGCCTTGCAAAGGCGGGCCGCGATAGCCGGTGGGCTGACCGTGAATGAAGATATCTCCGCCCGCGGAACGGCCATATTGCGCGGCAAAGGCCTGGTCGCGGCGGTTGGGATAGGAGATGCGCAGGCTTAGGTGAAAGCTGCTGCGCGGGTTGCGGGTATCGATAGTGTAAATGCCCTCGGGCGTCCTCTCATCCCCTTCAAACCTTTTGTGACCCATTGGCGCATCGCCAAACTGGATGCCGCGATAGGCACGGATCGGCTGGCCATTGCTATACGCGATCAACAGCCGTTCTGACTTGTCGACAATAAGGTAATCGGCCAGCACTCGGGGCGCCGGGCGGCTTGGTTGGTAATCGGGAATGGAACGCGCAGCGACACGCGGCTCTGAAACAGGCGCAAGCACCGCTTCAGTCGCCGATGAAGAACATCCAGCAAGGGTAACCAGGAGCAAGAGGGTAGCTGCGCGTTCCATAGCCAAAGAACTAGCGCGCAACACTGCGAGGCACAATTGCGCCTCTTGGCCTATGTCCCAGTCAAGGACTCGCTAACTGCGTTTTCGCAGGCTCTTAGTCCTCGAAAGGATCACGCATCAGGATCGTATCGTCACGTTCCGGGCTGGTCGATACGAGCGAAACGGGGCATTCGATCAATTCCTGTACGCGCTGTATATACTTGATCGCATTGGCCGGCAGGTCGGCATAGCTGCGCGCGCCGACGGTGCTTTCGCTCCAACCTTCCATCTCTTCATAAATCGGCTCGACCGCGGCCTGATCACCGGCATGGCTGGGCAGGTAATCAAGAACATTACCGTTTAGCCGGTAGCCGGTGCATATTTTGACCGTCTTGAGGCCATCGAGAACATCGATCTTGGTGAAAGCAATGCCGGTCACGCCGCTGATCGAACACGTTTGGCGCACGATGACGGCATCGAACCAGCCAACGCGGCGTTGACGGCCGGTGACGGTGCCGAATTCATGCCCGCGCTCACCGATGCCTTGTCCGATTTCGTCATTCAGCTCCGTCGGGAATGGGCCGGAGCCGACGCGGGTGGTGTAGGCCTTTACGATGCCCAGAACGAAGCCGGCTGCATTGGGGCCAAGGCCGCTTCCAGCTGCCGCTGTGCCGCTGACAGTATTTGAGCTGGTGACGAAGGGATAAGTTCCGTGATCGACATCCAGCAGCACGCCCTGCGCGCCTTCGAACAGGATTTTCGCCCCAGCTTTGCGCACTTTCTTGAGCCGTTTCCAAACTGGTTGGGCAAACCGCATTACAAACGGTGCGATCTCGCGCAGTTCAGCGAGCAGCGCCTCGCGGTCTACTGGAGGCTGATCGAATCCTGCTCGCAGCGCGTCATGATGCGCGCATAGGCGATCAAGCTGCGAATCCAGATCATCCAGATGGGCCAGATCGCAAACACGGATCGCGCGGCGACCAACTTTATCTTCATAGGCTGGGCCAATGCCCCGGCCCGTCGTGCCGATTTTGCCCGTGCCCGCCGCTGTTTCGCGCAGGCCGTCCAGATCGCGATGCAGTGGCAGGATCAGCGGACAGTTATCCGCCACAGCAAGATTATCGTCGTCAATGCGTACGCCTTGCCCTTCGAGCTTCGTAACCTCGTCGCGCAGCGCCCAAGGATCGAGTACGACACCATTGCCGATCATGCTCATCGTGCCGGACACGATACCCGAGGGCAGCAAGCTCAATTTGAAGACATTGCCATCAATCACCAAAGTGTGACCGGCATTATGCCCGCCTTGAAAGCGGACAACAGCATCAGCGCGGCTGGCGAGCCAGTCGACAATCTTGCCTTTGCCTTCATCGCCCCACTGAGCGCCGATTACAGTTACGTTAGCCATGGGTATTCCTTCACCCCTGCCCGGGGATCCTCAAACGTCCTTCGACAGGACTCGACGTAGGGGATGAAATGGACGGGCGAACGGCCCGAAATGCCGGTGCGGACTAGAGCGGCGGGAGCCCTGCTGTCAAGCAATGCCGATTACCGCATACCTGCCGGACTTGCACGGCGGCCAATACAATTTGCGACGCAGATATTCTTGGCAGGACGGACGCGTTGCGCAAGACAGCACTTCAATGGGGGCTGACAAAGGAGAACGCGCATGAAACGCGTGCATAAAAATCTCATTATCCTCGCCACCACTGCGGTGATCGCGACACCAATTCTGGCCCAGCAACGCGAGCGACCATCCCGCGAATGTATGCAGGAAGTCAGGGAGCTATGCGGACGTGACCGTTCGCAAATACGCAGCTGCTTGCAAGAAAAAGCGGATCAGCTCTCCAGCAAATGCTCGGGCGAGCTGCGCGACCGGATGCAGCAACGCAGAGGTGCACGAGATCGGGGCAATAGGGCCGCCTCACAGACGATGATCAGGCCAGACCGCACCATCATCTATGGCAATGATCAGCGTCAGCAGATCGACGTTTTTGAGCCGGAGGGCGCGGTGGATGAATTGCCGCTTGTGCTCCACATTCATGGCGGAGGCTGGTCAGTCGGCAATCATAAACTGGTGCAATCGAAACCCGCTCATTTCACAAATGCGAACTACTTTTTTGCATCGGCTGGATACCGATTGATGCCAGACGCGCCTGTTGAACAGCAGGCAGCAGATATAGGCACAGCAATTCAGGCGCTGCGCGGCCAAGCATCAGCGATTGGGTTCGATCCGGATCGTATCGTCGTGATGGGGCATAGCGCAGGAGCGCATCTCGCCGCTTTAGTCAGCACAGATCCGCAATATGCCGGCGAAGCGTTTGATGCCATTCGCGGTGTTATCCTGCTCGACGGGGCTGGGTATGAAATCAGCAGCAGTATGGCCAATGCCGGTGCGCGCTCAGAAACCCTATACAAAAACGTGTTTGGCGAGGACGCAGACCGGCACCGCGCTTTGTCGCCAGTTACCCACGTCGGCGGAGCAGATGCCCCGAATTGGCTGGCGTTTTATGTCGCCGAACGGGCTAAATCGAAAGAACAGTCAGAACTGCTCGTCGGCAGTCTGACGGAAGCTGGCTCGGCTGCGCAGGCCGTTCCAATTTCGAACACCGATCATGGCCGGATGAACCGGGAAATCGGCATCCCGGCAGGAGCCGAACAAACGCAGGCTATCGACGCATTCCTTGGCCGCGTTTTCAATTAGAGCGCCTTAGGCTCGCCATTCTCAAGGATATGCGTGCAGCCCATCGCCTTGGGATCTTCGCTGGCCGATAGCTGTGCGACCGTGCGCCAACCATCGGCGCGAAGGCGCTTGGCTTTGCTCGCGCTGAAACCGGTTGGCAGGTACACTGTTTGCGCGGCTTCACCTTGCGGCGCGGCATCGGCCAGCGCATCGACATAGAGCGTGAAGCCGGTTGCGGCCTCATCGCTTCCGCCGATCCGATATGTCCCGCCTCGTCCGGCTGCTCCGCGAACATTGGCGGCATAAAGAGTAAAGCCGAACCAGCTTTGGTATTCAAAGCCGTGGCGTTCGGTCGGATCAAGCGTGATGCGCGCGGCATCGCCGACCTGCGCTGCGATTGCCTCAAGCCCGTCAAGCCGCGTACCAAGCGCGCCGCCTGCATCCAAATCGCGCAGCGTGGCCATTGCATCAGCAAACGGGCCGGTTGCATGGATCAACGGCAGATAGGCTTCGCCGCCTGCTGCTTTCAATCCGCCAGCATCCTTCGTATCCAACTCGCGTCGGATCGCCTCGACCGTATCAGGCTGCATAGACAAGTCTTGCGCCGCAAGCGTGTCTACCAGATCAGGCATCGTGAAATCGACCGAGATACCGGTCAGGCCTGCCGCCTTAAGCGCGCTTATCGCCAATGCGACCATTTCACCCGCCGCAGCGGCTGTATCTGCACCAATCAGCTCGGCGCCCAATTGCAAACGCTCCCGCGCCGGATCGAGCTGGCTTGCACGGATCACGGCGGTGTCGCCGCAATAGGCGAGGCGCAAAGGCCGCGCAGCTTCCGCCATGCTCGTCGCCGCAATACGGCCAATCTGGGGGGTAATATCGCTGCGCAGCGCAAGCGTGCGAAGGCTCGACGGATCGACAAAGCGAAACATCGAGCGCGTCGAAATGCCCTGCATGCGGCGGTTCAGTGAACTTTCAAATTCGAGCAGCGGCGGGCGCACGCGGTCATACCCATGGCTATCCAGCACATCGAGGCAGGCACGCATTGTCCGAGTGATCCGATCCGCCGATGCTGGCAGACGGTCTTCGAGTCCTTCGGGAAGAAGATCGGTGTTATCAGTCATTTCGAAAATGCGCCTGAGAGGATCGTGGCCCCAGGTCAAGCCCAGTCGAGCCCAAGGCCGCGATCATCGCAAATTACCTCATCCTAAAAAACCAGTGCGGTGACCGTTTTCACGCCTTCGACCTTTTCAGCCTCGGCAATAGTTTCAGCGGTTGGTGCATCATCAAGGCTCAGCAGCAGCACCGCTTCCCCGCCCGCATCGCGGCGGCCAAGGTTGAATGTGCCGATATTGATACCGCGCTCGCCCAAAAGCGAACCGATGCGGCCGATAAAGCCCGGCTTATCATCGTTGACAATGTAGAGCATGTGACCGTCGAGTTCGGCTTCGATACCGATGCCAAAAATCTCTACCAGACGCGGCTTGTCACTGCCAAACAGCGTGCCTGCGACCGAGCGCGGACCGCTTTCTGTTTCGACCGTAACGCGGATCAGAGTGTTAAACGCCCCGTCGCGTTCATGGCGTATCTCGCTGACCTCAAGGCCGCGTTCCTTGGCAAGGTATGGCGCGTTGACCATGTTCACCGTGTCGGAATAACGCCGCATAAAGCCCGCTAGAACCGCGCCGGTAATCGGCTTACCATTGAGCTGCGCAGCGGCGCCTTCACGCTCGATGCTGATCTTGGTCAGGTTACCATGCGCAAGCTGTCCAACCAGAGAACCGAGGCGCTCCGCCAAGGCCATGTATGGCTTCAGCTTCGGAGCTTCTTCAGCCGACAGCGATGGCATATTGAGCGCGTTTGTTACGCCACCATTGACGAGATAGTCGGCCATCTGCTCGGCAACCTGCAGCGCTACATTGACCTGCGCTTCGGTTGTGGACGCACCAAGGTGCGGAGTGCAGATAAAATTCGGCGCGCCGAACAGTGGGTTTTCCTTGGCTGGCTCTTCGGCGAAAACGTCAAGAGCCGCGCCTGCAACCTGACCGCTTTCAAGGCAATCTTTCAGCGCCGCCTCGTCGATCAAACCGCCACGTGCGCAGTTCACGATACGGATGCCGGGCTTCGCATTTTCCAGCCGCTCACGGCTCAGAATATTGCGTGTCTGATCGGTCAGCGGTGTATGGAGCGACACGAAATCTGCGCGGGATAGCAGATTGTCGAGATCGACTTTCTCGATGCCCAGCTCAACCGCACGGTCTTCGGTCAAGAAAGGATCGTATGCGATCACTTTCATGCGAAGGCCCTGCGCACGGGTGGCAACGATGCCGCCAATATTGCCAGCCCCGATCAGGCCAAGCGTCTTGCCGGTGACTTCGATGCCCATAAAGTCTTTCTTGGGCCATTCGCCGTTCTGCGTGCGCGCGTTGGCGGCCGGGATCATGCGGGCCAGCGCCATCGTCATCGCGATCGCGTGTTCAGCCGTTGTGATCGAGTTGCCGAACGGGGTGTTCATCACAACCACGCCCTTGCCGCTGGCATACGGAATATCGACATTGTCGACCCCGATACCAGCGCGGCCGATCACTTTCAGGTTCGTCGCAGCGTCCAGGATTTCCGGTGTAACAGTGGTCGAAGAACGAATTGCAAGGCCGTGATATTCGCCGATGCGCGCCTTCAATTCTTCGGCGTTTTCGCCTGTAATCACATCAACATCACAGCCGCGCTCTTCGAAGATACGCGCGGCATTCGGGTCCATCTTGTCAGAGATGAGCACTTTAGGTTTGGTCATGGGTATTTCCTTTGGCCAGCCGCGCGTCATTCCAAACGTCGCGGTCTGTAAATCTCAATAAAGGGGGACGGCGGCGGCCCGAACATGCCGGGCCGCGCACCGATCAGCCGTTCTTGACGGTCTCGTAAGCCCACTCAATCCACGGCAAGAGGCGTTGAATGTCCTCTTGCTCCAAAGTTCCACCGCACCAGATGCGCAGCGAAGGTGGGGCGTCGCGATAGCCGTTGAAGTCGTAACCCACATGCCGCTCTTCGAGCATGGCGACGATTTTCTTTGGCACGGCGGCCTGATCTTCGGCCGAAAGGCTGTCATACCAGTCGCCCTGGAACATCATGCAGACACCGGTATTGGTGCGCAGCGCCGGGTCAGAAGCCATGTTGCGCAACCACGGTTTTGCTTCGATCCAGTCTTTAACGATTTTCGCGTTCGCGTTGGCGCGTTCGAACATGGCCTGACGTCCGCCGATCGACTTCGCCCATTCCAGCGCAGCGATATAATCTTCGGTTGCCAGCAGCGAAGGCGTGTTAATCGTCGCGCCTTCAAAGATGCCTTTGTTGATCTTGTCGCCTTTTTTAAGGCGGAACAGCTTAGGCAACGGCCATGCCGGATCATAGCTTTCGATCCGCTCAACCGCCTTGGGTGAAAGGATCAGCATGCCGTGCTGGGCTTCGCTGCCCATCACTTTTTGCCAGCTGAATGTCGTCGCATCCAGCTTTGCCCAGTCCATTTCCATGGCAAAGATAGCGCTGGTCGCGTCGTTGATCGTGATGCCCTCACGGCCCGGCTCAAGCCAGTCCGTGTTCGGGATCATCGCGCCCGATGTCGTGCCATTCCATGTGAACACAACATCGTTGCGCTGCGGGATGGTCGAAAGGTCGGGGATCTCGCCGTAATCCGCCGTGAGTGTTTGCAGATTTGGCAGCTTAAGCTGCTTCACCGCATCCTGAATCCAGACATTGCCAAAGCTTTCCCAAGCCGCGACCGTTGCCGGGCGAGCGGGATCAAGCATGGTCCACATCGCCGCTTCGAGAGCGCCCGTGTCCGATGCAGGCATGATGCCCACGAGGTAATCGTCCGGCACACCCAATAGCTGACGCGTCAGGTCGATGGCGTATTTCAGCCGACCTTTGGCGAGCTTCGAACGGTGCGAACGTCCAAGCGAATCTGTTTTGAGTTTGTCGAGGGACCATCCGGGGAACTTTACAGTTGGGCCGGATGAAAATTGAGGACGCTCAGGTTTGAGCGGCGGCTCGTGCAAGAGCCCACGTGCGTAGTCAGTCATTGTATTCTCTCCTTACAGAGAGCTCGCGCGGCGTTGGGACCGCGTGGCCCACTGGCCGCACTAAAGATGCGGGTTGGAGAGTCAACGTACGAAGTGCGATTGTTTTCCCGTTTCTAGTTTTTCCTATCCCCTCTCGCAAATCTGGCACGGCTCGCCTAAACGGACGCTGATATGGAAACATCCGATCTGCGCATCGCCCTGTTCAGCGGCAACTACAATTACACCCGCGACGGGGCGAATCAGGCCTTGAACCGGTTGGTCGGCTCTTTGCTGGCCAAAGGCGCGCAGGTCCGCGTCTATTCGCCCACAGTTGACGAACCGGATTTTGAACCGACCGGCGATTTGATCGGTGTGAAGTCGGTCGGCGTGCCGTTTGGTCGCGGCGAGTACCGTCTGCCGACCCGGCTAGGCAGGAAAGCAAAGCGCGATCTGGAAAAGTTTGCGCCCAATATCGTGCACCTGTCCTCGCCCGACCCTTCAAGCCATGAGGCGCTGCGCTGGGCGCAGGATCACGACATTCCCGTTCTGGCATCGGTTCACACCCGGTTTGAAACCTATCCGCGCTATTACAAGCTCGGCTTTTTGGAGCCGCTGGTCGTGAAGCTGCTCAAGCGGTTCTACAATCGCTGCGATGCGTTGGTCGCGCCATCGGACAGCATGATCGAAGAATTGCTGGCGCAAGATATGCACGACGATATCGGCCTGTGGAGCCGGGGCGTTGAGCGCGATGTTTTCTCTTCGGAAAAGCGCGATCTGGAGTGGCGTCGCTCGTTAGGCCTTGCCGATGATGATGTCGCGATTGTTTTCCTTGGCCGTCTCGTGATGGAAAAAGGGCTGGATGTCTTCGCCGAGACCATCGTTCAACTGCGCAAGCGTCAAGTCCCGCACAAGGTTCTGGTTATCGGGGACGGTCCGGCGCGCGAATGGTTCGAAACCAACCTGCCAGGGGGCATTTTCGCAGGCTTCAAGACCGGTGCCGATCTGGGTCAGGCGCTCGCGAGCGGCGATATCTTCTTCAATCCGTCGATCACAGAGACTTTCGGTAATGTCACTTTAGAGGCGATGGCTTGCGGATTGCCAGTGGTCGCAGCTGGTGCGACCGGTGCGGCGAGCCTTGTGAATCACGGCGTAACAGGACAGCTCGTCCCGCCGACTAAAGACAAGGACACCAACGCCGCCGCTTTTGCAGAGGCAATTGCGCCTTACTGTACCGATCCTGCGCTGCGCATGTCGCACGGCGCTGCAGGTGAAGCACGCAGCCGCGAGTTCAGCTGGGAAGCGATCAATCAGGTTGTCGCCGATACGTATATCCGGCTGGTCGAGGATCGCAGAATTTTGCAGAAAAAAGAGGCGGTGGACGCGGCGCGCAAGGCCGCCTCTTCCTGACGACTTACCTGAGCACTCCCGCACGGGCCATGCGGCTGGCGTAAACGAAAAGGCTGATCGTAATCACCCAAATTGCGACAGCGAACCAAAGCTGACCATGGGTTTGCATTGATTCTGGAATGTCGGCGACAGCGCGTTCGTAGTAGGTCGTGCCGAGCAGTCCGACGATCGAGATTCCATACAACCAAACCGCGAATTTGCGGCGCAGCAGCAAGGCGATTGAACCCAAAAAACATCCCCAGACACCGAGCGCCCAAAAGGCAACAGCCCATGCCGGGAAGCTGGAGAAATACGCAATCTGTTCCGCGGTCATTCCCATCGCTTCGAGATTGCCGGTTTCGGTGGCAAGATAGCTTGCCACCCCACCAGCGTTCCAGATTGTTGCGATCACACCGATTACCCACAAATGCCAAGGTGTTTTCGCCTGTCCAAGCTCGCTCATAATTATCCCTCCCAAGACGGCGCGACCCCATCCATGGCGACAGGATAGAGAAACGAGAAAGGCGCGGCAAACCCGTTAAGGATTACCGCGCCTCTGTTTCGGATAGTCAGCCGGTCACATGCGTTCGATACGCTTGGAGACCTCGTCAATAATGTCGACAATCTCGTCGATGGCTGCTTTGTCGAGTTTTCCGTTGCTCGCACGGTTTTTCAGGACATTGGCGAGGTTGCCCATCGCGCGGAACAGATCGGGTGACTTTTCCTTCACGCGTTCGGCGCGGTCACCGTGCTCGGAAATACGGCCCATCAGTTGGTCGACTTCATCGCTGCGCTCTTCAAGCTCGGCAATGCCGGTTTTGGTTGCCTTGAACGGTTTCTTGCTGCCCGCATCATCACCTTTGGCTTTGGTTTTCGGCTTAGCCTGTTTGATCTGGCCTTCTTCCTCCAACATTTGCAGCGTCGGGTACACCGCGCCTGGACTTGGCGCATAGCCGCCGCCGGTCATGTCTTCGATCGCACGGATCAATTCATATCCGTGACGCGGCTCTTCATTGATGAGTGCCAGCAATGCGAGGCGCAATTCGCCTGAGCCGAACATGCGCCCACGGCGCTTGCTGCGGCGCGGGCCGTCTTGCCAATTTCGGCCTCGGCGCTGGCGGCGCTCGCCGCTGTCCCAGTCACTTGCGGCAGATGCTGCCATCATTGCGATCATCGGGCCGAGATTGTTCCAGCCGCCTTTTCCGTATTTCTGCCAAGTCATCATTTCGTACTCCAGATATCTTTTGATAGGTTCAAGATATATCTTAGAGCTGTCGTTGCAAGAGGCGCATGGCTTTTTCCGACGAGCGTCCTATTTCAGGCGACGAATGGCTGACCTGTTTCAAGACGACCCCGCGCCTGTTCGCGATGACACGCCGCGCGACAATGCGCCGCTGGCGGATCGCTTGCGCCCGCGTGCGCTCTCCGAGATTATCGGTCAGGACCATCTAACTGGGCCCGAAGGCGCGATTGGCCGTATGGTCGCAGCGGGCAAGCTGTCGAGCATGATCCTGTGGGGGCCGCCGGGCACTGGTAAAACCAGCATCGCCCGTTTGCTCGCAGACGAGGTTGGCATGCGCTTCACCTCAATCAGCGCCGTTTTCTCTGGTGTTGCGGACCTCAAGAAGGCCTTTGCCGAGGCAGAAAAGATGGCGGGTGCAGGTAAGCGCACGCTCTTGTTCGTGGACGAGATCCACCGTTTTAACCGCGCGCAGCAAGACGGGTTTCTCCCTTTTGTAGAGCGCGGCACGGTAACGCTGATCGGCGCGACGACCGAAAACCCCAGCTTTGCTTTGAACGCGGCCCTACTCAGCCGCGCACAGGTTCTGATCCTAGAACGTCTCGATCACGCCGCACTTGAAGCTTTGCTTGGCCGCGCGGAACAACTGGAAGACCCGCTGCCTCTGACCGATGATGCAAGAGCCGCCCTTATCGCGAGCGCAGATGGTGACGGCCGGTTTTTGCTGGGTCAGGCAGAGACGCTTTACAATGCCGCTATACCGGAGCCGCTTGATCCGGCTGCGCTTGGGGCATTCCTTCAGCGGCGCGTGGCCGTTTATGACAAAGACCGTGACGGGCATTACAATCTGATCAGCGCGCTGCACAAATCTTTGCGCGGCTCCGATCCGCAGACGGCGCTTTATTACATGGCCCGAATGCTGACTGCGGGTGAAGAACCGCTTTATGTGCTGCGCCGCCTTGTCCGCTTTGCCAGCGAGGATATCGGCCTCGCCGATCCCAACGCGCTCACGCAATGCCTTGCTGCCAAACAGGCATACGAATTCCTAGGCAGCCCAGAAGGCGAAGTCGCAATCGCCCAAGCTTGCCTGTACTGCGCCACAGCGCCCAAATCGAACGCCGCCTATAACGCGCAGAAGGCTTCATTCCGCAGCGCAAAGGAAACCGGCAGTCTTATGCCGCCTGCCAATATCCTGAACGCGCCGACTAAGCTTATGAAAGACATTGGCTACGGGACCGGATATTCTTACGATCACAATTCCGAAGACGGCTTTTCCGGCGACAATTATTGGCCGGAGGGGATGGAGCCACAGGATTACTACACGCCAGTCGAGCGCGGTTTTGAGCGCAAGGTTAAGGAGCGAATGGAATGGTGGGCAAAACGACGCGCCGAACTGCGGGAATGATCGGCACTGCGGCTGCCGCAATTGTATTCGCAACTTTTTCTGCGGCCGCACAAGATGAACCACAAACGCGCCCTGATGCAGAGACTGCCTGTCCTGATAGACCCGTCTTGGAAGACGCGTCGCCTGACCGTGAGGCCATGCTGAGCTTTCCTGCCGCATGGGCAGACTTTGCCGATATGTCGATGTACTGGCTCGCAGTGAGGACGGAGCTGGGTTCGGTCCATTGTGTCGAAACAACATGGGCTATCGACGCAGATGCTTATGAGAGATTGAATGAACGGTTCCTCGGTTTCGAATGGAGCGGTTATGAGGCCGGCGGCTATATGCTGATCGACACTGCGGGCACTGGAAGCAGCACTGATACCGGCGCGAAGCCTGTGTTCTCGCCCGAGGGAGGTTACATGGCGTCCATACAGTTCTCGGACGCAGGATGGGGCGGGCTTGAAGGCTTCGCAGTGTGGCGCACATATGCCAGCGGAATGACCCCGGTGCATGTCGATACCAATCTTCCAACGATGGCGGATTGGCGGATCGACAAATGGGAAGGCAATGGCTGCCTGCACCTCTCTGCGGTTCCCTATGACCGTGTCGAGGATTGGCGAAAGCTTACGGAGTACAAGCGCGACCGGTATGTCTCTCGGTCCAGAGATGGCTGGAAATTGAGCGCTGGCGAGGTTTGCTTCGCATCGTGATGCGTGATTTCGATCACTTCGTCGCCATTGATTGGTCCGGTGCCAAAGGAGAGCGGCATAAGGGTATCGCCATAGCTATTGCCGATGGCAAAGGCGGACCTCCGGTCCTGGTCGATCCGCCGGCGCGCGGCTTCTCCCGCCCAGAAGTGATGGAAATTTTGCGCAGCGATCTTCCGCCGAATTCGCTGGTTGGCATTGATCTAGGGATCAGCCTGCCTTTCAATGACGCGGGCGCATTCTTTCCGGGTTGGGATAGGAGCCCTAAGAGCGCCAAGCGGCTTTGGGCGATGATCG
Organism: Erythrobacter crassostreae; assembly: GCF_019204045.1. Taxonomy (GTDB): domain Bacteria; phylum Pseudomonadota; class Alphaproteobacteria; order Sphingomonadales; family Sphingomonadaceae; genus Erythrobacter; species Erythrobacter crassostreae. Next base: position 1,500,230 of record NZ_JAGSPC010000001.1, on the reverse strand, counting down.
ACGCGATTTGCGACCATGAACCGCATTTGGGAGCCAACAGCTTTGTCTCGCATCCGGACGCCTCCCGGTACTTCCGCCACGGTAAAGACCATGTGGGCGACCGTTTCCTGCTGCCTAGCGCCGTCACCCGCGAAGGACGGTTCCGGGAAGCAGAGACCGCTCAGCGTGCGCAGAAATGCCGACCGGTCAGCAATTTCAACCTCGTCGGTGCGGCCCAAGTCGGCAAAAGCTCGCTCACAGGAATGCGGATGCTGCATCAATTGCGCGGCGACTTACCCGTATGGCCGATGGACCCAATCCCCGAAAAGCGGGTCACAAAAGGTGGGTCGATGCTGGTCGAGATTTACACCGGGCTCGCCTCCAAAGAGACGGCTGCGTTGGGCGCAAGAACCAAACTACTGACCTATGCAGATCTGAACGCGGCTCTTTCCGCGCTGGATTGCCCTCCGGTGGATCAGACGGGCGAAGTAGATGACCATTCCTCGGACGCATTGCTTACCGCTGCATGGCTGCGCAAAGTTGCTCCTGAACGGCGCCGGTGGGAGCCGAAATGCCTGACTGCTGAAATTGCTTACACAGAAGGCTGGACCTTCGGCGCGCTCTAGGACACGCTGCGTCGCATGAGTGATTTCTCGATCAATTTTGGCTTTGGCGACGCGTCAACGCCCCAGACAAGTCCCGCACCGCCCAATGAACCTCAAATCGAGTTTCTCTGCGACCCTGCACTGGCAGGCACGATTCCAGAACCCGAACGCGCCATCCGTTTCGCACCGGAGTGGTTTCGCAAGCTCAAGCCGGAAATGGGTGTATTAGACGCCGAAGGCCTGCCCGGTCTGACCGCCAAAGCATGCCTGCCAATGACCGATGCTTTCTCACTCGGTTTCGTAATCCCCCTCCCCTACGACGTGCAATTGCAAGTTCCAGCAGATGAAGTGAACATTGAGATGGGCTGGGGTGAGCATTGCGCCTTTGCTCCGATCGAAAGTCACATGCCGCAACAACTCGGTGCGCCGCAGCCTCCGTTTGCTCAGGTCATGCCACTCAAATTCATCAACCCTTGGCGGATCAAGGTGTCAGATGGTTACTCGCTGCTGTTTCAGCCGCTCGTAAACCGACCAGAAATGCCGTTCTATTGCTTCTCAGGGCTAGTCGACTGCGACCGGTTCGACACAACGATCAACTTTCCCTTCATCTGGACCGCGGGGCCTGGCGAATTTATGCTGCCCGCCGGATCGCCAATGGTTCAAGTGATCCCGATCCGCCGCGATGCAATGATCAAAGGGCATGAAGTAAGGGCCTCAAATGAGGCGGAACTCGCGCAGCAAATGGCAGCGAGCAAACGCAAATACACCGAGGAATCGACCTACCGCAAAGATTGGCGGGTCAAAAAATAACTACCGATAAAGGTGCGATGTATCGCGCGGCTTCTTACGATATCCGGTCGTACGCAAATCTTCGAGCATCGCATCGCGCCTGCGGTCTGCCTCGGTCACAGCTTTGGGCGCTGCGGCAATTGGCGCTTCCGAACTGCCGTGCGTCAACATGTTGATAGTCTTCATGTTTTCATCGCGGATCATACCGGGAATCAAAACCAGATCGGCGAGCAACCACGGGATCAGCACCAGCCAGCCGACAACCGAAAGTGCCAGCACAAGCTGCATCACGCCAGTCTTGGTCGATCCAGCGTAAAATCGGTGAACCCCGAAAAAGCCAAGGAAGAGCCAGAGCAGATAGGCGATGCCCATCGACTTCCGGTTTGCCTCGAACACCATTTGTTTGTGCGCTGTTTCGTCCATGATCCGTCCCTGTACCAAATATAGTCTTGGGCGGATGATCGGCGCCGCGCAAGCGTGAATCGTCAATGATCGACGAAACGACAAACGCTCTCTGCACACGCAATAAGTTTGACGCCAAATTGCCTCTTGAGGGCAGCGAAGGTTTCGACTAAAGGACGGCTCCGCTTCGAAAGAGGCGGACAGAGATGGGCCGGCTTAGCTCAGTTGGTAGAGCAGTTGATTTGTAATCATCAGGCCACGCGTTCGAATCGTGTAGCCGGCACCATTTCTTGTGGGACGTCACAACTGATTGTTCAAAATCCAAGATACTTGGATCGTCTGACGAAGCCAAAGGGCAAATAGACGTGTTCCTTCAGTCATTGCTACCTGAGCAGAAAGCACGCTGACAAATACTTTGGAGCACCTCGTTCATTCATCCTACCGTGACGAAATTGACAAAATGTCATCGATGGGTGGATGCCGATGACGGGTAAAGAAATGCTCACCGCTGCGCACGGTGTGCCTGTCATGTTCCCATATGCGCGGACGTTTCCAGTAGCTCGAACTTCGATTCAATATGCTGAATTTTTAAGCTTATTTTCGAAGTGAGAACAGGTGAGTCTTATCTGATCAAGGTTCATTCACTCTCGCCCACCACTTGGCGAGAACGTACAAAGCCTAATACAAAAGGCTAGGTGCAGACTTTACTTGCATCCGGGTGGTAAGTCGCTTTCACGGTTGGCAGATACAAACGACTGATGCACAGTGGTGTTTGATCGCGATGATGCTGAATAGAGAACGATGTGGCCGTAGATCTTACTGAACTCAATGACATAGTAGAAACTGGGATCAAGGAAATCTCGCAGTACAGATTTGAATGCATTTTGAACGCTGAAAGGTTGTTAGCTGATGAGTACGATCTGGACGACCTGAATTGGGAGAGCGTTCCCTATGGAGAGAGCGATGTCGATTTGGTACCCGACGACCGTCGGGGCATCTATGCATTCACGCTGAAAGCTCCTCATCCGGTTTTACCGCCACATGGATATGTAATGTACATTGGCATCGCTGGGCGACGCTCAAATCGTAGTCTTCGAAGTCGGTATCGTGATTACCTAAACACCCGAAAGGTTGCTAAGCGTCTTACGATTGCCCGACTAATAGGTACCTGGCACAACATCCTGCAATTCCAGTTCGCACCCGTTGATGCTGATATGTCATCTGAAGATCTCGAACAGCTCGAAAAGCAGCTAAATTCTTGCATGATGCCTGTTTTTTCTGACGGAGACCTTGAGGCGGAAACAAAAGCTAAGCGAAAGGCATTCAGATAATGAGCAAAAGCGACGCGGATGGTTTCGCTCTACCGGCATTGCGCGGGATTATGGGCAAATGGGTGTACTATTCATGCCTAATGCCGCTCGACGAAATTGCCGTTCGAGTTCGATACGCTGATGAAATTCACAAGCACAAGGCGCTTTCTGATATGATTCAGCGCAAACTCAAAGCTGGTAGGAGCAAAGAGATCGCCACGTACTTGGAAGATCAGCCCGAACGCTTTTTTAATTCACTGGTAGTTGCAACCTACAAGGGTGAGCCGAATTGGATTGGCTTGTCCGATCTGCGAACTAAGAAAAGTCAAGTCGCACTCGCTGATCTAAACGAAGAGACTGTCGCGTCCGTCGGTTTTCTAACGTTACGGGGTGACGAAGAACTATTTGCACTAGATGGACAGCACCGGCTTGCCGGCATTAAGCGTGCGTTTGACGAGGGTGTTCAAGACAAAAGTGGTTACGACGATATTTCAGTCATTTTTGTTTCTCACAAGGATACTAAGCTCGGTTTAGAACGCACCAGACGCCTATTCACCACACTTAATAAGACTGCTCGCCCGGTTAGCAAAGGCGACATTATTGCTCTGGACGAAGATGACGTGATGGCACTCGCCGTGCGATGGCTTATCGAACATACTCAACTGTTTTCAGGCAAGCGGATCGCCTTTGTAGCAACTAACAACCTTCCAACATCAAATAAGTCCAGCCTCACCACCATTGGCAATCTTTATGACCTATTGCTGCATTTATTTACTAAGGTAGACACCGCTTTGACGGACACTCGCGTGAATCTAACACGGGTCCGGCCCGGCGATGATGACCTTCAGGCCTACTTCGAACTTTCGAAAGCCTATTTCACCCTCATGAAAAAGCATTTTCAGGAACTTAAATCATTTTTCGATGCAAGTGATCCAGCAGTGCCAGTTAGTGAGTTTCGCGGAAGCCATGGTGGAAGCGCGTTATATCGCCCGATAGGCCTCGACATTTTTACCCAAGTTATCGCGCGCCTTTCGAAGGACATGTCACTAAACAAGGCCGTGAAGACTGCGGCGAAGCTTCCAACTGATCTCAGCAAGGCACCATACAAAGGACTTCTCTGGGATCCGGACACTCAGCGCATCGTTGGTGGCAACCGCGTAACATTGCGTGAAACGCTCCTGTATATGCTTGGACGTTCCAAGTTCAGCGAAGAAAAGCTGCTATTACGCTATCGTAATGAAACTGGGGACGAAACAGCTATGCTCCCTAAGCCTGTGGCTTAGAAAGAGCTTCATAATACGATAATTTCTGTCTTCTGAGAACTTGCTCGGTTGGCGGATATCGCAAGCAAGGAAGTCGGTCAGCAAGCATCTGATTGACTAAACCCAATAGTCTAGATTGCAACGTGCTCAAGCCTATATCGACGCAACCAAGGCATTGGCGGCTCAATCTGTCCGCCGTCAGCATTCGATAGACAGATTAGCTGGATAAAATGAGTCAGTATTTTGAGTTCATCGTAGTGACGTAAGAAACGAAGATGAAGTCAAAACACTCAAAATCCTCCGCGCAAGCGGTGGTCACAGACATCCGCCGGGCGACCCGCAAGCAGTATAGCGCAGAAAAGAAAATCCGGATCGTGCTGGAAGGCCTGCGCGGCGAGAACAACATTACAAAAGCTAGCCAACACAGTTTTCACATCTCAATCTCTTTCGGCGATGTCGTGAGATATTCCGTCTAAGGTTGCGAGCACTTCGTCGATTTGCTTTTCGTCAGAGAAACGACCTAGACTGAAACGCACGCAGCGTTCGGCGCGCTCTCGCCCAAGTCCCATTGCTCTAAGAACATGCGAATAGTCCTCATCGCTGCTAGAACATGAAGAACGGGTCGATGCTGCAATTTTCGGTTGGGCTCGGCTGAGGAGATCGAACGCGCTCATTTTGAATAGCTCGATTAACGCGTTGCCCGGATGACGATTGCTGCGGTCGCCTAGAAGCTTGCCCCATCCCGCCGCTTCGATGCCGTTCACGAGGCGGTCCCGAAGAATGGCCAATCTGGAACTTTCTGTCTTCCGTTCTTCTCTGATCAGATCACATGCAATGCCGAAACCTACGCATAATTCGGTAGGCATGGTCCCTCCCCTCAAGCCGTCCTGCTGACCGCCGCCAACCAATAAGGGCGAAAGCCTCGCTCTGGCTTTGGGATCAACCACCAACGCACCAATACCTTTGGGGCCATACGCTTTTTGAGAACTAAGCGTTGCGTATGATAGGTTCGCCGCCTCAATATCGATCGGAACCGAACTTAGTGATTGAGACAGGTCTGCATGAAATAGCGTACCGGTTTCTGCGCAAATAGCTCCGATCGAAGCGAGATCGGTAATCGCTCCGTTTTCGTTGTTTACGCCTATAACCGATACGAGCGCAGTTTCCCCATCAATGATCTGCGACGCGTGATCAATATCTGGCGCCCCGTTGCTATCCAACTCAATTGTCCTAACATTGAGACCGAAATGATGCGCCTGATCAATCACGGATTTGTGGTCGCCGCCACATGTCACAATTGTGGGGTGCCTGTCGAAGCCGCACTCGGATCGTGCTGATGTTAGCGCCAATGCGTTTGCCTCGGTCGCTCCCGATGTGAAGACGATGTCTTCCGCAAACGCCCCAACACAATTTGCGATTGCGATCGCAGCATGTTCTATCGCATCATTTGCAAGTCTTCCGAGAAAATGATCAGTTGCATGCGGGTTGGCGAAATTTCGCCTGAAGGCATCGGTCATGCCGGCCAAAACACGCGGATCGATCGGCGTGGCCGCTTGATAGTCGAGGTATATCGTATCGTCGATCCGCATGATGTTCCCGGCTGGACGGTGGCTCCAGCAGTTCCTATAAGGCAGTTTACTCACTGGATGATAGCCCCAGAAGGAATTTATGAGAACTGCGGAGTTAGAAATAGAAGGGTATCGACCATGCTTTAGCGGTCATGAGACCTTTCCGCTACGGCATGGTTGGTTGCAAAAAGCATTCCGGGCCGTTTCTGATGCGCCCTCACCAAAGGATGCGTCGGGTATATTTAGGGATCCCGCTGCAATCACGCGTTTTGGCGTCGGTCGCAATATGGTGGCGGCCATCAAATTCTGGTCAATTGCAGCAGGCGTTTTGGATGAGACTAGCGAAGGGCTTGTGACTGGTTGGGCCGGCGAGCTGCTTTTGGGGGAGAATGGGATTGACCTTTACCTTGAGGATCCGTCTTCTATTTGGTTGTTACACTGGTTCTGCGCATCTCGGCCTAGGCTGACTAGCGTTTATTGGTTATTCAATGAATACAATGGTTCTGATTTGCTTCGCAAGGATGCTTTGGACACCATCATGGCAATAGCTGCACGAGAAGATTGGTCCAGAGTGGCGCGAACTACCGTGGATAGAGATCTGCAATGCCATCTACGAAATTACATCGGCGGCAGAGGCCAAGGTGAGACAGGCGGTTCACTCTTCTCGGAACTGGGCTTAATTATACCCCTTGATCGCCACCGCGTCCGCTTGGTGAGGGCCGCACATGGGTCGCTACCATCTTGGGTATTCCTATTTGCACTTGAAGAATTCTGGGACCGCACCGCTCCGACCGCGGAAACCCTTTCGTTCGAAAGGATTGCATATACATCCGGTTCACCGGGACGCGTCTTCCTGCTCGAACCTGAAGCTTTGGTGGACCGGCTGGAGGGCCTCGATCGCGTGAGCCACGGCAATATCGCCTGGTCGGAAAGCGCAGGTTTACGACAATTGGTGCGGCGGCGTTCCGTAGGTCGTGAGGAAAGGTATGCATGGCTGGCTGATATGCTGAGAGGTCGGCTGAAAGATGAACCTGGAGCGCAAACAGCATGACTGAACGAATTAACATCCTTCCGCGCTTCCGGCGTTCAGTGCGTCTTGATTCAGATCTTGGCTCGCAGGGAGCACTCGAAGGTTTCGTGTGCGCTCCATCGCTTCGTGCCGTTATCCGCTTTATGGCATCTCACATAGGTGATACTGGACAGGGAGCATTTACATGGACTGGGCCGTACGGCGCAGGCAAATCTAGTCTAGCGCTTGCCTTGTCGACCCTGTTCTCTTCTCGAGGCAAAGCATTCGCCCAGACTGCGGAAATCTTCGGCGACGAAGTAATAGCTTCATTGAAAAGTGCGCTGCCCAATTTTCCATCAAAATGGGTTGTGCTTCCCATAGTCACGCAAAAGCTGCCACTTGTCTCTCAAATTGCTGAATCTCTGTGTCTCCCTTTGGATACAGCTGCCTCGGATATCCTTACGGCACTCGAGGAAAAATGCGCCAAAGAGTGCGTCCTGCTGGTGTTGGATGAACTTGGACGCGGACTCGAGGCAATCGCCGAAGGACGCGGAGATGCTCATTTCCTTCAGGATCTGGCGGAAGTCGCAAGCCGCAGCAACGGACGTCTGATCGTCGTCGGCATACTTCACCAAGCATTCGAAGATTATGCTGACGGACTCGGCCAAAGGGTCAAGGATGACTGGTCGAAGATTCAAGGGCGCTTCATCGACATCTCGGTTTCTGTCACTGCTGAAGAAGCTATCGGGTTAATCGCCGATGCGATGGCTGACGGCGGGAAGTCCAAGGGCTCCAAACGCGTTTCTGAAAAGACGGTCGAACTCTTTCATCCTGAACCGACAGGTGATGAACGTGATGCGCTTGTTGAGCGGTTGAGCCGCGTGGCTCCGCTGCACCCAACCACCGCCGCTATGTTAGCACCGGTTTCACGTAGAAGGTTCGGCCAGAACCAACGCAGTGTCTTCTCGTTTTTGAATTCTGCCGAACCATTCGGTCTCCAGGATATTCGCTCGGGCCGATCAGCTGGTATATCCTATCACCTTGATCGCTTGTGGGACTACCTCCGGGCAAACTACGAGGCGGCAATCCTATCTTCGCCTGACGGAAGACGCTGGACCTTAGGCAGCGATTGTGTGGATCGTGCATCAGCACGCGGGGCAAATGAGGTTTCAGTCCGAGTTTTGAAAGTAATCGCTGTCTTTCATCTTCTGCAAGGACGCGCGCCTTTGAGACCCGATGAGGCTACGATAGCCACATGCCTAAGCGATTGTGTGCAGCAGGACGTTGAAACTGCGTTGGCGGCGCTGGTTAAAGGCTCAGAGATCGTCTTCCGGCGTCATACCGGGTTGTACTTACCTTACGCTGGCTCCGATTTCGATATCTCTGCCAATCTCAACAGCGTGCTCGCGGAGATGGGCGAGCCTGACCTTGATGCAATGGCGCGCCTAGCAGAAATACCGGCGATGTTAGCCAAGAGACACCAGATTAACACCGGAGCTCCGCGGTGGTTCCACATTGTGCTCACCTATCCACGCAACCTCGGTATTTCTAGCGATCCGTTACTGGATACTGCCGGGGAAATCTCGGGACGCTTAGTCGTCGTCCTTCCTGATCGCAGCGAGTCCCCGCAAACAGTGAAATCACTTGCTGAAGCGAGCTCTTTGGTGCGGACCCACGATGCGCGCGTGAATATCATCGGCATTCACATGGGCGCATTAGAGCTGGTGGCGATGGCCCGTGAACTGGAGGCTTTGTCTCTATTCGAGGACAGGTTTCCAGAGCTAGCAGGCGATGCTATTGCCAAACGGGAGCTTGAGGCAAGACGCGGCGAGCTACGGCAGATTCTCGAACAGCGGTTCTCACAGATATTGGAGGAATGCATTTGGTTCGCGAATGGCCAAGAATTGGGTATGCTTGACCGACGTGGACTAAATGATGCCCTGTCACACCTGATGGATGAGCGCTTCCCGCAATCACCAGTTCTACTGAACGAGTTACTGAACTGTTCAGAACCGTCGTCCAACGCGGTAAGTGCGCGTACCAAACTTATGAAGAGAATGGTGCGACGCGGCAGCGAGGCCAATCTCGGATTTTCGGGCAAAAGCTACCCGGCTGAGCGGGGGCTATTTGAGTCCCTTTTGAAAGATGCCGATCTCCATGTCGGTGATGGCTTTCATGCTCCGACAGCTGGAAATCCGCTAGCTCCTCTCTGGGCGGTCGCCGATGCCGTGATGAATCGCTACGACGGACCTGTTTCATCTGGAGATGTGCTAGATGCGTGGGCCAAACCGCCCATCGGCCTCAAAGCCGGTTTGGCCCCCGTTTATTTAGTCGCTTACATTGAAAGCCGGCGGGATCGAATTGCAGTCTATTGTGATGGGGTGTTCCAAAGCGCGATGAACGAGCTTGGAATTGAATATCTGGCCAGGGATCCTTCAGAGGTCAGCCTCCGGCGCGTCGATATGACCGGGCTAATCGGAGAAACGTTGACTGAGCTAGGCACAATCATAGGCACCGGCTCCGATGCGCGACCATTAGGTGTGGCCCGGCAAATAGTCGGCGACTTCGATGCGTTGGTTCCATGGACAAAACGCACCCAAACCTTAAGCGCGAAAGCACTTGCTTTGCGTGAGATACTTAAGCGGGCCAACGATCCCAACAAACTTTTGTTCGACGACTTGCCAATGTTGGCGGCAGACGGATCAGATGAACCGCTCGACCCTGTAAATATTGCCGTAGTGCTGCGCGAACTACTCGCCGAGATGCGCGCTGCATACCCTGCCATAATGGACGATTTGACCGAGCTACTTTTGCGCGAGCTAAACGTTCGGGGACGCGACGCAAAAGCTTACGAAATGCTGCGCATGAGGGCCGAGAACATCAGGCAGATTTCAGGCGATCTACGTCTCGAAGCTTTCGTCGGCCGACTTTCGCAATTCTTCGGCACGCGTGAGGACATGGAGGGCCTCGCCTCGGTAGCGGCAGATCGACTGGCTCGAGATTGGAATGACCGCGATCAGGAAAAGGCGCGCGTTGGGATAGCTGATCTTTCGGCGCAATTCTTGAAAACCGAAACACTAGCCCATGTGAAAGGCAGAAAGGACAAGCGTCACGCATTAGCGCTCATTGTCGGCCGTGAGCAGGAAGCTGCTCCCGTGGTTGGCGAATTCCAAGTCGCGGATGAGGACCGCCATGAGATCGAAACCTTGGCCGCGGCGATCAACAACGCGTTGCATACCGGTATAGAGCTTCGACGGGAGGTGGTCCTAGCCGCTCTTGCCGAGGTAACCTCAAGATATCTCGTCGAGGCGAATATCGATTCTAAAAGGAAGAAGGCATGACGATCACTCGGCACGTTTTAGGACTGTCCGGCGGACGTGACAGCGCAGCGCTCGCAGTTTTCATGCGTCAGCGTCACCCTGAACTCGATCTCGAATATTTCTTTACCGACACCGGCAAGGAGCTGCCGGAGGTCTATGAGTATCTAACCCGGCTTGAAGGATATCTCGGCAAGGAAATTCTCCGCCTCAATCCCGATCGCGATTTCGATTATTGGCTGAAGACCTACAAAAGTTATCTTCCGTCTGCCCAGTCACGCTGGTGTACCCGACAACTGAAACTTCGTCCCTTCGAGCAATGGACCAAAAGCTATCTCGACGATGGCGACACGGTAATTTCATACGTGGCGATACGTAGCGATGAGGATTACCGCGAAGGTTACCAGTCGACAAAAAGCAATCTGATGACCAGCCTGCCATTCAAGGACGCCGGCGTCGACAAAGCCGGCGTAATCGACATCCTCGATGGGTCTGGGCTTGGAATGCCGAGTTATTACGAGTGGCGAACCCGTAGTGGTTGCACCTTCTGTTTCTATCAGCAGAAGATCGAGTGGGTGCGTCTCAAAGAACGCCACCCAGAGGCATTTGAAGAAGCCAAGGCATACGAGAAGAATGCCATGGACCATGGGTCACCATTCACGTGGAGCCATGGTGAATCGCTGCTGGAACTCGAGCGTCCAGAAAGGCAGCAGGCGATCCGCAAAGATCATGAAAAGCGCATCGAGCGGGCCCAGAAGCGTTTGAAGGCTAACCCGTTACGGCCCGACACAGTAATCGATCTCGATGATTTGTATGGAAATGCCGCAAAAGCCTGCCTGACCTGCCATAAGTAGCGACGAGCCGCGCGTGCGAAAGCTCTTATGACCGGCCAGTTCGTTAACCGTGCAATCTGGCCTTTAGCGCCCGGTACGGACGCCTGGTTGCTTGCGTGTGATGAAGGTCGCCGCGACCACTTCAATGGTGTCGGGCAAGAAAACTCTCAGCCAATTACGCACCACTTCCCATTGCATCGCTGCATCTAGAGGACCTTCAATTTTCAAACCCTTGATATGCTGGATGGCTTCGGCATCCGACAGTTCCCCTCTGTCAATACCGTCGAGCATCGGCGTCATTGCCGGCATTGTGCACAACGCTGATGCCACCGCAGCGTTGAACTCATTTTCGTTCAGACCACTCGGTATCGAAAGCGCAGAAAGATCGGCGCGTGCCATGTTCAAATATGATGAAGTCAAACGCTGCTCTGCTTCCTCACCGTAGGCCGTCCACAAACGCTCAGGAGCGGAACTGATTGGCAGCCACGGCCCTAAGCCCGCTGCCTGGTCGAGCTGGGGATCGGGCGGATCGTTTAAGTCGATAGCGTCTGCCGCAGCCTGCACAGTGTCCCGCATGTCAGAGGTGGCCAGCACGGCATTTTCCAATGCAGCCATTAAATCAACAATCTCTGGCGCGCTGGCTGGGACATTGAAAAGCAGTTCGACATTGTTGTCCTTAGCCCAACCCAGTGCAGTCGCGGTAAGATTGGCCGAGCCGATCAAAGCGGTTCCATCGCATAGGTAGGCCTTCGCATGAAGCGCATCGAGTATCTCGAGTGAAGTGTTCGGCCTGTCCTTCACTAGATCCAAAACTTCAAGATCCGAAACCCCGCAGCGAACCTCATAGGCTCGCCAACGGGTAACCAATTTGACAGGTATGCCCCCAGGGACCCGGCTCAATATGCGCTTTACCGTGTGACGCTTCATAAACGGCGCACATAGTGTTACCTCCGTCTGCGCATCCTGGACATGCAAAAGGAGCCTGTCGCCCTCACGCCTCATTCGAAGCCGTCCGGTGCACTATCTTCGAGGAAGTCGCGTGCCAGCTTGCCCCAGGACTCCCGAACCCTTTCGAACGTTCGGTGGTTGGATGCCTCCTCTCTTTCCATGCGTGCCCAGGCTGCAAACAGAAGGTGGACTGCAGTGCTTGCCGCTTGGAGCCGCCTTTGCAGATCTTCGGTAGACATCGCGTCCAGATCCTCATCGAGGGATACTGTATCGAAGATTGCCTCGAACGCTGGATGTAGTCGGTTGAATATCACTTCTGTCGCACTTCCTCGCGTGCGCACAACAAAAAGGTCGCCTGATCCACCTAATTCTTTCTCGACAAACAACACTTTCAACTCGCCTGATTTTACCCTGGCAAGTATCTCATTGCGTTTTTCCTTCGAACGACCGTCCTCCTCGAGATCTTCGTCCAGACCTTTTTCGTCCTCGTCGGATAATTCCTTGTTACCGTCGTCGATTGGCTTCTTTTCGTCCTGCTTGCTCCACTTCTTATTGGCAATCTCTGTCGGATCACCATCATGTCTATCCTTTCCGCCAGGCTTCCGGGGCTTGGCTTGAGTCTTGATCTTATTTCGTAGCTGGACCAGGTTGCGCTTTATCGTTTCACTGAGCTCAAGCAGCACGCCGCGTGGATCCCCTTCTTCACGAAGGCGCTCCTTCACTTCGCTAATCGAGGTTTCATCATCTTCGGCGAGATCCTTCCAGTCCAGTTCCGAAAGTTCTGTGAAATGGGTGGCAGCCTGCTTATTGTTTGTGACGCCGAAAATTTCGTCAAGTTCGGCAGGGAACTCCACTTCGCAGCCCCACCATCTCTCCCTAGGATCGTAGCGTATTGTCCATGAACGATCGAGCATCAGTTCGCGTTCTGCCCGCAGCACCGAAACCCCCATGTTCCTGTCAGCATCCCTGCCGTATTCGGTTCTGCCCCTGTCCCCGTCGGCCTCATCGGCGGTCGCAGCACGCGCCACTGAATAGCGCGTATGCACCTCGTATTCGGTGCCATTGAGATCGATCTTAATCGTCTCATCAAAAGCCTTTTCGAACATTGGCTCCGTGTCGAACGGTGCAGGAAGATCGGGCGATGCACGCAAATACATAGGATCGTTTATCACAACTCCGTACTCATCCGATATACCGGTTTCGTCCAAACTGACCATTCTAATTGTCAACCTGTCGTCGGCGATGAAGTTGCGGTGCGTTCGACCAATCAGCCTTGCAGTATTGGACATCGTGGCTTTGGCACCTTTCCATGTCATTCGGCCCAAGCTGAGATCGGACCAAACGACAAGGGTGCCGGTATCTCCGACAACTTCGGCACGATTGCGCCATTCTACGGGTAAGCGTTCAGCGCGAGGCATTGGAACGTTACGAAGCGCACCGGAGGAAATTTCTTCGACGTCGATATAGCTAGTAAGCGCGTTGTCTGGGCCGTTTTGCCAACTCCAAACGTCAACTCGCGACGCCTGTGCAATCGAGGAGTTGGGAAGCCCCATTCCAAAGCGCCCGATACCGGTGCGGTCCTTTAGCCGCGTGCCATTCCCGAACTGCAGCGCTTTGCGCAAGGTGGACGCATTCATCCCCACACCATCGTCAAGCACAGCAATTCTGGACAACCGTTTGCGAGAGCGCGAATCCACTTCAACGAAAGCTTCTTCGCAGAACAATTCGATTGTGCTTGCCTCCGCTTGAGCTGCGTTATCGACTAGTTCAGCCAACGCGTAAGCAGTGTTCCTGTAACCACTGTCGCGCATGGCACGGATCGCCAGCATCTGCGGGATGACATGAGAGTCTTCCTCGAAGTTCGAAGTCTCTTCACTCATTCCAGACATCCTCCCAATTAAAGAACGCCTCTGCGACGTCCCCAAAACCTGGTGCATTCGGATCATGCACCGTGATAATTTCGCTCTCGGCATTGCCGCCAGCTTTCGGTCCGCGAGTTGCGCGGCCCACCATTTGACTGAATAGAACGAGCGATTTTGTCGGTCTAGCTATCACTGCTGCACTAGTCGCTGGCGCGTCAAATCCGGTTGTAAGGACGCCGAAATTGCATAGGACTATCGGTTTACTCGAGCGTTTCTTGAATCGCCTTAGCAACGCGCGCCGTGATCCATCCGGCGTCTCGGCGGTAACGCTGCTCGATTCTGTGCCCTCAAGTGATAGTACGGCGCTGATCAATTTCGCATGCTCGACTGACGCTGCAAATACCAAGATCCTTGTGTGACCTTTGGCAATGAGATCAGCGACTGCTTTTAGTATCGCTAAGTTCCGCGGTCTTGAGGCGCTAATATGGTCGATTTCTGCTGCATCATAATCATTAGAACCGACCATGCTCGGAATCGTGTGTTCATCTGCATCGTCAACGTAGCGCAGGGTATGGAAAGTTGGGCGCGCGAGGTATCCATCTTTTAGCAAATATTCGACTGGATTATCGTAAGGGGGTATCTCAAGTGCTACTTTCGAACCCGAGAAGAAATCAGCTAGTTCCTGATCATGTGAGACATCGCTCCAAGTCCTTCCCGGCGTTGCGGTCAGTCCTAGTAACGCATTGTGTTGGCCGGCTTCCGTGAGACCTTCTATTACTGTGCGATAAGTCGCCGCAATGGCTTGGTGCGCCTCGTCGACAATAACTAGGCGCGATTTTACGCCGAGACGCAACGCGCGAATGGGATCGGAGCGATGCCAGTGGTGCATCTTCTGTAGACCGGCAACGATTATCCCGTCTTCAATCAAAGATGGATCCGGAGAATGATTTCCCCAGAACCGCACAAGTTCTACGCTCCTGTTGCCAAGGTGAGACCAAGCCGTCGTGAATGCCTCAGTGGCTTGATCAAGAAGCTCCTTTCCGCTCGCGAGCCAAATAATTACACCGTTCTCGCTCCGATTCAGCTCCGAGCATGCATAATGCATTGCGGTCCGCGTTTTGCCCGCCCCCGTCGGCATGTGGATCACGGTGCGGCCATTGCCGCCGCCAATTTTGGCTTGCGTTCTGCGGACCACCGATCGTTGATGTTCGAACAGTGCATAGTCTGCGGACACAGTAGACACATGCGGTGGCGCGATATCGATCGTTTCTGCGCTTTGGGACACTCCAAAGAACTGTGCTACCAAAGAGCGATGCGATGAGGAGCCTGTCTGAACACTGCCCTCCGCGCCGTCTATCCGCTGTTGCAGTTCGTCGCGCTTCTCTGATGAAAGATTTCGCGTTAGAAGCCGCCCGGCTTTTCCAAATTCAAAAAGCTCGATGTCGCTTCGTAACCTTTGCGCAGCGACATCCACCAGACGGTCCTTGTCTGCCGAAATCGCGGCGTCGGCTAACGACAGGACTTCATCGCCAATGATGTTGACGAGATCTCCGGTTGTGAATTTGACCAACACATCTTCAAGACGCGCGCCTGGACTCGAGCCCGCGTAATTCTTGTCAGCTGACTTCATAGCAGTGCGACCTATATAACGCGCAAATATCTAATTTTTCCAATATACTTCCGCCGCCTATAATTTGATGTTCGCTCACTAGTCGAACGAGACCAACCCCGCCAATGCTTCAAGCGCCTGCGGGACTTGGATGTAGTCGTTTTCGCTGCTAATCAGCATTGCCTGCACGAGATATTTAACCCTCCAACGCTCCTACTCAAACAAATTGATTTTGTATTCTAAGGCTAACGCACAATAGTACGCCTTCCCATTATAAATCAGCCGCTGGCTATCAAATTGGACATGATCCTCAGCCGTTATTCAATTGTCGAGCGCTGCGTCAACAATACTCTCAGCTCCAGGATTCGATAAACATGTTTTCAAGTAATGTCAGCGATTCTGGTAGGTCACCCTCGCAGGTGATACCGAGATAAGTCGCCGCGCGCGTCGCTCCGACATACAGAAAGCGCGCATAGAGATCCTGTTCATCGGCCAGTCTGTCGATCGCGAGGAAGAACACAGCCTCGAATTCCAGTCCCTTGATGTCGTTCACATCGAAAATGCCAACCTCGTTCGCCTCGCTGATCGTCCTCCCATCGGTGCAGTCGATTGCCCTGAGATTACGCGCCTCAAGCTCGCGATCAAGTGTTTCCGCGACCGGTTTACCTAGCTCCCTATTGTTCACAAGAACGGCAATGGTAGGGAGCGGGTTGGGCTGTACTGCTGCTTCGATTTCGAGAATCCGTGCGGCGAGCCAGCGAACCAGCTTCGACTGGTCATGTAGGCCGGTGGCCAGTGCTGGCGCGTTGCCTTCATTGTCAACGTGGTCGGGAAGCTTGGCGAGTACCGGCTCTTCACCTGAGATCGCCGCGATCGCGCGGGCGAATTCGAGAAGTTGCCGCGTCTGCCGATAAGCAATGGCGATCTTTTCGACCTTAATATCAGGAAGGACCCATCGCAGCTGCGAGACGCTGTTTGCGCCCCAGCTGGTGATACGCTGGTTGAAATCACCACAAGCGAAGAAGGAATCGGCTGCCGGATGCGCCAGGGCCGCCATGCAGGCGAGCTGAACAGGTGAAAAGTCCGTCGCTTCATCAACCAGAACCTGATTCCGCAAGAGCCCGGCTGAGCGATCTAATGCGGCGAGCCCCGGATCTTCGCCTAGATTGCGCAAGCGGACATCCCGAACCATCGATTTTGTTAGACTAAGGCCGACGAGCAGCATCAGATCGACCTCAAGTCCGTGGACGTGCGGACCTGCCTTGGCCGCCTGATACCAGCGCTGTTCTTCGCGCCGGACCTGTCGGAAGGACCGGTAACGTCGCGGAATGCCGCGGAGATATTGCCTGACCGGGTTGGAGAAGCGCAGCAGCGCCCGCTGCAGAAGGAGTTCGCGCCCGACTGGCTCGATATCTGTTTCGGGCAGGACCCTCTCGCCGAGCCAGGCTAAGATTGCTGCTGTACGCCCGCGTGGCTTGCGACCATTTGCGGCTGCACGGGCCTGCGAGCGCAAGGTGGAAAGATAGATATTGGCAATGCGCATGAGCGGCTGCTGGTTGCGCGGGGCGTCATCTTCGTCGCTATCGCTATCTTCGTCGTCAGCATCGTCTCCGGCCGGTTCGCCGAGGCTTTCGATGTGATGGCCCAGATTTCTCAGAAACTCCTTGTCGCTGTTGACCTGCAGATTGAGCGACTTCCTGAGCGTTTTGTCGCTGCGATCGCGCGATTCTGACAATAGGCTGCGCACTCCGGCGATAAGCGCTACAAGCCGGAACAGACCCTGTGCGACCGGTTCGCTGCGCGCCGACGCAACTGCCTTTACCAGGCGAGATCCAAGAGCTGCTATGGCCGGGTCGGCATCACCGGTGAGCTGATCGGCGGCATCGACGAATTCAGACCAGAACCTCTGGTTCTGCCAGTCGTCAAAATCAGTGTACCAGTCCTGCGTCCCGGATACCGCCTCTGGCAGTAGTGTGGCTTCATCTTCTCGCATGATAAACGGACCGCCTCCGTCGCCCGTCCGAAGGATCG
The DNA here is from genome assembly GCF_019204045.1 of Erythrobacter crassostreae. Taxonomy (GTDB): domain Bacteria; phylum Pseudomonadota; class Alphaproteobacteria; order Sphingomonadales; family Sphingomonadaceae; genus Erythrobacter; species Erythrobacter crassostreae. The sequence continues at coordinate 1,482,706 of NZ_JAGSPC010000001.1, read as the reverse complement.
GAAATGCATCGCGGGCAAGGTCGCGTCTGTGCGCGACCCAGGTCCTGACCCGTTCGTTAGGCGCGGCGATGTTTTCCCGTCCGAAGGCTTCCTTCACATATGTCCTGAGTAGCTCTGTTGGCGTGAGCATAAGCCAGCTGTTCGTGTGCGGTTCCCCGCCACCGCTCATCCGTGTTATTAGAGCATATTCGTCGGGCTCGTTTTCTTTGATAATCTCAAGGTCGACCTTCTGCCCTAGTCGCTTGATTAGCGTGGTGGTCTTGCCGGAGCCAGGCGGTCCGAGCAAGATTGCCCGGCTGTTGATTGGCATGCGAAAAATCTTGTCCTGAAACTGGTCCAGGATTGGCTGATCGCGAAGACCCATTTTCTTGAGCAAGGCCTTGCGTCGTTTGTCGACGATGCTGTTCAGGGCTTCCTCTTCCCGGAGCAAGACGTCGAGCGCATCCTCAATCTTTCCAGCGTCCGCTGCCTCATCAAATAGCCTGCGCAAAGATTCAACGGTTACCGGGCCAAAGGCCTCGGTCTGGAACAATGTGTCGCGAGAGTCCCAACCTTGGGGGAGTTGTTCCGGATGAAACAGCGCGCGCTCGACGACTTCGAAAACGACATTACTCTTGGGGCGGCGCAGATTGAGGCTCTCCCCGGGAGGCAGGGATGCGAGGCGACCGGCAGGCGAACGGTAACTCGCGAAACTAACCCCCTTAAGGAAGGGAGCAGGAGCAGCGGCGCGGGAGATGAAGAAGGTCTCGAGGTTACCCTCCTCGTCTTCGGCGATGACCCTGGCAATGGACGGTTCCCGTGCGAGCTTTTCTGAAGCTTCGTGCTGTGCCCGGGCGATATTCCCGAGAGTCTTCGCCGTCTGTTGCATCGTGAAGGCGTTGGCACTGGCAAGTGCTTTCAGCGAGGCTCCACCCCCGCTGCTGAGCAGGCTGAGTGCATTGGCGGAGATTTTCTCGAACACGTCCAGCGATTGCTTGGCTGCATCTTCAAGATGCTGTCTTTGTTCGTCGTCGTTCATCAGATTAGTCCCCCTTGCCAATGTAGAGAGGCTAGCCCGCACAAAAGATCAAGTCACTGTAATACGGATAAACTTAAATAATCAAAATGGCATCCTCGCGATCGTCCGTCTGCCGAAAGGCAACTTCTGAGGCCTTAGACCCACAAGTGGATCTTTCGCTATCGGCCCACTTTCAGACCGGACCAAGTCGGGCAAAGCATCAGCACCCCATAAAACGTTTGCCCACACATTGGATCAAAAACTGACAAAAATTGGTTGGACCAAGCGAAAGCACTTGACATGTTCTCTTTTTGTTCTACAATGAGATAGATCAGAACGTTGGCAAGTGCTCTCACTCGCATGGCTGTCTTTGGTCTCTCCCCCCAACCGATCAATTTCAATGGACATACATATGCAAACTGAGTTTACCGCTCAGCTGAAACAGCTGAACACGTCTGAATGCGAGCGCCTTTGCGTCAAAGGCTCTCGCGACATCACGATCCTCGCCCAGCAAGCGGGGTGGCATGGCCTTCAAGGCCAGTCAGTCAATCCATCCATCGGCATTGCTATTAACATGATGGTGTTGGCAATTGCTGGAGACCACGGCGTCGAACCCCGCGTTATGGCTCCTCGGTTTCCTGGCCTCAGGAATGAGGTGTTGCTACGGCTCGGAGAGGACCACTCCAACTGGGGGATCGACGCAACCTACGATGCAAGCCGTCAGTTCAACGCCAATCTTTATGGTGATCGCTCTACCATTCGCCCATTCCTCGCGAGCACGCTTGGATGCTGCCAACATACCACAACGAAGCGGCTTAGGTTTCACTCAGCAAATGATATTGAAGAGCTTTCCAACGAGGAGTTTGAGCGCTCGAACCTGACCCGTGCGCCTCATTTCTCGATCGACGCCAAAGAACTGTGTCATCGGATCAGCCTCAATGTCGCAGGACCGTTCTTTACGGCAAAGCAGAAGGCATGGTTCTGATATCAGGACCCACTGCTCAAAGCTGGAGTATCATCTATATTTTGTTGGCATGGTCCATAAACGCCGCCTACACGCCTTCGGTGTCAGGTTCCCAAATGTTGGATTTCAGGTAGCGGCTGCGAAGGACTTTCTCATCGATTTCGACGACGTCTCTGGCATTGACTTCAACGTCCACGCTATTGGGCAATCCAATCAGGAATATTTGGAAGAGCGACATCAGTTACGAACAAAGGGCGATTAGACTTCATCCTTCCTTTCCCAACGCTCAAAGCGGATGGTGAAGATTGGCATGCCGGTCCCTTCAACGGCCTTACTAGCATAGTCCGCGGGATTGAAAACCAGCACGCAGTCACGTTTCTCTTAAATACGACTTGAACGACCTTCCCTGTCTGCCCAGAGCAGGTCCTTGCGCTATCGTGCTGCGGGATCTCTCCAGGGCACAGGCCGTAGCATGGTTTAACTTCGACCGTCCTTCCTGCCGAAATGCGTTCATAGCCTCTCCTGTTAAAGAGCAGCCAGTCGCAGATAGGGCCGTTTGGCTTTGGCATAACGGGTCGCGATACGGCACCAATTTTTTGGTTGGTCGGCGTAACTTGCGAATCTTGCTCCATCGACTTTGACCGCTAACCGAGTTCTAGGTTTCCTTCGATCCGTCGCGGCTCAGTGCCCTCGGGACTTTCACGGCCAGCCAGCCAGCTTTTCCGCGTCGCACTCTCATCGCATCCCCAAGCATTTCTGAGTCGATGTCGTCTGGCTTGATCCGAGCCTCTTCCATCGATTGTCCGGCATTCAATCGAGCAACGGTCGCTTCAAAGGCTATCAATTCGCGCTCCTCGACCATCTCATGCGCGATGTCGACATCGACGTATTGAACTCCGATGGCTGCTAGGCACTCTGCCATAAAAGCTGCGCTAAATGTGCCACGAGCAACTTTGTTTCTCAGGTTTCTCTCATTCTCCTCAATGCCAAGTAGGGACAAGCGCTCGACTAAATCGGCATAAGAAACTCCAGTTTTCACCATGTGAGCTCGGATCACTTTCGTTGCCCACTCTCGTTCAATTTTTTCTAGCGGCTTCATGATTTCACACCTTATTTAGTATTTAAGCATCATAAATAATGCTTTTGCACTTGACAGCGCAAATTTGGACCTTCATATGAGCATCATATTCGATGCTCAGGCACTTAATAACGTGCTTGGGTAACGAATTCAAGGCACCATAGAAAGGATCACGACATGAAAACAATCAAACGTATTGAGACATCTGCAAGGTTCGCCAAGCGGCATAGCCCTCAGCAAAGGAGCTCCTCCCAAATCGTTCGGCCGATTAGCACCGCAGAGCGCCTCGGGCTCCGAAAGGAAGCTATGCCGAAACGTTCTTGGAAGCCGCGGAAGGTTTGGGTTGCCCGCGATGGGATCTTCCCCAAAAGCCGCAAGTGCCTGAGCAGCTACGCTCCGTTTGAGAGTAGTCTTGAGGCAATTGCTCACCTGCTTCTCTCAGTGGACCATCGCATCAAGTGCTACGCATGCCAGCCGCACACGCTTCACTATTGGATGCCCAATACTGATGGAGGCCAAGACAAGCATGAATATACGCCCGACTTCGTTGCACTTACGAAGGATGGCTGCCTCTCGATTATCGATGCAAAGGCCAGCCGGTTTGCCAATGATGAGAAGTGGACGAAACGCGAGCCATTCATTCGCGCAGCCTATCAAAGGGACTTTGGGGCAGAATTTCTTGTTTGGAACGAATTCGATCTCAGGGCTGAGCCGCGCCTGTCGAATGCTCGCAAGCTTTACCGGCATCGCTTCCAGCCTGCGGACCTCTCTGCGGAACTTAGCGTTCGTAAGGCAATCGAGTCACATGGCACATCGACTATTGGGCGCCTCTGCGAAGAGATCGCTGGAAATGGCCACCACGCCCTCCCCGACGTGTTCGGAGCTATCATGCGCCTCGCGCTCACGGGTGAACTGCTACTAGACTGCCAGACGCACTATGGTCGGGAAACCGCCGTTCGCTTTCGGGGAGACGCTGCATGACGCACGCGATCCAAGAATCCCGGCCCAATTCTGACGCGTCTTTGTATCCCAAGCTTCGGATTCATGCTCGCGATAGCGTCTGGGTCAAGAATGAAGAATACATCGCGCAGTCTCGGCATGGCGATAAGTGGGCAATGCTCAAACTGGCGACGAACGAGTCAATCATTCTGTCCGACAATGAACTCTTCGAACTTTATGGAGCGGGAGAACTCAAGTGGCGGTCGCGGCCGTCGCTGAACGCCCCTCTTTCCCCCCTCGCGCCACAAGCGTTGTCTGAAAATGCGAATTGCGATGCCATGCGCAAGCATGACTACGTTCAGTATGTTAGCGAACATGCTGATGGCTATCGGTGCAGTAAGCCATGGATCAAGGAGCGGATCGACGAGAAAGCTGACCTGATTGGTGACAAAAACCCTCCCTCCTCTAGTTCAGTTCTCAATTGGAAGAAGCTGCATGACGCGCATTACGCTGAGATTGGACTTGCCGCATATGCCGCACGCCATGATCTGAAAGGCAAGCGTGGCTCGCGCCTCCCTGAAATCTCTCAGGAGGCGATTGAACGCGCACTTGATCGCTACTCTCAAGGCGGCAGCGTCGTAGACGCTCATGTGGAAGCTGAGAAGTTCATCTTCGAATTCAATCAGAGCGCCGCCGGGAAAAAATTCTGCAAGACTGCACTCCCCAAGTTCCTGACCAAGACGGGCACCTTGGCGTCTCCTAGTCTCTCGACCCTGCGTCGTGAGATCAGTCAAAAAGTTTCACCGTATGTCGCTGAGGCTGGACGTGTTGGAAAGTACTCAGCGCGCAAGAAATTTCAAACTTATCAGACGCGCAGCCTGCCTGAGCGGCCCTATGCGGAAGTTGAGGTCGATTTCACCCCAATGGACGTGCTCCTGGTAGCAGAGAACGGGGCTCACTTGGGTCGTCCCTCCCTGGTGGTTTTTCTCGATCGCGCCACCCGGATGGTCTTGGGATTTTCGGTCTCCTTTGATGTGCCGACATACGCAGCGGTCATCGGCGGGATTAAGCATGCGACCTATCGCAAAGAAATCAGCCACATCGATGGCCTGAAGGACGAAGATTGGCCGTGCATGGGCCGCATCGAGCGCCTCTACATCGACAACGGCCTCGAATTCGCCAACACCCACCTCCGGACCGCGTCCGCTCAGCTTGGCTTCGAGATCGTCCGACTTCCGCCTCGCGAACCATGGCTCAAAGGCCTTGTTGAGCGCTTCATGCGCGAGGCAGCCAAGTTTGCTCATCGCCTACCAGGTACCACGCATTCCAATGCGGTCGATCACCGTCAATACGAGGAACCGGAGCCTCCGGTTCTGACTATGACGGAGTTCCGCGACATGGTCACCAAATGGATCGTCACGGACTACAACGCCAGTCCTAACCGCGCTTTGGGGCGAGTGCCTGGAGTGTCTCGCAGCCCGATCGATGCATGGCGCGACAAACTTGATACCTTCGATCTGCCTATCCTCCCTGATAAGAAGCTATTTATTGCTTTGGCCGGGGAACACGAAGAGCGAACGGTACAAAAGTATGGGGTCGAATGGGACCATATCCGCTATTGGACGCCTGAACTTGATCGGATACTCACTCACCCAAGTCATCGGGCGAAATCAAGCTCTGGAAGGCCTGCTAAGTATCAGGTGCACCGAGATCCTTATGACCTTTCGAAAGTCTATCTTCACAGTGGGGATACCGATCCGGTCATCGAGCTTCCTGCTGTTCAAAAATGGGCTGAATACACACGAGGCCTTACTGTGCATCAACACCGGCTTTGCCGTCAGCATGAGCTCGTTCGCGAGGAACAGAGAAGCGATCCCATCGCGCTGATGAAGGCGAAGGCGGCCATCATCGAAGCTGGGCTCGGTGTACTAAAATCGGGAACTCGCAAGAAGCTCGAACGCAACCTTGTGCGTTTCCTCTACGGAGACCGGGCGCAGCTTTTGCATGCCGATGTCGCCCAGGGCTCGCCCCAAGTCCCCGGCCATGAACCGATGCCACTCTCACCCCTTATGCCAACGCCTGCATTGATTGTAGCAGAGCGGTACCGCGAAAACCGAAAGTCAGCAGTCGCGCCAGATCCGCAAGTTGCTGGCCCGACATCCACGCCAGTCGAGGACGACATGGACGAGATTGAAAAGTTTGCGAGCGAGATGAAATCGGGAGTACGCACAGATGACTAAACGCGCACTCGCGTCCCCTGGCGAGCGTCAACAGTTGATCAGGGATATCTTTGTCGATCACCCAAACCATCAGCAGGCCACCAAGGCCCTCAAACACTTCCACATGCCAGTTGAAGGCGGGATTCCGAGCCGAGGCAATATCTGCGCACTTATCGGACAAAGCCGAACCGGGAAGAGCTTTGCAGCCAACGAGATCGTTGCAGCACATGGACCACGAGTTGGGCAGGATGGTGTCAAACGCCCAGTGCTATTGGTCGATTGCCCGATCGAGGGCGGCACCCGCGGTATCTTGGATAGCATCTCGGATGCGCTTGATCTGACGGTCTCTACGCGGATTACGAATGCGAATTTGATCAACTTGATCCTTCGCGAGTTGCGTCGTTCAGAAGTTGAGTACGTGATTTTCGACGAGGCACAGGAGCTCTTCCCCGAGAAGAACAAGAGGATTTTGAACTTCGCGAGAGGCTTGCTGCGCAAGATGCTCAACCTGAAGCAATTCAACATCGCTTGCATCGGATTGCCGGAGACCTACTCCATCATCGCTGAAGACCCGCAGCTTTTTGGCCGGGGTGGTCTCGAGCATCTGCGCTTGAGCCCATACGATTGGAATGATCCCTCGGATTCGAAGAGCTTTCGCGCCCTCTGCCATAAGTTCGACAGCGAGATGCCTTTCGAGAAGTCCGGGTTTGGTGCCCAAGATTTTTCCTATCGCCTCTACCTGGCCTCAGGTGGATGCATTGGGCATCTGAAGAATTACCTGATTGACGCAGGCAATCGTGCCATTGCCGATAGCTCCGAACAGGTCGAGCTTCGCCACTTCGCCGATGCTTTCGACGCGCGCAAAAAGCCCGGCGAGACATTCAATCCGTTTCGCCCCGGTCAAGGCTGAAGTTTCGATGAGCCAAGGACAGACCCACATCGGAACTAACATTCTGCCCATGCCGATCTGGCCGGCAGAGACGTACCCACATGAACCGATCCAAGGGTGGATCCACCGTGCGGCGGAGAGAAATTACGCTTACAGCACCGACTCCTTCATCGATTCCTTGGGCCTCAGTGGTCGCGACTGGGATTACGATGAACTGCTGAACGTTATGCAGCGCCTCCCGATCGATTGCTACAAAGAGATCGAACATTACACCCCGAAGCGCAGCGGAGAAGGTTACGATATATGCGGGCACAAGGTACCTCTTCGATTCATTTGTAAGAGCGAGCGGCGCGTCTGTCCTATCTGCTTGGAGGAGCGACGATACGTCCGTGCCTGGTTTGATTTCGTACCCGTCGCTAGCTGTCCTCATCATGATGTAGCTCTGATTGGTGGCTTGCCCGGTGACCCGCTTGATTGGCACCACACTGAGATTGGATGGACGCGTAGCGGAAGGAAAATCCGAGCAGCGCATGCGACAACGCAAATCGCTAGTAAGCTCGATCACTTTATAGTGAAGTCTTTGACTGGCGACCTGGTCTGCCTACCAGACCACCTTGATGGGCTGTCGCTAGAGGCGATCCTAGTAGCATCAGTTTGCGTGGGGAAGTTCCATCGTGGAGGGGAGAAGCATAGCGCGACGCACGAAAGTCTACGGAGCCTTTGTCAGCTGGGCTTCGATCCACTTTGTGGGGGCTCCGAAGTTATGATCGATACGCTGCGCCGAGTGGATTGGCTGCAGCCAGGTTATGACAGGGCCAGTTTCAAAAGTCGTTGTAACGGAGCCCCGAATATGCTCGCTTCAATCAAGGATAAAGCTCTTCGCGAACTAGCATCTGATGCCTTCGCTCGTGCGCGTGTAAAAAATGGCTTAGTCACCCCATCAGGTAGACTTTCAAAGTACGACGGCGAAGATGATCACCTCAATATCAAAGGCGCAGCTAGGCGACTTGGTCTCACGCCACACACGATGCGAGTTCTTCTCCGCAAGCTCGCAATCGTTCCAAAACACCGTAAAAACCTTCGCGGCCTCCGACTAAACGAAGGGCAATTGGCATCCGTGCAGAAATATATCCAAAGTGCTTATGACTCCGAGGAAGCGGCGAAGCGATTAGGTTGTACGTCTGAAGACATAGAAAGCTTGGCTGCCCGCAAGCTCTTGCTCCCAGCTTTCCGTATGGTTGGTAGAAACCGCTACACGAACATGGAACTCGATGCTTTCGTAAATTCGATAACCTCGCCGTCCCTGAGCGACACTTCGCTCGACGGAAAGTACATTGCACACTTCGCCGAGCAAGTTGGGATTTCGTTAGCTGAAGCCTCGTCCCGGATCCTTCGAGATAAGAGCTTAGTGGTCGTCGATCACAGTTCAGGCCCTGACCTTTTCAAAGGGCTTAAAGTTGCTGATGCGCCAAAAAAGCATTTGCATGCGAGACTTCGTCCGAAGGCTCAAGTGCGCGACGCCATAACGTATGCGGAAGCCGCAGCCCGGTTAGGCACAAAGCACGAGGGAATAAAAAGCCTAATCAAAGCCTCGCTTATCAAAACCATAAAGGACCCACGTCACAAGGAACGCGTTTGTCCAGCATCACTCGAGCTGTTTGAAAGCCGCTACGTCAAGGCAGCTGCTTATTCGCCGGCTTTAGGTTGTCATCCAACTTCTGCTCTGAAGATTCTTAGGACAATGGGAGTGCTTCCGATAAATGATTGGAAATCAGCGGGCACGCGGTTTGTTGACCGAGACGAAGTGATGCGCATCACAGGGCTTCCGTCCCCTGAAACTGCTGTTTCTGCGGAATGGTTCACAATCAAAGATGAGCTCGAAGAGCATCTCGCCGCCCGTGACATACCGGCGACCACGCGTATTACGTCGGAGCCTGCGATTGAAGTCAAGGCGACAACGGGTAGATGGAGCTTCATTGTGAGGAGCGACCAAGACCGGAAGCTATTCAGTTTAACTTCGAGCTTCACTTCTAAACTGCAACCTGCCCGTTTAAGGAAAGTGGAGAAAGCCTCGATTGAGCCTGGCAAGATCTGGCCGGGTGCAAGCGTGAACAGTGCTGATGGTCGTGGTTTTCTCCTCGTAGACGAAGCGCTAGGGTCTGAGACTGATGGAGCGACCGAATTTAATTTGGTCGACCATGTGATAACTCGGGCCTGCCAACTACATCGGTTCCTCTAAACGGGTCCGAACACATTAACTCTTAGCGTATGCCCGACCGCGGCAGATCCGGCACACTTTTTCAGCTAGCCCCGAACAGCCGACAACCTGGAGAGCCTTTTCGAGAGCGAGCGCTCGTTCGGCGCCGATGACGACCACGGGCTCTACCGCCACGTCACGGCTTACAGAGGTCATTCTGATAATAATGGAATGAGGAAATGGTGCCCAGAAGAGGACTCGAACCTCCACATCCTTGCGAATACATGCACCTGAAGCATGCGCGTCTACCAATTCCGCCATCTGGGCACGCCGTCGCTGAATGCTCGTTTGGAGCAGCGATGCGAAGCGCGCGGATAGCGATGACGCCGCGCTCCTGTCAACAACAATAGCCTGTGCTACGCAAAAGAATCACCAAGGTAGTGGCCTGCAATCTTCGGCCAAGTCAGCTGTCGCAAGAACCTTCAAGGATCGCATTAAGGTCGCTCCTAAGAAGGAGCGTTCTTCGGCCGATGTGTCTGGTCTCCAAGGTGCCTTCGCTGATCATTCTGTAGACACTAGAACGCCCGATCCCGAGGATTGAAGTCGCTTCATTTATCGAAACAAGTTTACTCTCTGATCTCGACTCATGACGTTCAAGATGTCTTGCGACTGTTTCCGCGATCGCCTCGACTTGCGAACGCTCAAGCTTAAAAATACGCGCTGGCCGATCGCTGATAAGCTTGCTTGATGCTGAAGGTAGTTTCTTGATCAGTCGATCAAGGTCTTGCCTCCGCCAGCGAATTGCGAGGTCCTCCACCTCGACAACCGGAATGTCCATTTGGCTCGCAAGATGAAGGAGTAAGTCTTCATCGACCGAGACGTAGCGCGCCGCCATTTCCGACGACATCAGTGCTGGCCAACCTTCAACAAATTTTCCCGAATTAGTCACTCGTATCTCCCTTTCGCAGGAAGTGAGATATAGCAGAACGCTATGATTTTGCAGCCAGAGGCCGATCCTCATTTAAGCGAGAAGGTTAGTCCAACCAGTTCTGAAACCTCAGCAATTTGGACCAATGAGTTGTGATGTTTAGTCCAATCAACTTGGACGCAGAAAGGCTCTAAGCCATTGAAAGTACGTCTACAAAATCCAAGCTGTTGTTACACCCCACACTTTCCCAAATCTCTTCTCCAACAAAAGTGACCGGGCATTATCGTCTGCCAAAGACAAAAATTTGATAGTGTAGTCCGCCCATCTCAGCCCGATATCTCGAGAGAAGTTTTAGTTGGTCTCTCCAATCATGGGCAGCACCCTCCAAGCCTCTGCGATAACTGCTGGTAAGCAGAATTCGCCCGTCATCCGCGAGATTGGATTGCGCATTCCCTAGGATCGCGCGGTACATTTCATCAAGCGCACCCGGCTTTTCGCGAACACGTATTCCGAATGGCAGATTTGCCGTCACAGACGAACAGGATTGCCAATGCTTGGCATCTATTGACGATCCCAGCTGGAATCTCACGTCGCGGCCTCCAAGACCAGCGTCACGCAGGTTCTCTGTGAAAGCCTCCTGCGCCACCTTGCTAACGTCAATGCCAAGCCCGCCTTGCTCCTGAGAATAGCGCAGACGCTCGAACAAAAGCGTCCCGCTTCCGCATGTCGGGTCAATCGCCATACCATCAAGTTTTGCAGGCATCATCCGCGCAAGGCAGGCCGCAAGCACGGGGTTTATCGACGCGCCCACATCACTGCGCCGATAAGCAAACCTCTCTCTCACCGAGATGGATTTGCCCAGCAAAGCATAGGTAGCCGCGCCATCCTGACAGAATTTCAGGGCAATTGAATAATTGCTCGGATTGTTAATCAGACCAAAATCAATCTTCATGAATGAGCGTGCCCAACGCGCGAGCTCATCCTGCCGCTTGTCGGGACTGTCCAGCCAATAGGAGCGACCGCCCCATTGCGTACCATTAACCGTTTCACGAAGCCGTTGAGTCAATATCGCGGTCGCATCTTGATCTAGTTTCTTAAATTGGCCGACAAGGCGGTAACTACCAAATGTCCAAAGCGGTGCGTTGTCGAGAATATTCGCGACACCTTTGGCTTCGCTAGTGTCCTTCGATTGGATAAAGCCTCTCGCGAGTATCTTGAACTTTAGTCCATACTCACGGCGAGCTGTAGAAATCCCAAAAGCTTCTAGCCCAGGAGGCACCGCCAAGACGGCATGATGCGCTATTGCGGTGTAGGCGTTGATAGAATTATTACCCCAAAAAATCGAAAGCTTGTGCGGCGAAGGCGAATACGGTCTCTCGAAAGGCATGGCAAACCTCTAAGATGTGGCGGGGCGCGTCCGCGCCAGAATATATCGTGGCGCATTGGGATATAGGTTCGAAAAACGGACCAGCGTTGTCCCCGACGAAACCAATCCGCCTAGTTGGGCTTCCAATTTGCCGTTCCACCTCCATTTCGTTAGTTGGGTTGCAAATCACGACCTAATTAGGAGCACATCATGGGCATCGAACTGAGTAACCCGCTGACATTACCTTGCGGGGCCGTCATGCCCAATCGGATCGCCAAAGGCGCAATGACGGAGGGATTGGCAACGCCCGACGGTCGCCCGACGGCGGAGTTAGAACGGCTCTACGGCATCTGGGCCGACGGAGGCGCGGGGATGCTGCTGACCGGAAACATTATCATCGACAAGGACCATCTCGAACGGCCCGGCAATGTTGTGATCGATCAGAAGCCCGACGCCGATATGGCCAAACGGTTGGCAAGTTGGGCCAAGGCAGGCACGCGTACCGGCAACCATCTGTGGGCCCAGATCAGCCACGGCGGTCGGCAAACGCAGAAGCTGGTAAACCCGAATCCAAAGTCATCATCAGATGTCGCACTGGCCCTGCCCGGTGGACAGTTCGGAAAACCAACACCGCTTTCCAAAGACGAAATCGCCGACCTCGTAAACCGCTGGGCGATTGCGGCAAAGGCATGCCGAAATGCCGGCTTTACCGGTGTCCAAGTGCACGGCGCACACGGCTATCTCATTTCACAGTTCCTTAGTCCGCGCGTAAACCTGCGCACCGATGAATATGGCGGCAGTCTGGAAAACCGTGCGCGTCTTCTGCTCGAGGTGGTCAAAGCTGTCCGGACAGCCGTCGGTGCCGATTTCCCGATCTCGGTCAAACTCAACAGTGCCGATTTCCAGAAAGGCGGCTTTGCCTTTGAGGACAGCATCGCCGTGGTCAAATGGCTCGAAGCAGCATCGGTTGACCTGATCGAAATATCTGGCGGAACCTATGAACAGCCGAAATTGATGGGGGTCGAAGGCATGGAGGAAGAAGAGGCCCAGAATGTCGCCCCATCCACCGCCGCGCGGGAGGCCTACTTTGTCGATTTCGCCAAAGCGATGCAATCCGAAGTGGCCGTGCCGCTGATGGTCACTGGCGGCTTTAGAACCCGCGCTGCGATGGAGCAGGCGCTCGACATCGGCGCAGCCGATGTGGTCGGTCTGGGACGGCCAATGTGCCTGATGACTGATGCCCCGACGCAGCTGATGACGGGGCTGGATGCCCTTCCGCGCTATGAAGACAACCTCGACCTGATCCCAAAGTGGCTCGGTTTCCTCAAGCGTCTGCAAATCATGAAAGCGATCAACGGTTTTGCGGGCATTTACTGGTTTTACGAGCAACTCTGGATGCTCGGTCATCAGGGCCGCGTGGATGAAAGCTTTCCAGTTTTCAAAGCGTTTCGCGCTGTTGAAGCCCGCAACAAAGCGATCATGAAAGCGCGCGGGTAAGCCAGCCCCTGAACCTAGCCCCTGCCGCGATAGCTGGCGACGCCTTGATCAGGCACCCACAAATCCGCTGGCGGTGCGCCGGTCTGCCAGAACACATCAATCGGAATACCGCCGCGCGGATACCAATATCCACCAATGCGAAGCCAACGCGGCTTCATTTCATCAGCAAGCCGTTGTCCGATACCCACTGTCACGTCCTCGTGAAAACCATTGTGATTGCGGAAGCTGCCCAAAAACAGCTTGAGACTCTTAGATTCGACAATCGTGTCGCCGGGCGCATAATCGATCACAAGATGCGCGAAATCAGGCTGATCGGTCACCGGACAAAGCGACGTGAATTCGGGCGCAGCGAAACGAACGAGATACAGCGCCCCCTTGCGCGGATTGGGCACGTAGTCGAGCTGCGCCTGCTCCGGTGAACGGGGTAAAGGGGTGTCTTTGCCTAGAAATGCAGGCTTCTGGTCGTTTTCAGGTGTGCTTTCCATGCCGCGCTGTTGCCGTGAAAGTGTCGGCTACGCAAGCGGGGAACTAGACTGTCGCGCCGCAATATCTATGTCAGGCCCCGGCCAGACCCCGTAGGCCGCCTGTTAATATAGCCGATTGTACAAGACCCGCACCATGCGCGCGCCAAGACTTTCTCTTCCCAATGTCCAGCAACCGGATTTCCGGTCGTTCTCGCTCAGCCTTGCGGCATTGGCCGCAGTTCTGGCTGCACCTGTTGCTGCACAAGACGCGCCGCCTGAATTCTCCTTGCCTGACACCACCCCCACGCCGACACCTGCCCCGACAGGAGCGCCTCAGGGGCCAGTCGACGTGCGCAGCGGTGTGCCGATCGGACCGCGGCGCATTCAAACACCGCCTCCAGAAACTGCGCTAACCCAAGAGGCCACGCCGACACCGGCTCCTGCCGAACCTTCGCCTAGTCCATCAGCCACCGAGAATGGCAGCGCCGGTGATTCTGCTTCGTCTGCGTCACGTCCGGCAGCAGCGAGACAGCAACCACCACGCAGCGCGCCTGCAACAACCGCAGTGCAGTCTTCTGCTCCTGTAACTACCGAACCCGCCACCACTGTGGGCGACGACAGTGTAGAACCGGGCTTTGACGAGAATGGTCTTGCCCCTGTCGAAAGTGCAGACCCTGCTTCGACAGCGGTGGAAGCGGCCGAATCTGATACAATCTCCAGCAGCAGCGATGCTGGATGGTTTGGCATATCGACCCAACTGCTCGCTGCATTGGCCGCCTTACTTGCTGCCATGATCGGTGCCGTTTGGTGGTTCTGGCAACGTAAAAAAGGCGAAGCTGGTCCGCCGCAACTGCTTCCTGCGCCAAAACTGGCCGCCGATGTCCGCAAGCCAAAGATTGAACCTGCACCTACCGCTGAACCGACTCCTAAATCGGCCCCCGCACCAATTGAGCCAATTACCGCGCCGTCGGCAGCTGCTCCACGTGCGCCTTCACAAATGGCGCTGCAGCTCGGCATTGTTAGCGCTTCGCGAAGCATGATGATGTTCACGGTCGAATACCGCCTCAACATCGCCAACCGCAAGAATCAAGCCTTGCGCGATTTGTCCGTCAGCGCCCGCCTGGTTTGTGCGCGGCAATCGGCCAATGCGCCTGTGACTGGAGGCGACTTGCCGATGGAGAACATCGAACGCATCGGGCCTCAACAGAGCCAGACGATCAGTGGCAAACTCCAGCTGCCACTGCGAGAAATCAGCCCATTGCGGCAAGGTTCCAAGCCCTTGTTTATTCCTATGATCGAATTGACCGTCGAAGCTGCTGGTCAAGCCTCCAAAACGCATAGGTTTGTGCTTGGCCTGCCCAGCGCGGCAAGCGCAACTCGGCTCCACCCAATTCCGCTTGATACGCCGCCCGGCGGTGTCCACGGCTTGCGGGCGAATGAATTGAAAGATTTGCCGGAGAAGCAAACCGCCTGAGCCAGTCCGCACTTGGCTCAACGTGCACGCCGCGCTACCGCTGCCTGCATGAGTGATCATCTAAATGGCCTAGTATCGACAGAGTGGTTGGCCAACAATCTGGACGCTGCGGACCTCGTCATCCTTGATGCGTCCCGCCATCTGCCTGCTGCAAATCGCGATCCGCGTGCCGATTTTGAGGCGGCACACATTCCAGGCGCGCGCTTTCTGGATTTGGCCACTCTGACGGATACCAGTTCTGACGTTCCGCAGGCATTGCCAAGCCCTGCCCAGCTTGCAGAAAGGCTTGCCAGCCTTGGCGTGCAATCAGGGCACAAGATCGTGCTTTATGATGATAGCGCGGTTAGAACATCGGCGCGGGCGTGGTTCACACTAATCGCGCACGGTATTGATGATGTTGCCATCCTTGACGGTGGATTTGCTAAATGGCGCAGCGAGGGCCGCAAAACCGAAGCAGGAGAAGCAACATACGAAACATGTGAAACTGCTACACTCCCAGCCGCAAACGGAGTGCGTTTTAAGGCCGACATGCTGGCCAATGTTCAGAATGGGGATGAGCAAGTGCTCGATGCACGCGGCGCTGACCGCGTCTTTGGCGACGGCCCCGATCCAGTTCATGGCGGCGAGAATGGCCGGATACCCGGGTCTTGCAATCTGCCTTTCAATCAAGTGTTCGCTGAAGACGGAACTTACAAATCGCCCGGTGCGCTCAAGACCGCATTCGAACAATCCGGCATCGATCTCTCGCGCCCGCTGGTAACGTCATGCGGCAGCGGTGTTACAGCGAGTATACTCCTGTTCGCGCTTCATTTGATCGGAAAGTATGACATCGCGTTGTATGACGGCAGCTGGGCCGAATGGTCCGCCGATCCCGACACACCAAAACAACAAGGCCCGCAATGAGCGGGAAAGACCCCAAAGATATGCGCCCGGCAACGCGTGTTGCCAATGCGGGTCGGCGTAAAGAGTGGACCGGACCCGTTGTGAATACACCTGTCTGGCGTGCTTCTACGCATCTTTATGAGGCGGAGGCAGCGCGCAAAGCAGCAGGCAAGAGCAACGCCGATGGCGGGTTCTTCTATGGCAGGCGCGGTGCGCCAACACAGTGGTCGCTGGCCGAGGCACTGACCCAGATTGAGCCTGGCGCGCACGGAACCGTGCTTTACCCTAGCGGAGTGGCGGCGATTGCGGGCGCATTGATGGCCGTGCTGCGTCCCGGTGATCGATTGCTGATGACCGACAATGCTTACGATCCGTCGCGCAGCATGGCGACCGGCCTGCTGAAACGGTTCGGCATAACCTACGAATTCTTCGATCCGCTTGACCTAGATGCCTACGCAAAGCTGTTCGACGAACCAGTGAAGGCTGTGTGGCTGGAAAGCCCCGGCAGTCTCACAATGGAGGTCTGCGATGTCCCCGCACTCACGGCCATCGCGCGCGAGAACGGCGCGGTCAGCCTGATCGACAACACTTGGGCCAGCTCGCTTGGTTTTGCCGCTCTCGAACATGGCTGTGACATTGTGATGATGAGCCTTTCCAAGCATGTCGGCGGTCATTCCGACCTGATGATGGGCAGTGCCAGCGCCGGTGAGCGTTGGTATCGCGCACTGCGTCGAACCTCGCAGGAACTGGGTCAGGTGGTCTCACCTGATGACGCGGCTCTTGCTGGGCGCGGCCTGCGAACGATGGCGATCAGGCTTGAGAAATCGACTGCAAGCGCGGCGCGCATCGCCGAGTGGCTCAGCAAGCACCCACAGATCGCCCAGGTGATGTGCCCAATGCTGCCGGATGATTCCGCCCATGCGCTTTGGAAACGGGACTTTACCGGCGGATGCGGTCTGTTCAGCTTTGTTTTGAGCAGTGATGATGCGGAAGCGAGCGGCAAAGTGGCCGATGCACTCCAACTCTTCGGTATCGGTTACAGCTGGGGCGGATTTGAAAGCTTGGCGCTGCCAATTTTCCCGCATGATCACCGCGCCGCGATGGTATCGCCCACGAAGCCTGCTGGCGAAGCTGGCGCAAGGCCGGCCATTCGCCTATCAATCGGGCTTGAAGACACAGACGACCTGATCGCTGATCTGGCGCAGGCGCTTGAGAAATTGGATAATCAATGACGACTGCCGCCTCGCTACCTGCCGACGTGACCGAAACAACCGATCCCGCTGCCCAAGGCGATGCGGGCACGGATGAAAGCACGACTCAAGAAGCTCCGGCAACTCCTGAGCCGGAACCTACACCAGAAGAACCGGTCGAAGCGATCGAGGCATCTCAGGAGATTGTCGAGGGCGTTGGTGAGAAGAATGAAACCGCAGGCGCAGTTCTTCAATCCTTTCAGGATTTCGCTTTCGAGCTTGGCAATATGCGGATTTCACTGCTCGATGTGCTGCTCGTTATCGGCGTTATCCTGTTTGTCATAACTCTCGCGTGGATCGCGACACGGCTTAGTCGCGGCCTTATCCGCAAAATCACGAAGTTCGACAGCACTCAAAAACTGCTTGCTGAAAAACTGAGCACTGTGGCGATCTGGGCCCTCGCATTCCTCATCGGCATCGACATGCTAGGCATCGACCTGACCGCCCTCGCCTTCTTTGGTGGCGCGTTCGGTCTGGCCATCGGTTTCGGTTTGCAGAAGACTTTCGGTAACCTAATCTCAGGCATACTGCTGCTGCTCGACAAATCGATTAAGCCGGGAGACGTTATCTCGGTGTCGGACCAAGCGGGCAACGAGGCTATCGGACAAATCCGCAAGATCGGCATTCGCGCAATCTCGGTAATCACCCGCGACCAGACTGAGCATCTGATCCCGAATGAAAATCTGATGATCAACCAAGTGGTCAACTGGTCCTATTCCTCACGCGACGTCCGGGTGAGAGCGCCCGTTGGCGTATCCTACGGCAGCGATTTGAAGCTGGTATCAGAGCTTCTCTATCAAGCGGTCGAGGAAACAAGCCGTATCTTGGAGCGGCCAAAGCCGCGCGTGAACATCATGGGCTTTGGCGACAGTTCAGTGGATTTTGAAGTCCGTTTCTGGATTCAAGATCCCGAAGAAGGCCTCGCGAACATCCGGTCGGACGTTTACTTGCGGATCTGGGAGCTGTTCCAGAAAAACGATATCGAGATTCCGTTCCCGCAGCGCGATCTCAATCTGCGCGCAGGCAAGCAAATTGACCGTTTGATTGAAGCGATGTCAGCGCAGAACGGTGCGAAGAAATAGGCTACAATAGCTTTCCTTAGTAGGCGCAAACCCATTCTCACTGGCGGTTAGCCGCTGGGTCGATCATCTCGGCCTCATGGAAAACACCGGAACAATATTTCTCGTAGGCGCAGGACCGGGTGATCCCGACCTTTTGACCCTGCGCGCAGCACGCTTGATCGAGCATGCTGAAATCATCGTGCATGATGGTCTCGTAAGCCGCGAAATCCTCGCCATGGCGTCACCAGATGCGCGTTTAATCTCTGTCGCAAAGCAGCGGTCAAAGCACACACTGCCGCAGGACGAGATCAACGCTCTTCTCGTTCGTGAGGCCCTTGCAGGCCGCGATGTAGTCCGTCTGAAAGGCGGCGATCCGTTGATCTTCGGGCGCGGCGGAGAAGAGGCAGAGGATGCCAAGGCCGCTGGCGTACAGGTTGAAATCGTACCGGGTATTTCCGCCGCCAATGGCGCCGCCGCCGCGACGCAGATTGCGCTCACCCACCGTGATGCATCCAGCATTGTCAGCTTTGTCGCTGGCCAATGTAAAGGTTTGTCGGACCAGAACTGGTCAGGCCTTGCCGGGGCAGGACGCACACTGGTGATCTATATGGGCGTCAAAACCGCGCCGCAGATTGCCGAAAAACTGATGGCAGACGGGCTTGCTCCGGACATGCCACTCGCCGTGATTGAAAACGCTGCGCGGTCCGACATGCGTATCGTGCGCGGTATGCTCGCGGGTCTTCCCGATCTTGTGACAGGCGAGAAAATCAAAAGCCCCGCGCTTATCGTAATCGGCGACGTGACAGCACGCGAGAATATTGCCCTCGCCCAAACCGCATTGGAGGCGGTGCAATGAAAATCCTTACAGGAAATGATCTTAAATCCGGTGCTGTCATCTGGTGGGATGGCGAGAACTGGTCAAGCCATGTTGATTGCGCCTTAGACGTTGGCGAGCAAGGCCCAGAAATCTTGGCCCGCGAGGAAGCTCTGCGGCGCGTCAACGTTCCTTACATTATCGAAGCAGAACGCACCGAAGACGGCGTGCGCCCTGCCCATATCAAAGACCGCGTGCGCGCAGTTGGACCGACAGTACGACCAGACCTGACGCTAGATCCGCAAAACACCGACGCTCTCGATTGGGTAATCTGACATGTACAAATACGATTCATATGACCAGGCGATGGTTGATGCCCGCGTTGAGGAATTCCGCGATCAGGCCCGCCGCCGTCTCGAAGGCAAACTAACCGAAGACCAGTTCAAACCGCTGCGTTTGATGAACGGCCTTTATCTCCAACTCCACGCCTATATGCTGCGTGTCGCCATCCCCTACGGCACACTCAACAGCGAGCAGATGACGGCGCTGGCGAACATCGCGGATAAATATGACCGCGGATATGGCCACTTCACCACGCGCCAGAACCTACAATATAACTGGATCAAGCTCGAGGACGCGGCTGACATCCTCGCCGATCTGGCCAAGGTTGAAATGCACGCGATCCAGACGAGCGGAAACTGCATCCGCAATATCTCGTCCGATCATTTTGCTGGCGCAGCGCATGATGAACTCGTCGACCCACGCCCATACGCAGAGCTGCTGCGACAATGGTCGAGCTTCC
This sequence comes from Erythrobacter crassostreae, assembly GCF_019204045.1. Taxonomy (GTDB): domain Bacteria; phylum Pseudomonadota; class Alphaproteobacteria; order Sphingomonadales; family Sphingomonadaceae; genus Erythrobacter; species Erythrobacter crassostreae. The sequence goes on along the minus strand of NZ_JAGSPC010000001.1, from coordinate 1,462,885 downwards.
ATCCAGAGTTCACATATTTGCCACGCAAGTTCAAAATCTGCGTCATCGCGGCAAAAAAGGACCGTGCGGCAATGCGCCTTCACGATATCGGCATCCAGATTGTTGAGCAGGATGGTGAGATAGGCGCTGCGTTTTACGTGGGTGGCGGCATGGGCCGCACGCCGATGATCGCCCCGATGATCCGCGATTTTGTGCCGCTTGATCAACTGATCACTTATTCCGAGGCATGCCTGCGGGTCTACAACCGTTACGGACGGCGCGACAACAAGTACAAAGCGCGCATCAAAATCCTCGTCCACGAACTGGGCAGAGAGGAATATACGCGTCAAGTCGAAGAAGAATTCGCACACATGCTGGGTCAAGGCGTTGAGCCTCCCCGCGAAGAACTGGAACGGCTCAAGCCATTTTTCGCCGACCCTGTGTTTGAAGACGGTACCAAGACAGTCGACCGCGCTGATCCGGACTTTGCATTGTGGGTTGATCGGAATACGCACCGGCACAAGCATGATAGCTATGTCAGTGCGGTTATCTCGCTGAAACCGGTCGCCGGTATTCCAGGCGATGCGACTGGTGATCAGATGCGCGTCATGGCGAAACTGGCCAAGCAGTACAGCTTTGACGAACTGCGCATCATGCACACTCAAAACGTTGTTCTGCCTCACGTGAAAATCGCCGATCTTCACGCGCTTTGGACACAGCTCGATGCGGCTGATCTCGGCGCGCCCAATATGGACACAATCGAGGATATGATCGCGTGCCCTGGCCTGGATTACTGCGCGCTCGCCAATGCGCGCTCGATCCCCCTCGCACAGCGTATTTCCGAGAAGTTCGATACCTCTGGCAAGACCGAAAAACTGGGCGAGCTAAAACTCAAGATCTCAGGCTGCATCAATGCCTGCGGGCACCACCATGCCGGACATATCGGCATCCTTGGCGTCGATAAGAAAGGCAAAGAGAACTATCAACTCTCCCTCGGCGGCAGCGAAGCGGAGGACGTCTCGCTCGCCAAGATCACCGGCCCTGGTTTTGACGAGGACGGCGTGATCGAGGCGGTCGAGAAGGTGACCGATGTCTACCTTGATAAGCGGGAGGGCGAGGAACGTTTCCTCGATACCTATCGGCGCATTGGCATGGCTCCTTTCAAGGAGGCTCTTTATGACTGAGCGAGACCTCAGGACCGCCGAGAGCATGGACACCGTACTTCATTTCCACTTCCGCCATTCTAGCGGCTACGTTCCAAATGGAGGTCTGAATGACTGATCGTAACGATCTCGGAACCAGTCCTGATGAGGTGCAGTTCCGCTTCCGAGATGACGAAGTCGTCGATCATGGAACTGTCACAGTCGACGCTTGCTGCGACCAGACCAATGCAACCGCTGTCCGGATTGAACCGGGCGACGATGCGCGCTTGCTTTTGCCGTTTCTGGACCGGCTTGCGCTCGTCGAAGTGAACTTCCCAAGCTTTGGCGATGGGCGCGGCTATTCGGCGGCGCGCATCCTGCGTGAAGCCGGATATACGGGTGAATTGCGCGCAGTCGGCGATGTGCTGATCGATCAGCTTAGCCATATGCGGCGCTGCGGCTTTGATGCCTTCGCGCCGGATGCGCCTTTGGACGAAGCTGACGCGGAGCGCGCCTTCGCCACATGGGACAACGTGTACCAAAGCACCGTCGACGGGCGCCGCACAATTCAGGAATTGCGTCATGAATGAAGTACGCAAAATTGACCGGATCGACACCGGGCCACGCTTTACCGAGCATGATGCGGTTCGTCTCAATCGCATGTTTCGCGGTTCCTCAACACAGGAAATGCTCGAAGGTGTGATCAAAGGCAACCTTGCCGGTGATGTGACGACAGTCTCCAGTTTCGGCGCGGAAAGTGTCGTGCTGCTTCACCTGATCGCGCAGGTTGATCCCTCGGTGCCCGTGCTGTTCCTCGACACGGGCAAACACTTTGCCGCGACACTGAAATACCGCGACGAAGTGGTGGAGCGGCTTGACCTTACCAATCTAGTCGTGCTGACACCGGACGAGGCCGAACTGGCTGCAAAAGACGAAACAGGCCTTCGCTGGTCTTACGATCCGGACGGCTGCTGCGAAATCAGGAAAGTCATTCCTCTCGCAAAGGCGCTCGCCGATTACGATGCGAGTTTTACGGGACGCAAAGCATTCCAGTCATCGACCCGCGCAAACCTGCCTCGGTTCGAAATAGACTCCTCCGACGGGCAAGGTCGGCTCAAGATAAATCCGCTGATCGATTGGTCAGCAGAGGACATTTCAGCCTATCTCAAAGAACATGATTTGCCGCGCCATCCGCTGGTCGCCGAAGGGTTCCCATCGATCGGCTGTGAACCCTGCACCAACAAGGTTGCCGAGGGCGATGATCCGCGTTCGGGCCGTTGGAAAGGCTGGGACAAAGTCGAATGCGGCATCCACCAGCCGGGCGAGGAACCGTTCCTCTAAGTGCTTACAGCCAGCCCTCTTCTTTGTACCAGTCGGCTGTCATCGTGAGCCCGTCTTCGCCTGACCAGACGGCTTGCCAAACTGAGATTGGCGGCGCTTTCTTCATGTCGCAGACCCAATCGGGGTGCAGCATGTAGCCCACACGGTCTGGCGTCAGTTTCGCCTTTGGTCCGCGAAGAAAGCCATCAACCTTCGCGCCGAAATGCATAACAGCCGGCGGCAGGGGCAAGGCTTTTGCATGCTGATTGCCCATGGCCTCTCCGATCAGCTTCGCCAGCTCGGTATGCTCATAGCCAAATGCATTGTCGTCCCACGGCTCGTATGTCTGTCCGGTGGTCACCGGGTTCATTGGGACAAGCGCTATGAGCAAGCGGGCAAGGTCTTCGACATGGATAATCGAGGTCTTGCCTTCCGCTGGTACAGGGACGACGCCGAACTTTGCCGTACGGAACAGTTCGAACATGTCGACATCGCGCGGTCCGTAAACGGCGGGCGGGCGGACAATTGTCCAATCGAGACCACTCGCTTTGACGAGTTCCTCAGCGCGCGCTTTCGACCCGCCATAGGCAGAAAGACCGGGTTCGCGCGCCGACAGCGAGGAGACAAATACGAACCGCTTCACGCCCGCTGCTTTCGCTGCTGCGATCATATTGGCAGTTCCGGCAACATTGGCGGCTTCAAACCGTTCGGGGTTGGGAGTGCTAGTAAGGCCCGCGATATGGACTACCGCATCGGTACCTTCGACCAGCTTGGCCAAGGCAGCGGTGTCATCCAGAGTGCCGCGCACCCATTCTACCTGTTTCTGACGCGGCTGTTCGCCGCGCGTGAGTGCGCGCACCGAATTCGCCCGGTGCAAAGCCACTTCAAGGGTTGCACTGCCGACAAAGCCTGTCGCTCCGGTAATCGCAATACTCATGTTCTCACCATATGGTCGCGGTGCACCACGGCTGCGCGCGGCGCGTATCCGAGCTGCGTTTCTTGCTCATTTTCACGCAGCCCCAGAATGGCGCGGCATTCCTCTGCGCTGTATTCCACCAGTCCTTGGCCCAGCCGCTCGCCTTTGGGCCCATGCAAGCTGACCAGTGCGCCGCGCTGAAATTCGCCCTCGACATCGGTCAGACCTGCTGCAAGCAGGCTCGCGCCATCGCCAAGTGCGGCCACACATCCGGCATCCACAGTCAGCACACCTTCGGGTGCCAAGCGACCGCCCAGCCATGCCTTGCGGGCATTGTCCGCCCTAACCGGAAGGAACACTGTGCCTCGGTCTTCTGCGATTGCCTTTGAAATCGGTGACGCATGGGTTCCGTTGATGATCGCAAGCAATATCCCTGCCCGCTCTGCGATCCTTGCCGCCTGCAATTTGGCCTTCATTCCGCCAGAGCCCAATCCGGACGATGATCCCTCACCCGCCAGAGCGATCACTTCGGGGGTCACGCCCTCGATCCGCTTGATCAGGCTCGCGCCTTCCTCATCCGGACCGCGATCATAAAAGCCGTCAACATCTGACAGCAGTAAAACGGCATCCGCATTCGCAGCCTGCGCAACGCGGGCGGCCAGTCGGTCATTGTCGCCGAACCGGATTTCTGCGGTCGCAACGCTGTCGTTCTCATTGACCACTGGCACCGCGCCTGCTTCCAACAAGCGTTCCAGCGTGGCCGCCGCATTGAGATACCGGCGGCGGTCTTCCAAATCATCCAGCGTGACCAGCATTTGAGCGGCCTGAATACTGTGCTTACCCAAGACATCTGCCCATAGCTGCGCGAGCGCGACTTGACCGACAGACGCAGCCGCCTGTGCGTCGGCGAGGCTCGCCCTTCCTCCTTTGGGAAGGTTTAGCCGAGCAGCGCCAAGCGCAATCGCGCCGGAGCTTACGACGATAACATCAGCCCCGCCGGCCTTCATTTTTGCAATGTCATCGGCAAGCGAAGCGAGATGCGTGTGGTTGGCCTCGCCATCACGGACCAGCAGCGCGCTGCCGATTTTTACTACAACGCGTTTGGCGGAACCGATTTCGCTGATCGCATTCAAGACCATCGGATCAGATTGGCGACCATTCGCTATTGGCTTCGTCTTCATCTTCGACTTCGACGGTCTTTGTTTCAGTCGATGTACGGTCAGGCAGGTAACCCAAAACTGCATCCAGCAACTCTTCGATCCCTTGACCTGTGGCGCCAGAGACTGAGAAGACCTTGTCTGCCCCCGCAGCGATCAATTCATCGGCAAAGGCATCACCAAGCTCTTTATCGGCGAGATCCATCTTGTTGAGCACAACCAGTTGAGGCTTGTCCTCAAGGCCTGCGCCGTAGGCAGCAAGCTCATCACGAACGATGGTCATTGCTTCCGCCGGATCATCACCCGCAATATCGATCAAGTGAATCAAAACGCGGCAGCGTTCAATATGGCCTAGGAACCGGTCACCGATCCCCGCTCCTTCAGCAGCGCCCTCAATCAGACCCGGAATATCCGCGATCACAAATTCGCGGGCCTTATGTGAGACCACGCCCAGTTTCGGGACCAGCGTGGTGAAGGCATAATGGCCAACTTTCGCCCGAGCGTTCGACACGGCGTTGATAAAGGTTGATTTACCGGCATTGGGCAGGCCCAGCAGGCCAACATCGGCCAGCAATTTCAGCCGCAGCCAGACCCACATCTCCTCGCTTGGAATGCCGGGCTGATGCTGACGGGGAGCGCGGTTGGTTGAGCTTTTGTAAGACGCATTGCCGCGGCCACCCATTCCCCCTTCGAGAAAGACGACACGCTGTCCAACCTCAGTAAAGTCGGCCAGCACCTCTTCTTTGTCTTCCGACAGAACCTGTGTGCCAACCGGAACCTTAATCACGAGATCCGGTGCCGCTGCGCCCGTGCGGTCTTTACCCTTACCGTGATCGCCGCGCTTGGCTTTAAAATGCTGTGAATAGCGGAAATCGATCAGGGTGTTGAGGCCAGGGACCGCTTCAAAGACAATATCGCCGCCCTTGCCGCCATTGCCGCCATCAGGACCGCCAAATTCGACGTACATCTCGCGCCGGAAACTGACCGCTCCTGGCCCTCCGGCACCTGATTTGAGATAGATTTTGGCTTGATCGAGGAAATGCATGGAATGCACCTATGCATTTCCTCGACGAATTGCGAGAAGATTAGAAGGTTGCGCGAATTCCAGCGATCGCGGTCCGACCCGGTGAGACGAAGCTGAAGACCTGCTCATATGTCTCATCGAACAGGTTTTCGACACGGCCGAACAGGCTGACACCATCGGTCAAACGGAACTCACCAGCCAAATTGACGAGAGTGAAGTCATCAAGCGTTTCGCGCACCGGAATAAAGCTCGGATCGGTAAAAGCGAGATCCTCTGTTTCGCCGTTATGCCGGACGACAAGCGTTGCCGAAGCCCCCTCATCGGATGCAGTCCAGTTCAACGCTGCACTCGCGATATGGTCAGGCCTGCGAACTTCTTCGACGCCGTCCTCTTCTGCATCGAGATAGCTGTATGCCGCGTCGAAAGAGAAGCCGCCGCCTAGGTCAGCATTTGCGGAGATTTCGACCCCGCGCCGACTGCTTACCGATTGCCGATTGGCGGGCGTGGCGATGAAAGTCGGCGCCGGGAAAATCGTGAAAATCTCATTTTCCAATTCGCTATCGAAATAGGTCAACGAGATATTCGCTTTCCCGTCTGCAAAAGTCTGATCCACACCCACTTCCCAGCCGGTCGATTTTTCCGGCTGCAGGTTCTCATTACCGATGAACTGGCCATCAAAGAACCCGAACAATTCGAAAAAACCCGGGTTCTTGATACCTGATCCGGCGCTCGCTCTAACGCGGGTGCTGTCAGTCAAATCGTATGCTGCCCCGAAACGAAACGTGGTTTCGTCAGCGAAGCGGTCATTGATGTCATGGCGGATCGCAGCGGATAGATTGATGCTTCGCGCGGCAAAGCGATACTCACCGACCAGACCGACATTCTCGATCTCGCGTGTGCCGGAAAAGGCGATGCCAAACGGATCATTATTGCGGAACTGCTCCCGCTCCCAATCGACGGCGAAGGTCAAGAAATGGCTATCATTACCATTGTCGATTTGTGCTGCGCTGACATAGGATGCTTTTAACCGGTCGCCTTCGCTTCCGCTGCTGCGGCCGAACGCTCCGAATGTATCGCGATTGATGTCGGCAAGCTGCGCCGAAATGTCATGCGTCCACGCTTCGTCAAAAGTTGCGAGGTTCAACCCTGCAAGTGCATAGATCGCTTCGTTTTCAAACCGCGTTTCCGGCGCATCGATAATAAGGCCGAATGTCGGGCTGGTCGTATCGAAATCCGAATTGTTGAAATCACCCTCAGTACGAATAAAACGCGCGGCTACGCGGGCTTGCAGAGCCTCCCCTAACCTTACCGATCCTTTCCCGGACACAGTGTAGCTGTCGCGGGCAAGATCGCGCGTCCCCCCACGAGCGTTCGGCTCACCATCTGTGCTTACCACGGTGGCGTTAATCGCCAGATCGGCATCATAGTCACCAATCCCGAACTGTGCAGAGCCGTTGATCGTATTGTTCGTACCTGCTTCAACGCGTGCACCAAAGCCATTCACTTGCGCACCGCGTGCGCTTTCATAGGCCACGATGCCGCCGATAGCGTCTGCTCCATAAAGCGCAGATTGCGGGCCGCGCAGCACCTCCACTTTGCTGCCGATTTCGGCCTGCAATGTGCCAATGTCGAACTCACCGGCAAATGGATCGGAAACCTCGATCCCATCCACCAGCACCAGCACATGGTTCGCCTCTGAGCCGCGCAGGCGGATTTGTGTCTGGCCAGCGACGCTGCTGACCGCGACGCCCGGTACATCGCGCAGCGCATCGGCAATGTCGCGCGTCTGCCTGTTGTTTATATCCCGGCGTTCAATGATTGTGGCTGAACCGGTGTAGTCTTCGATGTAACCTGAGCTTTCATCGCGATTTGCACTGACTAGAATGCCTTCGATCCGAATGTTCGTTTGCAATGTAATAATTCGATCATCTTCGGCGTCGTCGTAGTCAGCCTGAACGTCCTGAGCCAATACAGGCGCAGCGAGGCCAAACGCTGCAATCGCAGCGCCGCAATATAGTGTATTCTTCATTCTCGGATCCCTTCCGAACGAGCAACATCTCAGCCGCCCGGAAACAATCCGAACGGCCAGCTATCGTCGCTCGAAACGAAAGTCTTTTTCGCGCCTCACCAATCCCTGAGAGGGGCAACAAGCGACACGCTCCGGTCGGTCTCCTGGCTCACGGATCAGCGCGGGTGTTTCTACCTTCCCAAGGTTTCCCTCAGTGGCTGCGATCTCACTAAAGACCGCGCGAAACAATCGCTCACCGCTTACAGTTGCAGGGACAGCTGCGGATTCTAACCGCATTCCCGTTACCGAAGTGATTGGGCGGGATTAGCCGCGTATATGCCTTATCGCAAGCCGCGCGGCGCAGGCGCAGGTGTTTCCTCACCTTCGGTCGGGATTGGTTCAACCACTGGCTGAGAGATAAATCCGTCCTGTACGGGTACGACTGGCACTTCAGCCCCCGTGGTTTCGTCAACGACGGTGCCAGCGGTCTGCGTTGAAGCCGTCGTCGTTGCCGCAGGATTTTCACCGACAGTTGGAATCACCACACCTCGTGCTTTGGCGTCTTGGACAGCAACCCAGCCGGGCTGTGATGCTCCATAAGTTGCGCCATATTTCGCGTCCCAACGCGCGGATTCTCTACGATACTGATCGTATTCGTCGAAGAAGGTCAGGAACGGCTGCTGGAGCAAAGTGAAATTCTGCATGGCAAAGGCAACGCCGTCAGTTGGCGGCGCAGCCAATGCGCGGTTCGAGATATCTAGGGCAGCAGCGCAAAAATCGCTGCGCGCAGGAGGAAGCGCAAAGAAATTGTAGACGCTGGTCATCTTGCCTTCGCGCTCGATAATACCCGCACGGCGCGCACCCATTTCATTGCGGTATTTACGGTCGATCCGGTCATTCACGCGCTTTAAATCGCGCGCATGATCTTTGATGTAAGCGCTGTATGCATCAAGCACCGGCTGATGTCGCGCTGAGGTGCAATTAAGCGCTGCCACGTTCCACGCAGAACGGAAGTGCCACACCTTTTCATCATCGGTAATCCCGCGATTGACCGTCTGACGGCGACCCAAAATGTCCTTACTCGGAATACGCATCACATAAGACGCACCGCCGGGCGGCAATGGCCGTAGAGGAATGATCTCGGCCGCAGGCGGCGGAGGTGGCGGAGGAGGAGGTGGCGGAGGCGGAGGCGGCGTTGCACAGGCGCCCAGCATGCTAACTGCGGCAGCCACTGCGGCGATTTTCAGACCGATCGGGTTGGCAGTGCCGGAATCCGCTTTGCTCATCTCAACTCTCTCTCATTAGCGCTAAGGCATGATGCCAGAAGTCGCCTTGCTCACGTATGAAGCACGCAGCGATAGTCGTCTGATGTAACAAAGCAAATGCCCGAAGCCTAATGAAAGGCTCCGGGCATCGCAGATTTCACCAGTTTGGTCGGAAATTCATGAGCCCGACCGCTCTGTCAGCGCGATTATTCGCGGCTTCCAAGGAACTGCAGCAGGAACATGAACATGTTCACGAAATCGAGATAGAGGCTGGTAGCGCCCATGATCACGGCTTTGCCCGCAAATTCAGTGCCACGAACATACTGATATTCGTTTTTCAGACGCTGCGTGTCGTACGCGGTCAGACCCGCAAATACTAACACACCAATGCCGCTGATGACGAATGCCATCGTTTCGGACCCGAGGAAGATGTTGATCACGCTGGCGATGATAAGACCGATCACACCCATGAACAGGAAGCTGCCCCAGCCGGAAATGTCTTTCTTCGTGGTGTAGCCCCACAACGAAAGGCCAGCGAATGCACCTGCTGTAGCGAAGAACGTAACGGCGATCGATTCACCCGTGTAAACTAGGAAGATCGTCGAAAGCGAAAGGCCCATGACGGTCGCAAACGCCCAGAAAACGATCTGCAGCGTGGTTTGGCTCATCTTGTGAAGGCCAAAGCTCATCGCAAGGATGAATGCGAGCGGAGCAAGCTTAACTGCCCAGAAAAGCAATCCGCCATTCAGTGCGAGCGATGCAGCTGGCGATTCCATGCCGCCCCATGAAAACAGGATCGCGACGATACCTGTCCAAAGAACGCCAGAGGACATGTAGTTATAGATAGAGAGCATATGCTTGCGCAGGCCCTCATCATAGGTGACGCCAGCGATGTCGCCGCCAGCGCGTGGCACCGAGCCAAAGCCGGTGCGCTGAGTGTCATTCCAATCAGACATAATGGATCCCTTGTCTCCAAATAGGGCGCGACAATACACGCCTGTCCCGACCAATATCGGTGTTTTGCAGCTCAATTTCAAGCGAAACCCGCATCAAGATATTGACAGGGATTAACCGTTATCGGCTGACAATTCGGCGCCGCGCTCTGCAGTCGCCCGCAAAGTCTCGACCAGCAGCTCTTGAAGCGCGTTTTCCGCATCAAGCACATTCAAGCCCTCGCGTGTCATACCGCCCGGGCTAGCAACACGATTGGCGAGGTCACCGGGGGACAAAGTTTCACCTGCGGCAAGAGCAGATGCGCCGTCGACCATGGCGAGTGCCAACGCCTCAGCCTGCGCGGGTTCCAACCCTAGATCGGCACCCGCACCCGCAAGCGCATCGATAAATCTATAAACGAAGCCGGGACCTGAGCCTGCCAGAGCCGTCACCAGATCAAACTTGCCTTCCTCCTCTAACCAGACGGCAGTGCCAAGCGCATCAAAAAACGTAAACGTGCTCTCTCGTTTGTCCGCATTCAATCCGTTTTCAAGCAGGATAATCGGTGACCTATTAATGCGGCAGGCGAGGTTCGGCATCACGCGAATATGCGCAGCGGCATTGGGGAAAGCACTTTTCAATTGTGCGATCGTCAACCCCGCCAGCAGAGAATAAACCGCGACACCCTCACCAGTCAGAGCCTGAATTTGAGGGGCGACATCGTTCAGTTGATTGGGTTTGAACCCGAGCATCACGGCGTTGTGCGATCCCGCGGCAACAGCTTCGTCAAGATCGCGGTACACGGTGACCCCGGCCGGTGCAGTTTTTGGCGACCGGTTCAGCACCGCAAAGCGCTCCGCCGGCTCTCCGGCAGTCAGCCAGCCGGCCAGCATCGCGCCGCTCATATTGCCGTAACCAATGATCAGGATTTTTGGGGCGTCAGGCATCGCAACTATCTCTATGTTTGAGCTCTTGGAACGCCCAAATGGCTACGCTTCCCCTGCCGCGTCAACCATTGCCGCTTCCAATGCCGCACGCGGCGCTTTGTCACCCCACAAGACGAACTGGAATGCAGGATAAAAACGATCGCATTCATCAATCGCATTTTCGACCAACGATTGCGCCTGCGTCAGGCTCAACATGCCGTCATCGCCCAACAACGCGCCATGCCGGTACAGCAGCACATCGCCGTTGGACCATATATCAAAATGTCCCAGCCACATCTGTTCATTGATCAGGCTTAGCAATTCGTAGGCGCGTTCTTTCTTGTCATCTTGAACGCGAATTTCGGGCAAACAAAGGAATTGAAGCACGTTGTCCTGAGCGCGCCAGATTGCCTTTAATTGATACTTCGCCCAGCTGCCCTGAACCTCACCGCTCATTTCGTCATCGGAGGCGACGTCAAAGGACCAACCGCGCGCTTCAAACAGCGCGGCGAGCATGTCTACCGGAGCGGCATCATCTTGCGCAGCGAAGTCGTGCTCGCTCGTTCTCATCGGTGGGGTACCATTTGTAACATCGATCAAAGAGATGCCTGCACACCCCATTGTTTGGCAATCCGCATATGGCGGGCGGCTGGGGAGAACCGATTTCGGCTGTTTAAAGCTTGTGCACAGAAAGGCGGGGATGATCGAAAAGAACTATTTTAATTCTTTTATTTCAGTGCCTTCTGGGCTGATGAAGCGGAACGTGTCAACGCCCTGTTGCTTAAGCGCGTTGATCAGCTCACTGGCCGCCCGGCGCGAGTCCACTGGCCCCGCAAGCAAACGGGTGGCCTGCCCCCATGGTGTAACATGTGGCTTGAAATCATCGAGCAAGCCGGGCGCTTTGCGCGTAAAGCGCCGCCAATCAAACTTCAGCGCGGAGACATCGCGCCCTGTGGCGAGCTGCACCCAAATCCGGCTTGGATGATCGGGTTTGGCGGGCTCCTCTGCCTCTACCTTCGCAGCACCCTCACGACGGATTTCGATTGCGGCCAGATCGACAGCATCACCGCTTTTGCTCGCTGTAGGCAGAGACGCACTTCCAAGATCTGCGAAAGCATCGGCTACGCTTGCCGGTTGCTGAGCGGAAGGCGCTGTCGAGGCTTCTACCGGTGAGGCAGCGGCCGGTAGTATCTCAGCGGGCGCGACAGTTGCCAAATCAAAACCTGGCTCAGGCGCCGGAGCCGCAGCCACCGAAACAGTCTCTGCAGCTTCACCGAGCGGCGCACCTGCCGGTTCAAGCTTGCTATCAGCAGCCTGCGCAATTGCGGCATCGCTGTTGCTTGAACCGTTCTTGTAAGCAGCAATGCGGGGGTCTTCGCGGCCAATATCGGCGGCTTGCGGGAAGATTCCCAGATTGGCGGCCGCTGCTTGCTGCGCCTTTGTTAGACGCGGCATAAACTCGAGATATGGATTGATCCGCCCGGCCAAATCGCGCGGCATGACAGCATCGACAATCGCAGCTGCGCGATCCTGCTCACCCATAATCGCCAATCCAAATGCGCGAGTGCGAAAAGATGCAAAGTCGCGGCGATCGAGCATCGGCCGGAGTGTATCCTCAAACCCGGCGCGGTTGCCCGAGATTGCATAACTAATCGCAAGGCGGCGTTTGGCTTCGTTGTCATCCGGCTGTAGCGCGACCGCTTGTCGGTGCGCCGATTGCGCACTGGCGTTGTCGCCCACCATATCGAATGCGAGGGCGCGGTCGCTTAGAAGGTCGCTCGCATTTGCGCCTGCACTCTGTGCTGCGGCGTATAGCGGCAAGGCATCCGCAGGTCGGCCCGAGTTTAGGACTACTCGCGCCATGCCAAGCTTTGTGCGGGCATCATTGGGAGCGAGGTTATTCGCACGGCGGTAAAAGCCTATTGCCGCATCCAGATCGCCAACTTTCGCCGAAGCTTCACCAGCCTCAAGCAAAGCCGCTACGTTGTCTGGCCGCTTTGCAAGGCGCAGCAATGCACGATTCAATCGCTGCACATCTTTGGAAGGAAGCGCTTGAACCACCTCTCGCGAAGTGGATTGTTGCGCCGCTGCCGGAGCAGCAATCAAGATTGGTAGAGTGCCGGTGGCCAGCGCAAGAGCGTGCAGGAAGTTGGTAAAGGTGCTCGTCATCACGTTGTCAGCTAATCAATCCTCGCTCGTCGAATAGCCCCACTGATGTGAACGCAGGGCGAATAGCCTTACGTTCAAGTCGAACCGAGACCGAGGTCGGGCGGGAGGCTCAATGCCTGCCCGCCGCACATTCAATTACTGGTTGTTTTGACGACCCAAGAAACGCGGGATGCTGAGCGCGGGCGCATCGTCGCCATCTTTATCTTCATCGTCGCTCTCGCTATCGCCATCATCTGAGCCGGAACGCGACAGATTCGCCATGCGTTCAAACAATGTACTTCCGCCGCCGGAAGCAGCGCCATCGGAACTCGAACCTGCTTCTGCACCGCCATCAGCGGCTTCACCGCCACTGGCACCGCCAAGCAATCCGCGTCGACGGCCGCCCCCTAGGCGCGCTTCGACCGGCTTGTCTTCGTCAGCGAGACGGTCGGCATCGGCAAGAACATCGTCTCCGGCTTCAGTGCCTTCGCCCTCAGACAATTCACCTGTCAGATCGAGCGTGCCTTCTTCGCTGGCAAAGCCATCATCATCGGCAACGCCGTAATGGCTGTCATCAGCCGGATCAGCCAGTTCAGCATCTTCTGCGCTGGCGAGGTCATAAGGTTCTTCTTCGACATCTCGCAGGCCAGCGAGCGGATCAACGATGCCGTCAACGTCATCCCCTGTCTCACCCATATCGTCACCCGCCTGCATACCGCTCAGGTCGAACGGTTCAGCTTCATTGGCGGCTTCAGGCTCTTCTTCGGGCTCAAGCTCTGGTTCGGCTTCGAATTCCGGCATGTCTGGTGCTGTTAGCGTCAGCGGCTCTTGTTCTTCGACTTCTTCAGTGGCCGGTTCTTCTGCGGCGAGATTGTCTTCAGGAAGCTCAAGCACAGGCCGTTTTGGCGCGCGGGAACTGGAAAGCGAAACCGGCGTGGAATGCTCGGCATGTCCAATCGCGCCGGGCTCAATACCGGTTGCGACCACAGAAACGCGGATCTTGCCGTCGAGGTCGGCATTGAACGCGCTACCCCAGATGATGTTTGCATCTTCATCAACCAGTTCGCGAATATGATTTGCAGCCTCATCGACTTCGAGAAGCTTCATATCTTCGCCGCCGATGATCGAAATGATGACGCCTTTGGCGCCCTGCATGCTCACACCGTCAAGAAGCGGGTTGGCAATCGCCTGTTCCGCTGCATCGAGCGCGCGTGTTTCGCCTTCACCCTCGCCCGTGCCCATCATGGCTTTGCCCATCTCGCTCATCACTGAACGGACATCCGCAAAATCCAGATTGATAAGGCCTGGCATGACCATAAGATCGGTAATCGAGCGAACGCCCTGTTGCAGCACTTCATCCGCAAGCTCGAACGCTTCCTTAAATGTGGTCTCCGCCTTCGCAACTAGGAACAAGTTCTGGTTGGGAATTACGATAAGCGTATCAACATGCTCCTGAAGCTCGGCAATGCCCGCTTCTGCAGCACGCATCCGGCGAGTTCCTTCGAACAAGAATGGCTTCGTCACAACACCAACAGTCAACACGCCTCTGCGGCGAGCAGCCTCAGCGATGACGGGCGCCGCACCAGTGCCGGTGCCCCCGCCCATGCCCGCTGCAATGAAGACCATGTTCACGCCTTCCAGCGCTTCTTCGACTTCGGCCACGGTTTCTTCGGCTGCTGCCTTACCCACTTCGGGCCGGGCGCCTGCCCCCAAACCGCCAGTAATATCTGGACCAAGCTGAATGCGTTTTTCTGCTGGGCTGCTGCTCAATGCCTGTGCATCGGTGTTCGCAACGATGAACTCGACGCCTTCAATTTCCGAGGCGATCATGTTGGCAATCGCATTGCCACCCGCGCCGCCAATCCCGACAACGGTGATGCGTGGACGAAGATCGTCAGTGACTGCAGGTCCGATATTGATGCTCATTTTACTTTTCCTCTAAGCAGACGGGGCGTCCCTGTTCTATTTGCCGCCTGGTCTTGCTTTTTGCTCAACTCGCTTGTGACACATACGATAGAAGCCCGTTATACCGCAGAATTCCTTATCCACAGTGGCTTATTAACCCTCATACACCACGCAGCGTCGCGTTAAAATTCAATCCTGATCAGAAATACTCTTTCAACGCTCGAAACAAGCGCGTGAAACCAACGGTTCCGACCTTACCTGTGTTGCCACCATGGACCTCTCGATGGCGCGCTCCGATCGCGCGAATGTCGATCGGATCATCAGCCGCATAGAGACACAATCCGGCCAGCGTCGCAAAGCCCGGTGTCGAATGCGCCTCTGGCAATCCGGTGAGTGATGGCGCACGTCCGACGCGCACCGGCATACCGAGTGCGCTTTGCGTAAATTCTGCCAGTCCCGCGAGCTCGGCGCCGCCACCGGTCAAAACGACTTGACCCGCTCGAGATCCAGAAAAGCCCATATCCTTCAGTGATTTGCCAATCTCTCGTGTGAGCAGCGAAAGTTGCTGAGTCACGACGGAGACGAGTTCAGCGCGCGGGATACGGTTTTTCTCATCGGCTCCGCGTGCAACGGGGCCAGAAGCTTCCTCATCCCAGCCGTCATTTGGCCCGTTTACCGGTATCATTTCACGGTGATCCGAAGGGCTCGCAATTGCCGATCCGGATACGCATTTCAGACGCTCGGCCTGAAACCTTCTGATGCCGAATGCACTCGCAATCGCATCAGTAATATCGCCCGAACCCATCGCGATCGCGCGCAGCCCCAAAAGCATGCCGCCAGCGAAAACGGAAACATTTGTAACATCGGAGCCGATCTCGACCAAAGCGACGCCAAGTTCGCGTTCTTCCATCGAAAGACACGCATATCCTGACGCAAGCGGGGCCGCGACGACACTTTCAACTTCGAGGTGGGCGCTTTGAACGGCTTCCATGAGATTTCGGACCGGAGCTCCATCGGCCAGCATCACATGCACATCTACACCCAGCCGTTCAGCATGGAGATTGCGCGGATTGGCAACGCCATGCGCTCCATCAAGCGTATAGTGCGCCGGTTGCGCGTGCAGTACGGTGCGGCCATCTGGCTGGATCATATCGCGTGCGGCGACAAGCAAATGTTCGACATCGTCTTCTTCGATCCGCCGTCCGCCGATTTCTATTTCAACCTTGGAAACGCGGCTTTTCAAACCGGCTCCCGCACAGGCGATCCAGACGCTTTGCACGCTTTGGCCAGCATTCTTTTCTGCTCGCTCCACCGCGTCGCGAATTGCGTACGTGGCCGCTTTCATATCAGTGACGTAGCCGCGCTTGATCCCCTGGCTGGCACGGTGACCGGAACCAAGAACGATCAGATCACCCGTCTCCGTCTCCCCCATAATCATCGCGGAAATGCGGAACGAGCCGATATTGACCGCGCCAAACACTTTAGCGAGGCGCGCCCGCGATACGGGTGCTTTGGATTTGTTCGCGCCGCTCATTGCCCATTCCCCGCAAGAAGAACGTCTTCCGAACGCCCCGGCACGCGCATGTAAATACGCGGCGGATCACGCATGTCGAAGTTCGCGACTTTACCGCCGAGCAAACGGTTCTGCCCGTCCATCCGCGCAAACTTGACCAGTGCCGATGCTGCTTCGTCTTCACCTTCAGGCAGCGCAAGCACTTGATCGGTTGTGAAAGTCACATTCCAACGGCGGTTGCCAATCCATTCGGCGCCGGCAACTTGCGGTTGAAGCGCCGGTGCTGCAGCAAGCAGGCGATCAAGGTTGCCGACCTGCTTTGCAGAACCGGGTCCGGATATACGCAGTTGACCTTCCACCTTGTCAGCCGCCACCGGAGCAAGTTCGTGGCCTTCAGCATCAATCAGCACCAGCCTGTCCGGCTTCTCAAGAACCGCATGCGGTTCGCGTTCGACAATATCAATCGCAAGTGTGTCTGGCAGTTGCACAGAAACCCGCGCATCGGCGACCCATGAAAGTTCGAGCAGATCAGCGCGCAATTGCTCAATATCAACCTGTGGCATAGGTTGGTCACGGCGAGCGAGCGCGCGGGCATAGACCTCGCGTTCGTCCATCCGGTCGGTTCCGGTTACGCGGACCTGCTTGACCTCAAAACCGGCATTAGCAGCCACCTGCGCGACTTGCGCCTGCGCCATTGCTGGAACCCCTGCAAGATTTGCAATGACCCATGCCAAAGCCACCGCTCCGCCAATAATAATCGCGAGCCAGATGCGGCTCCATTGCTCTTCCGTGAAAGGCAAGATGCCCATCGCGCTATCGAGAATACCCGTGGTCTTTGCCTTGGCGCGGTGGGCACCGGCTGCGCGGCTCTGTGATTTGGCTACGCGGCGAACACCTTTCCCGCTCGAACGCTTGATTTTAGCCATCGGCGCCCTCCGTATGGTTTGAATTGTGGACGCGGATCGCCTCACGAACGATCATGTCGCACAATTCTGGATAATCAATTCCCGCATGGCGGGCTTGTTCAGGCACCAGGCTGAGGGGTGTCATGCCGGGCTGGGTGTTGGTTTCGAGCACAAACAGGCCTTCTTCGCCCAACTCATCGTCCCAGCGGTAATCGGTACGGCTCGTACCGTGGCAGCCGAGTACTTTGTGCGCGCGGATTGCATAGTCCTCACAAAGCGCTGCAATTTCTGGCGGGATTTCCGCAGGACAGACATGCTGCGTCCGCCCCTCAGTGTATTTGTGTTCGTAATCGTAAAAGCCGGTTTCGATAATCAGCTCGGTCACGCCAAGGGCACGGGGGCCATCCGGTCCACCTATCACGGCAGTGGTTAGCTCGCGGCCTTTGATAAACGGCTCGGCGAGCAGTTCTTCAAATTCCTGCCACGGCCCCGCTGCGCTGCGCGCAATCGGATTGCCAACATTGCTATCCTCGGTGACAATAGCGACACCGACGGAAGAGCCTTCATTGACTGGCTTCAGCACATATGGACGCGGCAATGGATCGCGCTCAAACAGCTCTGCGGATGCAACAATACGCCCGCCGGGCATCGGAATGCCATGCGGCACGAGTGCCTGTTTTGTCAGTTGCTTATCAATCGCAATGACGGAAGTCGCGACACCGGAATGGGTGTAGGGAATTCCCATCAGGTCAAGCATGCCCTGAACCGTGCCATCTTCACCGGGAACACCGTGCAGCGCATTGAAAACAACATCAGGTGCGGCTTCTGCGATCTTCATCGCGACATCGCGGCCCATATCGATTTCAGTGACCGTGTGTCCCTTGCTTTCCAACGCATCGGCAACACCCGCGCCGCTCATCAAAGAGACTTCGCGTTCGTTTGCCCAGCCGCCCATAAGCACCGCAATATGCAGGGTATCACTCATGGCCGCCCCACTCGTTGAATTTCCCACTCCAGCGTAACGCCCGATTGTTTGTAGACCCGCTCGCGCACTTCTTCGCCTAGGGCCTCGATATCGGCGCTGGTTGCATTGCCTGTGTTGATGAGGAAGTTGGTGTGTTTCTCACTCACTTGCGCGCCGCCCATTTGGAAGCCGCGGCAGCCCGCTTCATCGACCAACTGCCAAGCCTTGCCGCCGTCAGGATTCTTAAATGTAGATCCGCCGGTCTTGGTACGCAGCGGCTGCGATTCTTCTCGTGCTTTCGCGATCCGGTCCATTTCTTCGCCGATATCCCTTGGATCACCCGGCGTGCCATTAAACCGCGCCGAGACCACAACCGCGCTCTCTGGCAAAGCAGAGTGGCGATAGGTGTATTGCAGGTCCGCAACCGGCAGTTTGACCAGTTCGCCATCTGGCATGATCACATCGCAATCGATCAGGATATCAGCGACCTCACGGCCGTAAGCGCCGCCATTCATGCGCACAAAGCCGCCGACAGTGCCCGGAATACCCCGCAGAAATTCCATTCCAGCGATACCGGCATCGCGCGCTTTGGATGCAGCCAAAATTCCCGGAGCGCCCCCTCCGCAAGTCACTTCAAGCTCACCGGTCACTTCGACACCAGCAAAAGGCTTGCCCAATCGGACGACCACACCCGGAACCCCGCCATCTCGGATGATCAGGTTGGACCCTAGACCAAGCGCCATCACCGGCGTTGTCCCGCCGAGGCATTCCATAAACAGCTTCAGATCGTCCAGATCAGCAGGCTCGAACAACCAGTCAGCTTGTCCGCCGGTCTTGAACCAAACGAGCTTCGCGAGCGGTGCCTTACACGTCAGATCACCGCGAATATTGTCCAATGGGACAGGAGCAGTCATCGTCCCTTCGACCGCGCAGGTAGGGGCGGAGCCATCGTCTCGATCAAGCCAGTCGTCGGGTTGAACCATATCGCTCATGCAACCCGCTTTGATTCAATCGCTGTCGCAAGGCCAGCAGCCCAGCGTGTGATATCCCCCGCGCCGAGGCAGACGATGATATCGCCGGGCATGATTTCCTCAGCAAGCACGGTTGCGAGTTCATCTTCATCGGCAATCGTGGAGGCAGCACGGTGCCCGCGTGATTTGAGACCGGCGACTAATCCTGCCGCATCAGCGCCTTCGATCGGGTCTTCGCCAGCTTCGTAGACCGGCGTCACATATACAATGTCTGCATCGTTAAAACAGGTCTGAAAATCTTCCATCAGATCATTAAGGCGCGTGTAGCGATGCGGCTGGGCGACAGCGATCACCCGGCCTTTGGGCACGGCCTCACGGGCTGCTCCAAGCACAGCGCGGATTTCAACCGGGTGGTGCGCGTAATCATCGACAACGCTCACACCGGTTCCCTCGACATCGATCGTGCCGACCTTGGTAAAGCGGCGGCGAACGCCGCTGAAGCCGCCGAAGCCGTTTTTGATTACATCATCTTCGCAGCCCATCTCGATAGAGACGGCGACGGCGGCAAGCGCGTTTTGCACGTTGTGACGGCCCGGCATCGGCAAATGCACGCCTTCGATGCGGCGGTCTTCCTCTCCGCGCTGACGCACGATCACGTCAAAGGTATTCCCGCCTTCATTCGGACGAATATTCACCCCGCAAATATCGGCCTGAAGCGAGAAACCATAGGTCACTACTTTGCGATCGCGCACATTCCCGATCACGGCCTGAACTTCTGGATGGTCAACGCACAGGATCGCAGCGCCGTAGAACGGCACGTTGTGAATGAATTCGACAAACGCTTTCTTCACGCCGTCAAAATCGCCGTAATGATCGAGGTGTTCGGGATCGATATTGGTCACGACCGCAATCGTGCCGTCTAGCCGTAGAAAGCTTCCATCACTTTCATCCGCCTCAACAACCATCCAGTCGCTATCACCTAGGCGCGCGTTGGAGCCGTATTGTTCAATAATGCCGCCATTGATGACGGTCGGATCGACATTGCCGGCATCCAGCAGTGCAGCGATCATACTGGTGGTCGTCGTCTTGCCGTGCGTTCCAGCCACGGCGACGGTGGATTTCAGTCGCATCAATTCAGCCAGCATCTCTGCGCGGCGCACGACAGGTATCCGATTTTCAAGCGCATAGGCGACTTCAGGGTTCGTTCTGCGCACAGCTGTTGAGGTGACGACGACGGCCGCGCCTTCAACATTCTCGGCCACCTGACCGATGGCGATTTTTACGCCGCGCGAACGGAGCCGCTCAACCACGGGGCTTTCTTTGATATCGCTGCCTTGGACCGTGTATCCAAGGTTCGCCATAACCTCCGCGATACCGGACATGCCGATGCCGCCAATGCCGACGAAATGGATCGTCCCAATATCCGTACCAACACCCTTCACGCAGCAACATCCTTTGCGGTGTCGCGGGTGGCAGGCTGGGCCTTGGTCGCCACTTTGGCGGCACGGGGATTGGTTTCGCCAACCCGCACCACGTCCATCAAATCAATTCCCGCCATGCTCTCGACCAGATCAGCGAGGTCTTTCGCCGCATCAGGATAGCCGCAATTCCACGCACCATGCGCCGCATTGGCAAGGCTGGAGGGGTTCTGCGCCATTGCCTGAATTTGCTTGGCAAGCTCCTTGGGAGTGAAGCCGCTCTGCCGGATCATACGCGCGCCGCCCGCCTTCACCACATCGCGGGTATTCACCGCTTGATGATCATCGGTTGCTATCGGCAGTGGAACGAGAATTCCGGGACGTCCCACGGCGGTCAGTTCGGCAATGGTCGAAGCGCCCGCTCGTCCGATGAACAAATGCGTATCGGCAAGCCGTTCGTGCATATCCTCAAAATACGTGCCGAGCTCAGCGGCAATATCATGGTTGACGTAACGCTCACGGACACGGTCGACATCTTCGCTGCGGCATTGCTGGGTCACTTGCAAGCGTTGACGCAAGCCATCGGGCAGCATCGACAAACCGTCGGGCACAACATCGGACAGGACGCTCGCGCCCTGACTCCCGCCAGTTACAAGGACCCGCAAAATGCCATCGTCGGTGAACGGCGGAAATTCTTCGTCACGCAGAGCAAGCACTTCTGCACGGACCGGATTGCCGACCAGATGCGTCTTCGGAGCGAACTTTGGCTTCAGCCTTTCAACGGTTGAATAGGACGTCGCGATTGCCTCAACCCGGCTTGCAAGCAGGCGGTTGACACGTCCCAACACAGCATTCTGTTCATGCACAATGCTCGGAACTTTGGCCGATGTCGCGGCGAGCAAGGCGGGTAACGCAGGGTAACCGCCAAAGCCGACAACAGCGCTCGGTTCGAAACTTTCAAACAAGCGGAGCGCCATATTGCGACCTTCCAATACCGCGCGGATGCCGCCAATCCAGTTGAGCGGGTTCTTTCCAAACCGACCCGCGGGCAAGACGTGGGCGGTCAGACTGTCCGGCTTGCCGGGAATATTCGCGCCGCGATCATCGGTGATAAGCGCCACGTGGTGTCCGCGCGCTTCCAATTCAGTCGCAAGCGCGAATGCCGGGATCAGATGCCCACCCGTGCCCCCTGCCGCGAGGACAAAATGCCGACTTGCGCCGCTTGGCACTGTCTGCGGTGTCTCGCTGTTCATGCGCGTTCCTCCCTGTGGCCGTTTTTGGGCCGCTCGAATAGGTTCTTCAAACCGCTGCTCTCACGCTCAAGGAACGGATTGCGGCGCGTAATGGCAAGCAGCAGCCCAACCGTGAAACACACTGCCAGTGTGGATGATCCGCCATAGCTGATCAGCGGAAGTGTCATCCCTTTTGACGGGAACAGCTGTAAATTCACCAGGATATTGATGAATGCCTGACCACCGATCTGGGTGACGAGACCCGCCCCTGCAAGCAAGGCGAACAGATTTTCCTCATCAACCAAGCGCATCAATGCCTTACCGATAATACCGAAATAGACGAGCACAATGAGCCCGCACATTAACAACCCGAACTCCTCGCCAATGACGGAGAAGATATAGTCAGTGTGCGGTTCGGGCAGGTTCATTTTCCGTATGCCGAGCCACAAGCCGCTGCCGGTCCACCCTCCGGCCAGCAGAGTGCGCTGCGCAAGATCAACCTGATCGAACGCAGTACCACCGCCAAGGAAGGAATCGATCCGGTAGCGCGCATTGTCATAGAGGAAATAGGTCGCGGTCAGGCCGACCAGCCCGACCCCGATCAAGGCGCTAATCCGCTGGATCGAGACGCCGGCAAGCAAGACCAGAACGAACCAAACGCCGCCAAAAAGGATGGTCGCACCAAGGTTTGGCTGCAACATCAGAAGGCCTGCGATCAGCGCCATGATAGCCGTAACAACGGTGAGCACAGGCAGGTTCTGATCGCGCAATTTCATGCTTAGTATCCATGCAAGCGCGACCGCAAAGCCAGGCTTGAGAAACTCAGACGGTTGAACCGACATACCGAATTCTAGCCAACGCCGAGCGCCGTTCTTCTCGACACCTATTATCGGGACGAGAAACAACAGAAAGAGGAACCCTACAAAAACAAGAATACCGAGTCTTCTGGCCGTCTCGCGGTCCATGAATGATACGAAGATCATGCCGCCAATGCCCATCACCTGAAACATGATGTGCTGGCGAAGGTAGTGAAATTCACCGACTTCGATCCCGCGCCGGGAGAGCTGCTCAGCGGCGGCTGGTGCGGCGGCGGCGACGGCCACGGTGCCTAGCGCCATGACGAGCAGAATTAGGAACAGCAGCCATTTGTCGATCTCCCGCCACCATATTCGTACATGCTCACTTAGTCTGCGATTGGTTGGCACCGGAGCGTGGAACGTCCGGTCTCCGCGCGGCGCAGCGATGGTCCCATTGCCGCTCATGTTGCAAGATCCGCTTCGTTGATGGCAGGCGCACAATCACCGAATTCAGCGATCACACCGACCAATGACCGGAAATGCTCGCCGCGCTTTTCATAGTCGCGGAACTGATCAAAGCTCGCGCAGGCGGGAGAGAACAGCACTACATCGCCAGCCATGGCGGCTTTGCGGGCGCGGCCAACTGCTTCGCTGACAAGCTCACACTTTTCGACGCGCGGAATGCGGCCCTCCAGCAGCTCGGCAAAACGCGGCCCGGCTTCGCCAACCGTATAAGCCGCTGCGACATTACCAAGCATGGCCTCGCATTCTCCCAGCCCATCTTCTTTCGCAAGACCGCCGACAATCCAGTGAACACGGGGGCTACCGCCACGAATGGCTTTAGCTGGCGGGAATGCAGCCAAAGCAGGCGCTGTGGACGCAGGGTTGGTTGCCTTGCTGTCATTGATGAAAATGACGCCAGCTTCCTCACAAATTTGCTCCATCCGGTGGGGAAGGTTGCGAAAGCGCGGCAAGGAATGGCGCCACTGCGCCTCGGTAACGCCCAACTCTTCGGCCAAGGCAACCGCAACAGCGACATTCTCCAGATTATGTGGCCCTTGGAGGCTAGGCCACTCGCTTTGCAAAGGTGCGAAGCGCGAAAGATCAGCTGGGCCGGCGCGACCTGCAGGCCGGCGGGCTTGTTCTGCGTGCATAACGGCGCCCGCAGCACCTTCGACTGATCCGAAAACCGCAAATTGTCCAGTCTTCTGCATCGCGAAGAGACGGCCTTTTGCCGATGCATAATCCTCAAAGCCATTGTAGCGGTCGAGATGATCAGGTGTGATGTTCGTTAGCGCAGCAGCATCGCAGGCCAGCGATTGAGTGAGATCAATCTGATAGCTCGACAATTCGAGAACATACGCGCCCGCGCCATTCGTGTTTGGCGACAGCGGCTCTCGCGACAGGATCGGCTCGCCGATATTACCGCCCATCACGGCAGGAAGACCCGCCATTTCCAGAATGTGATGAAGCAACGCGGTTGTGGTCGATTTGCCATTCGTGCCGGTGATGCCCACGACCTTGTGATCAGGCAGATCACCGCGCGCCAGAGCAAACAGCTCGATATCACCAATCAACGGCACGCCAAACTTCTCAGCATGCGGCTTGATCGGATGCGTATTGAGAGGGACACCGGGCGAAACGACCACACCTGCGAAGCCGTTCAGATCAAGATCAAGTGGGTCCGCGATCGCGCAACGATCCGCAAATGGCTCGCGCGAAACATCCTGCCTATCCCAAGCAGTGACTTCGGCTCCACTCGCAAGCAATGCCTCCACCGTCGCCGCACCGGAGCGCGCGAGGCCGAGGACGGCATAGCGTTTTCCGGCAAAGGCAGTGGAAGTGATCACGCGTAGCCCGTTACCTCAGCTTAAGAGTTGCAAGGCCGATAAGCGCGAGAATGATAGAAATGATCCAGAACCGGATCACTACCTTGCTCTCACTCCAGCCGAGCTGTTCAAAATGGTGGTGGATCGGGGCCATTCGGAATACGCGCTTGCCCGTCCGCTTGAACCAGAACACCTGGATGATGACCGACACCGCTTCGAGTACGAAGAGACCGCCGACGATGGCGAGTACGACTTCGTGATGGCTTGCAACCGCAATTGCTCCAAGAGCACCGCCAAGAGCGAGCGAACCGGTGTCCCCCATAAACACTGCAGCAGGCGGAGCGTTGAACCACAGGAAAGCCAAACCAGCCCCCATGATCGCCGCCGAGAATACGGCAAGTTCGCCAGCGCCTTCGACGTAAGGAATCCCGAGGTATTCGCTAAAGTCAGTCCGTCCGACGAGATAGGCTATAATGGCAAAGGTGCCTGCCGCGATGATGACCGGCATAATCGCAAGACCATCGAGCCCGTCCGTCAGGTTCACGGCATTGCCCGCCCCGACAATTACAAATGCTGCAAAGACATAATAGAGCGGCCCAAGCGGGATGCTCACATCCGAGAAAAACGGGATATAGAGATTGGTGTTGATCTGGCTGACGATCAGATAGGATGCGACACCCGCAACAGCGAATTCAGCCAGCAGCCGGATCCTGCCCGACAGACCGGCGTGGCTGTTCTTAGTCACCTTGTCATAGTCATCCAGAAACCCGATCAGTCCAAAGCCAATCGTGACAGCCAGACACGCCCAGACGAGCGGGCTTCTCAGGTCCATCCAAAGCAGCAAAGACAATACCAGCGCGACAAGGATCATCAATCCGCCCATGGTCGGGGTACCGACTTTGGCGAGGTGTGTTTGCGGCCCGTCTTCGCGGATCGGTTGGCCTTTGCCCTGACGCACGCGCAGCATGTTGATGAAGCGCGGTCCGATAATCAGACCAAGGATAAGCGCTGTCATCAACGTCGCGCCGAAACGGAACGTCTGATAGCGCACCAAATTCAGCGCGCCTTCAAAGCCAAGCCATTCCGCAAGTAGATATAGCATTCAGACCCCTCGCCCGGCGATCAAGCCGAAGCGTTCGTAAAGTGTGTCACCAGCCTGCCGAGACCGACGGAATTGGAACCCTTTACGAGGACAGCGTCGCCGTGGGTGAGACCGAACTCTTCGAGTGCCAAAATCGCTTCGGCAGGCCCTTCGCAATGGTCGAAGCTAGGGACAATGCCAAGCGGGCCAATGGAGGCTTTCCCCAACTGCCCTGCAAGAGCACGCATCTCATCGCCGACAAGGATCACGTGGTCGATTTTTGCTTCGCCGATAGGTTCTGCCAGCTGCCGGTGGAATTTCGGGCCGAAATCGCCCAATTCCATCATGCTACCCAGAACTGCGACACGGCGATGCGCCGGCGTTTGCCCAATGGCGCGCAGTGTCGCGCGCATCGAAGCAGGGTTCGCGTTGTAACTTTCATCGACGAGCAGGGCTTTGCCGCCCGGCACCGCAATGTTGAAACGCGCACCGCGCCCTTTCAAGCCGCCCATTTCTGCGAGAGCCAATCCAGCGCTGGCGAGATCGCCTCCAGCGGCGCGAACCGCCGCCATGACACCAAGCGAATTAGCAATCCAGTGTTCGCCGGGCTCAGCCACAGAATAACAAAGGCGTGTGTCGCCGAGGTCTGCTGTGACGAGCGATCCGCCATTCGCGCTGGGGATCGCATCCAGCAGGCGTACATCGGCATCCGCGCTGCGGCCGAACGTGACCACATTCACGCCAAGCTTCCGGGCGTGCTCGACTATGCGAGGTGTGTATTCGCTATCCGCTGGAATGACGGCGGTCCCGCCCTTTGCAAGGCCGGTGAATATCTGTGCTTTTTCGTCAGCAATCGCTTCCATCGAACCAAGGTTCTCGATGTGAGCGGGCGCGATTGTGGTGATGACCGCGACGTTCGGGCGAACATGATCGGCCAGCGGCGCGATTTCGCCCGCGTGGTTCATGCCCATTTCGAACACGCCGTACTCTGCGCGTGCTGGAAGTCGAGCGAGGCTCAAGGGAACGCCGACATGATTGTTGTAACTGCGAACCGAGCGATGCGCTGAGCCGCGACTTGCGCGGTCGAGGCTGTTGAAGATCGCTTCTTTGACGCCGGTTTTGCCGACAGAACCAGTCACAGCGATCCGGACGCCTTGGCAACGACTACGCCCCGCGTGAGCCAGATCAATAAGCGCCTGCGTGGTGTCTTTGACGAGCACATGCGGGAAATCGACCGGACGATCGACGATTGCTGCAACAGCGCCTTTAGAGAAGGCTGCGGCGATGAACTTGTGCCCATCCATCGCTTCGCCCTTTAGAGCGATAAACAAATCGCCGGGGCACACATCGCGGGAGTCCATCTCGATACCAGATGCCTGAAACGCGTGACTTGCTACACCGTCCGTCGCGTCGGCAATCTCGGCCGAGTTCCAAAGCGTGAGCGGCAAATTGTCGCGCGGATTGGCCGGCCATGCGCGAAGCATTGCGTGGACGGCGCTCATGCCACCATCTCCGCCGCGCATTCGCGTGCGACCTGTACGTCGTTAAACGGCAATACCCGCATAGTGTCCCCTGACCCGATTATCTGGCCCTCTTCGTGGCCCTTGCCTGCGATTAGAATGATGTCGTGCGCCCCGCTGTCGGCGATGGCGGCTGCGATTGCTTCGCGCCTGCCGCCCACTTCGCTGGCATTTGCATCTGCACCAGACAGAATTTCTGCGCGGATGTTGGACGCATCTTCGCCGCGCGGATTGTCGTCAGTTACGATCACCGCGTCGGCGTGTTTTGAAGCGGCTGCGCCCATTGGCGCGCGCTTGCCCGTATCCCGGTCTCCGCCTGCGCCGAAGACCACAATCAGCTTGCCGCCTTTCGCTTCATCAACATGAGGTCCCAGCGCGATAATCGCGGCTTCCAAAGCGTCCGGCGTGTGGGCGTAATCGATATAGACAGGTGCACCGCTCGCGGTGATCACCGCACGTTCAAGCCTTCCGCGAACGGGCTGCAAACGGCCAATCGCATCAAAGACTTGCAATCTGTCAGAGCCGGTGGCCATCGCAAGCGCGGCGGATACCAACGCGTTAGCGGTTTGATAGGCTCCAATAAGCGGCAGTTTCACCGTCCGCGTTTCGCCGTCATGCTCAATCGTCAGTGTTTGACCAAGCTGGCTGGCCTCGCGGGCGGCAAGACGGAGGAACTCGCCTTGCTCGCCCACTGTGAGCACGCGCAAGCCGCGCTTTTCAGCGTGCTCGATGGCGCGGCGGGTCCACTCGCTAATTTCCCCGCCGGTCCATATAATTGCCGGTGCGCCATCTTCGACAACTTCGTCGAACAGGCGCATCTTTGCCGCAAAATACTCATCCATCGTCCCGTGATAGTCGAGATGGTCGCGGCTGAAATTCGTGAAAGCACCTGCGCTGACGCGCAGCCCTTCATTGCGGAATTGCGATAGGCCGTGGCTGGATGCTTCGTAGGCGACATGCGTCACACCTTCGCGCGCCAGGCCGCTCATGTTGGAGAGGAACGTGACGATGTCAGGCGTGGTGAGGCCAGTCGAAACGCTGCCATCTGGCGTTGTGACACCAAGAGTTCCGATACTGGCAGCGCGTTCGCCGCACATACGCCAGATTTGGCGGGTCATCTCGGCGGTAGAGGTTTTGCCGTTGGTGCCTGTCACCGCGATGACAGTTTGCGGTACCGGCGTGAAGAATTCCGCGGCCAGATTTGCGAATGTCTGACGCGGTTCGTCACTCGCGATATGCAGCGCACCATCGACTCCCGCCTCACCGCGCGCGACGATTGCAACCGCGCCAGCTTCAATAGCAGCAGGAATGAAATCTTCGGCGTTAAACTTTGCGCCCTGAAACGCGCCGAAGACTGTCCCCGGTGCGATTTTACGGTGATCAATGGCAAAGCCGGTAACGCTGGCGTCACCGGCTTCGACGCCGGAGATACCGGCACGCTGGATCAGGTCGGCGAGCTTCATTTGCGACCCTCGACCAGATAACGCAGATCGGAAATGTCGACATCGCGGTTAGCATCCGGACGCACGCCGAGCATCGGCCCGATGCGGGGGACAAGCCGCCCAACGACAGGAGCCGCGTTAAACGCTGCAGTCCGCTGGAAAGAGCTTGCGCGAGTTCCACGCGGCTCATCAATCATCGTTACGATGACATAGCGTGGGCGATCCATCGGGAATGCGGCTGCGAAGGTCGAGATGATCTTACGCTCGCTGTATCCGCCGCGCGCATTCGGTTTTTCCGCCGAGCCGGTTTTACCGCCGACACGGAAACCCGGCGCATTTGCACTGCGCCCTGTCCCGTAGATAGAAATCATCCGCAGCATTTGACGCATACGGGCCGAAGTGGACGCCTTAAAAACACGTTTGCCGCGCGGCACATCTTCCGGTGCGAGCTTATGCAGTGTCGATGGGCGCCAGATGCCGCCATTCACCATCGCAGCATAGGCGTTGGCGAGATGCAGCGGTGTTACAGCCAGCGAGTGACCATAGCCGATCACCATATTGGTGTGGCGATTGCTAGGGTCTTGGGGCCATAGCGGTTTGCCCTTGGCAGGCAGCTCAATGAAGGGGCGTTTATCCATCCGCAGATCAACCAGCATTTGCTGAAGGCGGTCGGAGCCCATTTCGTCCGCGATCCGCGCGGTCACTGTGTTCGATGAATAGACAAGCGCCTGAGGCACATTCAACGTGCTGCCCTTGGGCTTCAAATCCTGAATGGTGCGTGTGCCAACTTCGACCGGCCTTGCGTTCCAAGCCTTCGACAGGTTGCGAACCACCCCGGCATCAATCGCCGCGGCGACCGTAAGCGGTTTAAACGTTGAGCCAAGCTCGTAAACGCCGTTTGTCGCGCGGTTAAACACGTTGGGCGCGCCATCGGCGCCGACGATATTGGGGTCAAATTCCGGCAGAGAGGCTAACGCCAATACTTCGCCAGTATCCACATCCAACACAACGCCCGCAGCGCCAATCGCATTGGTCGCCAGCATGCCGCGATTGAGTTCGTCTTCGAGAGCGCCCTGAACCCGCACGTCAATCGACAATGGAACCGGTTCACCGCGAAGATCAGGGTCTGAAAGGCGCTTTTCTAGCACCTGCTCCATGCCAAGCTGCCCGCCTTGCTGCTCTACAACATAGCCCAAGATATGCGCGCCCAACCTCCCTTGAGGATAGTGACGATCGGTTTCCTGCGGGAATTGCAGAGCGATTTCACCAAGGTCGAATACTTGGTTCGCATCTTCGGGAAGCACGCGGCGGCGCAGGTAACCCGCACGGCCCGTTGCGAGACGTTCGGCAGTCTTGGCCTCGTCCATATCCGGAAAAATGCTCTTGAGCTGCGCCGCAACCTCGTTCGGCGCTGCAACGAGTGGCGCACCGCCGTCACCCATAGCATCGGGATCATACCAAAGCGCGTAAGCAGGGAAGGCACGGGCCAATGGAGCGCCATTGCGATCAGTAATCTCTCCGCGCGGTGGCAGCAATTGATCGGCAAGGCTCGACTGACTTGGCGCATGACCTGCAAAGCCCAACCAAACAATCCGAATGATTGCAACAAAGGCGACAATCGCAAAAACCGCAGCGATCAGCAAGACACGCATACGCGCTGTCAGAACTGACTGGAACCGCAATTGCACCAATTGAACGCGGCCAGCGGGGATGGCCGGTCCAGTGGCGGCGCCTTCGCCAGCAGGCTTTAATTCGGGTTCAAGGAACGCGTTTGAGCCAAAGTCCAGCCCCAGTTGAGGGCTAAACGCATTCATTCGCCGCCCCCGGCCATTTCTTGCGCAAATCCGGCCGCAGCTTCGCCAGTCACCGTCTGCGCGTTAGCAGCGCGGATCGGAGAGGCCTCGATCAAGAAGTCACCAAAGGCATCGGCAAATACAGCACCACCATCTGCCTCAACAGCAGCGGACGCCAGCGTGATCGCTTCGCCGCTCAATGGCGAAACCATCTCGCGCTCTTCTGACGGTGCGCTAGACGATGTTCCGGTATCAGCACGAGCAACGCGGATCGGACTTGGTGCGCCCGGGCTACGCGGCTGGCCAAGACTGGCCAATTGACGCTCGCTATCAAAATATTGATCTGCGCGCGGCGCTTTGAAACCAAAATCGACTCTGTTCCAGCTCGCCATTTGGCGCTGGTTGGCGCGTGTTTGAAACTCTGTCTCAAGCAGCTTCGTCTCACGCTTGAGCGATACGATCTTCCGCTCGGCGAGCTGCACTTCGCTATGCACCGCGTGCACGCGGAGGCTGAGCACCACAAACATGCCAACACAAATCGCAAGCAATGCCGCCCAACCGAGCGAACGCAATTGTGAATTTGTTACGATCATAATGCAGCCTCCCGTGCTGGTGCAGCCGTGCGGATCGCATGGCGCAGTGTTGATGAGCGTGAGCGCGGATTGCGCTCAACTTCGGCCTCAGATGGCCGGATCGCCTTGGAAACTTTTGCGAAAACCGGGTCCGGCCCCGCAATTTCACCAGGCAGGTGACGCGAAACGGCCCGCCCTGCTCCTGATGCCTCTTTAAAGAAGCGCTTCACGATGCGATCTTCGAGGCTGTGAAAGCTAACCACTGCAAGAACGCCGCCCTCTTTCAGCATGGCTTCCGCAGCAACGAGTCCGGCGCGAAGTTCGCCAAGTTCGTCATTCACATGGATGCGGACGGCCTGAAATGTGCGAGTTGCCGGGTCTTTTTTGTCATGCGGCTTGTGTCCGAGCGCGCGGCGAACAACGCGGGCAAGCTCGCCCGTTGTCTCAAGCGGGCGCGCAGCAACAATCGCGCGGGCGACGCGGCGTGATTGACGCTCTTCCCCGTATTCATACAGCACATCTGCAATCGCTGCTTCATCTGCGGTGTTGAGAAATTCAGCGGCACTTTCACCTGACTGACTCATGCGCATATCGAGCGGGCCATCAGTCGAAAATGCAAAGCCGCGCTCTCCCTGATCAAGCTGCATCGAAGACACGCCGATATCCATCACGACCGCATCAACCTGCTCAACGCCAATGCGCGAAAGCTCGGCGCGCATTTCAGCAAAGCGCTCTTGGTGCAGCGAAAGCCGACCATCATATTTGGCGACCATGGCAGCACCATTACGGATAGCATTCGGATCGCGATCAAACGCGAAAACGCGCGCGCCATCGTCCAGCAATGCAGCGGAATAACCACCTGCACCAAAGGTCGCGTCGACGACTGACAGTCCATCACGCGGTTTGATCGCTGCAATCACTTCTTCGAGGAGCACAGGAATATGGGGAGCGGTCATTTCTTACCGCCCTTCGCTTTGGCTTTAGCTTCCGCCTCGGCCATCAACTTTTTGCATGTAACCTGAGCGCCGCGGAAGGAGCGGTCCATCCGCGCCAGCTCTTCCGGATTCCAGATAAAGAAGAAATCGCCAGCGCCGTGGAAATAGAGGCCATCGCCGACATTGCCGAGATCACGCAGGTGATCGGGCATAACAAAACGCCCGCTATCGTCGAACGGAAGCTGCTCAAATCCAAAAAGCTGCTGGGCGCGGACATCGCGGCCCCAATCGAAATCCTTCATCTGGATCGCGCGCTCTTCTTCTTTGTCGAGTTTTGCATGGAGCTCAGGGATACGAGAGAGACCGAACCCGATCAGGCAGTCAAACCGATCATGCACGGCAAGGCAGAGCGTTTTCGCACCCTCGCCGCTTTCCTTCACCGCTTTGCGGAATGCGGGAGGCAGGACAAAGCGGCCTTTATCGCCGGAAGGCGAAAAAGCTTGGCCATTATATCCCTCAAACGCAGACACTTGCGGCGCTCCCCTAAAATCCCTGACTGGCCAAAACCCTCTCGACCAGCCTTCATCTCAAACACGCGCTTAGCCATGACTTTTCCGTCGCCGCCACCGCGCGAGCGGGAGCAGCGCGCCGACCGAAACAGGTGACGCGAGGCAAACAGCTATGTTTGATGGAAGACGGTATTATCGTTAACGCAGTGTCGAGGAAAGGGCTTTTTACGGGAAATCTAGGGATTAGTCGGGAACTTACTGTTTTATATGTAATTTTTAGACTTGTAACATTTTCATTAAGCTCGAAGAAGTACGGAAATTCCCGCAATTTCCCTTAAGAAACCGCTGAAAACAGGCCAATTCCACAGAGTTCCCGCGCGAGTCCTTTACCATAAGACCGCGCGTCAGACGTTTTCCCGCAATTTTCCCGATCAGTAGTTTTAAAAGCTGTATTTCAACAGATTGAGCAATGGGTGATACCCGTTTTCTCTCGCTTCCACATCAGCTTCAAAGACCGTCGCGTCGGCGAGAAGCGTCACCCGGCCCTCACCGATCTGGCAACTGGCCGCAGCGCCGTTTGCGATAACTCCGCAAGTCTCATCAGAGGGGTCCACCCGAGAAATTGTGCCTGTTTGCATCAATGGAACCAGCCCCTCGCCAATGATCTCCGTTTGAAGATCAGGGCTTTGATTCTCATCGAAGCTGACTTGTAGACCCCAGCGCGCGACGACTGGTGGAATAAGCGCTGCTTCAACCGGTCTTGCAGGATCGCCTAGCGGAGAATCGTATTCCCCCACCAACATTGGGTCGAGCACAAGCAGCAATTGCCCGCCCCCGCGCACCCATTCATCGAGCGCCACATTATCTGCAGGTGAAAGCCCGCGCGGTTGGATCACGGCGAGCCGTTCATGCCCAAGGAGAGGATCGGTTCCAGCTGAATCCTTGGAAAGTGTGTCGAGGGGGATCAGGGTATGGCATTCCTCGATAATGAGCCGCTGCCAGGGGGGCTCCGCAATCTCACCGTCCAGCCCATCAAAAAAGAAATTGGCAGGCCAGTAGATCGGCAAGCTGGTCATTAAGGCCAAATCTGGCGGCGTTTCGCCGCTGAAACAGGCCGGTTCTGGGGCGGAGACCTTAGGCTCCGATGTGCAGGACGAAGCGGCGGCAATCGTAAATCCCGCCAGCGCAATCCTATTGAGCAGGCGTATCATCAGGCGGCCCGGCAGCATTGCTACCGCCCTGTTCGGGCAGGATTGGTTCTTCACCAGTTGGCGTTGGGCTTGGTTCAGCCAGAATATCCGGGACGACGCCAGCATCGGCCAGCGGGTCGCGCTGCGGCGGAGCATCGGTCGGCTCTGTTGTGGGAGCAGCCTCTGGCACCGCATTTTCCTCGCTCAACTGAGCTTGATTGCCGATCACGCTCGCAAGCCCGACCAGCAACACCATAGCACCAATTCCGAAAAGTCCGACCTGAAGGCGCTGTGCCGCTTCCTCTCGGTTGCCGCCAAGCGGCGCGCTTTCGCCGTCTGCCTTTTCACCGATCAATCGGCTGAAGAGTTGTTTCTCTGCCATTGCGCCAGAGTATCAGGCGTCGCCCTCATGCGCCAGCCAGTCAAACACCGGCAGACCTTTCGCTCCCAACCATTCAGCGTTGTACAGCGTCGAGAGATAGCGGAAGCCGGTATCACAGAGGATTGTCGCGACCTGCGGATTGTCTCGCCCTTCGGAGACCAATTGCTTGCCGAGTTCGATGGCTCCGGCGACATTGATCCCTGATGAGAGGCCGAGACAAAGCCCTTCTTCACGTAGCAGCCGCTCGACCCAGATCATTCCTTCTTCGTCAGAAATGCGGAACTGGGTATCGATCGGTGCCCCTTCGAGGTTGGCGGTGATCCGTCCTTGCCCAATCCCTTCGGCGACAGAAGAACCTTCGCCTTTAAGCTCACCGTGTGCGTAATAGTTGTAGAGTGCGGCGCCGTGCGGGTCGGTCAAAGCAATGCGAATATTCGCGTTTTTTTCCTTCAATCCCATTCCGACGCCGGCAATCGTTCCGCCAGTGCCCGCTGCACAGGTGAAGCCGTCGATCTTGCCGCCGGTTTGCTCCCACAGCTCTTCGGTGGTGCCTTCGATATGAGCCTTGCGATTGGCAGTGTTGTCGAACTGACCCGCCCAGATCGCGCCCTCGGTTTCCTCTGCCATGCGGCGCGATACATGCTGAAAATGGCATGGGTCGGCATATTTGGTCGGCGGAACCAGAACGAGCTTCGCGCCGAGTGCGCGCAGCGTGTCCATTTTCTCTTTCGATTGGTTGTCCGGCATGACGATGATCGTCTTGTAACCGAGCGCATTCGCGACCAGCGCGATGCCGATACCGGTGTTGCCAGCCGTCCCTTCGATCACAGTGCCGCCCGGCTTTAACTCCCCGCGCGCCTCTGCATCGCGGATCATATAAAGCGCCGCCCGGTCCTTTACCGAAGAACCGGGATTGGCGAATTCGCACTTACCCCAGATGTCACAGCCTGCTGCCTCACTGGGGCCGGTTAGGCGTACGAGCGGAGTATTTCCGATCAAGGCGAGCGTTTCGCCGATAGGTTGAGTAATGTTCATGAGCGCGGATTTAGGGTGCGAACCCCGGTCCGGCAAACAACATCAATCTTCAGGGGCGATAGTTACCTTAAGTCCGTCAAGCTCTGGCGTGAGCGGAACCTGACAGGAGAGACGCGATGTTTCTTTGCGGTGATCCGAAGATTCCAGCAGGTCGTCTTCGTCTTCGCTCATTTCGGACATGCCAGCTGTCTCGCTGCCATCAACGTAAATGTGGCACGTCGCGCAGGAGCAGCAGCCGCCGCATAGAGCGAGCAATTCGTCAAAGCCATTGTCGCGGATGGCTTCCATCACGGTTAGGCCATTTTCGACATCGATTTCGCTTGTTTCACCTTCGCGGTTGGTGACGACGAGCTTTGGCATGGACAGACTTCCTCTTTGACAATGACATTGAGCGCAAGAACGCGCGCTATCGGATGAACAGACGGGCTGCTAGGACGTTCCGAAATTCAACGCAAGCCAAGGAACAACCAAGTGGGCATCACCGCAGAGCAAATTCGCGCCGGGCTTGATGAGCTGGCATCGCGGGATGCAAAGCTCGCCGCTGAACTGCAGCGTGTCGGTTACCCCGAACCGCGCTTGCGAGATCGGGGCTACAAGACTTTGCTGCGCACTATCGTGGGTCAACAAGTCTCTGTCGCGGCGGCCACGTCTATGTGGAACAAGCTCGCGGCAGAACTGGGCGAGGATTTCACGCCGTCATGCGTGTTAGAACGTGATTTCGACACTCTGCGTGCGTGCGGCCTTTCGCGCCAAAAACAGGGCTATGCACGCTCGCTATGTGAATTGGTCGCCGCGGGTGAGATCGACTTCGACGATCTACCCGAGGGCGATG
Organism: Erythrobacter crassostreae; assembly: GCF_019204045.1. Classification (GTDB taxonomy): domain Bacteria; phylum Pseudomonadota; class Alphaproteobacteria; order Sphingomonadales; family Sphingomonadaceae; genus Erythrobacter; species Erythrobacter crassostreae. The sequence goes on along the minus strand of NZ_JAGSPC010000001.1, from coordinate 1,427,242 downwards.
AAGAAGCGATCGAGGAACTCACCCGCATCAAAGGCATCGGCCGCTGGTCGGCGGAGATATACTTGATGTTCGCCGAAGGGCGCGCGGACATGTGGCCTGCCGGCGATCTGGCGGTTCAGGAAGGCGTGCGACGTTTGCTCGAATTGGACGAACGACCAAAGGAAAAAGAACTGCGCGAGATCGGCAAACGGTGGTCCCCGCACAGGGCCGCCATGGCGCTGTTTTCATGGCGGTACTACGACGCACCGGCGCTTTGATCTGACTACGTTTGGCTGGCGGCGATGATCATATCCATGAAATTGCGCGCCGCCTCGCGCTCTTCTTCATCTTCAAACGCGACGTCCAAATCAGGCGCGGCATCCATCATGAACAGAAGACTCCACAGCGCAAAACGCTTCCCGCTGTCTTTCTCAAGCCCGAAATCAACCAGCATCCGGTCCGTGGCGGCGGGGATGGCATCAACCTGAACCTCGCCCAGATCGGTTGTGCCAAAATAGCGTTGCAGCAGATGTTCCATATCCATGCCGCTTGGCTAAACGTCTGTGGCAAGGATGCAAGCTTTGCGAATTCCTTTTGTTGCAGGTTCAATTTCGTTGGGAAGCGCGCAATGACTTGCTAGAGGCGCGCCATGCTGACCATCGATGATATCACTGTCCGGCTTGGCGGCCGCTCGATCCTGGAACACGCCAGCGCTGCGATACCTGATGGTGCGCGGGTTGGCCTGATCGGGCGCAATGGCGCAGGCAAATCGACTTTGATGAAGGCTCTGATCGGCGAGATCGAGCCGGATGAAGGCGCAATCACGAAGTCGTCCAAGCTCCGTCTCGGCTATATCGCGCAGGAAGCGCCGAGCGGGGATACGACACCCGAAGAAGTTGTATTGGCCGCGGATACCGAGCGCGCCGCGCTGCTGGAAGAATCCGAAACCTGCACCGACATGGACCGGCTTGGCGATGTGCATGATCGGCTGCTGGCGATTGATGCCTACAGCGCGCCGTCGCGTGCCGCGCGCATTCTGATCGGCCTCGGCTTTGATGAGGAAATGCAGCGCCAGCCGCTCGACAGTTTTTCAGGCGGTTGGAAAATGCGTGTCGCGCTAGGCGCGCTGCTGTTTTCGCAACCTGACATTTTGCTGCTTGATGAGCCATCAAACCACCTCGATCTTGAAGCGACCTTGTGGCTCGAGAACTTCCTCAAAAGCTACCCCGCCACACTGCTAGTCATCAGCCACGAACGCGATCTGTTGAACAAAGTCGCTGATCATATCCTGCATCTCCAAGGCGGCCAGCTGACCCTGTATCCCGGCGGGTATGACAGCTTTGAAAAGCAGCGAGCCGAACGCGCAGCTCAGCTGGAATCGGCCAAAGCTGCGCAGGATGCCCAGCGTGCGCGGTTGCAAGACTACGTGGCCCGCAACAGCGCCCGCGCCTCGACTGCCAAGCAAGCTCAATCCCGCGCCAAGATGCTGGCGAAAATGCAGCCCATCGCCGCACTGATGGAAGACCCCTCGCTCAGCTTTGATTTCCCCAGCCCCAGCCAGCTGAAACCGCCGATGATCACCATGGATATGGCAGCGGTCGGCTACACCGCTGATGTGCCAATCCTGAAACGGGTCAGCCTGCGGATCGAGCCGGATGATCGCATCGCGCTGCTAGGGCGTAACGGCAACGGTAAGACGACTTTGGCGCGCCTGCTCGCCGCACAGCTTCCCCTGATGGAAGGCGAAGTGAACGCACCAGGCAAGATGAAGGTCGGCTATTTCACCCAGTATCAGGTGGAAGAACTCTCCGGCGACGAAACCCCGCTAGAACATATGACCCACGCCATGGAGGGCATGCCACCGGGCAAAGTCCGCGAGCAACTGGGCCGGTTTGGTTTTTCAGGCAACCGAGCCACGCAAAAAGTCGCCAAACTATCCGGCGGAGAACGCGCACGGCTTGCGCTCGCCCTGATCACCCGAGACGCGCCGCATCTGCTTATTCTGGATGAGCCGACCAACCACTTGGACGTCGATGCCCGCGAAGCTCTTGTGCAGGCGCTCAACGATTACAACGGCGCAGTCATCCTGATCAGCCACGATCGGCACATGGTCGAGCTCAGCGCCGACAGGCTCGTGCTGGTGGACGAAGGCACCGCCAAGGAATTCTCCGGCAGCATGGAGGATTACATCGATTTCGTGCTGGGCCTGAACCAGCCGAAGAAAGAGGGCGGCGGTAAAAGCACCAAGAGCAAAGGCGGCAAGAAAAGCTCCAAAGAGCGGGCCGAGATCCGCAGCGTGAAAGCTGATGTGGCACGCACGGAAAAAGCGATGGCCAAACTGCAATCGGACCGCAGCGCCATTGACAAGGCAATGTATGAACCAGAGAGCGCCGCCAAACATCTCACCGATAAAAGCATGAGCGAGCTGTTATCCTTGCGCTCCGAATTGTCCGATGAACTGGACGCGGTCGAAGCGGAATGGATGGCGTTCAGCGAGAAACTGGAAGCGGCAGAAGCGGGCTGAAACGTGTAGGACACACATGACACATTCTCCAACATGTCATGCGGTGCCTACAGCGTTAGATATTTGTTTTTATTGTGAAAGAGAAATGTAGGACACGGGTGACCACTGTCCAACTTGCACACACAATGCGTAGGCCTGCCTTACAGAGAAAATCGAGCGTCAACGATTTGAAAGAGCCGCCTGCCTGATAGCGGTTTAGGTAGGTGTAGGAAAGTTGATGCGCAGGTCTGATCCTAAGGTGGTAAGTGAACCCTAGCCTCGTCAGGATGAACCCAACCGGTAGGCCGATAACCAAAAATATGAGAAATCGCAGCGGTGAGACGCTCGTTAGAGCTACAATGGCCTTTGCGTCAGCGGGCCCTCGTTTCCGGGACGACCGTGCGTTGATACTAGAGCGGAGAAGGTTCACGCCTCGATGCACTATCCTTGTTGGCCCAAGCGAGAATAAGCGCCAACAGCGATGCAAGAGCAAGCAATCCGATTTTTGGGTTGATCGTCATGAAGTTGAGAAACAGGAATGCGTGGCAGCACAGATAGGTGCCGATCAGCGCAAGACCCCAGCTTTTGCGCCGCATTTGCGCGATAGCGCCCACGCTGACGATTGCTCCCATGAACAATAGGAATACGAAGTAGGAGAAAGGTGTGAAACCGACGAGATTTGTGCTCGCATCACCGATGAATTGCTGTGTTTCTGCAACAGCGAGCGCTGCTTCTCCGCCCAATTGCCACCAGCCGGTTGATTCGCTGATCACAATCGCACCAACACCAACTCTGATGAGGCCGGTTACGAGAAAGATTCCGGAGATTGCTATCGCGAGCTTTCGTTTCATATCGTCTTTCACTCTGTGTATCGGGAGCGATTAGGCGAGTAGTGTCGGGCTGGCCGGGATAATAGCGTAAGCAAAGAGGCCGGCCGAGATGATGATCGAGAGGGCGGCTGCGGCGAAGTTGTTGGCGGTGTTGGTCATTTTAAGTCTCCGTTTTGTGTGTCCGGCGGGGTGTTCCGCTTGATGCCCACCACTTTGCATCAGGCGTGCCAAACTTAAAAAACGGCGGAATTCTAAGAATTTTCAGAGGGGCGCCCAATCGGGAACTGACACCACATCTCAAGACTTGGGGAAATTTCCCAAAGGTTGGGACTGGTGGTCAGAGAGCTTCGGCAACTAAAGCACAATACTGTTGAGCACATGCCCGCAATGGGGTCGGTAGCGGACATCGCAGATCTTCCCCTTCAATCTCCGCTGGTCGCACGCCTGAACCAACATGTTGGTGCGATCCCGATCTCACGCTAAGGCACACAGATCAGTTATGAGAACGACAGGAAACATGATGCGCCGTGCGCAAATCCACATCCAATTGACCTGTAATGGGTAAGACATCGCCCATCGTCGGCTGGCGCGAGCTTGTCGATCTGCCGCAACTTGGCTTGCACGGCATCCCTGCCAAGATCGATAGCGGCGCGCGGACATCGTCGCTGCACGGGCACGTGATCGAGGAGATTGACCGGGACGGCGAGCAGCTGATCCGGTTCGCAGTCGATTGGGATGGCGAGGAGCATATTTGTGAAGCCGTCCATGTGGACATCAGAGGCATAACAAGCTCTAACGGTGACACACAGCAACGCTATGTCATCAAGACGCCGCTGAAGATTGGCAGCGTCGAATTCCGGGCCGAGATCAGTCTGGCTGATCGGTCGGATATGAAATTTCCGATGCTTATTGGACGATCATCGTTACGCCGCCGATTTCTGGTGGATAGCGGCCATTCCTGGCTTCAGACTGTCAGCATGCAGAACAAAAAAGGTAAAAGATCATGAGTAAGCCGATGAAAATTGCCATGCTCGCACGCAACCCAAACCTCTATTCGCACAAGCGTCTGGTCGAAGCGGCCGAGCAGCGCGGGCACACTCTCGATATTCTCAACACCACCCGCTGCACCGTGAACATCGCCAGCCACCGTCCGACCGTGACGTATAAGGGCGAGACACTGACGGGTTATGATGCAGTCATTCCGCGTATTGGTGCCTCGATCACGGCCTATGGCCTCGCGGTTCTGCGGCAGTTTGAAATGGGCGGGGTCTGGTCGCTGAATGAAAGTGTCGCGATCGGGCGCAGCCGCGATAAACTGCGTTCTACCCAGATTATGGCCAAATACGGATTGGGCCTGCCGCTGACAGCTTATGCCAATGATCCAAAGCAGGCCGAGGATTTGATCAAAGCGGTCAACGGCCCGCCAGTGGTGATCAAGCTGCTAGAGGGCACGCAGGGCATCGGTGTGGTTCTGGCCGAGACGCTGAAAGGCGGCGCGTCGATTATCGAAGCGTTCCGCGGCGCGAACATCGCGATCATGGTGCAGGAATTCATCAAAGAGGCCGGCGGATCGGACATCCGCTGTCTCGTCGTGGGCGGCAAAGTCGTCGCGGCGATGAAACGTCAGGGCGCAGAGGGTGAATTTCGTTCCAACCTGCACCGCGGCGGCAGCGCGCAATTGATCAAGATCACGCCTGAGGAACGCTCCACCGCGGTGCGCGCGGCGAAGGCAATGGGCCTGAACGTATGCGGCGTTGATCTGCTGCGCAGCAATCACGGCCCGGTTATTATGGAGGTGAACTCCTCTCCTGGCCTTGAGGGCATCGAAAACGCGACGGGCAAGGATATTGCCGGTCAGATCATCGAATTTATCGAAAGCAATGCCAAGCCGGGGGCAACCAAGACCAAAGGTAAGGGATAGAACAATACTGTAGCGGGGGGATGATCAATTGCATTTCTCCGCCGCATACCTAGCTGTCACCCTTACCCAAGGGAGACACCATGAGCGCCGCCAACACTGCTATCGACCAATTTCCGCTGATCCCGCGCGATGCCTTGTTCGGCAATCCGACCCGCGCCCAAGGAAAGATCAGCCCCGATGGCACATGGCTCAGCTGGCTCGCGCCGCTGGATGGCACGCTGAATATCTGGCTCGCGCCGCGCGATAACCCGGATGATGCGAAGGCGATCACTTCCTCGACAGACCGCCCGATCCGCGACCATTTCTGGGCACCCGATGGCAAGAGCGTCGGCTATATTCAAGACAAAGGCGGGGACGAGAACTTCCTGCTTTACCGGATCGATATTGCCAGCGGCGAAGAGGTTTGCCTGACCCCGTTTGAAGAAACGCGGGTGCGGATTGTCGGCGCGTCTGAAACCATCCTTGATGAAGTGCTCGTCGGCCTGAACAATCGCGACGCGCAGTTCCACGATGTTCACCGGCTCAACCTCAACACCGGCGCGCTTGAGCTGGTCTATGAGAACAATGCCTATGCCGGTTTTATGTCCGATGACAGCCTGACCCTTCGCATGGCGATGGCGCAAAACGAGGCTGGCGGGACGGACTATTTCCGATTCAGCGATGGCGCGTTCAGCGATGAGCCGTTTGAAAGCACTGCGATGGAAGATGCGCTCACCACTTCGCCTAGCGGATACACCGTCGATGGATCGATCCTCTATTGGATGGATAGCCGCGGGCGCGACACCGCAGCGCTTTATGCTCAGGACACCGCGACGGGTGAACGCACACTGATCGCAGAGGACGACAAAGCCGATATCAGCGGCGCGATGCAGGATCAGAAAACCGGCGAGATACAGGCCTATGCCGTGAACTATCTCAAGACCGAGTGGACTGCGATTGACCCGGAGATGAAGGCCTCGCTTGATTGGCTCGGCACTCAGTTTGATGGCGAATACGGCATCATGAGCCGCACCGAGGATGACCGCACATGGATCGTGTGGAATGATCCGGTCGGCGATCCGGTTGCGAGCCATATTTATGATCGTGACGCAAGCACGTTGACGCCGTTTTACGTCACGCGGCCAGAGCTTGAAGGCGCGCCGCTGCAAAGACTGCATCCGGTCGAGATTACCAGCCGCGACGGGCTTACACTGCCATCCTACCTCACCCTGCCCGCTGGCAGCGATGCGAATGGCAATGGGCGTCCATCGGCTCCGGTGCCGATGGTTCTGCTTGTCCATGGCGGACCGTGGGCGCGCGACGGGTACGGGTTTAACTCGACGCATCAAATGCTCGCCAATCGCGGCTATGCGGTGCTGTCCGTCAACTTTCGCGGGTCGACCGGCTTCGGCAAAAGCTTCCTCAACGCTGCGAACAAACAGTGGGGCCTGAAGATGCATGACGATCTGATCGACGCGGTCGATTGGGCCGTTTCCGAAGGGATCGCGGTCAAAGACAAGGTCGCGATCATGGGCGGATCCTACGGCGGATATGCGACGCTGGCCGGCCTCGCCTTCACTCCGGACGTGTTTGCCTGCGGTGTGGACATTGTCGGCCCGTCCAACCTCGAAACGCTGCTCGGCACGATCCCGCCATACTGGGCGCCGCTGGTCAAAACCTTTCACGAACGCATGGGCAACCCCGAAACCGAGGAAGGGCTCGCACTGCTGAAAGCGGCCAGCCCGCTGCACAAGGCGGATCAGATCATCAAACCGCTGCTGATTGCGCAAGGCGCGAACGATCCCCGCGTGAAGCAGGATGAAAGCGACCAGATCGTCGGCGCGATGAAAGACGCGGGCATTCCTGTCACCTACGTGCTCTATCCCGATGAAGGCCACGGCTTTGCGAAACCTGCCAACTCGATCGCGTTCTTTGCCGTCGCCGAAAACTTCCTCGCCGAATGTATCGGTGGACGCGCGGAGCCTTTGGGCGATGTGCTGAAGCCTTCGACTGCCGAGATCGTCGAAGGCGAGGATCATGTGCAGGGATTGAAAGCCGCTTTGGCCTGATGACAAGCGACCCTCCCCGCGATAGACAAGTTTCAAATCGCAATTGGAGAGGGATCACATGAGCGCATCAGAACCGCGCCGCAGCATATTCATCACTGGCGGAGCCTCCGGTATCGGCCGCGCAACGGCGCGCTATTTCGGGGAGCGCGGCTGGTTTGTTGGCATCGCCGATATCAATGAAACCGGCATGGAAGACACGCTCGGCCTGATCCCCGGCGGCTTCACCTACATGCACAAACTCGACGTGCGTGATCGCGCCGCATGGGACACCGCGCTGGAAGCGTTCTCGACCGCGGCTGGTGGGCGGATCGATGCGATGGTCAACAATGCCGGTATCGGCACAGGCGGAGCGCTTGCCGAGCTGGAAACCGAAGAGATTGATCGCTGCCTCGACATCAATCTGCGCGGAGTTCTTTACGGCGCTCAGGCGGTCTATCCTTATCTCCAGAAGACGGCACCCGGATCGGCACTCGTCAACATCGCGAGTGCGGCCGGCATCAGCGGCGGCACCGGCATGAGCGTTTACAGCGCGACCAAATTTGCGGTGCGCGGCATCGCGGAAAGTCTGGATGCGGAATGGGCACCGGAGGGGATCAAGTCCTGCTCGATCTGCCCAAGCTTTATCGAAACGCCGCTGCTCGATGGCACAGGCAATCGCAATTCGAACGAAGCGGTGCGAACACGCGTTCAAGCCGCAGGACTTGAAATCACACCGGTTGAAGAAGTCGCCGAGACAATCTGGCAGGCTGTCCACGGGGATGATCTGCACTATCTCGTCGGCAAAACTGCCAAGAAACTGAACTTTGCCAAGCGCTGGATGCCCGGCAAAGTGCGCAAACAGAACCGCGAAGGCGCGGCACTCCTCGGGAAATAGGGCGGGTACAGATATGAGCACAGAAACAAGCGTAGGCGAACCCACCCGTTCCATCTTCATCACTGGCGGCGCATCGGGCATTGGCCGCGCGGTCGCCGTGTTTTTTGCGGCACGCGGCTGGTTCGTCGGCATCGCCGATGTCAACGAGGCGGGGATGGCCGAAACGCTGTCCATGATCACCGGTGGCAGAGCTTCGACACACACGCTCGACGTGCGGTTCCGCGATCAGTGGGACAAGGCTTTGGCCGACTTCGCGAAAGCCGCTGGCGGACGCATCGATGTTGTGTTCAACAATGCCGGTATCGGTGATGGCGGGCCGCTGGTGGATCAAGACGAAGACGAACTCACCCGCATGCTCGACATCAATATGAAGGGCGTGATTTTCGGCGCGCAGGCATCGCATCGCTACCTCGCCGAAACCGCGCCGGGCTCTGTGCTGCTCAACACCGCAAGCCTCGCGGGCATCATCGGCGCACCGGGCCTTGCCGCTTACTGCGCAACCAAATGGGGCGTTCGCGGCCTGACCGAAAGTTTGGATGCGGAATGGGCCGATGACGGGATCAAAGTTGCCGCACTTTGCCCCGGATTTATCGACACGCCAATCATCGGAAAAATTCAGGAAGACTCGAACCAGACCGCCAAAGAGACCCTGATCGAGGCCGGTGTCGAAGTGTCATCTGTCGACATCGTGCCGGGCGTCGTGTGGCAGGCCGTCCACGGGGACGATCTGCATTACACCGTCGGCAAAATGGCAAAGCGCATGCGCCGCCTTAAACGCTGGATGCCGGGACTATTGCGCAAGGAAATGCGCAGCCAGGGTGTTGGAGTTGAGCTTTAGACCAGTTTGTCGATCGCGCGCGCCATTGTCGCATCGCGCTGTGACAATCCGCCCGCGTCGTGCGTGGTCAAAGTAATCTCTATCTTGGCGTAGACGTTGAACCATTCGGGATGATGATCCTGCGTATCAGCGAGCAATGCCACGCGGCTCATAAAGCCCCATGCTTCGGAAAAATCGCCAAACTGGAACGTGCGCGTGATCGCTTTGTCTTCGCGCGTCAGCTCCCATTCGGGGCGGTCCGCCAGCAAGGTAGCGCGTTCTTTTTCGTTCAGCTCGGTGACACTGGCCATGGGGGCTCCTGAAGTGAGAGTTGTTTGCGGGGTCGCTTTTGCCTAACGCACGGGACCATGCAAGGTTCTCCAAATCCAAAGCTTATTGCAAACGCGCTGGCATGTCGCCGCGGCGACCGGCTGCTGTTTCGAGGGCTGTCGTTTGAACTGGGCGAAGGAGAGGCGCTGCACATCACCGGTGCGAATGGCACCGGCAAGACGACATTGATCCGCGCGCTGGGGGGCCTCACCACCCCTTACGCAGGCAGCGTCATTTGCAAGGGCGAGCTGGGATTGCTGGACGAACGCACTGGCCTCGATCCGGATCAACCACTCGGCAAATCATTGGACTTCTGGCAGCGCATCGATGGCTGCCGCGATCCTTCAGGCGCGCTCAAGGTGCTCGGGCTGGAGCCGCTGCTGGATGTGCCTGTGCGCTACCTTTCGACCGGACAGCGTAAGCGGGCGGGCCTTGCCGCGCTGCTCAATCGCGGCGTGCCGATCTGGCTATTGGATGAGCCGCTTAGCGGGCTGGATGTGGCGGCAATTGAGCAAGTCACTGCGTTAATCGCGCTCCATATTGGCGGCGGCGGAACTGCGCTGATCGCATCGCACCAGACGCTCGCGATAGACGGCCTGCGAACTCTGGCCATTGAAGATTTTGCGCCAATGGATGAGCCCGCATGATCGGCGCGCTGCTCAAACGCGATCTGGGCAAGTTTTTCCCCTTTACAGGCGGCGGTGCCGCCCTGCCCGTAGTGTTCTTTGTCGCGGTGGCGATGCTGTATCCCTTCGCCGTGGGGCCGGATCAGGAATTGCTGGGCCGCACCGGCGGCGGAATTGTCTGGATTGCCGCTCTGCTCGCCGCGATCCTGCCGCTGGAAAAACTGGTCGCGCAGGACATAGAGCTTGGCACATTTGACCAGCTGCGCCTGCGCGGATTTACCGAAGAGATTATGATGGCGGTGCGCCTGCTCGCACATTGGCTCAGCTTTGGCCCTCCGCTAATATTGGCCGCTTTCCCAGCCGCCGCTTTGCTTGCGCTGGATGGGCCGAGCTTGCACCTGCTTCTGCTTGGGCTTCTGGCAGGCACACCGGGACTTGCCGCCATCGGATTGATCATCGCGGCGCTAACTGCGAGCCTGCGCGCTGGAGCCGCGCTATCTGGCCTGATGCTCATCCCGCTTGCCCTGCCGATCCTGATTTTCGGCGCAGGCGCGCTCGCGCGTCAGGATCAAGCAAGCCTCGGCTTCGTTGCAGCTATAAGCCTCACACTGGTCGCCATCGCGCCCTTTGCCGCAGGCGCCGCGATCAGGGCTGCAAGGGACGTTTGAATTGAAATCCTCGGTGAGTGAAAAACAGGCGAATGTCCTGATGGGCCGCATTGCGCTCGGATTGCTGGTGTTCACCGTGATCGCGTTCGCTGTGAAAGCGGCGGCGCATTCCGAGGTGCAGGCGCGTTACACGCCGCTGGTGGTGTTTCACGCAGCGGCCATGCTGGCGTGGCTCGCGCTGCTTTCCAGCCAAGCCTATCTCACTGCCGGAGCGCGTTTTGCGCTGCATCGGGTAAGCGGGCGCGCATCCATTGTGCTGGTCGCGGCGATGGCCGTTTCGGGCGGCATTCTTGCGGTGAATATCGGAGAGGAGTTGGGGCGACCTGAAGTCACCGTGGTCAACATCGCAGCGTTCGTGACCTTCATCCCGCTCTATATCGCCGCTGTGCTGTTTGCGCGAGCCCGCAATATCCACGCGCACCGTCAGGCGATGCTGATCGGGACGCTGGCGCTGATGACCCCCGCCTATGCCCGCGTGGTGCAAGTGCTCGCCCTGCCCGATCCCGTTGCAATCGGCGTGCAAGTGCCGATCACGGTCGCGATTGCGGTGGGCTATGACTGGTTAACCAAAGGCCGCATCACCCGCGAAGTGCTGGCGATGCTGGCGTTTTCGGTCGCGGTGATTGCGGTGATGGTCGTGGTTCTAGCGGTGTGGTTTTTGTGAGCAGATTCCCGGACATTTACGCCCCGTCCGAAAAAACTGAGCGCAGCCATGCAAATACCCCAACAACCAACAAAGCTACGATGGCCAAATAGAACTGGAGGATGACCAGACTTATCGAAGATGTCGAGCTTGAGCTCGCATCAAAGGCTACAAAAAAGTAGAAGCAGTAATTTACGAAGGCCAAAACCGAAGCTGCAACGCAAACCGCTCGCGTCGACCGGTTTGCAACCGCGTTGGAAACAAAGAACATCGCCGCCTGAGGAATTGGTAGCATACACCCGAAAACGATGAGGCCCGCAATGCCTGCAAGGTTGCCGTCCCAGCTTGCGAAAGCCGTGATCAAACCCGGCCCAAAACACAAAGCTAAAGCAACTTTGCGCCAAGCATCCCAAAAACGTTCGCTGGCCATTTTGGATCAATAAGGCGGCTTATCCCGCCCGGTCGGGCTTTTCGTGAAAATTTCCACACCGTCATCTGTGATCGCCAATGAGTGCTCGAACTGCGCGGAGAGCGACTTATCGCGGGTTACGGCGGTCCAGCCGTCGCCCAGCACTTTGGCCCAAGGCTTGCCAAGGTTGATCATCGGTTCGATGGTGAAGAACATGCCCGGTTTCAGCTCCGGCCCGGTGCCCGCCTTTGCAGCGTGAACGACCTCTGGCGCGTCATGGAACAACCGGCCCAGACCGTGCCCGCAAAATTCGCGCACCACGCCGTAACGGAACTGTTTCGCGTGAGCCTCAATCGCAGCGCCAATATCGCCCAGCCGCGCGCCCGGTTTGCTGGCCGCATCAATGCCCAGCATCAGGCATTCATACGTCACATCGACCAGCCGCTTGGCCTTGATCGCAGGTTCACCCGCATAGAACATGCGGCTCGTATCGCCGTGCCACCCATCCAGCAGCGGGGTGACATCCACGTTCAGGATATCGCCCTCTTTCAGGGCTTTATCCGAAGGGATGCCGTGGCAGATTACATGGTTGATCGAAATACAGCAGGAATGCGCATAGCCGCGATAGCCAAGCGTTGCGGGTACCGCGCCGGCATCCAGTGTCATTTCCCGCACGCGGTCATCAATCTGCGCGGTTGTTACGCCGGGCACCACCAAATCGGCGACTTCATCAAGGATGGTCGCGGCAAGGTGGCCTGCCTTTCGCATCCCATCGAAGCCCTCTTCAGTGTGCAGCTTGATCGTGCCGTCGCGGTAGACGGTGTCTGTGCTCTCTACGAGTTGATATTCGGTCATGCCCGCTATGTAGCGAAGGTCTGCGCCAATTTCTACTTTACTGCGAAAGCGCCGCGATATTCGGGTTTCACAGCGTCGATCACCGCTTGCGTTACAGGCAGGATGAACTCGAAGTCCCCCTCAGCATAGGCGCCGGCGATGTAGGGGGCGTAGTAGACACCGAGACGATCAAATTTGTCGCCGCCCGATGATCCCACGAACAGCACTGTTTCTTCCATCGTTACGCATTGGTTGGGCCATTCGCCTTCATCGCCATAGCTTTCACCGCCGCGCCGTTTGCCGCGCTCTTCATTGAGCATCGTGCAGGCGGTTTCGCTGATCGCAGCATCGAGCTCGTCTATCGAGGTGAACATGGCTTTCGGCTCGATAGAGGCTTCTGCCTCGCGGTCCCAAATGAGCGCGCCTCTTCCTGAATTGCCGTGCGCACCGCCGGTATACATGTAAAACCCGTGTGAAAGGCTGAGAAAACGGGGCGTATCGGCGACGACTTGCCAGCTAAGTTCAAACGAGAGATTGCGGCATGATGCCGACTCTTCGGGGCAATCAGCAAGCGCGTCTGCCCACCACTCTTTTTGCTCGGCAAGCTGCGCATCGCGCCGCGTTTCGAGTTCTGCGGCGAGGGCCGGTATCTCAGCCACCTGGCCAGGCCATGAATAGGAAAATTCGCGCGTTCCGCCTTCACCGCCGGAATTTCCTTTTGAATTGTTCTCGTAGGTTACGTCACCTGCGATTGGCGCATCAGGCGCTTCGGGTGCGTCCGGCGCTCCGGGTGCTGTGACACCGACATCATCGCTGACATCTTCGGGCAAGGAACACGCTGCCAATGCCACCACTGCAGCCCCCGCAAGCATATGTTTGATCATCGCCATCCCCTGATCGATTTGAATTCGCGCGTGACAAGCAGTTTATCACGCTTACTTACACAAACATGACTGATATTACCGATCTGATCCAGCCCGATCGCGGGCAAGATGCAACTGCGATCCATCTCACCACCCAAAAGGGTTTCGACGAATACGCCAAAACCTTGAGCGCTGGACAGCGCGCCAGTTTGTCTGCGCAAAAGTTTGACGGCAGCGCGGGTCAGATCGGCATCGTGCCTAATGGTGATGATTTCTTCGCGGTTGGGGGCGTGTCCGATCCGGAAGACCTATCGAGCTATTGCCTTGCCGGTCTGGCGGACAAGTTGCCTGAGGGTACGTATCGATTGGCCAATGCGGAAGCAGGCGCCGCTATGTTTGGTTGGCTGACCGCGCATTACCGTTTCACCCGTTACACAGATGATGAAAGCGCCACCGGCCCGCGCGTGCTTTTAACGGAGCAGGTTGGAAGATTGCCAACCTACATGGCCGAAGCCGAAGCGGAAATGCTCGTGCGCGATCTGGTAAACACCCCGGCCGAAGATATGGGGCCGGCCGCGCTTGAAGCTGAATTTGAAAAACTGGCAAAGGCGCACGGGGCCGAACTGAATGTGACCAAAGGTGATGCGCTGGAGCAAGGCTATCCCATGGTTCACGCCGTAGGCCGTGCGGCCGCGCGCCATCATGCCCCGCGCATTATGCATTTAGTGTGGGGCAAGGAAAGCGATCCGGTCCTCGCGCTGGTTGGTAAAGGGGTGTGCTTCGATACGGGCGGTCTCAACATCAAACCGGGCGGCGGCATGCGGTTGATGAAGAAAGATATGGGCGGCGCAGCCCATGCTATCGCGCTGGCCGGTCTGATCATGGCAGCCGGTTTGAAAGTGCGCCTGAACGTGCTGGTTCCTGCGGTAGACAACGCCATCTCCGGCCCTGCATTCCGCCCCGGCGATGTGCTGGACAGCCGCAAAGGACTAACTGTCGAGATCCACAACACCGATGCCGAAGGGCGGTTGATCCTTGGCGATGCCCTGACCCGCGCTAGCGAGGAAGAGCCCGATCTGATCGTAGATTTCGCCACTCTCACGGGCGCCGCACGGGTCGCGCTTGGCCCTGACTATGCCGCCATGATGGCGCGCAAGGATGACACCGCTCAGGCTTTGATCGAAGCGGGCAAAGCCAATGATGACGAGCCATGGCGACTGCCCCTACCTGAGGCGTATCGTGACTATCTGAAATCCGACATCGCCGACATCGTCAACGCGCAGAGCAATCCGTATGCCGGTGCGAGTGTCGCGGGACTGTTCCTCGACCGGTTCGTAGGTGAAGACATCGACTGGGTGCATTTCGATACTTTCGCATGGCGTCCCTATCCCAAGCCAGGCCGATCCAAAGGCGGCACTGCCTATGGCCTGCGCGCGGCGTGGCACATGCTCAAGGGCCGTTACGGGGCGTAAAGGGTTTCTACAGGCGTTAACTTGCCCGATTGGTAAGTTACAGCTAAGCGCGCGCCACCGGGGAACTTAGGACACCTACGCGAATGAGCGGCACCATCCGATGAGCGATACTGGCGTGCAAGCGAGCGATTACGCCGTGCCAGGCGGGATACTGGGTCTGAAAGGCCCGGTAGAAAAGCCTGCGCCCGGCACACTGCCGCTGCGCGGTGACTTGGCCCATGTTGCGCTGGCCGGAACGCATCTCGCTGCGCACTATGTTATCCCTCACGTTGGTGCGATTGGCGATGCCGATATCGAACTTCACCTTGTGCCGCGCGATGACAGCGACGCGACAGAAACCCTAACCGCTGGCACCGCAATCGAAGTGCTGGATGTGGCAGGCGACTGGATCTGGATTTGCGTAGGGCCCGCTGGTCCCAGCGGATATTGCAAAGCCAATTGTCTCGCCGACTGAAGCCGCTACAAGTGCCCGCATGGCTACCCGTATTTTCATCGATGGTGCTGCCGGTACAACCGGTCTGGAAATCCGCGACCGGCTGAAAAGCCGCGAAGAATTTGAATTGATTGTGCTCGCCGATGCGCAGCGCAAAGATGAAGCCGCGCGCCGCGATGCCTTGCATGCTGCAGATATCGCAATCCTGTGCTTGCCCGACGATGCGGCACGCGATGCGGCGGCGTTGGCCAAAGGTTCAAACACCCGCATTATCGACGCATCGAGCGCGCACCGAGTGGCGGATGGATGGACCTACGGCTTTCCCGAACTGATCGGGCACGAAGCCATTGCAGAGGCGCAATTTGTCTCCAATCCCGGATGCTATCCGACCGGCTTTCTGGCTTTGATTGCCCCGCTTGTGAAAGCCGCAGTTCTGCCAGCGGAATGGCCTTACACCGTGAACGCCGTGAGCGGGTATTCTGGCGGCGGCAACGCTCTGATCGACCGGTTTAAAGCCGATAATTCCATCGCATTCAGGGCCTATGGCCTCGCGATCACGCACAAACATCTGCCCGAAATGCGCAAATATGCAGGGTTGGTCCATGAACCGGTTTTCTCGCCAAGCGTGGTCCCCGCCCATCGCGGGATGATCGTTGATGTCCCTCTCCCCTTGTCCGCCATGCAAGGCGCAACATCGGCGGCATTTCTGGAAAGCGCTTTGACCGGCCATTACGGAACAGACGGTGTTGTCGAAGTCCACGCCCATAGCGCGCCGCCAGCCGAAATGCTGCTGAGCAAGGATGCCGAGCCGTGGGACGGTCTAAACCTGCATGTCTTCACCAGCGAAGACGGCGCACAGGCAAGGCTGATCGCCCAGCTCGACAATCTCGGCAAAGGCGCAAGCGGCGCTGCGATCCAAAATCTGAACATCATGTGCGGCCTGTCAGAGACGACCGGACTGCGCCTTTGAGTGGCGATATGCCCAAAATTTAGGCACCTTCTGGATTCAGAATAAGCAGCGCCAAACGCGATTCCAGCGCTTGCACCGGCCCCCGTCCTCTGTAGGATCATATGGCACGATTCTTGATAGAATTGAGTGTGTCACAAACGGACCAAGGGGTGGGGTAACCACACGTGAAAAAGATCGAAGCGATCATCAAGCCTTTCAAACTCGACGAGGTGAAGGAGGCGCTGCACGAAATTGGCGTGTCCGGAATCACTGTTACAGAGGCACGCGGCTTTGGCCGTCAAAAAGGCCACACCGAACTGTATCGCGGCGCTGAATACGTCGTCGATTTCCTGCCCAAGGTTAAGCTCGAGGTTGTCATTTCCGATGATCAGGCCGAGCGTGTGGTTGAAGCGATTGCTGCTGCTGCGCAAACGGGCCGCATCGGTGACGGCAAGATTTTCGTCAGTCCGATCGAAAGCGCTCTGCGAATTCGCACAGGCGAGACAAACGACGACGCGATTTAACCCGCTTTCAAATTTTCCCGCCTGCGCGGCGGGGCACATACAAAATATCAGCTGGAGACTAGAATCATGGCAAGCATCAAAGACGTCCTGAAACAGATCAAGGACGAGGAAATCGAATGGGTTGATCTTCGTTTCACCGATCCAAAAGGCAAATGGCAGCACCTCACCATGGCCGCCAGCGTCATGGACGAAGATTCGTTTGAAGACGGTCTGATGTTTGACGGTTCTTCGATCGAAGGTTGGAAGACTATCAACGAATCCGACATGATCCTGAAACCGGATATGGACGCGATCTATGTCGATCCGTTTTCGGCGACGCCAATGCTTTCGGTGTTCTGTAACATCGTTGAACCATCCGATGGCCAGCTTTATTCGCGCGATCCGCGCTCGACTGCGAAACGCGCCGAGGCCTATCTCGCTTCGACCGGTATCGGTGACACTGTCTATGTCGGGCCAGAGCCTGAATTCTTCATGTTCGACGATGTCCGCTTTGAAGACGGCTATGCCGGTTCGGGCTTCGCAATTGACGATATCGAGCTGCCGACCAACACCGGCAAAGAATACGAAATGGGCAATATGGGCCACCGCCCGCGCGCAAAGGGCGGCTACTTCCCCGTTGCGCCGGTCGACAGCGCCGTAGATATTCGCGCCGAGATGGTTTCCACGATGATGGAAATGGGTCTCAACATGGACAAGCACCACCACGAAGTGGCCGCTGCCCAACACGAGCTCGGCATAACCTTCTCCTCGCTCACCACAGCGGCTGATCAGGTGCAGGTGTACAAATATGTCGTGCAGCAAGTTGCCCATGCATACGGCAAAACCGCGACCTTTATGCCGAAGCCGATCAAGGACGATAACGGCAGCGGCATGCACAGCCACATGTCGATCTGGAAAGACGGCAAGCCGACTTTCGCGGGCAATGAATATGCCGGCCTGTCGGAAAACTGCCTCTATTACATCGGCGGCGTCATCAAGCACGCGAAGGCCGTGAATGCCTTCACCAATGCGACCACCAACAGCTACAAGCGTCTGGTCCCGGGCTTTGAAGCGCCGGTTCTGCTCGCTTATTCTGCGCGCAACCGCTCTGCCTCTTGCCGTATTCCGTACGGCACTGGCGAGAAAGCCAAGCGCGTTGAATTCCGTTTCCCGGATGCGATTGCCAACCCGTATCTCGCATTCTCGGCTCTGCTGATGGCGGGCCTAGACGGAATCGAGAACAAAATCCATCCGGGCGAAGCCATGGACAAAAACCTCTACGACCTGCCGCCGGCAGAGCTCGCGGAAGTTCCAACCGTGTGCGGCTCGCTTCGCGAAGCTCTCGAAGCGCTCGAAGCCGATCACGAATTCCTGCTCAAAGGCGACGTGTTCAGCAAAGACCAGATCGACGCTTACATGGAACTAAAATGGGAAGAGGTCATCCGCCTCGAAACCACTCCGGCTCCGGTCGAGTTCGACATGTATTACAGCGCGTAAGCGCCGAGTCCTTTAACAAAAATAAAGGCCGCTCGAGAAATCGAGCGGCCTTTTTAGTTGCTCTCTCCGGCAACAAATTTTTCGACATTTTCGCGAGTTCCCGACACGATCAATAGATCGCCCAGTTCTACCTGCGTGTGTTCCTGTGCATATTCAAAATCCTTCGTCGGACGTTTCACGCCGACAACAGTTATCCCCGTCATCGACCGGATCCTGCTCTGGCCGAGCGTTTGGCCAACCGCATCTTTGGGGGCGACCATTTTGGCGATGGCGAAATCATCGTCAAACTCGATATAGTCGATCATCTTGCCACTTAGGATATGAGCTACGCGCTCGCCCATACGCGCTTCTGGAAAAACGACGCTCGTAGCGCCAATCCGCTCTAGAATACGTCCGTGATTTTCGTTCACGGCTTTCGCCCAGATTTGTGGCACACCGAGATCGGCGAGCGCAAGTGTCGTCAGTACGCTGGCCTCAATGTCGGTTCCGATGCCTACCACAGCCGCCTCGAAATCCCCAACGCCAAGCCGCTCCAAAACACCTTTGTCGGTAGCGTCGGCCTCTAGGCATTGCGTCAACGTCTCGGCCATCAATTGAACGCATTCAGCGTTGCTATCGACGCCCAGCACCTCATGCCCCATGCGATCTAAAGAGCGCGCAACCGACTGGCCAAATCTGCCGAGCCCGATCACCAAAATAGGTTTCTTACTATCAACCGACAATCGGATTCTCCTCTGGATAGCGATAAGGGCGCCGTGCTGCGCCCAGCGCAAGTGCGGTCGCCACAGTGATCGTGCCAACTCGCCCTACAAACATTAGAACGATAATTACCAACTGACCCAGCGGTGGTAGATCGCCGGTGATACCGGTCGACAGGCCAACGGTCGAAAATGCCGAAACTGTTTCAAACAAAACATCTGCCAGCGAATGCGGCGTGATAAATAGTAGGACCGCCGTCGCGATTGAAATCAGCATGAGTGCAAGAATGATAACCGACAACGCTTGGCGTTCGACATTCTGGCCGACACGGCGATTGAACAGCACTGCATCGCGCTGCCCGCGCACCTGTGAAGCGACAATCGCGAGCAGCACAACAAAGGTCGTGATCTTGATTCCACCAGCGGTTCCTGCACTGCCTCCGCCGATAAACATAAGCAGATAATTGCCCATCAGCGTTTCATCGCGAAAGCTGCCGACATCCAGACTGTTAAAACCGGCAGTGCGCGGCATGACGGAATGAAATGCGGCATTGAGCGATTTGTCTGCGACACTCATCGGGCCCAGGGTATCCGGATTACTCCATTCGGCGATCATCAAACCAGTCCAGCCGGCCGCCAACAGCACCACTGTACCAGTCACGGTAATTTTGGAATGCAGTGTCCAGCGCCTGAAATCGAGAGGCCGGGCTCGCAATTCCTGCATCACGGGAAAACCGAGTGCAGTGATGACGACAGCAATCATGATCGGAGCTAAAATGACAGCATCACTTTGAAATCCCATCATGCTATCCGAATAGCTCGAGAAACCCGCATTGTTGAACGCGCTTACAGACTGGAACACGCCGTGCCACAGGGCCTCGCTCCAATCCTGATCGTAATGAAAACGCAGCCGCAGAGTAAGGATCGCTGCAACGACTGCCTCGACCGCGATTGTAATGCCTAGGACAAGCTTCAGCACCGATTTGGCATCGCCAATATCGAGCCTGCTGCGCTCGACATGCGTCGCCATACGATCGCGGAGTCCAAACGTACGGCCAGCGACAAGGCCCAAAAGCGTCGCCGCAGTCATGATGCCAAAGCCACCAATCTGGAATAGTAGTAGAATTACGACCTGACCGAATGTCGACCAGTAGACCGGCGTATCCTCGACGATCAGGCCCGTGACGGCCACAGCCGACGTTGAGGTGAACAAAGCGGTCATAAAAGGAGCGCCGCCGTCTTCGACCCGCGCAATCGGAAGCAAAAGCAGCGCCGTTCCGACCGCAATCACGGCGAGAAACAGAACGGGAATCAAACGTGTTGGATTCTTTAGCAAATTGACTGCTTTCAAAGGTTTAAACTATAACAGGGGAACCTGCTGTTTGTTTCCAACGATCCACATTTATTACCCCGCACGCGCATACGCATCGGCCATCCAGCCGCGCACTTCGTCGTCGAAATCGGCGATGGATTCCAGCCTCACGCGGTGGCTGCACATGGCGTTGTATGTCTCGAGCCGGCCCGCCGGTTCATCACCTTTCAGCGCGAGGCCCAGATCGATCCGAGTCTTTGTAGCGGGCGTGATCAGGGCAAACTGTTTCTTGCGCCGAAGGCTCACACTCGCTTTCTTCGGAGCAATCTCGACATCATCGCCAAGGCTTTGGGCGTACTCGGCAAGCGCATCATAGATCGGTTTCAACGCGGCCTTTGCACCAGAATACTGATCCGCAACGGGATCTGCAGGCTCGTCAGTTTTCAAAGCCTCGCTCGCGATGAGATTGGCGAAACCGTGCGTGACACCGTGATTACCTTTGAGAAATTTCACAATTTGCCCGTGCTTCTCCAGGCTTTCCGCCGCGATAACCTTCAACCACTCATCTAGCGGCATTCCGGTTTTCTCAGGCAGATTAGCCAGCATTGTGGCCAGTTGTTTTTCGACGGTGTTCATTCAATCGCCCTCCCCGCGCTATGACTAGCATGACGGGCAAGCTGGCGGAAACATCACTTCAGTTTCAGCATCCCGCGCTTACCAGCGGCAATGAATGCGGCGGCCAGCCCGGCAACATAGATGAGCGTAAGCCAATCGAGCGGCGCCAATGACTGAGCCATCTCAAGATGCGCCAGCATAGCCCATCCGCCTCCGATCACGATGGTGCCAACATAGGCGATGCCTGTCGCTTCCATATTGACGCGCGCAAACAGCTCGTCCGAGGCATTGTGTGATTTCCAGCCGAACCAAGAACCGACGGCCATCATGAGAGCAGTCGTTATCAATGCGATCTGAGCGGGCATTGGGCCAGAGGGCGCAGCAAAGGCGAGGATAGTCAGAGCCCCACCCCACAATATCATGCCAGCGGCCGAATAAATCAGCACGGATCGCATTTCTCGAATTTCGTCGGCATCTTCTGTGTTGAGGAATTTTTCGCCCAATGCCGGGGAAGCGGCCCCTATTCCGACACCTATTGCGATGATCATATACAACGCGCCAACGATCGCCGCGATCGTCCGCGACGTGGATATATCATCGCCGAACGTGCCATCCATGAAATTCACGACGCCAACCGAGGCGGCGAATCCGGTCAATCCGCCAGCAATTATCGGGATTACCAATTTGCGCATGAACGGGATTTCATTTTTCTCTTTGGCTTTGGTCATCATGCCTTGGGCTCCCAATTATCAATAAACAGATCGGGCACGTTCACTTCGAACAGTTTCGCCATGCGCAATGCGAGAGGGAGCGACGGGTCGTATTTATCGGTCTCGACCGCGTTGATAGTCTGCCGGGACACACCCAATCTTTTCGCCAGTTCGCCCTGGCTCCAGCCATGCATTTCGCGGTGGTGTTTCAACCGGTTTTCCAAACCTATCGAGCCTCTCTTTGCGCAGGCTGATTCGTGCCTGTAAAGAGCTCTTTACTGTAAAGACTTCTTGTCAGTCAAGAGCTCTGGACATTATCCCCTTTACATACGTAAGAATTTGTGGCATATAATGGGCATGACGAAGCCACAAACCATTGCCCAATTTTTTGCCCGTTTCCCCGACGATGAAACCTGCCTCAATCACATTTTCGAGGTTCGTTTCGGTCAGGGTTTTGAATGTCCTTCATGTGAGCGTGATAGTAAGTGGTTCCGGATCAAAGCCGAGCGCGCCTATTCCTGCCAGTGGTGCGGACATCACCTGCACCCTACTGTTGGAACGCCGTTTGAGCGCACCCGCACTCCGTTGCAGCTTTGGTTCTACGCAATCTTTCTCTTCACCACGACGCGCAACGGCGTTGCTGCGAAGGAATTACAGCGCCAGCTTGGTGTTACCTATAAGACAGCATGGCGCATGGCTGACAAAATCCGTGAGCATATGGCTGATGTGGATGGCGACGTTCTGATCGGCGGCGAAGGTAAGGAAGTCGAAGTTGACGAAACGCTGGTTGGCGGTGCGACCAAAGGCGGCGGTCGCGGCAATTACCGGATCAACAAAACTGTCGTTCTAGGCATGGTAGAGCGCGGCGGTGACGTTGTGACCAAGATCGTGCCCAACAATCGCAAAAGCTCGCTCTTGCCCGTTATCAAAGCCAACGTGCTTCCAGACACACACGTCCACACTGACCAGAATCATACCTACCGTAACCTGCCAGCGATGGGATACGGTCACGAAGCCGTGAACCATAATCAAGACGAATGGGTGCGCGGCAACACGCACGTTCAAACAATCGAAGGTTTTTGGTCGCAGCTAAAGCGGTCGATCAACGGCACTCACGTTCATGTGAGCGGTAAACACCTTTGGAAGTATGCGAAAGAAGCTGAGTATCGCTTCAATCGTCGCCATCGTCCGGAGCAGATGCTTCCGGAACTTCTTTCGACTTTTCGGCCATTGAACGGAGCGTAGCATCGAAGGCGTCCGTATCTCCGGTTTCGCCTTTGCGCTCTGCGATGAAATGATCCAATTTTCCGCTCTCTAGAGCTTGCTTTAGGGTAGTCATCATGCGATTCTATCATATGGGGAGCGCAATGTCACAGACCGAAAAACGACCAGAAACCCTGCGTGATTGGTTGGCGGGACTAGTCGTGATTGTCGCGACTATTGTCGCGTTCGTAGGCTTCGCCTTTGCTTCGCTCAAATGGACGCTAATCATATCGAGCGGCGTTTTGGTAGCTTTAATCGCGTTCCTGTGGTCAGCCGGTGTTAGAAAACAGCGCGCCAGGCGGAAGCACGACACGAGGGGATAAAACTCTCGTGACTTTGCGTGATTTGGCGATTGGCTTCCATACAGCCCCGTCAAACTCCTCATTGTAGGAAACTTCAACCTTCATCATCACACCCTCAGCGAATGGGATCGCGATTGTCTTGTCGCGGATCGCTGCAAGAACGGACTTGTCTACCATCTCTGCGCTAAACTCGATCCCATCTTTCGAAAATGTCCAACGCCTTGGCTTTGCGACCAGTACGGGGCGTATTAGAACGACATCCCATGTCGCAAGCCGCTGCTCAATACGCTCGACTGGAAGATTGTCATCGACGACCTGAAATAGTCCACTCTTCTGCGCAAACTCAGACCTAGGTACCGAGTATATCAGCTTGTCGGCATTCCCTTCGTATAGCTCAACGCTGGCTATCGCGGGCTCCTCTTGAAGCGTATCGAAAAACTCTTCGCTATGCCTGCGCATCTCAGGGCTATCGCGAAGCAAATCACGAATTTCTTCAAGCACCTTTTGATGCTCGTCCGGAACGACTTCACCCAGCAATACAGCCATTAGGATGCCGCCGCCAATGAGCTTTGCAAGCGCCTTCACCTGCTTGAAGATAAGAGGGTATTCCTGCCCCCCTTCCTCAATCGCCTCTGCGCCATCCTCTAAGAAACGGAGAATTTGTTTAAAGCGTTGACTACCGTGCTCGACACCAGATAGTTCAACCCTAACTCGCGCACTAGGGTCTATAGCAGCGACAGCCACCTGAACGGCCTCATTCCACGCCAACAATGCGCGTGCCACATTCTCAATATCTGGGCTGCGGCCTTTTTCTATCTCAAACTGTAAGACTAGATCCGGCTCAACCATATAACTCCCTGAAAATGCAAGCCGACGCTATGCCGCACGTTTCAGAGAGTCAACGATTACCTATGCAAAGGGGATAATGTCCAGAGCTCTTTACAGCCCATAAGGCGTTAGGCGTAGTTCCATTCGAGCAAATTCACTTGATCCATTGCTGCTGCGACATCGGGATAGCGATGCGTGATCACTTTGCCCGCTTTCGTCATGCTGCGGCGTAAATAGGGTTTTAGAGCCTCGTCCGCTGCGCCGGTTTCGTAACCGTGCAGGGCCGCGAACAGGGCCGTCGCAGTGACCAGCGCCTGTTCGGAAAGGTACCCGTTGGCCGATGATCGCCACCAAGAAATTTCACCGTCGTTGCCTTGTTCGAAACTGCGAGCTGAATTGGCTAGAAAGACACCAAAACCGATATAGACCGCCGCACAATCCGTTGCGTGCTCCATCAATTCCGCTCCGCCCGGCGGATCACCGGCATTTACGAGCAGATAATGGCAAAGCTCATGTGCGAATGTCGCGGTAAGCGCGTCGGGATCGCGAAGCATCTGTGACGAGTACCGGATGATCGCCTCACCATTCTCGACCGAAAACGTCCCGCAGGCAGCGCTCCCCTCATACGTGATGTGCGGCGAGGATGCCGGATCATCCACATCCACTTTTTGCAACCGGCACGGCCATTGTTCCATTCCCGCAATACCGCGCACTGCCTCGAACAGTTGAGGGCCCGTCTTGGCAGCAAGCAAATCGGGGTGGTCGGGCAACACAAAATCAGGCCGGATATGGGCATCGCCCAACACGCCGCGCAGCCAAGCGAAACACGCGACCAACCAATCAAACTCGTCTTGAGTGATAGGCGGTTTTGGTTTGAAGAATGGCATGGCGCATTGCTGCCAAAGCAGGCGGCTTTGCTCAAGCCCTTCTTTCTATGCGTTTTCCTACTGCGCCATTTTCTGCCAACTGAACCGGTCTCCCCCTTCCCCCCAAATAGGAGACCCGAAGATGCCACAGAGCCGAAAACCCCTTTTCGATACAGTCCGTGCAGTTCTTAAGCGCGGCTTTCGCCAGTCCGAAGTGGTCGCCATTGATGGTGCGCTTGATGTCGTGATTGACCCGCCAGAAACTGCAGTAACAGACTGCGTCAAAGGCTCCGGCGTGCCGAAGATCAAACGCCGCCGCACCAGCTCCAACGATGCTCCACGCTCAATCGGGCCGGAGGGCATCGCCTTGATCAAACAATTTGAAGGCTGCGCGCGCCTTAAGCGTGATGGCTTGGTCTCCGCCTATCCCGATCCTGGCACCGGCGGCGCTCCGTGGACGATTGGCTGGGGTGCAACGCGGGGCGGCCTTCACGGATTTGTCGGTGCGGACACCGTCTGGACACAGGCCCAATGCGATGAACGGCTTGAAGATGACCTGAAACGCTATGCTGCCGATGTATCGCGCGCGATTGGCGCAGCCCCGACTACGCAGACACAGTTCGATGCCATGGTCAGTTTTCACTACAACACGGGCGCGATTGCCCGAGCGACGCTTACCAAGAAACATATTGCGGGCGATTTTAGCGGCGCTGCGGCAGAATTTGTGCGGTGGAACAAAGCGGGCGGGCGCGTGCTTAAAGGGCTGGTGCGGCGGCGGAGCGCCGAAATGGCGCTGTATCGCCGCTAGTAATCGCGGCTGATCTCTGCAAGCACGCTGTCTCGCCCGATAGTTGAAACGGTCCCGAGCAAAGCCAGCCAACCGGTCACGCGGTATTCAACGGATGTGGCGCTGTAACCGCGCCCGTCCGTTACGATCTCTACATAGAAACGCCGTCCGATATTCTTTCCAAGTGCAACGCCGGTTCCTCGTCCAAGGGCAGGATCAGCGCTGACGATGCGGAGTTGATCAAGGCCGATGGAGCGGCGCAAGTCGCCAATCGGATCAAGCCCGCCGCCGCCGCCGCGCAAAGAGGCAAGCGCTGCGCCGAGTTGCAACGCGTCGGTTGCCGATAGCGATGTGACTGAGCCGCCAAACAGCAATTGAGCGAGAATTTCTTCCTCCGGCAATGCAGGTTCGGAAGAGAATGTCACTTCGGGTGTTTGCGCGTTACCCGAAATCGCGACGGTCACATCGGTGCCGTTTGCATTCGTCTCCGCCAGCATATTGATACGCGGATCAATGGGCCTGCTCGCGTCAAACGAAATGCGCCCTTCGGTCATGTCAAAACGGGTGCCCGCAAACGTGTAATCGCCGCGCACCAAGCGTGCCTCCCCGCCAAGGCGTGGATCGTTCACCGTACCGCGCAGGGCAATATCGACGCCCCACTCACTATCAAGGCCAAGGCCATCGACCGCCACGCGGCTAGGGGCCGATGCGTTGATCAGATAGCGCCAGGAGCTTGCTGCGCTGCGTGTTGTCGCGCCGTTTGCATCGCGGCGGTTGATCTCGCGCGTAGCGATGTTTGGCAATGACATATCTTCTGCCGCGATGCCCAATGCCCAACTCGCCCGGTCAATCGCAACACGTCCCGCAATTGTCCCGCCGACACCGTCCGAAACGATCCGAAGTGGCCCGGTGATTGTCGCATCAAGACCATTGGCATTGAGCAGACGAGCATTTGATGCCGCAGCTTTCAAATCAATGCGCGGGCCGCGGTTTCCGCTCATCGCAGAAAGGTCGACCGTCCCGCTTCCGCTAACCTTGCCGCCGCCACGGGTTGAACCGGCGAAGCGGGTTAGAGTGAGTGTCGATCCGGCGAAGCGTCCACGCGCGGTGACATCATTGATGTCGGTGCCTGAGATCGCGCTTTGCAGCCGCAAATCATCGCTGGCGAGATCGCCGGTGATACGCGGATTGTTGAGCGTGCCGACCGCTTTGGCGTTCACGCTGATCGGGCCGGTCAGATCGAAAGTTTCAATCGCCGCAAGCCGCCAAAGCGAGCTGGCTGCGCCATCATAGGCAAAGCTTCCGTCCAGCCGCCCGTTCATTACCCGCGTAGCAAAGTCACCTCCGCGGCCAAGAGGCGAAACACGCGCATCAAGCCGCCCCAGCCGATTGCCATCTTCGCGAAGACGTGCGCCGACCGTCAGCGAACTGCCCGAAAGATCGGCAACAGCCAGAACGTCCATCGGCCTTGATGACAGGACCAGCCCGGACCGCGTAAAATCGTCAATCCGCACTCGGGCGCTGCCCGTCGGCGCAGCATTGCCGCTCTGGTTCCAGTTCACGATGCCGGAAAGCCGCCCGCCCAGACCCAATTCGCTGCCGATCAGATCAGCAAGGCGAAGCGGCATGCGCGAAAGTTGCGCCTTCAACCTAGTTTCTGCTCCGCCCAGTTCCCCTTCGACGATGGCATACCCGCGCGCAAATCCGATTTGTGTTGGCGCAAGTATCCAGCCGCCGCCGCTTTGCGCGGACAGGACAGCGCGGCGCGGCATTGTGATCGGACGGCCACCATATTCACCGCGCGCGAGCAGTGCGATCCGCTCAGGCGTAACGTCGCCATCGAATTTAAGGGCGAACCGGTCACTTCGGCGACCGGCGATCGAAGCCTTGATATCACCGCGTCCGTCAATCACTTCTGCTTTGGCGGCAAATTCTGCAATGGACAGCGCGCCATATTCAAAGCCTGAGCCCTTGATATCCGCGATGATCCGGCTGCTTCCGGCGCGGAAAGTGCCATTCGCATCGATGTCGGCACGGGCGAGGGAAATCGGCGTATCGCCGCCAAAGCTTGCCCGATTTGCGGTGAGGTCAAGATTGAACCCTTGCGAGCCGCCTGTCGCCGGAGCCAAGGCTACAGTGCCGTCCAAACCACCACCAGAGAGCGCCAGATCACCGGAGACACCGGCATCGCCCAATGCAAGACTACCGGTGACATTGGTTCGGTAAACCCGCAGCTGGTCGATCACGATCTGCGTCGCACCATCCGCAGGCAAGATGAGGCCCAGCGCCCCGTCAAACGGGCCAAGCAGCGACCCTCCCGATGCATCAATTGCGAACCCATTTCCACTCGGTGCGATGGCCAAGCGGACATCGGTCAGCCCCGCCGCCGGATACGGATCAGCCAGAACCAAGGTTGCGCGCGGGCCGTCACCGGCCAATTCGGCATCGACCGTGAACCGGCCATAATCCACATGACGGCCATTGCCCGCCAAGCTTGTCCGATCGCCAACGATCCTGCTGTCGAACCGCGCCGTTAGCCGCTCACTATCAAGCTCAAAATCACGGAGCACGATTGGCTCGTTCGCAGCCATTCCGAACGCGCCTTTGAAAGCCAGTCGCTCGCCCGCGACATTGGCAACGCTGGAATTGGTCACATCGTCGAGCCGCCCGGCGAGATTGGCGCGAATGCTCCACGGTGTCTGCGTGCCAAATCTGGCCACCAGTTTGGCATTGGCGTTGACTGTCCCGATCCCGTCGAGCGACAGCGCCCGCGCGTTGACCGGTCCCGCCAATGCATAAACACCCGTTGCCGTATCGCCGCGCAGCGCCAAGGCCGCATTGAGCGAAGGGAAGGTTATCCGCGCTTCGTCGGTCGTCAGGCTTGTACCGGCATAGGTCAAAGTGCCCTTGAGAATGCCGCCAACCAGCTCTGGATCAATTGAGGTGTTGCCGGTCACAACACGTTCTACCGATGCATCCAGCGGCAGCGAGAAAATACCGTCGCGGAAGAGCGCTGTGCTGGAATGCTCCAGACTTTGAAGCAATGTCGTGCCCGCCTGCAATTCACCGATCGTCAGATCGTGCTCGATCGCAAGGTCGCGAAACGGCCCGTCGATCACACCGGAAAGCCGCGCCCCGCGAAGCTCCACAGCCTCACCAAGGATCGCGGGATTGCGCACCAGTGCTGCAACATCGAAACCTTCAAAAGCATTGCCTGCAAGATCAACCTTGCCGCTGCCTCGCACATCCATTCCGGACGAGACCGCTCTGATTTTGCCGTCAAATTCGCTGTCTGCGAGCGTTCCTGTAAGGACGAGCGCCAGCGCGCGCCCCGTGGCGCGGCGCAAAATGGTGCCGGGCGTGAAATCAGGATCAAGCTGCCCAAGCAAGCCATAGGTGCCCGCGTCATTGGTGAGCTGAAAGGCGGCGAAACGGCTTTCGTCATCCTCGCCCGGCTTGCGCGTCACCAATGCATGGCCAAGCCAGCGGGTCCAAGTGCCCTCGCCTTCGATCCGCGCTTCATAGCCCGCATCCAAGCCGGCCATTTGCGCGATTGGGCCATCGGCGGCGGCTTTGTAATCTAGAAACAGATCGAACCGGTCACCATCGGGCGCTGCATCGAGCAGGAGTTCGACGCGATCTTCCGACCCGAACGCGCCTTTGGCATCGACCAAAGCGCGACCGGAGCGGATATCAATCTGGCTCGTGAAATTTACGCTATGCGCCTGATCGCCAGCGATCCCCGGCGCGAGGATCAGATCTTCAATTGCAAGCTCATCCACTCGAATGTCAAAATCCGGGAGGAACGGAGCATCCGGATCACCCGGCAACAATTCGGGCAGACGCGACAGTCGCCCTCTCCTCGCGGTGAGCTCGCGCACATCAAGCCCGCTCCAAAGCCATGCGAGGGGGTTCCAGTCGATTTCCGCCTCAGGAACGACAAGAAATTCGCCTTTCGGATCGCTCAACACCACATCGCGCAACACCGCCTGACCGTAGATATCGCCTTCGATGCGGCCAACCGAGAATCGCAGGCCAGATGCTGGGGCGACCTGAGCGATTTGGTCTGCAACAAAGCGCTTGCCAATCGGGCTGCTCAGGAAAATGGCGGCCAGCAAAACCGGCGCAAGGATTATCGCGAGCAGCCAGCCGAGCCGTTTTAGCCAGCGCCGTTTTCGTTTGCGAACAGGTGTATCCGCTTCGACCGTTTCGCCTGTTTCGGCCGTTTCGATGGCGTGATCGTCGCCCATCAAAACGCCTGACCCAAGCTGACATAGACGACGACCGGCGCGTCGAACTCTGTGGGGTTCAGCGGCGTACCGACATCAACCCGGATCGGGCCAAAACTTGTCTTATACCGAACACCAACACCCGCACCGTATTGAATGAAACGGAAATCAGGGGTCGACCCAAGCGAAACCGAGCCTGCATCGATGAACGGCACAACCTCTACCGCGCCATCGAGAAAACCGGTTTGAATGCGCGCTTCCAGCGAAAGTTCGACCAGCGATCCGCCGCCAGTGGGCTCACCCAGATCATTGCGCGGGCCGATCCCCTGAAAGCCATAGCCGCGCACCGATCCGCCGCCGCCCGCATAGAGCCTGCGGGAAGGCGCGATCAGACCGGCATCCGCGCCTTGAATGGTCGCGCCCCGAACGCGGCCCGCCAACACAGTGCTTCCGACAGACTGGTAAACGCTCGCATCGCCTTGCGCGCGCAAGTAGAACGTCTCAGCACCGAGCGAGCGCGAGACTTCCGGAGCCAGAAAGCCGGTGACGCGGTACCCTTTTGTCGGGTCCAGCAAATCATCGCTGGAATCGAGCGTCGCGCTGCCGAACAGACCGAAAATGGTGTATTCCTGACGCGGGCGCTCAATCCCGCCGATCACCCTATTGCGTTCGTCAGTGTAAAGAACTTCTGCGCCGACCTGCCAGCTAAGCGGTTTTTGGAACAGCAGGTTCGAAATCCGTTCAAACGATCCGCGCAGAGCCACTGTGCGCGCATCGACCGCCTCGGTTTCGATATCGCTGGCATAGGCATCCACGGTCAAAACCTGATCGCGGTCGCGGAAATTGTTTTTCTTGAACGTCACACTCGCCAGTTGTTCGCGCGTGCCCACAATCCCGCGAACCTTTAGCGAACCCTCGGGCGGGAAAAGATTGCGATGCTCCCAGCTTGCCTCAAGCTTCACGCCGTCCTCGGTCCCGTAACCGATGGCGCCTGAAATCGTACGAAGCGGTGCGCGTTCGAAATCCACATCCAGCGTAACTTGACCCGGCTCGCCATCCTGCGGCGGTGCAATCTCGCGCGGCTGGACTGTGACACTGGAAACAAGGCCGGTTGCGAGAATGGCGCGGCGCAAATCGGCTTGCAGGCTGGCCTGATAAGTATCGCCGTTCTCAAAACGGGCAATTCGCGACAAGTGCTTACCGGAAAGGAAGCGCGCATCGTCGCTCGCGATGCCGCCGAACACGTATTTTCCGCCCGGCTGAACGGGCAAGGAGAGATCGCCTTCATTGCGGGCGTGGTCGATAAGCAGGCTTGGCGCTTCAATAGCTGCAAAGGGATAGCCGCTTTCGCCAAGCGTCAGGCGAAGATCTGTTTCCTCAGCTATGATCCGGTCAGATTGCAGCGGATCACCTGACTGGATCGCGAAACTTTCCCGCAGCAAATCATAGTCGGGTGCCGTGTCGAGCGCGCCGAGGTCGATTTCGCCGAAGGCATATCGCTCACCCGGCAGAACATCGAAACGCACCTGCGGATCGGTATCGACAGCCTCGCTATCATCATCGCCGCCGCGTCGCCCGCCTGAAAGCTGGCGTACGACCTCGCCGTCGTAATATCCGTAAGTGCGCAGCATCTCGATCAAGAGCGCCTCATCGGCCCGCGCCCGCGCTGCGAGTTGGGGCACGGTATCCTCGCCGCTTTCGAGGGTCTCGATTGTCGAAAGGGCTTTGAACCTATCGATGAACTCTGTCTGTTCCGGAAAACGGTCATTGTCGTTTGGAAAGGCTAGAATCAGTTCGTTGCTCACGTCGAATTCGACAAGCTCCGGCAGTTCAACCAAATCGGGCGCGTCGATTTCGGCGATTGCGGTGACTTCCGGATCGGGTTCAAGCCGTGCAGGTTCCGGAATTTCAAATCCGTCGAGCGCAGCGGAAACCGCCGGATCGGTCGGGCTGGATAGCTGTTCTTCTGCGGCATCGGAAACGTCTTCGACACCTGCTTCAACCGCCGCTGCTGCGTTCTCTTGCCCGGCCCAGCCCTCTGCATTGTTCACCGCATCAGGCGGGATCAATTCGTCGAGCGAAAGATCATTGAGCTTCGATTCTGGCTGGGGGCTCGGCTGCTCGGCCTGCACAGTTTCTTCGCTGCTGCCGGCCTCTTGTGCGTGAACATAGCTTCCCGCCAAGGCCAGTACGCTTGCAGCGCACAGCCGAGCCGTGAGAACCATATTCGATTGTAAATCAGGCAAAAAGTTAGCTCGCAGGAAACTTGACGGGTTGTCCGTCTTTACCCCTGTTTCCAGCTACCGCACCACCCTTTTTACCTCGGGGGGCTGTCGCTTCGGCGATGAGTTTGCTCTGCTCGTCGCGTTCCATCCGCTTCCACCCGTCACGGGTCAGTGTTTCGAGCGGGCGATACCGCACTTTGTACTGCATGCGGGGCGATCCATCGACCCAATAGCCAAGATAGACATATGGCAGCGCGCTTTCAGCAGCACGGCGAATGTGATCAAGAATAATGAAATTACCCAGACCGGCGCGGCCAGTGTGTTCCGGATCATAGAACGAATAGATCATTGAAAGACCATCGCCCTGACGGTCCGTTAGGCAGGCGCCGATCAATTTGCCCGGCTCGCCCGTTTCCGTCGGTTCGCGATATTCGACAAGGCTGCTGGTAACCGGCGTATGCTCGACCATGTCGGCATAATCCATTTCGTCCATCGCCGACATCCCGCCATCGGGGTGCCGCACGGAAAGATACTTGGTCAGCAATTCGAACTGCTCATCCGTGGCCCATGGACGGCATTCTGTCACGACAAGGTCGCTGTTGCGCTTCAGATCGCGCTTTTGCGTGCTCGACGGTTTAAACTCGGTCGCCGCCACACGAACCGAAACACAGGCCTGACAATCAAGGCAGCTGGGGCGATAGGCCACGGTCTGGCTGCGGCGAAATCCGATCCTGCCCAGCGCCTCGTTCAGCTGATCCGCATGCTCGCCTTTCAGCTCTGTGAAAACCTTACGCTCCTGGCGTCCGGGTAAATACGGACACGGAGCGGGGCTCGTCACGAAGAAACGGGGAAAGCGAATAGGTGCCGTCACGGGTCGGCTAGGTCCTCTCTAGCGGGAATCGGCGCGATGCCTGTTAAGACAATGTTATGCCTGCTTGGGCGCTGCGGTAAAAGACCCTTAACTATGATTCAGGGTGAATAAACCCTTACTTTACACAATTGGGCAGGCCAACTTGCGCCACTTCGGCGCAAATCGGGACAGGTCTGGCAGCGAGTTTAACGATGCGGCGAAGCGATCAGTTCAGTTCGACCATTTCGACCACGTAATTCTTCGCCCGCAGCGCAATCACTAACCGTTCAACCTGATCGGCATCGCGTGCTTCGCATTCGATATCGGTGATCAAACCTTTCGCCGGAAGCGTGGTGAAGATGCGCTGATGATAAATCTCGATGATGTTCACGTTGTGCTGATCGAACAGGCTCATCACCTTAAACAGCGCGCCAGGGCGATCCTGCAAAGTCACGCGCAAACGCGCCAGTCTCCCTTGCCGTGCGAGATCGCGCAACAGCACGTTTGCAAGCAAGCGTGTATCGATATTCCCGCCGCACAGGACCAGACCGATTGTCTTGCCTTTGAACCGTTCCGGATTGCTGAGCACTGCGGCAAGACCGGCAGCGCCCGCGCCTTCAACGACAGTCTTCTCAATCTGGAGCAGCAGCGAAACGGCTTTTTCAAGCGCAGGCTCTCCCACCAGTAGAATATCATCGACACGCTCGGCAATGACCTTGCTCGTGAATTTGCCCGGCTTCTTCACCGCGATCCCCTCGGCAAGAGTATCGCCGCCGCAATCATGGCTTTCGCCTTTGATCTTGTCGAACATGCTCGGGAACAGCGCAGCCTGCACGCCGACAACTTCGATGTCGGGATTCGTTGATTTGGCGACCGTGGCCATGCCGGAGATCAATCCGCCGCCGCCAATAGGCGTAACAAGACAATCAAGGTCCGGCTTCACTTCCAGCATTTCGAGAGCAACCGTGCCCTGACCCGCTGCGATCAGAGGATCATCAAACGGGTGAATGAAAGTGAGGCCCAGCTTTTTTTCAAGCGTGCGGGCATGGGCAGCGGCTTCGTCAAAAGTTTCGCCTTCCAGAACCACATTCCCGCCAACGCTTTCAGTCTGCATGACTTTCACAGTCGGCGTGGTCTTCGGCATCACAATCGTGACAGGCACGCCTAGCCGGGTGCCATGATAGGAAAGTCCCTGCGAATGGTTGCCAGCCGATGCCGCGATAACGCCGCGCTTTTTCTGCTCTTCGGTGAGATGCAGCAAAGCGTTGAGCGCGCCGCGCTCTTTATAAGCAGCGGTGAATTGGAGGTTTTCAAACTTCAGCCAGACTTCAGCGCCGGTAATCTCCGACAGCGTAATCGAATGCATCATCGGCGTTTTGACAACCGCCCCTTCAATTCGTGCGGCTGCCGCACGAATGGTGTCGAGGGTCAGCGCGTCAGGGCCGGCTTCGGTCGGGCTCTTGAGAGCCGCAGATGCATTCTCGCTGGTCATAGTGACAGGCGGGTTAGGCCGTCCGCGACGTAAGGGCAATTCGATTTGCGGGGCTCGTCACAAGAAATTCTTTGCAGGAAAGATCGGCGTCTCGGCGCATTGGCATATCAGGGAAAGCGGATTAGGACGCATAGCCATGACTGCACCAAAATCTGTCGCCTTTATTGGCCTAGGCGTGATGGGCGGGCCGATGACCGGCCACCTCGCCCGCGCCGGGCATCATGTTACCGCTTACAACCGTTCACCCGAGCGCGCCGAAAAATGGCGTGGCATGTGGGCCGATGAAGACCTTGAAGTTGCTTTTGCAGATACACCCGCCGCTGCGGCGCAGGATGCCGACATCGTATTTGTCTGTGTTGGAAATGATGAAGACCTTGCCGGAGTTACGCTAGGCGAACAGGGCACGCTTTCCGCGATGCGCAGCGGAGCTCTGCTTGTCGATCACACCACAGTTTCCGCGGATATGGCCCGACGTCTCGCAGAGGCGGCGCAGTCGCGGGGCGTGGAGGCAGTCGATGCTCCCGTCAGTGGCGGCGAAGCAGGTGCGATAAACGGCCAACTTGCGGTGATGTGCGGCGGGACAGAAGCAGCCGTGGAACGCGCACGGCCAGTGATGGACTGCTATTCAAAAGCTATTGTCCATGTCGGCCCGACCGGCGCAGGCCAGACAGCCAAGATGGCCAACCAGATGTGCATCGCTGGCATATTGGGCGGCCTGTCCGAAGCGATCCGTCTGGCCGAGGCTGCGGGTCTGGACCTGGACAGAACATATGAAGCGATATCCGGCGGCGCGGCTCAAAGCTGGCAAATGGACAATCGCTGGGCCACCATGACTAAGAACGAATTCGACTTCGGATTTGCGATAGACTGGATGCGCAAGGATCTCGGCTACGCTCTTGATGAGGCAAAGCGGCTGGGTCTGTCCTCACCCGTCTCGGCCCTCGTCGATCAATTCTACGCTGATGTTCAATCAGCCGGAGGAGGCAGGCGCGATACCAGCGCGCTGATCACCCGCCTTCCGCGAAAAACTTCTGACCAAGGATAAACTGAATGCGTTTTGTTTCCTGCACATTGGCAGCTGTCGCCGCCTTGATTGCGGCCCCCGCCGCTGCTGACACCCTTGTCGATAATGTTGACGGTATCACTGTCAATGAAAGCGGCGATGTTGTCCGGTTCACGGGCCTTGTCTTCGATGATGACGGTAAGGTTCGCGAATTGCTGAAGCGCGGCGATGACCGTCCTACCGATGTGGATTTTGCGCTGGACGGCGAAGGCCGAGTAATGCTGCCGGGCATGATCGATGCGCACGCCCATGTGATGGGAATCGGCTTTGGCGCTCTGCTGCTCGATCTTTCGGACACAAACTCGCTGGAGGAAGCCCTCACCAAGATTGACCAGTTCGCCAAAGACAATCCTGGTCGCCCGTGGATTCTCGGGCGCGGCTGGAATCAGGAGAAATGGGGCCTTG
Source organism: Erythrobacter crassostreae (assembly GCF_019204045.1). GTDB lineage: Bacteria > Pseudomonadota > Alphaproteobacteria > Sphingomonadales > Sphingomonadaceae > Erythrobacter > Erythrobacter crassostreae. The sequence goes on along the minus strand of NZ_JAGSPC010000001.1, from coordinate 1,391,398 downwards.
GACGCTTCCCGACTGCCGAGGAGCTGGACGCGATCATCTCCGACCGTCCTGTCTGGCTGCAACGGGTAGACGGCCATGCGAGCTGGGCCAACAGCAAGGCAATCGAAGTCGCTGGCGTCACAGCAGCGAATGATGATCCTGTGGGCGGCCGCATAATCCGCAAGGCCGGCAGCCGGGCACCAGCAGGCGTTTTCATTGATGCAGCCGAAGCGCTCGTGAACAAAGTCGTGCCAGAGCCGCGCCCCGAAGACCGCGATGCCGCCTTGGCGAAGGCGCAGGAAATCCTGCTTAACAATGGCATCACCGCCGTCGCCGATATGGGTACGAGCATTCAGGATTGGCAGACGTTCCGCCGTTCGGGTGACCGGGGCGCGCTGAATGTCCGCATCATGTCTTACGCGACCGATGGCGATACAATGGAATTGATCGCGGGCCCCGGCCCGACCCCGTGGCTTTATGATGACAAGCTGCGGATGGGTGGGATCAAGCTGTATCTGGATGGCGCGCTTGGATCGCGCGGCGCAATTCTGAAGGAGCCTTATGCGGATGAGCCGCAGACACGCGGCTTGCCGCTGATGACCCCGGCACAGCTGCGCAATACGATGAGCCGCGCGGCGCTCGACAATTTCCAGACCGCTATTCACGCGATCGGTGATGCGGCCAATTCTGATGTCTTGCTCGCCATCCAGGAATTGTCTGACACATACACCGGTGACCGGCGCTGGCGGATTGAGCATGCACAGGTCGTTGATCCGGCCGAGCTCGCGGAATTCGGAAAGCACGGCGTTATTGCTTCGATGCAGCCGCTTCATCAAACGTCCGACCGCACAATGGCAGAAGCGCGTCTCGGCCCTGACCGGTTAGAAGGTGCCTATGCGTGGCGCAGTGTCCTTAGGGTGGGCGGAAAGCTCGCCTTCGGCTCTGACGCTCCCGTCGAGCCAACGGACGCCTTCGCAGGCTTCGCTGTCGCGATCAGCCGCACCGACGCCAATGGCCAGCCCTTTGGCGGCTGGCTGCCGAGCGAGACTGTGAGCCGCGAGGCCGCCTTAAAGGCGTTCACATCTGATGCTGCCTATGCCGGTTTTGCAGACGGCCATTTTGGCCGTTTGATCGCTGGGGAACGTGCCGACTTCTTACTGGTAGACCGCGATCCAATGCTCGCATCGCCCAGCGCCATACGCGAAACCGAAATCCTGCAAGTTTGGGTTGGCGGAAAGCGGATGCGCTAAACTCAGCGGTCGTGTTGCATACGTAATCATCCCTAGAGCGTTGATTTACGTCGCGCATTCATATTTCAGTCACCAACACCCGGCAATAGGCCCACGAGCGCTCAGAGGTTGTAGGGCGCGAATCATGCTTAAAGACGCACCGAAGCCCAAAGTTGCAATTGTGCAACTGCGAGAAGAATGTGAGCCTGAGGGCTGAGACAACCCGACCGATCTGCGCGACGAACCGTGTAAGATGTTGAATGCAAACTATTCTTTTGACCCCGCCGATGACAGGATGATACAAATTAAGACTTGTCACAGCAGGACCGTTTGAGTAGTAAGCACCTGAACGAAATTAACTAAGAGCTCAATTAGGAGACGATTCGATGAAATTCCGTAATCTCGCACTGGCAACTGCCGCAGTATCTCTCGCTGCATCGCCTGCTATCGCTGAAGCTGCTTTTGACCGCGCTTCTGCACCGGTCGAAGGAGAGAGCGAGCTATCAGGTGAGAACGGTATTCTTATCGCTCTTCTCGCAGCAGCAGCTGTGATTGCTGGTATCATTGTCATCGCTAGCGATGATGGTGAAGACCTTCCAACCAGCCCATAATACGGCTGAACAAACGAATTTTGAAGGGGTCCGTTCGCGGGCCCCTTTTTTTGTCTGCGATAGATACTCACGCTATTTCGGAATGATCACGGCCAAGGTTTGGCGCTTTATCCTGCGTGAAGCCGTCTGCATTCGGGAATGGCTAAATATAGGAGGGCAGGGTCGCGGCCTTCTGAACCGGATCAGTCTGCCGAAGTCTCGGCTGGACTATCGGCTTCCTCTGCGTCGGCCGCAGCCTCAGCATCGCGGGCCACAGCGCCTTCCTGAAAGCGCATCAGGATCAGCGACCCTTCGAATAGCAGCAATAGTGGCAGAGCAAGGATGATCTGCGAACCAGGGTCGGGCGGCGTAACAATCGCCGCCAAAGCCACCACGCCGACGATCACATAACGACGCGCTCCGGCAAGCTGGGCTCTCGTAACAATGCCTGCCCGGTGCAAGAGCATCAGCAAGACGGGCAACAGGAACGTCAATCCAAACGCGAGGATGAACTGCATCACAAGGTTCAGATACTCACCAGCTGCAGGCAAAGCCTCAACCGTAAGACCGCCAGCATCGCCGCCAAACCCCAGAAACCAGCGAAACGCCGTCGGCATCACCACGAAATAGGCGAGCGATGCGCCGCCAATAAACAGCACCGGCGTCGCAATCAGGAATGGCAGAAACGCCTTCTTCTCGCGTGCATACAGGCCCGGCGCGATAAACGCCCAAAGCTGATTCGCGATAATCGGAAAGCTGATCATAAAGCCTGCGAAGAGGCCGACTTTCAAATCAACAAAGAACAGTTCCGGCAGCTTTGTGAAGATCAACTGCCCCTCCCCATCGGGAAAAGCGTCTTTCAGCGGCTGAACCAGAAAGCCGAGAATCGGATCGGCAAAGTAGAGACAAACGCCGAAAGCCAAGGCAAGCGCCAGAACACAGCGCACGAGTCGTGAGCGAAGTTCGATCAGGTGATCGAGCAGCGGCGCGCGGGTCTCGTCAATATCTTTGACTTCGAATGCCATGGCCCGCGTCTAGTCCTTCGGTGACTTTGCGGGATCGAGCGGCAGCTCGGGCGCGGTGTTATCATCAGACGGGGCGGCCGCCGGCGCAGGTGCGGATGGAGGCGGATCGTCAGCCATGGGATCGGAACCGCCATCATCCGCGATGGGCGGCGGGCCTGTCATAACTGGCTCGCCGACTTCGTGCTCAGCCTTTTCAGCGGAACGCTTCATGATCGACTCGTTCTGCGCCTTCCACTTCTTTTCCATATCTTCCAGTTCCGCCTCTCGCACCATCGTATCGATGCCTGTGCGGAAATGGGCGGAGACTTTGCGCACCTGACCGATCCAACGGCCTGCAGTGCGCATGGCGCGCGGCATCTCGCTTGGCCCGATCACAAGGATCGCGACAATCACAATAACCAGAAGTTCAACGGCGCCGATATCGAACATTGCTTACCTCTATCCGCGCGGGCCTCGCTTTCTGACGAAGCGCACGGGGGAGTTCAATCAGCTGGGCGAATCGCTTTTTTCGCTCGCTTTGGTGTCGGTGGCGGGGTCTTTTGCAGGCGCTTCGATCTGACCTTTAGAGGAGGGTTTGTCGTCAACTTCCTCGTTCATGCCCTTCTTGAAGCTTGAAATGCCCTTACCGAAATCGCCCATCATATCAGCGATCCGGCCCCGTCCGAACAGAACGAGGATGACAAGCGCGATAATCAGGAGCTGCGGCCAGCCAATACCCATGAGGTGTCTCTCTCTTGAAATTACCGTATCAATATAGGGGCGAACGGCCCGCTGCGCCAGTCATCCCGGCATTTCCAGCAAAAAGAAGCCGCAATCAGCCGCCTTAGATGTCTTCCTCCCCCGCTTCTTCAGGCTCTTGATCATCACCATGATCACCAGTTGGGTCACTGCTGCCAGCGCTATCCATCGCCTCCTCAAGCGCATCATCCACCGGATCGAGCAAGCCAGCGGCCCGCAATTCATCCATTCCCGGCAGGTCGCGGCGCGATTCGAGGCCGAAATGATCAAGGAATTCGAGTGTCGTGGCGTAAATTACGGGACGCCCAGGCACTTCACGTCGGCCGGCCATTTTGATCCAACCGGCCTCCATCAGCACATCAAGAGTGCCTGCACTCGTCTGAACGCCGCGGATCGACTCGATCTCTGCGCGGCTGACCGGCTCATGATAGGCGATAATCGACAAGACTTCGGTCGCGGCGCGGCTCAATCGGCGAACCTGTTCGCGTTCACGCCGGAGTAGATGCGCAAGGTCAGCCGCCGTTTCAAAATGCCAGCGCTTGCCGCGCTCGACCAGATGGACACCGCGCTTTTCATATTGCGCAGCCAGGGACTTTAGCCCGTCTCGCACATCGCCGTTTGCAAGCCCGCCCAGATGTTTTGCCAAGGCATCCACGCTCATCGGTTCTTCGGAGGCAAACAGAGTTGCCTCCAGCGCGCGCTCAATCTCGTCCGCCGCCATAACGGGCGCAGCACTATCTGACGCCACATCGTCGCTAGGGACGCAGTCTTCGCGAATTTCATCGCTCACGCAGCCGCCCCCTGCTTCAACCGCCGAATGCGGAGCGGTGAAAATGCCTCATCCTGCGCCAGCTCTGCTTTGCCCGTCCGCGCCAGTTCAAGCGCCGCGACAAAGCTGGAAGCGAGTGCCGATTTGCGCAATTCCGCATTGGCATGTGCGGGGAGAAAGTCGCGGATTTCCATCCATTCCAACGTCACGCCCAGCATCGCTGAAACACGGTCCAGCGCGCTGTCCAGCGTCATAACGGGACGGTCTGCGACGTGATAAATACGCGGAGAAGTACGGGCCTTCACCTGCCCATATGCCTGGATCAGCGAATAGGCATCGCTCTTCCACATTCTCTTGCGGTCAATCCGCAGACCTTCGGGAGCGCCGCGTAGGAAAATGTCGCGTCCGATACGGTCGCGTCCCATCAGACGCCCGGCCGCTTCGCGCATCGCGCCAAGCCGGGCGAGCCGCAATTGCAGACGCAGCGCCAGCTCTTCGGGGCTCGGGTCTTCCTGTTCCTCCTTGGGCAGAAGCAGCGCGGATTTGAGGTAAGCCAACCAAGCCGCCATCACGAGATAATCGGCGGCCAGTTCCAGCCGCATCTCCTCCGCGCGCTCGATATAACTGATATATTGATCCACCAGCGAGAGAACCGAAATCTGGCGCAAATCAACCTTTTGACGGCGGGCTAGATCGAGCAGCAGATCGAGCGGGCCTTCCCATCCGTCCAGCTCCAAGTAGAGCGCCTTGTCGCCTGCTTTCGCGCCTTGCTTCGCGGCTTCATCCTGCGGCCAAGCAGCATTCATATCTGTGGTCGGTTCAGAAGCGCCCAGCGCGCCGCCGGTCAGCATAAAGCCGCCCTGTGCCGGTTCTGCCTTTGCCGCAATATCGGCTTTGACCTCGTTTCCCTGCTGGTCGGTCTCGCTCATGCGGCCTCCTCTTGCAGGGCCAGCAAAGCGTCACGCTTGGCAAGCAGTTCAGCTTGTTCGTCAGCGATTGCAGAAGCGACCCGTGTCCCTTCGAGAGCGCGATGAAGGCGTTGCGCAATATCATCAGACATATTCGGCAGTGCCTCACAGATGCCCTGCATGTCGTGCATTTTTGCCCAGCAATTGAGGATGATATCGCAACCCGCAGCATGAGCACGCGCCGAACGCTCTGGAATGGTGCCGTCAAGCGCCTCCATATCGATGTCATCGGTCAGCAGCAGACCGTCGAAACCGATCTCGCCCCGGATGATGTCACAAATCACGGTTTCCGAAAGAGTCGCTGGATTGTCCGCGTCCCATGCAGGGAAGACGAGATGGCCCGTCATCCCGATCAACGCGGAGTTGAGCGCGCGGAACGGTGCGAGGTCTGTTTCCAGTTCCTCTGCGTTCGCATGCACTGTCGGCATCTCTTTATGCGTATCGACCATGCTGCGACCGTGGCCGGGCATATGTTTGATGCACCCGGTGACACCGCCCGACGCCAGCCCTTCGATAAGCGCGCGCCCAATCGCTGCAACTTGCATGGGATCATGGCCAAGCGAACGGTCGCCGATCACATCATGCGCGCCTTTCTGACGCACATCGAGCGGAGGATGGTAATCAACCGTGATGCCCATCGCCGAAAGCTCAAGACCCATGGCGTGCGCATTTGCCCGCGCCGCTTCGATCGCGCTGGCCGGAGCAAAGGCGTAGAGTTTGTCGAAGGCTTCACCAGCTGGATAAGCAGACCAATGCGGCGGGCGCAGGCGCGCAACCCTGCCGCCTTCCTGATCGATTGAGATCAGCAGACGCTCCCGTCCATGCAGCGCCCGCAATTCATCGGTCAGTGCGCGCAGTTGTTCCGGCGTTTCGCAATTGCGGCCAAACAGAATGTAACCCGCCGGATCTGCATCACGGAAGAAAGCGCGCTCATCAGCCGTCAATGTGTGGCCGGAACATCCAAAGATCGCTGGAATCATGCCCAAAATGTTACAGCAGAGGCACAGTCAGGCAAGCGCGTTCACCACCTATTGTGGGGGAAAACGGCCCATGGGGACGACAGGTTGTGTTTTGCAGCCGCATTGGGCCGCAAACCTCACGATTTTACGGCGCAGTCCAGTCCATCAGCTTTGATCGCCCGGCATAGCGCATCGGCGGCTGCGCGGTCGCTTGCTACTGCCTGAAGCCGGTAGACGGTGCCGCTATCCACGACACCTTCGACGACGCGGTACCGCACACCCGAAAGCGCATCTGTCTGGCGAACCAGCTGAGACCATCCCTGCTCGGCGCGCGCGCGTGAACTGTAAGCCGCGAGTTGAACGCCGACGCCGGATGTGGACGAACCGGAGGCCGAACCGGCTCCGTCGCCTGAAGACGCCGCAGCAGCGTTAGAACCACTGGACGCTGCACCGCCATTGGCGGCGTCGCCGTTTGCGGAATCACCACCGGCATTGGCATTGCCGCTACCGATCTGGCTTTCTCGGGTCTGACCTTCGCCAACTGCCGGTGCAACATTGCCTGTCCCAGCGAATTCTTTGCCTTGGGGATCGTCAGGACGCTCTTTGATCGGTCCTTCAGGAGCTTCTATCGTGCTGCCATCGGCAATCGGCGCATCATCACGTGCGCTGTTCGAAATCAGATAGATTGCGCCCACAATGCCTAATAAGAGCGCAATGAGCACCGCGCCAAAGCCGATGATCTGCGCCATATCGAGGCCGCCTTCATCGTCTTCTTCGTCAGCTTCAAGCCATGGGAGACTGTCGGATTCCGACAGATCAAGCTCATCGCCCGCGTCTGCGGTGCCTTCAGCTTCACCAAATTCAGGTTCCATAACCACGGATCATCACCCCTTACATCCAACCACGCACGCACCGCGTTAGGCTGGTTACATAGACTCGACTGCCTCAACCCCTAGCACAGCGAGGCCATTTTTGATCACTTGCCCGATTGATTGCGCAAGGAAAAGCCGCGCCTGCGACAAACCCTTGTCCTGTTCCACGATGAACCGCTTTTGCGGATTATCGTTACCCAGGTTCCAGAATGCGTGCAGATCGGCAGCCAGATCGTAAAGATAGAACGCGACGCGGTGCGCCTCTCTGGCTTTTGTCGCGGCTTCGATAATGCGCGGAAACTGCGCCGCATTGCGGATAAGCGCGATTTCCTCATCGCCAAGCTGCGCAAGGGCATCGCCTGAGGGCGCAAATCCGGCCTCGGCCGCTTTACGCAAAGTCGAACGGATCCGGGCATGCGCATATTGCACATAGAACACCGGATTGTCCTTCGAAGCCTCGACCACTTTGGCGAAGTCGAACTCCATTTGCGCTTCGGGTTTGCGGGTCAGCATGGTGAAACGCACCACATCCTTGCCCACTTCTTCAATCATATCGGCGATCGTGATGAAATTGCCCGAACGTTTGGACATTTTGATCGGCTCACCGTCCCGCATCAGCGCAACCATTTGAACCAGCTTCACATCGAACGGCATCGGTTTGCCCTGCCCCTCGGACAGAGCGGCGACGGCGGCCTTGATCCGTTTTACTGTGCCAGCATGGTCCGCGCCCCAAATGTCGATCAATTCGTCGGCATTGGCGGCTTTCTGCATGTGATAGGCGAGATCGGCCCCGAAATACGTCCACGCGCCGTTCGATTTCTTGATCGGGCGATCCTGATCATCGCCGAATTTGGTTGAGCGGAACAGCGGCAGCTCAACCGGCTCCCAATCCTCTGGAGGTGCCTTGCCCTTTGGCGCTTCGAGCACGCCGTCATAAACGAAATCATGTTCGCGCAGCCACGCTTCGGCTTCGTCAGGCTTGCCCGCCAAATGCAGCGCGGCTTCTGAAGAAAACAAATCGTGATGGATGCCCAGCAGCGCCAAATCTGATTTGATGATTTCCATCATTCGAGCAACGGCTTCAGCGCGGAAGACTGGAAGCCATTCGGCTTCGTCTTGGGCAGCGTGCTTATCGCCAAATTCCTGCGCAAGCGAAGCGCCAACAGGCTTCAGATAGTCGCCGGGATAGAGCCCTTCGGGGATCGTGCCGATATCTTCGCCCAACGCCTCGCGGTACCGCAGATGCGCAGAGCGGGCGAGCACATCAACCTGACCGCCAGCATCGTTGATGTAATATTCGCGAATAACGTTGTGACCGGCAAATTCGAGCAGGCTTGCAAGCGCATCGCCAACCACCGCGCCGCGGCAGTGCCCCATATGCATGGGTCCTGTCGGATTGGCTGAGACATACTCGACATTGACCGTGCGGCCAGAACCCATCGTAGAACGGCCATAGTCGCCGCCCATCCGGCCAATTGCGGTCAATTCATCAAGCCACGCCGCAGGATCAAGCCGCAAGTTGATGAAACCTGGCCCGGCGATTTCCGCGCTTGTGATCGAATCAACGGCTTCGAGTTTCGCCGTGATCTGTTCAGCCAGCGCACGCGGGTTCGTTTTGGCTTGTTTCGCCAATACCATCGCGGCGTTGGTCGCAAGATCGCCATGCGAAGGATCGCGCGGCGGCTCAACCGTCACATTGGCAAAGCTGGCATCGGCAGGCAGCACGCCCTCACTCGCAAGCTGCGAAAGTGCGGTTTCAACGATGGCCGCGTAAGCAGCATAAAGAGTGGTGTTAGTTGTCATTGTCTTTGTTTTCCGCACGCCATCCGGCGCGCGATTTCCTCGCTCATGCGATCAAAGATCGCGTCGCTGCGGACGGGCGGTCGCCCTTGCGGCACTACGCGCCGTTTGGACTGCCAGCCCGAAAGCGGATTACCTCGTAGCGTTGTAAGCTAGTTGATCTTCGGTTAGCTGAAAACCCACCAGCATTTCAAAGCGGGTGCGCGCGATTGCGGCCTTCACTTCGGGATCGGTCAGCGGATCAAGCGCCGCATCTACATCGCCGGCGCGCCTCTTCCGAGTGATCTTCTCACGAATATCCTCCGGCAATGTCGCGGCACTGCGATCGACAAACGATCCGGCTTTGCCGGTGCCGCTGGCGCGTTCTTGTCCATCAGCGAAGTTGATTGTGACTTCGCCAACACGCTTGGTCACAACGGCGCTGCCGCCGCGCAAAACGGTTACGAAAAATGGCAGCGTTACTGACCGCGCACCGCGCACATCGGTCCGGCGGGCAAGCACATCGAACGTCGCCTCACTGTACACCTTCGCGCCCGTGTCATTGCAGGTTGAACGCAGGTTGGTCATTGATGCCGTCATGTCGAGATTGCCGAGCGTCACATCGCCCCCTGTGCGGAAAGCCGTCACATCGCCGGTATAGTCAGGGATGCCGACCGCAGGACAAGAGCTGAGCACGGCGGTAACGCCGACGCCCTGATCCACCACCAGTTCACCTTCACTGGCACACCCTGCCAAGCCTACAGCAAGTGCAGCGACAGAAAGAACACGGGTGCGAAAAGCCATGAAATACACGTCCTCGAATTATCGATCCAATGTGCTGCAAAACATTCTTCGCAGCTGTTGCACTCGCCCTAGCGGCGCGCGCAGCAAAGCGCTAGAGGGTGGGATATGAACGCGCCCTTTAACAAATCAGACGCTCAAACAGAGCGCACGCCACTCAACCTCCTGATCGCGGCTCCTCGCGGCTTTTGCGCAGGGGTCGATCGTGCCATCGAAATCGTCGAGAAATCGCTCGATCGATACGGTGCGCCGGTCTATGTTCGCCATGAAATCGTCCACAACAAATATGTTGTCGAAGGGCTGAAAGCCAAAGGCGCGATTTTTGTCGAGGAACTGGACGAGGTTCCCGAAGACGCGCCGGTTGTATTCAGCGCGCATGGCGTGCCCAAATCGGTTCCTGCCGAGGCGGAGCGCCGCAACATGATATATCTCGACGCGACATGCCCGCTCGTGTCCAAAGTTCACCGTCAGGCAGAGCGCCAGATCGAGAAAAAGCGTCACATCATTTTCGTCGGCCATGAAGGCCATCCCGAAGTGATCGGCACTATGGGTCAGGTTGAGCCGGGCCAGATGACGCTGGTTGAGAACATTGAAGACGTCGACAAGCTTCCCTTTGATAGCGACACGCCGCTCGCCTATCTCACGCAAACCACGCTGTCGGTGGATGACACCGCAGAAGTGATCGCGGCGCTGGAATGGCGTTTCCCCAATATCAAAGGGCCGAAAGCAGAAGACATTTGCTACGCGACTTCCAATCGTCAGGCTGCGGTAAAAGACCTCGCGCCAGATTGCGATCTGGTGCTCGTGATCGGCGCGCCGAATTCGTCCAATTCGCTTCGCCTTGTCGAGGTTTCCGAAAGACTCGGCACCCCAGCCAAGTTGATCCAGCGTGCGGATGAGATTGACGCTGCATGGCTCGAAGGCGTGAAGACTCTTGGCCTGACCGCAGGGGCCTCCGCTCCCGAAGTGCTCGTGCGCGAAGTGGTCGATGCGATTGGCGAACTGCGCGATGTGAAAGAGCAAACCATTACAGCGGCGACCGAAAAAATGGTCTTCAAGCTGCCTCGTGAGCTCACCGAGTAATACGGCTCGCGCACAGGCATGGCTGTCTACACCCATCTTGGCGCTGAAGAGCTTGCGGAGCTGATCGCGCATTATGACGTCGGCGAACTGGTCTCTGCGAAGGGAATTGCAGAAGGCATTTCGAATTCAAACTGGCTGATCGAAACCACGGGCCCTAACGGCAAAGGCGCGCGCTACATCCTGACGATGTATGAACGTCGGATCGAATTGGCCGATCTGCCCTATTTCCTCGGCCTGCTTGATCATTTGTCGGCCAAAGACTGCCCCGTTCCGCGTACAATCCATGACCGAGCGGGCGACGCGTTCCGGATGGAACACGGCAAGGCTGTTGCCTTGATCGAGTTTCTTCCCGGGGTTTCTCCGACCCAGCCAACGCCTGAGCAGGCCAGCGCGATTGGCGAGGTTTTGGCGCGGCTACATCTTGCGAGCGGTGATTTTGGGCTGGTTCGCGCAAACACGATGGGCTTTGCCGACAATCTTCGGGTGCTCCAGGCTTGTGGAGAAACCGGTCTAGCCTCAATCAATCCCGCCCTGCCTGCGATGTTGGAACCTGCCCGCAAAGCGGCAGAGCTTGACCTTGGCAGCCTGCCCCAAGCCAACATCCACGCGGATCTGTTTCCGGACAATGTGCTGATGCTTGGCAGCAAAGTGACTGGCCTGATTGATTTCTACTTCGCATGCACCGGGGCAATGGCGCTTGATCTCGCAACGACACATGCGGCGTGGAGCTTCGATGATCGCGGCCGATACCGCGCCGATGTGGGCAGCGCGATCATCGCCGGATATGAGAGTGTACGTCCTCTCGAAACAAACGAGCGCGCGCTGCTTCCCGGAATCGCAAAAGGCACCGCGCTTCGCTTTGTTGCGAGCCGCGCAGAAGACTGGCTCGACACACCCGATGATGCATTGGTGACACGCAAGGACCCAATGCAATTCGTCTCTCGTTGGCACTATTATGATGATTACGGTGCCCAGCTATTTGCGTGATTCCACGTATCGCGGCATGGAGCGAGCCATGAAGAAAGTCGAAATTTTCACAGATGGCGCCTGCAAGGGCAATCCAGGCCCCGGCGGCTGGGGTGCTCTGCTACGCATGGGCAAGCACGAAAAAGAACTGTCAGGCGGTGAGGACGATACGACCAACAACCGCATGGAAATGACAGCGGTGATCAAAGGCCTCGGCGCACTGATCGAACCGTGTCAGGTCGATATCTATTCCGACAGCAAATATGTGATCGACGGCATCACCAAATGGGTCGATGGCTGGCAGCGCAAAGGCTGGGTCACAGCCAGCAAAAAACCCGTCCGCAACGAAGATCTCTGGCACGAGCTAATCGCAGCTGTGGCCCGTCACGAAGTGGACTGGCACTGGGTCAAAGGCCATTCGGGCCACGCGGAAAACGAGCGTGTCGACAAGCTGGCCAGCGATGCAGCCGAAGAAATCGCGGCGGCCGAACCGGACGCTGAATAGAAACGGGCGCGCCCCGCAAAGGGCACGCCCGCTAAGGACCAAAGGTCCATCACTGCCTTAGCAGTTGTCTTCAACCGGAGCGCCCGGGCTGTTTTTCTTGATCGAATCGATCGCGTTCTGTGCAGATGCTTTGCTCGAATACCCTTGCGTCGAGAACATCACTTCAGAATTATAGCTAAAGCGAACACGAAACGCTTCGGCTTTGTCTTTGTAGATTTCGAACTTGTGAGCCATCGTTAATCTCCCGTGATTGGTGTTTGGGCTTTGGCCAGTTTGTTACATATCGGCTGGCGCTTGGCTAGAGTTTCGCCGGGTCTCAAGATGTAAAAAATCGAGACGGGTCGTAGGGAGCGCGATCAATCCCGCTGGTCAGCCCGTCCGGTTTGCTACCGAGAATGATCTGAGCACCCAGCCGCGCAGCCGCCGGTGCGGTTTGGATACCAAAACCGCCCTGCCCCGCAAACCAGATGAAGCCATCAACTTGCGGATCGGCTCCGTAAACCGGCAGCCGGTCAGGCGAGAAGCTTCTAAGGCCAGCCCAGCGGTGCTCGACCGCCTCTATGTGCCAGTTTGTCACTTTCTGGAACCGGTCGATAACCAGCGCGACGTCAATCTCCTCAGGCGCGGCATCACAAGGCTGTGTCGGAATTTCGTCATGCGGGCTAAGCCAAAGACGGCCACCATCAGATTTGAAATAGAAATCGCCGTTGATATCGAGCACCAGCGGCAGATCATCTGGTGCCTCGGGCGAAACCCGCAATTGTGCCACCGTCCGGCGATAGGGAGTAATCCCGATTGGTTTGGCACCGGCGAGCTGCGCGAGGTTATCCGCCCAAGCTCCAGCCGCGTTCACGATGTTGGCAGCGCGGAATTCCTGTCCGCTTTCGGTCTGGATAGTCCAGACACCGTCAGTCCTGCTGAAAGAGCCGGCACGCGCACGGCATACCAGATCTGCGCATTCAACCTTTAGCTGTTTAAGGTAATGCTGGTGCAGCCCTGCCACATCGATATCTGCGCAGGCAGGCTCCCAAATCGCATCGCACCATTCATCGCGGATCGCAGGCACGCGCTCTTTCAGGCCGCCGCTGTCCAGCCGCTCGATCGTGACACCCGTGCCGTTGAAGGTCTCAACGAAATCATCCATTTGAGCGCGGTCTTGTGCGCGTCCGACATACAGCGCGCCGCGCTGCCTTAGGAAACCGTTCTCTTGCAGATAGCGCCCCGATGCGAGCGTCAGGGGAACAACGCCGGGCCCTCCGTAGCATTCCTCCCAGAACGCAGCGGACCGGCCTGTTGAATGGTATCCCGGCACATCTTCGGCTTCGAGCACCAGTACTTTCGCAAAAGGAGCAAGTTCGGCGGCAAGGCTTGCACCCGCCATCCCTGCGCCAACAATCGCGAAATCGTAGACGGTGCCAGTCATGTGGTATCAGTGGGCTTTGGCCGGAGCATGGGACGCAAGAAAATCGGCGATCCTCTGCATGATTGGATCACGCACCGCATCAACTTCGCGCAGCACTTCATGCGCCGCTTCTTTGCCAAGTTCCATCAGCTCGCCATTGGGCAGGCGCTGCGCCGCGCGAACATTGGATTCGTGACTGACGAGTTTGTCCGAAGAAGTGGAGATTATCAGCACCGGCGTTTGCACGCTTTCAAGCGCGCCCTCCTCTTCAAGCTCCCGCCACGAAGCATAAGCGCGCTCTACCCAGTGCCAACTTGCCGGCCCCATCACGAGTTCGGGGCGTTTGTCGCGCCACCAGCCTTCGTCTTCGTAACGGTCATTGTCATGGGTGAGCAAGGTCGCGCGGCCCAGCGGCAGCTCGCCCGGCTTCTCGCTCCATTTCCATGCCTGCCGCTTTGGATCACCCACCCGGGTCATCATCTTTGCCACGCCGTGAAGCACTGACAGCGGCAAAGGCGGGCCTGACATGCCCAGCATCGGAGCGCTCAAGAACACAGCATCAGGATCAACGCGTTTCTCGACCAAAGCGCGCAGTACGACCTGACCACCCATCGAATGCGCGGCGAGCACGTGCGGGCCCGGCGTTTTTGCCACCCAATCGGCCCACAGCGCGGCAAGATCTTCAACCCAGACATTGAAGTCAGAGATATGTCCGGTAACCGCATCACCGCCCAAGCGGCCGCTGCCAGCCTGCCCGCGCCAATCTGCTCCGGTTACGCGCCAACCGGCACGGTGCCACTCTTCGAGCGATTCAAGATATTTCTCATAGGCATCGCCCCGTCCGGGCAGAAACAGGATTGATCCGCGCGGTTTCTCCGCTGCGCCCGGCCAATCGATCCGGCGCACTGCGTGGCCATCCGGCGCATGCCAGATTGTTTCGGTGGCCATTGGCGGAATGGCCCGGCGATTAATCACGTCGCCGGATGCTTGTTTGGTTGAGGACTGTGCTTCACTCACTTGGATAATTTCACGCCTCAAGGTTTGGTTACTATTTGGTAAGCACTCACCTGTAGCAACACCCTCAATCGGTCCATCCGGACAATCCGGCGGGCCACCTTTGGGGGCATTCATGCTTACGATGTACGTTCATTACGGTCTGCTGATTGCCTTGGCAATCGCGCTGCTCTTTGCCGCGTTCACAGATATCCGCAGCCGTCAGATCAGCAACAAGCTGAATCTGGCAATCGCGGTATTTGCGCCAGCTTTCTGGTGGAGCAGCGGTCTTGCCCTGTGGCCGGACATTGCGATGCAAGTCGGCGTTGCCGCTGCAGCTTTTGCAGTTCTGGCCGGAATGTTCGCGCTGAATATGATGGGCGGCGGCGATGTAAAGCTGCTGACCGCGCTCGCGCTCTGGATTGAACCAAGCGCATTTCTTCAACTGCTTGTCATCATGGCAATCGCAGGCGGCGTCCTGACCATCGTCATGGGCGCCTGGCATTTCCTTCAGCAACAAAAAGAACGCCTCGCCATTCCATACGGCGTGGCCATCGCATTTGGCGGTCTTTGGGTGCTGGTCGTCAATTACATGCCGGACACGGCAAGCATCGCGTGAACCTGATTTTAACCAATCAGGTCGTATGCAGTTAAACCATACCCGCCCAACAACCGTTTTGGGGCATTAATTAGGGGGCTAAGAAGCCATGGATAGGAAGAAACTGGTTCTGCTGCTTGGAGCACTGATCATCGCGGTCGGTACTGCCTTTGCTGCGCGGAGCATGTTCGCAGAAGGCGCTGCGCCAGAGGTCCTCGCGGCCCCTGTGCCAGAAGGCCCGAAAGTTCTGGTCGCCAATCGCGGTCTACCCGCGGGCACGATTATCACAGCCGACGCGCTGGGATATCAGCAATGGCCAGAAGAACTCGTTCAGGACGCCTACTTCATTGAAGGCGAATCCGATGTGAACCAGTTGATCGGTACTGTTGTCCGTCTTCCTGTTACCGCTGGTGAGCCTGTGACCCAAGGGTCGCTGGTTAGCCCTGGCGATCGCGGCTTCCTTGCTGCGGCTTTGGGCGCTGGCATGCGCGCTGTGACAGTTCCAGTGTCCGCCCGTACCGGCGTTGCCGGCTTTGTATTCCCGGGTGACCGCGTTGACCTGCTGCTTACGCAGAAATACGAAAACAAAGTCACTGACGTAGATTTTGAAGGCGCGGAAACCATTCTTCGCAACCTCCGCGTTCTCGCCACTGACCAGTCGACTGAGACTGTTACTAATGAAGAAGGCAAGACAGTTGTTCGCGCTTTCCGCACGGTAACGCTCGAAGTTACTCCGAAGCTGGCCGAGAAGATCGCGGTTGCGCAAACGATGGGCACCTTGAGCCTGGTTCTGCGTTCGCTTGCGGACAATCAGGCCGAGCTTGATCGCGCAATCGCAAACGGTGACATCAAAATCCCAGAGGGCGCATCGCCTGAAGAGGAAGAGCGTCTCCTTCGTGCTGCGGTAACGCGTCCAGTTGATGGCAAGCAGACCTACCAGACTGCTTTCGACGTATCGAAATTCCGCCGTCAGGAAGAGGCCAAAGCCAAAGCACAATTGCAGGCAATGAAGCCAACTCCTCCTGCCATTGGCGTTTCGTCTTCGGCTAGCGGTGCACCCGTTCGCAGCGGCCCAACGGTCCGCGTGACACGCGGCAAAGCCACTAGCGAAGTGCCCGTAAGCACGGCTCGCGGCGCGAACAACAGCTCGCTTCGCCGGTCTAGCTCGAATGGCGGTCCAACGCCGCAACTCGTGCGCTGAGGGGACAACACATGTTTCTCAAAACACAAAGCTCGAAATCCGTCTTGACGGATAAACGGAAACCCATGGGGGGCCGCAAAATGAAGCGCCAACTTACTGCCAAACTGCTGCTTGCGAGTATCGCCGCAGCGCCGCTTGCAGCGGTGCCAGTGGCCACCGCCACAGCCCAGCAGGTCGTCAAACCATCGCAGGAAATTGTCCTGTCGATCGGTAAAGGCGAGCTCGTAACCATACCTGGTTCAATGGCCGATGTATTTGTCGCCAATGAAAACGTCGCAGACGTTCAGGTCAAATCACAGCGTCAACTGTACGTGTTCGGCAAAGCTGGCGGTGAAACAACCATCTATGCCAGCAACGCTCGCGGTGATGTCGTATTTGCTGCCAATATCCGTGTCGGCAACAATATCGGCAGCATCGATCAGATGATGGCTCTTGCTATGCCGGATGCCAGCATCAACGTGGCGACCATGGGCAGCAACACAGTTCTGCTTACCGGTACAGTCGGTGCGCCTGAAGACGCCGCCGAAGCGCAGCGGCTTGTCGAAGCATTCCTTGGTGAAGATGCCAATGTCATCACCCGTCTGAAGACAGCAACCCCGCTGCAGGTTAACCTGCAAGTGAAGTTTGCCGAAGTCAGCCGCAGCCTCGTCCGTGAGATCGGTGGCAATCTGTCCACTTACGATTTCTCGACCGGCGGTTTCCGCGGTGCAGTCGGTACAGGGCGCGCACTCGGCAACGGTGAGTTTCGTCTTGATGGACCGCTAGCGGTCGGCAACGGCGTACAAAACCCAGGCCTTATCGTGGGCGTTGATCCGGTAACCGGTGAAAACATCACGATCCAGGGCCCCGGCGTCAATTCAGCCGGCAACACGACACTCGGCGGATTGGGTCGTCTCTTCGGCCTCGATGTACTGGGTGCGCTTGATCTGTCCGAACGTCTTGGTCTTATCACCACTCTGTCGCAGCCAAATCTGACTGCGCTTTCTGGTGAGACAGCCACGTTCCTCGCTGGCGGCGAATTCCCGATCCCGATTAGTCAGGGTCTGGGCAATGTCGCTATCGAATATCGCGATTTCGGCGTTAGCCTTGCTTACACACCAACCGTTCTTTCGAATGGCCGGATTTCTCTGCGGGTTCGCCCGGAAGTTTCCGAGCTTTCGACGCAGGGTTCGGTCACGCTCAACGGTTTCCAAGTTCCTGCGCTTACAATTCGCCGGACTGAAACGACTGTGGAACTCGGCTCCGGCCAGAGCTTCATGATCGCTGGCCTGATGAGCAACAGCTCGCAGAATGCGCTGGATAAGGCCCCTGGCCTTGGCGATGTGCCAATCCTCGGCAACCTGTTCCGTTCACGCGATTATCGTCGCGGCGAAACCGAACTGGTTATTGTTGTCACGCCGTTCCTGGTGAAGCCGGTCAATGCCAGCGACATCAAGCTGCCGACCGACGGATACCGTTCGTCAACTGAGCTTCAGCAGTTGCTGTTGAACAAAGAGCATGACGGTGTTTCGGGTGAAACCCGTCCGGGACCACGCGCTGCCGATGAGGAAGCACCGCTTCCTGATGTGAGCAATGCTGATCCGGCGGCGATTGTCCCGACCAATGCTCCGAAGAAACCGCGCAGCGCGGACAAGCAAAATCGCAAGAAGAAGGGCCGCACAGCAGATGCCGCGGCCCCCGGCTTCAGCCTCTAATCGAGAAAGGTGAGAACAATGCTCATTGCACAAAAAGGCAAACTCGCGGGGGCTCTCGCACTCTCGATCGGTCTGGTAACAGCAGGCTGCGGCGGTGTTGCGACAAACACTTCGCTTTACAGCACCAAACAAGCGGTGGTGGAACGCACGAACTTCACGTTCGACGTACAAACCAACGCGTCGGGCCTGCCAATTGGCGAGCAATCACGACTGAACGGCTGGTTTGAAGCGATGGACCTTCGCTATGGTGACCGTGTCACTATCGAAGATCCGGCGAACAGCACCGCTGTTTCAACCGCGGTCAACGATCTGGCGGGCCGTTATGGCATCATCGTCAGCAAGGTTGCACCGGCGACTTCGGGTTATCTCAATCCAGGTCAGGCCCGCGTGGTCATCACCCGATCGACCGCATCGGTCCCGGGTTGCCCAGATTGGTCGGCCAAGTCGGATACAAACTACATGAACGCCAGTAGCCCAGGCTACGGTTGCGGTGTGAACAGCAACCTGGCTGCCATGGTCGCCAATCCTGAAGACCTTCTCGAAGGCCAAAAAGGTTCAGGCGAACAAGTCATCGTGACCGGCACAAAAGCTATCGACACATATCGTGAAGCAACCCCCACCGGTGCCGGTGGCCTGCAGAACGCTCAAGGCGACGGAGGACAGTAAGTTATGAATGCTCCATGGAAATCAGGTCTACCTGGCAATCGCGACGCATTTGCGGCTTATATCTGTGACGATGCTGCTCTGGACGTGCTGCGTCCGGTGGTCATCGAAATGGGCTGGCAGCCAGAAAAGTGCAACAAAGGCGGCCTTCGCAACGCGATCCAGTCGCTGTCTGTCAGCGCTAGTCCGGCCATCCTTGTCGTTGATCTTTCGGAAAGCGGTGACCCGCTGAACGATATCAACGCTTTGGCCGAGGTTTGCGAGCCTGGCACCGTTGTGATCGCAATCGGTCAGGTGAACGATGTGCGCCTCTACCGCGACCTCGTCGCGAGCGGCATCCACGATTACCTGCTGAAACCGCTCAACGCACAGCAGCTGCACGATTCGCTGAATCAGGCGCTGGCCGTCTTCACATCCCCGAAAGCGGGCGATGGCGAGACAGTCAAACGTCACATTTCAACGGCAGTCGTGGGTACACGCGGCGGGGTTGGCGCTTCGACGCTGGCAACGTCACTCGCATGGCTGTTCAGCGGCGAGCACGATGCGCCCACAGCTCTGCTGGATCTCGACATTCACTTCGGCACAGGCGCGCTTGCGCTTGATCTGGAGCCGGGCCGCGGTCTGACAGACGCAATCGACAACCCCAGCCGGATTGACGGGCTGTTCATCGAACGCGCCATGACGCGCGCTCATGAAAAGCTCTCGATCCTCTCGGCAGAGGCTCCTATCAGCCAACCGCTGATGACCGATGGTTCTGCCTTTGTGCAGCTTGAAGAAGAGTTCCGCTCTGCCTTTGAGATGACGGTCATCGACATGCCGCGCAACATGCTGATCAACTTCCCGCATCTGCTCGCAGACGTGAACCTTGTGGTTCTGACCTGCGATCTGACGCTGGCATCGGCACGCGATACGATCCGTATCCTGTCATGGCTGAAAACGAACGCACCGCATGCGCATCCGATGATCGTATGCAACAAAGTGCAGCCGGGCGTGGCTGAAATCAGCAAGTCTGATTTCGAAGCCTCGATCGAGCGTAAGATTGACGTTGTCGTACCTTACGATGCGAAGGCAGCAGCCAATGCTGCCAAGCTGGGTCAGGTGTTCGTCGAAGCCAACAAATCGAGCAAGGCAACGGCTGCGATCAGCCAGCTTGCCGAGCGTATCACAGGCGCGAGCGAAGACGATTTGTCTTCAATCACCGAAGAGAAGAAGTCGCTGCTTGGCGGTTTCGATCTCAAATCGCTGCTCGCGAAAAAAGACAAAACGCCAGTGGAAGAGCCAGCTGAATAAGCCACTCTTCCCTCGCGGTCGGGCATTGCCACTACGGGCAAGTCCGACTGCGGCGGGCCGTTTCTGCGGCCCGAAAAGGCAATGCTGCGAACCGCGCAGCGCAACGTGTTGAACCAGGCGGGATGCTATAATGGACTTTACCCAAACCCTGCTCATTACTGTCGGCATTTTTGCCGTGATCGTCTTAGGCTATTCGGCCTTTAGCGGTCCGGCTGTCGGCTCTGCGCAAAAACGCCGGCTCGACGCATTGCGTTATCGCCATTCTGAAAATGCCGACACCAAAATGGAGTCGCAGCTGAAGAAAGCGATCGCCGCGCGTAAGCCAAAATCGCACCATGTCGCGGGTTCTGGCTCGCGGTTGGAAGCCTTGGCTGTTCGGCTCGACCGGACCGGCAAAGGTTGGACCATCACACAGTACGTTTACGCTTCTCTCGGGCTCGCTCTGGTTATTGCCATGGGCATCTTTATGCAAAGCGGTGCGATCCTGCTCTCTCTCGGAGTGGGTCTGGTGATCGGTGCCGGCCTACCGCACCTTGTTGTAGGCTTCTTCATCAACAAACGGACTGCCGGTTTTAATAACAAATTCCCTGATGGCATCGAACTGCTGGTGCGCGGTCTGCGTTCCGGTCTGCCAGTTACGGAAACTCTGGGCGTTGTTGCTCAAGAGGTTGATGGCCCTGTCGGGATCGAATTTAAAGGCATCGTGGAGCGCATCAAGATCGGTAAAACGATGGAAGACGCGCTGCAGGATACGGCTGACCGCCTCGGCATTCCGGAGTTCAACTTCTTCTGCATCACGCTTGCGATCCAGCGCGAAACCGGTGGTAACCTCGCTGAGACGCTGTCGAACCTCGCAGACGTGCTGCGCAAACGGTCTCAGATGAAGCTCAAGATTAAAGCGATGAGTTCGGAATCGAAAGCTTCTGCCTACATCGTTGGCTCCCTGCCCTTCATCGTGTTCGGCCTGATCTACATGATCAACCCGAGCTATATCGGCGGCTTCTTCTACGAAGACCGACTGATCATCGCCGGCCTTGGCGGGCTCGTCTGGATGAGCATCGGGGTCTTTATCATGGCCAAAATGGTCAACTTCGAAATCTAACGCGGGAAGGATAAAACAATGTTTGAACAACCCGCAGGACCAACGCTGCTCGGCTTCGATGTCGTCATCGTAGGCACCATATTGGCAGGCCTCGCCGCCTTTGCTGTGATCATGGCAATCTATGCCGCGGTCACGATCAAAGATCCGATGGCCAAGCGCGTTAAATCACTTGAGGCCCGCCGTGACGAGCTGAAAGCTGGCGTGATCACCGCCGGTACGAAAAAGCGCGCAAGCCTGGTGCGTAAAACCGACGGCACCGATAAAATGAAAGAGCGGCTCGACAGCATGAAAGTGCTGCAGGAGAGCCAGCTTGAAGTGATCCAGCAAAAGCTGGCCCACGCCGGTATCCGCAATAAAGAGCTGGCCGTGTACATCATTGGTGCACGTGCGGTGCTCCCCGTTGTGTTCGGCATTCTCGGCGCGCTTGTAATTTACTGGATCGATTTCTTCCCTGACTGGGGCCCGATCAAACGCCTCGGCGCGATGTCTGCGATCCTGTTCCTGTCCTACAAGGGCCCGGAAATCTTCCTGTCGAACAAGTCGTCCAAGCGGACATTGGAGATTCAAAAGGGTCTGCCGGATGCGCTCGACTTGCTCGTGATTTGTGCCGAAGCCGGCCTCACTGTCGACGCAGCGTTTAACCGTGTGGCGAAAGAATTGGGCCGGGCTTACCCTGAATTGGGTGACGAATTCGCGCTTACCGCGATTGAGCTGTCGTTCCTCAATGAGCGGCGTCAGGCATTCAACAACCTTGCCTACCGCGTCAATCTCGAAGCGGTCAAAGGCGTGGTAACCACCATGGTTCAAACGGAACGCTACGGTACTCCGCTGGCATCCGCGCTTCGTGTGCTGTCCGCTGAATTCCGTAACGAGCGTATGATGCGCGCCGAAGAAAAAGCCGCGCGTCTGCCGGCGATTATGACGGTTCCGCTCATTCTGTTTATTCTTCCTGTTCTCTTCATCGTGATCCTCGGCCCTGCGGCCTGCTCGATCTCCGATGCTCTGATCAACAAGGAATAAGAGTTACGAGTAAATCGAGGCACGATTACTCGCAAAAAACGAAGGGGTCGTTCAAGTTCGCTTGAGCGGCCCCTTTGCACATACGGAAAGATTAAACGGATAGTTCGCCAATTGCCGCAGCCCTCTGGCGCATCCGGCCAAGCAATTCGCGGAACTGCTGGCGTTCTTGCGGCGTAAAACCCTCGAACAGCTCGCTTTCGCTTGCAATGACGAGAGGCATGACCTCCCGATGGATGGCCCGCCCCTCTTCTGTGAGTTCGAGAAGGTGCGAACGGCCATCGCTTTCGTTGGGCACGCGTTCGATCAGGCCCCGTTCCTCAAGCACTTTACAGGCGCGGTTCACCGCTACCTTGTCCATCAACGTCGCCTGGGTGAGCGCTTGCTGCGTAGCAGAATCAGTGTCGCTATCGCCCAGCACCGCCATCACCCGCCATTCTGGCACTTTAAGGCCAAAGCGCCTGCGATAACGCTCGGACATCAGGTCGCTGACAGCGTTCGATGTGATCGAAAGCTGATACGGTAGAAACTCGGCGAGCCGCCAATCGGCCTGCGAATGCTCTGAATTGTCGTTTGCAGTCTTGCTCATCAGAATGGTTTCCCATGAAACCATCGCAATTTGCAAGCCCCCGCCGGGTCAGGAGTAGGGTCGTTCATCCCACCACGGATAAAAATCAGGCATGTCTTCGCTGACTTTTGCTGGATAAACAGGGTTCCGCTTTTCCAGGAAACTGGCGATACCCTCTTTCGCATCTTCGCCGCGCGATAGACGGTAGATTGCGCGGCTATCGATCTTGTGCGCCTCCATCGGGTGATCGGTGTTCATCAACCGCCACATCATCGCCCGGGTCATAGCGACCGATACAGCAGAAGTGTTGTCGGCAATTTCCCGGCCAATCTCGCGGGCCGCCTGCATCAAGCCGCCTTGCGTGTGAATCGAACGGATCAGGCCGCCGGACTTCGCCTCCTCCGCATCGAAAACACGGCCGGAATAGCACCATTCTAGCGCCTGGCTGATGCCGACAAGTCTGGGCAAAAACCAGCTGGATGCGGCCTCTGGCACGATACCGCGACGCGCAAATACAAAACCGTAACGTGCATTATCGCTTGCCAGCCGGATATCCATTGCCAGTTGCATCGTCGCGCCCACGCCGACTGCGACACCGTTGCATGCGGAGATCAGCGGCTTCTTGCTTTCAAACAATCGCAAAGTGAGCATTCCGCCGCCGTCCCGCACGCGCTCGTCCGAAAGATCGTCGACCTCGTTAGGATCTGAGAAAACGTGCCCTCCCCCTTCCGGTGTCAGATCAGCGCCCGCACAAAACGCCCGATCACCGCTGCCGGTAAAGATCACTGCCCGTACACCGTCATCTGCATCGATATCGTCCATCGCTGCCATAATCTCCGCGCCCATAGTCCGCGTGTAGGCGTTCATTTTTTCAGGACGGTTCAACGTGATGGTCGCAATGCCATCAGCTTTTTCGACAAGAATTTGCGTGTAGTCGGTCATATCAGTCTCTCCTTGAAACCGTGTCTGACACACTGGTTTGCGACAGAAAACCCCGCACTTCCGATTTGCGTCCGCCGTTTTGCACATCAGCGTGGCTGACACATCGCGAGCCAGTGGATAGGATGGGCTTATGATATCCCCTGCTGACATCGCTTCTAATCCCGACTGGATACCGCACCGCGTGGATTGGAACGCGCGGCAGGTAGAGTTTCTACAGATTCCAGGCAGTGAATTTACCAAGCCGGGCTTTCTGGCGGACTACCAAACACAGGACAAAGCCACAGCGAGCGTTGATGAAGTGATGGCAATGGAGGTCGAGTCCGGCCCTCTGCATTTCATTTTTCACACCGCGTTTTGCCGCTCGACCCTGCTCAGCAAAGCTCTGAATATTCCGAGCGTGTCCGTTGGAATGAGTGAGCCGGGTATCTTTGCGAACCTGTCCGGCGCGGGTGATCAGGCTGCTCCGCTGGTGCAACCGATCATGCGACTGCTGGCGCGCAAACGCAGCGATGCGCAGGCCGTGTTTGTGAAACCCACCAACCATTCCAACCGGCTGATCCCGCAATTGCTCCAGTCATGCGGGGATGCGCGGTCAATCCTGATGAGCAATCCGCTGGAAACCTTTCTGGAAAGCGTTGCGCGAAAGGGGATGCATGGCCGCAGATGGGCGCGAAACCTGCTGCTGGAAATGCAGAGTTATGCCGGAATGGATTTCGGGATGGACGAGCGCGAGCTGTTTTGCATGTCCGATATGCAGGCGGCGGGCCTCGCTTGGTTCCTGAACCAGAATTACTTCCACGCCCTCGCCAGCAGCGCATTTGGGCCGAGACTGCGAGTGCTGGACGGCGATATCTTCAACGCAGAACGCGCAGTGACGATCGGTTCGGTGCTGGAATTCGCAGGCGTAGAGCACGCAGACACGCACATCGCAGACGCAGTGAACGGGCCGGCATTTGCCACCCATTCCAAGCTCGGCGGCGGCTTCGATGGTAGCGAGCCCCAATCCAAAGCAGGACTGTCAGACACGCTGTCCGAAGAGATTGCTCAAGTCGCGCAATGGGTTGGTATGATCATCCAGCAGACAGGCCAGCCGCTGCCGCTCAAACAAACACTCTTCGCACCCCAATAGAAAAGGGCGGCTCCGCAGAACCGCCCCTCTCTAACATTATCAATTGCTCCGCTTATGAAAGCGCGATGTGCCGCTTCATATGGTGATCGACATTGCCAAACTCGGAATCAAAGATCGTCAGACGTTTGAAGTAGGCACCAATCGCAAGCTCATCGGTCATGCCCATGCCGCCGTGGATCTGGATCGCTTCCTGACCGATATGATGCGCCGCTTGACCGATCCGGGCCTTTGCCGCCGAAACGGCAAGCTGGCGCGTCCGTTCATCCGCATCGAGGCGCAATGTGGCGAGGTAAGTCAGCGAAACCGATTGCTCATACTCGGTGTACATGTCGACCATGCGGTGCTGGAGCACCTGAAACTTACCGATGGGCACGCCAAACTGCTTACGCTGGCGGGAGTATTCGACCGTCATCGTGTGGGCGACTTTCATCGCGCCGCAGGCTTCCGCACACTGCGCAGCAATCGCTTCATCCGTTACACGCTCGATCAGTGGCAGAGCGTTGCCCTCTTCACCGATTAGGGCCTCTGGGGAAACGGTGACGTTTTCGAAGTAAACCTCGGAAGCGTGGCGCCCGTCGATGGTCGGGTAATCACGAGTGACAACGCCGTCCGCCGATTTGTCGACCACGAACACCGAGATTCCCTGCTTGTCCGTCCGCTCGCCCGAAGTGCGCGCGGTTACGATCAGATGACTTGCCCATGGCGCGCCGATGACGACCGCTTTGTGCCCGTTCAGCACATAATCGCCGCCGTCTTTCTTAGCCGTGGTTTCGAGGTTGGCGTAGTCATACCGGCCGCGCGGTTCTGCATATGCGAATGCGAATATGCGGCTCCCATCAACGATCCCGCCAATGTGTTCTTCTTTCTGCGCTGCGGTACCTGCGTGTTTCAGAAAGCCGCCGGCGCAAACCACGGTCGGCACGAATGGCTCAACCACCAGGCCTTTGCCGAATTCTTCCATGACAACCATGGAATCGACAGCACCGCCGCCAAAACCGCCATCTTCCTCGCTGAAAGGCATGCCCAGAATGCCAAGCTCGGCAAGCTGCGCCCATACCTCGGGGCGCCATCCCGCTTCGCTGGCCACGACTCCGCGGCGCGTATCCCAGTCATAATTTTCGCGGACCATTCGGGTAAGGCCGTCGCGAACCATGTCTTGTTCTTCGGTGAAATTGAAATCCACGTATGTTCTCCGGTTTCGCTTACGGCTTAGAGGCCGAGGATCATCTTGGTGATGATGTTGCGCTGAATTTCATTCGATCCGCCATAAATCGATGTCTTGCGCATGTTGAAATAGGTGGACGCGGCATGCTGCGCGTATTCCGGCCCGATTGGATACTGGTTTGACCCGGCATCGCCCGGCACGTTTGCGATATTGCCATAAAGCGGCGTGCCGTAACTGCCGACAGCTTCCAGTGTCAGTTCCGTCAGGCGCTGCTGAATCTCGGTGCCTTTGATCTTAAGGATCGAGCTTTCCGGGCCCGGACCTTTACCGGCCTGTTCACCGGCGAGCGTACGCAGTTCGGTGATTTCAAGTGCGGCAAGATCGATCTCAAGCTGGCTGACTTTGCGCGCAAAATCGAAATCGCTCATTAACGGTTCGCCATCGAGGATTTCGGATCCTGCAATCTCGCGCAGCTTTTCAACGCCGCGCTTGGAACGGGCAACACCGGCAATTCCGCTGCGCTCATGCGCGAGGAGGAATTTGGCGTATGTCCAGCCCTTGTTCTCTTCACCCACAAGGTTTTCGACCGGAACGCGAACGTCGGTAAGCCACGTCTCATTGACCTCGTATCCGCCGTCGATCAGCTTGATCGGGCGCACTTCAACGCCCGGCGTGTTCATGTCGAGCAGGATGAAGCTGATGCCTTCTTGCGGCTTGGCTGCATCGGGATCGGTGCGGCACAGGAAGAAACCCCAATCGGCATGCTGCGCCAGCGTGGTCCATGTTTTCTGGCCATTGATCACATAGTGATCGCCATCGCGCACGGCTGTCGTCTTGAGCGAGGCGAGATCGGAACCGGCGCCCGGCTCTGAATAACCCTGACACCACCATGTTTCGCCGCTGCGAATACCCGGCAGGTGCTGGGCTTTCTGCTCTTCATTGCCGAATGTATAAATCACGGGGCCGACCATCGAAACGCCGAATGGCAGCGGCATAAGCGCGTTCACACGGGCGTTTTCTTCTGACCAAATATAACGCTGCGTCGGGGTCCAACCGGTGCCGCCATACGCTTCCGGCCATGCAGGCGTTGACCAGCCCTTTTCACCAAGAACCTTGTGCCACGCGACGAAATCTTCGCGCGACAGGTCTTCGCGCATACCGGTATCGCCGAGATGCTTGGGATAGTTCGCTTCGATAAAGCTGCGAACTTCCTCGCGGAACGCCACTTCTTCAGGCGTGAATTCAAGGTTCATGGGGCTCTCTCCTAGAGGGTCGATTGGTTGCTTGATTGCTCAAGCAAATACGTGTCCAGCGTCCGATTGGATGCTGGAAAGGCCGCGCTTTGTCCAAGCGCGGCCCTGAAAAATTTACCGCGGCGCCATGCGGATAGCACCATCGAGACGCACGTCTTCGCCGTTGAAATATCCGGTTTCGATCATGCACATCGCGAGCTTCGCATACTCATCCGGATTGCCCAGACGTTTCGGGAATGGAACCGACGCGGCCAGCGCTTCTTTCACTTGCGGCGGTGCAGCGTTCATCAGCGGGGTTTCAAAGATACCCGGCAGGATGGTGTTCACACGGATGCCTTCGCGCATCAGATCGCGCGCGATTGGCAGGGTCATGCCGACAACGCCGCCTTTGGATGCAGAGTATGCCGCTTGGCCGATTTGTCCGTCTTCAGCTGCCACCGAAGCGGTGTTGACCATTGCGCCGCGTGCGCCTTCTTCGTTGATCGGATCGAGGCTCATCATGCCAGCCGCCGATTTGGCGATGCAACGGAATGTGCCGATCAGATTGACCTGAATGACAAAATCGAATGCCGAAATCGGGAAGTGCTTGATCTCGCCGGTTTGTTTGTCGCGGCTGGCGGTTTTGATCGCGTTGCCGATACCGGCGCAGTTCACAAGGATGCGCTCTTGTCCGTGGGCTTCGCGCGCTTTGGCGAAGCCTGCATCCACGTCTTCATCGCTGGTCACGTTGACCTTGCAGAACACGCCGCCAATTTCGGCAGCCATGGCTTCGCCCTTTTCTTCGTTCATGTCGAAGATCGCGACTTTCGCGCCTTTCGCTGCCAATGCGCGTGCGGTTGCCGCGCCGAGGCCGGATGCGCCGCCAGTGACGACGGCCGGAGTGTTTGCTGATACTTCCATGGGGTTTTCCTCTCAGATTTGAATTGGGTTTAGACCGACTCGACAATAGTCACGTTGGCGACGCCGCCGCCTTCGCACATCGTTTGCAGGCCGTATTTCTTGCCGTGGCGTTTCAATCCGTGGACCAGAGTCGCCATCAATTTCGTGCCCGATGCGCCCAGCGGATGGCCCAGCGCAATCGCGCCGCCATGCACGTTGAGTTTCTCCGGATCGGCTCCGGTATGTTTAAGCCAAGCCATCGGTACCGGCGCAAACGCTTCGTTGACCTCATACAAATCAATATCGTCGATTTTGAGGCCCGCCCGCTCCAACGCTTTATCGGTCGCGAACAGAGGCTCTTCGAGCATGATCACGGGATCGCCAGCCGTCACTGTCAGGTTGTGGATACGCGCCATCGGGGTAAGGCCGTATTTCTTCAGCGCTTCTTCGGACACAACCAGCACCGCCGATGATCCATCACAGATTTGGCTGGCGCTGGCGGCTGTAATCTTGCCATCGGGCGCGAGAAGCTTCACGCCCGCAATCCCTTCAAGCGTCGCGTCGAAACGGATGCCTTCATCGATTGTGTGCATCTCTGTACCCTCAGGCGTTTCGATTTCAACCGGCACAATCTCGTCGGCAAATGCGCCCGCTTCGGTGGCGGCGATTGCGCGTTTGTGGCTTTCGAATGCGAAAGCGTCGAGCTGATCCTTTGAAAAGTCATGCTTATCGGCGATCATTTGTGCGCCCATAAACTGGCTGAATTGGACGCCGGGATACTTCTCCATAACGCCGGGCGACATGTAATTGCCCAGCCCCTCTTTCATGTGGAGCGTCATATTGCTGCCCATTGGCACGCGAGACATGCTTTCCACGCCGCACGCAATGACAACGTCCTGCGTGCCGCTCATCACGGCTTGCGCGGCGAACTGGATCGCCTGCTGCGAAGAACCGCACTGGCGATCAATTGAAACCGCCGGGGTCGATTGGGGAAGAAGTTTCGATGCGAGAACGGCCATTCGACCTACTTGTCCGGCTTGTTCACCAGCCTGCGAAACGCAGCCTGCAACAACATCATCGATTGCAGCCGGATCGACTCCGCTACGTTCCACAATCGCATCAAGCGATTTGGCGAGCAGGTCGACTGGGTGAACGCCAGCAAGACGACCACCACGGCGGCCTCCAGCAGTACGCACGGCGTCGACGATATAGGCTGTGGCCATTTGGGGTATCCTCTCGTTTACGTAAACGTTGCTCTTTGCCACTGACTATGTGAGCGCGCGTGGCAAATCAATGGGTGAATTGCTGCTCAATGCAGGCCGGTGCAACTTGCCGTTACGGCAAGCTATGACTCTCCCAAAGGCTTGCTTATTCCCGTATGGTCTGGCTACGGATGATGGCGAAATGAAGACCCTGTTTGAACTCAATCCCGCGCTTGACCGCGCCGCGCTCGCAAAACGATTTGCAGAGACGGGCCGCGTGCAGGTCCGCGATGTGCTGACGCAAGAAGCCGCGCAAGAAATCCTGAACGTGCTTACCAACGAAACACCGTGGGGCATGGCGACAGGTGCAGGCGATGAAAACCGCCAAAGTTTCCCCGTAGAAGCGATGCGTACGCCGGAGGGTCAGCAAGAAATCAACGAGGCGGCCAATGAGGCTGCGCGAAACTCGTCTCGCGGCGAATATGGTTTTCGCTTTGCGCATTACCCGATCTTGACCGCTGTTCAGGAAGGCCTTGATCCCGGCGGCCCGCATGAAGTGTTGATTGAGCACCTAAATGCACCGGACTTCCTCGGCCTTGCCCGCGATGTAACCGGCATCGATGCCTTGGTGAAGGCCGATGGCCAAGCAACCTTGTTTGCCCGCAATCACTATCTCGGCCGCCATATTGACAGCCATGTCGCCGAAGGGTGGGAAGTTGCCTATGTGCTGAACTTTGCCCCGCCTGACTGGCATCCGGATTGGGGTGGCTATCTGTTGTTTTTGGATGATGATGGCGACGTGGTTGAAGGGTTCCGCCCGCGTTTCAACGCCCTCAACCTGTTCCGCGTGCCGCAATCCCACATGGTCAGCTATGTGCCGCCTTTCGCTCCGGTTGGCCGAATGGCTGTGACGGGGTGGCTGCGCTCGCAATGAAGGCCGGGCTTTCCCCGCATCAAGTGCAGTCGCGTATCCAAATGGCGATGCAATCAGGCGATCTCGAAGAGGCCCGCGCGATTGCGAAAGCAGCGCTTCGCGCCAATCCACGCGACGGAGCCCTAGCCCACACGAGCGGAAATCTGGCGCTGAAGGCAGGCGATGCGAAAGCCGCAGCGAAGCATTTTGAAGCCGCCGCCAAGCGCGTGCCAGGCCACCTCGATTACACGCTCGATCACGCTATCGCCCTGCAACAACTTGGCCGGCATGATGATGTTGTTGATCGTCTAAGCAAACACGAGGACGCTGGTCGAAATGTGATACGATACGCCAGCATCCGCGCCCTTTCACATAAGGAGCTGGGCCAGCTTGACGAGGCCGCCGAATGGTATGACTCGGCGTTATCGCTTGATCCGCGTCACCCGCGCGCTCTGCATGGACGCGCACGAATAGCATTGGAGCGCGGCGAAGCTGACGCGCTGCTCCGATTCGATCAGGCCATTTCCGTAAACCCAGGAGACGCGGATATCTGGCTGGGTAAGGCGAACGCTTTGGACGTGTCTGGCGATACGAAAGGGGCGATGACTGTTGCGAGTCAGATCGCAGAGCAAGGCCCCGCCTATCTTCCGGGCCAGTCTTTTCTGGCCCAAATGCGGCTGGCGGCTGGCGATGCCGACTTTGCCGCGCATTTTGCCGACGCAGCAGCGAAACTCCCCCAAGACCCAAATATTCCCGCCGCGCATTGCGATGTCCTGTCCGGTCTGGACCGGGCAAACGAGGCCGCTGACATTGCGGCACAGGCGCGCAAACGGTTTCCTCAGATCGACCACTTCGCCCTGCTAGAGGCCGTGCATAGCGGGACAGCAGGCGATTGGGACCGCGCCGAGGCGATATTTGCGGCTTTGATTAATGAAAGTCCGCTGCGCTTTCTCAATGAAGCGCGGCACAGGCTTAGAAAGCACGATCTTGAGGCCGCAGAGCATCTGCTCGACAAGGCATTGATTGCGAACCAGTGGGACATAGCGGCGTGGGCGCTGCGCGGGATCGTGTGGCGGCTGGCCGGCGATGATCGTGCCGAGTGGCTGCATGCGCAAGACGGGCTGGTCCAATTCCTCCCGCTCGAAGGGGCAGACGGTCTTATCGAGCGCAGCACCGCGTTCTTGCGCGAATTGCATACGCATTCGGCCATGCCGCTCGGTCAAAGCCTCCGCGGGGGCACTCAGACACGGGGTATCCTATTCCACCGTATGGAGCCGGTGATCCGCGAGCTTCGCGATGCCATTGCGCGCACAATGGAATCCTATCGCGAAAACCTGCCCAAGCGTGACGAAAAGCACCCGCTGCTTCGCCACAGCAAAGCTGCATGGAAATTTGACGGTTCATGGTCGGTACGGCTGACCGGAGGTGGCGATTTTCATACCTCGCACATCCACCCAAAGGGGATCGTATCCTCGGCGCTATACCTGATCGTACCAGAAGACAGCACCGATGAGGGCGCACACAATGGTTGTCTCGAAGTTGGCCGGCCGCCGCCTGATCTGAGCCTCGATCTTGATCCGGTAAGGACGATCCAGCCAATACCCGGACATCTCGCGCTTTTCCCGAGTACATTGTATCACGGAACCACACCCTTCACCTCGTCAGAGCGCATGACCGTTGCCTTTGATGTTGTAAGCCAAAGAAAGTCCCGCCTGAAATGAGCACATTGCCAACAAATGCCGGGCAATCGCAGGATGCTTGGGGCGATTTTTGGGCGCTGAATGCACGCGGCAATACAAGCGGCGAAGGCGGAGGATGCTTGCCGCAGCGCTGGGCTGCTATCGAGCAAGCGCAATCAGGCATCTGGCACGAGCTTGCCGAATGTCTGCCGCAAGGCGCAAAAGTGCTGGACCTCGCAACCGGCGACGGGCGCGTTCTCGCATGGATGCGCAGCAAACGTCCCGATCTGGCGTTAACCGGCGTCGATCTTTCACCGACGCTCCCCATGCCGCCAACAGGAACCGAAACCCGCAGCGGCATTGCGATGGAAGAACTGCCATTTGCGGCCAGCGTATTTGATGCTGTCGTCAGCCAGTTTGGCTTTGAATATGGTGATGTCCCCAGGGTGACGGCAGAGATTGCCCGTGTGCTTGCGGAAGGCGGCAAGGTCGGCCTGATCATGCACCGCGGCGACGGGCCGATCCTTGAGCACAATCGTCAGCGGCGTGATGAATTGCTTTGGCCGCTCAAAGAGAAAGCGGTTGCGCGTAAAGTGAAGACGGCCCTCAAGAAAGGCCCCTCAGCAATAGACAAGGCGGCGGAGTTCGCCGGAAAGATCGCGCAGAAAGGCGCCGAGAAATTCGGTCAGCAGTCTCCCGCGTGGGAAATCCCCGAAGCGATCCGCAGGACCTGCCTTATGGGGCGTAAGTCCGGCGTTGGTTCAATTGTCGAAACGATTGCCACAATAGAAGGGCACGCAAAGAATGAACTTGGCCGGATCAAGTCTCTTTCCGGGGCCTGCGCGACCGCCGATGGTCGCCAGACCATTGTAGATCACTTTGCGAAAAAGAACCTGAACTTGGCTGAGACACGATCTCTAAAAGAAGAGAACGGAAGAGAATTCGCGGACTTCGTGCGCTTTGAATAGGGTCTAGTTGCCTTGCCGGTTAGGTAGGCGAAGCATTTCGGACATCTGATAAAAATACAAAAAGGGCGCCAGACCAAAAGTCTGGCGCCCTTTTGTTCGATTGTGTCGCCGACCGAGGCCGGGGACACCAATCTGATTAGAAGCGGAACTGTGCCGAAACGAAGAAGTCACGACCCAGAACATCGTATGTGCTCGGGTATGTGTTCGACTGCTCAGCGTTGTTGAAGTCACCGAGGAGAAGCGTGTTCGTCTCGTTGATCACTTGACCATTCGCATCGAAAATCGGTGTCGAAGGCAATGTGTCAAACAGGTTGTTGACACCAGCCGAGACGGTCAGGTTTTCCGAAGCATCAAACGACAGTGTAAGGTCGATGAGGTCATATGCATCGATACGCTCGACGAAGTTGTCGTCCGCATCGGTGTCATCGTTCACTGCCGACAGGTGACGCCAGCGGGTCGAGAGGGTCATAGGACCGTCAGTCCAGCTAAAGCGCGAAGTCCACTTGAACGAAGCCTGTGGATCATCACAGGTCAGGCCAAAGCGACCGGCACACTGATCAACAATCGTAGGATCCGATACGTCTGGACGAGTATCGTTCGATTCTGTCCAAGTACCAAGGAACAACACGTCGAAACGTGAGTCGCCATCGCCAGTCAGCGAGAACGGTACCGAAGTGCCGTAGTTCACCTGAAGATCGATACCCGAAGTGCTGAATTCAGCGATGTTCGCGCCACCGAG
Organism: Erythrobacter crassostreae; assembly: GCF_019204045.1. Taxonomy (GTDB): domain Bacteria; phylum Pseudomonadota; class Alphaproteobacteria; order Sphingomonadales; family Sphingomonadaceae; genus Erythrobacter; species Erythrobacter crassostreae. The sequence continues at coordinate 1,357,738 of NZ_JAGSPC010000001.1, read as the reverse complement.
TACAGGTGGGTTGTCACGGCTGAATGCACCCTGTGCGTCACGTGTACCAACGAAGGTAGCGCAGCGCGGGTCGTTCAGATCCTGTGCCTGGTTGTAGCAGAGGTCCAAAGCTTGCTCGAGGCTGATCGTGGTGATCGCGTCCTTTACGACGATGTCGAAATAGTCGGCTGTGATCGTCAGACCAGGGATAAACGACGGCTGAAGCACGACACCAAAGGTGTAGCTGTCCGAAGTTTCTTCACCGAGGTTCGGGTTACCACCAAACAAAGCAGCGATCTGGCCGTCAGGCTGAACAACTGCGTTGTTACCGATGTTACCAGCTGGAACGCCGTTCGCCTGACACAGTGCGAGAAGCGCACCGGTAGGAGTTGGAGCGTTACCTGCACCGCCATCACCCGCACATGGATCGTTGGCACCTGGGAAGCCGATGGCTGTACCCTGGAACAATTCACCTACGTTTGGTGCACGAACAGCGCGCTGATACTGACCACGAAGCGTGATGTCAGGGATCGGCTGGAACTGAGCGCCACCAGCGTATGTCCAAACACCGCCGACTGTGTCGAGCGAGTAATCGGAATAACGTGCAGCACCGTTCAATTCAAAGCGGATACCGCTTTCGGTTTCAAACGGAATGTTAACCTCACCGAAGAATTCAGTGACGTCGTAAGCACCTTCAGTTGGCTCACCAGCGTTAAAGCCAGCAACGTCACCCGAAGCGAGGAACTCGTCAGGGATGAAGCGTGAGCTAACAGCGCGGTATTCAGTACCAAACGCGAATGCGACTGGCTCTGCTTCGCCAAGAGCGAAGTCACCGAATGTACCCGAGAGAACGCCGGAAGCGACTTCAAGAGTAGAGATATCGCCGTTTTGCGCTTGGATGCGGAAAACATCGACCATGTCTGGTGTAAGCGTGCCTGCACCAAAAATGTTGATCTGCGTATCACCGGTGCCGTTTACCGCAGCAGTGAAGCGCGAAACAGACGCGTTACCCTGCTGGATGTTAGCGTTACGTGTACGCGAATACATGTAGTACGCATCGTACTGCAGGTAATCGGTGATGTCACCACGTGCACCGGTTACGATGCGGAAAGCATTACGTTCGTCGAGGTTACGACGACCGCCAGCTTCTTCGAGACGACGACGGATCTGTACATCGACAGTGCCGTTGTTGGCATCTGCACCAGTTTCAGAAGCATCGAGTTGACGCAGTTCAGCTTCCGTACCGGCATCAATGAAGCCGTTTGCAACGAGCGAGTCGATGTCAAGGAAGGTGTTTACGAGGATCGGTGTTGGAGCGAGCTCAGCATCGACGCGGTTGTTGGTGTATGCAACTTCCGTGTAGAATTCGAGAGCGTCCGAAACTTCGTAGCTGGCGTTACCACCAAGCAGATACCGCTCTTGCGGAAGCTGCAGATAGTTGACCGGCGCGTAGTTATACAGATCGCGTGGTGTTTCGTACGCACGAAGCGAACCTGGTGTACCGAAGATCGCAAGGTCGCTGTTAGCTTCGAAAGAAGTACCAGTTACATCACCGTCACCATCGTAGCGAAGACGTGTTTCTGGTGGAAGCGAAGAACCAAGCTGCTGAAGCGGCGAACCACCAAGAGCGAAGTTCGAGAACGTACGATCGCCCTGGAAGATTTCGTCACGATTGAAGTACTCACCGAATACTGTGACGTTACCACGACCATCGTCGAAGCTTGAGCCGATCGCACCGTGGATCTGATAGCGACGGCCATCGCCGCGCTCAGTCAGACCGTACTGACCACCGATTTCCACGCCGTCAACTTCACGAAGACGGAAGTTCACAACACCTGCGAGGGCGTCAGAACCGTAAACAGCGGAAGCACCGCCGGTCACAACATCAACAGATTCCAGAAGGAACTGCGGGATGGTGTTCAAGTCGGTGATCTGGTTGGTATCATAGAACATCCAGCGGCGGCCATTGACCAGCAGCATGGTACGTGTCGCGCCGAGACCACGAAGGTTCAGCGAGGCAGTACCGTTACCTGGGTTGTTCGAGAACGAGGTCGTGCCCGGAACAACTTGCGGCAGGGTGTTGATTACGTTTTCAACGTTGACCGTACCAGAAAGTGCGAATTCTTCTGAATCAACAACTGCGACTGGAGCAGCTGTTTCAACGTTGCGGCGCTGAATGCGCGAGCCAGTGACAGTGATTAAGTTCTCACCACCGGCGTCGGCCGAACCATCGGTGCCGACGGTTACCGGCTCTTCTTGGTCCTGGGCATATGCTGGCGTAGCAACCATGGCACCAGCCATGATAGTACCCGCAAGCAGATTGCCTTTGCTAAAACGGTTCATTTTAGTCCCCTTAGGAGTTTGCGACCTGGATTGGTGCGCATTTGGCTAAAATCGCGGGCAGTAACCCGGATTTGGCGGCCTTAAGACACGCGGACCCTTTTTCGCAATCGCAACAAGCGTGCTTAATGAAGGTTGGTTACAACCTGTGACATTCACGCTACACATCAAGATGTCGCATTATTCCGTGGGTTTGGAGGGGCATTTGGCGCTAACCGATAACCTCGAATTGGTGTAAGCGCGGCTTTTAGATAACATGTTCGCGCGGAGGATTTCGAATGCGTATTTCATTGAGAACTAAGGCTGGAATGCGGGTTTTGGCCGTTGGTGTGGCCGCTGCATTGGGTTCGGCTGGCGCTGCCGCGCAATCTGACGACGTAGCGTCATCTGAAGACAATCTCGATGGTCTCAAGGCATGCCAGCAAATAGCGAGCGATAACGAGCGCTTGGCCTGTTTCGACAAGGCTGTCGGCGCAATTGTCACAGCAACCGAAACGGGCGAACTGACAGTTATCGATAGGGAAGACGCCGAGAAAACGCGCCGCAGCCTGTTTGGCTTCACATTGCCTGACATCGGCTTGTTCGGCGGAGATGTTGAAGAGAAAGACGAGCTGTTCGAGACAACAATCACCAGCGCTCGCTATCTTTCGGGTAAGAAACTTCGCTTTACCACCGCTGAGGGGGCCGTTTGGGAAATGAAGGACGTGCCGCGTCGTCTACAGCGGATTGAGCCAGGCGATAAAGCCGTCTTCAAGCAGGCATCAATGGGGACATTCTTTGTCCGCATCAACGGACAGCTTGGCGTACGGGGCAAACGGGTCGAATAATCCACGCCGCTTCTTCGCAGCTTACAGAACGGAAAAGGCCCGCCCTGCAAACTGCAGGACGGGCCTTTTTCTTATGCATATCTCTTCAGAGAGCGATCAGAGACCGCCCGGACCACAGTCATTTGCGAGAAAATCGAGGATTTTCGTCATGATCTGCTGCTGGTGAGTGTACATGTGCGTGTTGTAGAAGTGGTCTGCGCCTTCGATGGTGACAAACTGACCATCTTTGCCTGCAGCTTCGAACGCCTTCTTATAGTCTTTGAAGTGATAATACATCACGCGGCGATCCTGTTCAGGATGCATCATCAGAAGCGGGATGTTGACCTTCGAGACTTCATTGATCGGGTTGACGCCAATCATGCCGCGGCGTTTCGACCACGCATCGAGAGCTTTGAGCGAGGTGTCGCGCCGGCCCATATACTGCTTTTCAGCATCGGCAACCGCTGCGCCAGCGATAGCACATTGATACAGCTGCGGATCGCGTGAAAGCGTGTAAAGCGCAGCCTGTCCGCCGTAAGACCAGCCGAAGAACGCAACACGATCAGGATCGACAAGACCCTGTTCGATCAGGTGCATAACACCGTCATCTTTATCATCCTGCATACGGCCGCCGTGCTCGCCATAACCGGCATCAAAGTGCTTTTGACCCCAACCGGTCGAAATACGGTTTTCAGGGTGGAACACCATATAACCCGCATTCGCGAGCATTTGGCCCCACTCATCGTAGCTGACACGGCCATTCACGTGTGGTCCGCCATTATGCTGAACCACGAGCGGGAATGGACCTTTGCCCTTTGGCACGGTGATGTAACCAGGGATTTCGAGGCCATCGCGTGCCTTGTAGCGAATGTATTTCACTTCCGAGAGCTGATCAGGATTGATCAGCGGGTTACGGCTGCCAAGCTTTGCAAGCTTGCCGTCTTTGACCAGCCAGAACGAGCCGGGATCCTTTGGACCGCGGTTCTGGACGACCATGGTGCGGCCATCAAGCGACCGGCTGGAAATGCCGATGTCGTGGGCATACGGAATTTGCTTCTCAAGTGCCTCGTGAAGCGCCTTCTCGTCTTCGTCGAACCAATGGCGTTCACCCTTCGCACCCGAGTACCGAGCGGCGACAAGTTTATCATTGCCAGGGATCGAGTGGGTCTGAATGCGAGTGATGTCGGCATCTTCCGCCTGGAAAATCTTCTCACCAACGGTGCCCGTGTTGAAGTCAAAGTGGTAAAGCGCCGCTTTGTCTTCGCCATTGCGGTTGTCGATGAAATAGCCTTTGTTCGGATCATTCGGATCCAAACCCGCAAGACCGTGGAAGCCGCCAAGAATACGATACAGGTTGCCCTGCTCGTTCATGTCGGTTTCCTGGAATTGCGTCCACGAGCCATCGCCTGGCTTGCGGTAATACTCTTTGAGCATGCCATCACCGCGATCGAGGACTGAAGTGTAACGAGGGTTGCCCTCATTATCCCAAAGCTGGACCTGTGGGAATTTGCTGTTCCCCTTCAGAATCAGGGATTTACTGCCCTTCTTCAGATCGAACTTGTAATACGCACGCGGACGGAACGCTGCGAATGGGTCAACGCCGCTTGTATCAGGAATAGCGTTGCCTGTACCGATCAAGACTTTGTCCGGATCCGTCGGCAGCGTGTTCACGATGCTGAAATCGCCCTCGACCTTATTGATCTTGTTCGAAATCGGGTTGTACGAAAACGCGAGGTAATCGCGGATGTCCTGCTCTGGACGCTTCACCTGCTCGCGGCGCACTTGCCATGCGGTGCCAAAGATGAACTCGTTGCTGACCCAGCGCGCACCGATGATTTCCATTGGATCTGCGTTGATCGTGCGGAACGGTTTGGTGAGATCATCGGTTTTGAAGACCTGCAACAGGTAGTCGCCATCACGGCTTGGGTTGATGTGCACCAGCACATGCTTACCGTCAGGCGAAACCTGAACCGCGTTGACGACATCGCGCAATGCCCAAACGTCGATTGGAACGCTGGCTTGCGCTTGTGTCTCGCTGGGGGCGGAGACGCTGAGACCGAGCGCCGATACGCCGACCATCGCGGCCATCAGGGGTGCTTTTAAAAGCTTCATGGTTTGAACTCTTCCAGTTTGAAAAGAATGTATGTCCTTGATGAGTCGCCTGGCCTCCCGTCCAGCGGCTCGAACAAACACAGTAAAACAAAAAAGCGGCCCCTCGGCAAGTGCGAGGGGCCGCTCTTTTTCGTTAAATTCCCAGGCTAGGCCTTAGAATTCGAAACGGATCGAACCGAAGAACTCGCGTCCGTCGTAATCGTAGCCGTTACCGATCGCGGTGTTGGCAATCGCGAGCACTTCGCCGCCGTCAACCTGTGGCGGTGATGTGTCGAAGATGTTGTCGACACCGAGGATAACCGTGAAGTTATCAGCACGGTAGCGCAGCGATGCAGTGTGGTAGAAGATTTCGTCTGCGAAACCTACGTCACGGCAGAATACGCCGTCACCAGCAACGATGCCGTCTGGAACACCGTTTGCGTCACGCGAACCACCGCCGAGGCAGGTGTTGCCGACGAAGCCGGTTGCTGTGCCGTCAGGACCGAAGCCGAATGCATCAGAGAAATCATCGATACCATCAGCGTCTTGCTCAACAGCGCCGGTGTAACGGGTCTGCCAAGTGAAACGCAGATCGTCGATGTCAGCTGTGAACGTGGCCGTACCGGTCCACTTCGGAAGGCTGAACTCGCCTGCATCATCATCAAATGTTGGCGAACCATCATCGTTGATGAAGAGCGTGCTACGCTCGATCAGGTGGTTAGCACGGACGTTAAGGCCAAAATCGACGCTTGTGCCGCCGATCATGACTTCTTTGCCCATGGTGGCGTTGAAATCGAGACCACGAACATTCTCTTCGTTCAGGTTGATAAACCCGGCGAAGATGTCCGAAACCAACTGCGTGCCAGTTGTCGAGACCGAGATACGATCACAAAACGGGCTGACAGTACCATCATCACGGCCATAGCAATCGTTCAGAATGAACTGACCGTTTGGTGAGATGATCGAATCTTCGAGTTTGATGTCGAAGTAGTTGATGCCGAGGCTAACGTCGAAATCGCTACCCCAGGTATCTTCATACGCCATACCCGCAGTGATCGAACGCGATGTTTCAGGATTGATGTCGAGGCTACCGCCACGAGCAATCTCAACACTCGGGTTCTGGATCGGAGGAAGCGAACCGCCGCCAGCTGGATCGTCTTGCAGACCAGCCGATGTTGGATCACGGCCTTCGCGAACGCAGTTTGCGAGGATGAAGTCTTCACGATCATCCTGTGTCGCATCATACGTGCCAGTTACGTCGTTAAACGCATCGTCAGGAACGGCGCACGGGTCAAACAGGGTGTTAAAGCCTGTTTGCGATCCGAGGAAGTTCTCACGAAGGTTCGGCGCACGGAACGAAGTACCGTAGCTGAGCTTCACCAGCAGTTCCGAAATCGGACGCCAGCCGCCTTTGATCGCGTAGGTGAAGTTCGTGCCGTAGAACTGCTCGTTCGTTACACGACCCGAGAGGTTTACGTTGAGCTCTTCAACCAGTGGCTTACCGGCCATCAACGGAACGTCGATTTCACCGAATGCTTCAAAGATACGCTTCGAACCAACAGCACCGCTATCGGCGAAGAAGCCGAAGAAGAGGCCGTTAGACGCAACCGAGTTCGCGTTCGATGCGATACGGTCAAAACGATATTCAACACCAACCACTGCGCCAACTGGGCCAGCAGGAAGTTCGAACAGATCACCAGTCGCAAATGCGTTCAGTGTGACTTGCTCGTAAGTGGTGTCAAAAGACCGGTCGCCAAACACGTAATCGCGCTCTGCCGCCGTTTCGAAATCACCAAGACCGACACCGAGTACGCTAGGTGCGAACAGGTTAACCGGAACACAGCCCTGGGTCAGATCAGAAAGTGCTGCATCTGGGTTAGCCAGTGCCGTTGCATCACAAGGAGTGATCGACGCTGGATCGCCAACGATCTGAGAAATCAGACCGGTACCGAATGTCTGGCCCGAGATGTAGTCATCGGCAATGCCATCACCATTGTTGTCAAAGATGCCGTCGCCATCGAAATCCTGGGTAGGATCGATGCCGAGTGCAAAAGCGAGCTTATCTTCACGGATACCGCGAACGTTCGAAGTACCTTCTGCGCGCGAGTAAACGCCTGCCACATCGAAGGTCCAGCTTGAACCGATGAACGGCAGATCGCCGCGAACACCGAGAACACCGCGATACTGCTCTTGAACAACATCGGTGTTGTTACGGTCGCCTTGGATCGCAAAAATCGGACGAACCGAGATCGGGCCAAGTGCGCTACGGCCGGAACCAGGCAGCGAAGCCTCGGTATCGGCACGGCAATCAACGCCGGTCACTGCAGTGTTACAAGGGTTGAACTGGTTATCATCCGGAACGAACGGGAATATCTGGGCGAAGAATTCGTTGTCCGCCGAGATTTCAGCACGCGAATACAGCGCTTCGAAGTAAGGCGTGATGTTCGCCTCACCCGGGAAGGTGTACTCACCGTAAGCCATCACGTTGAACAGGTTCTGCTCGCTCAGGAAAATCTGCTCGGGGTTGATGCCGTTCAGGTTCTGCTCGTTGAGGAAGTCAACATCCTGGATTCCATCACCGTTTCCATCGACTGGCGAACCAGCGAAGAACGATTCGTTGAAGTTAGGAATACCGCTGTTGCTGGCGCCTTCGGTGAAATACACCGAACCGACGCTTGTAAACGGAATGCTGATCCGGCCGTTAAAGCCGTTTTGCGCACATTCGCTGGTCGAAGTGGTGATTGTGCCACCCGAATCGGCCAGAGCGTTCGCTTGGTTGTTGATGCCGAGACGGCGGATTTCGCCGGTCGATGTAAGCTCCAACTGGGTGTTGCAACCCTGGAAGAAGTCACGGTCGCTCAGACGGAGCGCATCACGATGATCATATTCTGCGCCAATGCCGAAGAAGGCACGGTCAGTGTTAAAGCCCCAAGCGGCGCTGATAGAGTAGTCTTCGCCAGAACCTTGCGGGTTAATCTCGCCGCGACCGAACAGCTCGAGGCCGTCAAAGTCTTTACGAAGGATCACGTTACCAACACCGGCAACAGCGTCTGAACCGTAAACCGAAGACGCGCCGTCAAGCAGCAGGTCATAACGGTCGATCAGTGAACCTGGAAGCAGGTTGAGCGATGGCACGGTAGGAGCGCCTTCAACACCAGCAGGTGCGAGGCGGCGGCCGTTGATCATCAAAAGCGTACGGTCAGCACCAAGGCCGCGAAGGTTCAGTGTTACCGAACCCGGGCCGTTGTCGAGAACGAAGCCCTGGAAGGTCGCGTCGATCTGCTGACCAGAGGCGCTCTCAGAACGCTGGAGAATTTGCGAAGGATCGAAAAGACCGGCTTCCTGCGATGCTTCGGTGGTGAGAACCTGAAGCGGCGAGATCGAGCTGTACGTATCGCGAACAATACGTGAGCCGGTAACCGTGATACGGCCCTGATCCTGACTCTCTGGCTCGTCCGACGTTACATCGACCTGCTCTTCTTCGTCTTCAGACTGCTCTTGACCTTCGTCCTGCGCATATGCGGGACCTGCGACGACAAATGCGAGGGCCGAAGCCGAAAACGCCAATGCCTTCACGGAATTGCTGTGAAACTTTTTCATGATAACTCCAGTTGCGACAACTGGAACTTTGCTTTGCGGACGAACACATTTCGCAGATCACGTCTTACCCAAACATGATGTGCGAATCCCCTGCTCGCGCCGCAACAAAGCCCCTGCGGTGGTAGAGGTGTGCAATAGTGACTGTTTGATGTCAAAGAAGGCGCAGCAGCTTCACAACTTTTAAACCCTGTGTTGCGTTAATCCCACAGACAGAATCCAGTCTCGTAATTTTGTGCGATTATAGCTTTGCGATAAATACAAAAGAGAGCGGCTCGCACGAAACAATCCACCCTCTATGCATTTATGCTAAATTTGCGAAAGCAAGTTTCTCGCCGCGACTCACTCAGCCGCGGTCATGATCAGCTCGCCGTCACCTTCATCCACTTTAAGAGTCGTTCCATCCGTGACGGTGCCATCCAGGAGCTTTTCGGCGAGGGGATCTTGAAGGTAACGCTGAACGGCTCGTTTCAATGGCCGTGCACCATAAACGGGATCGTATCCAACCCTGCCAAGCCACCTGAGCGCAGCTTCCGTCAGGTCGAGCGTGATCTTGCGATCATCCAGCAGCTTCTGCACGCGCTTCACCTGAATCGCGACGATGGGTGCCATGTGCTCCATCGCGAGGCGATGGAACAGGATAATCTCGTCCAGGCGGTTCAGGAATTCCGGGCGGAAATGTCCGCGCACCTGATCCATGACCTGATCTTCAACATCGGCGACCTTTTGATCATCGCCAAGGTTAGAGAGGAACTGGCTGCCAAGGTTTGATGTCAGGATGATCAGCGTGTTCGAGAAATCGACGACGCGGCCCTGCCCGTCCGTCAGGCGGCCATCATCGAGCACTTGCAGCAGTACATTGAACACATCGGTGTGCGCTTTTTCGACTTCGTCAAACAACACCACCTGATACGGGCGGCGGCGCACGCTTTCTGTCAGCACACCGCCTTCGTCATAGCCAACATAGCCCGGAGGCGCGCCGATCAGGCGAGCGACCGAATGCTTCTCCATAAATTCGCTCATGTCGATGCGAACCATCGCCTGATCATCGTCAAACAGGAACCCGGCAAGCGCCTTGGTCAGTTCCGTCTTGCCGACACCGGTTGGGCCGAGGAACAGGAAGCTGCCGAGCGGCCGGCCGGGATCTTGAAGCCCTGCCCGCGCGCGGCGCACGGCTTTGGACACCGCAGTGATCGCATCGCTCTGGCCGATCACCCGCTTGCCCAGGATATTTTCCATATCGAGCAGCTTTTCGCGCTCGCCTTCCATCATCCGCTCCATCGGGATGCCGGTCCATCGCGCAACGACGCTGGCGATGTCTTCTTCGGTCACTTCTTCACGCAGGAGCGCGTCATCGGTCAGGTCTTCGGCCGCTTCCAGCCGCTTCTCCAACTCAGGGATCGTGCCGTAAGACAGCTCGCCCGCTTTCGCGAGATCGCCCGTGCGCTGCGCCTGTTCCAATTCCAGCCGCGCGGCATCAAGCTGCTCCATGATCTTGCCTTCGGCTTCAATCTTGTCGCGCTCGTTCTGCCAGCGGGTGGTTAGTTCGGCGGATTCCTGCTCCAGATTGGCAAGCTCTTCGAGCAGCGCCTTGAGCCGTTCACGCGAAGCCGCATCCTCTTCTTTGGCGAGCGCGCTCTCTTCGATCTTGAGCTGGATAATCCGGCGGTCGAGCTCATCGATCTCTTCGGGCTTCGACTCGACTTCCATGCGGATCCGGCTCGCGGCCTCGTCCATCAGATCGATGGCTTTGTCTGGCAGGAAGCGGTTTTGAATGTACCGGTCGGACAGCTTGGCGGCTGCCACAATCGAGCTATCGGTGATCCGCACGCCGTGGTGCAGCTCATATTTATCTTTGATGCCGCGCAGGATGCTGATTGTATCCTCGACGCTCGGCTCTTCGATATAGACCGGCTGGAAACGGCGTTGAAGCGCAGGGTCTTTCTCGACATATTTCTGATACTCATCGAGCGTGGTTGCACCGATACAATGCAGCTCGCCGCGCGAGAGAGCAGGCTTCAGCAGGTTGGAGGCATCCATAGACCCTTCAGAAGCGCCCGCCCCGATCAGGGTGTGCATCTCGTCAATGAACAGAATGATCTGTCCATCGGCGTTCTTCACTTCGTCGAGAACGCTTTTGAGCCGCTCCTCAAACTCGCCGCGATATTTCGCGCCTGCGATCAAAGACCCCATGTCGAGCGACATCAGCGTGCGCCCTTTGAGGCTGTCGGGCACATCACCATTGGCAATACGCAGCGCGAGTCCTTCGGCAATGGCTGTCTTACCCGTGCCCGGCTCACCGATCACGGCAGGGTTATTCTTGGTGCGACGGGCGAGAATTTGGATTGTCCGGCGGATTTCCTCATCGCGGCCAATCACCGGATCCAGTTTACCGTCACGCGCCGCTTGCGTCAGATCGCGGGCGAATTTTTTCATGGCATCATAGGTTGCCTCAGCATTCGAGCTATCGGCCTTCTTGCCGCCGCGCAGTTGATCGATTGCCGAATTCAGGCTCTGCGGCGTCACGCTCGCGGCTTTCATGGCCTCGCCCGTCGCACCCGGAGCAAGCGCCAAGGCAACGAGCAGCATTTCAACAGTGACATAGCTGTCGCCCGCTTTCTCCGCGATCTGCTCTGCTTGATCGAGCGCGCGCACGGCATCATTGTCCAGACCCGGCGTTTGCTGCGCACCGCCGCCGGTGACAGCGGCGATCTTGCCAAGCCCTGCATCAACCGCGCTAACAGCCAAAGCCGCTTCACCGCCTGCACGCTGGATCAAACCGGCGGCCATGCCCTCTTCATCTTCGAGCAGCGCCTTAAGCAAGTGCATCGGGGTAATTCGCTGATGGTTCATCCGGATCGCGACAGTCTGAGCGCTTTGCAGAAAGCCTTTGGCGCGATCTGTGAACTTTTCGAGATTCATGGGTGCCTGTTCCCTTTGCCTAAATTCTTCCGACCCGCGCTTTCGAACCCGCGAGGTGTGTTACTCGAATAGGTGGGTTCAAATCGCCAGTTTTGCAAGTGGCCTGCCTCATCTGCAACATGCTTGACGTTACCCTGCCCGAAGGCAATGCTCTCATCCAAGAGAGATTTGGAGAGATTTCGAATATGTCATGGGTGAAACGCAGCGCCTTTACGCTGGTCGTGTTGTTGATTGTCGCGTTCGTCATTCTGGCGACGTGGGAGCCGATTGCGGCAGGCAGCGGTAAGGCTCCGCCGGATCGCACATATTCGGCAGAGATTATCCGCGATGAATTCGGCGTACCAAAGATTTACGGCAAAACCGATGCAGATGTCGCATTTGGCGTGGCCATGGCTCAGGCGGAAGACGACTTCTTCACCTTGCAAGATGTCGTCGCGATGAGCCGCGGGCGTTACGGCGCAATCGCTGGCGAAGAAGGCGCGACGTTTGATTATGTCTACCACCTGCTGGACGCGCGCGGCACGGCGACACGCGAATATCCCAAACTGCCCGAAGACAGCCGCGCTCTGTTTGAAGCGTTCGCCGCTGGCCTCAACCAATATGCAGAGGAACATCCTGACGAGGTCAAACTAACCAATCTTTTCCCGGTCAACGGTGAAGATGTAGCCGCCGGTTTCGTGCTTCGTCAGCCGTTTTTCTATGGCCTTTCCAATGTTGTCGGTCCGTTGGTTGCAGGGGACGATCTGCGCAAAGAATTCGGCCCCGACATTCCCGGCTTCCCGCGCGATGGATCGGAGCCTGCGAAAGAGGCGGGCACCGAACATATGGCCATGAATGGCGTTCACCCGCTGCCATGGGGCGATGATGCCGGCATGCTGGGTTCCAACGCATGGGCTGTATCGCCAGACAAATCAGGCGGGCCAACTACGCTGATCTCAAATTCTCACCAGCCGCTGCGCGGCGGAGTGGCGTGGTATGAACTGACCGTTGAAAGCGAGGAAGGCTGGCACTTTACCGGAGCAAACTTCCCCGGATCGCCGTTCCCGTTTCTAGGCCACAACCGTCATCTCGGTTGGACCAACACCGTCAATCGCCCAGACATGGCCGACATTTACAAGCTGGAGATGAACGAGGCGAGCGATCAGTATAGGCTAGACGGGGAATGGCGCGATCTGGAGACGAAGACCGTGTTCCTACCTGTGCGTATGGGGCCGGTTGTGCTGCCGATCCCGCGTAAGATTCACCGCAGCATTCACGGGCCAGTGATCGAAAACGACAACGGGTTTTTCGCGGTGCGCTACGGCGGAATGGACAGCGTCGATCAACTTGATGCCTATTACCGCATCAACAAAGCGACCAATTTTGAAGAATGGCAGACACAGATGGCCCGTATGGCGATCCCGTCGACCAACTTCATCTACGCGGATGAAACGGGCAATATCGCCTACCTCTATAACGCAGCGATCCCTGACCGGCCCGAGGATGTCGAGGCCAACTGGCGCAGCGTGCTTGATGGCAATCGCAGCGATCTGATCTGGGAAGGCTCTGTCGATTACGAAGAGATTCCAAAGGTCATCAATCCATCTTCGGGTTGGCTGTACAACGCGAACAACGAGCCTTTCACAGCGGCAGGCGCTTCTGATGACATTGATCCAGAAAGCATCTCGCCCATTCTCGGCGTCGAGCTAAAACAGACAAACCGTTCGCGCCGCGCTTACAAACTGTTGTCCGAATCCAGTCTGCTCGACCGCGCGAATCTGGAGCGGATCAAGTATGACACGGCTTACGAACGCGAAGGCTACGTCGCAGATATGTTCGCCGGTCTGGAAGCGATGGAATTCCCGCCTCGGATGAAGGACACAGGCCAGTTTGAATTGGAACGTGCGCGCGACCTGCTGCTCGAATGGGATTTCACTGCAGACAATGAAGGTCCAGCCGATGCGCTTGCTTTGCTGATGATCCGCGACTTTATGTCCGCCGAATATCAAAACAGAGGCAGCGCGCCTGACGTGAAAGAGCATCTGCAAAAGGCCGTCGACCATTTGATGGAGCATTTTGGCCGGATTGATCCACCAATGAGCGACCTTCTCCGCCTGCGTCAGGGCGATGTTGATCTGCCGCTCGATGGAGGTTCTGACACATTGCGCGCATCGACCACTTGGGAAGTGCATGATGATGGCCGTTTAAGCCTCGTCCATGGGGATAGCTTTATCCAATGGGTTGAATGGAATGACGGGGAGCCCGTGTTCTCGCGCTCCATCCAGCCCTTTGGTGCTGCAATCACGCGGCCAGAAAGTCCGCATCACACCGACCAGATGCAGCTGTTCGTCGATCACAAATTGAAGCCGGTCTACTTCTGGCGCGAAGATGTGATCGCTAACGCAAAGCAACGCTACACTGTAAGCAACGGGGACTGATTTACCGTTGCAATACACCGGCCTAACACCCACGTTTAGGTCAATCGAAGCTTCTTGGGGAGAATACCTATGTCCGTTCTAAAAACAGGCACGCGCCTGGCCACCACCAGTTTCGCCGCGATCGCGCTGGCAACTGTCGCACCGATCACCCCGGCATTGGCTGATGGCCACGGGGACCACGCGCATGGCGATATGGCGAAGGGCGGCGATCTTACCGATCTCGTTGCGCAGGTTGGCATCCCTTATGAAGAATTTGAGCTCGAGAACGGCCTGACTGTGATCGTTCACGAAGACCGCAAAGCACCCGTCGTCGGCGTAGCGGTCTGGTACAATGTCGGCTCCAAAGACGAGCCAACCGGCAAAACCGGATTTGCCCACCTGTTCGAGCATTTGATGTTCAACGGTTCGGAAAACGCGCCTGCCGACTACTTCCAGTATCTGCAGGAAATGGGCGCGACCGATTACAACGGCACCACCAATTTCGACCGTACGAACTACTTCCAGACCGTGCCCCGCCCTGCGCTCGAACGCGCGCTGTGGCTGGAAAGCGACCGCATGGGCTATCTGCTCGGCGCGGTGACGCAGGAAAAGCTCGATAACCAGCGCGGCGTTGTCCAGAACGAAAAACGTCAGGGCGATAACCGGCCCGGCGGCCTCGTATTCTATGAAATCCTCGACAAGATGTTCCCCGAAGGCCACCCCTATGGCCACTCGGTCATCGGTTCGATGGCCGACCTCGACAGCGCATCGATGGACGATGTGCGCAACTGGTTCCGCGACAAATACGGCCCCAACAATGCGACCGTCGTTCTGGCCGGTGACATCTCGGCAGCCGAAGCGCGGCCAATGATGGAAAAATGGTTCGGCCCGATTGCGCGAGGTCCGGTGAACAATCCGGCGCAGGCCGAAATTCCGGTTCTTCCCGAAGATATCCGCAGCGTGATGAAAGATCAGGTCGCAGCGACCACGATCACGAAATACTGGCCAGTGCCGGGCATCACAAGTGACGAGCTAACTGCGCTCAACATCGGTGCGAGCGTGTTTGGCGGGCTGGCATCCAGCCGTCTCGACGAAATCCTTGTCCGTGATGAACAACTGGCTGTCGGCGTTTCTGCCGGCAATTTCGATTTCCAGCGCGTCGGAATTTTGTCCGTAAGTGCCACTCTGAAACCGGGCGGTGATCTGGCCGAGCTTGAAGCCCGCCTTGATCAACTGATCGCGGAATACATCGCAGAAGGTCCCAACGAAGACGAAGTCCGCCGTGCGGCCACCAGCCAGCTGGCCGGAACCATTCGCGGTCTTGAACAGGTAGGCGGGTTTGGCGGCAAGGCCGTTACGCTTGCTCGCGGTGAAGTGCTCGCCGGTGATCCGGCAAACTACAAGAAGAACTTCGATGTTCTCGCCAAACTGACGCCGGCAGATGTGAAAGCCGCGATGCAGAATTGGATGACGCGTCCGTCCTTCACCCTGGTACTCGAACCGGGTGAGCGCGATGCGACATACGAGGAAGCAGCCAGTGTCGAAACCGAGGAAGGCGCAGAAGAAGCGGCACCTGCGGACAACACTATCGCTGTTTCAGTGGAGCGTCCTGCACCGCCGATTGGCTCACTTGCGACCCTCGATTTTCCGGACATCGAGCGCACCACGCTCGCGAACGGGATGAAGATGACTTACGCCCAGCGTGACGCCGTTCCAGCGACTTACGTCACAATGTCCTTCAACGCGGGCAGTGCGGCTGATCCGTCCAATATGCGCGGTCTCGAAGACCTCACCATGTCGCTGTTCGATGAAGGCACCGCCGACATGTCGAGCCAAGAAATCGCCGAAGAGCGAGAGCGTCTTGGCCTGACTATCGGTACTGGCGGCGGCGCAGACCGTTCGACTTTCACGCTTTCCGCGCTGTCTTCGAACCTGACGCCTTCGCTGGAACTGATGAGCTCCATCATCCGCGAGCCTGCTTTTGCCGAAGCCGATCTGGAGCGTGTGCGCACCCAGACCATTACCGGCATCAAGCAGCAGCTTAAATCACCGCAAGGCATCGCGCGCCGCGCAATCGGCCCGGAAATCTTCGGTAACGATCACCCCTATGGTGCAAGCAGCACCGTAGAGAGTGTCTCTTCAATTTCCCGCGATGATCTGTTCGGCTTTAAGGACAGCTGGATCCGTCCCGACAATGGCGAAGTGTTCGTTATCTCCGACCGTCCGATGGCCGAAGTGGCAGACGCTCTGAACGCCGTGTTCGGTGATTGGTCTGCTCCGACAGCGGCAAAAGGCACAAAGTCATTTGCAAGCACCGGTCAGGCAACAGCGGGCAACCGTGTCATCCTGATCAACCGTCCGAACTCGCCGCAAAGCGTGATTGTTGGCGCTCAGCTGACCGGACTTGACGCAAGCGACGCGAATTACATCGACTTCACCAACGCCAACAATTCGCTTGGCGGAAACTTCCTCGCGCGGCTCAATATGAACCTGCGCGAGACAAAGGGTTGGAGTTATGGTGTTCGCGGCGGGCCACAGGCTCAGGAAAACGCGGTTGTCTATGCGATCTCCGGCGGTGTTCAGGCCGACAAGACTGGCCCAAGCGTCGCGGAGATGATCCGTGAGACTTCAGAATTCCTCACCACATCCGGTGTCACACCTGAGGAACTGGAGCGCAACGTCGCAGCGGAAGTCGGCGAATTGCCGGGCCGGTTCGAAACGTCGCCAGCGGTACTGGGGGCGATGCGCAGCAACGCTCTCTACAACCGTTCGGACGACTATTACGAAACACTGGTTGAGAAGTATCAAAGCCAGACCGCAGGCAGCCTAGATGCAGCCGCACGTGAAGCGCTGGACGTAGAAAACTTCGTCTGGGTCGTCGTGGGCGATGCCAGTCAGGTACAAGGCCAGCTCGAAGAACTCGGCCTGCCATTGGAAGTTCGCGAACTTCCAACCGAAGAGTGACGCTACGGCCTACAGGGCTTTGAATGAATACCAAGGGCGGAGGCATGCGAAAGCGGCCTCCGCCCTTTGTTTTGCGCCTCTCAATCAAGCCGGAATCCGGTTGAATGGCACTGACACACGTGTAAACAACGGATCAAGAGTTTCGCTGCGCAACCACGCAGGACTACGCTCGAAATCAATGATGGGGTGAATGATTACCCCCGACACGCAAGGAGAAACACGATGTCACTTTCCGGTTCTTACAGCACCACAGTCAAAAGCCCGATGGGCGATCAAGCTGGCACTTTCACCGTTGTTGACAACGGCGACGGCACATTCAGCGGCAACATGGCCGGCGGAATGGGTTCAATGGATGTCGAAGACGGCAAGGTTGATGGCAACACCCTCACCTGGAAAATGAACATGACCGTTCCAATGCCGATGACGCTCGATTGCGAAGCAACCATCGAAGGCGAAACGCTCGCTGGCAATGTGAACGCAGGCGCATTTGGCGCGATGCCGGTAACAGGCACGAAAACCGCGTAAGCCGCGATTTCAGAGCAAGTCAGAAAGGGCCGCCGGAGCGACATGCTCCGGCGGCCCTTCCGTTTGCGCGGCCTAGATCAAGCCTTGCGCAGTTTCCGTGATAAGCTGCGCCATCTTTGCCGATCGGTCGTCATCCTCCGCATGGCTATGAGGGCGCCCCCAATCGCGCGCATCATTGTCAAAATAGCGTCCGCTTGCGTCCACGAGTTCCGCATCTTCTGCCGCGCGGACAAGGATATCCGCGCCAATCGATAGATCCTTGCCTGCAACGCCGAACCCCTCTCGTACCATTTTGCTGGCGAGCAGAGAGCCTGGGTTGACTGCGATGAAGGCTGGCCCCTTCGGATGCGTCAGGGCCATCGCCCGTGACCACATGGTGACCGCCAATTTGCTTTGAGCGTAGGCATCCATCGCTTGCCCGCTGGCTTTGCGTCCAGTCATCACGTCGATATCGACAGGTGACTGCGCAGCGGAAGACAAAGTGACCACCCTGCCCTGTTCACCAATGATCGGAAGCAAACCGCGTGTAAGCACGTCAACGGCAAACGTGTTCACAACAAAGCGCGTATCGTGCCCACTGGGCAGCACCGGCTCCGGCAGTTTCAGCACACCCGCATTGTTGATCAGCACATCAATCGCGGCGTGACCCTTAACGATCTGCTGCGCCATGGCGGAAACCTGCTTCAGATCGGCAAAGTCAGCGCGGTATGTTTGTACCTGCGCATCGGGTGCAGCCTGATGGACCGCCGATACCGCCGCTTTCAATTTGTCCGCGCTGCGTCCGTGCAGCAGCAGGGTGTGGCCCTTGCCCGCGAATTTTTTCGCAGTCTCCAGCCCAATACCATCGGTCGCGCCGGTGATAAGAATGGTGGCCATTGCATGCCCTTTCTATTGGTTGTTGCTGCACCAAGTGGGTGGTCCAACCTGCATCACAAGAGCGCACCGATTGTTCGGCCAGGGCACAAATGGATAACGCCACGAAAAAGCCGCCGGAGCGATATGCACCGGCGGCTTTTCAAATCTCTGTGCGACGCCTCCGCAGGGGCCTGCCTGCTAGTTCAGCGAAGCGCTGTCCATAATCGCGCGAACTTCCTCAATTGAGGCACCAAAATAGTGCAGCTCAGGTGCGGAAAAATTGATCAGGTAAACTTCGCCGTTGTTCCACGCAAGCCGTGCTTCGCCAACGCGGACCAAAGCGTCGTTGGGTAGCGCATATTCATAGCGCATCAGGATCGCGTCCTCACCGCCAAGTGTTGACGGCTCCAGCGAGGTCACGTCAAACTGCGTCACATCATATTCAATCGAGAAGCTCGCCTCAAACAATTCGGCCAGATCGGTGATCAGCATATCGCTTTGCACCTTTGGCATCGGGCGGGTTTTCTTCTTCCTGTCCTTGAAAAGAGTTTCACCATCGCCAACACGCCCGATCAGGTGCAGTTGGTTCAGGCCGAAGCCGTCTTTGGTCCAAATCTCGCCATTCTTTGAGGGACGCCGATTGCGGCGGTTCCATTCGGTCTGCGGTGTGACGATCAGCGCGCCCTTACCTGCTTCGACCCGTTCAACCTTGACCAATTTCCAGCGCGCATCCGCAGGTGCCGGCGTAATGGCGACTGTCGCGACCGCGAGGGCCAGAGCGTATTTCGAAGATTTCATCAGCATCATTGCGATCCTTTAATCATCATCTGCATCATTGGTGCATCAGGCGCATCAGGCGCCTTTTCCAGATAGGTTGCGAGGACATCAGCGCCCTCTTGCTTGCGCCTTGCGCGCATCAGAGTCAGGCCAAGCCCCCTCCATGCGGCGGGCAGTTCCGTGCCGCGAAAAATTGCTTCGCGGTAGGCATCTTCCGCTGTCACCAGATCGCTTGGCTCGCCTCGTTTGCGATGAAGCTCACCCTCCATCACATAGTGGATCGCGCGCCAGTTATCGCCGGCCACTTCATCAAGGATAAATTCGGACGCAGCGAAATCGTTGCGCTGCAATTGATCTTCGTAAAAAGTCAGCAGGTGTGTATCCAGCGCGGAGGCATAGGGCCCCACCCGGAAATCACCGACATCAGCATATTCAGCCGCTGCTTCCGCCAGATAGACTGAACGTTCTTTCGGCGCAGGATGGCTATCAAACCACGCACCGCGGCGATTGCGGCTCCGGCGTTTGCGTTCGACTGCGCGCACCTCGTCCTCGTCAATCATCCGGACCCAGAGATCTGCCGACGCCTGACTGGGATAGGCTGACGCTGCGAGGTATTCGGCAGAGAGCAAATCGGCCTCCACCTCCATATCGCGGTTGAAACTGAAGACATCGAGCAGGAACAGACTGCCAATCGGAACCCCGACCACGCCGGAGACGACTGCCATTATGTCCGTGCTGCCGCGCAATTTCTGGAAAATACGCAGCGAGTGGCGTTGTTCAAAATGGGCAAATTCGTGACCCAGAACCGAAGCAAGCTCTGCCTCGTTCCGCATCCGCAAAAGCAGGCCGGAATTCACGATCATCATCCCGTTCGGGGCCATGCTGGCATTGAACGAGCTATCGCGAACAATATAAATCCGCACTGCATCGCAGCGATCGCTACCCACAGAATCGCATAGGACTTGCTTCAGATAGGAATTGAGCCCCTCATCCCGGATAAGGTCTTTGCTGGTCTTAACCCGGCGCTCCACCTCATCAAAACTCTGCCACAGACCGCGTTCGTCAATATCCGTCGGTTCATACGACACCGAGTAAGGCGGGAACTCTGCGGGCTGCTCCGCATCTTGAGCGAGAGCAGGTCCTGCAATTCCAATGCAAAGCGCAGCCAGCGCGGCTTTGTCTAGAAAAGGCATCAGCCTTCTTCTGCGACAGAACCGGGGAAGTCTTCAAGCAATTGGCGGACCCGCTTTTCCATGCCTTCTGCATTGCGAACATCTCCGCCCATTTGCGCATCGGCATTGAGCCACAGAACATGGCCCGTATTCAAGTCAACGAGGCCCGCGTATCCGATGTGGAGCGGCGGTGCGCCGACACCGAAAATGATCCGCATCGCCTTGTTACCGCCCGAAGAATAGTGATCTTCGGTGTAGATAAACAGGCCATAATTCGCGCCCGTCATTTCGGCGAGACGCTTGGTCTCTCCGCCCAGTGTCCAGTCAAAATCGCCCTTTTTTTGGGTCGGCAAACGGTTGCCGACAAAGAATTGGTGGAACATGATCGAGTTCGCAACCGAGGCAAACAGCGCCTCGTATTCCGCGACCATTTCTGCGTCATCGCCAACCATATCACCGAGTGGCGTAAGCTCGTTCGACAGGCGCGATTGAGCGCGGATAAGTTCCGCATCCATCAATTTGCGCGCTTCATCCGTCCATTCGGCGCGCGGCTCGAAAATACCAGCCATCGACTTTTCTCCGACTTTCACAGCCGGCCGGAAAAGAACGATTTTCTCATTGGCAATCTGGCTCTCTTCAAAGCCCGGCCGCACGCCCGCTTTTTCCGATGCCATCGATGGTGTTGAAACGAGCAAAAGGCTCGCTGAAAGAACGCAAGCGACGAATGCTCGCATAGCTGCGAATGTCATGAATGACCCCCTTGAAAATCCCTGCGCTGAAGCTAGCCCCATGATGCTGAGTTGCAACCCTAAAATAGCCGGTTCTCCACTCTGCACCTTTAAGCGCGGGGCATAGCCAGAAAGCTGACAGGCGGGATTGTATCAGAGCGACATTTGAACACATCGCGCAAAAAGGCAGGCGTAGCTAAACTGCCCTAGTTATGCAGCGACAAGCGCAGCTCGTCACCGGTCACTGGGTCGAAGGGTATGCCTTCGCGATATTCGAGCACGCCAGGAATGGCAGCGAGCCGGTTTGCGTGAATGCGCCGCCGATCTACCCATGGTCCGATTGCGCGATACGGCGCGGGCACGATTTCAGAACCCGCCAATTGTGCCGGTACAAACGCCTCGCCCTCAACCGGCCGGATACCAAATGCGAACATGCCGAAATCCATCCGCGCGACACGGCCAAGCCCGCTTTCATCTTTGAGCTCGGGATGCGGCGAAGGGTCCCACGCATTTGAAACGAGATACGTGCCCAAGTCCGTCACTTTGCCTGGCTCCGCTACGAAACCGACCGTACCCATGCAATTGCATTGATACATATAGCCGTTGTAGCCGACACCGTAGACGACATATTCGCCAGCCGGCGCTTCGACGATCTGGACCCGCAATTTGTCGCCAATTTCAACATATTTGCGCTTGGGCCGCACTTCAAACAGGTTTGGCACCTCTTCCCAATCGAAGACAAATTCTTCGTAAGGCATCTTGCGCTTCTTGCGATCATATTCGGCGCGCTTTGCCGTTTCATAGGCCGCCAGATCAGCCTTCGACGGGACGCGCAGGAAGAATATGGAATTGGCAGCGTCGGGCACCCGGAAAAGGAAATAGGCTTTTTCAGGATTGACCGTGACGGCCTCTTCCTTGCGCAATTGGGCAAAGCTGGTGTCGTCTTTGGCGAGAGCGGATACAGGCAGGGTAAGTGCGAGCGCGCAGGCTGTGATGAAACGCCCGATCATGGCTTGGCCTCCGGCGTTGGCGGCACAGGGCCAGCAGCAATCGCTGCAAGCAATTCTGATCCATTCTCACCGGTCTCGAACAGTTCCTGCCACTGATCCTTGTTGGCCCGGTAACGGACATATCCGCGCGGCGTCATGCAGCGGATCATACTCGATTGCCGGATCGAACGTTCAATCGGGCCATCGATGATCGACGCGATGGCAAAGCCTACTAAGCCGAATTGACCGCCGTCATATGCGACAGCGTTGCCGGCATCATCGCGTCCCCAAGGGACGAAAGTGTTGGCTTTTCGCTGGACTAGCCGACCGGAATGCGCGGCGCATTCTTTCACATCGGAAAGCGCCGCTTCGTAAGTGGTATCCGCCTTATGGAAGACCACATATTTTCGCGCATCGCCGAGCTTGCCTTCGGGACTCGAAAGGTCGGGAATGGGCGGCGGCTCGGGTACCTCGGCCTTTGCCATTTCCTGCGGCCTCTGCGCCTGAGGAGCCTCCTGCGCCGCAAGAGGCATCGACAGCGTGCCGAGGGCGAGCAGAATGGCGCGTCTTCGCATCTTAGCCCAGTTTGTCTTTCAATATCTGGTTCACGACGCCCGGATTGGCTTTGCCCTGCATCGCTTTCATCGTTTGGCCGACGAAGAAGCCGAACAGCTTATCCTTACCGCCCTTATACTGCTCGACCTTGTCCCCGTTATTGGCGAGGATTTCATCAATGGCTGCTTCAATCGCGCCGGTGTCGCTGACCTGTTTGAGCCCTTCGGCATCGGCGATTTCTTCCGGATCGCGGCCAGTCTTCAAAACGATTTCATAAATCTCTTTGGCCTGACTGCCCGAAATCTCGCCCCTATCCTGCATCGCAAGGATTGTTGCCTGAGCTTCCGGTGTGGAATTGGCGAGATTGGCTTCATCGCCAAGCCCCTTGATCACGCCCGGACCAACCGACAACGCCCAGTTCGCAACCTGCGTCGCGACCTTTGCCTCTGACTTGCCGATTTTCGTGGCCGCAACCGAAAGCAGCGTTTCGAACCGTGCAAAGGTTTCCACCTCGGCAGTCAGCTCACGCGCATTGTAAGGCGTCAGGCCAAGCTCTTCCGTATAACGGGTGCGCTTGGCATCGGGCAATTCCGGCAGGCTGGCGCGGCAATCGGCCAGGAAATCATCCTCAAGCACCACCGGAAGCAGATCGGGGTCCGGGAAGTAGCGGTAATCATGCGCGTCTTCTTTAGAACGCATAGTCCGCGTGGTTCCGGTCGCGACATCAAACAGGCGTGTTTCCTGATCGACGCTGCCGCCGCTTTCCAGCACATCAACCTGACGGCTGGCCTCATATTCGATGACTTGCATGACGAAACGAACGGAGTTCACGTTCTTGGTCTCGGTGCGGGTGCCCAGCTCTGTATCGCCAACCTTGCGCACAGAGACATTGACGTCGGCGCGCATGGAGCCTTCTTCCATGTTGCCATCGCACGATCCGACATAACGCAGGATGCTCCGCAGTTTGCGGACATAAGCGCCCGCCTCTGCTGGCGAGGTCATGTCAGGCTTGGACACGATTTCCATCAGAGCGACACCGCTGCGGTTTAGATCGACATAGGACATGGTCGGGTGCTGATCATGCATCAGCTTGCCCGCATCCTGCTCAACGTGAATCCGCTCGATCCCGATGACTTTGTCTTCGGGAATCCCGCCTTTGTCGTCAGCATCAATCAGGAGCTGCCCTTCGCCCACGATCGGGTGGTAAAGCTGGCTGATCTGATAGCCCTGCGGCAGATCGGCGTAGAAATAGTTCTTGCGGTCGAACCGGCTCCATTTGTGGATTTCCGCCTCGATCGCCATGCCGGTACGCACAGCCTGACGGATGCATTCCGCGTTCGGCACAGGGAGCATGCCGGGCATCGCCGCATCGACGAGGCTGACCTGCGAGTTCGGTTCTGCACCAAACGTGGTCGAAGCGCCGCTGAACAGCTTGGAATTGGAAGTGACCTGCGCGTGCACTTCGAGGCCGATTACAACCTCCCAATCGCCGGTCTGCCCCTGAACTATGTACTTACTCATGGTTGTCTTTCACCTGATCTGGTGTGGTGTTTGTATCGAGCCTTTGCGCGGGCTTTGCATCGCCATCGGCCGCGTCGGGCTTGTCCTTGATTTCTTTACCGCTGCTATCGAACCGAGCTTCGCCGTGGTCAATCGTTTTGGAGAGATAAAGCACCAATCCGCCGAGCAGCACGAACGCCATCATGAAAATGGTCGCGAACAGCATTACGCGATGTCCTCTTTTCCTGTGGCAAAATCCTGGATCATTGTACGAATGTATTTACCCGCTGCAGCGGCGCTGTTCAACATTATCAATGCGCCTTTGCTGCGAGTGTCTCGTAAATCTCCATCGCGCCTTCCAGCGTCTTTGGATCAAGCCGATCAGCAACGTCTTTTAACCGCGCGCGGCGTTCGGGATCTGGATACCCGGTGACGGCCATCTGGCTCGTGATTTCCTCGCGCAGTTTGTCATCGATGACACCGCCTTTGAAATTGGAGCCAAACTTTTCGTTGGTTCGCTCGACCACTTCGCCAAAAGTTTGAGTGGCCTGTTCGAATGTCGCGATCACGACTTTGTCCGAAACTGTCTCGACAGCCTGATAAAACCCAATCCAGCGCCGTAGAGCCCACACCAAATCCAGCCCGCTATCGTGCTGCGCCCAGCTTCGGATCGCGTCTTGAGGCCATCGGATCAGCACGATCACTGGCAAACCGCGCTTTGCGCCTGCGAGGATATGCGCCTCGGAATGCTGATGCTCGGCGATATGCATGCGCCGTCCTTGCCAGTGGCGAAACAGGCGCAGGGTCCAGCTGTTGGCAGAGCGCGGGAAACCCTCGATCACAATCTCAGTCTCATCGTTCAAAAGTCGAAAGAGACCGAGTTTGTTGGGCCCGCCATCAAACGGCAGGCGATAGCGCACTCTCTGGATCGCAATATAGGCTTCCGAAAAACGCCCGAGCGCGGCGCGCAATTTGAGTTGCAATCCGGCTTTGTTTACCACCACTTAGCAAGGGGGTGAACAAAATCGGCGCGCTGCCGGATCACGAGGCCTGCGTTCAGCACAAGTGCGCTCACGAAGAAGCTAACGTAGCGCATTAATCTTGCTTCTTATCTTCGATACGTTTGCCGGTCTTGCTGTCGAAGCGCGCTTCGCCAAAAAACCGGCGACGCTCAACGTAACCGATTGCGGCAAAGACAGCTATCATCGCCACTATGCCGATGGTTTCCCAGCTCACCACCATTTCGCCGGCGCGTGATCAAACCCGCTGCGTTGCTGGATCGCGAGGCCTGCGTTCAGCACCATCTGCTCGTCAAACGGTTTGCCAACAAGCTGAAGGCCGAGTGGCAAGCCATCCGAATTGATCGTCGCAGGCACGCTCATCGCGGGGAGGCCCGCGAGCGATGCCGGAACGGCGAACACATCGTTCAGATACATCGTCAGCGGATCATCGTTCAAGCTGCCGAGCGGGAAGCTGGCCGTTGGCGTTGTCGGGGCGAGGATTACATCGCAATGTGCCCAAGCCTTCTCAAAGTCCTGCGCAACCAGCGTGCGGATCTTCTGCGCCTGCGTGTAATACGCATCGTAGAAACCTGCTGAAAGCACATAGGTGCCGATCAGAATGCGGCGCTTTACCTCGTCACCGAAACCAGCGGCGCGGGTCTCGGCATACATATCCTGCAGTCCAGCGCCCTCGGGCAGATCGCGCAGGCCGTAACGCACACCGTCATAGCGCGCGAGGTTGGATGACGCTTCGGCTGGTGCGATAATGTAGTATGCTGGCAGAGCGTATTTCGTATGCGGCAGCGAGATATCAACGATCTGAGCACCAGCATCTTTCAGCCACGCTTTGCCCTGCTCCCAGCTATCGAGGATCGCAGAATCGGTGCCATCCATCGTGTATTCTTTAGGAATGCCGACTTTCTTACCTTTAAGGTCGGCATTCAGCGCGGCCTCCCAGTCGGGAACGTCCATTTTCAGCGATGTCGCGTCTTTCGGATCGAAACCTGCCATCGCGCCGAGCATAATCGCGCAGTCTTCAACAGAGCGCGCCATCGGACCGGCTTGGTCGAGCGAGGAAGCGAACGCCACCACGCCCCAGCGTGAACAGCGGCCATAGGTAGGCTTGATCCCGCAAATGCCGGTAAAGGCGGCAGGCTGGCGGATCGAGCCGCCCGTGTCGGTGCCGGTAGCCGCAGGCGCAATCCGCGCTGCGACGGCAGACGAAGAACCGCCAGACGAACCACCTGGCGACATCGCAGCATTGCTGCCCGATTTCTGCCATGGCGATGAGACGTTGCCAAAGAAACTCGTCTCATTCGATGAACCCATCGCGAACTGATCAAGGTTCAGCTTACCCAGCATGCCCGCGCCCGCATCCCACAGGTTTTGTGAGACAGTGCTTTCGTACTGCGGCGTGAACCCTTCGAGGATGTGCGACGCAGCCGTGGTCTGCACACCTTTGGTCGCGAACAGATCCTTCATGCCGATGGGCACACCCGCCATCGCGGCCAATTCTTTGCCATCGGCGCGCGCTTTGTCGGCGGCGTCCGCTGCGTCCAGTGCGTGGTCGGGCGTGGTCACGATAAAGGCGTTGAGCGCAGCGGCTTCGGCCACAGCTGCGTTGAAGCTTTCCGCGACTTCGCGCGCGGTGAAATCTCCGCCGCGCACACCATCACGGATGGCTTTGACACCAAGTTTTGTAAGTTCTGTGCTCACTTCTCTTCCGTTCGTCCTGAGCCTGTCGAAGGGCGAACCTTTCGGTCCAGGCCACACTCGCGCTTCGACAAGCTCAGCACGAGCGGGTTTACACTATAGTATTCCGGCTATTCGATCACCTTAGGCACGCCGAAAAATCCGTGTTCGGCAGCGGGCGCATTCGCGAGCACATCGTCGCGGCGTCCGCCGGCAGTTTTCGGATCTGCGTCAATCACATCATCGCGCAAACGCAGTTCATTCGGAATCACCGCGCTCATCGGCTCGACCCCGTCCACATTTACCTCGCCAAGCTGCTCCACCCATTCAAGGATGTTGTTCAGCTCTGGCACCATCGTCTCAAGTTGCTCGTCGCCCATCTTGATACGAGCGAGGCTCGCGATCTTGGCAACGGTTTGTTTGTCTACCGACATGGCTGTTTCCCTTGCAGGGGTTGTCTGGATTACTGCCCCGGAGGAGGCGTGATTGGCACGGAGTTCGGACCACCAGGTGCGCCGCCGCCCGGCCCGCCGGGTCCACCAGGACCCTGGGGGGCTTGCTGCTGCATAGTCTGCTGCAGAATGCCAAGGTTTCGGTCGAATGTATCCTTGGTCATGAAATCGACCAGCTCGATCTCGAAAATCAAATCGGCATTGGGGCCAATGGGCGCGCCGGGAGGAGGCTCTGCACCATATGCTTGCTCGGACGGGATGTAGACTTCGTATTGGCCGCCCTTCTGCATTTTCTGCAGCGCGTTGAAAAACCCGTCGATCGTCGCGCCTTCTTCGATCGGGAACGGCGTGCCTTCTGGGAACAAGCCCTGAACCGGCAGCGGAATGTCCTGCGATTCATCAAACACTTCGCCGTCTGCCGCGGTTTTGCCTTTGTATTTCACAAAAGCGACGTCGCCGACATTTGGCGTATCACCCTCACCGGCAACCAGTGTGTCGATGGTGAATGTCTTTGGCGTGGCAGACCAGGCGAGGCCAGCCCCCAGCGCAATCGCGACGATAACGCCCAGCCATAATTTGGTGAGCGAGCCCTTGGCGATAGGCTGGATTGGAACACGGGTAACTTCGGTCATTTCAATTCCCTGATCGGATGCGCGATTTTGCGGAATTCAGATAGCAAAAGGGCGCGGAATGATACCGCGCCCTGATGGCTTATCCATTGTGTGTATTCAAGCGTCTTTGCGCTCAAATACCGGCATATTACTTGATGCCGTCACGCTCCATGCGCTTACGCTCCAGCTTACGGGCGCGGCGAACGGCTGCTGCCTTTTCGCGGGCGCGCTTTTCGCTGGGCTTTTCGTAGTGGCGACGCAGCTTCATTTCGCGATAAACGCCTTCGCGCTGCAGCTTTTTCTTAAGCGCGCGTAGGGCCTGATCGACATTGTTATCGCGAACCATGATTTGCATAAACGACTATTACCTCATTCCAAAAGCACGAAAGCCCGCTCATGATTCGCGGGGCAAACGCGTAAATTTGACGCTAAAAACGGCACGTTTCCCGCCACTTACGGGCCCGGAACGCGCCTTAACTGGTGCCCTCATAGGCCTACATGGTAAAAATGGCAAGGTATTCAGTGCCTCAAATCGCCCTGAAGCCGCTGCTTGCTTGATGGAGTGCTATGCAGCGGGCGCACTGAACGCTAAGGGGCATGCAAATGACATCGCTCGCTCTCTCTCCCATGGCCGCATCGGCCACTGTTGCCATTGGCGGCGCCATTGGTGCTGTCGGACGGTATCAATTGGGGCGCGCCGTTACGCACTATGTCGGCGTGGGCAGCGGATTCCCATGGCCGACCTTGGCCGCAAATGTGATCGGCAGCCTTGCCATGGGCCTGTTGTTCGGCTGGCTCGCCCGCCATGGCGGAGCAAGCGACACTATGCGCCTGTTCCTTGGCGTCGGCTTGCTTGGCGGGTTCACTACATTCAGCGCGTTCAGCCTCGAAATGCTGCTCTTGATAGAGCGCGGATCAGTGGGACTCGCGGTTCTTTATGCTGCAATATCGGTGCTGGCGGGCCTCGCCGCACTCTATATCGGGCTCTTAATCATGCGAGGTGCGGCATGACTGCCGACAACAACAGCGACAACAAAAGCGAAAGCAAAGACGTTCGTCAGTTCACTGTCAGCGAAGACGATGACGGTATCCGGTTGGACCGCTGGTTCAAACGGAACCTGCCGCAGATCGGTTTTGCCACCGTGTCGCGCTGGGCGCGCACAGGCCAGATCCGGGTCGATGGCAAACGTGCCAAGCCCGAAGATCGGCTTGAAGAAGGGCAGACGCTGCGCGTGCCGCCCGGCGGCGAGGCCAAGCACAAAGCGCCAAAGCCGAAGCGCGAATTGACCGAGGAAGAAGTGGCTCAGGCCCACGCCATGGTGATCCGCGAGACTCCGAGCGCGATTGTCTTCAACAAACCCCCGGGTCTTGCGACGCAAGGCGGTAGCAAGACGACCAAGCACGTAGACGGTTTGCTCGATGCATTTGTTACCGATGAAAAAACGCCCCGTCCGCGCCTAGTCCACCGGCTCGATAAAGACACCTCCGGCGTGCTGCTGGTCGCGCGCACACCGGGCAGCGCGGCGGCATTCTCGCGCCGCTTTGCCGGACGCAGCGCGCGCAAGATTTACTGGGCGCTTGTCGTTGGCTTGCCCGAAACCCGCGAAGGCACAATCGATGCTCCGCTCGCCAAACAGCCGGGCACCGGCGGCGAAAAAATGCATGTCGATGAAGAAAACGGCGCGATGGCGAAGACGCGTTACCGTGTGGTGGAACGCGCCGGTATGCGCGCCGCCTGGGTCGAACTGGAGCCGCTGACGGGCCGTACACACCAATTGCGCGTCCATATGGCGGCCATTGGCCACCCGATTGTGGGCGATGGCAAATATGGCGGACAGGATGCATTCCTGACCGGCGCAATCAGCCGCAAGATGCATTTGCATGCGCGGCGACTTATCATTTCGCAGCCGAACAACGATTCTGCGGGCGGCGCGACCGGCGGCGGCAAACTGGATGTGACGGCAGAGCTTCCCGAACATTTCGCTGCCAGCATGGAAGCGCTGGGCTTTGACGAGAAGCTTTCCGACGCTTCCCCGGTCCGCGACGAAGCGCCAGAGCGCACGCCAGCCGAAAAGA
The DNA here is from genome assembly GCF_019204045.1 of Erythrobacter crassostreae. Taxonomy (GTDB): domain Bacteria; phylum Pseudomonadota; class Alphaproteobacteria; order Sphingomonadales; family Sphingomonadaceae; genus Erythrobacter; species Erythrobacter crassostreae. The sequence goes on along the minus strand of NZ_JAGSPC010000001.1, from coordinate 1,327,710 downwards.
AGCAGGCCGCGCGCCGCTTTGCCAAACAATATCGCAAAGACCGGCGCGGTGAGCGCAAATCGCGTACGACTTCTGCAGTAACAACGAACAAGAAAAAGAAAGCCGCAGCCAAAGCGCAGGGTAAGGGTAAAGGCGCGCCAAGGAGACGCCGCTAATGCATCCCAACCCGCTGTTTCGGACCGAGGATCGCGCTCTGATCGAAAGACTGGTCGAGCAGGTCGGGTTCGGAATGGTTTTTCTAACAATCCCCGACGGACCGCGTGTTGCCCACACACCGATCTTGATGACCTCGGACAACAGACTGCAGTTCCACCTTGCCCGGCACAACGCGCTGAGCCCGCATCTGGACGGCGCACAGGCGCTAGTCACCGTGAACGGGCCAGATGGCTATGTCAGTCCGCGCTGGTACGACAACCGCGATACAGTACCGACATGGGATTACGCCGCGGTGGAGATCGAAGGAAACGTGCGCGCGATGACGTATGCGGAATTGGAACAATTCCTCCACGCTGTCATTGAAAAGCACGAAGAGCGCATTGCAGGCGAGCGGTGGGAAGCCACCGAAACAAACGCGCAATTGTGGGACCGGCTGGCCAAAGGCATCACGGGATTTGAGATGACGATTACCGCATTGCGCCCCACCTTGAAGCTCTCCCAGAAAAAGTCACCTGAAGAGCGGCAGCGCATTGCAAATGGCCATGCAGAAAACGGCTCGGGTGATCTGGCCGAATTTATGATGGGTATCGCCCGATGAAGCTTGCCGTGTTTGATTGCGATGGAACGCTGGTCGATGGGCAGGCGGATATCTGTCAGACCATGGTGCAAGCGTTCGAGCGTGCAAAGCTCGCTCCACCTGATGCCAATGATGTGCGGCGGATCGTCGGGCTGAGCCTGCCCGTTGCCATCCGTCATCTCGCTCCGGATCTGGATGAGGATGCCTCCCGTCAGGTCGTTGAATATTACAAGAGCGGCTATTTCGCCCGCCGTCAGGAAGGGTTGCTGAACGAACCGCTTTATGATGGCATCACCGATCTGCTCCACGCGCTGGGGGCGGATGGATGGACGCTTGCGGTTGCGACCGGAAAATCGGATCGCGGCCTGCAATCGGTTCTTGCTGCGCATGGGCTGACCGATCTGTTCGTTTCACTGCAAACCGCCGACCGCCATCCTTCCAAACCGCATCCGGCAATGCTCGAAGCGGCTCTGTTCGAAGCCGGCGCGCGGCCCGCGCAGGCCGTGATGATCGGCGACACCAGTTTCGACATGCAGATGGGCCGCGCCGCTGGCGTGCGCTCGATTGGCGTCGCTTGGGGCTATCATCCACCCGAGGAACTGCTCGCAACGGGCGCGGAGCAAGTCGTGGACCAGGTCCCCAACCTTCATGCCGTATTGGAGCAGCCATCGTGAACACCCCGCACGATATCGACGATACGCTCGCAAGAAAGCGGTACATGATATTGAACGCGATCCGGATCGGTTCGCTCGGTGCCTTGCTCGTTGGCCTTGCCATTGCACGCTCTGTAATCGACGCGCCCTATCCGATTGGCGTGGCCTTGGCGGTTGGCGGCTTGCTGGCGTTCTATTTTGGTCCGCGCTCGCTTGCCAGAAAGTGGAAGTCCGACAGCCAATCTTCATCCGGAGACGGCAGCCAGTGAAACGGTTTTACGATACAGTTGCGTTCGGGCAGGTGGAAGGCGGCTGGCAGGTCACACTCGATGGACGCCGCTTGAAAACAGTCAAAGGGGCGCAGCAAATCGTTCCCTCTGCTGCTCTTGCCAAAAAGCTCGCCGCCGAATGGGATGTTCAGGGTGAAAAGCTTGATCCGGCACTGTTCCCTCTGCGCGACACGACAGACTATGCCATTGATGTGGTCACCGCCGATATCGCCGCTCAGGCCGAAAAAGTGGTCGCATTCGGTGACACTGATACGCTGCTATACCGCGCCGATCCGGACGAGCATCTCTATGCGAAGCAGCAGGAGGTGTGGGAGCCGCTGGTCACAGCATTTGAAGCCCGCGAAGGCATCACGATGGTTCGTGTTAGCGGGATCATTCACAAGGCACAGTCAGGCGAAAGCTTGGACAAGCTGCGCACACGGCTTGAAGGAATGAGCGGATTTGAACTGGCGGGACTGGAAAGCATGACCTCGCTCACCGCATCGCTGATCATTGCGCTTTCCGCAGCGGATGCAGGCACAGAGGCCGAAGCGATCGAGTTATGGCGCGCAGCCAGCCTCGAAGAGGAATGGCAGGCCGATTTGTGGGGCCGCGATCTGGAGGCGGAGGACCGCCGCACCAAACGCCAAAGCGATTTTCTGAAAGCGTGGGAATTTATCCGCGCCGCGCGGATTTAGGCCGAGCAACTACGCGCCGGCCACAACCCAATCGGCCACTTCACCGGCGACAGTATTCGCAACCCGGTTAAGCGCGGGACCGACCGATCCAGATTCGGGAAGAACCCCGCTTTCGCGTCCTTCGAACCGGCGCGAAACCGCTTTGCCATCTGCGTCGGTCACAATCGCTTCATAGCGGATGATGACGGACGAAGCGCTCGCATCATATCCCATTTCGAGCAGCGTGCCGCGCACAGTTTTGGCCGCCAATGTCGGCGTGTCATCGCTGTCTACGATCAAAGCAGGGCTGCGCGTTCGCAGCGTTTCGCCGAGCAGTCGGCGGAACAGCCGCGCGGGCTTTTCAACCCAAACCGCGTCTTGAAGATAGGCAATTTCGGTCTGGCTCACATTAACCGGAACGCGAACCACATCCAGTTTTGCAGGCGTCTCCGGCGTCAGCACAGCGATGGATCCGGCCCCGCCCTCGCCGCCCGCCTGTGCGCCCGATCCAACAGGGGCGTTCGCAGTGGACTGGAGCGTTAGCAGACTGGTCGGAAGATCGGCCTCAAAACTGACACAGCCCGAAAGGGCGAGAGCGGCGGCGCCGATCAGGCCAGTCCGGATGGGTGCTAATGTGATGCGGTTCAACATACGCAAATCCTTATGGCTCATAATCGGGCAGCGATTGGCCCTGCACCAGCGCGCCGACGCCCTGATTGTCGAGCTTTTCGGTCAGCGCGCGCAGCGCCCGGCTGGTCACACGCAGATCCTGCAAAGTGGCTTCGGCTGTCGGTAAAGTCGTTTCACGCAATTGCCGCGCGGCAGGGCGTGTATCTTCCAGTGTCGCCGCCAAAGATGCCGCCGCCGAATTGGCTGATCTCAACGTTCCGCGAAGTTCTTCGGCCAGCGCAGGCCCTTCTTTGTTGAGAAGTTCGTCAGTCGTCGCCGTCGCTTGTTCAAACGCATTCAACGCCTCGCCCGCTTCTTTCAAAGCGAATTGTAGCTCGGTGAACGTCCCTTCAAGTTGCGGCGCAGTGCGGGCCAGTTGCTCGGTCAATTCGTTGGAATTGCGCAGGATACCCGCAAGCTGTTCCTGATTGTCCGCGCCCAGCAGAATGTTGAGATTCTCGGTCAGCGTCGCCAACCGCTCCAGCAAAAGCGGCGCGTTGTTAAGCAGCGCGTTGATGCCGCCATCTTTAGGCGGGATAACAGGAGCGCCCTCTGGGCAAGCCGTCGTTTCGCAGGTGATCGCCGGTGCTCCGCCGCGAGCACCATCCAGTAGGATGCTCGATACACCGGTAAAGCTCGCCTGAATGGTCGCCGTCGTCCCGATCAAAATCGGAACATCCTCTTTCACTTTCACACGGACACGGACGAATTCGGGGTCTTCTTCGGAAAGCGAAATATCGACCACTTGGCCCACGGGCACGCCCGCATAGGCAACCTGACTGCCATTCGCGAGGCCGGAAACGGACTGCGCATAGAAGATGTCGTATTCGTTTTGCTGCCCCTGCCCCAGACGCGCAATCCACACGATTGCCGCCGCAAGGCCCAGCAGGAGAACCAGCGTGACCGCACCGACCCAAAGATGGTTAGCTCTTGTTTCCATGTCGCTTCCCTATGAACGCCCTTGGCCGCTCGTGTCTATTGCCTTGTTAGCCGCTCTACTCATTTGAGCGCTCGTGTGCAGCATGCGCAGCGCGGCCGCGCGGCCCGCCGAAATATTCCTGTATCCACGGATGACCGGTTTCGATCAGCTCGGGGATCGTACCCACCGCGACGACCTGTTTATCGGCGATCACCGCCACCCGGTCACAAATCTCGTAAAGCGTGTCGAGATCGTGTGTGATGAGGAACACCGTCAGGCCCAGCGTCTCTTTCAGTTCTTTTGTCAGACTATCGAAGGCAGCCGCCCCAATCGGATCGAGACCTGCCGTTGGCTCATCCAAAAACAGCAGTTCCGGATCAAGCGCGAGCGCACGGGCAAGACCTGCGCGTTTCTTCATCCCGCCGGAAAGTTCGGAAGGGAATTTGTTGATCGCATCTTCGGGCAGACCCGACAGGAGCACTTTATAGCGCGCGATCTCGCGGCGCAGCTCCGGCGCGATATCGGGATAGAATTGCTTGAGGGGAACCTCGACATTCTCGCCCACGGTCAGTGTCGAAAACAGCGCCCCGCCCTGAAACATCACACCCCAGCGGCATCGCACGCCCAAATCCTGATCCGGGTCGATACCCGTGATCGTACGGCCAAACACGGAAATGTGGCCATCGCTCGGCGTCTGCAATCCGATGATAGAGCGCATCAGCACCGATTTGCCGGTGCCCGATCCCCCTACCACACCCAGAATTTCGCCTTCGCGCACTTCCATGGAGAGATCATCATGCACCGCGAAATCGCCAAAACGATTGGTCAGCCCGTCGACCACAATCGGCGGCTTTCCGCTGTAACGGGCGTGAAGTTCGTCATCCATGGCTCAGCCCCACCCGATCTCGGTAAAGAACACCGCGAAAAACGCATCAAGCACGATTACGGCGAAGATCGCAGAGACCACCGCCATGGTAGTACGAAGCCCGACTTGCTCCGAATTCCCCTCAACCCGCATGCCGTGATAGCAACCCGCGAGACCGATGATCAGGCCAAAGACAGGCGCCTTGATCAGACCCACCCAGACATCGTGGATCGGCACAACTTCCTGAATCCGTTCAAGGAAGGTGAAAAACGGGATGCCAAGCGCGACTTGGCCAACCACGGCGCCGCCAACAATCGCCACGACCGAGGCATAGAAGCCGAGCAGCACCATCATGAATGTGCAGGCAAGGACCCGCGGGATCACCAGCCGTTCGGCAGGGGAGATGCCGATAGTGCGCATCGCATCGACCTCTTCGGTGAGTTTCATCGTGCCGATTTGCGCGGCGAAAGCGCTGCCGGATCGGCCTGCGACCATGATTGCCGTCATCAACACGCCAAGCTCACGCAAGGTGATCCGCCCGACAAGGTTCACCGTCAGCGCCTCTGCGCCAAACTGTTCAAGCTGCACCGCGCCTTGCTGCGCGATGACAATCCCGATCAGAAAACTCATCAGGCCGATAATGGGCAGAGCCGACACGCCGACCAGCTCCATCTGGCGCACCATCGCCTTCATCGGGAAAGTGCTCGGGCGGCGGATCAGCCTGCCCAACCCGATCAAGATACGGCCAAGAAACCCGACCACGCCTATGATGCCGCCGCGCATATCGAACACCAGTTCGCCGATCGCTTTCGGCACGCGCAGCCAGACAGGATCACGCGGCGGGTCCATCTCTGCATCGTTGCCCGCGCCTTCAACGGCATCGAGCAATCGTTTTGCACGCTCGCCAGCACCGGTAATCTCTGCCTCGTGACGTGCGGCAAGGCGGCACATGACCCACGCGCCGATTGTGTCGATGGCATCGACACCCGACAGGTCAATCACGCCCAGATCGGCGTTCAATTCTTCTAAATCGCGATCAAGCGGGCCGACGCTGGATACCAACAGCGGGCCCTCGACAGAAAGCCTGGTGCGTCCTGCCTCATCTTCGTCGAGTGTGAATTGCGCAGCCCCATCCATAACGCGCCCAGCTATGCGGATAAATCGCGGCGCAAACAAGCCGCCAGTTGGGCTGGCACGCAAAACTCTCCGTTGCGTCGCACAATCGGCGCTGTAATGGAGGGCTTACAACTTGTTGGGCGGCACCAGCCGCTCTGACCGTGAGACATACAATGACACTCGACACAACATTCGATCCCGCCTCGATTGAGGCGCGCTGGTACAAACATTGGGAAGAGACCGGCGGTTTCCGCCCAGAGCGCCCTGATGCCGAGCCCTATACCATTGTGAACCCTCCGCCGAACGTGACCGGATCGCTGCACATCGGCCACGCGCTCGATAACACGTTGCAGGATATCGTAATCCGGTATGAACGCATGCGCGGCAAAGATGCTTTGTGGGTGGTCGGAACCGATCACGCGGGCATCGCGACGCAAATGGTGGTCGAACGCCAGATGGAGGCCGCCCAAGACAAGCGCACCAATTATTCACGCGAAGACTTCGTTGATAAGGTCTGGGAATGGAAAGCGACAAGCGGCGGGACCATCACCACGCAATTGCGCCGCTTGGGCTGTTCAATGGACTGGTCGCGAGAGCAGTTTACGATGGACGAGCACTTCACCAAAGCCGTGCTCAAGACGTTCGTCGATCTCTACAATGATGGTCTGATTTACCGCGATAAACGGCTGGTAAACTGGGACCCAAAACTGAAGACCGCGATTTCCGACCTTGAGGTCGAAACGCAGACTATAGCGGGCAGTTTCTGGCACTTTAAGTACCCGCTGGAAGACGGTGTGACGCTTTCTGATGGACGCGATTACATCGAGGTTGCGACCACGCGGCCCGAAACGATGCTCGCCGATATGGCAGTTGCGGTTCACCCATCAGACGAACGCTATGCCAGCGTTGTCGGTAAACATGTTGTGCTGCCGATCACGGGCCGCCGCATTCCAATCGTCGCCGACGAACACGCCGATCCCGAGCTGGGCAGCGGCGCGGTGAAAATTACGCCGGGTCACGATTTCAACGATTTCGAGGTTGGCAAGCGCGCGGGCTTTGTCGCGGGTGAGATGCTCAACATGCTGACAAGCGATGCGAATGTTTGTCAGACATCGGACGGTCTGGTGCCGGAGGAGTTCCTCGGCCTGCACCGCTTCAAACGTGACGGCAAAGATGGTGCCCGCGAAGCCGTGGTCGCGCGTCTGAAAGCAGACCGATATTTGATCCCGCACATCGCCAAGACGAAAAAGGGCGAGGAAGTCGAACACGACGCCGAACCGCGTCAAATCGCAACGCCATTCGGTGATCGCGGCGGCGTGGTGATCGAGCCATGGCTGACCGATCAATGGTATGTCGACGCTGAAAAGCTCGCTGCTAAACCGATTGAACAGGTTAAAGACGGCACCATCGAAATCGTGCCCCAGACATGGGAAAAGACGTTCTTCAACTGGATGGAAAACATCCAGCCATGGTGTGTGTCTCGCCAGCTATGGTGGGGACACCGGATTCCGGCTTGGTTCGGACCGAAACTCCATGATGGGGCGCTCGAAATGTCGAGTGGTAGCGAATTTTCTAATAAGAATTTTGCCCCAGATCCGATTGTTGCGACAACCGAAGAAGAAGCGATCCAGATCGCAAATGAGCGATATGCTCGGTATCTTCCAGAAGGTGGAACTGTACGAGTTCACGATACCCAGACCGAAGCCCATAAGGATTTGCTACCTGCGCTCTGGCGCGACCAAGACGTCCTCGACACATGGTTCTCTTCCGCACTGTGGCCGTTTGCGACGCTCGGCTGGCCGAACGAGACCGATCTGGTCAAGAAACACTTCCCGAACAATCTGCTAATCTCCGGCTTTGACATCCTCTTCTTCTGGGATGCGCGGATGATGATGATGGGTCAGTACAATATGGGCACGGCGCCTTGGCCCAAGCTGTATCTGCACGGCCTCGTGCGCGCAGCCGACGGCGCAAAAATGTCCAAGTCCAAGGGCAATGTTGTCGATCCGCTTGGCCTGATCGACCAATACGGCGCAGATGCGCTGCGGTTCTTTATGGCGGCGATGGAAAGCCAGGGCCGCGACATCAAGATGGATGAAAAGCGGGTCGAGGGTTACCGCAACTTCGCCACAAAGCTCTGGAATGCGACGCGTTTCTGCCAGTCCAACGGCATTGGCAAAAGCACTACGATCAAAGCTCCGACCGCCCGTCTTGCGGCGAACCAATGGATCATCGGCGAAGTACAGCAAGTCTGCGCCGAGATCGAACAGGCTATGGCAGACCTCCGCTTCGATGCGGCGGCGAACGCGATTTACCAGTTCACTTGGAGCAAATTCTGCGACTGGTATCTTGAGCTGATCAAGCCGGTCTTTGCCGGCGATCCGGATGCCATGCCTGCGGTGGAAACCCGCGAGGTTGCCGGATGGGCGCTCGACCAGATCCTCGTCATGCTGCACCCGTTCATGCCGTTTATCACGGAAGAGCTGTGGCACGCGCAGGGGACGCGCAAATACGATCTCATCACCGCCAGCTGGCCCAGCCCGCGCGCCGAAGTTTCCAAGGAAGCCACCGACGCGATTGATTGGGTGATCGACCTCACCACCAATGTCCGCAGCGCGAAAAACGAGCTTGGCATTGCGCCGGGCGCGAAACTCGCCGCGTTCCTGCCAGCCGCATCAGACCTTGCGAGCAGCACAATCGGACGCAGCAGCGCCGCGATTGAACGGCTCGCGCGCCTGACGCCGGTGACCATGGGTGAAGCGCCTGATGGCCCTGCCATGCAGGTCACAGCCCAAGCAACAGGAGGCAGCGACGTGTTCATCGTCCCGCTCGAAGGCATCATCGACATCGCCGAAGAAAAGGCCCGTCTGGAAAAAGCCCTCACCGCTTCGCAGAAAGAGGCGAAATCGCTTGAAGGGCGCCTAAGCAATGCGAACTTCGTCGAACGGGCCAAGCCAGAGGCGGTGGAGAAAGCCAAAGCCGACTTTGCGCATCATTCGGCCGAAGTCGGGCGACTGGAGGGGGCGCTGAAACGGTTGGGCTAGGTTTCAATTCTGACTACGCACGCCAAGCGTCAGCTTTGGTGTGAGGCAGGGTTGTCCTACGACGACCGAATTTGGGGTAGAAAGCTGACATCGGCGAGGTTACGTTCCAAGTTATGATGTCTAATGCCGACCTCACCGCGTTAGAAGTTGAAACGATGGGCGAAAGTAGCGGCCATTGCGATTGTTGTGGAAACGAAAGCCGTTGCGTCTGGGGTATGGTTCATCAACATGGTGGCCCTAGCGTCGCAGCATACTGGATGCATTGGGCCGTCGGGCATCTTGGGGAGCCGGGAGCAAATCTCGACCTCGTTCTCGGTGAATGGGGCGATGGTACCGGCCCAAATGATCGGTTGGGCGTCGCATTGATTCATCGCCAACTCGAAGACACCACGCCTTCACTGATGGTCATTGATGCGGATGACAGGTTCGCCGATGTTGACTTGGTCGCTAGAAGGGCGCCGCGACGCGATGTAATAGGCTCACCTCTAGCTAAGCAGGTATTTTCAATCGTCGACGCGATTTACCTGCAGGACAGCCGCTTCTTTTGAGCTGTCCCATGTCAACAATTGGGTCGTTAGCCAACGGTCCGATTTTCACCTCACAGCGCACCCTACCAAAACGCAGCACTCGATCTTACCTTTAAGTCATGACGCTTTGGCTCGTTCTCATAATCCCGCTCACAATAACGGCGTGGTTTCTGTATCGCCGCCGCGCGAAGCACCAAAAACGCGCTGCGCTTCTCGCGACGCCGCTTACACCAGAACAGCGCGCGGTGGTGGAACGGCTGGTCCCGCTGGTCCGCCGGTTACCCGATGATCTGCGCAAATCGCTGGAGGGGAAGATCAACCTGTTCCTCGATCAAGTCACCTTTCGCGGACAGAACGGTGTTGAAGTCAGTGAGGCGATGCGGCTTTCCATTGCGGCTCAGGCGTGTCTTCTGATCGTCAACAGCCCGGTCTGGTACGATACGCTGCGCAATGTGCTGATCTATCCGTCCGCCTTCCTCACCCACCGCGACAACCATGATGGCTATATCGTCAATCAGAACAGAAACGTGACGCTTGGCGAAAGTTGGGCGCGCGGGCCGGTCATACTGTCATGGGACCATGCCCTGCATGGCGGCCTAGATGCGGAGGACGGGCACAATGTGGTGATCCACGAATTCGCGCACCAACTGGACGGTCTCTCCGGCCAAACCAACGGCATCCCGATCCTGCGCAAGGGGCAGGCCTATGCCGGTTGGGAGCGAGTCATGCTGGATTCCTATCACGACCATGTGGAAAGCGTCGAAGTCGGGAGCGACACGTTGATCGATCCCTATGGCGCGACAAATCATGAAGAGTTTTTCGCCGAGGCAATCGTGACGTTCTTCGAAAAGCCCAAAAAGCTAAAGCGCGAAAAGCCGGCGCTCTATCGCGAGCTGGCAAAGCTGCTCGCGCTTGATCCGGCGGGCTGGGCTTAGCATCTTGTGCGCGCGGCGATTTCCTACTTCCGCGCTTCGTTCTAAGGCGGGGTAATGTTGGGCCATGCAAAACCGCGAAAAAGTTGGAGAGTTGTCAGGTGTGCCCTACATGGCGGAAATGGCTCATTCCTGCGGGTTTGGGCCTGTAGGACACGCATGACATGTTGGAGAATATGTCACCCGTCTCCTACAGCGTTTCGAATTGGAGAATGCCAAAATGGCTTTAGTCCTCGCCACTGACGATACCGGCGGACCGGAGATTTTCGCCTCGCTGCAGGGCGAAGGGCCAAGCGCGGGTGTGCCAGTTGCATTTGTGCGGCTGTCTCGCTGCAACCTCGCCTGCACGTGGTGCGACACGGCCTATACGTGGCACTTTGATGGCGACGAGCGCGCGCACCGCGATGGGGTTACCTTTGATCGCAAGGCCAATCAGGTATCGCTTGATCCGAAGGACGCGGCGGAGCGGATCGCGGCTCTGGGACAGAACCGGCTCGTTATCACCGGCGGCGAGCCTTTGATGCAAGGCGGCGCGCTCGCCGATATGCTGGGGCACCTGCCCGATATCAGCGTCGAGATTGAAACCAACGGCACAACGAAAGCGCCAAGCCACGTCGATATCCGCGTCGATCAATACAATGTCAGCCCGAAACTGGCGCATAGCGGCAATGCCGCCGACCTCGCGCTGATCCCCGAACGGCTTGATTTCTACGCCTGCGACCCGCGTGCGTATTTCAAATTCGTGATCGCCGAGCCATCCGATGTCGAAGAAGTGCTGAAATTGCAGCGCACATACCGGTTCATTCCCGGCCGCGTGTTCCTCATGCCCGAAGGAACCGACAGCGAGACCCTGCGCGAGCGGGAAAAATGGCTCAGCGGCCTGTGCCTGGAGCACGGGTTCAGAATGTCAGACCGAATGCATATCCACCTGTATGGCGATACGCGTGGGAGTTGAGTATGCGCGCGCCATCCGGCGCTGCGCGACCGAGCTCCGCAAACAAGTAATCAGTGTTGTAGCAATCGACGCCGCAGGCGTCGCAAGCGCGACCGCGCGCCCGAGCTTATGCGAGGAAATCGCACGCCGGATGGCGTGCGAAAAACAAAGCCTCTATCCCTGACTGCGCCAGCGCAGAACGGTGCGTTCAACGCGCTCTTCCTCACCGCCGCTGCCGTTCCAAAGCTCGACAAAGCTGGGATCTTCAGACGCTGGTCGTTTGTGCTCCTCGAGGTTGTCGAAGGTCACACGGATCGGGATGGCAACGCCCTCGCCGCAGACAATGCATTCGCGGTTACGGAGCGCCGGAATTGAATCGAGGAAACCGCGTGCGCCCTCGGGCATCGCGGCCCGCACAAACGCTTGGTCACGCTCGTTGTTGAGACGCATCGAAATGATGGTGCCGCACTGCGAGAGAACACCCTCGGCAAGGTCGGAGGGACGCTGGGTAATCAGGCCAAGCGAAATGCCGTATTTACGGCCTTCCTTGGCAATCCGGCTAAGAATTTTGCCGACTGATGAACCGTCTGCGTTCTTCTCGCTCGGCACGTAGCGGTGGGCTTCCTCACACACGAGCAGGATCGGACGGGTGCTCTCTTCGCGCCCCCAGATCGCAAAGTCGAACACGAGCCGAGAAAGGACAGCAACGACGGTCGAGGTGATGTCTGATGGAACGCCCGAAACGTCGATGATCGAGATCGGCTTACCATCGCCCGGCATCCGGAAGACCTTCGAGATAAAATCAGCCATCGTATCGCCGACAAGCATGCCGGAGAACATGAATTGATAGCGCGGATCGGCCTTCATCTCGTCGAGCTTACCCTTGATCCGCATAAACGGCGCAGAGGATGTCGCCTTGTCCAGCTTGCCCATCTGATCCTGAATAATGTTGGAAAGATCGGAAAGGAGATACGGGATCGGCGAGTCCACGGTAATCTTGCCCATGGTTTCCGCCAGACGGTTCTTGGCACGCGCGGCGAGCAGACATTTGGCGAGGATATCGGAATCCGTCTGACGCTCATCGCCGGAACCCGAGAGCAGCACTTCGCAGTGTTCTTCGAAATTCATCAGCCAATACGGCATTTGCAGGTTCGAAACGTCTAGAATCTGACCCGTTTGACGAAATGCGGCGGAATACTCGCCGTGCGGATCGATCATGACAATGTGGCCGTTTGGCGCGGCTTCGCAAATACGGTGAAGGATCAGCGAGGCGCTGGTCGATTTACCGGTACCGGTCGATCCGAGCAGCGCAAAATGCTTACCCAGCATCGCATCGATATAAAGGCCCGCGCGGATGTCTTTGGTCGGAAAGACTTTCCCGATGGTGATATTGGCACGGCCATCGCTGGCGTAGATTTGTTCGAGGTCTTGCGTACTAGCCGGATAAACCATCGCACCAGGGACCGGATAGCGGGTCACACCGCGTTTGAAACCGTTGATGCGACCGGTAAGCTTTTCCTCGCTGCCCTCGCCAAGAAAGTCGATATGCGCGATGATGCCGCTTTCGCTGCGGCGATCCTTGCGCTGGTCACGAACGCTGGCAAGCAGCCAGGCATTGCCAACACGAATTTTGATCTGGCTGCCAACCTGGCCCGCGAGTTGGATAGACGGATCATCGTCTTCCATACATTCGTTAAGGCGCGGCAGATCGAGGGCAATTTGCGAGCCAGAGCCGGAAATTTCCAGCACCACGCCGATTGGCAAGCGCGAATTGTCAGTCTCGTCAACATGCGCAGAATTCGCGCTCGGAGAAGCACCTGATGCGCCGTTGGCAAAATTCTGGTTGGCCATGTCGTTCATTGTCGGCGTTTCCCTGACTACAAAATCGCGCGCCGAAAACGTCAAATTTCCGGCAGAATTATGAAGTCGGGTGAATACCGATGCTCGGTTAATTTCGCGTCAACGAACCCGCACAGGACTGAATCACGACCTATTAAAATAGCGGCCTGCAATTAACCCCATGCCCAAAGACAGGATGATCGCCACAAGACCATACAGCAAGGAGGAGCGCTCCGCCGCGTTCACAACCTGTCCCTCCAGCCCAACTTTTGCGACCTCAATCTCGGCAGTCGCACTGGCAAGCACACGCCCTTCGGCAATGGCAAAAGTTTCGGCTGTGTACGGACCTGTGATCACATTGGAGGGCAATGCGATCCTTGCCTGATAGAGCACACCTTCGCTTATGCGCACTCCATCAGGATCAACTTTGTAGAGCCCCGCCCGCTGGCGCATATCGACCAAACCAGCGGCAAATCGATTTTGTTCTTCGGGTTCGATCTCTCCGCTCGGGCTGAGCTGGATGAAGTCTGTGCCGAGTTCATAAATCGCCGCTGTCCTTTCATCGACGATTTCGTCAACCGGCCGTGAAGAAGCGACCGCGAAAAAGGAAGGCACAGATCGAAAATCGCTGGATCCAGCATTCATCCAGATACCTGCAATTCGATCTTTCTCGCGAAGACGGACCGGTTCCGCAGGGCCTTTCAGGACCACGACAATGTCATATTGCGTTCGTTCACGACCGCCCACCGGATCAATCACAGCTCCGTAAAGAAGCAGGTTTGCACCGGTGAAACCTTGACGCACTTCGATCCGCGACTGGCTAACTTCGGGCACCAAAACTGGTTCTCGCTGCGCGGAAAGCGAAAGCACCGCGAGACCGAGAAACCCAAATTTCAGAGCGCGCTCAAACGGACTGTGCATCACAGCGGACTGACTGTGTAGATTTCATCAGGCTGTACGCCCAACCCGTAAAGCATCCGCAGCGCGACCAAGAGCACGATTGCGGCAAGCACAAGCCGCAGAACTTCGGGCCGCGCCTTCATCGCAATCTGCGTACCGAACTGTGCGCCTAACACAGACCCCAGCAGCAACAAGCCCGCCAAAACAATATCAACCGCTTTGGTCGTCAAAGCGTGGGTCATCGTCGTGACCATCGTCACAAACAGGATTTGGAACAGGGATGTACCAACGACAACATTGCCGCTCATGCCGAGAAGGTACAGCATCGCTGGAACGAGCAAGAAGCCGCCTCCGACGCCCATCAACATCGTGAGGACACCTACAAGAGTACCAAGGATCAAAGGCGCGAGCGGCGAAATATACAGTCCCGAACGGTAGAAGCGCCACCGGAAAGGAAGGCCGGCTACGAGTGGGTGATGGCGGCGCTTGCGCGGCTGGGAACCGGCGGTCTCCGCGCCTGGCCGCAGGGCAGTAGCCGCTTCGCGCATCATTAGCGTTCCGATTGATCCAAGCAGTACGACGTAGAGAATGCTAATGACGACATCGATCTGGCCTAGCGCCTCCAGCACGTTGAACAGCAATGCACCGATCAATGCGCCCACGATGCCGCCGCCGACCATCACGGCCCCCATCCGGTAATCGACACCGTTTCTTTTGGAATGGGCGAGCACACCGGAAACGCTTGCTCCGGTCACCTGTGTCGCTGCAGAGGCCGCTGCAACAGTGGGGGGAATGCCATAAAAAATGAGCAGGGGCGTCGTCAGAAACCCGCCGCCCACTCCGAACAATCCGGACAAAATACCCGTCAATCCGCCCAGCAGCACGATGAACAATCCGTTCACCGATAGATTCGCAATGGGTAGATAAACGTCCATACTCGCAGCGTTACTCCACGCGGGGCTTTGATGATAGACGCAGTTCTCCGGTGATCCCCGTCAATCAGAAACGTGTCGAAAGAGTCGCAGCAATTCCTGAATCTGGCGAAGCATCCCCGCCAACGCGCTCGCGCCAGTCGACCGACAGGCGCGCTGGCACTTCGCCCAAGGTTAAATCGAGCCGCATTGTCGGGCCGACATCAACCCGGCTCGCATCGTTCTGCGCCCCGCCCCAAGCGCCTGCACCGACGCTGAGCCGTGCGCCCGTGTCAGATGGCCCTTCGAACTTCACAAGTTCGCGGGTCACAGCCGCCTGACCGTCTACGAACGCTGTCGCTCCATCGCCGCCGACATAGCCAGCCCCGCCGTAAGCTTCGAGGCGGAAATTCGCTGGCAGCTTTTGAGGCGGCAGCTCGGTTGTTGCCAAAACTGCCGGACGAAGCTCAGCACCAGACAGTCTTTCGGTTACGCGCCATTCTGCAGCGAAACGGATTGGGAGAGAGCCGATTGGCCTAGCCGAGGCACCGACAGCGAACTCGGTTTCCCCATTGGTAACGAGAGCGCGGTAAGCCCTCGCATAAAGACGTGGGTCGTGGCTGGACGATGGCGCGATCCGGTATTGAAGATTGGCGCCGATTTGGCTGGCACCATAAATCGGTACGCGGCCTTGAGAGATCGCGGTTGAGCCGGACCCTTGCCGCCAAAACCCCCACGTATCGAAACTCCACCGCCCTAGAGGTTTCGCATCGTCAAGCGGCGGCGAAAGCGGAGTAACACCCGATATCCGCATTGGCCTTTGGCGGGTATATGCAGCCTCTTGGCGATAAGACAGCCGCGTAGACATGGCCTGCGCCCACAAAGTCTGGTGCCCGAAAGCCTGGCGCGGCTTCAGCCAGTCTCGCGGCGCAGCGGTGGCAGTTCCCAAGACCGCAAAGAAGGGCGCAGTTTCTTGGGTCAGTGGTCGCGTAAGTTGCTGAGAGCTCGACAACGCATCTGGCGTATATGCAGAGGAGTTTGCTTCTTCGCTTTGTCCGTCCGACGCGTCATTCTTCGCGAGAAAGCTATCCGATCCAGTGAGGTCTTTGATCGCAGGGAATGGATTCTCCCAGCTCATCGCCCTGCCTCCGGCCCAAACCGCTAGGACAAGTACCAGCATTGCCAGCGGGGCTCCGCGGCTCGTCGGTTCGCTGCGCGCAATCATTGTAGACCCGATCCAGCAGGAGGCATTCGCGCAGGATGCGTTGTGTGCGGTGTTTTGTCCCACACAATCGCGCTTCCCATCAAAGTCTTCGCATAGGCAAATATCGCCCTGCGCCCCGCCATGATAGAGATGATATTAGTCAGCGGGATACGCAAAAGCGCTCGTAGGCCCTCCGCCACCCCGTACTCGCGCGCTGTAAAGGCAAACCGCGATAGGGCCCGCCAAAGAAACGCGGCAAAGTTGGCGATCAAAAGCCATTTCAGAACTGGAGAGAGAGCCACTGGCTCGCCATATCCGAGTCCAATAGCAGCCCATCCAAGCGCCGTTAGCGCAAGCACCGTGTAGCCAATCAGGAGCAGGAAAGCCGTCATTGGTCCGCGGCGGTCACGAGCGCGCATCCACACCTCGATCAGACTGCTTCCCCAGCCGATCCGGTCCCAACCTTGCAAAGCAATACCGTGCACCCAGCGGGTCTTTTGCCGAACAACCTCGTCAAGCTTGGCAGGGAAATAGGCGCGAGTTGCGATCAAGAGACCGTCGCTCCCGCGAGCGCGGACAAACCGGCATGTGCCTCCCGATTGAGCGACTGCGAGGCCCAGTTCATAATCCTCCGTCAGCGAATCTTCGCGGAAAGGCTTCGCTCCGACCCGGCCGCGTGAAAGTTCGGACAATGCCTTGCGCGACACGGCACAGCCAACCCCGGCCGCGGGTAGCGCTGCACCCAATGCATCGCGCACCACCATGGACTTTGCATGGGCTTCGGCAAATTCTTCGCAATAGTGGCTACCCAGCCAGCGGCTCTGTTCTTGCGGGAGAGCTTCAACCGGCAATTGCGCGAAATCTGCGCCTTTGGCGATTGCCTGATCTAGCAGAGCCAGTCCGGCCGGATCGACCAGGTCTTCCGCATCATGGAATACGGCCAACGAAAAGCGCGTACCGCTGCGCCGTTCATCATCGCGCATGGCTTCGTGCAACCGGTTCAGGCAATCGGCTTTTGTGCTGGGCCCGGACCGATCATGGATGACAATCCTGAACCGAGCGTCGCCTTGCGCTGCCGCCATCGCTGCAGTGATCGTTGCCGGATCATTGCGGTAACAGCCAACATACAATCGCAGATTTTTCTGCGGCCAGCTTAACAGAGCGTGGCGTATCGTATCGCCGATTACATTGGCCTCGTGCCATGCAGGAATAAAGATAGCCGCTGATCCATGCAGCTTTTTCGCTTGCATCGCGGCCCGGTCGACTTCGCGGGTTTTCGCACGGCCCGTCAGCTTCAGCCATATCCATGTCAGATCAATAGCGAGGTCGTCCGCCGCACCAATCAGAAAGAAGACCCCGGCAAACAACAGCAATTCCAGCTGAAACAAAGCCAGCCATTGCCACGCATCAAACCCAAATACTGTCAAGGCGACCCCCACCCCAGATAGAAAAAGAGACTAACGCGCTCTGATAGGCCTTGCAACCGGTTCAAGTTTTCTCAAAGAGAACGCGCAACATGTCTGATACTAATCCTCCACTCGCAAAACCGTTTCGCAGAATCTTTGCCCCGGTCCGCGCGCTTTTCGTTGGCGATGCGTCTGCCGGCATCTTGTTGATCATTGTGGCTGCCGCAGCAATGCTCGCGGCGAACTCCGCATATGCGAACGAATATCGTGAGCTGTTCTACGGAGAGCTGTCGTGGACCCCGATCGCAAAACTGAAAGATCTGCACTATTGGATCAATGACGGTTTGATGGCGATTTTCTTCTTTGTCGTCGGATTGGAAGTGAAACGCGAGGTTGTTTCTGGCCAGCTTGCCGATCCTGCGGCCCGGCGCCTGCCGATGCTCGCCGCAGCGGCGGGCATGCTGGTTCCAGCGGGTGTTTACATGGCCGTGACCGGCGGCGGCGAATATACCGGCGGCTGGGCAATTCCTGCTGCCACCGATATTGCTTTTGCGATGGGCGTGCTCGGTCTGCTGGGCAGCCGCGTTCCCGCTTCGCTGAGACTGTTTTTGCTAACCGTCGCTATCGTTGATGACATCGGGGCCGTGGTTGTCATCGCTTTGTTTTACACAAAGTCTCTATATGCCGAATGGCTTCTGGCCGGGCTTGTCGTCTTCGGTCTGATGTTCGCACTAAACCGAATGCGGGTGTCGGTTTTCTGGCCTTATATCTTGCTCGCAGTAGCGCTTTGGTATTGCGCTCTCAACTCCGGCGTCCACGCCACGATTGCAGGCGTTGTTGCCGCGCTCACTATCCCGCTTCACCGCAAAGACGGCAACTCGATGCTCGAACGGCTCGAACATAGCATTGCACCATGGAGCGCCTATTTGATTGTGCCCGTATTCGGGTTTGCAAATGCGGGCGTATCGCTTGCCGGTATGGGGCCAGAGGCATTGATCGCGGCGCTGCCGCTCGCTGTGGCTGCTGGACTTGTTGTCGGCAAGCAGCTTGGCATATTCACGGTGGTTTGGATTGCCGACAAGACAGGCTTTGCCAAACGCCCTGAAGGCGCGAGCTGGCCGGAAATATGGGGGGTTTCGATCCTGTGCGGCATCGGTTTCACCATGAGCATTTTCATCGGTGGCCTGGCATTCCCGGATCAACCCGCTTTCGTCGAAGAAGCAAAAATTGGCATCCTGCTTGGGTCCGCGATCTCCGCGATCCTCGGCTTTGTTATCCTTAGGCTGACGACAACGCATCCCGATGAAGAATGCGACGACCAAGGCGATCAGCCGATCGATCCCTATCCCGATGATCCGCTGCGCTGATCGAAAACGGGCTTTCGCCCTTTTTCGTCAGTTCACAGCTATAAGAGGCTTACCAGCTGCCAGTGTTTTCCATGCTGGCCCATGGTTTTTTCGGTTCAAGATTGCCTTCCTGAAGCAATTCGATCGAAATCCCATCTGGTGATTTGACGAACGCCATATGACCATCGCGCGGCGGGCGGTGGATGATGTGGCCCGCATCGGAAAGCCTCTGGCAAGTGTCATATATATTGTCGACACGGTAAGCGAGATGGCCAAAATTACGCCCACCATCATAGGTTTCTGGCGCACTGCCATCTTCAGGCGGCCAGTTATATGTCAACTCAACCTCTGCGACTCCATCCTGTCCGGGAGCGGCGAGAAAAATAAGTGTGAAGCGCCCCGCTTCGACATCAAATCGGCGCACTTCTTCCAAACCGATCAGTTTGAAAAAATCCACCGTCGCATCGGGATCGGTCACACGGATCATTGTGTGAAGATATTTGACCATTTGTACTTCCTCGGGTTCATCTCGCAGCAATTCAAACTCGGTTCATCGACAGAGACACACAACTCATCGTAGGTTTAGCGACTAGGAGGATGTGATGAACGGAGACACTACAACTACACAATCAGACATGGAGCCCGTGGCACCATCACGCAAGAGCAGTCTTAGCGCGACAACGACACGCTGGTTCGGCACGGCCGCAATTGCCTCTATCGGTATGATCGTTGGCGGTTATTTGCTGGGCGATGGCTTGCTTCGCGCGAAGGAAGCAGAACGATCAGTGACCGTGCGCGGATTGGCAGAGCGTGATGTCACCGCCGATCTGGCAACATGGACGATTTCGTATTCCGCGAGCGCCACTGATCTGGGCGAGGCCCAAGGCAAGGTCCGCAGCGATACCCAAGCGATTGAAGCGTTCTTCGACGGCCTCGGCTTTCCCGACGATGCGCTGCAACCGACGGGCGCAAACGTCGCTAGCTATACCAATCGCGGTGTTACGACCTACACCGTCCGCCAGCGGCTTTCGCTCAGAACTCAAGATATAGAACGGGCCCAAAAAGCAGTTGCCCAGCAATTCGATCTGGTGAGCCGCGGTGTGTTCCTCGAAGAAGGCTCGGGGATGAGTTACACCTTCACAGGCCTCAACGACATCAAACCGGAAATGGTCGCAGAGGCGACGAAAAATGCGCGCGCATCGGCGCAGCAATTTGCGCAGGATTCCGGCGCAGGTGTCGGCGCGATCAAGGATGCCACGCAAGGTTATTTCTCGATCGAGGCACGTGACGGTGATGGCGGCGGTTGGGGCAAGTCAGACAGCCCGTATAAAAAGGTCCGCGTCGTCACGACCGTCAATTTCAGCCTCGACTAAAAGAAAAGACGCGGGACCGTTTCCGATCCCGCGTCTCTTTAGAGGTCCCGCTATTCCGCTTATGCGCGGATAGGGCGTTCGCTCCTGCGACGGTGCAACTGTTTAGAAGCTGGCGCTCACAGTAGCGACGAATGCATCGTCGGTGAACGTGCCAGTCGGATCGACGAGAACATCGCCTTCAACACCGACATAGGCCGCGCTGAACGTGACCGGGCCAACCGCCAAATCTGCGCTAACCGACCAATCGATTGCTTCGCTATCGGTCGTGAAGGTCAGGAAACCGTCAGTATAACCAACATGGCCGTTCAATGTGATCGGAGTGTCCGGAATACCGAAACTGACATCGCCATAAATGTACAGATTGTCGGTTCCGCCCAGCGAATCTTGATCGGGCGCGTATGCGACACCGCCGGTTACAGAAGCCGGGCCGAGGCCGAAGCTAAGCGAGCCATAGAATTCGTAATAATCGAAATCACCGGTGCCAGCATCAGGGTAAAGGTAGAAGATACCGCCAACATCAGCAGAGATGCCGTCGGTAAGATCACCGCTCCAACCGCCATAAAGGTCGACTTCGGTTGAACCATATCCAACCGTTTGTTCGTCAAGGTTCGATGCCCAAGTACCGACATAGAGGCCTGAGTCATGTGCGAGGTCAAAGCCGCCTTGTACAGCAAAGTTGCCATCAGTCAGCGCAACACCGCGGAAACGGTATTCAATAGCGAAAGCCACATTGGCAGAGAACGTCAGCGGACTTGACGCATCTTCTCCGCCTTGAATGTTGCTGATTTCGCCTTCTGCAATTGGAGCGCTAGCGCGTTCAGTTGCAGGGGTCAGAACAAGACCAGTTTCGGCTACATCCAGTTCAGCAGCAGCCGCAAGCAGCTCATCACTGAATTCAACGTCACTGGGTTCGATTAAAGTGTTTGCCTCATCAGAAACTGTGTCAGAGGCGAGCGCGGGTGCCGCAGAGAGGAGGATACCCGCAGAGAGAGTAGCGGCCGTTAGACCGCGGATGGACGTGAGCATTACAACTTCCTTAGTTTTGTTGTTGCCTCGTCCCACCTGCACATTCGCTGGTCATCATTTTAGTCGATGATCTCATCCAAATGCGAAACAATCGTGCACAAATTTGATGCAGCGCACAAGAGAAATTACGTCGCCGAACTATGGACCGCGTGATTGTGTGATTTCTGCATCAGTTTCGGCGGCCTAAATACGTCATTTGCGGTTCAGCCGAGCCGTGTCTATGTCGAGGGCAAATCTCGAAATACCAAAGGTCGCTCTATTTCGGTCGGTCACATCCTTATGGCGATGATGGCTGTGCCAATTCAAAAACCGAGTCATGCTGAACAAACTTAGCAAAATCTTCGCACCGCGTTCTCGCCCGCAGCTACCCAGCGTTCCCGATGGCACGCGGTATTATGTGATTGGCGACATCCATGGCTGCCTGGATCAGTACACAGCTTTGATCGATGCGATCGAGGAAGACGACGCTGGCGCGAAACCGGCGGATACGCGCGTCGTTCTGCTGGGCGATTTGGTCGACCGCGGCCCTGATAGTGCAGGTGTTATTGAGCGCACTCGCAAATGGCAGAAGAAGCGCAATGTTCGCGTTCTTGCAGGCAATCATGAAGAGATGTTTCTGCAGTCTTTCGAAAAGCCGGATATCCTGCGGCATTTCTTAAAGCATGGCGGACGCGAAACCATCCTGAGCTACGGGATATCCAAGAAACAGTTCAACGCCATGACGCTGGACGAGATGCACGCATTGCTTCCCCAGATCGTGCCCCAGTCCGAGCGGGACTATATCGAATCTTTTGAAGAGATGATCATCGCTGGCGATTATGTTTTCGTGCATGCTGGAATCGATCCATCGCAGCCGCTGGATGCACAAAAGCGCAGCGATCTGTTCTGGATCCGTGACCGCTTCCTCAGCCACGAAGGCCCCTTGGAAAAGGTGGTGGTGCACGGCCACACAATCTTCGACACCGTTATGGATTGCGGTAACCGAATTGGCGTCGATACAGGAGCGTTCCGCTCAGGCGTCCTTACCGCGCTTGTTCTCGAAGGAGACGAACGCCGGATTATCCAGACAGCGACCGAGGGCGATCAGATCACGGTGCAATCTGCGGAAAGCACGCGCTGAGCCACTTGCAGGTGGACAGGCCCATGCGAGGCAATAGTGTAACCACTCAGTTCCAGTGAGCGAACGTCTGCTCACAGGTTCTTTTGGGAGGAAACACGATGACCGCCGTTCTTGACGGGCTAACCAGCCTATTCATTTTTGCCGTAGGGCTAGTGGTCCTCTCATTGATCGTGTTGTTCGTGATCGATCGCTATCAGACAGCCGACACAGTCCGACGGAACTATCCCGTGATTGGCCGGATGCGGCACGTCTTGTCCGAGCTGGGCGAGTTCTTCCGGCAGTATTTCTTTGCCATGGATCGCGAAGAGATGCCGTTCAACCGGGCCCAGCGTGATTGGGTCGATGATGCGTCGAAAGCCAAATCCACCAATGTTGCGTTCGGCTCGACCCGAAATTTGGATCCGGTTGGCACACCTATTTTTGTAAATTGCCCTTGGCCGACACTGGAGCGTGATGCTGTGAAGGCTCCCCCGATGCCGATCGGCGGAGGCGCGGCGCGTATCCCTTATGACGCGCCTTCGGTCTTCAATATCTCCGGTATGAGCTACGGTGCGCTTTCTACACCGGCCGTACGCGCATTATCGAATGGCGCGGCCAAGGCTGGTTGCTGGATGAACACTGGTGAGGGCGGTCTTTCACCATATCATCTCGAAGGCGGCTGCGACATTGTCTTCCAGATCGGCACCGCAAAATATGGCGTGCGCGACGAGGATGGAAACCTGTCTGACGCAAAACTGCGCGAAGTTGCAGCGCACGAACAAGTCCGCATGTTCGAATTGAAACTGTCGCAAGGCGCAAAGCCTGGCAAAGGCGGAATTCTGCCAGCAGCAAAGGTCAACGCAGAGATCGCTGAAATACGCGGTATTCCCGAGGGCGAGGCCTCGATTTCGCCTAATCGTCATACGGATATCGGCAGCACCGAAGAACTGCTCGATATGATCGCCCACATCCGCGAAGTCACCGGAAAGCCGGTCGGGTTCAAAACCGTGATCGGGGCTTATGGCTGGCTGGAGGACCTGTTCGCTAAGATCAACAAACGCGGTCCGCAAAGCGCGCCGGATTTCATAACTGTCGACAGCGGCGATGGCGGGACCGGTGCCGCGCCAATGCCCCTTATCGACAATGTCGGACTTACCCTCAGAGAGGCGCTGCCCATGCTGGTTGATCTGCGTGACAAGGCTGGCCTGAAAGACCGCATTCGTATCGTTGCAAGCGGCAAACTGGTGACCCCAAGCGAAGTTGCTTGGGCGCTATGCGCTGGCGCAGATTTCACCATTTCTGCACGCGGTTTCATGTTCGCGCTCGGCTGTATTCAGGCGATGAAGTGCAACAAGAACACCTGCCCGACTGGTATCACAACCCACGATCCAAGCCTGCAACGCGGCCTTGATCCAGCTAACAAAGCTGTGCGCGTTGCCAATTTCGTAAAGCAGATGCGCAAGGAAGTTGGTGTGATTGCGCATTCAGTTGGCGTCACAAATCCGCGCGGGATGAAGCGATACCATGTTCGCTTGGTCTGCGCCGATGGCCGTTCACGCCCGCTTGATGAACTGTACCCAACCTTCGTATCCCAAGCCGCCTAAGACAGCCAAAGCGATCAAATTCCTAACCAATGCCGACGGTTGTGAGGGTTAGCGATACCAATCAGAGCCGCGAGCGCCACAAGCAGGCCTGATGCGATGCATGCCAAAGCGATCATGCCTTCTTCCTGACCTCCGCGAAAATATATCGCGGTAAGCGCCCAGCAAAATACGAGGGCATACCAAGGGTTGCCCCTGCTTCGCACCGTCGCAAGGGCCGCGATCACACCGCCAATTGCGACCATTGCTGCAGTGACCAGCGGGTAGGTCATTTCTCCGCTCACGCCGATATAGCGCAAGGTGGCGGATACGTTGACGATGCTCGCCGCGGTCAACCAAGCTGCGAGAGAGCTGAAGACCAATGCAACAAGCCACCGTTCTTTCGCCGTGAATTCCGTGTGTTTCACCAACGTCCGAAGGACCATCAGGAGTCCTATCAGCGAAACGAAAATGATGATAGCGGAGACCACCGTCAGATTGTTAAACTGGGTGTATGCCGCCCAAACTCCTTGCGCGGCGAGAGCAATAGATGCGGGCCAGCAGATGCGATTGAGGAGCGCGTTGAAACGCTGCGCTGGAAGCGCCTGCCAGATTGCAAAGATCAAACACCCTAAGAAGAGCGGGCCCCAAATAGAAAAAGCCCAGCCGGATGGCGTGATAAGTGTCCTGACCGAGTCGGATCGCTCTCCAATCTGTTCGCCGAAACCGAGCGCAGGCAGGAATGTCGAGCCAACCTGACAGATAACCGCGAGGATCGGGGCAGCGCGTTGCAGAATACTTCGTTCGTCAGAGCGTATAGTTTGCATAGCCGTTCAACGATCCCGAGCATGGGCCGTTCCATCTACATTGCATCACGAGACAGAAAAGAAATGTCAGGGGGCTTCATAAGCCGGGTTCTGTGTCCGCACGCGGTATCCGCCCAAATCTCTTCGGGGGACCGGCCGCGCGGTGGCAGCCATTCGTCTAGGCCGTCCGTTGCCGAACGGCTCAAGCAGCCAACCCGGATCTCTCGGAGCGATGCACTCCTGCCTAAAAGGCGCGAGACCCCTATTTGGCCTTGCTCCAGGTGGGGTTTACCATGCGGACGCTGTTACCAGCAGCCCCGGTGCGCTTTTACCGCACCCTTTCACCCTTGCCTGTGACCGTTAGGTCCATCGGCGGTACACTCTCTGTGGCACTTTCCCTAAATGCCCGCCCGAAAGCGGGCACTCGGCGGGCGTTACCCGCCACCTTTGCTTCGTGGAGCCCGGACTTTCCTCGAACGAGAACGCTCGCGGCTGCCTCGGCCCCCTGACCAGCCCGCGCATACAGAAAGGGCCGGCTTTAGGAAAGCCGGCCCTTCACTATTGCGATATTTGGTTCGGCCTATTCTTGACCGCCAATGTTATCGATCGGCTCATCGGGCGAGATCATTTTCCAGATGATCGCGCCAATGGCCGCGCCGATCAGCGGTGCGACCCAGAACAACCAAAGCTGCGGAACTGCCGCCGTGTCGGCATAAAACGCCACGCTGGTCGAACGCGCCGGGTTAACCGAAGTGTTTGTCACCGGAATCGAGATCAGGTGGATCAGCGTAAGCGCAAGACCAATCGCGATCGGCGCGAATCCAGCCGGCGCTTTCGATGATGTCGATCCGAGGATCACGATAAGGAACCCTGCCGTAAGGACGATTTCAATGATCAGCGCTGCCGTCATCGAAAATCCGCCGGGCGACAATTCGCCGTATCCGTTAGAAGCGAAACCGTCTGCTTGGAAATCGGAAACGCCGCTCGCGACCAGATAAAGCATACCGGCAGCAGTGAATGAGCCGAGCAACTGCGCGATCCAATATGGAACCAGCTCGCCCCAGCTAAATCGTCCGCCCAACGCAAGACCAAGCGAAACTGCCGGATTAAAGTGCCCGCCAGAAATCCCTCCAACAGCATAAGCCATGGTCAAGACGGTGAGACCAAACGCCAGCGAAACGCCGGCAAAACCAATCCCCAGCTCGGGATAGGCTGCTGCGAGAACTGCGGAACCGCAACCTCCAAACACCAGCCAAAACGTGCCGATAAATTCGGCTCCAAGTTTTCTCATCATTGCAGACCCCTCCCTCTGGTCGTCCGGCGATCATCAAAGCACATTTCTTCCGCACCTGCTGAAAAGACCTGTAAATTCCTCTCTAACGCGCCGCCCCCCGGTCCCGTTCAAGTAGCAAATGCCACAGGATCGCGCCCAGTTGTGCGTCATAGCGGCCTTCGATCTTTTCCGGCCGCCAGCGCCTTTCAAACGCTTCGATCGTCTTGCGGCCTTCGGTAATATCGTATCCATAGCGTTCCAGCGCGAGGATAAACGCGCCCTCATTGTGGAACGGATCGACCTGTTCGATCTTCTCCGGCTTGGGCAAACACAGGCCATATTCAGCGAGCCGGTCCCACGGGAACAGTTCGCCTGGATCAATCTTCCGCAATGGCGCGACATCGGAATGCGCTACGACGTTGGCCCGCGGAATATCGTATTCTTTCACAATCCGCGCGACGAGGGGCACAAGCGCCTCAAACTGCGCGTCGGTAAACTCACGGTACCCGCCTGCATGGCCGGGATGATCCAGCTCGATCCCGATACTGGCGGAATTCACATCTTTTGTGCCCCGCCAAAACGACACGCCTGCATGCCAAGCGCGTTTTTCTTCGGGCACCAACTGGGTGACGATACCCTCTTCACTGATCAGGTAGTGTGCGGAAACGCCCGCATCGGGATCGGTCAAACGGTCTAGCGCAGTCTCGACCGGCTTCATTTCGGTGTAATGCAACACCAACATCGTAATCGGAGACGCACGCTCATTGAAATTCGGTGATGCTCTCACCGCATGAACAAGCTCGTTTATCTCCATTCCGCTCATCCAATCATGCCCTCTGGCTCCGGTAAGACAGCGCCCAGCACCAGCGCCTCGTCAGTCACGGCATATTGCAGACCGCCGCCAATCTCTTCGGCAAGCAACGCAATCATATGCGCCGCAGCCGTGCGACTGGTGATTTCAGGCGCAGTAACGTCGCCCTGCAGCGCTTTGCCGATCACTTCGTCAAATGCGATCTTGGGTCCCGTCGCACGGGCCACAATTTCAATATTCCCGTCGCGTTTTTCCGCACCGATATCCAGCGTCCCGCCGCGCACCAACGCCTCGAGCGCGATTTGCGAAAGGTTCAACATCACTTTGACAGCTGGTTTTGGGAGGCTGCTGTCATTAAGCGCCCAGTTGAGCTCGACCCGCTTTTTGTCAGCGGCGAGTGCGTTCACAACATCCTGCGCTTCTTCGACAGGTACGTTTTCGCCGAAACCACCAGCCGCCCCGAATGCGAGGCGGAAGAATTTGAGTTTATCGGTGCTGATCTTGGCGCTTTGCTCAAGCAATTCGACGCAGCGAGCGCGCATTTCAGGGTCTTGTTCGTCAGCGAGCAATTCAAGACCGTTGGCAAGCGCACCAACAGGCGAAAGCATATCATGGCAGAGGCGCGAACACAGCAGTGCAGCGAGATCGGTTTGCGAGGTCATTCAAGAAATCTCATGGACAATTTTGTAGGGGGTGGGTGACACAGAACGCAGCCGCCAATTGGTCGCCGATGAATGATAAGTCATTGTTATCGCTATAATCCCATCAAATCCACCGGCACCAAGTGTGACTTTAGCGCTGAGAGAGGCAACTAGAGCAAATAAATCGCCTGTATGCACCCTCTGATTTTACAAACCTTAGCGGCTTCCAACATCGTAGGAAAGCGCATGGAACCCGTCTTTGTCGTCCGTCCAGAACATCATGCCGCCTCCTGCGATGATTGCCCATACTTTGCCATCATGCGTCGCCATCTTTTTGTCCGTTTCAGACGGGTACGCATCGCCCGTTGGGTGAGAGTGGAAATATCCCATCAGGCGCAAACCGCCCTTGCGTTCTGCTTTGTGCGCATCAATCAAAGCCTGCGGATCAATCTCGAAATGGGTTTGCGGGGTCGGATGTACATTGAGCGTTTCGATGACGCCGGTGATGCAGCCCCCCTCGCCCAACAATATCCCGCAGCATTCAAGCGGGTGGGCGGCTTTGGCGGCTGACTGCATCGCTTCAAGAACATCTGCGACGACAGAAACCCGTTCACCCTGAGCCTGTCGAAGGGTGGATTGCGTCCGCGAGCGCGCCAATCGGCTTAACTCATCCCAGCGTCGATCGATAAGGGCTTCTTTCTTCGCTCGGCTCCACCCTTTGATTTGTCTTTCGGCGTTCAACGCTTCATATCGTTCACTGAATTCCTGTGACCAGACGAGGCGCACAGGCCGCCGAGAATTGGTATACCCACCGAGATGTCCGGTGTGGTGCTGAGAAATTCTCCGTTCGAGATCATCCGTATGACCGGTGTAATATGACCCATCCGAGCAATGCAGCATGTAGGTGTAGAACGGCATGGCCGAACCGTAGCGCAGTTTCGTCCTTCGACAAGCTCAGGACGAGCGGACATGGCTGAGAGCGAGACCATCACGGGCAAAATCGTCGCGCCTGCTCGCCTAGACAAGGCGCTGGCCGATTCGACGGATCTGTCACGCGCACGGGTGCAAACCCTGATTGCAGATGGGCATGTCGAAATACGCGGAAAGGTCGCCTCATCCCCTTCAGTTAAGGTCAACGAAGGCGAAACATTCCGAATCTCAGTGCCAGCGGCAATTGAAGCCGAAGCAAAGCCGCAGGATATCCCGCTTTCTGTCGCATTCGAAGACGAGCATCTGATCGTGGTCGACAAGCCTGCTGGCATGGTCGTGCACCCTGCGGCGGGCAATCGGGATGGCACACTGGTCAATGCTCTGCTGCACCATTGCCGCGGGCAATTGAGCGGTATTGGCGGCGTTGCCCGCCCCGGTATCGTACATAGGATCGATAAGGACACGTCCGGCTTGCTCGTGGTGGCCAAATCCGATGCCGCGCATGAAGGGCTCGCCGCGCAATTTGCCGACCATTCGATCCACCGCCGATACCTTGCTGTTGTGGGCGGCCACCCTTCCCCATCGGTAGGCACAATTGACGAGCGAATCGGGCGCAGCGATGCGAACCGAAAGAAAATGGCTGTGCTCGACAAGAATTCCTCACGCGGGAAGCATGCGGTTACCCATTATAAGGTTTTGCAAGTGATGGATGGTGCGGCGCTGATTGAGTGCCGACTCGAAACCGGACGCACGCATCAGGTGCGTGTTCACTGCGCATCAATAGGCCATGCTTTAATAGGAGATCAGACTTACGGAAAAACACCCAAGAGCTTGAAAACGCTGATTTCGCAGCTCGGATTTGCACGCCAGGCTTTGCACGCCGCCGAATTGGGCTTCTTGCATCCAATCTCGAACAAATCCGTATCTTTTTCGAGCGATGTTCCCGCCGATATGAGGGAACTAATCGACCAACTTGGGCGTTGAATTAGATGAATGACATGTAATCCGGTTCAAACATCCGGAAACACGTCTATATGTAACCATGTGGCCCAAACAGACGGATGCCCATTAGGGGTCCATCAAACGAGGTCGACGCAAGAAAGGTTAGGGAAGAAGTGAGTAAAGCAAGAACGACGGTCCCGTCCCTCAGTGGTGAGCAAGGCCTCAACCGCTATCTGTCGGAGATCAAGAAGTATCCAGTGCTGACGGCTGAGAATGAGTACATGCTCGCCAAGCGCTATTCCGAACATGAAGACCCCGATGCCGCAGCGCAGTTGGTGTCGAGCCACCTGCGGCTCGTGGCCAAGATCGCCATGGGTTATCGCGGTTACGGCCTGCCCGTGTCCGACCTCATTTCCGAAGGGAATGTCGGCTTGATGCAGGGCGTCAAGAAATTCGAGCCCGATCGCGGTTTCCGCCTCGCGACCTACGCGATGTGGTGGATCAAAGCCTCGATTCAGGAATACATCCTGCGTTCGTGGAGCCTCGTTAAGATGGGCACCACCGCAGCTCAGAAAAAGCTGTTCTTCAACCTTCGCCGGATGAAGAAGCAGCTCGAAGCCTACGAGGATTCCGATCTGCACCCCGAAGACGTGACGAAAATCGCCACCGACCTCGGCGTGCCGGAGCAGGAAGTCGTCAATATGAACCGCCGGATGATGATGGGCGGCGATGGCTCGCTCAACACACCGATGCGCAATGGCGAAGATGGATCAGGCGAATGGCAGGACTGGCTGACCGATGATGGCCCGCTTCAGGATGAACTTGTCGCCGACGCGCAGGAATCCGAAGTGCGTCACGATATGCTGGTCGAAGCGATGGATTCGCTTAATGACCGTGAGAAGCACATCTTGACCGAACGCCGCCTGACGGAAAAACCGCAGACGCTCGAAGAACTGTCACAGGTTTACGAAGTGTCACGTGAACGCATCCGCCAGATCGAAGTGCGCGCGTTTGAAAAGCTGCAAAAAGCAATGCAGCGGATCGCAGGCGACCGGCTGTTGCCGGGCATGGCGTAAGCTTAAGCTGAACCAAGAAATACAGAAAGGGGCGCTCCTCGGCAGAGAGAGCGCCCCTTTATTATGTAAAAGACTATTCGGAGAGCGCGACGCGGAGCTCTTTGGCAACCGATGCAAGCGCTTCCTCGGTTACTTTGACTCCCTTGTCCTGACGGGCAGCATCGGCGACTTCCGATTTCATCGCTTCAATTTTCGGCACGGCCGCCTCGACACGGTCCTTCATGACCTTCTTTTGCTTCTTGGCTGTTTCGGCCTCCACTTCAGACCGCGCCGCACGGTTATTGGCATTGTTCACACTTGTCTGCTGAACCTGAACCCCGATCAGAACACCAGCAGCGCCGGTCGCAAGAGTACCAATTGCTGTAAGCAGGATTATGATCTGATCCCATTCTGACTTATCGAACGCTCCAGTCTGAGGGCTTGTGCCCGTTTCGGCTTCTCCACCCATTGCGATGTGGCCCAACAAAAAGACGATGACCAAGAGGTAGACCGCCACGATGGCGAATGCAGACCACATACGCACCCCCACAATACGTTCTGAAATCGATGTTCCACTAGGAGTGGTTTGATTGTTCACAACTACATCTTTTGACATCAGCCTATCTCCGTCCGTTCTCATGGAAGACGAATGCCCTAAGATGACGTGCTCGGCGCGTGACTGAGATCACGCTTGGAGGGGCTAATTCGCCGGCGCCAAATCCATTACCGCTGCGATCATCGCGCGCGTGCCCAGTGTCACGCTTTCGCGCGGAGCGATTTTGAACAAGGGTGAGTGATGCGATGGAACGCGCGGGCCGCCATTCTTGGCTGCCTCAAATGCTTCCGGCGGTGTCCCGCCCACCGCGAAATAGTACCCGGGGACGCCGTATTCATCAGCGACGAAGTAAGCGAAATCTTCTGCGCCCATTCCGCCTTGGACGAATGGCAGAAACGTGTCTGCGCCCAGATCACGCTTGATCACATTGTTTAACCTGCGCGCCAATTCCGGATCGTTGTTCGTGACCGGAGTCCCTTCGCTCACCTTCACAGTCACCGGCAGATCGTCTGGCAGACCATGCGTTTTGCCCATATTGACCGCAATCCGCTCAATCGCGGCGAGCAATTGTGCGCGGGTCTCTTCGTCATTGGCGCGCACCGTCAGTTGAAGATCGGCGCGGTCAGAGATGATGTTGTGCTTGGTGCCCGAGTGGATCGAACCGACAGTGATCACAGCAGGCGAAAGCGGGCCAATCTCACGGCTCACAATGGATTGAAGCGCGGTCACGATTTGTGACGCAATGTAGACCGGATCGCGGCCCGTATGCGGGCTGGCCCCGTGCGCACCGATGCCCGGCACCATGATGTCCACCGAATCCGCGCTCGAATATTGAATGCCTTCTGACGCCGTAATCTTGCCCGTTGCAAGCTGCGAACCGACATGGAATGCCAGGGCATAGTCAGGCTTGCCAAACCGGTCATAAAGCCCGTCTTCCAGCATTGCCTTGGCCCCGCCGACGCGCTCTTCCGCTGGCTGGACAACGAACATGATCGTCCCGCTCCATTGATCCTTCATCGCCGCCAGCCGCCGTGCAGTGCCGACCATCGATGTGATGTGCACATCATGGCCGCAAGCATGCATTACGGGATATTCCTTGCCATCCTGCCCGATTTGCGTGGCGGTGGATGCGTAATCGAGGCCCGATTTTTCCGGAACCGGCAAACCATCCATATCCGCGCGCAGCAGGATCAGCGGGCCATCACCGTTGCGCATCATGCCGACTACGCCGGTTCCGCCGACGCCTTCGGTCACTTCCATGCCCACGGCGCGCAACTCACTCGCCATACGCTTTGCCGTTTCCGTTTCGAGGAAGGAAAGCTCGGGATTTTTGTGAAAATGCACAAACAGCGGCTCTAGGTAACTGTCATAGAGCGCATCAATCGCATCGGTGCCGCCATGGTCATCGGCAATCGCCGGCATCGAAATTGTAGCAGCCGTCAAAGCGATTGCGGCTGCAGCGTTACGAAAAATGCGCATCATATTCCCCTGTGAAATGCTTTAAGCCCACACAAGCACGCTGCGCGGGACACCGCAAGGAGGCGCTGCTTCTGACCTATCGAGGTAAGCCATCAATCAAAGCGTCGAAAACTGAGGTGTCATAGCGATGCGGGCCGCGTTCCGACGCGCGCTTCGCGATCTCGTTGGACAATTCCTTCACCTCGGGAAAGGACCAGCGTACGCGGTCTGGCACAACATCCGATAGAGCCGCAAACCAAGCGATCAAGTGCGGCTGCAAAGCCAGATGCTCTTCAAAGTTATCTCGGCGACGCGAGTTGTCGTTTTCCTTTTGCGCGCGAGCGACATCATCATCGATCTGTTTCACGAGATAGAGATCGGCGAAGCCGAGGCGGCGCTCCGCCATTCTTTGACGCACCTCAATGGCAGCCAAAGCAAAATGATCGGGCCAATCGAACCCCGCTTTCTCCATACACCAGGAATAATGTATTTTCAGGGGATCGGTGTCGCAGACTCCAAATCCATGTTTGCGTTCAATATCGAGCGCCATTTGAAAACGAGCGGCATTATGATCCGCCCAAAACACCGCGTGCTCTTCTGCAGAAGCGGATTGCCATGGGCGCTCAGCTTTAACGGGCATTTCTGGCAGCCAGCGTCCTTCGCCAAACTGCCGCGAAAACGTTGTTTTCCCGGCGGCACTGATCCCCTCTGTGACAATAATCATGGCGTCTTTTGATAGCCTGTTGGCGCTCAGTCAATTGCACTGGCGAGCGGGAATGCTATCGACGATCTATGGTTCTCAAACTCGCCCGTATTCTTGCTAAGATCATCTTGTGGTTCATCGGGATTAGCCTGTTGCTTGTGATCGCGTTCAAATGGATACCGGTGCCGGTGACAGCAACGATGCTAATGGACGAACACGGCATTGCGAAGGATTGGGAAAGCCTCGACAATATCGATCCCAATCTGGTTGCGGCGGTCATCGCAGCGGAGGATTCCAAGTTTTGTGAACATTCC
Organism: Erythrobacter crassostreae; assembly: GCF_019204045.1. Classification (GTDB taxonomy): domain Bacteria; phylum Pseudomonadota; class Alphaproteobacteria; order Sphingomonadales; family Sphingomonadaceae; genus Erythrobacter; species Erythrobacter crassostreae. The sequence continues at coordinate 1,294,199 of NZ_JAGSPC010000001.1, read as the reverse complement.
GGTTTCGATACCGAAGCCATTGAGAAAGCGATCAAAAACAACGCCCAAGGCGGCAAAATTCGCGGTGCTTCCACCATCAGCCAGCAAACCGCCAAGAATGTGTTCCTTTGGCAGGGCGGCGGATACTTCCGCAAAGGGTTGGAAGCTTGGTTCACGTTCTGGATTGAGAACATCTGGGGCAAAGAGCGCATCATGGAAGTGTATTTGAACGTCGCGGAAACCGGCATCGGCACATATGGCGCCGAGGCTGGCGCGCAGCGGTATTTTGGCAAATCGGCAGCGCAGCTTTCCGCTGATGAAGCCAGCCGCATGGCCGTGGCCCTTCCCAGCCCCAAAACGCGCTCTGTCGTCAATCCGGGCGGATGGCTGGCGCGATATGGTAATACGATTGAGTCGCGCATGCGGGTCGTAAAGGGTGACGGCCTCAATTCCTGCGTCTACGATTGATCGCGATGGGGCACGCACATTCACACAAAAATGGGCACGAGCATGGTCATGACCATGCGCCGGGGCGCGGCAACGGTGATACGGATTGTCACGGCCTGCACGATCATCATGGGCACCATCATGCACCTGCCGATTTTGGCAATGCGTTCCTGATCGGGATCGCGCTGAACACCGTTTTTGTTGTGATAGAGGCGGTCTTTGGGTTTCTCTACAACTCGATGGCGCTAGTCGCAGATGCGGGACACAATCTGTCGGACGTTCTGGCGCTAATGCTGGCTTGGGGCGCAAGTATTGCCGCCAAACGCCCGCCTTCGGAACGGTACACTTACGGCTTCAAAAGCTCGACCATCCTCGCAGCCATCGGAAACGCACTGCTACTCGCGGTCGCAATCGGAGCGATCCTGTTCGAAACGTTCCATCGGATTATGGAGCCGCAGGAACCGCAAGGGATGGTGATGATCATCGTCGCCGGGATCGGTATAGGGATCAACGCCTTCACAGCATTCCTCTTCATGCGCGGACAAGAAGATTTGAACATCAAAGGCGCTTACCTGCATATGGCAGCAGACGCGCTGGTTTCTGCCGGTGTTGTAATCGCAGGGATCGCCATCCTGTTCACCGGATTCTGGTGGATTGATCCGCTTGTGAGCTTTGCAATCGTCGCCATGATCGCTTGGGGCACGTGGGGCTTGGCCAAAGATAGTCTGAAGCTTGGGCTACTTGCAGTTCCTGCAAGGATTGACGTAGGCGAAGTGCGCGGCCATCTGGCAGGTCTTGAAGGGGTGGAAGCTGTGCACGATCTGCATATTTGGCCAATGTCGACGTCGGAGACTGCTCTGACCGCGCATCTTGTGATGCCTGGAGCGCCGTGCACTGACGAATTCCTTCACCAGATCGCTCACAGTCTCGAAGACAGGTTTGGCATCGGCCATGCCACGATTCAGATCGAACGCGGCACCGATTGCGAGACGGATTGCTGATGGTTGGCGCTCCGACACCGGCCAGTACAGAAGCACGCGAGGCTCTGCGCGATGCGATGGTACGTCTGGCCGAAGGCGACAGCACGGCGCTTGAACAGATATACTCTGCCACCCGCGTGAAACTTTACGGGATTTGCTTCCGTATCTTGGGAGACACGAAAGAGGCAGAAGACGCGTTGCAAGACGTATATGTGAACTTATGGCAGCGGGCTGACCGCTACGACCCGGACCGAGCGAGCCCGATTTCGTGGCTGGCGACCTTTGCGCGCAACCGCGCAATTGACCGGCTGCGCACTGGCAAAGTGCGCGGCGGTGCTGTGCCAGTCGAAGAGGCAGTTCCCTTGCCAGACGCCGCCCCTCTCGCCGATCAATTGATGATCGACGGAGAACGTGCAGCGCGTGTTCACACCTGTCTTGAGGCGCTGGAGGAACCCGCGCGCACCAATATCCGCTCCGCATTCTTTGATGGCAGCACCTACGCCGAATTGGCAGAAGACGCCGACGTGCCCCTCGGCACAATGAAAAGCTGGATCCGCCGCGGCATGATGAAGCTGCGCACTTGCCTGGAGACGGGCGAATGAGCGATAAAAACGAAATGACTGATGGCATAGAACGCGATGATGCCATGATCGCAATCGAGTACACATTCGGCTTGCTTGATGGCCAAGAGCTGATGACCGCGCGAGGCCGCGTAGCGAATGATCCGGCCTTCGCCGCAGAGGTTGCGCTGTGGGAAGAGCGCTGCGCACCTTTGTTGGACGAGATTGCACCGATGGAACCGCGCGCTGATCTGTGGCCGCAAATCGCCGCCAGCGTTGCGGTTCAGCAAGCCGATCAATCGGACGAAGATGCCGGAGCGTCTTCCAACGTCGTTGACCTGCAAGCGCGCGTGCGCCGCTGGCAATGGACCGCTGGACTGACATCCGCCGCTGCCGCAGTCGCGCTGGCTTTTGCCGCGTTTGGCCCAGATGCAACGCAAGCACCCGGCCAAGTCCCACCAACGCAAATCGCAACTGCCGACCCGCTGGTCGCGCAAGTGCCAATTGGTGACACAGGCCTACGGCTTGATGTGACGTATATCCCTGACAGCGAAAAAATGTTGATCGGGGCGATCGGCCTGACTGCCGACGGAGTGCACGATCACGAGCTTTGGCTGGTGCCTGCCGATGGCGGCGATCTGCAATCATTGGGCGTTGTTGAACCAGGTAAGGTGCTCTCGATGGAGCTGCCAGAGACGATAGCGCAGAACCTCGATGACGGTGTCCAATTGGTGCTCACACGCGAACCAATCGGCGGGAAACCCGAAGGTGTCGATGCAGGCCCTGTTGTGGCCGAGGGCGCGTTCTCTCAAGTCTGATTTGGGACGCAGCGCATACGCGCATTTCATCGCTAGAATCATTCAGTTCATCAAAAATTTCAATTAGTTGTGATTTTTTCGCATCCGCTTGATCCGGGCATGCGTAGCTCCATATGCAAGATCCGGGAGGGCTTGCAGACAAAGGAGAAACCAATGCCTGTAACCCCGAAAACACTTAAAGCCGCAGCTTTCGCTGCACTCGCTGCAACCACTGGAATGGCCGCTGTAGCGACCGCTCCGGTAGCCGCACATGACCACGCCAAAAAGGCAGCGCCAAACATTGTTGAAACCGCCCAAAGCACTGGCGTTCACAACACACTCGTCGCTGCTGTGACCGCAGCTGGCCTTGGCGAAACATTGTCGAGCCCCGGCCCGTTCACAGTCTTCGCACCGACCGACACTGCCTTTGCAAAGCTGCCGGACGGAACCGTCGCGACATTGGTGAAGCCTGAGAACAAGGGCACGCTGACCAATATCCTCACCTATCACGCTGTCGCTGGCCGTGTGACCGCAGGTGATCTGGTCGCGCTGATCAAAAAGCACGGTGGCAGCGCCTCGATTGACACCATTTCCGGCGGCAAACTGACCGCGCGCCTGTCGGGTGACACAGTTGTGATCACCGATGCGGCTGGCCGCGCAACTGCCGTCACAACAACCGATGTCATGACATCAAACGGCGTAATCCACGTGACCGACGGAGTGTTCCTACCCGGTTAAACCTTACACCCCACCGCGTCGCTCCATCGTTCCCCCTCCCATCGGGGCGACGCATTTCACGACCCCGTCTGGCCATTCCCCCGGCCAGACGGGGTTTTCTTTTGCTTTCAGGGTGTCAATTACCGCGGTCCAATGTGCCTTCGGGAAGGTCCAATTCGACGAGTTTCCAGCCCAAGCCATCGCGCTCGAAAATCAACTTGGGCATTTCTTCACCATCTGGGCTGTCGGGCTGCGCGGAAAATCGCGAGATTCCCTCGCGCTCAATCGCCCATTCGGCCTCTTGCGCTTCCGGCTGTTCCGATTGGCTCTTCTGATCAGGGCTTTCCAGCCGACCTTTGCGCACAAGAGCCGCCATGGTTTCAGGCGTTACAAAACCATCGATGATAGGATCAATCATCGCCAAGCCAAGCGCTGACCCAAGTGCCTCCATCCCGACATTATCAGAAGTGACAACCTCTGCAGCCATCCGCGCTTTAAGATCGGCCTTCAAACCGTCACGCAGCCTAGGGAAGTCGATGCTTTCCTCAAGTTGCACCTCGTCACCGGATTGAGCAGCATCTCTCAACTGCATCATCGCGAGTCCGGGTGATGCAAAGTACCAGCCAACAACAGCCGCAATAACAATTGCGGGTATCCCAAATACAAGAAATTTGTTAGCCATTTTCTCTCCGATCACGATCTAACTATCGTGAATAGATAGAGAAAACTAGGCTGCCTCTTCTTTCTCGCCCTTATCATCATCGTTCGAGACGACGCGGATCGGGTCTTTCTTGCCCGACACCACATCTTCATCGATCACGATTTCGGACACATCGTCCATATCAGGCAGGTCGAACATCGTATCGAGCAGGATCCCTTCGACGATAGAGCGAAGACCGCGAGCGCCGGTTTTGCGCAGGATTGCGCGCTCGGCGATGGCGACCAATGCTTCGTCGGTGAAGGTCAGTGCGACATCTTCCAGTTCGAACAGCTTGCCATACTGCTTCACCAGAGCGTTCTTTGGCTCTTGCAGGATCGTGACCAGCGCATCGACATCGAGGTCATGCAGGGTTGCGATCACTGGCAGACGGCCAACGAATTCTGGAATAAGGCCGAATTTCAGCAGATCTTCCGGCTCACTCTTTTCGAGCAATTCGCCAACTTTGCGCTTGTCCGGATCGGCAACATGCGCACCAAAACCGATTGAGCGTTTCTGAAGGCGATCGGCGATAATCTTATCAAGGCCTGCAAACGCGCCGCCACAGATGAACAGGATGTTCGTCGTATCGACTTGCAGGAATTCCTGCTGAGGATGCTTGCGGCCGCCCTGCGGCGGAACAGAGGCAGTGGTGCCTTCCATCAGTTTCAGTAGAGCCTGCTGAACGCCCTCACCCGACACGTCGCGCGTGATGGATGGGTTTTCCGCCTTACGGGTAATCTTATCGATCTCGTCGATATAGACGATGCCGTGCTGCGCTTTTTCGACGTTGTAATCGGACGATTGCAGCAATTTCAGAATGATATTCTCAACGTCTTCACCGACATAGCCGGCTTCGGTCAGGGTGGTGGCGTCGGCCATTGTGAACGGTACATCGAAGGTGCGCGCCAATGTCTGCGCGAGCAGTGTTTTACCCGTGCCGGTTGGGCCAACTAGCAGAATGTTCGATTTCGCAAGCTCAACATCGCCTCCGGACTTGCCAGAATGTTTGAGCCGTTTGTAATGGTTGTGCACGGCAACCGCGAGGTTCCGTTTCGCGCTGTTCTGACCGATCACGTAATCGTTGAGTGTTTCGAAAATTTCGCGCGGAGAAGGAACTTCGCCCTCTTTCTTACCCGCGATACCGGCCTTCGTCTCTTCGCGGATAATGTCATTGCACAGCTCAACACACTCATCGCAGATGAATACTGTAGGCCCTGCGATTAGCTTGCGCACTTCATGCTGCGACTTACCGCAGAAACTGCAGTAGAGTGTGCTTTTGCTGTCAGATCCGCTCAATTTCGTCATCCTGTAATCCTCGAATCTCTCGGTTTCACAGGCCTGTGAACCCGGCGAGATTCGGCAACTTTATCTGTCATGCCGAATGAATCAACTCATTCGCACGGTTTTTCGGTCCGCATGGGACGTGATTTGCGCACCCATGTGGCCGAATTATCAATCTGATACGAGGCCTGTCCCGCTGCGGGGCGAACCCGGATCAAACGGTCACAGCCTTACTCGGGCGCGCCGCCAGAACCGTCTTTCTCGTCGCCTTCTTCATTCTCGGGGCGAGTCTCGAACACTTTGTCGACAATGCCAAATTTCTTGGCTTCATCCGCTTCGAGGAAGGTATCACGGTCCATCGATTTCTCGATCACGTCCAGTTTCTGGCCGGTGTATTTCACATACAGATCGTTCATGCGTTTCTTGATCCGCAGGATTTCTTTGGCTTGTATCTCAATGTCCGACGCCATGCCGCGCGCACCGCCAGAAGGCTGATGGATCATGATGCGGGCATTCGGCAAAGCAACGCGCATACCGGGCTCACCGGCTGCAAGCAGGAAGCTGCCCATGGATGCTGCCTGTCCCATACACACGGTCGAAACGCGCGGTTTGATGTATTGCATCGTATCATGGATCGCCATGCCGGCGGTCACAACGCCGCCGGGCGAATTGATGTACATGCTAATCGGCTTGGAAGGATTTTCGCTTTCAAGGAACAAAAGCTGCGCCGTGATGATCGAAGCCATGCCGTCTTCGACCTGGCCGGTCACAAAAACGATGCGTTCGCGCAGGAGGCGCGAGAAGATATCGAAGCTGCGTTCGCCCCGGCTGGTCTGCTCGACCACCACCGGCACCATGGCGCCAGTCAGAGGGTCGCGCGTGAATTGGCCTTGTGAGCCGTGAGTCTCGCCGGAATTGCCGAACAAATCGATCATATAGAAAACCCTTTTGAATATCGGACCAGCAATGTCGGGTCAGGCCGCTTGGGATTCAAGGGCTTTAACCTTTCAGATGCCAATCATCTGGGGGAAAGCGAACCGCCGGAGCCAACGGCACCGGATTGGGTTGCCGCCTTTTTGCGACTGCCACCCTTTGTGAAAGCCGCGAATAGGCCAGGCTGCTTCTTCACGGCTTCGATGTCGGTTTTACCGTTGAAAAGCAGTCGAACGATCGCGAAACGGCGCACCAGTCCCTCGTGAATTGCAATCACCGTACCCGCCGCAGCCACCGTCAGCACCGTGAATTCAATAGCGATATGCCAGTCGACACCGGTGAGCATTTGTCCGTAGATGTACACAAAACAGTGATGGAACAGGTACATAGACAGCGCACAATCGGCGAGCCACCGCGTACGAGCACCACCTTCGCTGAAAAAGCGGTGAAAGAACTGAAGGATGAACAGGACAATCGTCCAGATCGCGAGCTGATTGAGGAACAGCATGGAGATGCCAATTTCAAAGCTCTGTTCAGCATTGGGATAAGGCTGGAAGAACAGTGCAGCCGCCGCCGCATATGGCATCCACCAGCGCCACTCGAACAAAGAGCTCAGAAGTCGAGGCGACAATGCCGCCATGACGCCGATGACGAAGAACGGGAATTCGGACACTAACTTGTACCAGCTTTGGAAGCCTGGGAAGATGAGATCATAAGAGCCCGGGACCAAAGCCGCCGCCGAGTAATTTGCGGTATTGACGAGAGCAAAGATCAGCAAAGCGACCGCAAAAGCCGCGCTGCCTGATATCCGGCCCGCGAGCCTGTCGGAGAACTCAACAGCAAGACTGCGCAGGCGCGATTCCTTGGGCAATATCGAGTGGATCACGACTGCGAGCAGGAACATGGGGAGCAGGCTCACCAGGAACCACAAATGCAGTTGCCATGTGCCATTCGCCCAAATTTCAATGAATGCGGGACTGCCAATCCAGCTCAAAAATGTACCAGCCCCGCCGCTATCGACCCAGCGCAAGTAGTGTTCGATCATATTGAACGTCAGCGCGATTGCCACGAGCGGTACGGCTGTCCGAAGCAAACGGTTGGAAATGAAATCGCCCGCAGCGCGGCGCGTCAAAAGCAGCACCGCAAAGAATCCGCCGACAAAGAAAAACGTCGGTGTGACAAACAGGTGAAATCCGAAAATCAACCAGTCGAAAAAATCAGCGCGCGCTGTGTTTCCTGTGATCCATGGCCGCGCAGGCGCATAGACTGTGCCCGCATGCAGCGCGACCGAAAGGAACATCAACACGGAACGCGCACCATCAATGTCATGATAGTGTTTGCGTGCAAGCGGCACTTGGGTTGAATTCTGCATGACCATCCAGAGTTAGGGGTTAACTGGAGCGTCCTGTCCTACGCAGGGCTACGTCATGCTCAATCGCATGAAACTGTGCGTCCATTATTGAGACGTAAGGCTTCCAAATGGTTACCAGCCAATTCACCGCGCCCCTTGCGCGCCGCGCGGCAAGGCGGCAATCAAGCAAGCTATGACTACACGTAGAACCGCCTTGCTCGCCTCTGGCGCCGTCTTGACCGCGCTTGCCTTCACCATGCCGATCCATGCGCAAGACAGGGCACCGGAAACGCCGCCCGCCATGTCGCCAGGTACGATCACTCCGCCTAGCGTAGAGCAATCTCCCCGTCCGCAATCGGAAGCCGAGTTTCTGGCTTTGAGTGCGGTTCAGGCCATCGAAAAACGCGATGGCGGACCGGACGGATTGAACGCGGTCATCGCGCTGAATCCGAACTGGTATCAAGAGACCCGGGATGCCTCGCGCACGCGCACCATGCTGCGCGGCCGCACCGTGCTTGTGAAAGATAATATCGAAACACGCGAACTGCCCACCACTGCGGGGAGTCTGTCGCTTAAAGACAACCGCACAGGCCGTGACGCGCCGCTGATTGCCAATATCCGGCGCAATGGCGGCGTTATTCTTGGCAAGACCAATCTGTCGGAATGGGCCAATATCCGTTCGAACGATTCAACCAGCGGCTGGAGCGCGGTTGGCGGTCTCACCCGCAACCCGCACGCGATTGATCGCAATTCATGCGGCTCATCTTCGGGAAGCGGTGCAGCGGTTGCGGCAGGTTTTGCTTGGGGCGCGATTGGTACGGAAACCAACGGATCAATCACCTGCCCCGCTTCGATCAATGGAGTGGTCGGCTTCAAGCCCAGCGTCGGGATCGTCAGCCGGACACACGTCGTGCCGATCTCGAGCACGCAGGACACAGCTGGCCCAATGACCAAAATCGTATTTGACGCGGCTTTGCTGTTGACGGCGATGGCCGGTGAAGACCCGGCGGATAGCGCCACATTGACCGCGCAGAACCGGACCAACTACGCGTCCGGTCTTAGCAATTTCTCTCTCGAGGGTGTGCGGATCGGTGTGATGCGCAATCAAATCGGCAACCGTGATGACGTGCGCGATATCTTTACGCAGTCGCTTGCAGATTTGGAACGTGCTGGCGCCGTGCTGGTCGATGTAGAATTCGAAGTGAACAATCAGATGTTCGCCGATAGCTTCACCGTTTTGCTGTTCGAACTGCGCGAAGGGATGAACGCCTATCTGGAATCGATTCCGGCAATCGGCGGCACTGGTGACGAAACCGATTCAGATGTAGCCCCGCGAAGCCTCGCGGATCTCATCGCCTTCAACGAAGCCAATGCCGAAACGGAGATGCGTTGGTTCGATCAGGGCTTATTTTTGGTGGCAGAGCAGACCACTGACCGCGAGGCTTATGAGAAAGCGCGTGAAAATGCAGTCAGGATTGCGGGCAAGGAAACGCTCGACGTTCTGCTTGCCAATAACAATGTCGATTTTCTTGTCGCCCCGACACGCGGCCCTGCATGGGTCAGTGATCTGGTGGTGGGCGACAATTTCAACAGTTCCATCGGTTTTGGATCACCCGCCGCGATTGCGGGTTATCCGCATCTCACCGTGCCGATGGGCGCGGTTGAAGGCCTGCCAGTCGGCATTAGCTTCTTCGGCGCCAAGTGGGATGACCACGCAGTCCTGAAACTGGGCGCGGCCTATGAAAAAGTACGGACAGCAGATCTGCCAACGCCTTCGTTTGAACGATGGAAACCCGCCGACTAGTGAGCCAAATCAGGCAGCGCGTACCTGTTTCAAGAAATCACTAACGTGTTCGCGCAGCAATTCGGCCTGATCGTTCAGACCCGATGCGCTATCCAGAACCTGCGTAGCTGTCGCTCCGGATTGATGGGTAACCTTGCTCACATCGTCAATTGTCGCGCTAACTGTTTCCGTGTTGCGCGCGGCGATATCGATGCTGCGCGCGAGATCCTGACTCGCGACCGCTTGCTGATCGACTGCTGTCGCAATGGCGGAGGCTGCGGATTCCAATTCCACAACCTCTTCTGAGATCAAAGACAGCGCAGAAGCACTCTCTGCCGTGACGGACTGCATTTCGCGGATCAGAGTTTCCACCTCTTCGGTCGCGCGCCCGGTCCGCATGGCGAGCTCTTTCACTTCGGATGCAACCACAGCAAAGCCGCGGCCAGCTTCTCCGCCGCGCGCAGCCTCGATGGAGGCATTCAGCGCGAGCAGATTGGTGCGCTGAGCAATTCCGGCGATCACTTCTACAATCTGGCTGATCTTGCCTGCGGAATCGGTCAATCCGGCAATAGTTTTATCCGCCTGCTTCGCCGCTTTCGTTGCACGCTGGGCCCGCTGCGATGATGATCCTGCCTGACGGCTGACTTCATTGATCGAGAGCGAGAATTCGTCCGTAGCAGACGCCGCGCCGGTGATCCCGGCAGATGACTGTTTCAAATTGGAATTGGCGTTCTCAACCGACTTGGAAGAACTATCAACATTCTCAGCCAGCGCGTTCGCGGCCAAGTGCATCTCGCTGGATGCGGCGGCAACCTCGCTTGCGACGCCGCCGACGGTCTCTTCAAACTGATCGGCGAGTGATTGAAGCATTTCCGTGTGCGCGATGCGCTGTTTGTCGCGCTCATGCTGAAGCTCGCGCTCCCGCTCAAGCTCTTGCTCATGGTCTCGCTTAGCCTGTTCGGCCGACTGCTCCTGCACTTCGCGAAGGATGGTCAGAGAATCCGCCATTTTGCCAATCTCGTCATCGCGGCCAGCTTCGGGAATGGCGAGCGCCGTTTCGCCCGCTGCAATTCGCTCACTGGCATTGGCAATATCGACGATAGGTGAAACGACGCGGCGCGCCACAAGCCGTTTGCCAACAAATACCAGGCCAAGCGCGAGCAAGGCGCCCAAGGTCAGAACTGCGATAAGCATCTGAATTTCGTACAGACCCTCGCCCGAATATTGTTCTGTTCGGGTCGCTGCAATGTCGCGCAATTCAACGATTTGAAGCGCAGTGGTATCAATCTCGTCATAGCGCGGTCCGAGGAATGATTCTTCTTCCACGATGGTTCGCGGTGCATCGCGAACTTCTTCCATGATCGTAACGATACGGCCAAGGCCGGTTTCAAGATCATCGACGCGCGCGGCGAAGGCCGGATCGATCGAACCAGCCGAACCGCGAAGTTCGCTGTTCATTTCAATCGCGTCGCGGGCGTGCCGGATCGAGCTTTCGATTATCTCAGGCTCATATCCGCGAGCGCGATATGCACCCATATCATCTTTCGAAAGCGCGACACTGCGCGTCATGTTGGCAGTGAGGAAGGCGACGTTGGTAAGATCAGCGAGCGTGGTTGAACGCTGCTCGATCCGGACGGCCCCGATGGTTGCAACCGCACCCAATATCATGACGAGTATCGCGAACAGGTTGAAAACTTTGCCGACTTGGCTGCTGATCGAGCCCTTTTGAAGCCAGTCCAAGGCACGTGCGGACAGCGTCCTTTTGCCTTCAACACCGATATCCATCGCGAATCCCCAATCCGTTCGCTCCGTTGTCAGGAGCTTGTCGTACGTTGTCAGATTAGGTTTGGTAGGGATTTGAGGTTAATTTTGGGTAAGGGTCGCCACCTGAAAGATGCGCCGGACTTCGAAATCAAAAAAGGCCGCGTCTCGGCAGAGGCGCGGCCTTTTTGTCTCGCTTCCTTCAGATCGCAGCGACCCGAAGGACCGAATTAGTCAGCTTTCTTGGCCGGGGCCTTCTTAGCTGCAGGTTTTTTCGCCGGAGCTTTTTTTGCTGGCGCTTTCTTGGCTGCTGGCTTCTTAGCCGGAGCCTTCTTCGCAGCAGCGGGCTTTGCAGCAGGCTTCTTGGCTGGTGCTTTTTTGGCAGGCGCTTTTTTCGCGGCTGGCTTGTCGTCAGCGGCGGCCTTCTTTGCCGGGGCTTTTTTCGCTGGTGCCTTCTTCGCCGCAGGCTTTTTGGCCGTAGCTTTCTTCTTAGGTGCAGCCTTAGCCTTTTCGGCTTCGGCATCATCTTCAGCTTCAATCGCTGCCTGCAACTCTTCTTGCGTCACTTCACGCTCAGTGACGTCAGCTTTGTCGAACAGGAAGTCGACGACCTTGTCTTCGTATAGCGGTGCACGAAGCTGTGCCGCAGCCATTGGCTCTTGCTGCACATATTGAAGGAAGCGCTCGCGATCTTCTTCGCGGTATTGCTGGGCAGCTTGCTGGATTAGCATCTGCATTTCCTGCTGGCTTACCTCAACGCCGTTTGCCTGGCCAATTTCGGACAGGAGCAAGCCAAGGCGCACGCGGCGCTCCGCGATTGCACGGTAATCGTCTTTCTCGTCTTCGATCTGCTTAAGCGCTTCTTCGGGATTCTCTTCGTTCGAAGCTTCCTGCTGAAGCTGCTGCCAGATCTGCTCAAACTCGGCATCAACCATTGTCGATGGAACGTCGAAATCGTGGCCCGCGGCAAGCTGATCAAGCAAAGAACGCTTCATCTGAGTGCGGGTAAGACCGGCGGTCTGCTGTTCAAGCTGACCCTTCATGATCTCTTTCAGCTTATCGATGCTGTCGAGGCCAAGCTGCTTGGCGAACTCGTCATCAATCTTGGTGTCGGTTTCGACCTTCACCGCTTTCACGGTCACATCGAAAGTCGCTTCTTTACCGGCGAGATGCTCTGCCTGATAATCTTTCGGGAAAGTGACAGTGATGGTTTTCTCATCACCGGTTTTCACGCCAACGAGCAGCTCTTCAAAGCCCGGGATAAATGTGCCTGATCCGATTACCAGCGCAGCGTCTTCGGCTTTGCCGCCTTCGAACTCTTCATCGCCAAGCTTGCCGACGAAATCGATGATCAACTGGTTGCCGTCCGCCGCCTTTTTGGTTTTGGCAGCGTCTTTGTAGCTCTTGTTCTGACCGGCGATGTTCTGGATCGCCTCGTCGATCTGCGCGTCAGCGACAGGAACGACTAGCTTTTCAAGCTTGAGGCCGTCGGTGCTAGGCGCGTCGACCTGCGGAAGAACTTCAAGCTCGACTGTGATTTCGGCGTCTTTGCCTTCCTCATAGTCGTCACCAAGCGCGATGGACGGCTGCATAGCTGGACGCAGTTCTTCCTCTTTCATCAATTGGTCGACCGATTCGCGGATCACGTCATTAACGGTCTGCGCGTGGATCTGCTCACCATGCATTTTCTTGACGAGATTGGCTGGCACTTTGCCCGGACGGAAACCCGGCATCTGCACTTGCGGAGCGATCCGCTTGATCTCGGCATCGATCTTTGCGGTCAATTCAGCCGCGGTGATTGTGACGGTGTAGGCGCGCTTTAGGCCTTCGTTTGTGGTTTGCTTGGTTTGCATGGGGTTCTAACTAAAGCCTTCTTAAGCAAAATTCGGTTGTGTCTCTGCGTTCGTCCAGGGTCCGGGGCGAGGCATTGGTGCGGGCGAAGGGACTCGAACCCCCACATCTTACGATACTGGTACCTAAAACCAGCGCGTCTACCAATTCCGCCACGCCCGCATGCCCAGACGAAGCCGCGCGGAAGACTCGTGGCCTCCCGCGCGCATCTGCGCTGGCCCTCTATCGCCGGATGAACAAAAGGGCAAGCGCGCAGGTGTGATTGGATGCTTGTTTAGCGGCCACGAGCAGACTAATGGGCCGCCTATGACTGAAGAAAACACACCAAAACCATCCGGAAACGACGTTCCGCCTGCCCACCTTTCGGTAAATCCGCGCAATCCGGCTTTTGATGCCGAAGTTCTGCAACGCGGCGTTGGCATCCGGTTTAAAGACCGCGTGCGCACCGATATCGAGGAATATTCGATCACCGAAGGCTGGGTCCGCGTTCAGGCTGGCAAGACTGTCGACCGCAAGGGTCAGCCGCTGACGATCAAACTGACCGGCCCTGTCGAGGCATGGTACGAAGATCTCGGCGACAATCCGCCGGTTGCCAAAAGGGACTAAGCGCGCCCTTTTCTTGCCAAGTGGCAGGATAGGGGCCACTTGCTGCGTATCATGAAACCTCAGGTTATTATTATTGGTCGTCCCAACGTGGGCAAGTCGACGCTGTTCAACCGGCTCGTCGGCAAAAAACTCGCGCTGGTCGATGACCAGCCGGGCGTAACTCGTGATCGCCGGATGGGCGATGCCGAGATAGCTGGCCTGCAATTCACGATCGTCGACACTGCTGGTTGGGAGGACGAGGACGACCTCACCCTGCCCGGCCGCATGCGTAAGCAGACCGAGGCGAGCCTAGAAGGTGCAGACGCCGCGCTGTTCGTCATCGATGCGCGCGCTGGCCTTACGCCTCTCGATGAAGAGATTGCGCGCTACCTGCGGGAAAACGAAGTGCCGATTGTTCTTGTCGCCAACAAAGCGGAAGGCTCCGCGGGCGAATCGGGCGTACTTGAAAGCTATTCGCTCGGATTGGGTGAGCCGGTCGCGTTGTCTGCCGAGCACGGCGAAGGCATCGCAGATCTTTTTGCCGGGCTCTGGCCGATCATTGGCGAGAAAGCCGATGCTGCGGAAGAAACTGCTGACTACGAAGCAGAATTTGATGAAGACGCGCCGCTTGGCCCGCTCAAGCTGGCCATCGTCGGGCGCCCAAATGCAGGCAAATCGACACTCATCAACCGGCTGCTTGGCGAAGATCGCCTGCTGACGGGACCGGAAGCGGGCATTACGCGGGATTCCATCGCGATCGATTGGAAATGGACCGACCCGAAAGCGGGGCCAGACGACGATGGCGAGCGTGAAATCCGCCTGATCGACACCGCCGGTATGCGTAAAAAACGCAATGTGACCGAGAAGCTGGAGAAGCTATCCGTTGCCGATGCCCGCCGTGCGGTCGATTTTGCCGAAGTCGTTGTTCTGCTGCTCGATGCGACACAAGGCCTTGAGCATCAGGATTTAAAAATCGCCAGCCTCGCGCTCGAAGAAGGCCGCGCTTTGATGATTGCCATCAACAAATGGGATATTGCCGGACAAGGCGGTCATGATACTCCCAGCGGCTTGTTTAACGGCATTAAAGCCGCACTACATGATGGTTTGGCCCAAGTGCGCGGTGTTCCGCTTTTCGCAGTAAGCGCAAAGACCGGCAAAGGGCTGGACACCATGCTTTCCGCCGCGTTTGAATTGCGCGAAAACTGGTCAAAGCGTGTACCAACCGCTGCTCTGAACCGCTGGTTCGACGATGCGATGGAGGCCAATCCGCCGCCGGCACCGGGAGGCCGCCGAATCAAACTGCGTTATATCACACAGGTCGGCACCCGTCCGCCGCGCTTTGTGATCTTCGGAACACGGCTTGATGCGCTGCCGAAAAGCTATGAGCGGTATCTGGTCAACGGCATCCGCGCGAAACTGGGCTTTGACGCTGTGCCGGTGCGCGTCTCGCTCAAGAGCCCGAAGAACCCGTACAATGCCAACAAGGGCGGAGGCGGAAACTACAGCGGCGGATCGGACAAAACGTAATGTTCGATCTTTTCGCAGCATCAGATATCGCCGCCGAAATTTTGGAGCGGACATCAAGCACACCCGACACCTTAAGTGCTGTCCAGCTGAGCCTGGCGCCGGCATTTCTGCTGGTCGGTATAGGCAGCATTATGAACGTGATGGTCACACGGCTCAATTGGATTGCAGGCCGAATTGAGCGGCTGTCCGAAATCAGCGAACAGAAGCAGACAGAAAAGACGGATCTGGAAATCGATTGGTTGTGTTCGCGGCGATTGCTCGCGCGCCGGGCGATCATGCTCGCAACGGCGGCTGCCGTGGTCATCAGCGTTGTTATCGCGGTACTGTTCAGCTCCGTCTATATCGATGCAAAGATTGGTACTGTGGTCGCAGTGCTTTGGATCGTAACAATGGGATTGCTGATCACTGCCCTATATCATTTCCTTCGCGAGACGTGGGTCGCCGCACGCGGGCCGGAACACACTCAGCGTAAGGGCAAATGAAAAGGGCGGGTACGTCGCCGCCCCGCCCTGTCCGGATAGATATTTAAAGCGCTGACGCGGGATTACTCCTCGCCAGCCGCCTTGCTTTGCAACTGCACGTAATTTTGCAGGCCCATGTTCTTGATCATGTCAAACTGGGTTTCGAGGAAATCGACATGCTCTTCCTCGGCGGCAAGAATATCCTCAAAGAGTGTTTCTGAGGTATAATCCTTCACCTTTTTTGCGTGTTCAGCTGCATCGCGCAGCAGAGGAATCGCGTCTTCTTCCAAAGCCATATCTGCTTTGAGAATCTCTTCCACGTTTTCGCCAACCCGAAGGTTATGGATCGCCTGAAAATTCGGCAAACCGTCAAGAAATAGAATGCGCTCGGCAAGTTTGTCAGCGTGCTCCATCTCTTCGATGGATTCCTTGCGCTCATACGCAGCGAGCTTGGTCACGCCCCAATCGTCGAGCACGCGGTAATGCAACCAGTACTGATTGATTGCGGTCAGCTCATTGGTGAGCGCCTTGTTCAGAAATTCTATGACTTTGGGATCGCCCTTCATGGCGTTGTATTCCTTGAATTATGGCCGCGCCAGGCGCAGCGAATGATGTGATTGAGCACCACCTATATGCGCGCTCAATTCACCTAAAACAAGGTGTAATCCAAAATTTTTCTTTATAAATCAGGGGCTTGCGATCAATTCGCAATAACGCCTGACTAACTTATACTGCGACTTTTTCGCAAGAAGCAGCGACTTTTGCGAGCGCGCGTTCCTGATCGATAATTTCACCTGCTTTTCCAAGACATTGGCCGCAATTCGGCCGCTTGCCAAGACAAGCATACGTCGCTTCTGCGTCTCCGCCGCTCGTCAAAGCAGCCTTACGAAGGTCCGTTTCCCGGATTGCGTTGCAAATGCAGATATACATTGGCTTTTAGAATCACTCCTGCGAAGCGTTTGCAGAAGCAAGATATGCGAATTATTCTCAATAGCAAGGGCATTCTTTGTTTTGCGCACACCATCCGGTGCGCGACACCCTCGCCCCTTTGGGCCTGCGGGCGGGCGGTCGCCCTTGCGGCGAGCTGCGCTGCCGATTGACCAACTCAATCGAAGCAACGAAATCACCGTCGGAGTGGAAACTTTTTCCAATAGGTCAGGCAGCGCCACAACCACTCCAGCGGGCCGTAGCGATAGCGATCAAGCCAGGGTTTTGACCAAATCAGCATCACTGCCCACATTATTACAACAATAATGTAGAGCTGGGGCCGGCCAAGATCACCGTAATAACCCAGTGCCCAGCCATGGAACACAAACAGCATGACGATCGATGTACCGAGGTAATTGGTGAAGGCCGCGCGGCCTGCAGCGGAAATGCGCTGGCCCAACCATCCGGTCCAGCTTGGCGAATACACCACCAACAATGCCGCGAGCCCCATGGCCATGGCAAGGCGCGGTAGAGCCGATGTACCGAGATAGGCCGCCATCGCCGCCAGCAAATCAAAGTCGGTCGAAATCACCCAAGTCGCCACCCAATAAGATAACGCTCCGCCGACGATGATGCCGCTCCACCCCCAAAGCACCATCTTCTTGCGGTCGAATTTGCCTTCGAAAAAGCCCATCCGGAACAGGCCCATGCCAATCAGCATCAGGCTCGACGTTTCAACCAGGCTTTGGGACACAGCAGAAATCGGCGTCAGCAAGTTCTCTGTGAAATTGGACGCAACAAAGCCGAGATAATCGCCCGCCAGAATTGCATCGGTCATTCCTTGAGCGACGCTCATCCCCGACGCCATCTCTCGTTGCATTTCCGCAGCTTCTTCAGGACTTAGCAGATTGCCGTTTGCCATCAGATACAAACCGCCCATCATCGCGGTGTAAATCAGCGCGCTGATTACAAAGCCGAGCATCCCGAGCACAAACTGATTGAATGGCTTGAGCGTATAAAATGCGAGCAGCACAAGCGCGCTCACTGCGTACAAGAAAAGAATGTCGCCGAACCATATAAAGTAGAAATGCAGGAGGCCGAACATGCCGAGAAATGCGAGCCGCCGGATAACAAGTCCAGTGCCACTGCCGCGTTCGTTTGCCTTTTCAAGGAACAGGAACAGGCCAGCTCCGAACAAGATCGAGAACAGGCCGCGCATTTTTCCGTCGATCAATACGAACTGCGCTATCCACCACCAATGGTCGGGATCATTATCGTTCGAGAGGAACGATCCGGGGTCGAAAGTCGCCATTAAAGGCTGACCAAAGGCGATGATGTTCGCGGCCAGAATACCCATCACGGCGATACCGCGGATGAAATCGAGGCTGGAAATACGCTCTTTGACGGTCACCGGCGCCAGAACAGCCTCACTATCCGCCGTGATGTCGTCCGCTGCTGGCGTGGCTGAAGCGTCGCTCATTATTCGTCCCCATCTGGTCCCTGCCTTGCAATCTAGCAGGGCCTCAGATGAGGGGAAGAGCTATATCATGGCTTTGCGACGATGCAGCCTTGGCCTTGGCGTTGGAGCGAGGCGCAAGCAGCGCTTGCTTCACCGCGAGTGGCGAAACCGACTGCCTGAAGGCGTGTTACCTTACCGCCCGGCACAAGAACCTTGCGGGTTCCTGAAAGCGCCGGATTGCCGGAAAGCTTGTTCCAAAGACGATCCGCGTTGCCAGAAACACCGAAAGCACCGAGCTGCACTTTCCATTTGCCGCCTGCACTTGGACGCGAAGGAGTTGGATTGGGGGCCGGAGCGCTCGGCTGAACTGCCGGACGCTGATAGGTGACCGCAGCAACGCGTGTCGGTTGCGGAGCAACCTGCGGCGCCGCTGCTGGTGCCGGTGCCAGTGCTGGTGCCGGTGCCGGTGAACGCGTAGCGAGATCAACAGCCGCTAAATCAGCAGAGAGGCGCTTGCCCGCCTCGATTTCAATCTCACGAGCGACAAGCTGTGCCTTTTGGCGATCTTCGCTGGGTACATACTGGTCCATCTGCCCCAGCGCTTTTGACGCCTGAGGCAATCCGGAAGACTGAGCCAGCGTTAGCAACGCATAGGCTCGCACCCAGTCTTTTTCCGCGTAATCCGCATTAAAGTGAGCGAGGCCGAGAACATATTGCGCGCGCGGGTCGCCGCGCTCGGCAGCAGACTTGATCAACGGCATAGCATCGCGCTGCTGCCCCTGTTGGAACAGCAAGAGACCGTAATTATCGGCCGCTTTCACGTGGCCGCGTTCGGCGGCCTCTGCGTATAATTCCTTAGCGCGCGAAACATCGGCGGTAACCCCGCGGCCAAGCCTGTATGCCTGCGCAAGGTTGAACATTGCATCGGCATCGCCGCTTTGTGCCGGTGCCTGCCATTCGGCCACGGCGCGATTAAAATCCCCCGCACTCCATGCATCCACGCCCGCCTTAACATCTGCAAGTGCCGGCCCAGCGATCATGGCCAATCCAGCGGCACCGATCAACGCCGCGCGGCGGATCAAAGAGTTCGAATTTGTGATGCGTTTTGCCATTTGCAGTGCGCTCCTTAACTAAAGCCACGCCCGTAAATGGCATGACGATTATCTCGTGTGACACTTACTATAGTGAACGAAGGGTTAGGATTTCGTTGCCGCCCCATGAGGCTTAGAAAACTCCGGCCACGGCTGCGATGTTAACCTAAAATTAGGGGTAGTCTGCGATCTCAACGTCACTCAGCCGCAAATGAGCGGCACGAATGGTCACAATCAGGGGGACCCAGACGTTGCGTGTACTTGCTTTGGCATCACAGAAAGGTGGATCGGGTAAAACGACCCTTTCCGGACATCTGGCCGTACAGGCTCAGCGCGCTGGCGCTGGACCGGTCGTCCTCATCGACATTGATCCACAAGGCTCACTCGCCGATTGGTGGAATGAACGCGAAGCGGAATATCCCGCCTTTGCGCAAACCACTGTATCGCGCTTGGCCAATGACCTTGCGGTTCTGCGTCAACAAGGCTTCAAACTGGCAGTGATTGATACACCGCCAGCGATCACGATGGCTATTCAGTCAGTGATCGGTGTCGCCGAGCTGATCGTAGTACCCACCCGCCCTAGCCCGCATGATTTGCGCGCAGTTGGCGCTACAGTTGACCTGTGCGAACGCGCTGGCAAACCGCTGGTCTTCGTAGTCAATGGCGCGACCCCGAAAGCCAAAATTACCTCGGAAGCCGCTGTCGCGCTGTCGCAGCACGGCACCGTTGCTCCGATCACGCTTCACCACCGCACAGACTTTGCAGCCTCTATGATTGATGGCCGCACTGTGATGGAAGTGGAGCCTGAAGGCCGCAGCGCCGCAGAGCTTACCGCGCTTTGGAAATACATTTCCGACCGGCTTGAAAAGAATTTTCGCCGCACTGTGTTTGCCGCACCTCCGGGTGGCGGTCAGCCGCAGGCGAATGTTGGCCGGTCACAAGGTGGCTTCGGTCGCCGGGTTGCTCAGTAAAAGGCACCCTGGACCATGTCTGAAGCCAGCTTTGCCTCTCTAAACCCGGCTTTGCTCGCTCGTAAGGGCGGGGCGAAGCCTGCCATGCGCCCTCAGCTTGCGCCGCTCCCGGAAGATCCGACAGAGATGGCAGCAATGGCTGACGAGCAGCTCGAAGACTTGGGCTGGAACGATATGGGCAGCGAAGGCGCCGAAAACGATCCTACAGAGGCCGAAACCGGCGCTGATGTCGTATCGATCAGCGCAAGCGCAGCCAATGAAGACGTGATCGAGGCACCCAGCCCGATTGTCCGTCGTCAGCAAAAAGATCTGACTGACCGCGTGCTTGCCGATGCGGCGATGCCCGCCAGCGAGGAAGTTGCTGACGAGCCAGTCAAGCCGAGCAAACGCAAGGCAAAGAAGGCTGCGACTGCCAAGAAATCAAAGAAAACCGGCAAACGCGCCGCCTTTACGCTGCGTCTTGATGCCGATCGCCATCTGAAATTGCGTCTCGCTTCGACGATGAAAGGTGTGAGCGCGCAAGCGTTTGTCACCGAAGCGCTCGACGCAATGCTTACTCAATTTGAAGAACTGGATGCGCTCGCCGAGCGCATGCAACGCAACTGAGCGATATGAAGAGGACCAGGACAATGGCCATGACAACGCAAAGCAGCAAATCGAGCCGTATGAGCACGCCGAAAATCGGCTTGGTCGTCACCACCGCGCTCGCCAGTGTCGCGCTTTCGGGCTGCACCACTTCCGCTGCACCGCCAGCAGCAACCTCTTTCAGCAAGGCTCAGGTCGCTCTTGAAAAAGGTCAGGTCGACAAGGCAATCGCCTTTGCAGAAGAAGCTGTCTACGCCGAACCACGCAATTCTGGCTTCCGTGCGATGCTGGGTGCTGCCTATCTCGAATCAGGCCGCTTCCAATCGGCAGCGACCAGTTTCGAAGACGCTCTTGAGCTTGGCAGCGAAGATCCGCGTACAGTGCTTAGCTACTCGCTTGCCAAAGTCGCGATGGGCCAGAACAAGGCCGCGCTCGCCAAACTGAGCCAATGGGAAAACGCCATCAATCCAGCCGATTACGGTCTGGCTATTGCCCTCGCAGGCAATCCAGAACGCGGCATTCATGTTCTCACCAACACGCTTCGTGATGGCCAGAACAGCGCAAAGGTTCGCCAGAACCTGGCTTACACCTATGCTCTTGCCGGAAACTGGCGCGCAGCACGCGTGATGGCCGCAGAAGATGTTCCAGCAGATCAGCTTGATGGCCGTCTGTCGGATTGGGCCGCAAATGCGCGTCCTGAGGATTATCAGGTCCGCGTTGCCTCGCTGCTTAATGTCACTCCGAGTTCGGATGGCGGCATGCCGCAACGTCTGGCACTCGCCAACTTCCCAAGTCAGCAAATGATGGTTGCAGAGGCTGAAGCTCAGGCTCCGGTTAAAACGGCAGAGCTTGCTCCTGCAATTGCGACTGTTCCAAATTCAGCAGCGAAATTGAGCGACACTTCAAACGGGCTGAAACGTGTTGAACCCAACCGTCCGGTTCGTGTCGCAGCAAAGAGCTCAGCACCGCTTCCGGTGGCCGCTGCAGCGCCCGCTCCAAAAGCCAAACCAGCACCGGCAGCGGCTGCGAAGCCAGTTCGCAAACCAGCGCCGCGCTTTGTTTCAAACGCCGTTGTTCAAGACGTGCCAAAATCTGCGGTGAAAGCCCCGGTTGCGGCTCCAACACGCGTCGCCCAAAAATCTCCACAGCGCCGTATGGCGGTAGCATCCAAACCAGCAGGCACTCACCTTGTGCAGCTGGGCAGCTTCAGCAACCGCGCAGTCGCGGAAGCAAAGTGGGGCGAAATTCAGCGCAAGCACCCTGAATTGAAGGGTCACGATGTTGTTATCACCGAAGCACGTGTGAACGGCAAAACATTCTTCCGCGTCGCAGCGGCTGGTTTCTCATCGAAGAGCGCGCGCAGCATGTGCGGCTCCGTTAAATCGGCAGGCCGTGGCTGCTTTGCCTATGCCGCATCGAGCCCGCCAAAAGGCGCGGTTGATCGCGGCGTGCGCATTGCCGCTCGCACGCGCTAAGCCAAACTTACATACTTCAGCGAGACTACCCTCGGGGCGAAAGCTCCGGGGGTATTTTTTAGATTTTGACGCCGCCTTTGAAGAGAGCCTTCACCCGGCCTTGCACGCCCTGACGGTCAAACGGCGTGTTGTCCGATGTCGCCTCCATCTTTGTGCGATCCACAAACCACGGCGCATCGGGATCGATAACCGCGATGTCGGCTTCGTTCCCAGTGACCAACGCTCCTGCTCCAGCACCCAGCAGTTTCGCCGGATTGGTAGAGAGCAGCTCAAGCGCGCGCGGCGTATCGATCACCTCATCGCGGACCAGTCCAAGCGTCAGGGCAAGCAATGTCGCAGCCCCTGCCATACCTGACTCCGCATCAGCAAAAGGCAAACGTTTTCCTTCTGGGCCGCAGGGATCGTGACCGCTGGAAATGACATCAACAGTACCATCGCCAATGGCCACACGCGCTGCCTGACGATCAGCCTCGCACCGCAGCGGCGGCGAAAGGCGCGTAAAGGTGCGGAAATCTGCGGTTGCGAGATCGGACAGCATAAAGTGCGCTGGCGTGATGCCGCAGGTTACATTGACGCCGCGCGCTTTCGCTTCGCGGATCAGATCAAAACCGCGCGCGGTCGTGACCTGCCGGAAATGCACCCTCGCCCCGCTCATTTCAGCCAGCGCGATATCGCGGGCAAGTGCAAGCGCCTCGGCCTCGGCAGGGGCACTTGGCAGCCCAAGCCGCGTGGCGATTTCACCGGCCGTCGCAGCCGCTTCTCCCACCAGAGAACCGTCTTCCGCATGAGCGACGACGACAAGATCAAGCATCGCGGCATATTGCAGCAATCTCAGCATGACGCCGCTGTCAGCGATCCAGCCACGCCCGGTCGCGACACCGCGAGCGCCCGCCTCTTTCATTAACGCGATTTCGGCCAGCTGACTGCCTGCCAGACCGCTTGTCGCAGCGGCGAGCGGGTGGACCCAGAGATCAGGCTTGCCGCTCTTGGCGATAAAGTTGACGCGGCTCGGGTAATCGAGCGGCGGGGATTGGTCCGGCATCAACGCCGCACGTGTGATCCCGCCAAAATGAAACGCGGGCTTGTTGATGGCAAAAACGCCCAGATCAACCAAACCCGGTGCAATCAATTTGCCGCCTGCGTCAAATGTCTCGTCGCCATCCTGAGCGGCAATGCCGGATCCAACAGCGGCGATGACGCCATTTTCGACACGGATCGCCCCCTCTGTCATTCCCTTTGGAGTGACGATCGTACCATTGGTTATGATGAGTGGTCGAAGCTGTTTCATACCCAGCCCTCCACACCGCGAGCGCTCCGCGTGAGGATATCCAGACATGCCATCCGGATTGCGACACCCATTTCAACCTGCTGCGTGATGATTGATCGGTCGAGCAGATCGGCAACCTCGCTGTCGATCTCTACGCCCCGGTTCATCGGCCCGGGATGCATCACGATTGCATCAGGCGCGGCCGACTGGAGCCGCGCTTTCGTAAGGCCGTATAGATGATGGTATTCGCGCTCGGACGGGATGAATTGGCCCGACATCCGCTCAGATTGAAGCCGCAGCATCATAACAACATCGGTGCCTGACAAAGCTGCATCGAAATTGTGAAAAACCTCCACTCCGACGGCCTCGATACCCGATGGCACCAATGCCGGAGGCGCGCACACCCGAACCTTCGCGCCAAGCGCTTGGAGACAAAGAATGTTCGAACGAGCGACGCGGCTATGCAGGATATCGCCGCAAATCGTGATCGTCATGCCGGTGAAATCTTCGCCGCTCTCGCCGCGCTCTTTCAACTTGTGCCGCAGAGCAAGCGCATCGAGAAGCGCCTGTGTCGGGTGCTCATGCTGGCCATCACCGGCATTGAGGACAGGACAATCAACCTTATCCGCGATCAACTGCGTCGCACCGCTTGATCCATGGCGGATCACAATAGCGTCAGCCCGCATCGCATTGAGCGTGATCGCGGTATCGATCAGCGTCTCGCCCTTTTTCACGGAGCTTTGCGCGGCATGCATATTGACCACATCCGCGCCCAGCCGTTTACCCGCAATCTCAAAACTAAGCAGCGTGCGTGTCGAGTTTTCGAAGAATGCGTTGATGATCGTCATCCCGCCCAGCAGCCCTGCATGCTTGGCGCTTTGGCGGTTTAGCTCAACCCACTGTTCAGCCTGATCAAGCAGGTAGAAAATCTCATGCCGTTCGAGCTGGCCGATGCCGGTCAGGTCGCGATGCGGGAATGCGAGACGCCCCGCCGGAAACCGGTTTTGCGTCTGTGAAGAATCCGAACCTGTCATTAAAGCCATGCCCTTAGTCGAGGCCTATCGGTCACTCAACCCATTCTAGGCAACCACGCCCATAGAATTTCGTTCAATTGGTGGTTAGATGGGAATAGCAAGCGCGGCTAAGGTGCCGTCAAAGGGGCCAATTGTATGAGTTTTGTCGGCAAAGTCTGGAAAGTACTGGTTGGGGTCAAGGATGGTCTCGTCCTGATTTTCATGCTGCTTTTCTTCTTGGCTCTTTTCAGCCTTCTGTCGGCCACCCCAAATCCGGGTCAGGTCCGCGAAGGTGCGCTCTACATCGATTTGTCCGGTTATGTGGTTGAGGAGCGGTCCGAAGTCGATCCAATCGCCACACTGCTCAGTGGTCAGGCCCCACCAATTGAGCACCAGGCCCGCGATCTCGTCAGCGCATTGGATGCAGCGGCTGGCGATGACCGTATCAAAGCTGTCGTAATGGATCTTACAACCTTTGTCGGCGGCGGTCAGGTTCATATGCAGGAAATTGGCGAAGCGATGGACCGCGTCCGCAAAACAGAAAAGCCGGTCTTTACCTATGCCCTCGCTTACGGCGATGATCACATGCATCTTGCTGCCCATGCGAGCGAAGTCTGGGCCGATCCGCTTGGCGGCGCCATGATCGCAGGCCCTGGTGGCAGCAATCTTTATTACGCCGATTTACTTGACCGGTTGAACATCAATGCACGCATCTACCGCGTAGGTACGTTCAAGGCTGCGGTTGAGCCCTATTCGCGCAGTTCCATGTCCGAGGAAGCGCGTGAGAATATTGGCGCGCTTTACGGCGCACTGTGGGAAGAATGGCAGGCCAACGTCAAAAAAGCGCGCCCTGCCATCGAACTGGACCGCGTGACCAAGGATACCGTAGCGTGGGTAGAAGAAAGCGGCGGTGATCTTGCGAAGGCCGCGCTCGCTGCCGGATTGGTCGATAAATTGGGCGACCGAGTTGAATTCGGGACACGCGTTGCGGAAGTCGCCGGCGAAGACGAATGGAGCAAGTTGCCCGGTGCCTACGCCAAAAGCGATCTCTCGCCATTCCTCGCGGACACTGCTCCATCGAGAAACGGCAAAGCTATCGGTGTTGTTACAATCGCGGGTGTCATCGTTGATGGCGAAGCCGGTCCCGGCACAGCCGGAGGCACACGGATCGCAAAACTGCTCGATAAGGCTCTGGAAAACGATCTTGCCGGATTGGTTGTGCGCGTGAATTCACCGGGCGGATCGGTTCTCGCATCGGAGGAAATCCTACGCGCCATCGACCGCCACCGCGCAAAGGACATTCCCGTCGCAGTATCATTTGCGAATGTCGCAGCAAGCGGCGGATATTGGGTCGCAACATCAAGCGACCGCATTTTTGCCCAACCGGAAACAGTCACAGGCTCAATCGGTGTCTTTGCTGTCCTCCCGACATTTGAGGATGCCGCGAGTGAAATCGGAGTGAACGCCGATGGTTTCCGAACGACGCCGCTATCGGGTCAGCCGGATCTGGTCGCAGGCCTTTCGCCGGAAGTGGATGCGATCCTGCAGGCTTCCGTGACCGATACGTACACTGACTTTCTGGATCGCGTTTCCAAAGCGCGTGGCAAAACCAACGCAGAAGTCAATACTATTGCTCAGGGCCGCGTCTGGGACGGTGGCTCTGCGCGTCAACTTGGCTTGGTCGATCAATTTGGCGGCCTTGACGATGCGCTTGCATGGGTGGCCGGCGAAGCTGAGCTCGAAGACGACGGGTGGCACCCCGTTTTCCTTGGCCAGCAAGCTGCCAATTACAACTCCCTTATCCGTCAACTCGTTTCGGCTGACGCGGCGCCAGCGGCGCGATCAGCCGATCTGTTCGCGCGCGCGGCGATCAATCGCGAATTGATGCTGACGCGCATCGCTGTCGATGTAGAACGGCTGACCGATGCGCGCGGCATTCAGGCTTACTGTCTCGAATGCCCGTCGGATATTAGGCCCGTTTCCGGCAAGAGTGCTTCGAGCATGATAGAGGTGTTCCGGGCGCTGGTCGCGCAATAGGTCTGGGTGAGTTTGGCCTTCAAGCTTAAACGAAGGCTTTGCCAATGCGCTATCGGCTACTTGCGCATAACGCCTTCGGAAAGGAGCCGGTTCACAACGTGGGCGATGTCTTGCGAGGAATGATTCTGGCCAGTGTCATTGTCGCCCCAAACGGCATAGCGAAGGCCGACAAAGACGTTCATTCCCATTATCGCCCAAGCCTCGATCTCGCCGAGATCTGCGCGGAATTCTCCGCTTTCTCCGGCTGATTTCAGGCGGGCCTGTATACGTTCGCCGATGGTCTTATAATGGGTGCGATAGCTTTGCGGATCGACGAACTCCGCTTCATCGATGATGCGGTAGATTTCCTTGTGTTCGCGGGCAAAATCCAGAAATGCGGCAAGTGCAGCACGCTCAATTTCGAGCGCGTTCATATCCTCTGACAGGGCTGCCCGGGCGCTGCTTTTAACGGTCGCACTCATATCAGCGACAAGCGCGCGAAACAAAGCGTCCTTGCTGTCAAAATAGGTGTAGAAACTACCCAAAGCGACACCGGCGCGGCGCGTGATCGAGCTAACCGAAGCTTCGTGAAACCCCTTTTCACCAAACTCGATTGCAGAGGCATCCAGCAGTTTGCGCAAAGTCTTGCGCCCGCGCTCGGTGCGCGGAATTTTGGCCTCGTTTGCCGCTTGGCCATTGGCACGGGCTTCGATCTTCGCCTCGCTGCTCATCCGCGTTCCTATCCTTTGTCCCAGACCCCACGCCTAGGCAGGTTCTGCACCTTTCACAAGGTTCAACTTGAAAGTTGGTTCAACTTTCAATACTGAGTCGCAAATATCGGTTTTGGAGAGGACCAAACTCATGAAAAAGACGATGATCACCCGTGCCCTGCTGTTGGTTGGCTCTGCAGGAATTGCTGCGGCCGCCGCTCCGGCAATGTCTCAGGATAACGCTGAAGACTCAGCCAATGAAGCAGTTGAAACGCAAGGTAGCGGTATCATTGTCACCGCCCGTCGCCGCGAAGAGGCGCTTCTAGACGTACCGCTTTCGGTCACGGCCCTGACCGGCGAAGCAATGGAGCAACAGGGCGTGCAGGACATCACACAGGTCGCCCAGCAGGTGCCGAATATCACGCTTGAGGTAAGCCGCGGCACCAACACCACCCTCACCGCGTTCATCCGCGGTGTCGGCCAACAGGACCCAGTCGCAGGCTTTGAAGCAGGCGTGGGCCTTTACGTTGATGACGTTTATCTAAACCGCCCGCAAGCTGCCGTTCTGGATGTCTATGATGTCGAACGGATCGAAGTTCTCCGCGGTCCTCAAGGCACGCTGTATGGCCGCAACACGATTGGCGGCGCTATCAAATATGTGACTGCGGATTTACCTGATGAAACCAGCCTCTCGGTCCGAGGCACCTATGGATCGTTTGACCAGGCCGACTTGATCATAACTGGTTCGACCCCGATCTCCGACAACCTGAAAATTGGGGCGAGCGGTGCAAGGCTTTCTCGCGGCGGCTTCGGAGAAAACCTCAATCTTGGCACCGAGAATTACAACAAGGACGTTTGGGCTGCGCGCGGCACGCTGGAATTCGACAACGGTCCGATCTTTGTGCGGCTTTCGGGCGACTATGTGCTCGACCAAAGCGAGGCCCGTCAGGGTTCACGATTGATCACGAGTCTGTTCACCGGCGCACCGGTCCTCGACAGCGTATTTGATACCCGCGCAGGGCTGAATGTAGTCGATCAAGAAGTCGAAGCGTATGGCGGCGCGCTCAACATTGCGATTGAGTTATCCGACACACTGACCCTGAAATCGATCACCGGATACCGCGAGGACAAATCGACCTCTCCGATCGATTTTGATAGTCTTCCAGCCGCCGATCTTGATGTGCCTGCAATCTACGAAAACGACCAGTTCAGTCAGGAACTGCAACTGCTTTACGAAGGTGACCGCCTGTCGGGCGTGTTTGGTGCATACTACCTAAGCGCCAATGCCTTCACCGCGTTTGACGTAGCGCTGTTCACAACCGGCGATCTTATCAGCCTACCCGGCCTGAACGCTCAAACGCTCGGCGATGTCGGTACGGAAACATGGTCCGTCTTTGGTGACTTCAGCTACGATTTGACCGATAGCCTCAGCGTTTCGGTTGGCGGTCGCTACACGAACGACAAGCGTACGAGCCGCGTTCTACGCACTACCTTTATCGGCGGATTCTCTGATCTTTTTGTCCCGAACAGTCCTGCGATCCCGATTGCAGTGACCAGCGATTTTCAGGGCAGCGAAACGTTCGAGGACTTCAATCCGCGCGCCTCGATCAGTTGGAAGCCGGATGCCAACCACAATCTCTACTTCACCTACTCGCAGGGCTTCAAAGGAGGCGGCTTCGATCCGCGCGGCCAAACCACGGCTGCGCCTGATCTGGACGGTGACGGTGACATCGATTTCGACGATCAGTTCGAATTTCTGCGTTTCGCACCGGAGACGGTCGATTCGTATGAGCTGGGGTGGAAAGCCTCGCTGCTCGACAACCGTCTGAACATCTCTCTTGCGGCTTTTCTGGGCCAATACAGCGATGTCCAAATCCCGGGCTCAATCGGGCTCGACACAACTGGCGACGGGGTAAATGACAGCTTTATCGGCATCACTTCGAACGCCGCATCGGCAGATGTGAACGGGCTCGAATTCGAAGGCAGCGCGCTGGTTGGCCGGGATTTCGCGGGCGACGGCAGCCGCTTCAATGTGAACTGGTCGCTTGGCGTGCTGGATGCCAAATTCAACACCTTCATCGATGCCTTTGGCGTTGATGTAGCTGATCAACGCGTGTTCCAGAATACGCCGGAAATCACCGGCCATATGGGTTTTGTTCTGGGCGTACCGGCAGCCAGCGGCATGTTGGATTTCCTCGGCAGTGCATCTTTGCGTTCGGATGCCAGCCAGTTTGAGACGCCCAACCCGTTCCTCGATCAGGATGGCTTTGTGCTGGTCGATGCCAGCGTCGTTTACACCGCCGATAACGGCATGTTTTCAATCGGTGTGCACGGCAAAAACCTGCTCGATAAAGAATATATCGTGGCTGGCTACAACTTCGTAACCGGCGGCACCGGCGGCGCGCCATTTGCGCCAACGCTGGGCCTCGAAGGCACTCTGACCGGATTTTACGGCGATCCGCGCCGGGTGTTTGTCACCGCCGAAATAAACTTCTGATCGGCTCTCCAAGGGGTCGGAGAACCTTCCCGAAAACACTCTCCGGCCCCGCCTTTCTCACGAACACTTTTCAATGCGCCATGAAGCGGGCATAGGCTCATGCCATGCACGATATTAGACTTATCCGAGAGAACCCCGAAGGGTTTGATGCAGTTATGGCGCGGCGCGGGCTTGATCCCGTAGCTCAGCAAATTCTGACGCTGGACGAAGAACGCCGCGCGGTTGCGACCAAACTGCAAGAGGCGCAAAGCCGCCGCAACGAAGCCTCCAAAGCCATCGGCAAAGCCATGGGCCAGGGCAACACGGACGAAGCCGAGGCGCTGAAGGCCGAAGTCGCGCAGATCAAGCAGGATATGCCTGCGCTGGAAGAGCAAGAACGCGAGCTTGGCGGCAAGCTCAAAGACATGCTCGATGTGATCCCGAACCTGCCATTTGACGACGTACCTCAGGGCGCGGACGAGAATGACAATGTCGAGGTTAGCACTTGGGGCGAAAAGCAGAGCTTTGACTTCGAGCCGAAAGAGCACGCTGATTTTGCACCCGGTTTGGGCATGGATTTCGAGACCGGCACGAAACTATCCGGCGCGCGCTTTACTTTTCTACGCGGGGATATGGCCCGCCTGCACCGCGCGCTCGGCCAATTTATGATCGACCGTCAAACCCGCGAATATGGATACACCGAATGCATGCCGCCTGTGTTGGTCAAAGACGAGGCGATGTATGGCACGGATAAGTTGCCAAAGTTTGCCGAGGATAGCTTTCAGACAAATGATATTCTACCTGAGCATGTAGCAGATGTAGTATTCGAACGGCTGCAACAAATCGCGACAGAAAACGGCGGCGTGATCTCGACTAATCATCTCGATTGGGAAAAAATATCGGCAGACGTTGCAATAGATTTCTACAACAAACACCGCCGTCACTGGCTCATCCCGACATCCGAAGTCCCCCTCACCGCCTCTGTCATGGGCGACATCCTTGACGACACCGCCCTGCCCATCCGCCTGACCGCGCTGACCCAATGCTTCCGCTCCGAAGCGGGCTCTGCGGGGCGCGATACGCGCGGGTTTATCCGTCAGCACCAGTTTGAAAAATGCGAACTGGTCAGCATCGTAAAGCCCGAAGAAAGCGAAGCCGAACACGAACGCATGACGGAGGCTGCCGAAGCCATCCTGCAAGCGCTCGCCCTGCCCTATCGCAAGGTACTGCTGTGCACCGGAGACATGGGGTTCGGCGCGCGCAAGACCTATGATCTCGAAGTCTGGCTGCCCGGACAAGACGCCTATCGCGAGATCAGCTCTTGCTCCAACACCGGCGATTTTCAGGCGCGGCGGATGAACACCCGTTACCGTCCCGAAGGCTCGAAAAAGACCGAATTCGTTCACACGCTCAACGGCTCCGGCCTCGCGGTCGGCCGCACGCTCGTGGCGATTATCGAGAACTATCAGCAAGCCGATGGCAGCGTGGTGGTTCCCGAGGCTCTGCATCCCTATATGGGCGGCGTGACCAAGCTGGAGCCTGCCGCATAATGCGAATTTTGCTGACCAATGACGATGGCTATCACGCGCCCGGTTTCGAGGTGCTTGAGAAAATCGCGCGGCAGTTTTCGGATGACATCTGGGTCTGCGCCCCGTCTGAGGAACAATCGGGTGCTGGGCACTCTCTGACGCTCAACCAACCTGTGCGGCTCCAACAATTTGCCGAGCGCAGATTCGCCGTGACCGGCACACCGACCGACAGCGTGATGATGGCGCTGCGCGAAGTGATGGACAGCCCGCCTGATCTGATCCTGTCCGGTGTCAATCGCGGGGCCAATCTGGGCGATGACATCACATATTCCGGCACAGTCTCTGCCGCTATCGAAGGCGCGCTTGCGGGCATCCGCTCGATTGCGCTGAGCCAGGTCTATTCCCGCGAAAGCATTGCGGGCGACGCGCCATTTGACGCTGCGCTGGCATGGGGCGCAAAAGTGATCGAGCCGTTGCTTGATACGCCGTTTGACGAACGCACCCTAGTCAACGTGAATTTCCCGCCACTTGCCGCAAGCGAAGTGAAAGGCATCCGCGTCGTGCGCCAAGGATTTCACGATTATTCGCGTGGAAGCATCGTCGAAGGCAAAGACCCGCGCGGCCATCGTTATTTCTGGTTCGGCCTGCACGCGATCGAGCACACTCTTGATCACGGCACCGATTTGGAAGCGATTGACGAGGGCTATGTTGCAGTCACGCCGCTACAGCTTGACCTTACCCACCATGCATCGCTTAAAGCGATGGCACAGCGGTTTGAGGGGTAGGCCGCGAGGCTAGGGCATTCATGGCAAAGAAACAGACCGACAGGATTGCGTCCGGCAAATCGGACCGGGTGGTTGCAGCGAGCAAGTTTAAACCGCTGCGCCGCGCTGTTAAAATACCCGTCTGGGGCGATCTGAGCATTCGTCTGGGTTTGGCGCTGTTCCTCATTGGTATTGTGGTGTTCATCCACTGGCTCGACCGCGATGGCCTGGTAGATAGCGTCGATGGCCACGTCAGCTTCCTCGACATTGTCTATTTCACGATGATCTCGATCACCACGACCGGCTTCGGCGATATTGCTCCGGTCACCGACAGTGCTCGTTTGATCGAAGCCGTCATCGTTACACCGATCCGCTTTGCGGTATTTTTCATCTTCGTGGGCACCGCCTACAACTTCATTATCAAGCGTAGCTGGGAGAAATGGCGCATGGCCCGTATCCAGGAAAAACTAAGCGATCATGTGGTCGTGCTCGGCTATGGCATCTCCGGATCGCAAAGCGTCGAGGAATTGATCGAACGCGGTACCGATCCGAACCAGATCGTTGTAGTCGACCCAAGCGAGGAACGATTGGTCTCGGCTGAAAAACTCGGCGTCAACATTATGGGCGCTGACGCGACCCGTGATGAAACACTGAAAGCTGTCCGCATTCAGGAGGCAAGCAATGTGCTGGTCTCTGCCGGACGCGACGATACCTCAATTCTGATTGTGCTGACCGTGCGCCACCTCGCGCCGAAAGTCCCGATCAGTGTGGTGGTACGCGCAGACGATAACGAGCTGCTTGCGCGGCAAGCGGGCGCAAACAATGTCATCAACCCGGTCCGCTTCACTGGCCTGCTGCTCGCAGGATCGGCCAAAGGTGAGCATATCGCCGACTATCTCGCCGATCTTGCATCGGTGAATGGCCGCGTTCAGCTTGTCGAGCGTATCGTGACCAAAGAAGAGTGCGGTTGCTCCATTTCAGACCTCAGCAGCGGGGGACGCGGGCTTCGTATCTACCGCAATGGCCGCGCCATTGGGTACTGGGAAGAAGAGTGCAAAAGCCTTGAGCCGGGCGATGTGATCGTCGAAATCGTGCCAAGCGAAAACGGCACCACGAAGGGCGATGGGCACTGATTTTCTAGCGCCGCAGACGCCGGTGTTCGCATACGCTCACTTAGCTTTCCTCGCATAACTTCGGACACGCGATCACGCGTGAGATCGGAATCCGGCTAGAGGAACAACAAGAATACTCCGCCCATAGCGGCCATTCCGACCAGCATGTGGCCTGCATCGATCAGGAAATGCGTCAGGCTCTTGCGCAGATACAAATAGTGTATCCCGACCGCAGGGATCATCACACCAACCGCAAATCCGACCGACATCATCATCACAACATGAGCCGCCGGGTTGGTGCGCGCGATCAAGTGCCAAAGCACCATCGCGATCAGCACTTCAAACAAGAATGTCAGCCCGAATAACAAAGGCATATTGCCGCTCTGAACATCTTCGTCCGACAAGCCAGCGGCCTTTTGCCAGGCTTTGCTGAAGATCACGCCATACCACAGCCCTCCGACCACAAAGAAAGCCGCCGCGCCCGCCAGCACCGGCCATAATGCAAAATCAGCCATCTCAATTCTCCCTGGATATTTGCGAGGCCGCGCCACCCGCGCCCTCCACCCTTCCGCCCGGATTGTATCCGAAACTGTTCCGGGTGGAAGGGTGGAGGGCGCGGGTGGCTCTGGCACAACCATAAGAAGGAGTGTAGAGGCGCGGCCAAGATGAACACTGCAACCACTTCTCTCCCAGACCAGAAACGCGTCGGTATGGTCTCGCTTGGCTGTCCCAAGGCACTGGTCGATTCCGAGAGGATCCTCACCCGTCTGCGCGCCGATGGCTACGCGATGAGCCCCGATTATGCGGGTGCAGACGTCGTGCTCGTCAACACATGCGGCTTTCTGGACAGCGCCAAAGAAGAGAGTCTTGCCGCGATTGGTGAGGCAATTTCTGAAAATGGCCGCGTTATCGTGACTGGTTGCATGGGTGAAGAGGCCGACGCGATCCGCGCCGCGCATCCGCAAGTCCTCGCCGTGACAGGTGCGCACCAATACGAACAGGTCGTAGATGCGGTGCACACGCACGCCCCGCCTTCGCAGGGGCCGTATGTCGACCTGATCCCACAGCCCGATATCAAGCTGACCCCGCGCCATTACAGCTATCTGAAAATTTCCGAAGGCTGCAACCATTCCTGCTCTTTCTGCATCATTCCAGACCTTCGCGGAAAGCTCGCAAGCCGCCGGATTGACGCGGTGCTGCGAGAGGCGGAGAAACTGGTCGCTGCTGGCACAAAAGAGCTGCTCGTCATCAGTCAGGATACGTCGGCTTACGGCGTCGATACGAAGCATGATCCGCGCCAGTGGAAAGGCCGCGAAGTACGCGCCCATATGACCGATCTCGCCCGCGAGCTTGGCCAGTTGCGCACTTCGGATGATGCGGCGCCATGGGTGCGGCTGCACTATGTCTACCCCTACCCACATGTCGACAAAGTCATCCCGTTGATGGCGGAAGGGCTGCTGACGCCTTATCTCGATATCCCATTCCAGCATGCAGCGCCCAGCGTACTGAAACGCATGCGCCGCCCCGCGAACGAAGCGAAAGTGCTGGAACGGCTGAAAGGCTGGCGCGACATTTGCCCTGACATCGCGGTCCGGTCGTCTTTTGTGGTCGGCTTTCCCGGCGAGACCGAAGATGATTTCAAATATCTGATCGACTGGCTTGAAGAAGCGCAGCTCGACCGTGTTGGCGCTTTCCGTTTTGAACCGGTCGAAGGCGCAAAGGCGAACGATCTGCCCGATCCCGTGCCGGAAGAGATCAAGGAAGAACGCTACGCCCGGCTGATGGAGGTGACCGAACGGATCAGCGCAGCCAAGCTAACCGCCAAGGTCGGACGTTCCATTCCCGTCATTCTCGATGAGGTCGGGGAACCCGATGAAGACGGCGATATCGGCGCAACCGGTCGCAGTCAGGCCGATGCTCCGGAAATCGACGGCGCAGTCTATTTGCGCAATGTTCCCGAAACGCTGTCCGCAGGCGATATCGTGATTGTCGAGGTCGAAGATGCCGACGCGCATGATCTCTATGGCGTGGTCGTCTCCTGACGCGCCAGCAAAAGAGCCATGCCCTTCAATATCTCAGTCTCCTTCGCATGTGAGGTCGATCAACCAACCGATGTGCTTTTGCAGTTCGAAGCCGCAGCGCTTGACGAGCAAGCTATCCTGTCGACCGATACCCGTTTGAGCACTGCAGGGCGGATGGCGCGCATCCCGGCGCAAGACTCCATCGGAGAGCGTATCTGGGTGCATGTCGAGGGCCGCTTCGAGGTTCAATACACTGCATCAGTCGAATTGCATCGGAAGGTTGAAAGCCTTGCTGAATTGAGCGCGCTTCCCTTTCATCAATTGCCCGGAACTGCGGTTCAGTATTTGCTTGATTCCCGGTATTGCGCTGCAGAGAAATTCCATGATTTCGCTGAGACAGAATTTGCTGGCACGTCGGGCGGCATCCGCGTTCAGGCCATACGCGACTGGATAGAGCAGAACATCAGCTACGTACCCGGCGCCAGCGGGCCAAACACCGGTGCTGGCGATACGTTCATCGCGCGGCAGGGCATTTGCCGCGATTATGCCCACGTTCTTGTAACTCTGGCCCGCGCATCGGGAATTCCGGCGCGCTACGTCGCCTGTTTTTCACCAGGCGTGAACCCGCCAGATTTTCACGCAGTCGCCGAAGTGTTCTTGGCTGATCCGGATTGCGAAGGCGGCGGGTCGTGGCAACTTGTCGATGGAACCGGCATGGCGCGGCCGGACAACACGACAAAGATCGGTGTTGGACGCGATGCCGCCGATGTCAGCTTCCTAACCAGCTTTGGCCCCAGCCAGTTTGAATACAGTTCGGTGCTAGTCAGCGAAATACCCTGACAGGCGCGTCACTCCCATTCCGGTAATTCGAGAACCGCCCGTTTCAGCGCAGCCTGCGGAATATAGCTTTCCGGCATATCCCTCCGGTGTTTTGTCAATTCGGCGCGCAATTCAGGGAATTCAGGCAGCAAATCGCTTGCATCGGGTAGCATTGATTGCGTGTAGAAAAGGTCAAGTTCGTCGACCTGAAATGCGCCAAGTGCCGTATCTTTCTGGGTAGGATCTGCGAACGCAGCCATCAATAAATCGACCGCTTCCTGCCGCTCCTCGACACAGATCAATCCCTTCGCTGCAAGCACCAAGCCCTCTTCGCTATTCTCGCGCAGAAAGGCGATTTCAGGAGCGATCTTGTCTCGCTGTCCGGTCTTCACATAGGCACAAG
Source organism: Erythrobacter crassostreae (assembly GCF_019204045.1). Classification (GTDB taxonomy): domain Bacteria; phylum Pseudomonadota; class Alphaproteobacteria; order Sphingomonadales; family Sphingomonadaceae; genus Erythrobacter; species Erythrobacter crassostreae. Next base: position 1,257,848 of record NZ_JAGSPC010000001.1, on the reverse strand, counting down.
CGAGATTGCTGGCGATGATCGCCTTTGCGTAAGTGTTGCCGTTTTCTTCAGCCACCGTTCGGGCGACTTTCGCGGCCTCAACTCCTTCGTCCCATCGACCCTGTCCGATTAGCCGCGAAGCGCGGTTTATGACGAAACTGACGACCCACGGGTTCTCATCAGGATCAAGCTCGGCGAGCTTGTCGAAGACCGCATCGGCCAATTCAGGCTTCCCGAGGGAATCATAAGCATATGCCTGAATATTCAGCGCCCAGCCGTCGCCTTCCTCAAGTTCCTCGCCACGCTTTTCGCGTTTCTGCCATTGCTGCGCAAGCGCGATTGCGTCCTCAAACCGCCCGTCAAAATGCAGTGCGTGCGCAGCTTCGGAAAACCGATCGCGGTCGGCTTCGTTGTTTTCAAGCCTGGTGCCTGTCAATCTGACATCTTCTGCGCCGACGGTCTTAAGGTTTGGGCCTGCCCGCCGCTCAATCGCTGGCCAGAGTGGTTCGTACTCGCGCTCGGTCAGCAATGAGATATAGCTGCGCGGGCTGGTGATCAGGCTGAGCAATTTCTCACCTTCATCCAAGCGGTCTTGACGAATAGCAGAGGACAAGGCCCTGAACGCCAGTCCAGATTGTTGTCCTCGGGTTAGCGCACCGAATATGCCGTTCCCCGACCATTCCAACGCCAGATCACTGACCTCATCGTTCTTACCTTCGCGGCTCAGCATTCTGACTACAAACCAGAAACGATCTTCGGAAAGCTCACCCGCGCTTTCGAAATCGAGAGCCTTCAGGCGGTCAAGCGCGCGGTCAGCCGCATCGTTGCGGGTCAGCAGATAGAACCCGAGATCGGAATAATCGTCTTGAGGGAAAGCCGCTTCTAACTGATCGAACACCTGCAGTGCTTGCGGGTATTGTTTGCCGGTGTCCGAGCAATAGATTTGAGCAAGAAAGTGAATCGTTCGGACGGGATCCGCGGCTGGATTCTTAGCCTCCATCGCGGAAAGCAGCGGCACCCCAAACTCGCACGGTTCGGCTGACCACCGGCGCGGATCTTCGCGGAAAACGGCCACAAGCTGATCATATTCCATCCCGCTGTAGTCCGGGGCTGGATCGACTTCGCTTTCTTGCGCTGACAAGGGCGATGAGAAGATACCGAGTGACGCAGCGGCACTCACAGTCACAAATTGGATGAATTTCAGTTTCATAGAGGCCCCTCTTACAAGGTCAGCCTATTGAATTTACAGTGAAAGAAAAGCCTGTTCTTTCACTGCTGCCGCGCACCAACAATCTAACCGGAACGCGCCGTGTGCTTGATTCTTCGCTTCCATCAGCAATCGCTTCGACAAGCAATCGGCCTGCCTGATCAAGGTCAGGCTCAATCGTCGTGAGAGGCGGCGTTGTCAGTTCGCTTGCCGGAATACCATCAAACCCAACCAGCTTAACATCATCAGGGATGCTTAGATCGGCTGTTTGCAATGCTTCCATAACTCCGAAAGCAAGGGCATCACAAACCGCGAAGATGCCGTCAAAACTCTCGCCGCCCTCCAACAGTGCCTCGGTCGCCATGCGTCCTTGCTCACGGCGGGCGCCGCCTGGTTCGATGGTTGCCAGACTTGCAGCGACCCCCAATTGTTTGGCGCGGGCGATAAATGCATCAACCCGTTCAGCGAACTGGCGCTGCGTGCTTGTGTGAGAGCCGACCACGATCAATTCTTTGCAGCCTTGCTCGACCAGATGCTCTGCGGCCAGCCGCGCGCCCGCTTCATTATCCGAAGAAACCCAATCAAGGTCACCCAAAGGCGATCCCCAATAGGCAACTGGCTGTGTATTCTCGCCCACCTTGCGAAAGTAATCCCAAGCGGTGCGGTTCGCCGTGGTGCCGATCACAATCATACCTTCGGCCTGACCGCGCTCGACATAGTGACCGAACAAACGCTCCTCTTCAGCCTGAAGCGAAACCAGAACTTCAAGGCCGCGTTCGGCGGCAGCGGCACAAATACCGCCCAAAAGTGCATAGGAGAACGGGTTCACATCGCGCGCGCCGCCGCCCGGCTTGCAGATTACTACGGTTGAGATTGTACCAGTATGGCCGCGCCGGAGACGCGCAGCGCGCTCATCAACGAAATATCCGAGTTCCTGCGCCGCGCCGAGCACCTTGTCACGGGTGGCCTCGCTGATCACTGACGATCCTGACAGCGCACGGCTAACCGTCGACTGGCTTACGCCAGCGCGTTCAGCGACATCGAAACTGGTAACTCGCGCGGGTTTGCGAACATTGTCCATCAGGCGCCCCTCCCAAAGGGCAATGCATAGCTATGCAATACGCTATGCCGGACAATTGATCGTCATACCAGCGCAAGGGGACATTCTGCGCACACAATTCGCCTTGAAAAACGTCAATCAGTTGTCTGATCATCTTAAGCCGTGAGTTGCTGCCTCAGCATCGCAAAAATCCGCGCGGGGTCGTCGTGTAAGACAAGTTCGCTCGAACGCTGGAAACCGGTTGCCAATTCAAAACCGTACTCATCCGCGAAATCGCCAAAATGCTCGAGGCTGACGGAGCCTTCCTGATCGCCCACCGCGACGACGACAGGAATTTTGATATCGCGGCAGTATTCGCTCCAGTCGCTTGCCTCCATTATTACCCCTTCAACCGGGCCATCCAGCGTTTTGGCGAAGGTGTATGTGCCAGCGAGCCTGACGAGTTCCCTTACTTCCGGCTTCCTGAAGAACGCCCGATCGGTCGGATTATCCCTGAGCAGGTCTTCAAGAAACTTGTCGAAGTCCCCTCGCAATGATCCGGCAAGTGTTGCCCTGATATAGACCCGCGCAAAGGATGGGGCGAGGCGGGTGAGTTGTAGTGGGCGCCGATATCCGGTCTTGGTTCGCCGCAAATCCGCCCAAGTCGGAAACGGTATCACAGGCCCGGCGAGCACCGCGCCGCAGCATCTGTGCGCGTGATGTTTGGCAAAGGAAATCGCATAGGGCGCTCCGGCACGGTTGGCGAGAATGGCGCATTTTTCGACGCCAATATCGCCAAGCATCATCTCGAGCCGGTGGCCAAAGCTTTCAACCAATGCAGCGCGTGAACCAATCCCCGTGGTTTCACCGAAATACGGCCTCCAGGGCGCAATGATCCGCAATCCCGCAGCGCGGGCTGCCGCGTCCTGCTCTTCGGTAAACAGGGCACCTTCGAAAAATGGGTGATAGTAAAGAACGGGCAGTCCTTCGGGGTCGCCGTGTTGTTCCCACGCGATCCGATCACCATCACCCTCGTGATGGATACGTGAGCAGAAATGCCGCTTGGGCCCCGGTGCGCTGTCTATCATCCGCAGTGAATGGGCAAATCCGGTATAGAGCATCAGCAGCTCTTGCTGTGATCCGATCGCGAGCTTGCGCAGCAGCATCTTAAGTTGATTGCGGGCCGTGCCGATTGATCTCCCGCGCTTCTCAGCAAAGCTGCGCACGCTGCCGCCTGCCACCAAATGCCGTGTCAGAGCCAGCTCGGTGTCGGTCAGGTTCAAGGCCTCTTGAAAACGGTCACCAGCGGCAACCTGCCAGCGAAATTGGATCAGCCTGAAGTGGATGAGGCGCTGCTCCCCCTCTCCCGATACTTCAAGATTGAACCAACGCCCTTGGTCATCGTCGGCGGAGACAAACAGCCTGACGAAACCGTGAGAGGTGCCCTCGCCTGCGGTCTTTGCCAGCCGAATATCCTGGGTTTTCTCAACCGGATCCCAGATCCATTCCGGCACAATCTGACCTACCGTAATTCTCGCCTCGGCAAAGACTGCAGGGTCGATGGCTACAACCGCGAACTTAATGTCGAGCGTTAGCTCGGTCGCCGGCATCGCGGAATTTCCGGATGTGAATTCAGCGAAATCGCTACCTGTCAGCGGGGATAGCTCATCAATCAGGCTGCCGGCCTCATCAAAATGGCGCTCCGCATCGGCGAAACCTTCGCTACCCAAACCGAAATGCCGATCCCCCTGCTCCAACAGCGAAATCACGCTTTCTGGCTTGCGCAGGATCGCATAAGCATCCCGGATCATTCGATCGACGATAGTCTGGTCGTTTTCGGATGACATAGGCGGGTCAGATTTTCCTGTTGCAGTCAGAAACTTCGAATCTTCGAAGGCGGTAAAGAGCGCTGCTCAATACCGCCTTCGAAGCCGATTGGGCGTGAAATGTCACTTCACGCAATATTTGCCTGATGCCTTGAGGCCCGATGGGCACGAACCGCTGCGCACTTCCGCGTAGTCGCCTTTGTCGCCGACACAGTAATTGGCCGATGCTTTGAAACCGGTGGGGCAAGAGCCGAGCTTGACGATTGCGACCTGACTGGAGGACTTGCACGACGAACCACTGGCCTTGAAACCTTTGGGGCATGAACCGTCCTTGGCAACTTCGCCTGAGCTTTCCTGCGCTGCTGCTGGAGCAACAAGAACCGGTGCTGTGCCGAGGGCGAGAATGGCCGATAGGGCCGCGATTTTGAGACGCATATTGAATTCCTTGATACTATTGAGATGTTCGCTGCGGCTGACTGAATGCTCCGGGGGGAGGCAATCCAGTCAGCCGCCGCATGGTTCAGCGCCGGGATCGTAGACCAGCGATGAACCAATGAATGGACACGGTCCTAACCTTGCGGACCGCGGCGGTATGCGAAGGCAATCGCGCTTTGCCCGGAGTTCTTATTGAACCATTGGCAATAAAAATCTGTGCCCGATTTGTCGGTGTGGAGAGCCCCGAAATTGAAGGTCAGCATCGTGCGCCCGCGCTTTGCAAGATGCTTGTCATAAGCACCCGACCGGCTGGAATTGCTGCCGCTGGCGGTTGGTGTGTAGCCAAGCGAGTGACCAGTGTGCAGCATCACATCCTTGCCTTTGTAATTGCCCACACTTGGCCCGTTTACGTTGTCGAGTTGCTCCGAACCGTCATACGAAACGCATTGGATCTTATAGTCGTGTTTCTTATATTTGTTGCGGTCGAATTCGACATAAAGAACATCGCCAACTCCCAGACCGCCAAAGAAACAACCGTCTGTTGCACTGACATTGCGGCGATTTATCAGGCCAGAGCGTTCTTGGGTGCTGATACCTTGGCTAAAGGTGTAGTTGCCGCCTTCAGCGATGAATGCATTGCCAAGACCAAGGCTTGCACAATTGGTTTGCCCCTTGAATTTGGCCGGGGCCGGAGCTGCACCGCCCACGTGACCAGGCGCCTTCGCTGTGCAAGGCGAATTTGATGTGCTGCCGCGATTGGCATGACAACCAGATTGCCTGGATGATCCGGCTGCACTGCCAAGCAGCGACCGGCCATTGGTGCGGTTTGCGCGGTCAACTTCGGTGGCGACGGCATCCACATCTTCGGCGGTTTTCTTGGCTTTCTTGATCTTCTTTTTAAGCTTGTCGAACGGCCCGGCCGCCTCGACACGTTCGGCACCGATTGCGCCAGATGTAACGGTAACACTTACCAGCGCGGTTCCCGCCAGCGCGATCACGAGAGATTTCATAGTACGATCCTTTTAAACCTGCGCAGAACGACCCCGTGTCGTTCGCTGCGCTGAAGTGAGCCTTGGTTAGGATCGTGCAGCCAATCACTGAATGTCCCAGATGGGACAAAAAGCGGAGATTTCTGAGAATGTTTGAATAGCTATGCGGCGCTATGGTGGTTGCGAGCGCAGCGCGCTAAACCACTCACCATAGTGCGCAGTGGCCAAACCGAGGGATAATTCACGTATGGACAAACCGGCAATTTCCGCGGATCGTTTGCTGCTATTCGGAGCAACCGGAGACCTTGCGCGGCGAATGCTTTTGCCAAGCCTTTGCGCTCTCGACGCCGATGGACTGCTTCCGGAAAACCTGCGGATTGTCGGAACCGCTCGCAGCGATATCGACGATACCGAATTTCGGAATATGGCGCGTGAGGCGCTTGAGACATTCCTCCCGGCTGAGCGCCGCGGCGGGATGGCGACGTTCCTGAACCGGCTTTTTTATCAAGCACTTGATGCGACCACATTGGATGGCTTTGCCGAATTGGCGGATAAGGTCGGCCCGTCGACAAACGAAGATGGCGATGGCGGCCTCGCCATATTCCTCTCCACCGCACCCAGCCTGTTTGGGCCGACGATCGCTGGATTGCAGCATGCCGGATTGACCGGTGACCACGTTCGCATCGGGTTGGAAAAACCTCTCGGCACAGATCTGCAGAGCAGCTGCGCCATCAATGATGCGGTTGCTGACGCCTTTACCGAAGACCGGATTTTCCGGATCGACCACTATCTGGGCAAAGAAACCGTTCAGAACCTTCTCGCTCTGCGGTTTGGCAACATCCTGTTCGAACCAATCTGGAACTCAAACTATATCGAGCATGTGCAGATCACGGTCGGCGAGACTGTCGGCCTGGAATCGCGCGTAGGCTATTACGACGATAGCGGCGCGATGCGCGACATGGTGCAAAACCACATGCTTCAGCTACTCGCACTGGTCGCGATGGAGCCGCCAACCAGCTTTGATGCGACCGCCGTGCGCGATGAGAAAGTCAAAGCGCTGCGGGCGCTGCGCCGCGTAAACCCGGATGAGACTGTCACCGGTCAGTATCGCAAAGGCGCAGTCGATGGCGAAGCGGTGCCCGGCTATGATGATGAGCTTGGCAAAGACAGCGACACCGAAACGTTCGTCGCGATCAAGGCCCATGTCGACAATTGGCGCTGGAAAGGTGTGCCGTTTTACCTGCGCACCGGCAAACGCCTGCCCGAGCGTGTGACCGAAATTGTTGTAAGATTTCGCAGTGTCCCGCACTCCATTTTTGAAGGCATGGGTGCCGGAATGCAGCCAAACCAGCTTTTGATCGGGATTCAACCAGAAGAGAATATCACGCTGTCTCTTATGGCGAAGGTCCCCGGCCTTGGGACAGACGGGGTGAAGCTGCGCCAGGTGCCGCTGGAGATTACGATGCCCGACGCCTTCGTCGGGCAGCACCGGCGCATTGCCTATGAACGGCTTTTACTTGACCTAATCCAAGGTGATCAAACCCTGTTTGTACGCCGGGACGAGGTGGAGGCGCAGTGGCATTGGATCGATGCAATCCGCGCCGTTTGGGAAGAAGCGGGTATCACACCAAAGACTTACAGCGCAGGCACATGGGGGCCAAGCGCCGCCATCGCGCTAACCGAACGCGACGGAGTAAGCTGGCATGACTAAGCTCAACGATACGATCCACCGTGTAACGCAGCGGATAATCGAGAATTCCAAAGCCAGCCGGTCCGCTTATCTTGAACTGATGCAACGCGAAGCTGATCGCAAGCCCGAGCATAAGGATGTCGCTTGCTCCAACCTCGCCCATGCTTTTGCAGGTGCGATGGAAGATCAGGACGCGATGAAAGCAGGTCGCGGGCCGAACATCGGCATCGTCAGCGCGTACAATGACATGCTGTCCGCGCATCAGCCCTATGGCCGCTATCCTGACCGGATGAAAATTTTCGCGCGCGAGGTTGGCGCAACCGCGCAGGTCGCAGGCGGCACACCCGCAATGTGTGACGGTGTGACACAGGGCGAAGACGGCATGGAATTGTCACTGTTCAGCCGCGATGTCATTGCCATGTCGACCGGCGTCGCGCTGTCGCACCAGATGTATGACGGTGTAGCGTGTCTCGGCATTTGCGACAAGATTGTGCCGGGCCTGTTGATGGGCGCGCTCAGGTTTGGTCACTTGCCAGCCGTATTCGTGCCTTCCGGTCCGATGCCATCGGGCATCTCCAATCAACAGAAGCAGGAAACCAGCCAGAAATTCGCAGCCGGCCAGATTGGCCGCGACGCGCTGCTTGAAAGCGAGCTTGGCAGCTATCATTCACCGGGCACCTGCACATTCTACGGCACGGCCAATTCTAACCAGATGATGATGGAGATGATGGGCCTACATATTCCGGGTAGCGCTTTTGTGCAGCCAGGCACCAAGCTGCGTCAGTCGCTAGATCGGGCGGCAGTTCACCGGCTCGCTGAGCTTGCAGGCACTACGGAGCGCACTCTGGCGCAGGTCGTGGATGAAAAAGCCATTGTAAATGCAGTTATCGGCCTGCTCGCAACCGGGGGATCGACCAACCATGCGATCCACATTCCAGCGATGGCCCGTGCAGCGGGCATCGTATTTGATTGGAATGATCTGGCAGAGCTGTCGAGCGTCGTACCGCTGCTCGCGCGGGTCTATCCGAATGGCTCAGGCGATGTGAACCATTTCCATTCAGCCGGCGGCATGGCCTATGTCACCCATACACTGCTCGATGAAGGGCTTGCCCACGCAGATTTGCTGACGATTTCGGACGGCGGAATGGAAGCATACACGGCGGAGCCTGTGCTTGAGGGTGACACGCTTGCTTGGTCACCGGTCATGGAAAGCCGTGATGATACGATGCTGCGTCCTGCGTCCGATCCGTTTCTTGCTGATGGCGGAATGAAGCTGGTGACGGGCAATCTGGGCCGCGCCTGTTTCAAATCCTCCGCTGTCGCGCCCGAGCGATTTACGGTTGAAGCGCCCTGCCGCGTTTTTGAGAACCAAGCCGACGTGGTCACAGCCTTCAAAGCAGGGGAGCTCGACAAGGATGTTGTGGTTGTCGTCCGTTTTCAAGGCCCGCGTGCCAACGGAATGCCGGAGCTGCATTCGCTGACGCCGTCGCTCGCTGTCCTGCAAGACCGCGGGCATTCCGTGGCGCTGGTAACCGATGGCCGTATGTCCGGTGCATCGGGTAAAGTGCCAGCGGCCATTCATTGCACGCCAGAGGCGCTGGGCGGAGGGCCGCTTTCCATGCTGCAAACCGGCGATGTCGTGAAAGTATGTGCCGCAACCGGAGAACTTTCGACCACCGTTGACCTTTCAGCGCGAAAACCAGCACCCGACCCCGTTCCGGAATGGGGCGTTGGGCGCGAGATGTACCGTATGCTTCAATCCCATGCAGACGGCGCAGAACAAGGTGCATCCGCCATGCTCGCCAGCGCAGGGCTGTAAGCCATGACAGGCAGCACAGACATTGTTTCAGTCGATATTGGCGGTACACATGCGCGCTTCGCCATCGCCGCGATCGGCAAAGATGGTAGCATTGCCTTGGGCGAGCCCACCACTCTCCACACAGAGGATCACGCCAGTTTTCAGACCGCTTGGGAAGATTATCGTGACCGGATGGGCGGATCGCTGCCGGATGCATTGGCAATGGCGGTTGCCGGACCGATCAAACCCGATCTGATCCGTTTCACAAACAACCCCTGGATCATCCGGCCCCCACTGATCGAGAGTAAGCTTGGGTGCAGCAAACATACGGTCATCAATGATTTTGGCGCAGTTGCCCATGCCGCAGCGCGCGCGCCGACTGGCGAGTTCATTCACCTTGCCGGACCGGAAAACGATCTGCCCGAAACCGGCACGGTCAGCGTTCTTGGCCCGGGCACCGGACTTGGCGTTGCCTATTTCTATCGCCGTCCGGACGGAACCTACCGTGTGCAGGCCACCGAGGGCGGGCATGGTGATTTCGCTCCGGTTGATGCCATAGAAGATGCAATTTTGGCGCGACTGCGGAAAAGCCATACGCGTGTTTCCGACGAACGCGTAGTATCCGGACCCGCCATCGTGGAAATCTATCATGCTCTTGCGGCGATGGAGGGACGCGCCGTCAAAGACGCGACCGATATCGAAATCTGGACCGCTGGCACAGATGGAACAGACAGCCTCGCTGCCGCAGCTGTCGATCGTTTCTGCCTCGCGCTTGGATCGGTTGCCGGTGACATAGCCTTGATTCAAGGCGCGAAGGCTGTCGTAATCGCGGGCGGCCTTGGCTACCGCATCCGTGAAACGATCATTGCATCGGGCTTTGCCTCGCGCTTTACAGCTAAAGGTCGCTTTGCTGGTTTGATGGCAAGCTTGCCTGTTAAACTCATCACACATCCGCAGCCCGGCCTGCTCGGCGCGGCGGCTGCATTTGCACAAGAACACCTCGGAGAATCCCGCGCATGACATTGCCGCTCAAATCCACCGCCGATCTCAGCGCGCGTCTTCAGGAATTGCACGCCCGCACCCGCGAGACCCCCTTGTTCAATCCGGTGTTTCAATTGGGACTTGATCTGTCACGGGCACTCGAAGACGGATCGACCGATCTCGACACGCTTGAGTCGCTTGTCGAAGAACTCGAATGCGCCGGACTTGAAGCGCGCGCAAACCGGTTGCAGCGCCTCGTTGCACCAGTCACGCCAGAGGCGAACCATAGCGCACTTGGCGCGGCGCTTGGCGCGACCAAGGATTTCGACGCTTTCCGTGCGCAATGGGAATCGCCGCGGCTCCACGCAGTGTTCACGGCTCACCCGACCTTCTTGATGACACCTGGCCAATCTGCGGCCGTTGCAGAAGCGGCCAGCGCGAACACTCCGATCACGCGCGACGTTTGTGCAGCGGACGCAGATCGCCCTGCAATCACGCTTGAATACGAGCATGGCGAAGTCAACAAAGCGCTCGCCAACGCTCAGGATGCACGGGCACAAATCGTCAGGGAAACGCTGTCGCACGCGGCCAAGACATGGCCTGAAAAATGGCTAGACCTGGCCCCGCTGCCATTCCGTTTCGCCAGCTGGGTCGGCTATGACATGGACGGCCGGACCGACATCAAATGGTACACATCAATCCGGTTCCGCCTGTCGGAGAAAGCAGAGCGCCTGCGCCGTTTCGCCAATGACCTTGAAGCAATTCAGTCGGATCATGAACTGATCGACACACTTCGTCTTGGTGCAGATCACGCCGCGCGAAGCGCTGAGGATTTCGGTGAAGACCTGAGTGAGCCGGAGGCATTGTCGCAGGCCGCCAACCGCCTGACTTACGATCACCCGGATAAACTGACGTCGCTCGTCGCCATTATCGACCAGCTTGAAAGCGAAGCGCGCGGTGCGGGCAATGCTGATCTTGCCATTGCGCTCAAAACGCTTGCCTCGTGCATGCGCGCCGATGGCCTTGGTATGGGTCATGTCCATTTCCGTGTGAATGCCAAACAGCTTCACAACGCCATCCGCAGCCATATGCACGAGACGCCCGAGCTCGATCTTGCGAGCAAAGGCGCGGTCGCGACCCTGCGACGAATGCTATCGGGCCGCAAACCGATGCGGACCAATTTTGCCAGCCTTGCAATCGAAAGCTCGACTGCGATCCGGCAGTTTCTGGCGATGGCGCAAATCCTTGAGCATATTGACGCCGATACACCAATCCGCATGCTCATTGCGGAATGTGAACAGCCATCGACAGTGCTTGCCGCGCTGTATTTCGCCCGCGCCTTTGGGATTGAAGACAAAGTTGACGTCTCCCCGCTCTTCGAGACCGAAAGCGCGCTGGAACACGGCGGACGGTTCCTTGATTCCCTCTGTGCCGAAAAGCAATATCGAGATTACGTCCAGCTGCGCGGCCGCGCCTGTATCCAGACAGGGTTCTCTGATGCCGGTCGATTTGTCGGACAGATACCGGCAAGCCTTGCAATCGAGCGGCTTCAAGGCCGCTTTGCTCAGGCGATGGCCAAGAGCGGTCTGACCGATGTCGCGGCGCTTATTTTCAACACCCACGGCGAGAGCATGGGTCGCGGCGCCCATCCTAGCGGATTTGAAGAGCGCCTGACATGGCCGATGAGCGGCTGGGCGCGCCACCGGTTTGCCAGTTCAGGCATCAAGCTTGAGCCTGAAGTCAGCTTTCAGGGCGGCGACGGCTATATGTTCTTCTCCCGCCCTGAATTGGCACTGGCAACGCTGTCGCGGATCATTTGCGCACCTGTTGACGATTCCGAAGCCGCCAATGATCCGTTCTATAGCCGCACCGATATCAGCCTCGATTTCTACCGCGCCGTTCGCGCACATCAGCGCCAACATTTGCGCAGTTCCACCTATTCAAGGGCGGTCACCGCATTTGGGCTTGGCCTGCTGAATTCCACCGGTAGCCGCGTATCGCGCCGCCAGTCCGATATCTCAGCCGACCGCGATATGAATTTGCGACAAATCCGCGCGATCCCGCACAATTCGATCCTCCAACAGCTCGGCTACCCGGTTAACGTGATCTCCGGCATCGGCAGCGCGGCTGATGGTAATTTCGAAGAGCTTGCCAGCCTGATCGAGGCGAGCCCTCGCGGACAGCAATTGATCAGCCTGGCCCGCGCTTCGAACAGTCTCGCCAGTATCAAGACCGTGGCCGCCTATGGTGAGCTCTTCAACTCGGCATATTGGGCCAGCCGGCCCTATCGCGGAACAGAGCAACATCTTTCGGGTGCTTGTGAGACACTCGCCGAATTCCTGACGAAGGATGACCGCACCGGCGTCTATCGCCGGCTCGCCTCCCGGCTTCGGGTGGATGCTCTAAAACTCTACCGCCTGTTCGATTTGCTCCCGGCAGAGAACCGCGACACTAATCGCGAAAACACGCGCCGGATGATCGGTGCAGCACAATCAGTCAGGCTTGCCTTGATGCAGCACATCTTCTTGAAAGCGGTTTCGGTTCCGGTCTTCAGCCGCGCTAACGACATCAGCCGCGAAGACGTGCTGGAAATGGTGTTCAGCTTGCGCATCGAAGATGCTTTGGCGCAGATGCGCCGCGCCTTTCCGACGCACTTCCCCGAAACCGGGGATTTCGCAATGGATGCTCAAGCCGATTATCCGGACTCGTCCAGCGAAGGCTATGCCCAGATCGGACGCGATTTCATCGATCCGATGGAACGCGCCTATTCGCTGATGCTGCGACTTTCGATCAGCATAGCGAATCAGTTTGGAGCGCACGGTTAAGGTCATTCGCGAAAGATAGCCGCACGACTACAAGAATTTACGCGTTAACATTTGCCCCTGTTCCCCGTCCCTTCGCGAGACGGTGGCGGGTTAGTCACTGGCAGTTAATTCGAAAATCCGGCATAATGCTTCGCATGAAACAGATTGCTTTACACGCTCGACTCACCGCCGCCCTCGCCATGACTGCGTTTGCTGGTCATGCCGCCATTGCTGGCACTCAAGCGACGCCCGATGATGCTGCCGATGCCGCGGAACAAGTGGCACAAGAAGTTGAGAATGAAATCCGCCGGATTGATCCGACCACTGGCGGTCAATCGCTTGTCATCGATCCCAGCCTTCCGGCACCATATGGCGCCGACATAGAGGCCACCGAAGCTCCTGAGCTTTCGGTCTCACAACTGCGAGAATTGCCGCCTGCACCGGTTGCTGCACCAATCGCAGCGGTGCCAGCGGTCGATGTCGCCACGCCGACCTTCACGGCTCCGACTATCGCGCCGCCGCGCGGGCCCGCAGCCCGCATGATTGCCGAACCGATTGTTCAAGAAGCGCCTGCATTCGATGCCAGCGATCCTTTCGTTGTCAAAAGCATCCTGCCGATCGAAGGCACAATCCGGTACGGCGAATGGTACTGGGATGAGAGCCGCGCTCCAAAAACCGGAAAACTGGTCATGACAGTCGACCTCGACGCCCGCGTAATCAGCGTATTCCGTGACGGTCATGAAATCGGCACCGCTGTTGCGCTGCTCGGCACTCAAAAGCACCCGACCCCGGTCGGCACGTTCCCAATCCTGACAAAGGAAAAGGACAACATTTCCGAAAAATACAACAATGCGCCCATGCCATGGACGCTGCGTCTTACTTGGGACGGGATTGCTATCCACGGTTCGCCGGTTCTGAACGGCTATGCCAGCCACGGATGCATTGGCGTTCCAGACCCGTTCGCAGAGAAGCTTTTCGAGATTGCCAAACGCGGTGACCGGGTTGTGATCACCCGAGGATCATTGATCGGCATCGGCGACAAAATCTCCGGCTGACCGGCGCTGGCTTCAACCTGATTTGCGGGGCGGTTCTATGCTGAATCGCCAGACGCGCAATGTCGCGCCAGTGTCTGCGATTTTTTCTGTTCCCGGGACAACCAATGTCCCGGCGAGCGATGCATTCTCGCCTTTCCATAGCCGATCAAAGGCGCGTGCGGCATCGCCCCGGTTCGTCTCATGGCCCAGCTCTTTAATGATGTTGCAAATCGTCTCAATCGCGATGGCGCGCGGCACGTTGGCGTAATAGAGAAAGCCGCGCCATTGATGGTCAGAATCGGGCACGACATGGGTTTCCCAGTCTTCTGCTGCGAACCATTCAATCGCACGCCACGCGTCCTCCAAATGCTCTGCACTGGCCGCTAGCGCGCTTGGTTCAATCCAGTCTTGCTCCGCCAGAAAACGCCGCACTCGCGCGCGATCAAATTTCTCATCCACATTGGACGGATCACGCACCGGATCAATCCGCGATGCAGAAACAAGCGCCTCAAGCTCACGCTTGCTCCAACGCAGCAATGGACGAAACAATGTCCCGCCCCAGCCTGGAATCTCAGCTGTCGAACGGATGCCCGCAAGACCGGGAACACCGCTGCCACGGTTCAACCGCATCAGCAGCGTTTCTGCCTGATCATCGGCATGGTGCGCAGTCATCAGAACGCCAGCACGCACCTCGTCATGCCATTGGCCCAGCGCCAGATAGCGCGCGGTGCGGGCATTGGCCTGCACATTGCCCTCTGCGACTTCGATTGGAAGCGTCGTGTGCTTCACGCCAAGCCGCGCGCAGATATCGGAAACAAACGCCGCCTCGGCGATGCTTTCCGGGCGGAGACCGTGATCGACCGTTGCCGCTTCAATATTGTCTGCACCGCATGCTTCATGCGCGAGCAGCAGCAGGGCAAGGCTGTCCGGCCCGCCAGAAACAGCAACAGCCAATCGCGTCTCGGCAAAGCCGAAACGATCCAATTCAGCGCGAAAACGCGCAATCAGATCAGGGTGGATATCCGTATCAATCAGCGCCCCCTATCAACCGGAAAGTCAGCCCTCACAGGTGACCTTGCGCCGGTTCGCTTCGTAGCGGTTCATCAAACGGCCACTCGCAATCGCAGGATAGGTTTCACCGAACTCAGCCAAAGCGATACAGGCGCGGCGCGTATCTTCCATCGCGATCATTGATTCTGCAAGGAACAACAGGCTGTCCGAAGCACGGGCCGCTGTCCGGTCCGACTGATAATTGCGCAAGAACCAGCGCGCTGCTTCTTCAGGCATACCGTCATCAAGGAACGCACGGCCGAGCAAATTGCGGCCAAAGGTAGCGCGCCAATGCGACGGATAGCTCTCCACAAAGCTCGACAATTGCTGACGCGCCTCGGGGAAGAAGCCCGCATTCCAAAGGCGGAAGCCATAGGAGTATTCATCGTCCGCAGCATCGTCGGTTTGAGGCTTGGTGATTTCCTGCACGGCGGCCAAACGCTCGGCGCTGGGGCCAGTAGCAGCCGGGGTGGTCGCCGATTGCTGGGTGGTTTCGGACGTGCCTTCGCCAGCCATCGCGGAAAGATTGCTGTCGGTGACGGATGGCTGATCGGGCTCAATAGTCCCTGCGAGCCCTGCTCCAGCACCCGGCGATGCCTCCAAGAGCGCAAGCCGGCTTTGAATCTGCGAAACCGCGTTGGCGTTTTCCTCTGTTACAGAAGTCAGCCGCTGCATCTGCAGTTCCATCGCATCCAACCGCGCGAGAATATCCGTTACCGCAGTGGTGGATGATGTCCCGGTCGTTGCAGGTTGCGCCGTGCCATCGTTTGAGATTTGCGGCTCAAAGTAGCGCCCATCGCTACTCGGAAACACATTGCGCTGAAGCGCGCGTATCTCGGCCTCGATCTTGCGCAGTCGCGCTTCGGAATTTGAATCCTGCGCCAAGGCGGGCACCGGGCTGGTGGCCACAGTCGCCGCGACGGCAAGCACACCTGCCAAGCGGATGGCGGTAGAGGGAAACGGTGATCGAAGAGCGAATTTCATAGGTCTCTGGCTCCGTTCTTGAGCGCGCTTGCGGCTAAAGGCCGCCGCGCGCATTCGCATCAAAGTTAATTGCCGCAACTTATGGCAGCCGATGCATGAATGAGACCCGAATCTCTGCCGCGTGAGAGCCGCCAAGTCGAGCGCGACTACCACTAAATCGGTGGGAAAGGGCTTAGTTAGCGGCAGGTTCTGCCGGATCAGAAGCTTCAGCCCGCGCCAAAAGTGCTGCAGCCGAAATCTGTGTGTCACCCAAAGTTATAGGCTCGTCTGCCAGTTTTGGCACTTTTTGCCCGCCGACTGTGATGGCGAGCGCGTCAGGCCGACCGGTGTTGATCCTTGGGCCATTTGCGCTTTGTGATAACTCGAAAGTGTCGCCGCTGGCCATGGTGCCTTCGAACAGCGGTTCTCTCGTTTCGTCATAGGCAGAATCGTAGAAGCGCACCCAGACACCGTCTTCCAGAGCGGTAAAAACCACCTGCCCCGAACTATCGATGACGCCGCCGCCAGTGCCGGTATCGCCGCCTGCTTCACTCGCAGCGATTTCGTCTTCGGAAGCGCCTTCTTCCGCGCTTTCAGCGATTAGCGAGGCCAAACCATCGCCTGCCCCGAAATAGGTGTTGTAGAATGCGTAGATTCCCACGGCGAGGATCAGCGCGGCGATCGCGCCAAACCAGGCAAGGCCAGCAGACGGCAGCTTGGCCGGATCGCCAGGCTCCATGCCTCCGGCGAGCGCCGACTGGCGCCTATATCCCCCAGCCAGTTCATCCCGCACTAAATCGGCAATCTCGGCCTCATTCAGACCGACGACCCGCGCATATGTGCGGGCGAACCCAATCGCGTAGGTGCGCGATGGCAGCTTATCGTAACTGCCAGTTTCAATAGTTTCGAGATGGCGGACCGGGATGCGGGTTTCTGCTGCGACATGCGAAAGATCGAGGCGCTTTTCCTCGCGCGCTTCACGCAAACGCTGACCTGCCGTTTGCGCTTCCGCAACAGGTGCTTCGATCAGCTCTTCGCTGTTACTTTCTTGCTCGCTTGTCATGACCCGCCCCACTTTACGTGGTTTTTAGAATATTTTGTGACTGACAGAGAACCTTTGCGAGACATCGAGTCAAGGATTCGCTGGACGAACAAACGCAAATTGAGCGCGGACTGACTTACCGGACGTTCCGTTAGTCGACTTCGATCCCGCGCTCTTCCGCCCACGCCGTCAATTCGCGGCGAATATCGATCGATGGATCGGACAGCCAATCGGTCATGGCTTTGGTAAGCTCGGCAAGATCGACTTTGCGCACCAACTCCTTGATCGGACCAACAGCCGCTGGCGTTATTGACAGTCTTCGATAACCGATACCCAGAAGAGCAAGCGCCTCCAGTCTGCGCCCACCCATTTCGCCGCAAACTCCGACATCAACATTGCTTCCCACCGAATTATGAATGACGCGGCGCAAAAAGCGGAGAATGGATGGGCTTAACCAATCATATCGCTGCGCCAGTAGCGGGTTTGCGCGGTCGGCGGCGAACAGGAACTGGGTGAGATCATTGGTGCCAATCGACAGAAAGCTAAGTTTGGGCAGGAGCAGATCAAGCACCTCTGCAAGAGCTGGGACCTCTAACATCGCACCGAACTTGATCGCTTCCGGCAGTTGTTTCTTCTTCTTGCGCAGAAATGCGAGCTGTTCGTCGAACACTTTCTTGGCCGCATCAAATTCCCACGGCTCTGATACCATGGGGAACATCACGTAGAGTGATCGGCCAGCGCTCGCTTCTAACAGCGCGCGCGCCTGTGCCTTCATCAAACCCTCGCGGGTCAATGCAAGACGCAAAGCCCGCCAGCCCATTGCTGGATTTTCGTCCTTATCGGCGATGTCAGACGAGAGATAAGGGACCGATTTGTCGCCGCCGATATCGACGGTGCGAAAGATAACCGGCTTGTCGCCTGCAGCATCCAGAACATCGCGGTAGAGGCGCGTCTGGCGCTCCCGCTGCGGCAGCGTTGCCGAGACAAGGAACTGAAATTCGGTGCGGAACAGACCGACGCCATCTGCACCTGTCATAGCCAGAGCACTGATGTCATCGCGCAGACCCGCATTCATCATGACCTGAATGCGGGTGCCGCAGCGCGTGAACGGCTCAACTTCGCGCAGCTCAGCATAGGCCGCTTGCTTTTCGCGGGTTTTGGCGAAGCGAGCTTCAAAAGCCTCTGCGACAGAAGTCGTGGGCCTGACAGTCGCTGTCGCCGCGCTCGCATCAAGCAGCACTTCATCACCGTCGCGAATAATTCCCCGTACGCCGCCTGCCCGCCCAAGTACCGGTACACCCATCGAACGCGCGACGATGACGACGTGCGCGGTGAGCGAGCCCTCTTCGAGGATTACACCCTTAAGCCGACGCCGATCATATTCGAGAAGTTCAGCCGGGCCCAGATTGCGGGCGATCAAGACGGTGTCACGGCGCAGCCCTTGCGATGCCGCTGTGCCAAGCTGTCCCGATACAATCCGCAAAAGGCGGTTCGCCAGATCTTCCAGATCGTGCATCCGGTCGGCAAGCAGAGGATCATCGATCTCGCGCATGCGCATCCGCGTGTGCTGTTGGACGCGCTCAATCGCGGCTTCGGCAGTCAGCCCGCTATCAATTGCCTCGTTAATGCGGCGCGACCATCCTTCGTCATAGGCGAACATCTTGTAGGTTTTGAGCACTTCTTCCTGCTCGCCTCCCACACCAAATTCGGCCTGACCTGTGAGTGTGTCGATTTGCTCGCGCATCTTGTCAAATGCGCGGTAAACCCGCTGGCGTTCCGCTTCGATATCGTCAGCAACCACTTGCGTGATTTGGACCCGCGGTTGGTGATAGACCGCCTGGCCCACAGCAAGGCCTTTGACCAAAGTTAGCCCGCCAACGGTTTGCGGACCGGTGTCCAGAATAGACAAGCCCAGCGCCTCTTCCTCATCAACCAGTTCCGCGTTCGCGATCAGTTCGGAAAGCACCATCGCAGTCGTCTGCAGCGCTTCGATCTCGACATCTTCGTAGCGGCGCGGTTCAACATGCTGCACGCACAGGACGCCAACGGCGCGCTCGCGATAAACAATCGGAACACCGGCAAAAGAGTGGAATTTTTCCTCGCCAGTTTCCGGGCGGTATTGGAAGTCAGGGTGCGCTTTTGCCTCTGCCAGGTTCAGCGTCTCGACATTGTCGGCAATCACACCGGTCAGACCCTCTCCAATGGCCATACGGGTGACGTGGACCGCGCTTTTATTCAAGCCGCGGGTCGCAAACAGTTCGAGCATGGACTCACGCAGAAGGTAAATCGAGCAAACCTCACTCGTCAGGCTTTCGCCAACAATCTCGACCACGCGGTCGAGCTTGCCCTGCGCATGCATGCGCGAGGCCATCACCTCATGGAGGCGTGTAAGAATTTGACGGGCGGAAGCTGCTGCGGACATTGTGATCCTGACTTAGGCAGTCCGGCGTACAAAAGCAAAGCCAAGCGGTGCGGCCCGCTTGGTCGCTTCGCACGACCGGACTGCCGTCATCAAAGGCAGGCGCAAAGCTACCTTTGAACGGCAATTACCCAGCCGCAAAAATCAGATGGATACGCGCGCGCGCGCAAACCCGACGGTTCAGGCGCTGGCGATCTCTTCCTTTAATCGCAGCTTGTGTTTCTTGAGAGCTTGGATCGTCGCAGCATCAGGCACGGGCCGGGCCAATTCCTGACGAAGCTTTGCGTCAAGACCGGCATGTTTCGACTGGAGGGCGTTGACGTGGGACGAAGCCATAGAATGTTCTCCTGATGTATGGGGGTGAGCCCCCAGGGGAACGACTCGGCACTAAGCGGCCGGGCCGCTGATTTCTAAGAAACCATACAGACGTTAACTTGCAAACCCCTTCATTTGAGTGAAACGATAGAACCGCATAAATGCGCGGTGAATCGCTTAGGCAAATGGCCTATGGATTGCGGCGAATCTCAAAAAGGGGCGTAAGGCCAGATGAACGAGCAAGAGCTCAAGAAGAAGCTGGAAATGATGCGCACGGAGCATCGCGACCTTGATGCAGCAATCATCGCGCTCACCGAGGCGGGATCATCCGACCAGCTACAAATCGCCCGTTTGAAAAAGCGCAAACTTCATTTGAGAGATCAGATCGCGATTGTGGAAGACACATTGCTGCCTGACATCATCGCCTGAATCGATCCCATGCGGAGCACGTTTGTCTCCGCTGTGGAGCAGTCCGTCTCGTAAACGGATCGCCAATTCTGTCCCGCACAGAGACAATGTAAAATCCTGTCTGGATAATAACCTTACTGCCATGGCGGCCAAGACAATCGAGGCGTAGCGACCCGGAATTCATGGACGCCGCAACCAACCTATCCCGCCCCATTATCGAGGCACTCTATACCGAAGCACTCGTGCTAGCGGATGATGTGCGTGCGGTATTTGCTCTTGGCACGAAAGAGCCAAGCTTGAGCGATAACACGATGGTGCGATTGGCGCTTTCGACCGAAGGGTTGAAGACGACCACCCGCATGATGCATCTGCTCGCATGGCTGCTTAACCAGCGTGCCTATTTCTCGGGCGAGATGACCGAAAACCAAGTGCGCAATCATGGCGCTTTGCCGCCCGATCGCCCATCGGATCAGGCGCAGATTGACCTGCTTGAGCCCGAAACTCGCGCGCTGATCGCCGAAACTGAGGCGCTGCATCAGCGTATTGCGCGGCTTGATCAGGCATGGCGTCAACAGTTTGATTTGGGTTCACCTGTTCGCGCGTTTCAAGACCGTATTGGCCGCGAGTTTGCGCAAATTGATCGGCCAGCCAAAATTCGGCAACTGGGCCCGCGCCAGATTTAGTTCGACAGCGCCGCTAGGCCGCTGAGAGAGCTTTTCGCCAGCGATCCAACCGGGCTTGGCGAATGTCATCCGCCATATCGGGTTCGAACCGTGTCAACTTGCCGCACATGGCTTCTGCTGCGCTCGCAAGGTCAGGATACAGCCCCGCACCCGCCGCAGCCAGCATGGCCGCGCCAAGCGCAGTTGTCTCAACAAAATCTGGCCGCTCGACCGGAACACCCAGCACATTCGCCAGATCTTGGGCCATCCATGTGTTGGCCGCCATGCCGCCATCGATCCGCAGCGTTTCCCAAGGCGTACCATCGGCCGCAAAGGCAGTAGCCAGATCATGCGTCTGATGCGCCATCGCTTCCAATGCGGCGCGCGCTAATTCAGCCTTTCCACTGGCGAAGCTTAGCCCAGTAATCACACCCCGCGCTTCCGCCCGCCAATGCGGAGCACCAAGACCCGCGAGCGCGGGCACAATCGTTACCCCGCCCGTATCGGAGATGGATTGCGCGAGTTCTTCAGTCTGGCTCGCGACTTCTACTATACCGAGGGAATCGCGAAGCCACTGGACGAGACTACCCGCGACAAATACCGATCCCTCGATTGCGTAAGTTCGCTCGCCTCCGATCTGGGTCAGCACAGTGCCGAGCAAACGGTTTTCCGAATGCGGCACTGCAGTGCCCTGATTGGTCAGCACAAACGCGCCGGTTCCATAGGTGGCTTTCGTTTGGCCCGGGGCAAGGCATGCCTGACCGATAGTCGCCGCCTGCTGATCCCCCACCAGGCCCGTGATCGGAATTGCGCGCCCGAAAAGTGAGACCTCTGTCTCTGCCAGAGGACCGGACATATCGACCACTTTGGGCAGCGCCGAATGCGGCACGCCCAGCAATTCGCACAGTCCTTCATCAAACTGTGCTCCTGCAAGTTCGAGCAGCAACGTACGGCTCGCATTGCTCGCATCGGTAATGTGATCGCCACCGGTCAGCTTGAATGTTAGCCAGCTTTCCACCGTGCCGAATGCCAACGTGCCTTTGTTTGCGGCGGCGCGCACTTCTGGCACATTGTCGAGCATCCAGCGCATTTTGGTGCCGGAGAAATAGGGGTCGAGCAGCAGGCCGGTGCGTTTTTGAACGTCTACCTCGTGCCCCGCTTGGCGAAGTTCGATACAGAAAGGTTCAGTGCGGCGATCTTGCCACACAATTGCCCGCGTCAGCGGCTCGCCCGTTTCTTTATCCCATGCGACCACCGTCTCGCGCTGGTTGGTGATGCCGATGCCAGCGATCATCGCTGCACCGCCTGCTTTGGGGATCACCTCCTGCGCACAGGCGAGCGTTTTCTGCCAAATTTCGACCGCGTCGTGTTCAACCCAGCCGCCTTTCGGATAATGCTGCGTCAGCTCTTTCTGAGCGCTCGCCACAAGCACGCCGTCGCTCGCGAACAGCATCGCGCGGGTGGATGTTGTGCCTTCGTCCAGCACCAGAATATAGTCGGCCATAATCCCTCTCTTCTTGGCTCGCATTCCTAGCCGCTTGCGCGTTCACCGCAAGCCGCCGATTGCGCAAATCCTCGACAGTCTGCGCTCACCCCTGCATAGGAAAGTGCATGGCAGGTATCCCACCCAAACCGTGGCCCACTGGTGAGGCCGAATTGCTGGAACCGTTGGTCCGCCGCGTTCTCGCGCCCAATCCGTCACCCTATACCTACACCGGAACGCAGACCTATGTGGTCGGCGCGAATGAAGACGTTGCGGTGATCGATCCCGGCCCGAACGATCCTGCGCATATCGATGCAACTATGGCCGCTGTTGGCGAAGCGAAAATCGCCGCGATTATGTGCACTCACACCCACCGCGACCATTCGCCAGCTGCCGCGCCTTTGGCAGCAAAGACTGGCGCGCCGATCGTTGGTTGCGCGCCGCTGGTGCTGAAGACCGATCTACCCCGCGCCGATGAGGCATTCGACACAACATACGCGCCGGACCGCGTGCTGGAAGATGGCGAGCAAATGCGCGGCACCGGCTGGACGCTCACCGCAGTGGCGACACCCGGCCACACCTCCAACCATCTGTGTTTCGCGCTCGAAGAGAGCGGCGCGTTGTTCACCGGCGATCATGTGATGGGGTGGTCAACCAGCGTCGTGATCCCGCCGGACGGGAACATGGGTGATTACATGGCGAGCCTCGAAAAATTGCAGGCACGCGAAGACATTGTCTACCACGCGGCCCACGGCGCCGCGATTACGAAGCCGAAGCAATTGGTACGCGGTATGATTGGCCACCGACGTCAGCGTGAAAACCAGATATTGCGCCTGATGCGCGAAAAACCGCGCGCAGTCTCAGCCTTCATCCCTGCAATGTACAAAGGGCTAGACGAGCGCTTGATCGGAGCCGCCGAAATGAGCGTAACCGCACATTTGCTGGACTTGGAGAAGCGCGGAATGGCGACGCTGGATGAGGATGTATGGCGGACGAGCTGACACCCGTGAAAGTGGCAAATTCGGATCGCGGCATTCTTTCATCACGCGGTGAAACTGTGCTTGCGCTGATTGCAGTTGCACTTTTGGTCGCCGCCTTGGCCCTTGGTTGGCGCGCATATATCTATCAGGAAGAAGGCGACCCGGTAGCAAGCGCGATGCTTGCATTCGAAAAACAAAACTCGTTGGTCGTTTTCTCAAGCCGGTTCGAAGTGGTCGCAGAAAGCACCAACACGCGCGGTTTTGCAGGCATCGACTTGCTAGAGAACCGTCAGGCCGCAATCATTCCTGCCAGTGTCGAATACCGGCTCAATCTGTCGGACATATCCGCAGACTCATTTGAGTGGGATGCGGAGTCGCAAGAGCTCAATGTGATACTTCCTCGGCTCCAAACCTCGCGTCCCAATCTCGATGAGGCCAAAGCGCGCATCTTTACCGACGGCGTATGGGTAACCCGCGATGATGCGCGCGAGCTTGCGGCTAACAATTCAGAGCAGGCAGAGCGCCGTGCGCAGACTTTTGCCAAAAACCCCGAAATCCTTTCGCTCGCCCGCAAAGCTGCAAAAAGCGCGGTTAGGCAGAACCTCACCGTACCGTTGCAGGTAGCAGGATACGAGAACGCCCGTCTGAATGTGCGATTTGAGGACGAGCTTTAGGTCGAAATCATGCCGCGCAATTCCTTGACGCGCGCGGCGTTCACACCGGCATCTGAATGCCCGACCCGCGAAGCGGACCGAACATGCACGGCATCGCCATCCTTGCGAAATTCGATATCATCGACAAATCCGAAGACTGACGATTTGAACTCCGCCGCGATGTAATCATCGCTCTCCGTCGTGACAGTTCCGCCCATGGCCGCCATCACCGAAGGCAATTTGCTCCAACTGTCGGCGGGCAGCGGCTCGACGTTTTTGTCCTTACTCGTGCCTCCCTCACTGCTCACACAATTGGGTGAGCTGGGACACGCCGCTAAACGTCCATCCTGCAAACCGGGAGCCGATCCGTTCTGGGATGACAGCCCAAGCACGAAAAAGCCGACTACGCCGATCACAATCATAATTGCGGCTCCGAAAAATACAAACTTCAGGGCGGTCATACAAAGTCCTTCAGGTGATTGTGCCTCATCATGAGAGAGGTGTTCAATGTTCGTTTTTTGCGAATGCCTCGGCCAATGCGAATTTCTGGATTTTGCCAGACCCTGTAAGCGGGAATTCTTTCACCCATACCCAATGCGCAGGCGTTTTTTGTGGGGATAGCCGCTGCCGGATAAAGCTCTTCAGCTCGTCCTCCTCGGGCCGCGCGGCGCCTTCGGCCAGCCGCATAAAGCAGGCGACGATCTCGCCCCATTTCTCGTCCGGCACGCCTGCAACGGCAAGCTCGGCAATCGCGGGATGTTCGAGTAGCGCCGCTTCGATCTCAGCGGGGAACAGGTTTTCGCCGCCGCGAATAATCATCTCTTTCACGCGGCCTGTGATTTTCACGTAACCGCGCGTATCCATCGTGCCGAGATCACCGGTGCGCAGCCAGCCATCGGCATCAATTGTCTCTGCAGTCGCCTGAGGGTTGTCATTATAACCCGTCATCATGTTGAAGCCGCGCATGCAAATCTCGCCCTGTTCGTCAGGCGCGCAGATCGAGTTGTCATTCGGAGACATGATCGCGACTTCCATATGCGAACATGGCTGTCCGATTGTGTGCGTCAGGTCTGATCCCGTGTCAGTAGGCCATGCCGCCGTGATCGCGGGCGAGGTTTCCGTCTGGCCGTAAACGATCAGGATGGGCACTCCGAAAACGTCCTGCGCAGCGCGGTTCAGTTCCGGCTGCACCATGGCGCCGCCGCTGATCACAGTTTCTACGCCGGATACGTCCGTGCCAGTCGCCTTCGCAGCCTCTATAATCGCAAAGATCATGGTCGATACGCCCGCCACAACTTCGGGCTTTTCCCGCTCGATAGCTTTGGCTACGGCAACCGGATCAAACACCGATACCAGTAGCAATATCGCCCCCTGCGCGATGCAGCCCAGCACGCATACCGCGCTGCCAGCCGTATGGAACAGCGGGAACGGACATGTCACCGTTTTGCCGGTGGTGATATTCCAGCGCGCAAAGACATCGGCATTGCTTTGGACAAGGCCATGTTGATGCAGCAGCACACCCTTGGGGAAACCAGTGGTGCCCGATGTGTATTGGATCATCACGATATCATGCGGCTTGGTCGGGCGCAGCTCGCCATCACCCGCGCCCGCGAACAGCTCGCCGTGATCCTCGATATCGATAATGTGATCGTGCGCCGCGAGACCAGCGGCTGCCTCATCCACCACAGGGCGTAAAGCCGTGCCGCGAACATTGGGCTGATAATAGACCGCGCCTGATCCCGATTGTTCGAGCACATAGCGCACTTCTCGCGGGGTAAAAGCCGGGTTTACGGTGACAATGGTGAGCCCCGCCATCGCCGCGCCCAATTGGATCAGCACCCATTCGGGGCAATTGCCGCCCATAATCGCGATACGCGTTCCCGCCGGATGGCGCGATGCAAGCGCCCGTCCGCACTTTTCGCTATCTGCAAGCAACGAGGCGAATGTCCATTCGCGCCCGATTGTTCCGTCCGCCAGCAGCTCTCGCAAAGCCGTCGCACCGCCCCGCTCTGCCGCCTGTCCCCGCAGCACCTCTTCAATCGTGCGTTCGCGGTATTCGGTGTCCGCCTGAGCCGGGCAATAGGCTTCGGTCAAATTGAGCTGATACATCTTGTGTCTCTCCCCTGACGTCGTCTAGCACAGCCTAGCTCGCAAATCTGCGAAAAAGACCTATGTAACGCGCACACTTAACAGCGAGATCAAAGCCATGAGTATCGAGACAAAAATCCCATCGGGCCCAGAAACGCCGGGGGATTTGGTCGCCGAGATCCACCGCCTGCGTAAAGAGCGCAACGCCGTGATCCTCGCGCATTATTACCAGACGCCCGATATTCAGGATATTGCCGACTTTGTGGGTGACAGCCTGGAATTGTCGCGCAAAGCGGCGGAGACCGATGCGGACGTCATTCTGTTTTGCGGCGTGAAGTTTATGGCAGACACCGCCAAAATCCTTTCGCCCGATAAAACCGTAATTCTGCCAGACATGGACGCGGGTTGCAGCCTCGAAGACAGCTGCCCGCCGGAGAAGTTCAAAGCGTTCCGCGAAGCGCATCCCGATCACATCGCGCTGACATACATCAATTGCTCGACCGAGGTGAAGGCGCTCAGCGATATCATCGTGACCAGCTCCAGCGCAGAGACGATTCTTGAGCAGATACCCGCTGACCAGAAAATCATCTTCGGCCCAGACCGTCACCTTGGCGGCTGGCTGAGCCGTAAGTTTGACCGCGAAATGCTGCTATGGCCGGGAGTGTGCATCGTGCACGAGGCATTCAGCGAAACCGAACTGCTGAAGCTGAAAGAACAGCACCCCGACGCGCCGGTCGCCGCGCACCCGGAATGCCCGCCTGCGATCATCGATCATGCCGATCATGTTGGTTCGACCAGCTCAATCCTGACATTCGCGAAGAGCTTTGAAGGTGACACCCTGATCGTGGCGACAGAGCCGCACATCATGCACCAGATGGAAAAGGCGCTACCCGAAAAGACATTCATCGGCGCGCCGGGTGCGGACGGAAACTGCAACTGCAATATCTGCCCCTACATGGCGCTCAACACGATGGAGAAAATGTACACCGCCCTGCGCGATCTGGAACCGCAGATTGTGATCGAGGAAGACATTCGCCTGAAGGCCAAAGAAAGCCTCGACCGGATGCTGGGCATGGCTGGCGGCACTGTTGGACTGGGCGATTTGGGTCAGGTGCCGTTTAAGGCGGATTGACACGCAACCCTTTCGTGCGTTCGAGCGTTGGGGCTTTATGACGGCTGAAATACGGTTCTTTTGGGCGCGGCTTAACGCGAACTATTGGTTTTATCCTGCGACCTTCGCTATGTTTGCCGCGGCGCTGGCAATCGCAATGGTATATCTTGACCGAAACGGTTTCGCCGAATTTCTCAACAACTACGATTGGCTAGTCGCCGTCAGACCGAGTGGCGCATCGGATATTCTAACGGTCATGGCCGGCGCACTGATTGGCGTATCGTCGACGGTGTTCTCGATTACGATTGTCGCCGTTTCTTATGCGAGCGGCACTTATGGCCCGCGTCTGCTAACCAATTTCCTCGAAGACAAAGGCAACCAAATTAGCCTTGCTACGTTTATCGGCTCTTTTGTCTATGCCTTGATTGTCTTGCGTTCCATTCGAGCCGAAGATGAAACAGCAAATACGGCAGCCGATGCAGCTTCTACCGCCTTACCCGGTTTCGCGCCGCAATTGTCTTTATTGGTGGCATATATCCTGATGGCCGCATGCGTAGCTGTGCTGATTTTCTTTCTGAATCACGTGCCAAGTTCAATTCGGATCAATAAAGTGCTCGAAGGGATTGGCGAGCGACTCATTGAAGTTGTTCGTGCCACTTATCCAGTGGAAGATCAGTATTCCGATGCGCGTGAACCGGAAGGTGGAGAGGTCTTAACCGCATGGGATACAGGGTATGTGCAGCTAATTGATTTTGAGGATTTAGCAAAGAAAGCACGCGAATGCGGCGGCACTTTCTCTTTGAGGGTCAGGACCGGCGACTTCGTGCATCGCGGCGTGCCTTTGATGGATATCAGGGGGTGCGACCCAGAGAGTTTGGAAGGTAGTCTGCGCGAGGACTTTACGTTAGGCCCTGTCCGCACACCTGAGCAAGACCCGCAGTTTCTGATCGACGAGCTTGCTGAAATCGGGTTGCGAGCGCTTTCTCCGGGCATCAACGACCCGTTTACAGCCATAACCGCGCTGCACTGGATGGGCGCGGCTACTGCAGAGATCGCCCGACGCGATTTGCGCAAAAATGTCTGCGGAGTGGAAGCCGATGACTGTCCGGTCATCCCCCGCTTTGATAATTTCGAGCATTACTTGAAACGCGGCTTTGGCTCGATGCGCAGCGCGGTAGCCGCAAGCCCAAATGCCTGTCTGATCATGTTCGATGCGATCAGCAACGCTGCAATCAACGTGAACGATGAAAGACGCAGCAAATTGCTTCGCGAACAAGGCAGACTGTTGATCCGGCAAGCGCGCGATGTATTGACTGGACCAGATTTAGAGAGCGTCGAAGAACGTTATCAAGCCTTCGACGAGACGTTCGAAGGCTGAGACCCACGTGCGCTATTGGCCCGCGCCACAACCAAAGCACTTCCCAAAAGCACCATCCCGCCAATATCCAGCGGGCTCAGCACCTCGCCGAACACGCTGTAGCCGATGACCGCTGCAATTGCGGGCTGGGTTAACAGCGCTAGGCCGATCACAAGCGGCGGGAAGTGGCCTAGCGAGTAGACCAGCAAACCCTGTCCAATCAGCTGGCTTGTGATGAAAAGCACGATCACCGGCGTCCAATTGGTCGGCCAGACCGGCTCTCCTAAAATGAGCGCAATGACCAGCAGAACGGGGCAAGCAAAGATGCTCACCCACACCAACAGGCTCCACGATCCGAACCGCGCGCGTTCGCCCTGCAAGGTGAGCAGATAGACCGCGTAAAGCAGCCCTGCGGCGATGCAGAACAGGTCGCCAGCGAATGTCTCGGCGGAAATCTCCAAACTGCGGCCCAGCAAAATGCCCGCACCCGCCAACGCGCAGACAATCGCCAGCCACTCGGCCCCGCGTGGCAGTGCCCGAGCGATGATAAAGCCCCAGAACAACAGAATGATCGACCCCGCATTCCCGAACAGGGTCGCATTGCCCAGCCGCGTCATGCCGATCCCGATATGCCAACTGGCTAAGTCTCCGGCAAAAGCAAACGAGCCAATCGCGACCAGCACCAGCGTCTTGCGCGGCATACCGGACAGCTTTTGCCCCGCCATATGCGCGAACACGGCCAGAAATGGCAGCGCGAGAAACAGCCGCCAAAACGCTGCGCTCACCGGCCCTGTATCCGTCAGACGGACAAGCCACGGCCCCAGCGCAAGCGCGATATTCCCGCCCAGCAGCGCCGCCAACAACAGCGCGCAGCGCATATCGAACAGCTTTTCTTGGGAGGCACCGTCTTTTTCCATGCTTGCGCACTAACCCGATCAACGCCAAGTGAATAGCCGATTGAAACTGATACAAGGATACCCGCCCATGCATGACGTTCTGTTCCAACCGCTCACGATGGGCGCGCTTGAGGCGAAGAACCGTATCTTCATGGCTCCGCTGACGCGCGGTCGCGCCGCTGATCCGATGTTCACACCGAACGCTATGATGCAAACCTATTACGAGCAACGAGCCGGAGCGGGTATGATCCTGACCGAGGCAACCGGCATCAGTGTTGAAGGGCTCGGCTGGCCGTCAGCTCCGGGTATCTGGAGCGATGAGCAGACCGAGGCGTGGAAGCCGATTGTGAAAGCCGTTCACGACAAAGGCGGCATGATCGTGATGCAACTCTGGCATATGGGCCGGATCGTTCACCCGCATTTCCTAGGCGGCGAGCCTCCATTCTCGGCCAGCGCCACAAAAGCACCGGGTGAGGCACACACACCCGTCGGTAAACAGGAATATGCGACCGCGCGCGAGATGACGCTTGAGGATATTGAGCGCACAATCGGCGATTATCGCCGCGCTGCGGAGAACGCCAAAAAGGCTGGATTTGACGGGGTGCAACTGCACGGCGCCAATGGCTATCTGATTGACCAGTTCCTGCGCGATAACACCAATCTGCGCACAGACGGATATGGCGGTTCACCTGAGAACCGCACGCGCTTCATGCGCGAAGTGCTCGAAGCGTTGATCGATGTATGGGGCGCGGACCGCGTTGGCATCCGGCTATCGCCAAACGGCGATTCACAAGGCGCAGATGACAGCAATCCCGAAGCGACTTTTGGCGCAGCGGCCAGAGCTTGCGAAGAATTGGGCCTCGCATTCGTCGAACTTCGCCAGCCGGGTCCGGAAGGCACATTCGGCCGCACCGATGTGCCGAAGCAGGATGCAGTCATCCGCGCAAACTACACCGGTTCGCTGATCCTGAATTCGGATTACAGCGCTCAGCAAGCTGATGATGATGTGTCGAGCAATCGCTGTGACGCGGTAAGCTTTGGCCGCCCGTATATCTCCAACCCCGATCTTGAAAAAAGGATCGCGGCGGGCGCGGCTTTCAACCCGAACACCAATGTGCCGAAAAGTTGGTACTTCCCGATTCCGGAAGGCTACATTGATTATCCGACGATGGAGGAAGAGCAGGCCGCAGCTAACGCCGCCTGATTACTCTTCCAGAGGACCCGCAACAGGAGGGGCCGGGTCAGCAGCCGCTGGCTCGGCCTCTTCGCTTTCTGGTTCAGGCGTGGGATCGGGCGTGGATGTCGACGCGCTGCCTCCACTCGATGCTCCGCCACCGTCGCTGGATGCCGTGGGCTCTGCAGGCGGTGATGTTGAAGTCAGCTGATCGAGCGGGATCATATCGTCGCTGATCGTGCCGCCCAGCACTTCGCCCGTCGCCTCACCGCCCTCTTCCGTTGCAGCGTCAGGCACAGGCTCATCATCTCCGCAAGCTGCGAGTAGAGCGACAGTGGCGAGAATGAGTAGAGATTTGCGGTTCATGTTGCGCAGGTTCCTCGCCCTGTTTTGGCCAGCGCGTCAAGAAATTCCTGCGACCGCGCCATCAGCGCCTCGTCCCATTCCTGTGGTGTAACGGGCTTACCCAGCCGGGCCATGCTGGTAACGCCGAATTCGTCGATCCCGCACGGCACGATACCGCCAAAATGCGACAGATCAGGATCGAGATTGACGGAGAAACCATGCATCGTGACCCAGCGCCGGACACGCACTCCGATTGCGCCAATCTTGGCCTCGCGCCCGTCAATATCCTGTGTCCAGATGCCCACGCGCCCTTCCGCTCGCCATGCCTCGACACCGAAATCTGAAAGCGTGTCGATCACCCAGCCTTCAATTGAATGGACAAAGCAGCGCACATCTTTGCCGCGCTTGTTGAGATCGAGCATCAGATAGCCAACCCGCTGGCCCGGCCCGTGGTAGGTATAGCGCCCGCCGCGTCCGGCCTCGATCACTTCGAAACGCGGATCGACAAGTTCGCTGATATCGGCGCTGGTCCCGGCGGTGTAGACCGGCGGGTGCTCCAACATCCAGATCAGCTCGTCCGCCACGCCAGCCGAAACCTCTGCATTGCGCGTCTCCATATCCGCAAGCGCCGTGCGATATGGCACCTGAGCTTGCTCGCACCGCCATTCAATGGAACGGGCCGTGGACGTATCGGGAGCGGAACTTGCCATAGGGTCTTGGTGGGGGCATTGCAGGGCGATATCAAGGGATAAGCGCCCGCTATATTGATTGGGAGCGCAAAGGGGATCCGCATGACATTCGATATGAACGCCGCATGGTCACGCGCGATGGTGCTGGCGAGAGAGAACTTCTCTTTGCTGACGGTGATCGCGGGGATTTTTCTGCTTTTACCGACAGTCGCAATCTATTTGATCCTACCCGATATGGCGACGCTGGCCGATCCGACAGCCAATCCCGATATGACACCTGAGCAAATGGTTGAAATGTTTGCGCCGGTTTTGGGTTGGCTGTTCCCCATCATGCTGATCCAGTTTGTCGGATACAACGCGATGGTTGGCCTGATGGGCAGCTCGCGGCCAACCGTCGGCCAGGCTCTCGGCATAGGCGTAAAAGCAATGCCCAGCATCATTGCCGCGTTCGTTATCTTCATGGTCGTTTACATGCTCGCCTCTATCATTGTCGTAATACCCGTTTCGATCCTGACAGCGGTTACGGGAGCGGCGGCGATTGGCGCACTTGCCCCTATCATGATCTTAGCGGTCGCGATTTTTCTCGCGACGCGGCTTTCACTTACCATGCCAGTGGTTCTGATCGAAGCCACGCTCAACCCGTTCAAGGCGATGAAACGGTCGTGGGATTTGACTGGCCCTCAACAATGGCGGGTGATGGGTTTCTGGGCGATCCTCGTGGTCGCCTATATCGTGATCCTGTTGCTGGTCAGCGGCCTTCTCGGCTTGATTGCAGCAATGGCAGGCGGCGGTCTGGCCTCCGGGCTGATCCTTGGTCTATCGAACGGAGCGATGGCCGTGGTTGTAGGCATCGGCCAATGTGCTCTCGCCGTCTCGATCTACAATCAACTGGCGGGGCCAAACGATGCTGAGGCCGCCGCAACTTTCGACTAACGGTCAGCGCGCCTTCCACGCCCAATAGAGCTTGCAGGGCAGGATATTGAGCCATTCAAACCCCTCATCGATCCGGTCGAAGAAGGGGCGGGATTCGTCCCGCACCGCAGAGGTGAACTGGTAAGCCAGAAAACCGCCGCCGGGCTTCAATACACTATGTGTCGCTTTCGTGATGGCTGGCGCAACGCCTGTTGGCAAAGTCGAAAACGGCAGGCCTGACAGCACATAATCCGCTTGAGCGCAGCCGACATCAGACAGAATTTGCTCAACATCTTCTGCTGAACCCAGGACAGCGTGAAAGCGTTTGTCTCTGATCGTGCGGGTGAGGTAGTCGATATAGAGCGGATTGGTGTCGATCACGATCAGAACCCCATCGCCGCGCAGCTTTTCAAGCACCGGATGGCAGAATGTGCCCGCGCCCGGGCCGTATTCCACAAACACTTCGCATTTCCCCCAATCCACCGGCTCCAGCATCTTGCGGATGGTGAAGCGGGATGAGGGGATGATCGATCCGACCATACGGGGATGTTCAATGAAGCCGCGAAAGAAAACAGACCATTGATCGGCATATTGGCGCCAGCGCGAACGCAGGCCGAGACGTTTGCCGATTGCCGAAATATTGCCTGACATTGTATCTCCTGAGGGTGCGATCCGACTTAAGGTTCCGTTACGTAAGAGCAGTTCGCAGAGAGCATATCCGTTTGCAAGTGCCAATACGCTGGCTTAGCGCGTTGCAGCGATGAACATGGCAGAACCCCCGCAAAGCGAAACGCCAAACAAGGCCATATCCAATGGACGGATGGCGTTGTTGTTCACCGTCATGTTGGTGACGGCAGCAGGCAACACAGCGATGCAGTCGGTAATGCCCTCTATCGGCACCGCCCTTGAAGTGAGCGATGTCTGGATCAGCCTTGCTTACAGCTGGTCAGCTCTGCTCTGGGTCGCTTGTGCTCCGATCTGGGCTCGGCGTTCTGACAGGCGCGGACGCAAGGCGATGATGGCGCTAGGCCTTGTCGGCTTCGTAGTCTCGATGGCCTTGTGCGGCGCGGTGCTATGGGCGGGTCTGTCCGGCTGGCTCACCGCGTTTTGGGCTTTGATCGCATTTGCCGCCGCGCGCAGTCTCTATGGCGGTTTCGGTAGCGCCGCTCCGCCTGCCGTCCAGGCCTATGTCGCCTCACGCACGCCGCGCGCCGAGAGGACACAGGCGCTTTCGCTAATCGCATCGAGCTTTGGCCTCGGCACGGTGATCGGGCCAGCGCTTGCGCCGCTTATGGTTTTCCCGTTTTTGGGCCTTGGCCTGACCGGTCCTTTTATCTGTTTTGCGCTGCTCGGCGTGATTGCTTTGGTGATCCTGCGGCTCCGGCTGCCCAATGATGAACCACAATTTGCAGCGCGCGGGCAGACGACCGCCTATGCCAGTGGCTCCGGTGCGCCATCGGATAGCAATCATGAAGATGACGAAGGTGACATCAGTGATGAAGCAGAGCCCGCCCGCTTGAGATGGTTTGAACCGCGATTGCGCCCGTGGGTGATTGCGGGACTTGTTGGCGGACACGCGCAGGCAATGATCCTTGGAATCTCCGGCTTTCTCGTACTGGACCGGCTCGGGCTGCGCGATAGCCCTGCAGAGGGCGCGGGGCCGGTTGGTCTGGTGCTTATGTTCGGCGCGCTGGCCACTCTACTTGCGCAGTGGGGTTTGATCCCGCGTTTCAAGATGGGGCCGAGAACGGCGACTTTGTCAGGCATTCTGGTCGCCGCTGCGGGCACTGCCATATTGGGAGCAGCGCAAGAGCTGCACCAGATCGCGCTCGGATATTCGATCGCCTCGCTGGGTTTCGGCTTGTTCCGCCCTGGCACCACGGCGGGCACATCGCTCGCGGTCACCCGCGCTGAACAGGGCCAGGCGTCCGGCGTTGTTGCAAGCGTTGCCGGAGCAAGCTTTATCTACGCACCAGCACTCGGCGTTTGGCTTTATAATATCAGCGACTGGCTGGGCTTTGGCCTCATCATCGCACTATGCCTCGCCGTCTTTGCGCTGGGCTGGCGAGGCTTGGCCAGCGATCAAACGCTGACCACGGAGCGCGAAACCTTCGAGTAATCAAAGCAGGTCGCGGACCTTGTCCTGAGGTCGGCAAAGCGCCGCGCCTTTGTCCGTCTCTACCAGAGGACGCTCTATCAGAGCCGGTTCTGCGGCCATCGCATCCAGCACAGTGTGGGCATCCGCGTCAGGAAGGCCCCGTTCTTTCGCATCGGTCCCGCGAATGCGCAGACCTTGCTGCGGTGTGATGCCTGCATCCTTGTAAAGCTGGGCGAGTTTTTCGCGGCTTGGCGGTGTTTTCAGATACTCGACAATCGTCACATCCACGCCCGGCGCTTCTTCCAAAATCGCCAGCGTCTTGCGCGAAGTGCCGCATTTCGGATTGTGCCAGATGGTCGCTTTCATGTGTCTTGCTCCAATTGAATTTCGGACTGCTTGTTACCGCGATTGCGGCTGTTTCGCCACAGACAACATCAGTTGCGAATTATTCTCAACTTCACGCTTGTAATTGCGAATAAGTTGCAATAGCGAGAATGCAACGGACGGAAAGGGACTATTTATGACGCTTCGATTCTCGCGCATTGCCTTGCTCGCAGGTTGCGCAACCTTCGCATTTCCAGCTCTTGCGGAGGCTACCCCGGACAATGCGGGGGAGAATGCAGAAGAGGTCGATTACG
Organism: Erythrobacter crassostreae; assembly: GCF_019204045.1. Classification (GTDB taxonomy): domain Bacteria; phylum Pseudomonadota; class Alphaproteobacteria; order Sphingomonadales; family Sphingomonadaceae; genus Erythrobacter; species Erythrobacter crassostreae. The sequence continues at coordinate 1,222,783 of NZ_JAGSPC010000001.1, read as the reverse complement.
GTGACCGCGAAATCGAAGTTCGCGGAGATGTGCTTTACACCGATCAACTGAATTCGGTGAAAACCCCGACACCGATCCTCGACGTTCCGCAATCGGTTACGATCACTACACAGGAACAGATCGAAGAGCGGGGCTTTACAAGCATTGGCCAGATTATCGATTACACGCCGGGTGTGAACACATCGCAAGGCGAAGGGCATCGGGATGCCATCGTGTTTCGCGGCGTGCGCTCCACTGCGGACTTCTTTATCGACGGCGTGCGCGATGACGTTCAATATTATCGCGGCCTCTACAATCTGGAGCAGGTTGAAATCCTGCGAGGGCCCAACGCGCTTCTTTTCGGTCGCGGCGGCACCGGCGGCATCTTGAACCGCGTCACCAAAAAAGGCGTTATTGGCGATACCTTTGGCGGCGGTCAGGTAGCTGTCGACACGTTTGGCGAATTCAGTGTTCAGGGTGATCTTAACTTAGAGGCATCTGAAGGCATCGGGGTGCGGCTGAACGCATCTTATGAAAGCCTCGCCAATCACCGCGACTTTTACGATGGTGAGCGGATTGGATTTAACCCAACTGTCCGCTTCGAACTCGGCGAAGAAACACTTCTCGACTTGTCTTACGAATACGCCAATCACGATCGCTTCATTGATCGCGGAATACCCACTGGTAGTGATGGACGCCCGGTTGAAGAGTTCGAGGACATCGTGTTCGGCGATGAAGAGCTGAACTTCACCCAGCTCGAAGCGCACTTGCTGCGTGCGAACCTCCAGCACAATTTTTCCGACAACTGGAAAGGCGTCTTCAGCGCATTTTACGGCGACTATGACAAAGTCTATTCCAACTTTTACGCGTCGGGATATGATCAGGCGAACACGCCCGATGTCGTCACCACAGATGGTTACATCGACAACACTCAGCGCCAGAACCTGATCCTATCCGGAAATCTGGTCGGCGATTTTGATACAGGCAACGTGCACCATACTTTGCTGGTTGGCGGTGAATTTATCAGCACCTCTTCTGATCAGGACCGGTTCAATCCGGTCTGGGATCAGACGAATGACGACAATGAAGTGTTCTTTATCCAGCGCCCGCTCGCTCTGCGCGGCGGCGTTGGCACCAACGCCTCAGGCAACACTACAACGACCGCTTTCAACGATCTCAACGATTTCACCCAGGTAGAGATTGATGTGATCTCGCTGTATATCCAAGACGAGATTAAGCTGACTGACTGGCTGAATGTGATCGTTGGCGGACGCTTTGATAGCTTTGATATCGAAGTGCTGAATGTACCGGCAAATGACCTGCGATCCCGCAAGGATGAAGAGTTTTCTCCGCGAGGAGGCTTGGTCCTGAAACCTGCCGAGAACATTTCCATCTATGCGAGCTATTCCGAAAGCTTCCTCCCGCGCTCGGGCGAGCAATTCGCCAACATCAATGGCAGTAACGATGCGCTCGCGCCAGACACGTTCACAAATCTAGAAGCAGGCCTCAAATGGGATTTCGCACAGGGGCTTTCCCTTACAACTGCGATTTTCGAGATTGAGCAAAGCTCGCCGCAGCCAAATGACAATGACCCGTCCACGTTGGATATCATCGATTCACGCATTCAGGGTTTCGAGCTGCAATTGCAGGGCGAGGTAACCGATGGCTGGTTCGTTTCGGCGGGCTATAGTTTCCTGGACGGCGAACAGGTCGATCTGTCAGGCCCAACCGGTCTTCGTCCGCGCGAGCTACCGGAAAACATGTTCTCCATCTGGAACAATATCGAGGTGACTGATCGGATCGGTGTTGGATTTGGCCTGACGCATCAGGATGAAAGTTTCATCGATAACGGCAACACCGCCGTGCTGCCTGCCTATACGCGGATTGATGCGGCTGCATATTTCGACATTTCGGACCGGTTCCGCCTTCAGGTGAATGTCGAAAACCTGACGGACACGCTGTATTTCCCGAACAGCCACGCAACACATCAGGCAACAGTCGGCGCGCCTCTAAACGCGCGGTTCGCGATCACTGGAAAGTTCTAAGAGCCGTCTTCACTTGGCGCCGGAATTGGCCGTAATGCTGGAACATTCGCTGCAGCATCCTGCGCGCTGATACCCGGCGCGGGGGCTGCACTGATGCTTTCGCCGCGCTGCATCACACGCCCTGCCCGCTGTATCGCGCTGACGAGACGAGGGTAGACCCCGCAGCGGCATAGATTGGTGATTGCGGCTTCGATCTCTTCCTTGCTGGGCGCGGCGTTGCGCTGGAGCAAGCCAGCCGCCGCGATCACGATGCCCGGCGTGCAATACCCGCATTGGATCGCCTGCTCCGCCACCATAGCCTGCTGCACCGGATGCGAGCGGTCGCGGCTTAACCCTTCGATCGTGGTGATAAAGCGCCCTTCAGCCTCTGCCAGAGTGATCCGGCAAGACCGCAGCGCGGTGCCATCGACCAAGACCATACACGCCCCGACACAATCACCGCCGCCGCAGCTTTTCGTGCCGGTCAGGTTCGCAGCCTCACGCAGCGCGTAGAGCAGCGGCATATCGGCATCGAGATCAAACTCGACCGGACGATCATTTACGGTCATGCGCGGCATCAGCGCATCCTAACTGTTGTTTGAATTCGGGATCAGCTGCGCCAGGTCGTGTCGATCCGGTCGATACGGCGTTTCCACGCTTCGAAATCGAACACGCCCGCGCCGCCTTGTGACTGCATCACCGAAATGTCGCGCTGGTGCACATCGACAACTTCCTGCGGCACAACATTGGGTTTACCCATGCCCACCGTCGCAACCTGAATTTCGCAGGCGCGTTGCAGCGCCCACATCTTCACGAACATACCCTGAATCGTTTTGTCCATTACAACTGGCCCGTGATTGCGGAGCATAAGGATAGTGTGATCGCCAAGGTTCTCGACCAGACGCTCGCCTTCCTCGCTGCGAACGGTCACGCCTTCAAAATCGTGGTAGCCAATCTGGTTCTGAAAATTGCAGGCATAGAAATTGGTCGGCATCAGTCCGTCTTTGTGGCTGCACACGGCCATCGTTGCGGTGGTGTGGACGTGGCAGATGGCATCAGCCCGCTCACCCAGATGCTTGTGAAAATATGCGTGCTGGGTGAAGCCAGCTTTGTTGACCATATATTGCGACGGGCCAACATTGTTTCCCTCGACATCGATCTTCACAAGGTTCGATGCGGTCACTTCATCATAGAGCAGACCGAACGGGTTGATCAGGAATGTATCTTCCTCACCCGGAACCTTCAAAGAGATATGGTTGTAGATCGATTCCGACCAGCCGAGATGATCGAAAATGCGGTAACATGCAGCCAGATCAAGGCGTGCCTGCCATTCTTCTTTGCTGCATTCGATTGTCGGTTTCAGCTGCGTTGCCATGAACGGGAATCCTTTGCGTCTGTCTGTCTTTGCAACCTATATCGCACGGCCAAGGGGCGCTGCACAAGCATTTCGGCCTGTTTAGGCTTTGCCATAGATCAACTCCGCGGCTACGCGGGACTTGTATGAGCGATGATGACACTGCCCCCGACAATTCATCGGCAAAACTCGTTCGCGGGAGCATCACCGGACATTTGATCAGCCAGACCTTGCCTGCGATTGTGGGTGTGGCCGCAATCATGTCGATTGGCCTCGTCGATGCGTATTTCATCGGGCAGCTAGGCAGCGATGCTCTGGCGGCGATCTCGTTTATTTTTCCGATCTCCGTAGCGCTCTCCAGCCTTGGCGTGGGCGTCATGGTCGGTATCAATTCAGTCGTAGCGCGCGCGCTGGGCGAAGGGGACGATGAAAAGGTGGCTCGGCGCGCCAATTTCGGCATTGTTTTCGCCGTGGGCTGCGGGATCGTGATGGGCTTAACGCTCTATGCGCTGCTTGATCCGCTCTTTTCCTTGATGAATGCGCCAGAAAACCTGTTGCCGCTCATCCGTCTTTACATGGAACCCTACGCGCTCGGTTTCCCGTTGATACTGGCGATTATGGGCCTCAACGGCGTGCTGCGCGGGCAAGGCGAAGCGCGCAAGACAAGCACCGTTTCGATCAGCTATGCGGCCGCAAACTGGGTGCTTGATCCGATCCTGATCACGGGCGCTTTCGGTTTCGAAGGGTTCGGCATTTCAGGTGCGGCTTATGCGACCATCATCGGCTGGATGGTCGGTGTGGCCGTCGCTCTGGTTCTAGTCAGATCAGCTGCCATCCCGATGGATTTGGGCAGCCTACGCGGTAGCAGCCTGGTCGATCCAGCAAAGGCAATTATGAGCGTCGGCCTGCCAGCAGCGATGTCCAACGCGATCAACCCTATAGGGCTGTCGATCCTGACAGCGCTGGTCGCGCTCGAAGGGGAAGCGGCGGTCGCTGGATTTGGAGCGGCGGGACGATTGCAAAGTTTCGCCACCGTCCCGCTTCTAGCCTTGTCAGGCTCTATTGGCGCGATCGTCGGCCAAAACTGGGGCGCGAAGGAATATGGCCGAGCGCGAGAAGCGGCGCTTTACGCGGGCGCGTTCTGCATCGTCTGGGGCCTTGGCATTGCCGTCGCCATGGTCGCAGGCGGCGAATGGTTTGCCGACCTTTTCACCGAAGACCCGGACGTGGTCGATGAGTTTGCTCTGTATCTGCAAATCGCGGCATGGGGCTATGCAGGCTTTGGCCTCCTGATCGTTGCCAACGGCATTCTCAACGCGGTCGACAACGCGCGCTATGCGCTGGGCCAGTCGGTGTTGCGTGTATTTCTGGTGATGCTGCCGGTTGCATTTCTGCTTCAGGGCAACTGGGGCAGTGAGGCGATTTACACCGCCGAACTCGCCGCCAATCTGTTCGGCGGACTAACGGGTGTCGTATTGATCTACGTCATTCTGCACCGCCGCGCGCCTCAATAGGGCATTCGTTACGCTTCGTTAACCATCCAGCCCCATAGATGCTTCTAGAGTTTTAACTTCGGGGGCGAGCGCGCCATGGACGACCTGCTGGCGGATTTTGTCGCAGAAACACGTGAGATGCTGGAAGCCAGCGAGGGCGAGATTATCGCCTGGGAAGCTGATCCATCCGACAGCGCGCGCATCGATACCATTTTCCGCTTCGTTCACACCGTGAAAGGCAATTGCGGATTCTTCGATTTTCCGCGCCTTGCCGGACTCAGCCACGCTGCGGAAGACGCGCTTGCCGATTGCCGCGCAGGGCGCCGAGAGCCGGATGCCGCGCTTGTCACAGCCGTGCTTGCGATCATCGACCGGATCGCTTTGATGGTCGACGCCATTGAAGCGGGCGAAGAGCTATCTGCCGGTGGTGATGAAGAACTGATCGCGGCCCTCAACGCTGCATCGGAAGATGATATCATCGCAGTTGAAACTGCCCCGGCACATTCTCCCGCCAGTACAATTCTGGAAGGCTGCGATGCTTTCGCGGACGAGGAAACGGCCAAAAGGCCCGATTGCCCCGCTGCCGTACAGCGCAGCATTCGCCTGCCGGTTGATCTGCTTGACCGTGTCATGAGCGGTGTTTCGGACATGGTTCTGGCCCGCAATGATCTGGGCCATCGCCTGCGTCAGGCAGGCACCCAGCCTACGATCGATGGACCATTCGAACGCCTCACGACCATTCTATCCGATGTGCGCGATGCGATCACTCGCATGCGGATGCAACGGATCGAAACCGTTTTTGCCGCCCTGCCCCGTCTGGTTCGCGATCTTTCAGCGGATCTTGGCAAACAGGTAATGGTCGACCTTGAAGGCGGCGATGTCGAACTGGACCGCGAAATGGTCGAGATGGTGCGCGACCCGCTTACCCACATCATCCGCAATGCCATCGACCATGGGATGGAAGTACCATCCGACCGGCTCAAAAACGGCAAACGCGAAATCGGCCTGCTATCGATTGCCGCGCGCCAATCAGGCAATACCATTTCGATTGTCGTCAGCGATGATGGGCGCGGTCTGGACGAAGAGAAAATCGCTGCCAAGGCCGTTGATACGGGACTGATCACAGCATCACAGCGCACGCAAATGGGCCGCGAAGCGATCCTCCAGCTCATCTTTGAACCCGGCTTTTCGACCGCAGATGAAGTCAGCAATGTCTCAGGTCGCGGCGTCGGTCTCGATGTTGTTCGCGCAAATCTTCAAAAAGTTGGCGGAAGCATAAAGGTCTCCAGCCAGCCGGGGGTCGGCACGCTGTTCACCCTGCAAATCCCGCTCACTCTTAGCATTATTGCCGGCCTGACTGTTGAAATCGGCGAACAGCGCTTTGCCATCCCGCAAAGCTATGTCGAAGAAATCATCCATTCCTCAGCCAAGGCGCTCGACTTTACCCGAGTTGGCGAAACCGCACTGGTCACATTCCGTGGACAGCGCGTGCCATGCTTGATGCTTACCCAGGTTTTGGGCCTTGATGTTGGCGATATTGATGAACGCGACCAAACAATGGTTCTGCTGCGTCTCGCATCGGGCGATCTGTTTGCGCTGGCCGTTGACCGGATTCACACTCACGGCGATCTCGTTGTAAAGCCGCTTGCGCCCGCGGTGATGAGCAGCGGTTTTTACGCTGGCTCCACCTTGCTTGATGATGGCCAACCAATCCTGCTGCTCGATGTGACCAACATTGCCAGCAATTACGGCCTCGTATCCGATGCCCGTACACGCGTCCTGCAAACCGCAGAGGAAACAGATTCGAAAGCCGGGAAAGACATCAGTCGAGCCATGCTCTTTACAGATTTTCACGGGCGCCGCTGTGCAGTCCGCCTCGAACTGGTGAAGCGGATTGAGACTGCACCTGCGTCCGCGATCGATCGGACATCGGCGAGCCCGCGCGCTGTCATTGATAATGCGATCCTGCCGCTGATCGGATTGCCTGATGGGCCATTCCCTGCGGAAAAAGTACGTTTTCTGCGCCTGAGCGACGGCGATTCTGAATTGCTACAAGCCGTGCGAGAGATTGATGATGCGGTCGAGCTCACTGAAAAACTTAAGCCGGTTACAGATGATCCGTTGATCGAGGCAGTCACGCTGGTCGGTGACCAAACTGTATCGCTGGTGGACGGACATGAACTGTTCGCCAGATATGGTGAACCGCCCGAGATCACTGCGAAACCGATCTGCCGCCTTCCCGGAAGCGAATGGTCGCGCAGCATTCTTGGCCCGCTTGTGACCTCTGCGGGTTACGACATAGCGGATGAAAGCAGCGAACCGAAAGAAGATGGCAGCGAAATCTGCATCATGCTTGAGGAAGAATACGAAGCGGCAGCCGCTCTCGAAATGCCGATTGCCGACAAAGTCATTCGCCTGCGCAGCCTGCCTCAGGAAACTCCGGGCGAAGACACCATCTATCGCTATGATCGGGATGCTCTTGTTGCTGCCCTTCACAAAGCCCGCGCTGCCGGAGGAAACCGCTAATGTCTGATCTGATGGTTATGACCCAGATTGCTGGCCGTCGCTGCGCCTTGCATGCTCATGACGTGCAATCTGTAATCGAGTTGGGCGCGGTTACTCCCGTCCCCCAAACACCGGACTTTATCGCCGGCATTACTGCGCTGCGCAGCCAAGCGCTCACAGTAATAGACTGCCGTCTCGCGCTTGGTTTCAAAGGCACTGATTGGAGCACTGATCCGCGCGCCGCCGTCGTCTCTGTCAACGGGTATTCCTATGCCCTAACCCTTGATGCGATCGAAGACATCACGACCAGCATCGGCGAACCTACGCAGATCACCGGCGGGTTCGGGCCTGAATGGTCGCGTGTGGCCACCGGAATGATTGAGACCTCTGCCGGTCCATCCTTGCTCATTGACCTAGCCGCGCTGATCGCCGGTCCTGACGAGAAATCGGGCGATCTCTCAGCCGCAGCTTAATCCATTAGTTACCGCTTGAGCGTACCCACGGGCGATAAACATAAAGAGGTCTTCATGAAAACGTGCCTGATCGTCGATGATTCCCGGGTAATACGCAAAGTGTCGAGGCATATTCTCGAAACACTTGGCTTCGATGTATCCGAGGCGGAAAACGGGCAAACCGGTCTGGATGCGTGTGAAATGAACATGCCAGATGTCGTGCTGCTCGACTGGAACATGCCGGTTATGACCGGCATCGAATTCATAACCCAGCTGCGCAAACGCCCAGGAGGCAACGCGCCGAAAGTTGTGTTCTGCACCACCGAAAATGATGTCGCTCATATTCGCGAGGCCATTTCAGCGGGCGCAGACGAGTATGTCATGAAGCCGTTCGATCACGAAACTCTTCAGATCAAATTACAGTTGGTTGGCTTCGCGTGAGCGCGTCGACGCCTCGAACAAGTAAAATACTAAAAGCCGAACCGGCTACTGCCGCCACTCCGCAACCGGCCGGTGATGATGGCGTTCGCGTAATGATCGTGGACGATTCGCTTACAGTCCGTACGATTTTCAAACGCATGGTCGAAAGCGATCAAGGCATGAACATCGCTGGCACAGCGAGCAGCGCCGAGCGCGCAATCGCCCAGCTTAAAAACACACCAGCAGATGTTATTCTGCTCGATCTCGAAATGCCGGGCATGGGCGGGCTCGAAGCCCTTCCTGAAATTCTTGAAACATCGAAAGACGTTCAAGTCCTTGTCGTCTCTTCGCTTACTGAAGACGGCGCAGAAGCTACCGTTACTGCGCTTTCTATGGGCGCTGCGGAGACAATGCTGAAACCGCGGCCGGGCGGTTTTAATGAAGAGTATCGCTCGCAATTGTTGAGCAAGATACGCGCCTTGGGCAGTTCGGCTGCGGAAGCATCTGGATCGGACGTCGAACAACCGCATACAGCCAAGCCCGTTGCAAGTGCTCCGCGTGGAAAACGCCCGGAAGTGCTGGCAATCGGCGCATCGACTGGCGGTATCCACGCGCTCAATCTGATGCTGCGTCAAATCACGCCTGAATTCGATCTGCCGATCCTTATTACTCAGCATCTGCCCGCCTCATTTGTGCCCGTATTTGCGCGCCAGGTCGAAATCGCATGCGGGCGCAAAACGGTGATTGCTGAGCGCGGCGCAGAAATCCGCCGCGGCGAGGTTATGATTGCAACCGGGAGCGGGCATATGATCGTGCGCCGCATTGGCGACCGTTTGATCACGAAACCGTCCTCAGAACCCGTTCGGAGCGGCTGTATGCCATCGGTCGATCCGATGCTCTCCAGCCTTACCCAAGCATGCGAAGGCAGAGTTCTCGCCGTCATCCTGTCGGGAATGGGCCGTGATGGTTTGGAAGGCGCAGCCGAACTCGCCGAGCACGGCGGGACAATTTACGCTCAGGATGCTGAGACCAGCGCAGTCTGGGGTATGCCAGGTGCAGTTACAAAAGCGGGACTAACCAGCCTGACCGGCTCACCAGAAGAGCTGGGTGAAGCTGTCATGTCGCTCGCCCCGGTCACGGTTTCGAAGTGAAGCGTGCGCGGTAAACCATGGAAGTCAGCCAGGCCTCATACCAGATCATCGCCGACCTCTTAGAGGCGCGGACCGGTCAGCATCTAACCGAAAGCCGGCGCTGGCGGATTGGAACTGCACTGTCAGGCGTTTTCCGCGAACATGGTATCACCAACGTTGATCAATTGGTTTGTCTGCTAGATCTGCCGATGCGCAATCCCGGCAAACCGGATCTATCACAGCAAGTCGTTGAGGCGCTGCTCAACAACGAAACCTATTTCTTTCGCGACAAGCCAACCTTCGATCAGCTTCCCGAAGATGTCCTGCCGGAAATTGCCAGCAGGCGCGCAGACACCAAACGCATCTCGATCTGGTGTGCGGGCTGCTCTACAGGTCAGGAAGTCCATTCGCTGGCGATGCTGTTCAATGATGCAGCTGATCGTTGGAAAGATTGGACAATTGAAATCCTTGGTACCGATGTATCCCACCGTGCCATCAATGCCGCTCGAAACGGCGTTTACAGCCAGTTCGAAATCCAGCGCGGTCTTGGTGTGGCGCAGATGCTGCGCCACTTCGAGGAAACAAGCCAAGGTTGGCAAGTCCGCGAGACGACACGCGCGATGTCCCGCTTTCAGCAGCACAACATTCTCACAGAGCCGCCTTCGCGCCACCGGTTTGATCTGATTTTGTGCCGGAACGTCTTGTTGTACTTTGATCAGGCGAAGCGCGAACGCGCATTCTCCAGACTTTCCAGTGCCCTGTCAGACGACGGGTATCTGATGCTGGGTGCTGGTGAAACCGTAGTGGGTCAGACAACCTCTTTCCGGCCTGCCCCTCGCCGCGCCAGCATTTACACATCGGAACGAGCGCCAACCGCTTTGCATGCAGGTGCGGCCCACTAAACCAACATTCAGGCTGACGTTAGATCATGCCGGAAAATGCGGCCACATCGGGCGCTTTCTCCCTCTGGTTTACGCTTCGTTAGCCAATGCTGTTTAGGAATCTACGTATAAATTCGGATGCGGCGTATATGCGCGGTGTCTTCGGGGTTCGCAAAGCACGGGGAACAAGGGTGTCGCCACAGGGAAAACCACTGCGATTGACGAAAGCCGGTCTGGTTCTGATCCCGCTTGCTGTTCTCTCGATTGTGACCGCGCTTATCATTCTGGTGGTAATAGCCAGTGACCAGATTTCGTTTGCGTCGCCCGCTGCGCTGCTGATTGCAGGCGCGCTTATCTATGCGGCGACACTGGTTCTGCTGGGTCGGAACGGCATTGCCAATGTCAACGAACTTGAAGAAGTCATCAGTCGCGATCGATTGAGCAACCTGCCAAACCGCCGCGCTTTGCACAGCGACATAGAGCGCCTTTACAAGAGCGATGACGAAGTTGCGATCGCTCTCATTGATCTTGATGCGTTTAAGCAGGTGAACGACCATTACGGCCACAGTGTCGGCGATCAGCTGATTGCAAAGTGTGCCAAGCTGATCAGCGACGTGTGCAGCGAGGAAGCGTATTGCTACCGGCTCGGCGGTGATGAATTTGCCGTTGTTAACGGCGGCCAGGCAGCCGGTACCATCCTCGAAGGGATGTGCCGTTCGCTTCTGCAACAACTCGCGTCGCCGGTCGATCTCGATGAGCGTCAGATTCCTGTCGGTGCAAGTGTTGGCCTCGCTCGATGCACAGCAGATGAGCGTTTGAGCTCATCGGAAATGCTTCGGCGCAGCGATGTTGCTATGTATATGTCAAAACGCGGCGGAAAGATGCGTTGCACCTGGTTCAACAAGACATTTGACCAGCGCCGTGAAGCCGTGCGTGAGCTCGAAGGCGATCTGCGCATAGGCCTGACCGAAGGCGAATTCGACATCGCGTATCAACCGCTGGTCGATGCCAATTGCGGAAGCATTGTAGCTGTCGAAGCCTTGCTACGTTGGGAACGTCAGGACGGAAAGAAAATCGGTCCGAATGAATTTATTCCGGTTGCCGAAGAGAGCGGCATTATCAATCCGATCGGCCTCTGGGTGCTGCGCAAAGCAGTCTGTGACGCGCTGCGTTGGGGCAATGTCACCCTGTCGGTCAACATATCCGCTGCGCAGCTGCGCAACCCGGAATTCCCGATCAAACTCGGTGAAATTCTGGAAGAAACAGGCTATCCACCGCACCAGCTTGAATTGGAGGTCACCGAAACCTGCCTTGTCCTCGACCCTGTCGTGGCTGAGCGGAGCCTCGATGTCATTCGCGGGTTCGGTGTCCGGATTTCGCTTGATGATTTTGGCACCGGCTACGCATCAATTGGTTTCCTGCGCCAGTTCCGCTTTGAAAAGCTGAAGCTGGACCGCAGCCTTGTGGTTCAAGCGGGCGAGGATGACGGCAGCCGCGCGATGATGCTGTCCAGCATCGCATTGGCCCGCGCGCTCAAAATGGATGTCACCGCAGAAGGTGTCGAAACGACCGAACAGGCCGACATGGTTCGCCTTGCCGGTGCCGACCAGATTCAAGGCTGGCTTTACTACAAAGCCATGCCTGCCGAAGAAATTGACGCATTGATCACAAAGCAAGATGCGGCGGCGAGCGCCATCGCAAACTCAAATGGGGAGCAGGCCGCATGAGCGAACTGCAGCATATTTTCACCGAAGGTGAAGCGGGACAGCCGACTTCACATCAATTCCGTGCGCATGTGCCAAGCGCAGATGCGCATCAATACGATCAAGATGTTGGCATCGTGACGAACATTTTTCGCCGTCTTGGCACTATGCAGAAAGTCTTACTGACGGTTGGCGCTCCGCTTGCGCTCGTAATTCTCACGGCTGCATTTTCATTCATCCTGCTGGGTGACATTTCAAGCCACCTTGAATCAGGAGACCCGGCAGCCATCGCGAAAGCTGCCGCTGAAGCTAACATGCTTCGCTACGTATTGATCGCCTCAGTCGCCGTGGGCGTTGCGCTGACCCTAGGCCTCATGTCTGTTATTCGCACCGATATCATTCGCACGTCACGTCAGTTGATCGATTGCATTCAACGAATTGCAAAGGGCCAAAGCGATGTCATCGTTCCACATCGCGACCGGATCGACGAATACGGCGTCCTCGGGAACGAGGTCGAAGGCATTCGCCTCGCAAGCATTGAATTCGCCCGCCTAAACACTGAACGCGCAGAGCGTGCGAATTCGGAATTGGAAGAACAAACACGCCTCCAGCTTCAACGTGAAGAAGCACAGGTAGAACGCGAAGGCGCCTTGCGCGAACTGGCGGACCAGTTTGAACGCACCGTCGGCGATGTCGTCAGCGGCGTTGCCTCGGCATCGTCACAGCTTCAGACCACATCGACCATGATGGCAAGCAGCGCCGAACAGGGAAGCGCGCGCACCAACGAAGTTTCCGTCGCTATGCGTGAAGCCAACACTGGAGCGACCGCAGCGGCTGCCGCAAGCGACGAGTTTGCAATGTCGATCGGGGAAATAAGCCGCCAAGCCGCGTCATCAGCTGAGCTCGCTCGCCGCGCCACTGAATCAGCAAATGAAGCCGATCAGACCATTTCTGCACTTTCCGCGTCTGCCGATCAGGTCGGCCAGATCGTCGAGCTTATCCAGACCATTGCACAACGCACCAACCTCCTCGCTTTGAACGCCTCAATCGAGGCTGCGCGCGGCGGCGAAGCGGGCCGCGGATTTGCTGTCGTCGCAAGCGAAGTCAAAGAACTCGCTATGCAAACAAGCCGCGCGACCGAACAGGTCGGCGAACAAATCCGCTCCATGCAGGATACAACCGGCGCAAGCGTTTCGGCATTGCGGTCAATTGCCGGCCAGGTGCAAGAGCTCGAAACAACCGCAGTTTCGATCGCAACCGCAGTCGACCAGCAATCCGTCGCGGGTCAGGATCTTGCTCGCAGCATCGACCTCGCCGCACGCGGGACAGAACAGGTTGCGGGTCATGTCGATGAAGTGCACGAACTGTCGCTTTCGACCGGTTCGGCCGCGACTCAAGTCCTCTCGAGCGCGACCGATCTGGAAGAGCAGGCGACGACGCTGCGCAGTCAGGTCAATGATTTCCTTGCGAGAATTAGAGCAGGTTAACTGGCGGCGGTCTTTACCGGGGTTATTAGGCGCGCGCTGGCAAGGTTTTGGAAAGCATTTTCGTTCAGGAATAGCGTTACGTTTTCCGAACCGGGTGCCACTGCAATGAATATGATGAGCCATCAGGAGCAGCGCGAAGAGTTCGCCGTTCCCGAATATGTCAGCGAATTGGAAACCCAGTTCGCTACAGAAGGCGAAACTGAAGCTGCGCCGGCTGCGCCAGTGAGCTTTTTTGATCGCTTTAGCTGGTTCAGCAACCTCCAGATCAAAGGCAAGATTCACGCGATCTTTGGCACCTTCTTTGGTGTATGCTTCGCAGTCACATTGGTCCTGACGCTTGGCTTCAGCGAGCTCTATTTCCGCTATCAAACCTCATCCGAGGTCCGCGATGGTGTTGTTGCTGCTGTCGAATTCCGCGGTGCGACAGGTGAATTGAGATACAACACGGTACGCACCATTTTCGGCGGTGAAACCGACGCGTTCCAGCGTCAGCGCGAGACGTTTAAGGCGACCGAACAGCAAATAAATGATCTGGAAGCGATCATCCAGAAACACGCTCCGCAGCTGGATGACAGATTGCAGGAAACCCGCGTGGTTCTGGATAGCTACAATGCAACTTTTGTTGCCTTAACCGACCGTCTCAGAGCCGAGGGGCGGAGCCCAGAGGTAACGGCGCTCGCCTTTCAGCTTTCAGAGCAAGGTGACGAGCTCTACTCGCAAGCTGACCGGTTCGCCCGCGATCTTTCTTTGTTCAGCGGAGAGATAGAGCAAACCGGTGCCGACTACTTTTTCATGATGATCGGTATCGTCTTGGCGCTTTCCGGAATCGGGGTTCTGATCTTGATCGGCGGTTTGAACTATCTGTCCAAGGATTTCTCCCGCAAGCTTGCTGAAATCAGCGGCGCGATGAAACGGTTGTCAAAAGGCGACCGGAACTTCGAAGTCGCAGGCCATGACCGCAAAGACGAGATGGGCGATATGGTCCGATCTTTGACCTTGTTCAAACGCGCAAGCCGCCAAATGGAAATTTGGGCGAGCGAACGCGCCGAACGTGCTGATGCCGAGATTCGGGCGCAACAGGAGCGCGCTCGTGAGCAGGAAGAGGCTCAGGAACGCAAAGCGAATATGATGGCGGATGTCGCGTCTCAGCTTGAGCATTCGGTTGGCGAGATTGTCGAACGGGTTGCATCGGCTTCGACGGAGCTGAACACTACAGCATCGCAAATGAAGGATGCTGCCGAGCACACCAGCCAGCGTACAAACGAGCTGTCGAAAGACATGTCGGAGGCAAATGCCGGTGCAACCGCCGCCGCCGCCGCAAGCGATGAATTCGCGCTATCCATCAATGAAATTAGCAGGCAGGCGGCATCTTCAAGCGAGTTGGCACGGCTTGCCAGCGACGCCACAGCCGAGGCCGACACAACGATCTCTGCATTGTCCGAATCCGCCGATCAGGTGGGCCAGATCGTCGAGCTGATCCACACCATCGCACAGCGGACCAATCTGTTGGCGCTCAATGCATCGATCGAAGCCGCTCGCGGCGGCGAAGCGGGACGCGGGTTTGCCGTTGTCGCAAGCGAAGTCAAAGAGCTTGCAATGCAGACAAGCAGAGCAACCGAAAAGATCGCGGATCAAATCCGGTCCATGCAGGATACCACCGGCGCAAGTGTTTCCGCGCTGCGCTCTATCGCCGGACAGGTAAGAGAGCTCGAAACGACCGCCGTATCGATTGCAAGCGCCGTCGATCAACAATCGGTTGCGGGTCACGATCTGGCTCGCAGTATCGATCTCGCCGCACGAGGGACCGAGAAAGTGGCCACGCATGTGGACGACGTGCGGGAGCTTTCGCTATCGACCGGCACAGCAGCAACTCAGGTTCTCAGCAGCGCCAGCGATCTCGAGAAACAGGCGAGCGTCCTAAACGAGCAAGTCGATGCATTCGTGAAGCAGGTTCGCGAGCGGTGAATCCACATGGACTACCCGCGATCTCAGTAGAGCGTCGGTATGCCTGTGCATGTTGTGGCTTTGGCCATTATTGCTTTCCAGATCCATCGGATGGCGTGTGCCCTCGCCTGAGAGGATCGCCCCTCTGATAGATGCTGTATGCTTGAATATGGCAAGCCTGATAGGCGGACAGCCGGTTTGGGCTATGATCGCCCTGTCCAATATCCGCAATCGTAGGTAGGGCTTTGACGATGTTGCCAATCGACATCCTCCTATTCGGGAGAAGTCGGGGCCAGTATTCAAGGTGCAGTGATGGATCGATTAAAGGTGTTGTTGCAATATGCGCTGCCAAAGCGCCTCCTGACGACATTTGCAGGCCGTATTGCTAGCGCAAAAAGCGGGGCCGCGACTACGCGATTGATCCGGTGGTTTGTCGGCAAATACAACGTCGACATGAAAGAGGCCGCCGACCCGCAGCTATCCAGCTATAAATCTTTCAACGAGTTCTTCACGCGGCCACTCAGGGCAGGCGCGCGCCCTCTGGCGGATGCCAGCTTTATATGCCCGGTCGACGGTGCGATCAGTCAATTCGGCGCGATTGATGACGGGCACATCGTGCAAGCTAAAGGGCACCGCTTCACCACTGTAGAGCTGGTGGGCGGCGACCCGGCCCTGGCATCGCAATTTCGCGGCGGCAGTTTTGCCAACCTGTATCTGTCTCCGAAGGACTACCACCGTATCCATATGCCCTGCGCTGGCAGGTTGATGCGTATGATCTATGTGCCCGGCGAACTGTTCTCGGTGAGCCCGACAACTGCACGCGGGGTCCCAAACCTGTTCGCTCGCAACGAACGCGTCGTTTGCGTCTTCGACGCTGGCGAGTTTGGCGAGCTTGTGATGGTGCTGGTCGGCGCGACAATCGTCGGGAGTATGGAAACTGTGTGGCATGGCGTTGTGAATCCGACCCGTCCCAAGCAAGTGGTCGAATGGACCTATGATGATCAAAACATAGTGCTTGAAAAAGGAACGGAGATGGGCCGGTTCTTACTCGGTTCCACCGTAATCATGCTTTTCCAGCATGGGATCGTTGAATTCAACGGCGACTGGGCTCCAGAGCAGTCGGTTCGGCTTGGCGAACGTATGGGTGATTGTCCTATCTGAAGTTGTGCAGATATCTCGCGGTGCCTGATGCGAGTGGGCTCACAGGTGCCGCAGCGCTGACCTGATCGACGCGCGGCAATTCCGGTGCAGGTGAGTGATAGACAAGGGCAGAAAACCCGAGCCACGCGCTGAACATCAGCAAGTAAGGCCACCGGCGCGGCCACAGCCACACCACCACCAGTGTCGCTGCTGCGGTACCTGCGAGGGCGATCAATGCCGAGTTTGCTACACTATCGGCGGAATTGGTGAGCGCAGCCTGGATTGCCATGCTCGCCCACTGTGCTGGCAACAAGGCCAGGAGCCAATCCGGCAACATGTCGGGCCGGGCTGCCGCTGTAGCGACCACCGCAGCTTCCCCGCCGACAACAAATAGCGCGACCCACCAGCCTCTATCGGAGGCGCTCCGGGCGAACAAAGCGCCTCTTACAGCGAAGCTGATGCTGGCGATGATAACGGCGAACCCAACCGAAAGCGGATGTAGAACGGTCGGCATGCCCAGCGTATAAGCCAATAGGATGAGCCCGCCCACGCTCAACAGGCCGAGAAGCACTCCGACCCATAAGCGGCCGGTTGCAGCCGCTCCGATCATGGAAACCCCCATCAGACCAACCGCCAATATCGGGCCGTTCAATGGCGGTATCGACGCCGGATCGGAGGCATCGAAGAGCAGGAGCATGGCCACGACAGGGGCTGCAACGCCGGTAAGGGCGACAAGCAGCCAGGGAAGAGCCCGCAAGGAAGAAGACTTAGCATTCGACAACAGCGTCATGCGCAAACATTGATTGAAGCATATCGTGTTGTCGAGCATGTTCGATGACCAGCTCCAGCAGCCGAGCTAAAGCAACTGCGACTAAAGCTAAGCCTGTTGACCGAATTGGCGGCTTTGCGCCCCAGTCTCTGCCATAGCGATCCAACTTCTTAGCCCACAATAGCGGACATTCCTCTTGGCCATTCCGGCCAAGAGGAAGCCAATGACATACTCACAATTTGATACTGCAACACATAGCGGTGTGCCTTGGAGTTTTGGCGCCAAGATCGGTCCAAAGAGGCCGCTAAACCAGAAGCACATCCGAGCGATCCGCTTCTTCCTTGATCGTGAAGAACGCTTTCAGGATCGGGCGCTGTTCGACCTTGCGATCGCCAGCAAGCTGTTTGGTTTCGATCTCTTCGAGCTAGAGATCGGTGACTTGCAAGCATCTTAGAACTTGATCCTGATGCCGACATTGCCGCCAAAGCTTGTGTAATCGGATGAAAGATCAGTCTCGACGTTGAAGAAGCCGGAAACCGGACCCTTGGTATCAAGCGTGATCCCGGCCTCAAGGTGGGCGTAGGTATCGATTGGGTTATTTTGGAATTCAATGGAGTCGCTTGCGATGCTGAAGCGCGTATTGGCTTTCCCATCAAACTCGCGCATCGCGCTTGCATCCAGATAATACCCGATGGTCGTGTTGGCACCACTCTTCGCATACCCGCCAAGGCGCAAACCAGCCGCCCCGCGCAACCCGTTGAGGTTGGAAAACTCGAAAGTTTGCGATGCAATCGAAAGATCATCGAGATTGGTGCGTTGCAGATCAAGCGCGACATGGGGTTCTGCATAAAACCCGTCATTTCCGATCCTGTATCCGGTTTCGATACGTGCTCCGAACGCGCTGCCATCGACGCGGCCGCTAAAGCTGCCTTGAACTACGTCGGACAAAACGCCTTGGATGCTGTCATATTTGACCAGCGCATCCGCGAAGAAGCCGCCACTCTGCCAGGAGACTGAGGCACCGATATTGAGGACATCGAACCGCGCGCTAGTGCCGCGATCTTCAAGACGCAGGTTTGAATTGAGATACCCTCCGGAAATACCCGCTGTGAGCGTCTCACCAAGGCGTTTTTCTACGCCTGCCTGTATTCCGAAGAAATCCTGCGAGTAATCGAGCACCGCATCGCCCGTAATTCCGATCAAGTCTGTGAAAGTTTCGTCCCGGTTGCTCACGGCACCGTACATGACCGCCCATATTGGTGAGCTGTCATCATCGGCAAAACGGGTATTGGCGCGGTGATCACCCCAAGTATCGGCGCTGCGATACCAAAGCGATTGGGTACCTTCTGCCAGCTTGTTCGCGCCAAACACCTGCGGCTGCAGAGAAAGGCCTAAAGTAAAGTCATTCGCAGCAGCATCGAAGTCCAATTCGAATGCGAAGAACGGCGAGTTTGACAGCGTGGCAGCGTCGATGACAAATGCACCTGCTTCCGTCCCTGCACCGCCATCAACTATCAAGATATCGGCTTCGAAAGTGGCATTTGAATTCAGCAGATTGACATTGAGCTGAGTAACGCCAGTCGCAGCACCACCAATTGTGAAGACGTCCGCGAGATTGGTCGCAAAATCGACATCAAGTGCGAGCGTTCCGCCACTGCCGATAAAGTCGCCCGAAGTCGTAAGCGATCCATTTGCCGCACCGTTCGCGAGCGTGATAAGCCCGTCGCTGGAGAGCTGCTCAAGACGCAGGAATTGAGCGCTATCCGCCACACTAATCATGTCCAGGTTGGCCAGAACATCTGTCCCGTCACCAAAATCGCTGGTGCCGGAAGCGATAAACAGACCGCTGTTTTCGAAGCGGTCATCAGCGCCGGCAAAGCTGATCGCCTCACCAACGGTGCCTGTGTTGACCAATGAAACCGGACCCGTTTGATCGCCGCTCGCAAACACTGCGAACGAACCGCCAGAAAGAGTGCCGCTATTGAACAAAGAAGCAGAGCCGCCCTGTGTCGAGACATCTATGCCGTAGCTATCGCCAAACGTGATGCCCGATACATCAACGGAGATTTCGCCAGCCCCGCTTGATTGCGCAACAATGCCGGCCTGGGCTCCACTAATGTCGCCGTTACCGGCGATATCGACGTTGCCTTCGCCCGAGTTTGCGAAAATGCCGCTGCCCGCTGCACCGATGATGAGATCAATCGCGGTGACGCTGATATCGCCGCCGTCCGAAACAAGGTCGAGCCCATCGCCGGAGAGGCCTTGTACCAGATCAATGGTATCAATCGCGATGTCACCCATGTCCGACCGGACATAGATGCCATCTGCCGCGCCAGAGACCATTCCCGAAGACCCCTGAATCGATATGTCACCGCCAGTTGAGCGCGCATCTATCGCAAAGCCTTCAGTGCTCATCACAATGGCAGTCGGAGAGAGAGTGATTGACGTCGCGCCGGTGGTTGCCTGAGTGTCGATCCCGACGCCGCCCATTACTTCATTGACGAAAAGCGTAAGATCGCCGTCACTTTGTTGATCGGCAAAGACCCCAGCCGTGTTCCCGACAACAGTGCCAGCACCGCTATCGATGCTGACCGTCCCGCCGCTGCTAACGATATTGATGCCAGCCGCTTCTACGCCTTGCACATCCGATGTCACAATCGAAGCCGAGCCGGAGCCCGCCTGATCGACAAAAATCCCATTGCGCGCGCCAAGAGCGATGCCTGCTGAGGTGTCGACAGAAACATCTGTGCCAGTGTTGATAACAAAGAGCGCGTCGAAACTGCGGCCTGTCACATCAGCTGTACTGATCGTGGTCGAACCGCTGCCGTTATTGACCGACCGAATTCCGATAAAGCCGGAAGCGACGGTTCCGGCCGTGCTGTCGATAGTGATGTCGGTACCGTCATTATCAGCACTAATCCCGTCGAACATGCTGCCTTCAACATCTGCCGAAGTGATTGACAGCGCTCCGGTTCCGACGAGCCGCGCGTTGATACCGCGTTGGCCGCCCGTTACAGTTCCCGCACTGGTATCGACGATGAAGTCAGTCCCGCGCGAGAACGCATAAATGGCCGCACTGACTTCAGCGGTCACATCGCTGGTAACGATGCTGTGCAAACCGCTACCATTGTTGATCGCAATGATCCCGTTAGATCGCCCAGAAATAGCTCCTCCGCTCGTGTCGATGATCAGATCGGTGCCATAGTTTCTGGCTTCAATCGCATTGTCTCCATTGCCAGAAACGTTGCCGGTATCGATGCGGAGCACCCCGCTGCCCGAATTGCGCACATTGATGCCGTCGTCTCCGCCAGACACGATGCCAGCAGTAGTGTCGATCATGGCATCCGTCCCAGTATTGATCGCGAGAATAGCATCGTCTCCCGCACCAATCACATCGGCTGTGGTGATCGAGAGGAGACCAGTGCCAACATTATCGGCTTGGATGCCATAGACTGCGCCGCTTACGCCGCCTGCGGTGCTGTTGACGACCAAGTCGGTGCCCAGATTGACCGCAATGATGCCGTCGCCAGTAGCGCCCTCGACGCCACCGGAAATGACAGAAAGGAACCCAGTACCGACATTGGTAGCCGCAATACCATCTGCCTGGCCGCTAACGCTGCCGGTGTCCGAGAATATCAACAAATCGGTGCCGCTGTTTGTTGCGGTAATACCAGCCCCGTTTTGACCGGTCACATCTGCCGCCGTGATGTTCAGAATGCTGCTGCCCTGGTTATCCGCCGCAATGCCATTATCAAAGCCGGTGACCGAACCGGCAGACGAATTGATGATCAGCTCAGAACCCGCATTTGTGGCGGTGATACCGTCGCCCGACGCTCCTGTGACAGTCGCTGTGTTGACGACCAGCAATCCGACCGAATTTGCCGCGCTGATGCCATCGGTGCCGCCGCCTACCGTGCCTGCGACCGAGTTGATGATCGTATCGACGCCAGTGTTGAGAGTGAGAATACCCTCTGCCGAAGAGCCGGTTACATCAGCAGTCGTTACCAAAAGCACGCTGGAGCCGGAGTTCGATGCTGAGATTCCGACGTCTGCGCCCGTCACATTGCCCGCAGCGCTATCGATAATGACGCCCAGGCCAGCCGTGCTGTTGGTCGCATCAATCCCGTTGCCTGTATCACCAGTGACATCGCCAGTGGACAGCAGAACGCCGCCGGTTCCAAGGTTGTTCGCAATGATACCGGCTGCGCCGCTCACGTCGCCCGAGGCTGTGTTCAACAGAATGTCAGTCCCGTTTGCCCCGTTGTCAGCCGAGATGCCTGCGCCGGTTCCACCGGCAGCCCCAGCGGAAGTGATAATCAGCGCGCCTGCGCCATTATTATCAGCATCAATGCCGGCCTCTGCGCCCGCTACCGAGCCCGCGACCGAGTTGATGATCAGGTCCGCGCCCTGCGTCTGATTGACAGCCGAAATGCCATCACCTGTATTGCCTGTTACGTCAGCAGTGATGATTGCCACCGTGCCGGTGCCATCGTGCTGCGCATCGATTCCAGCAATGCCGCCCGTGACCGCTCCGGCCGCGCTGTTGATAGTCACATCGATACCATTAGAGCGCGCGAAAATGCCGTTCTCACCTCCGGTAACATTGGCTGTGACAATGGAGAGGAACCTTGCTCCGCCTTGGTCCACATTGATCCCGTCAAGCGCAGCAGAAACCGAGCCTGCGGCTGTGTTGATCACCGTGTCGCTATCAAAAGAGTTGTTGTTTGCGATGATGCCATCGCCGGTTTGGGCCGTGACATTGGCGGTCGTTATTATCAAAGATCCGTTTTGCGCTTCAGCGGAAACGCCATCGACGAAACTTACCAAATCACCCGCAGTTGTATCAATGATCACATTGCCGCTCTCAGCGCGCGCAAACACAGCAGAACCGGCCCCGACATAGGCCGCAATTGTGGTCACATCGCCTGTGGTGATCGAAAGGGTTTCGCCCAAAGCGCCTTCGCTGACCGCGTTTACGCCCCCAGCGCCGCCCATGATCGAACCTGCGGTTGTATCAACGGTGACCGATGCGCCGGCGCCCCTCGCCGAAACAGCCGTGCTGAGCGGGTCATCGGTGCTCGTGACATCGGCGGTGGTAACAGAAACCGCGCCTGAGCTCCTACCAATCGCTCTAAGACCAAAGGCTGAGCCCGTAACGGTGCCGTTCGTGGTGTCGATGGTCAGGTCACCGCTGCTTTCTCGTCCGATAACTGAAACGGCAAAACGGCCCGAAACATCGGAAGTCGTGACGGTAGTGTCGCCTGTCCCGTTGTTGTCGGTTGTGATCCCGTAAATTGATCCGCTAACAGCCCCTGCGCTGGTGTCGATGATCAGATCACCGGCGCCGGTCGCGTTAAGCGCGCTAATCCCATCAGTCGAGGTCCCGGTGACATCTGCGGTGGTGATGGTGGTGTCGCTGGTTCCGTTGTTCACGGCGACAATACCATTGGTAAGACCTGTGACGGTGCCAGCGGTCGAATCCACTGTGACGCTGCCACCTTCGGTTGAAGCCAGAATGCCCTCGCCCGCGCTGCCCGTAACATCAGCTGTCGTAACGCTGGTATCGCCACCCCCTGAATTAACCGCGCGAATGCCGATTGCGGCGTTCACAGCGTAATTGGTGGTATCGATTGTGATATCGCCAGCGCCGCCTAGGGCCGATCCATCGACGCCATAGGTTTCGCCCGACACATCACCCGATGTGCCAATGGTAATCGTTCCGCCATTCTCAGCATAGGCTGCGATGCCAATGCCGCCGGTCGCCGTAATTCCTCCGACAAGGCCAACATTTTCAATCGTGATATTGCCCGCGTCGCTGACAGCAAAAATGCCGTTGCCGCCAAGACCCGAAACCGTGCCGATATCGCTAACGGCAATGTTGCCGCCATTGGACACGAGGTTGAGGCCATCGCCAGCTTGCCCGGTTACGCTGTCGAGCCCAGTGATGGTGATATCCGCCCCTTGCGTCGTCAGCGCGATGCCGTCGGTCGCGCCGATCACATTGCTGGCAATGCCATCACCGCCTTGGACAAAGATGTTCGCGGTGTCTTGCGAAGTGGAGGCAAGGATGCCCTCAGCGCTTTGTCCCGTGACATTGCCTACCGTGATCGTGAGATCACCAGAGCCAGCGTGATTGGCGTAAATGCCGCGATTGCTGCCGGTCACTGCGCCTGCGCTGGTGTCGATATCCAGTATGGTGGTGTCTGCGCCGGTCATCATAGTGACGCCGTCACCGCTGGTTGCGGTCACATCGGCTGTCGTGATCGAGGTGAAACCGCTGCCATCATTGCTTGCGTAAACACCATTGTCATTGCCCGTCACCGCGCCTGCGGAGCTATCAATTGTAAGGTCTGTACCATACCGAACACGCCCAAAGATGCCGTCATCATTTTGACCATCGACATTCGCAGTCGTGATGGTGAGGGAGCCGGTGCCACCATGATTAGCGTTTACGCCATCTTGGAAACCGCTTGCTTGACCTGCGCTGGTATCGACGACTGCATTGATCGAGCCCGTCCCAGCTGAAAGACGCACACCATGAACTTCGGCGCCTGTAACGTCGGCGGTAGTGAGGATGACATCACCGCTGCCACTGTGGTTAATAAAGACACCGTTAGAGATGCCGGTCGCGCTCCCTGCGCTGGTATCGACATAGGTATCATCGCCGTCATTAAAGACGAACACCCCTGCATATCGCTCAGTCGTCTCAACGTCGCCTGTCGTGACTCTAACAGTTCCAGTATCACCTAACTGCCGAGCGGAAATAGGACTGCTGCCGCTGACGATGGCCCCTGCCGTTGTATCAATCGTGATGTCACCGCCAGGACCATCGGATATGACATTGACCCCGTAATCAGCTTCGGTCGTTACGTCCGCACTTGTGACGGTAATGTTCGCGCCGCTATCGGTTTCGACTAAAATGCCGATGTTCTGGGCAGAAACCGCTCCTGCCAACGTGTCGATCGCAATAGGGCCGGTGTTTGAACCGGCATCGACGTCAATGCCATTATCGCCGCCAGTTACATTGGCTGTCGTGATCGAAGTTTCGCCGCTGCCATTGTTGCGCGCTTCAATCCCCGAATATACGCCTTCAATGGCTCCGGCGCTGGTATCGATAGTAAGGCCGGTTGTATCTGCGCCGTTATTAACGAAGATGCCGAAGCCGTCCTCGCTCTCAACATCGGCGGTGGTGATCGTGGTCACACCTGTGCCATTGTTGGTCGCATTAATTCCGCTGCCCAGCTCCGTGGTGGCCCGGCCTGCACTTGTATCGATTATGAGGTCAGTCCCATCATTTCGCGCAAAGATCGCGCCGTTTGATTGGCCCTCGCCATATGCGGCGACATCGCCTGTTGTGATGGAAAGCGCTCCGGCGCCAAAATTGGTCGCAAAAATTCCCGTCCCATTGCCTGTGACGTCACCCGCGACTGTGTCGATGGTGAGAGCGCCGGTTGAATAGTTGCTGTTTTCTGCGCGGATACCATATTGCGCATCTGCTGCGACATCGGCAGTTGTAATCGAAAGATCGCCTACACCGCGGTTTTCGACATCGATCCCGATGGTGGCCCCAGTGATGGCGCCAGCCACGCTGTTGATCGTGATATCTCCGGCTCCATAGCCGCCCTCTCCATAATCACTGACCAAAATGCCTGCACCTGTTTGGCCGGTAACATCGCCCGTGATTATCGTAGTGTCCGCATCAGGTGCGTCATTGTAAACATCGATACCGTCTTCGGCACCTGTCACCGCGCCAGCGGTGGTGTCTATGGCGATATCACCGCCAACAGTCGCATTGCGAACGTTGACGCCATCGCGAACCGTGGAAGTCACATTGCCGGTGACTACTGAGGTTACACCGCTGCCGTAGTTGCGTGCCAAAACAGCAGTACCAACAGAGTTGACGGAGCCCGCGCTTGTATCGATTGAGAGGTTTGCGGCGGGGGATTGATTGAAGCCCGTCACGCCGTTCTCAACGCCGTTCACATCGGCGGTGGTGATCGAGAGGTCGCCGATACCGTTCTGGTTCGCATAGACGCCCTGACGAAGGCCGCTAACAGTCCCTGCGGTGGTATCAACGGCAATGTTGCCGCCCGCCGCAGAGTTTCGCACATTGACAGCGTCGCCTTGCCCCTCTGTCTGGTCACCAGCTACGGTTACATCGCCCGTTGTAACCCGAACATCACCGCTTCCTCGATTGCTGGCCAGAATGCCAAAAGCGCCTCCGGATACAGCGCCTGCGCTGCTGTCAATGATGAGAACGGAGCCGTCGCTTGAATTTCGCGCATTGATACCGTCGCCGGTGCCGCCAGTGACATCTGCCGTGGTGATCAGCAGGATGCTGGTTCCTTGATTGTCAGCAACGATACCATCGGCAGAGCCGGTAACCGAACCGGCTGCAGAATTGATGATCAGCTCCGTTCCGGCGTTGGCAGCGGTGATCCCGTTGCCTGCTGCGCCAGACACGTCGGCAGTGTTGATTACAAGCAGTCCGGTAGCATTCGTAGCGTCAACGCCGCTGGTCCCGCCGCTGACTGCGCCAGCAGTGGAATTGATAATCGTATCCACGCCGATATTGCTGGCGAGAATACCCTCCTGCGCCGTGCCGGTAACATCCGCAGTTGTGATCAGAAGTACGCTGGAGCCTTCGTTGGATGCAGCGATACCATTGTTCTCGCCCGAAACAGCGCCGGCGGCGCTGTTGATCGTGATGCCCAGGCCAGCGACGCTGTTGAATGCATTAATCCCGTCTGCCGATACGCCCTCGGCATTTGCAGCGGTGATGATTAGGCCGCCGGTTCCGTTATTGACGGCACTAATTCCGCTCAACCCTCCGCTGACATCGCCAGCGGCGCTGTTGAGCAACAGGTCCGTGCCGCGCGCGCTGTTATCAGCAGTGATGCCATCACCAGCAGCGCCAATTGCGTCTGCAGAGGTAATAATCAGCGCGCCCGCGCCATCATTGTCTGCATCAATACCGGACACCGCGCCCGTTACCGTGCCCGCTGCCGAATTGATGATAAGGTCCGCGCCCGATGCCGTGTTCAGCGCGGAGATGCCGTCATCAGTATCGCCGGTAACATCGGCTGTGATGATCGTCATTGTGCCGGTCCCGTTATGC
Source organism: Erythrobacter crassostreae (assembly GCF_019204045.1). Classification (GTDB taxonomy): domain Bacteria; phylum Pseudomonadota; class Alphaproteobacteria; order Sphingomonadales; family Sphingomonadaceae; genus Erythrobacter; species Erythrobacter crassostreae. The sequence continues at coordinate 1,196,384 of NZ_JAGSPC010000001.1, read as the reverse complement.
TGCGCATCAATGCCTACAACACCGCCCGAGACCGCGCCCGCTGCGCTATTGATGACCAGATCAATGCCTACGGTGCGCGCAAGAATGCCTTTCAGGCCGCCGCTTACATCAGCGGTTGTGATGGAAAGAATACCGCTGCCTTGGTTTTCTGCGTTGATCCCATTTTGCCCCCCAGAAACCGCCCCGGCGGAGGTGTTGATGGTCAGATTACCAGTGCTGCCCTGAAGAAGAGCCTTAACACCATCACCAGAATTGCCGATGACGTCGCCAGCGACGACTGTCACGTCCCCGCCGCGTATGTGCCGCGCATATACGCCATCAGTGTCACCGCTTACGGCGCCTGCGGCTGTGTTGACGACCAGATCGCCAACCCCTTCGCTGTAAGCATATACTCCAACGCCGGCCTGGGATGTGACATCCGCGGTGATGACATTCACATCTCCGCTTCCCCCGTGGATAGCTGCCACTCCCGTCTCAAAAGCGGCTACGCTACCCAGAGTGCTATCGACGGTAAGATTACCTGTATCAAAACCGCTATAGGCATAGATCCCGGCTCTGGTCTGCCCAGTCACATCCGCCGTGGTGATCGACGTGTTACCAGTGCCGTTGTTGCGAACGTTAATTCCGTTGCGATCACCTGTGACCGCACCCGCTGTGCTATCAACGATAACGTCGGTACCATCATCGGTGTTCACAGCATAAATGCCGTCGTAGTCGGTTCCTGTACCGGTGACATTGGCAGTGGTGATCGAAGTGACCCCTGTGCCTACATTTCGGGCGTAGATACCGCTTTCGCCGCCGATCACGCTTCCTGCAGCAGTGTTGACGATCAAGTCGGTGCCGAAGTTTCGGGCCTCGACACCGTGCTCATCTTGGCCGGACACGTCCGCTGCGGTGATCGACAAAATGCCTGAACCAGAGTTCTCGGCATAGATGCCAGACCCTTCGCCTAGCACGCTGCCGTAAGAGGAATTGATCGTTAGATCCGTGCCTTCATTGAACGCTTCGATGCCTTCATCGGATCCGCCCGTCACATCGGCTGTGAGGATGGTAAGAGCGCCCGAGCCATCATTGCGGCCTTCAACCCCTTCAAAGCCGCCCACCACAGCGCCGCCGCGCGTGTCGATGGTAAGGTCGGTGCCGTCATCTGAATTGTATCCGTACACACCGTAGTCACTGCCATTGAGCGCACCGGTTGTAATAACCACCTCACCGCTGCCATAGTTTCTGGCATAAATTGCGCTGTCGAAGTCGTTGGTGACGGCGGTGACCGTGCCAGCCGTGGTGTCAATGATCAGGTCGGTACCGTAGCTGTAAGCGAAAATGCCAAATTCGCCGCCTGCGGTGACATCACCCGCCGTGATATTCGTGCTGCCCGTGCCGTCATTTATAACATTGATGCCGTCATCTGCGGCTACAACAGCGCCAGCGGCGGTGTTGATGGTGAGGTCGCCAGCACTTGCAGCGTTCTGCGCATCGATCCCATTGCCGCGTTCACCCGTCACATCAGCAGTCGTGATTGAGGTGTCGCCTGTGCCATCATTTCGGGCATAGATGCCGTTATCGCCGCCTATGACCGGGCCCGCTGTGCTGTCGATGACCAGATCCGTTGTATCGACATCGTTGGTGACCTGAATGCCATCACCAAGGTTACTCGACCCGGTAACGCCTGCCGCTGTGATGCGTGTGTAACCGGTGCCAAGATTGTTTGCGACGATCCCGCTGCCCCGGCCAAGCAATTGTCCAGCAGTGCTATCGATCACAAGGTCGGTTGTAGTCGCGGCGCTATTGGAGGCCGAAATGGCATCGCCTGAATAGGTGGAGACATCGCCTGTCGTAATGCTTTGCCTGCCAGTGCCGCTATGCTGAGAAACAATCCCGAAGAAACCTCCATCCACGGTGCCTGCGGACGTGTCGATCGACACTTCGCCTGACCCTGCGCTTGTGGACACCGAAATCCCTGCGTCTGAACCGAACACATCTGCCGTGGTGATATTTGTATCGCCGGTGCCTTGATTGGAGGTTTCGATGCCTACGCTGCCAAAGCCAAGCCCAGTGACCGTGCCAGCTGTAGTGTCGATGGTGATATTTTTTCCGTTATTACTTTGGCCGATCGCGCGGATGCCGTCGCCGCTTGCTCCAGTTACGTCAGCTGTGGTGATCGCAATATCCGTGCCGCCATCGTCGGTGACCAAGATGCCGTGGCCGCCCCCACCGATGACCGCGCCGCCGGTGCTATCAACAGAGTGAACGCCTTCGCCGCTTTCACCGCCGTAAACCTCAATGCCATTCCCGGCCGTGCCCGTAACAGCGCCTGTGACGACAAAGCTATCGCCGCTGCCATCATTGTTAAGATTGATCCCGTCAGTTCCGCCTGTGACAACGCCAGCAGTGGTGTCGATTATGGCATCGCCGTCTGAATTTAACACAGATGCGTTGATGCCCGTGCTGTTTGCGCTCGTAACGTTTGCCGCCGTGATAGACAGACCGCCGCCGCCATTATTGCGCGCGCGGATGCCCTCTCCAACAGCCGATACTGCGCCAGCGGTGGTATCGATGGAGAGCGAGCCTGCGCCCCTATCACTAGCATCGATACCCTGGCCGTATTCGCCAGAATAGAGCGTGGTGACATCCGCAGTGGTAATGGCAATGCCGCCGGAACCATCATTGGACGCATAGATCCCGCGATCACCGCCAGTGACCGCGCCTGCCACGGTGTTGATTGTCACAGCACCTCCAGCCGCGTTGGAATTGCGAGCGGTGATGGCATTGCCTTCAGATCCGTCATTACCCGTGACGGCGGCTGTGGTGATCGTCAGGTCGCCGACGCCAGCATTGGACGCATCAATACCGTACCTCGCGCCAAAAACAGTGCCCGCAGTGCTGTCGATGCTGAGATTGCCGGTTGTATCGTCCCGGTTGACCCCATAGATTCCGCTCCGCGCGGCTCCCGACACATCGGCGGTCGTGATCGAAAGGTCACCGGTGCCATTGTTGCCTGCGTAAAGGCCATTGCGGCCCCCGCTGAGTGCTCCTTGTGTGGTGTCGATAGCGATATCAACGCCGACACCTTCTTCGCCATTGTCGCTGATATTTATCGCATCGTTGGAAACAGCGGTCACATCAGCAGTGACAACCGAAATGTTACCCGTGCCGTAACCGATGCCGGAAATGCCTCTGTAACCGCCCCTCACCGTGCCAGCGCTGGTGTCGATATTCAGATCGCCTGTAAACTGACGAGAGAAAACGACGATAGCACTTTGGTTGGTTGCAGAATTTCTGACATCAGCTGTGGTAATGTTGGTGTTGCCCGTGCCGGAATTGGTCGCACGGATTCCTTCACCTCCACCCCGAACCGCGCCAGCGGTGCTATCGATGGTGAGGCTGCCGGAACCGGCATTGTTTCGGGCGTCAATACCGTTGCCATTACCAGATTCGCCATCCACATCAGCGGTAGTGATTACCGTGTCGCCGCTGCCATTTTGGATGGCGCGGATGCCGTTGATTTGCCCCTCAACCCAGCCTGCGGAGCTATCGATGATGAGGTCCGTCGCGCTCGTATTATTGCGCGCATACACACCGTCGCGAATGCCGGTTTCGCCGTAGCCAGTGTCGACATCACCGGTGATAATCGTGGTTGAGCCTGTGCCCGAATTGAAGGCATTGACGCCAGCGAAAAAGCCATAAACTGCGCCCGCGCTCGTATCGATGGTTAGGTCGGTAGTTCCGCTACCGTTGCTCGCACGAACACCATTGTTAGTAAGCCCGGTGACATCACCAGTGATGATCGTCAGATCGCCCGTATCGAAATTGCGCGCTTCGATCCCGTTATCGCCGCCCGTTACCGAGCCGGCCGAGCTGTCGATGAAAATATCTGTGCCATCAAACCCAGCACCATTCTCTCCATCATCACTGACGTCGATGCCGTCGCGATTTGTGGCGACGACATCGCCGGTGATGATAGTCGCGGCGCCATAGCCAAAATTATCGACATTGACCCCGTACCGCGAACCAGAAACTGTGCCTGCGCTTGTATCGACAAAGATATCGCTTGTGTTGCTATTGCCGCCAACCTGAACACCATCGCCATTCTGGCCGGTGACATTGCCTGTCGTGACACTAACGACGCCGCTGCCTCGATTGAGGACGTCAATGCCGTTTGCGCCGCCGATCACTGCGCCCGCAGTCGTATCAAGCGCTAGACCGCCGCCATTATTGGACGTGTTGAGTGCATCGATACCATCCCCAGTTAGCCCCGTGACGTTGCCGAATGTGGCATCGATAGCCCCGTCATCTTCATTGTCGAGGCGGACACCATCGGTATCGCCAATGATTGTGCTGCTTGCGCCATCGGCAAGCGTGATGGTTATCCCCTCAGCCGAACCCGCGGACAACCCGGCCTCGCCCGTGCCAGTTGTGTCGATATCAAAGCCGTCTTGAATCTCAGCAACAACCGGCACCGCACTTAGACCGTTGGATATGTCTTGTTCGGTCGTCGCTGGATCGCCATTGTCCTCGCACACAAAACTGCCCGGCGTAACTTCGACGCATTCATCCTGAGCCTGCGCAAAAGCGGGGGAACTCGCTGCTGCCAGAGCAAGCGGGGCCGCAGACCAGCGTAACAGACGGCGGGCGAGAGAAAGGGTCGACGATCCCCGCCCGCCGCATGCCACATCACTTGATCCGGCGGTAACCAGACCAAGTTCAGGAGAGTAACTCGCAGCGACACCTTTGAACTTTGTGACACGCCCGCCGCGAAGCATGGCTGACCTGCTGAAACGCAGGAAATTGTCTACTCCAGAAGCTATGCTAGATAGCTTCAAGGCGCTCGATTGCGTCTGCTGGTCGTTTGTCATTGTGTCCCCGTTTGCCCGCTGAGAGCATCGTTCAAATGTGTTTGATTTTTGGGTTCAGGGCCTCGCGAGCGCCTGAAGAGATTGATTGCTGCTGACCGGTCAGCCGCTCATCGCGTCAAAGGTGATGAGGGTGGCAGCATCAGGAGAGCTCGGCGAAACCGTCATCGGGCAACGAAACCCCTCGACTATTTCGACATCGTAAAGCTCACCAATATCGCCATCGATGCGGAACCAATCGACACAGGCACCGGTCTTGAGATCGATCAGCTGAACGCCGCACCACGGCTCGCTGTCTGTATCTTTGAGCCGCTGATCCAGCTCTAGACCTTCAAACCGTTTGTAGCGGGGGCGCGACAACCCAACGAAGGCAAAGCCATCGTGAAAGGACAGGCCGCGCAGGAAGCCGGGGCAAAACGCCACCGGTTTAAACTTGCCCATCTTGGTTTTGCCTTTTGGCAGTTCAACTGTGCCAAGCTCGCCAGTACCGGCATTCAGCACCCACAGCTTGCCATCGTGCCAGCGCGGCGAATGCGGCATCGAAAGACCTTCGCAAACCACCTTGTTCTTCTCGACATCAATCACCACACCGCCATCGGACCGGCGATCACGCCAGCCATCAATCGTATCGGATTTTGAGACTGCAGTTACAAAAGCAGGCTTGCCATCGCGCATGGCGAGGCCGTTCAGATGGCAGCGGTCTTCATCGACAATGTCGCTGATGAAATCCGGCTTCCAGATAGGTTCGAATGAATGGCGGTCTGACGTTTTGGCCAGGCAATTGTAGCGCGTGTTTACGAACACGATTGATCCATCGGCCATCGCTCCCACATCGTGCGCATCAAGTTGGCCCGTGACAATATTGGTGCGCGGCATGAAGCACGCATCATATGTCTGATTGATGCGCTGATCAGGCTCCAGCACATTTTCGAGCCGCATGATCTGCGCGCCGGTCGACAGCACTAGCCGACCTTCGCCATCCGCACACAGGCCCATCGGCTTTGGCATGCCCGACTGGTGCAATTGCGCTTTGCCCTGAGCACTTCCGCCAAGCATGTAGAGCAAGCCTGATTGGTAAGATGTGAAGGCCAGCGAAGCGTTCATCTCATGAAGACGCCGGATCATTCCGCCCGAAAGCGAATACTCGGCTTTGGGCTCGCGCGCACCTGCCTGACTAGCGGTAACCCTCTGCGCTGGCGCAGCAGCTTTTGGCGGAGCGGTTTGTGGACGCGGCTTTGCTTTGGTGGATTGCATGTTTGACCCTTTCATTGAGGATCAAGAAGCGATCCCCAGATGAAAGAGCATTGTCACTTCGCCGTGGTAGTGAGCGTGGTAACGAGCGTTGTAATCAGCGTGGTAAAAGCGTTGTTTTTTTGTAGCAGACGCGTTGAAACTTACCCTTTTCAGGGTGTTTTCAGGAATTCCTGAACTAATTCGACAAATCGTACAGACGCGCTCTCCCTGCCAAGCAAGAGATGATTCTGACTGTCGACGCTCGCCAATTGCGCGCCCGTGATCCGTGATGCCAAAGCGCGGCCGGTTGAAAATGGTATCCGCAAATCTCCGCGACTGTGCACCACCAGTGTCGGGCATTGAACCTTGGCAAGATCATCACGAACATCAATTGTCGAGAAAGCTTCCAGAAAACGAACCGCATTCTCTGAGCTTGTTGTGAGCCGCTGAAACTCATCAAACCAATCCAGTTCTTCTCCATTGGCATCGGGCATGAAAGTCCGCGAGAAGACATGCCGATAAGCGGGGTTGTCCATTCCCCATCCAGTTTCGGTAAGAACCATAACGGCTTCGCGCTCGCGTATCTGATCGGGTGTGGCGTTAAACCTCCAGCCTCGATCATAAGCTCCGAACAGGATCAGTTTTGTAACCCGTTCCGGATGGAGCGCTGCATATCGGATCGAAACGGCTGCACCCTGGCTGATGCCCAAAAGCGGAAATTTTTCCAAGCCAGCGGCATCGACAACCTGCTCTAGATCCTCAACAAACTTGTCGAACGTGATTTCATCCACATCCCAATCTGAAAGGCCGCAGCCCCTTTCATCGTAACGAACGAAATGGTTGGCCTTTGAAAGCTCTTTGAACAGCGGACTCCAAACTGGTGCATCCCAATCAAGCTCAAGGTGATTGAGCCAATTGGCTGCCTTCACAAGCGGAGGGTTTTCAACTTTCCCCACGCTTGCCCAAGCGATCGATACGCCGTCTTTCCCTTCTACAAATCGGATTTTTTGCTCGGCAGGGGCGTTCTGGTTTCTGGGGCTGGGCGCGGCTTCGGCTTGCGGAGCCAGATCAAAGGCCGGAGGCTCAATTCCGGCGACCTTGAACTTGCGCTCCAAATGTCCGGCCAATCCCACCGCAGCGGGACGCCCTGCGGCAAAATACTTGCTTTCGAACGCAGTAAAAGCAGCTCCGCGGGAATAGGGTGACACTTTAAGCCAACGCTCGGCCCATTTGTCGCGGGTCTGCCATGCCTGCTTTTCATCTCTCGCGAACCGCTTGGCGATACCTCCTCGCAACCTTGTGTAGTCCTGCCGATACCCTTCAACCCAAGTCATGTAACTGGATTGATTGGGAAGCTCGCACCCTTCAAGCGGAAGGCCAGCGGTTGTCTTCCAGATTTCATCCGCTTCTTTTTGATCTCCGTCTGTTCGATTGGCCAGTTCGTTCAATCGATCCTTGTCAAAGGCAACAGCGCTTGCATCGAACCACACCGTGTCCCGGTCAGAATTCAGAAGTTCTGCTTCGTCGGAATTCAACAAGCCGCGCAATTTTGAAAGCGACCAGCGCAGACCTGCTAGTGGATCGTCGGTGCTATCCCAGAACAGATCGCACAAAGATTGGCGGCTGTGCTTTCTACCTGTGATCGCAAGATAGGCGAGCAAGGCCCGGGTTTTGCGCGATGATGGCAAAACAACAGGCGCATTGTCGCGGCGAACCTCGAAGGGGCCGATTGTCTGAATTTGAAGCGTCATGCGAACACCTTTCAAGCAGCCTGCAAATCAGTCAGCACGAACATTCGCTTCGGCTCACGTGCAAGCCCACATCCGCAGAAGGTTGGCGATGGACTTGTCTAGCAAGAGCAAATCCTGCGAATCCGCTGGCAGCTTTGCGCGAAGTGAAGTGCGCGTCCGCTCCAGATCGAACAACAGTTCCCGTTGCCGTGCATCAGCAATCAAACTCTCCAACCAGCCAACACAAACAATCCTTTCACCGCGCGTTACCGGCTTAACTTCGTGAATGCTGGATGATGGGTATAACACCAGATGCCCCGCGGGCGGCTTGATGGATTGCGAGCCACCGGCAGAATGAACAATTAATTCGCCTCCATCATATTCGTCGGGCGGCGTAATAAACAACGTAAACGACAGATCGCTGCGCATTCGCCCTTCGCCTTGCCCCATGAGAGCATTGTCCACGTGCGGACCGTAGCAGCCGCCCTCAGCGGTCTTGCTCACCATAACGTGCGAGAAACGCCTGGGCCGCGCGGCTGATCTGACTGCTGCATTGTCGGTAATGTATGGCAAAATGAACTGGCGCACGGTCTGTCCAGCAGATCCATTCATCATCGCTTGTTCGTTTCGTTTGACTGTCTGAGCGACCTTTCCAGCCGTTTCGCGGCCATCGCGCCATTCAAGCCCTTGGATCAGTTCATCCAATGCATGCAATTGTGCTTCGCCTTGAATAGCTGAGATTGTTAGGATCATGGAACGCCCCGGGATGTGCCGTCATATTCAAAAACAAATTTTATATAGTCTTGCGCAAGGCATGCATCAGAACAGTGCCTAATTGCAATCGGATTAGCGACCGTGCGCCGATGCTGGTTTGCCATCAGACAGGCCGCGCATCCGTCGTCTGATCTAAGCTGTCGTGGAGATGGAACTGGCATGGTTTCAATCAAAGATGAGGTTTAGCAAACGGCCCCCAATTTGATCTTCTGCCAGGTGTCAGCTTCGGAGATCTGAACCGGCAACAGCAGACATTCCGCTTCCAGCCCAACTTCAGTCGCAAACAATGCGAACGGCCTCGCTCCGCGTCATTTTTTCCCATCGCCTAACGATCACGTCGCGATAGATTAGATCGAGCTCGATTAAACGAGCTTTCAGGCCAAGTGTTCGGACGCGGTTTCTCGATCGCCGACATCGAGTTCGCTCAGAAGAGCTTTGCCGATTGCCAAGTCGCAGTGCGAGCCCACAGCTACGTCACCAGCATAAGTATTTGTGAATCTTGATTTGGTTGGGCATCAAGCCATTCGCTGCGGACAACCAAACGGATTTAACGCCCAAAATTGAAAGCCGCTTTGTTGATACTTCCAGTCTAAACGCAAAAAGGCCCCGCTGGTAACAGCGAGGCCTTTTTTTGAGTGATTTCAACGAGACGGTGGTTGCGGGAGTTGGATTTGAACCAACGACCTTCAGGTTATGAGCCTGACGAGCTACCGGACTGCTCCATCCCGCGGCACCGTTGTTAGCGTCTCCTAGAGACGCCAAAAGGGCCAACCTTTACGGCCAGCCCTTTGACTTATGAATGGGTTATTTCCCGCGTTTCCGACAAGCTGCAATGCCTGGCGACGACCTACTCTTCCATACCTTAAGGCATAGTACCATCGGCGCAATCTGGTTTCACGGCCGAGTTCGAGATGGGATCGGGTGGGGCACAGATGCTATAGCCACCAAGCAATGAAGCTTGTCAGAAATGCGGGTTTTAAATCGATGTGCATTCAGGGTGTGAATGCAGTGTTACAAAGGGCGTTATCTAGCTGGAGAACTTCTCTCCAACGAAAGACCTATTCAGGCCTGTCGTTGACAGTGCGAACTCTCAAGCGCGATATGAACTATTAGGACCAGTTAGCTACACGCATTACTGCGCTTCCACACCTGGCCTATCAACGTCATGGTCTATGACGGTTCGAAGATACCTAATCTCAAGGGAGGCTTCCCGCTTAGATGCTTTCAGCGGTTATCCCGTCCATACATAGCTACCCAGCGGCACGCCTGGCGGCATGACTGGTACACCAGAGGTATGTTCACCCCGGTCCTCTCGTACTAGGGGCAACTCCTTTCAAGTATCGACGCCCACGGCAGATAGGGACCAAACTGTCTCGCGACGTTCTGAACCCAGCTCACGTACCACTTTAATTGGCGAACAGCCAAACCCTTGGGACCTGCTCCAGCCCCAGGATGTGATGAGCCGACATCGAGGTGCCAAACGATTCCGTCGATATGAGCTCTTGGGAATCATCAGCCTGTTATCCCCGGCGTACCTTTTATCCGTTGAGCGATGGCCCTTCCACGAGGGACCACCGGATCACTATGACCGACTTTCGTCTCTGCTCGACTCGTCAGTCTCGCAGTCAGGCAGGCTTATGCCATTGCACTCTCGCAGCCGGTTTCCAACCGGCCTGAGCCTACCATCGCGCGCCTCCGTTACTCTTTAGGAGGCGACCGCCCCAGTCAAACTACCCGCCATAGAGGGTCCCTGGTCCGGATAACGGACCTAGGTTAGACATCAGAAAACAACAGGGTGGTATTTCACAGGTTGGCTCCACTTGGACTGGCGCCCAAGTTTCAAAGCCTCCCACCTATTCTACACAATTCTTTCCTAATGCCACTCTAAAGCTGCAGTAAAGGTGCACGGGGTCTTTCCGTCTAACCGCGGGTACTCCGCATCTTCACGGAGAATTCAATTTCGCTGAGCATATCCTGGAGACAGTGGGGAAGTCGTTACGCCATTCGTGCAGGTCGGAACTTACCCGACAAGGAATTTCGCTACCTTAGGACCGTTATAGTTACGGCCGCCGTTTACTTGGGCTTCAATTCGGAGCTTGCACTCCTCCTCTTAACCTTCAAGCACCGGGCAGGCGTCAGACCCTATACGTCGTCTTGAAGCCGACTTAGCAGAGTCCTGTGTTTTTGATAAACAGTCGCTACCCCCTGGCCTGTGCCCCCCATTAAAAGTTGCCTTCTAATGGGGCCTCCTTCTTCCGAAGGTACGGAGGCAATTTGCCGAGTTCCTTCAGGATACTTCTCTCAAGCGCCTTGGTATACTCTACCTGACCACCTGTGTCGGTTTCGGGTACGGTCTATATGGTGAGGCTATTTCCAGGAACAACTTGGCAGCATGCCCAATCCAATAAGGACACACTACTTCCATCATCCGTCACACATCACCAGGCCCACGAATATTAACGTGGTTCCCATCGACTACCCCCTTCGGGCTCGTCTTAGGGGCCGGCTTACCCTGCTCCGATTAGCGTTGAGCAGGAACCCTTGGTCTTTCGGCGAGAGGGCATCTCACCCTCTTTATCGCTACTCATGTCAGCATTCGCACTTCCGATATGTCCACCGTCGGTTACCCTTCGGCTTCAGCCACTTACGGAACGCTCCGCTACCGCTCATAGTAAACTATGAACCCTAAGCTTCGGTGCATATCTTTAGCCCCGTTACATCTTCGCCGCAGGAACCCTTATTTAGACCAGTGAGCTGTTACGCTTTCTTTAAAGGATGGCTGCTTCTAAGCCAACCTCCTGGTTGTTTTGGGATTCCCACATGCTTTCCCACTTAGATATGACTTGGGGACCTTAGCTGTAGGTTAGGGCTGTTTCCCTTTTGACGACGGACCTTAGCACCCGCCGTCTGTCTGCCAGACAAGACTCGATGGTATTCGGAGTTTGGTTAGGTTTGGTACCGCTCGCGCAGCCCTAGCCCATCCAGTGCTCTACCCCCATCGGCATACATCTGACGCTCTACCTCAATAGATTTCGCGGAGAACCAGCTATTTCCCGGCTTGATTGGCCTTTCACCCCTAAACACAAGTCATCCGAGCATTTTTCAACATGCAACGGTTCGGTCCTCCAGTGCGTGTTACCGCACCTTCAACCTGCTCATGCCTAGATCGCCGGGGTTCGGGTCTAATCCAACATACTCAGTCGCCCTATTCAGACTCGCTTTCGCTTCGCCTACACCTAACGGCTTAAGCTCGCATGCTAGATTAAGTCACTGACCCATTATGCAAGAGGTACGCTGTCACCCCCTAAAGGGGCTCCAACTGCTTGTAAGCATCCGGTTTCAGGTACTGTTTCACTCCCCTAATCGGGGTGCTTTTCACCTTTCCCTCACGGTACTGTGTTCGCTATCGGTCATGTACGAGTATTTAGGCTTGGAGGGTGGTCCCCCCATGTTCAGACAGAATTTCACGTGTTCCGCCCTACTCAAGTCCTTTTCTAGTCTTTTCGCATACGGGACTATCACCCACTATGGTCTCACTTTCCAGAGAGTTTTGCTAATAATAGAAAAGGCACTGGCCTGGTCCGCGTTCGCTCGCCACTACTAACGGAATCTCGGTTGATGTCTTTTCCTCCGGGTACTGAGATGTTTCAGTTCCCCGGGTTTGCTTCACCAAAGCTATATATTCACTAAGGTGATACCTTATCCACCTCTCTCGTTACCCTCGAAAGGATAATGAAAGAAATGGTGAAGGTGGGTTTCCCCATTCGGAAATCGCCGGATCAAAGATTGCTCACATCTCCCCGACGCTTATCGCAGCGTGCCACGTCCTTCTTCGCCTGTACATGCCAAGGCATCCACCAAATGCTCTTACCTCACGCTTGAGAATCCACACCATCAACGACAGGTCTGCATAAAGCCCTGCGCGTCTTAACGATGATGAGGAGAAATTATCTCAGCTAGATAATTTATTTGATTGATTTTGTAGTGATATCAGTCGCGTACGGATCTCTAACCCTAAGGTCAGAACCCTGCGACGATACCGCCACGGCATCGATTTAAAAACCCATTCACAATGTCAAACGTTCGGCGACCAATGTCGCCTACTCGGCCCAAGTAAACTCTCGGGCGAGATCTCTTTCTTTTCATCCTGGAGTACGATTTTTGTCTGGTGGAGCCTATCGGGATCGAACCGATGACCCCCTGCTTGCAAAGCAGGTGCTCTCCCAGCTGAGCTAAGGCCCCTAAAGACCAGACAATAACTGGTAGGTCCGAGTGGATTTGAACCACCGACCTCACCCTTATCAGGGGTGCGCTCTAACCAACTGAGCTACGGACCTACACTCCTCGAGCGGCCGTTAGACCGCGAGGGGCGTGAGCCAGCTCAGGTGTTTACCTCACGCACAGCTATACAGCTGCCCGTGGGCAATCTCCAGTGATGAAAGGACATGAGGACGACGGCAATGTTCTTTGAAAAGTTACGAAGCACTTTCCGGCACGAGGCCAGACGCTTTCGTATCAATCCTTAGAAAGGAGGTGATCCAGCCGCAGGTTCCCCTACGGCTACCTTGTTACGACTTCACCCCAGTCGCTGATCCCACCGTGGCTAGCTGCCTCCTAAAAGGTTAGCGCACTATCTTCGGGTGAAACCAACTCCCATGGTGTGACGGGCGGTGTGTACAAGGCCTGGGAACGTATTCACCGCGGCATGCTGATCCGCGATTACTAGCGATTCCGCCTTCATGCTCTCGAGTTGCAGAGAACAATCCGAACTGAGATATCTTTTGGAGATTAGCTAACCCTCGCGGGATCGCTGCTCACTGTAGATACCATTGTAGCACGTGTGTAGCCCAGCCTGTAAGGGCCATGAGGACTTGACGTCATCCCCACCTTCCTCCGGCTTATCACCGGCAGTTTCCTTAAAGTGCCCAACTAAATGATGGCAACTAAGGATGAGGGTTGCGCTCGTTGCGGGACTTAACCCAACATCTCACGACACGAGCTGACGACAGCCATGCAGCACCTGTCACTAGGTCCCCGAAGGGAAGGAATCTGTCTCCAGAAACCGTCCTAGGATGTCAAAGGCTGGTAAGGTTCTGCGCGTTGCTTCGAATTAAACCACATGCTCCACCGCTTGTGCAGGCCCCCGTCAATTCCTTTGAGTTTTAATCTTGCGACCGTACTCCCCAGGCGGATAACTTAATGCGTTAGCTGCGCCACCCAAGCTCTATGAGCCCGGACAGCTAGTTATCATCGTTTACGGCGTGGACTACCAGGGTATCTAATCCTGTTTGCTCCCCACGCTTTCGCACCTCAGCGTCAATAATTGTCCAGTGAGTCGCCTTCGCCACTGGTGTTCTTCCGAATATCTACGAATTTCACCTCTACACTCGGAATTCCACTCACCTCTCCAATATTCTAGCTATCTAGTTTCAAAGGCAGTTCCAGGGTTGAGCCCTGGGATTTCACCTCTGACTTGAATAGCCGCCTACGCGCGCTTTACGCCCAGTAATTCCGAACAACGCTAGCTCCCTCCGTATTACCGCGGCTGCTGGCACGGAGTTAGCCGGAGCTTATTCTCTAGGTACTGTCATTATCATCCCTAGTAAAAGAGCTTTACAACCCTAAGGCCTTCATCACTCACGCGGCATTGCTGGATCACACTTTCGTGCATTGTCCAATATTCCCCACTGCTGCCTCCCGTAGGAGTCTGGGCCGTGTCTCAGTCCCAGTGTGGCTGATCATCCTCTCAGACCAGCTATAGATCGTCGACTTGGTAGGCCATTACCCCACCAACTATCTAATCTAACGCGGGCCCATCTAAAGGCGATAAATCTTTGGTCCGAAGACATTATCCGGTATTAGCTCAAATTTCTCTGAGTTATTCCGAACCTAAAGGCAGGTTCCCACGCGTTACGCACCCGTGCGCCACTAACCCCGAAGGGTTCGTTCGACTTGCATGTGTTAGGCATGCCGCCAGCGTTCGTTCTGAGCCAGGATCAAACTCTCAAGTTTGTGTCACATACTAAGTCGGCACGATCCGAGGATCGCTAACCAACTAGGCATGAGCTTCAAGGAGCCGATTACCTGCTTGTCAAACGTAATGGATACGAATGAACATGCTCATCAAAGCCGAGCGTGGTGCCCAGCTAGGATGTGGCAATCGGCATAAATTATCCGGTATCCGAGGCCTTAAAACCCTCGGACCGGGCGCCGTCGCCCACATGTCCCTTCATCAAAAACTAACAATGTCAAAGAGCCAACCAACATAAAGTAGCGGACAGCAATGGTATCCCCGATTTACACCGGGGGACCGGCTATCCGATATATGTTGGCGACCGAGTGCTGCGAGCCGGTTAGAAACCGTCATCGCCGCGTCGGTGGAGCTCATCTAGGCGGGGTCGGAGATTCGGTCAACGCCTTTTTGAACTTTTATTTCAAAGAAGCGTATTTTTCCCAGAATTCCGCGGCTTCCCGCCCGTCAGAACATCATGGAAATGGGGCTTAGGGGCCCAATTACAAGGGGTCATTAACGATTAGGCCCCGCCTAGAGCGCTGATTCCCACCTGAATCGGTGCATCAAACCGACCAAATCTTCACCTTTTGCCCTTATCCGCCTGCTTATGAGTTCGAAGACACCCGATTCTGATTCATTCGCCGCTTCAAATGCCGGCGAATCAGAGCGTTCCCCTGAGTCGGGGACGGCTGCGGCGTCGCATGCCTCTTACACAGACGGGGATGACGGATTCGCCTCGCGCGTCCGCTCAGCCGTAGCATGGCGTTGGGGCACACAGGTTGCCGCGCAGATCATAACATGGACTTCGACCGTACTTGTCGTGCGGCTGCTTGATCCAAGCGATTATGGCCTGTTCGCTATGAGCCAGGTGGTGATCACCGCCCTCGCCTTTCTAAACGGCCAAAGCTTTGCGACTTCTATAGTGCAAACAAACCGTATCGATGAGCGGCGGGTCGCACAGGTGTTTGGTATGTTGCTGATCGCCAACAGCGTGCTGGCGATCACGCAATTTCTATCGGCCCCGCTTGCGGCGGCATATTTTGGGGAACCGCTGGTCGCCGACCTTCTAAGGGTGCAGGCGATCATCTTTCTCACCATACCTTTTATCGCATTGCCTTCAGAATGGATGGCTCGGCAACTGCAGTTCCGCCGTCAGGGGCAGGTTAACATCACAGCTGCGATCGTGGGGGCGGTTCTTGCGCTCCTGCTTGCTTGGCTTGGGTTTGGGGTATGGGCGTTGGTCTATGCGCCGATTGCCATGTTTGTAACGCGTGCGATTGGCCTAACCATTGCCTCGGGCCTGCGCGTCAAACCGATCTTCGATCCGCGCGGGGCATGGGATATGCTTACATTCGGCGGGACGCTTACTCTATGTCAGTTGTTCTGGATCATTCAGAGCCAGAGCGACATCGTGATCGCGGGCCGACTGCTCTCGACATATGATCTGGGCCTCTATTCAGAGGCTCTGTTCCTAACCCTTATCGTAACAGGGCGATTTATCCCGCCGATCAATGAGGTCGCGCTTGCAGCCTATTCCGAATTGCACCGCGCCCAAAAGCCTTTAGGGCCATACTTCTTGAAGACTGCGCGAATGGTGATGACGGTCAGCGCGCCTATATATGTAGGCCTCGCGCTCACCAGCGAACCGGCGATCCTGACGTTGTTTGGTGACAAGTGGGCCGCCATGATTCCCATCGTCGGCGGCCTTGCATTGGTAATGCCCGCTTTTGCGATGCAATTGATCTGTTCGCCGGTCACAAATGCCATGGGCCGCCCGCGCGTTTACCTTTTCACTTCGATCTGCGGCGCGATCATCATGCCAACGGCCTATATATGGGGTGTGGGTGGAGGCTTCTTTGACGGCGAGACTGGCGCGCTGGGATTGGTCCACGCATGGTGGGTGGCTGCGCCGTTGCTTCTTATTGTCACTCTGACGATGACATTGCCGCGTATCGGCGTGTCCGCTTTCGCATTGCTGCGCGAGCTTGCACCGATCGCGCTCGCCTGCGCGGCGATGGCGGCCTGTGTTCTGACAGTGCAGCATTATATCCAGTTGGACCTACCAATTCTCGATCTGGCGCTTAGCGGCTTTGTCGGAGCGGCCGTTTACGCGGCTACGTTCTGGTTCGGTTTCCGCCCATTGGTGCGTGAGACTTGGGCAATGTTGCGCCAACGCGATACAGCCGGAATGCCGCAGGCTATCGGTGGCGCTGGGTAGCGGTTTCGCAGAGAATTCTGCCGAACCTGTTTGGGGGCTTGGCATTCGTCTGGTACTCTCGCGATCTTAAGCGAGAGGGATTTTTCGAAAATGCGTACTTTATTGGCTCTATCAGCGATGCCGTTGGCGTTGGTCACCGCCGCATCACATGCCAACACGGTTGAGCCGCCCGCCCCGATCAAATCGCTTACGCAGGAATCCATTGCTCCTGATCTGGCCAATCCCAACACCGAAATTCTTCCGCTGGAAGAAGAGCGCCATCGCCGCCTGACCATTCCGGTAACGATTGAGGGCGCGGGCCCTTACGATTTCATGATTGACACAGGCAGTCAGGCCACCGCTGTCACTCACAAGATCAATGATAGCCTCTCTCTGACACCGCTGGGAACGGCGACCCTAGTTGGTATGGCAAGCCGCCGTCCGGTCAATCTCGTAGAAGTGAACAATCTGGTGGTCGGATCTCACACAATTCACAATCTCACGGCACCAGTCCTCAACAGCAGTCATGTCGGCGCCGACGGGATTATCGGTCTCGATAGCCTTCAGGACTTTCGCGTCCTGATCGATTTCCGCAATGAGACTATCGCGCTTGAGGATATGACAAAGAAGCAGTCGCGCTCTGGCTTTGAGATCATCGTCAAAGCCAGACAGAAACTGGGTCAGCTTTTGATCACCGATGCTGTGGTCGAAGGTGTACGGGCAACCGTGATTATAGACACTGGTGCCCAATCGAGCCTCGCGAACAACGCTTTGCGCGACCGGATCCGGGCCCGGCGATCGCAAGAAGTAACAACAATGGATGTGAACGGGGTCACGATGGTTGGCGATGTAGCCAACATCCGCTCGCTGAAAATTCAAGGTTTGGCGCTCACCAATGTCCCGCTTGCCTTTGCAGATGCCCCCGCTTTCGAAGCGCTGGGCCTTAAAGACAAACCGGTCCTTTCACTTGGCATGCAACATCTCAAGATATTTGATCGGGTCGCGATCGACTTCGCGAACAAACGTATCATGTTTGATGTTCCGCGCGACATTGCCCGTGCGCTTAGAAAGAGCAAACGCGAAGGGGCGATCCGGCCCTTCAACAGGTAACACTATCGGATGCGATAGAACTGCTCGACTTGCCTAATTGATAGGCCGCGCCCACATGCAGCGGCGCAATGCCGCCTGATACAGCCAATTCCGACAGACCGACCGCGCCAGACGCCGAAGGTTGGGCAACGCTCAAGCGTTTCCTCCCTTACCTATGGCCGGCCGGAAATTGGCCGCTGCGCCGCCGCATTATCCTTGCGATGGTGTTCGTGCTCGGGGCCAAGGGTGTCACTCTCGCCCTCCCCTTCGCCTATAAGGGAGCCGCCGATGCGATGGCCGGGCCGGTTGGCGACGGGCTGACGGTCGCGCTGGCGCTTGTCACGGCATATGGACTGGGCCGATTCACATCCTTGTTGTTCGACAATCTGCGCAACATCGCATTTGAACGGGTTGGTCAGGCCGCGACGCTGGCTTTGGCACAGGATGTGTTCCACCGGCTTCACCGGCTTAGCCTGCGGTTCCACCTCAACCGGCGCACGGGCGAAGTCACCAAGATTATCGAACGCGGCACGAAGAGCATCGATTCCATGCTCTATTTCTTGCTGTTCAACATCGCGCCGACATTTTTCGAGCTGATCGCCGTCGGAATCATCTTCTACATCAATTTCGGATGGGAGCTGGTTGCGGCAACCGCCGTTACCGTGGTCGCCTATATCGCGATAACGCGCTGGATCACCGAATGGCGGACCAAGCTGCGCCGCGAGATGAACGATCTCGATGGGCAGGCTCTGCACCGCGCAGTGGATTCGCTGCTGAATTTCGAAACCGTTAAATATTTTGGTGCTGAGAACCGCGAGGAAGAGCGGTATTCAGGTGCGGCGAAAGCTTACGCAGAAGCGGCGATCAAATCGGAAAACTCGCTCGGTCTCCTCAACATCACCCAATCGCTCATCACCAATTCGCTGATGGCGGGCGCCATGGCTTATACTGTGTGGGGCTGGAGCAAGGGCGATTTGACTGTCGGCGATCTGGTGTTCGTGAACACCTATCTGATGCAGCTTTTCCGTCCGCTTGATCTGCTGGGCTGGGTCTACCGCACCATCCGCCAAGGGCTGGTGGATATGGCCGAGATGTTCAAGTTGATGGATACCGATGTCGAAGTGCGCGATGCGCCAGATGCCCCCGCCCTCGCCGTCAATGAGCCGCACGTCACATTCGACAATGTCACCTTTGAATATGAAGATGGCCGCACGATCCTGAACGGTCTCAGCTTTGAAGTGCCCGCCGGGTCTTCACTCGCCATTGTCGGCCCTTCGGGCGCAGGCAAAAGCACAATCGGGCGGCTGCTGTTTCGGTTCTATGATCCCCAAGGCGGGCGCATTCTGATCGACGGTCAGGATATTGCCAGCGTTCAGCAGGACAGCGTGCGCGCTGCTATCGGGATCGTTCCGCAAGACAGCGTGTTGTTCAATGACACGCTGCGCTACAACATCGCCTATGGTGCAGAAAATGCCGGCGAAGAGCAGGTGACACAGGGCGCGAAAGACGCGGCGTTGATGCCGCTGATCGAACGGCTGCCCGATGGCTTTGACACCACCGTTGGCGAGCGCGGGCTGAAACTGTCCGGCGGTGAGAAACAGCGCGTGGCAATTGCGCGAACGCTGGTGAAGAACCCGCCTATACTGTTGCTTGACGAGGCGACCAGCGCGCTCGACACCCGCACCGAACGCGAAATTCTGGGCACGCTTAAACGGCTTGAAGAAGGACGCACCACAATCGCCATCGCGCACCGGCTTTCAACAGTGGCCGATGCCGACCGTATTCTGGTGCTGGATAGCGGTGAGCTTGCCGAAAGCGGCACGCATGGCGAGCTGCTCTCGCAAAACGGCCTATATGCCGAGATGTGGGCGCAGCAGGCGGCTGAACAGAGCGAAGAGAGCGAGACGGCGTAAGAGCCGCCCCGCTCCTAATTGTTATTCGCGCATGGTTTCCGCCAACGACAAATCGGCTCTCGACAAATCGAGCGAGTCCGCTTGAATGATTTCGACATTGTCACGCAGAGACTGGATCTCTTCGATGAATTTGTCGGCATCGCCAACAATCACGATCGTCGCTTTGGCTGGGTCGATATACTCCCGCGCAGCCGCGCTGGCTGCTGCCGCATTTACGCCATCCAGTTTCCGCGCAAATCGCACAGCTTCCATTGGCTCAAGACCTTGTTGAAGCAAGGTCGCAACGATCCGGTTGAACCCGCCGCTGGTCTCCAATGCACGGGCGTGAGAACCCGAAAGATAGGCGCGGCGCTTCGCCAGCAATTCATCAGGCAACGTTTCGCTGCCAAGGCGGGCAAATTCGTCCAGGAATATCTGCACAACCTCATCGGCACTTTCATTCTTGGTTTGCGCGCTGGCCTGAAGGATGGATTCGTCCCTGCGGTCGGCAAAGCCCGAATACGCACCATAGCTCAATGATCGCTTGGTCCGGATTTCCTCGAACAGCCGCCCGCTGGAACCACCGCCAAGCACGCTGTTGGCCAGTTCAAGCGCGTAGAAATCTTCACCCGTGCGCGATGGCGCGCGAACAGCAGCGATAACAGACGCCTGACCTGCGTCTGGCATATCGATCACGATGGTGCGGACCGGCTGCGCATCGCCAGCGGCCTCTGCCGGAACATCGGCTGCGGGTGTGTCTACCGCCCAGTCGCCGAACATATTCTCTGCGGCCTTCATCGCCATTTCCGGCAAGATACCGCCGCTGACGACAATCTGCATCGCATCGGGATGGAAATAGGCGGCGCGGTGCGCGGTCAGGTCTTCGCGGGTAATCGCTGCGAGACTTTCCGACGTTCCGCCCGGCTGCGAGCCGTAAGGCGCATCGCCATACATCGCCACGCGCGCAACAAAGCGGGATAATCCGCCCGGCTCCTTCATGGAGACACGCAGGCCGTTGACCGCGCGGTCGCGCTCTCGGTTGAATGCGTCCTGCGGATAGGTGGCATAGCGCACAATGCGCGCTGCCATATCGCCTGCCTCGCCTAAATTCGCGACCGGCGCGGTCAGGCTGAAACTTGTCCCGTCGCTGCCCGCGCCGCCGCCGAATGACGCGCCAAGGCTTTCGAACTTGGCCGCAATGCTTTGCGCATCGATGCCGAGCACGCCCTTGTCTGCAAGCCCTGCGGCCATCTGCGCTATGCCCGCTTTATCGCGTGGATCGGTTTTGCTGCCGCCGGAGAACAGCATGGAAATCGTCGCAATCGGGACATCGCCGGTTTGCACCGCGACGACTTTGATCCCGTTGGACAAAGTGCCTTCCACGATTTCAGGCGCGGCGACCTCTGGCGATGCGCCCGGTCCTGGAGGGGCCATACGCTCGTCTTCCGGTTTTACCTCGCGGATTTCACCCTTGGCAGGCGGCAAAGTGCGAAATTCGGGCATCGGCATAGGGTTGGCGTAAGAGAACGCATCATCTTCGCCCGCCGTATACGTGATGGTCACGCGTCTATCCGGATCGAGATATTTCGCCGCCGCGCGCATCACATCCTCGGCTGTCACAGCTGTGATCTCGCCAAGACGTCTGTCTGCAAATTCGGGATCGCCGGAGGACACCAGCGCCTCGCCCAGCTCGAACGCGCGGCCCCGTGCGGTTTCGCGGCGGCGCAGAGTGCTGGCAACAATCTCGCTTTTCGCTTCGGCAAGCTCGGCAGCGGTTACTGGCTGCGTCCGGATACGCTCCAACTCCGCGTCGAGCGTGCCAGCGGCAGCGTCCATCTTGTCTTCGCCCGACACCACGGCATAGGCCGCGATCTGGCCAGCTTCTCGGAACATAAGAATGCTGGCAGCCGCCTGCACCGCCTGACCGCTGCGCACCAGCGCATTGTCGAGGCGGCTGTTGTCTCCGCGCACCAGAATAGCTTCCAGCACTTCGAGAGCGGCGGCATCGGGATCGGTGACCGGCGGCGCTTTCCACACCGCGCCGACAACGGGTAGCGGCACGTTCGGCGCGGTCGCATTGACTTCACGCGGCTCGGTCAGCTCGCCTTCACGTTCCGGAATTGCCAGATCAACCGGATTGGCGCGCGGCGCGATGTCGGCGAAATATTCGTCGACCAGACCGCGCAGATTGCCCATTTCGAAATTGCCTGCCACGATCAACGTCGCGGTATCAGGGCCGTAATAGGCTTCATAAAATGCCCGCGCATCGTCCAGCGTCGCGTTGTCGAGATCCCCAATCGAGCCAATGCCGGGGCGGCGATGCGGCATCGTGTCATAGACGTTTTCAGGGATCACAAAGCGTTGCAGGCGGCCATAAGGCGGCGCGAGGACGCGCTGACGGAGCTCCTCTTTCACCACGCCGCGCTCGGTTTCGAACACTTCTGTGTCGACGACCACCTTCGCCATCCGTTCACGGTGCGTCCACAGCATGGTTTCGAGATAAGCGGCGGGCACCTGCTCGTAATAATTCGTGCGGTCGACCCAGTTGGAGGCATTGCGCGTGCCGCCAATATCCGCCGTCAGCCCGTAGATCATATTGTACGGCATATTCTCGGTCTTACGGCTGAGAATATGCTCAAACAGATGGGCAAATCCGCTGCGCCCTTCCGGGTCGAGCTTCGATCCGATATCGTACCATAGCGAGGTTGTTACGGTGCTGGTCGTGTCATCCGGAATGGCGATGACACGCAAACCATTTTCCAGCGTCCACATCGTGTATTCGATTTTCGGGGCGGTCAGTTCGGCTGTCTCGCCAGCAACATGGTCATCGGCCAAAGCCGGTGTGCCAGTGATCAAAGCAGCGGCGGCTGCGCCCGCCAGCGTCCAGGTGGTTTTCATGATGTCAGTCCCCGTTGGTATTTGCCCACACTGTTAGAGCGTGTGCGCACGCCGCACTCAAGAGGGCTTGGGGATTACCACTGCAAAGCGCCGAAAATTATCGACGCGCGTCTTGCGAAAGCTGCGTCAGAATCGCGAGTGCAGCGGCGCGCTTGCCCCACGGCACGAAGAGGTGATCGTGATGAAACGCTGCAATGACATTGCAAGCGATCCCCGCTTCGGCGAGTGCGGTTGCAACTGCTGCGGTCAATCCAACGCCTTCCAAATCGGAATGAACCCGAAGCGTGATGCAGGCAAAAAGCGGACCGGGGTGATCTTCCTTGGCGTGAATGACGAGGCTTGCACCTTCATCTTCGCGAATAAAGGCGAACATCGTCCCGAGCAGGTCGATAAAATCGTTATCCGGCCCGTGTTCGACAAACCGAAAAGGCCGCTCGCGAAGCTCCGGCTCCATACCAGCCAGCATTCCCTGAAGATCGCTGACCGGCGTGCTCATTACAGGATGTATTTCGAAAGATCGGTGTTGCCCGCGAGGCTTTCCAGCCGCTCACGCACATAGGCGGCGTCAATCGTGATCGTCTCGCCAGTGTGATCTTCGGCTTCAAAACTGATCTCTTCGAGCAGTTTCTCCATGACCGTCTGCAAGCGACGCGCGCCGATATTCTCGACATTTTCGTTCACCGTTGCGGCAATCTTGGCGACTTCCTGAACGGCGTCCTGTCCGAATTCGAGCGTTACGTCTTCTGTGCCGATCAAAGCGCGATATTGTTCAACTAGATTGGCGCGTGTTTCGGAAAGAATGCGCACGAAATCCTCTTCGGTCAGCGCGCGCAGCTCAACCCGGATCGGCAGGCGGCCCTGCAATTCGGGCAGCATGTCAGAAGGCTTGGCAAGGTGGAACGCCCCGCTGGCAATAAACAGCACGTGGTCTGTTTTCATCGGGCCGTATTTGGTGCTGACGGTGGTGCCTTCGATCAGCGGCAGCAGATCGCGCTGCACGCCTTCGCGGCTAACAGAGCCGCCGCGCACATCGCTGACGGCGATTTTGTCGATCTCGTCCAAGAAAACGATGCCGTTGGTCTCTGCATTTTCCAGAGCGACACGGGCGACATCATCCTGATCCATCCGTTTTTCGGCTTCTTCCTCGACCAGTTTGTCCCACGCATCGGGCACCCGCAGTTTGCGTTTTTTGGTCGGGGCTTTGCCCATCGCTTTGCCGAGCATATCGGAAAGGTCGATCATGCCCATATTGCCGCCCGCACCGCCCATATCAAACGGCATGGCAGGGGCTTCGGTCACATCGATTTCGACCTCTGTTTCGTTCATCGAATTGTCGACGATCCGCTGGCGGAAACTTTCGCGGGTGGCTTCGCTGGCGTTCTGGCCGACCAGCGCATCGAGCAATCGTTCCATCGCGGCTTCGCTGGCGGCTTCGCGCACAGCATCGCGGCGGCGGTCTTTTTCCAACCGGATTGCCTCTTCGACGAGGTCACGGGCGATCTGTTCAACGTCGCGGCCAACATAGCCGACCTCAGTGAACTTGGTCGCTTCGATCTTGACGAAGGGTGCCTCGGCCAGCTTTGCTAGGCGCCGACTGATTTCGGTTTTACCGCAGCCTGTTGGGCCGATCATGAGGATGTTCTTAGGCGTGACTTCATCGCGCAGATCATTGCCGAGCCGCTGACGACGCCAGCGATTTCGCAAAGCAACCGCGACTGCGCGCTTGGCGTCTTTCTGGCCAATGATGTGGTCATCAAGTGCGGCGACGATCGCCTTTGGGGTGAGGTTATCGGTCATATTGTCCTGAAATTTCTAAAGTGCAGTGGTTCAGCGCGACCGATCAAACAGTCTCAAGCGTCACATTGCCGTTGGTGAAGACGCAGATATCGGCGGCAACCGCCATCGCTTTGCGCGCGATTTGTTCTGCATCGTCTTCATATTCGACTAGAGCGCGGGCCGCAGCCAGAGCATAATTACCGCCCGATCCAATCGCGGCAATGCCGCCTTCGGGCTCCAGCACATCGCCATTGCCGGTTAGAACCAGCAGGCTTTCATCATCCGCTACAATCATCAATGCTTCGAGATTGCGGAGATATTTGTCAGTCCGCCAATCCTTGGCGAGTTCAACAGCGGCGCGCATCAGCTGGCCGGAATATTGCTCCAGCTTCGCCTCTAACCGTTCGAAAAGAGTGAAAGCATCGGCGGTTGCGCCCGCGAAACCAGCGACAACTTTGCCGCCTTCGCCGATCCGTCGCACTTTGCGTGCGTTCGGTTTCATCACGGTGTTGCCCATCGAAACCTGTCCATCGCCCGCGATCACGGTCTTTTTACCGCGCTTCACACCTACGATGGTTGTTCCGTGCCACTGGGTCAGGCCGTGGCTTGCCGTATCATTGCTCATGCCCGGCAATATGGGCCATGAATTTTTCGGATCAAGCGTTTCGCTCGGTCAGGTAATGCTTAGCCACCCGGCGCAGGGCCAGCGCCGCCGACCTGACCGATATTGCCGAACAGGTCTTCGAGGAAGCCGCGTTCCCGGCCCAATGTCGGCGTTTTATCGCCATCTGGCTGGAGATAGACGACATTTTCAACGCCGCTGCGATTGACGGAGGCGACATTGCCTGCCTCGTCAAACTTCACTTCAAGCACGGAATGTGTGCGGATGCGCGGGCGCACAAACGGCTTACGCCCCGTAACGCTGGAAATGTAATACCAGGTCGGTTCGCCATATTGGCTGGTGAATGTTGGGCGGCCCAATGTGCCTTCGACAGACCGCTGGTTATCGATGCCCGGCTGGATCGCCTGGGTCAGAACCCGATCGACCACATAGCCGCGCGATTCGCGGATCGAGGAACACGCCCCGAGAGCGAGCAGCGCGCCTGCCATAAGTGCCGCTTTGCCAGCGATACCGAATACTCGTTTTGGTTGGCTCATGGTGCCCGTCTATTCCCGTCTGATCTTTCGTTGCCGCTGTGAAGCTGCATACTATATATGTTGCATACGGCCTTAAGGCGAAGCCACCGGCCTTGCAATGTCGCTGCGTCCACGAACTGGGGTGAACCGGTTGAATTGCGGATGAATGCTTCGCATTTGGTGCGGAACACCCCGTACAATTGCGGGTTGTACCGGGCATAGCCTGTCAGAAAGATCAAAACGCCTATGTCATTCCTTTCCAAGCTTCTGGGTACCGCACCTGACCCACGCGAGGGCGTACGTCCTCTGTGGCACCGCGTGATTGAGCTTGCGCGTGAGCCCTCGTTCTATTCGGAGTGCGGTGTCGCAGATTCGGTAAACGGGCGGTTTGATCTGATCACCGCGATACTTTGCACGGTGATGGTCCGTGTCGAGGCGACCGACATGCGGGCCGAAAGCGCTTTGCTGGCCGAGCTGTTCGTAGAAGACATGGATGCGCAATTGCGTGAACTTGGCATCAATGATGTTGTTGTCGGTAAGCATGTCGGCAAATTGATGAGCGTGCTTGGCGGCAGGCTGGGTGCCTATCGCAGCGCGCTGGTGGAAAATGACCGAGAAAAGCTGACTGCGGCGATCTCTCGCAATGTAAACTTTGCCGATGAAGATAATCCGGGCGCGGAATGCGTCGCGAACAAACTGATCGCGCTGTCAGAGCGCCTTGCCGGATACAGCGACGAGGCGATGTTAGAGGCGAGCGCAATCAAGTGACTGAACCAGAACTTTCGCGCCTGATGAAGGTTCGGCCCTTGCCGGGCGGGACTGTCACTATCAAAGCAGACGAAACCGAGCGCCGCAGGTTGGCTGGCCGGTTCAGTCTCACCTCGATCGAAGCGCTGCGGGCCGAAATTGAGCTCGAAGAGAAAGGCAAAACCATCCGCGCGACCGGCACCGTGAAAGCCAGTTTCACCCAAGCCTGCGCGATCTCATTCAAAGACTTCCCTGTCACCATCTCCGAACCGCTCGATTTGCGCTTTGTACCCAAAGGAACTTTGGCCGAGCAGCACGATGAAGAAATCGAGCTCGAAGCGGACGATTGCGACGAGATCGAGTATTCCGGTGACACGTTCGATCTGGGCGAGGCAGTCGCGCAGACTTTAGGCCTCGCGATTGATCCTTACGCCGAGGGGCCAAACGCCGATGCAGCGCGAAAAACCGCCGGTATCGCGGAAGAAGGACAACAAGACGGCCCACTGGCAGAAGCGCTGGCCGCGCTGAAGAAGGGCTAAATAAAAGGGCCCCGCAGTGATCTGCGAGGCCCCTTCGTGATCTAGTGAGTGTTTTGGACGATCAAAACGGGATGTCATCATCCAGATCGTCGTAACCGCCGCCTGCTGCGCCGCCGCCCGAACCACCAGCGCCGCCGCCGCCGGAGCCTCCGCCGCCTTGGTTCCAGCCGCCACCTCCGCCGCCTGAGCCGCCGCCCTGACCGCCACCGCCGCCGCCATATCCGCCGCCGCCGGAACGGGCACCGCCGCCTCCGCCGCCGCCTTGTGCGCCATCAAGCATGGTCAGCGAGCCGTTGAGGCCGCGGATCACGACTTCAGTTGAGTAGCGATCATTGCCGCTCTGATCCTGCCATTTGCGGGTCTGCAGCTGGCCTTCGATATAAACTTTAGAGCCCTTTTTAAGGAAGCGTTCGACCACGCCGACCAGACCTTCTGAAAAGATCGCGACGGTGTGCCACTCGGTGCGTTCCTGACGTTCTCCGGTGTTGCGGTCTTTCCAGGTTTCGCTGGTCGCAATACGCAGGTTGGCGACTTTGCCGCCGTTTTGAAAGCTGCGGATTTCAGGGTCTGCCCCGAGATTGCCGATCAGCATGACCTTGTTAAGCGAACCCGCCATCGAAATACCCCTTACAAATGAAACTGCATGCGCGACTCAGGAGCCGCGATTCTCTTAAGTCATAGGGAAGCGGGCCGAGGGTTGCGACCCGCCGACCAGATTATCCACTTATGTAATTGTCGCTTCAGCCGATTATCGGCTTGGGTAACGCAGCCTGCCTAGGAACCGTGTCAGGCTGGGCATTTCGCGGTCGCCGCCCAGAAATTGCGCTTTCGCCTTTTCAAATTTCATCACGCCGTCGATCCGGCGGTCGAGAAATTCGTAGGTTTTGGCCTTGCCTTCGCTGTCATCGTTGACGAACACGGCCAATGTCGCGCTGTAAATCCCGCCAAGGATCGTGCGCTTCGTATAGTGGTTGTAATCTGTCGCGGTGTCACCGGCGAGCCGCCACATAATATCAGCCGAGCGCCAGCCGAGTTTCAGCGAACGGCGCGCATTTTGCGGCATCGCCATGATCGCCATGGCGCGGCGCACGGCCTCGTCAATATCGGCGACCGCTTCCAGCCGGAACGCGACCAAAGTGCGAATCCGCTCCCGGATTTTAAGCTCGGCAAGGCGTTCCTGCGGCCACTCTGCTTCCATCGCCTGATCGACGCTGGTCACCCATGCCTCGATCATTTCCATGGGCCCGCCTTTGAATGCGAGCTTGGCAACGTCCACATCCGCGCCTGCCATTTCTGCCGCTGCGACCAGCGCGGTTTCATTCCAACCGTCAAAGATCGCTGAGGCTGCGATGTCCGGAGCCAGCGCAATGCGCAGCTCGTCCAAAGTCATGTCGGCGAAATCGGGCTGTGTCTGATCCATATCAGAAAGAAGGCCCGTATTGCTTTTGGGTTCCCTGTTCGCCGCGTTCTTTATCGGCTTTTTCAAATTCCAGCTTGAGCAGCGTGTTCTGCGACATCAATTCCATGTAGTCGCGCGCCGACCGGCCAGAATTGTCATTCCGGTCAGGGTTCGCGCCTTGCGCAAGCAACCGCGCGACGAGCTGCGTGTTACGCTGATGCACCGCCGAAATCAGAGGGGTTTCACCCTGACGATCGGCAACGTCTACCTGCGCGCCGCCTTTGATAAGCTGCTCCACACCGTCAATCATTCCCAGACGCGTTGCGATCTGGATCGGGAGGATACCTTTTTTGTTGCGGATGTTCGGATCGGCACCGCGCTGGATCAGAAATTTGATCCACAAAGTATCGCGGCGGGTCGTCACAAGGTGCAGGCCAGTGTCGCCGGTTGTGATGTCACGCGTGTTGACCAGCGTCTTTCCCACGCCCGGTTCGTTGAGCATTTGGGTAACGGCATCGCCATCCCGCTCATCCACCGCTTCGAGGAATTGATATCCCGGAGAATACAGCTGAGCAGCAGCAGGTGATACCGCCGCTACCGCAATCAGACTTGCCAAAATCGCACTGGCGATTGCCCGTACGGTTCCTAATTTGCGCAAAAGATAAGCCAACGCGCTTTGATCCTCCTGTATTGTCTGCCAAATGCGTGACAGACATTATGTCTTGAGAGCCCCGTTTCAATCGCCCTCTTGGGTGAAGCACAGTTAGCAGAGCATGAACCACCACGCCAAGCCTTCAACGACCCGATTTTTTGCGGCGCTCATTTTGCCAGCCGCATTTGCATTGTCCGCATGCAGAGGCACTGCCGCTGACGCGCAGCCTGAGGAACCGCCGCTGACCGGTGCGACCATCGGCGGAGAATTCGAGTTGACCGGCAGCGATGGCGAAACGGTACGGTGGGCCGATTTCGAAGGGAAATATCGGATCGTCTATTTCGGATTTGCCTACTGCCCCGATATCTGCCCGAACGATATGAGCCAGCTTGCACGCGGACTGAAAGCGCTTGAAGAAACCGACGCGGAAAAGGTTGCGAAGATCCAGCCGATGTTTGTCACCATCGATCCCGAGCGCGATACACCCGAAGTAGTCGGCGAGTTTGTTTCCGCGTTCTCAGATAAATTCATCGGCCTGACCGGCACTCCAGAGCAGGTGAAGGCCGCCGCCGATACGTTCCGCGTTTATTACGAGCGCGGCGAAGATTTGGACAATGGCCAGTATCTGATGAACCATTCCAACATCGCTTATCTTTTCGGTCCATCGGGTGAACCGCTCGCCACGTTGCCGACCGATCTGGGCGCAGAGGCAGTGGCGGCTGAAATCGACAAATGGGTGAGCTGAGAGATCAATTCTGGGAACTTCCCCTCGCCAAGCTAACGCGGGCCGAGTGGGAGGCCCTGTGCGATGGCTGCGGCAGATGCTGCCTGCAGAAGATCGAAGACGCTGACACCGGCGCAATCGAAGACACCAACATTGCCTGCCTGCTGCTCGACACCGGCAGCGCGCAATGCAGCGACTATCGCAATCGCAAGGCGTTCGTGCCCGATTGCCTGCGTTTGACGCTGGCTATTGTTGAAGATGTGCCGTGGCTGCCCAAAACCTGCGCTTACAGGCTGCGTGCGGAAAACAAGCCGCTGCACGATTGGCATTATCTGATCAGCGGTGACCGTGAGACCGTGAAGCACGCAGGCGTTTCGGTAGCAGGACGCGTGGTGAGCGAAACAGATGCGGGGCCGATGGAGCATCACATCGTCGATTGGGATGCAGCGGATGATGGTGCGGCGTGATCGACTGGCTCAAACGCACCGCTCAAGAACCCGAGATCCAGATTGACGGCGAAGCCGTGCCGATTGTTCTGCGCCGCCATCACACGGCCAAACGGATGACCATGCGGCTTGCCCCAGATGGTAGCGAAGTGCGGATTACGCTGCCCCGCTGGGGCGATAAGAATGAAGCAATCGCTTTTGCCCGCGCGCGAACAGAATGGCTTGCAACACAGCGCGCAAAAGTCCCCTCTAAAGCTGTCATCGCACCGGGCAGCGAGCTGACGATCCGCGGCGAAACGGTCACGGTGATATGGGAAGAGAAAGCGCCCCGACGCCCAACACTCAGCGGGTCCGATCTGCGCGTCGGCGGGCCGCTGGAAGGGCTCGAAACCCGCATCCGGCGCTGGTTGGAGCGTGAAGCGCAGAGCATATTCGAGGCAGAGACGCTGCATTATTGCGGGGTCGCGGGGCTTGACCCTGTTCCAGTCGGGCTCTCACGCGCACAGAAACGCTGGGGTTCGTGCTCGGAGAAAAACCGCATCCGGCTGAACTGGCGGCTGATCCAGGCACCCGATCACGTCCGCCGCTCTGTCGTCGCGCATGAGGTAACCCACCTTGTCCATTTCGACCACAGCCCCGCTTTCCACGCTTTGCTAGGCAAGCTGTATGAGGGCGACATCCGCGAGGCGGATCGCTGGCTGAAAACGAACGGGCGCAGCCTTTACGCAAGCTTCGGTTAAACCGTCAGCTTCTATCTGGCGTCATCCGTCTCTAACCCCTATATTGCGCCTATGTCCTTCGCTTCACGCTTCAATCCTAAGACCGGCGTTCTCGATTTCTGGCACGAATTTCGTAAGCCTAACCCGCTGCGCATTCCGATCCTGATTGCATCGACCATGCCGCTTGTTCTGATGTATTTCTGGGTCACCTCGGAGACGGCTTACAAAGCCCCCGAAAGTCCGCAGATCACCTATATCACCACCTATGATCCCGACCGCAGCGATGCCGATATCATCGCCAGCAACGAGGAAAATCAGGAAGTGAAAGACCTGCGCAAGGCACGCGAAGAAGAGATCGCCCAGCGCAAGCGTGATCTCTACAAAGCATTGGGCGCAGCCGCCGGTATGGATGTCGACGAGATCGAAGCCGAGGCAGATGCCCGCCGCGCTGCGGAAGAAGCCGCCGAAGCAGAGCGCCGCGCCGAGCTGTTTGGCCGTGACGGCCAAGATGCTGCATCTTCCGAAGACGCTACGGTTGAAGGCACAAACCCATAAGCGCTGTTCCCATCACTGACCGCGATTGGATGGAGGCCGCCGCGCGGCTTTCGATGCGCGCCCGTCCGGCGAGCAGCCCCAATCCCGGTGTCGCTGCTCTGCTCGTTCGCGATAACTGCGTTGTTGCTCGCGGGTGGACCCAATCGGGCGGACGCCCCCACGCTGAAGCTGATCTGTTTGATCAATTGGAAGGCAGCGCCAAAGGCGCGGCGTTCTATGTGACGCTGGAGCCTTGCGCGCATGAATCGCAGCGCGGCCCCGCCTGCGCTGAGGTGATTGCAGAGGCCAGACCTGCGCGGGTTATCATCGGCCAACAGGACCCCGATCCACGAACCGCTGGCAAAGGCATTGCACGCCTCAAACGCGCAGGGATTGCGGTGGACGTGCTTGATGATGCCGCCTCTGCAAAAAGTCTTGCCGGATACCTAACCCGGCGAAACCTCGGGCGACCCTATGTCACTCTCAAGCTCGCTGTGTCGCTCGATGGCTGTATTGCGCTCGCTGATGGCACAAGCCGGTGGATCACCGGCGAAGCTGCGCGCGCGCATGTCCACACGCAACGCGCCCGAAATGATGCGATCCTTGTGGGCGGCGGCACATGGCGGGCCGATAAGCCGCGCCTTGATGTGCGACTGCCCGGTCTCGAAGCCCGCAGCCCGAAACGCGTGTTGCTGACACGCGGCGTTGCGCCTGACGGGGTCTCTGTCATCAACCAGCCCGAACAAATCGCCGCCCTTGATGGTGTGCAGTATCTTTATGTTGAGGGCGGCGGAGAGACCGCGGCGAGCTTCCTGCGCGAAGATTTGGTCGACGAACTGCATATCTACCGGGCACCGATCCTGATCGGCGAAGGCCGCCCCGGTATCGGTGACCTTGGCATTACAGATTTACCGGGCGCGCATGGACGCTGGCACCTGTCGCAGCGCGGCCAGCTTGGCAGCGACGAATTCACCGCCTATCTGCGAACCCGCAACTAGGAGCCGCGTCTAAATGTTCACCGGAATTGTCACCGCCATCGGCACCATTACCAAAGCAGAGCAACGCGGCGATCTGCGCGCGCGCATTGCGGCCCCGCTTGACCCGGCGCGCATCGATATCGGTGCCTCCATCGCGTGTTCTGGCGTATGCCTGACCGTGGTCGATCGCGGCGGCGAAGCAGGCGATGCATGGTTCGATGTCGATATTTCTGGCGAGTCAGTCGCGCGGACGGTCAAGGACATGTGGACAGAGGGCCAAACCCTCAATATCGAACCGTCCCTGCGTGTGGGCGACGAACTGGGCGGTCACATCGTAACCGGTCATGTCGATTCCATCGGTGAAGTTGTGCTCGCGGAGAAGACTGGCGACAGCTGGAAATTGGTGATCCGTGCCCGCGCCGAAATGTCACCCTTTATCGCCGAAAAAGGCTCAATCACGGTCAACGGCGTGTCGCTAACCGTCAACGATGTGCGGGATCGCACGGACAAAACCTGCGATTTCATGCTGAATATCATCCCGCACACCGCCGAAGTGACAACGCTTGGTGCGCTTGATGTGGGCCATCAGGTCAATCTCGAGATCGACGTGCTGGCGCGGTATTTGAAGCGGATGCAAGGGTTGGCTGCGGCGGGGTGAGGCGAAACTAATGCCTTATTGCTGCTCTCGGTCGCGGACGCTTTCGATAGCCTCGACCAACTCAGGAATTTCAGCGACCGGCACCTGCCATATCTGATACAATCCGGCCTCCCCACCGTCCACAGGACGGTCCGATGTAAAGACTAGAGTTTTACCATCAGGGGTCACGCGTCCTGCAAAATCAGAATGGCGAGAGTTGACGCTATCTCCCAAGACTCTGGGGGTGCTCCATCTGCCGTCCTTGAGAGTAGAGACATGCAGATTGCCTGGTTCCCGAGTGCCCCGCTTGCTGGTGGTTAGCAGCATCAGACGGCCATCAGGCGACACCCAAGACCCATCATTTTCGCCGTCATTGTTGATTGGATCGGGAAGAATTTCGGGGCGCTTGAACCCTCCATCTCCATCCGAACGAGCGACGTAAATATCGCGCAATCCAGCACCGTCGAGCCGTTCCGACCAGAAATACAGATCACCGTTGTGCGTGATGACCGGAGCGGTTTCATTGTTTACATAGCGGGTTTTGGCGATCGCGCCCCCACGAATGCGATTTATGTCCGGTTCGTCTAAGGCCTCCGGCGCAGCACTCGGATCGGTCAAGTCCAGCCGGAAAAGATCGAAGTCCACGTCGACACCTTCACCAGCATGCCGTGCACGCTTTGGTGCCCAAGAAAAATAGAGTGTGCCGCCATCAGGCGATACGCTGGGCCAATCCGCCCGCGCCTCTTGTGGCAATTTGACAATTTGCGGGTGGGACCAGCCAGAACTGGTACGCGATGATCGCATCAAGAGCTGAGGGCAATTCCAAATCCGATCGCAATCGGCCTGCGTGAAGAAGATAGTGCCGCCATCGGGAGAAAAGGCAGGCGAAAGGGTAACTCGCCCCGCCTGTTGCAGATCGTTGGCAGCAAAAAGAGTCGGGCCTTCCAATGGTCTTTCACCCGACGAAGGCATCGCAAGGACGCCGGCCCCGATTACGCTAGCCGAAACTGACAGCCCGATAATGCGCTTTGCGAAAGACTTCATTGCGTAAAAACCTCTATTGGCGATCTCTAATACAGTCTCAATTTATAACGCTAACCCTCGCTTCGTAGCGCGCGAAATTGACCATCGACTGACTGATATTTGGCATATAATAGATACGAATGATCGAAAACGCGCAAACCCCCTTGGACGCTTGTGATCGCCGCATTCTCGCGGAAATACAGCATGATCTACGTCGCTCACCGGACGAAATCGCCGAAGCCGCCGGAACATCGGTTTCCAGCTATCGACGGCGGCTAAAACGCTTACGCGAAAGCGGTGTGATAGAGCGAGAGGTAGCATTGGTGAGGCACGGGCAGTTGGGCATCGACATCATTGTGATGGTTAGCCTGAACGAGGAACGCGGCCCTGAATATGACCGGCTCAAGCGTATCTATCGCCGCTCGCCTCAAATTACACAATGCTACAGCGTGACTGGCGATGCCGACCTAATTCTGCATGTTCACATGCCCGACATGGCAACCTTTGAGAATTGGATCGAGACCAACATAATTGAGGATCAAGCGGTCAAGCGGTGCACCAGTCACGTGGTCTATTCACGCGTAAAATTTGAAACTGCAATCGAACTTTAGCTTGTCTTCCAGCAGACCATCGATTGGATTTCTTCCGATTTCCCTCTTTACACTGGGAGATTTCCTACACCGCCGTACTGCTCTATCAAAAGAACAGCTCTTTGCCATCGTTGTCGCTGCAATTTGGCTCATAGGCGCGTTTGGCAGACCTACGCCCAAAGTTGGACAGTTGTCACCTGTGCCCTACACACCGCTTATCAAAGTATTTCAGAAACTTAACCCTGTAGGACACGCATGACATGTTGGGGAATGTGTCACCCGTTTCCTACTTTGCGAGAGGCCCGTTTTCGAACCCTTCGCGGGTAATTTCGAACACCCGGTGCAGCACCCGCGCCCCTTGATACCGGGCCAGTTCAGTGCGGCGGGTGCGCTCTGCTCCGATATTCTCCAGCGCGATTTGGGATCGGTAGTTTGTCTCACCCACCCGGAAATCGACGCGCTCTACAAATTCGAAAGCATGGGCAAGCATAAGGCGCTTAACCTGACGGTTGATACCCTTACCCCAGCATTTGGTCGCAAAGAACGTCCAACCAATCTCGACCGAGCCGCCGTCATCTGGATCATGCGCCTGATACCGCGATGATCCGATGATCTCGTCCTTGGACTTGTCGATTATGGCCAGCGCACCGCGCTTGGCCATGGCGTCATCAAAGAATTCGCGGAACACGTCTTCGCGCCACCGGTCATGCATCGGGTGCTGTTCCCAGACCGCCGGATCGCTCGCAACGGCGAACAGCGCGTCCCAGTCGCTTTCCTCAAGCGGCCTGATCAGCAGCCGCTCGATTTCAAGGACCGGCTGGCGGTTCAATCGGAGCCTGTTACCTCGGCAATGGCGCCAATGAACTTATCAATATTGCCCATCGTCAGACCGGCAATGTTGATCCGTCCGGAACCGGCCATGTAGATGCCGTGATCCTCGCGCAGCTGCGCCACTTGTTCCTTGCTAACCGGCAGAACCGAAAACAGGCCGTTCTGGATGCCCAGCGGCACCATATCGACGCTGCCCTGCGTACCGGCCTCGGCCAGCCGATCGCGAACCTGACGCATGCGGTTACGCATCTGCTCAAGCTCATCTTTCCAAACCTTCGTGAGGTCGCTGTCACGCAGGATCAAACGGACCGCCGCAGCGCCGTGATCGGGCGGCATGGACCAGCTTGCACGGGCCAGCGCGTTGGCATTGGAGAATGCCGTATCGAGCGTCTCTTGACCGTTCGCCAGAATGTAGAAAGCGCCAACGCGGTCGCGGTACATGCCAAAGTTCTTATCGCAGCTATAGGCGATGAATGCCTCAGGCACTTTGGCCAGAACACTACGCAGGCCCGCTACATCTTCCTCAAGCCCGTGACCGAGCCCATGATAGGCAGTGTCGATAATCGGGAAAATACCGGTTTCGGCAATCGCATCGCCAATCGCGGCCCAATCCTCATCCGAATAATCGACGCCGGTTGGGTTATGACAGCAGCCGTGAAGCAGGATACCATCGTTCGACCCCGCGCCGCGGATCGCAGCAAGCACCGCTTCGACATTGGCGGTCCCATCGGGATTGGCGTGGTCAAATGGAGCCATTTCCAAACTGATATCGCCCAGGATCTGGGCGTGGTTAGGCCAGCTTGGGGTGCCCATGTGAAGTTTGGTCATGCCGGCCTTTTGCGCCAGCGCCGCCGCAAGTCGCACCGCGCCCGTTCCGCCCGGCGTCTGCATTCCTGCGATACGCCCGCCCATGGTCGCGTCTTCACCGAAAATATACGGCATCAGCGCGTTGACGAAGCCCATGTCACCTTCTG
Organism: Erythrobacter crassostreae; assembly: GCF_019204045.1. GTDB lineage: Bacteria > Pseudomonadota > Alphaproteobacteria > Sphingomonadales > Sphingomonadaceae > Erythrobacter > Erythrobacter crassostreae. Next base: position 1,160,000 of record NZ_JAGSPC010000001.1, on the reverse strand, counting down.
GGCCGAGGTAGCTTTTAGATGACTGCTCATCGACCAGCTGCTGTTCTGCGCGCTTGATCGCCTCAAACACTGGCGTGCCGCCTTCGTCGGTTCGGTACACACCGACGCCAAGGTCGATCTTGTCAGAGCGGGGGTCAGCCGCATGCATCTTGATCAGAGCAAGCAGCGCGTCGGGCGATTGTTCATCGAGTCGTTCAAGCATCATGAAAGTCGCATGCCGCGCCATCGCATGCGCCGCAACCGCCTTTTCACAATCATTCGTATTCGCCCACGTTTTCGCAGGTCGAAATGCGACCTAGAAGGGCAGCCAGCGCTGCTTCTTGGAAAACTTCATATATCCGGCATTGATGCCAAGCCGGACGCCCGCACCCAATCGGATCGGTATCAGAACAACGTCACCTTTGCGCATGTAACTCGCGTGCATCCCGCCTATCAGATAGGCTTGCCCCTCGCCAGCCGGATAGCGGGTGTAGAGGTCCTCGGTATCGAATAGATTGTATACGAGGACAAACGTCTTTGCCGCGTTGGCCCCGGCATCCAATCCGATAGACGGGCCGGTCCAATAGACTTTCCGTTCGCCTTCGACCTTATGAAAGAGCGTGCCCGATCCGTAACGCGCACCAATAATAAATGCACCGCCCGCTTCGCGTCCGACAATGTAGCCGTTGGGCTCGCCTTGTTCCTTCAAGAGGTCTTCGATCATCCGTGCGAGGCCTTCTGCGCCCTTACCGAACACACCTTCAGCAGCGCCGATCAAATCATCTTCGCCATAAGTCTTGGAATCGGCTGCAGCGGTAGTGACAACTTCCTCGCCAGCATCCGCCGCATTTGGCTCAGCGTTCTCGCCATAGGCGCCGAATTCTTCATCAAAAACACTGGGGGCGACAGGATCAGTTTCGACCGCTGAAGCGTCATCGACGCGGACTGGCTGCGGACCCTCGATCGGTGGCGCCACGCTAGGCACGCTGCCAAGTTCTGGCTGTACAAGATCTGCATCGATCGTGCCCGCATCTTGCACCGCGCCAGTCGCAGCGTCAGAGGCATTCTGCTGCGTTGTTTCAAAAGCTTCATCGGGATCAAACGTCCCTACGCTTTGCGCATTGACTGGCACAGCAAGCAAGGCAACTGTCCCGATCGCCGTTGCAACCAGCTTGCTCCAGATTGAGCTTTTCGTTCCGGTGGCTAGTAGATTCATAATTCTTATCCGTTCAGCCTTCAATTGTATCAGGCACGCAGCGCCGCATCGGGCAGAAGAGTCGCTAACCGCGGATCAGGCAAGGACGCACGCGGCGAGGCGAATCGAAAATGCGGCAGGGTGAAGGCGCGCACCGTCTGTAGGTTGTAATATGCGGTGTTGGCTGAACCTCCGGCGAACCTGACGTCAGCGAAAACACGAAAGAACGCGTCTGCAATGCAAATTTTGTAGTATCCGACCTTGCCGGTGCGCAGATGCCCCATTATAGCGCGCCTCTCGCATAAGGCATGACCATGCCGCGACGTGCGGAGACGTGGGTGAGTGGCTGAAACCAGTTCCCTGCTAAGGAACCATACCTACTATGGGTATCGAGGGTTCGAATCCCTCCGTCTCCGCCACCCTTCACAGAAGATACGGATTTCTGGTGAACTTAGGCTTTGTTGCCGGAATGACGCCGCGGCTAAAGGCAGCCCTGTGTCCTCAGTGCGACTTCGTCTAGTCTTAGGTTTGAGCATCAGCGGAATGCCATTTTCCGCGGTTCCGAAACGGACAGCATCAACCTTGTGATCGACCCGGTAGCGGACTCAAGACCAGCAATTCGGAACACAACTCGCAGGTCAAATCGCTGAGCTGAAGCGCTGCTTGCTCAATTCTCTATATCGATCAAAAGTTGCGGCGATTACCCGAGCATAGGGCAGGCCTTCTGCCTCGATCACAAGCTCAAGACCCTCCCGCCGAATAAGGCCGCGCTCGGCAAAGCGGGCAAGGCTGGCACGGGTCTGCGTATAAAGACACGGTGTGAGCACTGCTCGACTTTTGCACAGCAAGCTCTCAATAACCGCTTTGCGCATTTGATCCTGAGCGTCTCGGACAATGCCATGAGATGCCGTGAGCATGCCTTGGCCAGCCATCATACGGTAACGACCATTGTTCTTTTCGTTTTGAGCAATCAGGCTGGGAAATTCGCTAATCGCACTTGAACCAAGGCCAATGAGAACTTCGCTTTGATCATCGGTGAACCCTTGGAAATTGCGCCGTAAAGTGCCCTCTTTTGCCGCAATAGCCAGCGGATCCCGGGTAAGCGCAAAGTGATCAAAGCCCACCGGCCGGTATCCACCATCAGTTAGCGTCTTGAAGCCTTGCTCCGCCATAGAAAAACGCTGGTCTTTGTTAGGCAGCGCGCTTTCATCGATGACCTTTTGCCGCTTCACGATGTGAGGCACATGGGCATAGCCGAACAATGCGACGCGGTCCGCGCCAAGCAGCTTTGTGTATTCGAGGCTGTCGTCCAGATCTTCAGCGGTTTGACCCGGCAGCCCGTACATAAGGTCAAAATTGAGCGAAGTGACCCCTGCTGAACGCAGCCAATCAATGCTGCGGCAAATAAGGATATCGCCTTGCTCGCGCCCAATCGCCTTTTGGCAGTGCGGCGCAAAGGTCTGCACGCCTAGACTAGCGCGAGTGATGCCAGCCTCCGCAATCGCTTCGCCCCAAACACTGTTCATAGAGCGCGGATCGAGTTCGATTGACCATTGTGTTTCAGCGAGACGGAATTTGCGGTTGATCGCATCAATCAGCTCGAGAAACTCAGTAGGCTCGATTGCGTTGGGACTTCCCCCGCCAAAGGCGATACGTCGCACTCGCGCATCTCTGGGAAGCAATGCCGCAACAGTTTCGATCTCTTGTTGAAGCGCGCTGAGGTAACTCTCAACCCGCTGGCGCCGCCCCGCCGCACCCGTGTTACACCCGCAATAATAGCAAATCTTTTCGCAAAACGGGATGTGCAGATAGAGCGATATGTCGCCGCTAGCCTGCTCGATCTGTTCAGACAGAGCTTTGGGAGAGACCGCAGAAAAATCCGCAGCTGTCGGATAGCTCGTATAGCGCGGTGCCGGCGTATCGAGCAGGTCAGGATGAAAAGGCCACATGCCAGCCTTTAGAGCGCAGGCGTTCGCATCCGTCTTTGACCTAGATCAAGTGGCCTAAAAACCGCGACATTTGGGGCTGGGGTTTGCTTTTTCGCGCGGATTCCCAGCATGGCATGCACTTTGGTGGCAGCCGCGCTTGCGCTGATCTTTTTCGTCGCCGATAGGAATGGTGATTTCGCCTCCAAGGCACAGGCTGACAGTGAGTGTGCGCTCGTCCTCTTGCAACGGGCCGAGGCCAAGTTGGATCAAGGCGATCAGTGCGAGCGCCTTCATCATGTATCTCCCTCGATATCGTTTTCATCGTCGATCAGAACGCGCACAGCCGCACCGTCCATGTCGTCATATTGGCCGGACCGCATCGCCCAAAAGAAGGCAGCAAGCCCCAAGAGCCCCATGCCAAGAGCGATGGGTATAAGAAAAGCAAGGCCGGTCATTTGGCAGCTCCAGCAAGACGCAACGAGTTTGCAACAACGAATAGGCTGCTGAGCGACATGGCAATTGCGGCGATCAACGGCGTGACATAACCAAACAGCGCCAGAGGGACAGCCAGCGCGTTGTAGCCAATCGCTAGGGCAAAGTTTTGGCGCACGATGGCCATGGTGCGCCGCGCGACGCGGACGGCAAGCGCCACCGGCATCAGTTTTTCGCCAATAAACACCGCATCAGCGGCCTGTTGGCTGACATCACTAGCGGTGCCCGGTGCAATGGAGGCGTGAGCGCTGGCTAACGCTGGACCATCGTTAAGGCCGTCGCCCACCATAAGCGGAAGTTTTCCTGCATCGCGCAGAGCTGCAAGGGCGCTGAGCTTGTCAGCCGGACTAGCCTCGGCTGTAGCGGTGATGGCCAGCTCATTTGCCACTGCCTGCACCGGCGCGGCGCGATCACCTGAGAGGATGGTGGCATTGATCCCGGATGCGGACAGCTCGGACAGAGCCTGCGCGCAGTCTGAACGTAAAGGATCGGCGAATGTGATGGTGTGCGCCTTGCTGCCAATGCGCAGGAGAGAAGCAAGGTCTCCTGAGGCTGCATCAGGCTTTTCAAGCGCGACAGGCATATTGTCCCAGCGCCCGCTAATCCCTTCACCAGGCGTTTCTTCGATCGCCTCGATGTTCGCAGCGGTGACGCCCGCTTGGCGCAGACTATTGGCTAAGCCTTTGCTCAATGGATGCCGACTGGCTTGGGCAAGGCCAAGGGCCACGCCGCGCGCCTTGTCATCGAGCCCCGCGATATCCGCGCGCGGCTCGCCTAAAGTGAGCGTGCCGGTTTTGTCGAACACCGCAGTATTCACCTCAGCGAGCCGCTCCAAAGCGCTGCCATCTTTCACAAGAACGCCGCGTTTGAGAAGCGCACCAGAAGCCACAACCTGCGCAGTTGGCACGGCGAGACCCATGGCGCAGGGGCAAGTGATGATCAGCACTGCAATCGCAATTATCAAAGACTGGTGCCAACCAGCGCCTGCAATCATCCAGCCGGCAAAGGCGAGCAGCGCCAAAGTATGGACAACCGGCGCATAAAGGCGAGAGGCCCGGTCTGCGATCCGCACATAGTGGCTACGCGATTGGCCTGCCTCATCCATTAGCCGCGCAATTTCAGCCAGGGCTGTATCGTCTGCAGTGCGGGTCAGGCGCATTCGGAAGGGGGCGCCGAGATTGATCGCGCCGGCGTGAACCACGCTACCAACGCCTACGGAAACTGGCGTGCTCTCCCCTGTGAGCATTGCGTTGTCGATTGCGCTTACGCCTTCCTCAATTTCGCCATCGGCGGCAAGGGCCTCTCCGGCGGCAACCAGCACCAGCATGCCGGGTTCCAGATCGCTTGCGGGAATGCGAGCAACAGATCCATCGGGACCGATCACAGATGAGCTCTTCCCCATCCGCCCGAGCAAAGCGCCAATCCCAGCCCGGGTGCGCTCGCGCATCTCGGCGTCGAGCACGCGGCCAGCGAGCAGGAAGAACAGAAGCATCACGGCGCTCTCAAAATAAGCATGGGGGCCGCCGGTGATCGTTTCATAAAGGCTGAGGGCTGTTGCAAGGGCCACACCGATTGAGATGGGCACATCCATGTTTGTGCGGCGATATTTGAGCGCCATCCAAGCAGAGGCGAAGAAAGGCCGTCCAGAGTACGCGATCACCGGCATGGCAATCATGGCGGATAGCCAATGGAACAAATCGCGAGTTGCCCCGTCTGCGCCGGACCACACGCTGACCGACAACAGCATCACATTCATCATACCGAAGCCAGCAACGCCCAGCGCGCGCAGCAAGACTTTGCGCTCTTTTGGCTCATCGCCCAGCGAGTTTTCGGCAATCGAATGCGCCTCAAACCCCAGCTTGAGCAGCGCTTCTTCTAAGCCGGCTTCATCAAGCGTACGATCATGCTCGATAGCGACTTGCTTGGCCGAGAAATTGACGCGGGCCGCCACAATCCCCGAGGCCTTTGGCAGCTCCCTTTCGATCTTGGCTATACAGCCTGCACAGCGCATGCCAGGCACCGTGAAACGCGTGCTGACATTGGTCCTTTTATCAGGAGCGATCGAGAGCGGAGGAGCGTTCACTTAAAGTTCGCTTTCCTCAGCCCAGATGTCTGAGCCCGCTTCGACGGAGACACGCGCCGTCCATCGGTCTTCGTCGACCGGTTCGCCGGAACGATAGAGACCGTCACCTAGAGCTGTGAAAGAGAGACTGGCGAAAGCGTGCTCGCCAATGGGGCGGCGCATTTCAGCCCGCACGATGGCCCCCTCGGGAGCGCCGATGGTTTGCACCAGAACGTGGCCCGTTTCATCGCGCGAAAGTTTCGCCTCCCAGCCCAGTGCTTTCGATGCTTCGGCTTGCGCCAACCAGTCGTTGTATTTTTGGCTCGCGACATACGAGTTTTCGACGACGACCCCATGAAAGCCGCCCACAGCAAGGCTCGCCATGTAGAAATTGACCGCAATCACAATAGCAAAGCCGCCGACCATAACGGCTGCCATACTACGTCCGGTAAAGGGCTTGCGTGGGGTTTCTCGCATCATTGGCCTCCGGGGTTCGCAAAAGTGGTTTCTTCGGTGTCTTGTTCACCTTGCGCATCCAGCGAGGTGAGCTGAAATGCAAATCGTTCAACATTGGAGCTGGCTGCGGGCACCACCACATAGGCGCGCACCACGCGGGTCTCATCGGCGGGAACCTGCAGGGTCTGTGCAGGGGCTGCATCATCGCGGCCAATCTGGTCAGTCCACAGAACCGCGCCCTCTGGCAGGCCAACAAGCGCCACTTCCATCTCGCGCGGCCGCGACTCCATATTACGCAGCCGCAAAGTGTAGGAGTTGCGCACCGAGCCATCCTTCATCAGCATGAAAGGCGGGTTGCGGTCCGGAGACACAGTGAGGTCAGTGTGCGCCCGGGTGCCCAGCGCAAACAACAAAGCCGCTCCAATGGCTCCCCAGATCCCGCAATAAACAATGGTGCGAGGGCGCAAAAGCGCTTTCCAGGCCGGGGTTGCGGGCGCGCCTGCAGACTCGGCTTCGCATTGTTCGAGCGTCGCATAATCAATGAGGCCGCGCTCGCGCCCTAAATCTTTCATCACCTTGTCGCACGCGTCGATACACAAAGCGCAAGTGATGCAACCGACTTGCTGGCCTTCGCGGATGTCGATGCCAGTGGGACATACCGCCACACATTGGAGGCAGTCCACGCAATCGCCGTATTTCTCCGGTTCCTTGGCTGCCTTCTTAACGCTGCCGCGCTTCTCTCCGCGCCAATCCTTGTATGTAACAATGAGTGATTTTTCATCGAGCATTGCAGCTTGGATGCGCGGCCAAGGGCACATGTAGATGCACACCTGCTCGCGCATAAAACCGCCCAACCAGAAGGTTGTGAAGGTCAGGATGGCAACGGTTGCATAGGCAACCATGGCAGCCTCACCGCGCCAAAATTCGTAAGTGAGCGTGGGGGCGTCTGCGAAATACATGATCCACGCACCGCCCGTCCAAAAGCTGATCAGCAGATATACCGCCCACTTGCTCAGCCTCCGCGAGGTTTTGGCCACACCCCAAGGCGCCTTATCAAGGCGAATGCGCGCATTGCGATCGCCGTCAAAGAAGCGGTCGACATGTTGAAAGACGTCCGTCCAAACCGTTTGCGGACAGGCATAGCCGCACCATGCCCTGCCCACAGCGCTTGTAACCAGGAACAGGCCAATGCCCGCCATGATCAGAAGACCCGCGACAAAGTAGAATTCATGCGGCCATATCTCGATATCGAACATGTAGAAGCGGCGCCCCGCCAGATCGATTAACACCGCTTGATCGGGCGCATATGGCCCCCTGTCCCAGCGGATCCAGGGAGTGACGTAATATATTGCAAGCGTCACCAGCATCACTAGCCATTTGAACCGGCGAAAGGGCCCATCAATGCGCTTGTTATGGACCGCTTTGCGCGGTTCATAGAGCTTTATCTTAGGGGGCGGGCCCGCTGCTTTGCGCTGTGATGCCGCGACCGCATCACGCTCTAGACCGGGCGCAACTGTAGTGTGCAGCGCTTCGCCCCAATCGCGTCCGCCCTTCTCAGGCGTCGCGGTGATGGCGTCAGCTGTTCCCATTGCCCTCTTCCGTCGAAGCGGCTGCGACCTCATCCGAGATCTGTGGCTCCTCAGGAATTGCCTCTGCTTCGCCGCCTCCACGCGAGTGGACGTATACGGCCAGCATCCGGATCGTTACCGGATCAAGCTTGTCACTCCAACCAGGCATAGCGCCATGGCGGGGGGCAAGGATCTGCTGGCGAATGTTTGCGCGGCTGTCACCATAAAGCCAGATCGCGTCGTTCAGAGCAGGCGCGCCTTGCATGCGATCTCCTTCGCCCGATGGTTGGTGGCACGCCGCGCAATTTAGCTCGTACAATTCAGCCCCGCGCGTGCTGCTTTGCGAGCCGCCGCTAAAGGAAAGCACGTGGCCCGCCAAAGCGTCGACTTCAGCGCTCGAAAAAATGCCTTCAAAGGCTGGCATAAAAGCAAGCCGCGTCTCACGCGATCCCTCCCAGCGGATGCCGTGGGTAAGAGTATACTCGATATCGTTGAGCGATCCGCCCCAGAGCCAATCGTCATCGTTCAAATTAGGGTAGCCATATTCCTCATACCCTGCAGCGCCCGCGCCATGGCACTGGACACAATGCTGCTTAAAGGCCGAGGCACCGCCTGCAATCGCTTGGTTGAGGAGCGCCGGGTCATCCGCCAAATCGGTGATGTCAGTCGCTGCAATCCGCTCAAACGTGGCGGCTCTCGCCTCTTCGGCCGCGGACATTTCCTGTGCTAAATCGCCTCTGCTTGACCAGCCCAGCGTTCCCTCCGTCGCCTGGCTTACCAAAGGCCATGCAGGGTAGAGTACGACGTAGCCGATCGCCCAGACTACCGTCGCGTAGAAGGTCCACAGCCACCATCGCGGCAGAGGCGTGTTCAGTTCTTGAATCCCGTCCCATTCATGTCCGACAAATTCGGTGCCTGTAGGTTCGTCAATGTGCAATTTATCAGACATTGTCGTCCTCCTGGAAAATCGAATGCTTGGCCCGTTCAACCCCGTCCCGCGAACGCGGAAGGAAATGCCAGCCGCACAGCAAGAGATAGAGGCCGAAGATAATGATCAGCCCGTAGCTGTCGGCAAAGTGGCGAAAGACTTCGTAAAAACTCATCGGCCGCGCTCCTCTGCAAGTTCGGCTTGAGCAGCCGCACTTTCGACATCAACAAGCGTGCCAAGCATTTGGAGATAGGCGACCAGCGCATCCATCTCTGTCACACGGGCAGGATCACCGTCGTAATCGCGCACCTGCGCTTTGGGATAGCGTTCCTCCAAATCGCCTGCGTCCAGTTCTGGATTGGCCTGCGCATAGAGGTCATTTTCCGCCATTTCGATATCGACTGCGGTGTATGGCACGCCAACCGTTTGCAAAGCGGTGAGATGACCGGACACGTCGGCAACCTTAAGGGTAGTCTTCGACAAGAATGAATAGCTTGGCATAATGCTTTGCGGCACCACGCTACGCGGATCATTCAAGTGCTGAACGTGCCAATCATCGGTGTAACGCCCGCCAACACGCGCAAGGTCAGGTCCAGTGCGTTTGGAGCCCCATTGGAAGGGGTGGTCATACATGCTCTCGGCTGCCAGCGAGTAGTGACCATACCGCTCCACCTCATCGCGAAACGGGCGGATCATCTGGCTGTGGCAGGTGTAGCAACCTTCGCGAATATAGATATCGCGCCCTGCTTGTTCGAGCGGGGTGTAAGGCCGCATGCCCTCCACCTTCTCGATCGTGTTGTCGATCCAAAAGAGCGGTGCGATCTCGACAATCCCGCCAATCGCAACTGCAACCAAAGTGCATGCAGTGAGAAGCGTTACGTTTTTCTCGAGCTTCTTGTGGCCTTCGAAGACGCCTTGATCGGGTGAGTTCTTGCTCATGAGTAAGGCTCCTATTCTGCGGGCTGCGCTTGAGGGTTGGAGACAATCGGCCGGTCGGCCTCTTCGTCGTATGACATGTCTCCCATCGGCGCTTCCGTGCGGACGCGGCCCGCTATGGTCATCCAAACGTTGTATGCCATGATCACGGCGCCAGCGAGGTAGAGGAGCCCGCCAAAGGCGCGCATCAGATACATCGGGTGAAGCGCTACGACTGTGTCGATGAAGCTGTTTACGAGGTACCCGTCAGACCCGTATTCGCGCCACATAAGCCCCTGTGTGATGCCCGCCACCCACATGCTGGCTGCGTAGAAAACGATGCCCAAAGTCGCGAGCCAGAAGTGCCAGTTGATCATGCGCAAGGAATAAAGCCGCTCTCGGCCCCAAAGCTTGGGCACAAGGAAATAAACGCACGCAAAGGTGATCATCCCGTTCCACCCAAGCGCGCCTGAGTGCACATGGCCAATCGTCCAGTCGGTATAGTGCGAGAGGCTGTTCACCGCTTTGATCGACAGCATCGGACCTTCAAATGTGCTCATCCCGTAGAACGCAAGCGCCATCACCATCATGCGGATAATCGGGTCGGTGCGCACCTTGTCCCATGCGCCGTTCAGCGTCATCAGACCGTTTATCATTCCGCCCCAGCTGGGCATCCACAACATGATCGAAAACACCATGCCAAGTGTCTGCGCCCAATCAGGCAGAGCGGTGTAATGAAGGTGGTGGGGACCCGCCCAAATATACAGGAAGATCAGCGACCAGAAGTGAATGATGGAAAGCCGGTAGGAATAGACAGGACGGTTCGCCTGTTTGGGCACGAAGTAATACATCATCGCCAAGAACCCGGCTGTCAGGAAGAAGCCAACCGCATTGTGGCCGTACCACCACTGCGTCAAAGCGTCCTGAACCCCCGCAAAAGCGCCGTATGAACGCGACCCCAGGAAGCTGACGGGAACCGCCAAATTGTTGACCACATGCAGCATGGCCACGGTCACGATAAAGGCTAGGTAGAACCAGTTGGCGACATAGATATGTGGTTCATTGCGCTTCAAAAGCGTGGCGACGAACACCACCAAATAAGCAACCCAAACAATCGTTAGCCAAAGATCGACATACCATTCGGGCTCAGCATACTCCTTGGATTGAGTAATGCCGAGGAGGTATCCGGTCGCGGCCAACACGATAAACAGCTGGTATCCCCAGAACACAAACCGCGCGAGGGAAGGCAGCGCCAGTTGCGTGCGGCAAGTGCGCTGCACCACGTAAAAACTGGTCGCGAGCAGGGCGTTTCCGCCAAAAGCAAAGATGACGGCGCTGGTGTGCAGCGGACGCACCCTGCCAAAGCTCAAATAGGGTTCTAGATTGAGCACCGGGAACGCCAATTGCAACGCGATGAACAGGCCAGCCAGCAATCCCGCAAGCCCCCAGAACATCGTCGCAATCACACCCCAGCGCACAACATCATCGTCATACCGCGCCGGACCAGGAGGCATTTTGAAAAAAGTTTGCGCTTTGGCCAGTGGGTCAAATCTGACGAGCGTCATCACCGCTAGCAGCACGGCAACCGCGCCGATAATCCCCATATGTATGGCAAAGCCGCTATCTTGCGCACCCACCGCACCAGCAATGGCGAGCAATAAGACAACAGCCCAGATGCCGGCCCGTCCAAGCGTTGATTCCATGATTTCGATCCCCTTGTTCCGGCCTGCCTGTGTCGGCCGACAATCGTCGTCCACTTAGCAAGGCGGAAATTTTCAGTATTTGACTCAAGTCAAACTGAACCGTTTAAACGAACCAATCGATTGACAGCCCGGCCTAACAAATCAGCTGGACTGCCTTCTTTGCTGAACCGTCCTTTCAGCGCAGAAGAGCCATTATGTATTTTACAATTTCGATCCCATTGTCTGTTGGACAGACGATGACTGTCCAACAAAGTTGACAATCTTTAACCACGGCAATTTCATGCCGCATTGATCCAGATCAATTTACGAAAATATATTAGGCGGCGGCGCGGATGTGGCCGGCGCGCGCTTGCAAGCCAGCGAGATCAAGAAGTAGAAATTTTGAACGGCTTGGCGTTATCAAAAGTCCGGAAGCGCGCAGCTCGCTCAATTGACGGCTAACCGTCTCAATCGTTAGGCCAAGGCTATCACCCATATCGCTGCGCGACATTGGGAGGTGTAATTCGACCCCCCGATCGACAGGCGTACCACCGCGTTCGGCCATCGATACTAGGAAGCTTGCCAAACGTTCCTGCGCGGTCTTGCGCCCAAGGGTGATCGCTTTTTCCCGGCAATTGGCAAGGGCGACTAAGGAGCATTTAAGCACCTCCAGAATTATGCCCTCTTCTTGTTGAACAAGCTTGAAAAACTCGTCTGCTGGGAAAGAGATCAACTCGCAATCATCAAGCGCTGACAAAGAATAAGCGTGGGCCCTTGTGGCAGGAACCGAAACAAGGTCGCCTGCAAATTGGAATGCCACCACTTGCTCACGACCCGCGGAGGCATGCGCGACCAATTTGACGCTTCCGCTTCCGACAAAGACAATTTGATCTTTGTCATTGCCAACAATGGGCGCGTCGCCGCTAAGCGCACTGGCATAGCGGGCGGCGGCCTCAAGCTTCGTCCGCGTTGCCTCTGTCATGCTAAGCGACAAAATGCCGCTTGCGAACCTGTCAAAGAGATTTGTGAATGTCATGCAAGGTCCGCCTTCTTTTGATCCGACACCACCGCATCTGGACCCCAAACCCACAGAGCACATTGATCTGGATCAATGCGCCGACGGCTTGAGCCTCACATTATTCGTCTCGCAGCAAAAACCCTTGGCCGTGAAGGATGGCCGCTGCTGCAACGAAGGAAGAATAATGAAGAGTGTATTCGCGATTGCCCATCTTGGGTTTGTAGGCGTGGCAATTGCAGCGATGGCCTCTCCCGCATCCGCGCAAGAGGCAGGAGATGTGCAGATCAAGCTTTTGGGGACTGCCGTTTTACCTGATGGCGAAATTGATGCGGTGAATGTCGATCTGGTCGGTTTGCCTGCGGGAACAGACACGGCCGCGAACGACAATTATGTGCCGACCGTGGCAGTTGAATACTTCGTGACGGACACATTCTCGATCGAGACGATCGCCGGCACCACTCAGCATGATGTTGATGCGGTCTCAGGCTTTGCTGCTGGAACTGAACTGGTGTCGGACGCGCTCTTGTTGCCTGCAACTGTTACGGTAAAGGCGCATTTCGATGCAGGGGGTGTCAAACCCTATGTCGGCGTAGGGGGTGCTTACTTCATCTGGCTCAGCGATGATCCGGGCGCCGCTACTATTCCCCTAGGCGTAACTGATACCGAGCTTTCCGATGAGTTTGGCTTTGTGCTGCAAGCGGGTGCAGATGTGCCGCTGGGTGACAAAGGCTTTGGCCTAACAATCGATGCGAAGCGCTATTTTATTGGCACCACTGCGCGCTGGTTTGCCGGCGATACGCTTGTCATCGAAACCGACCATGACCTTGACCCATGGGTGCTGAGCGCTGGCATAACCTATCGCTTTTGAGCCCATCAACCGGACAAGAAATTTGCCAGTATCAAGCGAAATAGACTCTAACCAACAAGCACCCTTTAAGGTCGCAGACGATCTCAAATGGAGCGATCTGACAGCGGCCTTGAGGGCCGGTTGGAGCGATTTTCGCTTGTTCCCGGGGTTCGGTCTGTTTTTCGGTGTGGTTTTTGCTGGTGCCGGAATTGTGCTTGCCTATGTCTTGCTTGTGCAGGGGCAGGTTTCTTGGCTGATCCCGGCGGCAGCGGGCTTTCCGCTGCTCGCCCCTTTCACCGCTGTCGGCCTATATGAAGTCAGCCGCCGAAGGGAAGCCGGCCTGCCGATGAGTTGGAGTGCCATTTTGGGCGCGGTGAAAGGGCGCGGGGATGAGCAAATCCTGAGCATGAGCGTCATTATCTTTGTCGCCTTTGGTTTTTGGGTCATCATCGCGCATCTGGTTTTTGCAATCTTTACGGCCGAGGCGGGCGCTGGTGCGGAAAGTCTTGGTTTTTTGCTCACTCCGTTAGGGATGGCCATGCTGGCGGTGGGCGGTGCGATTGGCGGCCTTATTGCGCTTGCTTTTTACGCGATTACACTCGTCAGCCTACCGATGTTGGTCGATCGGGAAGTCGACTTTCTCACCGCCATATTTGCCAGCCTCAAGGCGTTTCGAGAGAACACGCGCGTGCTGATCGTTTGGGCAATTATGATTGTCCTTATGTTGGCTATCGCCGTGCTGACAATGTTCGTAGGCTTACTGCTGGTTTTGCCCGTGCTGGGGCACGCGACATGGCACCTCTACCGCAGGACCATACTTCCCATTCATTGATGTCCGTATTGCCCCTACCAGTTTGCGTCATTCGACAATGGCTCGAACGGACTGACCAAAATGGCCGTGCAGTCCCAAGACCAAAGAAAAAGCCGGCCGATGTCCAAGACATCAGCCGGCTTCCCTTGGCTTAGGCAGCCCAAGTGGGAGCTACTTAGAATTCCAAACGAACTCGGACACCGCCTGAATGCGACTGGTAATCCGAAGCAAAACGCCCGCGATATTCAGCACAGATCGAGAGGCCACCTTCGTTCACAAAGTCGACGCTTGCGAAAGGGATCAGGCTGGTTTCGGCATCACCCACAACCCTCAGGCCGACACGTGCTTCCAAGAATTCGGCACTGTCACTGTCCAACGTCGGGTCAAGGCTGCCGATTTCGGTGTGAGTACCACGCCGCCAGCTTCAATATCATAGCCAATATTGAGGCTACCATAGCGGCCGTCCATATCGCTTTCGCCTGTGATCGGCGAACCCAGCACAGTGCGGCTGTTATCGACCGAAATCGCCGAGTAACCGGCTTCGGAGTTCACAAAGGCCAGATCGAGGTCAGGCTGCTAACATTAGCATCGGCTGATACCGCGCCAAGGTCAGTTACTCCCACCGTGACCTAGACCGATCCAAGATTGACTGTGTAATCGATCAGGAATTCGTTATCGATCACATTGACCGTCGCTCCGTTGTGGGTGAAAATTCCAATTTCAGTCAGCACATCGAAGGTTGAACCAATGTCGCCTTGATCGATCTGCGTGGTGGCGACGTTCACGATGCCTTGTTCACCCAGAACAGTGTTTCCATTGACCTCGAGCGAGCCCCCCCCCCAGATCAAATGCAAGCGTACCATTGGCTGTTAGGTTACCTTCAAGCGAGCGTGCCATCGTTCACGGCAGTGCAGCTACGGACATCACCATCAGCCGTACCGAGTTGCAATGGAACAGCCGATCCCGCGACACCTGCATCCATAACAATGATATTGTTCAAGGTGAAGTTATTGGCAGTACCATCAGCATCGACCGTTCCGTTGCGCTGGCTGCCGGTTCCGATGATGACGCCATCATTGTTCAGGACTTCATAGGTTCCGACAAAGTTTACGCCGCGCGGTGCTGCTTCGATTCGGCCTGTTGCGGCGTTTTTGATCGTCGCGCAGGTTGTGCCTTGATTGACTCGGACAGTCTGCGTCACACCTGTAGTCAGAAGGGTACCAGCATTTTCGAGGGTCACATCATGGTTGGCGACAACAACGATTGGTGCTCCATCAACGGTGCTGGTCAAGCCAGCAGCTGTGAAATAGCCTCACCATCGGCTGCAAACGTAACGGTTGCATTATCGCCGTCGTTAAGAGTTTCTTACGCTTGGGCAGCGCCCGTTGCGAAAAATGCGATAGAAGAAGATGTAAGAAGCAAGCGGCCTGAGGTCAGGATCCCGCTGCGAGTGATTGAAGGTTTCATCGTGCTGCCTTTCTTTCCCAAAATTGGTGAAAGACGGGCCAAGGGGTAAAAGGATTGCGATAACGATCGATCGCTGCGACATATTCCAGATCACGTAAGTTCATCTCTGACACTCCCTATTGAGCGATCCGGAGAATGGCCGAGAAAGGTTACGCCAAGAGACACTTGGGCGCTTGAGAGCCAACTAGTTGCTCTTCAGCGCGGCCTTAACGCTGGCCAAGTTGCGCCGACTGATCGGTACAACTGACCCATCTGACATTTGCAATTCGCCGGTCCCTGCGCTTTCGCGAGTGAGTGATTTTACCAGCTCAGCATTCACAATATGCGAGCGATGAACCCGGATAAAACCATCCGACAGTTCAGATTCCAAGGCTGATAGCGTCGCACTATGCAATGCGCTGCGCCCGGATTTGAGAAAGACCTCAACATAATCTCCAGCTCCGCTGAAGCGGACGACATCATTGCAGTCGACAAATTCGATCCTGCCATTGTTAGAAATTTCGATGCGTTTGGGCAGGACCTGAATATCTGCAGGTTCGGCCAACAGATTGCCCGCCCTTGCCCGGCTAAAGAACAACCAAAGCACGCAGACCGCTACAATCAGATAGAGAACGGTGTCTAAAAACAGTCCGCCGAGCCAATAAATCGAGGCCGCGAGTGCTAATGATGCCAACGCAATCCACCGGCCATTCCGGTTGCCGCCTAAGTCAGCGATGACGCCGCCAATTGCGCCGACCACAGATGCAGCAATGAAAACAAGTCCGGTCTTGAGATCAAACCCAGGCTGAAGAACACTGATCAGCAGCATTACCGCGAGCAAGCCCGCCAGCGCGAGCAAACGCCGCTTCGCAAATGGCTGAAACAAACGAAGCAGCACGTACGCGGCGGCGCTCAGCCCCAGACAGATTGCGAAAGTCAGGATCAAAGATAGCCGAAGATCATGCAGCGGATAAGGATAGGGGAGGATGTCGCGCGTTGCCTCCGCCGCGAGCTGCAATGCAGCCGTCAAAGATATTGCGGCGATCAACGCGGAGCCTTCTTTGTCGCTGCCGCGCAAGGAGCTAACCCCAAAGAAGACGAACGCCGCGACAAACAGGCCAAAGGTCACCAACGCAAACCACGTAGCAGGGCCCGGTTTACGCGGATCTCGGTAGGGAGCCAGCGAGATGTTGTGCATCGGCGAATTGAGTGTGATGCCGCCATTCATTGAGGACATCCGCATAACAAGCCGGTTTGTATCCGCTTTCAATGTATCCTCGGGAACGAAGAATACGGCATCCATATCACCTGCATCTTCGCTAAGCGGAGATGCTCCCGGCTTCCCATTTTTGCCAAGCGCGACTCCATTGAGGAAGACTTCGCTTGATGCCTTTGCGCTCAAGAACAAACCGAGCGGTTGATCACCTTCAACCAAGGTTGGCTCTGCTTCAAACTCAAATATGATCCATATCAGGCGGTCTTGTGGGTCGGCTTGATAGAAAAGCGTCGTTTCACAAAGGCTCTGCTCAAAATCTGGCGGTGTGTCTGATCCTGCTGCGGCGTCGCAGACGCGGACGGGATGATCGATGAAGCTCTGGTATGGCTGCGCGCTTACCGCAGCAGGAAGGGTCAGAAGCGACAAGAAAAGGAGAAGGAAGCGCAGCACCGAGAAACCTATAGCTTCCGATGAACGGTAAGTCCCGCCGCTGACCGATCAGAACCCCCCGCTAACAGAACACCCTCTGTTCACTGCGCTGAAATTCCTCTGTTTCGGATCGGAACGCACATCAATCGGAGAGAAGCGCCATGCCCAGATCAACAATCCTCACATCCTTAGCACTCGCGATGGCCATTCCCGTTTTCGCACCCGCGATGGCCCATACAGCGCCGAACGAGGAGGCAATCACCTTTGAAACCCGCACTGGCGAAACGGTTGAAGCGTATAGCGGGTTTCTGACGGTTCCGATGAACAGGAGCGATCCGGACAGCGGCACCACCAAGGTTGCTTATGTCCGCTTCCCAGCGACAACCGAAACTCCGGGCAACCCGATTGTTTATCTGTCAGGCGGGCCTGGTGGATCAGGTATCGGAACTGCGAAGGGGCCGCGTTTTCCCTTGTTTATGGCAATGCGCCAGCATGGCGATGTGATTGCCCTCGACCAACGCGGCACCGGCCAATCTGATAAACCTGCCCCTTGCGTCTCGAGCGTCGAGATTGGCGAAATGGAGCGCATAAGTGACGCCGAACATGCCGAGCGGTACAAATTGGCGACGCGTGAATGTGCAGCACAATGGAAAGAGAACGGCGTCGACCTACGCGGCTTTACAACCGCCGAAAGCGCACAGGATCTGTCCGATTTACGCCAACATCTTGGCGCAGGTCAGATCTCTCTATGGTCCATTTCCTATGGCAGCCACCTCGCTTTGGCAGCGCTTTCAGCAATCCCGGACGAACTTGACCGCGTAATCATGGCCGCGACAGAGGGGCTTGATCAGACAGTCAAACTGCCCAGCCGAACGCTTGGCTATTTCGGCCGTTTACAGGCAGCCGTAGATGCGCAACCCGAAGCCGCGAGGCTTTATCCCAATATCCTGGGGTTGATCGAGCGTGTGCATGCGAAGCTCGATGCAAATCCCATGACCGTTATTGTACCGACGAAAGACGGTGGCAGTTATGACCTGCTGCTTCAAAAAAGGCATTTGCAGCAATTCAGCGGAGGACTGATCTCGGACCCGCAATATGCGGCTGTGCTGCTGATGATGTATCGCCAACTGGACGAAGGTGATCCAACGATGATCACGTTCATTTTGCAGCGGTTCTGGAGCCCTGATGAGCCGATCACCTTTTCCGCAATGTCGCTCGCGATGGACCGGGCCTCTGGTATCACTCCGGCCCGCTTAAAGGCGTTTGAACAACAAGCATCTTCATCCCCGGTAGGTAAGTATATGAACTTCCCGATGCCGCAAATTCTTGATGAGTTGAAAGAGGTCGACATTGGCCCAGCATTCCGTGACGGGCCATTCGGAGACACACCCGTTCTGATGTTAACGGGTACGCTGGACGGACGAACCTATCCCGAAGGTCACATCGAGGCGACAGCAGGATTGAGCAAAGTCGAGCACATCACTGTCGAGAATGCCGGACACAATCTCTTCATGACCTCATCTGAGGTTCAAGACGCGATGCACACCTTTATGCGCGGCGAAGCAGTGAAGTCCGACCGGATTACCGTTGAAGCGCCAGACTTTTCGAAGCTGCCCGATCTGGGCGGCTGACCCGACTGCCTAGGACGTTCAGCTGTGGCGACTAATCAGGTTTTCCAGAAATTCTTGCCGCCCTGATCGAACACTGGGTTGCAGGTTGTTCTCGACTGCGTGGTTTGCAGCCTGTTCCAGCGTGATCTTTCCTGAAAGGACATCTTGACCGAAAGCTTCATTCCAACCGGAATATCGGTCAGATACAAACTGATCCAGCTGTCCTTCCTCGATGATGGATGCAGCCGCTAACAGAGCACGCGAGAGGACATCGACGCCGCCAATATGTGCGTGGAAGAGATCTTCGGCATCGACGGATTGGCGACGAACCTTTGCATCAAAATTGAAGCCGCCGGTTTTGAAGCCACCGCCTTGAATGATGTAATACAATACCGGCGTCAGATCCGGAACGTTGTTGGGAAACTGATCCGTGTCCCATCCATTCTGCGGGTCACCGCGATTGATGTCGATCGACCCCATGATGCCCAGCGCGTTGGCAGTCGCGATTTCGTGCTCGAAGCTGTTTCCGGCGAGCGTTGCATGGTTTGCCTCAATGTTGACCTTAACCTCGTCCTCAAGCCCGTAACGCTTTAGAAAACCATAAACGGTTGCGGTGTCCCGGTCATATTGATGTTTGGTCGGCTCATGCGGTTTCGGCTCGATCAAGATTGGACCGTCAAAACCGATCTTGTGTTTGTGCTCCACAACCATGTTCATGAACCGGCCCAATTGATCGAGCTCGTGTCCAAGGTTCGTATTGAGGATAGTGTCATAGCCCTCACGGCCTCCCCACAGCACATAGTTCTCGCCGCCGAGATGATTTGTCGCTTCCAGCATTGAGCGCACTTGATGCGCAGCCCAGGCAAATACATCAGGATCGGGATTGGTGGCCGCGCCTGCAGCGTAGCGTGGGTGGCTAAACAGGTTGGCTGTTCCCCAAAGCAAGTTCACACCGGTTTCGGCGATCTTGCCTTCCATTTTACCAACGATCGCATCCAGTTCCCGTGAGTAGCTGGTCGTGTCATCGTGGTCGGCCATCGCATCCACATCGTGGAAACAATAGAATGGTGCGCCAAGTTTCGCGAACATATCAAATGCCGCATCAAGCTTGATCTGGGCATGTTCAGCGGTGACAGGTTCACCTGGTTTCCAAGGTCGTTCGAAAACGCCCGCGCCGAAGATATCGTGACCCGGCCATGCAAATGTATGCCAGTAACAAACCGCCCAGCGTAAATGGTCTCGCATCGATTTCCCGAGCACTTCGCGATCCGCATCGTAGAAACGATAGGCAAGCGGGTTTCGGCTTTCTGTCCCTTCAAATGCGATGGACGGGATGTCAGCGAAGTAGCTCATCAAAATTCTCCGAAACTGGATTTGAGTGCGGGATAGAGCGACCGGAACTTGGCAAACCGATCGTCTTGGTTGGATTTTGGACAGAAGCGCGATTGCTCTGGTGGCTGCGTGCAGACATCGGCGACGGAATCGGCAGTGACAGCCAAGCGTGCAAGGCGCGCTGCACCGTTGGCCGGGCCGACACTTGCACCGTCGCGGTAGATGAGTGGCACCACGAGTATATCTGCCAGTATTTGGGCCCAGTGTTCAGATTGAGCACCGCCGCCAATCACTGACAACTGATCCGGCTTCGACGCCATCGCATCTAGCCCGTCGCGCAGCCCAAATCCGACGCCTTCCAGCGTTGATCGCACAAGCTCAGCCGGTCCTGTTTCCTGACTCATGCCGAAGAAAACGCCTTTTGCTGACGGATTATTATGCGGCGTGCGTTCGCCAGAAAGGTATGGGAGAAACAAGGGCAGTTTCGAAGCTGGCGTGTCGTTGTACGCAGCGGCTTCCAACGCACTTGGCACGTCGGTAAAACCGGTGAGCCTGGTGACCCAATCCAGACATGCCGCAGCCGAAAGCATCACAGTCATTGCATGCCAGCGATCTGGCAGGGCGTGGCAGAATGCGTGCACACCGTTTTCGGGTGCCGGTTCAAATCCGCCGGATGCAGCGAACACAACCCCGGATGTTCCCAGACTTAGGAACGCTTGCCCAGGATCTGTTACCCCTGCCCCGATCGCCCCTGCAGCTTGATCGCCTGCACCGCCTGCAACGGGGACGACCGGCAAACCCAGTTCATCTGCGACCGCGCGGCGCAGTTTCCCCGACACTTCAGCCCCCTCAACGAGAGCAGGCATATAGCGTTCATCCATTCCGGTAGCTGCAAGCATTTCGGGCGACCATCTGCGCTCCGCGACATCAAGCCACAGAGTTCCAGAAGCATCGGACATCTCGCTGGCCTTTTCACCCGTCAGCAAAAGCCGCAAATAATCCTTCGGCAGCAACACCTTGCGGGTCGCAGAAAATATCTCCGGCTCATTCTCACGAACCCAGGAAAGCTTCGGCGCAGTGAACCCAGCCATCGCAAGGTTGCCGGTGAACTTTCGAGCCATCGGATCAAGAGCAGCACAATATGGTGCGCTGCGGCCATCGTTCCAAAGGATAGCAGGGCGCAGAACCACATCAGTCTTATCTAGCAATACCGCACCGTGCATCTGACCGGAAAGCCCGATGCCTTTGACGCTTGCTCTTTGCTTTTCTGGTAGACAGATGATCGAGGCCTTTGTCGCCTCCCACCATGCCGCAGGCGCCTGTTCTGACCACAATGGGTTGGGCCGCTGGACAGAAAGCGCTGCGGTGCTTTGCGACAGAACAGCCCCATCTTCATCGACGATGACAGACTTGACACCCGAGGTGCCCAGATCAATTCCCAGCCACATCAGCTCGGTTCCTCCAGTTGAAACCGGCAGTCAATTTTCATGCTCTGGCCAGGTTCAAGGTTCGCAATTCCAGTCTCGTCGCTATCGAGTGTGCTGTTCACTGCATTTGGGATATGACTAACGGGCTCCATGCAAAAATAGTCTTCGCCTCGCGGCGTGTAGATGTGCGTGAAAGGTAAGTTTTGGGAAGCGTGTATCGCGAGCTGGTGGGTCGGCCACCGCAATCGCACCGGATCGTTGCACCCGGTAAAACAATCATCGAACCAGTCTTTGGTGAACCAGCGCGGCTCCTTTTTCAAACTGCGATGCGTCTCAGGCAACCGGTCCGGGCCGGTTGCCCAATATCCCGTCGCGCCGGTTTCCAAAGTCGCTCCGGCGCGAGAGAAGTATGGATGCAGTCCAAGCCCAGCTGGCATTGCGACGTCATCTCGATTTGTGATCGAGATCGATTGAGTGAAGCCATCTTTATGCATTTGAAAATGCTGTTCAGCGTCAAATACCCACGGCCATAGAACCCCGTCACCACTAAATGTCAGTACAGCCAAATCAGTTTCGACACGCTTCGTTGCCCATGGGCTGATCCATCCCGTGCCGTGCAAAGCATGCACTGGTTCACCCCATCGGGAAGCGGCAGGAAGCGTGCGAAGCTGCCCTCGTTTAGAGATGCACCCTTTGGCGATCCGGTTGCAAAAAGGGATCAACGGGAAACACGCCAAATCCAGTGGGCTGTCGCCGCCATTGTGAGGTCTGAAAACATCAATGCCGCGCCATTTGAACGCTAGAATGCCGCCGCCTCGCCACGGATCGATGACCACTTCGACAGTATCTGACCGGAGCGTCAACACGGCTCAGCCCGTCATCGCTTCCAGCTCGCGCCCAGCCGTTTCCTTCACCAGCTTTGCGACGAACCAAGCCGATATCAGCGCGGCCGCCGCGTAGAATCCATAGGTTACTGGCAGCCCTACGTTCGTGAGCAGCCAAGGGAAGCTCATGATAATCAGGAAATTGGCTGTCCATTGTGCGAAGCCGGACACAGCGAGGCCAGAACCGCGGATCTGATTGGGGAACATCTCGCCAAGCATCACCCACATGACCGGCCCCCAACTAAAGTTAAAAGCCACGACATAGACATTCGCCGCGATCAGAGCGGCAAGCCCTGCACCGTCGGATAGCACCAATTCTCCATCAACCAGTGATCCGGTTGCGAATGACAAGGCGACAACCGCCAGTCCGGCAGTCATCAAGAGCGAGCCAGCAAACAAAAGCGGTTTTCGCCCGATGCGGTCAATCAATGCGATTGCAAAGAAAACGGCACCGATAGACAACGCGCCCGACAGCACATTGATCTTCAAGGCATCATTCTCTGTGAAGCCAACCGCCTGCCACAGCACCGCGCCGTAGTAGAAAACGATATTGATACCCACAAGCTGCTGGAATGTGGCAAGACCGATCCCGACCCAAACGATTGTGCGCACTTTGCCTGTTGCGCTGCTAACAAGATCGGAAAGTCGCGGCTGGTGGTCGCCAGCAAGACTGGCTTTGATCTCTGCCAGTTTTGCGCCGGCGCTTTCTTCGCCAAGAAGCCTGCTAAGAGTTGCCTGAGCTTCGTTATCGCGCCCTTTCGCGACAAGATAGCGAGGGCTTTCAGGTATAAAGAACAGCAAGATCAGGAAGAGCGCGGCTGGCACCAGTTCAGCCCAGAACATCCATCGCCATGCGGCATAGCCTCCCCAGAACTCCGCCTGACTTCCACCGGCAAATTCAGCAAGAAAATAGTTCGACAGGAATGCAGCGGTCAGGCCGACGATAATCATCACCTGTTGAATGGAGGACAGGCGCCCGCGCCGTTCAGCGGGTGCGACTTCAGAGATGTAGGCTGGCGCGATCACGCTTGCCGCGCCAACCGCAAGACCACCAAGAATTCGCGCGATGACAAAGGTCGTAGCGTCAGTGGCCACTCCAGATCCCCATGCCGAGAGGAGGAAAAGTACCGCTGCGATCAAAAGGACCGCGCGCCGGCCAATAACATCCGATAGTCGGCCCGCGATAAAGGCGCCAATAGCGCAACCGAGCAACATGGATGCTACGTTGAAGCCGGTTCCAATCGAAGTTGAGTCGAATGCAGTTTGCAGCCCGTCGACCGTGCCATTGATAACCCCGCTGTCGAAACCAAACAGAAAGCCGCCAAGTGTCGCGACCGACACAATCAAGCTGACAAAGCGCGTGTTATGCGAATTTTCGCGAGCCACTCGAATCTCTCCCTCGTAGCAGTTGATCTAAATGTTAGCGCTAACGAAAAGAAAATCTAGCTCAAAGTTATTCTCGGCAGGGGCCTGATGATCCGCGGACGATCAATTGACAGTCTTCCAGACCCCTATCTGTCTGCCCCCGCTCCTTATCTGCCGCGTCATTGATCTGGCTCAAGACCAGCTCGAACGCTGCGGCGGCCATCGCACTAACCGGCTGATCAATCGTGGTCAGTTCAGGCCAGACTGAAATTGCAGAAGGACTGTTGTCGAAGCCAACCACGCTGAGATCATCAGGCACCGATAAACCATGCCTATGGGCAACACCGATCGCCGCTGCGGCCATGTCATCATTGCTGGCAAAGATCGCCGTCGGCCGCTCATCGCAGCTCAACAAAAACTCGGCCGCCTCAACACCAGAGCGATAAGTGAACTGCCCCGGCGCAACGAATGCTGGGTCAACAATCAGGTCTGCAGCTCGCATCTCGCGACGAAAACCTTGTTCGCGCAGTGCGCTGGAATTCTGATCAGACTGGCCTTGAATAAACGCAATGCGCCGGTGGCCAAGATCGATAAGGTGGCGGGTCATCTTTGCTGCTGCCCCCTCGTCATCGATGCTGATATCGTTGAATTTCTGGGATTTTTTGCCGTTCGCAACGGTCGCGATGGGTATCTGCAATTCTTGAAACACGGAGAGAATTTCATCCGATCCCGATATGGGCGGCGGCAGGATAACGCCCGCAATATTGGCCTTCGCCAAGCGCAATGCAGAACTGACATAAGATGCTGGCAGGTTCTCATCACAGATATCGACAATCAGGTGGTTGTCCGAACGCTGAGCCGCGCCAAGCGCACCATGCAGAAACCGCCCAAGGTAATTGTCCGATGGGTTCGCGTAAATCAATCCGATGTGCACTTCCGCGCCTTTTGCCAGTCGCCGAGCCGATCGATTGGGTTGGTAGTTCAGTGCCTCTACCGCTTTCAGGACTTTGTCACGCGTACCCTCGCGAACGCCGCTTTCCCGATTCATCACGCGCGAAACAGTCATGGCCGAAACGCCCGCTTGCCGCGCCACGTCATCAATCTTGACCGCCTGGGTCGTGCGTCTCTTTGTTCGCGTCATCTGCTTTTTCACACTCAAACCGTAGCTGCGCCAGCAAGCCATTGCAATGTCGCTAGAGCATTCTATGGTAGCGCTACCATTAGGGCGGAGAAAGATATGCGTATTGGCTCACGGAGTGCATCAGGATGGGTTGCAATTGCCTCGATTGGGCTTTTCTCGGCAGGGGCCGTTCTAACGCAAGCAGCGGCGGCGCAAGAAGTCCAATCCAGCGCTCCTGCGATCTATAAGGACCCAGCCGCTCCGATAGACACGCGTATCGAAGATTTGCTTTCGCGGATGACCCTTGAAGAAAAGGTCGCTCAGATGCTCACAATTTGGGAGCAGAAAGAACAGGTCCAGACCGCGCAAGGCGACTTCGATCCGGCCAAAGCGAGTGAAGTATGGCCGCACGGCATTGGTATGATCGCCAGGCCTTCGGATTTTCGCGGCGTCGACCAATCAAATAGCGGTGATGCCGGTGCTTCCGCTGGCGCGCGCAATCGCACCGCCCGAGAAACGGTCGAATATGTGAACGCCGCGCAGCGCTGGGCCGTAAACGAAACGCGTCTCGGAATTCCGATCCTGATGCATGAAGAAGGTCTACACGGGTATGTCGCCAGAGGCGCGACCAGCTTTCCTCAAGCGATTGGCCTAGCCAGCACGTGGGATAAAGACCTCATTGAGCAAGTGTACAGCGTGGCCTCGCGCGAAATGCGGTCTCGGGGCGCTCAGATTGCTCTGTCACCGGTGGTCGACATCGCACGCGATCCGCGCTGGGGCCGGATCGAGGAAACATATGGCGAAGACCCGTATCTTGTTTCCGAGATCGGCCTGGCTGCCATTCGCGGTTTTCAGGGCCAAACCCTTCCGCTTGCGGATGATAAAGTGCTGGTCACTTTGAAACATATGACCGGCCACGGACAACCCGAAAGCGGCACCAATGTCGCCCCTGCGGAGTTGACCGAGCACACACTCAGGACATATTTCTTCCCGCCATTCGAGCGCGCTATCAAAGAGGGTAACGCGCTATCTGTCATGCCTTCGTACAACGAAATTGGAGGCGTACCCAGCCACGCCAATGGCTGGTTGCTCAATGACATATTGAAAGACGAATGGGGCTTTGATGGCGCCGTAGTAAGTGATTATTTTGCGATCCGCGAAATGGTAACCAGACATCAAATGCTGGCGGACGCCAAACAGGCAGCAGAGCGCGCAATCAAGGCCGGTGTGGATAGTGAGATGGCCGATGCGGACGCATTCAAAGAACTGCCGTCATTGGTTGCAGAGGGCCGCGTTGATGGCGCCCTTATCGATGATGCGGTGCGCCGCATATTGCGGCTCAAATTCATCGCCGGGATGTTTGAGAACCCATATGCCGATGCCGACCATGCTGAACGCATCGAAGCAAATCCAGAGGCAATCGCCCTCGCCCTTGAAGCGGCGCGCAAATCAATGGTTCTGCTCAAAAACGACGGTCTGCTCCCCCTAAACGCAGATAAGATCGAGAAATTATTGGTCGTCGGCACGCATGCAAAAGACACGCCTCTTGGTGGGTACAGCGATGTGCCGCGCAAGGTCGTAAGCGTCCTTGAAGGCATCGAGAACGCTGCCAAAGGCAAATTCGACGTCGCCTATTCAGAAGGTGTAAGAATTACAGAAAGCCGTGAATGGGCCGCAGATCCTGTCGATTTGGTGCCGGAAGAAGAGAATAGCCGATTAATCGCCGAAGCTGTGAAAGCGGCGGAAAGTGCGGACACGATTGTCTTGGTGATAGGCGGGAACGAGCAGACAAGCCGAGAAGCTTGGGCAACGACACATCTAGGCGACAGGACCGACATCACGCTCGTCGGGCAACAAATGGAGCTTGCCCGGGCAATGCTGGCTACCGGCAAACCTGTGGTCACCCTCCTTCTCAATGGCCGCCCACTTTCCATTGTTGAACTTCAGGATACCGCACCCGCGATTATCGAAGGGTGGTATCTCGGTCAGGAGACAGGAAACGCGGTTGCAGATGTTCTATTCGGCAAGTCCAATCCCGGGGGGAAAATGCCGGTAACCGTCGCGCGCAATGTCGGGCAGGTTCCCGTCTTCTACAACCACAAGCCGCAAGCGCGGCGAGGTTACTTGTTCGACACTATCAAGCCGCTCTACCCGTTCGGATTCGGATTGAGTTACTCGAGTTTCGAAATTTCGGCTCCAAATGTATTGGGCGAGCAGCATACGACGACCGGACCGGTTTCAGTCGAAGTGAGCGTTTCCAACACGGGGCGTTTCGCAGGCGACGAAGTCGTTCAACTCTACCTGCGCGACGTGCATGCTTCCGTCACCACACCCGTAAAACAACTGGTCCGTTTTGAACGGGTCACACTTGAACCAGGCGAAACGCGGACCGTGAAATTCGAACTCGCGCCTAGCGACTTTAGCCTCTGGAACGATCGGATGGAGCGCGTGGTTGAACCCGGTCAATTTGTCCTGATGTCAGGCAGCAACAGCCGCGACGTCAAGGAAACTGAACTTGTCATCAAATAGGAGCGGATAGGCGCGCTTCGAAAAAAGCAGGGCGCGGCGCCAATATGGCCCGCGCCCTTTCTGGTTTGGAAATCCAGCAGATCGCTCCGATGGGAGAGCATAGAGCGCCTTCCCGCGCTCCAACTCCGGTTCAACTCTTGCCGTGTTCAGCCCGGGCGATTTCGTGCAGCCAATCTGCATGACGCGGAGCGGTTTTGGTTTCGCTCCACTCTTCCAGCATCATCGGCGCAACACGCTTTAGCTCGGCATACTGATCATCGGTGCCAATATCCGCTGCCAATTCCACTCGGTGCCCGTTTGGATCAAAGAAATAGATCGATTTGAATATCCCGTGATGGGTCGGGCCGAGGACATCGATCCCTTGCGCTTCGACATGCTCTTTCGCGGTCAGCAGTTCTGCTTCGGATGAAACGCGAAAGGCCAGATGTTGAACCCATGCAGGCGTGTTTTCGTCGCGGCCCATATCCGGTTGATTGGGCAGCTCGAAGAACGCCAGAATGTTGTCATTCCCTGCATCAAGGAAGACATGCATGTAGGGATCATAGTCGCCGGTTGATGGCACGTGATCCTCGGCAAAAGCGGTCGTGTACTCCATGCCAAGCACGCGGCCATACCATTCAACCGTCTCTTTTGCATCCTTGCACCGATAGGCTGCGTGGTGAATTCCTGATGGCTTTACCGCGCTCATTCGGCAGGCTCCTTAGCCTTCGTATCGAGCACCCCGCGTGCAACCTGATCGCGTTCGATACTCTCGAACAGTGCCTTAAAGTTGCCTTCGCCAAAGCCGTCTTTGTAATCTCCAACCCTCTGGATGAATTCGAAGAAAACAGGGCCGATGCGCGGTTCGGCGAAAATCTGAAGCAGCAAGCGCGGATTGCCACCTTCTGTGGACCCATCGAGCAAGATTCCGCGCGTCTTCAGCTCCGCTTCGTCCCGGCCATGGCCGGGCAGGCGCTCAGAAAGCATCTCATAATAGGTTTCCGGCGGAGCAGTCATAAACGGCACGCCGTGTTTCTTAAGCCGGTCCCAGCACGCTACCAGATCATCGCAAATCAGGGCGATATGCTGAATGCCCTCGCCATTATATTCGCGCAGATACTCCTCAATTTGTCCTTTACCATTCTCGCCTTCTTCGTTCAGCGGAATGCGGATTTTACCGTCGGGCGCGGTGAGCGCTTTTGAGGTCAGACCGGTATATTCGCCCTTGATATCGAAATAACGGATCTCCTGAAAATTGAAGAGCTTTTCATAAAAGTCCGCCCAGTATTTCATGCGTCCGCCATAGACGTTGTGGGTCAGGTGATCGATCAGTTGGAAGCCGCAGCCTTCAGGATAACGCTCGACACCCGGTAGATACGCAAAATCGATATCGTAGATCGAGAGGCCCTCGCCAGCTTCATCAGCGTAGCGATCGACGAGGTAGAGGATTGCCCCGCCAATGCCCCGGATCGCAGGGATGCGAAGTTCCATAGGGCCAGGGTCGTTTGCTACCGGCTCTGCACCTTGTGCGATCAGATGATCATAAGCCTCAACAGCGTTGCGAACGCGGAAAGCCATACCGCAGGCCGAAGGGCCATGTTCGCGTGCGAAATACCAAGCTGCGCTGCGCGGCTCATAATTGGCGATCAGATTGATCCCACCCTGACGCCATAAATCGACGTCTTTGCTGCGGTGCTTTGCGACCAGAGTGAAGCCCATCGCTTCGAAGACCGGCTCCAGGACGCCTTTTTCAGGTGCGCAGAATTCCACAAATTCAAAGCCATCAAGGCCAGCTGGATTATCGAACAGATCGCCGGGGTGCTTGGTCATCGGGTAGCCTCTGATATGTCAATTTAGTTACGATTGAAACTAAATACCCGAAAGCTGGAGTTTTGACAAGAGGACGCTTTCGTATGCGCTTCGTGTCAGGCGATGCGGCCAATGTTGCGACCTTTGTCGTCCTGCGTGACAGAAAGAGTTGCGCCAAACGGCCTGCCTCCCTCAAACGCTACGCGCGTCGCTTGATGTGTCAGGTCGGCATTGCCGCAAACGCGCTCACCCGCGTCATTCCGGCCAAGCCAGATGGCGACGCTCCCAGACTTCGTATTGTTGATCGTGTAGGTTTCTACCGTCGCGCTTTCGAATGCGCCCACGCCTGTTGGCACAGCGTCGTCAGCTGTCGGCAGTTTTTCATAGCGATCATTGGCAGACCAGTCGGCAGGCTCGGTTGAATATATGCCCGTGGCGTATTTGCTCATCCAGCCGCCATTCGCGCCGACCAGAGCGTAAGCGCCGCGATCACCGCGTGCCGCCTGTACAGCCTCACAAATCGCATGGGCCGAGTAATTGTTTCCTGCCCCGCCAAAGAATGGGAGACCACCCGTTAGCGTCAGTCCGCGCGGGTCATCGGCAGTCAGTCCAAAATGGTCGATCTGATTGAAGACCGGGATCGCAAAGCATGAATAGAAATCGATGTACCTTATATCCGACATGCCCTTCCCTGCTTTAGTCAGCGCTACATCGACGCTGGCTAGCGAAGCTGGGTTGGCGGACAAATCAGGGCGCTGGGAAAGCATTAGCTCGGTTGCCGAGGTCACAGCGTGGATATGCACCCATTTGCGTTCAGGAATGCCGAGTTTGCGCGCAAGGCCAGCGCTGGCAATGATCACTGCAGCAGCCTGATTCACCTGATCACGGGCGACGGTCATCCTTGTATAGGGCTCTGCCACGATCCGATTGCGCTCTGTCACCGTCGCCAGCTCTTCGGCGCTGCGTTCGACAGGGGCCGCAGCGTGAACATTGGCAGCCGCGACCTTCGTGAAGGGTTCAAACAGCTCGCCAATATCGCAGCGATACTCATCAAGGCTTTTCCCAAGCTTCGCACGCCGTGCATTTTCGGCCAGCGCGTAAAGCGGGATTGCGCCCGTTGCGCCGTGCGCGAACAGAGCAGGCTCCATCAGTCCTTCGACGCCAAAGCCCTGATCGTCAAAATCGCCGTCGACCTCCTCGGACCAATCCGGCTTTTCGCCTTTCGCGGAAAGCGCCAGCACCGTCGAGATAGCCTCCGACCCGACTACCACAGCGCATTGGCTCTCACCCGCAGCAATATCACGCGCGAATTCGCCAACCAGCTTTTGGTTGGTCTGTCCGCCGGTCGTCGTCAGGATCGCGCGTTTCGGATTAGCACCCACGCGGCCCGCAATCGCGCGCGGCACATTATTTGCCGCGCCGAAAGGCGGCTTGCGATCTGGCCGCGACATCTCGAAAGCGCGGATGGCGGCCAGCGTGTCGATCTCTTGTGAGACCGGCTCGCTGGCACTGCTATCCGCAATTGCCGCCGCCAGCGCCCGTCCGGCGAGGTCCATATATGACAATGCTTCATAACCGGGCTGATCCACCCGTTCCGAATATTGTCCGACCCCGATAATGACGGGCGTGTTGTCAGCGACCATTCGTGCCTCGCTTAGTCTACGAAACCGTCAACGCGTTCTACAATGATAGCGGGGGCCATGCCGCCCGCTGCGCACATTGTGACGAGACCGGTTTTGAGGTCGCGGCGCTCTAGCTCATCAAGCACGGTGCCGATCAGGATCGAACCGGTTGCGCCAATCGGGTGGCCCAAAGCGATCGAGCCGCCGTTCACATTGACCTTGTCCCAATCGAGACCGAGGTCGCGCACAAACTTCGCAGCGACAACAGCGAAGGCTTCGTTGATTTCGAACAGATCGATATCATCGACGGTCATACCTGCGCGCTCCAAGACCTTCTTGGCAGCCGGGACAGGCGCATTGAGCATCAGTGTGGGATCATCGCCCATATTTGCGGTCTGGACGATTCGCGCACGCGGCTTCAGCCCGTGCTTTTGCGCATACTCTTTGCTCACGACGAGGACAGCCGCCGCGCCATCGACAACGCCGGATGAATTGCCCGCGTGATGAAAGTGCTGAATGTCGAGGTCAGGATATTTTTGATTGATCAGCTTGCGGAATGTGGTGCCGTTTGCATCCAGAGGAACGTCAGCGATTTTTGTGAAGGCAGGCTCTAGCTCCGCCAGCCCTTCGAGGGTTGTCTGCGGGCGCGGATACTCGTCTTGTTCCAGCAATACATTGCCATCATCATCGGTTACCGCGATGACCGACTTTTCAAAGCGGCCTTCGCTGAGCGCCTCAGCAGCGCGCTGTTGCGACCGATAACCGACCGCGTCGAGGTCTTCGCGGGTGAAGCCCTCCATCGTGGCAATCGCATCGCCGCAAATGCCCTGGTGCGATTGCGGGTGAACCGCCTGAAGCCGCTCATTGTAGCTGCCCATCATTGGCGGCTTGAGACCGGCCTGCATTTTCTCTTTGGCCATTGCTGCGGTGAGGCTCATCATTTCTGTGCCGCCCGCAACGATGCAGTCTTCCATACCGCTCATAATCTGGGCCGCCGCAAGGTTCACAGAGGTAATGCCGCCGCCGCAGAACCGATCCAAGGTCGTGCCCGACGAGGTCACGTCATAGCCTGCGTCGAGAGCGGCCATCCGGCCCAGATCGCCCGCCTGCATGCCGTCCTGCGTCGAGACTGACCAAATCACATCATCGACGGTCGAAGTGTCGAGACCGTTGCGCGCCGCGATGGCTTTCAGAACAGTCGCCGCCAGATGCTGCGGGTGCTCCGCTGCCAATGAACCCTTGCCCTGTTTGCCAATGCCGCGCGGGGTACGCACCGCGTCGATAATATATGCCTCGCCCATGGGGGAATCCTCTCTCACTTGCTGAAATTGCAGTTGACGTATCCGTAAACCGCCTTCACCACTTGCACAAGAATTCAGTTTCAAAACGAAATCACTATTGAGCTAGGGAGAGCACAAGTGTCCGACACACAAGAAGTCCTGACCGAAGTCGATAACGGCGTATTGATCGTCACCATCAACCGGCCAGAGGCAAAGAACGCCATGACCAAAGCGGCGGCCGAGGGAATCGCAGCGGCGATGGACCGGCTCGACAGCGAAGAGGATCTTCGTGTTGGCATTCTAACTGGCGCAGGCGGCACGTTCTGCTCGGGCATGGATCTGAAAGGCTTCCTGCGCGGCGAAACGCCATCGGTCGAAGGGCGGGGTTTTGGCGGCGTGGTTCAAGCACCGCCTGCCAAGCCTCTGATCGCAGCCGTCGAAGGTTACGCGCTGGCCGGCGGCCTCGAACTGATGATCGCCTGTGATCTGGTGGTCGCGAAGAACGGTTCGAAATTCGGTGTCCCTGAAGTGAAACGCGGTCTTGTTGCCGCAGCGGGCGGCGTCATGATGCTCCCAGACCAGATCCCTGAACGGATCGCCATGGAATTGGCGCTGACCGGTGAGTTTATCGATGCACCGCGCGCCTATGAGCTTGGTCTGATCAATGAAGTGACCGAAGGCTCGGCGTTGGAGGCAGCAAAGGCGCTTGCGGCCAAGATCGCAGCCAACGGCCCGCTTGCTGTCAAAGTCTCCAAGCAGATCGTCAAAGATTCGCGCGGATGGGCGATGGATGACCGCTACACCAATCAAGCGAAATTGATCGCGCCAGTCTTCGTATCAGAAGACGCCCGCGAAGGCGCAGCGGCGTTCGCGGAGAAGCGCGCGCCGAATTGGAAGGGTAAATAATCATGCCAGTTCTCAATGTAGCCCAGCCGGAATTCATGGACGACGAGGAGATTTCGATCTTCGCGGATGCGGTCGGAAAGTTTTATCAGAAGCACGCCCCCGAAAAGCGCGTCCTGAAATGGCGCGATGAAGGTCAGGTGGAACGCGAGTTTTGGAACGAGGCCGGCGGCGCGGGCTTGCTCGGCGTTTCTGTGCCAGAGGAATATGGCGGCCATGGCGGCGATTTCCGTCACGATATGGTGGTGATCGACCAACAATCTAAACACAATGTCGAAGGCTTCGCAGCCAGCCTGCACAACACAGTGATCCTGCCATACCTCGTGCGCCACGGCACCGAGGAGCAGAAGAAGAAGTACCTTCCCAAGCTCGTCACCGGCGAACTGGTCAGCGCGATTGCGATGACAGAGCCGGGTGTCGGATCAGACCTTCAGAGCATCACCACGACCGCTCTGAAAGAAGGCAACGGATACAAGATCAACGGCGCAAAGACCTATATTTCAAACGGTCAAACCGCCGACTTCATCATTGTGGTTGCCAAAACCGATCCGAATGAGCGCGCCAAAGGCATCTCGCTTATGCTGCTCGAAACAGAGGGCGCAGACGGATTCCAACGCGGCAAAAAGCTCGACAAGATCGGGCTGGATGCGGCGGACACCTCAGAGCTGTTTTTCGACGACGTGTTCGTTCCAGCCGAAAACGTTCTGGGCGGCGTCGAAGGCAAAGGCTTTTATCAGCTGATGGGTGAGCTGCCTCAGGAACGTCTAATCATTGCCATGGGCGCGATGACAGGGATTGAGAAAGCCCTCGAAACCACAATGGAGTTCGTCAAAGATCGCAAGGCGTTTGGCCAGACAATCTGGGACTTTCAGAACACCCAGTTCGTGATGGCTGATCTGCTCGCACGTGGCACCGCAGCGCGGGTGTTCGTGAACGACTGCATTGCCAAGCACCTGAAAGGTGAATTGGACGTCCAGACCGCTTGTATGGCGAAATACTGGGTGACCGAGCTTCAGGGCGAAGTCGTCGACAAATGCCTGCAATTCCATGGCGGCGCGGGCTTCATCAACGATTATCCGATTGCCCGTATGTACCGCGACAGCCGCATCACGCGGATCTTTGGCGGGTCAAACGAAGTGATGAAAATGGTGATCGCGCGCGGCATGTAGCCCGTCCCTATCGGCCACAAACAAAAGGGGCGGCTCGCACATGCGAACCGCCCCTTTTTTGTGTCTGATCGGTTGGATCAGAATTCGGTACGAAGTGTCACACCATAAGTAGCAGGCTGCTGAGCAAAAGCGGAGCGTGAGCTGCCGCGCAGCACCGTGTTGAAGGTAACACCGCGCGTTACTTCATCGGTGATGTTGTTGCCCCAGACTTCCAGCGTCCAGCTCTTATCCTGAGCGCCGATACCAGCACGGACATTCACCTTGGTGTTGCTATCCTGAATGTCGAACGGCACCAAAGTGCGGGCAGCAAGATCAGCCGGATTGACTGCCTGCGTCGAAGTCCGGCGGTCATCTTCGATACGCGCCTGTGCAGTGATGAACCCTGTCAGATAATTGCCAAGGTCACGCTCATAGTTTGCACCCATAATGGCCACAATCTCAGGCGCGTTGGTTAGCGTATTGCCGCACAGCGCCAACACGTTCTGCGACGTCAGACCGCCGTCGCAATCATCAGGATAGCGAGCATTGGTGTATGACAGACCAGCGTTCAGCGTCAGGTTTCGATCCGGACGGATAACCGACTCAATTTCAAAACCAGACGATAGCGCGCGGCCAACGTTAAAGGTCGTGAACTGCGCTCCAGTAAACTCCAGAACCTGGAAGTCAGTGAATTCCTCATGGAAAACGGCGACGTTCATAGTCACCGCATCATCAAGGAACTTGGCCTTCACGCCAAGCTCGTACGCATCGACTTCTTCAGAGTTGAAGGTCGGATCAGCACCGCCGGAATTGGCTGTGATATCGAGGTTGATACCGCCCGATTTATAGCCGTGCGTAAAGCTGGCATAGACGGAAACCGGTGCTTCAAACTCGTAAGACAGCTTGCCTGTGTAGATCAGCTCTTCATCGCTGAACGGTACGCTGAACGGACGGGGGAGCGGGAAGGCAATCGCGTCTGAGCCAATTGCCGGTGCGGTAAATGCGAAACAACCGGTGCCGAGCACGTTTGGAACAAGATCAGGACCAACTGTCGCTGCAATAGTTCCGACGCCGGAAAGCAACGTCAGACATGTCGGATTGTTGCTTGCCGCTTGTGTGAAACCGCCTGTCTTCGACTCGTCCGAATACCGCAGACCGACAGTCACCTTCAATCCGTCGGCAATTTCCAACGTATTGTGCGTGAAGACCGAGAAGCTCTCGCTTTCTTGCGAATAGACGTTGGTTGATGTCGTGCCTGTTGGGCTGATTCCGTTTCCTGGAGTACCTGGATCGTTAATCAAATCCGTCAACAACGTCAGCGGAGCAGGACCAAGCAGTCCGCCAAACAAACCGCCGATCAAAAGATCGTAGTCCGAACCAAGCGAGAAGTCTGTGCTCGACTGGATTTCTTCATCCGAATAATATCCGCCAACGAGCCATTCAAGGCTGCCGCCAAACGCTTCGCCTTGAATGCGAAGTTCATGGGTCATCGTTGTGATGTTGGTGTCGAGACGATCCACGTCGAACACTTCGAGTGCCGAGAAGTCAGAATCGTAATTCTCGCTCGAGCTAAAGTCGCGGTACGAACCGATGTAAATCAGATCTGCATTCTCGCCGAGCGGAATATTGATCTCACCGGTGACACCCCATTGCTCAGTTTCAGCGAGCGGAAGACGGTTTGCAGTCGCCGTACGATTATCGAGAACTTGCTCGGCGCCAGGTTGGTCAAACGGGTTGAATGTGACGGACGGTGCCGCCATTCCGCCGCGCGAAGGCGCGCCGAGTCCGACAAGCGTAGTTTCAAGGCCTGCATCACCGAGCAATTCCACTGCAGCACAGCACTGGTTTTCGCTTTCGCTGTAATCACCGATCAAACGAACGGTGATGCCGCTATCGCTTTCAAAGCCGATCTGACCGCGGACAAGGAATTGATCGATCGTGTTGGATTCGCCGATCTTGGTGCCAGTACCGTCGACGACATCAACGAAGCCATCGCGGCTACGATATGCACCGGTCAGCCGCACGGCCAATGTGTCTTCAATGATAGGAGCGTTGATCGCACCCTGTACGTTAATCAGATCAAAATTGCCGTAAGTCGCGTTTGCGAAGCCGCCAAATTCGGTAACATCCGGTCCGCGTGTGGTGATGTTAAGCGCACCAGCCGACGTGTTACGACCAAATAGAGTACCCTGCGGTCCGCGGAGAACCTCAACCCGCTCGATATCGACAAACTCGCTAAGCGCGATGCCGGGGCGCGACTGGTATGCGCCATCGACGAAGATACCGACCGCGCTTTCGAAGCCGATATTGTTCGAAGTCGTACCAACACCGCGAATACGCAGAACGACAGATCCCGATGCAACCTGTGCGTTCGAAGTCGAGAAGCTTGGACTGACCTGAGTGATGTTCTGGACGTTAACGACGCCCTGTTTGTCCAGCTGTTCCGGAGTGACAGCGGTCACAGCAATCGGAATGTCTTGAACGTCCTGTGCACGGCGTGTCGCGGTAACAATGATGACGCTATCATCTTGCTCCGGCGCTTCCAGTTGATCGCCGTCTTGTGCAAATACGGGGGCGGTAAACGAACTGCAGGCCATGAGACCTGCAGCGTAGGCTGCAAACTTACGTGTCATAAATTTTCCTCTCCACTTACCCCAATGGCCTTTGGCCTTATTGGATGTGGGAAGCAGACTATCAGTGAGTTCGCCCCTGCCAAGGCTATGCGACGCTTATTCGCAAACCGTAGCAAAAATGCAACATATCGTGCTGCAGCGCAGCATCGCGTCAATGTGACCGCGATTCAGGCAATTAAATTGCTGACCGATCGGAAAGTTTTTGGCGGCTTTGCGAGCTTTAGTACCCGAAACGAAGGCCAATCCAGACTGTGCGAGGCGCGCCTAAATCGATCGCACCTGCTGAGTTTCGGGTCACAATCTCCTCGTCAAAAAGATTTTCGCCCCTCATCACGATCGAGAATTTTCTGCTCAAAGGAGCCTGCGCAAACAGATCGAGTGTGGTCGCTGCAGGCAAAATCGTCGTTTCTTGATCGTCTTCAAACTGTCCGCTGACATGGCGTAGAGTCCCTGCAAACCGCCAACCTTCGGCCGGTTCCCAAGCCATTGTCGCCGATGCCGCAAAGTCCGGCGTTTGCGGCGGATGATTGCCGTCCAGCGCGATTGATGCGCCTTCACCGTCGATCGTCGCATCGGTGTAAGCCAGCGAACCATCGAAGCTGATCTGGCCGAATTTCATCGCCAAAGTCGCCTCGATCCCTTGTGCATCGATGGCTGGCAAATTCTGGCGTTGGCGCAGGTTTGGCTGAAGCGTGACGTTCGCAATCGCGTTTTCGACGCGGTTATCGAAAGCCGTCAGAGACAGCACCACCGGATCAGCCGGTTGCCATGTCATCCCAGCCTCGAATCCCCTAAGCCGTTCATTCTCCAGCGCCGCGTTCGCTTGCGTCACAACTGGAAAGACAACGAAAGGTCGGTAAAGCTCATTCAACGTAGGCAACCGCAATCCGGTGTAAGCGGCGGCGCGCAATTCGAGCTTACGTGATGCGTAAAAGAGCGCACCGGCGCGCCAGCTTACCGCCCAGTCGCTGCGATCATCGGCGATTGTCTCGGTTACAAGCGCTCCACCTGAATCGACCGCTCTAAAAAAGCCGTCTTCGATGTTGGTGTAGTCGGCGCGCAATCCGCCGGTCAGCAAGAGCGGGCCGATCTGCCAGTCATCTTCGACAAAGAACCCAAGATTGCTGTTGGTGCCGCCAGCACGGCGGCGCTCCCGCAAATTGCCGGTAAAGGCGCTGAAGGCTTCTTCTTGGAGCTCGCCGCCCGATTTGCGGTAATCAACGCCGATGCGCACCGTATGCGCTTCATTGATGGGCGGGCGCACTTCGATCTTGCCGCCTAGACCGGTCGAGGGCGTATTGCGCTGATCAAGGACTTTCACAAAGCGGGTGGAGCTGATGACGACATTCGAGAAATTGCGCGCCTGAACATAGACGAGAGCATCAAATTCCCAGCTACCACGCCCGACGAAACGGATGCTCGCGTCCTGCCCTTCAATTCTGGAATCGGCTCCTTCAAAACGCAGCGTTCGTGCGTCTTCGAACAGGCTGCCTCTGGCTTGCAATTCGATATTGGGAGTAATCGGCGCGACTGCGCGCAGGCCTACCTGCCAACTATCAAACGCCGCGCGAGCCGTCGCGGGAACGCGCTGGCTCTCAGGCGTAGTGAAAAACCCCTGCCCGCGGTCCCAGCGGCCATTGATCACACCAAATCCAGCGCCCAGTTGGCTGCTGAGCGCGGCGCTAGCCTCAGTTTCTTCGCGGTCATTGACGAGCAAGCTGGCCGACACAGGGCCGAGCGTGCGTGCGTCGGCGCTCTCCAATTCTATAGTCCCGGCAAGCGCGCCAGAACCGAATGGCCCCGATCCGCCCCCTCGTGTCACTCGGATACTGCCAAGCGTTTCAGGAGCAATCGCATTGAACGGGATATAGCCAAAGAACGGATCGCTGATCGGAACACCATCGAGCAACACAAGCGCGCGGCTCGTCGCGTTGCCACCCAAAGCGCGCAATGTCGCACCCTGAGCGCTGGGGTTGGCAGACCGGCTATCAGAGCGACGGAACTGCTGAAAACCAGCGACATTTTCTAGTACGTCTTCGATGCGACCAGACCCGCTCGACACAATCGCCTCACGGTCAATTTCGGTAATCGAATAGGCACCGATAGAAGGCGCTTGCCGCAGTCCTTCGCCGGTCACGACGATCTCGTCTTCGGCCATTTCTTCGCCCGAAACGTCCTGCGCGGACAAAGGGACAGAAAGGGACAGAGCGAGGACTGAAGCGGCAAAACGGAAGCGATAGATCATGGTCGCTGCGCCTAGCGGACTTGCCCCACAAAGTCAGTTGCAATTTGCTATCAAGACTCGCTTTTCGTCGTCGCATATGGTTACATTGTCGATCAAATGGGAAGAGAGAGACCTGATGCTTGCAACCGCCCCTGATTTCGACGTTCTGATCGTCGGCGCTGGTATTTCCGGAATTGGCATGGCTGCCCATATGGAAATGAAGTCGCCGAACCATTCCTATGCGATTGTCGAACGGCGCGAGAATTTGGGCGGGACATGGGATTTGTTCCGTTATCCCGGCATTCGGTCGGACAGCGACATGCACACGCTTGGCTTTGATTTCGAACCGTGGAAGCACGAAAAAACAATCGCCGATGCGCCCGCGATCCTCGAATATCTGAACACCATTGTTGATGAACGCGGCATCCGCCAGCACATCCGTTACAGCCATAAAGTGATCTCCGCCGATTTCCGAGAAGACGAAGCGCGCTGGCATGTCGAGATGGAGCTGGATGACGGTTCCACGACGCGCCTCACTGCAAACTTCCTCTATCTTGGCTCCGGCTATTATGACTACGACGAAGCATACGATCCCGGCTTTGAATTCGGCGAATTCGAAGGTCAGGTGATCCACCCGCAATTCTGGCCGGACAACCTCGATTACGCAGGCAAGAATGTCGTCGTCATCGGATCAGGCGCGACGGCGGTGACTATTGTCCCTTCGATGGCAGACAAAGCGGCCAAGGTCACAATGCTGCAACGCACGCCGACATGGATGTTTGCACGTCCGGCAAAAGACTGGATCGCCAACTCTTTGCGCAAATTTCTGCCAGAGAAACTCGCCTACCGGATAACCCGGTGGAAGAATATCAAGATGCAGGATTTCAGCTTTAAAATGGCGCGCGAGAAGCCGCAGAAGATGAAAGACACGCTGCATAAGAATATCGAAAAAGCGCTCGGCGATGATTTCGATCGGGACACCTTCACGCCGCCCTATGATCCGTGGGATCAGCGCGTCTGTCTTGTACCTGACGATGATCTTTTCAAAGCGATGAAATCCGGCAAGGCGCAGGTCGTCACCGGTCATATCAAGAAGTTTGAAAAGGGCGGCGTCCGCTTGAAATCCGGCGAATTCCTCGACGCAGATATCGTTATCACGGCGACCGGCCTGAAACTCGCAGTCGCAGGCAAAATTGCGGTGAGCCTCAATGGTGAGCCAGTGAAGTTCGAAGAGCGGTTTTATTACAAGGGCTGCATGTTCTCGAACCTGCCAAACCTTGCGGTGGTGTTTGGGTACCTGAACGCCAGTTGGACCCTGCGGGCAGATATCAATTCCGACTATGTTTGCCGCGTACTCAATCACATGCGCACGACAGGATCAGACATGGCAACGCCTGTTCTCACTCCTGCAGACGAAGCAGCCATTGTTGAAGACGATATCTTCGATTTCTCCAGTGGCTATATCCAGCGCGGCAAACACATCATGCCGCGCAATTCGATTGCGTATCCATGGCGCCTCAATCAGGAATATGTGGTTGATCGCAAACAGATGGTGGATGAACCAGTCAATGACGGCTTGATATCCTTCACGCGCGCCGGAGCGAACGCTCAATCGGGCGAGGAACAACTCGAAGCGGCTGAGTAATTCGCCTGCTTTCGGTGTGGTCATGAGCGAAGCGTTCAATTAGACCGCTTTTCATGACCTCATCCGATAAAATCTGGACCGCCGGCCTTGTCATCATTGGTGACGAAATCCTGTCTGGCCGCACACATGACAAGAATATTGGCCAGATCGCCAGCTGGCTTCAGGTGCAAGGTATCCGCCTATCCGAAGTGCGCGTTGTTGCCGACATCGAAGACAAGATTGTCGAGGCGGTGAACGCATTGCGCGCTGATAACGACTATCTCTTCACAACCGGCGGGATCGGCCCGACCCATGATGACATTACGGTCGATGCAATCGCGAAAGCGCTCGGCGTGCCTGTAATCATCCATCCCGAAGCCCGCGCCCTGATGGAGCGATACTATGCCGACAAAGGCGGCGTGAACGAAGGCAGGCTGCGAATGGCTCGTACGCCTGAAGGATCAGATCTGATCCCGAACCGCAAATCCGGCGCACCGGGAATACGCCACGGCAACATTTTCGTGATGGCAGGCGTGCCGCACATCACAGCCGGAATGCTCGATGCTCTAACCGGCCAGCTGGAAGGCGGCGCGCCGCTAATCTCCGAGACAGTCGGCGGGTTCATTCCCGAAAGCGAGGTTGCCGAACTGCTGCGTGAAGTCGAGCAGGCGCACGAAAACTGTCAGATCGGTTCATACCCGTTCTTCCGTGAAGGTAAGGTCGGGTCCAACTTCGTGATCCGCTCAACCGATCCAGAATCGCTGCAAAGCTGCTTTGATACTCTGTGCGAAAGATTGGGCGAGAACGGCTGGGATTTCACTCCGGGCGGCATCTGAGGCTGCGCACCAATTAAGTCTTTGCTTTTCCGCTGCCTTGCGGACAGTCTCTGACTATTAGGGATCAGGGGTCGCATGGAACTTCTAATTATTGCCGGATTGAGCATAGCGGTTTTTCTGCTGTGGGACCGTGTTAGCAAACTTAAGCGCCGCATCGACGCGCATGAGGATTGGCTGAGCGACTTGGCAACGAGGCGTGGCGTCTCCTCGAAATCCGGGGAAGAACCAGACGAAGCCGTTTCGGCACCTGCCCCCCAATCCGAAGCTGCAGAGCCCATTCCGGCAAGCCGACAGGTCGATCCCGTTTCCAAGGCTGAACCAGAGCCTGAACTTGAGCCAGCAGCAAGCATGCCTCTTGCAGCGCCTAGCCCAGCGCTTCGATCTGAAGTTGAAGAGCAGGTTGAAGTACCAGCTCCGGCACCAACTGCGGAACCAGAGCCTGAGCCGGAGCCCGAAGACACCGGGCCGCGGTTTGACTTTGAAGACATATTCGGACGCCGCTTACCGATTTGGGCTGGCGGGATCGCTCTTGCTGTGGGCGGCATATTCCTTGTCCGATACTCTATTGAAGCTGGCCTGCTAACGCCGGGCGTGCGCGTCTTCCTCAGCTTCTTGTTCGGGCTTGGTTTGATTGGCGGAGCAGAAGCTGCCTACAGGCTTGAGGACAGGGTAAAGGACGAACGCGTCCGTCAGGCTCTCGCTGGCGCGGGAATCGCGACCTTGTTCGGAGCATTCTACCTCGCCGGTTCCGGCTATGGATTGATTGGTGCAGGCGCCGCGTTTGTTGGTCTCGCGGTGGTCACAGCGGGCGCGATTGCGATGTCATTCCGGTTTGGATTGCCATGCGCGGTTCTCGGCCTGATCGGCGGATTTGCCGCACCTGTGCTCGTCGATAGCGACAGCGCCAATGTGCCGCTGCTCGCGCTATACCTTTCATTGGTTGCAGGCGGGCTTGCTTGGACCGGCGAAAAACAGGGCCGCCGCTGGCTCGGCTATGCAGCCTTGGGGCTCGGCCTGGGCTGGGGATTGTTGATGCAGCTTGGCGGGATCAACAGCGGCAAGGATTTTGCAGCGCTCGGCGGATACTTGATAGTCTTGGGAACAGTTTTGCCAGCCTTCCTCCATTCACGAGGCGGGGCAAGTCCTCTTCAGATCGCCGCGGCCGGTGTTGCGACACTGCAAATGGCATCCTTGGTCGACAATGCAGGATACGATCCGCTTACGCTTGGCCTCTATGGTTTGATCGCAGCCGCTCTTGCGGCGCTGGGCTGGCGGTTCCCGCCGCTTCGCGCTGGATCGGCGGTCGCGGCATTTGTGGGCATCTGGCTCCTTATCTTGTGGCCGGTTCCGGTTGCGCAGCACTTTGCCATCGCGGCTGCTGTCTTCGCGCTGATCACGGCCGGTGTGCCGTTGGCGCATCAGCTTCGCGGAAGGGCCGGATTGCTCGACATCGCTCAGTTGGGTGGATCCGCCATCGGTATTGGCCTCGCCGCTTACGTGCAGTTCGGATCATGGGACAGCGAGCCAAGAGAGACCATGTTGGCGATCAGCATGGCGGCTCTCGCATTGTTCCCGATTCTCGCATTCTGGTCGCGTTGGCGCACATCGGACGAAATGGAAATCCGGGCTTCGCTGATCCTGCTTAGTGCAGCGCATGTGTTGTCGTTCTCGGCGTTGCTGCTCGTCACGCTTGCTTGGGCAGCGCCGGTTGTTGCGGCTGCTGTCGCGTTGCCAACCCTTGCCTTGCTTTGGAAGCGCGACGCGCTCCCTCTGCTCATCGCAAGCTGGGGCGCCATTGCGGGCACAATTATATCCCTGATGGTCACTCCAGCGTTCGAGGCAGAATTGCTCCGTCTTGGCGGCGGGAGCGATGTCGCATGGCGCGGCGCAGAATTGCTTCGCTGGATCGCCACTGCCGTGCCTCTTATGGCGATGGCGATCATGCGCCCAACGCTGGTATCGCGCCCTATTGCAGACGGTCTTTCGGCTGTCATCATCTACGGCGCAATCGCCCAGCTTGTTCCAGGCGAAACGCTTGCCTGGATCGCAGCTGCCGCGGCGCTTGGCCTGTATCTCTGGCGATCCGACCGGTTCGCGGCTTGGGGAACGCCATTGGCGATTGCGGGCCTCTGGACACTCGAGCCACTTGCCGAGTGGATTTTTGCAGGGTTCGCCGCGATGGTCGGCATTCCGTTCCTTTCAGACAGCGCGCTTGGTCTGATTGATATTGCCCGCCAGATCGCTCCGTTCCTTGGCGTGGCCGGTTTCCTCGCATGGCGCGGCACGGCTCTGCCAAAGCAAGTTCGCTGGGCATTTATGGCGGCAGTCGGTTTGATCGGGATCACCGTCGTGCACAGCATCTACAAGCAAATCTGGGGCATCGACTCGCTTCTCCGGTTCGAACATTTCGGCATGGGAGAGCGGTCTATCTGGCAAGCCGCCTTGGTCCTCGTGGGCATTGCGCTGATGCAACTGCCGAAGACCACGCTCACCCGCGTTGCAAGTTCGGCGGCGCTTTGCGTGGCGTTCGCTCATTTCGCATGGTTCACGCTCCTGCTGCATAATCCTCTGGCAAATGTTCAGCATGCCGGGCCGACACCGATCGCAAACTGGCTGCCGGTGGCATATGGCGCTGCGATCGCGGCGTTGGTCTTGATGCGTGGCGAACTCGAAGAGCTGATTAGCAAGGCAAGGCACGGTGTTGATGTCGCGGTGATGGCTTTGGTGGCGCTCCTTTCTGTATCGCTGCTGCGCCAGATATTTGCTGGCTCTGTGCTGACTGCGCCGCCTATCGGGCAAAGCGAAAGCTTGATGATCTCGCTCCTCGGAATTGCGCTGGCGCTGGGGTATCTGTGGTGGGGTTCTTTCAAATCACTGCGCAGCTGGCGGATCGGTTCATTGGTCCTGATGCTAGGCGCGGTGGGCAAAGTGTTCCTGATTGATGCTGCGGGGCTCGAAGGGTTGCTGCGGATTGCGAGCTTCCTAGCCCTTGGCTTTAGCCTGATCGGGATTGGCTGGGTCTATTCCCGCCAACTATCGCGAAGAAACACCGCGTAGGCAGCGCAAAGAAAAAGGGGCCGGAAGATCGCTCTTCCGGCCCCTTTTGTATCTGACTTCCCAAGTAGGAAAGCGGTTTGTCCAATCGATCCGTCAGGATCGCAAGGCCGACTGGCCGTCGCGCCTAATGGCGCGGTAGCCTAAGGGACCAGATGGCCCCGCCGGCGCTTGAGGCGCAAAAGGTTACGCGCCTTCGATGCCCGAGATGTCGATCTTAAGACCAGGGCCCATGGTCGAGGTCAGCGAGACCTTCTTCATGTATTTGCCCTTTGCACCCGATGGCTTCGCTTTGACGATAGCCTGAGTGATCGCTTCGAAGTTGGCTTTCAGATCCGCATCCTTGAACGACATTTTGCCGATGCCAGAATGTATGATGCCCATCTTCTCAACGCGGAATTCAACCTGGCCGCCTTTGGCGTCCTTAACGGCTTGCTCAACGTTAGGAGTGACAGTGCCCAGTTTCGGGTTTGGCATCAGGC
This sequence comes from Erythrobacter crassostreae, assembly GCF_019204045.1. Lineage (GTDB taxonomy): Bacteria > Pseudomonadota > Alphaproteobacteria > Sphingomonadales > Sphingomonadaceae > Erythrobacter > Erythrobacter crassostreae. The sequence goes on along the minus strand of NZ_JAGSPC010000001.1, from coordinate 1,115,167 downwards.
CTTTCGGACCGAGAACCTTACCAAGACGGCCGACGACGCCCATCATGTCCGGCGTGGCAATCACGCGGTCATAATCGAGGTTGCCTGCCTGCATGTCTTCCATCAGGTCTTCCGCGCCGACTTTATCAGCGCCAGCAGCGGTCGCCTTGTCTGCATTGTCGCCTTTGGCGAACACAGCAACTTTGACGTTCTTACCGGTGCCCGATGGCAGCGAGACCATGCCGCGGACCATTTGGTCTGCGTGGCGCGGATCAACACCCAGGTTCATCGCGACTTCAACGGTTTCGTCGAATTTCGCCTTGTGTGTCCGCAGTGTCGCGATGGCTTCGTCGATTGAGTAGAGCTTTTCATTGTCCAGCTCAGCGACGGCCTTTTGCTTTTTTGTCAGTTTCGCCATTGGTTCAGCCCTTCACTTCGAGGCCCATCGAACGCACGGAGCCTTCGATGATCTTCATGGCCTGATCGATGTCGTTTGCGTTGAGGTCTTTCATTTTGGCCTCAGCGATTTCCTTCACTTGCGCCTGCGTGACAGAGCCAGCGACGACTTTACCCGGCTCGCCCGAACCCGATTTCAGCTTTGCAGCTTTCTTGATCAGGAAGCTCGCAGGAGGAGTCTTCGTTGTGAAGGTGAACGAACGGTCCGCGTAAACGGTGATCGTGGTCGGGATAGGAGCGTTCTTTTCAAGGTCCTGCGTCGCGGCGTTGAACGCCTTACAGAATTCCATGATGTTAACGCCGCGCTGACCCAGCGCCGGGCCGATTGGCGGCGACGGGTTGGCAGTGCCAGCAGGCACTTGCAGCTTGATATAGCCTTCGATCTTCTTGGCCATGAGGCCTTCCTTTCTCACTGTTCCCCGAGCTTTTTCAAACCGGGGTCATGTTAAGCGGTCCAGCGGCTTGCCGAATGGCAGGCCTCCCGCGCGGATTCGCGTCAATGTGACGAGAGAGCGCGCGTGTAACGATTTTGCGTTTTTTAGCAACGTCTTTCTCGACCGTAAGACGCGTCTATTGTTTTCCGCACGCCATCCGGCTTTTTTGTTTAGCGCCCTCAAGCGCCGGGCGCGGGCCATCCGGCCCGCTTGGGTAGGCCTTCGGCCATCTCCGCTTCGCTACGATTCCGCCGCATATGCGGCGGCGCGCGGTCGCGCGCTGGCTCGCCTGCGGCTCGCACCATTCCAAGTCATCGGTGTAGCTGCAGAGCTCGGTCGCAAAGCGACCGCAAGCGCGACCGCGCACCCGCATCCGAAGGCGCGAGGAAATCGCGCCCGCGGATGCGGGTGCGCGAATAGAATCCACATGACACATTTTCCAACATGTCACCCGGTGCCTACAAGCAAAAACGGCGGAACTCCGCCATTCCTTATGTGTGGGACACAGGTGACAACTCTCCAACTTTTTCGCCTTTGATCGCTTCACAAATATCACCGCAGCTGTTGCAGTTTTCAGCGAAGTAGGAAAATGTCGCTTCACGCCAATCCGACACGCTATCTTCATGGTATCGCAAGGTTTATCCGTGAAAAGACGGCCAAGACGACATAGATTTTTAGGGGCGAAATATGCTGCGCGTAGCAATTCAGGTAAAAGAACTCATTTCCAGCAATGTCACAAGCGCGCTGGATTCGATGTCCAGCTCCGCGAAGATGCTGCATCAACTTCAGCGTGAGATCGAAGAAGCGATCATCGCACTCGAAGGCGAACGGACCAAAACCGAGCGCAACCTGAAACGCCTCAAAGCCACCCTAACACAAAACGAAATGCGCGAAGCCGATTGGGGCGACAAAGCGAAAGCCGCGATGGACCACGACCGCGAAGATCTCGCGCGTCAGGCTCTGATGGCGCGCGAAGATTGCCGCGAGGCAATTGCCTCTGGCAAAGACGATATCGCCAAAGCGAAAGCCGATCTCAAAGAGATCGACGAAGCCGTCAAAGAACTCGAAGCCAAGCGTGAGGAAACTCGCGAACAAGCCAAAGCCCAATCCGCTGCCGACGCTGACAAAAGTGGCTGCAGCGATGCCGGAGCCAGCACCGCTGAAAAGCGCCTAAACCGCGTATCCCAGATGGAAAAGCGCACCGAATTCGCGACCGAAGACACCGCCAGCGCGCGCACCAATGCCAGCGTGGACCGCGAGATTGACGAAATGCGCCGCGCAAGCACGGTCGATGCCGAGCTAGCGGCTCTTAAAGGCGGCGCGAAGAAAGCACCGGCCAAGCGGGCGCGTAAGAAGGCTTAAACCTCCCAACATGTGCGAGGTGTGTTACTAGCACTAGACACCTCGTCATACTGTCATTACTCCTGCGTCCATAGACATTGGGAGAAGCGCTATGACGCCAGAGGGCATTTTCGGTGTTGCAGGACAGGCGGCCATGCTCGGTTGGCTGATCCTGATCTTCCTGCCTCGCCGGTGGCCTGCCCTGTTGTGGCTGCCGCGTTTCATCATTCCCTTCGGTTTGTCGCTGCTCTATTCGGGCCTCGCCATGGCTCATATTCTGACCGTGGATGGCGGAGGCTTTGGCTCGCTCGCCGAGGTAAAGACGCTGCTCTCGAACGATTGGGCTCTGCTTGCTGGCTGGGTCCACTACCTCGCCTTTGATCTGTTTATCGGCGGTTGGATCGCGGTTCAGGCGGACAAGGTCGGCATCTCTCGCCTGATACAGGCGCCCATCCTGCTCGCGACCTTTATGGCCGGACCGCTTGGCCTTGCGTTGTTTCTGGCAATGCGCGCGGGATTTGTGCGAGGTGCCCCTTCCGAAGAAGCTGTCATGCAGGGGGCCGCGGCATGAACGAGACGCAGACCAGCACACCCGCTTGGAAGCCAATACTTCCTCAGCTCGACGATGATCCACTGACCCGTCTGTTGATGACATTTGCGCTGTTTATGGCGGCGGCTTTTGTCGTCTTCATCCCGGCGTGGATCATCGACACACGCGTCCTCGACAGCGCGCCGATCTGGACGAAGCCGCAGAAATTCAACCTCTCTTTCGTGGTTCATTTCATCACGCTGGCTATGATCGCGCAGCAGATTCCGCGTGTCGTCCGCTCCGGAATGGCATTGCGGATTTTCGCCTATCTCGCGGGCATCGGGTTGGTGTTTGAGTTCATTTACCTCAACACACAAGCTGCGCGCGGCGTCCGCTCACATTTCAACAATGACGGCCCGTTTGAGCAGATCATGTATGCATTTATGGGCCTTGGCGCGGTGCTGCTCATGACGATCGCAGTCGCTATTGCAGTGCAAGTCTGGCGCAAGGCCGACCGGTCTCGGCGAGGCCTGTGGCTCGGCACAATCCTCGGCTGTATCGGCGCATTCATCACCACGGTGATTTTCGGCTTTTACATGTCAGGCGAAGGCAGGTTTGTTGGCGCGCCGCTAACCGGAGGCGGCGAGGTGATCCCGTTCTTTGGTTGGAGCCGCGAATATGGCGATCTGCGCCCCGCCCACTTCGTCAGCATGCATATGCTGCAAACGATCCCGTTTGTCGGGTGGCTGGCGGATCGTCAGAACTGGAACGGCACGATGATCGTCATCGCCGCAACCATCGTTCAAATCGCGTTAGCGGCCTTCCTGTTTATGCAGGCCCTATCAGGTCAACCGTTCTGGCCCGCCTGATCGGCATTTCGCTTGCGCTCCAGTTCGCGGCGCGGGGTCTTCATGCCTTTGGTGCGGCTGGTCAGATGAAACTTGCGGCATAGCTCGCAAGCGTAGGCTCGCAACTTGAACGGGGCTGCGTCAGCCGCATCCTCCGCCGCTTCGCGTGTGGCGTAGCGCTTCTTTCGATTGCAGATGGCGGGACGGGTTTTCATCTCCGCCCCTCAAGCGCGTGGCTTGTTACTTGACCAGTTCGACCTGCTCGAACTCAAGCTCAACCGGCGTAGCGCGGCCAAAGATCGAGACCGAAACCTTGACCTTGGCTTTGTCGAAATCGAGTTCTTCGACCACACCGTTGAAGCTGGCGAATGGACCGTCGAGCACTTTGACCTGATCGCCGATTTCGTAATCGACGCTGATGTCTTTCTTCGGAGCGGATTTCGCTTCCTCAACACCGCCAAAGTAGCGCGCGGCTTCTTTTTCGCTGATCGCTTGCGGCTTGTTGCCCGACCCCAGAAAGCCGGTGACTTTCGGTGTGTTCTTGACGAGGTGATACACGTCATCGGTCATTTGCAGCTTCGCAAGGACATAACCCGGCATAAACTTACGCTCGACCTGAACTTTCTTGCCGCGCTTTACCTCGGTGATGGTCTCTGTCGGAACTTCAACCTCTTCGACACCTTCGGAAAGACCCAAACGATCTGCCTCAGACAGAATCGCCTCTTTCACCTTGTTTTCGAAACCGGAGTAAGCGTGGATGATGTACCAACGAGCCATGGATTATCCTTGGATAGAAATGCGGTGCGCGCTCTTAAGCGAGCGTCAGCAGAAACTTGACGACGGCGTTAAACAGGCTGTCGATACCGAAGAAGAACAGCGACAGAATCACCATGAAGATGAACACGAAGATCGACGTACGGATCGTCTCTTCGCGGGTCGGCCAGACAACCTTGCTCGTCTCGGTGCGAACCTGATTCACAAACTCGGCGGGCGAGGTTTTCTTCTTTTTCTCTTCGGCCATGGGTTGAGCCTTGTCCTTCAAAATTATTCATATCATCCGATTGGTCGCTTTTAGGTAGGGCTCATCGCCGCCCCGAACAAGGTTCGGGAGGGGCTCAGAATTTTGCGATGTCGGAAAGACGACAATTCCAATAGGGCCGCCCCCGTCCAAAAGCAAGCGCAAGAATCTTGGTTTGGGCATTGAATTGCGCACGCCATCCGGCGCGCGATATCCTCGAGCCTACCGGCACTGCGGGTGCCGGTCGGGCTTGCGGTCGCTGCGCGACCGAGCTCTGAGACCAAGCCACCGACTTTGCACCCGGCCTCTTGGTACCAACGAGCTAGGTAGCGATGAGAGCGTCGCGAGTAGGGACGCCAGCGCGCGACCGCGCGCCGCCGCTCACGCGGCGAAGCCAAGCAGCGTGGATGCGCTGCGCCCGGCGTTTGAGGGCGCACAACAAAAAACTAGCTAATGGCGCAACGCGCCGTTAGCGTGCGGCGCTTGGAATTGGCCCGGACGGGCTGGTTGTTCTTCGGGGACAGACAAAGGGGATAGCCGCAATGGCTGCAACACCATCGGGCGCGGAAGCATGGATCGCGCCGATAACAAATCTTTCGGATTTCATCTGGGGCGGCACATGGAACGGCGAAGCGCTTCCGTGGCTTTCGATTGGCGGACAGCCGATCCCACCGATGACGCTGATCCTGCTGGGCATCGGCATGTACATCATGTTCGGCCTGCGTTTCTATCCCATCGTCAAATTGGGCAGCGCGTTCAAAGGTCTTTTCTCCAGCCGCAAAGGCGAAGGCTCTGGCGAGATTTCGCCTTTTGCCGCGCTTTCAACGGCGCTTTCAGGGCAGGTGGGCACGGGTAACCTTGCCGGTGTCGCGACCGCCATCGCGCTTGGCGGGCCGGGTGCGATTTTCTGGATGTGGATCACCGCGCTTGTCGGCATGGCGCTGGCCTTTGCCGAGGGATCACTGGCCATTCGCTACCGCGAAAAGACATCGGACGGCGTCTATCGCGGCGGCCCGATGACGTACATTATGATGGGTCTGGGCAAGAAATGGACATGGCTCGCGATCGTCTTTTGTATCGGAACGCTGTTCTCCGCGCTCGTCACCGGCAACTCGATTCAGGCCAACGCGATTGCGGATGGTATGAACGAGCTGTTCGGCATCGAAGAATATATTGGCGGGGCGATCACCGCGATCCTCGTCTTCATCGTGATTATCGGCGGCATTAAGTCGATCGGCAGCGTCGCGGAGAAGGTCATTCCGTTCATGGCCGGTGCTTACATCATCATGGCGGTCCTCGCGCTCGCTTTGAACTTTGGCGATCTGCCTGCGACCTTCGCTTTGATTTTCGACGGTGCGTTTAACCCGCAGGCAGCCACGGGCGGCTTTGCAGGCGCAGCGATCATGCTGGCGATCCGAGCCGGTGTTGCGCGCGGCCTGTTCTCCAACGAAGCAGGTCAGGGTTCGACCCCAATCGCGCACGCTGTTGCACAAACGAACGATCCGCAGGCGCAAGGCCGCATGGCCATGCTCGGCACGTTCATCGACACCATCGTGATCTGCACCATGACGGCGCTGGTTATGCTGACTGTGCAGGGCGACTTCACCGCTGGCGGTGAAGCTGTCCAGCATGCGTGGAATTCCGACCTTGAAGGGTTCGCGATGACAAGCGGCGCGTTCGCTGCGGCATTCCCGTTCGAAGTGATCGGGGTTCCCATCGGCACTCTGATTGCCTCGATTGCGCTGATCCTGTTCGTGTTCACCACGCTTCTTACTTGGAGCTATTACGGTGAGCGGGCGATCACATTCATCTATGACCGTGTACCGGGTTCGACCCGCGGTGGTGAAAAGATCCTGCACATGGTGTGGCGTGTTCTGTGGTGCGTAGTGATCTATCTCGGATCGACGCTGGATCTAACGCTGGTGTGGCGCATGGGCGATATCGCCAACGCTGCGATGGCTCTGCCAAACTTGCTGGCGTTGCTGCTGCTGTCAGGCGTGGTGTTCAAACTGGCGCAAGGCCAGAAGGACGCAGGCCCGACGCACACAGCGGAAACACCGGAAGAGCCGAACGAATATTGATTGGCTGATCCAAACAAACAAAAGGCCGGTTTGCATCGCGTAAGCCGGCCTTTTTGTTGGGCGCATCATAGTGAAAACAAACCCAATCGGTCTCGCAGAGACCGCAAGGGCTACTGCCCGTCGCCGCTAATGCGGCGAGTCAAGACGGACGGATGTCCGTCGCCCGACGTCTGAGGTAAAAAGAGAGAAATGGCAGGGGCACAGAGACTCGAACTCTGGACCTTCGGTTTTGGAGACCGACGCTCTACCAACTGAGCTACGCCCCTGCAGGCAGCGCGCGCAATAGCGGGGGTGCGCGCCATAGGCAATACAAGATCGCACCGGCCCGTGTGCAATCGCATTGTGGACTCAAATCAAACGGTCCGTCGCGTAATATCTGGCGCTCTGCACAAACTCGCTGCTAAGCGCCTGACACTATGCACTCTCCGATGCGCAATACGATCCCGGTGGAAACCCTGCTGCTCGCTTATCGCAGCGGAATATTCCCGATGGCGGACACGCGTGAGGATCAGGATGTCTTCTGGGTGGAGCCGCGCGACCGCGCGATCATTCCACTGAATGAACTGCGCGTTTCAAAGTCCCTCAGAAAAGTGCTGCGTTCGGACCGTTTCACGGTGACGATCGACAACGCTTTCGAGTACGTAATCCGCGCTTGTGCCGCACCGCGCCCTGGCCATCCGGAAAGCTGGATCAGCGACCGGATCGTGCGCTCCTATGTCGATCTGCACCGCGCAGGCCATGCCCATTCCATCGAATGCTGGCAGCAAAACGACCTTGGTGAGCCGGAGCTTGTTGGCGGGCTTTACGGAGTATCATTCGACACGGTGTTCTGCGGTGAAAGCATGTTCAGCCGCGCGGATAACGCGAGCAAGGTGGCGCTATGCTGGCTCGTCGCGTTGCTCCGCAATGCTGGTTTCAAACTGCTCGATTGCCAGTTTATGACCGATCACCTCGCCTCGATGGGCGCGGTGGAGATGCCGCAAAAGGACTATCTCAAACTGGTGTCCCACGCGCGCGGAACGACAGAAAGTTCGCTCGCTGATGCTTTTGAAGACGTCGCTCTAAACGCCAAGGCCTCTGATTACTCGCCAGGCCAGCTCATCGCGCAGTCTTTGACCCAGACATCATAGATCGGGTGCTCGACCACATTCATGCTGGGCGATTCTTTGAACAGCCAGCCGGAAAAGACGCGGGCATGATCGCTTTGGCCCCGGTCCAGAATATCGACTTGGACAAAGGCGCCTGTTTCTTGCGGCATTTCCCAAGCAGCGGTGCGTTCGCAGCTTGCCAAAGTCAGGATCACCGGACCGATTTCGCGGGTTTCACCCGGCTTCATCTCGATATCTTCGCTGATATTGTTGCGTTTGTTCAGCAGGCCAAGCGTGGCCACCCGCTCCGCATTGGGCGTAACACCGTCGGTATCCGTAGGGATAATCGCTTCTTCCGCATCTGCGGCTTCGCCAAGCGGGACTTCAACGGTCTGCGGCGCTTCGGGCTCCGATCCGCAAGCGGTCAAAGCAAAGCCGATTAACAAGGCAGGATAAAGACGCCGCATCGCCGGTCCGGTCAGCCCTCGGGCGACCACGCCTCGTAATCGCCATCAGCGGCCGCACGTTTGCCGCCGCGCTCCAGCGCGCCTTGCGGGCGGTACGCTTGCGCAGTGCCGGTCGCGTTGGGTGTGTAATCAACTTCCCAGATCTTTGCCGGGGGCAGATGGCTTTCGGGAACGTCATCAAATGCACCATGCAGCCAGCCGTGCCATTCGGACGGCACGCGGCTTGAATCATTGGCGCCGTTATAGATCACCCAACGCTTTTCCTTTTGGGTGTAAGAGCCCGTCGGAACACTCTCTTTGGCGGCTTTGCGATAATATTTGTTGCCCTCGGCATCGGTGCCGACATGTTCACCGCCGGTGCGCATGGCCCACCAATGCGTGCCAAGCGTCGCGCCGTCCCACCAAGTGAAGATTTTTCCAAAGATTCCCATGGCGCGCCGATTAGCGGAATTGGCGCGTCACGCCAAGATTATTCCGGCGGGTTTTCCGGCAGATCGTACTCGACCGCATCACCGGGCTCGATCCCGAGCTCTTCCGAAAGTCCGCCGCGAATTTCGAACACCGCCGAGGCAAGGCCTTTAGAGGGGAGCGAATCCAGTGAATACGGTTCGGTCCGCTCCGCAATGTTCGAAATTGTGCCGTCGGTCCCGACAAAGATGATGTCGAGCGAGATAGGCGTGTTGCGCATCCAGAAACTGCGGGCTTGCGGCACATAAGACGGGAAGATCATCGCTTCATCGTCGGCAAGCTCGGTCCGGAACATAAGCCCGCGCGTTTGCGCTTCGCCTGTGTCGGCAAGTTCGGTTTTGAAGGTGTGGCGTGCCTCGCCGCTCACAATGGTCACATCGATAATCTCAAGGCCGGAGATCGGGTGCTTGGTTGCGGTCTCTTCAACCGTTGACGTTGTCGGCGGATCCTCCGCTGCGCCAACGGGGGTGCACGCCGCAGCGAGGAGCACGGCAGGCATCAACCCGAGCAGTGCCCCCGACTTGAAAGGCAAGTGATTAAACATCGTCATGGCCTTGTTCCTCTAGCGCCTCTTTTATCCATTGCTCAACATCCGCGTGAGCAGGTGCATCCATAATGAACCGGACATGGTCCATCTTGTGACCCGCTCGAAGCATAGCAGCAACCTGTTTTTCGCGCAGCTTGTGGGAATTTACATGATCTAAACCACCTTCATATTCTTCCTCTTCACTCCCAAGCAATTTATCTGAATACACGCCAAAGCGCCGCTTCTTTGCTAGCAATGCTGCCGCCTCGCGCGCCGCAGCTTCGCTTGGCGCATGATCTTCGCGGACATCTTCATCCACCCCTGCCGCCCATAGCGCCTGCTCGACCCTGCGCGCTCCGTATCCCCGCGCGGTCAGATCGCGCGATTTTGCGCGGGCATAGGCGTCGTCATTGACATAACCCAGCTCTATCAAGCGGGCGACCAGAGCAGGGGTATCAACCTCGATTGTTCGGCCATCGGAGTCGTCGGCAATTCCGCGTTCGCGGATTTTGCGAGCGAGATACCCCTCCAATTTTGCACCGGTTGTCGCAAAGCGCGCAGCATAGGAAAGTGCCAGATCGCGTAACGATGTTTCATCCAAAGGTTTACGCTTGGAGGCTTTGCGGCCCCGTGCAAAATCGCCATTCTGGCGACCATCCGAGCCCGCTTTTCCGCGACTCTTTGATGACGAAAACCTATTCAACGCAATTTTTTCGCCTTATTCGTGCCACAGTCCTTATCAAATGGAGCAAGTAAGGACCGTTTTGGGTATGGGAGCCTGATACGTGAGGGATATGATAGGGCGCACTTCGCTGCGCTGCAAATTACGGGTATCGCTATAAATATGACCGACGCCGCATTGAAGCCGACGCCGAATGATTGCGATTTACCGCGCATCCGCGCTGAATTTGCGACTTTCAACGACGCCATTGATTACGCCGCCAGAAGCGAAAAGGGCCTTAATTTTCACGATATGCGTGGACAATTGGAACGGGTCTATCCGTTCTCTGAGATGCGCGAAGATGCGCTTGTCATGGCCCGCCGCCTGATTGCATCCGGCATCAAGCCTCAAGACCGCGTGGCCTTGATCGCAGAAACCAGCGCCGAGTTTGCCGCATTGTTCTGCGCCTGCATCTACACCGGCGCTTGGCCAGTGCCGCTGCCGCTGCCGACGACCTTTGGCGGCAAAGACAATTATATCGACTCTCTCGTCGTACAACTGAGCAGTTCTGACCCGGTCATGCTGATCTATCCGCCCGAAATCGGCGAGATGGCAGCGGCTGCTGCGGAACGTCAGGGCTGCGCCAGCGAAAGCTGGGATGATTTTGCGACCCGCGAAGCGCCCGATTGCAATTTGCCCACCGCTGATCCCGAGGATATTTGCTACCTGCAATATTCATCCGGCTCGACCCGTTTCCCGACCGGCGTAGCGGTGACTCACAAGGCGCTGCTGCACAATCTGTATGGCCATTCCACCAGCATGCATCTAGGCGAGAATGATCGCTGTATCAGCTGGTTGCCATGGTATCACGATATGGGTTTGGTTGGTTGCTTCCTGTCGCTGATCGCCAATCAGGTTTCCGCCGACTATCTGAAGCCCGATGCCTTTGCGCGCCGTCCGCTGGCATGGCTGGATATGGTCAGCCGCAATCCGGGCAACACGCTCTCTTATTCGCCGACCTTTGGCTATGACATCTGCGCGCGCCGCATTTCGAGCCAGTCGAATGTCGCGGACCGGTTCGACCTGTCGCGCTGGCGGATTGCAGGCAACGGCGCAGATATGATCCGTCCTGACGTCATGCAAAGCTTTGTGAACGCATTCTCGGACGCTGGCTTCAAAGCTGCGGCCTTTACGCCGTCATATGGCCTCGCAGAAGCGGTTTTGGGCGTCACTGTTATGCCGCCGGGCGAAGGTATCCGCGTAGAACTGGTCGAAGAAGAGCGCCTTTCAGGAACGCCGCGCGATATTACGCGCCCGGCCCGTTACCGCGCAATTGTGAATTGCGGCAAAGCTCTGCCTGATATGACCGTCGAAATTCGCGGTGAAAACGGCGATGCGCGCGGCGATCACCAGATCGGCAAAGTCTGGTGCCACGGCCCCAGCGTCATGCATTCCTATTTCCGCAACGAAGAAGCCACCGCAGACTGCCTCGTGGATGGGTGGCTGGACACAGGCGATATGGGCTATCTGGCCGATGGCTACCTGTTCATCGTGGGCCGCGCCAAAGACATGATCATCATTAATGGCAAAAACCATTGGCCGCAGGACATCGAATGGGCCGTGGAACAGCTGCCCGGCTTTAACCACGGCGACATCGCGGCGTTCTCTGTCGAAACCGAAGGCGGCGAGGAATCGCCTGCCGTATTGGTCCATTGCCGCGTTTCCGATCCGGAAGAACGGGTGAAACTGCGCGAGCAGATCGCTGACAAGGTTCGCTCTGTCACCGGCATGAGCTGCGTCGTGGAACTCGTCCCGCCGCGCACCCTGCCCCGCACAAGCTCGGGCAAACTCAGCCGCGCAAAGGCGAAAAAGCTGTATCTGTCGGGTGAGATTGTCCCGCTGGAACTCGCAGCTTAAACCGCGAGGTTATTCTGCAATCACCCAGCCGCCATCACGTATGCGGTAAACATTGGGTGAGATACAGCGTGACGCCATCTGGCAGAGCTCGACAGCGAGTTCCTTGAACTGCTTAAGCTCCTCACCGTCGGCTACGCTGACTGCCAGGAAAAAGTAGTCAGAAGGTATCGCCACTGCGAGCTTACCTCCCTGCCGTGCGGCAACCTTGGCCCATTGGTCACGCATTAGAGCCATAGAGCCGACATACTCGTCGCCCTCAAAGGAGACGAGCCCTTGGCCGAAATCATCGTTCTCTCCAAAAGCAAGGATCAGAGCCAGTGTTTCCCGCCTCGCCCGGTCCCACGCCTCATCACCATCCAGACCCATATCCTTGAGCGTATCCTGACCGATGACCGAGATGCTTTGCTCTGCATCGAGCGCGAGGATCGCAAACAAATCGTCACCGATCTTCCTATAAACAGGTATGAGCGAGGTGCCCGCAACCGAGTTTTCGACGTATTCTAAGTAGCTTGCATCGCGCACAATGATACGCAGATTTTCGGCCTTTGATCCGGGTGGCTCGCGCCTCATTTCCGCAATAAATTCGGCCATTTGCGCATTGCATTCTTGCGGTGAGATGGTTTGACAAAATTGGAACATCCGATGGAGGTTCACCGTGACCGGGCCATCACTTCCATCTTCGCGATCAAAGTTGATCTGCAATGGATCGCCCGGTTCACTGTAAACCACGCTTTCAGGTGAGACCTTTTGCAGTTTCGGAAGAAAGCGCTTGGCAAAGTCGCGTTCGGCTGGCCCATCCTGCGCTGCCACATGTGTAGCAAAAAAGCTGCACAGTAACGCCAGGGACAAAGTGAGAGGCCGGATCATTGCCCGGCGCCGCCCCATTCGGCCCGCACCGGTCCGCTTGTAAGCCGCACATTCACATCTACCCCGCTTGTGGCCAGAATAGCGGCGGCAGCCTCGGCATCCGCTTGATTTCCGACCAGCACGATAGGAATATCGACGCGCGCAGATGCCCATTCGATAACGCTCAGGGCTCTCGCTCCGTCAGGCGTCGGCCCGTCTTCGCCAAACTCGATATTCGCTGGCAATCGCCCGGCCGGCGGTAGCAGCTCGATCTCCCACTCCGGTTCGGTCGCGCTGATCCGCTGCTCCAGAGCCTTGTAAGCGGCCAATGTGGCGCCTTCCAATTGTTCGGCGCGGACCATCGCTTTGCGGCGGGTGCGGTCGATCAGCACGTCGTCTTCCGGAACACCGGCCACCAGAGCCAACCGTTTGCCAAGGTCTTCGGCCCGCGCCTGTTCGGCGGCCTCTTCGTTCGCGCGCGCAGCAGAAAGCTGTGCCAGTTCCGCTGCGCTGCCGCTGCTGCCACCTTGAAACTGCGTAAGTGTCAGTTCGACCGGTTCGCCAAGTTCCCGCGTCAATGCACGCTCGGCTTCAACCTCGGCTTCTGGCTTCAATACATACGTCCAAACCGACGCGCTGACCTTGATCGGTTTTGCCCCGAAATCAATCGAGCCAAGATCGACCCTGCTGTTGGCATCGAATTTTTCCTCGATTTCCGCGCGAACGATCCGCTGCGCATTGGTTTGAAACGCGATCTGTTGCAGCGAAAAGCCGAGCGGAACCGCAAGGCCAATGAACACGGCAGTCACCGCGATATTCTGGAAAATGGTGTTGCGCGCGCTGAGCGAAGTCTTGAACCCATAGAGACGCGCCATGCCCCAAGCGGTGAGCGCAATGGTGATAAGGTTGGTCACATAGAGCAGCAGCGCACCGGAAAAGACCGTCCAGTTCCACGTCGCAAGGCCAAAGCCGACGACTGCGAGCGGCGGCATCAAAGCGGTCGCAATAGCCACGCCGACAATCGTACCCTCGCGCCCGCGGATCATCGCATAGGCGCCCGCCAGCGCCGAAAAGAGCGCCACAAATAGATCAAACAGGTTTGGCTGGGTTCGCGCCGCGATCTCTGGCGTGATAGTCTGGATCGGGGACATATAGACCAGCAGCGCCGTCAGCCCGATACCCATCAGACTGCCCCAGGCGAGGCTGCGGGCGGATTGTTTCAACCACTGATAATCGCCGATCGCCAGAGCAAAACCGAGACCCATGATTGGCCCCATCAGCGGGGACAGCAGCATCGCGCCGATAACAACAGCAGGCGATGACAACAACAGACCAAGCACGGCGATACCCGCGCTCATCGCGGTCATAAACAGATAGCGTTCGGAAAGCAGGCAATCCTCGCGCCGCGTCTCGATCACCTGCGATTGATTCACGGTGCCGATGACATCGCGCATCCACCAGCGCAGCAAGCTAAACTTGACCGTGCCGAAAGTCGACGCAGTCGGCCTTATTGCCGTTGCCTCGCCTTCTTCCTTTTTCGCTTCTTTGACCGGATTGTTGCTTTCGGTTGCCAAGTCTCTCAGTCCTCAAATGTTTCCGCGTAGTTACGGGGTTTCGCGCCCAAGGCAAAGCGTTCGCTTAGACGCGCGCTCAATTCGTTGGAACAGGGGCGGAAAAAGAGCTACCTTGAAAGGTGTGTTTTAGATCACTAATACAGTGATATAGGAAATTTTGGATTTTGGGGCCAACCGGCCCTCGGAGGAAACGCGTTAGAATGAGCACCGAAGCCGCACCGGAAACAAAGATCGCAACCGCGACCAAGACCGCCACCGATTTCGAGCTGACGCCGCCCGATCCCGTTCCTGAGGTTACGCCTGAAAAGGCAGCCGGCCTCGTTCCCGTCTCCACCGAAGAGAAAAGTAAGCTCGATACGAAGGTTGATGCTTTTGTCACCGATCTCGTCTCGGTCGATGCCAAATCACCCGAATTCGGCGAGAAAGTCGACCAGATCACCCGCATGGGTCAGGAACAGATCCGCGCCGCCGCCGCGCATTCCAACCGGTTCCTTGATCGCCCCGTGCGCGCCATGGACGCCGATAGCAGCGTCGGCAGCGATCTGGCCGAACTTCGCCGCACGGTCGAAGACCTTGATCCGGGCCGCAAAAACAAGCTGCTGACCCCGCGCAAACTGTTTGGCATCATCCCGTTCGGCAACAAGCTGAAGAACTATTTTGACAGCTACACATCGGCACAGGGCCATATTCAGGCGATTCTGGAACGGCTGGAGGGCGGTAAGAAGGAACTGCACCTCGATAACGCTGCAATCGACACGGAACGGCAGAAGCTGTGGGAAGCGATGGGCGAGCTGGAACAAATGATCCACATCGCCAAGACCCTCGACACACGGCTTGAGGCGAAAGCGCTAGAGCTCGATTCCAGCGACCCGGAAAAAGCCAAGGCGCTGCGTGAAAGCGCGCTGTTCTATGTGCGCCAGCGCACACAGGATCTGCTCACCCAGATGGCCGTGAGCGTACAGGGCTACCTCGCGCTTGATCTCGTTAAAAAGAACAATGTCGAGCTGGTCAAAGGCGTGGACCGCGCCAGCACCACGACTGTCGGCGCACTGCGTACGGCGGTGACTGTCGCGCAGGCAATGACCAACCAACGCCTTGTGCTTCAACAGATCACATCGTTGAACGAGACGACCACGAACATTATCGATTCGACCAGCACATTGCTGCGCGAACAGACAGCTCAAATCCACGAGCAAGCTGCGTCGAGCACCATTCCGCTCGAAACGCTGCAACGCGCCTTCCAGAACATCTATGACACGATGGACGAAGTTGACGATTTCAAAGTCCGCGCACTCAGCAGCATGAAGCAGACCGTGAATGTCCTGACCGACGAGGTTGAGAAGTCGAAAGGCTATATCGCCCGCGCAGAAGGGCAGGCTCAGGCTCAGGCCAAGGTTGCTTCGGAACCGTCTTTGCTGGCGCTCGATAAATAATGAACGACACGACAAACCAATCCGATCAGATCATGAGTGCAGCGGGCCAATCGCTTTCTGTGCAGCGCACTGGCGGGACACACCGGCCCGGCGACAGCATCGGCGCGGGCTCTGCAGCGGCGAAGCGTAAGAACTGGATCAAACGGGCGAAGTATTTTGCTAGCGCGATCGCGGTGATCATTGTTTCAATGACAGCGGCCGGACTTCTGCTCGGCGGAATTGGCTTCACCGGTGTGATGATGGTCGCGCTTGCGGTGATGGCCGCAGCCTATGTCTTTAGCAACTATCCCAAGGTGAAAGTGCCCAAGCGCGCGGATTTGTCGCAGGGCGATCCAAAACAGATGGTTGCCCGCACAGAACTTTGGCTGGAATCCCAGCGCCCAGCCCTTCCCGCTCCAGCGGCCAAGATTGTCGAAGATCTCGGCGTGCAGCTCGATTCTCTCGGCATCCAGCTGGAAACAGTCGATGCAAACCACCCTGCTGCCCGCGAGGTTCGCGAGTTGGTGGGCGAATATATCCCTGAGACAATCGACAATTACCGCAAGGTGCCCGAGCATATGCGCAGCGAAGCGCATGCTGGCAAAACGGCCGATCAACGTTTGACCGACAGTTTGGGTAAAATCTCGACTGAGGTAGACCGCGTAACCCGCCGCCTCGCTGAGGGCGCGCTTGATGATCTGGCGATCAAGGATCGCTATCTCGAATACCGCTATGGCGGGGACGAGTTGCTCGAAGATATCACCGGTAAGAAGAATTGAGCACGGCCTGATGCGCGTCAATCTGCCCCATGACCTCGGCAAGGAAGAAGTCCGCAAGCGCATGCGGGAGCGCAGCCACGAAATCGCAGGTTATTTCCCCGCCGGTATGGCCACAATCGAAACCACCTGGCCCGATGAAGACCAGATGGACCTGCTCGTCACCGCCGCCGGGCAGCGGATCAAAGGCGCGGTTGAAGTGTATGATGACGAGGTCGTCATTGAGATGAATCTTCCGGCAATGCTGGGATTTCTGCGCGGAACGCTGGAAAACGCCGTGCGCACGCAAGCCACCAAACTGTTGGAATAACGTCCGCCAGCTTGGTCGATTGCGGCCAACTTCATCCAGAATGAACCTATTTCAAAGGGTTACATGCCTTGTGCTGAGCGCTCTTAGGCGACCATAGAGGCGCGCGCACTTGCATTTGCTCCACCAGACTGTCATTCGAAAGTGTAACTTTTTACTAACATTTTTTCTGACAGGCTTGATTGACACAAGCGTTGGCGAAGGTTCGACGATGAGGAGCCAGGTGATCGGGCTGACGGGCAAAATAGAAGCAAGCGAATGTCTCAGAATCGATCTCAGGCACATAACCGCCGACGCGCATGACCGATTGGACAATGCGATGCGCGGTGCAAGTGGATGGGCTTCGCGAGAAGACTACGCCCGGTTCCTGTCCTTGCAATATGCGGCTCGGTTGCCCGTCGAGCATTGGATGAGTGCCAATGCACCAGCCGCTTTTTGCGCTCCGGCCCAATCGCATTTGATTGCACGTGATCTGGAAAACCTCGCCGTTCGCTTACCTGTCGCTGGCCCAGCCAGCGATTTCGCGATCGGCCCGGTTAGCGATTCAAGCGCCATTGGCGCAGCTTGGGTGCTTGCAGGCTCCTCGCTCGGCAATCGCTCAATATTGAAAGAGCTGGAAAAAGCCGGTCACGCAGACTGGCCCTGTGCCTTCCTCTCTGATCCCGGAATGCTCGCGTTCTGGAAACAATTGCGCCCGCTCATCGACGAACCCGCCGATCTCGACATGCTGACCGCCGCCAGCGAGGCAGCGATTGCAGTGTTCGACCACTTTATTGCCCACACCGCAAAGGTTCCGGATCCCACCCCCTCTCACTCGGCAGTCGCAGCATGAATTTTAACCCCACACAGACGCAACTGACTGAATGCGACCGCGAAGCGATCCATCACATCGGCGCCGTTCAAAACTTCGGCGGCTTGATCGCGGTCAACAACGATTGGGTTATTGCCCGTCACTCGATAAATTGCGCTGACTTATTGGACATTGATAGCAACCCGGCCATCAACACGCGGCTGGCCGACTGCTTCGTACCGAACGCCATCGACATCCTGAAAGATGCCGTTTCAAGGCTAAGGTCTGACGACACTGTCGAGCGGCTGTTCGGTCTCCGATTGACCTCGGGCGGCAAGCTGTTCGATTGCGCCGTGCATCTGAGCCGCGGCAACATCATTCTCGAGTTTGAGCGGCACGCCGATGCTCATTATGCCAACCACCTAAGCCTTGTGGGACCGGCTCTAACGCGTCTTGACCCGATCCGTGATCTTGGCTCGCTGTGCGATATGGCTGCGAAATTGGTCAAGGATATGCTCGGCTATGACCGGGTCATGGTTTACCGTTTTCATGCCGATGAGAGCGGTGAAGTGGTGGCGGAAGAACGCCGCGAAGATTTGGAGCCGTATCTCGGCCTCAGGTATCCGCAGGCCGACATTCCCCAGCAAGCGCGCGAACTGTTCAAACGCAACAAGTTTCGAGTGATTGCAGATATGGATGCGGCAGCCATCCCGATTGAGCCCGCGCGCTCAATGAAGGGCGAACCGCTTGATCTATCGATGAGCATGCTGCGATCCCACTCTCCAATGCATGTTCAATATATGAAGAACATGGGGGTCAAAGCGTCGCTTTCGATCTCGATTGTCCGCAATGATAGACTGTGGGGCATGATCTCGTGTCACCATTACGAGCCGCGCCTGCCTGCCTATTCGCTGCGCACCGTTGCTGAAACATTCAGCCAGATGTTTTCGATGATGCTTGACCGGATGCTGATCGATCAGTCTGAAAAACTCCGCGCGCGCGGTCGGGAATTGCATGACCAATTGATGATGCGACTTGCGGGCGGCACGACGCTGACAGAAAACCTCCCCATGATCGAAGAGCTGCTAGGCGATTTGATTGAGCATGACGGGATTTCGGTTTGGGCGGGCGGTCAATATCGCGGACGCGGAAACGCGCCTACGCCAGAGCAGTTCGCGGATATCATGCCTGCGCTTGGCAGCACACCGAGCAGCGCGGTGATCGCGACCAGTTCCATTGTGCAGCAAATTCCCGAAGCCTCCAGTTTCGCAGATCTGGTCACGGGGGCGATGATCTTGCCGATTTCGCGAAGCCCGCGCGACTATCTGGTGCTGTGGCGCAAACCGTTAAGCCAGCAGGTGACTTGGGCGGGCAACCCGGCAAAATCCATCGCTGCGCCCGGTGAGAGGCTGCATCCCCGCAGCAGCTTTAGCGCTTGGAAAGAAACGGTCGAAGGCCTGAGTGCGGAATGGAGCGATGCTGACGTTCAGGCTGCGGAAGGGCTTCGCATCACTCTGCTCGAAGTGATTTTGCGCATGACCGATGAAGTCGCGATTGAACGCAAGCGCGCCCAGGAACAGCAGGAACTGCTGATCGCAGAGCTGAATCACCGCGTCCGCAACATCCTCAATTTGATCCGCAGCCTTGTCTCGCAATCCCAGAGCGAGGCGATGACAGTATCCAATTTTGCTTCGATTATCGGTGGACGGATCTCCGCGCTGGCATCGGCGCATGACAACATCACGCGGCAGAATTGGGCACCGGCCCCGCTGTCCGCTTTGTTCGAAACAGAGCTGGGGGCGTATCTGAACGAGAAGAAGGAGCGGTTCCAGCTCGCCGGACAGGACGTGCTGGTCAAGCCAGAGGCTTACACCGTTCTGGCTTTGGTCGTGCACGAACTCGTGACCAATTCAGCGAAGTATGGAAGTCTTTGTGACCGATCCGGAAAACTGGCGGTTTCGCTGAACTTCAACGGCTTCGGCGACCTTGAAATTCGGTGGCGCGAACGCGGCGGCCCGCCTGTTAAACCGCCTTCGCGGCGCGGGTTCGGATCGACAATCATCGAGCGCTCTATCCCGTATGAACTTAAAGGCGATGCCGATCTGCGTTTCAAACTCGGCGGATTAGAAGCCGATTTCACAATTCCCAGTCGATACATTGTCCCGATCGATAGCTGCGACGAGAAGCAAAGCTTCACCCCTGCAAACCAAGGAAGCGAAACGGGCACGCTGGAACTTGATGCGCTGCAATTGCCGGATCATGTTTTGGTGGTCGAAGACAGCATGATCATCGCTCTAGACACGGAAGAAAGCCTCAAACGCCTTGGCATCAAATCAGTCCAGATCGAAAGCAGCGTCGCAGGCGCTCTCACTTCTATCGAGAAGCGGCTGCCCGATTTCGCGATTGTCGATTTCAACCTCGGCGTGGAATCGAGCGAACCTGTGGCAGCGGCGCTCAAAGAGCGCGGGGTCCGGTTTGTGCTCGCCACAGGCTATGCGGAAATGGCCGATCAAATCGCGGAACTGGGTGCAGAGTCACTGCTGAGCAAACCTTATGGACGCAGCGAGATCGAAGAATTGCTGGGTCAAGCGCCAGAACTAAAAGCCGCTGGCTAAAGCGCCAGCAAATTAGCCTGCGGGTCTCGTAAGAAGC
This sequence comes from Erythrobacter crassostreae, assembly GCF_019204045.1. Taxonomy (GTDB): domain Bacteria; phylum Pseudomonadota; class Alphaproteobacteria; order Sphingomonadales; family Sphingomonadaceae; genus Erythrobacter; species Erythrobacter crassostreae. Next base: position 1,094,997 of record NZ_JAGSPC010000001.1, on the reverse strand, counting down.
GTAACGCCTGCTTCACTGAAATCGAGCGCATCAATCGATGCTGCGTAGAGACATTCCCCGGCGCAGGCAGCGGCGTCACGATCAATGCTCCTCACTGTGCCTTCCAACGGCAGGACCAACAGGCCCGCACGGTAAGCGCTGACGATCTGATCGTCAGGTGCACCTTCGATCCGGTCAAGCCGGAAATGGGCACCGTCTACCAGTGTCTGGCCGCGCTCGGTCGAAGTTCCCATTTGCTCGGCAGGATAAGGTCCGCCATCTGCAACCGCCAATGCACGTTCGAGATGCAATTCGCGCGGGCGGCCATAATCATACAGCCGGAACGTTGTATCGCTGTTCTGCTGCACTTCGACCAGCGAAAGACCCGGCCCGATGGCATGAACTGTACCGGCCGGAAGATAGTAGACGTCACCGGCTTTAACATCGTGCCAAGTCAGCAGGCCCTCTATCGAACCATCGCGAGCAGCGCGTTCGATCTGTTCCGATGTCAGTTCTTCGTCAAAACCGATGGCCAGTTTTGCACCCTCATCGGCATGCAGCACAAACCAGCATTCTTCTTTGCCAGCTTCACCGTCCAGAGCGTTGTGATTGCCCGGATGAACCTGCACAGACAATTTCTCGCTGGTGAAGAGGTATTTGACCAACAGCTGCGGCAATTCGGCTGGCGGCTCAAACCAAATCTCTCCGATCCGCTCTCCCGAAGGGGCTTTGAAAGACGCAGGTAGCTGATCACGACCCCAGACCTTCTCAACCATCTTGGTCGGCAATTGGAATGGGGCTCCGTTTCCGCTCACTGGTTTGCCGCCCCTGGCAGCTTACCAACGCGCTGGGCCCCGTCACGTGTGGTCACCAACACTTCACCATCGGAAACGATGATGCAGACATCATCAAGCCCGACTGCCGAGACACGCGGGCCATCGCTGATCGCCAAAACGCCGGAACATCCGTCCAGATCAATTGTGCCCTTGGTAACATTGCCAGCGTCATCGCTTTCACCCGCAAGCGCATCCTGCAGAGCCGCCCAATTGCCGATATCGGACCAGCCCATATCGGCGGGAACCATGGCCGCGCGCTGGGTATTTTCCATCACGGCGTAATCGATCGAATCCCCTTCAATGGCGCTGAACGGCTCAGCCGCCGGATGAAAGCGCATGCCGTCCTCTCTGCCCTCTGAAACCGATTGCGCGACCAATGCGGCCATTTCCGGCCGGTGCTGCTGCAATTCCTGGATCAGGTAGCCAGCCCGAAAGGCGAAAATGCCGCCATTCCAGCTATATTCGCCGCTCTCGACATACGCTTTTGCCCGTTTCAGATCGGGCTTCTCAACAAAGTTTGCGATCTTGAAACCGCCGGGCAAGGCCTCTCCGTGATGCAAATAGCCATAGCCCGTTTCCGGTCCTGTCGCTGCGATCCCGAAAGAAACCAGCCAGTCATCTTGTGCCAAGGCCGCGGCGGCCAGAGCCGCCCTGCGAAACGCGCTCGAATCTGCAATATGATGATCACTCGGGCAAACCAGCATGATATCATCTGCAGGCAGCAACGCAGCGGCGCGCGCGATGGCGGGCGCGGTGTTTTGGGCCGACGGCTCAACTATCAATCTGTGCGGGCCGGAAAGCTGTTCCTCGATTAAGTCGATATGTTGCGGTCCAGCCACCACAACGGGCGCGGTAAAACGGTTGTCGCCTGCAACCCGGTTTGCCGCCTGTTCGAACAGCGTCTCGTGACCGATCAAAGGCAGAAACGGCTTTGGCTTTGCCTTGCGGCTGACAGGCCAAAGGCGGGTGCCACTGCCACCGCACAGGATGACCGGATGAATAATGCTGGTTGTCATCGGGGCTCCGCAGATTTGGCCATCGAAAGATTGAATTCACGGGGCTCCTATACCAGCACAGGTGAGTCATGCCACCATTCTGCAGCATCAAATTTCGCGCCCCATTCCAATTTCAAAACCACCTCTGACGCCAGTAAAACGGGGCAGCAACGGCATTGCCGTTTCGGTCCGTCGCCGGGCGGAACCTCAGGCGATTCTCGACAAGGTTGCATGTGATGCGATCCGCCTCTGCATCGGGGCTTGGGCGGTAGATGGAACATTGCCGTGCACGGCCATCAACACCCACGACCACACGCACAATCACCTCTGTCCCGCGCCGCGCCTCTCGCCCGCCTGCCGGAACAGGATAATCGCGCGCATTCTGAATTGCGCCGGAGATATGGACGGGCTTGGTAACTGCCACGCCGCCTTGGCCGCCGCCCTGATTACCGCGGCCGGTGCCGGTGCCGCTACCGGCTGCTCCGGTGCCATCGCCTTCCGCGCGCGCGCCGGACCGATTGGCAGTGCCGGTCGAAGATGCCTGCGGCTTGGGACTGGGTTTGGTTTCGATTTTCGGTTTGGGCGCTGTGACCGGCTGCGGAACTGCCTCCCGCCCCAGATCGCCTTGCGCGCCTTCATCTGGCTCGGGATCGTTTTCCGGCGGAGGAGGGTCGGGCGGCGCCGTAATTGTCACCGTGAAAGCTGACACGACAGTCTCTTCGACCGAACCCGTAAATTCCGGCGCAAGTGCCCGCCCCAACCCATAAAGCGCGGCGAGATGCAGGAGCACGATGAGGGCAATCACCCACCAGCGCGGGCGGCGCAAGGCGCCCGAATACCGTGTTTTCGCGTGGGTCATAGTGAACCTAACACTCGCCTTTCTCATCCACAGTGCTGGCAATCCCACCCGAACTCATACCGATTTTCTATACCATTCTTAAGGGCAAATGCGATGGAGAGCAGAATCGACCGCGCAAACTCCGACAGCACGGACTGCGGCAAGGCCTCGATAAAGATGCCCCGCATCGATGCGAACAGCGTGATTTTTGCGCTCGCCGCTTCGGTGGGCTTCTTTGCGCTCGCGATGTTGAGCCTGTCACTTTCAAAATTCGATTCCACCCTCGCCAGCGTTTGGGTTCCAAACGCCTTTGCAGTCGCGCTCCTGCTGCGGGCGCGCGTCGCGAACAGCATCCCTTTCTATCTCGGAGTGTTTATCGCCAGCATTCTCTCTAACACTCTTTCCGGCACGCCTATCTGGATAGCGTCAATATTCTCGATCGCGAATCTCGTTGATATCGCAATTGTTGTGGCCGTCGCGCGGGGAGGTGGATCAACCCGGCCAGACATGACCCAATTGCCCGACCTTGCGCGTTTTGTATGGGCGGGCGGGCTGGTCGGCCCTGCTTCTTCTGCGGCGATAGCATCGCTCGCTATGGCCATGGATTCCGGCTCAAGCTGGACGCTGGCGAGCTCATGGCTGTTGACCGATGCGATGGGTATGATCCTAATCGTCCCGGCCTCTCTTCTGGCTTACGATGCTTGGCAGCAACGCGCGGCATCGATAGGGCTTGATTGGGTAGAGCGCATTACTCTGCTTGGCGGCGGGATGGCGTGCGCGTTTCTTGTTTTCAGGCAAGATGCCTATCCGCTGCTGTTTCTAATCCCGCCAATTGCGCTGCTGCATGCATTCCGGTTGGGAAGCTTGGGCACGGCATTGTATGTCTTCGGACTTGCCATTGTGGCGAGCGTAATGACTTGGGCTGGTTTTGGCCCGATTGAGGCAGCTGGTCTTTCACCAACAGCCCAAGTGCATATAGTGCAAGCTTTCATTGCGGCAAATTTCCTAACAGGATTACCGGTCGCCGCGATCCTTGCGGGACGGCAGCGGATTGTTGAAGATCTGGCCGATGGCAAACGTCAGTTGGATCTGCTCGCCGGAAACATCACCGATGCGGTGCTGCGGTATGATATCGAAGGCCGCTGCACCTATGCCTCACCTTCGGTGCGCGATGTCCTGAACGCAGAGCCCGAAATCTTTGTCGGGCAGTTTGCGACCGACCGCATGCATCAGGACGCTCGCGAGAGGATAAGTCTGGCGCAGCACCGTTTGGTATCGCGCGAGTCTGAAAAGGAGCGCTTTACTTACCGGCGTTTTCTCGATGCGGCTGATGGCAGCGCCGTTTATATCGAAGCAGAATGTGGACTCGCTTTTAACCCCGAAAGCGGTGAGGCTGAAGGGATTGTTGTTTCAGCCCGCGACGTGACCGAACGCGTTGAGCTCGAGCTGCTCCTCACACGGGCTCGTCACCATGCCGAAAACGCGGTCCGGGCAAAGTCGGAATTTCTTGCCAATATGAGCCATGAAATTCGCACTCCGATGAACGGCGTCCTCGGCTTTGCAGAATTGATGCTGCAAAGCGATTTAGACGATGACCAGCGGCGGCAAACGGAAATGATCGTCCAGTCGGGGCGGTCCATGATGCTGCTGCTCAACGATATCCTCGACCTTTCGAAAATCGAAGCCGGACAGATATCTATCGATCAGGCCGCGATCGACCTGCATGAAACGCTGGAAGAATGCACCGCGCTGCACATGCCGAATGCTGAGAAAAAGGGCCTTGGGTTACGGCTTGAAAGGGAGGCCGTTGGCGATGGGTCTGACGAGAGTGCCAGCGGCTGGGTTATGACCGATGGTCTGCGCCTGCGGCAGATTGTGCTCAATCTTATCGGCAATGCTGTGAAGTTCACTGAAAGCGGCACCATTGATGTCGTCTATAGCGTTGATGATGATCAATTCAGCGTGCGTGTGGTCGACACCGGTATCGGGATCAGCAGCTCGCGCCTTGAATCGGTGTTCCATCCCTTCACTCAGGAAGAAAGCAATACCGCACGCCGCTTTGGCGGGACTGGCCTTGGCCTTACAATCAGCCGCCAGCTCGCCGAATTGCTGGGCGGCTTTATCGATGTTGAAAGCGAAGCAGGGGTTGGGTCATGTTTCACGCTGACGCTCCCCGCCAAACGCGCGGCACCTGCGCGGCGGCCCGCGCCTGAGTCTACGCCGATCACGCTTGCCGACCTGCCGCATCACGCACGCATCCTCTTGGCCGAGGATCACGACGTGAACCGGATGCTTGCAACAGAGATGCTTGAACGCTGCGGCCAAAGCGTCGCACTTGCCCATGACGGGAACGAAGCGATTTCAATGGTGATTGACAGCATGATGCGCGGCTCGCCCTATGATCTGGTGCTGATGGATATCCAGATGCCCGGCTGCGATGGATACGCGGCCACGCGCGCCATCAGGGCCGAGGGTATCGGGCCTGACATCCTGCCGATCATCGCGCTGACGGCAAATGCATTTCCCGAAGATGTCGCCGCGGCGCGCGATGCGGGCATGCAATCGCACCTCGCCAAGCCATTCGTTTTTTCTGAAATTGCACGCGCGCTTCAACGCTGGCTGCCGACCCGTATTTTGGAGATCGACGCGGAAGTATCTGAGCCTCCGATCGCTTTCGAGCGCACCGACGCGGATGGAGATCGAAACTCGGCCATTCATTCGGCTGCGGCGCCTGCACCCAGCACGCCCCACAACCCAAGCGAGCTTACCCGCAGATGGCTGATGCGGCGCGAAGAGGCTGTCGAAGCGGTGCGCCTTGCCGCGCGCGATGGGACGCTGGAAAACGGAGTACCCCGGTCCGAACGTGAGCAGCTAACGCGGCTGGTCCACAAATTGGCCGGAACTGCCGCTATGTTTGGAGAAGAGGATCTGGGCCAACAGGCCTCTGCGCTGGAACGCGCGCTGCGGAGCAAACAATCCAGCGCGGTTCAGAAGGCTCTGGCCGAGGAACTTCTGGAGCTTGCTGACCGCGGTTCATCGGAACAGTTTGAATTGCAACAGGCCTAAACGAAAACAGCGGAGCCCGAGGGCCCCGCCGTTTCTGATTTTTATCAGGTGCCGACGAATTAGAATTCGTAGCGGGCACCGATTTGAATGCGCCATGCGCTGTTCGATTCAAACGTGTTGGCTTCCGAAGAACCGTTGTTGAAGTTGGTGATGATATAGCGACCTTCGTCGTCATACGCACCATCAACCAGATCAACGCGGCCGTCGAAACCGCCGAGTGCACGGCGAGTGTTCCAGCCCGCATCAAGCAGGTTCAGGAAGTTATCGAAGTCCACGAACAGTTCGAGGCGATCTTCGGTGATGCCGGTCAGGCTACCGATGAATGGCAGTTCCTGGCTAAAGCGCATGTCAACATCGAAGAACCACTCATTACGGCACTGGTTACGTTCAACTGTCTGACCAGGGGTGAACTTGCAGTTCAGATCGCTGATCAGGCCGGTTCCGTCGTTCAAAGCCGAAAGAAGCGCAGCGACAGCAGCTGGATCGCTGTCTGGTGATACGTTCGGATCGTTCACGCCAGTCGGAACATAGAGAAGCGCATTCTGTTCACGCGAGTTGCTGTCGTTGAAGAACGGACGACCATCATCAAACACGAGGCTGTATGGACGGCCTTCCGAAGCACGGAAGAAGATGCCGAAGCCGGTGTCGAAACCGTCGATAAATTCTTCGCGGAAGAACAACGATGCTGTGATGTTGTGACGGGTTTCAAAGCCGGACTGCGAAACAGCCAGGTTCTGACGGTCAAACGCTGGCGAGTTATCGAAGTTCGACGTGGCTGTTGACGAACGGAAATTGATCGTCTGCTGGCTGTCGCTGAACGCATAACCGAAGTTTACGTTCACGCTGCCGCCTTCGGTCAGAAGACCTTCGCTGAAACGCTTACGCAGGATTAGCGAGGCGTTGTGGCTTTCCAGAGTTGGCCCGTTGGTCAACTGAAGGAAGTCATCGAGACCTGTTGCAAAGCAAGGATCGGTAACACCGGTGTAAACTGGCGGCGTACCGCCTGTGCCCTGAAGCACAGCGTTACAACCAGCATTCAGCGGGTCGATCGGACGGTAAATCGGACGACCGTCCACAGTGAAGCCGTTCAGGCCTTCACCTGTATCGACGACCTGCACCAGATCAACAACGCTGAGCGTATCGATAAAGCGGGTGTAGATGTAATCGACGTTCAGGTTCCAGCCCGAGAAAAAGCCGCTTTCCGCGCCGATTTCGCTCGCGAAACCGATATTAGCCCGCATCGCTGTCGGGATGTCGAAATCCGGATTGGTCGACTGGACGTCTGCACGACCGGCCGATGCCTGAGCTTCACCCGCATTGACGATACACTGCGGAATTCCGGTGAACGTACCACCGTTCAGGACGATTGGCTGACCGGAGACCGGATCAATCGTAATCTCGCCTGCGCCGCAATTGTTCGACGTACCGAGACCGGTCGAGAAACCGTTGTTCGAAAACGCGTTCGAGAAGAAAACAACCGGATCGCCGCCTGAGAAGACGCCGACGCCCGCAGTGATGCGGCTGTTCGAGAAGAAGCCGTCATTGTCGAGGTCGTATGTCGCAGCAAGACGCGGTAGGATTACCGGGTCGAGACGGCCAAACGAGTTCGCGTTGGTGAAGCCGAAACGCTGTTGGAACAGCGGGTTTACTACAGGCGCGTCGCCATCATAAAGCTGGACACGAACGCCAGCTGTTACGTTCAGCTGATCTGTCGCCTGCCATTCGTCCTGCGCGAACACCGAATAGGTGCGACGGCTGAACAAGGCAGCGGCATTGTTGATGTCAAAGCCAGGTGCAACGTTGATGTCACCGGCAATGGCGCGACCATCAAAGATCTCGTCATTGTTAGGGAAAATTTCCGTACCGCCTGAAAGCAGGCCGTTCTGGAAATCATCAAGGTTGTTGAAGTAGAGCGAACCAGTCGCGTTGACAGCGAACAGGTTGAACACTTCGAGATCGTTCAGTTCTGCGCCGATCTTGAAGAAGTGACCGTTACCGGCATCCACGTTCATGATGAAGCGGGCTTGATCGATCTTCGTATCGAGCTGGTTGGCCGAACGGAAGATGCCCGGGCCAGTCGACAGAGTGCCGATGTCGCCAGGGCCGTCAACACCGACGACCAGACGTACGGTCGGGTTGTCAGACTGCGCTTCGCCAAAGCCGAGCGGGCCTTGAACGTCGCCAACTTCGGCGCGGCTCACGCGTAGTTCGGTCGAAACTGTGTCGCTCCAGTCGGAATACAGACGCAGCGAATAATAATCGGAGATCGTGCCTTCGTCTTCGAAGGAGTTGATGCCGCCAAAATTGTCGCCGCCAAAGTCAGGCTCGACATTGGTTTCTTCGAGGCGTTGGTAGGTCGCTTCGAGACGGTGGCTGTCATTAATCACAGCGTCGAGACGACCGAAGTAACGAACGTTGGCTTCTGCGGTTTGTGTCGGGATGCCGCCAATGTCCTGGCCATACACATCGTTCGCGATCTGAGCGAAACGATCAAACTGTGCCTGCGTCACAAAGTCGACGCCTGGTGCGCCCGGGCCGCCATTGAAGCCATCGCCAAGATCAACTTCTTCATAGCCGAGCGAGAAGAACAGGCGATCAGGGATGATCGGGCCGGAAAGTGTCGCGCCCCAGCGCTTTTCTTCACCAGCATTGAACGGGTCAATCGAACCGTCAGCTTGTTCGACTTCGTTGGCCTGCATGCCGCCATCGAAATAGGTGATGAAGGCAGAGCCGCTGAACTTGTTGCTACCGGCTTTGGTAACAACGTTTACGAGACAACCGGTGAAGTCCGAATATTCAACGTCGAACGGAGCGAATTCAACCGAAGTCTGCTCAATCACGTCAAATGGAAGCGGAAGCGAGTTACGCGCAGCAAACGGTGTGCCGTTCAGACCGAAAGCGTCTGACTGGATGATACCGTCAACGGTGAAGGTGTTCGCACGGTCATTACCACCGAGGCACGAGATACGATCAACGTCGTTCGAACGCTCAAGGCTGACACGCGGATCAATACGGATGATGTCGCGAACGTCGCGGGTGATCGACGGGAACGCTTCGAGCGTTTCGGTGTCGAATGCGGTGCCAGGACCAACTGCGAGCTGTGTTACAGAAGCACGGGCGCCGGTAACAACGATGACATTGTCCGTACCGCCAGCAGCCGTCCGAGCCAGTGCGAAGTTAAAGCCGGTGTTGCCGGAAATGCTGGTGAACACGTTTTCAACGGTCTGACCTTCAAAACCAGTTGCCGTGACTGTGACAGTGTAAGGGCCGCCGGGAGGAAGCGAGCCAATGCGGAATTCGCCGTTGCCACCAGCTGTCGCGGTGCGGGTTGATCCGACTCGTTCGTCGGTGATGGTGACAGTCGCGCCCGGCAAAACGTTGCCATCTGCGTCTGCGACCTGACCTTCGATACCAGAAGTAATGGTTTGAGCAGCGGCGGGCGCTGCGATGGTGGCTGCGGCAGAAAGAGAGACGACGCTCGCTGCCAAAAGATATTTGAGTTTCATGGTTGTGCCCCTGAGTCACATGGGAGAATTTCACGACAAGCGCTTATCAAGCAGGCCCGCGATAGGCGCGTAGGACGTCGGAAACACTACAGTTTTGTTACAATCCTGTGAAACTTACAGCCAGGTGAACACCTCAGCGCCAACTGGCCATATTTCAGGGGCCAAGAATCCTAGGGATTCAGGGGCTCACAAGGGCCCCTGTTGCTGCAGTGCAACGTGGTTAGAGATTCTGAGCCGCTTGGGATAACTTGGCGGAAAATGCGCGGTATTCCGCCACGAATCAGGCGAGATTGATCTCGCGCAGGCGCTGCATCAGGAATTCGTGGGCAGTAATCGGGGCAAAATCGTCCGATTCGCTTGGCACTGATCCGTCCAAAGGCTCGATCAAGTAGTCTGGCCGAAAGTGCAGGAAGAACGGCATTGAATAGCGCGACCGAGACGCCGCTTCACCGCTCGGGTTTACAACACGGTGTGTCGTCGAAGGCAGAGCTCCGCCCGTTAGCCGTTCAAGCATATCGCCGACATTGATCACCAATGCGCCCTTTGGAACATCGACGGACAGCCACTCACCTGATTTACTGAGCAATTCCAGCCCGGCCTCTTCTGCGCCGAGCAGCAATGTGATCGTATTGATGTCGCCATGCGCGGCGGCGCGGATCGCGCCCTCAGGCGCATCCGGGCCAAGCGGTGGATAATGCAGCAAACGCATAACGGAATTGCCGTCTTCGACTGTCGAGGCGAAAAATTGCTGGTTGAGTCCGAGGTGCAGAGCAATCGCTTCGAGAACACGCAGGCCTGCGTCTTCAAAGGCTGAATAGAGCGACGCAAATGTCGGTTCAAAGCCGTCCACTTCGGAAGGCCATACGTTGGGGCGCATAAATTCTGCCAGCTCGTGTGACTGGTCTAGCGAGCGACCAACGTGCCAGAATTCTTTGAGGTCAAAGACGTTTGCGTCTTTCGCTTTTTCCGTGCCGAACGGGGTGTATCCCCGCGCACCGCCGCCGCCATCGATCTTGTACCCTTCCTTCACACCGGACGGTAGAGCGAAAAATTCTTTGGATTTCTCCTCGGCCTGATCAATCAAGCTTTGCGGGATTCCATGATCGCGCACGACCGCAAAGCCATACTCGGCGAAACTGTTGCCCAGTTCATCGGCGATATCAGCAAGCGGCTGAGCAAGAGAAACGCTGGCAATGCCGGCGGTAGAGCGGGTCGAAGGCGTGTTCGTAGTCATAACCGGCCCTTACACCCGCTCGGGCGTGTCTGCCAAGATTTTGCCGACGAAACGCGCTTTGCGTGCTGCTAGAAAGGCAGGAAAATGCTCGCCAGAGCGGCACTCATCAGATTGGCAAGACTGCCAGCGGCCAGAGCTTTCAATCCAAGGCGTGCGATAACCGGACGCTGGTTAGGAGCAAGACCGCCCGTCACCGCCATCTGAATCGCGATGGAGGAGAAATTGGCAAATCCGCACAGTGCGAAAGTCACAATCGCTCGGCTACGCTCTGGCAGTTGATCCGCTGTCATCGCACCAAGGTCGATAAAGGCTACAAATTCGTTGAGCACTATCTTCGTCCCGAACAAGCCGCCGGCAAGCTGGGCCTGATCCCAGTCAGAAATGCCGATCAGGTACATGACTGGCGCAAACACATAACCAAGCAATTGCTGGAATGTGACATCGGGGTAACCGACCTGACCGCCAAGTCCGCCCAGCATACCGTTGGCCAGCGCGACAAGAGCAACAAACACCATGACCATGGCGCCGACAGCAACAGCCAATTTGACACCGGTTTGCGTGCCTTGTGCAGCGGCCTCGATAATATTGGCTGGACGTTGGCCCTCTTCAAAAGTCTCAGCCATTTCGACTTCGCCAGCTTTGCCGCCTTCGACCAGCGAAGCGGGGCCTTCGGCGCTGATCCGCGCCTTCGGCAAATCGACCTCTTCGCCGCTTTCTGCGCGTTCATTGTCGTCAGGCATGATGATCTTGGCCATCAAGATACCTCCCGGTGCCGACATAAATGCCGCCGCAAGCAAGAACGGAACCGCATCCGAACCAATGAAGCTTGCATAGGCGGCAAGGATGGTCCCTGCGACGCCCGCCATACCGACCGTCATGAGTGTGAAGAGCTGAGCCGGCGGAAGCGAGGCCAGATAGGGCCGCACCACGAGCGGGCTTTCCGACTGGCCGACAAAGATGTTGGCCGCGCTGCCCAACGCCTCAACCTTGCTGATGCCGGTAATCCAGCCAATTGCCCCGCCAACCCAGCGGACCAGTCGCTGCATGATGCCAAGGTGATAGAGAATCGAGACGATGGCCGCGAAAAAGACGATCACGGGCAGGGCGGCGATAACAAAAGTGTTGGTGAACGGGTTCGCGTCCATCGGACCGAACACCGCAGAGATACCGATCTTGGAATAATCCAGCAGTGCGATCACGCCGTTCGACATAAACTCGATGGTGGCAACGCCGAAACTCGTCCGCAGAACCAGCAGGGCCATCACGGCTTGCAGTGCAAAGGCGGCGCCAACCACACGCAGCCTGATCCGACTCTTTCCATTCGAAAGCAGGAATGCGACGCCAAGGATGGCGACAATGCCAATCAGGCTGAACAGAACGGATGAAAGATTATCGCTCACGGTTGAACGGTGCCCCCGATGCTTTGGTAGTCTGGCGATCCCATGCGCAATCCTAGGCCGCGCTCGAACACGTGGCGTCGCATTTTGCCGTGCCGAGCGCAAGGGCGCAGTCGCGCGATATTCCCCGACAGATCATGCCGGTCGGTGAAAGCGGGATCGGTGCGGCTTTTCTTTTCCTGTGGTGCGCCTTACGCCTATCGGCATGAGCGAAACCAACACGTCAATCGAAACAACTGACCCCAATGCAGAACGCGCACTGGCCGCGCCAATGGGTCTGTTTGTCTACATCATTCTGTATGGCGGAATGACCGTTTTGGCAGGCGTTGTTGCATTCAAGCAGGTGCAGTTGTGGCCCAGCAGCCTTGCGGTTGAAGCGGGAATTTTCCCGTTCCTGCTCCTTGTGGTGATCACCAGCACGATTGCGCAGCTTTACGGACAGAAGCTTGCCAACCGGCTGATCTGGATCGGTTTTATCCCGCTCGCACTATCGGCTGCGATTATTTATCTGGTGCTTTCGCTGCCTGCATCATCAGAAATGCTCGAATTCCGGCTGGACGATCTCGCCGCATTTGAGCGGGTTCTAGGTCAAACGCCTCGGATCCTGATGGCGGGACCGGCGGCCTACATCACATCCCTGCTATTGAATGTCTGGATTTTCTCGAAACTGCGCGGCAGCGGCGAGGCAACCACCACTGGCCTGATGATCCGCGGCGCGATTGCATCAGCGCTTAGTCAGGCAGTTGATTCCGTCATTTTCATAACGCTCGCTTTTTACGGTGAGTTCGACATCACCAATCTGATGATCGGCCAAGTCCTCGCGAAAGTCGCGCTCAGCATTGTGCTCGTGCCATTCCTGATCACAGGCGGCGTAAAGTTGGCGCAGTGGTTGGACACCCGCAGCGCATAAATCGATGAAGCGCGCCGCAGAACACGGCGGCCAATGCGTTTGAAAAGGCATAAAAAGGTGGTGAATGGCGCAGTCCAGCACTAACCAGTCTCGCTTGTTAGGTTCCCTGTTATGCAGGGAATTTACAGGGAAATGCGCCTGATTGCTGCCATAGCTCCTATCGACGGTCCCAGAGATCCTTGGGTCTGAGGCGGTTTTCCCTAGATATTGAACAGGGAATTCTCAGGGCGTATCAACGAATTCGCATTCGCTGATGGCCCGTGATATCTGGTAATGACTATGGGACGCCCACGCACACTTGACCCTGCCAACCTTCCGCGATCTCCCAATCCAACGAAGGATCCTGTGCGCTTGCAGCAGCGAGTGGAGGAGTTCCAGAAGCGCCTAAGTTATCTGGCCGCCAACTACTCGTTTTGTAAACAGATCTCTGAAGGCAGGCAGAGTTTCAACGACTCCATCGAAACGATTGGACGATCACTTACGCGTAAGCGGCGTTCGAGCCTGGAACTGAAGCGTGTGCATCTCGTGATCGAGGTTGAGATTACGAAGCGCGCGAGGATACTCGCTGAGCCCGAAAGCCGAGAAGTTAGGCAATCCGATATAGACAATGCAGCTGCCGAATTACTCGGCTCATTGTCAAAACTCCGTGGAGCACCAAAGAACGGATCATTGCGATATCACGTCGCTGGGCTAATTGCTTTGATCCAGCAGTTCTCAGGGCATCCCGTTCTGGCGCACCGTGGAAAGCCAGGGGAGTATGCACCCCATTTTGTGAGTGGTGTCAGTCAAATTGTTCCACACTTCTTCGAGCAAGTGGACCCAAAAGTCCGCCTCATGACGCTAGTAGAATGTGCTATATCGATCCGAACTGAGTATGCTGGAAAGAGGCTGGACTTTCTGGACCTTTTCCCGATGTATGGAACTGTTGTTGATAGCAAAGGCGAGCTGCGGCCTGGCCCCGGCATCGAAATCAAGGCATTTGACAAAAACATCTCACTTTATTCTCGTTAATCAGATGTGCGATCCCGTATAAATGATCGGCTCCAATTCTCAGGAGCCAATGATGACGACACAGACTCACCCCCGTATTGAGACAGTGCGCACCGCGTCGCTCAAACCGAACCCACGCAACGCACGGACCCATTCCAAGAAGCAGATCAACCAGATCGGGGCGAGCATAACGCAGTTCGGCTGGCTTGTTCCGATCATCGTCGATGACGACAATATGATCGCAGCCGGACATGGACGTTGGCTTGCAGCCTATGAGCTTCGCCTTCGTGAAGTGCCGATCATCCGAGCGAAGTTCGTGAGCGATGCGGATCGCCGTGCCTTTGCTCTTGCCGACAACAAGATCGCTTCATTGTCAGGCTGGGATGAGGATATACTATCTGAGGAACTCTCGGCCCTGTTCGAAACGGATTATGAGATTGGGCTCACCGGGTTCGGTGCAGGCGATATTGATTTCGCCATCGTAAACAATGACGAGACAGTCCTCGACGATCAGGGTCCAAGCGATCCCCCTCCCGATCCGGTTTCGCGCATCGGTGATCTATGGCTGATTGGCCCGCACCGCATTTATTGCGGAGATGCGCGTGATGCTTTGAGCTGGGAAGCACTGGTAGGAAATGCCCGGGCAGACATCATTTTTGCTGATCCGCCCTACAATGTTCCGATCGACGGGTTCGTGTCCGGCAATGGCAAGAACCACCACCGCGAGTTTGTGATGGGTGCTGGCGAGATGTCGCCGCCTGAGTTTACCGCTTTCCTGCGCGCTCTGTTTCGCAATTGTGTGCGCTTTTCAAAGAACGGGTCGGTTCATTATCACTGCATGGACTGGCGTCACATCCGCGAGCTGCTCGATGCAGCCGACGGCGTCTATTCTGAGCACAAGCAGCTGGTCGTATGGGACAAGGGAACAGGTGGTCAGGGCGGATTTTATCGCAGTCAGCACGAGCTCGTCTTTGTGTTTAAGTCCGGCAAGGCGAAGCACACCAACAATTTCGGGCTTGGCGAGACCGGTCGCTACCGCACCAATGTAGTCGAGTATGCGGGCGCCAACACCTTCCGCAAGGGACGCGAAGCAGACCTTGCTGCTCACAGCACGGTCAAGCCGACCGCGCTTATCGCCGACTTCTTGCTGGACTGTTCCAACCGCGGAGAGCTCGTGGTGGATTGCTGTCTGGGCTCGGGTAGCACCCTACTTGCCGCTGAGCACACCGGTCGGCGCGGAGCCGGTATTGAGCTTGACCCGGGCTATGTCGATGTTGCGATCGAGCGTCTGACAAAAGCAGGTGGGCTTGAAGCGGTACTCGATGCTGACGGTCGCTCTTTTGCCGAAGTCGCGGCTGAGCGCCGCCAGGGCGCGGAGGTCTGATCGATGAGCCAAGATCGCGAAGAAAAGCACAACGCTGACGATGGCGACGACAAGGTTGGCTTTGCCAAACCGCCCAAAAAGCATCGCTTCAAAAAGGGCAAGTCCGGCAATCCAAAAGGCCGACCTAAAGGATCCAAAGGGCTCAAGACTGACCTCAAAGAAGAGCTAGCGTCTAAAATGACAGTGAAGATCGCGGGTCAAGAACACACTGGCACGAAGCAAAGGCTCGCTCTTAAGGCATTAACCGTTCGAGCCGCGGCAGGTGAGCTCAAAGCGATCGTTCAGCTTTCCAGCCTTGTGGTCAACGTCGTTGGCGTCGAAGACGAAGACATTCGTTCTGAGCGTCTCTCGAAGCAAGACGAGAAGCTTCTCGAGCAATTGCTTGGATACAGCAACGGATCGTCTGATCTTGGCGAGAAGCAAAATGACTGAGATAGTTGCACCCCAAAAACCGCATCTCATTCTGAATCGTGCGCGGCAGCGGTCTTTCGTGGCTTTCCTGATGAAGGCTTGGCCAGAGGTGACAGGGGGTGAGCTCATCAGCTGGAACTGGCACCTCGACGCGATTGCGCATCAACTCGAGCGAGTTGCCGGCGGGGACACCCGGCGACTGATCGTCAATCTTCCTCCGCGCAACGGCAAGTCCAAGCTGATCTCGATCATCTGGGCGGCGTTTATGCTTGGTCAGGATCCCACGCTCAACTTTGTCTGCGTGAGCTACTCCAACGAGCTTTCAAGCAAGCTTGCGCGGGACTGTCTCTCGATCATGCAATCCAATTGGTATCAGAAGCTCTTTCCAGCAACGAAGATCTCGAGAAAGCGTTCTGCCAACTGGGATTTTGAAACCACACGCGGCGGAGGACGGCTAGCAACCTCGGTCACTGGCACGCTTACAGGGCGCGGCGGCGATATCATCATTCTGGACGATGTGATCAAGCCTGACGAAGCCATGTCGGAAGTTGCGCGCAACAATGTGAACAATTGGTTCCAGTCAACGCTGTCGTCGCGGCTAAACGACAAGGGGTCCGGTGCGATACTCTGTGTGATGCAGCGACTGCATGAGTTTGATCTAACGGGCATGTTGCTTGAAGCAGGTGGTTGGAACCATCTGTCACTTCCCGCAATCGCGACCGAAGATGCCACGATCCCGCTCACCCGTGGCAAGCAACACAAACGCAAATCGGGGGAAGTCTTGCACCCGGAGCGCGAGCCGCTTTCCACCCTAGATGAGCTCAAGGTTGCGATGGGCTCGCCTGCATTCAACGCGCAGTACCAACAGGACCCGATCCCAGCCCAAGGCAACATCTTTCAGGCTTCTTGGCTCCAATATTACGACCCTGACACCTTCGATGAATATGGTGAGGTTATCCAGTCATGGGACACTGCCATCAAAACTGGCCCCACGAATGACTGGTCGGTCTGCGTCACCGCAACCGTGTTCCAGAAGAACGTCTACATCACGCATATCTGGCGCGGACGGTTGGAGTTTCCTGAGCTGCAGAAGAAAGCTGTCGAACTCGCCCAGCGCCACGGTGCCAAGACAATCCTAATCGAAGACAAGGCCTCCGGCTCTCAGCTCCTGCAGGCTTTAAAGACAGAGCATCAGGCTCGCATACCCACACCGCTAGGGCGTACACCCGAAGCAGACAAGGTTACGCGAGCTGCCGGTGTCTCCAGCATCCTCGAAGCTGGAGAAGTTTATCTTCCCAACGAAGCCAGTTGGCTCGACGCATTTGTAAAAGAGCTTCTCGCATTCCCGAACTCCAAATTCGACGATCAGGTCGATGCGCTGACTCAGCTGCTCGAACGCGTTCGGCAACAGTGGAGCTACCATCAGCCAGACTTGGTCGGCCCAGAAGCTCCCGATCCGCTTGACTATTCCGACAACGATTATTCGGATGATGTTGACCCTTGGGGCGCCTACTAGACAATCACGCAGGCTCGAGCTCATCGCACCGTAAGCGCCAGCCTAACTGTATCAGCGCTGTCTAGTACGAAGGCACAATGAACATCTCCGTGCAAGACCGTCACCTTGCTAAACGTTTCCATTGGGCGCCGGAATGTTGCTTCGGTCGCGTTGGTACCCTCGCTGACAAATGGGGCAGTTGGTGCAAACAGAAAGGCGGCGCTCCCATGTTCTATGATGTCCCTCGCCGAGTCTGGACCGACTTCGAAGTCGATTGGACGATAGCTTCTTCTACGCGTTTCTTTGAACGGTGATTCATCATAGTCAATCGGCTTCTCCCAGATCGCGAACAGGTTCTCGTAGGTTTGCTCAACCGTCACTTTGGCACCAAAGCCATTGGTCGCCTCCCTCGTGCTTTCTCGGAGCGTCTCTCGACCAATGACAAATCCAAGCGGTCTTTTGGCGCCGCGCAGTTCCGCTCGGAAGAGCGACCTGAAGCTTCGGTCACGTTTTCCAAAGTTGTCCGCAGTGAATGGAATTTTGCCTTTGTCTGCATTGTAGAATGGACGCGGTGAGCTCCACCGCTTGCGCAGAACAACGGGGCCGACATTTGCGCGGTTTGAAGCCTCGGCCAGTCGGCGCTCATAGGCCTCGCTTGTTTCATATGCGCCCTTAGGCTCTTCACCCTCGAGCGAGGAAAGCACTTCGCTAAATTCAAGAGGAGCAAGGGTGCGTCCGATATAGGTCTGGCAGTCCGTTTCCTGTGCTGCCGCAGGCGCTGCCACAGCCGCTAACAGAGTTCCAAGTATCAATTGCTTCAAGGCGGCCTCCTGTAGTCGATAAGTGACATGGACTACTGCTCGAATGGCAAGCGCAGTCAAGCATTATGTCACTGATCGTCTGTAGATTGATCGGCGACATACGCCTCAACTGCGCGCGTGGATATTCGTGATCGACTTGCTGCCAATCTAAGACGCATCCGCCATGAAAAAGGCTGGAGCCAAGAGGAGTTCGCTCACGAAGCCGATATCCACCGGACCTACATCAGCGACCTTGAACGCGCTGCTCGGAACCCTTCGATCGAGGTTATCGAGAAACTAGCTAAGACGCTTAAGGTCAATGCGGGGCAACTGCTGGATTGAGCGGCTGTTAGCATTGGACAGTAGCGCCATGGCGACAAACTTCTGTAAGGTAACAAGAAGTGCAGTCCGTCAGCTTTGCGCCCCAATATCAGCCTTCGGATCAGCTCGTCGCTGATCCCAGAAGCAGACGCTCCGTGCATCCAACGCAATTGGCATCAGCATGGGTGCCTCCATGTGGGGACAATCGTCCGTGGCGCACAGGTTGCCGATCCTCTTTTCAAAGCCGGCGGCGGACGAGGCCGCTGTTAGGCGCATTTTCCAAGGTCTTGTTTCCACACGGCGCTTTTTGTCCTTTTGTTCAACGCGCATCTGCAGGATAACGAGGTCCATGCCGATGCGGGATCCGTTTTTTGAAAGAGTTAGGGACGGCGAGTGGAACGCTTGCGTCGGAACCCAAGGATTCGAGCTAAACTACGTTGAGGGATTCCTCGACGCTGCCGCGATCGTGGCGGATGCACTGGTCGACGGCGAGATGTTTGGGGGTCGCGACACGCTTGCGATGCCCATCCTGTACAACGCGCGGCACGGTCTTGAGCTAGCGCTCAAATTCGTGATCGGTAGTCTCGCTAGGAGTGGGATGATTGCGGACCGCCCGGGTGATCCGGACCATGACATCTTCGCCTACTGGGAGCACCTCGATGCGCAGTCGGTCCCTGACCACCGCTCGCGAGAGCTCGTCACCAAACTGCGCCCATTCGTGGTGAGCTTAGACGCGATCGACAAGAACGGAGGCGAGCTGCGCTATTTCGAGAACAGGGATGGTCGCCGCAGCTTGGGCAGGAATCCCACGATCCATCTCAAGCTCGTGCGCGCGAACGTTCATCGGCTGAAGTCGTTGGTGCGCGCGCTGACTGACCGGGTCGAGGGGCTCGAGGTGGAGTGGCCGACCGGCACGTTCACAAAGTTGCTGTCGCGCACCGATCTAGTCGAGGTGGCGAAGATGCTGGGCCCGCGGTCAACTTGGACCGAAGCCGACTTCGATGATCGCCGCAAGGCAGTCAAGGTTAGGTTTGGAATCGGCAACGGTCCGCTCACCGAGGCGATTAACACTATCGAGCGATCGGGTGAGCTGGGCGTCCACCTCGGAAAGTTGAGCCGCCCGGAGCACCTGACGGGCGAGCGACTCATCGAACTCGCCGACCTGTGGCTTGCGGCCCACCCACCGCGCCAAGGGGACGGCAAGGTCGCTTTTTTGACCTCTCAGGACATCAGCCAGCTGCTGGAAAACGGCCTCCCAGAGCAGGCGAAATTGGATCAGATGGTACTCGAACGATTCAGCCTTGAGGAGGTCGCCGATGCTGAGACCCTGTACTACGTCGGCACCGTCCCACTTCTGGGCGAGGAGTATGAGGCCAAGTTGCGCAGCGTCTTGGCGCAGCACGAGGTCGCGTCAAAGGCTCAAGGGAGCCGCTGGGACAAGGTCCATCACATCATGTCGAAGACCAGCTTCCTGGCGGGGTTGATGCGGGGGCTGCGACGTACCGGCAGCCCAGATATGGCTGATGCCATCTCCGAGTTGGCCGAAGCAACCACGTCCAAGAGGGACTAGCTGGAAGGTAGCGCCCCAAAGTCGTTCGTCCAGTTAGACTGCGTTGAACGTCGTATCTAGCCGAAAGCGGTCAGTCGCCGTGGGCCGAATCGGACCGTGAGGAAAGCGCCCCAATCCATGACGTAGCCGTCCGAGATCTTAGTTCCTTTAAGCGGGCCTCATTTTCCAAGGCCATTCCTGCAAGGGAGAATGACAATGACGTATTCATACCTCGAGCCTGCCGTTCGAAATTAGATCAAGTTATTCTCAAGCTTTACTCCGATCATCACTTGCCAGACATGGCAAGTTAAGCGCACATAAATTGATGACTTATTCCACGCCACCTAACGATAGCACCGTACTGTCGCCACCAGACATGTCGCGACCAAACCTGCCAGTCCAATCAAAGGTACAAGTTCTTCCAATGGGCGAACTTACTTGGGAGAATTTTGAAAGGCTGTGCCACAGGCTTATCCAACAGAAAGGGCAAATTGAATATTGCCGTCGCTTTGGACTACAAGGCGAAGCACAGGAGGGCATTGATATCTTCGCCCGACAATCAAATGGACGATATCATTGTGCACAGGTCAAGAAGCACAAGCGTTTTGGTGCTTCAAAGATAAGAGAAGCAGTTGATCTCTTCGTAGCCGGAGAGTGGTTGAAGCAATCGGATGGCTTCGAACTAATTGTCCAAGCTTCATTGAGTTCAACCTCGGCTCAGAAAGAGATCGAGAAACAGACTAGGCGTCTTGAGGGAAAGGGGGTCAAGTTTAGGGCAATCGATGGAGAACTGCTAAGCTCCGTTCTGCGCGATCATAGCACGATAGTAGACGACTTTTTTGGTCGGCATTGGGTTGAGGCCTTCTTAGGCAGAGAGTGCGCTGAATCTTTGGGCGCCCGCTTAGATGGCGGTGAATTTGCCAAGGTTCGACTGCAGCTAGCCAACGTTTATCATTCGCAGTTTCACCTTTTTGATCCTGGGAGTTTTGGGTCAATCAGTGATGCTGGCACCAATCCCCCCCTCTCGTTGCTTGAGCGATTTGAAGTTCCGGACATATATGTGAACGAGACAGCTGGACCGTTCGCGGATGATAGCGAGCGCTCAAGTAAAGATGACGAAGCATCAGGCGACTTGAGCGGTCGCAGTGGTGTATATCCAGATTCATCGATTTCGAGACCTGGTGTTGGTCAAAAACGGATAAGGCGAACGACTGCAGACAGATGGCTCGCAGATGGCAGTTGCTTTTTCCTGCTCGGAGAAGCTGGTAGCGGCAAGAGCACGTTGCTTCGGGTGATCGCTCTTCAAGTGTTGGCTAGTGAACTCAATGCTGCGCAATTGATATCGCGGTGGTCAGACTTGCTTCCAATTTACGTTCCTTTCGCTCGATGGGCCGCAATGACCGCCAAACAGGGGGGGTCAGTCGGCATCAAAGAGATGGCGCGGTTACATCTACAGCCATTTCTGACCACCGAGCTAGGTGACTTAATTGATCGGGCTATAGACGAAAAACGAGCCCTCCTCTTGGTCGACGGAATGGACGAATGGGCGAACGAGCAGTCTGCTCGGACGGCACTTTCAACATTCTTGGCAAGCGTAGACGCTCATGAACTGCCAGCAATTGTGTCCGGAAGGCCGCGTGGAGCCGATAGGATAGGAGCTGTCCCATCGGGATGGTCTAGGGGAACGATTGCACCCCTTTCTAAAGAACAGCAAGTAGCGATTGCCCATAGATGGTTTGAACGCCATCTCGCGCCTGGCAATGATCGGTCCTCGCATCGAGCTGCCATTGAACGAGCCCGAAGCTTTTCCAGCGAGGTTTCAAGCGACCCCAGTCTAGTGACGATCGCCACCGTTCCCTTGCTCCTTGTGGGCTTAATCACATTGGCATTACGCGGGCAGATACTGCCTCGCACAAGACCTGAGATATATAACCAGCTTGTAAGAGTGTTACTGGAGATTCACCCTACAAATAGAGCAACAGCGTCTGGGGACACCGAGAATCGGCTAGATCAAGCGGTGGACCCTGATCAAAGACGCGCCGCGTTTGGTAGACTGGCACATGCTCTTCGAGAAGAAGCAGGCGGGGGGAGTCTAGCGAAGCAAAAAGCGCGAAACATCCTGACAAGCTACCTAACTTCGTTGGACAGCTACGCGCTTTCAGAAGCTCAGGCACTCTCCGTCGCCAACGAGATGCTCGCGGTAAACGCGGAAACCCAAGGCCTCGTAGTCGAAAAATCACAGGGCGAATTTGGCTTCGTACATGCAAGCTTCGAGGAATTCCTAAGCGCAGAGTATCTGGCAGGTTTACCTTTCGATCACATTGCGAAGTTTGTGGTTGAGCAAGCGGCAGAGCCGCGGTGGCGAAACGTCATTGTCCATTTGCTATCTGGACTTGCGCGCCGCGATGAGATCGAGCGCCTTGTTCAGGAAATCGAACAGCGGGAAACAGACAAATATTCGGAATACAACTTAGCTAGATTATTGGACGACATAGCGATCGGGATTGCGTCCAAGGCCCCAGTCACCGCGAAGCGGCTTGTGTCGGAGAGCATCAAGAGAGTGGAAATGGAAGACTGGATGCCTGCGAGGCGTCACTCTCTGGACACGTTGCTAGCTGGATGGTCAGATCCAATCCTATCCGAGACAATCGAACCCAAGCTCCCTCGCTGGTACCCGTCTCGTCTTTCTCATGGGGCTTCCTTGATAGAGGCATTGAGAACATGGTCTCCGTCCCCCCAACTATCTGAAGTTCTGTGGAAGGCGTTGCGTGATGAAGACCAGGCAACGCAGCGAACGGCTGCAGCCGTACTGATCCACCATTTCGGAAAGGACCAAGCAACTAAGCAAGAGCTGATTGATGCGCTTTCGCAGACAAGTAGCCTGTCAACGGCGGCTGCTTACCTCGAATGTCTGGCTTTGGGTTGGGGGGAGGACTCCAGCTTGCGACCGCTCTTTGAAGAGGCCGCTAACCACGAGCAAAGTGACCTTCAGATTGTTGGGATTCTTGGGCTTGCGTCTCAAGGCGAGCTGCAATCTGAGAGGCGTGACGCTTTGCTAAGGGCGACAGGCTTCTGGGCGGGTATTTCATATCCTCATCGAGATCTAGCTGCTGCCTTGCTGATGAAGCACTGGTATGATGATGATGAGCTCATTTCTAGTGCGCTCGACCATCAAGGCCACCGGCATGACTCTCCATGGGAGCACGATGTGGCCGTGGCTTTTCTTATGGAGGGTGCAGGAGAGAGGGAAGATGTTCGGAAGTGGATCAGAAAAGAGCTAGAATCCGAATTTCCATTCAATATCTTCCGAGACGATCGGGTTTGGGGTCATGTTGGTCGCATTGCGGAGATGGACGACAAGATTCGCGAATTAGCCAACGCCTATTGGTGCGATGCGAAACGCACCTTAATCTCTGTCCACAAATCGATTAACTACGTCGTGCATGTTGCTGACAAGCCGGTTGCAGAAGCTCTGTGCACTGTTCTGTCAGAGAGGGACGGCATGAATCGCTATTGGGCCGTATGCGCCCTCCTCAATGGGTGGGGACGTGATCATCCGGACGTAAGAAACACTTTCGATCAGATCGCAAGTTGGGATGATCAAAACCTTGTGGACGTGGCCGCTTTCGTTCCGGAAATCTTTGGGGACAAAGAAAAGGCCCGCTCGCGACTTCTAAGAATGGCTGACTTGCCCGATCTGCGAAGAGACATGTTGGCGCACGGCCTAGTCTCTGCCGGCTGCGACGGAAGTGACGACGACGCAGTGAAAGCCATCATGGCTGAGAGCCGACATAAGGGTAAGGTATTTAGCCCAACCTCGACCCTTTTCAGCAACTTCGCCGCAAATCGCCGAGTTCGGGAACTGGCTATGGTGTGTTTATCGGATCGGGATCCACCTCTAGCGGCGATAGCAACTGGTTTTCAGGATGATCCTGAGATTGCTGACCTCATACTTGGGATGGCCACACCTTTGCCAACCGAGCTAAGAGCCCAAATAATCGAGGCGGCGGCACAGGCTCCACAAGGGACCAACCTCGCGAACCTACTGCGCGAACCTTTGAGGGAAAGCGATGCAGATTTGCGTGCCCTTGCAACTATCGCATTGTGCGCGAACACCGAAGATACGGCTATTGAGCAATTGGAGGCATACTTGATGGATGGCGCATTGTCGGTCGGCCCGAACTATGATGAGGTTCGGGCTGCATCACTTGCTGGCCTTGCCACCATCGGCAAACTTGATTGCATTGCGTCGATTAAAGAAGGCGAGAAACTTGCACGACTGTCAACCGGAAGGATGATTGATGAAATTCCATCTGTAAATCGAGCGCTGTGTGGATCCCATGAAAGCTTGCAAAAAGCCTTTGGCCCATCTTTGCAGGAAAGGTTCGACTCCGGAGTCAGTGGCCCACAATATGCCAATATGCTTTGCGAGGCCCCCGACGCGTCTGCTTCATCGCAAAGAGCATTTCTGGAATTGGCAGAAACGAAGAGTCTTCCGAGAACTGCGCGTGCGATGCGGTCTCTCGCGAGGCTCAGTCCAAAGAGCGAGATATTACTCGCGTCGTGTATGGAAGCCATGTCTTCCGGCGAACACGGCAATCAAGGCCTCTCCGAGAAAGCGGAGATTGCCCACATTCTGCTCGAGCAGTTTCCAGATATCGAGCATGTACGCGAATGCCTTTCCGGCCTTGGTGGCTTCGGGTTTTCGACGACGGACACAATTCCACTTGCGATATATGATCCAGGCCATCAATCCTTACCGGCGTTTCCACTAGAGGAGAACTTGGCTCACCAACTTGGAGGATGGACACTCAACGCTCTATTGGCCTGCCACGTGGCGAGCGCGGAGCAAATTGCAAATTTTGTGGCTGAATTGGTTACCCGCAAATGGCGAAACCAGTTCGACGGGCAGGTCCTAGCAAATCGTTCAGTGATAGCTCGATTGCGAAACGACGAAGAGGCCGCCTTTCGATTTGGGCAAGAAATTCAAGTCAACTCAAATCCGGAGGTAACAGGAAATTTTGCTCGGTACCTAATCTCGGCCGGTCGGTTCGATAGCGCTGCGCGCGAACGGGTGGTGGAGCTACTTGCGGATATCCGATCTAAGCAAACCATACCATTGTCAGGTTATGACGCGATCGCAAATGAATGGCGATCAATCGCTGCCATTTTGCTTGACGCATTGTCTAGTGAGACTGAAGCAGGAAGGGCGCTCTAGGCTAGCATGATCAACAAAAAAAGTGGGTTTGTCCGCGAGAAGCTGCTTGGCGTGGACAAAGATCATAATAATCCTGCCAGAAGGCCCAAGATAGATCGGGAAGTGCTAGCGGGTATGACAACGTTCGAGAAACCAAAGTACTCAAAAGTCCGCTTTCTGGAAAGTAAGAACTCATAGCGGAACTTCCACTTTCGGCCCAATTGCCGTCATTTCAAATCCACGTGTCGTCAGACTAACTGCACTTGTCTCTGATTGGCGAAGCTGTGGCAAGGTCGAGCTGGGTTTGGGCCGCAAGAAATTGCCACTCAGCAAATGCGGCTGAGCGGCTTTCCTCGAAAGTTTGTCTGTCGACGAGGTCGCGCTGTACATCAAAGTGATTGTGGAAGTTGGCGTGAACAGAGGCGAATTTCTGTAAGCTCTTCACCCGCCGAAACCGCTGCGTAACAGGCTCTTTTCGTCGGAATGGTAATCCAAGCGATTGACGCTTAGGTTGCACCAAATGCGCTTACGACGGACAATTTGGAGAACCTCAATCGAAGAATTCGAGCTCTATTCTCATGTCTTCCGAGTTCGCTGCCGCACCGCGAAAATCAGTCGGGCTATAATCCAGGCAAAACAAATAAGCGCAGATACGCCAAGGCCCCCGATGACATCGGGTTGAAACATAAAGGCTGATCTAAAGGTTGCGCCAAAACTTTGAGGAATGGCGAAAAGACACGCCCAAATTAGGCCTGTGAGAATGGTTATCAGAAGCCCTATCTTCCATACTGGCGAGCGCTCTTGCGGGTCGCGACTTCGCATTTTGTTGATACGTTTGATCGAAAGGAGCGCGCCGATCAATAGAAAGGCGGGTAAAATGACGGCGAAGACGGCAGAGGCGTAAGCGAAACGAGAGGGTGTTGCCGGGCGTGGCGAGAAGCCCCTCATGATGTCTTCAACACCATTCCTTATTTCGCCTTTCAAAGTCCCACTTTGATTTGTCAGCAATACGAAGCCTTTTCCGGTTTCTGGTTCAAACGCTGCTGCGGCAGAGAAGCCCGGATTTAACCCGCCATGGCTTACAAGTATTGGATCGAGTTCACGCTCCACAAACCAGCCATAACTGTAGATCGCGCTCGGGCTATCGGAAGCCAGTTTGCTATTGCCTGCTCTGAACCTATCAGAGCCTATCACGGAGAGCATGTAACGGCCCATATCTTCGATACTCGCCGTGACACCGCCGCCGCCAATATTCATTCGGCTCATTATATGGGGGGTGGGCTTTGTTGATCCCCACAATCGGGCATGTCCGATAGCTGGTGGCGCAGACTGAAGCGGTCTTTGGCGCACGTAACTATTTTCCATTCCCAGAGGCTGGAGAACTCGCTCTTTTAAGATAACCTCGAATCGCGCGCGCTCAATTTCCTCCAAGAGCGCTGCAGCGACGACAAAATTTGCATTGGAGTATTCAAAAGTGGAACCCGGTGCGTATTTCAGGTCCACAGTTTCCAGTTTCGATAGGGCGAAGGACAATGCATCATCAGCGTTATACTGAGTCATCTGGTGCCGATTACCGTCCAGCGTTGAAATGCCCGATGTATGACTAAGGACTTGATTGACAGTGATCAGATCAGATTGAATTTTGTTACGAGTTCTGAAAGTAGGAAGGTAAGAGGCGATGGGCGCGACTAAATCAATCTTGTCTTCGGCGGCCAATTGAAGAATGGCTCGCGCTGTAAAAGATTTTGATAGGGACCCAATCTGAAATGGAGTTTGACGCGTTACAGGTGAGGTGCCGGCGATGTCTATGACGCCAAAAGTGCCCATATAGACGATCTCGCCATTATCAATGAGCGCAACAGCAACGCCGGGCGTGCCCAAGCTTTCCATTGACCGAATTACATGTGACTCAACCGCTTGGATGTCCGCATCCGAATATTTGCCTGAAGTTTGCGCTAAGGCTGAATGAAAATTTGCCATGAGGCCCAACAGGATCAGGCCATAAGAGAGCCAGCGCGTCGCAAGACGCATGTGGGGTAAAAATTCAGTCATGACTGCCGCACTAGATAAAAAATCAACTATTCTGGTCCCAAGTAGATTGCAAAATAGGGTTCTATCAGCAAATGTTTTGCGTCTTTGCTGTGTGCTGCGGTAGCCGCCCAATTCTAAGTCAAAGATACGCACTCATAATTCATTCAAGTCCACATCCATATTCAAAAGCTGAATATTCTGTTGATCGAATAACTTCCCCAAAATTTGAGCGAGAATGACGCTTGGTTCACCTAGATCGTTTTCCCGCGTAATCGCCGTATTGAAAACGATTGAAAGGCCGGTTTCAGGGAAATAGGCGTGCTGGGTGTGTGTGTGGAAATCACCTGAATTATAGAAAAACTTCTGTCCGCCAATATATCCGATCATAAAGCCATAGCCCCGAGCCCGTTTGCTTCCATCGGGTAAAACGGTTTGCGCGTAGGCTCGATCAAAGGACGACGGCGTCAACATAGCGCCTTCGGAGATTGCCTTTTGCCAAAGGCGTAAATCCGAAGCGGTGCTAACAATATCACCAATGCCTGCCATATGCGTAGGATGCACGATGGGACCGGTGATGGTGTAGCGACCAGCTACATCCTTATAGCCTTGCACAGGAACCAGTTTTTCAGCATCGGTATAGAAAAAGCCGGATTGGGTCATACCCAGAGGGGCAAATATGTTCTCGCGAATGTAGCGTTCGCGCGATTGCCCGCTCGCCATCTCAGCAATTTTCGCAAGTAGAAAATACCCGGTATTGCCGTATTCCAGCCGCGTGCCCGCTTTAAATCGTAAGTCCTGCTCATTGAGCAAGCGTGTGATCTCATCCAAGGTCAGAGGGCGGTTTGGAGCATAAGTTGCATTTTGGAGGTAATGGGGCAGTCCGTGAGTATGATTGAGTAAATTCGCGATCGTAATCTTATCTGCGTTTTGAATGTCTGGAGCATATTTGGATAATGGATCACTGAATTTGAGTTTACCCCGCTCGGCGAGTTGCATGATGCTCACCATCGTGAACTCTTTGCTGACAGACCCTATGTCGAAAGGCTGAGAAAGATCCCGAAGTTGACGCGCTTTCACATCAGATAGTCCTCGCTCATATTCGAATAGAGGCTTTCCATTTTTCCAAATCGATAGCACCGCGCCGGGTCCATCGCTGTCGACATAGGTGTCAATCAGAGGACCCAAATCCGCAGCTAAGTTTCCGGCTGTTTTGCGCTGGGGAGAGTAATCGCCTTGATACCGACGGGGTAAGGATGTGCACGCAATCGCTGTCTTCGCGACCGATCCGTCATCAAGAATGATGTCGAACCTAACCTGTTTCTCGAACGAAACATCAAAGGTCTGAGTTTCAATCTCGGTGACGAATGTCACGCGCGTTGTCTTCTGACTAGCGCATTCCAGTGTCAGAACATCCGGGTTGATCTCCGGTGAGATAATCCAAGGGTTCGGAGGTCCTTCATTAACCGTATAATGTATCTCCGTATTTTTAGCTCGCAAGCTCGCGTCTAGCGTATTCGTCTCAACAGATGTTTGGCCGCACGCGGTCGCTGCAAATAGAACAGACGATATAGCTGTGAGGCTCAAATGCTTCTTATTCCGCCTTAATGAACGGCCAAGCGTCTTACTAAAAAACATTATAGCGGTTTTTCCAATTTTGAGGTTTGGCATATCGCGGGCAGTCCATTGAAACGGGTTCAAATCTAACACTGAATTTTGTCTGGGCCTGATCACTTGAGGGTTTCATCGATGGGGCGTGAGGTGTAGGACTTATGAATGATGCGCCATTGATCTTCATATTTAACAAGCAAGAAATAGTCGGTGAAGACACGCGATCCAGGGATGGTAACCTCTGCCTTAGCGACGGCTACATCTTGCTCGAAATCTATAGACAGAATTTTCCCAACACGGTTATTCGACTCTCCCACTTTGAAGTCGGAGATATAATCCTGACCAGACCAAATTCTGAGACTATTATCGGGATTTACGGCGTATAAATTGAAATCCGGATGAAAGGCGCTCCGCAATTGATCTGGCGTCCCCAAAGATGTCCCTTCAATGTAATCAGTAAGAGTTTCTTCAATCAGCCGCGTCTCAGAAGAGGATATCGGGGTGCTCGCGTCTTGGCTGACATGCGAACATGACGCCATGACCAAACCCAGAAGGCCAGCGCAACACCGTGGTTTAAGTCGGTTCATCATGTGAGCACTCCTTATTCGCTTCGTTCTGCTAGTTGTCCGGCCACGCGTATATCTATTTACTAGAAGTTTCGCCTTTCAATCTATGAGTATATCGAATTAACCCTGTAATGCGTGGTGACTTGTCTTGCGGACATGTTTCTTTGATCGTCTGGTTTAAACAGCGTCGGATAAATAGATTTGAATTAAAGTGATCGGTGCTAGCATTCTGAGGTTTCACCTCATAAACGTTAGCAAGTATAACAGCCTAACGCCTAGCGATTGCGGCACGATCTAGTTGCTCAATAAGGTCATCAATTTGTAATTCTGTTGTTTCGTAATTTGTAACACAGACCCTGACCACGCTTTCACCTTCAAATCTAGCCGCAGATATCCAGTGAGTTCCATTCTCTAAAATGGTCTCAACGATCTCCCCCGGCTCTGGACCATTGGTAGGGGGTTGCAGGCAAGCAATCGCCATGCGGCTGTCATTGCATAACGTCCAGCCTCTTTTGGACAGTTCCTCGGTCAATCGATCTATAAGCGATAGGCTGTGTTCAATATGGTCCTGAAAACTGTCCCACCCTCCAATCAGGAGCGAAAGAAACAGGCGTATGCCAATAAAACGACGCGACCACTGCATTGAGTTGACATAAGGATCAATCGTTTCTTCATTGGACGGCATATAGCTGGCGGAGACATTAAAGACTTCCGGCAAAAATGATGGGTTCTGGATTAGAAACATGCCGGCGCCCATTGTTGACGCGAACCATTTATGAGCATCGATCGTCACAGAGTCAGCGGTCTCAATGCCTGACAAAACATCAGAATTGTCGGGCGAAGCAATCAAAGCACCGCCCCACGCCGCATCGACATGAAGCCACAGACCGTATTGGTCGGCAATTTTGCGACAGTCTTTCAAAGGGTCGACCATTCCCGCATTCGTCGTGCCAGCTGTTGCGGCAATCATAACGGGCTTATGGCCTGCTTTGATATCGTCTTCGATCATGCTTTTAAGTTTGGGGGCATCGAAACGGCCTTGGCCATCAGTCGGGACGCGCGATATGGCATTGCGCCCGACGCCGCTTTGATGCGCAATTTTGAGCCATGCGAGATGGCTTTCATCTGAAATGTAAATACGCGGCTCACCGTCAAACGCTGATGCCCCATGATCCGCATAATTCGACTCCGCCCGTGTCAGAGCACAAAGAAATGCGGTGTTATTGGCTTCTGAACCGCCGGATGTAAAATGACCACCGCTACCGCTTGGCATACCAGCCTTTTTTGCGACCGCTGCAATGACATGGGTTTCAATTTCGACAGGTAGCGGTGCGTGCGACCACACGCAGGCTTGCGGATTAAATGCGGCGGCTATCCGGTCGCCGACTTCCGCTGGAAAGGTTGGCTTTGGATTGAACAAGCCCAGATAGCCTGGGCTAGCCATATGGACCATGCCCTCACCAAGCCCGCTAATCATCCAGTCGACCGCAGCTTCAAATGAATGCGAATCTTGAAAGTCCATAGCGGCTAAGTCCGCGCGAAAGGTGCCTAGCTCTACTGTTGGGGAAACCGGCCGAGCAACGAGCTCATTCATCGCCGTGTGCAAACGGTCTCCAACATAGTCATCCATTTGGCGACGCGTCTTCAGATCAGGAAACAAGGCATTGGTTGATGAAACAACGTTAGGTGTAAGTTTTAAGACAGCAGACATATCAATTCCTCTCAGACGACGCTTGACTAACACAACCCAAGAATGGCATAAATGACATTATGCCCACAAATTATGCCACACGTATTTTTTACCGCTTCGTCTTCGATGGCTGCTGCATGCTGGACACCGTTGGCCCCGTGCAGGTTTTCAGCGAAGCCCGTTCTCAACTTGATGAGCCAATCTACAAAGTTGAACTCATCAGCATTGATGGTGGCCCTATTCGAACTGATATCGGAACGACTTTAGACACGCGTTCTGCGTTGAATATCCAGATGGCGGATTCTGATACTGTATTGGTCACAGGTGGGAACGGTATCTTTGCCTTTTCAAATCGCGGCGACGTGCAGGATTGGCTTAAAACTGTCGCGCAATCGGGCGCTCGACTCGGCGCAACCTGTACTGGCGCATTTCTTCTTGCGAAGTCAGGCCTGCTCGATGGTCGCAGGGCCGTTACACATTGGAAGCGATGTGAAGAACTGGCCGCTCTAAGTCCCTCTATTAACGTCGATGCTGCGCCGATCTATATTCAAGATGATGATATATGGACGTCAGCTGGCGTAACGGCAGGTATCGATATGGCGTTGGCTATGGTTGAGCAGGACGTGGGCAGTGATGTCGCAATGGCTATTGCCCGACATATGCTCATTTACATGCGACGGCCAGGAAACCAAGCGCAGTTTAGCACTGTGCTCCAAGCTCAAATCGCGGACACATCAGGCGTTTTCGACGATCTACATATTTGGGTGCGTCAGAATTTGGATGGCGATTTATCCGTCAATGCGCTGGCTGAGCACTGCCACATGTCTCCGCGCACATTTAGCCGGAAGTATAACTCAGAGACGGGGGAGTCTCCGGCTCAAATGATCAAGCGTTTTCGACTAGAAGCCGCTCGCAACTCGCTGGAAACGCATAAACAACCCTTGCAGGCGGTAGCAAGCGAGTGCGGCTTCGGAAGTGTTGAGACGATGCGCCGTGTTTTCGTGAACGAGATTGGAGTGCCACCCACAGAGTATCAAGGTCGATTTAGTGTTTAATACACTCGAGATGATTTCAAGTTCTGCTACGCGTCAATTGCTTAGGTATTAATTCCAGCCATGCTTGTTCCCTATCAGCGCCCATGGCACAGATTAACGGTTGAAGTTTAAGAGAGTTTTGGTCCTCTTCGTAGTGACGACGGAACGAAAATGAGAACCAAAAGGTCGAAGTCGAAGCAGCCTGCCGAGCACGTTGTGAAGGGCATCCGCCACCGGATGCATCGGCACTTCTCAGCAGAAGACAAGATCAGCATCGTGCTGGAGGGCTTGCGTGGTGATGACAGCATCGCCGAGTTGTGCCGCCGCGAGGGCATTGCCCGGAGCTTGTATTACACTTGGCCCAAGGAGTTCATTGAGGCCGGCAAGCGCCGCCTTGCTGGTGACACTGTGCGTGCTGCAACCACGGATGAAGTGAAGGGCCTACGCAGCGAGGCGCGCTGGGAGTCCCTGACGCCGCGCGGTTTCTGGGCAACACCATGACCGAGACCGCCATCCGGCAGATGGACTTATCTTAAGCCCCGGTCCTTCATCCCGCGACCCTTGGCCTAACGAGCGAGGAAAGCGATAATTTGGTCGAACCGGGCTTGGTGTTCACCCCGCCGCCCGGAGCGCTGCCGGGTGATGATGGCTATCTTGCCGCCTCGGAGATTGTCGGCATCAATCTGACATCGGCAGAGTGGATGATCCTGTCGGCGTGCAACACCGCGTCGCCCTCGGGAAAGCTAAGCGAGATCGGTTTGTCAGGTTTGTTGCAGGCATTCTTGTATGCGAGCGCGCAAAGTCTATTGGTGACACATTTGTCCGTCTTTGACGACATTGCTACCATGCTAACCGTGAAAGCTCTGGAGTTCTCAAAGGCTGACATGCCGCGCGCCGAGGCGCAACAGACTGCGATGCGCGAGGTTCGCTAGGACCCTCGCTATGAGGTTGCGCATCCCGCTGTATGGACTCCGTTCGCTCTGGTAGGCGAAGTGCCCTAGGCTAAGCGTCTGCAATTGGGTCGGTTGCGGAATGTCTGCTTTCACAGGTATCCTCGAGAAAGCGGACAGTCAGCCAACGACCCAGTTCGAGACTTGAGCACTCAAGTTCATAGGCCTTGAAAGCCCGCCTGCGATGAGATCAGTCGATGACTCAACTACAATTCAATCAGGTGCTTCTGAGCCTCGTTCTCTTGACATCTGTGAACAAGATCGGTCCAAAACATCATGCAACCAAAGGCGGACTTTGACGATAGGGTTTTCCTAGATTGCGAGAGTTTAGCTATCGTGAGTCGTTCTCGAACACGGGCGGCCGATCTGCCCCATTCGAGCCAAGGGCCATTAAATCGCGACTCCGTTGAGTTAGCCATTCGCCGACTAAGTCAGAAGTCCTGCTTGAAGGCGCTAGATGTACTTTCCTTCGGTCGGAGCCAGTCGCTGATTTTAGTATCCAGCCTTTCGCGATAAGGCGTTGAAGATACCTTGTTGCCGTAGCGTGCGGTACCCCGCTGGCGATCATTGCATGTTTTACGTAACACTTCCTACACTCAATGCTTGCCGAATAGACTTCAATCACAATGTCCAGCGAAGGACTGTCACACCAATCATTTGGGAGTACGTCATGACGTAGTTGCTTCGAACGCTCCATATCAGCAAGAATATCGTTACTTGAATATTGACCGCGTTCGCCTGCGTGCAACAGATCCGCCGCCGTCGACTTCAGTAGCGCGGCTGCCTCTTGCAAATTCCCTTTCAGATCGCCCGCCATTCATTCCCCCTATGGTACTGGATAATCAGCTAAAATACACAGGTACCTCTTCACCTGAGGGCATATTTAAGCGGTCACTCCACCCACCAAAACACTACAGATTTTCTGTAGTGCAGGGGCTTTTTAGTCCATTTTGGGGATTAAAACTCTGTAATAGGCCGGCGGCGGATACTGCCTACAGCTTGCTCAGAAGACACTCTCCCAAAACATTTAAGTGCATGAAATTACAAGGCATAATGGTGTTTCGCTTCACCCGAATTACCAAATTTTTCGCCTCTCATGCTTCATCACAATTAAATTTGGTTTCATCTGAGACAAATAGAATCAGTTCATAATGAGTTCTACTACGTAGTTCTTCTCATCACTTATCTTTCCTCCATCAGTTACAAATTTGACTGATATTTAGGTGGGCGAAGCGAGGAATCAAGCAAATCGATACTCCGATACAGCACGATCCAATCGCGAGCGGCGATGCTCCAAACGACGATCACCCTTCCGGGATGCCGACCGCACCTGCCAATAGGGCTGCCCTTGGCGCAATTGTCACTTTAGGTGCAGCAGCATGCGGGGGCGGCGGCACAAATGGTTCTGGAGGACCAACTCAATCGAATGGCGCGGGAAGTTCAGCCGGGACAGTAGCGAACCCGATAAGCGATGCCCAAGCTGCCCGTTTCTTGCTCCACGCTTCTCTATCAGCATCATCAGCCCAAATTCAGAGCGTGACCAAGTTGGGTTATGCAAGGTGGCTGGACGAAGAAATGGCAAAGCCCAACGATCTCACTGCCCGCCAGTTTTTTCGCGACCGAAATTTCGATGTCATCGACGAAAACAGCTACTTCAATGAGCAGAGAATGGCGGACTACATGACTTGGAACCAACTGATGGTTGGCGGCAATGGAGTCAGAAAGAGAACGTCACTCGCGTTATCAGAACTTTTCGTTGTGAACGTTGAAGACCTGAATATCAGGTGGCGGCCACTAGCGATCGGCACCTATTGGGACATGCTCAATGCCAACGTCTTCGGCAATTTTCGAGAGCTCTTGAAGCAGGTTACGATCAGCCCGGTGATGGCCAGTTTTCTAGACGTAATTGGGAGTCAAAAATCCGACGTAATTACGAACCGGCAACCTGACGAGAACTTCGCCAGAGAGATCATGCAGCTCTTTACAATCGGGTTGGTTGAATTGAATCTAGATGGCAGCACTAAGTCGAGCGACGGTCGGGCTATCGAGACCTATACCAACGAGGATGTGGTCGGCCTAGCAAAGTGCTTTACCGGATATAATTTCGATTATTCGAACACGAATATCTCGACACACCCAAACTCGAACTGGGCCCTCGAGGAGCCGGACTTCCTCTATGAACCAATAACAGCCGACCCGCGAAGGTGGAGAAGACCACAGTCTAATTCGCTACATTCCCACGAAGAAAAGTCATTTCTGGGCATTACAATACCAGCGGGAACTGGTCCTGAGGCGACATTGGAGGCGGCATTAGACGCATTGTTTGCCCATCCAAATGTTGGGCCCTTTTTCGGCAAACAGATGATCCAGAGACTGGTTACAAGTAACCCTTCGCCGGAATACGTGAGACGAGTTGCTACTGTTTTTAACGACAATGGTAACGGCATAAGAGGTGACCTGAGCGCGGTATTCAAAGCCATACTCTTGGACGAGGAGGCACTTTCGGAAGCTTCTTTGACCGATTCCAGATTTGGCAAATTGCGCGAACCTATTTTGCGCCTTGCTCAGTGGGGACGGTCTTTTAGAGCATCGTCCATATCTGGGAACTGGACATTAGATCGACTGGATCGAGACTATGACCAGCTTGCCCAATCTCCCTTTCGTTCGCCGTCCGTCTTCAATTTCTTTAGACCGTCATTTGTTGATGGATCGTCCAATGCTCAGCGAAACGGAATGGTCGCACCCGAATTCGCTTTGGCAAACGAAACGTCTGTCGCGGGGTATCTCAATTTCATTCAGCTTATGATTGATGGGCTAGGATACGCCTCAAGGGACGTTCGAACCTCATTCGCGGATCAGATCGAACTGGCCACCGATCCTCAATCCCTTGTGACTCACCTCGATCTGATCATGACCGCTAGACAGATGAGCTCTCAAACTAAGTCGCTGATATTAGGAGCAATCGAGTCGATCTCTTTGGAGTCTCCTAACGACGAGGATGGAAAGTTAAAGCGTGTCCGCATCGCCGCGTTCTTAACGATGGCTTCGCCCGACTATCTCATTCAGCGTTAGGTGGTGGTATGTATATCGGAAAATCTGATGATCTGTCGCGGCGTGCCTTCATTAAGCGATCTACCCAGTTGGCTAGCGCCGGGGCTACTTCATCCTTTGGGCTTGGCCTAGCTGGGGTCGCAGAAAGCGCCGCTTTCGGTGCTACTGATGGATACAAAGCGCTAGTTTGCGTTTTTCTATCTGGTGGCAATGACCACGCCAACACGCTCATTCCTTACGACCCGGTGAACCATGCAAAATATTTTGCAATTCGCGGACATCCAGACCCATCTACTGGTCAGGTTGTGGGCTTTAACAGAGACCAATTGCTTCCGACCGCATTGGTTCAAGATGCAAATCAAATACTAACCGACGACATCCACTACGCGCTCTCCCCTTGGATGCCGCGCTTGAAAACGCACTTTGATGATGGTCGACTGGCTCCTGTCTTGAATGTCGGAACCTTGGAAGCACCTCTGACCAAGGCTCAGTACGAAAGTGGAGACAAAACGAAATTCCCTCGTCCTCAGTTCCTTTTCTCCCACAATGATCAGAGCTCGATTTGGCAAAGCTCACAGCCGGAAGGTGCGCGTAGCGGATGGGGTGGAAGAATGTCGGACCTAGCACAAGGGGCGAACCAAAACTCAATGTTCACATGCATTAACGTCGCCGGAACTAGCGTCTTCCTCAATGGCGAGACAGCAGTCCCTTACCGCATCACTCCATCAGGGCCTGGGTTGATTTCCGGACTACGCCGGAATGTACAAGGCTCAAGCACTGCCAGCAGGGCTTTGGATGAGTTGATTAGATCGACCGACCCCAACATTCTCAAAGCAGACTATGCGGATATTAACCGGCGCTCGATCGAGTACGGGGCATTCATCAATGATGCGTTAGCTCGCTCTACGATCTCGACCGATTTTGGTTCTAGCAATGATTTGGCAGACCAGCTTGCTATCGTTGCCAGACTTATCGCCTCAAGGAACTCGCTTGGGGTGAGCAGACAAGTTTTCTACGTTACGATCAAAGGCTTTGATAGTCACAGCAATCTCAATGCGCATCAACGGCTGTTAGGAGAGGTGGATTATGCTCTGGATGCTTTTTATAGCGCGACCCTAGAAATGGGGATCTCGGATCAGGTCACATTGTTCACTGCATCGGATTTTGGACGGACGCTAAGTATCAACGGAACTGGGAGTGATCACGGTTGGGGCGGCCATCACTTTGTCCTAGGAGGCGCTGTTCGAGGCCATCGGTTCTATGGCACAGCTCCTAGCGT
The DNA here is from genome assembly GCF_019204045.1 of Erythrobacter crassostreae. Taxonomy (GTDB): domain Bacteria; phylum Pseudomonadota; class Alphaproteobacteria; order Sphingomonadales; family Sphingomonadaceae; genus Erythrobacter; species Erythrobacter crassostreae. Next base: position 1,057,880 of record NZ_JAGSPC010000001.1, on the reverse strand, counting down.
TTCTTTGAATTCAGAAGATCAAGTCGGGCGAGGCCGTTTGCTACCTAACACATCTGTAGACGAGTATTCCGCCACACTCGCGAAATGGTTTGGCGTATCTGAAACCGAAATGAGCAGCGTCCAACCCAACATTGGTAGATTTGCCAGCCCCGACCTTGGGTTTATGAAAAATTCAGACGCATTTTAGCTTGTGGGACCGATTGACCCTTTCAAGCGATCACACAGCTATCCGCCTATTAGCGACAGTATCCCATCTCGTTTTCGGAAGCTCTCAAATACAGAAAATCGTGCCCGGGACGCACATTATTGAAGGCTCGCATCCAACCTTCGTATATTCAAGTCATATGACGGCGTTAGTGGTCCTTCCGTGCGCAAGCAGACTGTCTGCTTTACCCCCAATCTCAGTCATAAGGCGATGGCTCGAACTGGGCCGCAAGCGGACCGTCTGCTTGCGACCAATCTCAGTTAGAAGCCGACTGTAGAACTCCCTCCGCGCTCGATTGAAAAATGCGCCAGTCGCTGCTATGTCGTAGGAATGAAGGTAAATTCGGAAAAGTCGCTCAAGGCCGCATCTCAGAGCTTTGCTAAGCATGGTCGAAGCTGGACCGAGGTTCGCAAGTCCGCGAAGCGCGTCGATGGCGTCCTCGTGATCAAGCGGCAAAAAGGTAAGAAAAAGCCAACTGCGGTCGCCTAATGGGAGGCATATCGCTCGCGCTGTTGGTCGCGCTTGTCGGCGTCTTTCCAGGCATCCTGACCCTATTCTCATTCTACGCCAATTCGGGTACAGACGCGGTCAAGGTAACACCTCCTCCGTTGCGTTCTATCTTCGCCATCGCGATGATCGGCTCGTTCGCGTTGATCTGCCATTTCTTCTACGTAACTTCTCTTTGGTTGGTAGAAACGATCCCCTACAAACTGCTGAAGTGGCCGCTTGCCGACCCTTACACGCTTCTTGCAGTCGATTGGAGCCAACTTTCTCGTGCAGAAGCCTTTTGGGGATTTACCGGCGTACTTCTGCTGAGTGTTATGGGAATTGTTTTTGGATGGCTAATTGCTCTGTCCGATCAGGAGGACCGCGACACATTCCTATATGGCTGGCTTTGGCCGATAATTCGCAACAGCCGTGAGGACAACGCATTCATCAATGCTTTCGCTTTGACGACCAATCAGAATGGTAAGGACTTTCTGGGCTACGAGGGCACCGTCACCAATCTCGTGCTCGATAGTGACAAGAATATAGTTGGTGCATCTCTTGCCAATGTTGAGGTGTTCTATCTTCGCATGAACCAGAACGGACCTAAGAGGGTATCTGGAGAAATCGAGATCTCCAATCTTGTTCTGCGGAAGGACGATTTTCAGAATATCGCGCTCGAGATCATTCGCGACGAGACAGTCGAGATCCAACCAACTCAAACGAGTCGATCAAAACTCAGGTTGCGATGGCCCATTTATCGAACCACTCTGCCAGCAACGGACTAGCTCGACTAGGGAATCGCGCAGCCTAAGGATTCATGAATAAGGTAGCATCGTGGCATGGCTTGGGCCGATTCCTGACTGTCGGCTTGAGGCTAACCGAAATTGAAAAGCTGCCACTCGACCTTCAACCCAGTTACACACATTCGCAGCAACGGCTTATCCAACGAGACGGTATCGCAGGCGCCTATGCTAAATCCTATTTTTTTGAAGATTTACTCGGCTTAAGACTAGGCTTATTTCCTGGAGTGCTCTTGTTGTCACGCCGACGTTGATCAAGTTTTCCTGTTGATTTAGCTTTTGGTTTTGGACCGGGTTTAAGTGCCATAATAGTTCGCCCTAAATGTAGAGAATGAGAGCATTTTCTTCCACTACATATATGGGAATAAAATGAGTGCTTTCAACAGCTCACAAAATTGGGCAACCGTAACCTAAATTGACCGTCGTCAGAGCATTTGGCGCAGACTGAACTTCGATCGTTTGGAGTATCGGCCTCGTCCGTTTCTTGCAGTTTAGGTGGCTAGCTTGCGGTGTTGCAAGCGCCTATGCTCGATTGTCTTTCGTTTGGTCCTTTCTCGCTGTTTGATGATGGCCTCAGCCCTGCCGAAGTAGGCATCTGTATCCGCCGCCTCGAAAGCATTCTATAAACGCATCTAAGGAGCGCATTCAAAGCCTAGACTGCAGAATCCGACTACAATCCACTCCCAGACGCGGAGCGATAGCTCAACGTGGGCCGAAAGCGGACTGTCAGGCTTCATGAGCTGAGCGCTGTAAAGCGGTCCTTCGGCAATCGGGCCAGTGGAGTCGATCAATCGATGGTCGATATTGGGGATGTTGGCTGACTGTCCGCTTTCTCGAGGATACCTGTGAAAGCAGACATTCCGCAACCGACCCACAATCAGACATCGGAAGCGATTTTCGACATTCTTCAAAAAGACCGATGCCATCGTGCTTTAAAAACACTGTGCGGCACCGGTCTTTTTGGTTCTCTCTTCAGACTTGCAGCCAGCTTCCAGCAAAGCCGTTGCACGCAGGAACAGTTGGCTTCTAAAGCGCGCTCTTCACCCACAGTGGCGCTTGTGAGCCCCACAGCTCGTAGGTTGTGCCAGAACAAAACCCTGCCGCGCCGACAATCCCTGCATCGACAACTCTCTCAAGCGTTGGTGTTGGCGGTGTGCGACCGTTCAGTAGTTTGTCCCTAACCGCCTTCTGGATTGCGCTGGAGACGTCTGATTGCTGGGCCTGAGCAAAATCTCGCAATCCGACCATGGTTTGCCGAAACCAATTCAAAGTGTTGCCGCGCGACGCTTTGGTCTCGTCATCGTACACAAGAACATCGCTGTAAGTGTACGTGTATTCGCGGCTATAGGGAGCCTTCAACTCGATGGTCTGCCTACCTCCGGGGGCAATCACCCGGTAACGCTGTTTGGGAAGTGAGGCTTTGTTCAGGCGGTTGGTGCTAAAGCCGATAACACTGACGTACAGCGTCTGTGCCGATTTGTTTTCCAAAGTGATCCGGCGATCGGAACCCAAATGCTTCAAAACCGAGGTCCCTGTGCAAGGTCGCGTCCAATCCGACAATTGCGGGTTGCGGATCGTCTTGAGCGCTTCATTCGCCAAGCGCTTTCTTTCTTCGGTTTTGCGAACGGTTTCCTGATCCTTGGCCTTCTCAATTCTCGGATCGTTGAATGCGCTCATGCAATCGTCGCGGCGAGAGGGGATCGCGTCGCGTGCGAAACAATAAACGCGGCCCGGAATTTGATAAGCATGTTGCAACCAACCAGTCGCGCAATATCGTTTCACCTCTTCGCGTTTCTGGAAATTCCTATTCCAGTTTAAGTTGGTATGGGACGCCCATTGCTGTCGCCATTCAGTCCGAAATTCCTGCATCTCTTCCAAGGTTAGCCAACGCGGCAGAGACAGAAGAGGACCATTTCCTCTTGCCGCAGCAAAGCTTTCCATGCTCGCTGCAAAAATTGCAGGGGCTCGCCCAGATGGGACCAGGCCGTCGATCGTATCAAAACATTGCTGTTCAAGGCCGCTCAATTTGAGATTGTTGATCGGGTCCCAGCTGTCGGTCAGTCGCCATTGCGCGGGCAGGTAATTGGGCTCGGGAATGGCGCCTGCGGTTAGGGTGCCATCACTTTCCATGTAGAGATAGGTGCTCTTCCACCTATTCTTAAACCGGACGAAGCCGCCGCCTGCCTCTTCTGCCTGCCACATGGCGCTCCACCATCCGGGCTGTATTGGACCCAGTTCGAGTTTGCCGTTTTGGTTATGCAGATAGGCGCCGGTGTAGGCGCTCTTAAAGCGAAAATATTGTCCGCCGCCCGCTGTCTCAACCTTCCATTTGGCGCTTGCCCAATTGGGCAAAATCGCCCCTGCCTCTGGTGCTCCATATTGATTGTGGATGTAATCACGCTGCCAGCGGTTTTCGATGCGCGTGTTGCTTTGCGCATTTGCGGTGCCGCTTAATAGGAAGGCGAAAGCCAGTGCAGGCAGCACAAGCATCCGGATGAATTTTGTAAGAACGAAATTGTCCATCAGTTCGTCTTTCGTTGTGGGTTGCGGCCAGAAGTGACGTTGACCCTTGTGAGGGGGTGGCGCGGGAGTGGTGAGGGCGCGTTGTTGGCCAGAACGGCAAAGCACCCTCGTTACCCAGTGCACTGCTCAAGCGTCATTTGCTTTGCCTCGCGCGTGACGATGGTACCGGTAATCAGGATGCACGCGCCATTATCGAGCGAGATCGTCTTGTTGATGAGCGAAAACTTGCGCGTGACGCCCTCTGCGCTGATTTGGACCTTAACGTTGCTGCGCGCCGCGTAGGGGATTTGCACCTGTTGGTTGTTTCCAACCGCGATCCTAGATTCATTTAGGATCTGCGCAGGTAACTTACCGGGCTCGGTAAATGTCACCCGCATATCGACCAAAAATGCGCCTTTATGGACGATGGTGAGAGGGATAGGTGGCTGGCTTGCTGGCACTTCTGGCTGCGGATCGCCGCTTCCTGAACCCCCACCTGAGCCGTTTTGGGCTTGATCAGGTTCAGAGGGGATTATTGATTTCCCATCAAGATTTTGCACGTCCCACTGCGCTGACCACCAGTTTTTTTGAATGCCACTCGCTTCCAAAACGCCGTTCTGGATATGCAATTTGGCCTCGTTGTAGGCGCTGATGAGATGGATAAAAGTACCACTCTCTCCATTGATCCGCCTGAATGTCCAAGCGGCTTTTTTCAATAACGGATCATTGCTGTCAGGGCTGACGTCCACGGTTGCTAGCTCAACTGGCCCGCGCCCATTTTTGTTGACTAGATATTGTCCGTTCCAGCGATTGCGAATTGCAAATGCGCCGCCGATATCAACGGTTTCGAAAATCCACTGCGCGCCCCAATATCCATCAGGCGCAGCTCTGGTGATGACTTGGATTGCGTCTGGCGTGTCGATCCTTTGATCGGGCTTCCAACGATTTACGATCCGCACAAGTTCTGCAACATCAACCGTCTCGCCAAAGGGCCGGGTATTGGCGGGCGGCGCAGGCGGCGGCGTGTTGACCACTGTTGGTGGCCGCGAGATGGGTGGCTTTACTACAGGCGCACGAGGCGGCGTGTTTTGCGCGGTCCGTGGGCGAGGGTTCGTCTCCCACGGTGCACGCGGATCAACATCGGCGGTTTGTGGGCGATTGTCACCATAGCCGCGCGGCGGATTGCTTGCCCAAGCCAAGTTGTCTTCGGGATAATCCGGGTCAAAAGCGATAAGACCCAATGCGAGCACAAATCGGCCATCTGTGCGCGCGGTGAGGCCGCCAAATTCGCGCCCGCGTCCAACAGCAATGGTCCGCTTGCCGTCAAACCTTCTGGCAAAAACACCATAGGCATTGGCATTGGTGCCCAAATGCACACCTGCAAGCGCGCCGTTGCGCCGCGTCCAAACCGTCATCCGATTGACCCGTTCACCAGCGCGCGGCGTGAATTCAAACCTCTTGCCCTCCGCCGAACCCATGGTGGGTGTCCAATATGCCGCGCCATCCTCCGTTTGATAGCGCAGTTTCACACCGTAAATTCGCCGGTCTAACGAATCTTCATCTGCGTACACCCGCATACCAATGATGTCGGCATCAGGCGGGATGGTGATCAAAGTGTATGTGCCGCCCGCTGAGCCATAGGGCCGAGCCAATTCGTTCATCCGCTGCACGTCGCTTTGAGCGGCGGCGGGCGCCTCGAAAATGGGCGCTGCGCCCATGATACAGGAACTCGTGAGCGCCATCGCCAAGAGGGGGCGAGCCAAAACACGCCTCTTTCGCGCAGGCTTTACGTTGGTGTGTTTATAGTTTGCGTTAGCGATCACGCGGCATCCTCCAGCAAGATTTACTCAGCGGACTTTTGCCACAATCTACGATTTGCGCGCATCACCCGATCAGGTGATGCGCCCGGGGCTTTGCCCGTGTAGTTATGGTCGACAGCCACAAGGATTGATGTGACCATGATTCGCGTTGCGATTGTCGAAGATGACCCCGTGATGCGCGGCCTGATCGCTGACCAGATAGAGCAATCCGATGGGATGACCATCGTAGGTCAGGCAGGCAATGTGGCCGATGCGACGCCCATGATTGCCGCTGGCGGGTATCATGTTCTCTTGTGCGACTTAGGCCTTCCGGATGGCAGCGGTATTGACCTGATCCAACAAGAAGTCGCTTTCGGGCGTGACACCGATATCCTCGTCATCACCGTTTTCGCTAATCAGAATAAAGTGCTGGCCGCAATCCAAGCGGGCGCGCGCGGCTATCTGCTAAAAGACGAACGGATTGAGGAATGCATCGAAGCCATTCGCAATATCCGTGAGGGTGGCTCTCCCATTAGTCCGATCATCGCGCGCCAATTGCTAGGCCAAATACGGCAGAGTGCTGAGGGTGCTTCTGCGCCAAGCGGGGCTGGAAGCGGTCTGGAGAGACCACAATTATCAACCCGCGAATACGAGGTGCTCAACATGATTTCGCGCGGGTTTTCCAATGCGGAGTGCGCAGAGATTATGGATATTTCGCCCAATACTGTCGCGACCCATGTCAAGAATATCTACCGTAAACTCGAAGTGAACAGCCGCGCCGAAGCCTTGTTTGAAGCCTCCTCGCACGGCCTGCTATCGCGCTGATCGCTTCGCAATTTGACCGTGTTGATCCGATTCTTGGCAATGTGCCTCTTGATGCTAGCAATCCCGCCGTCGGTTGGCTTGGCCCAATCGGGCACTTTGAGCGAGCTGACACAGCTTAAAAAGGCCGAAGGGGTGATCTTGGAATTCACCGAAGGCGAGTACAGCTTGGCCGATGGTGCGACCCCGCCTGCCGATGGATTTGAACCCGGCTCCAGTCCCAAAGTGTATCAGATCAACTATGAAGGCTGGACCTTCGGCGATTATCATTCGGTGACAGGCCGCTTTTCCATAGAGCGCGATGCTCTGCCAGAAGGCCCATTAGCGCTTTATACAATCAGCACCCGCGATCAGTTTGTGGTTTTGGTCAATGGCGCTGAAGTCTTCCGCAATTTTGCCAGTGTGAGCGACAAGAAGCTCTCTTGGAACCGCCCCTATCTTGTCGCTCTTGCACCCCGCGTTTTTCAAGATGGTGCAAACACCATTGAAATTCGCGCTGTCTCTCAAGGGTCGGTTGGCGTGGGGCGTGTTTTGATCGGTGAAAGCAGCGCCGTTCAATCTTATTACAGCTCGCAATTGTTCTGGCGCATCACGGCGCCCCAAATCGTCAATTACACCATGCTTTTGCTGGGCATGTTGGTGTTTTTGTTCTGGTTGAAACGGCGGCACGAGATTGAACTCTTGTTCCTCGCTCTATCGACCTTCTTTTGGTTTGCGCGCTATTTCCATTTCTTCGCTGCAGATATTCCATTTAATCTGCAGCTGTTCTCGGACATTTCAGAGAACGCCTCTCTGTATGGTTCATGGTCGACCATGGCGTTCTATTTCTATTTTATTCGGCTTCGATACACCCATCAAATTGTGCTTGGCTCGCTCGCAGTGGCGCTGGTGATTTCTGTCTTGCAAAAGGCCTTGGGATGGGAGTGGACGGTGTTTTACGTCTGGTCGCTCGTCCTATCGCTTTTTATGGCGGGCGTTGGTGTCGTAAGTTTGTTCAGGCACCGTGATTTAGAATATGGCGCGCTGGGTTTAGCAATGGCGGCAACACCGATCTTTGCGCTTATCGATATTTACGCAGCGTTCCGGTTTGGCGGTTCAGGCGGCGCAATCTACATCAGCGTTTTCATGCCGTTCCTCTACACATTCGCGTTTCTCCTCTCCTTCGGCAAACGCGCGCTAGATGCATTTAACAGCTCGGAAAACGCCAAGACGGTGCTTGAGAGGCGGATCGCAGAGACAAAGGCTGAGCTTGCCGAAAGCGAAGAAGCGCGCCAGCAATTGCGGGTCGAGCAGGCGATCTCCAGCGAACATGGCCGCTTGATGCAAGAGATGCACGATGGGATTGGCTCAAACCTGGTAACCGCTCTGGCTGTCGCGCGGCAGCAAAACATGCCCGAAAGCACGATTAAGACGCTCAGCGGCGCGTTGAATGACCTTAAACTGACTGTGGACTCCCTAGAGCCGGTCGAAGGGGACATTGTCGCTTTGATCGGCAATTTGCGCCACCGGATGGCTGGTGATTTGAAGGCCGCAGGGATCGCGTGCAAATGGGAGGTTGAGTCATGCGATAACCTCCCATGGCTTGACGCGACGAATGCGCTGCACGTGCTCAGAGTTTTCCAAGAGGCAATTAGCAATGTTCTAACCCACTCTGGCGCCAGCGTGATCAGCATTGGATGCAAAGAAGCAAAACGCGGTGACATCAAAGGAGTGGAAGCGCATATCGTAGATGATGGCATCGGCTATGAGGCAGACATCGGATCTCAAGGTAAGGGTCTGATAAATATACAGGCTCGTGCCGAAGCATTACGAGGCGCAATGGAACAGGAAAGCCGCGTTGGCTATGGCACGCGCATTACGCTTTGGCTTCCATACCGCCGGGAGGCTTGATGTGCGTCTTTGCCTAACCACGAGGCCGCTGGGTGGAAACTGAGCATTTGCGCAACAAATAGTTCGTGAAACGTCCGCTCCCACCCCCAAATTCCGTCATTCGACAGCGGCTCGAGGTGGGCCGGAAGCGAACAGTCCGCGTGTGGATCAGACAAAGGAAAAAGCAGATCTGCCTATTCTGGCAATCGATTGAGGTGCAAAGTTGAAGGTCGATCGGTCAAAAAGTGATCGAGACAGCCACGCTCTTGGTCTTCGTTCGGCTAAATAATTTTCCGGATCCGCTTTTATCGTCTTCCCCGTCTATCGAAACGGCTCGAGCGTTCGAAAAATTGTCGGAGGGAGTCTCATGGATATCGAAACTATCGCACCGCTCAGACGGTGCGCGATCTACACGCGCAAAAGCACCAACCAACGTCTTGAGCACAATGTCAATTCGTTGGTGACGCAGCGTGAAATCAGCAGCGCGTACATTACGAGCCAGCAATACAAGGGCTGGGTCGAGCTACCGAACCGATACGATGATGGCGGTCATTCGGGGAGCGGAATGGATCGCCCTGCCCTCTCGCAGCTCATGCAGGACATCGAAGCGGGAGCGGTCGATGTTGTGTCGTCTACAAAATCGACCGGCTGACGCGCAGTCTCGCCGACTTCGTTCGAATGATCGAGATCTTCGACCGCCGCAACATCGCGCTGGTGTCCATTTCACAGGCTTTCGACACGTCCGACAGCATGGGCAGAATGATACTCAATGTGCTGCTGACTTTCTCCCAGTTCGAGCGCGAGCTTATCGCGGAAAGGGTGCGCGACAGCATCCGCACCCGCAAGCGGCATGGTAAGATGCACGGCGGCTTACCGCCATTCGGGTACATCGCGACGCCTGACGGTCTCAAGATCGATGAGCCGGAGGCGCAGATTGTCCGTTTCATTTTCGACGAATTCTTGCGGACGAGGCGGTACACAAAGGTCATGACCGCAGTGCGCGAACGAGGATATTGTAGCTCGGTCAAATACTCACCGCGCGGTAAGCCGCGTGGAGGCAATCCGATCAATCCCAGCACGGTCTACGCTATCGTCCAGAATCCGATGTATGTCGGAGAAATCCGCGGCCATGATGCAACCTATCCCGGCGAACATGAGGCTCTGATTACCCGAGAGATTTGGGACAAGGCACAGATAATTTGCCAAGAGCGCAAGAAGCGAAAGCCGAACAATCGCGATACCGACCACTTCCTTGCAGGGCTGCTTTGTGACGATCTCGGGCGCCATATGCGGCTCGACCTGAAATGGAAGCGTGGCAAGTATTATAAGACTTACGTCTCTAGCAACGCGATATGGTCACAGAAGCTGTTCCTTCGACAGTATCGGTCGAGTGCTGACCAGCTTGATGAGGTGGTGCTGGCGGCGGTCGCAGAATTCTTATGCGATCGTATCAAGCTCAGAAAGGCTCTCAAGGGGTTAGGCCTGTTCGGCGAAAACTTGGAAACATTGGCCGAAAAAGGGCCAGCGGCCTCCGACCGGCTGACGGCAACCAAGAAGCCATACTTGCACGAGCTCTTCAAGGCGATCGCGCATCGTGTGGAGCTCGGCGAGGACCAAATCTCGATCGAGTTTCGTATGCTCGAAGTACGTCGCTATCTCGAGTGGAGAAGCGAGATGAGTTTCCGGGGGCGTCCATCGAACTGGTCGTGCAGCGATGCTCGGTACAACCATGTCGTGGCCGTTAGGGCAGTGACCGCTGAGCGTTGGCCATCCCTCCACATCAATCCGCGAAAGGCTTCATGCAAGGACACACCTGACAAGAAGCTTGTCGATCTCATTCGCAGCGCCCGCAAAGCACAGAGGCTCGTTGAGGAGAACCGCGAGCTTGACCTCGACGATCTAGCAAAGATGCATGGCTGTCGCACGGCGCAGTTCGCACGTTTGATCCGCCTAAACTATTTGGCTCCAGACATCGTGACTGCGGTCTTCGACGGGACACAGCCTCCCGGTCTAAACAGGAAAGTCTTGCTCAATTCCAATGTGCCGACCGATTGGGCGGTGCAGCGAAAGCTCTATGGTTTTCAGGCACCCGAGCGAGCGATTGACCCGCGCAATCTCTATGGGCGGGGCATGTGGCCGAGTGCTTCCGGCTAGTATTGGGCCGAGCGCTGACTGTCTGGTTTTGCCTAGCTAAGGATATAAAGCAGACGTTCTGCTCACGCCCCAGTGCAGACCAAGGGTTCCTTCAGTGACGCTCTAGGCTTTGATCCTTAGCTTGATCTGGCTCATGAAGCAGAGGTCAGGAGGACTTGATTTAATTCGCCAAACCAATCTGATATAAGTTGTTGCCCGACAGCTCGGATTTCTTCACAAGGTAAATCAACTATCGTCCGAGAAATTAGTAAGAAGGCTTGATGAAAAGCGAACCGGACCGTTTGGCAATCGAGTTGATACAGCATGTTGACTTGCTTTTGGGAGGCGAGTCTGTCGGGTTGGATGTTGAAGCGGAGGAATATCTGCTGAATGACCTGATGGAGCACGTAGTTTGCAGCGCTTCAGCAATTCGATCGGTTCGAGAGCATTTGCGCGTGTCTGGTCCTGCTCCGAGTAACCTGAAGAACCGGCTCCCTCAGGTGGCGAAATGGGTGAAAGACTGTTGTGATGACGTCGTTCAAGAGCTCGAAGGAATCGAAGCCTCTAACGAAGGCGTCACCACTGTAGCGATGACGGTCGCAGGGACCGGAGGAGCAGGAACTGCAGCCGCGGTTGGGGGTGTGATGATAGGTGGAGCCGCGGGCGTAGCACCCGTCGTTTCGACCCTGATCGCCACAGGAGGTATTGCTGGCCCAATTTTGTTTGGTGGCGGCATAGCATTATATCTGCTGAGAAAGAACAAGTCCGCGCGAAATAAACAGATCATCGCAGGGGCTAAACGACTAAGCGTAGCGATAGCAAACCGCGACAAACCGGTATAGACTATCAATTCGGATTTGTATGACTTATGACGCACTAGAAATAGTTGTACTTTTGAGTACTTTCACGCTCGTAGGAGTGTGTTTGGCCGCGCTTATTTACGTATGGAGGCTTGCTTTTGGAGCGTCTGGCGAAAAGCCATTTCTAAGCGCGATAAGGTCGAACAACACTTCGCTACCAAACAGCTTTTCAGAACGAGGCCTTCTTCGAGAAGCGCTCGATACTGGCCCGCCCGGAGTTGTGCCGGATTCCGATCAACCCGAAAGCTTGCCGGTAGATGAACTGGAGCCGAAAACCTCATCTGCGCAGTTGCTCGGTGGGATTGAGACCAAAGCGAACCTTTTTGCGAATCTCAATACTCCAGCTCTAATTGAGAAAGCGGTGGCTAGAGGTGAGGGACGTTTGGCGGCACACGGCCCCTTAGTAGTTGAGACCGGAATTCACACAGGGCGGAGCGCAAAGGACAAGTTCATCGTCCGCGATGAGACCACCGAAGACACAGTGTGGTGGGGCAAGGTCAATGCTTCGATGACGTCCGAGCATTTTGCCAATCTAAAAGCAGATTTCATGACAGCGGTCGCGGGCAAAGAAACGCTTTTCGTCGCAGACCTGTATGGCGGCTCTCAGCCAGAACACCGAGTAAATGTGCGCGTTATCAACGAGCTTGCCTGGCATAACCTTTTTATCCGCACGTTGCTGGTCCGGCCTGAGCCGCAAGAGCTGGCGGATTTTACTCCCGAATACACGATCATCGATCTGCCGAGTTTCAAGGCCGATCCCGCGCGCCACGGCACCAACAGCGAGACCGTGATCGCAGTCAACCTGACGGAGAAGCTGATCCTGATCGGCGGCACCAAATATGCAGGCGAGATGAAAAAGAGCGTGTTCGGCATTCTCAACTATCTGCTGCCGACCAAGGGTGTGATGCCGATGCATTGCTCAGCCAATATCAGCGCGGATGGTAAGACGGCGGTGTTCTTCGGATTGTCGGGCACGGGCAAAACGACTTTGTCAGCGGACGCATCGCGCACTCTGATCGGTGATGATGAGCATGGTTGGTCAGACACAGCAGTCTTCAATTTCGAAGGCGGCTGCTATGCCAAGATGATCCGACTGTCCGAAGAGGCAGAGCCTGAGATTTACGCCACCACGCGGCGGTTCGGCACGGTGCTCGAAAACGTCGTCATGGATGAGCAGACTCGCGAGCTTGATTTTGACGACAATTCGCTCGCTGAAAACACGCGCGGCGCCTATCCGATCGACTTCATTCCCAATACCAGTGAAGACAATCTTGGTCCCGTGCCGAGCAATGTCGTGATGCTCACCGCCGATGCCTTTGGCGTGCTGCCTCCAATTGCGAAACTGACGCCCGAACAGGCGATGTATCACTTCCTTTCAGGCTACACCGCCAAGGTTGCAGGCACGGAAATTGGCGTGACCGAACCCGAAGCGACCTTTTCAACCTGTTTTGGCGCACCTTTCATGCCGCGCTACCCCAGCGTCTATGGCAATCTTTTGAAAGAGCGCATCGCCAAGGGCGGAGTGCAATGCTGGCTGCTCAATACGGGCTGGACCGGGGGCAAATACGGGGTTGGCAATCGCATACCGATCAAGTTGAGCCGGGCACTGCTCAACGCTGCCCTTGATGGAAATCTCGAAGATGTAGAATACCGCCTTGATCCAAACTTTGGGATCGCTGTCCCAGTTCACATTCCAATCCTGCCAAAGATAGGTTTCGATCAGTCCATTTTAGACCCCCGAAGCACGTGGGAAGATTCGGATGATTATGACGCCACTGCCATGAAGCTTGTTCAATTGTTTATTGAGAACTTCGCACAATATGAGCGTCATGTAGACGAGAGCGTAGTCCGGGCTATGCCACTGATGAGATCCGCCTGAATTGAAGTTAGATGTAATTCGACATGGTCAGCCGAGACATTTGATAACTCCTGCTCAGGCTCCTCTAAGCCTCAGCTGACAAGGCTTCGGGCACCATAAGCATGGATCGAAGAGCTACTGCCCACGTATTCCGATGTTATTCTTTGCCTGATATGGTAAGGGAAGTGGACGCGGTTGTAACCTTGCCCCAAATGCTAGTCTAGCATTTTGTTGCGCAACATGGATTACTCTGCTCGTCTCTTCCCTTTCCGTATCTACCCTCAATCTAAAAGCTATGTAGGAACGAGATTCGCGCAAAAGTCCGCGTCTTTCTTGGCTCAGGCACTGTGCTCTTTCCTGCGTCAACAGGGCGAGCGGTAGCTATCTCCGCTTCGTCCCCTCAATCCGTCGTAAGATGATGGCTTGAAGTGGGCCGAAAGCTGAACGTCGGCTTTGAGCAACCTTCGCGCCAATACAGACTTCAAATCTAAGCTAGCCGGCTCGATAGTACTCAATGTCAGCGAGGAGATGCGGTTGCCATTTCCGATGATAGGCGCGCATTTCGCGACGCACAGCCTCTCCGCTTGCTCCTGGCACCTCGAAATATTGGCCCGTTAACTCATCTTCGTCCGCCCACCCCCATGATGACATGCGCTTTACATAGACATGCGCATCTAAATGAGCACCAACAATCTCAAGCACTTCGAGTAAGCATATTCCGGCAATCATCAGGGGCCGTTGCCGCTCTGTAAGCGCTCTCGAAATCTTGGAAGTTTGCAACGCTGAAACATACTTGTTCTGATTAAGTGTCAAAGCGCAGTCGAGATCATAGAAGGACCCGCCCATCTCCTTCGCCAAGTTCTTTGCAAGCGTAGTTTTCCCAACGCCAGTCCAGCCGTCGATTCCGACAATGTCAATATCGCCGAGACTCGCACGTAGTACGTTCGCGAGATCTCTCACTTGTGTGAAAGCGATGGGCATACCTAGAAACTGGCGAACGGTGAGAGTTCGCCACAGTGCCGACCACGAAGAGCAAGCCTGCGCAATGTTGGCATGAGAATGCGAATATCTTTCAAGCTACGCACGGGCTGCTAATTCGCTTCTTCCGGCTGAGTAATAGCCAATGTCCAAAAATGTGGCGGCAATGGGAGACGGTACTGTCGGCAAGCCATCATAATGATTGGCCATAGGTCAGCCTTTGATGCTGAGAGTTCGTAAAATGCCTGACTAGCTTCGATTTCCTTCTCGATCAGCTCGATCACGTTCGCCGACCCATTTTCGAGATCGAAACCATCAAGGCCAACGCCATGCCTCGCTGAATTACTGTAGAGGTGCTCTTCGGTCACGACGTCAGGAAGCCACAGCTGAAAAGTACAATGCTCCATGTTTTTAGCACTGAAATCAGCGAGGTCGCTGAGGGCTTGCTCGTGGCGTACAATCGCCAACCAGATTGCAAGGGTAGGATAGAGGATCGAACCGGCAGTTACTTCTTTTCGGTATTCGTCAGATGGCTGGGGGTGCTCCGCCAAGTCGGTGTATTCCTGCAAAGTGCATGGATAATACCCACCACGCCTGTATGCCATGATCGTTGCGTAAGTGATCTGCTCGCCCCACTTATGAATGAAGTCGTGGCGACCCTGTTGAGCAAGAAACAGGCATACCAGCATGATCTCGATGGCGTGGTCATCTTTGATCGGGGTGAAGTAGACTGGGTTGTTCTCAACCATGTTGATGAGCGTTCGCTCAACTCGCTCTATCTCCGTATTGAACTGCTGAAGCACATCATCAGCGGTATCGTCTGGAAGTCGATTTCGCGTCAGCAATATCCAGAACCCGTGTAGCGCCACCCTTCCTATCGCATCGAAAAGCTTCAGATTAACGTCCAGCGGCGAAGAGGATGGCACTGAGGATGCAAGAGCATCTCTGGCCTCAGCTAGAGGATAAACGTGCTCTTCGAGGTAAGCCCCGCCTATACTCCGCTGGAGCTGAATGATCTTATTGACCGCGCTCTCTAATTCCTTTGCGACCTTCGACCGCTTCTCAAACTGATCACGGGTCAAATGCCATGTCCAAAGCACCGCTAGCTCACTGCAAAGGTAGGCTGCTTCAAGGTTTTTCACATCGCGGCACCAAACAAAAATAGTCCACGCAGCGAGGTAAATCTGGCGAACCGCCGTTAGGCGGGCGGCCTTTGTCTTAAAATCCTGAGAAGCGAGCTCGGCAATGACGCCATAGAAATGTGTGAGGCAAACTTGGGGTTCATCAACAAATGCGACTGCCTTGCGAAAATTTGACTGAACTTCGTTCGGGAATATCTTCTCACGCAAGAGTCCCGTTGCGATCAGGTCTGCAAGGTGATCTCCGTTCCACTCCTCGAATTCGATCTGCTGAGCAACGGTATGCTTATCGACAAAGCTATCGACCGTAGGACGAATATCCTCATGAATATCGCCGCCAAAACACATGGCGATAACGACCGGGAGGTCCTGGTAGCGTTTCGGAATGTGTTTTGGGATGTAGTAATCGAGTATTTCGTTGAGTGATGGGCGCAGTGCCTGCTGCCCGACATCCCAATCTGTGCGTTTCAGATCGCCCGATTTGATTGAAAGCAGGAAAAGCGCCTTGCCACCAGTCTTTGGCCAGGTGCCGATAGCGGCAACATCGACGCCATATTGCTTCGTTCCTCTCTTGGGACGAGAGATCACGTTGAATCCGACTTCGCTTAGGATGTCAGGCAGAATGACATCCAACTCATCGCGTTCCTTGAGCGACGTTAGGTATTGTTTGAGGAGTGCCTTCATTTGGGCCGCTCCTCCATTCGAAAGCGCAACCGCAAATAGGCAAGCCTTTCCGGACAGTGAACTTCCATTCGGGGAATGGGAGTCGAAGTCTCGTGCGATTGGTAGAGCATTTCATGCCTGATTGGTTCATCCACCCCTGGCCCATAGACGTATGATACCGCTCCGCGCCCATAGAGCATCGTTTTGGTGTGAATGAACGACAGGAAGACCGACGATTTATGCGCATGCTTCGCTATCTCATGCTGCTCTTTGCGCTTGCGATCCCACTGAGCTTGACGTTCAGGTGGTGACGGCTTGAAGGCGTCATTTCTCGGACTATCAGAAAGGCACTTCAGGTATGCATCTCTCGCCTTCTTGAGCCGCTTCACTGACGGCTTCAATTCCGGTGAAGTGTCTAGCCCGCTCTCAAACAAGGCGATGTCGCCTGGGTAATTCCCAAGCCAGAATGAGGCAATCTCGTCTTCCATTGCCTTGAGCGCGTCTCCTGAAAGGAGTTTGAGGCACGCCGCGAGCAGCGAGACCGCTGGACCGCGATCTAGCATCAAATACGCAAATACCTTCCGAGCGAGATAGAAGAGCTCATCCTCCGAAAGGTCATGCGGCGCTAAGTCGAAGGGATAGAGCTTAACATCAAGGGGAGGGAAAACTCTTGACGCCGCTTCGCCCAAATTCTGTCGTCCATCAAGCAGAAGCTCGACGATATACCAGCCAAGAACACTCGGAGAATCCGCTGCCAACTTGTGCTTCGTTGAATCAAGTGCATCAATTGCGATAGCCTGCGGGTCGCCGGTCAGCATCCCCTTGATGACGCGCAACACCAAGTCACGCTCAGCATCAAGATCAAGCCCGTAGAGTACCAAGTCGATCAGATCGATGGTTTGCGCCTGATCCGCCTGAACATTGGGCATGAGGGCGAAGATGTTCTCTTTGAGAGAGGTGGGATGCTTGATCTTTTCAAGTATCAGCCCATGGACAAGCTCGTTGAGAACCGCAGGCGGCGGGTTGTTGCACGCTGTTTGTAGGGCCTCAAACAATTGCGGGGGCTTATCTTTTGGGTGTTCGATGCCCTGCAAACGCCGATGAATAGCGCTGATGGCATTCACGCGATCAATTTTCAAAGATGCGGGTCCAGAGCGCTTCGCAAGAAAGCTATTGGCCGATTGCAGGTGCTCTCCGCCGAGCTCCATATAGCCAAGCGCCATTACTGCGTGGCGGCGCATGACAGGACGCTGGTCATCGCAGATAGCGAGAGATCGACTCACCGCTTCATCAGGATCCACCTTAGCGAGTGCCAACAAAGTGCCTAGCAGGAGTGGGCTATCGCGCGAGTCGGACTCCAAAGCGGCGAGGACTTCTGAGCTTTTGGAGGTGTGAAGCTCTAGCCATTTCTCGAACATCGAGATGGCAGTGTGCTCTGATCCCGGCTGTTCGCACAAATCTATCAGCGCATGACTGATGTCTATTGCCACGTATGGCTCACAATCAATCTTCGGCAATACCTCTGCTAGGACTCGCTGAATCCGAGGTGACGTTGCCTGTGTCAGCCCAGAGAGAGTGCTCTCACTTAACTCGGAGGTGAGGTCCAACTCACCATCCAGGACAAGGCTCACTAGCGCGGAAGCAACATATTCAACCTCACCATAAGGCACTTCTGCCAAATGAGACAGCAGTTCACCCGTGGCCAAGGCCGCGCGAGCATTAGAAACATAGTCTTTGTCTTCGCTCACCTATTCGCTCACAAGATCCGGCCTAATTACTGACCGTAGATAGATCGCCTGGAATTCCAGACAAGCCTAACGCTCACAGTTGACTGAACTGGATGCATTTTTGTGTAAGCGTTATGAATTGAAGGGACCGCCATTAGGCCACCTGCCAAATCGGCTGTCTCGAAAGTAAGGCGATGCAGATCAGACTAAGAAAACTAATGTCCGCAACTGGGGGACCGCAGGATGCATTCCAATGACCGGAGTGGGGCGCATAGCAGTCATTCCGCGACGGACTGAGCTGCTGCCGCTAGGTTCGTGATCTTCGTTGAAGCAACGGCGAGCGCATCAATCGCGGCCTTTTGTTGATCGGTAGGTAGCGATCCCGCAGTAAGCGCGATTGTCGCGTGATCCTCCATGAGCATGCCGATCTTAGTGGACAGAAGGTTGATCAGTTCGCGGTCGATTTCGTCCATGAGCACCGTAGTGCTCGAACGTGATAGCAAGTCCACAGCAAAGACTGAAACCTGCCAGAAACCACTCGACTAGTGCGGGTATTCGAGCATCCATGGTCTCATGGATATCGAAGAGAAGATCGCCGCGCTTAAAGAGATGTCGCCTGCTGAGCTGCGGTTGGCGTGGCGCAACGCATACGGGACGCCAGCACCGCCAGCGTTAGGATTGGCTCTGACGCTTCGCGCATTGGCCGCTCACTACCAAGAGCCAGAAGCTGGCAAACTGAACAGAGCAGAGCTTCGACAGCTCGGCGCACTGGGTAGCAAGGACCTAAGCCGCAAAGAAGGTCGCGTCTCTACCGAAGCGAAGCCGGGCACATGGCTCTCAAGAACATGGCACGGCGAAGTCCATGAAGTCGTCGTGTTGGAAAGCGGTTGCGAATACCGAGGTCATACCTTCGGCTCGCTCAGTGCGGTCGCAAGCCATATCACCGGAGCCAAATGGTCTGGGCCAAGATTTTTTGGGCTGAACAGCTCACGGCTGGGCGAGCTAAAGGTCGCAGCCAATGGCTAAGACCGACAAAAAGCTGCGCTGCGCGATCTACACGCGCAAGTCGACCGATGAGGGTTTGGACAAGGACTTCAACAGCCTCGATGCACAGCGCGAAGCATGTGCAGCCTATGTACAAAGCCAGCAGCACGAAGGCTGGACATTGCTGCCGGAGCTCTATGACGATGGTGGTCATTCGGGCGGGACTTTGGAACGCCCAGCTTTGCAGCATCTGCTCACTGACGTGGAGGCAGGTAAGGTCGATGTGGTAGTCGTCTACAAGATTGACCGCCTTACTCGCAGCCTCGCGGACTTTGCGAAGATTGTGGATGTGCTGGACGAGGCTGAAGCGTCCTTCGTGAGCGTCACTCAAGCATTCTCGACCACCAGCTCGATGGGGCGACTTACGCTCAACGTCCTTCTCTCCTTTGCCCAGTTCGAGCGGGAAGTTGGTGCGGAGCGCATCCGAGACAAGATCGCGGCTTCAAAAGCCAAGGGCATGTGGATGGGAGGCGGAGTGCCAATGGGCTATGATGCAGTGGATCGGAAGCTTGTTGTCATTCACAAAGAGGCCGGAACAGTCCGCAAGATCATGCAGCGCTATCTCGAAGCGGATTCTATCAAAGCGCTCGTCCAGGAGCTTGCTCGCGATGGGATCGTGAGCAAGAGGCGCACATCGAAACGGGGCAATGTCAGTGGAGGTGTTCCTATCAAGCGTGGCGCTCTCAAATATCTGCTATCCAATCCGATCTATGTCGGCGAAGTGCGCCACAAAGAAAAGACCTACCCAGGACTGCACGAAGCCATCGTTGATCGCGAAACCTTCGATGCAGTTCAAACCAAGCTGAAAGAAAGAACGTCGCCTGGATCGGCCGCCGGGAACCAGCGCCGCGTCGCATTGCTTGCTGGAATGATCCGCGATGATCGCGCTCGTCCCATGTCTCCCACCCACACCAAGAACCACGGTCGGCGCTACACTTACTATGCCTCAAACATGAATGACGACGACGAAGCACCAGCGCTGAGACTACCGGCCAGTGAGATTGAGCAATCGATCCGGCGTGCAATAGCGAAATGGTTGCGGGCCAACGCCAACATTCAGAGACTAGCTGCGTCGAGATCGGCCGATGAGAAAAAGAGGGTCTTTGAGACAACGGAGCGGCTAGCTGCCGACGTTGAACATCTACCCGCTAGCAAGGCCAGCGAAGTCCTGAACCGACTAGCTCTTCGCGTTGTAGTCAACGAGAACGAGATCAATGGATCTTTTGAGCCAGCTACCGCACTTGAGCTCAATGATTCGGAAGTGACTGCATCATTCGAAGCGAAATTCAGGATCAGGCTCGATCGACAAAATTACGGTCACGAGGCGCGCATGCGATTGCAGCCATCAGAACCAAATCGCGCGGTAAGAAATAACCGCCTGGTCGAACTTCTTGGACGCGCCTTTGCTGCAAGGGATGAACTTCAGGAAATGGACGAAGAGGCGGTCCAGTCGAGCAAGACCACTAAGCTACGACATCTCCAGCGCCTCGCTCGACTGAGCTATCTCGATCCCACGATCATTCGAAGCATTCTTAAGGGCACACAGCCCAAAAACCTAAGCGCCCGTAGCCTCTGGCGTATGGGTGACATGCCAATCCATTTCGCCGATCAACGCGCGGCGCTCGGCTTCTCAAACTCCTGAATTCCGAGCGGTAGGTCACCAAATCGACCGCGGAGAACTTCGCGCAATTACAGCGAGAATTGGTAGGTCGGTGCGTCTCCGATTACTCAACCACCGATTTCGACCAGCGCAAAGCCCCGGAATTGCTGGCACAAATTCACCCCTCTAAACGGACACCACGCATCCGATGGTTTGTTTGGAATAGGTGGTGAGCCCTGCTGGGTTCGAACCAGCGACCTACTGATTAAAAGTCAGTTGCTCTACCAACTGAGCTAAGGGCCCCCACGGGGTCTTCGACGAGGTTGGTACGTGCCGAAAGAGCGCCCACCTAGTCAGCGCATGGCTATGGGTCAAGCGTTACGCGTCAATATGGCTTATGAAATTTTCAAACCGGTCAATTGTCAGCATGCGCGGCAGTCCAATGGGCCGCTATTTCGCCATTATTCGGCGCGCCTTGGCGGGCTTTGGTCAACAGCGCGCGCGCTTCCGCTTTTGCACCGCCTTTCTGCCACAACGCCCATCCCAGCGTATCGAGAACCTGCGGGCTTTGCGGAGCCTGAGCCAGAGCGCGCCGCGCAAGTGAAACAGCTGCATCGTGCTCGCCCAATTTCGTTTTCACAGCCGCCGCGTTGTTGAGCAAAGCAGGGTCGTTTTTACCTGACCCGTCAATCAGCGGCGCATATATCGAATCGGCTTTTGCCCAATCGCCGGTACGGATTGCCCTACCAGCATCAAGCATGGCCTCGGACAAATCCGGCGCCGCATCACGTTTCGCGATCAAAGTGCGGATCTTTGCCGCGTCACTCTGGCCGGTTTCCTCTGCAAGCCTCAACGCAAGCAGCAGGGTGCCGCCATCAGCCTGAGGATGATCGACCACGCGAGAGATCGTGTTCCAAGCGTTGGCGAATTCGCCCTCCTCAGCAAAACTTTGCGCCAGAACGCGCTGAGCCATCAAGTCACTTGGGTGATCTTCCGCATATCCATCAAGCGCAAGAATCGCTGACCCATGCTGACCTCGTGCGGCATCGATAAAGCCGCGAAGGCGGGTGAAGGCCGGTTCGGCGGCAATTGCCGCAGGAACAGTCTCGATCAGTTCAAATGCCCCTTGCATATCACCGTCATTGAAAGACATTTGCGCGAGGAAAAGAACGCCGATGGGATGCGTCGTCCCGCTTCCGCCGGTCTTCTGGATCCAGTCGGCCGCTTTTTGTTTGTCACCTTTGTCACGAGCGATGGCAGCCATACCCAGCATCGCTGTTTGATGCGCCGGGTGGACGCTCAGTACCGTTTCAAAACGCTTGGATGCCGTATCCAGCGCCCGATCGGCCAACGCGATCTGTCCGGCTAACATATGCGCCTGAGGCACAGCTGGCTCGATTAAAAGAACAGGCGCAAGCCGTTCAAGAGCAGCCTTTGATTGGGCTGCTGCCATAAGACGCTCGGCATCTATCGTAACTAAGCGCGGATCATCCGGAAATTTCTCCAAACCCTTATCAAGCTGTGATGAAGCCAAAGGCATATCGCCATCGGCCATCGCGATCCCGATTGCTGCGGTATACGCCATCGGCACATCGTATTCGAGCGTTTCGAGCGCTTCTCGTGCAGCCCCCATATAATTGCCGAGCAGATAGGCTTCTGCCAGCTTGGCCTGAGCCAGACTGCTGGAATTCGGTCCACCCACGATCGCTTCAAACTCTGTGACGGCGCGGTCAGGATTGCCGACAGCGAGAGCGAGGTCACCAGCCATCATACGCAGTTCGGCGTTGTCCGGATCAGCGCTCAGCGCCGCGTTCACATATTCCAGCGCAATCCTCGGCGTGCCATCAGCCAGAGCAGCTTGCGCAGCGGCCATCGGATCGGCGGGTGCGGTGTCACATGCAGCCAAAAACGGCATCGTAACAAGCGCGAGTGCGGCAGCGGGCATCATTGAGCGGGTGGAGGTCTTGCGAAGCTTGGTCATGGCCCCCGCATTTACTCCAAGATGCTTAACAGGCCGTTCGCGCCAATTAACCGTCAGGATTTCTTACAGTTAGCCCGAACCGCTCCTGCGCATTAACCTTTGCCTGGTCAGGTTTTCCGCCGTTTCTGAGGTTTTGGCACATGAATTGCTTAACCTTCTGGGACGGAGCTCGCCAACAGGCCGGGCCATGCAAACAGTAATTACAGACGTAAGACTAACGGGGAATAGCAATGAGCAAGTTTCACAAAACCGCGGCAATTGCACTGGCAGCCAGCACTATGGCTGTTGCGACGCCTGCTTCGGCAGCGATTTTCGAATACGAAATGACCAATGGTGACGTTCTTACCATCGACACCGAAACACAGGTCGGCACATGGAAAGGAAGCAAGATCGATGTTTCCTTCACCAGCCCGGAATTCGCTAACTTCCAAGGCGGCGCGAACCCTAACTTCAGCTACACGTTGACTGACATGTCCGGCACCCGCAACATTCGCGGCACCGATTACACGCCCACGCGTGAAAACGGCAGCCGCTTCCACCCGTGGATGATGAAAACGACCAGCAACGGTAAGATCAACCTTTGGTCTTGGTGGGGTGATCCTGTCATTGCAGGTGACTACGTTAAAAAAGTTGGCGACTACCGCGTTGTCGACGTTCCGGCTCCTGGCATCGTTGGCCTTCTGGCCCTGGCTCTCGCAGCGCTCGGCTTTGGCCGCCGCCGTCGCAAAATCAAAGGCGCCGCTGCTGCATAAGCAAGCCAAGCATTGAAATTTACAAACGCCCGGATGCCATGCGCATTCGGGCGTTCGTCGTTCTGGAGTGGTTAAACGCGCGCTGCGATCTGCCTGATGCTCAAGCCGCTCAACGGATCGCGCCAATCACCTGCGATTGCTCCTGCGGGGCTGAGAACGAAGTCACGCACCCGAAAATCAACATGCGGGATCAAGAGATCGTCGGCCTGCCATTCGCCCCCGCTCCACAGCACAATGTCGAGATCAAGCACGCGGTCGCCCCAACGGCGCCCTTTGCGTCTGCCGAACTGACGCTCCATCCGCTTAAGCCCTGCGAGCAACGCGGGCGGATCATACTCGCTATCCAGAACAATCGCGCCGTTGGCGAACTGCCGCTGGGCCGGACCCATAGGAGCGCTATCGATCACCGGTGCCCGCCGTGTCACAGTGCCGAGCGCAGACAATTCCTCCATCGCTGCGCGCAGCACATCACGCGGACGGCCGTATAGATGGTGCCTGCGATTCGAACCCAGCGCGATAAGATAGGAACTGCTCAAATGTCTTCTGCAATCCGGCCATAAAGCTGCGGGCGGCGATCTCGGAAAAAGCCCATGCCTGCGCGGTGTTTTGCTGCTTGCGCCAAATCGAGCGTAGCAATCAAAACGCCCTCTTCCGCAGCGCCAAATTCTTCCACCAGATCGCCCCATTCGTCCGCAATGAAGGAATGCCCGTAGAAACTTTGTGCGCCTGATGGCCCCTCTGCGCCGATCCGGTTGCTTGCCAGAACAGGCATACAATTTGAAACCGCATGACCGATCATCGCGCGGCGCCACATCCGGCTGGTGTCGAGATCAGCATCGTACGGCTCTGACCCGATTGCAGTGGGATAGAGCAGCAGTTCAGCTCCCTTAAGAGCCATCACGCGCGCACATTCGGGATACCATTGATCCCAGCAAATGCCGACGCCGATGCGGACAGGTTTGCCGTCATCACGGGCAATATCCCATACCTTGAAACCGTCATTGCCGGGACGGAAATAGAACTTTTCCTCGTAGCCCGGACCGTCGGGAATATGGCTTTTGCGGTAAGTGCCCGTGATACCGCCATCTGGTCCGATCATAGCGAGCGAATTGTAATAGTGGTGTCCATCACGCTCAAAGAAGCTGGTCGGGATCGAAACGTTCAGTTTTGCAGCGAGTGCCTGCATTGCGATAACGCTGGGATGCTCGGCAGTAGGGCGAGCGAGCGCAAACAGAGCCTCGTCTTCCTCACGGCAGAAATAAGGGCCAGAAAAAAGCTCCGGCGGCAGGATCAGCTTCGCACCGCCAGCAGCGGCCTGCTCAACAAGCGCACTGACCGCTGCGATGTTGGCAGCTTCATCGTCTTTGCCCAGCGCAAGCTGGAGGGCGGCAACAGTGAGTTTCGTCATGCGCCGCCCCTTAAGCTTATTCCGGCTTTTGGAAAAGAAGCGTCATGCGGTCGCTTTCGCCTATTGCCGCGTATGTTTCGCGATCCTCGTCACCCTTCGCGTAGCTTGGCGGGAGGGTCCATACACCGTTCTCGTAGCCCGCGGTGTCATTCGCATTGGCGTTGATCTCGGACGTATCGACCAATTCGAAGCCTTTGCCTTCGAAATAGGCGACGAGCTCTGCCTGCTTCAGATAACCCATGTTTCCGTCAACATACTCATCAGAAGCATCGGCTTTTGCACGGTGCTGAACCACGCCGAGCATGCCGCCCGGCTTCAGCGCCGCGTGAAGCGCTTCGACCTCGCTATCGGCGACGCCCCAACGGATCAAATTGTGCATCATACGGATCATCAAAACCCGGTCGACAGTGCCGTTCAGTTCTTCGGGAATGGCATTGCCGAAATGGAACGGCAGAGCCTCTGCGGGGAGACCGGTCGACTCCGACTGATCTGCCGAAAAGGTTGCGGAGAAGCCGCGCACCCGTTCGACAAACTCGTCACCCAAAGAACTGGCCGCTTCTGGAGGGAAACTGACAGCAACATAGCTGCCTTCTTCGCTCACGTAGGGCGCGAGGACACGTGTGTACCAGCCGCCGCCCGGAGCATATTCGATGACCGTGTGGCTTGGCTCAACCTGAAAGAATGCGAGCGTTTCAGCCGGATTACGGAATTCATCCCGTGCACGATCTTCATCGCGCCGAGCATCAGCCAGAACCTCGGTCAGTTTCGTGTTCTCTACACTTGCTTCGGCTGGTCCCGTTTCATCGGCCTCCGGCGCGCAAGCGCTAACGGTAAGCACCGCAGCAGCGGCCATCAGAATATGCTTCATTTGCTCTCTCCCTTGAGCGGTTAGTCTGCCTTTCGGAACAAGAGCGTCATACGGTCGCTTTCGCCGATGGCCTGATATTGACTGCGCTTCGGATCATCCTGACCGGTCGCAAGAACCGGAGGAAGCGTCCAAACACCGCGTTCCCAATTGGCAGGGTCTTTTGAGTTGGCGTTGACCTCGCTCTCGGCGGCAAGTTCAAAACCGTTTGCTTCGAAAATGGCAATCACGTCCTGCTTGCGCATATAGCCGCGCTGACGTGCGCCATAATCGTTGTAGCTCGCACCATTCGGTGCGCGGTGCTGCACCACACCAACCATGCCATCATCTTTCAGCATCATGCGCGTAGCCTTCAGCACATCGTCGGCGCGGTTGCCGATGTTGAGGCCGTGCATCGATCGGAAGATTACTACACGATCGACTGTGCCGGCTGCGTCTTCAGGCATCTCATCGGTTTCAAATGCAGTTACATCATCGGCGCTGATGTCCATGCCTTCGGCGAGGCCGTTCTTGAATGCTTCGGTCCAGCCCTTCGAACGCGCTTCCTGAGCGCGGTTGCGGTAGGTGCGGCCGTCGCTGTCCTGATTGAAAGCGATGTATTTGCCGGAAGGCATCAGATACGGCGCAAGCACGCGGGTGTACCAACCGCCGCCCGGGCCATATTCGGCCACGGTCATGTTTGGCTCGATTTGGAAGAACGCCAGCGTTTCGGCTGGGTTGCGGTATTGATCGCGGGCGCGATCACCATCGCGGCGTTCATGGGCAAGCACTTCTTCAAGCGCTGGCGCAGTGGCAGAGTGATCGTCTGCAGCCACAGGCGCGCCAACGGTCAAAACGGCACCGGCGATTGTGGTAAATGAAGCGAGATAAAGCGGTTTCATCGGATAGGGTCCTCTCAATGGAAACAATTTGCTCGCATCTCCTGACGCAAGGGCGCGATAATGACAAGTCAGACGGCCAAGCCACTGGCAAATCCCGTCGGCGATCTTATGTCATTCATCGAATAGGAGACATGAAGACATGGAACAGGCAATCATTGCAGGCGGATGCTTCTGGTGCACCGAAGCGGTGTTCAAAGATGTGATCGGCGTGACTGAAGTCGAAAGCGGCTACATCGGCGGCGATAAAGCTGACCCGACCTACAAAGAAGTCTGCACCGGGACCACCGGCCACGCAGAGGGTATCCGCGTTACCTTTGATCCTGCGGCGATCAACCTGCCTGAAATCTACGACGTGTTTCTGGGGACGCATGATCCGACCCAGTTGAACCGTCAGGGCGGCGATGTCGGTACGCAATACCGTTCTGCCATCTTCCCGCTTTCCTCTGCACAAGGCGAAGAAGCCGAAGCTGCGATTGGGCGTTGGAACGCCGAAAATGGCAAGATGGCAGTCACGACGATCGAAGGCCTAGTGGGCGATGCGCAGTCCAAGCCATGGTATCCGGCGGAGGATTATCATCAGGAATATTGGGAAGGCGAAGGCCAGCGCAATCCCTATTGTCAGGCGGTGATCCCTCCCAAGATCATGAAGCTGCGCAAGAGCTTCCAGAAATATGTGAAGGCTTAGCGCTCCGGCGGCATGAGGAGCGGCAATGGCTCGGCAATTCAGCAGGTCGTATACCAGCGGTCACGATGTCCGTGCGGACGGATCAGTCGCTTTCGACTGTTCGCAAGACACGGATGCATGGCCGTGGCTCACTCTTGGCCCACGCCATCCAATCACTATTCAGGCACAGAATTTCTGGACCAGCGTCGGCGCGATTATGGCCCTAGGCGGTATGGAGGAAGGCCAATGGTCGGCGCTGACATGGACCGAATGGACCTGCGGCAGCATGGATGCCGGAATGGCCACACGCGGCCTCTATAAACGCGAAACGTCCGGCGACGGCGAGCACTATGCTGTCACTCTTTACGACAAAGACGACCGTATCATCGCCGATATGCGAGGCCGCGGTGTCGTCTTTCGCAATCGCAATTTCGAAGAATGGCGCGGTAAGGCCAAATCGCAGGCCCAATCGCAATCGGTGAAACACTCCATTGAGTTTGCCCAGCGCGCACGGCTGGGTATCGGTCCGCAAGAACACGCCTTGGTCAGCTCGCTTCAGGTTGAAGACAATCAATATGTCGATGCACTGATCACACCAGAAAACGGGCTTCCGCCCGCCAATCCGATGCTAGGCGGATCCGGTGATCACGTGAATTCGGTTCATATGATCGAGGTCGCGCGTCAGGCGCTTTGCCTCCTGACAGATGATCCCAATGTTGCGGTGACAGGCGGCGAAATGGAGCTAAACCGCTATGTTGAATTGGGCACACCGTTTCGGTTGGACGTACGCGAGCACGGCGAAGTCGAGACCGTGTTGACGCTCAACCAGTTGGGCAAAGCCTGCGCGAAGCTAACCTTACGCCGTTAGGGCTTTCGCCACCGCGCGATAAAGAATCCGTCGAGACCGCCTTGATCCGCCAGCATGCCGGGATGCGTGCGCAGCCAGCCTTCCATTGTCGGTAGCAAGCCGGCGGGCAGTTCATCCGCTGCGATTGGCATCGGCTCCAGATCGAACGTTTCCTCGATCCAACGCGCCTGATCCTCGCTCTCTTCGGTTTCGAGCGAGCACACCGCGTAAATGAACGTTGCGCCGCTCGGCAGCCATTCGACCGCTTGATGGATCAGTGATTGCTGGATCTCGGTCATCTCGCCAATCTGGCGCGGGCCAATCCGGTGCAGCACATCGGGATGACGGCGGCAGGTACCGGTTGCAGTACAAGGCGCATCAAGCAGGATTGCGTCGAATTGCTTGGCGGGATGATAAGTTAGCGCATCCGCCTTCACAATCTCGGCTTCGATCCCTGTCCGCTTCAGATTTTCGCGCAGCATCTCAAGCCGTTTGCCGTTGATGTCGAGCGCGGTGACCGTCCAGCCACGCGCCGCGAGCGACAGCGTCTTTCCGCCCGGCGCCGCGCACAAGTCTAGCGCCCGTTTACCCGTCCCACTGCCAAGCAAACGTGATGGCAATTGTGCGGCAAAATCCTGCACCCACCACGCGCCTTCATCAAAGCCGGGCATTTTCTCAATCGGTGTGCCTCGCGGCAATCGGATATGGCCCGCAGCAAGGCTGACCCCGCCCATATCCAGCGTGCGGGCGTCGGTTTCGTCCGGGTTTTTCAGCGCGAGATCAACCTCCGGCGGATCGATAAGACCGGGCGCAATTGCCTCGGCGCGCTTACCCCAGCGGGTCAGCACCGCGTCGCTCATGGTCGGCACGTCGGGCAGCGACACTTCGCGTTTCATCAAAGTCGAAAATACGCCATGCGCGAGCCTGCGAGGGCCGCCGGTCAGCAACGGCAGGCATGTCGCGATCACTGCATGCGGCGGTGTGTCGAGGCGCAGCGCCTGCGCCAGCATAAGTCGGAGAACGCCGCGCGGCTTGGCATCATCGGGCAGGCGTTTCTTGGTTGAACTGTCGATCAACAGGTCAAGATCAGTGAGCCATCGCAAGGTCTCGCCAACGATAGCGCGCGCCAATGCGCGGTCTGCGGGGCTATCAACGCCTTTCAGTGCAGCAGCCTCTGCCTGTTCGAGTGTCTCGCCCCGACGCATGACAGCATCGAGCATTTTGAGCGCAGCGCGGCGCGCGGGAAAACCAGGAGCAACAGCCATGTCAGGTGCTCATAGAGATATTGAAGCGGGGCGCCAGTTGAAACCAACCACCGGCCCGCGCATTAATAGGGTGACATGACAAAACAGAAATCAGAAGCCGCCAAGAACTTTGAAAAGCCCGCGCATTGGACAAATGATCCGCCGCCAAAGCCGAAAGCGGTCGATCCGCTAAAGGATGAACCGCGCGAGCTATCCCCCACCCGCTATGGCGATTGGGAACGTGAAGGCATCGCCTGGGATTTTTAGATTTTTCTGAAATTCACCTTCAACCCGTCTTTGGGCTGAGGGATCGGCCAAGCCTGCCATTCGGGATCATAACCTTCGCTGATTTCGATCCGGTAGCGCTGCAATATCTGCACCATCAGGACTTTGATCTGCATATAGGCAAAGTGCAGACCGAGACACATATGCGCGCCGCCGCCAAACGGCACCCAAGCATATTTGTGACGTGCCTTCACCAGATCAGGCGTAAAGCGCATCGGATCGAATGCTTGCGGATTGTCCCAATACTCTTCCGAGTAATGGGTCCAGTGGATGTTGATGCCCACCATCTGACCAGCGGGGATTTTATACCCGCCAAATTCAAATTCTTTGAGCGCGCGGCGCGGCATCGATGGAACCGGTGGCACCATCCGTAGCGATTCTTTGAACGCCATTTCAGTCAGTTCAAGCTTGCCGAGGTCATCATAGTCGAGCCCTCGCGCATTGCCGGAGCCATCAGGTCCGCCGGTCACTGCGAGAATTTCCTCGCGAAGCTTCTCTTGCCACTGCGGGTTCGCCGCAAGGTGATAGATAAGCGAGGTTGCGCTCGACGTAATAGTGTCATGCGCGGCCATCATGAGGAAATTCATGTGGTCGACCACTTCGTCGACCGGCAATAGCGAACCATCGTCTCGCGTCGCGGTCGCAAACTGGCTGAACATATCCTGCCCGCCGCCTTGCTCGCGCCGTTTCTGCGTTTCGGTCGTAAAGTAATCGACCAGAAATTTACGCCCGTCGACCCCGCGCTTCATTTTTGTGAACGGCAATGGCTTACGCACCGGCGCAACCGAAGCCTGCACCATGTCAACGAAGGCAGTGTTTATCTTATCAGCCTCTGGCCCCCAAGGAATGCCGATGAAACTGTCAGCCGCAAGATCGAGCGTAAGTTTCTTGATAGCCGGATAGAATTCCATCGGCCCTTCCCAACCCGCCACTTCGCGGGCGATCCCGCTATTCAGTGCGCCCGCATAGTGCCGCATCGGGCCAGGTTTGAAAGCGATCGAAAGCGCGCGTCGATCAATCCGGTGATGATCGAAATCCATCAGCATCAGACCGCGCGGGAACAATTGATCCAGCACCGGTCCCCAGCCCTGCTCGCTGGAGAAAATCTTCTCTTTGTTAAACAGCACCAGCTCGTTGGCCTCTGCGCCGATCAGCGCAACGTTCCAACCACCAAAGGCGTAGGTTTTGTAGACCTTGCCGTAAGTCTCGATCATGCGCTGTGTGAACGCATGCGGATCAGCCAGCTGCGTGAATGTGTTGCCGATAACCGGCCAACCCGCTTCGCCCGGAATATGCGCGATAGCTTCTTCAGGGGGAACCCCCTCGCTCCAATGGTCGAAGGTCGGTTCTGCGGAGTCAGTTTTTGCGAGCGTAGCCATAACAATAGGGGTCCGTATCCAGTTCGGATTTACAACTGATTTACGGCAAATGCTGAATCAAATCCAGCCAGAAAGCTCTCGGCGGATCATAGTATCAAGCATCTCCACTCCGCTGGCGCTGACATTAAGGCAATCGAGCACCGCATATTCTTCCCCGCCCGCCTCGACAAATTCGTCGCGGCCTTCCAGCGCAAGTTCTTCAAGCGTCTCGACACAATCGGCCGCGAAACCGGGCGCTGCGACGACAAGGCGTTTGGTGCCCTTTTCGCCTTCCGCGATCAAAGTGTCGTCCGTTGCCGGTTCCAGCCATTGCGCAGGACCAAAGCGGGATTGAAACGTGGTTTCAAACCGCACGCCTTCAAATTCGGAGCGATTTGCCAGCCGTTCCTGCAAGAGCCGCGACGTTTTATGGCAATGGCAATGATAGGGATCACCTTGCTCCAACGTCCGCTGCGGCATTCCGTGAAAGCTAAGCAGCATGACTTCGGGCCGGAAAGACAGTCCACTGACTTGGCGCGACAGATCATTTGCCAGAGCATCCAGATAGGCTGGATCGTCGTGATAAGGCGGTGCAAAGCGAAGAGCGGGTTGCCAGCGCATTTCGCCAAGCACGCGCGCAACCTCATCAAAAACAGTGGCTGTAGTCGCAGCACAATATTGCGGATACATCGGTGCGATCAAAATCCGGTCGCAGCCTTTTTCCGTCAGCTCGCCGAGACGCTGTTCAATCGAAGGTGAGCCGTACCGCATGGCGTAATCCACCAAGATGTTCTCGCCCAGATCGCCGGCAATCGCTTCGGCCTGGCGCGCGGTGATATCGGCCAGCGGCGATCCCCGCTCGGTCCAAATCTTCGTGTAAGCCACGGAGCTTTTCTTGGGCCGCGTGTTCAAAATGATCCCGCGCAGGATCGGCTGCCAAGCGATCTTCGGAATTTCAATGACCCGCGGATCAGACAGAAACTGCTTGAGGTATTTCTTTACCGATTTGGGATCGGGGCCATCCGGCGTTCCGAGATTGACGAGCAAAACACCTATCGTCCCGCTTTTGACAGGAGGATGGTCATTGGGAAGGCGTTGGGTCTGCCAAGTCATGGTGGGAGTAACGCCTCAGGGGCGGTCTGTATCCTTCACGAATAAAATATCCGGCCCACTAAAGGGCACGGCAAAATTCAGATCCCGCCTGAAAGTAGGGGCAGGCGTCTCAATCTCAAGCCTGTGGCAGAAAACAGCGCATTGGCAATGGCTGGCGGAGCCACAACTGTACCCAATTCCCCCGGATCGGCGGGCGCGGCTGAACTGGCGATAATTTCTATATCGATATCGGGACAATCGGACAACGCAGGCAGACCCAAATCTGCATAGTCAAAACTTTCCGGCAATCCGGCACGGAAACGGATGGCATTGCCAAGCGCGAGACCAATGCCAAAAATCAGGCCGCCTTCAATTTGTTGGCGCGCAATATCCGCGTTGATGACTCGGCCCATATCAACCGCAACCGAAAGCCGCGTCACCCTAACGCCTCCTTCGCCTTGCCTTGCGGTTGCAACGCAGGCGATCCGTCCGCCTGTGGTAGCATCGCCAATCCGGTGGCAGGCCAAACCTTGCCCGCTCTGATCTGTGCCGCCGTTCCATTCGGCCATTTGCGCGGCTTTCTGGAGACAAGCGGCCATGCGGATATCATCGCCGAGCATCGCCATCCGGTAAGACAACGCCTCGCGGCCATTTTCCTGCACGATCTCGTCGATAAAGCTCTCAATTGCGAACGCGGTGTATGTGTTTGCGTTGCCCCGCGCCCGGCCGACAGGAAGACCGATCTCAACTGGTATGTGATCAACGACCAGGCTGGGTAGGCGATAAGGCGGAATGGCGCCTTCGCATGCCAACGGATCCTTCTTGCCAGCGCTTTCGCGCACAGCCGCCGATGGCGTCAGATTGCTAAACAGCCGCTCTCCAAATTCATGAGCGGCGGGCGGGCATGCAATGCGCAAACGCAGCGCATCAACATTGGCATCACCGCCCTGCGATAATTGCGCACCGATCAAAACGTAGGCTGGGTTGCGAGGGCGGTTCAAAACCATCTCTTCGCGCCGCGGCCAGGTAAGTTGGACGGGACGACCCAGTTCCTTTGCAACCGTGGCAATTTCAATCGCCTGATCATGCTCAAGCCGGGCATCAAAGCTGCCTCCAGCGGGCATGGGGTACAGCGCCACATCCTCCACCGCGATGCCAATCGCTTTCGCCGCGGCAATACGCGCCTGCTCTGGTGCCTGGCTGGCGATCCACAATTCCAGCCGACCGTCTTCATAGCGCGCGGCGGCACATGCTGTCTCAAGCGGCGCAGCAGGGGCTGGTTCCACTTCATAGCGGCGCGCCATATCCACACGGGTCATCGCGTCTTCGCCAAACCCGGTTTCCGCAATACGAAAAGACGCGCCGCCATCAACCATCGTATCCAGACGCGCGGCGATATCGTCGCTGGAGACCGGAAACGCGGCTTTGAATTGCGGTTTCATCGCCTCAATCGCTTTTTGCGCGCTCCACCAAGTCGTTGCCGCCACCGCGAGCCAATTTTTAGACTTTACCGCACCCACAACGCCGCTGATATTTTGAGCCGGAGCTGCATCAAATCCGGTCAACTCCGCGCCGTCATTTGCCCCGTGCCGGATTGCGGCGAACACCATTCCGGGCAGGCGGATATCACCTGCAAATTGGTACGAACCATCAACTTTCGAAGGGAGATCGATGCGCGGATATTCCGGCGGAGCATCTGCAATGTCCGCAGGTGACTCGGCAGCTGGCACCTCTGGTCGCAAGGGCGGCGGATCTGGCGGAGATTGCTCTGCCGCGCCCGCCGCGAGTTCGCCAAATGTGGCGCGGTTCTCGCCCAGCGAGACAATGCCGCCTTCAACCTGACATTCCTCCCACGACGCATCCCAACGCGATGCGGCTTCTTGCGCTAGCATAGCCCGCGCAGCCGCAGCAGCCGCGCGGCAAGGGGCTTCGTAAGCTGCAATGGAGGTGCCATCTGCAGTCGCGCTGAACCGGCTGGAAGCAGCAAAGCGTTCGACCAGCATTGCGTCGGTTGCCTCGGACAGACCAGCCGCAAGGGGATCCCACATCGCCATCCATTTTTCGGCGAGGGGAATGTTCGGATAGGTGCCTGAAATCGGCGCAGGCTCGATTGCGATCTGCCGCCAGTCCGCGCCGAGTTCTTGCGCAACGATTTGCGGCAAAAGCGTCGTGATCCCCTGCCCCATCTCGATCTGCGGCACGGCGACGGTGACCACGCCATCTTCGGCAATCTTGAGCCAAGCATCGAAGACATGCTCCCCGCGCGCTGCAGTAAGCGGGTTGGGATAGCTGCGAGGCATCAGATACCACGCGACAAGCAAGCCGCCGCCTGCTGCCGCACCAGTGATCATTCCCCGCCGCGTTATCTGCATCGGATCAGTATTCCTCACCGCACAACCAAGCGGCAATCCGCTGTGCGATCGCGGTGAACGGCAACGCGCCTTCACCATCGCCCGCAGCAGGCGGCTTTCCAGCATCGCCGCTTATTCGGGTTTCTATTCTCAAAGGCACACGGCCCAGGAAGGGGATTTCAAGCGCGGCAGCGAATTTTTCAACGCCGCCCTGCCCAAATGGATCACTCACTTCGCCGCAGCTCGGGCATTCATAGCCAGCCATATTCTCGACCAAGCCGATGATGGGGATTTCGCCTTGCTCGAACAGCTGCCCGGCGCGGGCTGCGTCCATCAATGCGAGGTCTTGCGGTGTGGAAACAAGCACGGCGCCATCAGGCTTGCTGTCGGACATCATGGATATCTGCACGTCGCCAGTCCCCGGCGGCAAATCGATCAGAAGCAAATCGGTATCGCCCCAATCGGCCTCCACCAATTGTCCCAGCGCCTTGCCCGCCATCGGGCCGCGCCATGCAAGCGCTTTACCCGGCGCAACAATATGCCCCATCGAAAGCACTTTGACGCCGTGCGGGCTATCAAGCGCGATCAGTTTTTCGCCGCGCGCTTCGGGTTTCTGATTCTCCGTCGCGAGCAATTTCGGCTGGGATGGGCCGTAAATGTCTCCGTCAATCACGCCAACTTTGTGGCCCAAACGCGCCAAGGCGACAGCGATATTGGTGGTGAGCGTGGATTTACCCACACCGCCCTTACCCGATCCGATCGCGATGATCCGTATGCGTTTGCGCTCTGCGACCAGAGCCACGCGAACTTCATCAACGCCGTCCAGATCTTTTAGAGCATTGCGATATGCCACTTCGAGAACTTCGCGTTCTTCGGGGCGCATATCGCCTGCGTCAGCGACAATGATTGCCCGGCCATTCGCAAGGCGCGCCGATTGAACGCGGTGCTCAATATTCTCGGGCATTGCACCGCGCAAACGCGCGTCGATCGCCTCTGGAGTTTCACTTTGTGTCATTGAGAAACGCCTCTAACACCAAAATCACTGCGCCAACCCTGTTTTTCGCCAGCCACCCCCTGTTTTTCCCAAGAACGCGTTCCTATAAGAGAGTTATGCAGATTTTTGATCGGTTGAAAGAGCGCTTTGGAATGTCCGGAACCGGACTCGCCATGGCTGGTAAGAACCCTTGGGGCGGCTCAGGCAAGAAAGGCGATGGCGAATCGTCTTCAGGTGACGGTTCGGAAGGCGGAGGCTCAGACGGCCCGCGCAATCCGTGGCTGCCCGGCGGAGGGTCCGGCGACGGAAAACGTCGCTCTGCCAGTATTGAGGATATTTTCAAAAACCGAGGTCCCGAGGGACCGAACCGCGGTGGCCCTGGCGGCCCGAATTTTCAGATGCCGACACGCCCTGGCGGCGGCAGTTGGCTTCCGATCATCATCGTCGCCATCGTTCTGGTTGGTTTGCTGTTTTCCTCCATGCATTTCATTCAACCGGGTGAGCGCGGTGTCGTGAAAACGCTGGGTAGCTACAGCCGTACCGTCGATGCCGGTCTGAAATGGACCGCACCGTGGCCAATCGAAACAATTGACATCGAAGACGTTGAAGGCGTGCGCGCGGTCAACATTCCTGCCTCGGGCGATAGTGCCAAGCTTATCCTGACTGGCGACCAAAACCTGGTCGATCTCAGTTACATCGTGCGTTGGCGGATAAACGACCTGCGTGATTTCAAATTCCAGCTTGCCGAACCGATTGATACAGTCGGTGAAGTGGCCGAAGCAGCGATGCGCGCTACGGTTGCTGAGAAAACTCTGGATGCGACCTTCACCGGTACAGGCCGCGCAGAAATTCAACAGGCTGTTCGCGAGAGAATGCAGGAAACGCTCGATTCCTATCGCGCTGGCATCCAAATCATCGGTGTCGAAATTGCGAAAGCTGACCCGCCAAGCGAAGTCGTCGATGCATTCCGCGATGTCTCTGTGGCGGAGCAAAATGCCGACGCAGCCCGAAACCTGGCGCGCGGCTATGCGCAGCAGACAATCGCTGGCGCAGAGGGTGAAGCCGAAGCGTTTGACAAGGTTTACGAGCAATATCGCCTCGCCCCGGAAGTCACGCGCCAGCGTCTTTATTACGAGACCATGGAGCGAGTTTTGGGTCAAACCGACAAGACCATTGTCGAGGCAGAAGGCGTGACACCATATCTGCCGCTTCCCGAAATTCGTCGCAGGGCGACACCGCCAGCGCCGATTACCGCGCAAGCGCAACCTAATGAGGAGGGGCAATAACCATGGAAAACCTATGGAATAATTATCGCTGGTTGCTGATCCTAGTCGCCGTTGCCCTCATCGGTACTTCGATGAGTGTTTATATCGTCGAAGAAGAAGAGCAGGTTGTCGTGATCCGCGCGGGTAATCCCGTATATGTTGCGAACCGCCCGGGCAGCGATTGGAACGCTGGTCCCTATCTGCGAATCCCGATCGTCGACACACTGCGCGTCATCGAGAAGCGCGTCCTTGATCTGGAAATGACAGATGAGGAAGTTCTTTCAAACGATCAGCAGCGGCTGCTGGTGAATGCATATGCACGGTTCCAGATCGTCGATCCCATCCGGATGGTCGAGCGCGCCGGTACGACAGAAGGGGTGCGGGTCGCGCTTGAACCGATCCTCAACTCTGCGGTGCGTCAGGAATTGGGTCGCCGTACCTTTGCAGCCATGCTGACAGCCGAGCGCGGCAATGCTCTGGCCAATGTCAGCGCCAACCTCGATCGCGAAGCTCGCCAATATGGTGCGAGGGTGATTGATGTGCAGATCAAACGCACTGACCTGCCATCTGGCCGTCCGCTTGAATCGGCTTTCCAACGGATGGAATCGGATCGTGAGCGTGAGGCCCGAACCATTCGTGCGCAGGGTACTCGCGATGCGCGTATTATTCGCGCCGAGGCGGACGCCGAAGCAGCGCGGATTTTTGCCAATGCATTTGGCAAGGATGCCGGGTTCTACGATTTCTACCGCGCGATGCAGAGTTACGACGAGACTTTCCGCAAGGCACGTGAAGGCGAAGACGGGCGCGGTGAAAGCTCAATCATTCTTTCACCTGATAACGAGTATCTTCAGCAATTCCGGGGACGCCGCTAATCCGGGGCGATCCGACGAACGGTTGACGGAAAGCTACCGACTACAAGCGTGTTCAATCGCGGTTAAGTGCGTCCCCGCTCAATTGGGATGCGTAGTTTAGGATAGAGCTTGAGCTTGGAACGTCCCGATAAAGCCGGGCGTTTCGGGCACTGAAAAAGGAATAAGAGGACGTGAAAAACGTGCGGTATGTATATGGACTGACGAGCGCCCTGTTGGTTGGAGGGGCAGCTGTTTCGCTGGTCACCGGTCAACCTGCTGGCGCGCAAGTGGCACAGAACGATACGAGCGTGATGAACAACGTGGTACCGCGCGCCGGTGCCCCTGCGAGCTTCGCGGATCTGACCGAGCAACTGCAACCTGCCGTGGTCAACATCGCCACCCGCCAGCGTGTAGAAGTGCAAAGCCGTAACCCGTTTCAGGGCACGCCTTTCGCTGAATTGTTCAACCGTCGTCGCGGTCAGTCCGAACAGCCGCAAACACGCGAAGCCCAGTCACTCGGCAGCGGTTTCATTATTTCGGCAGACGGTTACGTCGTAACCAACAATCACGTTGTCACGCCTAACAATCGCGCGACGCTTGAAGAAATCACTGTCACCATGCCTGACGGCACGGAATACGAAGCCGAGTTGATCGGCGCGGACGCACAATCCGATCTCGCAGTGCTGAAAATCAAATCGAACACGACTTTCCCGTTTGTAAAATTCGGCAACTCAGCCGAAACACGTGTGGGTGAGTGGGTTGTGGCGATTGGTAATCCGTTCGGCCTTGGCGGCACGGTAACCAGCGGGATTGTTTCAGCGGTGTATCGCAACACTGGCCAAGGCGGCGCGTATGACCGCTATATCCAGACCGACGCCAGCATCAACCGCGGCAATTCGGGCGGTCCACTATTCGACATGCAAGGCAATGTCATCGGCATCAACAACGCGATCTTTTCGCCATCAGGCGGCAGTGTCGGCATCGGTTTTGCGATCCCGTCCGAGATTGCGGCGCCCATCGTTGATCAGTTGAAAGAAGGTCAGGAGATCGAGCGCGGTTTCCTTGGTGTTGGACTCAACCCGATGACCGATGATTTTGCTGATTCGCTTGGCCTGCCAGCCAATCGCGGTGAGATTGTTCAGAACGTCCAAGATGACAGTGCCGCTGACAAGGCTGGCCTGCGCGCCGGAGATATCGTTACCAAGATAAATGGCCGCAACGTGACGAGTGAACAGACAGTTTCTTACCTTGTCGCCAATCTTGCGCCTGGCACTCAGGTGCCGATCGAAATTCTACGTG
Source organism: Erythrobacter crassostreae (assembly GCF_019204045.1). GTDB lineage: Bacteria > Pseudomonadota > Alphaproteobacteria > Sphingomonadales > Sphingomonadaceae > Erythrobacter > Erythrobacter crassostreae. Next base: position 1,019,255 of record NZ_JAGSPC010000001.1, on the reverse strand, counting down.
ACGGCCAGACAATCGCTGTCACCGCGGTCCTTGGAAAGCGGCCGAGCGAAGAAGAGCTGATCCAGCAGCAGCAAACATTCGATCCGGATTCCGAAGAGCCGATGAGCCCGGATGAGACGGATGAGACCATCGCTGAAAAGCTGGGCTTGTCGGTTCTGGAGATGACACCTGCTATCGCCCGTTCGCTCCGTATTGATGAAGATACGGTCGCGCTGGTCATTGATCAGGTTGACCCCAATTCGGATGCTGGCCGCAAAGGCCTGCGCCGCGGCGATCAGCTTCTCACGGTCAACAATGCGCCGCTTTCGACTATCGAGCAGCTACGCAGTGCGATCGCCGATGCAGAAGCAAATGACCGCGAAGCTCTGCTGTTCCGCATCCAGCGGCGCGGCCAGCCGCCGCGCTTTTTGCCGGTGCGTCTCCGCTAGACTAGAAATACGCCACGACACAAAAAAGGGCGCTGCGGTTTAATGCCGCAGCGCCCTTTTTCTTTGTCGCTTGCCTTATTGTGGCGGCGGCTGCGCAGGCGGCGGCCTCTGCTGGCTAGGCTCAAGAATGCCCGGCGGCCCGCCTACTCCGCTCGGGTCGGGCGGCAATGCACCGCCAGTCGCACGCTCCAGGAAATCTTCACTTACAGCGGGAGGAGGCTCGTCCGTGGGAGGAGCATCTGGCCGCTCTCCATCAACATCAAACGGGTTCTCGGCTGGATCGCGGCGGCCTGGCTCAACCAGATTGCCTTGCTCATCAATGAAGTAATAGTCGTCCGGATCGCCGAATAGATATTCCTCATCCGGCTCAAGCCGCCATTCCGGCAAGTTCAGCTCGATATCGAATTTCTCAACCGCACGATCTTTCACGGCATACCGCATATAGGCAGCGAATGCCCGCGCCGGTGCTCGTCCGCCTTGCAAACCGGGAACGGCCTTCGCATCATCGCGGCCCATCCAAACGCCCGTTGTAATCCCTGAAGAGAAACCCACAAACCACCCGTCTTTGTTAGAACTGGTCGTGCCAGTCTTCCCTGCAACGGGCCGGCCAATCTGTGCCGCGCGTCCCGTGCCGGTTTGAACCGCAGCCTGAAGCAGATCCGTCATGCCAGCGACCACGTAGTCAGGGATCAGCGCGGTATCACGCGGCTTTTCTCGCTCGTAGAGCAGCTCACCGCCAGCGGTAGTGACCTTGAGAATGCCGTAAGGCTCGACCGATTTCCCCTTCGCTGAGATCGAGGCGAAGGCGCGCGTCATCTCGATAAGACGCACTTCCGAAGAACCGAGAACCATCGAAGGGAAGGTTGAAACAGGCGAGCTCACACCAAAGCGCCGCGCCATTGATGCCACTGTGCCAAAGCCGACTTCATTGCCAAGCTGCGCGGCAACTGTGTTGATCGAATAGGCGAATGATGTGCGTAGGCTCGTCTCGCCGACATTGCGGCCATTAGAGTTGCGCGGGCTCCAACCGTCGATTGTGACCGGCGTATCCACGACGCGGTCATCGGGCGTGTAGCCTGCCTCCAAAGCAGCCAGATAGACAAACAGTTTCCACGAAGAACCCGGCTGGCGCATGGCGTTGGTCGCACGGTTGAAGTTCGTTTCAACATAGTCGGTACCGCCCACAAGCGCGAGGATCGCGCCGTCACGGTCAACGCTGACCAGCGCGCCTTGCGATCCTTCGGGTGTGTTTGCCGAAATCGAGGCGGTAGCAGCGCGCTGCATTCCGACATCAAGGGTTGTCCAGACCTCGATCGGAGCAAATGTTTCAGGCAACAGAATATCGAGCTGTGGCAGCGCCCAATCGGTAAAGTACCGCACCGAGTTTTGTCCGGATTGCTGCTTAAGTTCGACTGTGTCCACATCGACAGACGCTTGCTCTGCAGTGATGTACTCCTGCTCCTTCATCAACCGCAGAACCACTTTCGCGCGGTTCACTGCGGCCTGAACATCGGCTGTTGGCGAATACCGGCTTGGCGCCTTCACCAGACCTGCGATGATAGACGCCTCTGCAACGCTCAGCTCTTTGGCCGGATGGCTAAAGAATTTGCGGCTTGCGCTGTCGACCCCGTAGGCCCCGCCACCGAAATAGACTTTGTTCAGGTACAGCTCGAGTATCTGCTCTTTTGAGAATTTCCATTCGAGCGCCATCGCCAACACGGCCTCGCGCGCTTTGCGGTCAAACGTCCGGTTGGAATTGAGAAAGACATTCCGCGCCAATTGCTGCGTAATCGTCGATGTCCCGCCAACCCGCGATCTTGACCCGGTGATCCCTTCGATAACAGCGCCGGTCGTGCGGATCGGATCAACGCCGTAATGCGAATAATACCGCTTGTCTTCGACGGCGACCATCGCATTTTTCATATTGTCGGGAATGTCGTCGTAGGCAAGCCATTCACCAAAGCTTGGCCCAATTTCGACGATTTCGCTGCCATCGCGCGCCCGCACCAGAATGGTCTGCGCGTTCTGGGTTGATTTCAGCTGATAGAAACTTGGTATGGAGCGCGCCGCAAATCCGACTGCGAAGGCAAGAAATATAGCGCCCAGAACCGCAGCTGCGCCGCCCCAAAATGTGAGCCGCTTGATCCAAAACCAGAAACGCGAACCTCCGCCTGCTGCGGCCGCTTTCTTAGTGCTCTTGCGCGTTTTGGAGCGCGAGCCGGAACGCGAAGACTCACGCTCCGCAGCAGCACGGCGAGAGCCGCGCTTTCCTTTGTTCGTCACACGGTCTCCGCGTTTGGACATTATCGCTTAGTTAGCCTGTTCATACGTTGTCGCAGACCCTGCATAGGCAACTTGTAACCCCGCGTGAACACTCGGACTGGGCTTATCCGTCCTTCTCGAAGTCGAGCGCGGCGGAATTGATGCAATACCGCATTCCTCCGGCTTCTGGCGGACCGTCGGGAAAGACATGGCCCAGATGTCCGCCACAATTCGAGCACAACACTTCTGTGCGGATCATGCCGAAGGAAACGTCGCGCTTTTCTTCCACGGTTTCGTCTTGTGCGGGCTTGGTGAAAGCAGGCCAGCCGCACCCGCTGTTATACTTTGAATCGCTGGAGAACAGCACCGTGCCGCATCCGGCGCAGGCATATTCACCTTCATCATAGTGCTTGTCATACTGACCGGTGAAGGCGCGTTCTGTGCCCGCCTCGCGCAGTACATGATACTGCTCCGGCGACAGCTTCTTGCGCCAGTCATCGTCAGAAAGTGTCTTGGGGTCGTCAGTCATTCAGTCTCTCCATCACACCATAAATGGTGCGGGCGAGCAGTCGTTCCAACCCTCAACCATCCACAAGCGCATAATGCGCGGGCGGTTTGATCACATCCATCCGCTCGGTCAGGAGCGGACGGAAGCTTGGGCGGCTCTTGAACACGGCATACCAGCCGCGTGTTTGTTCGTGCCCGGTCCAATCGATGCCGCCGAGATAATCCGCCACAGAAATCTGCGCCGCAGCGGCAAGATCGGCCATGCTCATCGTTGATCCGGCGAGCCACGGACGGTTGTCGATCAACCAGTCCATATAATCGAGGTGGCCGTGCGCCATCTTCATCGCTTCACGCAGAGCCCGGCTATCGGGCGGTTGGCGCAGCACGATGCGTTTTTTCATCCGCTCTGACAGAAGCGGCGCGGTGACATCATTGTAGAAATTCTCGTCAAACAAAGCGGTGAGGCGGCGGATTTCCGCGCGGCCTGTCGCAGTGCCGTTGATCATCGGGGCGCGGTCGACAGTCTCTTCGAAATACTCGCCAATTGCGCGGCTGTCCGCGATGACCACTTCTTTCACCTCATTCACCAGCACCGGCGTGCGGCCAGCGGGATTGAGGTTAAAGAACATGTCGGATGCCGCCCACGGATCCTCGCGTACGAGCTCATAGGCGATGTTCTTCTCACCCATAAGCAGCCGAATCTTACGGCTGAACGGACAGAGCGGGAATTGATATAGTTGCCACATTACATTTGATCCAATGCCTGAAAATGGCGGGCAAATCCATCGCTATGCGCTGCGGTGCACAACTAATCAGACGCCGGAGGCATCCAGCATGACCAAACAGGCAGGCATAACCGTGTAAACCTCGCCAGTGTCCGACAATCTTTGAGCTTCTTTGCCCACCAAATCAGCAATTCCTTCACGGTTTAGGCCGGTTTCATCCATCATCTGAGCCATAGAGCGGACGAAGAATTCGCGCCCACGCGTGTTGACGTCCGGCCATTTCAGCGCGTCCGCATCGCCGTTTGACTGTCCATAGGAAACCAAAGCAAACGCAGCCGAGCAGCGCAGAACAGCTTTGCTCTCTTGCGAAAGTTTCGAGCCTTGGGCCCCGGCGTCTGAATTGGCGGGTTGCGCAGAGACGCTTAAAAGCACCGCGCTGATTAGTGATGTGAACATAAGCGCGGCTTTAACACGGGTGATCTGAACGGCATACTACAGGTTGCAAATCAGGATTGGTCTTGCCGCGCACCCGTGCCTCGCTTACGCAGTTCGTCCACTCAAGAGAGGAGAATTCCCCAATGCTTAATCACATTATGATCGGCAGCAATGATATCGAGCGCTCGAAAGCGTTCTACACCAAAGTACTCGGCGTGCTTGGCGCAGGCGAACCGATGGCCCACGTCAACGACACCGGTCAAACTCGCCTGTTCTACATCCATAACGGGGACACATTCTCGATCAGCGAACCGATTAACGGCGAAGTTGCCAATTGCGCCAACGGTTTCACCATCGGTTTCAAATGCGAATCCCTCGACCAGGTGAAGGAACTTCACGATGTCGCAGTCGCCAATGGCGGCACGACGTGCGAAGATCCTCCCGGCCCGCGTGAAGGCAGCATGGGCGTGATGAACCTGTGCTACTTCACCGATCCAGACGGCCATAAAATCTGCGGCATTCACCGCCCGGGATGACAGGAAGGAGACTTACAGTGAAACTTTTTTCTAATGCCAAAACCGTTGCGATTGCAGCAATTCTAAGCGGAACTCTTGCCGCGTGCGGGGGAGACCCCGAACAAAGCGCAGACGAGATGGTTGCGGATATGATGGCAGAGGCGAACGCCAACGCGATGACACTTGATGATGGCTATGATGCCTGTTTCAAGGCTGTAGCTTCCTTGCTTGGGAATGATGCAAAAGTTAGCAAGATCAGGACCCTGATCAGCTCCGGTTCCGATATTGACAGCATGCAAAACCAAGCACGCGGGGTCATCACGAATTGCGATGTCGAATATCAGAGTCCGGATGACCCCAACATGATGTTGTCCGCTGTATATGACAACAAAACCGGAGAATTCGGCGAGCCACGTCAGCTTGAGATAACGGTAATCGGAGGCAGCGCTTCGGAATTCCGGGTGGATGACTTTGTAATTCCGCTTTCCGATGTAAAATATGCCGCATTGGGAACGTTTATGGACGGCAGAAAGGCCGAACTTGATGCAGCGTTCAGTGACTATGAGTGGACTGGGGTGACTCTGAATGCGCCCGGCATGTCTAGTCCAGACCACAGCCTGAAATTGACAATCAACGGCCGTCTCGCTGCGAATAATGTCAAAGAGACCGGGTCGGCGACGTTCGAAGTCGACGGCACGACAGTCAAACGTGACGGTTTGCTGCCGCGCTAAAGAAAATACTATGCCTCAACGGCTGAGTTCGAACACCGCAAATTCGGCGCGCCAGTTTGAAGCTGGTGCGCCGATTTGTTTTTCGCCGGAGAAGAACCATTCGCGCTCGATCGTGGCGCCTTTGGCTTTGGCGAGCTCGCGGAAGTCATCGACCGTAACGTGGTGAATATTGGTGGTTTCGTACCAGCTCACCGGCAAAGCGCGGGTGACAGGCATCCGGCCTCCGAACATCAACGCGGCGCGGGTGCGCCAGTGGGCAAAATTGGGGAAGCTGACAAAGGCTTTCCTGCCTACACGCAGCAATTCATCAAGGATCAGATCAGGCCGGGTCGCCGTTTGTAAAGTCTGGCTGAGGATAGCGTAGTCGAAAGCCTTGTCAGGATAGTTTGCAAGGTCACTGTTGGCATCGCCTTGAACCACAGAAAGCCCGCGCGAAACGCAGCGCTCGACCAGTTCGGGGTTCAATTCCATTCCACGTGCATCGACATCGCTCGACGTTTCGAGTTCAGCCATCAACGCGCCGTTGCCGCAGCCGATGTCGAGTACCCGCGTTCCCGGTTTTACGCGTGCAGCAATCGCAGCGAGATCAGGGCGCAATTTTTGGCTAGGAAGGGTCATTCGATGAAGCCTCCGACCACGCGGTCCAGTTGATCATGCGGCAGCAAGAAACTGTCATGGCCGTTGGGCGCCGAAAGCTCGACAAAGCTGACCTTGGCTCCTGCTGCATTGAGCGCATGGACAATGTGGCGGCTTTCCGACGTGGGATAGAGCCAGTCGGTGTCGAAACTGATCAGGCAGAACCGCGCCGATGTGCCCTCAAATGCATTGGCAAGTTTGCCGCCATGCTCTTCGGCGAGGTCGAAATAATCCATCGCGCGTGTGATATACAGGTAGGAGTTCGCATCGAACCGCTGGGTAAATCCGCTGCCCTGATAGCGCAGATAGCTTTCGACCTGGAAATCCGCATCGAAACCGAAACTCTTGCTGTCTCGGTCCTGTAAGCGCCGCCCGAACTTCTCGGTCAGCCCCTCTTCCGAAAGATAGGTTATATGCGCCGCCATGCGCGCTACGGCGAGGCCATTGTCAGGCGAAGCTTCGCCTGCATAATAGTCGCCGCCAGACCATGCCGGATCAGCCATGATCGCTTGCCGGCCAACTTCATGAAAAGCGATATTCTGAGCCGAATGCCGCGCAGTGGACGCAATCACCAACACACGCGCGGCGCGCTCCGGCCAGTTGGCCGCAAGGCTCAAGGCCTGCATCCCGCCCATTGAACCGCCGACCACCGCGTGCAGTTGCTCAATGCCTAGCCCGTCAAGCAATGCCACGAGCCCGCGCACCATGTCGCGAATTGTGATGACGGGAAAACCCATCGCATAGGGTTCGCCGCCGCTGTTGACGCTCGCGGGGCCGGTTGATCCCATGCAACTGCCGATCACATTGGCGCATATTACATAGTACCGGTCAGTATCGATCTGCTTCCCAGGGCCGACCATCCGTTCCCACCAGCCCGGCTTGCCAGTGATCGGATGGTCGCTCGCGACGAATTGATCGCCGGTCAGCGCGTGACAGATCAGAATCGCGTTGGACTTATCCTCAGCCAGCTCGCCATAAGTCTCATATGCGATTTGCGCGCCAACAAGTGCCTGTCCGCTATCAAGCGGCAAGTCATGCGGTATTGCATGAATCTTCGAGGCGGCGGCAACGTTCATTGGCGAAGCGAATTGGGCGACTGGCTCGTTCAAGTCAATTGCGCTGTTATAGCTCTGTTATTAGATGCGCGAAGCGGTTATCGCCGCCCGCTATGACAATGCGTCCTGAACCGAAACCTTGGATCCTTGGCATTCACGCCTACACGCCCGGCAAATCCACCGCGAGCGATGGCCGAGCATTGGTCAAATTGTCCGCCAACGAAAACCCGCTCGGCTCCAGCCCGGCGGCGATGGAGGCCATCGCCGAAACGCGAGCAGAGGCGGCGACCTATCCCGATCCCGGGGCGCACGCTTTGCGCGCAAAGCTGGCTAAGCTGCACAGCCTTGATGCAGATCGGATTGTATGCGGCACGGGCTCGGACGAATTGCTAAACCTCGCTGCGCAGGGTTTCGCCGGACAGGGTGACGAAGTGCTGTTTAGCCGTCACTCCTTTGCGGTATATGACATTGCTGCGCGGCGCTGCGGCGCGACGCCGGTCGAGGCCGATGACTGCGATTTCACCGCAGATGTCGACGCTTTGCTGGCGAAGGTGACCGACAAGACGCGGGTCGTGTTTCTCGCCAATCCAAACAATCCGACAGGCACCTGGATTGAACCATCGGAAGTGGAGCGCCTGCACGCTGGTTTGCCTGCTAATGTACTGTTGGTGATCGACGAAGCTTACGGGGAATATGTCGATCCTGTTCTGCAACAGGTCGGCTTTGGCCTCGCCGCGGCGCACGGCAATGTGCTGGTCACGCGGACCTTTTCCAAGATTTATGGCCTTGCCGCTGAACGGATCGGCTGGGCTACTGGCGCGCCAGATTTGATTGATATCCTCAATCGGATCAGAGGCCCATTCAACGTAACAGTGAGCGGCCAGAAAGCAGCATTGGCGAGCTTAGGCGATCAAGACTTTGTCGAGCGCAGCCGGCAGCACAACAGCGCTGAACGTACGCGTTTCGCGGAGGCAATTCACGCATTGGGCAATCACGGCCTCGCGCCCATCCCAAGTGAGGCGAATTTTGTGCTCGTCGAATTCAATGGCGATCTGACCGCCGAAACCGCTCTGAACGCGATTGCGCAGGCAGGTTACGCGGTGCGCCATTTGCCAGAGCCGGGTCTTAAACACTGCCTGCGGATCACCATCGGCAAGACAAAAGATATGGACCGCGTCATTGCGACCTTACGCACGCTTTGCGGAGAGACGACATGATCCGCAATGTCGCGATTATTGGCCTCGGCTTGCTGGGCGGCTCCATCGGTTTGGCCATCGAAGAGCACGCGCCGGATATCACAACCACTGGTTTTGACCGTAACCCGAAAACACGCGCCACTGCTGCAAAGCGCAGCCTTGTCGGCACCGTTTGCGATACCGCCAGCGAAGCTGTCGCAAATGCCGATCTCGTCATCCTCTGTGTGCCTGTTGGGGCCATGGAAGAAGCGGCGGCCGGTATGAGGGAGGCTCTGCCGAAAGCCGCAATTATCAGCGATGTTGGTTCCTCTAAGCAAAGTGTCGGTGAGGCGCTGGCCAAGGCTTTGCCCGATCACACGATTATACCGGCGCATCCTGTTGCCGGAACGGAGCAAAGCGGACCAGATGCGGGTTTTGCCTCGCTCTTCACCAATCGCTGGTGCATTCTGACACCGTCGGAAACCGCCTCTACCGAAGCGGTGCAATCGGTCAGCGATTTCTGGACGAAGCTCGGCGCGAATGTCGAGGTTATGGACGCAGAGCATCATGACCTCGTGCTCGCCGTGACCAGCCATATCCCGCACCTCATTGCCTTCACCATCGTCGGCACCGCCAGCGATTTGGAGGAGGTGACACGCAGCGAAGTCATCAAGTATTCCGCCGGTGGCTTCCGCGATTTCACACGGATCGCTGCGTCCGATCCGGTGATGTGGCGTGACGTGTTCCTATCGAACAAATCCGCCGTGCTCGAAATGCTTGGGCGATTTTCAGAAGATCTCACGGCGCTGCAACGCGCGATCCGGTCAGGCGACGGCGATGCCCTGCACGAGCTTTTTAGCCGGACCCGCGCAATCCGCCGTCAGGTCATCGAAGAAGGTCAGGATGATGATCGGCCCGATTTCGGGCGCGAGGATCATTAATTCAGCGCATTGAGCGCCGCGTGAGCGCGCGCTTCGACCTCATCACGTTTCAGTCCGGCAGGTATCATTTCCCCTACACGGTAAGTGATCGTTCCGGGCTGTTTGATGATCCGGTTATAAAGCGGCCCGCTGTTCACTGCGACCGGCACAACTGGCAGTTTTAGCAGCTTATAAATACCCGCAAAACCCGATTGCAGCGGCGGACTGGCGCCATGCGCAACGCGTGTACCTTCTGGAAACAGCACCAATGGACGTTTGGCCTCGATCCGCTCGCGGGCCGTTGAAATCATCGTTCGAAGAGACTTTGCTCCGCCGTCGCGGGCGACCGGAATTAGGCCATAGAACTTCGCCGAAAACCCCCAGCCGGGGATCGCGAACAGTTCTTTCTTGGCGAAAACCGCCGGAAACGCGAACAGGCGCGGTATATCAATCGCTTCGAAATAACTCTCATGTTTGACCAGAATAAGCACTGGCTCATCCGGGATCACGCCTTCTTGCACGACCGCAATGCCCAAAATGTTGGTCACGCACCAATAATGCAGCGCACCCCACGTCGCCACGACATCGCGCAAGCGATTGCGCCCAAATGGTATGGCGAGCACCGATGCGACCACAAGCAGGGCCGAAAATCCGTAAAAGACGGGGTAGAACAAGAGACTGCGTAGAATCGCCACAATGTGGGCCATTAGAGACCGATCAGGCCTGACGTCCAGCTTGCAAGCAGCTTGTGATATTCCAGAAACAGCGATCCAAAGCTGGGCTCGGACGGAACCGCATCGCGGATAACCTTTACGCCATCCGGCAGTTTACGCGACAATTCTCCGGCTGCACGGCGCATGTGCCAATCGGTTGTGACCAACCGGATCGACGTAACCTCGTTGTCATCGACCCATTGCGCAATTTCTGATGCATTGCCGCGCGTATCCACCGCAGCAAATCCCAACGTGATGCAGCATTCGAGCATCTCTTCATCAACATCGAACTGCGCCACGAATTCAGCCGGTTTCACTTCGCGATCGACACCGCTTACCAGCATAGTTTTGGCAAGGCCCGCATCCATCACCGCAAGACCTTGGGCAATACGCCCTTCCCCGCCGGTCGGGACAACAACTGCGTCGGTTTCAAGGCCATCCACGGGCTGAGGTAGTGCGACGACAAACCATAGAAAGCCGACAGCCCAAGCAAGTACAACAGCGGAGATGAAACGTTTCAACATCGAGCCGAACATTACAGCATCGACCTGAGAGCAACCTTAATGGTCACACGCGCTGTAAGCAGCGCAAGCAACACGCCAGCGACAGGGATTGCAGCAATTATGAGCCAATCGGTCCATCCCAGCCCGCCGCCGCCGACCATACCGCTATCCAAAGCGGCGAATTGCTGGCCGAGCAACCAGACCGCAGCAAGGCCGAAGATCAAGCCAACAATCGACCCAAACGCCGCATCGCGCACAACCGATCGCTGGAAGATACGCGTAACCTGCGCGTCTGTGCCGCCAAGCAGGTGAATCACTTCAACCGTTTCGCTGTGATTGGAAAACGCACTGCGCGCAGCCAACCAAACCGCCGCACCGGTTGCGAATGCGACAAGGGTAATCAAGGCAAGAGCCAGATATTGCAGCGCCGCCAGCGCATCATAGACAGGCTTGAGCCAATCGGATTGAGCATCAACCCGCGCGCCTGCAACGGCTGCGTCCAAAGCAGATTGTAAGCCTGCAACCTCGCTTGCCGAAGCATTGCGGCTTAACTCGACATCGATCAGAGCCGGGACAGGAACATCATCGCTGCCTGCCGCGGCGCCAAGCCAAGGTTCAAGCAACGCATTCAGCTCTTCCTCCGGCACGATCCGCACCGATGTTACCAATGGTTGATCCGCAAGAATACCGGCTGCGCTAACCGCCTTTGCATCGCGCTGTTCTGCGTCCGCCTCGATAATCTGTACGGTCACTGCACCGGAAAGGTCAGCCCGCGCATTTTCGGCCAGATTGCGCAGCGACAAACCACCTGCTGCGGCGATCACAACCAGAGCAATCAGGATGGCGATCACCCACGGGATCGGCCCGCCAAACTTCGTTTGCGGAAGCAAACGTGCGGCCAATCCGCCGCGCATCTTCGGATAGTCAGCTCGCTCGGCAGGCTTGGAGGCCTCCGGAGTTGGTGCGTCAGGTAGCGGAGGCGTGCTCATAGCCCGCCCTTCTGCTTGTTCTCGGGCCTTGGCGGGAATTTCAAAGCGCCGGTCGGGTCTGACAGCCGGCCCTTGTTCAGCCGCATAATCAGCGAATCTGGCACTTTCTTCAGCAAATGCACATCGTGGGTCGCGACCACCACTGTCGTCCCCACTCGATTGTTAAGCGCTTCAAACAGCCGCAGCAGTTTCAGCGCCATATCGGGATCGACGTTGCCGGTCGGTTCATCAGCGATCAGCATTTGCGGGCGAGCGATCACGGCGCGCGCGATGGCGACACGTTGTTGCTCACCGCCCGACATTGTCGCGGGTATCGCCTGCGCACGGTGGGACAAGCCAACCCATTCGAGCATGTCGGAGACCGCTTTGATCACCTTGGTCTCACTCGTGCCGGCCAGCCGAAGCGGGAGCGCCACATTGTCGAATGCAGAGAGATGCTGGACCAACCTGAAATTCTGAAACACCACGCCAAGTCGGCGGCGGAAATCCGGCAATCGTTCGCGCGGCAAGGTAATCATGTCCTTGCCGAACATTCGGATCGCCCCACGCGAGGGCCGCTGCGCCAGATAGAGCAGCTTCAAAAGGCTCGTTTTGCCAGCGCCGCTGGCTCCGGTGAGGAAATAGAAACTGCCAGGATAGAGCGTGAAGCTGAGATCGCTCAACACTTCGGGATCGGTGCCATAGCGCAGCCCGACATTGTCGAATTTCACGATCTCACTCGGGCGGTCGTTCATGGGGTCGGCTTATCAGTGGCTCTCGCTGCGGGAAAGCATGCATCGACCGATTTCAACGCCCAAAGCGCTTTTCAAGCTCTGCAGTGTGGAAAAAGGGGCGCATTTTTGCCGTTCCAGCCCGCACACTCTTGTGCCCTTACCCGCCATCCTTAATGCAATTGTCACAATGATCATTTCATGCCCCGCTTGCTCGACCCGCTATGTCGTGCCCGACACCGCAATCGGCGCTGAAGGTCGCACTGTGCGCTGCGCCAAATGCAAGCACAGCTGGTTTCAGGATCCAGAGCCACTCGATTTGACGCGGCCGATCCCGGTAGAAGACGAAAAAGCCAAACTGGCTCCAGCGCCTGCCGCACCTTCGACTGACGCGGCAAGCGCATCGGACAGTTCAAAAGACGGTAATGCAGGGCCATCAATCAATCATTGGCGGACCGAAGATCGCGGCGAAGCAGCCGCTACCGGAGCAACCGTGGCTGCGACGGCGGCAGCGACTGCGACTGAAACGCCTTCTGCTCCAGAACCAAAGCTGTCGGAGCCTCCAGTTTCGAGTGCCTTCGATTGCGATGCAGACCCGCTGGCGGATCAGGGCGTGCCGGATGAGGCCTTTGACGATGGCGAGTATGATGATGAGCCATCACAGTTCGACTATGTCCCGCCGTTCCGCGCCCGTCGTAATCCGCTTAAAATGTGGACGATTGCCGCCGCGGCTTTTGCCGTGATGGCAACAGGCACCGTCGTTGCGGTGAATTATTACGGGCTGCCGGACTGGTTCCCTGTGCAGCGCCCGACCTTCGGTATTGGCGAGCCAAGCCTTGTTCTGGATTTCCCCGCTGACCAGCAGCGTACCGAAACGCTGGAGACTGGCGAAGAGATATTCCGTGTGCGCGGCACGATCAGCAACTCTGGGCGCGAATCCGTGGAGGTCCCGATCCTTCTGGTCGTGTTCCGTGACGAACGAGACCGCAATGTTGGCAATTGGCAGATTGTCCCTTCAAAGCGCGAGCTTGCACCGGGTGAAAGCCTGAATGTCACCGAGGCGATTGCCGATATTCCTGCCTCTGCGACAGAAGCCGAAATCGGCTGGTCGCCCTCCTGATCATCATTATTTGCGCAGAGCGCTCAAAGCGCTTGCACCGGACCATGCCCCTTGCTAGTGGCGCGCTCCTACCAAGCGGGGCGACAAAGCTCGCCCCTGCTGACTGTGTGCGGTCGTGGCGGAACTGGTAGACGCGCAACGTTGAGGTCGTTGTGGGCTAACGCCCGTGGAAGTTCGAGTCTTCTCGACCGCACCAATTTTCCCATCCGGCGAAGCATTCTTACACTCTCCCGAAATATGCATCGCGTGCTATGGCCCGCAGCATAGTTTAGAATCGCGAGAGGAACCCGCCTGATGAAAACCCGCGCCGCCGTTGCTTTTGAAGCCAAGAAACCGCTCGAAATTGTAGAGCTCGATCTGGAAGGGCCCAAGGCCGGCGAAGTGTTGGTCGAGATCATGGCGACGGGTATCTGCCACACCGATGCCTACACCCTCGACGGCCTCGACAGCGAAGGCCTGTTCCCGAGTGTGCTCGGCCATGAAGGTGCCGGTGTCGTGCGCGAAGTGGGCGCGGGCGTAACATCTGTGGTGCCTGGCGATCACGTCATTCCGCTGTACACGCCGGAATGCCGCCAATGTAAGATGTGCCTCAGCGGAAAAACCAATCTGTGCAGCGCAATCCGTGCCACACAGGGTCAGGGGTTAATGCCGGACGGGACCTCTCGCTTCTCTTACAAGGGCGAAACCATCTATCACTACATGGGCTGTTCGACCTTCTCGAACTTCACCGTTCTACCGGAAATTGCCGTCGCCAAGATCCGGACCGATGCTCCGTTTGAAAGCGCCTGTTACGTCGGGTGCGGGGTTACTACCGGCGTTGGCGCGGTCACCAACACAGCGAAGGTTGAGCCGGGTGACAATGTCGTCGTCTTCGGGCTTGGCGGTATCGGCCTCAATGTGATCCAAGGCGCGAAGATGGCCGGTGCAGACCGGATTGTTGGTGTGGACCTCAACCCGGCGAAGCGCGATTGGGGCGAGAAGTTCGGGATGACCGACTTCGTAAATCCGAAAGAGACCTCGAATGTGGTCGAACATTTGGTCGAACTGCTCGATGGCGGCGCGGACTACTCCTTCGACTGCACCGGTAACACCGATGTGATGCGCGACGCGCTTGAGTGTTGTCACAAAGGCTGGGGCACTTCGATCATCATCGGCGTCGCCGAAGCCGGTAAGGAAATTGCGACGCGCCCGTTCCAACTGGTCACCGGACGCAACTGGCGCGGCACAGCCTTTGGCGGAGCCAAGGGGCGGACGGATGTGCCCAAGATTGTCGACTGGTATATGAACGGCAAGATCGAGATCGATCCGATGATCACGCACAAACTCACGCTGGAGGAAATCAACAAGGGGTTCGACCTGATGCATTCCGGCGAGAGCATCCGCAGTGTCGTGGTATTTTGATGACCAATAGTGTGGCCCCCGCAAAGGTCGACTTAGCCGCGAAATTCGCACTGTTTTCCGACCAATGGGCACCGCGGCTCGCCGCTCGCTATAATGGCAACGAAGTGCGTCTGGCCAAAGTGGAAGGCGAGTTTCACTGGCATCACCACACCGATACGGACGAGCTGTTTCTGGTCATCGAAGGCGAACTTGAGATGGAGTTTCGCGATCGCACCGAGCACCTAAATCAAGGCGATATGATCGTTGTCCCTCGCGGCGTCGAACATCGCCCCTGCGCACGCAATGGAGAGGCGAAACTGCTCGTGATGGACGCCGATGGCACGCCCAATACCGGCGATGAAGCCACCGCTTTCAAGCCTGTCGCGGTTTGATATGACGCTCAGAACTGTCTCCGAAACACGCAGCCATGGCGGCATTCAGGGTGTCTACTCGCATCCGTCGATAGAGACCGGTACCGACATGACTTTTGCCGTATTTGTACCTGACCACGAACCCGGCGAGAAGATGCCGGTCCTCTGGTATTTGTCCGGCCTCACCTGCACCCACGCCAACGTGATGGAAAAGGGCGAATACCGCGCCGCCTGCGCCGAGCATGGCATCATTTTCATTGCGCCAGATACATCCCCGCGCGGTGATGGTGTGCCAGACACTTCGGACGAATACGACTTTGGCAAAGGCGCGGGCTTCTATGTCGATGCAGTGCAGCAGCCATGGTCAAAGCATTACCGCATGCGGAGCTATATTGAGCGCGAGCTGCCCGACCTCATAACCGCCAGTTTTCCTGCCGATATGCAGCGACAATCGATCACGGGACATTCGATGGGCGGCCACGGCGCTTTGACCATCGGTTTACGCGGCTCTGACCGGTTTACCTCGATTAGCGCATTCAGCCCGATTGTCGCGCCGGGCAAAGTTCCGTGGGGTGCAAAAGCCCTGGCCCGTTATCTGGGCGAAGATCGCGCCGCGTGGCGCGAATATGATGCAGTGGCGCTTATAGAAGACGGCGCGCGGCATCCGCACATGCTAGTCGATCAGGGTACAGCGGACAATTTCCTCGAAGAGCAACTTCAAACGCATCAGCTTATCACTGCTTGCAAGGATGCGGGTATGCCAGCCGAAATTCGTATGCAGGACGGCTATGACCATTCCTATTTCTTCATCTCGACCTTTATGGCCGATCACGTTGCGTGGCACGCCAAGCATCTGAAGTCAGAAATATAGTTCGCAGGGCGTATTTCGCTTAAGCGACGAGCCGCGCGATTTGGCCGCGCAATTCCTCGCGATAGTCAGCGTGAACTCTTGCCAGTTCGTCAGCTCCATAAAAGCGTTCGAGCACCGGCCCTGACGCTGCAAAGTACTCGATTGACGAGATGATCGAATAAATCGCTGCCAGCTTTTGAGAAAATGGCAGCGCGGCCTTGCCTTCAATCTTGTCTAGCTTTGCAACAATAGCATCGAGAAAGTTCTTCAGATGCCATTCCTCTGATGGCGCATCGCTTCTCTGATTGTCGAGCAATTCGCGCATCAGCACCGTCGTATCGAGCGGATTATCAAGCGCAGCAGCATAAATGCCAAGCATCATTTCTTCAAATTGCTGTTCAGCGGGGGCGACCGGTGAAGCGCTTGATTGCACCGCTTTTAACAGACGTTCGGAAATCCGTTTGAACACCTCGGCATAGAGGTCTTCCTTGCGTTTGAAGTGATACAACAAAGCCTGCTTCGACAAGTTAAGCCGACCAGCAATCTGCGCAATGCTCGCGCCGTAGAAGCCGCGCGCAGCAAATTCCTCTGCCGCGACCGCCAGCAATTTCTCGCGGGTTGCCTCCGGCGCTTCGCGGCTCACGAGCTGACCGCGCAAAAGCGCCCTTCGAAAAAGCCGAGCGCGGGCGTGTTACCCCCGTTTCGCGACATGGCCTGAACCTCCCCCAAAATCATCGTATGATCCCCGGCAGGATAGCGGTTCCAACGCTGGCATTCAAATGTGGCCAATGCGCCTTTGATTATCGGCAGGCCATTTGCTGTCTTTTCAAAATCATCTGCGCTCAATGCACTGTCGCCGCGCGCGGCATAGCGCCGTGCCAAGGCCTGCTGCCCGTCGGCAAGAATGCTGAAAGTAAAGCGTTCCGCGCCATGATATTCATCATACTGGCTCGCCGAGTTTTGCAGGCTCCAACAGAGCAAGAGCGGATCGAGCGAAACCGATACGAGCGAGTTGATCGTCATCGCGGATACCGCACCGTCCGCATCACCTTCTTCGCGATTGAACGCGATCACGCACACGCCTGTGGCGAACAAGCTCATGAGCTCGCGAAACTCGGCCTGCTGGGCCGCGTCTGCCATCGGTGGGTGGGACAAGGGAAGCTCCGGAAAAATGGGATCGTTGAAAGCAAATGCTCAGATGTCTCTGCGCGTTCCCCTACACCACCGCAATTGTCAATCAATGTCGAGGTTTATAGCCGCAACGAGCCCGCCTTTGACCCGCCACAATCGGAATACGAACGATTTCATCCAATTTATGCCGATTTTCGGGCACCGATGCAGAGTTTGCACGTTCTACCCTGCAACAGACACGGTTTATTGCATAGGATTGACGGGACATGATTGATCGGGTGGGCGGAGCGCTCAAAGATTTTCTCAAACAGGAAAGCGCGGGCGGCATAGTTCTTATCGTTGCTGCGGCGCTGGCTTTGGTGATTGCCAACAGCCCTCTCGCCGCCGGTTATTTCGGTACGCTGGAGAGCAAGCTAAACTTGTCGTACGGCGCGTTCGAGATAAATAAGCCGCTGCTTTTGTGGATCAATGACGGTCTGATGGCGATTTTCTTCTTCCTCATCGGCCTCGAAGTGAAGCGCGAAGTGCTCGAGGGACAATTGTCGAGCTGGAACAAGGCTTCGTTGCCGCTGGTGGCCGCAGTTGGCGGGATGGCGATCCCCGCACTGATCTTTGTCGCTTTGAATTGGAACTCGCCTGAGAGCATCAATGGTTGGGCAATTCCAGCCGCGACCGACATTGCATTTGCACTGGGCATCCTTTCCCTGCTTGGGCCGCGCGTGCCAGTCGCACTGAAAGCGCTGCTTCTCGCGGTTGCGGTCATTGATGACATCGGAGCGATTACGATTATCGCGATATTCTATTCGGGCGAACTGAACCTCGACATGCTTATGGGCGCAGGCATCACGTTTGCCGTGCTCGCGGCATGCGGACGGGCAAAATTCGGATCGCGCATTCCCTACATACTGCTGACCGTCTTGATGTGGGTATTCGTCCTCAAATCAGGCGTTCATGCAACGCTGGCCGGCGTAGCCGCAGCGTTCTGTGTGCCGATGGTATCCCGCAATGGCGAGCGTCTGCTGGAGAAAATGGAGCACGGTCTTCACAGCTGGGTTGCGTTCCTGATCATTCCGATTTTCGGATTTGCAAATGCCGGCGTCTCACTGGTGGGGATTTCACCCGCCGACCTGCTCGCGCCGCTGCCGCTTGGCATCGCGCTGGGTCTCTTGATCGGAAAGCAGATCGGTATCTTCGGCTTTGCTTATGCAGGGGTAAAAATGGGCTTCGCGACGCTCCCCGAGAATGTCACTTGGCGCCAGATTCACGCGCTCTCGCTGCTCGCAGCGATCGGCTTCACCATGAGCCTGTTTATCGGCAACCTTGCCTTTACCGATCCGGCGCTGGTCGATGCGGTTAAACTTGGTGTGCTGTCCGGCTCGCTTGTGGCAGCGCTCGCAGGGTTCTTCCTGCTGAAAGCCACCTTGCCGGAGCATGCACCGCAAGATACCGCGAAGGCATGACGCCAACTCAAAAGACTATTGCAGTCAACGATATCAGCCTCGTCTATTTCGAATGGAATGGCGGGGCTGATAGCCAGAAACCTCCGATGATCTTTGCCCATGCAACGGGTTTCCACGCCCGCGTCTGGGATTCAGTGATCGCGCATTTTCCAGACCGGCACATCTATGCTCTGGACATGCGCGGACACGGGCGCTCCACAGGCGGTCCAATCGAGAATTGGCAGCAGCTTTCCGGCGATGTCTGCGCTTTCCTGGACAGCCAAGAGATCAAGGGTGCGACCGGTATCGGGCATTCGATGGGGGCGCACACGCTGCTCCAATCGGCAGCAGACAGGCCGGACGCGTTCAGCAACCTTGTGTTGTTCGACCCAGTTATCCTCGCGCCGGAATTCTATGCCGACGGCACGCCGTGGTTCACACCGGACAATCCGCACCCGTCCATTCGGAGAAAGCGCAATTTTGATGGCGTCGAGGCGATGATTGCCCGGTTCGAAGCGCGCGATCCTTACGAGATTTTCGAACGGCGCGTGTTTGAGGATTATTGCCGCCACGGCCTCCTGCCAAAAGCAAATGGTCAGGGCTTTGAACTGGCTTGCCCGCCAGAAGTGGAAGCGAGCGTTTACGCCTCCAGTCGCAGCAATTCAGCCATTCATGAAACCGCCAAGAGCGTGGATATTCCGGCAACCATTGTTCGCGCAAAACAGACCGAGAGAATGGATTTCAAAGGCTCACCCACATGGCCCGATCTGGCTTCAACGATGCCGCAGGGTACGGACATGCCGAGGCCGGACATGACCCATTTCCATCCATTCGAAGATTCCGCCGACGCGGCAAGGATTATAGCCGAGGCAATGGCAGCCTAAGCAGCGATAAGCTTTATCCGGCCGCTGCCAAAAGGTCGCGAAAGTCGTCGCGCGCCTGCCTGATCTGAATAGGATCGGGTCGAAGCATGTTGCTGCCGATCGTTACCGCCAATCCGCCGTAGAACTGGAGCAGCGCAGCGCGCATAGGGTTCTCAGACGCGACCGATCGGGCCAGCCACAAAGCGATACTGTGCGCCCTACTGATCGCCTCGCTTGGCGGTGAGCCGGGAGAGCGCTCCAAGGAAAGCAGCGCCTGACTTAACGCGGCCACCGCTTCTTCCAGACAAATCCGCGTGAGATCACCATTCGCGGATGCCTCTATTCGGGCATCAAGATCGACCCGCCGGTAAGCGGCATTGGGGTTGGATGAAAGCATCTTCATAATCTGTCACCGGCGGCCTAGTTCGAACCGTTCCAGATATCGATCTGCTGCTGCAGGAAACCCAAGGTCGATTGCGAAGCAGAAATCTGGCGTTCCGCCGTCACAAGGTTGCGTGTCAGCCTTTCACGAAGATTATCCTGCTGCTCTGCAATGCGTTCAAGCCGGGCCTCGTTGCGCTCGATCTGGTCTTCATAACGCGACACAGACCCGCCCAGAGATCCCGGATCGCTTGTAAGTATGTTTGCGCGCGCGAGGTTGTCCATCGTCGCAAAGACGCCGAACGGGCCGTTGGTGAACATCGCCGCTGCGCCCTCTGGGCTTTGGGCCAGAGTTTCATTGAGCCGTTCGGTATCCAACCGGAATGTGCCATCGCGGTTTAGCGAAAGGCCAAGATCAGCAAGCGTGTTGGGTTCTCCCTCGGCTGCGTTTGGCATAATGATCTCGCTGCTCAGACGCGCCAGATCACGTTTGAATTCGCGCGCTCCTGGATCATTGCCCAGCGCGCCGCCTTGCGCGGCAGCGAACTCATTCAGCTGAGCGGTCAGATCGTTCAACGCAGCGACAAAATCGGCCATTACGGTGGTGATTGCGCCGCTATCGTTGGAAAATGCAATGTCGGCTGGCGCGCCAGTATTGGTTCCCGTCAGTTCAAGCGTCATCCCTTCGGGCAGTCCGGTTACGGTGTTATTGGCGCTGCGCATCTCAACGGTGTCCAGCTCGAAAATCGCGTCTTGCGAGGCTTGCCGCAATTCGCCGTTATCGGTTGCTGGCGACCATGCAAGATAGCTTAGGTCACCGGGCGTCTGCGTGGGTATCAAAGCAGAACTCGCCGGTTCGAGAACAAATCCGTTGTCGGCACCATCGCGGCCTTTGATTACGAGCTGTGAACCGCCGGAACCTTGGGCGACATATGCCTGCAGATCCCCGCCGCTTTCGATTGAAATCTTGGAAGCCAGCGTTGTCAGAGTGTCCGTGTCTTCAACCGTGATGTTCAGCGCGCTCTGCGTCGTATCTTCGGTAAAGCTGGGTCCGTCGACTGCACCAAACCGGATCGTCAGGCTGCCTTCGCCAACCAGATCATCGGCGCTGGTATAGCTTTGCGATACCAGCGTCTGGCTCTGCGCGAGCTGGCTGACTTCCAAAGTGTAGCTACCGCTCGGGCTTGTGCCAGCAGCGGTGGTGACTGCTGCAACAGACGGATCGCTTATGCTGGCCTGCGGTGCGAGATCGCCATTGCGGACCCGGTCGCCCAATGCAGAGGCAAGCTGCGACAGCGAGTTCCGCAACAAAGAGGCGGCAGAAATTCGCGCCTCAAGCGCGGAATTGCGCGCGGCCAGATCATCGCGCTGAAATGAATAGGTTGCATCGGAGATGTCCTCGGCAAGCTGGATGAAATTCACCCCGCTGCCTGCTCCAAGCGATGAAATAATAGATGCGCCGACATTTTCCATGCCGCTTAGAACGGCCATAATCGCGCATGCTTAAGCCGCAAACCCTCGCATTGCCCGGATTAATGCTGCTGGCGGCCTTCAGCATCGAACCGTAAATCCAGGGGAACATCAATCGCTGGCATTTCCGGAGCCTCTCCCCGTTTCAACGACAGGACAAAAGCGACCAGTGTGGCGATCGCAATGTACAGCTCTTCACGAACCATTTGATTGGTGCGTGTCGTAAAGTAGACCGAGCGGGCGAGCGCAGGATAGCGCAGAACCGGAAGCCCGTCTTCAGCGGCAATTTCCCTCATGGCCAGCGCCGTTTCGCCACGCCCTTTGGCAAGGACCACCGGCGCGGGCGCGATGGCCGGATCGTAAGTAAGCGCGACGGCGAAATGCATCGGGTTCACAACCACAAATTGTGCGTCTTTCATCGCCGCCCCGACACCGCCTCTCGCCAGATCACGCTGACGTTGACGGCGGGCCATCTTCACTTCGGGCGAGCCTTCGGATTGCTTGTTTTCATCGCGCATATCCTTGTGGCTCATCTTAAGCCGTTTGGAGCGCTGGAACCTTTGCAGCGGGTAATCGACCAATCCGATAATGCCGAGACCAATCACCATCAAACCGACAAGCGTCAGACCCGCATCCCAAGCGAAAGACAGCTGCCCATTCAAGGGGCCGCGTCCAAGGCCCATGATGATCGGGATGTTTGATGCAGCCCACCACCATGCGATTGCGCCCAGCAGCAACAGCTTGAGGATGCCTTTTCCCAATTCAATCAGCCCTTGCATCCCGAACATTCGCTTTAGCCCGGAGAGCGGGTTAATCCGCGAACCCTTGGGCTTCATTTGCGAAGGCACCCACCGCCCTTCTCCCAGCAAGAGCTGAGACCCGGCCGTCATGACAATCACTGCCAATCCGATTGCAAAAATCGGGGGCAGGAGTGCTTCGGCAGCAGAAGAGAACATCGATTGCGGGGCAAAGTTTTGAAGATCGCCGTGATCGAAACGAAAGCTTGCTTTGGCCACGCTTCTCACGCTTTCGAACAGCCACGGCCCGATCATCACGAGCATCAATGTTCCAATTGCCATCGCTGCGGCCGTACCGACCTCTTTTGATCGCAGAACGTCGCCCTTTTTGGCGGCATCGGATTTGCGTTTTTCCGTTGGCTCGAAAGTCTTTTCGCCGGTGCTTTCTTCGCTCATCCCGCAGTACTCGTATTGTCAATCAAGCCTGCAGATTGTTCCAGCGTCATTTGCAGCAAAGCAATGAATTGCTCGACCACAATCGGCATCACCACAATCAGCGCGGCAATCCCAGCCAGCACGCCGGCAGGCAGGCCAAGCGCGAACAGATTGAGCGCAGGCGCGGATCGCGAGATCACGCCAGTGACGATTTGCACCAGCAACAGAACGAGCACCACCGGCAGCGCAATCGCCGCCGCTGTCGCAAATCCGTATCCCATGAACAGCACAATATCGCGGGCCTGCATGTCGCCCAGCGCGAATGATCCGGCAGGCAAAATCCGGTAGCTTTCAATGAGCAGTTCAAACCACAGCAAATGGCCACCAATGGTGTAAAAGAGCAGGCTTAGGATCAATCCGAAATACGTGCCCAGCGCGCCCGATTGAGCGCCGCTATTCGGGTCAATCGATGTGGCAATGGCAAGACCCATCGTGCCTGCAATCTGCTCCGCCGCGATCAACGGAATGGCAAAGGCAATCTGCAGCAGAAACCCCAGCGCCGTGCCGATAATCACCTCTTGTAAGACTGCCAATATGGCAGCGAAACTCATCATATCGGGGAGCGCTGGCAGCGGTATCCAGATCGAGATGAACACGGCAAACGCCAATGCCAGCAGAGCGCGCAATTGAAACGGGACAGACATTCCGCCGATCATCGGCGCTGCGATCAAGGCCGCGCCGCAGCGGATCGACAGGAACAGAATTTGCCACAACTGCTCTTCGATGGGCCCGAAACCGAAATCGAGGACGTTCATGTGCTGACCGCGGCGATCACGCCGAAACCAGCGCGATCTGCGCGAATATCTCGCGCAGAAAATCGCCCAGCAGAGCCATCATCGTTCCGCCCAGCACTACAAAGACGAGCGCAACAATGCCCAGCTTAGGCACAAAGGTGAGCGTCTGCTCGTTCACAGACGTCGCCGCCTGAATAATGCCGACGATAAGACCAATCACCAGCGCCGCGATCAAAACGGGCCCCGCAATCAGGGCGGTCACCCAAAGGGTCTGATCAGCCAGAGCCAGAAGCTGTGCATCTTCCTGCATGGTCAGCCCGCCTCTACCCAAAGCTCATCGCGAGACTGCCCATTAGGAGCGCCCAGCCATCAACCAGCACGAACAAGAGCAATTTGAAGGGCAGCGATACAATGGTTGGTGAAAGCATCATCATACCCAGGCTCATCAATACGCTGGCAACCACCAGATCAATGACCAGAAACGGCAGGAACAGCATAAAACCGATCTGGAATGCCGTCTCCAATTCGCTGGTCACAAATGCGGGAAGCAGAATTGAAAAGGGCACCTCTGAAGGGTCGGAAAACGCGCCAACCCCGGCGATATCGGTGAACATGATCAGGTTCGCCTCGCGCGTTTGGCGCAGCATGAAACTGTGAAACGCTTCACCGGCGCTGGCGATCGCTGCATCTGCGCTCATGGTGCCAGCTGCATAGGGTTCAATCGCAAGGCTGTTCACCGCATCCAGCGTGGGCGCCATGACAAACAGCGAGAGAAACAGCGACAATCCGACGAGCACCTGGGTCGGCGGCGATCCCTGCAAACCAATGGCCTGCCGCAGTATCGACAAAACCACCAAAATGCGCAGGAAGCTTGTCATCATCAGCACCAAAGCTGGCAAGATGGTGAGCAAGCTCATCACCACCAGCAATTGTAGTGAGACGCTTAAAGGACTGTCTTCGCCCGCGCCATCACTACCCAGCGCGCGCTCCATCGCGCTGCCGATGCCCGCGGGGTCAGCCGCAGGCAGAGCCGCAAAAGCTGCATCAGGTGCAAAGGCACAGGCCAGCACCGCGATGAGCAAAATCGCGCGGATTGAAGTAAGAAAAGCCATCAATCTGGCCCGTCGGACCGGTTGGCTTCCGCTTCGCCCAGACGCACCAAGCCCTGACGTGAACAGCCCACCAGAATCTCTCGATCGTGGAACCGGATCACCGCCAGTTTAAGGCCCGGCGCGATCAGGCTTGTCTGGACAAGCTGCACCGATTGGCCGCTGCCTTGCGCCGTGTTCAAACGCGTTTGGAGATAGCGGGTCAGCCGCAGGCTTCCCCAAATCAGCAAGCCGAGCAGGGGCAGCAGCAATGCCAGCCGCAAGAAATATTCGACCATCATGGCTGCGGCGCCTGAGCCGGTGCCTCGCCGCGCGGTTCGGCCGGAGGGACAGGTATTGAAGCAGGCGTGTCCTCACCGGCCAGGCTCACGATCCGCAAGGCAAATCGGCCATCCTGCGCAATCACTTCACCGCGTGCAATGACCCGCCCATTGGCGGTCACATCCAGCAATTCATCGGTTAGACGGTCAAGCGAAACAACGCTGCCTTCGTTTAGCGACAGGACCTCTTTCAAAGGCATTTCAGCGCGGCCCAGCTCAACAGAAAGGCGCACAGTGACATCACCGAACCGGTGAAGTGCAGATGGAATGGTAGTCATGACAATGCCCCTTGGTCCGGGAAACGGGTTATGCGGACAGCCATCCGGTCTTCGAGCGACCCCAGACTGCCATGCGCGATGATTTCATCGCCCAGCCGCAGCGGTATGTCGCGCGCCACAGACAGCGGAATCTGATCGCCGGGTGCAAGGTCATCGAGCCGGTTCAGCGACAGTTCGAATTCTGCCAGGACCGCTCCAAGACCCAGCGGAATACCGGAAAATGGCGCTGTACGTGCCGCTTGCTCAGGTGAGGCAGCGGGGCGATCTGACTTGACCGTTTTGGCTCCGGGCAAAAGCGCATCCAGCGTTTCGTCTGGAACGGCAATTAAAGCATCCCAATGTTTGTCCTTACCCGCCAGAATGCGCAGCGAGAAAAGCTGGCAATTGCAGTCAGGCCCGAACGGCTTGAGGCGGCTCGCGCTTTCACTGCGCACGATAACATCACCTGTGAGGGTCGTGGCTTCAAGATCGCCCGCCTCGCCTATGCCAGCACGCGTAATCGCCTGAGCAATGCTGGCCGATAACTGATCGACCAAGAGCGCCGCAGAACGCGGCAGTTGTTCGGGCGGTTCTTTGCCAGGAACGCCTTCGCCGCCAAACGATCGATCTGTCAGTGCGATGGCTGTTGGCCAGTCGATTGAGAACAGAACAGTGCGCTCATCAATTCCGCAACGCAGCAGGCTGTTGGCGGCCACGGGTCCGATGCGGGAAAACACCTCTGACCCGCTAATCATTTCGGGTTCGTCGATGGTCACTCCCGGGCGATCCCCGGCAAGAAGCCCTTCAAGGTCCTGCGACAATGCGCGCGTGAATTCACGCCGCCAAAGCGTTAGCGCTTCTGCGCGCTCTTCGGGGCGCGGACCGCGCGCTGCGAGTTGTTCACAATGCTGCGCCAATGGACGCGCGCCGGCCAAAACCGTTTCGGTGGGAAGCTCCATACTCATTGGACCAAGAACCCCTTGAAATGCACCGCTTCGATCCCGCCAAAGCCCTCATTCTCTTCAAGAACTTCGTTGATCGCTTTGGTTAGGCGGTCGGAAAGGCTTTGCTTGCCATCAACAGAATAGACATCCGCCTCCGGTGTAGCGGCGAGTTGCGCCAGAATAGCGGAACGGATGGCGAGCTCGTGGTTCTTTACCCATTGGAGAACACGTCCATCGCGCCGTGTCGACACCGCCAATTCAACCTGAATGAGGCCGGGCGAATCCGAAAGGTTGGACGTAAAACTGTCTTCGAACCCGTAATAAACGGTGCGATATTCGCTGCCGCCATCGCCATAGACAATCTCGCCGCCATCCTTGTCACTGTCAGGAAGAGCATAGGGATCGCTTTCACCCTTACGCACCATTTGCGGCAGGTCCGGCCCCGCTTCCACTTCGCCACCGAGCAGCCCTGCGGCAAATGCTCCATAGGCACCGCCAGCACCGACCCCGAGCATAGCCACGGCAATGATGATGATCTTCATCATCCCGCCCTTGGCTTTTTCAGGCTCTTCCTTTTTATCGCTTTTATCTTTTGCCATTGCGCTTCAGCTCCTTGGTGCGGTGTCCCGCAGTCAGGCGAACAGGCCGCTATCGGTCCTGTCATGCTCGCTTGCTGCGAAGTTTCGCTCTTCGGATGCTTGATGCGCTGAATATGGTTGAGACGATGCTTGACCTGACCCTGTGGAAGACCCGTAGCGGGGATCGGAGTTTTGGTTTGCACCGCCGTGAAGGCTGCCGCCGTGGCCCGCCGTGTTACCGCTACCCGATTGCCCCGTTCCAATCCCTTCATTGCCGCGCTGCGATGCAGTTGAACCCTGATCCGTATTGAAGGCTACAGCACGTTCCGGCATTGCCGCCTGAACAGCGGGAACAAAGCCCGGGTCGCGGCTGCTAAGCGTTGCGCGCAAATCACCCGCAACATTCTCCAGCCGCATATTAACCGCGCCAAACTCCGCGTGCTTCAACGCAAGCTCAGGGCGGATATTGCGGCCGCTTTCGCGCGCCTCGGTCAATTGGCTAACGGCGTTCTCGATACTAGCGGCAACGCGAGTTTCAGCGGGAGCGGTTGTTGCGATTGGCGGAGAAGTTAGCGATTGAAAAGGCGCTTGAAACGCAGTGGCAGGAGCCAACACCGGCATAGGCGTGCCGTTAGAGGTCGGTGAAGGGGCCACTTGCTGAGACGATTGGTCGAGCTTCAAAATGGTGCGGTCGGTCAGGGACTGTTCCGAACCGGTAGTCTGCCGTTTGGTGGCATCCACAGCACCTTTGGGGTCCGCTTTCGCCGTTACCTCATCCTCCAGCATCGCCGGAGAGACATTTTGGCTGGCAGTGGGTTGAGCAGGAGTGGACCGATCTATCCACGCCTGCCCTTCTAGCCGCTGTCGGACATCCTGTGATCGGCCTGAAAGGATTTGCCGAATTGCAGCAGGTATAGCCGCCTGAACAGCCGCAACGCTGCTCGCCGGCTGAACCTGCTTGCCAGCCGCAACATCAGTTAGGGATGCCGGCGTGCGGTCCGTCACCGCAACTCGCTGTGAAAATTTGACATCGTCAACTCGTGCCTCTGGCGTTTGCTCCAAAGCAGCAGTCTTAGCCGCCGGGGCCGCAATTCTGTTGCCGTCTTGCGACAATGCTGTCTGGTTGAGCGGAGGCTCGCCGCCCTTCAAAGGCGTCTCTTTGACATCTCGCAAAGGCTCCGACGTCACTTGGACGTTGCCGAGGTCCGATTGTGCGGGCGCGATTGCCGCAGTCGTGCTGACCGGCAAGCTGTTTCCGGATTGCGGCATCAAACTGCCGGGCGGCAATGGACTCGCCGGGCGGCCAACCGCTTCAGCACTCGGCGTTGCGGCCGCATCAATTGACCCGGCCTTCGCCAATTCCGGTTTCACGTCCAGCCGCGCTTCTGCCTTGGCATCAAGGATGCCCGCAAAGGACGGTTTCAGCGGAACATCCGGGCTTTCCAAAAGGGCAGGACCCACATCCCCCGGCACCGGTTCAAGACTAGTTTCGATTCCATCGGGCAGTTTCAGTCCAGCTTTCGGAACGGGAAGCAGCGAGTGGAAATCAAGCGCATTCAAATTCATCGGGGGCTCCTCAATTGGCCGTCCCCGTCGTTCTGCAACTTGCGTGCCAGCCGCACGCCAAACTCGGCATTGCGACCTTCCTTACGGGCCTCCAGGTCCTGCTGCGCGCGCTGCGCCTTTTCGCTCAAACGGCGCATGCGATTATCGGCAGCCGCCAACACCTCCTGCCCGCTTTCGATCTGCTCCACTGCCTGACCGCGTGATTGGTCCGCGTAATGTGCCAGCGCCGCGAGCGATCCGGCAAACTGTCCCGAAAGGCGAACCGTTTCGCCATTCGTGGCACCGATGCGTGATTGATAAGTGGCGGCGAGTTCACGGCTACGATTTGCGAGCCCTGCGCTCCTGCTCTCTTCGCCCACCGCATCGGCAAGCGAACGCATCGCTTCACGCCGCGCAATGGTGGCAAGCATTTGCTGACGGCGCAGAAGCGCAAGCTGGCGCTTTTCACGCATTTTGAACCGTTAGGCCTGCGACATCCTGCATTTGCGCCAAACTATCCGGTAGGTTTACGGCTTCACCGCGGGCCTGTTTCAAAAACGCATCGATTGCGGCGCTATGCTCCAAAGCGGCATCCAAAACCCGGTCTGCGCCCGCACGATACGCACCCATCAACACCAAATCGCGGTTTTCGTCCCGCGCAGAAATAAGCGAACGCAATTGCCGGGCGGCCTCAATCACAGGCTCATTAACCAGATCGTCCATCACGCGGCTTAGCGAAGCGGGAATGTCTATGGCCGGATAATGGCCACGCTGCGCAAGATCGCGTGACAACAGGATATGCCCGTCGAGGATAGCTCGCGCTGTATCGACCACCGGGTCCTGAGCATCATCGCCATCGGCAAGAACGGTATAGAGGCCTGTCACCGATCCGCCTGTGCGCGCCGAATTGCCCGCCCGCTCGACCAGCTTTGTGACTGCAGCTAGGGCCGAGGGCGGATACCCGCGCGCGGCGCCCGGCTCGCCAAGCAGAAGTGCCAATTCGCGAGCCGCATGGGCCACGCGCGTAAGGCTATCCAGGATCAACAGAGCCCGTTTCCCCTGAGCCCGGAAATATTCAGCAATCGCGCTGGCATATTGCGCCGCGCGCAGTCGCAGATTGGGTGCATGGTCGGCTGGCACTGCGACAACCACCATCCGGCCTCGACGTGCGCCTTGCATGTGGCGATTGACGAAATCCGAAACTTCGCGTGCGCGTTCGCCAATCAGCGCGACCACAATTACATCCGCCTCTGCATGTCCGGCAATCGTGTCGATCAGCACGGATTTTCCGACGCCTGAGCCTGCGATAACGCCCAAACGCTGCCCTACGCCCATCGTCGCCAAGGCATTGATGGCGCGCACCCCGCAATCAATAGGCACGGCTACGGGCGCACGTTCCAGCGCCCCTTCGCGGTGCCCGGCGAGCGGCCATGTCTGGTCAAAGGCGAGCGGCGGGCCGCCATCAATGGGTTTGCCAAGCCCGTCTACCGCGCGGCCCAATAAGACCTCACCCAATGGCACAGCACCGGGATTGCCCAGTGCCCTGACCGGCGCATTCGGCCGCAAAAGCACCGTATCACCCAGCAACATCATCAACGAATGCCCGCTGCGGAAACCGATCACTTCGGCGAGCGAAACCTCACCATCATCGTTCTCTATTGCGCCAAGCGAACCGATCGGCAGCGGAAGGCCCGCCACCTCGACAAGGCCGCCATCGCACGCGGCGACCTTACCTGTCAGTACAGGTCCGGCATTGATATTCAGGCTGCGCATCCGCGCCAGTTCAAGCTGCAATTCGGCGATCATCCGCGCAGCGCCTCTGCAATCGCGCGTCGCCATTGGTCCGGTCCGTCATGAACAAGGCCGTCCCCGCTCTCAAGGCGGAGCGATCCGCGCGGCACGTCTTCAGCGGGATTGAGCACCCAGCCTTGCGGCGCGGCAGTGCCAAGCATTTCAATATCAGCAGGGTTGAGATGCAGCGCGCAATGCTCCGGGGCTGCGCCCAGCGCTTTAGCAGCCTCCTGCACTCGCCCCGATAGGCCATGTTTGTTGATCGCGCTCGCATCCAGCACCTGCTCGCAAAGCGAAATCACCGTTTCAGACAGGCTTTCTGCAAATGCGTCCATAGCGGCCTGATCAAGAGCACGGAACGCCAGCCGCACATCGCGTTGCCGTGATGCAGTCGCTTCGATCTCTGCCTGCGCAGCCGCACGCCCAGCTGCTTCGCCGTCGGCGAATGCCTGCTCTAAAGCGTCAATCTCTTCGGTCACTGGTTCGGCGTTGGTGTTCTCACCGACTGCATGCTGCGGCGCGGATGTTGCCGAGGGCGCGCGGAATGCCATTCCTTCTTGAAAGCCCCGACTTTCGCCAAGCGCTGCAATCCAACCGGGCATCTCAGCTGCATCTTCTTGCGGAGCGCCAGCCAGTGCGGCGATCCAATCAGACGAACTCGCCATCATCGGCTCCAATCGAAATTTCACCCTGATCCGCAAGGTTGCGGGCTGTTTCGACGATATTCCTTTGCGCTGCTTCAACGTCACTTTTCGCGAGCTTTCCGCGCAGCTCGATTTCATCGCGAATACCGTCAGCAGCACGGCTCGACATAGCCGCAAAGAATGGCGTGCGCTCATCGTCTTTCAGCCCCTTAAGGGCATCAACAAGCGCTTCATTGTCAACATCGCGCAGCAATCTGCCCATTGCTTGAGCATCAAGGTCCAGCAGCATTTCGAAGGTGAACATCTGTTCTTCGATCGCCTCTGCGAGGCTCGGATCAATCTGTGCGATGACTGGCAAGACATTGGTGCGAACCTCACCTGCCGCGCGATTGATCAGATCAGCCGCTTCGCGCGGACCGCCGAGCATCAAAGCGCTTGCCCCGAAGTTGGCACCAATCCGCTGCGACAGCAGATTGTCGATCATATCGACCGCCTGTGTTGAGATCGGGCCGATGCGCGCGATCCGCTCTACAACCGCAGATTGCGCCATCTCGGGAATGCCGGAGAGCACTTCTGCCGCGGAGTCCGCCTCAAGCATCAAAAGCAGAGCGGCAATCACTTGCGGATGTTCGCCATCGACCAGTTTCACAAGCACATTGGGTGCAAGCCAGCGCGCCATTTCAATCGAACGCGGGCGGCTTTCCGGCTCAATTCGCTGCATCATGCTTTCCGCTTTGGTTTCGCCCAGCGCCTGTGTCAGCAAAGAACGGACCTCTTGAGAACGATCGCGAGCGGGAAGAATCTCGCGATCTGCCTCGGTCACGAAATCACCGATTGCCTCGGCAATGCCCGTCTGGTTGATTTCGCCTAGCGCACACATGGCCACTCCAAGTCGTTCCAGCTCTCCCGGGCCAAGCCGCGACAACAGAGATGTCGCTTCTTCCTCTGCCAACAAAGTAAGGAATACGGCGGCCCTCTGTGTCCGGCTCATCGCCGGAAGCGCGCTTTCGGCTGCCCCATCGGAGGCTTCCAGTGGTTTCATCGCGCTCATTATGTCGCCGCCTTGTCCGCCGGTGGCTCAAGCATTCGCTGCAGCGCTTCGACCGCACGGTCGGGCTGCGCCGTTGCAAGCTGACGAGCGAGTTCAACCTGACGCGGTAGGTCTGCGGAGGTCCCCGAGCTTTGAATTGAACCCGCCTTGATCAACACATCGGCTTCATCATCATCAACAGCTTCACTCTCGCTGTCGCTCCGCAACCTCTTCATCAAAGGCCGCACAACCATCAGAAGAACCAGCAGCACGGCCAGCAAGGCGGTGCCGTATCGCAGCGCCGCCGCGAACCACGGCTGCTCATAAAACGCTGGCGGGATGATTTCGGTCGTCTCAAATGCGCTGATTGCGATTTCGACCTGATCACCGCGTGCTTCGTCCGCGCCGACGGCCGCGCTGACCAGCGCTTGAAGCTGTTCGGCTGTCAAAGGAGCCGCCGCCGTAAGCGCTTCGTCACTTACGGCCACCGCGACGGACAGTTTGACCAGACCGCCGGGCCGTGTGCTTGTCACCGCGACTTCACGGCCAAGCTCATAATCGCGGCGTATCGCTGTTTCACTGTCACCGGGGACCTGTGCATTTTCACCGGCTTCTGCAACATCTGTGGCTTGCGGCGCTTCATCAACCAATTCTGCATCTGGCGGCGGCGTATTGGCGGTAACGCCGGGAACACCGCCAGCTTGCGCACCAGCAGAGCGCGTAGCGCTGCGTTCGCTTTCGCTGCGAACAACGCCGTCTTGATCATAGCTTTCGCGGGCGGCTGTGACTTCACTTTGGTCGAGTTCGACTTGGACCTGACTGGAAAAATTGCTGTCACCCAAAAGCGGCATGAGCAGGCTGCTTATCTGTTGCTGCAGTTTGCTTTCAAACTCGCGTTGCAGAACCAACCCGTCCATCGAAGGATCGCGTGCAGAAGACAGAAGTCGTCCGTTCTGATCGACGACACGAACCGATTCCGCGGTCATCCCGGGCACCGATCCGGAAACGAGATTGACGATAGCTTCGACCTGATCCTGACCCAGCGATCGGCCACTGACGAGGCGAACCATCACCGAGGCAGTGGGCGCGTTGCTTTCCCGCACGAAAACAGACCGTTCGGGCGTGGCGAGGTGAACCCGCACCGCTTCGATTCCGTCTATCTCTCGAATGGTGAGCATCAATTCACGCTCGCGCGCGAGCCGCAGGCGTTCGCCTTCCAATGTCCGGCTGGAACCGAGCGGGATCGCATCCAGCATTTCGCTTGCCCCTTCGGGAGCCGCAAGACCTGCGTCGCTCGCAACGGCCATGCGCGCACGGTAAAGATCATCCTCACCGACGGTTACAACACCTGTGCCGGTGTCGATCGAATAGCCGATCCCGCTTTGCTCCAATGTATCAACCACCTTTGCGCGTTCACCGTCGCTAAGGCTGGAGTAAAGAATCCGCTGTGGCCCTTGGGAAATGCCCAAATAGAGCGCGGCGATGATTGCCATCACGCCAAGGCCAGCCAGTGCCGGCAAAGCGCGGCGAATGGCGGGCTGATTTGTAAAAGCGCTCAATTGAGCGCGCCAATCGCCAGATTGGTGCGCAGGCAGCGTAGAGCCATCCGTTACAGGGATCGCAGCACCGCCAGTGGGGACCGGCATCGTTGTCTCAGCCATCTATCAGCTCCCCATCCGCATGATGCTTTGATAGGCAGACAGCAGCTTATTGCGCACCTGAAGCGTGGCTTCGAACGCGACGCCTGCCTCCTGCCGTGCCAGCATTACCTTCGCAATGTCGGTTACTTCGCCGCGCTCATAAGCGGCCTGCATATCGCCAGACCGCTTTTGAACCGCACTCACCTGCTGCAAGGCATCGCCAAGCGTATCGGCAAAATCGGCGCCAGCGGGCGCTTTAACGCCGCCATCGGCTGGCGCGGCAGGGGCTGTGGCTGCTCGCACATCTTGCAGAGCTTTGCTGCGGGTCAGCACTTCCTGACGCAGAGCCAGCACATCCTGCACACCTGAGGTCGGACGGACACCGTTCATGCGTCACCGCCAGCAGCCATCAGGCCGGACTCGCGCATTGATGCGAGACGATAACGCAATGTGCGTTCGGAAATGCCGAGACTGAGCGCGGTTTTTGCGCGGTGTCCGCCATGGCTTTCCAACGCTGTCAGGATCGCCTGCGCCTCTGATTGAAACGCAACGTCGGACAATTTCCCACCCGCGCGCGGCATCGATGGCGCGGGAAGGCTTTCATGACCGGGCTCGGCTGCCGAACGAACCGGTTGATCAAAGACAATATGTTCCGAACCGATCTGATCGGCATCACTTGCAAGCAGGATCGCGCGGCGGATCACATTTTCCAACTCGCGGACATTTCCGGGCCAGATATGCGTCTGCAAAAGGGCGAGAGCCTGACCGGAAATCCAGCCCGGCATATCATCGCGGCATGCGTGACGCAGAAGCATTCCGAAGGCGAGCGGCGCAATATCGCCGCGCCGGTCGTGCAATGCGGCGAGCTCAAGGGGGAAAACGTTCAAACGGTAAAGCAGGTCTTCGCGAAAACGACCCGCTTCGACTTCTGCGCTAAGCGTGCGGTTTGTGCATGCTACAACGCGAACATTGACCTTTACCGGTTTGGTCGCGCCAAGGGGCAACACCTCGCCTTCTTGCAGAGCGCGCAGCAGCTTGGACTGCAAGGCAAGCGGAAGCTCGCCAATCTCATCAAGCAGCAGCGTGCCGCCATGGGCTGCGCGGAAAAGCCCGTCACGGGCCTCAGCTGCGCCAGTAAATGCCCCTTTGCGGTGACCGAACAGCAATCCTTCCAGCATTGCTTCGGGCATGGCAGCGCAATTGACGGCTACAAACGGACCGCTGTTGCGGGAAGATAGCCGGTGAACGAACCGTGCGAGCACTTCTTTACCCGTGCCGGTTGGCCCCTCGAGAAGGACTGGGATTTCGCTGCGTGCGATCCGCTGAGCCAGGGTAAGCAGTGCAAGGCTGTGATCATCTGCTGCAATCGGCCAACCACCTTGCGCGGCCACCGCGATAAAGGCAGCGCGCGCCGCGTCCAGTGTGCTGTCTTTGTATTCCAAAGCTACGCGATGATCAGCGCGCCAGCTTAGCGACGGCTTATCAGCTCTCGTCAAGTCGATCTCTATCCGGTCAGTCTTTCGCCCACCTGCCGGGCAGGCAAATTTCCCGCCCTCTCCGATATCCAGCCGGCTGCGCTGCCAATCCTTTGCCAAAAGCGGCAGAGTTGTGCCGAGCAAGGCACGGTGGCGGGCTTCCAGACTGTCCGCCTCTGCTGGATTGGCAAGAGCCATATCCTCGTCAAAGGGGACTGATGTTTGGGCGTCGAAAGATGAATTCAGCATAGCAGAACCAATTGGCCTCGTTATTTTCACGACTGTTTTCGTGCGTCGGAAAGGATTTGCCGCCTTGCCGGACAAAATAGAGGTAATTTAAGCCCTCGTAGGACCACCTATTCGCTGCTTTTACGCTGTTGATTATACGCGAGGCTGGCAGCGACCCTGTCAAAAAATGAAAAACGACACAGGTCCTTAAACATCGCGGCAGACGGTCGCTCTAATGGTCACCAGCGGCGAGCCCCTCTCGCTGTATGAAGACTATCGGGAGTTTGACCAATGTCCGTAATTAACACCAACACCTCTGCTCTGCGCGCCGCCAATTCAGGCATGCAAGCAAACCGCATGCTCGACACTGCTATGGAGCGCCTTTCAACCGGCCGCCGGATCAACAGCGCAGCCGATGACGCAGCGGGCCTTTCCATCGCAACGGGTTTCACATCGGAAATTCGCGGCCTCAACCAAGGTATCCGCAACGCCAATGACGGTATCGCTTTGGCACAGACCGCCGAAGGTGCACTGGGTGAAGTGTCGAACATGCTTCAGCGCGTTCGTGAGCTTGCGATCCAGTCCAGCAACGGTACGTTGGATGCAGAAGATCGCGGTTTCCTCGACACAGAAGTTACCGAGCTCGCGGGCCAGATTGACGACATTCTCGCCAACACAGAATTCAACGGCGTCTCGCTCTTCAGCACCACCAGCGGCACCGACGTAACAGTCGACATCGCAATCGATGCGGGCCGCAACGTTACGCTGACCAGCACCGGAATTGACGGCACTGCAATCACCGCTGCTGCGCTTGATGTAAGCTCGGCCACCAACGCGGCAACTGCAATTACAAACGTCGACTCAGCATTGAGTAGTGTGAACACCGCGCGTTCATCGCTTGGTGCGGGACAAAACCGGCTTGAATCGGCAATCAACAACCTGACGACGACATCAGCCAACCTGTCCGATGCTCGTTCGCGGATTGAAGACACTGACTTCTCGGCCGAAACGACCGCTCTGGCAAAGGCTCAAATCCTCAACCAAGCATCAACTGCAATGCTGGCTCAGGCCAACCAGTCGCAACAAAACGTGTTGTCGCTCCTGCGATAAACCACATTCTCCAGCGCTCCCGATGGGGGCAAAGCGAAAGCCCGGAACCGCAATGGTTCCGGGCTTTTTGCTTGGGTAATTGGGAAAGGAATGGTTTCAAACTAAGCCGTAGAAGACTTGCGATCCTGCCAATCGATCACTTCGAGATAGTTGCGCAGCCGGTTTTCTTCGAGCCGCGCGATTAGGGAGTTTTCGTGGTACGGTAACAGGAACTTGCCAAGCGTTTCTGCCCAAGGCGCGCTGGCATCAAACACAATGCCGAGCCCGAAAACCGCTGGCACATGGACATAGTAGAGCGGGCGTTCTTCGGTGTCGGTCTGGGCGATGAAATCCTCGACAGCGGTCAGCACGCCGTTATGCGGACCACCTGCTTCCAAGGCGACAGCAAAGCTGCCGCCGCCGCGAAAGCCGCGATCCTTCAGAGCACCGTCATCGTCGAGGACGACACCATGGTCGTAACTATGCGGGTGACGCCAATCGTCCGGAACCCGAGATGGCGCGTAGTAAAAATCGCGCCGCGCGCACGGCCATGAGACATCGTGCAAGAACGCCAGCAGAGGCCGATCTGCTTCGCGGCATATCCGGTCAACATGCACGAGCTCATTGAAAACCGTAAAATAGTTATGATCGCCATCAACAAACCACGCATCAGCAGGGCCTGCGGTCTCCAGCGCATCCAGACTGGGCTGTTTCACATGGCAAACAGCGGCGTGTTCTTCTGCCCATTCTGAAAAACTGGGATCCGGTTCGGGATCGAAGCAGGTCAGGGTTCCTCCCTGCCCCTCACAATGATCGGCCAGCACTCTGGACATGCCGCCAAATTCACTGCCAATCTCGGTGATATTGGCGACTTTGGCTTCCACCAGACAGGGCATGATAATCCCGGAAAATTCAGACATCGAATGGATCAATAGATTGGTCATGCGGCTTTCTCCTTTGCCGAAATGGACGCTGCACGTGCAGCAAAAGGGATGGCGCTCTCCCCGCGTTTCCTCAGAGGACGGAATACAAATTCTAACATCAGCGGTTCATCGGATGCGGGCACTCCATCCGGCGGGACGAGCGCGACTGCATGTTCCGAAGTGCATTCGAACAATCCGGGGGCGCGCTCTTCAAGCCCATCAAATTGCGAAGTGACCGGCACCGGCTTTGCATCGTTCGCGGTGCTTCCGGTAAGGGCGCTGACGGGAGCGCAAGTGATCGAGGCAAGCTCGATCCATTCATATGCCGCGCCCAATTGTAAGGCCGCGCCGTAGCCACGTTCACCCAATGGAACCCTGGCGGAAAAGTACCCGTCATGCGTGGCGCGGGCTTCGACCGATGACACCGCTGTGTCGTTTTCATTGACGTAGAACACCGGTAATTTCTGCACGGTCGGCGCATAATCGGTATAGTTAAGGCCAAGCCCGAACCGTTTTTGGGCGATCAATGCCAGTCGGGTGCTCATGTCTTCATGCGCCAGTTCGGCTGGTAGGAACATCCGCGCCGAACCCTTCATGTAAAAGAGCCCGCGGCGTCGCATTCCTTCGCGCGCATGGTCAGCGTCGAATAAGGCCACCATGCGCTCGCTGCCCATGTTCACGTCGTGCTCAAACCGGCTGACGACATCCAATTCATGCGGCAGTGGCAGGAACATAAACCGGCCAAGGGCTGCCGCCGCGCCGTCACGCCATGCCCGCTCTGCATGACTATCTTGCTGGCGGATCACCGGCGGATTGGCGGATGCCTTTGCAAAGGACACAACCCCGCGCTGCACTGCATCGCGCACTTCGCTTTGCTTGCCTTTGACAGCGCTATCTTTGCGGATCGGATCGCCGGTTTGTGTGTAATCTACCACCGATCCGAGTTCGCATGTCGCCAACTGTTCGATCACAGCAACATTGCCGCACAAAGCTTCGAGAAACTCAGGATCGAAATTGCGCGCATCGATCAAACCGCTCTTGTCCAGACCGGTCGTCTGCATTTCGCGCAGCAGCAGATACCGGCCTGCGACATGCACATCAAAAGTCTCTCGCAGCAGCGCGTCAACGCAATTTTGCGCAGATCCATTGTATCCAAGATCAACCAGCATCAGCGTATCGCCTGGCTGCGGATTGGCTGCTTGGCGCACATGCGATGTCAACCGATCGGCAAATGCGCGAGCGCGCCGGATCGTCGTCTTCTGGCGTTGTCCTTTGCGCAGTTCCGTAAGCAGCTTGGCGCTTGCTTCGGTTTTCTCTTCATCGCTTTCAGGCGATCCGATAATTCGCGCAATCTCGTCTTCATTGAGCAGCATCTGCCGCGCGAGCGTAGAGGGATTTAGCCCGTGCTCCATCGCCAGATGGTGTTCATAGGCATCACGCGTGGTCAGCGATGCGGCGGTCGCGGCGAACCGGCTGATCTCGACCCTCGCTGTCTCTCCAACCGGATTGCCCGCTTCATGCACAAGCCAAGGCAGGTGACCGTCGCGCAGCATGAAAAGCCAATGGACCTTTCCGCCATTCGAATTGGCGAGCGCTTTTGCTTGCGCATGCAACCACTGGTCAAACGCGGCGAAAACCGGACCCAACACCGAATAACCAAGGCCTTTGACCGGATCGCGGTCTGACGTCTCATCTCTTGAAATCAGCGCGCGGTGCGTTTGGAGACCGCGAACACCGTCGCTAGTTTCACCGATAAGCTGTCCAAAAGCGCGCTCAAATCGCAGACGTTGCAGCGCAGCTGTGCCAAATTGTTTCAGGTGCAGCGCGGGCACGCCGAGCGCACGTGACGCTTCAAAATCTGCCGCCTTGTTGTCCCCCAGATGCAGCGCCTCATGCGGGCGGCATTTCATCGTTTTCAATGCTTTAGCGAGCAGGCCTTCGCCTTTGGATATTCCGGCCTGTGAAGAGGCAAAAACGCGGTCAATCAGGTCTGCGACTTCATCTCCAGCGGCAGCCCGGATCAACTGTTCCAGCTGCGTGACATCCAGATATGTGTCGGAAACGATGATGACCGCCAAGCCTTCCGCCTTGGCGGC
This sequence comes from Erythrobacter crassostreae, assembly GCF_019204045.1. Taxonomy (GTDB): domain Bacteria; phylum Pseudomonadota; class Alphaproteobacteria; order Sphingomonadales; family Sphingomonadaceae; genus Erythrobacter; species Erythrobacter crassostreae. Next base: position 980,311 of record NZ_JAGSPC010000001.1, on the reverse strand, counting down.
GCGCATCAATTCAACCGTCGGTTCAAAGGCAAAACAGCTCCGCGCCTCAGCAGCGAGTTCTTCCGCGATCGCTTGCCTTCGCGCATCCGTCGAAGCGTTCGGCATCACTTGCTCGTATATTTCGCCAAGCCCGACTTCATTGCTGCGCCGAAGCGTCCGGCGGATTTTCCGTGCATTCGCCTCACCAACGATGCGTTGACCAGGCAAAACGCCCTGCAATTCGGAAAAGACATCGGTCGGCGCATGGCGATCGCGCCATAACAGCGTGTCAAAACAATCGAGCGAAAGCAGCTTTACGCCAGCGGGTGCGCGGTTAAGCGCATGCGGCAATTCATGCGGCAGGATTGTTTCTGTCATTTTCTCGCTCCGTTGCGTGGCAGCGGCACCGCGCCGCCGTCTGGCGAGAGAGCTAGTTAGACATGGTTGACGGTTCTGATGCGTCTGCCTCCGCAGAGCTACTTACTGCGACACGCGGGCGGGCACGGGCGGCCTCGCCTCCTTGCTTCAGCAGAAGCAGTGATATGCGCCGATTGCGCGGGTCTGTGGGGTCTTCCGCAATCAACGGCTCACGATCGGCCACCCCTTCGATGCGGGCAAAGCGCTCTGGGTTCATACCGTTCAATATGAGCGCCTGTCGCGTCGCCTCGGCGCGCCCAGTCGATAAAGACCAGTTGTTCGCCACCACGTCTGATCGCCATGGAAGCGAATCTGTATGACCGCGCAGGATCAAGGGCACATTCTCTCCCTCGATAGTCCCAGCAATGATATCAAGAATTTCCCGTGCTTCGCTGGTCAGGATCGTTGTTCCAAGCGCGAACATCGAAAAATCAGCATCATCGACAAGATCGATCCTGATGCCTTCCGGCGCACGCATAACGCGCACCTGTTTCGCCAACTTGCGCAACTGCTGCTTTTTCGCCAGTTCCCCGGCGATTTTCTCGCGTAGCTCTTTGACACGTTCGGCATCTGATTCTCCGCGCCCGCCGCCTTCAACCGGACCGCCGGTTGCGCCGCGCGGGATGGTGATCGACTGAGTGCCGGTCTGCCCCTGAGCGTTGGGATAATTGTCTGGGTCTGTGATCGAGCTACCGCCAAGCATGCCGTCCGCGCCGGCGCCTTCCTGCCGCATTTTGACGAGCGTCGGGGAGAAATAGTCGGCCAGGCCCTTACGCTGGTTTTCCTCTGTTGCGCCGAGCAACCAAAGCAAAAGAAAGAACGCCATCATCGCAGTCACAAAATCGGCATAGGCAACCTTCCAGGCGCCGCCATGATGGCCGTCAGCCGCTGCGATTGTGATCTTTTTGACGATAATGGGCGCGGGCGGCGCTTCGGTTTCCTCTGCCATCCTATCGGCCACGCATCAGGTCGAGCAGTTCGGTCAATTTCGGGCGATGCGCCGGAGGCAAACCTGACCGCGCTGCTTCCAATACCAATGGCTGCGGATAACCATGCAGGCTGGCAATAATCACCTGCTTAATCGAGTGATAAATCTGCTGGTCGTGAGTGTTCACCTGTTTCAGGCGGCTCGCCATTGGCCCTGCAAAACCATAGGCGAGCAGCACGCCGAGGAACGTTCCAACAAGCGCGCCGCCAATCATTTTACCAAGGATTTCAGGTGGTTCGTTGATCGATCCCATCGTCTTGATAACACCCAGAACCGCAGCAACGATGCCCAGCGCCGGGAAAGCATCTGCCATGGATTGGATCGCATGGGCAGGCTCTTCCATCTCATGCAGCTGGGTCTTGATCGCATTGTCGATCACATCTTCGACCGCATGGGTATCCAACGTACCGCTTGAAACCACCATCAGAGTTAGCGGATCGCAGATCATATCGCGCACCGCCGGATCATTCTGCAGCTTGGGATATTCGCTGAATATGGTCGAATTTTCGGGGTCGGTGACGTGGCTTTCCAACGCAACCGCACCTTCGGATCTGAGCAGTTTCATCAACTGACTGCAGAGCGCAATCGCATCGATATGATCATCGTCGGAGTATTTGGGCCCCCTAAAGACCTTAGCAAACCCGCCGCCGAGCAGCTTGACCTCGTGCATCGAGTTACCGATCAGGACAGCGCCAATAGCAGCCCCGCCGATCATCATCATCTCTAGCGGCAACGCTGCAAGGATCGGACCCATAGAGCCCCCTGCAAGCGTAAACCCGCCAAACACCATAACGATCAAAACAATGATACCGACTACGGCAAGCATGTCCGTGGACTCCTGTTAAGTTGGGCTAGGCCGCGCGTTAGAGCGCGCGAAAAAGGGACAGCGAGCTGACACGCGCAAAGCTAGCCTGACTGGCTTCAAGCGCGGTTAGAGTTTGCTGCAATTGCGCGATTGCGCTGGCGATATCGGTATCGCCAACGTCTGATCGTTGCTCCGCAATGGAAATCTTTTCGTCGGCCTGATTTTGTTGGATTACCTCAACCCAGGCGAGCCGCGTGCCCAGCACCGCCTGATTTCGGGTCGTCGATTCCAGCGCGATGTCCAACCCTTCCAAAGCAGCCTGGGCCGCAGCGGTCGGGTCCGCAGATGCACCGCGCAAAGCGTCGGCAAGGCCATTGATCAGCGCAAATGTGCTGGTTGGTGTGCCGCTAACAGGGAATTCAAAGACATCATTGCCAGCAACCCCGCGTTCTATCTCTGTCCCGCGAGCAACGGTGACCGCGCCAATTTCATTGTTGCCTGCATAGGTCACATTTCCCGCAGCATCGCGGGTGAATGCCGGACCAGCGGCGGTGCCCGCGAACAAAGGCTCTCCGGTCAGGGTGGTGCCATTGGCGCGGTCGAACAATTCCTCGCCCAACTGTTCCAGCTCTTCAGCGATGGCCGCCTTCGCTTCATCCGGCAATGTATCGCTCGCCGCAGAAAGTGCGAGCTCGCGCGTTCTGATAATCAGGTTCGCAACCCCGCCCATCTGATCGGCGGCAAAGGTTAAGTCCTGTGCGAGCTTGGCCGCATTGTCCTGTTCGACAGCGCCAAGCCGGTCGAGCCGGTCAAGCGCGCGCAAACGCGCCGCTCCGGTTGGATCATCCGAAGCACGCTCAATCCGTTGACCGGTCGCAACCTGCGTTTGCAAACGCTCGATCGAGCCGCGCAGATTGGCCATCTGGTCAAGTGAACGATTGAAATAGGCCGCAGTGGGATTGCCGAGTGTGGTCATGTGCCGTTTCCTTTCGCGCTATCTGAGGGCCAGAATGGTGTCGAAAAGGTCGGCTGCGACCTGAATGATCCGGCTATTGGCTTCGAATGCTTGTTGCAGTCGAACCAATGCAGCGGCTTCCGCGTCCAGATCGACACCAGTCGCCGTCAGCAGCGCGGTTTCGGCGCTCTGGGCGATGATCGACAAGCCATCGCGCCTTGTGTCGAGGCCGGAAATCCGGCTCGAAACGCCCAATAACAATGTATCTGTTGCAGCGGCCGGGCCGTTGTCTGCGCTGAGCGCGCCAATCAGGCCGCGCAGGTTGGAAACGTCTCGGCTACCAACAGGCGCACCCGCAGGGGCGGTGGCAATGTCTGATCCGGATGCCAAAGCGACTTCGATATTGCTTGCCGAATTGCCAGTGAAGAATGCGGGCGCTGCGCCGCCAGAGCTGGTCGAACCGCCGGCCTGAGCAGCATTGGCAGATGTGATGATCTGGCTCGCAATGGCATCCAGATCGACCTGCATGGCGGCCATTTCATCCAGCGCGGATTGCCTGCCGGACAGCGCACCACTCGAAGGGGTAAAAGCCTGTCCGTCAACGTTGAATTCCACGCGTCCTTCCGGATCTGCCGCAAAGCCAAGCGTCGCTGCGTTCGCGCCGCTTACCAAGGTAACCTGCGGCGTGCCGGCAAGGCTCACATTCGCGGTGCCGAAATCATCGAACTGGACTTCAATCCCGAACTGCTGGGAAAGATCGCGCAAGCTGGCATCGCGCGCATCCAGCAGGGCCGCTTTGGCAGCGGTCCCGTCGCGAACCTTCACCAATTCAGCATTGGTGCGGGCAAGCTCATCAGCAATCCCTTGAGCATTCTGCATGCTCGCAGTGATTTCCGATTGCAACAGATCGCGGTTCTTTGCGAGTGAACCGTTCGCCAGTTGGAACGTATTGGTCAGTTGCCGCGCTGTCTCCAACGTCGATGTCCGCAGGACCGGGTCAAGCGGGTCACTTTCCAACCGGACAAGCTCGGCTTCGAAATCGACAAGGCTTTCAAACAGTCGTGATTGTTCAATCGCGGTTTCTGCGCCGCGCAAACCGTTCATTTCGGCGTCGGTTCGCGCCAAATCGGCGGTCGCGCTGCGAAATTGGATCTGGACCAGCTCACTCTCGGCCCTCGCAACCGTTCCGATCCGGACCCCGCCATAAGAATTGGCGGAGTTCAGCCCGATTGTCGCGCTGCCCACCACTTCGCTTTGGTCGAGCGTACGCCGCGCGTAATCCGGATTGGACGCGTTGGCGATATTCTGCGCTGTCAGCTCAAGGCTGGCGCGGGCCGCCGCAGCGCCGCTGCGGCCGATAGAGATAAGAGCGGTAGGCATTACATACCTCCATGCCCATCAACGTATTGAGCAAGCTGTTCCTCGATACTCTGTGCAAACCCGAAGGAGCCCGTTTCTGCCGCAACATCTGCAAAGTGTTCATCACGCATTTTTTCGAACTGCTGAAGACCGCCACCGGTTAACGGCGTGTCTTCGGCAAAGCTTGAAGCGCGCGCGGATTCGAGCATCCGGCGGATAATGATCGCTTCAAAACCCTGCGCAGCTTCGCGCAGCTCGCTCCGCTCTGGGGAGAGTGTTTCAGGCGTCGCACCGGGCGAAGCAGAGGATGGCGCGGTAATCACAGCACGACCATTTCGGCTTGCAAAGCGCCCGCCTGTTTCAGGCTCTCGAGGATCACCACCAAATCGGAAGCGCCAACGCCGAGGAGGTTAAGCGCATCGACAATCTCGCTGAGAGAGGCCGCGCCTGGCATCAATGCGACCCGGTCAGACCGCTCGGTAACAGTGATTTCGCTGGCCTCTTCAAGTGCGGTTTCGCCATCGGTGAATGGCTCCGGCTGAACAACGCGCGGGGATTCGTCGATCCGGATAACAAGCTTGCCGTGGCTGATCGCTGCGGGCGACAGGCGCACCGATTGGTTGATCACGACTGTGCCCGTGCGGCTGTTGACGATAACTCTGGCTGCAACCGGCGCGGGCGTGACCGCCAGCATCTCGATCTCGGCCAGCTTGGCGGCGCGGATGTCATTGCCGAATGGCAGAGTAAGCTCGATGCTCACACCATCTGAAATGCGCGCCATACCTGGGTACAGCGTGTTGATGGCGTCGCGCACACGTGATGCGGTTAGGAAATCGGCGCGGTGCAAGTTGAAGCTCAACGTACCTTCGCGGTCGAAACCGGTGGCGACCGCCCGTTCGACAGAGGCGCCATCTGCGATGCGGCCAACGGTTGTGACATTGACGGTCAATTGGGATCCGTCGCGGCCTGATACGCCGAGGCCACCAACCGCAATATTACCCTGCGCCATCGCATAAATCAGGCCGTCAGCACCGTAAAGAGGGGCCAAAACGAGTGCGCCGCCGCGAAGGCTTTTCGCCTGACCCAGCGTGGACACGGTAATGTCGATCCGCTGGCCTGGTTTAGCAAAGGCTGGCAGTTCAGCGGTAATGATCACCGCTGCCGCATTGCGCAGATTGGGGCTGACACCGGGCGGCAATTGCAGGCCCAACCGGCCAGACACGCCCTTCATCGCTTCGGTCACATATTGAAGATTGTCATCGCCCGTGCCCTGCAGACCAACCACCACGCCATAACCGGTGAGCTGGTTGGTCCTTAGGCCCTCAAACTCGCCCAGGTCACGAATACGTTCGGCGGAGACGCCGACAGGCGTCATCACCGCAAACAAAGCGATAATCAGGCCGATCAGTTTGGAAAACTTTGTCATGTCACGGTTCCTTGCGTTTCAGGGCCGCTCAAAACGGCGAGATGAAGTTGAAGAAACGCGACAGCCAGCCGGGACGGCTCGCTTGCTGCACTGCCCCTTTACCGGAATAGATGATCCGCGCATTGGCCACCTGAGAGGATGGCAGACGGTTATCGGCGCTAATGTCGATCAGGCGAATTCGTCCGGCGAACTGGACCCACTCCTTACCCTGACTCAGCGACATCTGCTTTTCTCCGACTACCTCTGCGGTGCCATTGGGATAAATCGCAGCAATCGTAACCGCGACCGTTCCGGTAAGCTGGCTTTGCTGTGCAGCATTGCCTCCGCCTGAGAACGAACCTTGCGCCGAAGGATTAAGAGCGTTGGGGTTGAGAAAACTGAGCGGACCGGCGGTAGGCGGAGTTATAGAAAACCCGCCATCGCGGTTCGTCTGGCCGGTTGTGCTCTTGGATGTCGAGGTATTTTCAACCAGAACAATGGTGACCATATCGCCCAGCGCGCGGGCGCGGGTGCCAACGTGCAATCCGGCATAACCTTGTCCGACTTGAAAAATTGAACCACGATTTTCGTCCAGCGAGGGCACCGTCTGAGTGCTTTGAGCAGTGGCAGCGGCTAACGGTGATGACGGAGGCGGGGGCGCAGTGAAACCTGCTTTCGGCCCCCCTCCGCCCATGCCCATACAGGCAGAAGTCGCCAACGCGGCCATTGATATTGTGAGTGTGCGAGTGCGCATGTTCATAGCTCCCATCAAAGCGTCTGATTCGCGTTGCGGAGCATTTCATCAACCGCGCTGACCATCTTTGAATTGATCTCGTAGGCGCGCTGAGCCTCGATCATTTCGACCAGCTCCTCGACAACATTGACGTTGGAGGCTTCCAGCATTCCCTGACGCACATTGCCGCGACCATTCTGGCCTGCGGGTCCAATTTCCGCCTGCCCGCTCGCACCTGTTTCAACGAGGAAGTTGTCGCCAATTGCACGCAGGCCCGCCGGATTGACGAAATTTGCAACGGTCAGCTGCCCAAGTTGAACCGGAGCAGCGGTGCCCGGCTGCGTCGCGCTGACAGTGCCATCTGGTGCAATTGTGATCGATTCTACCCCTTGCGGGATCTGGATCGCCGGCGTCACGGTATAGCCTTGCGATGTGATCAACTGGCCCTCCGGCGAGAGCGTGAAATTGCCTGCTCTGGTATAGGCAAGCTCGCCGCCTCCCGGCAGTTCAACCTGAAAGAAACCGGGGCCATCCAGAGCAACATCCAGAGTGTTGCCGGTTGTGTTGAGCGTCCCCTGACTGTCAATCCGGCTAGTGCCCATCACCTGCACGCCGGTGCCAAGGTTCAGACCCACCGCGTATGCAGTTTGTCCAGTCGATTGCTGTCCGGCGACGCGTTGATCCTGATACGCAAGCGTCGCGAAATCCGCGCGGTCGCGCTTAAAACCAGTGGTGCCGATATTCGCGAGATTGTTCGCGATAACACGCATCCGCGCATCTTGCGCTTCAAGCCCCGTTCGGGCGACGTGTAGAGCTGAATTTGGCATTAGAAATCCCTTCGAATTCAGAAAATTGCGTATTTGTGATCAGCGTCAGCTCATCGACATCAAGCGGCTGCCTGCTTCATCAAGCTCGCCTGCGGTGCTGATGATTTTCGCGCGCTGCTCGAACGCACGCTGGGCCTCGATCATGGCAACCAAAGTATCGGCGGTTTCGACGTTGGATTGCTCCAGCGCGCCGGTGGTTACCTGGGCAGTTGGATCAGCGGGCAGCACGCCGCCACCCACCACTTTCAGAAAACTGTCGATCCCTTTTGCGAGCGCACTGCCATCGGGCGATGCCAGCTTGATCCGGCCCAGTGGCTCTGCAGGATTCTCTGGCGCGGCCGGATCGGCGCCCAAGACTGTGCCGTCTTGCGCAATGCTGATGGTGAAACCTGCAGGAACGGTGATCGGACCGTTTTCGCCCATCACGGGCAGTCTTTCGCCGTTTTCGATCAAGCCAGACGGTGCGACGCGCAAGTCTCCGCGGCGCGAATAAATTTCTCCGCCATCGGGGGCCTGATACGCGATCAGAGCCTTCCCGTTGACGGCGATATCCATCGGCTGACCGGTGGGCGTAACGCGGCCTTGAGTCATATCTGCGCCGCGCACACTGCCGCGCGCCATGGAGCGCGCCTCTGGCGAACCATCGCGCACTGTGGCCGCTTTCACAGAGAATATTTCTCCGCGAAATCCGGGTGTTGTGGCGTTGGCGAGATTGTTCGCAACGGTCCTTTGCCGGTCCATTGCGGCGTTCATCGCCGCTAGCGCTGTGTAGATAAGACGGTCCACGGATCAGCCCCTACCGCTGCAGGTTCAGAACTGTCTGGGAGATGGCAGTGGCGGTATCGATGGCGCGGGCATTGGCCTGAAAATTGCGCTGCGCGGTAAGCAGAGAGACCATTTCTTCAGCCAGATCGACATTCGAACGTTCGAGCGTACCCGAAAGCAGATCGCCAACATTGCCTATACCCGGTGCACCATACACAGCCGTTCCGGAATCGCCGGTAGCTTCCCATTTCGTCTGGCCAATTGAGCGCAGGCCGTTGGTCGCCGGGAATGTCGCCAAGGCAACAGCAGAAACCGGTTCTGTCGTTCCGTCGCTATACGCAGCGGTGATCAAACCATTGCGATCAATCGAGACGCTCGAAAGCGTCGCGCCAGCGCCGTTGGTTGTCGGGATTACGGCGTTGGCCGGTGTTGTCGATGTAACAGCGCCGGTCGCGTCAACAGGAAAGGCCTGAACCAGATCGCCATTGGCGTCTTGCAGCGCCCCGCCTGCATCAATCTTAAAATTGCCGTTGCGAGTAAAAGCCAGATCGCCGGAGATCGGATTGGCGGTCGCAAAAAAACCGCCGCCATTGATCGAGACGTCTAGACTGCGACCCGTTTGTTCGATTGGGCCGAGCGAGAAATCCTGATTGATCGATGACACTGCAGCGCCAATGCCCGGCGTGCGGCGCGGATCGTTTGCAGAGCCATTGGCGACAAGATCGCTGAACTGTGCGTTGCTTTTCTTAAAGCCTGCCGTCTCGGCATTGGCGATGTTGTGCGAGATGACCCGCAAATCGGTTTCGGCATTCTTCATGCCGCCAAGAGAGGTGAAAAAGGACATGGTCGGGGGTTCCTTGTTAGGGTCTAGTAGGGATTAAATTGCAGTCGGAAGAGAGCCGTCGGAAACGGAGCCGGTCGCTGCTGCACGAGCAGCTTCGGCAGCAGCTTCGATTGCAGCACGGCTTGCTTCGGCAGCGGCGTTTTGGGCGGCGATTAGATTATCAAGCTTGCCGGAAATCTCGTTCAAAGTTTCGCTCGAATCAGTTGAAGCAGCAAGCGAGGAAAACTGCGCCATTTGGGCAAGCATCTCTTCGTTATTGGCTGGTTCTAGCGGGTCCTGAAGCGTCAATTGAGTGGTCAAAAGACGCAGAAAATCGGATTGATCCAGCGATCCCAATCCATTGCTGGATGATGGCGCAGACGAGGTGTTGATCCGGTCCAGCGTCGATTGAATATCGGCGGTTGCGGGGGCCGAAGGGGTGATATTCATGATCAATTGCTCCTGAGAGTTTCCAGCATCAGCTGTTTGGCTGTCGTCAGCGCCTGAACCAGATTCTGGTACTGACGCGCGCTTTCCATGATCTCGATCATCTCGGCGCTTTCATCGACGGGGGCCTCCCACACATGCCCTTCGGCATCGGCAAGAGGATTGCTCGGTTCGTATCGTTTGACCGGAGCGGTTTCGCTGCGGACGATCCCGTCGCTGCGCACGCCGGACAGACCTGTCGCCTGATCAAGCTCGCTGGCAAAACGTACGCGGATAGGGCGATAAGCCTCCGCCTCGCTGCTCGCGACCGATCCTGCATTAGCAAGGTTCGACGTGGCGGCATTCATCCGGACCATCTGGGCCGACATGGCCCGTTCCGTCATCGAAAATAGTGTCATCGGGTTGCTATCGGACATCGTCATTCACCCTTCAGCGCGCGGGTGAGGGTGTTGACCTTGCCCTGCACAAAACTGAGCGTGGCAGAATACGCCATCGCATTTTCAGCAAAGGCGACCTGTTCGCGGCCAAGCTCAACCGTATTGCCGTCAAGCGTGGCCATAGTCGGCACCTTGTAGACCATATGGTCTCTGCCGCCTGACCCGGCAGGACCGTCTTCGCCGTCTGATAGACGCGCGTTAAGCGCAGCAGCAAAATCGATGTCGCGCGCTTTGTATCCGGGTGTCGCGGCGTTCGCGATGTTCGAGGCAAGCACGCCCATGCGCTTTGAACGCAGTTCAAGCGCGGCGCCGTGGATGCCGAATATCTGCTCGCTCATGATCGAACCTCCTTCACAGACCGGTGACAGCAATTGCCAAACGGATTTGCCCAGACAGATTGCAGGAGCCGTGCCAAATGCCGAAAACCGGCCTCCGCAGGAGGCTTTCCAAGGCGAAATGGCGGTTCAGCAGGGCAATGCGGCAAGGCCGTGCCGCCTTCCGGCAACACACTGCCCGGTTGCAAAAACGCAATTGCCGCCCGGCAATGGGTTAATCCGCGCCGCGCCGTGCCGTTCTTGATCACGGGACTCATTGCCAGGAAAGGTCAAAGGCGTGTCTTTCGAGATCGTACAATTGCTGGATTGGGGCGCACTCACGATTGTGCTGACTGGCACCGCTTTGGCGACGCTGGCGCGGTGCGGCTGGTCGGACCTGCTCGCAGCGGCGAAGGCGCTGGTCGGACTTTGGCGGCCGAAATTTGATGAAACCGCCAACCGCTCCACACTCGCCCGCTGTCTCCAGCATATTGATCGTAGCGGTCCGCTTGTCGCCGAAGTCGACCTTCCGCCTGACCCCGCGATTGCGGCCATCGTGGATGCTTATCTGCGCAGCGGATCACGCGATGCCCTGCACCAGGCGCGGCGCGCGGCGCGGACGGCGCGCGAGGTGCGCCGCGCTCAGGCCGTGCGCACATTTGAATATGCCGGAGAGCTCGCCCCCGTTTTCGGGCTGGTAGGCACCTTGTTTGCCATCACCCAGATCGCTCCACCTGAAGGCGCGAATGTGACCGATGCAACAATGGGTGCCATCGCGACCGCAGTCCTTTCCTCGCTTTATGGTGTTCTGACGGCACATCTGGCTTGCATACCGCTTGGCAAGGCGATCGAGCGTCGCAGCGAGCGGGAGCAAGCCGAACGCGACACTTTGTTCGAATGGTTCGACGATCAGATCAGACCAGATCATCCGCCCCCTGCGCGCATTGGGAAAGTGGCATGAGCCTAAGAAGCGATGGCACATGGCAGATCATTCTCGCCGATCTTGCGCTGATCCTGTTTTTGCTAACGCTACTGGCGGTGCCTGGAGCATCCGCCAACAAAGCTGATGATCCGCCGGCGCAGCGGGCGGAATTTGCGCCGTCGCAGGCGCTGTTCCGCCCTGACACAGATGGTCCAGGGCTCGATGAGTGGCTGCGCGGTCAGGTGCGCGATCCTCGCGCGACGCTGACCATCCATGCGCGTTATCGCGAGGGGGACAGCGATGCCGCGTGGGCAAATGCGCAGGCTCTATCAAAGCAGGCGAGAGATCTCGACTGGCCGGTGCGACTGGTCATCACTCAAAGCAATTCCGCCGATCTGTATGCTAGTATTGGCTATGACGCGCCTGCGGATGAAACCGCCGGAGATGACGCGAATTAAATCGCTACGATCCGGTTACGGCCCTGTTCTTTTGCCTGATACAACGCGCTGTCCGCGCGGATCAGCGCGCTGCGCGGATCGACATCCTCTGTCACTTCAGCCACTCCGCCGGAGAATGTGATCTTGCCGAATGATTTGCCGGTATCGCGGTTCATCAGTGTTTTGTCGGCTTGGGTGCGGCGGATACCGTCAAGCTTGCGCCATGCTGCCTCTTTGTCGCAGCCGAACAACAGCATCACAAATTCCTCACCGCCATGGCGCGAAACAAAACAGTCCTCATTGGCGCTCTCACTCAATGTTTGAGCGATCGCGCAGAGGATCCTGTCACCAGCCTCATGGCCGTGTTTGTCATTCACTGACTTGAATTTGTCGACATCGCAGAATGCGACGCAGAGCGGCTCTCCCTTGCTTCGGGCTTCGTCCGCAGCCGATTTGAAGCGGCGCTCAAACGCGCGGCGGTTGGGCAGCCTTGTCAGGTGATCAATGTCCGCCTCCATGCGCGCCTGTGCCAGGTTCTGCCTTAGACGATCTGATTCCGCCTGACTGCGCGCCATCGCCGTTTCGGCCTGCGCGATCCGTTCCAGCATTGAGCGTGAAAGCGAGATGATGCGGTCTACTTCGGCTTGGCTGCCTTCACCGCTGTCTGCTTGCTCAATCGCTTCGATTTGAACATCCAATGCTTCACGATGCCCGCTTGTCTCGTCCTGAGCCGATTTCGCTGTCTGCGCGAAACGCATCAGCGAATACTCCATTTGATCGAGCAGCTTTTCAAGCTCGGCGATGCGCGCGTCCGTTTCTGGATCAAGGCGCATGACGGTATCAAGCCAGCGTTGATCGATTGGTTGCCCGGACATTTCACGAGTTGCGAAAGCTTTCGCCAGTTCACCATTCGATCCAGAGAGAGCGCTGCAAATCACCGCCAGATTTACACCGGTAATCTCGAAATCATATCGGACTGCGAAACTTGAAATTCGCTCCAGCAAATCAAGCCGTGCCTGACGTTGGCGGGTGGCTGGATGTGCGTTTTCCGCCGCCCCTTCCACCTTTTCGAGTTTCGATTGCATGTTCATCTCAAGATGCATCCTCTTTGCGATCTCTATAGTTTGCGGTCCCCGCTACCCTCCCCGGCTTAAGCCTGTCCTGATCGCGTTTCAGGATTGTCCCGTAGTCCGGCGCGGGCCGCACTTGGCACGAGGCTTGCTGTTAACGTCCCATCGAATGAACCGCCTGTGCGAACGGGCATTCGTTTCAGAACAGGAGTTAGATATGCGTTTCTCGATCAACACACTCGGCTTTGCGCCGCTTGCCGGCATAATGCTGTTGCCGCTTTGGGCACCTGCCTTCGGCGCCGACGGCAACAACCCGCCAAGATTTACCAACCCGGCAGAAATAGACCGCGCTGTATCGACGTTTACCGGTGCAGAAATCGGCGAGATAGGCGGCGCCCGCTCGCCTGCGGACCGGCGGCTACGGCTGACCCAGTGCAGCGCGCCGCTGTTTGCCAACTGGCATGGTAGAGGCCAAAACACGGTCAAGGTCGCGTGCCCCGATCAGGACGGCTGGCAGGTGTTCATCGCCACCCGGTCACAACCCGCTGCGGCGGCAAAAACCCGGATCGTGAAGCGCGGTGACCCCATGACCGTATTGGTGCGTGGGCGCGGCTTTACTGTCCAGCAAACCGGCGAAGCGATGGAGAGCGGAGCGGTCGGAGAATGGATTGGCGTGCGCACCGCACGCAAGGCAGCACCGGTACAGGCACGGATCGAACGCCCCGGCCTCGCCATCATCCCTGCAAATTAATTTGCCGCCACCTCTTAAACACCGGCCCACAGCGCCGTTCTTGTGATTAGAATTCCATTTGGAGACTGATGATGTCGTCAATCGAACTGAGCAAATTGCAAGGCGTAGGAGCACCCCGCGCACTGTCCGGCAGCGACCGCCCGCAGATCGATGCACGCGCCTCGCAAGCGCGCCCTGCTGCGCCAAACAGCGCAGAGGCTGGTATCAAACTGGAGGTTGGCACCGCTGTAGAAGCGAGCGAGCCCCCTGTTAACAACGAACGCATTGCGGAAATCCGCACGGCGTTGAAGCAAGGCAGCTATCCGCTAGTCCCGACCGAGATCGCAGATGCGATGATCGCTGCGCGGATCAGCCTGGAGATCGCATGATGGCGAACGATTTGACCGGCAATCTGCGGCAGATGATTGCCGTTTTGGAACGCGAGCGGCAAGCGCTTGCCTCTCTTGATGCCGATGAGCTGATTTGTTCGACACGTGACAAAGAAAGCCTGTGCGACATCCTATCGCCGATAACGCCGGATACGCTCGACAGCGAAACGCGGGGCCTCGCCGAAACGGCGCGGCAGCTCAACGAAGTAAACCGCCGCGTCCGCAACCTGCTAGCGGCCAATATCGCTGCGCGGATCGACGCATTGAGCGGTGCCGCCGGTCATCATCGTCAAGCCAGCTTTGCCCACGCCTGACGGGCAGTTAACCTTAACTGGCACGGCTGTTGCTTTGCTCTGGATAGATTGCGCCGGATGATCAGCGCGCGCCAGTGAAAGCAAACTACCGATGAGCCAACCCGCTACACAAGTCGCCAGCTTACGGCGCGATTTTGAAAGCGCTGCCCGCGCCCATCGTGAGGCCCCGTCTCCAAACCCTGCCGCTCGGTCAATTGCCACGAAGCAATCGGCCTCTCCTGTCGAACATGCGATTGCCACGGCTGCACGCAAGACCAGTGTCGATTTCGATTTTCTGCTCGCGCAGGCTCAAGTTGAGTCGTCGATGGATCCCACTGCGAAGGCCAGCACATCATCCGCGACAGGGCTCTACCAATTTATCGAGAGCACATGGCTCGGCACGATGAAACGGCACGGAGCCCGGTTCGGCCTTGGAAACATCGCAGATCAAATCAGCACATCCGCAAGCGGCGCGGCTTATGTTCCAGATCGCGGGCAACGCAGCGCGATCCTGGAAATGCGCAACGACCCGCAAATTGCGTCATTCATGGCCGCCGGTCTTGCCGAGGATAACCGTGCGAAGCTCATGCCTATCGTCGGCCGCGAGCCGGAGAGCAATGAACTGTACCTCGCGCACTTTCTTGGCGCAGGGGGTGCAAGCCGGTTTTTGACGGCATTGGCCCAAAATCCCAATCAAAGCGCTGCCGCGATATTCCCTCGCCCCGCCTCGGCAAATCGCCCAGTTTTTTATGAGCCCAGCGGCTCTCCGCGCAGCCTCGCCGGGGTGATGGATTTCCTGTCATCAAAGCTCGATCGCGCGCTCGCGATGGCGCCTTCGCTTCCGTCCGGCGCAGCGTTGCGGCCAGACTATGCCGTTGCAGCTCTATCAGCGCAGCGCCCGCTCTATCCGATCGCGAATGAAGCTGTGTTTGCCCCTGCCAACCCGACTGCCATCACTGGCGGTTTGCCTGCCCCGACCGAGCAAAGGACAGCGCAAACCAGACCGCCAATGTCGGCGATGCTGAATGCGACATTCGGGCAAATGGGCGGATTGGCCAGCCCCACACCAGAGGCAGCACAGCGTATTGAACGTGCTTACAACCAATTGAAGGCGTTCGGTCTGTGAGCGCTTCTGCAAACCCAACAGGGAGCGGCGCCATGTCATGGCTCGATCGCCTGAAAAAGGCGCCGGCAGCCATGGCGCTGCCCGTGGGTATCTTTGCGCTGTTCGTACTGATGGTGCTGCCCATCCCGACAACGATGCTGGACATATTCTTTGTCCTGAACATCGCGATCACGGTCGCGGTACTTATGGTCGCCTTGAATGCGCGCGAACCGCTCGATTTCTCGTCTTTCCCCTCGGTCCTGTTGTTCGCGACCTTGCTTCGCCTTGCCCTGAACGTTGCATCCACTCGGATCGTTCTGGTCAACGGACACGAAGGCGGCGCGGCAGCAGGCGAGATTATTGAAAGCTTTGGCCAGTTTCTGGTCGGTGGCAACTTCGCTGTCGGACTGTTCGTGTTCACGATCCTACTCATCATCAACATGATCGTGATCACGAAAGGCGCCGGGCGCGTGTCGGAGGTTTCCGCCCGATTTGTGCTGGATGCTTTGCCAGGCAAACAGATGGCAATCGACGCCGATATCGCAGCCGGATTGATCACCGCCGATGAGGCACGCGCGCGCCGATCACAAGTCACCGTCGAGGCCGATTTCTACGGTTCGATGGATGGTGCGTCCAAATTCGTGAAAGGCGATGCAATTGCCGCGCTTTTGATCCTGGGCGTGAATATCATCGCCGGCTTCGCGCTGGGCATGGCGACACATGGCTTATCTGCAGGCGAGGCGGCAGAGTTGTATATCACCCTCGCGGTCGGTGATGCTTTGGTCGCACAGGTGCCCGCGCTGCTGCTGTCGATTGCCGCTGCCGCCATCGTAACCCGCGTTTCGGACACCCGCGATCTGGCAGGACAGATTAGCGGACAGTTTTCCGATCCACGCGGTTGGATCGCGGTTGCATTGATCCTGCTCGCAATCGGCATGGTGCCTGCGATGCCGCAGATGATTTTCTTCCCCGCCGCTGCCATCGCCGGGGCGATCTGGTGGAGAACCCGCCAGCGTGCTTTAGAGCCGGCAGAGGAGGAACCGGCCGCCGAAGAAGTGCCGCCTGACCGGATCGAACTGTCCGATGTCAGCGACCAAACGCTGGTTACGATCGAGCTGGGTTACGGTCTGGTGCATCTGGTGGACAAGGCCAAAGATGCGCCATTGCTCACTCGCATTACCGGCATCCGCAAACAGCTAAGCCGCGATCTTGGGTTTGTCTTGCCGCAATTCCGCATCCGCGATTCTTTGGACATCGGCTCTCAGGATTACTCGGTCACCGTCGGCGGTGTCTGTGTTGCCATGGGCAGCGTCAAACCGGCCAAACTGCTCGCGATAGACACCGGCGATGTGCGCAGCGGACACGGCCTGACGGGCGAGGCAACGCGCGACCCCAGCTTCGATTGTCCGGCCCTGTGGGTCGATCCTTCGCTGCACGACCATGCAGTTGCCGAAGGGTTCCTGACAGTCGATCCAAGCACCGTGATCGCCACCCACACCAATCAGGTATTGCTGGCGCAGGCGCATGAATTGCTCGGCCCGGTCGAGGTGCGCGAATTGCTCGACGATTTGAAGGAACGCGCGCCCGCTCTGGTCGATGCAGTCCATCCTGAGCCGCTTTCTCTGGCGGCGATGACCCGCATGATGCGCGCTCTGATTGCTGACGGCATCGGCCTGTCCCATCCGCAGCCGATCTTTACCAGTTTGGCGCTGGCATTGCAGACCAATCAGGATTTCGAAGCGCTGATCGATGCTGTCCGAAGCGATCTCGGAGCAAGGCTTGTGGCGCGCATTTGCGAGCCCGGTTCATCACTCAAAGTCGCGACACTGGATGCCGGGCTCGAAGCGGCGATACTGGGAGGAATGCCCGATCCTGCGACCGGCCACCCACTGATCGAGCCCGATTGCGGTGCTATGATCGTGCGCCGGATCAATGAAATGATTGACGAGGCCGGCGGGCCGATTGCTCTGATCGTGCAGCCGCCAGCGCGCCGATCGCTCGCGACATTGCTGCGGCAGCGTGCGCGCAGCTGCCAAGTTTTATCCATCCATGAATTGCCTGCCACACAAGGCGTCGAGGTGATCGGCGTGATCGGTGAAACCGAAACCGATCCTGCTCCGGCAGTCGCAAACAACAACGGGCAAACTGAATTCGCACAGGAGACCGGCTGATGAAACACGACCAAACCGGACTGCGCCCGCCTGCTCAAGGCACATATGGCAACGCATCGCGCGCCCAGGTGGAAGACCGCGTGCGGCGGTTCCTGCCCTTGGTTCACCGCGCGGCGTGGCACATTTATGGCTCGGGCCGTGAAGGGCTTGAGATCGAAGACCTGATTCAGGTCGGCATCCTTGCTTTGACCGAATGCGCACAGCGGCACAGCGGACCGGGCGAAGACGGATTTGCCGCCTATGCCAAGATCCGTGTGCGAGGAGCGATGCTCGATTGCATTCGCAAGCTGATGCACGGCAGCCGGACCGCCCGCAAAAAACGCTCAACCTATGACCGAACGGTCGAACAATTGCGCGGTGAATTGCTGCGCGACCCAAGCCGATCGGAAATTTCCAGTGCAATGCAGATCAGCGACGGGGAGCTGCTCGAAATCGAAGCATCCGCCGTCACGGTCTCTTCTATCAGCGATGAATATGATGAGACCAGCACCGCCTTTGCCAGCGATGATCCCGACCCTTTTGAAAAACTATGCGAAGTGGAAGATCGAGAACGCTTAGTTACCGCAATGGTCCAGCTACCCGACCGGGCAAAGCTGGTCCTGCAACTGTTCTTTGTCGAGGAAATGAACCTGACAGAGATCGCTGAGGTGCTCGAAGTGTCGGTTCCCCGCGTCCATCAGCTGCGCGCAAAAGCTTTGAAGGATTTGCGCGCGCTGATGGAGCAGGAAATCGAGGCTTAGTTGGACCCGCCATCTCCGTCGCCGTGGTTGTGACCACCACCAGCGTGAGTCGCCGCTCCGGAACCACCGGCACTGCCTCCCTGACCGCCTTCCCACCAATAGACGCGGCGTTTCGCCGTTCCCGTGGCGACTTCGTTCATCGTCTTGGAATCGTACATCCGCCCACCGATCATCACGCTTTCGATCTTGTCGGAATCGCGGATATTGGCGGTTGGATCGGCAGTAAGCACCAGCAGATCGGCAAGCTTGCCAACCTCCAGACTGCCGACGTCTTTGTCCATGCCCAGCGACTCTGCAGGGGCAATGGTGGCTGCTTTCAAAGCCTCAACTGGTGACATCCCGCCGCGCGCAAAGGTCCAGATTTCCCAATGCGCACCGATGCCCGCCTGCTGACCATGCGCGCCGATCGAAACCTTCACACCGCGCTGCGCGACCTTGCGGGCCTCGCGTGCGGCATTGTCATCGACGAATGCCCAATCCGGCGCTTTCGTGCGCCTGCCCGAACCAGCCAGAAGGATCTTTGGCGGGGTGTGGATCATCAAAGGATGGTCAAACACATCGGTCGCCTGACGCCAATACGGATCACCCGCCAGTCCGCCATAGGTGACATTCAATGTCGGCGTGTAATTGGTGTTAGATTGACCGAAAAATTGCAGCACATCCTCATACAACACATCGCCGGGAACGTTGTGTTCAAGGGTGGAATTGCCATCCGCAATCAAGTTCATATCCATGCCGAACAGCGAACCACCCTCAGCCACGACCAGCATGTTTTCCTCTGCTGCGGCGCGGGCGACCATCTGGCGCTGCTCGCGCCGCGGCTGGTTGTAGTTTTTAACCGAGATACCGCCCTGCGCCTTGATCCGGCGGACATGGGCGAGCGCGTCTTCATAACTGTCAATCCGTGCGTAAACACTGGGTGCTTTCGCGCCGTAAATGATCTCTCCAGTTGAGAAGATACGCGGTGCCAGCAGCTTACCTGCCTGCTGACGCTCTGCCGCCGCAAAAATCTGGCTCGCATCGCTCGACGGATCATGGAGTGTGGTGGTTCCCAGTGCCAAGTCCTGCACCAGCCGCCAGTTTTGCTGCGGGATCATATCGCCGGTGCCATGCGGACCGTGATGGTGCGCATCGACAAAGCCGGGCATGATCACTTTTCCGCCAGCATCGACGATCACAGCGCCGCTCGGCACATCAACCTCGCCCGCGGGGCCGATGGCTTTGATCCGGTCACCTTCGATGACGATCACGCCGTTTCCGATGACACCTGCATCCTGCGCATCCAGACCGGCGGCCATGGTGAGCACTTTCGCGCCCGTAATGGCGACGGTTTGTGTCGCCTTGTCTGCGTTGACGGTAACCGCCATCGAAATGCCCGTTTCAGGCGGCGTATAGCCCTGTTCTTCCTCATCACCCTTTGGCGCATTGCGGAAGAAATCGGACACGGTCGCGCGCTGCAATTGCGGGCCGATTGACCAGAACAAAGTCTGCC
Organism: Erythrobacter crassostreae; assembly: GCF_019204045.1. Classification (GTDB taxonomy): domain Bacteria; phylum Pseudomonadota; class Alphaproteobacteria; order Sphingomonadales; family Sphingomonadaceae; genus Erythrobacter; species Erythrobacter crassostreae. The sequence goes on along the minus strand of NZ_JAGSPC010000001.1, from coordinate 960,708 downwards.
CGCCATTGGCCCAGCCGATGTAATCGGCACCGCCCGAACTGACTTTGGTTACGGGTAGCGCGCCGCCTTTCTCGCTGACATCCACGGGTTTGCCGCCGGGGATAACCGGCAATGCAAACACGCCGTAATTCTGGCGAAACGCGATGGTCTTCCCATCGGGTGCGATGCGGAAATCATTGGCCAGATCGCCGCGTGCGTGGGTGCGCTGTTTTTCTCCATCGAGATCGGCGGAAACCAGTGACAGTTTGCCACCGGCAAAGGCGTTCATGAAAATGCGGTCGCTGGCTGCGGCGAATTGCGGTGCTCTGCCGCTGCTGCTCACCCGCGTGGCTTCCCCGCCACCCGCAGACATCACATAAATGCCCGTATTCTCCGAATATTCGGGGGCAGTCAGATACCCGCCAGATCGCTTTTCATAGGCAATAGTACGGCCGTCAGGCGAGAACACCGGATTGGCATAATGTCCGGGCATCGCCGTGATCGCGCGGGCATTTTGGCCATTCGCGCTGGCGACCATGATCTGGCCCAGACCGCTGTCGGTCCATTTGATGAAGGTGATCTGGGATCCGTCGCGGCTGAACGAGGGAAACGCCTCCACTGCATCGCTGCTATCACCCGTGAGCGGACGCGGCGCGTCCCTACCGCGAGCGGATTTGGTGTAGAGTTTCCCGAGGCTTTCGAACACAACACGGCTGCTATCCGGTGCAAGCGTGCCGAACTTCGCCATGTTGGTCGTGAACCGGTCTGGTGCGACGTCAATTTCGGGATGCGGTGCATCGGCGATACCGCGCGTGTCGGAAATGCTAAACGGGATCGTCGCGAAGCCTGAGCCATCGCGGTTGATCCGGTTCAGCTTACCGCCCGCCCAGAACACGATTGCGCTGCTATCCGGCAGCCAATCCATATTGGGATAGACGCCGTAAACCGCCCAGGTCTCTTGCAAATCCAGATCGAGCGCGTCGTAAATCATGCGCTCTTTGCCGGTCGCAATCTCTTTCACCCAAAGCTTGCTCTGGTCCTTGTCCCGGCGGACGAAAGCGATCTCTTTGCCATCGGGTGAAGGGGCGGGACGGACCGCGCCGCCATAGCCATCGACAGCAGTCGAAACTTCGCCCGTGTCCAGATCGTGTTTCTCAATCGCGAAGATGCCGGTTTGGGAATCCTGCGCATAGATGAACGTGTTACCCGGAGTTGTGTTGCGGGTGTAATAAATCGCTTTGCCATCGGGCGCGAAGATCGGCTCGCCCAGCTCTTTTTGTAGCGATTCATTGGCGCGTTTGACCACTTGCACGCCGCCGCCGCCGGAGACATGGTACATCCAAATCTCGCCGGTACCGGCCGAGCGCTGCGTCGTAAAATGCTTCTTCGCCGCGATAAATTCGCCATCGGGAGACCATGTCGGCTGATTGAGCAGACGAAAATCTTCCTTCGTCACCTGCTTCTTGTCAGAGCCGTCGCGGTTCATCACCCAGATATTGTCGCCGCCGCCGCGATCCGAGGTGAAGGCAATACGCGATCCATCAGGAGAAAAACGCGGCTGCACTTCCCAAGCAAGCCCGTCCGCAATGCGCGTCGGCGTGCCGCCGCCAATCGGCATGGTGTAGATATCGCCGAGCATTGTGAAAGCGAGGCTGCGGCCATCTGGCGCAACATCGACATCCATCCATGTGCCTTCATCCGTCTCAATCGGCACCTGCTCGATGGTGGCACCTTTAGGCGCGGTGATGTCCCAGCCTTTGTCCTCGTCGTCCTGCGCGGATGCGATTGAAGGCATTGCAAGCATAGAACCTGCAAGAAGGGTGGCGGTAAACTGGCGCATTTGAAATCTCCCCGTGTTGAGGAGGAGCCTAGCGAGACGAAAGGATATTGCTAGGGGCAGACACAAGTCGTTAGTCGAATTGGCTCTGCATTAGACAGATCACAGCATTTCTGCGCAGACGGGATCGGCCTCACACTCCTCGATTGATAGACCTTGCGTAAGCGAGCCGTCCGACAAGTTCAGCTTAAAGTATCCGAGGCCTGAGGTGAACGGTTCTGAGCCGTCAGAATTGTCATTTGCCTGTTCGCGCTTACCGACCAACCAATGATCAACCACCTCATATTCAACGACATTCGGATAAACGAGGAAGTCGCCAACACCATCAACAACCGCGTCGTTCGATCCAGACAACTCGACCACGTTTACATCCGGCGCGATCTCAGTGCGGCCATCGACACACGAAGAAAGCAGCCCACTGAGGATCGCGAGTGTCATGATGCTCTTCACCCCATAGTCCCCTTCTTCGGACCCAGATAGCCAAACAGATAAGCGCCCACTTTGCGCATCTGGATCTCTTCGCTGCCTTCGGTAATGCGGTATCGGCGGTGGTGGCGGTAGATATGTTCGAACGGTTTATGCCGCGAATAGCCAATGCCGCCATGCACCTGCATCGCGCGGTCGGCGGCTTCGCAGACGAGCCTGTTCGCCCAATAATTGCACATGGATACCTTGTCAGAGATCGTCCGTTCAATCTCCTCATGCGGCATATTATCCATTTCCCACGCCGTTTTGAAAATTAGCAGCCGCAGCATCTCGGCCTGCGTCGCCAGCTCCACCAGCGGAAACTGGATGCCCTGATTTTTGGAAAGCGGCTCACCAAACGGTTTGCGTTCCCGCGCGTATTTCACGCTTTCATCAATGCAGAACATCGCTGCGCCGCAGCTTGAGGCTGCCTGCCGAATACGGTTCTGATGGACGAAGCTTTGCGCAAGCGCGAGGCCGCGCCCTTCCACACCGAGGATCGCGTCATCCGGCACCCAGACGTCGGTGACAGACAGACGCGGATGGTCGGTGGGCATGTTGAACGTCCACATCCATTCCTCGATTTTGAGGCCTTCTGTGGGGTTCGGCACAAGGAAGCAGGTGATGCCGCTTGCCTGCCCTGCCTCGCCCGATGTGCGGGCAAACATCGCGCAGTGGGTGGCGACATGCATGCCGGTGATCCACATTTTCTCTCCGTCGATCCGCCAGCCGTCCACGCCGTCGCGGGTCTCGCGCACCGCGGTCGTTTCCATATGGGTCGCGTCGGAACCATGATCGGGCTCGGTCAGGCCAAAGGCTACGCGGCGCTCCCGCTCGAACCCGCCCGTGATGAATTCCGCCTTTTGAGCATCAGTGCCCCATTGATCGAACATCGCGACGAAGGGGAAATTGCCTACGATGGAGTGCTCGTTTTGCAGGTCGTTGTGCAGGCCCAATCCCCGCCTCGCGAAATGCTCGCGGATCACCGCCATCCAGAGGTTGCTGCCATCCTTGCCGCCATATTGTTTCGGCGCGGAAAAGCGCCAATGGCCCGCTTTGTCCGCACGCGCCGTGGCCTCGCGCAGCAGCGCCTCCCAATCTTCACGCGGCAATCCGCCCGCTTCAAAATCAGTCCGCGCGTATTCGCGGCGGTGATCGAAGAAACGGATATTGTCGTCTTGCTGCTCAAGCGGCTTGATCTCGGCCTCGATAAAGGCGTCGAGTTCATCGAGATACGCCTGAAGGTCGGCTTGAATTGCGAAGTCCATTTAGTCTTCTCCAGTCCACTTTTTACGGGCGACGGCGAGCGCGGGGTACTTGGGGACGTCCTGCATGATCGTAGCAAGGATTGCCTCACGCAGTTGAGCGAGCAAACCTGTATCGGCCAAGGTCGCTTCGCCGGAAAAAATTTGTCTCGCCAAAGGTGCATTTTCAAATGCCGGGATCGCAGCTGCATCATAGCGCGAGATCATACCCAGCGCATTTCGGGCAACGGCGTATTGGAAACGGTCGTGGCCCTCAAAACGGTCTTTGACCGTGCCAAGCCATTCGTGAATGGCGATAGCAAGTTCGCCATCGGTCGCTTCGCCAACTTGCGCGGCCGCGCTCGGCAACTGGACAAGGCGGCTCTGTTCTTGCTCGGGCGCTTCCTCCTCAAGCAGCATAAGCAAATCGAGTTCCTGCTCGCTCGTTCTTCGCGAGATCACCACACGCTCCAGCATCCGATCCTCTCCGCTGCGCCACACCGCTGCCATTTTCAGGCAGCCGAGCGCCCACCACACTGTGCGGTGGATCAGCCAATATCGGAAGCGCGCAGGATTAACTTTGCGCCCGCCATTCGCCTCATAGGCTTCGAAATAGTGCTCCAGATCACTCAGCCCCAGCGCAGGCCGATCATACCGGTGGAACCGCCACACGGCCATGCAACCGAACGCCAGATCCTCATGGTAGTCGCCGAAATGCGCCAACTCCCAATCCAGCACTCCGGTTAGCCAGCCATCCTGCACCAACAGATTGCCCATGCGGTAATCGCCGTGAAGCAAAACCGGATCGACCGGCTCGGGACAATTGTTCTCCATCCATTTCAGGCCAAGCGCGATGATCGGACGGTCGCCGCCCGCATCCTCGAATTGCTGTTTGAGGTCCGCGATAGCCGCGCGGTAATCCATCACCGGCACGGCATCCGGCACATCGCCGGGCGTCAAAGTGTGAATGCTGGCAAGGTTAGCTGCGCATTCGCTCACCAGACGATCTGCCTTATCTGTAGCGAGGATTTCCTTTGGATTGGGCGTCCCGCAAAGGGCTTCCATAATGAACCCCGATCCGATCCCGTCCTCTGGCTCCAACTCCGCAACCACCACCGGAGCCGCGACACCTGCGGCTTTTGCAGCGCGGATTATGGCGGCTTCGACATCATGGCCAAACGGACGGTCCTTCATGAATTCAAGGCTGGGGGCGCGGCGAAGCACATATGTGTTCTCGATCCGCGCAGAGGGAATTGAAAGCGGCGCGGCGCCGGTCGCCTCAAACCGCCAGCTTTCCATGGTCGCACCGCCTGTCAGGCGTTCGAGATTGCTGGGAGCGCTCAGTCCCGCTCGCGCCATTGCGCGGGCAAGACCAGCAAGCAATTCGTCCGGCGCAATCGACATCTCTTCCCCTATTCCCCATTCGCTGCGATGAGTGCCGCGCAAACATGCCACAAACGGAATAGGTCGCAATGAAGAAACGTCACATCGCCCTCGCAGCTGTTGCCCTGATTGGGGTAGGAGCAGGCAGCGCTGCCATTATCGCCGCGCCCACGGTACACGAGGGCGCACCGGGCGAAATGCCCGAACTGGGCCGCTATGGTGATTTCACTGTAGGCACGCAGGAAATCACGATGGCGCTGCCGGACCGCGTGACATTTTCGAAATCGGCAATGGTCACAGGCGGAGTTGAGCCGACAGAACGCGCTCTGAAAGTGCGGATGTATTACCCGGCTACGCCCAACGGGCAGGACCCTGTCAACTACAGCCACACAATGGCGCCGCCTGACATGGAACCTGTGACGCTGGACTATGAGGGCCGCGCATTTGAAGGCGCGCCCGCGCTGGCGGACGGTACACAATACCCGCTCGTTATCATGAGCCACGGCTTCAACGGTTGGAGCACGCAGTTCAGCGATCTGGCCGAGCACATCGCTTCGCGCGGATATGTCGTCGCCTCGATTGATCACGCCGACATGAAACTGGAGGGATTGACGGACTTCCTGCATTCCTTCGCGCAGGTGCTGGCCAGCCGTTCGCTCGATCAGCGGCAAGTGCTAGCGCAGATACTGGAGCGAGGCGGCAGCGAGGATGGCGGCATTTTCGGTGCCGTTGATCCCGAACAGGTCGCCGTGATCGGATATTCGATGGGCGGTTACGGAGCGCTGGCAACAGCCGGCGGCGATTATGATTATGAAAGCGGCACATTTGGCGCCGTCCCGGCCGAAGCTCTCGACCCTGTTCGCGCAGCAGCATCCGAAGATTCGGGTATCGACGCTGTTGTCGCATTTGCACCATGGGGCGGCCAGTCAGACAACCGCGTGTGGAGCGAGGAGACGCTCGGCAAAATCACCGCGCCCGTCTTAATCGTAGCGGGCAATCAGGATGACGTTTCCAATTACGAAGACGGCATCAGCTGGATTTTCAATTCACTCAGCGGAGCGGACGCGCATATGCTCGTCTTCCGAGAGGCGCGGCACAACATTGTCGGCAATGACTTTGACTTGCCAGAAGGCGCACCGTTCCGCGCGATGGAATTTTTGAAAGAACCTGTGTGGCGGCAGGACCGGATCAACGGGATCAATCAGCATTTCGTCGCTGCGTTTCTCGATCTGCATTTGAAGGGCGACGCGGACAAGGCAGCCTATCTCAATGTGCCGGTACCAAACGCCAATGACAGCACGTGGGAAACCTCCACTGGAGAGCAGCTCAACGGCAAACTGGCGGGCGACAGCGAGACGGGCCACTGGCGCGGGTTTCAACGTCGCTGGGCTGTCGGGCTCGACATGCTGCAAAAACCGGCGGGCAAATAGCGACGACATACAAAAAGAGGCCCCGCGGATCGTCTCCGCAGGGCCTCTTTCTTTTATTGCTGGCCCGCCTTTTGGCGCGCCGCTTATTTCATTTTCTTACGCATACGCTTGGCGCGTTTCGCTGGACTTGGATGGGTTTTAAGCAGCTCAATGCCGCCCACACTGGCGCTTTTCGCGGCAAGCTTGTCCATCGCAGTCGCGCACCCTTCCTGATCGTAGCCATTGGCGGCCATGAACTCGAGTGCATAATCATCAGAGCTACGCTCCGCCTTTTGCGAATGCTGGGCGTACATAACGTCCTGAATCAGACCGCCCAGTTCAGAATTCGCAATCCGCTTCACATCATTGCTCGCGGTGCCGGCAACGCTCAGTGCGGCATCTTGTTGAAGAGCCCGCTTCAAGCGTTTCTGACCGTGCTCAAGTTTAACATGACCGATTTCGTGGCCAATCACGCAGCGCACTTCATCATCGTTAAACTCGTCCATAAGGCCAGCCATGATCCGTACGGTGCCATCGCCCATGGCGAACGCGTTCACGTCTTTCACAAGGTAGGCTTTGATGTCGAGATTAAGCCCGTCATAGCTGTCTAGACCCTTGGTAAGAGCAGCCAGACGTGCGCCATAAGGATCGTCGAGCGTCGCGACCGGATTATCCGCGTCCATTTTCTCGGACATTTGCCCGAAATATGCGACGATTTCCTCATCCGAAACACTTGCTGCTTCGGCCACCTTTTTGGCCGAACCAAGAATGCCGCCAAGGCTTTGCGAATGTGCCGGAACGGCGGCAACTGCCAACACAGCGGCTACGCCCGCCATTGCTGCAGATGCGTTTCGTAAGTTCTTCAACATAATAAAATCCCCCGAAAAAGATTGCTAGATCAAGCTACTACATTGTCCTTCTTAACAGTAATTACCTGCGGATAGGTAAATTCTTTTAAGCCTTCTTTGCCGTACTCCGCGCCGAAGCCTGACTGTTTGTGGCCGCCAAACGGGGCAAACGGCGAAAGGTGCATAAATTCGTTGATCCAGACTGTGCCGGTTTCCAGCTGCTCTGCGATCTCCTGACCTTTTTCAGTATCAGCGGTCCACACGGCACCCGCCAGACCATATTCGGACGCGTTGGCGCGTGCGATGACTTCTTCTTCCGTCGAAAATTTCATCAGCGGCATAACCGGACCAAACTGTTCCTCGGCCACGATCCGCGCGTCTTCAGGCGGATTGTCGAGAATAGTCAGCGGCACGAAATAGCCTGTGCCAGACGGGTCTTTGTCGCCGCCGGTCAGGAATTTGTAACCGTTGTCCTTGGCGTCTTCGATCAGTTCAAGAACGCGGTCATATTGTTTCTTGTTCTGGATCGGGCCGACACCTGTGCCCTGCTCGCTGCCGTCACCAACAACCACGGTTTTGGCAAAATCGGCGATCGCTTGAGATAGCTCGTCATAGATGTCTTCGTGGATGTAGACACGCTTGGCCGCGATGCAGACTTGGCCAGCGTTTTGGAAACTCGCCCAGAACAATTGCTCGGCAACCTTCTTGGGATCGGCATCGGGCATCACGATGGAGGCATCGTTGCCGCCCAGTTCCAGCGTGATCCGTTTGAGATCGGCGCTGGCGCCTTCCATGATTTTCTTACCCGTCGCGGTCGATCCGGTGAAAGTGATCTTGTCGATATCGGCATGCGATGTGATCATCGGGCCGAGCACATCTTCACCGGTGATGATGTTGACGGTGCCCGCTGGAACCTTGTCCGCAATCAGCTCGGCAATGCGCAAAGTCGTAAGCGGTGTGAACGGCGATGGTTTCAGCACAATGGTGCAACCCGCCATCAAAGCAGGGACAATTTTCTGGATCGCCATCATGATCGGGAAATTCCACGGCACAATGCCGCCAACCACGCCCACTGGCACGCGGCGGTGGCGGTGCAGACGGGTGTCGTCGTCCTGAATGATCTCTTCTTCAAGTTGCAGCGTCGATTGCGCAGCGGCCAGACCAGCAGCGCCGAAAATCTCGCCTTTGGCTTGTGCATGCGGTTTGCCCTGCTCGGACGTCAGCAGGCGGAACAGCTCGTCGGCGTTTTCCTTGATCACGCCGGAGATCGCCATGCAAACGGCCTGACGCTCTTCAAACGTGGCTTTCTTCCATGTCTTGAAAGCGGCGCGCGCCGCGGCAACAGCGTTGTCCAACTCACCAGCGCCAGCCGACGGCACCTGACCAATGACTTCCTCGGTCGCGGGATTTACGACATCTAGCCATTGGCCGTTGTCGACCATCTCGCCGTTGATGAGGTTCTTATATTGCGTGACCATGATTGTTCCTCTCTCGAATCTCTTTGAAATCTCTCTTGCATTAAAAGGTGGACCTTCGCGCGCAAAAATCAATCACGAATGCCGTGTCCGGCATCCGTCGTGCGGTGGAGCGTAGCGCCAATCAGTTGCGCTTTGCAACGGGCGCTTTATGCAAACTGGAAAGAGGAGACTGAGATGAGTGATACTGCCCCCGATCTGGTCATGTACGGCAGCCCCGTGTCGCCATTCGTGCGCAAGGCCGCCGCGCTCTGCATCGAAAAAGACGTTCCATTTGAAATCGAAGCGGTTGACGTCTTCAATCCGCCGCAATGGTTCCGCGACATTTCACCGCTGAAACGCATACCTGTCCTGCGCGATCGATCCATCGCCGCAGAAGGCGTGACAGGCACCATTGCGGACAGTTCGGCAATCTGCGGATATATCGAGAAAAAGTACCCTGCCCCGGCGCTCTACCCCGCCGAACCGTTTGCCTATGGCCGCGCGCTTTTCATCGAAGAATATGCCGACACACATCTGGCAGCGACTGGCGGCCTCGGCATTTTCAGACCCATTTTCTTCAACGCAATGCAAGGCAAAGAACCCGATCTCGACAAAGCGAAAGCGACTTGGTCAGGTGAAATGCCTGCAATTCTCAGCTTCCTAAACGATGCGCTTGGAGAGAGCGATTTCTACGCCGGCGACACTTTGTCGATTGCCGATATATCGGTAACGGCAACGCTCATGCAGATCGCATTGGTCGCCAACATGCCGCTGGATAATTATCCGGCGCTGGCTGCTCATTATGACCGCGTTTCTGCGCGGCCATCAATCGCAGGACCTTTCGCAAAAGCTAACGGCTTCATTCGTAAAACCTTGCCCGACCTGTTTGACCTGACCTAAGGCTCCACTCGTCAAACCAAGCAGAAGCGGGACGCGCAAAAATGGCGAGCGAATGGTGCATCGGGATCATCGGCGGTTCGGGCCTCTATGATATAGAGGGCCTTGAAGACGAGCAGTGGATCGCGATTGAAACCCCTTGGGGCGAACCGTCGGACGAAGTGCTGTGCGGGCGCATTGGCGATGTAAAAGTGCGGTTTCTGCCGCGCCATGGCCGCGGGCATCCCGTCTCGCCAGGCGAGCTGAACAGCCGTGCCAATATCGACGCGCTGAAACGCGCAGGCTGCACGGATATTCTCGCAATTTCTGCCATCGGATCACTACGCGAACAGATCGAGCCGGGCCGCTTTGTCGTGGTCGAGCAATTCATCGACCGCACCGTAAGCCGCGAAAGCACATTCTTCGGCACCGGCTTTGTCACCCACGTCTCCATGGCCGACCCTGTCTGCCCGCGCCTGTCTGAAATGGCTGGAAAAGCCATCGCGGCCTGCAAAGGCAAAGTCGCCGTCGGCGCGACTTACCTCGCAATGGAAGGGCCGCAATTTTCAACCCGCGCAGAAAGCCTGATGTACCGCCAATGGGGCGCAGATGTGATTGGCATGACAGCCATGCCGGAGGCAAAGCTCGCCCGCGAGGCGGAGCTGCCATACGCATTGGTCGGGATGGCAACGGACTATGATTGCTGGCGTGAAGGCGAACAGGTCGATGTCGCGCAGGTCGTCGCGCAGATGCAGTCCAATGGCGAGCTTGCACGCGATACAATTGTGAAGTTCATTGAAAATCTGCCGAAGAAACGCGCCGCTTCACCCATCGATACCGCGCTGGATGATGCCGTCATCACCGCACCGGATGAACACGAACCTGCAATGCTAGCGAAACTGGATGCTGTGGCGGGGCGCTTGTTGGGCTAACCCCAAGCGATCGCTGAAAGCGGAACCTATTCCTCTTTCCAGCGCCCTTTGATTGGCTCGAACTTGTCGACGCGGATCGATTGCCACACGCCGCCGACCAGATAGGGATCATCATTCACGGTGGCACGCGCTGCTGCCTCGTCTTCGGCTTCGATGATCAGCAGCGAACCGACAAAATCGCCATTCTTGTTCGTGAGCGGCCCGGCGGCGAGATAGTTCTCGTCATGCTTGGCCATCCATTCCCGCTGGGCCTCAAGATGCACCGCGCGCAGCGTCTCAGAGTTTTCACCATCGCGGCAGTAGAAGCAGAATTTGGCCATTCGGTGATCGTACCCAGCCCGCCGCGCCCGATCAAGCAGCAAGACATACGGCCAGCTGCATTCGACTTTGCTTGATGTCGCGGCTTTGCGGGTGCAAATCGGGCGCAGAAGTCCGAGTCGCGCCGCCCAGACATCATGGGCAGCGGCGGAGATGCTACAGGGAAAAGAGAACATCACGACGTGACCACGAACGCTTTGCCAGACAACACCGCCCATTTCCTCGACCGCGCAGAATTGCGCCGCGCATACCGCGCCGAAGAGGAAGCGTGCATCGCGCATCGCATCGAACAGGCTGCGCCCGCTCGCAAAGTGAGCGCGGCTGCGGCCGATCTGGCGATTGATCTGATCGAAGGCGCCCGCGCGCAAAAGGCGAGCGGCGTGGATGCATTCCTGCAGCAATACGGCCTCGACACGGAAGAAGGCATCGCGCTGATGTGCCTTGCCGAGGCGCTGCTTAGGGTGCCGGACGAAGAAACCGCCGACGCGCTGATCCGTGACAAGATCGGCGAGATCGAATGGGGCGATCATCTGGGCGAAAGCTCATCGACATTTGTGAACGCGGCGACGTTCTCCCTGATGCTGACTGGCGAAGTGCTGGAGCGCCCCGAAGAGCACCAGAAAGGCATGGGCCGCGTGCTGAAAGGCACGATGAACCGTCTGGGCGAGCCGGTGATCCGCAAGGCCACTTTGCAGGCGATGCGCATTTTGGGTGGGCAATTTGTTTATGGACGCACAATCGGAGAGGCATTGAAACGCGCCAAGCCGGAACGGGCCAAGGGCCTCACCCATTCGTTCGATATGCTGGGCGAAGCGGCGATGACATTCGCCGATGCCGCGCGTTATGCCGCGTCCTACGAGGGCGCGATTGATCGTCTGGCATCCGAAGCAAAAGGTGGGGTTGGCCCCTCGCCGGGTATCTCAGTCAAATTGTCGGCGCTGCATCCGAAATACGGATACTTGCACGCCAAAGAAGCGCGGCTGGATATTGTGCCAATCGTCAAACGCCTCGCGATGAAAGCGCGCGATGCGGACATCCATTTCACTCTTGATGCTGAGGAAGCCGAACGGCTCGAAGTGTCGATGGACATTATCGAGACGCTGGTTAGCGATGATGAGCTGTTTACCCGCGAAGACGGATCGCGTTGGGACGGGTTTGGTCTTGCTATCCAGGCCTATCAGAAGCGCGGTCTGCCGCTGTGCGATTGGACCGCGAAGCTGGCTCGGCGGCATGGCCGCAAACTGTTCGTCCGGCTTGTGAAAGGGGCATATTGGGACAGCGAGATCAAAGTCAGCCAAGTGGGCGGATACACCGACTATCCGGTCTTCACGCGCAAGCTGGCGACCGACGTATCCTACCTCGCCTGCGCGTCGCGCCTGTTCGAACATGACGACGTGATCCGTCCCGCCTTTGCGACCCACAACGCTTACACCGTGGCTGCCGTTAAAGAGATGAGCGCCGGACGCGCATTTGAATTCCAACGCCTCCACGGCATGGGCGAAGAAGTGTTCGATGCTCTGGGCAAGATCGAGGGCAATGATCGCACGCCTGTTCGCATTTACGCGCCGGTTGGCGGGCACAAGGAATTGCTCGCTTATCTCGTGCGCCGCTTGCTTGAAAACGGGGCCAACACCAGCTTTGTAAACCGGATGGGCGATGCCGATATTCCGGCCAGCGAATTGGTCGGCGATCCAGTGGAAGAGCTCGCTGCGATGTCCCCGCGCCGCAACACCGCAATCCCGCTGCCGCGCGATATTCTGGGGGAGCGGGTGAACAGCGCCGGTGTCGATTTGTCAGATCCGCTGGTTCTTGGGCCGCTTCAGGAGCGCTTGAAGCGCCTTGAGAGCATTCAATGGCGCGCTGAACCGACTTTCCCCGCCGAAGAACCCGGCGAGATTGCTCCGATCACAATGCCGCATGATCTTACAGTCGAAGTCGGCACCCGCCGCGATGCGACCGCAGAGGAAGTGGACGCCGCCTACGCCCGCGCCGAAGCGATCCAGCCGGGCTGGGACGCGTTAGGCGGAGATCGACGCGCGCTCCTGCTCGAAGAAGCCGCCAACCAGTTTGAAGCGCACACCGACGAGTTCCTGTCGCTGTGTCAACGCGAGGCGGGAAAGACATTGCTAGACGGCGTGGCCGAACTGCGCGAAGCGGTCGATTTCCTGCGCTATTACGCTGCCGAGGCGCGCCGCCAGTTTGACGAGCCGCTCTATCTGCCCGGCCCGACGGGTGAGGAAAACACCCTCCGCATGCATGGGCGCGGTGTCTTCGCCACGATCAGCCCGTGGAATTTCCCGCTCGCGATCTTCATCGGCATGGCATCGGCTGCGCTCGCAGCAGGCAATGCCGTGATAACCAAGCCGGCCGAGCAAACCCCGCTCACTGCCGCGCTTGCCGTCAAACTGATGCACCACGCCGGGATCCCGCCAGAGGTTCTACAATTGCTCCCCGGTGCAGGCGAAGTAGGTCAGCTCATCACATCCGATCCACGCGTCGCCGGTGTGGCTTTTACCGGATCGACCGAGACCGCGCGGCTGATCAACCAATCGCTCGCCGGACGCGATGGACCGATTGCGACATTGATCGCCGAAACTGGCGGCCAAAATGCAATGATCGTCGATTCCAGCGCTTTGCCTGAGCAGGTCGTGCGCGATGTGCTGGCGAGCGCATTCCAATCGGCGGGCCAGCGCTGCTCGGCACTGCGCGTTCTCTATCTGCAAGACGATGTGGCGGACGACATGCTGGCGATGATCCGCGGCGGATTTGAAGCCTTGCATGTCGGCGACCCGGCTGACCTTGCCACCGATGTCGGCCCTGTAATCGATCCCGATGCGCAGGCCGCTCTCGAACGCCACGTCGCCCGCAGCATCGCTTCTGAACGCAACGTAGCGCGCTGCTTCATGCCGGAGGGCACCGACAAAGGATGCTACGTCGCTCCAACGATTATCGAAGTGGATTCAATCCTCGATCTCAACCGTGAAAACTTCGGTCCCGTTCTGCATGTCGCGCGGTTCAAATCCGAAGACCTCGGGCAGGTTGTCGCAGATATCAACGCCACCGGATACGGCCTCACCCTCGGCCTGCACAGCCGCATCGCAGCCACGCGCCGCTATGTTCAGGCCCGCGCGAAAGTCGGCAATTTCTACGTCAACCGCAACCAGATCGGTGCCATCGTGGAAAGCCAACCCTTCGGCGGCGAAGGGTTGTCCGGCACCGGTCCGAAAGCGGGCGGGCCCAACTATCTCGCCCGTTTCGCAACCGAACGCGTGACCTGTATCGACACTACGGCGGCAGGCGGAAACGCCACTCTGCTGGCGAGTTAAAAAGGTTTACTTGCGGGCACGCGGGGTTGCGCGATAAAAGCGCTTCATGCCCAAGTTTCTGATTCACCTTTTCGCCCTGCTCGCGCTCGTCTGGAGCGGTCCTGCGCTCGCCGATGTGCAGATCCATTTTCACAGCGTGAACGGATCGGTTTTGTTCGGGCGGTACCCGCACACATTCTTTGTGCTTGAAGGGACGCTGGAATCGACCGGCAAAGCTGTGAATGAGAATTACGGCTTTTCCGCACGCAAGGCGACCACGGCGGTGCTGCGCGGGCCGGTCGAGCATATGGTGCTCGCCGAAAAGCCGAAGTTTATCAAGAAGACCAACCGCCATTTCACAATGACGATCACGGATGAGCAATATTACCGGATCATCGCCGAGAAGGACAAATGGCAAAACGCGCCGGGCAAATATTACAGCCTCGACACGCGCAATTGCATCCACTTTGTCGGCACAATGGCGAAGATTTTGGGCCTAAAGGTCGAATATCCCGAAGACATGCTGCGCCGCCCGAAAAAGTGGCTGAACCACGTCACTTCGCTCAATCCGCAATTGGGTGCGAAGCAGCTTTAAGCGCCAGACATTCAGCTCGCTTTCGAGGTCGCAATCCCTGTCGGGACGATGGTCGCCTGAGCCACCGCGACAAGCACCGGATCGCTGCCTTCGTCCTCTGACCACACATCCGCGCGGACCACGACCTGCCGCTTCCCTGCTTTCACAACGCTGCCTTTTGAACGAAGTTTTGCGCCCTTGGCAGGGGCAAGAAAGTTGATTGTGTAATTGCCCGTGACCACATCGCCGACGGCGGAACTCGCTGCCCATGCGCAGGCATTGTCAGCCATCAATCCAACAATCGCGCCGTGGGCAAAGCCATGATGCTGGGTCATTTCAGGCCGCACTTCCATCTCGATCTCGGCCTCCCCCTCCCAGCAGCGAACCGGCTCTAATTGGAGAAAGCTACTGAACCCGGATCGGCCGACCGCGATCCTTTTCATATAATCGAGCACTTGCTGTTCGTTTTCAAAACCGGGTCTGGACATGATCGAATCCTTAAGTCTGGAAATAAGACTTAAATCAGTCGCGCTTGCACTTGCTCCGGTCAAGTCTAAAATGCAGACCTATGAACCAGCTCAAGCTTTCCACCTCGCCCTGCCCCGTTGGCCGGGCATCGCGTATTCTCGGCGACCGCTGGGTTATTCTGATCCTGCGCGAGGCATTTTTGGGGGCGACGCGGTTTGAGGAATTTCTGCCCAACACCGGCATCAATCGTGCGGCGCTGACATCGCGCCTTACCGCTCTGGTCGAGCATGGAATTCTGGAACGCGACCCTCCCGAAGGACGCCGCGCCGAATACAAACTGACAGACGCCGGACGCGAGCTTGCCCCCGTCATGGGCGCGATGCGCGAATGGGGTGATAAATGGCTGTTTGAAGGCGCGAAGCCCGAACAATAGACACGCTCCCCAGATAAAACTGCGCCCACGCTTGCTCCGCCCGCGCCCATCGGGAATCACTGATCCATGGCTATTCTTTCAGACAAATGGATTCGTGAGCAGGCGCAAACCAATGGCATGATCGAGCCGTTCGAGGAAGCGCAGCGCCGCGATGGTGTGATCTCTTACGGGCTCAGCTCTTACGGGTATGACGCGCGCGTCGCGCCGGAATTCAAGATTTTCACCAATGTGAACTCGGCCACGGTCGATCCGAAGAAATTCGACGCAAACAGCCTTGTCGACCGCGAAACCGATGTCTGCATCATCCCGCCCAACTCCTTCGCACTCGCCCGCACAGTCGAATATTTCCGCGTGCCTGAAGACGTGCTGGTAATTTGCCTTGGCAAAAGCACCTATGCGCGCTGCGGCATTATCGTGAATGTCACCCCGCTTGAGCCGGGTTGGGAAGGCCATGTGACGCTGGAATTTTCCAACACTACCCCGCTGCCCGCCAAAATCTACGCCAATGAAGGCGCTTGCCAGTTTCTGTTCCTGAAAGGGAACGAACGCTGCGAAACAAGCTACAAAGACCGCGCCGGCAAATATATGGGCCAGCGCGGAGTGACGTTGCCTCGGTTGTAGAGGGTAAGCGCCGAAGGTCCGCTACGACCCAATAGCGGACGTTCGATTAAGCTGTCTTGGAAGCGTTTTGTCCGGCAACCAACGATGTCATGATCGACTAACAGATCGCATCAAAAAGATCGGAAACGCAAATGCCCGTCCCTGCCGAAAAGATCATTGACCTAGCAGAAAGGAGCGGCTTTGCATCCGAACTTAAAGTCGCTTCAATGCTGTCTGCCGCAGGGTGGGGTGTCGATCAAAGCGTATATTACATCGATAAAGATGAAGGCGTCGGTCGCGAACTAGACTTATATGCTTACCGTATCGATAATGACATCTCAGAGAAACCTGAGGTCCATTGCTTAATTAATTTCTGTATAGAAGTTAAAAAAACCCAGGACCCATTCGTCTTTTTCTCGAGTAAGGCAAGAAGTCATGAGGGCGGCAAGGGGTGGTCCATGTTTAGGTGGAGCCACAACGTCGATAGTGCCGCCTTAGGCTACAAAGATATTGAACGAGAAAAACCACTGAGTTCTCCAGATCGGCTTGCCCGCTCATATGCAGCATTCAAGGACGGAAAAACGCAGCAAATACGGAGTGGCATTTTATCGGCGGTGAAGGCTGCTATCCACTACACCGAAGAGTGTGATGAGCGGTGGTCAGATGGGTCGCGCGATATATGCTTCTTCCTCCCGATCGTTGTCGTCGATGGTGACCTTTTCGAATGCTACTTCGAGACAGGAAGTCCCCACTTACAGACGAAACAGGTCCACTCCCTAGTATACCAACAGAACTATATATCTCCTCACTATGGCAAAATTAGTAATAGTGTTTTGGTATATACAATGAAAGGCTTCACTGAAGCCTTGGAAGATTATGCGAATTGGGGACAGGATATACTAGAGACACTGCAGTCCAGCCGGTCAAAGGTTGTGAAGGCCGGAATTAGCCGCGGTGGCGTATCAAAATCTGCTGATATTCAACGAGAGCGATGAGCACGTCGCCATGATCGTTTTCCCCTGAAGGTTTTACGGCGCGTGCCTGCTCCCTCCCCACACAATCGGTCATCCCCATTTTCCTACTCGCTCACGCCTCGCTAGGTTGGCTGCGCCCGTTACGTTGGCCGAATTCATCAGGGCGTCGAAAGTTGGACAAGTGTCACCCATGTCCAACATCAGCAAGCCACTGCGATTAAACAGGATACCCTTGTATGACACGCATGACACCTGCCCCGATCTGTCATGTGTGTCCTACACAGGAACAAAGCAGTCCTCCCGCGACTTTGACTCTTATATCCCTCACGCGCATTGCTGCCGGGACAAAGGAGACAGTTTGAATGGCTACCCCCAAGGCAAAGACAGAATTTGATATCATCATTTACGGTTCGACCGGTTACACCGGACGCCTCGTCGCGGAATATCTCGATAAGCATTATTCCGGCCGTGATGACGGGCCGAAATGGGCCATGGCGGGCCGGTCTCAGGACAAGCTGGAGGCTGTGCGCGATGAAATCGGCGCGCCTGCCGATACGCCGCTGGTGGTTGCCGATGCCGATGACATGGCCAGCCTTGAGGCGATGTGCCACCGCACCAAAGTCGTGCTGACGACCGTTGGCCCGTATCAGCTTTACGGAGACAACCTCGTCGCGGCCTGCGTGAAGACCGGCACCGATTATGCCGATCTTTCCGGTGAGCCCGCGTGGATGGCCGAAAAGATTGAACAGCACGAAGCCGACGCCAAGAAATCTGGCGCGCGCATCTGTTTCTCCAGCGGGTTCGATTCGATCCCGTTCGATCTCGGCGTGTTGATGGCTCAGAAAGAGGCGACGAAACGCTGGGGCAAGCCTGCTCCGTCAATCCGTGGCCGCGTGCGCGCGATGGCGGGCACATTCTCCGGCGGCACCGCAGCCAGCTTGGGCGCGACGATGAAGGCGATGGCGAAGAACCCGAAACTGATCAACGTCATGCGCAGCCCGTTTGCCCTGACACCGGGTTTTGAAGGGCCAAGCCAGCCTTCGGGAATGATCCCGTCATACGAGAAGGATCTCGACAAATGGGCCGCCCCGTTTGTGATGGCCCCGATCAACACAAAGAACGTGCACCGCACGAACTTCCTTCTGGGCCACCCATACGGCGAAGACTTCAAGTATGACGAGATGATGCTGACCAGCCCCGGCGATGCGGGCAAGAAAATGGCCGAAGCCGCGACAGAAATGATGAAGAACCCGTTCGGTGCGAAACCGCCAAAGCCAGGTGAAGGCCCGAGCAAGGAAGAGCGCGAGAACGGCTTTTACGACATCCTGTTCGTCGCCGATATGCCGGACGGTGAAAGCCTGCATTACAGCGTCAAAGGCAAATACGATCCGGGTTATGGCTCCACGAGCCGGATGCTGTCGGAAACCGGTATTGCGCTAACGCAAAGCGACGCACCGGGCGGGATCGGCACACCAGGTTCGTTCCTGGGCGAAGCATTGGTCAAACGGCTCGAAGAGCATGCCGAGCTGACCTTTACCGCTGAAAATTAGGCGGCGGCGAAAGCCCAAATGGAAAGGGGCGAGCGCCGGTTATGCCAGCGCTCGCCCCTTTCGTTTTCCTACTCTGTGATCAGAAGCTAAGCCGGACACTCGCACGAATGTTACGGCCAGCCAGAGGGACAAAGTCCTTGGTAAAGCTTGCATGGCGGCGGCCCGTCACGTCAAAGACGTTGTCAGCCGAAAGCTGGACGAACACGTTTTCATTGTTCGCAAGCGGGCGCCAAGCGACGAGGAAATTGACCAGCGCAAAATCCGATGTCGGCGTTTCGAATGCGGCAACCTGATCCTGCTCGGCGAACCATTGCACTTCGCCGCGCACGTCGAATGCACTGGTCTGCGCTTCAAGGCCAGCAAGGAAGCTGAGCGGCGGGATGCGCGGGACATTGGTGCCGTCGCCGAGCTCGGCATTGATATATGAACCGTTGAAATCGGCGATCAGGCCGAAATTACCGGTGTCGAACACAGGAAAGGAAACCTCGCCTTCAACGCCGAAATAATTGGCGTCCTGCTGAAGGTACACGAACACCGGAAGATCATCTTCCTCAAGACCGGTTTCGGTGAGGTAGATGTAGTCGTCAAACCACTGGTTAAAGACTGCCGCGCTGAATGTGACACCGCCCACGGTTCCACGAGCGAAAGCTTCGACGCCCCATGCGCTTTCAGTCGAAAGATTGACATCGCCGATCTCGAAAGCCTGCGTGGCGATATGCGGACCGTCGGAAAACAGTTCTTCCGCGCTCGGTGCGCGTTCGGCGCGGGACAGGTTAATACCCGCACGGAATGCTTCGTCGGCTTCGTAGATAAAGCCAGCAGCACCGGAGAATGTGTCAAAGTCGCGTTCGATACCCAGCGTGGTCGCATCAACCGATGTCGCTTCGTAACGGGCCGCCAATTCAAGCTGGAACGGACCCTTGCCGAATTCCTGCAGGCCAAACACGGCGAATTGATCGGTGATGTTAGGCGGAACATACGCTTCGGCGCCTTCGGCGAAGAAATCGCGGTGGCGATATTGGATGCCAATGCCGCCGCGCGAAGGACCGGTTTCGCTCTGCGTCAGTTCAAGGCGCGTTTCGATGCTTTCGCTGTCGAAGGTTGTGCCCACTTCTGCGCCTTCAAATTCGGTGTGGGTGTAATCGGAATAGCCCGCGCGCAGTTTCAAACGGGAGAAGAAACCATCGCCCAGCGCAATGTCAGCTTTGAAATCGGCGCGAACCTGCTCAAGCGCGATGGTGACGAGCTCCTCGCCTTCCTCTTCGCCCTCTTCTTCACCTTCCTCACCCTCTTCACCGTGGTGATGGCCGGAGCCAGGGCGTGTCGGAACACCGTAATTCGTATCGTAATACCCGACCGATGCGCCAAACGTGCTGTCGCCAAGGATCACGCCAAAGCCGCCATTGATTGTGTAAGTTTCGCTGGCCGAATTGGGGATGAAGCCTTCCTGATTGGCAGCTTCACGAAATTCCTCTGCTTCCTCAAACTCGCCTTCGGCTTCTTCTTCGGCAGCTTCTTCAAGCAGTTCGGCGCGAAGTTCGGGCGCAACCTGAGAACCGGAAATTTCCAGGTCATCGGTTTCGCGCCAGCTGCCATCCACATGGAGTACGAAGTTCTCTCCAATCGGAACATCGATCGATGCGCCACCGGTGCGAAGATCGCTCGCGGTATCGCCAGCAATCAACGCATCGAAATGGACACCTTCATCAGGCATCCGTGTCGGGATACGCTTGTCGATGACATTGACCGCGCCGCCAATGGCTTGCGAACCGTAGAGCAGCACCGCTGGCCCGCGCAGAACTTCGATCCGCTCTGCGGTAAGCGGGTCAATCGAGGTCGCGTGATCAACGGATGTGTTCGAAACATCAGCCGTGCCGATACCATCGACCAAAACACGTACTCGCTCGCCCTGAAAACCGCGTAGAACCGGACGCGAGGAGCCTGGAGCAAAGCTGGTTGCCGATACACCGGGGAGTTTGGCGAGAACTTCGCCAATTTGACCATTCAAGTTCCGCTGGATCTGTTCAGCTTCGAAAACGCTAGTGCCCGCAAGAATATCGAGCTGTTCAAGGCCCGCTGCGCTGACAACGATATTACCCTGATAATCGACGCGGCGATTGTGAAGATCATCTTCTGGCGCCTCTTCAGCCGCGCCGCCTTCGACAGACTGTCCGTCTTGGGGGCCAGCTTCGTTCTCAGCGAGCAAGGGAGATGCAGTGACAGCGAGTGCCGCCGTCAGTGCAATGCGAGATGCGATAAGTTTCATCGGAGAGAGCTCCCGGCATTAGAATGTGATAACGTAACATCCACCTAACGACATCATTGCAGATCGCAACCCTCTTTTTGCCGAGTTCGACGAAACGCACAATTCTACCGACAACAGGCCAAAAAGTGAGACGAGCTGGGCGCACATCCGCAATCGGACCAGCATCTGCTGATACGAAAACGGAAGATCGACCTGAGAAATAATGGAGCGGGCGAGGCGATTCGAACGCCCGACCCCAACCTTGGCAAGGTTGTGCTCTACCCCTGAGCTACGCCCGCTCACTGGCGTCAAACAGATCCGATGGAACACCACCCTATCTGCTGAGGAGGCGGGCAATTAACAGCGCCTCGGCCTGCCTGCAAGCGTTAAATCGCGCAAATTTGCCTTGATCCGGCTCGCATACCCCTCCAGCAGTTCGCACAGGAGAAATATGCGCTTCAAATCCGGCTGCGAGGCCCCACATGAGAAGTGAACCAATACGAAACGAATTTCAGGAGCATTTCCCTTGGCCAGCATGGGTCTTAACATCGAAGAACAAAAAGCCGTCGAGCGCTTTCAAAAAAGCGTTGTCGAGCCATCGCAGACTAAGCTGGTAATCCTCGATTTCTGGGCGGAATGGTGCGGGCCGTGCAAGGCACTTGCCCCGATGCTTGAAAAAGTTGCTGCGGAATATGCCGACAAAGGCGTAATTCTTGCGAAGCTGGATGTCGATGAAGAGAAATTCATCGCGAGCCAGTTTCAGGTTCAATCGATCCCGACCGTCTATGCAATGTTCCAGGGGCAGCCAGTTGCCGACTTAACCAGCGCGCGCAGCGAATCGCAGTTGAAGCAAGTGCTCGACCAGTTGTTGTCGCAGCTACCGATCCAGGCTGGCGCGGACGGTGATACTGCGCCGCAAGGCCCTTCACCGGAAGAAGTGGCCCAGCACATCAAGGTGGGCGAGGAAGCACTTGCTGCCGGTGACACCGAAAAAGCCTTTGGCGTGTTTGCTCAAGTCATCCAGTTCGACAATGAAAACCCCGGTGCGATCGCTGGCATGATCCGCGCGCAGATCGCGATGGGTCAGGCCGATGAGGCCGAGAAGATGATGGAGGCGATCAAGTCGAGCCCTGTCTACGAAAAGATCAAGGACGAGCCTGCGATTTTGGCCGCGAACAGCGCGCTGGAACTTGCGGGCACTCAGGTAGACGACAGCGAACTCGCAGGGCTGAAAAGCGCCGCCGAAGCCGATGGCGCAGGTATGGGTGCGAAACTCGCATATGCCGAAGCCACTTTTGCCGTCGGCGAGCGCGATGCCGCCGCGGACATGCTGCTCGGCATGGTGGCAGAAGACCGAGAGTGGAATGAAGGCGCGGCCAAAGCAAAGCTGCTACAGATTTTTGATGCCGTCGGTTTGCAAGACGAGTGGGTCGTTGCGACCCGGCGCCGCCTATCTAAGATTTTGTTCGGGTAAGCGATCTTGTCCCAACGCCTCTCCATCTTTCCCCTTCCCGGTGCGGTCCTGTTTCCCGGTCTACAGCTCCCGCTGCACATCTTTGAACCGCGCTATCGTTCGCTCGTAGGAGATTCGCTGGTGAGGGACCGCCAAATCGCCATGATCCAACCGCAACAGCCGGTTGACGGAGCGCCGCTATTCTCGATTGGTACGATCGGGCGCATTGGCGAAATCGAGGCGATGGAGGACGGACGCTACAATTTGATCCTTGAAGGTCAAAGCCGTTTCAAATTGATCCGGGAGATCGACGTCGTGACTGCATTCCGCCAGGTTGAAGGCGAAGTGATCGAGGACGACGAGGATGAAACCCTTAGCTACGCCCAGCGCGGTGGCTTCGAAAGCGAGGCCCGCAAGTTCGCCGAGCGGCAAGGATATTCGGTTGATTGGGATTCGGTTGAAAGGCTGGATGATCAATCGCTGATCAACGGCGTGTCGCAGATCGCGCCGTTCGATCCGGCATCAAAACAGGCTTTGCTAGAGGCAGGAAACCTTTCGGCGCGCTGCGAATTGCTCGTCCAACTGATGCAGTTCTTTGGCCGCAGCGACGGCGGCGAAGAGATCATGACCCTCCAATAACAGCGATGGGATTGCGACATTTCATCGCATAAGAGCCCTATGAGCCGCCCTCATATATAACTAAACGGTTATATATGGATTTCGCAGCACTCCCAACCAAAGGCGAACGGACCCGCGCGCACATCGTAGCGACGGCGGCAAATCTGTTCTGGCGGCGCAGCTTTCACGGTGTTTCAGTCGATCTGGTTGCCGATGCAGCGCAGGTGAACAAGGCCACAATCTATCGCTACTTTGCCGATAAGGGCGACCTTGCCCTCGCGGTGGTCCGCTTTAACGGGGCCGTGACCATCGAGACGGTCTTCGCATCCAGCTTTGACATCTATTCCAGCCCTCAGGATCGGCTCGCCGCAATTTTCCGCTTTGTGTACGGCGCTCACGAGACGATGCTTGAGGAGAGCGGCGATATATACGGCTGCCCGATTGTCGGACTCGCTCTTGAGTTGGGGCAGGACATGCCTGAAATTCGCAAAGAAGCGCAGCATATCTTCGATCAGGTGGAAAACTATCTGACGATCATCGCTCGCGACGCAGTTGATAACAACGGACTGAATCAGAGCCCCGAAATGCTGGGCCGCACTCTAACCCAGTTGCTGCATGGAGCATTCGCCTCTGCCCGTCTTGCGGGCGCACCGTCCCGGATCCTAGACGCCGGAAACGCTTCGCTTGCGCTTCTCGGCTTTGCGGACACTCAGATCATTCAACAGGAGCGCGTATAGTGACCAACCTTCCTCTTTATGCTGCTGCGCTTGGCGCGTTCCTGATTGTTCTACAGGTGGTCTTGATGCTCAGCGTCGGTCTTCACCGGTCAAAAGGGCAATTTCTTGGCGATGGCGGAGATCGCGATCTTGAACGCAAAGTAAGGCGACACGGCAATCTGGCCGAGAATTCCGGCCTGTTTCTTGTGGTAATTGCTCTGTTTGAAATTATTGTCGGGCAAACGACCTTTGTACTGGTCTTGTGCATCGGCTTTGCCGTTGCGCGCTCGCTTCACGCACTTGGATTTGCATCACTCGCCGGTTCGCACGGCGATGACCTTACCGGAACGCGCAAAGCCTTTGCCGGCATGCGCGCCATGGGAGCGATGGGCACATTGCTGGTCGCGCTTGGCTCAACCTACGGTATTGTCAGCACGATCACTTGATCTCTAGCTTACTTAATCTTGTCCCAGATATCCGCAGTCCGCTTAGAAATCGACTGTGGCAACAGCAGTTCGTTAAGCCCCAGAACCACACCCATAAGAAGTGCTAGGGGAGGGCTTTTCGCAAAGTCCGTCAGCGCTACGTCACCGATCTTTATCTCGACAAAGCCAAGGTTCAATAGAAGCCCCAGAACGCTGGCCAACGCACCCGCGAAGATAAGACGTGCTGTCGGCTCCAGAAAATCATCTTCGGCGACTGTAAGGTCGCGCAGTTTCAATTCAGCTTTGCGGATTGCGTAGGAGAGACAGACACCGATACTTGTGCCGATCCAGAGGACCATAAACGAAGACGCCGCTGCCGTACTTACATCAATTTTGCCCCAGAAATCGCCATCCGCATATCGCATGAAAATATACAGGGCTACGAAGAACAGGATCAGCCGACCGGCAGCGCCTGAGAGCCGCTTGAGATACAGATTCTTTTTCTTAGGTCCTTCAGAGTTGATGAGATCATCGATTACTCGTTCAAGCGCTGCTTTAGCCACTTCGGGCTGAGCTTTGCCGGTCAAACCGACTTGAGCGAGCCGGTACAACCGAAGGTAGAGAAGTCTGAATGGCGCGGCGATTTCGCCATTCGAGCTGATGTAGAGCCTTCTGATCGTCGTGAGAACTTCTGCGATCGCCTCGTGCAGTGCGGATTGATCGGCCGGAGGCGGCTCATCTCTTTCAGGCAGGCCAAAGTAGATGTTCACCGCTCTCCGGTCGGATGGTTCGACAAACTTCAACACCCTTTTGTCAAGGCCATCCAAAGGTTTTCCGTCCTTGCCTCCGGCGTATATCGGCTCTCCGTCGGCATCGGCCGGGGCAACTCCATACGCCCCTACCTTTGCACCTGCTGGCGCATCCGGTTTTACCTCGTCAGCAACCGGCTGCTCTTTTGTCTTGGTATCATTGCCCGGCATCATCACCCTCCTTTAGCGCGTTATTTGGGAGGCCATTTTCCGGTGATGTCGCTCTTCTTTATGCCTTCGAAATCTGGGCGATCAATTGAGGCACCATCAGGCGGCCATTTGCCCACGATAGATCGGTGGACAGTTTCGGTAAGCTTTCCCGAGCCAAAGCCCACGCCGATTTTATTCAACGCTTCGGACGCTTCTGCCGCCTTCTCGCTCAAAGGATCAATTTTGGCAGGCTGCAGGCTCTTTGCGAGCATCAGATCGAGAGTCTCCAAAATGAGCGCTCTCGTCTGGATCAGACCATCCATCTTTTCCGGCTGCAATCCGCTGGGCGGCCATGGCCCAACGACAATGTTTGCAATATCGGGGCTCTGAAGCCGCTCGACAAGAGAACGGGTATCCATGCCCGAGGCCTGCAATTCTTTAATCGCAGCCCTTATGATAGCTTCTGGTTTGTCGTCCCTCACACTGAACTCCGAAAAATGAAGTACTGTGCGACCCTTATAAGGTGAGTTTTATGCAATAAACTGATCAATGCAAGAGATAACTCTCTCGAACTACAAAGACGTTCGGTAGTTTTACGTGATAAAGCTGCCGCGCAATCCGTCGATCACGTATTGTGCCGCAAGTGCAGATAACAATACGCCAAGAAGTCGAGTAATAACCGCCTCGACTTTATCACCAAGCAATCGGATCAGCGGTCCGGCTGCGACCAGCGCTGCTGCGGTCAGGAGCAGGACTAGGCCAAGGGCAAGAAACACCTCTGCTGTTTGCTCGAAACCGTCGGCTTCGTTCATCAAGAGCATGATCGCCGCAATTGCGCCTGGCCCCGCCAGCATCGGCATCGCCATCGGGAAGACGGAAACATCTTCCACTTCGGCAGCGGTTACTTTCTCGGCCCGTTCTTCGCGGCGCTGGGTGCGTTTTTCGAACACCATCTCGAACGCGATAAAGAACAACATCAAACCGCCAGCGATACGAAAGCTGTCGAGCTGGATATGCAGTGCGTTGAGCAGGTCTTCGCCGAAGAACGCAAAAATAGTAAGGATTACCGCTGCGATAGCGGTGGCACGAAGCGCCATATTGCGCGCTTGCGCATTGCTGGCCCCCTTTGTCAGGCCAGCATAAATTGGCGCGCAACCAGGGGGGTCGATCACGACGAACAGCGTGATGAAGGCAGAAATGAAAAGCTCGGTGAAGACCATGAGGCGGCCTCTAGCAGAAATTTTCTGTCAGGATAGTCGCCCTTTGCCAAGAACACTATTCGGCAGGAGATACGAACCCTTCATCAATCGCTGTAACCCATTCACCGTTATAGTAATAATCGGCAGCGATGTATTTTGTACCGTCGGAGCCGTGCTCCCAACGCCAGCGCAAAGTGCCATCCCGCGAAAGTGTCGCATCTCCCGGTATGTCTGCCGATAGCAGCAACGGAGGAGGCGGTGGCACCTGCTCACCGCCGCGTGGGCATGTCGCTACCAAGCCCTGAACAGCGTCAATCGCAGTGACAACGATATCGCCATCTTCAAACTCGGCGCGGGGCGGTGGCTGCGGGTTGTCGCGCCCTGCCACATCATAGATCCATTTGTAGCTGTTACCCGGCTGGCGCACCCACGTGGTAACGTAATTTCCGACGAAACCCTCCTGGTCCACAAATCGGCCGAGGCTGAGCGCGACTTCACCGTCACAGCTCATCACGACAGTGCGCGGAGCCCAATCGGCGGCAGCTTCTGGATCTTTCCCCTGACCGAACATGTTGAGCGCCCCGACCAGACCGTTGCGTCTATGCAACCGCGCGCCATTGGCCGCGTATTCCAACGCGGCTGTGTGCTGGCCGCTTTCCTTCGCCGCGCGGGCATAAGCGATCTCGGTCTTCACGATTGTGCTCGGCTGGGCGGCACCAGGTGCGCTTTGAAGCGCGCGGGCTATCACTTTTTGCGATGGGCCTCTTTGCGGGGTTCCGCAGGCTGTGACGGTCATTGCGAGAGCGGCGGCGAACAAGACAAGCTTTGCGGTCTGCATGAATTCTCCGATTTTAAGTCGACCCGCAATTGCGCGGTGCCTGATTTACTCAGCCTGACCAGTGGGAACCGTATCTTCGATCACGGTCTTAAACGCGGCACCGTCCCATATCTCGACTGTCAGCATGCGGCCCGCTTCTGCGCTATAATTCCAGCGATAGCGCAGCGATCCGTCGGGTGATTGCCCAAATTGCTCTGTCAGTTCGGCGACTGCTGGCAGGTTTTCGCAAGAGGCCACCAGATTGAGGGGGATTTGCGGTGCTGGGCGAGGCTCGTCGAGACCGTCTCCATGCGACAGCGTCCAACGCCATTGGCCATAAGAACCCTCTGCGTCAGCATCATACCGCCAGATTGTCGTGTAGTAGCCGGGATAGTCCTCCCACGTGATCGCACCTGTCACCGCGCCCATCAATCCATCACACGAAACAGCGACCAGATGCCCCTGCCATGCGGTATCGGGAAATGGCTCTTGACCACTCAGCCATGATTTTGCATCGACCGGTCCCGGCGCAAAAAGAATAGCCTCAGGGGCTGCAGTTTGGCCCAGCGCTGCAATAACGTCTGAATCCTGTGCCAGTCGGTTTTGTGCAAGATCGGCAGCGAGGACGGGCATGCCCGGGCGGATCGAATTGACGCTGTTTGGCGCGGCGCAAGCCGACAGCATTGCGGTTAGCGCAAGGCCCGCGACAACCCTCACAAGTCTGCGGGAGCCTCAAGACCGGCATTGCGATGAGCAGCGACCAATGTGTTGCGCAGCAGAACTGCAATTGTCATCGGTCCTACACCGCCCGGCACAGGGGTAATCGCGCCGGCGACTTCGCTCGCTTCGTCGAATGCGACGTCGCCGACCAGCTTGCCCTTTTCCTTGCCCGGTTCCGGCGGTAGGCGGTTAATGCCCACATCAATCACGGTCGCACCGTCTTTCAGCCAGTCCTTGCCGATCATTTGCGGGCGGCCAACGGCGGCCACCACAATATCTGCGCGGCGCACGACCGAGGCGAGGTCTTTGGTCCGGCTATGCGCGATGGTGACGGTCGCATTGGCATCCAGCAGCAGTTGCGCCATCGGCTTGCCAACAATGTTCGAACGTCCAATCACTACCGCTTCGAGACCGGATAGGTCCCCGAGGCGGTCCGTCAAAAGCATCATACAGCCCAGCGGTGTGCACGGCACGAAGCCTGTTTGCCCCACGCTCAACCGGCCCGCATTGATGACATGGAAACCGTCCACGTCCTTGTCAGGGCTAATCGCGGCAATGATACTTTGTTCATCGAGATGGTCTGGCAACGGCAATTGCACAAGAATGCCATCCACGCTGTCATCATTGTTGAGTTTTTCAACCAGCGCCATCAGATCTTCTGATGTCGTGTCCATCGGCAGGCGATGCTCAAAGCTTGCCATGTTGGCAGCCAGCGTCGCTTTCCCCTTGGCACCGACATAGACCTGACTGGCGGCGTCTTCGCCCACCAGCACAACAGCGAGGCCCGCCTTACGACCAGCGGCCTCCGCAAAAGTCGCGGCATAATCCCCGACCCGCTCCCGCAGGCGCGCGGCAAAAGCTTTTCCGTCAATCCGTGTGGCGGTCATATCTGGATCAGTTTCCTGTCGATTGGCAGTTAAACGCTTCGGAGAACCGCCATCAAAATCTGAAGGCCGATAATCAGAACAAGCGGAGAGAAATCAATCGCGCCGGTGTTGGGCATGATGTTGCGGATCGGACGCAGGATCGGTTCAAGCAGAGAATTGATCGATTGGTAAACCTGCATCAGAAACTGGTTCGATGGGTTCACGACATTGAACGCAAACAGTAGGCCGATCACAAACTGAATGATAATCAGCATCACGAATGCTTGGGTAAGAATTCCGACGACGTCGACGAGAAGATCCATGGTGTTTCAAACTGCCTTTTTTTCGGCGCACGACCCGTATTGCGCGCGTATGTGGTCCCGTTATTGGCGTGTTACCCGACTAATACGCCTAACGCTACCCTTTTTGCGAAATCCGATATAGTGCCGCCTCTATGCCCGCACCAGTGTGCCCGCACCGCGAGCTGTGAAGAATTCGAGCAACATCGCATGCGGAATGCGTCCGTCTAAAACAACTGCGGCTTCACACCCGGACTCAACCGCCGAGACACACGTTTCCAGTTTGGGCACCATGCCGCCCTTAATCACACCTTCTTCGCGCAATTTGGCAATATCTCGCGGGTTCAAGTCTGACAGCAAATTGCCATTGCCATCGAGCACGCCCGCAACGTCGGTAAGCAGGAACAGCCGCGCTGCACCCAGCGCCGCCGCGACTGCACCGGCCATTGTGTCTGCATTGATGTTGTAAGTTGCGCCGTCCTCTCCGCCCGCAATCGGGGCTATCACCGGGATCATTCCAGCGGCGACGGCTGTGTCAATTACGCTGGTGTCGACATGCGCAGGCTCACCAACAAACCCGAGGTCGACGACGCTCTCGATCAAGCTTTCCGGATCGCGCGCCGTGCGCTCCACCTTGCGCGCCGTGACCAGCCCGCCATCCTTGCCAGACAGGCCCAGCGCCTTGCCACCGGCATTGGAAAGCCAACCGACCAGTTCTTTGTTGATCCCGCCCGAAAGCACCATCTCGGCCACCTTCGCTGTGGCTTCATCAGTAACACGCAAGCCGTCGACAAACGTGCTTTCGACGCCAAGACGCGACAGCATGTCACCGATCTGCGGCCCGCCCCCATGGACCACGACCGGATTGATCCCGACCGCTTTCAGCAGAACAATATCTTCGGCAAAATCACGCGCGGCCTGTTTGTTGCCCATGGCATGGCCGCCATATTTCACAACAAAAGTGCGTCCGGCATAGCGCTGAAAATAGGGCAACGCCTCAATCAGCACTTCGACCTTGGATAGGCCCGCTGCATCAGCCATTGTGTCGGCAATATCTGTCATCGCGCCCGTCCTTATGTCATCGCTGGCGGTGGTGATTAGTTCGCAGCGAGGCGCTTAGCCGCTTTGCCAGAACTCTGCAAAACACTCTGCAAAATTCAAAGCAGGTCGGCGCCTTATCCGCACGTTCTGCAAATTTAGTGCTTGGCACCGTAACCAAATGTTGTTTCACTACGAATCGTTCGATGAAGGGGCGAACGGCCTCATCACGGAAACTTGGATTGGAGGAACACCATGAACACCACTCGTTTTAAAGGCTCGATCGCACTCGCAGCAGCAGCCGGCCTCGCCGCGGCATGTTCAGGCGGCGCTGATGCACCGACTGAAGCAGAGGGCGCAACCGAAGGCGGCGACGTACAAGAAATCGCTGCTGCTGATGACGCTGGCGATAAAGAGAAGTGCTACGGCGTTTCCAAAGCTGGCGAAAATGATTGCGCCGCCGGTCCTGGCACCAGCTGTGCCGGTACCAGCGTGGTCGACTACCAGGGCAATGCATGGACTTACGTCGATGCAGGCACCTGCCTCGAAATTGAAACGCCAAATGGCAAAGGCACGCTCGAGCCAGTCGAAGCGTAAGCCGTCCGACAAAACAGCGTGACAGCAGTTGCGCAAGGAAATGGGCCGCGCGGAGCAATCCGGGCGGCCCTTTTTGCATGCTGTTGTATTTACGTGTTATCCCTCAGTCCACGAGGCGCAAAGCAAGCCCCAAAGCGGTCCGCCAGAGATCGCAAGCTCGCATCAATCAAATGGGAGTTGAGGACAATGGATAGAGATCCAAACGAGAAGGCGGACAATTCTGGCGGGGACCGCCGCGGCGTGGACCGGCGCAAGCAGCAGCTGCCCTTTGAAGGCGAAGATCGCCGCAAAGGAGACCGCAGGAACGGAACCGACAGGCGCAAAGAAACACGCGACTGACTGCGCTCGCTTGGAATTGCCTGCTCTCATGTTAGATTGACAGTCCGATGTTCAAGCGCGCTCCCCGTAAGCCGAAATTTCGCAAGACCCGTCGTTCTGCAGGCATTGCCAGCTGGTGGACGCTTTGGCGCGTGCCGATTTTGCTCGCCGTTGTCAGCGCAGGATGGTGGTTCCTGTATCGCCCGTATGTCGCCGAGCAGGGATGGCAGCAGGTTACGTATCGGTTTGCTCAGTGCGGCCAACCGTGGTCAGGCGCGCAAGGGTGCGTGGTTGATGGCGATACCCTGATTATTGGCAGCGGACCCAAGCGGCGCCGGATCCGGATAACCGGGTTTGATGCGCCCGAGCTGGACGGAGCGTGCCCGGCTGAGATCGAACGGGCGCGGCGGGCGAAAGTCGAGCTGCACACCTGGCTGGCTATCGGCCCATTTGAATGGAGCGGCGAGGATGAGCCTCCACGCGATCAATATGGCCGCGAGCTGCGCGAAATCAGTCGGCCTTTGGAAAGCGGCGGTCGGGATTATCTTGCCCAGCATATGCTAAGCCGCAGTCTCGCATCCGAAAGCGGATGGGGTGCGATCCGAACTGACTGGTGCACATAAGCACAGCTCAATTCACAGGCGGGGCTTGCTCTCCCGCAACTCTCGCATAAACTGGCCTGCGCATGCCAATGGCAAAAGGGGATCCAACATGACTGAACAAAATACAAATAGCGGTTTCGATTTTAATCAACCGACCATCATCAGCCTGCTCTATCTGGGCAGCTTCGTGACCGGATTTTCTGGGCTTGTCGGGATCGTCCTCGCTCATGTTTGGCAAAGCGATAATGAGGAAAGCTGGGCTGCCTCGCATTTCACCTATCTGATCCGGACATTCTGGTTTGGTTTTATCGCCAGCATTATCGCGTCTGTCTTGATGTTTGTTCTGATTGGCTTCCTGCTTTTCCCGATCATCGCGATCTGGGTCGGCGTTCGCAGCGTGATGAGCCTGGTTAAGGCGCAAAGACGCGAACCAATGCCTGAACCTGAAACGATGCTCTTTTGAGCGTCGCAGGAATGTTCCACCGTTTTGCACCAGCCCTTATCGTAGCGGCAATCCTAACCGGCTGCTCCGCTACGCCCCGTTATGAAGGCGCCGCCGGAGCGAACCTTAGCGCACAGGATGAATTCTGGGCCGCGCTGTCGAGCCATTGTGGCAAAGCGTTTTCAGGCGGTTTGGTAAGCGAGGATGAAGTCGATGCCGATTTCGCGGCAGCGGACATGATTATGCATGTTCGCGAGTGCTCGGACGAACAGATTGCCGTCCCATTCCACGTCGCGATTGACGGTAAATGGGACCGTTCGCGAACTTGGCTCGTCACGCGAACGTCGGATGGTCTCAGGCTCAAACACGATCACCGTCACAAGGATGGCGAGAGTGATGCGGTCACCATGTATGGCGGTGATACCGATGCGGACGGATCGGCGGGCTCGCAGGACTTCCCTGTGGATGCCGAGAGCATCGCCTTGTTCGAGCGCGAAGGGCTCAGCGCCTCAGTCACTAATGTGTGGACCGTCGAGGTTGACGATGCGGAGGCGGAAGCCGGTGTGTTCGCCTACCAGTTGAAACGCACTATCGATGGCGGTGCGCCGGAGGATCGCTTTTTCAGAGTTGAGTTTGATCTTACCGCACCAGTCGAAGCCCCTCCTCCCGCATGGGGTTGGGAATAGGCTGGCGCTGACAGCTTAGCCCTTGAGCGATACGCGAACCAGCGGTCCGCCCTCTTGCGTTTCGGCGTCTTGAACACCGGTGCCTTCGGTCTGAGGATGCTCGATGGGCGCTTGCGCCACGGGTGCTTCGGCCTGAACTGCTTCCGTAACTGGCAATCCGCCAAGCACGAAGAAGATTACCAGCAATCCGCCTACCATTCCCAATGTGAGTCCGGCCAGGCCCTGTACGATCTTCATGCGATACCCTTCGTGTGAATTAACTGATATTGGTAATAAGAGTTCGAGGTGAAGAAAACCTTAGGAAGCCGGCGAAAAACGGGGATTTTACGCGGTTTTTCAACTTTCCAGATGACGTATTTTTCGCAATCCAAGGCTTACTGCGGCAGGCGATGGTGACGATTGGGTTAACGCGAATGTCCGCCGTATCTTTGCCTTGCTCCATACCATCGCTTACTTTGCCCTAACCGACAGCTTAAAGAGAAACCGCATGACCACGCATGACTCTGATCAACAGCAACACCGGCCTCGACCGGTCCAAAGCTTTTCTCGTCCCGCGATTGTGAGCATATTGTTGCTCGCGAGCGTTCTAATCCCGGCGACGTGCCTAGTCGCAATGGTGCTCGCTTATATATGGCGCCGGTCCGATGATACCGAAGCTTGGGAGGTTTCGCATTTCACCTATCTGATCCGAACATTCTGGCTTGGCTTTGCCTTGATCATTAGCGCGTTCATCGTGGCGATCGCTTTTATCGTGAGCATGTATGCCAACAATCAGGCTTGGGATTCGGTTTCCGACACCGTGGTTGGCGTTGCGATGATGGGCGTTGCTGCGCTGTTCCTGCTTGTCACGGTCGGTTTGGGTGTGCGCTGTGTCCTTTCATTGGTGAAAGCGCTAAAATCAGAACCGATGCCCAATCCGAAAAGCTGGCTGTTCTAAGCGGGCAAGCGCTGTAGGGAACACATGACAGATCAGCGATGTGTCATGTGTTCCCTACAAGGCGTTTCGCAGTAATTTCAGCGTTCTACCCATGTTGGACCTGGGTGACACTTTGCCAACATAGGGCAGGTTTTCGGTGCGTGAAGTCATCCCTTTCCCGCTACCACCGGCCGCGCATGTAGGAAAATTCAGCCGCTCTTGGGCGGATATTCCTCCGCCGATCCGTGATCGATGCTGAGGCTTTGTTGCAGGCGGAAACGCCCCTCTTCCGCCATCCATTTCCACGTGTGGATATAACGCGCACCGCCCACCTGCACCCATGTCGGGCCGCCGGGGTCATCCGCGCCGTATGTGCCCGCTGGCCGCTGGCGCAGTTCGTGGAAAGTGTGCATCCCGCGCTCCAGCACGCCCCACTTGCCGAGCGGAGTTACCTCACGGCTGGCGGGGACGGAGAGGCGGCGGTTCTTGTATCCTTCATTCTTCCCGCCCGGTTCGCGGTCGGCGCACTGCTCTGACAACATGCCGATGAAAGCCGCGCGGTCACCGGCGACCTCTCCGCCCAGATCGTGCAGCATGCGGAAATCCTCGGTCAGCAGCGGCTTCAACTTATCCGGCGCGCAGCCTTCGAATGCAGCCCAGAACAACGCGCTGTCATTGGCGATCACGCTAGTGCGGGCCTCCTCGATAGCAGGAATTGGCGTGGGCGCGGCGGCTTGAGCGAGGGCAAGTGCGAGAGCGGAAAGCATGGATTATCCCCTTGGGTGTATTGCATGGATAATACACAGGAATGCCGCCCGATCAAGTGGCCGTGACGGCCATCACGCGCGCCAGCCTGCAGCGCGGATACTCTCCTTACACGAGCGATCAAACGTGAAGCGCTCTTGTTGAACTGGAGACAATTGAATGAGCAACGCATGCCAAGTTGAGCGCGAAAATCTGCAAGCGCTGGTTAAAGAAGTGGGGGGCGATCTTTCCGAGCGGATGAAAGCAATCACCGCAAAATACAA
Source organism: Erythrobacter crassostreae (assembly GCF_019204045.1). Lineage (GTDB taxonomy): Bacteria > Pseudomonadota > Alphaproteobacteria > Sphingomonadales > Sphingomonadaceae > Erythrobacter > Erythrobacter crassostreae. The sequence continues at coordinate 926,112 of NZ_JAGSPC010000001.1, read as the reverse complement.
AACCCGCTTTGACGATATCGAGGACGACGCGCCCGATGCGACGGGTCTGGATGCAGCAATCTCACTCGATTTCGAGGTCGAAATGAAGACCATCGCGGTCAAGCTTGACCTTCCTCAGGTGACCATGAAATTGCAGGAGTGGAAATTCGACCTGCCGCAGGTCACTATGAAGGACAAACGGATCGTGTTCCACGTGCCGGCCATGCGGATGGTCAAACGGAAAGTGGGTGAGAAGCCGGAGGTCCACGGTTGGACGATCAAGTGGAAGCCGATCTACATGCATGTGCCGGAGCCTTACATGCGCAAAAACGAGATCGTGATGGGCATCCCCGAAGTTAAAATGGGGACCACTTCGATCAAACTCGATGTGCCGGAAATCAAGATGCAGACGACCGAGCTGAAATTCGATGTACCGCAGTTTACCCTGAAAAGTATCTCCGCCGAAGCGGCAGAGATGGAGGACCGCGCCAAGGCAGAAAGCGAAAGCATGCAAAGTGAGCTTTCCGCGGCCCGCGGCGAGATCATGGGCGGCGCGCGCGAGAAGGTGGTGGATGCCAGCTATTTGATGTTTTCGTGTTTGCGGACACAGATCCAGATGAAGCGGGATGAAACATCGGCGATGTTCGAGCCGGGCCTTGCCCTGATGCGGGGTGCCCTGACGAAGCTTTCCGATGCGGGGGCAGACGATGCGAAAAAGGCGGCAACGAAACAGCTGACTGACCTGATCGGCAAACGCGATGCCGCGCTCAAGAAATTCGACGCGGCGATTGACCGGTTGATCGAGCAGGAAAAGGCGACAGTGGCGTCGATCATTGCGGGACTGACCTAACGCGAACAGTCTCGATTTAGGGATGCGAAGACGGTGGGCGATCCGGAAGGGCGCCCACCGTTCGTTTTGTGCAGTGGTACAGCTCGTCAGTCAGCGGCTGTTTTTGCTTCGCGGTCGCTGTTGGGATCATCGCTATATTCGACATTCGCCGGATCGCCCAGATTGGCGGTGTTGCCCGTTTCGCCTTCTGGGTTTGCGTCTTCGACACCTGGGACGGCCTCTTCGATCTCGGCACCGGTGAGTGCATCACCCTCAGCAACGCCTTCGATGCTTTCGCCCGCGGTGTCTGCAGGGCCGTCGCTTTCCGGCGCGCCGCAAGCGGCAAGGGTAAGCCCAGCGCCAAGCACGGCAACAAGCGGCAGACGGTCGAAAAGGGTGCGGGTGTTCATATCGTTGCTCCTATTGTGTGTCTTTCCAACGAAGCGAGCGGCGATGAGGTTCCGAAAGGGTGCCCGTATGCCTATTCAGCAGACGCCCGTTCGCGGGTCACGATGGCGGTAATTTCATCGAGCAGCGCGAGGCGTGATCGCTTCAACTCTTCGGTGCGGCTGTCGCTGGCGGCGTCTACCTCTGCCTCGATCCGGTGAACCTCGCGGTTAATCGCGTGATACTCATCCGCAAGCTTCGCATAATGCGCCATATCGCGCTTAAGCCGCGTCAGCAGATCGCGATCCCGCTTGAAAATTTCGGTGAGTTCGTTGGGTGTGTGTGCCGACATGTGGGGTTCTCCTCTTGGTGTGTGAGGAGGGTATGGGCGGCGGCTTGGCGGGAGTCTTTGATATGGGTCAATTAGTGTGATCTTTGGAATTGCCTGCGACGCTGGCGCGCATGGGCAAAGTGATCCGATCAAACCGCTGGACGAAAGCGAGCGCCTATTCGGCGAGAGGCAGGCGGCAGGCACGCCAGCCGCGCCGGCCACGCGTACCAAAGAATATGCCAGCGAAACGCAGCGTGCGGTGGTTTCCGATTGCGCTGGTGGCGCTACCGCTGGCGGCGTTTTCGGCGGTGCTGTTTTTCCCCGCGACCGATAGCTCCCCTGCTGAGGCAGAGGCGGCAATTGGCTTTGCTCAGGTGATTGATCGCGAAGAGGCGTATTTCCCGATTTGCTCAGGGCCGCAGCGCGTCACCTGCGTCGTGGATGGCGACACGATCTGGTATCGCGGCGAGAAGATCAGACTGGTCGGTTTCGACACGCCCGAGGTGAGCAATCCCGGCTGCGCCAATGAAGCAAGGCTCGGCGCGCTCGCGACGGAGCGATTGCAAGACTTGCTGAATGAAGGCGCGTTTAGCTTGGAAGCCAACCCTGAAGGCCGCGAGCACGACCGCTATGGCCGTGCACTGCTGGTGGTTTCACGCGGTGGTGCGAATTTGGGTGATATGTTGGTGGGCGAAGGCTTAGCCGAGCGACGCGGTGGGCGTGGGAATGTTTGGTGCTAGAGAATGACAAGAACTGCTACGAATTAGCGCCGATCCTCGCACTTCCTTCATGCCGATTTTTCTCTTCACTAAAGTAACATCCAAGTCCCTCTTGGTGGTCCCTTTTGTATCTTCTTACGTTTGACAAGCTCATCGCTGGCCCAGCGTAATTCATATTGCCATGTGTAGAAGTACTTTCCTGATCGACGGATGTCAGGCTCGTAATTATCCCAAACAAACTTGCAGACGTCTGCAATCCGGGCCTTGCCACCAAATGATGACAAGGCCCGCAAAATAGGCTCTTCTAGGGACTCTCGCTTCAAGCTTTACTCCGCCGCTTCGACCTCGCCAAACATATCCGGACCTTCATCCGCTGCGACTTCTTCGTTCGCGGCTTTGGCGTTCTGGCGCTTGTCGAAGCTGTTCCAGACTGTGCCCCAATCGCCGGTCGTCGCGCCCTTCGAATATTCCGTCGCGCGGGTTTCGAAGAAGTTGGCGTGCTCCACACCGTTAAGCAGCGGGGTGAGCCATGGCAGCGGGTGCTCTTCGACCATATAGATCTCTTGCAGGCCCAACTGCTTCAAACGCCAATCGGCGATGTAGCGGATGTATTTCTTGATCTCTTTCGCCGTCATGCCGTTCACCGGACCCATTTCGAAAGCGAGGTCGATAAAGGCGTCTTCGAGGCGGACGGTTTTCTGGCAGATGTCGATGATGTCTTCCTTCACCGACTTGGTCAGACAGTCCCGCTCTTCGCAGAAGGTGTGGAACATCTTGATGATGCCTTCGCAGTGGAGGCTTTCATCACGGACCGACCAGCTGACGATCTGGCCCATGCCTTTCATCTTGTTAAAGCGCGGGAAGTTCATCAGCATGGCAAAGGATGCGAACAGCTGAAGCCCTTCGGTAAAGCCGCCGAACATGGCGAGTGTGCGCGCGATATCTTCGTCGGTATCGACGCTGAATTCGTGCATGTAGCTGTGCTTGTCGGCCATTTCCTCATATTCGAGGAACGCGCTGTATTCGCTTTCCGGCATGCCGATCGTATCGAGCAGGTGCGAATACGCCGCGATGTGCACGGTTTCCATATTGGAAAACGCGGCGAGCATCATTTTCACTTCGGTCGGCTTGAACACGCGGCCATATTGTTCGTGGTAGCAATTTTGCACTTCGACATCGGCTTGCGTGAAGAAGCGGAAGATTTGCGTAAGCAGGTTGCGCTCATGCTCGGTGATGTTTTGCGCCCAATCGCGGCAGTCTTCGCCCAAGGGCACTTCTTCGGGCATCCAGTGGATCTGTTGCTGGCGTTTCCAGAAGTCGTAAGCCCACGGATATTCGAACGGCTTGTAGGTAGAGCGGGCTTCGAGCAACGACATGTTGTGCATCCTTGGTTTGTGTTCAGCTACCCATATAGGGAAACAGAGCAACGAATCGAAGGCAAGAAGGGACTCAAGGTCGGGGATAAACCGTGCTTTTTCTGAGTCGAATGGTGCGCGCCGGATCGGCTGTTGCAAACGCCTCATGAATCCAAGGGTTTGCGACCCCGCTTCATGCTGGCCGGGCAAACTTCGCATTTAGGCTAACGGGCCATTAAACAAACCGGCCTATTGCGGCATACATGGGTGTTGAAGGCTCCTTCATACCGGCCAGGGTGGTGGCCGAAATTCCGGTTTTCTCTCAGCAAGAGAGCGCGCCGGAAGGGATCAACACATCCGAGCTCGATGCAATTGACAGTTTGAATGCTCCCGAAGGCAGTTGGCCAGAGCGAGTGCGAGAACTGTACAAGGAAGAAGTGGAAGCCCGCCTCTACCGTGAACACCACTTTCTGTTCATGCTCGGGCTCCTTTCCTGTCTCGTCACAATCGGGCTCGACGCTCTGATCAATCCGGCGATGGTGAAGGAAGGCGCGATTCTGCGGATTCTGGCAGTTTGTCCAATCACTTTGCTGGGCATGATCGCCGCGCAGAAAGGATGGACGCGCATTCTGGCGCTGTGCATCATCGCCGCGCCGACTGCATTTGCCGGCCTGGTCGTTCATCTGACCTTCCACCTGCCGCCGCATTTTGCCGCCAGTTATCTGACCGCGACGACATTGATCATCGGGCTGGCGAATACGGTCTTGCCGATTTCAATGCGCTGGCTGCTCGCGTTCGATCTCGCCTTTATCGCCACCGCTTTGGCTGTGCTTGCCCTCGGGCCGGAGGGCACGATTGCGGTTCGCGCGGATTATGTGTTCCTCCTCTGCGTTGTCGCTGGGGGAACCTTGCCGCTCGCAGGCCGGATTGAGCAATTGCGCCGCCGCAACTTCCTACTCAATCTAAGAACCCAGATTTCGGCCGTCGAATTGCGCGATGCCAATCTCAAACTGCGTGATCTGTCGGAGCAGGACCCTCTGACCGGCGCCCTTAACCGCCGCGGTTTTGCGCGGGCTTTTGCCGAAAAGATCCTGCCGTCCGCCAGCCTTACTCCGGCAGCCGAAGGCCGCGCAGCATTGATCATGGTCGATATCGATCATTTCAAACACTTCAATGACACCCACGGACACCTCGCCGGCGATACGTGCCTGACGATGGTGGCCAATGCCTTGCAGGAAATCATGGAGCAAACCGGCGGATTCGTCGCGCGTTATGGGGGCGAAGAATTCATTGCCGCATTACGCGAAACGTCAACTGATCAAGCGAGCGAAGTCGCCGAAGAAATCCGCAAAAAGGTGGCTTCGCTGTTGGTCCCTATCGGCGGCGAAAATGGCGGCGTCGGTCGTTCTCTGGTCACCGCATCCTTGGGCATAGGGATTGGCGAAACACTCGCCCGCCCGATCGAACCGGACGAATGCGAAGCGATCCGCGAAGAATTGATCGAGATGGCAGATGTCGCGCTTTACAGCGCAAAGGAATCAGGCCGGAACCGGGTTGAGGTGGTCCGCAGGGCCGATCCCGCCAACCCGGCAAACTGATTAATCGCTGCTTTTCTTTGATCCGAAAAAGCTGCCGCCGCCCAGCACAGTGATCCCGACAAAGAAGCCGAAATCATACCAGCCTCCTGAATTTGGCACGGCGTAGACAGCTATTTCCGGATTGAAGAGCGATCCGATCCAGCTCCATGGGAAAATGAACCCGTGCCACAGGCCCCACCAGAAGCCGGGCGCACTGGCCTCCGCAGAAACGGTCGCATCGATCTGACTGGCGCAGGCTGAAAGCAATAAAGCCAAACAGGCGGCGGCGAAAATCCGGACCTTCATAGCTGTATCAACGCAATGGTGAGCCACAGCAATGGTAGAAAGGCGATCACGATGGTGATGTGGAGCCGTCCGGCATTCGCCGAATGGCCGGGGCCCGCACGGATCGCGCGATAGCCGTTCGCCGCGAATGCCAAGGCGGCAATTGTGCCAATGATGGCGATCCAGAGTGTTGGTGTCATATGTTCTGACCTCCCAGCATCCTGCACGGCAATTCATCCGCGCGCAGAAATAGTCCGGGAATTGTTATGACATAAATTTCAGCCGCGGGCGAGGCGGCCGCGTGCAAGCACGCTGAACCGGTTCAGCAGAATCGGCTGGGCCGCGAACCGTCCATGGGTTCAAAGTCGCCGGGCGCCATGCTTTTTGAAAGGTCGGGCACATGGCCGTCCTGACTTTGATCGACCAGATTGCTGTTAAGTGGCACCGTGAAAGTCACGCCGATTTCTCCGCCGTCGCTCCATTTGATCATGGCGCGGTGCGGGCCGGAACTGCCAACGAAGACCTGCAATTGCGTGCCTGGTGTGAATTTACCGGGACCAGGCGCGAACCGGCAACCACCGGTTGAAAGATCAATCAGCGTCACATCGACCGGGTTCCCGAGGCCGGTAAAGTATCGGCCCGGCAGGGAAACGGTTTTACGCGAGGTCTTGCGTGTTTGCATAACGCCTGCGGCATAACCCGAACTTGCTTAACAGTGTGTAAAGGCTGGCAAAAAGAAAATCCCCGCGAGGCGCTGGGCCTCGCGGGGATCAATCTTCTAAATCAGAACGTTACTGGCAGCTGAGGCATTCCTCGTAATCGGTTTGCTCTGCGGCCAGTTCAAACTTCTGCGCATCGGCGGTGTTGTCCGCTTCGACGCCGCCGGCAAAGCCTGCGCGCTGGATCGATTTCGAGCGGAGATAATACAGCGATTTGATGCCTTTTTCCCAAGCCTGGAAGTGCAGCATCATCAGATCCCACTTGTCGACATCCGCCGGAATAAACAGGTTCAGCGACTGGGCCTGATCGATGTACGGCGCGCGGTCGGCTGCGAAATCAAGCAGCCAGCGCTGGTCAATTTCAAAGCTGGTTTTGAAACTCGTCTTTTCCTCCTCGGAAAGGAAATCGAGGTGCTGAACCGAGCCGCCTTTTTCAAGGATGGAGTTCCAGACATTGGTCGAGTTCTTCGATTTCTTGTCGAGGATTTTTTCCAAATACGGGTTCTTCACGATGAAGCTGCCCGACAGGGTTTTGTGCGTGTAGATGTTCGCAGGGATCGGCTCGATGCAGGCCGATGTTCCGCCGCAAATGATCGAGATCGACGCGGTCGGCGCGATTGCCATTTTGCAGCTGAAACGCTCCATCGCGCCCATTTCCGCCGCATCAGGACACGGTCCGCGTTCCTGAGCGAGCAGCATGGATGCTTCCGATGCCTTCGCCTGAATATGCTTGAACATTTTCAGGTTCAGCGCCTTCGCCATCGCGCTTTCAAAGCCGAGGCCTTTTTGCTGAAGGAAGGAGTGGAAGCCCATCACGCCGAGACCAACCGAACGCTCTCGCTCGGCGGAATATTTGGCGCGCGCCATCTCGTCCGGTGCGCGGTCGATATAATCCTGCAGGACATTGTCGAGCATACGCATCACGTCTTCGATGAAGTCTTTCTCGCCGTTCCACTCATCCCATTTTTCAAGGTTGAGCGAAGACAGGCAGCAAACCGCTGTACGGTCATTGCCAAGGTGGTCGATACCGGTTGGCAGAGTGATTTCGCTGCACAGGTTCGATGTCGAAACTTTCAGGCCCAGATCGCGGTGATGCTTTGGCATCATGCGGTTCACCGTATCGTTAAACACGATGTAGGGCTCACCTGTGGCGAGGCGTGTCTCAACCAGTTTCTGGAACAGCGAACGCGCATTCACGGTGCTGCGGACTTCGCCTGTCTTGGGTGAGATCAGGTCGAAATCGGCGCCTTCACGCACTGCTTCCATGAATTTATCGGTTAGCAGCACGCCATGGTGCAGGTTTAACGCCTTACGGTTGAAATCGCCCGACGGTTTGCGGATTTCGAGGAATTCCTCGATTTCAGGGTGGCTCACGTCGAGATAGCAAGCAGCCGAACCGCGGCGCAGCGACCCTTGCGAAATTGCCAGCGTCAAACTGTCCATCACACGCACGAACGGAATGATGCCGCTGGTCTTGCCGTTGAGGCCAACCGGCTCGCCAATTCCGCGAACGCTGCCCCAATAGGTGCCAATGCCGCCGCCTTTTGAGGCGAGCCAGACATTCTCGTTCCAAGTGTTCACGATCCCATCGAGGCTGTCAGATACCGAGTTGAGATAGCAGCTGATCGGCAGACCGCGCGATGTGCCGCCATTCGACAGAACAGGCGTCGCAGGCATGAACCACAGACGCGAAATGTAATCATAAAGGCGCTGGGCGTGATCCTGATCATCGGCATAGGCATCGGCCACACGTGCAAACAGATCTTGAAAGCTTTCACCCGGAAGCAGGTAGCGATCGATCAGCGTTTCTTTGCCGAATTCCGTCAGCAATGAATCGCGCGTGTCGTCGGTAACGACGTCAAAACGGCGATCATTGACCTTTTTGCTGTCCGGTTCAGCAGCAGCTTTTGCAGCTTCGCCAATGGCGCCAGCCAGCGCTTCGCCCGCTTTCGCGGCGACCAGCTCTTCGCTGCCCTTGTCTTTGCTCTTCATGGCCACTGCTTTTGCCTCGGTATCGGTGCTGCTCGCCGCGCCGGTGTCGGTTTCAGTCATTACGTCGCCTGCGTTTTCGTTTGGCACGCTATCGCTCGCTTTAAATTCCATTACAGCCCCGTTTATCTCGCTCGAATCGGAGCACGCTACCTTCTAGCGAAGAAATGCGTATGTTCCGATTCTGTTCTCTACCGCTCAATCAACAGAAAACCCACAGGCTATCCCGTGGGTTATCCCTTTGATCGTCCCAATCGAACCTGCTCACCTGCAACAAAGACTCCGATCCCCTGCGCAAACACCCCATTTTCCATATATGGGGTCGATGCGCTGCGATCACTAGGTCTTGTGGGTAAGCAGCCCCGAACAACCACTAGATAGTGAATCAGGTGCTCGTTTCGCGCAAGAGGGTAAATGCGAATTAACGTAAACAGAGACCCAAATAGGCCGGTGTATTACATGGCTGCAACGCCGCGACGCGGCAGAAATGCTGGGCTTGTCAGACGCGCAACCCCAAAAAGGAATCTGCGAAAAAATTTTGGCGTGCAAAAGGTGCCAAGCGGGCTTGTGAATCATTCGAATCCGGGTGCGCAATAATCGAATCCAAAGCGGCCCCTCGGCAGCAGCAAATTCGTGTCGCAAAATTACAAGCGCGCCAATTTCGGAGCGATTGAATCGCTTGGCCTGACGGTTTCAAATTTTACGCAAGTGATTCGCTCGACGTTGCGGAACGCTGCGTCAGGCGGGTGCTTTTACGCTTCCCACATGATCGACAATTTCCTGCGTCACGCGGCCAATCAGCTCGACAGGGATGTCGTGGCCCCAGCCCGGAATGGTCACCAGCTTCGCGCCTGGAATATGCGCGGCGGTGTCCTGTCCGCCTTCCAGTTTCACCAGCGGATCAGCCTCACCGTGCAGCACCAGAGTGGGCGTGGTCACATTTCTGAGCCGCTCGCGCCGGTCACCATCGTCGATAATCGCAGCGAGCTGACGCGGAAGACCGGGAGGGTAGACGCTGCGGCGGATCGCCTTCAGAACCTTTTCCTCGCGGCGCTGCGGATCCGCGGGGTAGCCCGGGCTGCCAATGCTTTGCTGCACATTGATGCCGTGCGCGAGCAGGTCCTGTTCTTCCATCGAAGTAAGCGGCGCGATCAGCGCTTCCATCGCCTGTTTGTCAGCCTGCGGAACTTTGGGATTGCCAGTGGTCGACATGATCGATGTGAGCGAGAGCAGCTTGTCCGAATGGTTGATACCCATCAGCTGGACGATCATCCCGCCCATGGATGCGCCGACAACATGCGCACGGTCAATCTTCAGCGCGTCCAGCAATCCGGCAGCATCGGCGGCCATATCCTCCAGTGTGTATGGCACGCGCGCAGGAAAACCGATCATCTTGCGCAGAACCTGCATTTTTAGACCGGGAGCCTTTGCGCCCTCCATCTTCTGACTGAGCCCGATGTCGCGATTGTCGAACCGGATCACGCGGTATCCCTCACCCACCAGAGCCTCGACAAATTCGTCGGGCCACAGCACCATCTGCGCGCCCAGCCCCATCACGAGCAGGATCGGCTCGTGATCTGGATTGCCATGATCTTCGTAGAACAGCTCGATTGCCGTGTTAGGCGTGGTGATTGTCGGCATGGTTCAGGCGGCCTCTTTGTCTGGATACGTTTTGTTTGAAGACGGGTCTGCCGCATTGCCGCGCAGGCTGCAAGCTATGCGCGCTATCGCCAGAGCGGACCGCCAATTTCAAAGCCGCGCGTTTCCAGACTGTCGAGCACGCCATCGGTCTCCGCCAGCACCCGCAACGGGACGACCGCGACGGTAGTGCCATCAGAGGCAGCAGCGCCTTCGATCATCTCGACCCATGTCGCTCGGATATCCTCGCCCAGCTCAGGATCGGCCCATGGCCAACAAGTGCCCAGAGCGACCTCAAGCGGGTTATCCATCACGGCGGGAATATTGAACTTGCGCCAGTCATCGCCGCGCTTCTCGATAATGTCAGGGCCTATTTCCGTCGCGGTCATCGCTGCTTCGAGGCAGGGAATGTGCGAGGTGGGCGGAGCCTCGGCGAGATTGTCGAGCAGGTCTTCGCCGCGAAAACGCACTGGCCGTTCAATCGGCACATCGGCTTTCTTCGCCGCCTTACGCACAATATCGGTCGCGTCATCATCCAGCGTTTCATCATCAAAATCGAGCCTGCGCGCGAGCAGATCAAACGCCGTCATCAGGAAGCTGCCGCGATCATAGTCCTTGTCATATTCGGTTTCGAGAGCTGCCAATCGCGCGCGTTGATCCAGATCGAGGTAATCCGCAGCCACGCTTTTATCCGGCAGTTTGGTAAAGCTGCCTCCGCGAAAGATCAGGCGGAAGACATCACCCGGAGAAATCTTGGGCCGTGAGCGGATGATAACGCGGTCGGCCTCACCAGTGGCCTCCTTCAAACGGTCAGGAAACCATGCCGTGCTTTCCGGCACAGCGCGAATTTCGCCAACCAGAATAACGGTTCCGGTATCGGTATAGATCGTCCACATCGGCACGCCAGATCGCTGGGCTGCAACGACGATTTCGTTTTGGGTGGGGGGCGTTTCCGAATTCTGCGCGAGCGCGGTGCCCGCGAGGGGAATGAGCGCGGCGCCAATACCCAGAGACCATCCTAGATTTTTCAAAGCAACGTCACCGTTTTTTGCTCATGTCAGATGCGTGTTTGTGCTGGCACCAGTATGAACTAGTGATGACACGCGGAGGATAATGATTTGAAGAGCAAGCTTGCATGCATCGTTGTTTCAAGTCTGAGCTTGGCGGGATGCGCCACTTTCAACGATCCGGATAAGCGAAATCTAATCTCCACCATCGACCACTCTGAATGGGGGGACCCTAGCCAGTTGCGCGTCGACCTCGACACAGGCGCATACTCAATAAAGTATGGCAAGTGGGCGGCTGATGCACCGGGCTCTCGTGGTCGATCACGCGGGCGACCCTTCTCTGGAAGACTCAATGAGAGAAGTCTCTATGAACTCAATGAGATGGTCGCCAGAACACGAGTGTCTGGACTGGTAGAAGAAGAATGCGCAGCAATTCCGAGGCGCGAGCGCGGCTACATGATCGTCTCAAACGGGGGGACACCGCTTCTTAAACTGATGCTCAATGGCACAAAAGCGACTTCATATGCTGAATTGGATTGTTGGACGGATGAAGCAAACAAACTTCATGACCATTTGCTTGATCTCTTTGATGAAAAACGCGGCTTAGACCTGAATTAAGGCGCAGCCTCAACTGCCTCCAACCTGACAACCATCGACGTCACACCCTCATCTTCGCCCATGGTGCACACGACCCTCACCAGCTTGCCGGGGCCGTGGCCCATTGACCAGAAATCCAGCACCTCTTGCGGTGAACATGCAGTTACGGGGATGCCCCGGTCGGCGAACATACCGCGTGTGGATATGGTCGACATGCGGGGATGATCGGCGACGTTTTCCGTCATGAATGTATGCACGCGCTCCAGCTTGTTCGCCAGCTCCTCTGCAGTGGCACGGAATGTCGTATCTTCGCCGTAAGTGACGGTGATGGACGCTTCATCCTGCGCAATCTGCGGCTCAAGCCAGGTGCTGCCTATACGCGAGACACCGTCCCATGGCACCGCGCCGTATTCGGTCAAAACGGCATAGGGATTGATAGGCTCCAGCCCCTCATCCCGCTTCGTCACATACTCCAGCGGCTCACCGTCATCGGCGTAATCGCGAACCTGCAACAGCCGGTCCAGCACCCACATCTTTTCCGCGCCACTCTTCAAATCGATAGCGACCAGAAACGTCTCCACCCGCAGGCTTTCATACAGGCCCAGATTGTCGTTCGACGTGCGGACTACAAACAGATGCGTGTTGCTGACGCCGAATGGCCACTCATGAATATCGATAACGTCAGGCGGGGTGGCGTGCGCGGGGGCGGCGGTGATCATTGCGCTGGCCAAAGCGAACGCCGGGATGAGCGAGCGCACCTTGATCATGGCACCAACACCGTATCACGTGCCTCATCTTCCATCTCTGGATGGTCGAGCGTGTAATGCAGCCCGCGGCTTTCGTGCCGCTCCAGCGCGCTTTTCACAATCAGTTCGGCCGATTGCAGCAGATTGCGCAGCTCAATCAGGTCGGTGGTGACGAGGAAGCTGCCGTAATACTCCTCCACCTCCTGTTTCAGCAAAGCGATGCGGTTTTGCGCGCGCTCCAACCGTTTGGTGGTGCGGACAATGCCGACATAGTTCCACATAAAGCGGCGGATTTCGGTCCAGTTCTGTTTGATAACGACCTGCTCATCGGAATCCGACACGCGGCTTTCATCCCACGGCTTAATCGCGGGCGGCTCGGTCAGTTCGTCCCACCGCGCGAGGATATCCTCCGCCGCCGCTTCGCCGAATACAAAGCATTCCAGCAGGCTGTTGGAGGCAAGCCGGTTTGCGCCGTGCAGGCCGCTTTCGGTGACCTCGCCAGCCGCCCATAGGCCGGGCAGGTCAGTGCGAGCTTGCAGGTCAACGACCACGCCGCCGCAGGTGTAATGTTGTGCGGGCACGACCGGTATCGGGCCGGTGGTCATATCAATGCCAAGGCCGCTCAGTTTCTCGTGAATGGTCGGGAAATGCTCTTTCACGAAATCGGCGGGCTTATGACTGATGTCGAGATGGACGTAATCTAGGCCGAACCGTTTGATCTGATCATCGATCGCGCGCGCCACGACATCGCGCGGGGCCAGCTCCATCCGCTCAGGATCGTAATCCGCCATGAACCGGTGGCCGGTTTCCGGGTGGAGCAGATGCCCGCCTTCGCCGCGAACAGCCTCCGTGATGAGGAAGTTTTTGACTTCGAGATTGTAGAGGCAGGTCGGGTGGAACTGCATCATTTCCATGTTGGAAACGCGCGCGCCTGCTCGCCATGCCATCGCAATGCCATCACCGGTCGCGCCGCGCGGTGCGGTGCTGAATTGATAGACGCGCCCCGCCCCGCCAGCGGCCAGAATGGTGGCGCGGGCCATGTATCGTTCGACCCGCCCGTTTTCGGTGTTGAGCGCATAGACGCCCCAGACACGGCCAGCGGCGGAGAACTTCTCTCCGTGACGGTCTGTGATGAAATCAATGCAGGTGCGGCCCGGTGCGAGCGTGATATTGGCTGATGCTTCGGCGGCCTTGAGCAGCGCAGATTGCACAGCCCAGCCGGTCGCGTCGTCCACATGCACAATGCGGCGGTGCGAATGGCCGCCTTCGCGGGTCAGATGCAGCGCGTCTTCATCGCGGTTGAATGGCACACCCAGCTCGCACAGCCGGTCAATCGCTTTGGGTGCGCCTTCGATCACAAATTCGACTGTTTCAATGTCATTAAGGCCAGCGCCAGCAACCATTGTATCGCGCACGTGATTGTCAAATGTATCACCCGCATCGAGCACAGCGGCGATGCCGCCTTGCGCCCAAGCGGTCGATCCGCCGGTAAGCGATCCTTTGGCGAGCACGAGCACCCGCTTCGTCTCAGCCAATTCCAGCGCCGCAGTTAGCCCCGCCGCGCCCGATCCGATCACAATTACGTCGTAGTCTTTAGTCGCAGTGTTCATGGAGCGCAGCCATGCCGCGCAAAGGCTTTCAGGGCAAGAGCGCACACCTTTGACCAACAACGAAGTAAGCAAAACCAGTGACTTGTAAAATCCCGCTTGCTGCAGCGCACAATTAGGGTATTTTACGTAACAGGTCGCGCAATATGGTCGGCTTGTGCCTCAACAATTCGACTTTCAGGAGACCGGGACCTCGCCCATGTCAGTTCTTTCGATCACAAAGTGCCTTACCGGCCAGCACAAACCTGTGCGGCGTGACGTCGTCTGGGATGGTGAGCGGTTTGCAGGCGAATGCCGCAATTGCGGCAAATCGATCAAGCGCGTAAGCACGGGCCAATGGCGGAAATCGGTCAACGTTCGATAGAGCTTGAATGTCGGCCTTATCAAAGCCACCGTTCAGATATGGCAAAACCCGCTCTTCAATCGGCCCGAGGCAAAGTGATTTCCCGGCTCGAAATGTATTGGAAGATGGAAGGCGCGAACATCGCGCTTGTTCCTCTCGCCATGCTGTTTCTTTCAGGAGGAAAGATTGGCATAGCCTCGGTGATTGCCATCGTTCCGATGATGGCGCTGCTGGCAATCGGAACCATCTATTGGCGTGCCAAACTTCATCACATTGAACATGGCATTTCGCCGGATGGCACGATCAGCACCCTCGCCAAGCTCGACTTGCCGATGGCAATCTGCAGCGTTGCTTCCGTGCTAGCAGCGGTAGCCGCCTGGAGTTTTGAGGGAGTGGCTGTGGGAACAGAAGAGCGGTGGGTCGCAACAGCGGCAGCGGTATTCACGGTACTAGAATACATTAATTACTACCACCGGCAGTTGCAGCATTTTGACCACTTGCCGGATTGGAAACGTCTGATTTCAGGTGCTGGTTTTCGCAAAAGCCAGCTGCGGCAGGATATTGAGCGCCTACAGATTACAGCGCGTAACAGTCCAGATCAGCAGCCACGCTGACATCACCGGAATAGCTTTGACCGATCGCATTCAGGCTATCGTCAATCCGGCTGAGTGAGCGTTCCATATTGTGGGTCAAGATAAGGCGCTGCGGCTTCATCGCCCCTGCAAGCTCGCCAATCTGCGCCGGAGTTCGGTGCAATCCGCGCGGCTGGCCGTCTTCGCCATTGATCACATGATGCGCAAACAGGATCGCCGGGCTCGCATCCTCCATCATCATTTGGAACACCACAGAGCGCCCGCTTTGATCGCCCGCGATAACAACCGATTTGCCGCCAACGTCAATTTCATAGGCCAATGCAGGGACAGGTCCGTGATCAACGGGATAGGCAATCACGGAAAAATCATTCGACACGTCGAGAGGTGTCAATTCACCATTCCCGGCAAACGAAGGGATATCACGCACTTCCAACTGCGCCTTACCTTCGGTGCCGTCACCATATCCGCCATTATAAGCAAACGCGCCGCCCTCTTTGGCGATCAAACGCTCGATAAATTCGCTGGTGGCAGGGAAACGCGGGGCCTCACCCGGCCCGACAAGCGTGAGCGGCTCGGTGCGCCCTTCAAACCCGCCCGTGTTGAGGATATCAATCACATCGCCCGCGTGATCGGCATGGAGATGCGTCAGCAGGATCGCATCGAGCGACGCGACCTTTCCGCCCGCCTCGGCAAAGCGCAAAAAGCTGCCTGATCCTGCATCAATCAGCAGCTTTGCCTCGCCGTCGATCCAGAGCAGATATGATGTTCCGGCGCGGCCTGCCTCTGCAATAGGCCCCCCACTGCCCAGCACTTGCAAAGCCGCACCTGTGGTGGGGCAATTCGCAGGCTGCTCTGCGCGGGGTATGCCATCATTGCCGGTCTGGGAACTTTCCGGGCTTGTGCTCTTGTCTTCAAAAGCCAACCATCCGCATCCCGGCAATGCGAGCGCAACGGAAAGCGTCAATGCGAATCGCAGGGAACCAGCCATCAGCTCCCTGATCCAGTAAGCTGGACGAACACATCCTCCAGATCCGCCTCGCGGGTGGTCACGTCTTCGACGGTCAGGCCCTGTTCCTGAAGGATAGCGAGCACTTGGCCCGCGTTTAGCTGATCCTTGTTATAGGTCACCTCAAGCCCGCGCTCGCCAGCAAGCTCTACCTTGCTAAACGCCTCATGCGCTGGGGCCTGCCCAAGGTCTTCGGCGAGCGTTACTGCCACGATTTTTTCGCGCGCCATATCAACCAATTCGCGGGTCGGTTTATGCGCGATCAGCTCACCATGATTGATGATCGCAATCTCATCGCACAGTTCCTCGGCTTCTTCGAGATAATGCGTGGTCAGCACCACGGTAACGCCTTCTTGGTTCATCTCCTTGACCAGCTCCCACAGCTGCCGGCGCAATTCGACATCGACGCCGGCGGTAGGCTCATCAAGCACTAGGATCGGCGGGGAATGAACCATAGCTTTGGCGACCAACAAGCGGCGTTTCATGCCGCCTGACAATGTGCGGGCATAGGCGTTGCGCTTGTCCGCCAGCCGCACCGCCGCCAGCAATTCCTCGCTGCGGCGATCTTTTCCGGAAATGCCGTAAAACCCGCCTTGGTTTTCCAGCACCTCGTAAGGCGTGAAAAACGGATCAAAGACGATCTCCTGCGGCACGATCCCGATGGACCGGCTAGCATTGCGGCGCTGCTCATCAATATCAAAACCCCAGATATTGGCCGATCCGCTGGTCTTGTTCACGATACCCGCAAGAATATTGATCAAAGTCGATTTGCCCGCGCCATTGGGGCCAAGCAGACCAAAAATCGATCCTTCGGGTACGTCAAAACTCACACCATTCAGCGCAAGTTTACCCTCTGCATCTTCGCCTTTCGCACCTTTTGGTGCGGCATAGCGTTTGGCGAGGTTTTCGATGCGGATTGCGGGAGGAGTGGACATGCGGCTTGCCCTAGGTCAGCCTCTCGCGGCGGGCAAGCATCAGTGCGGCACAGAAACGCAATTGAGATTGAATTCACCGCCGAGCACGATTATTCGCATGTCCTTATGAACATCCCACCACCTGAAACCCTGTTGGTCGAAACAAAGCGCGTCAGCTGTGACGGCGCGAGCGGAATCCGCGCTGGCGAGAATTATCGCCCTGCTGCGCTGGGCCATCCGCGCATCTATCTTGAGATTGACGAGCACGGCTATGTCGATTGCGGATATTGTGATCGCCGCTTTGTGCTGAAAGGTGGCCCTGCGGATGGTGCGGATCAGGCGAGCCTGCACGATATCTCCGAAGGCACGGATCCCGGCCATCGGTAGACCGGCTCTTGCCCTTGCTGCCGCGCTCGCACTCTCGCTGCCAACCCAGTCGATCGCTGCAGACCGCGAATGCGACGTCATTTCCGCGTTAATGTCGGGCGCAAAGTCCAAGGTTCGCGGACTGGCAATAGAGATCAATCGTGAAGACGCGCTTGATCTGAAATACCGAGGCAAGCCAACCTTTATCCGCAACGCGACATATTGCGAGACCGTCCCTGGCAAAGAAAGCCTGGAGCTAAACTGCGAGTGGTCTTTCGAAGGCAATGAACGAGAGGCCAAAACGCTCTTTTCCGCGTATCGTATCCAGATCAAAGAATGCCTGGGGGTCCCTTTCGAACCGAGGGATGCGGAAGGCTATGGCAAGGTTACAATCCTGAGCAGCTACAAGGCCGAAATCGAACATTCTGACGGCTCCGAAACGTCGATCGAGCTGGAACTGCAAGAAAAGAATTACAGCAGCACCCCGGAATACGCTGTAGACCTAGATATCGAACGGGATTGATCCGGCACCAAACCGCTCATCGCGCGTTCATTCTATGATACCTAGTCTCACCACCTTCAGGCCAAAGGAGAATGCATGATGTCTACCCCTCGTAAAGCTTTCACCCTCACTGGCGCTGCCGCCCTTGCCTTTCTGGTTGGTCAACCGGCAATTGCCGACGATCACAGTGAAAATGCGGCTGATACCGAAATGACCAAAGGTGAGAAGAAGCTCGCCGATATCCTTGAAGGCCGCGTTGCCGGAGAGCCGACGCGCTGCATCCGTACCCGTCCGAATGAGCGTCTGCGTGTTGTTGACGACACTGCGTATGTCTATGGCAGCGGCCGTACAATCTACGTGCAACGGACCAAGAATCCGGACAAGATCGACCGTGACGATATCCTCGTCTCGCGCCGTTTCAATGCCAGCCAGATTTGTAAACTGGATATGGTCCACACCGTCGATCGCGGTATCGGCATGTTCACTGGCGCTGTCTTCTTTGAAGATTTCGTACCCTACACCAAGGCTGAACAGGTCAAGGAAGCGAGCTAAGCCGCTTCCGGTTTAGCGCTTCGCTGTGCCACGAGTTCGCTTGCGCGCATGTGCGGGGGAACCGGCGCCAAATCTGTTATTCGAAGCAATTCCGGATAAATTTGCTCGCGGGCGTACCCCACAGGATAGGCAGCGATCGTAGAATCCTGCCTATCTGACTGGCGCAGGGCCGCGATAGAATATCGGTAATCTTCAAGCGCGCCAGCGGCGAAACGTTCATCCTGCATTTTCGTCGTATTCATGGCACTGACCTGATCATGCAGCGTATCAGGTGTGTCTACTGCGGCCCCGGTATTCTCGGTCCGGAAGCAAGGTTTGTTGGCCAGCAATGATGATGGATCCATCGGTGCGGCGGGATGACGGGTGCGGCGATTATGGATCGGCGGAGCAGCGAACATCAGCGGTCTGGCGAGAGGGATCAGACCGTAGTCCTGATCCGTGATCACTCGCCGAGAACGCCATGTTCCGTAAAATTGTCCAAGCAGCCATGTGATGATGCACGGCGCAACGCAGAGCACAATCCAGCTATCAAGCGCGATCGCCTGTTCCATATCAATTCCCATCGGCAATCTGTGCGCACGAAGCGCAGTGTCGCCAATCCAAGCCTATGATCCCGTATCCGCCCGGAGCCACCTTCCGGAGGAACCGCGCGAATATGCTTTGGCTAAAGGGAAATGATCACGGATTTCCTCGCGTGGCCTAGGGAAGTATGCCTAGGCAGCCGACATTGCATTCATACGGCCCAAAATCGCATCGGCTTCGCTCATGATGCCATCGATCAATTCCTGACAGGTCGGAATGTCACTGATCAGACCCGCGACCATGCCGCAGCTCCACGCGCCTTCGTCCATTGCGCCTTCCATCATGATCTTGGGATATACGCCCGCAACTTCTGGCAGAATGTCCTGAATAGTAATCGCATCGCCTAGCTCTTTTTCCTTTTCGAGCAAGCGATCAACCGCTTCGTTGGCCAGCACACGTTCGGTGTTGCGCAGCGGGCGCATGACGAGGCGGGTATCAAGCTCGGAAGCTGCAACAATCGCCTTCTTCACATTTTCGTGCACCGGCGCTTCCTGTGTGGCGATAAAGCGTGTGCCCATATTCATACCCTGCGCGCCCATGGCGAGCGATGCGACAAGGCTGCGCCCGTCGGCCATGCCGCCGCTGGAAACGAAGGGAATATCGAGCTCGTCTGCGGCGCGCGGCAGGAGGATAAAGTTCGGAATGTCGTCCTCGCCAGGGTGGCCGCCGCATTCAAAGCCATCGACAGAAACCGCATCACAGCCAATGTCTTGGGCTTTCAAAGAATGGCGCACGCTCGTGCATTTGTGGATCACTTTGATGCCCGCCTCTTTGAGCGGTGGCAGCAGCTCGACCGGATTGCGACCAGCCGTCTCGACCACTTTAACACCGCCTTCGATCACCGCCTTTACTAGACCCGGATAGTCAGGCGGGGTGAGCGTTGGCAGGATCGTGAGGTTCACGCCAAAAGGCTTGTCCGTCATATCGTGACACCGCGCGATTTCGTTCGCGAGTTTCTCAGGCGTACCCTGCGTCAAACCAGTAATGATGCCCAGCCCGCCCGCATTGGAAACCGCCGCCGCCATTTCGGCAAAGCCGACATAGTGCATGCCGCCTTGAATAATGGGATGCTTAATGCCGAACATTTCGGTGATGGCGGTTTTCATGGGATCACTCTCCTGATGGTTCTTTGCGGAGGAACCTGTCGAAAAATCGCGAACGAGGCAAGCATGACGTGACGGAAACCAAAGCAGGAAATCGCTTGTAATTAGATATTTTCCTATTTAGGAAATTATCTATGGAAAAGGCTTTCAAGGCACTGGCCTCTACGCCTCGCAGGCGCATTTTGAACCATCTGGCGGGCGGGCCGATGACCGTGGGCGAGATTGCGGCAAATTTTGACATGGCGATGCCGTCAATCTCCAAACATATTGCCGTGCTGCATGACGCCGGACTTCTGCACCGGCAAAAGCGCGGTCAGGAAGTGATCTATTCCATCGCCGCCGATAAGCTCGCCAATAATCTCTACGCTTTTCTGACTCCGTTCTGTCCCGAGGCACGCGCCCTTTCGGCCGAGCGGAAATTGCCCGGCAGCGACGACCTGCCGGCTCAAACCGGAGAAGATAAAGCATGAGCTACGTTGATCAATCAACGCCCACTGTGCCCGATTTCTACCTGGCTGGTTTGCTGGCATCAGCGCTTGCCTATTTTGGCATTGTTGTGCTCGTTTCTACTAGCTTGGCCATTGGTACAGGCAGCCCCGCAGGCGGCTTTCGGAGTGCTCATTCTAGGAACGATTTATACGGCCCTTCCCGCGGTCTTGATCGCTTTTGTCATCACTGCCCCGCTCGGCTGCGCGATCGGTATTTCAATGCTGAAACTGTTTGAGCCGGGCCCATGGCAAGGGGCAGCAAATGGCGCCATTACAGCGGCGGCCATAGTGGTTGTTCTGGTGCTATTGACCGAAGGTGCGCTGACCGAAGTCCCTGATCCGGGCACAATTATCTTCGTATTGGCTCTGATCGGAATTGGCGCGGGATCGGGCTGGCTTGCCCAGCGCAAGTGCATCAATTGGCCCGAAGCGGACGCCTGATATCTAAGCAGCGTCCTAACCGGGCTTGATGATAGTCAAAACGATACCGCCGACGATCAAAATGCCTCCCGCGATCAATCGCCAATCGAGCGGTTCGGACAGCAACAGCACGCCGCCAATTGCGGTAACCACCGGCGTTGCCAATTGGACACTTGCCACCGTGCCAAAACCAAGGCGCGGTGTGACCTTGTACCAAATGACATAACCCAATCCCGAAGTGAGAGCGCCTGCGATTACGGCGAGAAACACGCCATGCGAGCTCGGTACTCCGCTATCCAGCCACAGCATCGGCAATACGAGCGGCGTGGCGAGTAAGAAGTTGCGGGCTGTGCTGCCGCTGGCATCGCCGCTGCCGCGCCCAATCACTGTATAAGCGCCCCATGCGATACCGGCGGTTGCCATCATCACGGCGGCGCCAATCTCGACAGGTTCCCCACCCGGCGCAAGCAAGACGACCAAACCGCCCATTGCCATGACGAGGCCAGCCCAGCCGAGCAGAGTCAAACCTTCGCCGCGCCAATATCCCACAGCGATGATCGTCGCCTGCACACACGCAAACAGGATAAGCGCGCCGATGGCTGCACCCAAACTGAGATAAGCGAGCGAAAAGCCCGCGACGTATACCGCAAGCGAGACCGCACCGGTCGCGTCGCGCAGCGAAGGCATCTTGCCGAGGAAGGGCAGCAGGACAAGCGCGCCCGCCGCCAGCCGGATCGCGGAGAAAGCGCCAGCCTCTATCGCGCCGTCGGCCAAGGCAGCCCGCGCGATCAGCGAATTTCCGGCAAATGCAATAATCGCCAATGTCGCCATCAAGACAGTGACTGCGGTTGAACGCATAGGGCCTCCTGTGCCTCACCCGATGTTCGTTAGCCGGGACCGCGGGCTTACTCCGCTCTATGCTTCGTCTTTATCCCGCACAATCGGCCCCGTCTCGCACTGGTCGCTCACAACGCATATTTCGCACTTGGGCACCCGCGCGCGGCACACACGCTTGCCGAACTGGATCAGCCAGAAATGCCCGTCCGCCATTGCCCATTCGGGGCTGCGTTCCTCAAGCTGCTGCGCCGTTTTCTCGGCCGTCTTTGCATCAGTCAATCCGATGCGGTTGCAGACCCTGTGAACATGCGTATCCACCGCGATCACATCTTTGCCGAAGGTAAAGCTCATCACGATGTCTGCGCATTTTCGGCCAATCCCGGGCAGGCTCATCAGACCTTCACGCGTGTCCGGCACAACGCAGCCGCGCTCCTCAATCAAGGCGGTGCAGAATTTGCGGATGTTCTTCGTCTTGTTGTTGTAGAGCCCGCACGGCTTGATAGCAGCGGCAATCGTTTCGTCATCCAGCGCGAGCATATCTTCCGGTGTCTTGGCGAGCTTAAACAAAGCGCGCGTGGCCGCCGCCGTGTTCCGGTCGAGCGATTGAGCCGAAAGCATACAAGAAATGCAGGACCGGAACGCGTCGGGCTGCCCCTTTGGCCCCTTCGCATTCTTCGTCCTCCCCGGCATCGCCTCGGACAGTTTGTAGTATACGGTCTCGACCTGTTCTTCGCTGAGCATACAGCAACAGCGAACAGCGTATCAATCCAGTTCCCGCGAGCGGTTAGCTCTTTGGCTTGAGCAGTTTTTCCGGCCTGATCCGGCGCGCTTCGCCGAACAGCGAGTAGGTTTTGTTCACGTAGTTCGAAACATCAACGATGCTGTCGAGATACTTTTCAAGCTCGGGCGTCTGTTCCTGCTCGACCAGCCGAACATGCGCGCCGGGGTTCTCCGTTTCGAAACGGACATAGAACCACGGCTCACCGCGTTTGAGCACCAACGGCTTGCTCACATCGTGCCACTCAAAGCCCCAGCTGAGGGGACGCGGCCAGATATGAACCGGAAAGCGTCCGCCCATCTGTACGCCGGGGCGCGGGGTCGGGAAGTAATCCAGATACGGCGCAGTTTGGACGACATAGCACGGCTCATCCGCGACAAACACATACGGCGCGACGATTTGGATCACGGGGCGCTCTGGATGGCGCCACTCACTCGGTGGGTGCATCACCATCATGCCATTGCGACCTTTTGCCCGCATGGCCGATTTGTCCCCGTCCGCGTCCATCAACTGCAGCTGGCCATTGGGCTGACGGGCGATCGAGAGCGTCAGATCGATGGGGGACGGAATGACAAAATGCCGCCGGTCAAAATCGATTGCTGCGGGGCAGACCTGCACAGATTTCGCTGACGCAGGCTTTGGATCTTTCCGTGTGAAGGGTTTTGGCGCAGACCAGATGGCATCGCCGCCCTGCGGAAATCGGACCGTCCAGCCGACCGTTACGCTGCGCGATTTTCCGCGCGCTTCGCCGTCGCGTTGATCGGCATCCTCGGCAAATTGATCTTCCCAGCTCATCATCGCATTCCCTTGAATCTTGTCGCGACTGTCATGGCGCGTGCCGCGCAAATTCGCAATCGCTGCGGACAGGGCAATCCTCGCAATCGGCTTTGCGCGGGCGGCAATGGGTCTGGCCCAGCTTCTTTAAGAGCAAATGATGTTCGTCCATATCCTCTGCCGTCCATTCGACCGGAACAATCGGCATCAGCGCATTGTAAGTCTTCGCGTTGTCCGCTTTGGCAGTGACGATCCCCATACGCTGCATAATCCGGCGGTGATGCCCGTCGATCACCATGGCTTTGCGGTTGAAGTTCGATGCGTTCATCACGCCCGCGCTGTTTTTACGCGCCACGCCCGGCAGCGTTTCGAGCCACGCCATCGCTTCTGCGGTTTCGAGATTGGAGAGATGTCGCAGATCGACGCTGCCGCGCTCTTGAATGATGAAGGTTAGGCAATCCTTCAAACGCTTTGCTGCGACGCTTGGAAAAGTCTGCCGCTTGAGCCGCGCTTCGAGTTCTTCGAGCGACACTTCGGCAACGGCTTCCCACGACCCAAACTCGGCAAGCAGAGCGTCAGTGGAAGCATTGGAGGCTGCGGTTTTGGTCTGCGCACCGATCACGCCGTGAACCAGCACCCATACAGGATCGCGGCGTTTCTCGGGCGGTCTTACGATGCGCCCAAACGCTGCGATCAGCGCGGCCTGCATCCTGCGCAGAATTTCGGTACGGGGATCAGGTCCGAGTGGCAGCTCCATACCGGTCGGATCGCATGATCACGGGCGGCGCGCAAACCGCTCTACGAAATCACCCACACCCGCCATGCCTTCATAGCCAAAGACGTAGGCAGGCTCGACCGTGTCGGAGAAATCCAGCCCGCCCGCGCTCACCGCCGGATTGACATAGGCGGCGGTGGGGTTGTGCAGATCGGAAAGGCGCTTTGCCTCAATCCAGATCGGCCCGATCACGGGATCGTTTAGCAAAGCGGGCCAGTGATACGCTTCATCCGTGGCGAAGCTGGGCGTGCCATTGCCCGCGAAATTCCCGTCAGAGATGCGGTGGTAGCGGACTTTGCGGCGGACGAAATAGATGTCGGCTTCACTGGTGGTTTTCTCGTTCCAGTCGGAGTGTTGGACGAGGTGGACGTTGCCCCACATCTCCTCGCGAAGACCGCGAATGGCCGCTGCCGAAACATCGGATTGACCCGCTTCGGTGATCCAGACTCTGCCGCCTGCTTCCAAAGCGGCCCGCGCTTCCTTGGTCAGACGCGCAACCGCCGCATCACGGTCTCCGTGTGCATCGACCCAGTTTTTGCCAAAGGCGAGGTTGAACAATTTGGCCGCCGGAATGAACTCGCCACCCTGCGTCCCGTATGCTCCGGCGGTCGCAATAAAACGGACACAGGCAAAGGCTGGATCGGCCAGCATCGTGCCAAGGCCAGCGACCGCTTGCAGGTCGTCCACGTCAGGCTTGCTGTCATAGTTCGCGATCAGCAGATCGCGCGTCGGATCAAATTTGCCGATCATCGGCGCTTCATCGCACGAGACGGCGTCTGGCGCCTGTTCCTCATGAGCAAATGCTAGGGAGACCGGCGCGAATGCAATGGAAGCGGCGGTCAGGGCGAGTGTGAGTTTGCAAATTGTCATCGTTGTCAATTATGCACGATCAGTACGGTTTGGCTACCCCTTTTGCACGGCCCCTTTCGCACGGCGCAGCCCCCAGCCGGCGAACGCGATGCTTGAGCAAGGCAGCCAGATCCACTTTATTTCAGACAGCAAGGTATCAAGCCCCCGCGCCGAGAAAAAGCCCATGCCGATGGGTGAAACGCGGACCGGAGTAATCGGCGCAAAGATGCGCGCATCATCAAACGGCCACCATAAAGCGGCGCCCAACCCGCCGCTTGTTAGCGTATCGAGAAGCCCGTGACTGGCCATCGCCATTGTCAGGAAAACAAATGCGCCAAGGCTGCGAGCCTCACGCCAAACCAGGCTTAATACGCCAGCGCAAATTGCCGCAAAGGCAAGCGAGTGCGTCGCGCCGCGGTGCCCCCATGCATCGGCATATTCAACGCCCAGCTTGAACCCGGCAACATCGGCATCAGGGGCAATCGCAAAGATCGCACCAGCAATGGCAACTTTAGGAGAAACAACCCCGCGCCCGGCTGCGGCGGCGATGGCCAGAGGAACAATGGCGTGGGTGAAGATTGTTGGCATGGGTTGGTCTAAACAGGAACTTCGCTTCTGATTGAGGCTGGAGGAGGTTAGACTTCGTTGTTCATCGCTTGCGATACTCGTCCAGGGTTTACATTGAACTTTGGCGCGATGTCTCTTTGATGCATATTGGGATGCTTTTTTGCAAAATCTCTGATTTTTTTCGCAAGTTCTGGAGTCAATGTCTGACTTTGGTTTTTGGCTCGTCTAATAGGAGAATTGCGGTGCATTTCATCGGCAATATCATGCAACTCATCTAAATTTTCTTCGTCTGCTATTTCTCTTATTCTCTGACGAAGATCGGGAATCCCGCGTTTATTTTTAGCCACTTTCAGTTCCTTTCGGAATTTCAAATGGCTCTCGACTGTATTAATTCAAGTGCTGGACTTTTACTACTCCCACTCAATGGTACCCGGCGGCTTGCTTGTATAGTCATAGACCACGCGGTTGACGCCTTGCACTTCGTTGACGATGCGGGTTGCGCAGCCGGTTAGGAAGCTGGCGTCGAACGGGTAGACATCGGCGGTCATTCCGTCGGTGCTGGTTACTGCGCGTAGGCCGCAGACGCTGTCATATGTGCGCCCGTCGCCCATCACGCCGACGGTTTTAACCGGAAGCAGCACGGCGAATGCCTGCCAGATCGCATCATACAGTCCGGCGTTGCGGATCTCCTCGAGGTAGATGGCGTCGGCTTTGCGCAGGATATCGCAGCGTTCTTTGGTGACTTCGCCGGGAATGCGGATCGCAAGGCCCGGTCCGGGGAACGGGTGCCGCCCGACAAATTGATCCGGTAGACCAAGCTCGCGGCCCAATGCCCGCACTTCATCTTTGAAGAGTTCACGGAGTGGTTCGACCAGTTGCATGTTCATGCGTTCTGGCAGACCGCCAACATTGTGGTGGCTTTTGATTGTTACGCTTGGCCCGCCGGTAAAACTGACGCTTTCAATCACGTCCGGATAAAGCGTGCCCTGCGCAAGGAAGTCTGCGCCGCCGATTTTCTTCGCTTCGGCATCAAACACATCGATGAAGGTTTTTCCGATGAATTTGCGCTTGGCTTCCGGATCGGTGACACCGGCAAGGCCGCTCATGAACTGTTCTTCGGCATCCACCACGACCAGCGGGATGTTGTAGTGATCGCGGAACATCGTCTCGACCTGTTCGCGTTCGTTCAGGCGCAAAAGGCCGTGATCGACAAAGACGCAGGTTAGTTGGTCACCAATGGCTTCGTGGATCAGGATCGCGGCGACCGAGCTGTCGACACCGCCGGACAGGCCGCAAATAACTTTGCCGTCTCCCACCTGCTCGCGGATTTCGCGAATTTTTGTGTCGCGGTATGCCGCCATCGACCAGTCGCCAGTCAATCCGCACACACGGTGGACGAAGTTTGCGAGCAGTTTGCCGCCGTCGGGCGTGTGAACCACTTCAGGGTGGAACTGGGTGCCGTAAAACTGGCGCTCTTCATCGGCGATCACCGCAAACGGTGCGCCATCGCTGGTGGCGACAATTTCAAAACCGGGTGCGAACTGGGTGACTTTATCGCCGTGGCTCATCCAAACCTGATGGCGCTCGCCTTCTTTCCAGAGCCCGTCGAACAAGGCGCAATCTTTGGTGACCGTGAGATAGGCTCTGCCAAATTCACCGCCTTCACCGGTCTCATGACCAGGGCGCACTTCACCGCCGAGCTGCTGGCTCATCACCTGCTGCCCGTAACAAATGCCAAGGATCGGGATGCCCGCTTCGAAAAAGCTTTGCGGGGCACGCGGGCTGCCTTCATCCGGGACACTGGCAGGCGATCCGGACAGAATAATGCCCTTCGGCTTCATCCGCTCAAACGCCGCTTCGGCCATGCCGAACGGGGCAATTTCCGAATAAACGCCAGCTTCCCGCACGCGGCGCGCAATCAGCTGGGTAACTTGGCTGCCGAAATCCACGATAAGGATTGAGTCCGGCAGGATCGAATCTGATTGTTGCTGTGCATCCATTCGGCCGAGTTACGGAGCGAGGGCGGCGCTGTCCAGCGCGCGAACACGGCGGCAGCAAGGCTTTCGACAATTAATATCGGGGCGTCATGTGATGCAGCGGCGCTCGCAACCGCGCGGTGCCGTAGCGAGAATTCATATGTTGCAAAATGCGCAATCAAATTGCACATTTTGTCATTTGAGTTTCATGCAATCGAACATCACATAGGCCCTCGTAACGGACATCGCGGTACTCTCTCTCCACCTCGGTCCGTTGCGATGCGCAGCGCGAATTCAATACGAGGACGTGCTGCCTGTCTGCTTGTTACCTGCAAGCGGCCAACCTTGCGAACCGATCGCCGCAGATGCCTTCCAGCGCTGCGCCGTATCCTCCCCCCCTCGCATGGTATCGGCGCAATCCCCCGCGCCAGGTCGTTTAAAGTAACGCAAATGCAGCGAGCGAGACGCGGCCACCATTCTCTCCCCCCCCCCCGAAACGGTGGCTGCGTCTCCACCCTGCAACCCGCCCGCATCAAGCATTGCCTCTCTATCAATCGAGAAATTCGATCAATGCATGCAGAAATAATTATACGTAGCACAGTAACAATGTTTCTCGATGCTTCGTATTTATGACCAGAACCTCGAGGCTACCCCGGCTTCGAGAGGCCCAAATATCGGCCTTATCAGGAGTATGAATTATGACCGCTTTGACTGAAAAAATGGTCGCAATCGTTATTGCGATCGGCATCAGCACGGTTTCGTTCAACACACTCATCGTGTGATCGAACCGAGAATTGCGCGCGGCGTCCCGGCACAAACCGGAACGCCGCGCCAATTCGTTCAAGAGCCAAGTTTTTCTGCGAGATCGCGCAAATCGGTCTTCAGCAATTTCCCAATATGGCTGCGCGGCATCTCATCGATCGGATGAAGCACGGACAGCCGCTGCGTCTTACCCAGCCGCGCATTTACTGCACCGCAAATCTCCGCGCTGCTGCGCGCACTTTCTTTCAGGACTGCGAAGCCAACCGGCGTTTCGCCCCATTGTTTTGATGCAATGCCGACAACAGCAGCTTCGACCACGTCCGCTTCCCTTTCCAGCTCGTTCTCGAGATCGCTCGGATAGATGTTAAACCCGCCGGAAATTATCATGTCCTTGGCGCGGCCGACCAGTTCGACGAAACCTTGTTCGTCCACCCGCCCAATATCGCCCATCCGCATCCATGCTTCGCCAGTTTCGGGATCGGTCCATTGCGCCTCAGCGGTTTTGTCAGGGCGATTTTTGTAGCCGCTCATCATCGTCATCGAACGGCCAATCAGATTGCCTGCAGTCCCCGCTGGCACAGGCTTATCATCATCATCCAGCACTTTGAGCTCGCTGCCCGGAGCAGGCCGGCCAACAGTATGCAGCTTGTCGGGAAACTCATGGGCTGGCAGCAGGCAGACAACCCCGCCTTCCGTCATCGAGTAAATCTCAATCAGTCCGCCTGGCATCCGGTCCAGCACTTCGCGCTTCAATTCAGCGGAGAACGGCGCAGACGTACAATATTTCAGCGCCAGTGATGAAAGATCGAAATCATCGAATCCGGTAAAATCCATCAGGCGTTGATATTGAACCGGAACCAGCATCGTCACGGTCGCTTTGTCGGCCTGCGCATTTGCAAGCCATTTTGCGCTGTCGAACTTGGCCATGATCCGCACCGTTCCGCCCGCCATCAACGGAGGCAGAAACGCCACCATTGTTGTGTTGGAATAAAGCGGCGTGGATGCGAGCGAACGAACCGGCAAGCCTGCTTCGAGGTAGGACAACGCCGTTGCGCCGAATTGCCTCCAACGCATTTGGTGCGAATGGACGATCCCTTTCGGAATTCCGGTCGTCCCGCTTGAATAGATAATGTTGAAGGGGTCGCCAGGGGCGGGCTCAAACACCGGAGCCACGCTGCCGGGAGGCGCCATCCAACCACCAATCTCCTCCAGCGGGATGCGGATCAGATCAGACATGAAGTCCGGCCCCAGCTCGTCTGCTTTGGCACTATCGATAAACAGATGCCGGGCGCCGGAATCCTTTGCCATTCCGACGAGTTGATCGGGAGAGGCAGAGGTCGTCAGCGGTGCTGCCACTCCGCCTGCCCGAACAGCAGCGAGGAATACGAGGGCATAATTGACACTGGAATACCCTAGAATCGCAACCGATTGGCCGCGCTCCAACCCGGTTTCGACCAGCCGCGCTGCCAAGCGTTCAACCTCGCCGATCAATTCGGCCCATGCGCAATCACGGGTTTCATCGATCAAAGCGATCTTGTCAGGGTGATGGACCGCCCAGCCGCGCAGAATTTCATGGAAAGAGCCGAAGGGTTCGGCGAGTTTGCCGATCATGGTTTCATGGGTCATGGCGCAAGATGTAGACAAGGCAGGGCGCGACGCAAAAGGAATTTCATTAAGGTATCGATGTCATCGTGCGCTCAAGCGCGCTGTGATAAAAAAAAGGCGTCAGGAGAATTTGCAATGCGGTCAATTTCATCACTGTCCTTGGCGGCAATCGCCTTTCTGCCGTTCGGCCCGGTTTCGGCTCAAGAGCAGAGCGAAGATAGCGACTACCGCGAAATTTTGCCGAGAGGGGAGCCTAGGCCTTCCTTGGAGGAGTATCTGGCACAAGGCGGTAAAGTGCCCGAGCCCAAGAGTCCGCAAAGTGCTGCTCCAACGCAGTCGGAAGCCCCGCCAACACAAACCAGCGAAGTGCCTTCGGTGCTCGCTATTTTTGCGCATCCCGATGATGAGATCATGTTTGCGCCGGTGCTTTCACGCATCGCCCGCGAAGGCGGGGAGGTGACGCTGGTCTACGCCACGAGCGGAGATGCGGGTCCGGGTGTGAGCGGGATGGAACCAGGCGACGAACTGGGAGATCTGCGACAGGCTGAGGCTGAATGTGCGGCAAAGGCGCTCAAACTGGGCAGTCCGATTTTCTGGAAACTTGGCGATGGTAAGCTGTCCGACTTTGCCCGCGGCGACCAGTCACTCGGCCCAACACTCGCCCGCCGAATAGGGGAAGTGATCGCCGAGAAAAATCCTCAGGTTATCATGACGTGGGGCCCGGATGGCGGATATGGCCATTCGGACCACCGGATGGTGAGCGCGGCGGCAACCCAAGTTGTCCAGACATTGGGCATCGAGAGGCCCGAATTGCTCTATTCCGTCATTCCTGACGGCAGCCGCCCGCAAATTGCTGCTTTCGACAGCTGGTCCACCGTACACCCATCTTTGGTCACCGACAGGATCCGTTACATGCCGCTCGACCTGTATAATGCGCGCGAAGCGATGGACTGTCACAAGAGCCAATTTGGCGCGGAAGCACGCGAAGGATTGCCGGATCTCCTGCACAATACCGTCTGGCGCGGGACGGTCTTTTTCCGGCTCGCTTTTCCTGAACCGGTCGAGCCAGAATAGGGCGAACTGAACAGACTCCACTCAAGCGGTGGAAAAGCGCGCCGAATTGCGCATGTCAGCTTGGGATTCGCTCTGCCAGCGCCTATATAATCGGCATGGAAGAAAACACTCCCCAAACGGAAAACACACCGCCCAAGCAAGAGAAAATGCAGGGCGAATATGGCGCAGATTCGATCAAGGTTCTCAAGGGCCTAGACGCGGTTCGTAAGCGCCCTGGCATGTATATCGGCGACACCGATGACGGGTCAGGCCTGCACCACATGGTGTTTGAGGTTTCAGATAATGCCATTGATGAGGCGCTGGCGGGGCACTGTGACCTCGTTTTGATCGAACTCAACCCGGACGGCAGTGTGTCGGTTGAAGACAATGGCCGCGGCATTCCTGTCGGGATGCACAAGGAAGAGGGCGTCTCTGCGGCCGAGGTTATCATGACCCAGCTGCATGCGGGCGGTAAGTTCGAAAACACCTCTGACGACAACGCCTATAAAGTTTCCGGCGGTCTGCACGGCGTGGGCGTTTCCGTTGTGAACGCGCTTTCCGAATGGCTGGAGCTGAAAGTCTGGCGTGACGGCAAAGAGCATTGGATGCGCTTCGAAAACGGCGATGCGGTCAAAAGTCTCGAAATAACCGGTGATGCCCCCAAAGTGGAGCAGAACCCTGACGATAACGGGTTCAAAAAGGGCACGCGGGTCACGTTCCACCATTCGAACGATACGTTCAAGAATGTCACCGAATACGATTTCGACAAGCTTGAGCATCGCTATCGCGAGCTCGCCTTCCTCAATTCGGGCGTGCGCATTCTTTTGCGCGACAAGCGGCACGAGGAAGTGAAAGAGCACGACCTATATTACGAAGGCGGCATCGCGGCGTTCGTGAAATACCTCGACCGCAACAAACAAGAATTGTTTGAAGAGCCAATCGCGGTTTCCGCGAACAAGGACGGCATCGGGATCGATGTTTCGCTGCAGTGGAACGACAGTTACTACGAAAACGTCCTGTGCTTCACCAACAACATTCCGCAGCGCGATGGTGGCACGCATTTGGCCGCATTCCGCGCGGCTCTGACCCGTACGCTTAACGGCTATGCCGACCGCGAAGGCTTACTCAAGAAAGAGAAGGTCAGCCTGACCGGCGAAGACATGCGCGAAGGCCTTTCTGCGATTGTCAGCGTCAAACTGCCTGATCCCAAGTTTTCCTCGCAGACCAAAGACAAGCTGGTTTCCTCCGAAGTCCGATCTCCGCTGGAGAGCCTTATGGGCGAGAAGATGACCGAGTGGCTGGAAGAAAATCCGGCCGATGCGAAGTCCATCGTTCAAAAGATCATTGACGCGGCTGCAGCGCGCGAAGCCGCAAAACGCGCCCGCGAGATGAGCCGTAAAGGCGCGATGAGCGTCGCCAGCCTGCCTGGCAAGCTCGCCGATTGTCAGGAACGCGATCCTGCCAAATCCGAACTGTTCCTGGTCGAGGGCGATTCCGCTGGTGGATCTGCCAAGCAGGGCCGCGACCGCAAGACGCAAGCGATCCTTCCGCTCAAAGGTAAGATTTTGAACGTCGAACGCGCGCGGTTTGACCGGATCATCTCGTCCAAAGAAGTCGGCACGCTGATCCAGGCGATGGGCACCGGTATCCGCGACGAGTTCAATCTCGAGAAGCTGCGGTATCACAAGATTGTGATCATGACTGACGCTGATGTCGACGGAGCGCATATCCGCACCCTGCTGCTCACATTCTTCCATCGCCAGATGCCGGAGATTGTGAAAGCCGGTCACTTGTTCATCGCTCAGCCGCCTCTTTTCAAAGTCGGCAAAGGCCGCAGCGAGGTGTATCTGAAAGATCAGCCCGCGCTTGATCGCTATCTGGTCGATGCTGGATTGAACAATCGCATCCTCGAAACCGCAGGCGGTGCCCGTTCCGGTGCGGATTTGCACGACCTAATCGAACAGGCCCTGCGTTTGCGCAACCTGCTGGCTTTCATTCCGCGCAAATACGAGAGTGGTTTGGTCGAACAGATGGCGCTTTCGGGAGCGCTCGATCCGTCTCTCTCCAACGCTCAGCGCGCCAAAGCTCTCGATGAAACAGCCAAACGCTTGCAGCTTGGCGATGGCGACGCGACATGGACTGCAAACATCCGCGATGATGGATCGGTTATGTTTGCCCGCCTATGGCGCGGTGTAACCGACGCACACGAAATCGATGCGCGTTTCCTGACCAGCAGCGAAGCGCAAAAACTGCACAGTCTCGCCGTCAATCAGGCGGAGGCATATGCCTCGCCCGTGCGCCTGATCCGCAGCACAGCAGCGGATGCCGACGAAGTGCCAAGCTCCGACACCGAAGCTGACGATACGTCCGCAATTTCGGGTGATGACGCGATCAGCAGCCCGACACAATTGCTGGACACGGTGTTCGCTGCGGGCCGCAAAGGTCTCTCGGTCCAACGTTACAAAGGGCTGGGCGAAATGAACGCGGAGCAATTGTGGGAAACCACGCTTGACCCGGAAAACCGCGCGCTGCTGCAGGTAAAAGTTGAAGACGCCGACGTGACCGACGAAATTTTCACCCGCCTGATGGGTGATGTGGTCGAACCGCGCCGCGAGTTTATTCAAGAAAACGCATTGAACGTCGCGAACCTAGACGTTTAATCAATCTGTTCAGGAACGGGATCGCCTGAGCGCTGTAGTTAAAGGTGTAATGATTGGCCGATAACAAACTGGACAAGATGACGGGTGAACAACACCATACGACCGAAATCCAGCAGGTTAGCTTTCTTGCTGTGGTCGGGGCTGTCACATTCTTGCTTGTCTGGATTGCATGGCCATTTGCCACACCGCTGCTTTGGTCGGCGCTGGCGGCTATCATGTTCCAGCCTTTGTACAAATGGGTGCTGATCAAAGTGCGCGGTCGGCGCAATCCGGCCGCGATTATCACTTTGTCGATCATCTTTTTGGCCGTCGTCCTACCGGCACTTTGGATCGGCACAATGGTGGTCGGCCAAGCGCTTTCGACCATCGCAGCCTTTCAAGATGACCCAATTGATCTCGCCGCATGGGCCAACCAAATTTACGGAATGCTGCCGACCACCGTTCAGGATATGGTTGATGAAAGCGGCTGGAATGACATGTCCGAGGCGCAAGGGCGCCTTCAGGATTTGCTCGGTGAAAGTGCCGGCATGCTAGCCAGTTCCGCAGTCTCTATCGGCAGCGGCGCACTTAGCTTCATTCTAAGCTTCGGCCTTGGTTTATACGTTACCTACTTCCTGCTGCGCGATGGTTCGCGCATCGGTGAGACGATCCTCCACTCTGCCCCTGTCGAGCGTGAAATCGCCGACCGCTTGGCAGAGCGTTTCCTCGGCATCGTCCGCGCGACGATCAAGGGATCGGGCGTCGTCGGATTGGTGCAAGGCACATTGGGCGGTATCACTATGGCGATTGCGGGCGTGCCATCTGCGCTGCTGCTGGCGGTGATGATGGCTATCCTTGCGCTGATCCCAGCGGTGGGCACCGCGCTGGTCTGGGCACCTGTTGGTGTCTGGCTGCTGATGACGGGATCTGTTTGGCAAGGCGTGTTCGTGCTTGCGTCCGGTTTCATCATCATCAGTTCTGCCGACAATGTCCTGCGCCCCATTTTGGTGGGCCGCGATACCGGAATTCCTGACTGGATCATCTTAGTGACAACATTGGGCGGCCTGTCGATTGCGGGCTTCTCTGGCATTGTGCTCGGCCCTCTGGTCGCGGGCCTCTTCCTTGCCAGTTGGTCGATTCTTCAAGAGCAGCGTGCGGAAGACGAAGACGCTGCGGCAAAGTATCGCACCCGCGTTGATGTGGATGGCAAGGCGCGGGACGACTTGGCTGCCACAACCGAGGACGTCTGATCCATGCAGCCAATGGTCGCCCCGGGTAGCCAAGCCGAACAGGTAGGAAGGCTGCTGCTCGCGGGAATCATAGTGGTTGCCCTGCCTTCGCTGCCTTTTGGAAATTACCTGCTCTATCCGTTTGTGATCTTGACAACATGGTTTCACGAAATGGGGCACGGTCTGACCGCTTTGTTGATGGGCCAACACTTCCAGCAATTGATGATTTACCCATCCGGCTCCGGCGTTGCGGTCAACGCGATTGATCGGGATGCTTCGGCCTTTGTCCCCGCTGCGATTGCGGCAGGCGGACCACTTGCCCCTACCGTCGCCGGCGCAGGTCTAATCATGGCCAGCGCACATCGAAAGCTGTGGCGACCAACGTTATGGGGCGTGGCCGCCGCGATCCTGATTTCGGTTATTATCTATGTCCGATCGCCGGTTGGTTTCGCAGTGCTGCCACTGGTTGCGGCGACGCTGGCCGTTGTCGCGTGGAAGGCACCAGATGGCCTTGCGCGGTTTATGCTGCAGTTTCTGGGTGTAATTGCCGCGATGAGCATGATCGCGGACTTCAACTATCTCTTCACCGAAATCGCAGTGATCGGCGGTGAGGAGATCCGCTCTGACACGGGTCAGATGGAAGAAGCGCTGATGCTGCCTCATTGGGTCTGGGCGATATTGCTGCTGATGGTTTCTGCCGTGATGATCGGCGCGAGCCTGAAATACGCGCTGAATGAAGACCGGCTGCGCCCGCCGCCTCCAAAGCGGCCAGCGAATGTGTTGCAATTCAAGCGGGATTGATCAGGTTGCGATCCGCAGCGAGTTAAGCCCCGCAGCGTCATTACCGGATTCACCAGAAAGGCCGATAAAGATTGTATCGATGATCCGGGCAAGCTTCTGCTCGGTCAGCTTGTCACCCAGATAGATCAGCGAATCCGGCAACGTGTAATTCGACACCATCTGGTTGATCAGAGACAGCGCCTCATCAATTTCCAGACCGGCCAAATATCCTTCAGCCTGAGCCTGAACGATCACTTCGCACTGATAATGATCGGCGAGGTCGACATAGGACCGTACGCGCTCAAAATTGGCGGCGCCCATTTCACACAGGATGGTGAAGTATTCCGGATCCTCGCGAAAACGATCACGCGAGATCACGAACCGGCGGCGGAAAAATTCATACATCTTGCGTTGCGGCGGCAAATCGGCGGCCAGAGCTTCTTCCATCGCGACCATGTGCGGCTTCAGCCACAGCTGAGCGATGGCATCAAACATATCGTCATAGTCATCGAACAGCTGATCAAAACGCGCGCGCGAAAGTCCGCTTTCGGTGATCGCAAGCTGATAGGGGATTTCCGCCCCGCGCTCTTTCACCAGATCGAGCACCATCTGGGCGATGCGATCACGTTCGTTACTGCGGACTTCGGGCGATAGAGCCATGAGCGGGGGGCCTCCTCACTGGCTACATAGTGGCGGGAGGCAGCCTCTTAAAGACGCAAGTTCGAATTATTGGTTGCACGCCATGCAACGCAGCTATCGGACGTCGTTTTTGCCTGAGATAATATCGCGCGCTTGCTGCTCCAGCACTTTGTAACGTTCAAGATCGGGTATTTTGGAGCGGAACCATTCGGCAATTTTGAGCAGGTCTTCGCCGTAATTGCCGCTTGGCATGATCGGGGGGCTGAACCCGATGGTTCGTTTTTCATTGTCTGCATAGGCCAGGACGATCGGCACACCAGCGGCCTTTGCAATGTTGTAAAAGCCCGATTTCCATTTGCCATCCGATTTTCGGGTGCCTTCGCAGGCGATGACCAGGTTAAGCTCTTCGCGGCTGTCATATTCGTTCTTAAGCTGCTGGGTCGTGCCGCCCTTTTGTGAACGGTCAACGCCGATGCCGCCCATGTCCAGCATGAAATTGCGCATCATCCCTTCAAACAGAGTGTGCTTGCCCATGAAGTTGGGCTGCACTTTTTCTTCGTGAGTGGCGCCAGCGAAGAAGACGAAATCCCAATTCGAGGTATGCGGCGCGCCCGCAATCACGCACTTTTTCACATCGCGCGGAAAGTGTTCAACCACCCGCCAGCGCATCCACTTATAAAAGAACAGGATGGTCCGGTTCACGAGGCGTGACAGCAGCGTGACGTTGCGAGTTTCGTTGTGTTGCAAAGTGTATTCTCTCCCCAGAGGTGCTTTGATTAGCAGTTACGCGGGGGAATGCGAGGGGGTTTCGGCAGCTAGTCAAATTCTGGAATTGGGTCTGCGAAAACGACGTGCCCTTTCCCGGCAGAGGAGATTTGGACAAGTTCCAACGTATTCCTTGCCGCCAGTCCGCGCATGTAGATGATCCCTCCGCCCTTGGCTGCTGCGGACGCAATTTGAACTAAGTCCAGAGTTGATCTTGCTCCAACACGAATCTCAAATCCGCCTCCGGCATTCGCGATCTGCACTAGCTCCAATGTTGATCATGCTTCGAACATGCCAACTTCTCTTTACATCCTGAACACGCCGAAGCTCGGCCGCTCTGCAATCGGAGCCTCCAGCGTGGCAGCAAATGCCAGACCCAGCACATCGCGCGTTTGCGCGGGGTCGATCACACCGTCATCCCATAGCCGCGCGGTGGCGTAATACGGGTTGCCCTCGTCTTCATATTTCTGGCGGATCGGGGCTTTGAAAGCCTCGGCCTCTTCTTCGTTCCATTTGTCTGCGTCGCGGTGAACGGTGGCGAGCACGCTGGCGGCTTGTTCTCCGCCCATCACGCTGATCCGCGCATTGGGCCAAGTGAACAGGAATCGCGGGGAATATGCACGGCCTGCCATGCCGTAGTTCCCTGCGCCAAAACTGCCGCCGATCACCACGGTAATCTTTGGCACGCTGGCGGTGGCGACGGCGGTGACGAGTTTGGCCCCGTGTTTGGCGATGCCTTCAGCTTCGTATTTGCCGCCTACCATAAAGCCGCTGATATTCTGCAAGAACAGCAGCGGAATGCGGCGCTGACAAGCGAGTTCGATAAAGTGAGCTCCCTTTTGCGCAGACTCGCTGAACAGCACGCCGTTATTGGCCAGAATAGCGACGGGCATGCCCCAGATATGGGCGAAACCGCACACCAGCGTTGATCCGTAATTCGCCTTGAACTCGTGAAACTCGCTGCCATCAACGAGCCGCGCGATCACCTCTTTCACGTCATAGGGCGCACGGACGTCATCCGGGATAATCGAGTACAGGTCATCCGCGTCAAACTTTGGCGGGCGCGGGTCTTTCAGGCTGATGTCTTTGGCCGCAGCGGTATTTTCACCCAGATGGCTGACGATATCGCGCACAATAGTCAGCGCGTGTTCGTCATTCTCGGCCAAGTGATCGACCACGCCCGATTTCTTGGCATGAAGATCGCCGCCGCCAAGGTCTTCAGCGGTGATCTCTTCACCGGTTGCGGCCTTCACCAAAGGAGGCCCGGCAAGGAAGATTGTGCCTTGGTTGCGGACAATCACTGTCTCGTCTGACATCGCCGGAACATAGGCCCCGCCAGCGGTGCAGCTGCCCATGACGCAGGCGATCTGCGGAATGCCCAACGCAGACATATTGGCTTGATTGAAGAAGATGCGGCCAAAGTGATCGCGGTCGGGGAATACTTCTGCCTGATGCGGCAGGTTCGCTCCGCCGCTATCGACCAGATAGATGCACGGCAGGCGATTTTCCTGCGCAATTTCCTGCGCGCGAAGGTGCTTCT
Source organism: Erythrobacter crassostreae (assembly GCF_019204045.1). Taxonomy (GTDB): domain Bacteria; phylum Pseudomonadota; class Alphaproteobacteria; order Sphingomonadales; family Sphingomonadaceae; genus Erythrobacter; species Erythrobacter crassostreae. The sequence continues at coordinate 887,910 of NZ_JAGSPC010000001.1, read as the reverse complement.
TCACCGTCATTGGATAATAGGTGCCGCCTTTGACAGTGGCATCGTTGCACACGATCATCACCTGACGGCCCGACACGCGGCCAATCCCGCAAATCAGCGAAGCGCCGTTGATGTGGCCTTCGTACATATCATTGGCGGCCAGCTGACCAACTTCGAGAAACGGCGAACCGGGATCAAGCAACCGCTCAACCCGCTCACGAGGGAGCAATTTGCCGCGCGACACATGGCGTTCACGGCTGCGCTCCGACCCTCCAAGAGCGGCCTCAGCAACGGTGCTGCGAAGGTCTTCAGCGAGCGCCCTGTTATGCGCAGAGCGGGTTTTCGCCTCAGGCGCTTCGTTGTCGAGTTTCGTTGTGAGAACAGGTGCGGTCATATCAATCGTCCTCCAAACCCTTCACGATGATCGCTTCCGCAGTGCTGCCCGCATCGCGGAATTTGCCGATTTCCTGATATTCAGGCGAGGTCAGCCAGGCGACCAGCTTTGGTTTGTCAGGGAACTCGATCAGAACGGATCGCGTGGCGTTCCATTTGCCGCTCAAGTCCTGCGGCTCTTCGTCAACGCTTAGCATCTTGCCGTCAAACTTTTCGAAAATGTCCATGAAACGCTCTTCGTATTTGTCGTATTGTGCGCGGTCATGGATCGTCAGGCGCGAGATCATATAAACAGCCATCAGCCCGCTGCTCCGATCAGTTCGCGACCAATCAGCATTCGGCGGATTTCGTTGGTGCCCGCGCCGATATCCAGCAGTTTTGCATCGCGCATGTACCGCTCTACCGGCCAATCGAGTGTATAGCCTGCGCCGCCCAGCGCCTGAACGCTTTCGGCGGCCACGCGGAATGCGTTTTCACTGGAAAGCAGGATCACGCCAGCCGCATCAAAGCGCGTTGTGTTGCCCGCATCGCACGCCTTCGCCACCGCATAAGTATACGCGCGCGCAGATTGCAGCGCGACATACATGTCGGCGACTTTGGCCTGCATCAGTTGGAAGCTGCCGATCGGTTTTCCGAACTGCTTGCGCTCGCGCAGATACGGAATCACCGTGTCCAGACACGCCTGCATAATGCCAAGCTGCAATCCGGCGAGCACTACGCGCTCGTAATCCAAACCGCTCATCAGCACACCGACGCCGCCGTTTAATGGCCCCATGATGCGGTCTTCGGGGATGTGGCAATCGTCAAACACCAGCTCGGCTGTGGGCGAGCCCTTCATGCCAACTTTCTCAATCTTCTGGCCGATGGAGAAGCCTGCATCGCCCTTTTCAATCAGGAACGCCGTGATCCCACGCGATCCGGCGTGGCCATCTGTTTTGGCATAGACGACCAGCGTGTCCGCTTCCGTTGCGTTGGTGATCCAGAATTTGGTGCCGTTGAGGACATATCCGCCCTGAGCTGCTTCTGCTTTCAGCTTCATCGAAACCACGTCAGAACCGGCCGAAACCTCGCTCATGGCGAGCGATCCGACATGTTCGCCCGAGATCAGACCGGGCAGATATTTCGCCTTCTGTTCGTCATTGCCCCAGCGGCGGATTTGATTGAGGCACAGGTTTGAGTGCGCGCCGTATGACAGGCCAAGCGATGCGCTGGCGCGGCTGACCTCTTCAACGGCGATCACATGTTCAAGATAGCCAAGGCCCAGCCCGCCATCGGCCTCTTCAACGGTGATCCCGTGCAGCCCTAGCTCGCCCATTTGCGCCCAAAGCTCGGCGCGCGGAAAGTAGTCTTCGCGGTCGATCTTATCTGCCAGCGGCATGATCTGCTCATCTGCAAACCGGCCAACGCTGTCGCGGATCATTTCCGCGCTTTCGCCCAGCTGAAAATCGAAATCGGGGGTGGCTCGCATATCAAGTCTATCCGTTATCTGCTTACTCCGCATCGCGCCTTGGCTCAGCGGGAAGTCGTTTGTGCTGCCCGCGCCTTAGCAACGCCTCTCGCAAAGGCCAATGACAGCGAGCATCACGATCCGCCGGCCGACGTGAAATTTGACGGGGATCGATAAGACTGTATGCCAATTTTTCGTTCGTCAGGCAGGATAAAACACTGACTTATTCAGAGCTAACCCTTTGGCCGACAGGCACCGCTCCCGCGCCCGAATACAGCGGCGAGGTAGAGCGGTTAGAAGTGCTTGCAAGCTTTGATCCGGACTCGCTTCAGGGCGATGAGGAACTGGCGCGCATCGCCCGTTTTGCGGCGCATCTATGCGACGCGCCTAGCGCCTCTGTCAGCTTGGTCGAGGCCGCGCGGCAACGCTTCATCGCGTCGGAGGGCTTTGAAGAAACCGAGACCCCCCGATCGACCAGTTTTTGTGCGACCACCATGCTTGGTTCGGAAATCTTCGAGGTTCTAGATGCAAGCGTGGATCAAAGGTTTCGCGATTACGCGCTGGTAACGGGCGCCAGCCATCTGCGCTATTATGTCGGCGCACCTCTGATCTCTCGTGAAGGGGCATCGCTGGGCGCTTTGTGTGTAACAGATACTAAGGCGCATTCAGAACCGCTGACGGACGTCCAGCGGGAAGGTCTTCGAGTCTTGGCAGAGGCGGTGATGCGCCGGATCGAAACCCACCGCGAAGCGGGCCGGACGATGGCCGAAATCAAGCTAAGCGCCGCACGCGTGCAATTCGTGCTCGATAGCGTGCCGGACATTGCATGGTCGGCGGCTCCGGGTGGGTATTTCGATTACTTCAATGCGCGCTGGGAAAAAACAACAGGCCTGCCCCGCCCGCAGAACGTTGAAGACTGGCGCAATGTGATCCACCCTGATGAGTATGAGCGGACTCGCGCCAAATTTATGGCTGCGGTGGAGAAATCAGAGCCCTTCGAAGACGAATGGCGAATGAAACAGGCCGACGGCGGCTATCGCTATGTTCTGTCGCGCGCTGTTCCCTCTACGCATGACCCCGAAACGGCGCGCTGGTACGGCACACTCACCGACATCGATGATACTTATCGTATATCGCAAGAACGCGAACTCCTTGCAGGGGAGCTGGCGCACCGCATCAAGAACATCTTTTCCGTCATCATCGGATTGATCACGCTGCATTCGCAGGGCGATGCCACGCAGAAGGCCTTTGGTGAGATACTGGCCGACAATGTGCGTGCCCTGTCTCGCGCGCAGGATTTTGCCTTGCATATCGGCGATCAGTCGGAAGAGAACCTGCAGAGCCTGCTGGCCATCCTGATGGCACCTTACGGCATTCCTGGCAGCAGCGCAGTGACCATTTCCGGCGATGATGTACCGACCGGCAGACGCGCTGCGACCCCGCTGGCGCTGACATTCCATGAGCTTGCGACCAATTCCGCCAAATACGGTGCACTTAGTGTGGCAAACGGCAAGCTTTCGATTTCAATCAAACGTAGCGCCGACGCAGTCACGATCGTCTGGCGCGAAAGCGGCGGCCCACAAACCAAAGCGCCAGAGGATACCGGTTTTGGGTCACGATTGATCCGGATGTCGATCCAGAACCAGCTGGGCGGCAGCATCGAACACGATTGGCGGAGCGAAGGCTTGCACGCCGAACTGGTGCTGCCTCTAGAGCGGCTGGCCCAATAGGCACGTGCCAGCTACCACTGTATCCAACATGACATCACCAGATCCATCAGCCACCGTGCTTGCATTTGAACAAGTGGAGCGCCGTTATGGCGACGCGGGCGAAGTCGTTGCCGTTGGCGGGGTCGATTGTGCCATCGCGAAGGGAAGCTTCGTCGCGCTGGTCGGGGCGTCGGGTTCAGGCAAATCGACATTGCTCAAAATGGTCAACACACTGGTCATGCCCAGCGGCGGACGCGTGCTGTTTGGCGGCGAGGATGTCATCACACTAAACCAATCGCAGCTGCGCCGACGGGTCGGTTACGTATTTCAGGGCATCGGCCTTTTTCCGCATTTCAGCGTGGGCGAAAATATTGGCATTGGTCCGCGCTTAGCAGGGGAAGCCTTGCCCGCCGAACGTATTGAGGAACTGCTTACGCTGGTCGAGCTTGGGCCTGAAATGGCCACGCGTATGCCGGATGAGCTTTCCGGCGGTCAACGCCAGCGGGTTGGTGTCGCGCGCGCGCTGGCCGGTGATCCGGAGCTGCTTTTGATGGACGAACCGTTTGGCGCGCTCGACCCGATTACGCGTGACGCACTGGGAGAGAAAGTGCGCGAATTGCACGAACGCCTTGGCCTGACGACGATCATGGTCACGCATGACATGGCAGAGGCTTTGTTGCTGGCCGACCGTGTCTTGGTGATGGATGCAGGCGAGCTGCTGGCTGATTGCACGCCGCGCCAATTGTTGATGGGCGAAGGCGGCGAGATTGCTCAAAGCCTTGTATCCGTACCGCGTCAGCAAGCTGAAAAGCTGGCCGCGATGGAAGGGCGTCTGGCCTGATGGAGAACTTCGTAGAGATCCTCTTTGGGCTGGGCGACAAACTGACCGCACACATTGTGCTCGCGGCGAGCGCTATCGGGCTCGGTATCGCAGTCGCACTGCCTTTGGCTGTGTGGGCAAGCCGTTCGCAGACGGTGAACCGCATTGCGCTCGGTTTTGCGAGCCTTGTGCAGACGATCCCTGCGCTGGCATTGCTCGCGCTGTTTTTCCCGATCCTGCTTTCTCTACGCGGCGTTTTCGGTGAGGGACTTCCGACCCTCGGCTTCCTGCCCGCTCTGCTGGCGCTGGCACTTTATGCCCTCCTGCCGATCCTGCGGAACGCGGTCACGGCTCAGGCCAATCTTGATCCCGGTGTGCTTGAGGCGGCTGATGGTGTGGGCATGACAAGCTGGCAAAAGCTGCGCCTTGTCGAAGCGCCCTTATCCGCTCCATTCGTGATGGCGGGCATCCGCACCGCAAGCGTCTGGACCATAGGTGCCGCGACGCTATCGACTACGATTGGCCAACCCAGCCTAGGCGATCCGATTTTTGCCGGTCTTCAGACACAGAACTGGGCGCTGGTGCTCGCGGGATGCTTTGCCAGCGCAGCGCTTGCACTGATTGTCGATATGCTGCTCGGCCTGATCGAGCGCGGTTTGGCTGCTCGTAAGTTCAAACAATGGGGCGGCGGAATGCTCGCAGTTGCTTTGGGCATTCTCGCTGCACTCGCCTTCCAGTTCGGCGATGACTGGTTCGGAGAGGAGCGCGAGGAAGGCGATCTTGGCCCGATCATCATCGCGTCCAAGCAATTCTCAGAGCAATATATTTTGGCGCAGCTTATCGGCGCGCAGCTTGAGAAAGCCGGATACGAGGTTGAATATCGCGACGGGTTAGGATCGGCAGTGGTACACAGTGCCGTTGCCTCGTCCAACATTGATGTCTCGGTCGATTACACCGGCACGATCTGGACCAACAACCTCAAGCGCACCGACAATCCCGGACGCGAGGTGATGTACGAAACGATCCGCAATTGGGAGCAGGAGGAAAACGGCGTTCGCGTTCTGGGACGGTTGGGCTTCGAAAACGCATACGCGTTTGCCATGCGCGAAGACCGCGCTGCAGAATTGGGGGTAACCTCGCTCGGCGATCTCGTACCAGTCGCCGGTGACCTCACCGTTGGCGGCGATCCGGAATTCTTTGAACGCCCGGAATGGATTGCAGTGCGCGATGCTTATGGCTTGGAGTTCGGGGGAAACCGAAATTTCTCGCCGACATTCATGTACAATGCCCTGCGGTCAGGCGAAGCAGATGTGATCAGTGCCTACACTTCTGATGGTCGCATCGCAGCCGACAGGCTCATTGTGCTCGACGATCCACAAGAGGCTTTGCCGAGCTATGATGCGATGTTGATGATGTCGCCGCGCATCGCCGGTGAAGAAGAAATAGCCAACGCCTTGCGCCCGCTGCTGGATGCAATCAGCGTCGAGGCTATGCGAAAGGCAAACTTCGCAGTGGACCGCGAAGGGGAAGGCAAACTCAGCCCCAAGGATGCCGCTGCCGCGTTGGCCGAAGAAATCGGCCTCTAACTTACTTGGCGCGCAGAGAGCCTTTGATTACAGTGCTTTATTCGAAACCTTCGCCAATCGGCCAGCGCCTGCCGCACACGCCGAGCATCTTAAACAGCACGCCCATTTGATCATCCTCGACCAAGCGGTCACGCTGACGCTTCAATTGATCCGCATTCTGGGGAGATTTCCGTTGAAGCGCCTCAAGCCGCGTATCGATATGCAGTTGGCGCAGCCATTCGCCCTGCTGCTGTAGGCCCATAACCTCCGCACCGTTTTTGGTCGCGATGTCTTGCAGCATTTCGAAATCAACATGCGTCGTCAGGTCTGCCTCACCCGGATGTTCGAGCGGATCGACCTTTTTGTGATCCTTGAGCGCTTGCAACGTGGAACCCTCTCGCAATTCCGGCGGACCGTAATCCGCAATTAGCGCGGCCCCGCCCTGATTGGTGAGCCGCTGCGCAATCTCTGCCATAACCGTAGAAGCCGCCGGGCTGGTCTCAATCAAGGCACCTTGCGATGCGCTTTTCCAGCTTTTCGGTACGATCGAATCCATCGGCTTGTCACCTGCGACAAAGGCAAATTTATCGCCCTCCAAACCTACCATTCTTTCGCGCCAGCCATCGGCGGAGCGGACAAGTTGATGCACCGGCAGTGCATCAAAAAATTCGTTGGCCACGATCAAGAGAGGACGATCATCAGGAAGCGTTGAAAGATCATTATGAAAACGAACCGTGGGAACGGCCTGTCGCTGGATTTTGCGCAGCTCCAGCGAACCTTCGACAAAATGAATTTGCGGGTCAAACCCGTATTTGCCCGCCGTTTTGAGCACGTCTTTCGCGAGAGTACCGCGACCGGGGCCAAGCTCGACATAGTGGATGTTTTTTGACGCGCCCATTTTGACCCAAAGATCAGCGATCCAAAGACCAACCAGCTCGCCAAACATCTGGCTGATTTCCGGCGCAGTTATGAAATCCCCTTCATCGCCCAGGGGATCACGGCTGGCATAATACCGCGCGTTGCTATCGCCCATGTACTGCGCGAGGCTGATCGGGCCATTTTCGCGGATCAAGCGGCGGAAACTCTGACCCAGATCAAGAGACGCAAGCTCTTTCGCCTTTGCCTCTTCGGCGGCCTGTTCTTTTGCGGCAGCGTCTTTGAGTGCCTGTTCCTTGGCTTTTGCTTTGGCCTCTGCTTCAGCTTGAACCTTTGCTTCGGCCTTAGCCTTGGCGATTGCCTTTGCTTCTGCCTGCGCTTTGGCCTCTGCTTCCTTGCGCGCAAGAGCTTCTGCCGCTTGCTTTGCCTTCTTGGCAGCGGCTTCGGCTTCTTTTCGGGCTTTGGCGTCAGCCTCCGCTTGAGCTTTTGCGTCTTGCTTGGCCTTTTCAGCGGCAGCTTTTGCCTCGGCCTTCGCTTCAGCGTCGGCCTTCTTCTTTTCTTCTAGCGCCGCCTCTGCTTTGGCAGCCGCCTGTTTCTCTGTTTCGGCCTTGGCCTTCGCGGCTTCCTTGGCTTTTTGCGCAGCCTTTTCTTTGGCTTCTCGCTGCGCTTGCGCTTTCTTATCGGCTTGCTTTTGGGCTTCGAGCGCCGCCTCTGCTTCTGCCGCCGCTTTCGCCTTAAGCTCGGCATCGCGCGCGGCTTTCGCATCAGCCTCTACTTTGGCGCGAACCTCTGCATCACTCTCGGGATCAATCAGTTGCAGGCCGCGCGGGCGCCACGCGCCATCATCGGCTAAGCTGGCGCGCTTACGCTCCCGGTTCCCACCGGTTTCCGCGTCACCGCGTAAAGCGTTACAATCAACCCAATCAAGATCAGCGGTATTGTTAGCCATTGCCCCATCGATAGTCCGGTTCGCACTGCAAACTCTGCCAATTGTGAATCAGGTTCACGGAAGAATTCGTTAACAAAGCGGGCCATTCCCATCAAAATCGTGAATATGCCGACCAGCAGACCCGGACGATACCGTGCACGCGTCTTCCAGAAAAGGAACATCAGGACCACGAACGGCACGAAGCCTTCCAACCCGGCCTGATACAGCTGGCTTGGATGCCGGGCAACGTCGCCGCCGCCAGGAAAGACCATCGCCCAAGACACATCGCTGGCGCGGCCCCACAATTCGCCATTGTTGAAATTCGCCAACCGTCCCAGGAAATGGCCGAGAGGGTATGTGATCGCGATATAGTCACAGACGCGCAGGAAAGAGAGATTGGCACTGCGGGTGACCCATGCAATTGCGAGCAACACACCGATCAGGCCGCCGTGGAAGCTCATTCCGCCTTCCCACAACTTCAGAACATCAAGCGGATTCGACCATAGATTCGGGTTGTAGAAAATCGCATAACCAAGCCGACCGCCCAAAATGACCCCGAGTGTGCAATAAAAGAACAAATCGTCAGCATGACGTTGCGCCATAGGGGCGCCAGGCTGCTTAAGCGTTTTGGACAAATGCCAGTATGCGAAAATGATGCCGATCAGGTACGCAAGCGAATAGAACCGTAGCGTAAAAAAGCCCAAATCAAAGCCAGGAAAGAGGCCCAAATCTGACCAGTAAAGCGGATCGGCAGCGGCGCCGCTTGCGGCAAGTAGTGACAGCACCAAAGGAACCTCTTAATAGCTTTTTCAAAGCCGCGATTACGACTGTGTTCGCGCGGCTTGTGGCACAGCCGGGCGTTTGGGGAAAGAGCCTGATGGGAAGGGTTCTTCGGACAGTCCGGCTTTGGTCACAGCAGACGGTTAGGCGCCGCAGAGCGTCAGCCTTGTAAGTTGAAGAGAGACCTTAAGGAGAGATATTCGCATGCCCACACAGCTGGACACTGCGCTCGAAGCGATCATCGGCGAGCTGACCAAAGACGGTCAGCCTTTTGCAACCGCCCCGTTTGATCGCGACGGAGTCGAAATGCCCGCATTTGTCGGTGCCCCGCCGACAATGGCGCATTATTTCGCCCATTTCTGCAATCAGCATAAAGACGTGCCGTTTTTGGTCGATGGCGATTTGCGCATGACCTTTGGCGAGACCTATGCCGCAGCCGTTTGTGTTGCCGAAGGTCTGGCGAAACACCACAATGTTCAAAAAGGCGACCGTATCGGGATTGCCGCGCGCAATTCAGCCAACTGGATGATCGCCTATATGGGGATTATCATGGCAGGCGGCTGCGCGACGCTGCTCAATGGATTTTGGGCGGGTGAGGAGCTTGCCTACGGCGTGCGTCTTGCAGAATGCAAGCTTGTGCTGGCTGATGCGGGACGTGCGAAACGCCTTGATGGGACCGATCATTCAGCCAAGATCGTATTGATCGACCACAACGTGCCTTCAGAAGGCCTTTCGAGCGTTTGGGCGGCACCAGAGGGCACCAGTATCGCCATGCAGATGCTCGGCGCGCTTGGCCCTGATGATATTGCGACGATCCTCTATACTTCTGGTTCTACCGGCAACTCCAAAGGCGCGTGGTCTGATCACAGAGGCGTGGTCCACGGCGTGATGAACTATGTCGCGCAAAGCGCGATGGCGAAAATCCTGCTGGAAAGTCAGGGCGAAGATGTCAGCTCTCAGCCGAGCGCGCTGATCGCTGTTCCACTGTTCCACGTAACCGGCGAAGTGCCGCTGTTCCTGCAAAGCTATGCGATTGCTCGCAAGCTGGTGCTGATGCCCAAGTGGGACGCCGAAGAAGCGCTTCGTTTGATGGACGCGGAAAAGGTTACTTACTTCGTCGGCGTGCCTTTGATGAGCTACGAAATGGCGACGCATGCCAATCGGGAAAAATATGACCTTTCAGCCTGCCGCAGCTTTGCTGCGGGCGGCGCGCCGCGACCGGTCGAACATGTCACCAAGATCAAGGATGCTTTTCCAAAAGGCTTCCCACTACTTGGGTACGGCCTCACAGAAACCAATGCGGTTGGCTGCGGCAATTTCAACGAGAACTACATGGCAAAGCCCGGTTCCACCGGGAAACCGTCTGTACCGATGGTTGACCTCGCCATTCTTGATGATGACGGCAACAAACTGGCTCAAGGTGATGTTGGCGAAGTTTGCATCCGTTCTGTCGCGAACTTCCGCGGATACTGGAACAATGATGAGGCAACCAAAGAAGCCTTCACCGACGACCGGTATTTCCGCACAGGCGATCTCGGCTATCTCGATGAAGACGACTATCTCTACATCGTCGACCGGAAGAAAGACATTATCATCCGCGGCGGCGAGAACATTTCGTGCATCGAAGTGGAAGACGCGATCTATGCGCATGATGACATTGCCGAATGCTCTGTCTTCGGGCTTCCAGACGAGCGTATGGGCGAAGTCCCAGCGGCTGTCATTCGCGTGAAATCGGGCCGCGACACGATGAATGCGGCGCAAATGCGCGAATTCCTGCTCAGCAACACTGCACCGTTCAAGGTTCCGCTCGAAGAGCACATCTTCCCGGTTACCGAAGTGCTTCCGCGTCTCGGCACCCAGAAAATCGATAAAAAGACACTTCGCGCAGAATACACTGCGAAGTTCGCGTAAGGCGAACCAGGATACGTTTTCACGAAAACGCCAGTTCATTGCGCCGCTTTACCTGCTAAAGCGGCGCAATGACTGACTGGACCCTCCCCAGCCGCCGCATTCCAAAACAACGCGCGATCATCGATCGACGCGCTCTGGGCGAACGTGTCAACGAACTGGCCGATGAGCTTGGTGAGAAGGCTCGCCAACCCATTGTAGAGGCCTTACGCGAAAGTCTTGATGCGGGCCGAAGTGAACTGGCGAAACGGCTATCGGAAAAGCCTTCTGCCGGGCATGATTGCACTGCCGGTCACGCTTTTCTGATTGATCAGCTTGTCCGTGTGATCCACGATTATGTCGTCGCGCACGTCTATCCAGTGCACAATCGCACCAAGGCAGAACGTCTCGCGATTATGGCTGTGGGCGGATACGGGCGCGCCGAAATGGCCCCGCATTCTGACGTCGATATTGCGTTTATCACGCCGATGAAACGCGCCCCTTGGTGCGAGCAGGTGATCGAGGCGATGCTCTACGTCTTATGGGATCTTGGCCTGAAAGTCGGCCATTCCAGCCGCACGGTAAGCGACACCATGAAGATGGCCCGCGAGGATTTGACGATCCGCACCGCGCTGCTTGAAGGCCGCTTGGTCTGGGGTGATCAGGACACCTATGAGGAGCTGCGCGCGACCTTCTGGAACGATGTGGTCAAGGGCAGCGAAAAACTGTTCCTCACGCAAAAGCTCGAAGAGCGTAACCAACGCCATAAACGGATGGGCGATAGCCGCTATGTTGTTGAACCCAATGTCAAAGAGGGCAAAGGCGGCCTGCGCGATCTTCAGACGCTTTACTGGATCGGCAAATACACCCACCGGGTTGATACAGCCGCTCAGCTGGTCGATATCGGGCTGTTCACAACGCAGGAATATCGCAGCTTCCGAAGGGCAGAAGGGTTCTTACTCGCGGTACGGTGCCATATGCATGTGCTCACAGAGAGAGCAGAGGACCGGCTGACATTTGACCTTCAGCGGCAAGTGGCCGAGCGCATGAATTTCGCCGACCGCCCGGGCAAAAGCGCGGTCGAACGCTTCATGCAATACTATTTTATGCAGGCAAAGCGCGTAGGCAGCCTGACTGGCGTGTTCCTTTCCCACCTTGAGGAAGAAACCTCGAAGGCAAAGGTTCGCAGCGGCTTTTTCGCTGGCTGGGGCCAGAAAAAACGCGAACTCAAAGGATATGTCATCGAAGGCGGGCGTATTCGTGCACCATCGGACGACTGGTTCAAAAAAGATCCGGTTCGCCTGATCGAAATATTTCAGCTTGCCGAGGCGGAAGGCGTGGAAGTTCACCCGGAAACCATGCGGCAAGCGGGCCGGGACACGAAACTGATCACCGCCGCTGTGCGCAAAGATGCGCGAGCGAATGCGCTGTTCCTCGATCTGCTCGGCGGGCGCAATGATCCCGAAACTGCCTTGCGCTGGATGAATGAAGCGGGTGTTTTTGGCCGGTTTGTGCCGGATTTTGGCCGGGTCAACGCGCAGATGCAGTTCGACATGTATCATCACTACACCGTCGATGAGCACACGATCCGCGCGATCGGCTTGCTCAGCCAGATCGAGCGAGGCCTGCTTAAAAAAGACCACCCCCGCGCCACGCGGGTCATTCACAAGCTCGCCTCTCGCCGCGCCCTTTATGTCGCGGTTTTGCTGCACGATATCGCCAAAGGTCGAGGTGGCGATCACTCGGTACTTGGCGCTGAAGTTGCGCAGAAACTTTGCCCGCGCTTCGGACTTGATCAGAAAGAGACCGATCTTGTCGCATGGCTGGTGCTGCAACATCTGCTGATGAGTTCCACCGCGCAAAAACGCGATCTGACAGATCCAAAGACCATCGAAGACTTCGTCGGCGAAGTTCGCAGCGTAGAGCGGCTGCGCAATCTTGCCATCCTGACCGCGGTCGATATCCGCGCCGTTGGCCCAGGAACGTGGAACAGCTGGAAAGGGCAATTGCTCGGCGAACTTTACGATGCAGCGCAGGAACGGATGCGTCTAGGCCACAAACGCCATGGCCGCGTCGAACGGGTCAATGCCAAGAAAGAAGCAACAACCGAATTGCTTGGCGACAAGGGCTACCTCGTCGCCGACGTGGGAGAGATGCTTGCGGATGCCTATTGGATTGCCGAACCAGAAGACATCATCGCCAAAAACCTTATCCAGTATGAAGAAGCCCGGCGGATCGAGGATCATTTGTCGATCCATTGTGAGCCGGACGAAGAGCGCGGCGCTACACTTGTCAGTGTGATCGCACCTGACCATCCCGGCCTGTTTTACCGCATGGCCGGCGGGATGCATCTGGCAGGCGCGAACATCATCGATGCGCGCATTCATACAGCGCTCAATGGTTACGCGATCGACAATTTCCTTGTGCAGGACCTGCATGCGATGCCGTTCCGTGAAGCACCGCAGATCGCGCGCCTTAAAGAAGGCATTCGCAAGGCATTGATGGGCGAAGGCGAACTTGTGCCGAAACTCGCAGCGCGGCCACTCTCGCATTCGCGCGCCAAGGCATTCAAAGTCGCCCCAGGCGTCAATTTCGACAATATGGCTTCGAACAATTTCACCGTTGTCGAAGTCACCGCGCGCGATCGGCCGGCTCTACTGAACCGGCTCGCCCATGCTTTGTACAAAGCCAATCTGATCGTGCAGTCGGCCCATATCACAGCCTATGGTGAGACAGCGGTAGACACGTTTTATGTTACCGATCTGACCGGTGCCAAAGTGACGGTGCCAGAACGCCTTGCCGAAATTGAAGAAGAGCTGCTCGAAGCCGCATCCGACCGTAAACAGCGCCAGCTCGAAAAGGCCTGACCCGTCCGTTTGGCCGATATGCAATCGCCGCTCGCAGAAAATGGGCGCGATATAGGTTGCAATTTGCGAACTGATCGGTAAACGCGGCGGCCCCTACGTCATGGAGAGATGTAACATGAACTTCCGTACCCCCGTAAAGCGCGTTCCCGCGCTTACCAAAGCAGCCCTTCTGCTTTGCACCGCAGCCGCATTTCCTGTCGCAGCTCAGGCACAAGACACTGCCGAGAGCGACGAAGAGACCACCGAAGAACGCGGAACCCTTGCCAATATTGGCAATATCGTTGTGACCGGCACCAAAACCCAGAACGCTGAAAATGTGCAAGACGTGCCACTCGCAGTCACCGCATTCAACGCTGATACGCTCGAAGCTCTCAAGGTTCGCGATGTCCAAGGTCTGACCTATTCGGCACCAAACGTTTCGCTCGACCAGATCGGCACCAGTCGCGGTCAAGCCAACTTCTCGATTCGCGGTCTCGGCATCAACTCGTCGATTCCATCGATTGATCCGACCGTCGGCGTATTCGTCGATGGCGTTTACCTCGGCACCAATGGCGGCGTCGTGTTCGACCTGTTTGACCTCGATAGCGTCGAAATCCTTCGCGGGCCACAGGGTGTGCTGTTCGGTCGTAACGTAACCGGCGGCGCGGTGCTCATCAACACCGGCAACCCGACCGAAGATTTCCGCGGCAAATTCCGCGCTGCTGTCGATGGCCCGATTGATGGCGGACGCGGTGGCGCAAACTACACCGCCAGCGGCGTGGTTTCCGGCCCAATCATCGAAGACACGCTGCTTTTCAAAGTTGGCGCTTACTACAACAATGACCAGGGTTACTTCACCAACCTGTTCGACGGTTCGAACCAAGGCGCGGCGGAAACATATATTCTTCGCGGCGCACTCGAAGCGCGTCTCGGCGATCTGACCCTCACCGGTAAGATCGACTATTTCGACAGTGAAGGTGACGGCCCTGCCGCGCAAAACCGCGGTATTTTCGAGCGTGACACGTTCGATCTCGCCATCGATAATCGCGGCGCCTACGCCAACGAAACGATCAACGCTTCATTGACTGCCGAATTTGATATCGGCCCGGGCACGCTGACCAACATCTTTGGCTACCGCGAATATTCGGCGACCACAGATGCCGATATCGATGCAACCACGCTATTCCTGTTCCACTCGAACACCGAAACCGAGCAGGATCAAATTTCGAACGAGCTGCGTTATGCGATTTCGACCGATGCCTTCGATCTGACTGTCGGCGGCTTCTACTTCGACCAGTCGCTGGCCTACACCGAAGTGCGCAACCTTCCTCCGCTCTCGCCTCTGACATTCTATGGTGGCGGTCGTCAGGATCATGAAGTTCTCGGCGCGTTTGCTAGCGGTCAGTTCAACCTGACTGATAGCCTGTCGATCATCGGCGGCATCCGCTGGAGCCAAGAGACCAAGGATGCAGAGATCACTTACATTCGTCCGCGCGTAGCGTGTTCGGTTGTTGATGGTACCTGCCCGACCACCGGAGTGAACTCGCTCATCCCGACCGAGAACAACGGCTTTACCGACAGTGTTCGTTTCACAAACTGGTCGCCAAAAGCCGGCCTTCAGTACGAATTCAACGACAGCCAAGTGTATGCCCACTGGACCCGTGGTTACCGTTCGGGCGGATACAACTTCCGCATCACCAACGCGAACGCGTTCGAAGCGATTGCGTTTGCTCCGGGTGGTTCATTGTCGTTCGGCGAAGAGCAAGTCGACAACTATGAAATCGGCGGTAAATTCCAGACCGTTGACGGCGCGCTTACTCTGAACGTTGCTGCATATATCACTGAAATTCAGGACATGCAGCGTGAAGTGAACCAGTCATCGGCAACTGCCGGTGTTGCTCAGTCTATCTTCAACACAGCCGACGCGTCGATCTTCGGCGTAGAAGCCGAAGCGCGCATGCGCGTTACGGACACGTTCCTCGTTACGGCCAACATCGGCTTCATCGATGACAGCTACGACGAGATCCTGTTCGACATTTCTGGCGACGGCGTCATCAATGACACCGATCTGGCGCTGCGTCTGCCGCGTGTGCCGGAAGTGACTTGGGGCATGGGCATTATCCACGAACTGTTCCTGGGTGACAGCGAAATCCTGACCCGGATCAACTATCAGTACCGCGACGAATTCGCGTACACCGACAACAACTTCGGTTTTGTTCAGGATGTCAGCAACCTCGAAGCAAACGTCACTTGGAATACCCCGATGGATGGCCTGTCGTTCTCCGTTTACGGTCGCAACCTGTTGGACCAGGTTCAGGTCGGCGGTGACACCCAGATCCCGTTCGGTGGTCCGCTCAGCAACGGTGTAAACCGTCCGTTCGATCCAGCGCCAGCAGCGGGCACATTCTCGCCGCTCAGCAAAGGCCGTCAGGTCGGTATCGAAGCTCTGTTTGAGTTCTAATTCGGGCAAGCGAAGTGAATTTAAAAAGGGGCGCGTCCGGCTTGGGCGCGCCCCTTTTTATGCCTCTGTGATCAGTAAGAGCGCAATGTTGGCATCATCAAAACACACGAAACCCCACTCGACCAAAGCGCCAGAGATAGGGTTCCAGAGACCGTCGTAGCGGTTCGATACGACGGTCAGGCTGTTCGCATCAAAAGCGTTTAGGAGGTCCGCTGCGCATTGCCGACCTGCCGCTTCGCCGAGCCAGTCCTTTGACGGGTTCGAGATGTCCTTAGCTATCGCAGACGTAATTTCGCCAATTGCCGCGCGAGAACTGGCGGAACCTGCCGCCGCATCGAGCAACTCCCAATTGAACCCGATGCTGTCATAGCCGAGCTCCGCGACAAACGTGTCCGCGATTGCGGAATGCAGACCCATCGCAGGTGGCGGTGATGCGTGCTTGAACATGGTCTTTGCACCGGAATTCAGGCGCGGAATCCAGTCGCTTTCAAATCTATCGAGTGGTTCAGTCACCGCGTGCGCCGAACAAAGCTGTGCCAACCCGGATGTGTGTCGCGCCAAGCCGGACAGCGGTTTCATAATCCCCGCTCATACCCATTGAGAGGCCCTCAACACCGTTGTCGAGCGCCAGCTTCTCCAGAAATGCGAAGAAAGGCGCGGGTTCAATACCTGCCGGGGGCAGGCACATAAGCCCTGCGATCGGAATGTTCACCTCGCAAACTTTGCCAAGGAATTCGGGCAGTTCTTTGATTGGGCAGCCGCCCTTCTGATCCTCATCCCCGATATTCACCTGTACGAAGCACGGCACTCGCTTGCCCGTCTTGTCCATTGCCTTTGCCAGCGCTTTCAGAAGGCTAGGCCGGTCGAGGGCATGGATATAGTCGAACAATTCAACCGCTTCTTCGGCCTTATTGGACTGCAATTGCCCGATCAGGTGCAATTGCGTGTCCGGATATTGTTCGCGAAGAGTCGGCCATTTCTCCTGCGCTTCCTGAACGCGGTTCTCGCCAAAAACACGGTGCCCGGCCTCCAGCAACGGTGTTATTTTTTTCACAGGATGCGTTTTGCTGACTGCGATCAGAGTGATGTCTTCGAACTCGCGGCGCGCAGGTTTGCACATGCGCGCGATATTGGCTTCGACTTCGGCGAGACGGGTGGCTGCACTTTCCATGGTTGCGCGCTATAAGGCCCTCGTGCCGCAAGACCAATCCCTCCCTGCAATATGGTTGATTTCCGATGCCCGCAACGATGCGGTGCTTGAAGCCGCGTTGCGGCGGCTTCCGCGTGGATCAGGCTTTATCTATCGGCATTATCACTTGGCGGAACGTGACAGGTTCGCCAGATATGTCGCGCTGCGTCGGATTGCGCGCGCTTGCGGCCACACCGTAGTCTTGGCTGACAGCGCGCTGACAGCGACAGAGTGGCGCGCAGACGGTATCTATGGAGCACCGCGCACACTGTATCCAAGGCGCCGCGGGCTTCTGCATCTGGCCACAGCTCACAGTATGCGAGAAATAGCTCTGTCGAACCAATTTGGTTCAGATGCAGTTTTGATCTCACCAATATTCCGTACAAACTCGCATCATGGCGGCAAAGTACTCGGCGCTGCTCGGTTTCGACTGCTAGCGAAGCATTCCAAAGCGCCTGTGATCGCTCTAGGCGGCATGGATTCGCAGCGGGCGTTGGCCCTTGATTGGCCGCATTGGGCCGCAATTGACGGCCTC
Organism: Erythrobacter crassostreae; assembly: GCF_019204045.1. Taxonomy (GTDB): domain Bacteria; phylum Pseudomonadota; class Alphaproteobacteria; order Sphingomonadales; family Sphingomonadaceae; genus Erythrobacter; species Erythrobacter crassostreae. The sequence goes on along the minus strand of NZ_JAGSPC010000001.1, from coordinate 870,495 downwards.
AGTTAGTCGCACGCGGCTTGACCCGGACTCGCCAAGGATTCATGGTGTGTTCCAGTAGGAGCAACCCATGGCGAGCCGCGCTATCAACACACGAAAAACCACCGCAGACTGGCGCGCAGGATTGCGCCGCAGCTTCCGCCGCGCGGCGCAGATGACTGGCGCTGCTGTGCTGATTGGCACGATGGTTTTCCTCGCGTTGTCACTCGCCAGCTACACGCAGACTGACCCAAGCCCGTCGACCGCCGCTTCTGCTGATCAGGTCGGCAACTGGATGGGTCTGACAGGGGCATGGCTCGCTGATAGGGTGCTGTTTGTATTTGGCCTTCCCGCGGTATTGCTGCTGCCATTGCTCTACATCTCCGCCCGCAAATTGTGGCGCGATGTCGAGAATGGCGATGAACCGGAAACAACCCGCTGGTGGTTTCCAGTGGGCTTGCTTTTGATCGCAATGGTGCTTCTCTCGACATTCCTGTCGCTGACATTCGACGCGCCGGGCGGTACGCTTCCGGCGCAGCTCGGCGGTGTTTCCGGCCTGCTTGGCTCCTCTGCAATTGAGGCGGTTTCCGGCCGCTTTGGCGGCGGCGCTTCGGGCTGGATCACGCTCGGTGCTTTGGTTGCCTGCCTCGCAGGCGGTGTCATTCTGATCACGCGGGTTTTCGCGATCGACTGGCGCGCGCTCCTTACACTGCCGAAATTCATCAGTGAGAGCACGATTGGGAGCTCAATTCTGTCGCGTATCCCGTTTCTTCGTGGGAGCGGAGAGCCGCGCCTGACATTCGTCGAAGAAGAAGAAACGGAGGCCCCCGCAACCAAAGCGCGCAGGACGGCCAAGGTCATCGCGCCTGAGCGACCAGAGCCGGCTCCGCGCCGCGCCCCTGAAATTACCGATCCCTCTGCTCCGCCCAAAAAGGCAGCCCCGGCAAAGCAAAATCAGGGCGACATGTTCGCGACCTACAATTTGCCAAGCTTGGACTTGCTGGCCGAACCGCCGGAAGATTTGGGGCCAAAACTGGATAAACTGGCGTTGGAACGCAACGCGCGACTGCTCGAGAATGTGCTCGATGATTTCAACGTAAAGGGTGAAATCACCGCCGTTCGCACTGGTCCGGTTGTGACTATGTATGAGCTGGAACCGGCACCGGGTATCAAAGCCAGCCGCGTGGTCGGACTTGCCGAAGATATCGCACGCAACATGTCGGCCATTTCCGCCCGTGTGTCGCCCATTCCCGGCAAAACAGTGATGGGGATCGAGCTTCCGAACACCGACCGCCAAATGGTCATGCTCAAAGAGCTCGCCGCGTGTGCCGATTTTGCCGAAAACAAAGGCAGCCTGCCGATCATCTTGGGTAAGGACATTGCAGGCGAACCGATCATCGCCGATCTGGCCGCCATGCCTCACCTGCTTGTGGCGGGTACAACCGGTTCGGGTAAGTCGGTTGGTCTCAACTGCATCCTGCTTTCGCTGCTGTATCATTTCACACCTGCAGAATGCCGTTTGATCCTGATCGATCCCAAGGTGCTCGAGCTGAAGAGCTACGATGATATTCCGCACCTTCTTTCACCGGTGGTGACGGAGCCGCATAAATCTGTTCGGGCGCTAAAATGGGCGGTTGAGGAGATGGAACGTCGTTACCGCATGATGAGCTCGATCAATTCGCGTAACATTCACAGTTTTAACGAGAAAATTCGCACTGCTGCTGCCAAAGGCAAGCCGCTCGGTCGCCGTGTCCAGACCGGTTTTGACCCTGATACCGGCGAACAATTGTATGAAGAAGAGCAGCTCGATTATCAGCCGCTGCCGCAGATTGTCCTGATCGTCGATGAACTCGCCGATTTGATGGTAACTGTAGGCAAGGAAATCGAAGTCCTGATCCAGCGGCTCAGCCAGAAATCGCGTGCGGCCGGCATCCACTTGATTATGGCGACACAGCGCCCTTCGGTCGATGTTATTACCGGCGTGATCAAAGCCAACCTGCCAACGCGGATCAGCTTTAAGGTTACCAGCCGGATCGACAGCCGCACCATTCTGGGTGAGCAAGGCGCCGAGCAGCTGCTGGGAAAAGGTGACATGCTGTACAAGCCGAACACCGGCGCGATGGTGCGTGTGCACGGCCCGTTTGTCAGCGATGAAGAAGTTGAAGCAGTCGCCGATTTCTGGCGTGCGCAGGGATCGCCTGAATATATCGAGGCCGTTACCGAGGAGCCAGCCGATGGCGGGGGCCTCAATTTTGAAGATGATCTGACCGCATCGGATAACCCGGATGAGCGTAAATATCGTCAGGCCTGCCAGATCGTGATCGAGAACCAGAAAGCGTCTGGTTCATGGCTCCAGCGCCAAATGGGCGTCGGTTACAACACCGCAGCGAAATGGATCGAACGGATGGAAAGCGAAGGGCTCGTCGGCCCCGCAAACCATGTCGGCCGGCGCGAGATTTTCCGTGATCAGGACGGAAATCCGCTTTAACACATTGAAATAGCGTTTAAATTTGACTTTCCGCGCCATGCAATTTCCACGAATTCGAAGTTAACGACCTCGGCGCGCTGTCGCGTTCTCACAAAGGGCAGACTTGGCCCGTTACAACGTTTTTCGTGGTTTAAGATCAAGGTTAGGAATTTCTAAATTCTCCCTGCGTATTCACACGCATATGACATATTGGAATGCCTTGAATCGTATCTGCGCTGCGGTGATCAGCGTGATCGCTATGATGAGCGCCGGGCTTGCTCACGCGCCGGCGAGTGCACAGGATAAAGATGATTGGCAGCTTGATCCGTATGCCCGTGTCGAGTTCTCTTTCATCAGCGCGGAAAGCACGACCCGCGACGAGCAATTGGTCGTGGACGGCGATGCATTCACTTTGCGCGCACAAGTTGGCGTCGGTCTGGAAGATGACAACACACGCTTTCGTATCGAAGCGGACCGGATCGAGGTTCTCCGCCTCGGCGAAGGTCGCAGTGATAGCGCGCGTGACCGTTTCACGGCGCGCGTGCAGCAAGATCTCAACAAAGAATGGGAAATCGAGGCTCGCGCCCGTCACTACGATGACTTTGTAACCGCTGAATCCAGCAACACTGATGAGCTTCAAGGCTCAGTCGCGCTCACTTACGAGCCAGAACGCACTCACCGTTTTCGCGTTCGGGGCACATGGCGGGATCGCAGCTATGACAATGGCCTCGATGAGGATACGCGCGGCGAAGGTCCGCGTTTCGATGCGCAATACCGCCACCGGTTCGGCCGTTACAATTATCTGACATTCGACCTGCGAGCGGAATCCATCAATTCCGATGATCCGCAGCGCGGCTATGAGCGGCAATCAGCGAGCGTTTCCTACACCCAACCGATCACGCCCGATTTGCGTGTTCGCCCGGCAATCCAGTTCCTGAACACACGGTTTGATGGCCGGCTCACAGACACCGGCACGCAGCGCAATGACACGCTGTTCGTGCCCGAAGTCGAGCTTCTTTGGTGGCCCGACAAATGGCGTGTCGAGGCGGAAGCCAAGTATATTTTCTCTGACAGCAATGAACCCGTTCGCGAACGCGAGGGGTACAGGCTAACTCTATCGGTAGGGTATGTATTCTGATCTGATCACTAAAATCAGGCGGATACGGGATCGCGCGACCCCTCAGGTCAGGCGCCCCTTTTATATCGGTCTGGGCGTGGGCCTTGCGCTCGCGGTGCTGGTTGCACTCGGTCTCTCTAATACAGAGACCTTTTTTGCTATGCCTTCGTCATTCGGCGATCAGGCAACCTCTCAGGCTATCTGGGGTCTGAAGCCATCAAACTTGCTGATGGTTCTGCCGCTGGGCGCGTTTCTGGTGGTGCTCGCCCGTAGCTTTGTCGGCGTGAAAGCATTTGGTCTGTTCACACCAATGTTGATCGCGTTGGCGTTCCTCCAGATCGGCCCGATCATGGGGCCTGTCGTGCTAGGGTCATCGGTGCTGGCCGGAATGCTTATGACCCCGACTTTGCTGAAACTGCGCATGACGCGGGTCGGCTTTCTCGGCACCCTTATCTCTGCCATCGTGCTGGTCCTTGTCGCGTTGCAAGGCCTCTTGGACACCAAATTGCAGGTCGATGCATTCCCCGTGATCGTTTGTGCGCTCGTCGTGGAACGCTGGTGGCGCCAATGGGAAAAGGACGGCGCAAAAGAAGCGGCGTGGCAGGCGTTCAATACATTCATGATCTCTGTTGTGATCCAGTTTGTAATGGTTTCGCACATTGCGCTGATGCTGATCGAGTGGTCACCGCTGCTTATGCCAGCCTTCACCGGTCTCGCGATTGCCATTCTTGGCCGATACCGAGGGCTTCGCCTGTCAGAGATTCACCGGTTTGCACCGATCTGGCTTGAGCGGCGGCGGGTCGCGAAGAATGCCGAACTGCCCGAAGGGGTGGAGGAAGACAGGCGCTCGGGAGCTCCTGATACACGGCGGATTTCAGCAGAGCCGGATGTCCCCGAACAGCCAGAGGGCGTGCCCGAAAGCATACCGATCGCAATGAATGAGCGAGCGCCTCCGCCCGGCGGGGCACAGGCCAACAGCGCGCAGTCCGAACCACCGACAGTACCGAATAGCGAGGCGCAGTTTGCGGCTCGTTTCGGCACATCTGCAAAGCTGCCAGTGAACAAGACATGGGTAATCGGGTCACCCGAAGATGTTTGAAAATCTAAGCAGCATCTGGCGCAAGGGTGACGGGCGCAAAGTAGGGCACGGCATGGAGCCCGCGCCGTTCGGTTCGCTCGATGAGATCCTTGGCATCAACATGCGCAATGCGCTGATCGCGAAATACAATCCGCGCAGCGCCATTGAGCGTGCTCGGGACAAGGTCGCCGCAAAGGTCGCTTTGGAAGCAGCCGGAATTGCCTGCACTGGCACAATTGCGGTGATCGATGATCACCAAAAGCTGAACGCATTCAAACCGCTGCGCGATATGCCTGATGCTTGGGCGATCAAGCCTGCCCGTGGGTCGCAAGGCGATGGCATTGTGCTTTCTGTCCGGCGAGAGGGGGACACCTGGTACAAAGGGTCCGGCTCTCCGCTTACCGAAACGGACGTGATGCACCACATTCAAAAAGTCGTAGACGGCGGATTTTCAGGCGACACGGTCAGCGAGGATGCGGCTTTGATCGAACCGCTGATTATCGCCGACCCCACACTGGCCGATCTCGTGCCCGAAGGCCTTCCCGATCTCAGGGTCATCTGCCTGCATGACGAACCAATCATGGCCATGCTGCGGCTGCCGACGAACGCATCTGACGGTAAAGCAAACCTGCACCAACGCGCGATCGGCGCCGGTGTTGATCTGGTCACCGGACAGATCACGCGTGCATTGGTTAGAGGCGAAGTCATCACGCATCACCCTGATACAGGTACCAAGTTAATCGGATATCAGGTCCCCGGCTGGGACCGTGTTCTGGAACTGGCCGGCAAATGCGGACCCGCTATTGGCCTTGGCTATAGCGGGTCCGACATTGTGCTCGACAAGAATGACGGACCGTTGATCATCGAAGTGAACGCCCACCCGGGGATCGAGATCCAGAACATCTGCCAGCTAGGGCTAAAGGCCCAGATGGCGCGGCTGGGCGAAGACTTTAAGTAGCCCTCGCCTCAATCCGGTTATTCGCTCTCGGCAACTGCTTCGCCGGTGAGATCAGCCATAGTGAGAGTGATCTGATCATTCACACGCTTTTCGTTCATGGCGCGCTCGTCTTCCGGCGATGCGACAAGTCCGATGCCAGCGAGCGAACCGTCAGGGTTCCAGTTCTTCACCCATTCTTGCAGGTAAAGATCGAGGCCCGGGATCGCGCCCATATGCGCTTTCTTCACATAGACATACAGCGGACGGGCACCCGGATATGAGAAGTTCGAGATGTTCTCATAGGTGGGCTGAACATTGTTCATCGGCAGACCTTTTACCTTGTCCGAGTTTTCCTCGAGGTAAGAGAACCCGAACACGCCAATAGACAGTGGGTTGCCCTGAATTTTCTGAACGATCAGGTTATCCTGCTCGCCTTGGTCCACATATGCGCCGTCCGAACGAACTTCGGTGCAGACCGCCTGATGCTTGTCTTCATCCTGCTCTTTAAGAGCTTTCATGTCTGGGTTGCTGTCACAACCGGCTTCGAGGACGAGCTCTTTCAAAGCGTCACGTGTACCCGAAGTGCTCGGCGGACCGTAAACGAGGATCGGTTCAGCAGGCAGCGACGGATCAACATCGGCCCACGTTTTGTTGGTTTGCTCACCGCCGTAAGGATTGGCGGCCAGCGCCTCGTAAACGATCTTCGGCGTCAGGTTCAGCTGGATACCTTCTTGGGCCGAGGCGAAAGCGATACCGTCCAGGCCAACTTGAAGTTCGATCACATCCTGAACGCCGTTTTCAAGGCAGCTTTCAAATTCAGAGACCTTCATGCGGCGCGATGCGTTCGCCATGTCAGGCGAATCCGCACCTTCTTTGCTGCAGAACAACTGGATGCCGCCGCCGGTGCCGGTCGATTCGATCAGCGGTGAATTGAACTCAGGGTTCGAGCGGGCGAAGCTTTCAGCAACCTGTTTCGCAAATGGGAAAACAGTCGAAGAGCCGACAGCCCGGATCGAGTCGCGCGAGCCGCCGCCTGACGCGGAATCGCAAGCGACGAGCGAAACAGATGCCATCAGGGCCATTGCGATAGTGGTAGTCGATTTCATGATTTCATCCTTCAGGATTGGTCTGATCGAGCGAGTATGTCGATCATGTGACGTTGTAGTGACAGAGCGCTATTCGCGGCCGATCAGAAGTCGATTTGCGCGCGCACAGCAAAGACATCGGCACCGTAATCGCGGCTGCCCGTCGCTGTCGGGAACACGGCGTCCCCGTATTCAAGCCGCCCGTAATTCGCGAGCAGCATCGTGTAGTCAGTCGGCTTCCACACCAGCGAGGCGAAATAGCCATCCTGAGTTCCGCCGATAATAGTACCATCATTCAGATCGAGCCGATCATAACGCAGGTTCAGCTGGAGCGAGCCCATACCGCCTTCGCCAACCGGATTGGCAGGCTTTGTACGGTCAAATTTGCCGCCCTTGTACCCGCGCGTATCGCCTTTGGTCAGGAAATAGCCGACCTCGGCATAGCCGCCGAAGAAGTTGGAAGTGTCCATGCCAAGAGGCATATCGAGATTCTGCCAGCGACCTTCGACTGCCGCATGGAATGGGCCAGCGATCATCGCACCTTCAACACCAAAACCGGTTTCGCTTTCCGCGCCCAGATTGCCTGTGTTGATGAACCGTTCACTGGTGAAGCCCACCAGAGGGCGCTGACGATAGCGGACGGTGTTCCCGTCTTCGTACGAACGGTAGTGAACCGATCCGCCAAGGTGCAGTTGTGTATCGCCGAATTTTGGCATGTACACGGCGCGCCCATTGGCGCTCCAATTCTGGTTCGATAGCCGGTCCATATTATCGGTGAACACGCCGCCTTGGACGAGGACATCACCTTCGCCGTAAGTTACGCCAACGCCGACCCGGCGGATGAAGCCGAACGCATCGGTAAATGCCGCCCGCTCGATAAAGGAGGTGTGCAAGCTGCTGGTCAGCTCTTCTAGCCCCTGGAAATTGTTGAATTGGCCGACCTGAACATCGACGTTGCCGGTTTCGTAAGAGATGATCGCGTCTGTGACAATAAGATCGCTGTTCGCAACATCGACTTCGAATTTGTAGCCAAAGCCGCCAGGAATGTCGCCCGACACGCCAAGACGGGCGCGGCGGACATCATTGCCGAAACCATCTTCGCGCCCTGTTGAATCGGGCGCATCGACCACACCGGCATCATATTGCAGACGGCCGCGCGGCTTGAAGCTCCAGCCACCTTCGCTTGTAATCTGCGGGGTGCCTTTGAACTCGATCGAGGTATCACTGGCTGGCTCAGCCACGGCGACTGTCTGCACATTTGCGGCATTTGTCTCTGCCTGCGCCTTCGTCTCGGCCAATTCGCTTTCGAGTGTCTCCACACGCGCGGCCATCTGCGCCATCTCTGCCCGCATCTTGGCAAGCTCTTGCAAGAGTGCGTCTTCCTCTTGCGCAGTCGCCGGTACCGCGGCCGCAGCGAGCAGCCCCGCCGATAACAAATATGAAACTTTGCGTGTCATTTTCCGTCCCATTCATAGCCGAACGGCATGCCTTTATGACAGTATTGCTACACCTAGGTGACTGGAGCGTTTCGTTTCTGTGACAGTGGAAAAGTAATTGTCACACGACGCGTAATCGCATCCGTTACGCCTGAAACGGCGCGAGCACTTCGGGCCTTACCCGCGCCAGCCGCCCGGTTGCCCGATCCAACATCGCCCATGTGGTTTGCGCAGATACCAACCGCTTGCCTTCAGCGTCTGTAAACTCGACATGCCGCACAGATTTTGCCCCTCGAGCGGCATCGGGAATCCACGTCTCACCATGAGCCACTTCGCCCGCTGCAATATTGCCACGATAGTCAATCTCGTGCCGGATCACGACCCAAAAGAACTGTTCGCGGTGCGCAGGATCGGCAACCGTGTCCCAATGCGCGGTCGCCAAATCTTGAATCCATTGCACCCAGACAGAATTGTTGACGTGGCCAAGCTCGTCAATGTGCTCCGGCGCGGCGGTGAAGGGTTTGGTGAAGCGGTTGCTCACTCGCTATCTGCTTCCTCGGTCATCCCCATCTGCCACAGGATAAAAGCGAATTCCTCGGCGGTTTCATAAAGCGAGTTCCACCGCCCGGATTTGCCGCCGTGTCCTGCGCCCATATTCGTCTTCATCAGCAGCACATTGTCGTCGGTCTTGTACTCGCGCAGCTTCGCGACCCATTTGGCAGGCTCCCAATAGGTCACACGCGGATCGTTGAGACCGGCGGTGACCAGCATTGGCGGGTAATCCTGTGCACTGACCTGATCGTATGGCGAATAAGAGAGGATATAAGCGAACGCCTGCTTGCTCTCGATAGGGTTCCCCCATTCCTGCCATTCGCCGGGTGTCAGCGGCAATTTATCGTTGAGCATCGTGTTGAGCACATCGACGAACGGAACGTGGCTAACGATGGCGCCGTATTGCGAGGGGTCTTCGTTGACGATCGCCCCCATCAATTCGCCGCCAGCAGAGCCGCCGCTTGCGGTCACTTTACCTTCTGCGGTGTAGCCTTTGGCAATCAGGCCGCGTCCGACATCGACGAAATCGTTGAACGTGTTGGTACGCTCATACATTTTGCCCTGTAGATACCAACGCCGACCCAGATCATCACCGCCGCGAATATGCGCGATAGCATAGGCAAAGCCGCGATCAACTAGGCTAAGGCGCGTGGTCGAAAAGCCCGGAGGCACGGCGTAGCCGTACGCGCCGTAGGCATAGAGATGCAGCGGGCCGCCAGCGGGGCGGTCTTTCCGCATAACGATGCTGACAGGAACCATGGTTCCATCGCGCGCCTGAATTTCAGTGCGCTCGGTCGTGTAAAGCGACGCGTCATAGCCGCTTGGGATTTCCTGTTGCTTCAGCGTCTCAAGCGAGCGCGATGCGACGTCATAATCGAACACCGTGTCGGGCGTGATCATACTCTCGTATGACAGGCGCAGTTTGGTCTGATCATATTCGGGATTGTTGGAAAGGCCCGCATCATAGCTCGCTTCAGGAAACTCGATTGAGCTGACCGCGCTTGGCGCGTCATATTGGCGGATCTGCACCTGATCGAGGCCGTTCAGACGTCCTTCGGTTACGAAGAAATCTTTGAACAGGTCAAAACTGGTGAGATAAAACTCGTCCGAGCCCGCAAGCACAGTTTCCCAATTGCCGGGCGCATCAAGCGAAGATTTGGCAAGGCGGAAATTGATGTGATCGTCATTCGTCCAGACGAACATTTCTGCCCCATTGGACCCGGTGCGGATATCGACGCTGTATTCGACACCCTTTTGGCGGGCTTTCACCAGCGTCAGTTCGCCAGTTGGATTGTCCGCCGATACAAAGCGGACTTCGCTCGTCTCATTATCGCCGGTTGCAATGATGAGATAGTCGTCTTGCACGGATAGTCCGGCACCGACGCTGAAGCTTTCGTCATCTTCCTTATAAAGCGAAACATCATCGGCCTGAGCAGTGCCAATCACGTGCAATTTCGCCTCAAGCGTGCGCCATTCCTCGGTCGAGGGACCGTAAACAATCGCGGTGTCATTCGCGACCCATGTAAGGCCGCCGCGCAGGTTTGTCAGCTCATCAGCGAGAAGCTCACCGGTCTGCAGATCCTTGATCCGCGCCGTGTAACGCTCTGATCCGTTCGTGTCGGTCGCATAGGCCATGAAGCGGCCGTTCTTGCTGATCGACAGCGCGCCGAGGCGGAAATACTCAAGTCCTTCGGCCAGCGTGTTTTGATCAAGGATCAATTCCGGCTTATCCGTTTCAAGAGCATCAACCGGTCTGCGATAATGCTTGCGGTATTGCGAGCCCTCTTCGAACTCGGACCAGTACACGTATTCGCCCATACGCTGAGGCACAGAGCTGTCGTCTTCCTTTATCCGGGCGCGCATTTCCTGAAACAGCGCTTCGGTCAGCTCGGCCTGAGGGGCCATTTGCGCTTCGAACCACGCATTTTCCGCTTTTACGTAATCGAGAACATCCTCGTCATCCACGACGGGATAAGATTTGTCGTACAGCCAATCATACGGGTCAGAGATCGTAATACCATGATGGGTGTATGTATGCGGGCGCTTTTCAGCGGTTGGCGGAGAGGTGGGTGCCTCTTGTGTCACTGGGCTGTTTTCCTCTTGATTGGATGTGTTCTCGGTTGCGTTGGCGGCGCCCACAGAGCCGAGCGCGATAAGCGCGGCGAGCGATGCGGAAGCGATCAGGGGAGTGTTCATCGGGGTGGTTGCTCCTTTGAAACTGCCGCTTTGCTGGAAAGCGCGGCCGTTCCTCTCTATGTTGCGTGTCATATACAAACAAAGCCGCGCGGCAAGCACTGCGCAGGCGCACTGACCTAAGGATAAAGCCGCCATGCTGATGCAGACCCACGAAGCCCGATTGAAAGCCCTTCGCGAAGAGCTCAAACGCCGTGAGCTGAACGGTTTCGTCATCCCGATTTCCGATGAGCATATGAGCGAATATGTCGGCGATTATGCGCAGCGGCTGAACTGGCTGACAGGCTTTGGCGGATCGGCTGGATTTGCAGCAGTCACGCTCGATCACGCGGCGATCTTCGTCGATGGGCGTTATACCGTGCAGGTGCAGGATCAGGTCGATAAGAACCTGTTTGAGTATCGCAGCATTCCTGACGACAGCCTTGGCGAATGGCTCGCCGAAAAAGCGGGCGACGGCGCGAAGATTGCTTATGATCCGTGGCTCCATACGTGGAACTGGGTTGAGGCGCTGGAGGCTGAGGTCGAGCCAAAAGGTGTGAGCCTTGTTCCAGCAGACAGCAATCCGATTGACGCCGTTTGGGCCGACCAGCCTGCGCCTTCCGATGCAGTCGCGATCATCCATGATGATGCGCTTTCGGGCCGTTCATCGTCGGATAAGCGCTCCGCTGTGGCCGACTGGCTGACGGAGAATGACCTCGACGCAGTCGTCGTCCCGGCGCTCGATTCCATCGCTTGGCTCCTCAACATTCGCGGCAGCGATGTCGAACACACGCCGGTCGCGCATTCTTATGTCATTGCGCATAAGGATGGCCGCGCAGAGCTGTTTTTGGCACCGGAGAAGATAACTCCCGAACTGTCCCAGCATCTGGGCAATGCGGTTTCAATCCGTGACCGCGATCAATTTACAACCGCGCTCGGTGAATTCTCGAGCAAACGTGTCAGCGTCGATCCAGATTTCGGTGTGGTCGGCATTGCGCAGGGCTTGCGCGCAGGCGGGGCCAATTTTGTCTTCAAGCAAGACCCGACCATCCTTGCCAAAGCGATCAAGAACCCTGCCGAACAGCAGGGCCACCGCGACGCGCAGGAACGCGATGGCGCAGCCGTCAGCCGGTTCCTGCGCTGGTTGGAGGTGAATGCGCCATCGGGCGAGATTGACGAGCTGACCGCTGCGGCAAAACTCGAAGGGTTCCGCCGAGAGCATGGCGATTTGCGCGACACGTCGTTCGACACGATCAGCGCTGCATCCGGCCACGCCGCACTGCCTCATTACAAAGTGGATGAAGAGACCAACATCCCTATCCCCGCAGGCTCGATTTATCTGGTCGACAGCGGCGGACAATATCCGGCAGGTACGACAGACATAACCCGCACCGTCTGGATCAACTCACCCGATCACTCGGCTGCGCCAAGCGCCGAAATGAAAGACCGCTTCACCCGCGTCCTAAAAGGCCACATTCAGATCGACCGTGCGTGCTTCCCTCAGGGGACAAATGGTGGACAAATCGATGCTCTCGCGCGGCAGTATCTTTGGGAAGCGGGTGTTGATTACGCACACGGCACCGGTCACGGTGTTGGAAGCTTCCTAGGCGTGCACGAGGGCCCGCAGCGCATTGCCAAGCCAAGTGGCGGACAAGCCGGCACCGGTCAGGAATTGTTCGCTGGCATGATCCTGTCGAATGAGCCTGGCTATTACAAAGCCGGCGAGTTCGGCATCCGGATCGAAAATCTGGTTCTGACCGTCGAGCAGCAAATTGCGGGCCAAGAGGGCACATATCTCGGTTTTGAAACGCTTACCTTTGTGCCGCTAGACCGGGCATTGATCGATAAGAGCCTGCTGACCGAAAGCGAGATCGCGTGGCTCAATGCCTATCACACCCGCGTGCATGAAATCGTCGCGCCGCAGCTCTCAGGCGATGATCTCGCGTGGCTCGATCAGGAGTGTGCTCCACTTTAAGCGCGCTTGCCGCCCGACCTTTGTTCTATTAATGTTCTTTTTTCGCGAGTCGCAATCGGGTGCCTCGCAGCGGGAGAACACGCACATGATCGGCTATGTAACCCTTGGAACCAATGACTTGCCGCGCGCGGCGAAGTTTTATGATGCGATTGCCGAGCAATTCGGCGTCGGGCGGATGATGGAGTTCGATACCTTCATCGCGTGGGGCGAAATGGGCGGTGCGCCCGGCGTTGCCGCGACACAGCCCTTTGACGAAAAAGAGGCCACGGTCGGCAACGGCACGATGGTCGCACTGCAAGTTGACGGCCCCGAGAAAGTCCAAGCCGTTTACGACACAGCCATAGCGCATGGGGGAGCCGATGAAGGCGCACCCGGCCCGCGCGGCGATGATGGTTTCTATGCAGGTTATTTCCGCGATCCGGATGGCAACAAACTCAACGTATTCTGCATGGTTCAGCCTTCATCATGACGGCTCATAAGTTAAGCGATGCCTTTATACATCTGGGGCTCGGCGCCACTGCCGAACCCCAGCCTCCTTTTGACGGAATGGGCTGGTATGCAGGCTATGGCGCACGCCATGGAAATGACGGTCCGGAAGGGCGCCTGGTCTCACAGCACACTTTCACCGAAGGATGGGACAGTTGGGAGATGCATCCAAGGGGGGCAGAAGTCGTCATCTGCACCCATGGTGCGATGGTTTTGACACAGGAATACCCGGATGGTTCGCGCGCACAGATCGCGCTTTCCGCGGGCGAATATGCAATCAACCCGCCCGGTGTTTGGCATATTGCGGATGTCGAAGAGAGCGCCACTGGAATTTTCATCACGGCTGGCGAAGGGACAGAGCACCGCCCACGATAGCACGCAGTCGGCCATATTCTTGCACCTAAATGAATGAAGTAGCGCCGTAAATTGCGCCCACCTGAATGGGCGGCCTTGCCTGATACAATGCGCGACACTTTCCTGCTGATCCGGGATAATCCTGCGACACTGACCCTCTAGAACAGGTTTCATGAGTTGCGGTGAGTTCGCCAAGGCGGCACTCTCCCCTGAACCTCTGATGTGCCGGCGACTTTCCCCTAGGTTGCCGCATCACGCCAGCGGCTCATCGCAGCTCTCGCAATGAGAACACGATTTTGGAGAACGATAATGAAAAAGATTACTCTTGGGATAGCAGCAGTTGTTTTAGCCGTTGGCGGCGCGGGCGCTGCTTTGGCCGATCACCACGGCGGTAAGCGCGGCCCGATGGCAGCGGATGCTAACGCTGACGGCATCATCACCCTTGCCGAAACCAAAGCCCATGCAGGCGAGCGCTTCACGAAGATGGACGCCAACGCCGACGGCGTGATCAACCGCGAAGACCGCGAAGCAAAGCGCGCTGAGCGTTTCGCAGTCGCCGATACCAATGGCGATGGCGAACTTAGCTCAGCCGAAATGACTGCCGCTCGCGAGGCACGTGACGCAAAACGAGAAGAACGCCGCGCGCAGCGTCAGGCAAAACGCATGGAGCGTCTCGACACTGACGGCAACGGTGCGTTGTCACAGGCAGAACTCGACGCTGGTAAAGAAAAGCGCAATCAAGCTCGCGGTGAGCGACGCGGAAAGCGCGGCGAGATGCGCCGTGGTGGCCGCGGCGGCAAAGGTGCGATGCGCATGCTGCGCCGGGCTGACGCAAATGGCGACAAAAGTGTAAGTCGCGCTGAATTCGATGCGGCAATTGAAGCGCGCTTCGCAAAGGTCGATACAGACGGATCGGGCACAATCACCGCAGAAGAGCGTGAAGCAGCCAAAGCCGCAAAGAAAGAGCGTCGCGGAAAGCGCGGCGAGCGACGCGGCAAGCGCGGTCAGTCGTAAACCACTATCATATGATCCGGCCCGGCTCGAAACCCCTCACGGGTTGCAAGCCGGGCCGTTTTGCATTCATGAGATATCCTCACAGCGCGAGTATTCGATGACCGAAGATAGTCCCGTTTCGATCCTGCTTGTCGATGACGAAGCGACTTTGCGTGAGCCTCTGGCGGAGTACCTAACAGGTCAGGGCTTTGTCGTTACCGAAGCCGAAAGCGCAGCGACCGCCCGATCAAAGCTCTCCGATAGCCAGCCCGACATTGTCCTTCTCGATATTATGATGCCGGGAGAGGACGGCCTATCGCTGTGCCGCCATCTGGTTGAAACGCGCAGTCTTCCGGTGATTTTCATTACAGCCCGCAGCGAACCGACCGACCGGATTATCGGTCTTGAGCTTGGGGCCGACGATTACATAGTCAAACCCTTTGAGCCACGCGAACTGGTGGCACGTATTCGGACCGTCTTGCGAAGAGTGGGCCGTTCTGCGGCTCCCGCTGGTCAATCGGATGACTGGCTGTATGTTTTCGAAGGATGGCAACTCGATCCACTTAAGCGGAAACTGATCGACCCCGAAGGAGTCATGGTCCCGATCTCGACAGCAGAATTTCGTCTGTTGCGGGCATTTCTCGACAACCCGCGCAATGTTCTGGATCGCGACCAGCTGCTGGATATGGTGCAAGGGCGCACGGCGCACCTATTCGACCGCGCCGTGGACAATCAGATCAGCAGGCTCCGACGCAAGATTGAAACCGACACCCGCAACCCGCAATTTATCCTGACCGTGCGCGGGGGCGGATATCGCTTTGCAGCGCAGGTCAAACGCGCCGCGCACCAGCTAGAAACGTGAAAAGGTTTCTGCCTTCAAGCCTGCTAGGGCAGGTTATGTTCGTGCTCGCAATCGGACTGCTTGCCGCGCAGACTGTTTCGGCTGTTCTGCTCTATCGCGCATCCGAAGATCGCCGCGAAACCGCCATCGTCAGCTCAATAGCATTCCGCCTGATCGCTGATGGAGCAAGCGCTGCGGGGCCGCGCAGCGAACGCCGTGCGCGGCTAGAGGCTTTGCGGCGCGAGGGGAACCGGGCACTCCGAAATGGCCAGGGGGCCACTTTTTCACGCCGTCTTCGAATCGGAATTGAACGGAGCGAAGCAAGTCCAATCAAGCCAGATGAGCTACGTCTTGAAAGCTATGAAAGCACGCTCAAGGAGGTTCTGGGGGCTCAAGATCTGGTTGTGGGGACGGTGGCAGTCACCCGCAGGCTTGCCGGTCAGGATGACTTTGTTCGCGGCGTGATTGACCGGCGCCCGCGCATGCGAACGCCGGAATGGGAACAGCGCAGAATTCTCGTCGCTTCGGTCGAGCGAGCAGACAGATCCGGATGGCTGACGATCCGAGTGCTTGAACCAGAGCGCGCGCGCGGATCACTTACTACAATCGTGCTTCAGACACTTGTGATTTTTGTTGTGCTGGTGCTGCTTCTTTATTTGGTTCTCCGCCGCATTACCCATCCGTTGGCACGCCTTACGGAGCGGGTTGCAGATTTCTCCAAACGCCCTGACCAATCTGTGATGCTGCCTGAGACAGGCCCGTCTGATACGCGCCGGTTGATCGCCGCGCATAACACCATGGAAGCCCGCATCGCTGCCATGCTGGATGAAAAGGACGTGATGCTTGGGGCGATCGGGCATGACCTCAAGACCCCGCTCGCTGCTTTGCGCGTCCGGATCGAAAGCGTTCCCGACGATACCCAGCGGCAACGGATGGCCGATAGTATCGAGGACATCACCGCTACGCTTGACGATATTCTCACTCTCGCCCGCGTTGGCCGATCCCAATCGGGCGCGGAAGCCGTTGATCTCGGCGCGCTCGCCATCGCAGTGGTCGAGGAATTCGAGGATCTGGGCGAGCCGGTCACGATCGCTGATCCGCCGCGCGTTGTCGCAACAGTGCAAGTCACGTGGCTGAAACGCGCGCTGCGCAACCTCGTGAGCAATGCAGTGCGTTACGGAGAAGCGGCGGATGTTTCCGTACTGCAGTCAGACGATACGGCAGTGATCACGATCATTGATCGCGGCCCTGGCATTCCAGCAGACCAACTGTCTGACATGCTGGAGCCATTTACACGCGGCGAGGGTTCGCGCAATCGGGCGACTGGCGGGGCAGGCCTCGGCCTAACACTGGCCCGGGCCATTGCCGAACAGCATGGCGGTACACTCACGCTGACCAACCGGCCGGAAGGAGGCCTGCGCGCTGAATTGAAGATACCTCTGCAAAGCTGAGCATTGTTCGCGTAACGTCGGGATTAAATCCGGCGAAAGGCCCTTTATGACCACCACAATGTACGGCTCACCCGCGTCGCTTTTCTCTGGCAAGGCACGCGCATATCTCGACTGGAAAGGCGCCGACTACACCGAAATCGCGCCCAATCTGCAAATCCGCAATGAAGTGATTGTTCCGGCAATCGGCCGTATGATCATTCCAGTGGTCGAGCTAAGCGACGGGACGATGCTGCAAGACACCTCGCTGATCATCGATCATTTCGAGAGCACGCTTGGCAGCCCCTCGATCTATCCTGACACGCCGCGCCAGCATTTTGCTGCAAGGTTGCTGGAATGCTTTGGCGATGAATGGCTTGTGCTGCCTGCGATGCACTATCGCTGGAATTATAACGAGGACTGGATACTGGAAGAATTCGGTCGGAACATGATGCCCGATGCGCCCCGTGATCAACAAATCGCGGCGGGTACAATGATCGGTAAGCAGTTCCGCGGATTCGTGCCGATACTGGGTATCAACGAAGAGACTATTCCCGGTATCGAAGCCAGTTACGAGGCTTTGCTCGCCGATCTGGACGCGCATTTCGCCAAGCACGATTTCCTTCTGGGCAGCCGTCCTTCAATCGGTGATTTTGGTCTGATCGGACCGCTTTATGCCCACCTCTACCGAGACCCCGCTTCGGGTGAGATCATGAAACGCCTCGCGCCGCGTGTTGCCGAATGGGTTGAGCGTATGGTTGCTCCGAGCGAACCGCTATCAGGCGAGTTTCTGCCGAATGATGAGATTCCGCCCACCTTGATACCGGTGCTTGAACGGATGATGCGCGAGCATGTGCCGTTTCTGGCTCAAACCGCAGCCTTGTTTAGCGATTGGCTGAAACAAAATCCGACTGGAGATATTCCCCGCGGCGTCCGTATGGCTTCCTTCGAAATCGAAGGCGTGAAAGGCGAAGGCATCGCGCGAACATTCAGTTTATGGATGCTACAGCGCGCGCTGGATTACATGAGTTCGCTCGAAGGCGCTGATCGCGATGTTTGCCTTGATCTGCTGCAAGAATGCGGCGGAACGGCGTTGATTGATTTTTCGATGCCTGCGCGGCTCGCTTACGAGAACCACACGCTCGTCGTCGCAGACGGATGAGGGCAGCCAAGACAGCGGCATTCTAAGCCCAAAAAGAAAAGGCCTCACGCTGCAATTGCCGCACAAATTGCTTTGCCTGCTTGCCAGTCCATTCGCCTTTGTAGTCGCGCCTTCCGGTCCACCAGCCTTGACCCGGCAGGCCGTCACTTTCGCGCACGACCAAAACCGCAAGCTCCGGCTCTCCTTTCGTGCGGGTTTCGCCATCGATCGTATCAAGCGTTCTGCAAAGCGCACGCATCTTGGGCCGGGTAAAACGAAAGCCTAGCCGTGCAAGAATTTCGGAATAGCTCAGCGCCCGTTCCTCGCGCGCTGCCTCGATCAGGAGTGCGCGAATTCTGGGAACATCGTAAAGCGCGCTCCAATCCTCCGGATCGGCAAGCTCGTTTTCAGCAAGGAAATCGGCGAGCGCCCGGTCCATCGGGTTTTATCGCATCAAGCCGCCGATAAGGTTGCGCACAAACCGGCCGGCGATCGGTCCTGCGAGATCGGTCGCGATTGATCCGGCTGCCGATTTTATCCCTGACTTCATCGGGTTGGAGCGGCTCTTTTTGCCCAGCACCGCGGCGGCGGCTGCACCGGCCATGCCGCCTGCGGCGACCTTGGTGCCGCGTGAGAGTGCTTTTTCCCACATAGATTTGGTCTTGCGAGGGCGCTTGGCGACTTCCTCGACGCCTTTCTCCTCGACTTCGGCGGCAGTTTCGACAGCATCCTGCGCCTTCTGCGACAGAACCTCTTCGGCGCTTTCCCGGTCGACAACCTCGTCATACTTGCCGTCGAACGGGCTGATCGATTGCATGATCGCGCGTTCTTTTTTCGTAAGCGGGCCGAGACGTGAACGCGGCGGCTTGATCAGGGTCCGCTGGACCACAGTCGGCGCCCCTTCTTCGTCTAGCGTCGAAACGAGCGCCTCACCCACTTTGAGCTCCGTGATGACTTCTTCTGTGTCGAGATCTTCATTGATCCGGAATGTTTCCGCCGCCGCCTTGATGGCGCGTTGATCGCGCTTGGTAAAAGCGCGGAGGGCATGCTGGACACGGTTGCCCAACTGGCCCGCGACTTCCTCTGGAATATCGATCGGGTTCTGCGTCACAAAGAACACGCCCACGCCTTTTGAACGGATCAAGCGAACGACTTGCTCAATCTTGTCCTGCAGAGCCTTTGGTGCATCATCGAAAAGCAAGTGCGCCTCATCAAAAAAGAAGACGAGCTTAGGCTTTTCGGGATCACCCACTTCGGGCAGCGTTTCGAACAATTCGGCGAGCAGCCACAAAAGGAACGTCGCATACAGTTTTGGACTGCGCATCAGCGTATCCGCAGCAAGGACATTCACATATCCGCGCCCATTTTCATCGGTTTGGAGAAAATCGTCGATTTCGAGCGCCGGTTCGCCAAAGAAATGGTCGGCACCTTGCGCTTCAAAACTCAGCAATTGCCGCTGGATCGCGCCAACGGATTGTTTGGACACATTGCCATACACGCCGGAAAGTTCTTTTGAGTTTTCATATGCCCATTGCAGCAGCGACTGCAGGTCGCCGAAATCGAGCAGCAGCAGTCCATTTTCGTCGGCATGCTTGAACACGATCTGGAGCACGCCTTCCTGCGTGTCGTTGAGGTCGAGCAGGCGCGCGAGCAGCAACGGACCCATTTCAGTGATCGTGGTACGGATCGGGTGACCTTGCTCGCCAAACAAATCCCAAAACACGACAGGATTATCGGAATAGGCATAATCATCCATGCCGAGCTCTTTGGCGCGGCCTTCCAGCTTGTCAGCATGTTTGAAGGTTGGCGAACCCGGCATTGCGATACCGGACAGATCGCCCTTCACATCGGCAACAAACACGGGGACACCATTGGCAGAGAAGCTTTCGGCGAGGCCTTGCAGCGTTACTGTTTTACCAGTGCCGGTCGCTCCTGCGATCAATCCGTGGCGGTTTGCACGGCTCAGCGCGAGACTTTGGTTTTCGCCATTGCCGCCAAGTCCAAGAAAGATATCGCTCATGTGCCTGCTGGTCCCCGAGGTAAAATTTGTCCGTCCAAAGCTCTGCATAGCCAAAGCGGAGCGGTCAAGCACTCGACTTGAGAGCGCAATTGGCTAAGGCAGAGGGAATGGGTCAGACTACGCCTTTTCTCCTGCTCGACGATGCCCGCGATGAAGGTGCGGCGGATACGCTTTTTTACGAAGCGCCGCGCGAAATCTTTGTCGCCTATCGCAGCGATCAGGTCGAAGAAGTGCTGGCCAAAGCCGAAGCCGCACGGCGCGTTGGTGGCCATCTTGCGGGCTATATCGCTTACGAAGCTGGTTTGTCGCTAGAGCCTAAACTGGCGGCTCTGGCCGATGGCCGAACCGGCGCTGCTGGGCCGCTTGTGTGGCTTGGACTGTTCGATGATCCAGAGCGGGTTGCCGCAAAGGATGTCCCCGCATGGCTTGGCGCACGTGCCGAAGGAACCGCGTCAATCGGGCCGCTCAGCCCGCAATTGTCACCCGGCGGCTATGACACTGTCTTCGCTGCCCTGCGCGAAGCGATCCACGCAGGCGACATCTATCAGGCGAACCTGACCTATCCGCTCTCGGGTTCATATCGAGGTGATCCAGTCGCGCTCTATGCATCTCTCCGCAGTGCCGCCAGCGCCGGATACGGCGGTGTCATGTATGACGGTTCGCATTGGCTGCTCAGCTTTTCGCCTGAACTGTTTGTCGCTTTGGAAGGCAACTCGGCCAAGGCAAAGCCGATGAAGGGCACGCGCCCCAGAGGCAGCGACGAAACGAGCGATATTGCACTGGCTGAAGAACTGGCAGGTTCGGTAAAGGACAAGGCCGAGAACCTGATGATTGTCGATCTGATGCGCAACGATCTCAGCCGGGTGGCGGTGCCGGGTAGCGTTCGCGTCGATGCGCCCTTTGCTATCGAAAGCTATCCCACCGTGCATCAGATGGTTTCCAGCGTTCGTGCGCAACTTACCCCTGATACCGGCGCGATAGACTTGGTGCGCGCCCTGTTCCCGTGCGGATCAATTACAGGCGCGCCCAAAATCCGTGCGATGGAATTGATCAATGAATATGAGCGCGATGCACGCGGTCCCTATTGCGGCGCAATCGGGCGGATTGATGAAGGCGGAAATGCGGCATTCAATGTAGCAATCCGGACCCTTCGCCTAACCCCGATAGAAAACGACCAGGGCAGCGCCGTGCTTGGCGTGGGTTCAGCCATCGTTGCTGACAGCGATCCGCTGGCTGAGCGGCGCGAATGTGAGGTCAAAGCAGGCTTTGCGCGCCGATCATCACCGGACCATACCGCACCTGCATTCGACCTGATTGAAACCATGGCGTTTGACCCCGAAAACGGGATTGCGCTGCTGGAGCTGCATCTTTCGCGAATGAAAAAAAGCGCGGCTGAATTGGGTTTTGAGTTTGACCGCCATGCCGCCCGCAATCAGATTCATGCGCTCTGTTTTGAACTTGAACAGCCTGCCAAATTGCGGCTGCTCTCGGCTCGCAGCGGTGCGACCGCACTCGAAACGGGGCCGATGCCAGAACCTCTGGATGGCCCTGTTAAAGTGATAGCGCTGCCCAACCCGCTTGATCCGTCCGATTGGCGGCTCGCGCATAAGACATCGGATCGCAGCTTTTACGAAGATGCGCTTTCTGCAGCCAAGAGTATGGGCGGAGATGAAGCGGTGTTGGTTGGCAATGACGGGCTTGTAACCGAGGGCAGCTACACCAACATCTTTGTGGAGCGGGATGGCATTTACCTTACCCCGCGCGCATCATCCGGCCTCTTGCCGGGTGTCTTGCGCGAATTTCTGATCGAGAAAGAGCAGGCGCGCGAAGCGGACCTGACACTCGATGATCTTACCAATGGCTTTATGCTCGGCAATGCTGTGCGCGGCCTGTTTAAAGGCACGCTGATATGAATATCCCGATCCTGTTTGAAGACGGTGAAGCGCTTGTGATCAACAAGCCTGCAGGCCTCCCCGTTGATCGGCCCAAACGCGGTGGCCCGGCTTTGTTTGATCATATCGAGCAATTGAAAATGGGTTTTCAGCGCCCACCGGTTGCCGTTCACCGGCTCGATACCGATACCAGTGGCTGCTTGCTAATGGCGCGCAATCCGAAGGCCTTGAAACGTTTCAACAAGGCATTCGAAGATCGTTTGGTCGGAAAAACCTACCTCGCGATTGTCGATTTTGAACCGGCCGAGCAATCTGGCACGATTTCGCTCAACCTTTCCAAAATCAGCTCGGCTGAAAAAGGCTGGCGCATGATCGCGGCGAAAAAGGGCAAGCCCGCCGTTTCGCATTGGGAACTGCTGCAGGTGATTGGCGAAGGCGGCAAAAAACGCTCGCTGATCCGCTTCCGTCCAGAAACGGGCCGCACGCACCAGCTACGGGTTCACGCACTTCAAGGTCTGGGTGCGCCGCTGCTCGGCGATCCGGTCTACGGGCCTGTTCGTGGGCAGAATAAAGGCGCGCCGCGCACGATGTTGCATGCCGAGGCGATCCACATTACCCGCGAGGGCAAGAACCCGATCAGCGCATTCGCGCCTTTCCCGGAAGATTTCGAACGCGCCGGTCTAACCGCGCCCGAACCGCCAGCCTCGCCCGAGCGGGCGCCCAAATTGGACGCTGCTCCCGATGCTGCATCGGACTATGGATAACACGCTTATCGACCGCGCTCATGCGCTTGCGGAAGAAAGCTTCCTCGCCGGGTCAGGTCCAGGTGGGCAGAATGCCAACAAAGTCGCGACCGAAGTTCAACTTCGCGTGAATATCTACGCGCTGCGTTTGCCCCCGCCAGTATTTGCTCGGCTTCGCGATCTTGCTGGGTCAAAGCTGACCGCAGCCGGCGACCTGCTCATCACGGCGCGCCAGCACCGGACCCAAGATGCTAACCGGCAGGCGGCACGCGAGAAGTTGCAAGAATTTCTGGAAGAGGCGCACCGCCAGCCAAAGACACGCAAAAAATCGCGCGTGAATCGCGTGGGGAAAACCAAGCGACTTAAAACAAAGAAAGCGCGAGGCGCAGTGAAGGCAAATCGGGGCAAGGTCAGCCGCTCTGATTGGTGAGTCACATTTGGCACTTCATAGGGCGCAGAGCGCTTGACTTTTCCACGGGAATCGGCGAATGGCGCCCTTCTATCGGCGGTGCCCCACGCAAATGGGCGCGCCGCTTTATATTTTCTGGCCGATCTCCGGCCCACCAGAACAGACTTAGGATACCGCCATGGCGAAGCCCGCAACCGTCAAGATCAAGCTCGTCTCGACCGAGGGCACGGGCTTTTACTACACGACCAAAAAGAACCCGCGTAACATCACCGAAAAGATGGTGTTCCGTAAGTACGATCCGGTCGCGCGTAAGCACGTCGAATTCAAGGAAGCGAAGATCAAGTAAGATCTTATGCAGGCGCGTTTGCCGGATTGGTAACGCGCCAACCTTACCGCTTGCTTTTCTGACAGTTCAGCCGCAGTTCAACGCTTCGTCTTTAATGGCCGGAGCATGATTATGCTGACCTCATTTCTAAAGAACCGCGCGATGCGGATTGTTACCGCAGCCTGCGTCGGTGCAGCGGCTCTTGCTATGCCCGCTGCCGCTCCATTCACCGCTGTTCCATCCGCTCAAGCGCAATCGAACGGTGCAAAGCTGGACCGCGCAGTCACAGCCTTGCGCGCGATTTCGACAATGCGCGCTGATTTCACGCAGACAGACCGCGCGGGCAATGTCGCACGCGGCACCATGACGCTGAAACGTCCGGGTAAAATCCGGTTTGATTACGGCAAGGATGCCGATCTGCTTGTGATCTCTAACGGCAAATCGCTCTATATGGTCGATTACGAGGTGAATCAGGTTGAACGCTGGCCGATCAGAAATTCGCCCTTGGGCGCATTGCTTGATCCCAATCGTGATGTGAAAAAGTACGGCAAACTCATGCCCACGAATTCATCGGAGGTTCTGAGTATCGAGGTGCGCGATCCGAAACGACCAGAATTTGGCGTTATGAATCTGATTTTCGTGAGCGACCCCGGCGCGCCAGGCGGAATGCGGCTTACCCATTGGGTCGCGTTGGACGCACAGAATCACCGCACCACAGTGCGACTGACGAATCACCGCTACGGAGTTTCCGTCGCGGAGAGCACTTTTAAGTTCCGTGATCCGCGCCGATCATCCCGTCGCCCGCGCTGAACGGTTTGACTGCGAAAAGTTGTACGTATGCGACAAAACTAGGGTGTTATTCATATACCTGAAAGCCAATTTCGCGTAATTATACATCACAAGGTAGCGGAAAGGCGGGTTTCCCCCCTGTTGCCCAGCCCTTCGGGAATGTTGCCTTGTACAAGCGTGACGAACGCTAAATGGAACCCCTGTCTCACCGCCCCCGAGACAGGGGTTTTTTGTATCTACTCCCAGCCAAACGCTTTGCGGATGATGTCGTAGATTTTGTTCTGCTCGATCACGCCGCGCGCCTTTTCCGATCCCGGGCCAGTGGCATAGAGCGCGACATCTTCACCAGCATGGGTCTCACTACGGGTCGGAATGGCTGATTGCTGCTTGGCGTTGATGCCGGTCTCGGGCACCGGACGCTCGGCCTGATTTGCGATTGCGCCTGGACCATTGGCATAGCCGAGCGTGGTGTAAGGTTTGCCGTCTGCTGCCTTGGCAACCTCATCGCCGCCGCCTTCTGGCGGGACAACCAGGCCCAAAATATCGTTCCCGCGCCGAGGATATCCCGCGATTGTGAATACGTGGCTGTGATCCGCGGTCACCATAATCAGCGTCTCTTCCGGATCGGTGTTGTCGATGGCGTATTGGATCGCGCGGGCAAACTCGACGGTCTCTTCCAATGCCCAGCCGGCTCGGCCTGCATGGTGGCCGTGATCGATCCGGCCCGATTCGACCATCAGATAATAGCCGTCTGGATCAGCGTTAAGCCGCGCGATTGCTTGCGATGTCATATCGGTCAGCGTCGGCTCGCCTTCGCCTTTGCCTTCCAGTCGCTCAGCCATGTAAGTCATGTGACTTGGAGAAAAGAGGCCGAATACGGGCTTGTCCATCGGTGCCTCATTTAGCGCGCCCGCGCTTCGCACAAAGGTTCCGCCTGTGCGAGTCATCCAGTCTGCCGGAAGGTTTGCGTCGCGATCAATTCGGCGGCCGGTATCATCAGCGCCTTCTCCGTAGAACGCCCCCAAGCCGCCGCCGAGCGCGACGTCCCAATTCCCTGCGATCAGTTGGGCTGCGATATCGCTGCATCCTTTGCCGCGCTCTTCTTCAGGAATGGCGGCATCGGCCTCCCAATTGCGATCAGGGCTGCGGGCGTAAACGCTGGCAGGCGTGGCATGCGTAATTCGGGCGGTTGAAACGATACCAAGGGCTAGGCCGCGCTGTTTCACTTCTTCGCCGAGCATTGGCAGCGGGTTCGCAAGAGCAGAGGCACAATCGCCGCGCGCCGTGTCAGGTCCAACGCCCAGCATGCCTATATTCGTCTTCATTCCGGAATGCATCGCCGTCGCAGTGCCCGCACTATCGGGGACCTGCGCATCAACATTATAGGTTTTGACAAGCGCCACATTCTCAAACTTTTCAAAGCTGAGCAGGTTTTCTTCGCCAGTCTCACCGCGCTTTTGGCCCTCATAGATGCGTGCAGCCGTGATGGTCGAGATGCCCATCCCGTCGCCGATGAACAGGATAACGTTCTTGGCTTTGGCCGGAGCCTCAGCGGGCGCCGCGCTGCGAGACGTTTTGTTCTCATCAGCGTAATTGTTGTAATTGTTGGTTGTGGTGCAGGCACCAAGCGAGAGGCTGGACGCAAGCAGAGCTGCGGCAAAAGCGCGAGAGCGGATCATTATGAAGTTCCCCAGAACAAATTCAATATCACGCTATCGCGATCCATTGTGACGGGAAAGCTAAACCTTGTCGGATTTTCCCCAGCCCCCTAAGTGCGGCTGATGATTTCTGTAGCCACTTGGAACATCAACTCGGTCCGCCTGCGCCTGCCGATTGTCGAACACTATCTGCGCGAGGAGGCACCCGACGTGCTTTGCTTGCAAGAGATCAAGTGCGAGAACGACAAATTCCCTGGTGAAGCATTCGCCGCCATGGGGTACGAGCATCAGGCTGTGAGCGGGCAAAAAGGCTATCACGGCGTTGCCACAGTGAGCCGCGTGCCCATCAAGGAAGTTGCCAAGCATGATTGGCAGGCCAACGGCGAGGCGCGCCATATCGGGGTTGAGATTGTCGGCAAAGACATGCTGATCGACAACGTCTATGTGCCTGCAGGCGGCGATATCCCTGATCGTGAGAAGAACACCAAATTCGGTCAGAAACTCGACTTTCTTGAGCGTATGACACGCTGGGCGGAGAATATTGATCGGCCGACATTGATCGTTGGCGATTTCAACATCGCCCCTCTGGAAAGCGATGTTTGGAGCCACAAGCAACTGCTGAAAGTCGTGAGCCACACTCCGCTCGAAGTGGAAGTGCTCAAACGCTTTCAGGACGCGCATGGCTTTGTTGATTTGGGCCGCGAATTTATTCGCGATCCCGATCGCTATTTCAGCTGGTGGTCGTACCGGTCACCTGACTGGAGCAAAAATGATCGCGGGCGGCGGCTTGATCACATGTGGGCAAGTGAAGCCTTGGCCAAGCAGGCGACCGGTCACCGCATTCTGGAAGCTGCACGCAGCTGGGAAAAGCCATCCGACCACATCCCGCTCATCACGGAGTTTGATCTCTGAGCGAGGCAGCGTCCCCGTCACGCCGCGCTGCGCAAGCGGTCGATGCGCTGCGCCATGGCTGGCCGCTAGCGTTTGATGGCGGGCCGGTTTTGCTGCCAGTTGAAACAGCTATCGCAAGCGGCGCGAGCTCGGATCAGATGCTCATTTCGGCGGCCCGCGCGGCGACGCTTAAACTCGCCAATCAACGCGACGCAGCCGCTCCGCACGCACCAGTTCTAATCCGTGGAGGAGAATCGTTTGTTTTGGCGACCGCAGTTCCGATTGCCGATCCGGCACTCGACCTGCGCAACCCATTGAAGGGACCCTTCCGCGCGGCTCCCATCGAGTGGGAAGCTGTTGCGATTGCCGCGATGGAGCTCGCCCGGATCGCTGGCATCCTTCCAGCCTTTATGGTCAATCCCGCTGAGGCCGGAGAGCCTCAGCCCATCGCCGCAAGCGATCTGGACGCTTACACAAAGTCCGGCGCGCTCAAGATCGTGACCCGCGCAAAATTGCCCGTGACGGCGAGCCAGACAGCCGAGATTGTGGCGTTCCGATCATCCTCCGATACACGCGAGCATGTTGCGCTGATCATTGGCAAGCAGAACGGCGACCGCGCACCGCTCGTCAGGCTCCATTCCGAATGCCTTACCGGCGATATTTTGGGCAGCCTCAAATGCGATTGCGGGCCTCAGCTTGATGCTGCTTTGCACGCTATGGCCGATCATGCCGAAAACGACGGCGGCTGGGGCGCGCTGCTTTATATGCGGCAGGAAGGGCGCGGGATTGGTCTGATCAACAAATTGCGCGCTTACCGTTTGCAAGACGACGGATTTGACACGGTCGATGCGAACCAGCGGTTGGGTCTGCCGGATGAAGCCCGCGATTTTGCGACCGCTGCGCGAATGCTCAAGCTGCTCGGCGCGACAACGATCCGCCTGATGACCAACAATCCGAAAAAGGTTGATGCACTTGCTAGCGCGGGCATTTCCATCACCGAACGAGTGAAGCACCAGCTACCCGACAACCCGTTTAACGAGCGATACCTCGCCACGAAACGCGACAGATCAGGGCATTTGCTGACATGAGAGGCCCGAAAATTCCCATCACAATCCGCCCCGAAGCTTCGGGCGATGAAGCAACCATCCACGAGATGACGACGGTCGCGTTCGAGCCCATGCCATTTTCAGATGGAAGCGAGCCTGATCTGATTGATCGACTGCGTGTAAGCGGCGATTTGACGCTGTCGCTCGTTGCAGAAGATGCGGAGCGGATCGTGGGGCATATCGCCTTTTCACCGGTGACAATCGGAGACAATGCGAAGGACTGGTACGGGCTTGGTCCGGTTTCGGTATGGCCGGAAATACAGCAGCGCGGCATCGGCGGCGCACTGATCAAGCGCGGTATCGCTGATATGCGTGCGATGGGCGCAAAAGGCATCGTGCTGCTGGGCAGCAACGTCTATTATCCGCGCTTCGGCTTTGTGCACGAACCGCAGCTGACTTACGCAGGCGCTCCTCCCGAATTCTTCCAGTGTTTGTTGCTCGATGGTGGTTTGCCGTGCGGTGAGGTGAAATTCTCGCCCGCCTTTGGCTAATTCACCGCAGCGTCAACTTCTTCCAAAATGTCCTGCGCGTCGGACAGAATTCGCCGCTCCCATTCTTCTCGTGCCGCTTGTTCTTCAGGAGAGCCGGGTACACGATCTGGGCGTTGAGGAATGGCGCCATCGGGATCGAGCCAAACCGCCTTCGACCCGCTGGGCGCGAGAAGATCGCTTATGCGTTCGAATTCCGCACGATCTGATGCAACATAAAGGATCGTATTCGGCAGCGAACCCGGCTCTGCGCTTTGCATCGCTTGCTCAATTGCAGCGGCCAGCACACCGTTTTGGCAAGGCGAGACCGCTGCGAGCTCGTTAGCGGTGCCGAAATCATCAAGCAGATGTTCTGTGAGCCATCCGACAGCCTTTTCGTGCCTCGGATGGTCGGGCGGATCGATGATGTTGACCGATGCGGAAGCTTCATAAATATCTTCGGGAGTGAGCCGCAGGTGAGCTTCGCGAAGATACGCATTCCAAGCGCGTTTTTCGCAGCCCTCGGGTGCGGTTAACGGCTCGCGCAAATAGGCTAGTCGCGCTTCTTTCGCACGGCGCCTCGCCTCGTTAACCGCGCGCGCTTTTTCGAGCGCATTCTGCCACTGCGCCTCCGGCGGAAACGCAATGCTGCCATCCGTCAAAGCAATGCGGAACGGAACACTCGCCGCGTTCTGTTCTCGGGAGTCGGGTCCGGGAATGACAATGTCGACCACCAGATGCGAACCGTCGAACCGGTCATCTCGCTTCCAGCTGAGCGAGCTAACACTTCGCGGCAGCGCGTCGATATAGTCCTCTGGCAGCAGCGCCATTAGCGGCATTGCCCGCACCAACGTGCCATCGGCTCCGTAGATCACGATCACATTTTCGCCGAAGCCGGTGCTGTACCAATTGTCAAAGGTGACAACGAAGCGGCCATCGTCCGCGACAATTGCCGTGACGGGAGAGACTGCGTTTACGAGCCGCCTCATCCAAACAGGCTCCCACACTCCATCATCACCGCGCCGTTCCAACACACCAATCGGTGCCGGCCGGTCAACCTCTTCGCCTGCTTGCTCGGCTTCGAGTTCCTGGCTGAAATAATCGAGGCTGCTGCGGATTGGCGTGGGTTCTACGGTGAAACGAAATGCGCCATTGGCGGATTCGGTGGTCCGCGTTTCGGGCGGCAGCCAGCTGTCAGCTTGAGCTGGTTGGCCCAAAAGCAAGAGGGCAAATACAAAGGCTGCAAGACTGCGAAAAAATGCGCTCATGATGATACAATATCACCAGAGGCTGACCGTGCAACTCTTGTCCGACTTAACGCTCTTCGTATTGCGTCAATCCGTCCGCGAGCCGGTTGCCTGACATCACAACCCGCGATCCTGTCCAATCGGCCAGAAACGCGCTTGCGCGGCGCAGGCCGGGCACAAAACGGGCTTCGTTATCCGTAACGCTCAGACCGTCTGAAGAGTGTAGATTCTGTTCAGCGCCCAGCGCGATGAAAGCCGAATAGTTCTCTTTATCCCGGCCCTGAACAAACCAGTTTTGCGTGATGCGGCCCGTCGATCCCGCGGGCAAGTCAATCATGTAATTCGTACCGCGACCATTGGCATCGTCGAACGAATTGTTTTCGATCACGACGTTGCTGGCGCGCGCTTTCAGATAGTGCCCGCCCTGACCGCGCTCAAACCGGCTTTCGCGCACGGTTAGCTGGCCATAATCGCCGGTGTAGATCGAATGCGCACAGCCCGCGGAATTTTCGCATGTGCCAAGCCCGCTGAATGTCGAACGGGTGATGAAAATCCGCCCGTTCGGATTGTTGGCTGTCAGAATACCCTGTTGGCTGTTCAAAAAGCGTCCGAACGCGACGTTAAGGGACCCTTTTTCAAGCCGGATGCCAGCCCCGTTGCCGTCGCTCACACTGATATTGTTGAACGTAACGCCGCGCACTTCGGCGCCCACTCCGCGCAAAACAAGCGCGGCTTTGCCTTCGCAAGCCGTCCGGTCGAGCACCGCTGTGCCATAATCGCGCGCCACATAGGCGATGACGCCTGCGGTTTGCACGGCGCACTGACGATACGTTCCGGGCGCAATTTCAATAATGCCCTTTTGCGCGCCAATCGCGTTTACTGCCTGCTGCAAGCTTTCATATCCGCGACCGGATTCGAGCACTGTAAAGGCCGAAACCGGGGCCGCTGGTGCCTGAGCCATAAGCGCCGCGAGAGGAATCGCGGCCACAGCCATGGTTGCGATGGCAAAGCCGCCCCAAATAGATGGGCGGGAAAGCGAGGCCGTTTCGGCGGAAGAGCGCGATTGTGTCATGCTGCCCACATAGTGCGCATTGCTTAATCGCTGGCTAACCAAGGTCGGCCTGTCTCGATACGGATCATGATTTGCGCTTGGCGTTACCCCCTCCCCTTGGCTACACCGATGCCTGAACGTCGGGGCGCAAAGCAATCGGCGCAGATTACGGGATATTCGAGGAGGAAACCCTATGAAGAAACTCACCACAATCGCGATGCTTGGCACGGCGTCGCTTGCACTGGCAGCCTGCGGCAATTCGGATGATGCATCATCCAACCTTGAAGTCGAATCGGTCGAAATGCCTGCCGAGGCCGCGCTGGAGCCTGTAACCGAAGAGCCAGTTGCGGATGCAGCGGGCAACGAGGTTGCAGAAGTTGAAGGTCCGCCGCCGGTGGACGCAGCCACCGCGCAAGAAGCCGCCAATGCTGCCGAAAATGTTGCTGAAGCTGTAGAAGCTGCGGAAGCTGCGGAAGCTGCCGAAGCCGCTCTCGCTGCTGAAGCAGCCGCGGCCGCGGCCGATCTCGACGTCGAGTGATGAACGCTGCGCCTAGCCATTGCCGCCAGCCACCGGGCTGGCGGCGCAGCACCTGCGCTTTGCTCGCGTCCGCCTGTGTCGTTCTTTCAGCTTGCGACAATTCAGGGGGCACCGCGCCAGGCGCCGTTAGCGAGGGTGAAGCGCGCGCGCTCGAAGAGGCCGCAGAGATGCTGGACGAACGCCGCCTGCCGGAAGGTGTCGTGCCCGATCCGGATGCGCCAGCCACAATGGACCCGGCTGACGGCGAAAATGCCGAAGCATCGGGTGTCAGCGAAGAATAGAACGGGCATCAAGCCCGCCGCTTAGTGAGAGGACCACATCTGCAATGAATGCCGCCGTTAATCCCGGAATGGACGAAGACACATTCGAGCAATTCGCCGAGCAATTGGATCGTTACGTCAATGAGCGGCTGATCCCAGCCGAAGGCGACTTGATCGAGCATGATGCGGTTCCTTCCGAAATCATTGATGAGATGCGCGATATGGGCCTGTTCGGGATTTCTGTTCCCGAAGAATATGGCGGCGCAGGACTGAACGTTACGCAGTATGCGCGGGTCGTGAACGCCATGAGCTATGCGGCGCCTGCATACCGGTCGATCTTTTCGATCAATGTCGGGATGTTTGCGAGCGCGCTCAAAAACGGCGGAACCGAGGCGCAGCGGGCCGAATGGTACCCGCAGCTGGTCGAAGGCAAGATCGCCTGTTTCGGCCTGACCGAGCCGGGTTCAGGCAGCGACAGTGCGGCGATGCAGACCACCGCGACACCTGACCCTGAAGGGAACGGATGGGTACTGAACGGCACCAAGAGGTACATCACCAACGCCCAGCATGCCGATGTCGCGCTGATCATGGCCCGCACAGAGAAAGACGCCTTGCCTAAGAATGCACATGTCAGCGCGTTTCTCGTTCCGATGAGTACGCCTGGTGTGTCAACAGGCTCACCTGACAAGAAAATGGGCCAGTCCGGCAGTCATATCTCCGACATCATGCTTGATGATGTGAAGATTCCAGGCGACGCGCTGCTCGGCGGGGAAACGGGTCAGGGTTTCCGCTTCGCAATGCAGAGCCTCGACAATGGCCGTATCTCTGTTGGTGCTGCAGCCACAGGCTATGCACGCCGCGCGCTCGATTCGGCCCTCCGCTACGCCAATGAACGCAAGGCGTTTGGCGAGCCAATTGCTAATTTTCAGCTGATCCAGGCGATGCTCGCCGACAGCGAGACCGAGATTTACGCTGCTGAATGCATGATGCGCGATGTCACCGCGCGTGCAGATCGCGGAGAGAATATCATCACCAAAGCAGCTGCATTCAAAGTGTTTGCCTCCGAAATGTGTGGCCGCGTCGTAGACCGCGTCGTGCAAATCTATGGCGGCGCAGGGTACTTGGCTGAATATGACGCAGAACGGTTTTTCCGCGATGCGCGTATCTACCGGATTTACGAAGGCACCACACAGATTCTCCAACTCCAGATCGCAAAGCATATGCTGCGTGAATGGGAAAAAGAGAATTGATGTTACGCACGCCATCCGGCGCGCGATATCCTCGCTCACGCGACCTGAAGGTCGCATCGCTGCGGGCGGGCGGGCGCCCTTGCGGCTCGTAAACGAGCCGTTCGAGCACACTTTCAAAAACAGGTTTCTAATCTGAATGTATAACCTCCTAAGTAACCTTTCGATTGTCGAGGTCTCTAGCTTCGTCGCATCACCCACAGCAGGCCTCTATTGCGCGCAAATGGGCGCTGAGGTGATCCGCGTCGATCACAAGGCAGGCGGGCTGGATTACGATCGCTACATGCTCACCAAAGAAGGCCGATCGCTGTCGTGGGAAAACCTCAACCGGGCAAAAAAATCGGTCGCGCTTGATTTGCGCAGCGGCGAAGGGCGTGAGCTGTGCGTCGAGTTGGCGGCAAAGACTGGCCAGTGCATCACCAACCTGCCTGAAAAGAGCTTCCTCAGCCACGCCGCGATCAAAGCCGCACAACCGGAAGGCGCGCCAGACCTGACATCAGTGCGCATCATGGGTTGGCATGACGGGCGGCAAGCGATGGACTTCACCGTCAACGCTGCATCAGGCTATCCATTGATGACCGGTCCTGAAGACTGGGACATGAGAACCGCGCCGCCGGTCAATCAGGTTCTGCCCGCTTGGGACTTCATCACCGGCGCTTATTGCGCTTTCGCAATGCTCGCCGCGCTGCGCCACCGCGATGCGACGGGCGAGGGTTCGGAAGTCCGCGTGCCATTGGGCGATGTCGCGATTGGCACCACCGCCAATGCGGGATTGATGGCCGAAATGCTCTATCGCGGGAGTGACCGGGAGCGGCTCGGCAATGCCATCTGGGGCGCGTTTGGACGCGATTTCCGTTCAAAGGACGGCGTGCGCTTTATGGTCGCTGCCTTGACTGCCAAACAATGGGCGGGCCTAGTCGAAGCATTCGGCGTGGCGCTGCCGATCAGCAAGCTTGAGGTGGAAGTCGGCGTCACATTCTCGGATGGCGATGATCCGCGCTTTAAACACCGCCATGCGCTGTTCGATATTTTCCAGAACGTCGCGGGCAGCCATGATTACAAGGCGCTGCAATCGCTCATGGCGGCCCACGGCTGCACATTCGAGAAATACCGCACGGCTCACGAGGCCGCGAATGATCCGGTGCTCATCGCGGACAATCCGATGTTCGGCCCGTCGCCTGCCAACCCTTCCGGCTTTGAATATCCTGCGCCGCGCTCATTCGCGAACATCCCCGCGCAGGAAGCCGGAAATCCTGCACCGGCACCCTACCTTGGCCAGCATTCCGAAGAGATCTTGGCCGAGCGCCTTGGCCTATCGAGCGGCGCTATCGGCAAGCTGGTGGATGCAGGCACCGTAGCATTAAGTGATAAGGACCGTTGATGACCAGAAGAGCCGCCATCGTATCGCCGCTGCGCACACCCGTGGGCAAATTTCTGGGCGGTCTATCGACCTTGAACGCCGGAGAATTGGGCGCGATCATTCTGAAAGCGCTGGTCGAACGCTCCGGCATTGATCCCGCCCGCGTTGATGATGTGGTGTTCAGCCAAGGATACGGAAACGCCGAAGCGCCCGCCATCGGGCACTGGTCATGGCTGGCCGCGGGATTGCCACTGGAAGTGCCCGGCTATCAGCTGGATCGGCGCTGCGGATCGGGTTTGCAGGCGGTCGCCAATGCCGCGATGATGGTGGAAACCGGCATGGCCGACGTGGTGGTCGCGGGCGGGTGCGAGAGCATGTCCAATGTCGAGCATTACACGCTGCAAGGTCGCGGCGGGGCGCGCATGGGCGACATCACATTGCATGATCGCCTTTCACGCGGACGCTTGATGAGCCAGCCGATTGAACGCTTTGGCGTGATCACCGGCATGATCGAAACTGCGGAGAACCTTGCCAAGGACTACGGCATCAGCCGCGAAGATGCCGATGCCTTTGCAGTGCGTTCGCATCAGAATGCGGCGGCCGCTTGGGAAGCGGGCAAATTTGACGGACATTTGGTGCCAATCGAAGTGCCCCAGCGCCGCAAAGAGCCGATTACCTTTGATCACGACGAGGGCTACCGAACGGATGCGACCGTGGAATCGCTTGCGGGTCTGCGTCCAATTGATGGCAGGCGCGATCCCGATGCCATCGTGACAGCAGGTAATGCCAGTCAGCAAAACGATGCGGCGGCGGCCTGTCTTGTCGTGGCTGAAGACAAGCTGGAAGAGCTGGGCCTTGAGCCATCGCTGTGGTTTGGCGGTTGGGCTGCGGCTGGCTGCGATCCATCCCGCATGGGCATCGGCCCTGTGCCGGCGGTGGAACGCCTGTTCGAGCGGCGCGGATACTCCTGGAACGACATTGATATAGTCGAGCTGAATGAGGCTTTCGCACCCCAAGTTCTTGCCGTGTTGAAAGGCTGGGGCTGGTCAGCAGATGACAGCCGCCGCGACATCCTCAACGTCAATGGATCGGGCATTTCGCTCGGACATCCGATTGGCGCAACAGGCGGGCGCATCCTTGCCGATATGGCCGCCGAAATGCACCGCCGCGAAGCGCGCTACGGCATCGAAACAATGTGTATCGGCGGCGGCCAAGGCATCGCGGCGGTGTTTGAGCGCGCAACGTGAGCTTTGACGCTTGGATCGGACGTGAGCAGCAATCGAGCGACGTGCTGGACGCAGCACGCGCGGCTCGGTGGCTGGCGACATTCGACCTTGCGATGCCAGAACCCGCGATCATGCCTCAGGGTATCCACTTTGCGCTCTGCACACCCGATGCGCCAACGGCGGCCTTGGGCGAAGATGGGCACCCTGCGCGCGATGAAAGCGCGGAGAGTTTCCTGCCGCCGTTTTCCATGCCGCGCCGCATGTGGGCCTCAAGCACAATAGAATTCCGCGCGCCAATTGCAGTCGGCGCAGCGATCAGTCGGACCAGCCGCGTTGCCTCGATCAGCGAGAAAGAGGGTGGAAGCGGCAAGCTTGCCTTCGTCAATGTCGAGCATGAGACGCGGGCCAACGGCACGCTTTCGGTGCTTGAAACGCAAACGCTGGTTTACCGCGATGCCGCTTCCTCGGACGCACCGCTTGCTCCGCCTGAGCTAGGGGAGGAAGTCTTAGATGCGAGCGAATGGGAGGCGCACCGCGTCCTGAACCCCGATCCGCGCCTGCTGTTTCGCTATTCCTCGCTCACTTTCAACACGCACCGCATCCACTATGACGCGCCCTATGCGCGCGATGTTGAGCGGTATCGCGGACTTGTGGTGCATGGGCCGCTAACGGCGAGCCTGCTGCTACAATTGGCTGCCACAATGCTGGGCGAAAATGCGCTGCGCGCTTTCGAGTTTCGCGGCGTGTCACCGGCCATTGCGGACGAGCCGCTGCACCTCGTTATGCGCGGCAGCGAAGGCAGCTTTGAGCTCGGCGCATTTGCCCAAGACGGCCGTCAGATCACCAAAGCGAAAGCTGCGATCTAGCTTTTGATCGGATAGTCCCTGATCGGCTTCATCACTGAATAGCTTTCCGATTTCGGTTCGCGGTGCAGATCAGGAAAATCAATCGCTGGCGGCTCGATATGAGTATCTGGCAAGCGGTCGAGCAAGTCGCGGATCAGGCTTAGTCTTCCGCGTTTCTGATCGTTGAAATTGACCAAGGTCCATGGTGCATTGTCTGTGCTGGTCGCTTTCAGCATCGCCTCGCGTGCTTCGGTATACGCGTCGTACTTATCGCGCGCGGCGAGATCGACAGGCGACAGCTTCCACCGTTTCAGCGGATCTTCCAGCCTTTCGCGAAGGCGCTCTTCCTGCCGGTCCTGATCTGTCGTCAGCCAATATTTGAAAAGCAGGATACCATCATCCGTCAGCTGCTTTTCAAAGATCGGAGCTTGCTTAAGAAAGGCATCGACCTGAGCGCCAGTCGCGTAGCCCATCACCTTTTCGACACCGGCGCGGTTGTACCAACTGCGGTCGAACAGCACGATCTCGCCCGCGCTGGGTAGGTGATCGATATACCGCTGGAAATACCACTGCGTCTGCTCGTCCTCGCTTGGCTTGGAAAGAGCCACCGTGCGGCACTGGCGCGGGTTCAGCTTGTCGCGCACCGCGCGGATCGCTCCGCCTTTGCCCGCCGTATCTCGGCCTTCGAAAAGAACCACAATCCGCGCACCTGTCGTCCGCGCCCAGCGGGCCATGCCGACCAGTTCCTCGGTCATGGGTTCTAACAGCTTGCGGTAGTCTTTGCCTTTTAGGCCCATGGTGTCTCTCGGTTTGTTGTTGCCTTGACGCGATGGTAGTATCAAACGGCACATTATGGCTACACTTGCTGATCCTGACACCGATTTTTCGCGTCTGCCGGACCTACCGGCGGATGTGTTCACCGCGCCGCTCGTCAAGCCCGCCCATCTGGGCGATGACTGGCTGGAACCCGCGCAGACCGACTACACTTCGGATGATCACGGGATCTGGAACGAGCTGTTCGCGCGGCAAATGGAAGTGCTGCCGGGACGCGCGGCGAGCGCCTTTATGGCAGGCCTCGACAAACTCGACCTGTCGCGAGGTGGCATCCCAGAATTCGGCGCGCTGTCCGAAGAGCTAGACAAGCTGACCGGATGGAGCGTTGTGCCAGTCCCGATGTTGATCCCCGATCACGTGTTTTTCTGGCATCTGGCCAATCGCCGTTTTCCCGCGGGTAATTTCATCCGCACCCGCGAGACATTCGACTACATTCAGGAACCAGACGTATTTCACGACGTGTTCGGCCATGTCCCGATGCTCACCGATCCGGTCTATGCCGATTACATGCAGGAATATGGCCGCGCTGGTTGGAAGGCGATGCATTATAACCGCCTGAAATCCCTCGGCGCGCTCTACTGGTATACCGTGGAGTTCGGCCTGATTGAGGAATCCGATGGCATAAAAGCCTATGGCGCGGGAATTCTTTCAGGCCCAACAGAGGCGAAATTCGCGGTCGAAGCAGAGAGCCCCAACCGCATCATGCTCAATGTCGACCGTGTCATGCGCACCGATTACGTGATCAGCGATCTTCAGCCGACTTATTTTGTGATCGAAAGCTTTGACGATCTCTTCCGCCAAACCGTCGAGCGCGATTTCGATCGGCTATATAAAAACCTCGCGCCCGGCTTCACCTATGCCAACGGCGCGGTGATCGATGTCGATTATGTGGTGAACCGCGGCACGCAGGAATACCATTTGCGCGGCGGCAGAGGGAGCGGCGCAGAACCGTTTAGGTCAGGCCTCGACGGTCTCGCTCGCCGCGAAGTGATAGATCAGCAGAGCGACGACACCACCCGCAAAGCCAGCGCCCAACGCGATCAGCGACAATCCGCCCAGGAATGACCAGTCATTCACGAACAGACCGACTGCGATCGTCGCCACCATGCTGATACCGATCTGGCGTAAAATCACGCGCGGCGCTTCGTTGCGCGCGAGGATCGAGGCCAACCAGCCAAGGGTTACCCCTAAAACGATCAACACGAGTAGCGCCATTGGTATTCAAATCCTGTCGGTGGTGGGTCTTACTTGCATAACCCGCAAGACCCAGAAAGGGTTCCGGCAAGGCGCAGATTCATTCGCTTCTTAGAAAAAGTAGAGCAGCGCGCAGCCCATTGCGATCCGATAGATGACGAAAACCATCATCGATGCTTTCTTGAGGAAATTCATCAGGAACGCCATCGTCAGGAACGCAGCGATGAAGGTGAGAACGCCCGCTACCAGCGCATCCCACGCAAGCGCAGTACCTGCCTCGAAAATCTCTGGCACGATCAGGATTCCTGCGCCCGCAACCGCCGGGATTGAAAGCAGGAACGAAAAACGCGCCGCCTCCACTCGCTCGTACCCGAGGAAACGTGCTGCCGTCATGGTGACGCCCGAGCGGCTGGTTCCTGGAATAATCGCCAGCGCCTGAGCCAAGCCGACGATCAAACCGTCGCGCCACGTCATATCTTCAAACTGCTTGATCTCTTTCCCGACCCAGTCGGCAATGCCGAGCAGCACGCCGTAAACGATCAGGTTGAAGGCAATGAGATCGGTAAACCGGATCGATCCCATCAAGTCTCCGTCAACAATCTCAACCCCGAAAACGCTGGTCGCGATCCCGTTGAACAGACCCATCTTAATTGACAGACCAAACGCAACCGCCGGGATCGTACCCAGCACAATCCACCAGAACAGCCGCCGCTCAGATGGTGCATTCGGCGCGTTGGCACCAACCCCTACGCTGGCGAAACCACCGCGTGCGAGGACAAGCACATCTTTGAAGAAATAGACAATAATCGCAAGCAGCGATCCGACATGCACGGCCACATCGATCAGCGGACCTTGGTCGGAAAAGTCGGTGAAGGTTGGGATCAGGATCAGATGACCTGACGAGGATATCGGCAGGAACTCGGTGATCCCCTGAACCACCGCGATGATAAGCAGCTGTATAAACGTCATGGCCCACGCTCCTTGTAGGAAGCGCGGGCCAAGTCAATTCGTTTGCGATTAACTGGCTGGCGAAATCACCAAATACGCACGCGCTCTTCCGGTGGAAGGTAAAGCGCATCGCCTTCTGTCACATTGAACGCTTTATACCATGCGTCGCTGTGGCGCACCGCGTTGTTGAGACGGAACTCGCCGGGAGGGTGGTTCGCTGTCATCACGCGATTGCGGAGCGATTCCTCACGCTCCATTCCGCGCCAGATCTGAGCGTATCCGAGGAAGAAGCGCTGATCGCCGGTCAGGCCGTCAATCACCGGTGCCTCTTCACCGCCCAGAGACATGCGATAGGCGCGGTAGGCCATTTGCAGGCCGACCACGTCGCCCAGTGTCTCACCCATGGATTGTCCAGGACGCAAGCATTCAGGGCCATTAGACCCTTCGACGGGGCAATACGACTTGATGAAATCGCCCATCTGATCAGTGAATTTCACAAATCCTTCGCGGTCTTCATCCTGCCACCAATTGCGCAGGGTGCCAGTCGCATCGAATTGCGATCCCTGATCGTCATAGCCGTGCCCAATTTCGTGACCGATCACCGCTCCGATACCGCCGTAGTTTACAGCAGGATCGGCACTACCATTGAAGAATGGCGGCTGCAGGATCGCGGCCGGGAACACGATCCGGTTGGTGAGCGGCGAATAGTAAGCGTTCACTGTCTGCGGGAACATGCCCCACTCGGTCGGATCGACATCCGTGCCGAGACGCGAAAGCATATCCGCATTATTCCAGTTTGCCGTGGCCATACGGTTGGCGAGCGGATCAGTGGCAGAGATTTCAAGACCGTCATAGGTTTTGAACTCGTCCGGATAACCGATCATCGGCACAAACCCTTCGAGCTTGCTGCGCGCTTCGGCGATGGTCGCAGGCGTCATCCACTCGTTCTCGTCCAGAGCTGCGCTCATCGCTTTCGTCAGATTGGCAACAAGCTCGTCCATCCGCGCCTTGCTGTCGGGCGGGAAATACTGCTCGACATAAAGCGCGCCAAGCTGCTCTCCGATCGAGCCCTCAACCGAAGAAATAGCCCGTTTCCAGCGTTCCTGTTGCTGTTCACGGCCGCTGATTGTCTTGCCGTAAAAGTCGAAATTCGCCGCGTCGAGATCGCTCGAAAGAAGCGCTGCGTTTGATGACAGAAAGCTTTTAGCCATATACGCCTGAAGCGTGGCAAGCGGTGTCTCGGTAAGCAGTTCCATCATTGCCGGCAGACCGCCGCCGATCATTTCGATCTGTTCAGGCGTCAAGCCGGCCTCTTCGATCTCTTCGTCGGTTGGAGGCAGTTGCGCGGCGAGATAGCGCGATTGACCGGCAAGCTGGGCCGATTCCAGCAACGTCGCAATCGGGAAATCACCCGCCAAAGCGGTGAGGTCCTGAGGCGTCAATTCGTTGTAGGTAAGCGTTGGCTTGCGAAAAATCTGCCGCGCCCATTCAATTGCTGCGACCTTACGCTCAAACGCGTAAACCGCCTCTGCAGCGTTCGCCGGGTCAGCATAACCGGCCGCAGAAAACACTGTGGCGAGATATTCTTTGTACTTCGCGCGGATTTCCAGATTGTTCTCGGAATCAACGAGATAATAATCGCGGTCCGGCAGACCCATACCGTCAAAACCAATACTAACGGCGTATTGCGTCGGGTTGCGAGCATCAATGCTGACACCCGCGCTCACAAGCGACGGATAACCGGGCTTGCCAAAAAGCTTGGTCAGCGCCTCAAGATCGGTCGCACCGAAAATCTTGTCCATGTATGGCTGCGCCGGTGCCAGTCCGCTGGCATCGATTGCGTCGACATCGAGATAGGCGTTGTAGGCATCAACGATCCGGCGCGCCTGCGTGCCCGGCGCAGGATCAGAATCGACCAGTTTTTGCACCAATGCACGAACATCGCGCGTTGATCCTTCACGAAGCATATCAAAGGCGCCGAAACGCTGCCGGTCAGCTGGGATCTCGTTTGCGGCGATCCATTTGCCATTCACAAAGGCATTGAAGTCATCGCCGGGATCAACCGCGTCATCGATTAGGCTGGTGCCAACGCCCCAGCTTCCGAAATCCATCGTCGGCGTGCTCGTTTCAGAGCCAGCATCTGATACCTCAGATTCTTCGAGCAGATGGATGTCTTCACCTGTGCCCTGTGTATGTGTTTGTGCATGTTCATTGGCGAACGCCGTGCCGGTCAGGGCAAGAGCTGCCGTGCCAGCAAGCAGAAGCTTGGTCGT
The DNA here is from genome assembly GCF_019204045.1 of Erythrobacter crassostreae. Classification (GTDB taxonomy): domain Bacteria; phylum Pseudomonadota; class Alphaproteobacteria; order Sphingomonadales; family Sphingomonadaceae; genus Erythrobacter; species Erythrobacter crassostreae. The sequence continues at coordinate 829,135 of NZ_JAGSPC010000001.1, read as the reverse complement.
GCGGATCATAATTGCAGTCCCCGTATGTCTTGGTTCGAATTGCGTCGATACTGGTTTAACGCACGGCGCCCCGCAAGGTTGCCGCTGGTCGCCCTTGTTGGGCGCTTGGTCGAAAAGAGCCGCGTCTATGCGGCCTGATTGGCGGCGAATTGCAGCTTTGCGAGACGGGCATAGAGCCCGCCAGCCACGGACAATTCGGCATGATTGCCTTGCTCAACAATCTCGCCATCTTCGAGCACAATGATCCGGTCCGCTTTACGAACGGTGGCGAGTCGGTGTGCGATCACAAGTGTCGTGCGGTCTGTCATCAGAGCATCAAGAGCTTGCTGAACGAGCTGCTCGCTCTCGGCATCAAGCGCGCTGGTGGCCTCATCCAGCAACAGAATGGGCGCATCGCGCAGCAAAGCGCGGGCAATCGCGACGCGCTGTTGTTGGCCGCCCGATAGCTGCGTGCCGCCTTCGCCCAAGTATGTGTCGAGGCCATCTGGCAAGTCGGATAAGAATTTCTCGGCATTGGCAGCGCGGGCTGCTTCCCAAATGTCCTCGTCGCTCGCATCCCATTTGCCATAGCGCAGATTGTCGCGCGCATCTGCGCTGAACAGCACGCCGTCCTGCGGAACCAGCGCCAGCCGATCACGGATGTCGGCAGGGTCCGCCTTGGTCAGTGGCACACCGTCTAGGCGAATGGTACCAAGCTGCGGATCGTAAAACCGTTCGACCAGCTGGAAAATTGTGGATTTACCCGCACCCGACGGGCCAACAATCGCCACCGTTTCGCCCGGTTCAATTTCGAGCGTGAAATCTTTCAGCGCAGGCGTTTCGGGCCGGGCTGGGTACCGGAATGTGACATTGCGGAATGACAAGCTGCCGCGCGCAGGGTCTGGCAATTGCTCCGGCCGCGCTGGCGCTGCGATTTCGGGTTTTGCCTCTAATAATTCTGCAAGTCGGCTCGCCGCACCGGCTCCGCGCAAAAGCTCGCCGTAAACCTCGGTCAAAGCGCCAAACGCGCCCGCAACGATCATCGCGCCGACAACGAATGACAGGATCGTACCGCCTGTGATGTCGCCTGCAGCAACGCTTTCCGCGCCGCGCCAAAGAATCAGAACGATTGATCCAAAAATCGCGAGAATGATGAGGGATGTCATGAGCGACCGCAACACGATCCGCTTGCGCGCGGTGTCGAAAGTCCTCTCGACAGCGCCGCCGAAACGGTCGGACTCCCGGTCTTGTTGGCCAAAACTCTGGACGATCTTCATCGCGCCAAGCACCTCTGTCACCATCGCGCCGACATCAGCCACGCGATCCTGATTATCACGTGACAGGCTGCGAATACGGCGACCGAAAATAACGATTGGCAGAATAACCGCCGGAATGCCGACCGCTAGCCAGATGGTAAGGCCCGGCAACAGCCAGAACAGGTAAATCGTACCGCCAATTCCAAGGAAAATGTTGCGCAGCGCAACCGAAACGGTCGTGCCAACGACAGTTTCAATGATCGTTGTATCAGATGTCATCCGGCTCGAAATTTCTTTGGGGCTGTTTTCTTCGTAGAACGAAGGCGAAAGCCGCATGAGGTTGCGATGCACCTTGCGGCGGATATCAGCGACCACCCGCTCGCCAATCCAGCTAACGAAATAGAATCGCGCGGCTGTGCCAAGCGCGATGATGAAAACAATCACCAGCAACAGCCGAAACCATTGCCCGATCTCGCCTTCCGCCCCACTTTCTGCGCCGAAGCCGCGATCGACAATGAACTGCAACGCTGCCGGTATCGCAAGCGTCGCGCCTGCCGTGACCAACAGAGCAAGCAGCGCAAATACGACCTGAGTCGGATACTTTGCAGCTTCACGATAAACCATCCGAAGCGGCGCGAGCGAGCGAGCTTTGCGCGGTGTTTCGGCCGTTTCCGTCTCTTCGATGTCGGTATCTGGGCCAGAGGCTGGAGAAGTTTGCGCGTCCATATACGGCATGATTTAGTCACACACCGCACAAATTTCACGTGCAAAAAGCACACAGCCCCCCGTTCATTGCTGACCGAACGGTTATTGTGCATTGCACAATAGGCCCGAAGCGCCCATCTACTACGGAGGGGATCACACAAATTTGCGCCGGTTAGCACCGCAATTGGCCATACGGACGGAAACACACATGCTCTATCACGCCTATGAAATTCAGCGCAGCTGGATGAATTCCGTCAGCTCGATGGCGGCGATCAGCGCGTCTGTCCTCTCCAACTCCGCCAACCCGTTTGCGAAAATGGGCGCGATGCCGATTGCTGCCAATGCGCTTGACGTGCTCGCGCATGCAACGGCGAGCTATGGTAAGCCCGCATTTGGCATCACGGAAATTGAATCGGATGGCACCCTCTACCCTGTGATTGAGGCAACCGTCGTCAATCGCCCATTCGGCGATCTCAAACGCTTCCGCCTTGACGGGGTGGATGATGCCAAAGAGACGATGCGCCCGAAAATGCTGATCGTTGCGCCAATGAGCGGTCACTACGCCACGCTGCTGCGCGGCACGGTGGAGCGGATGCTCCAGAGTTATGAGGTTTACATCACCGATTGGGCCGACGCAGCAACTGTACCGGTCCATGAGGGCGATTTCGACCTCGACACCTACATCGATTATCTGATGGATTTCCTCGGCTATATTGAGGAGCAAAATCCTGGCACGCGTCCGCATATGCTCGCGGTTTGCCAGCCCTCGGTTCCGGCCTTCGCCGCGACCGCGCTGCTTAACCAGCACAAATCGCCTGCTGCCCCTGCGACCCTAACGATGATGGGCGGGCCGATTGATACGCGCGAAAGCCCGACTTCGGTAAACGATCACGCGATGAAACGCCCGATTGAATGGTTCCGCCGCAGCGTCATCACGACCGTGCCAAAGCAATATCGGGGTGCGGGGCGTAAGGTCTATCCCGGCTTTATGCAGCTCAATGCCTTTATGAGCATGAACCTGCAAAGCCATATGATGAGCCATTACGAGATGTTCAAACACCTAACAGCGGGCGATGATGCCAGCGCGCAAACGACCAAGGATTTCTACGACGAATATCGCGCGGTCTGCGACATGACGGCGGAATTTTACCTGCAAACGGTCGAGGAAGTGTTCCAGAAACACTCAATCCCCAACGGCACGTTTGAGCATAGGGGCGAAGTGGTAGACCTCGCGCAGCTGACGGACACCGCGCTGCTCGCAATTGAAGGCGAACGCGACGATATCTCTGGCCTAGGCCAAACACGCGCCGCGCTGAAATTGACCCCTAGCCTGCCGGAAGAGAAGAAGCGCTACTACATGGCCGAAGGCGCGGGTCATTACGGCATCTTCAACGGCAGCCGCTGGCGGACTAAGGTCGCGCCTGTGGTTGAGGAATTTGTGGCAGCGCATAGTTGATTTGCACGGGTTACACGGGCGTCCGCTGACGGCCCATTTGCGGACACTGCATCGACATGTCAGTGAAAACCAATGGACACGAGATATAAACCGCAAAATTACTTTCTACAGCGACTAACCGAGACGCGACCCCACTACACACCATTCGAGTTAAATCGCTTGCTGGAATTGATGACTGATGCTGATCCAACGAACAGGGATTGGGCAACCTTTCGTATTGCGCTTTCGGTCCATAGTTCGAGGGCGATAACGGCAAGGCTGCTCAGCAATGCGCTTGATCCTCACAGAGATGTATCCGCTGAGGCGACACTAGGATTGGCTAGAAGGCAGCATCCCGAAGCATGTAAGCTCGTTAGACGGCGACTTTCCGCGAAGACAATCGGCCTCGTTGATATCAAAGCTGCTGGGTATGTCGCAGACCGTTCGCTGTTGAGGCCGCTGAAACGAATTGAGAAATGGTGGGATGTAGATTCCAACTATCTAGCAGCTGCCATTCGAGCATGCAGTAACGGCGGAAGCGACGACTATAATTTCGATTGATCGTTCGCGCTTCACCCTCAGACCTTCGGCGTCCTGAAAAACACCCGCTTGATAATCCGCCTTGCCCACAGCAGCAGCAGGATCATCAGCACAAACAGAACCACGGCAATCCCGCCTGCAACCATCGGATATTCGTAAGCCAGCCATAGCAAGCCTACGGTCGCGATATCCTCTCCGGTGGAGACGACCGCATTGCTGACCGGTTCGGGCGAAGTATTGACCACGGCGCGCGCCGATGCTTTTCCGCCATGCGCCAGAAAGCTAGCGCCGCCGCCCAGCATGAATGCGATCACTTGCATCGCGGGGTCGGACGGATCGACAATCGCCAGCGCCAGCAGCGCGCCGCCAATCGGGCGTACCAGCGTATGGACTGTGTCCCAGATACTATCGAGCCACATCACCTTGTCGGCAAAGAACTCCGCAAGCGCGCCCAGCGCCGCAATGCCCATCACCCATGGATTTTCGAGCACGCCGAGGCTCGCCAAATGCTCCGGCACCGGCAGCGCATCCAGCCGCATCGCAAGTCCGGTTGCAAACACGCACAGATAAAGCCGCCACCCCGAGAGCAGACTGACGCTCCCCGCGATCCCGATGATTTCCATAATTCCCATGAGTTCTATCTAGACCCAAAAACACTCAAAGAAAAAGGCACCGCTTAAACCTCACTTTAACCAACCGGATTAATTGGACGCTTGGATGCTTGGGCTATCTCCGGTGGCAATCAGGATTGGTGCCAAGGGGAACTGAGAATGTTGAAACTGTCAAAAAGCGTTGTCGTCGCAGCGGCGCTCTTCACCGGTACGGCTGCACTGGCCAACGATACGGTCTGGGTAATCTCCGAGACCGATGGCCAAGTCTCCGTCATTCGCGATTCCAAAGCGATCTACGGCGCCGAAGGTACGCAATTGCAGACTGGCGATATCGTCCGCACCAGCAAGGCAGGCCGCGCGGTTCTGGTCCGCGGCAAAGAGTTTCATATGGTTGAGCCCGATGCACAGGTCCGCATCGCGAAAGTCGAGAAAAGCAACGTCACCAAAGTGATGGAATTTTTTGGCAGTATGCTTTCACCGGGCAAGAAACAGACCAGCACAAAACAACCAATGCAGGCCGCTATCGTCAAAGGGTATGGCAGCGACAAAAAAGAGAACAGCGTTCTTGCCGCAGCCGATGCAAAGATGGGCCTGACCGAAGGCGACTAAACGCCTCACAGGCGAAAGCTGAACAAAGAAAAGGCGGCGCAGGTTTGACCCTGCGCCGCCTTTCTTGTTTCGGAATGTGGGCCGCTTAGAAGACTTCGAACAGTCCCGCTGCGCCCATGCCGCCGCCAACACACATGGTCACAACCACGTATTTCGCACCGCGGCGTTTGCCTTCGATCAAGGCGTGGCCAGTGCAGCGTGCGCCGGTCATGCCGTATGGGTGACCGATCGAAATTGATCCGCCATTGACGTTAAGGATGTCGTTATCGATGCCCAGCTTGTCGCGGCAATACAGAACCTGCACAGCGAACGCTTCGTTCAGTTCCCACAGACCGATGTCGTCCATTTTCAGGCCGGTCTGCTTGAGAAGTTTCGGGATCGCGTAGACAGGACCGATGCCCATTTCATCAGGCTCTGTGCCCGCAACCGCCATACCGACATAGCGGCCCAGCGGCTGAAGACCTTTTTGCTCGGCCAGTTTGGCTTCCATCAGAACCGAAGCCGATGAACCATCGGACAGCTGCGATGCGTTGCCAGCGGTGATAACTTTACCCGGACCCATTACCGGCTGAAGACCTTGTAGACCTTCAAGCGTGGTCGACGGGCGGTTGCCTTCGTCTTTGGTCAGCGTGTGCTCAACCTGGCTGACTTCGCCGGTTGCCTTGTCTTTGACCATCATGGTGGTGGTGACAGGAACGATCTCGTCATCAAACTTGCCAGCTTCCTGACCGGCTGCGGTGCGCATTTGCGATTGCAGAGCGTATTCGTCCTGCGCGTCGCGGCTGATGTTGTAACGCTCTGCTACCGTCTCAGCGGTTTGCAGCATCGGCATGTAAACGTTCTTGTGCATGGCGAGCAGCGACGGATCCATCTGAACCCGCATCTCTGGGGTTTGCACCATCGAAATCGAGTCCTGACCGCCGCCAACGACAACGTCCATATTGTCGACGATGATCTGCTTGGCTGCCGTGCTGATAGCCATAAGGCCCGAAGAACACTGACGATCAATCGTCTGCGCGCCAACGGAAACCGGTGCGCCGCCGCGAAGAGCAACCTGGCGGCCAATGTTACCAGCCTGCGTGCCCTGAGTGAGGACAGCGCCCCACACAACATCGTCAATTTCGGCGGCGTCGATACCGGCGCGCTCAACAGCAGGGGCGAAAGAAGCGGCACCAAGGGTGGCACCAGGGGTGGCGTTAAAGCCGCCCTTATAAGCCCGGCCAATCGGCGTACGGGCGGTGGAGACGATTACTGCATCACGTGACATGGGGTTTTCCTTAAAGTGAGCTGATTTTAGAACTGACAAGAAAGACAAACAGCGAGAGGACGATCAGCGATCCGGCAACAAACATACCGACGTTTATGCTGACTTGCCGACCCGATACTTTGACTCTCACGAGGTAAAGAGTGGTTCCCATCACGCCCCAAATCATGTGGGCAAGGGGTGGGAAAGGCAGGTTCCGGCCAAACAGTGCAAGCGCCAACGCGCCCAAGACAAAGCCTAGCCAGAACAGATTGCCGGGCACCAGATCAGACAAACAGCAGTGTGATCCACTCACAGATCAGGGCAGGCTTGTCTTCGCCTTCGATCTCGATTGTGATTTCGGATGTCTGCTGCCACTGGCCAGGGCGCTTTTCGACCATTTCGGTCAGCTTCCAGTGGCCGCGGATGCGTTTGCCCGAACGGACCGGCGCGATGAAGCGGGTTTTGTTGCCACCATAGTTCACGCCCATCTTCACGCCGTCCATTTTCGGCATGTCGCTGTTGGCGGACAGATACGGGATCATCGACAGGGTGAGGAAACCGTGCGCGATGGTGCCGCCGAACGGCGTCATCTTAGCGGCTTCTTCGTTGATATGGATGAACTGGTGATCACCGGTTGCATCGGCAAACTGGTTGATGCGTTCCTGGCTCATTTCGGCCCATTCGCTTGTGCCGATTGTTTCGCCGACTTTTCCGGCCAATTCCTGCGGGGTCATATCGCTCTCCTCTGTGTGAGCGCCATCCGCGGATTACCCGCTTCTCCGGCGCAAATTCGAGGGTCTACATGGCAGGCGGGAAAGCCGAGTGCAATGGAGGCAATTATGCCGTTACGGCATCGCCAGCGCGCCCGCCGTTTACGTCAACGTCAATCGAGTCGAATACATGCTCTTGGGCAGGCAATCTGCGTTCAGAGCGCGCCAATGCTAAACGCGCCGATTCGATCCGTTTGGTGTAGTTCACAAGGCCGATCTGAATGCCGATGATCATCAGCATCACCGGTTGATAGGCGATGCCCTGAAACAAAGCGCCAACGATATAGATCATGCTCGCCATTTGCAGGCATGATGCCATCGGCGCAATCCACGCTTCGTCTTCGGCTTCCTTGCCTCTCCAACGACGCCGGACTTTCTCCATCTGCCAGACCCCGAGGCCTTGCAAGAGCAGCCAGATCGTTAGGCCAGGATAGCCTTGCTCGCCCAGCAATTCGAAAATTGCCGAGTGATAGGCGCGGCCTTCATCGGTTACCTCGCGGTATTCAATGGTTTTGGTGCTGCCGTCCTCTTCGGTGACGGGCATTTCATAAGTGAACTTGTTGCCGCGATAGGCATCAAACCCGCCGCCCGTCGGATTGCGAGAGGCGTAATCAATCGTCCAGCGCCAAACAGCCATACGGGTGGAGGCGCTTTCATCACCGCCTGGTTGAGCAATGGTGGCCATGCGTTCATAATAACTCTGCGGCAGGAACGGCAGGGCAGCCATGCCAAGTGCCGCACCAGCTGCCATGAATAGAATGCGGTGTTTGACATAGCGCAGCATCAAGACCGCTAGGACTGCAATACAAACCAATCCGGTCCTTGCCTCTGTACCGATCGGCACCATCAAACAGGCAAAGATCAGTGCGACTGCAAACGAGGTCACCAGCCAGTGTGGGCGGAAAATCGTGCCGTAGCGTGTGAACCACGCAATCAGCGGAACGAGCGCAATCGAGACCGTCGCGAGCGTAGAGCTTTCATAGATGCCGCTATTATCATTCACGAAGAATTTCAGGTTCTCATACCCGCCGCCGCCAAGAACGGTCTTCATGCCAGTGCCGATCACAATTGTTGCAATGGACAACATCAGAACCAGAGCGAGACCTTCGATCCGGGCGCGGTTGGTGATCGTGAAAGGCAGGAAGAGCGCGAAAAGCAGAGCTTTCCAGACCCAATCCCATTTGGTCACGGCACTATCGGGGTAGTCGGCATTGCCCGTCGTCCACCAGCAGTAAAGCAGCAGCGCAAGGATAAGTCCCTGCCTGAGGGTGAAACGCAGTCCATCTTTGTTATCAAGCACCAACCAGCCGCCGAACGCCGCACCGAACGCGATGAGCGAAATTTGAAGATCGGTAATGATCGAATAGCCGATCCGCTGAGGCGCGATAATGTCGATATAGACATAGAGCAGCACCCACAGAAACGGGCGCCTGATACCGAGCAGCAAGACGTAAAAAATAAATGCGAGGAAGACGAGATCAAGCATTAGAGGGCGACGCCCTCATCATCGGCTTGTGATCGCCGTTGGGCGTTCCGGCCTGCGATTGAGGTGTTCTGGCGGTTGGCCTTTTCGGCATCCTGGATCTCTGCGATCAACGGATCAACATCCACCCCTGCACGCATGAACATGTGCCAGAAAGCAAATGCTAACAGGCCGTGTCCAATCGAAAGGGCGATGTAATCGATCATGCGCTTTACGGGTTCTTTCCGGATGCGATGCGGGCACACTGCCTGCATTCTTGATAAGCGCCCTACATGAACGCGGTTGACGGTCCGTTAAGCACAATGTGCCAAAAGCGCGCCATGACCCGGATACTTCACGTCCTCGACCATTCGCTCCCGCTGCATAGCGGCTACACCTTTCGGACGCGCGCCATCCTGAAAGCGCAGCAGGCGGCGGGGCTGGAAGTGCGAGGTATTACGGCGCAGCGGCATCAGCTTGAGGCGCCGACTGATGACGAAGTAGAAATTGTCGATGGTTTGACATTTCATCGCACGCCAGGCGTGCCAAGCGGCCCGATGCTTGTGAGTGAATTCCGGGAAATGGCGGCGCTTTCGGCTTCGATACAGAAGGTTGCGAAAGAGTGGCGCCCTGACATCATTCATGCCCATTCCCCCGCGCTTAACGGCGGCGGCGCGCACCGCGCGGCAGAGGCACTGGGCATTCCGCTGGTTTATGAAATCCGCGCGTTCTGGGAAGACGCAGCCGTTGGCAACAAAACCGGCAGTGAAGGTTCGGCCAAATACCGCCTGACCCGTTCGCTTGAGACGCAAATCGTCAAACGTGCCGATGCGGTCTTCACAATCTGTCAGGGTCTGCGCGATGATTTGATCAATCGCGGTATCGCTCCGGGCAAGATCGGCGTCATGCCCAACGGTGTCGACCTGTCGATGTTTGGTGAGCCATTGCCGCGCGAAAATGCTCTCGCCAGCAAGCTTGGCATCGCGCCTGAGACGCCGGTGATCGGTTATGTTGGCAGTTTCTATGACTATGAAGGCGTCGATGATCTGATCAAAGCCATGCCGATCCTGCACCGCGATCACCCGGGCGCAAAATTGCTGCTGGTAGGTGCCGGCGCGATGGATAGCGAATGGCGCGCAGCAGCAGCGGCCCTAGACGATCCCGATTCTGTCATTTTCACGGGCCGCGTTCCGCATTCCGAGGTTGAGCGGTATTATTCTCTGATCGACGTGCTTGCCTATCCGCGTAAAGCATCGCGGCTCACCGATCTCGTAACCCCTCTCAAGCCGCTGGAGGCGATGGCCCAGCGCCGGATTGTCTCCGCATCCAATGTAGGAGGACACCGCGAGCTGATTTCTCACGGCGAGACTGGATACCTCTTCGCGCCAGATGACTCCGCCGCATGCGCAGAGACACTCTCCGAAATGCTCGCCTCCCGCGAGGAATGGGACGCGATCCGTGATCGCGGCGAGGAGCATGTGCGAACCCGCCATGATTGGGCGCGCAATGTGGAACGTTATCTCTCCGTTTACCAAGTCTTGGTAAGCGAAGGAAACCGCGAAAGCAGGACTACGCCTGCCGAGCAGCAAACCAGATTACGGGCATAGGGGCGACATGCGGGCTATTCGACAACGCATTGCCAATTTCAGATCCTCCAAGGAGGCGGGCGAAGACGCGGTGGAAACACCCGACACGCCAGCTGAAACGCGTGCCAAAAAACCGTCCATCGCGATCCTGCGCGGCTTTGTCCCGCTGATCGGGGCATGGGGCGCGCTTTTGGGTGCTCTTTGCGTGATTGTCCTGCCTACTTCGACTGTTCTGCGCATGGCGATGGCGACCGGCTTGTCCGGTCTTGGCAACGCTGCGACCTATGTCTTTGCGGCACTCGCTGCGTTGATCGTTGGCGGCATCGCCGCCGCCGGTGCAATCGCATTCAAGCGACGCGAATTTGGCCCGGCCGAGGCGGAGTGGGACGATTCGACTTTGGTCGAAGGTCTTGAACCAATCGACCCAACCGCAGAACTCGGCAGCGACAGCCTCGATGCGCCGATTGATGTGGAGCCATTCTCTGCTGCTGAAATCGATCACGACTTCGAAACAGGAGCCGAGCCGCTTGAGCTGATGGAAGAGGCTCTCGACCTCGATTCTGACCAAATTTCTGAAGCAGAATTCAAAGAAGAACTCGAAAAACCCCGCGAACTGGCTCTGGCAGAATTCGGCGAAATTTCGGGTCGAGACGGTGTCTGGGTTGAAGAAGTCTCTGACGAGATTGAAGACAACGACAACCTTCCTGAAGTCGATGATTGGAGCGCTTGGGTCGATCCCGATGTCGAACGAACGGTCGAACCTTCGATTGAAGCTCCTCTGGCTGCGCAAATCGCGCCATCGGCCAAAACCGCGTTGGAAAAACTCCGTCAGGCACCCGTTGAGGAGCTGAGCCTTGTCCACATGGTCGAGCGCTTTGCAGCCGCGTTGCACGATCATCAGGATGCAGAGCGCAAACGCCCCGGATCCCTTCGTTCGCCGGACAAAGATGCATCTCTCGCCTCGGCTCTAAAAGCGCTGACACTGTTCACCGAAGACGGTTTTGATGCCGATCTTGAGCTGACCGATGCAAACGCCGATGCGCTGCGCGATACGACGCGCGATTTGCGGGATGCCCTGGCCAAGCTTCAGGATTTGCGCGGCGCAGCATAAATGGCTGCTGGCGGTAGCGTATCCAGCATCAAACTCGCGTAAATACGATTTAGTTGCGCATGAAACGACAAGCTCATGCTTAGGTATGCGTAACAAAACTTCGCTCTTCGCGGTTGCAAAAATCCGATTCCGTCTGCAATAGGGATGTGAAACGAAGCTCGCTTTGGTCCTTGATCGTGCGCGCTCGACATTCTGCCGCTGCATCGACCACTTGAGGGTCTTTGACCGTGGCATCTGACAGAACGGAACCTTTCCATGGGACAGCCCACCTCCCAGGGTCTCTATGACCCCGCCAATGAACATGACGCCTGTGGAGTAGGCATGGTCGCCCATATCAAGGGTGAGCGCAGCCATTCCATTGTCGAGCAATCTCTTGAAATTCTTGAGAAACTCGACCACCGCGGCGCCGTGGGCGCTGATCCGCTTTTGGGCGATGGCGCTGGTCTGTTGATGCAGATTCCGGACGCGCTGATCCGGCGCTGGGCTACGGAAAACGGCCACAGTCTGCCGCAGCCGGGCGATTATGCGGTTGCGATGTGTTTCATGCCGCAGGACGATGCGGCACGTGAATTTGTCGCTGAGCGATTCGAGAATCTCGCCGTCAAAGAAGGTCAGCACTTTATCGGTTGGCGCGATGTCCCGACCAATCAGGCAGGCTTGGGCGATGCTGTTATCGCATCGATGCCGGTGATCCAGATGGCCGTGATCGCGCGCGGCGAAAGCTGCGCCGACCAAGACGCGTTCGAGCGTAAGCTGCTCGCGCTGCGCAAACAAACGCTCAATCCGCTCGCAAAGCTTGCTGACAAGCACGGCCTGCCGGGCCTGACTGATGCGTATATGCCGAGCTTTTCAACGCGCACCATCGTTTACAAAGGTCTGCTGCTCGCAACGCAGGTTGGCAGTTTTTATGATGATCTGAACGATTCCGAGTGTGTTTCCGCATTTGGCCTCGTGCATCAGCGCTTCTCGACCAACACGTTCCCAAGCTGGCGGCTGGCCCACCCATTCCGCTTCATCGCGCATAACGGTGAAATCAACACGGTTCGTGGCAATGTGAACTGGATGAACGCCCGCCGCCGCACGATGGAAAGCGACCTGCTTGGGCCGGATCTCGATAAGATGTGGCCAATCATCCCGCATGGCCAATCCGACACGGCGTGCCTCGACAACGCACTCGAACTGCTGATCGCAGGCGGGTATAGCCTTGCCCATGCAATGATGATGCTGATCCCCGAAGCGTGGAACGGCAATGATCTGATGGAACCGGAACGCCGCGCGTTTTACGAATATCACGCCGCCTTGATGGAGCCGTGGGACGGCCCTGCCGCCGTTTGCTTTACCGATGGCCGCCAAATCGGCGCGACGCTTGATCGCAACGGCCTGCGCCCGGCGCGCTTCTGCGTGACCAAGGACGACATTGTCTGCCTCGCTTCGGAAAGCGGTGTTTTGCCATTCGCCGAAGAAGACATTGTGCGCAAATGGCGCCTGCAACCGGGCAAGATGCTGCTGATCGATCTTGAGCAAGGCCGCATCATCGAAGATGCCGAGCTGAAAGCCGATCTATCCAACCGCGCGCCTTTTGCTGAGTGGCTGGAACAGGCGCAGGTGCGGCTGGAAGATATCACCGATATCGAGCCGGAACTGTCCGAAGTCCCCGAGCATTCGACCACCCTGCTGCAACGCCAGCAAGCGTTCGGCTACACGCAGGAAGACATCTCGCGTTTCCTTGAGCCGATGGCGATCAAAGGCGACGATCCGATCGGGTCGATGGGCACAGACACGCCCATCGCGGTTTTGTCTGACAAAGCGCGGCTGCTTTACGACTATTTCAAACAGAACTTTGCGCAGGTCACCAACCCACCGATTGATCCGATCCGTGAGGAGCTGGTGATGAGCCTGCTGTCGATGATCGGCCCGCGCCCGAACCTGCTCGGCCATGATGCGGGTACGCACAAGCGGCTTGAAGTGAAGCAGCCGATCCTGACGAATGAAGATTTAGCGAAAATTCGCTCGGTTGAATCGGTCGTCGATGGCGCGTTCCGTTGCTCCACCATCGATATGACGTTCGACGCCGGACAAGGCGTCGAAGGCATTGAGCTGGCGATCCGCGAAATGTGCTGGGCCGCGACCGAGGCTGTGCTGCAAGACCAGAACATCCTTGTCCTGTCAGACCGCGCACAGGACGAAGGCCGCATTCCGATGCCCGCTTTGCTGGCGACGGCAGCGGTGCATCACCACCTTGTGCGGCAGGGTTTACGGATGCAGACCGGCCTCGTCGTGGAAACCGGCGAAGCGCGCGAAGTGCACCATTTCTGCGTACTCGCAGGGTACGGCGCGGAAGCGATCAACCCGTATGTCGCGTTTGAAACGCTCGAGGATATCCGCGCACGCAAACATGAAGATGTCAGCCGCGAAGAGGTCGAGCAGAATTACATCAAAGCCATCGGCAAGGGCATCCGCAAGGTGATGTCCAAGATGGGCATTTCGACCTATCAATCCTATTGCGGTGCGCAGATTTTCGACGCGGTTGGCCTCTCCAGCGCGTTCGTCGAAAGCTACTTCACCGGCACATCGACCACCATCGAAGGCGTCGGTCTGGACGAAGTGGCCGAGGAAAGCGTGCGCCGCCATGCACAGGCATATGGCGACAACCCGCTCTATAAAGGCATGCTCGATGTCGGCGGTATCTATCAATACCGCCTGCGCGGCGAAGAGCACGCCTGGACGCCGCAAAACGTCGCACAACTGCAGCATGCTGTGCGCGGCAACGATGCAAAGAATTACGAAGAGTTCGCCAAGAGCGTGAACGAGCAGTCCGAACGATTGCTGACCATTCGCGGACTGCTCGAATTCAAGAACGCTGACGAGGCCATCCCGATCGATGAAGTCGAACCGGCCAGCGAAATCGTCAAACGGTTTAGCACCGGCGCGATGAGCCTCGGTTCGATCAGCCACGAAGCGCACTCGACCATGGCTCTTGCCATGAACCGCATTGGAGGGCGTTCCAACACAGGTGAGGGCGGCGAAGAACCGTTCCGTTTCACTCCGCTGGAAAACGGCGATTCGATGCGCAGCCGGATCAAACAGGTCGCATCGGGCCGGTTTGGCGTGACGACCGAATATCTCGTCAATGCCGACGATATCCAGATCAAAATGGCGCAGGGCGCAAAGCCCGGCGAAGGTGGCCAGCTGCCCGGTCATAAGGTCGACAAGCGGATCGGCGCGGTGCGCCATTCGACACCGGGCGTGGGCCTGATTTCGCCGCCGCCGCACCATGATATTTACTCGATTGAAGACCTCGCGCAGCTGATTCACGACCTCAAAAACGTGAACACCGATGCGCGTATCTCAGTCAAACTCGTGTCCGAAGTGGGCGTTGGAACCGTGGCCGCAGGTGTTTCCAAAGCGCGCGCCGATCACGTTACCATCTCCGGCTATGATGGAGGCACCGGTGCATCGCCGCTTACCTCTCTGACGCATGCTGGCAGCCCGTGGGAAATCGGCCTTGCCGAAACGCAGCAGACATTGCTGCTCAACGATCTGCGCAGTCGCATCGCGGTCCAAGTTGATGGCGGGCTGCGCACGGGCCGCGACGTTGCGATTGGCGCCTTGCTAGGCGCGGACGAATTTGGCTTTGCCACCGCGCCTTTGATCGCAGCGGGCTGTATTATGATGCGCAAGTGCCACCTCAACACCTGCCCTGTCGGCGTCGCGACGCAAGACCCCGAATTGCGCAAACGTTTCACCGGTCAGCCGGAGCACGTGGTCAATTACATGTTCTTTGTCGCGGAAGAATTGCGCGGGATCATGGCCGAATTGGGCTTCCGCACTCTTGAAGAAATGGTTGGCCGGGTTGACCGGCTCGACATGACGCGCATGCACCGCCATTGGAAAGCGCGCGGCATCAATTTGTCGCGTCTGCTCCACACCGTCGACCTTCCCGAAGGCGCGCCGCTGCACAACACCGAAACGCAGGATCACGGTCTCGGCGCGGCGCTCGACAACACCTTCATCGCCGATGCGCAGGACGCCATCACCGGCAAAACGCCGGTGCAGCTCGATTACGAAATCCGCAATGTGAACCGCACAGCGGGCGCGATGCTCTCTGGCGAAATTGCCAAGGCGCATGGCCACGAAGGTCTGCCGGTCGACACGATCCGCATCAATCTGACAGGCGTTGCCGGACAGAGCTTTGGCGCGTGGGTTGCGCACGGTGTCACGCTCGATCTGGTCGGCGATGCCAATGACTATGTCGGCAAAGGTCTCTCCGGAGGCCGCCTGATCGTTCGTCAACCGGAAAGCGCACCGCGCAATGCGGGTGAGAACATCATCGTCGGCAACACCGTGCTTTACGGCGCGATTGCGGGCGAGGCCTATTTTAGCGGCGTCGCCGGCGAACGTTTTGCTGTACGCAATTCCGGCGCGATCGCTGTCGTCGAAGGCGCGGGCGATCACGCCTGCGAATACATGACAGGCGGCGTTGTTGTCGTGCTGGGCGAGACAGGCCGCAACTTTGCAGCCGGCATGAGCGGCGGCGTTGCCTATGTCTACGACCCCGATGGCAAGTTCAGCGAGCTGGCAAACCACGCGCAGGTCGATCTCGAGACGATCTCCGGTGAAACGGATGCAGAGGATGGCACAGGCCGCCCGGCACAGCGACCAAGTTCCGTGCATGATTACGGAATGGGCGACATGCTGCGTCACGATGCAGAGCGGCTGCGTATCTTAATCGAGCGTCATCAATTGCACACCGGCAGCGCAATCGCTGGCGATCTGTTGTCCGATTGGGACAACTCAATCAGGCGCTTCGTCAAAGTGATGCCGCGAGATTACAAAAATGCGCTTCTGGCTCTCGAAGCCGAACGCGCCGAAGCCGCCTCGGTCGCGGCGGAATAAGGGTTAGAGTAATGGGCAAAGACACCGGATTTCTCGAACTGGATCGGCGCGAACGGGATTATCTCGATCCGGAAGAGCGCCTGAACAATTATCGCGAATTCGTCGTCCAGCCGGACGATGCAACGCTTTCTTCGCAGGCTTCGCGCTGCATGGATTGCGGCATTCCGTATTGTCACAACGGCTGCCCGGTGAACAATATGATCCCGGACTGGAACCATCTGGTCTATGAGAACGATTGGAAGAATGCGCTCGACGTTCTCCATTCGACCAACAATTTCCCGGAGTTTACAGGCCGCATTTGCCCGGCCCCGTGCGAGGCAAGCTGCACGCTCAACATCGTCGATCAACCCGTCACGATCAAAAGCATCGAAGCAGCGATTATTGACCGCGGATGGGACGAAGGCTGGGTTACACCGCAGGTGCCCGCCCAAAAGACCGGCAAATCCGTCGCCGTCGTCGGTTCCGGTCCCGCAGGCATGGCCTGCGCGCAGCAACTCGCGCGCGCCGGTCACAGCGTCACTTTGTTTGAAAAGAGCGACCGCGTAGGCGGATTACTGCGTTACGGTATTCCCGATTTCAAAATGGAAAAGCATCTGATCAGCCGCCGCTGCATCCAGATGGAAGCCGAAGGCGTGACCTTCAAAACATCGAAAGAAGTCGGCGTCGATGTGTCGTTTAAGAGCTTGCAAGAAAACTTCGACGCGGTCGTGCTGTCGGGCGGCAGCGAAGATGCTCGCCCACTCGCCATTCCCGGAGCAGAAATGGATGGCGTGCGGCTTGCGATGGAATTCCTGACCCAGCAAAACAAGCGCAATGCAGGCGATGATGAAGTGCGCGCTGCGCCTCGCGGTAGCTTGCTCGCCACCGGCAAGAACGTCGTTGTGATCGGCGGGGGCGACACCGGCAGCGACTGTGTCGGCACATCCAATCGCCAAGGCGCAAAAAGCGTCACGCAGCTTGAGATCATGCCAAAGCCACCTGAGAAAGAAGACAAGGCGCTGACATGGCCCGATTGGCCGCTGAAACTGCGCACCTCCTCCAGCCATGAAGAAGGCGTAGACCGCGACTGGGCTGTTCTGACGAAACGTGTTGTCGGAGACGGCGAGAAAGTCACCGGCCTCGAATGCGCACGGGTCGAGTGGAAAGACGGGCAGATGCAGGAAGTGGAAGGCAGCGCCTTCACCATCGAAGCCGATTTGATCCTGCTCGCCATGGGCTTTGTCGGTCCGAAAAAGGCCGGCTTGCTTGAACAGGCTGGCGTTGAGCTGACCGGACGCGGCAATGTTGACGCGAACGAAGATGACTATATCACCAGCGTTCCCGGCGTCTTTGCGTGCGGCGATATGCGGCGCGGGCAAAGCCTCGTCGTATGGGCCATCCGCGAAGGCCGCCAATGTGCTCGCAGCGTCGATGAAGCGCTGATGGGCGTAAGCGAACTACCGCGCTGATCCCACAAACCATCGCATTACGCCCGATTTCTGCGGCATCTTTACACCATCTTAAGGCTGCGAACCCGATTGAGGTGGGTACTAACTGCATGATTCACCGAAGTTAAACGCCCAATTTGTCTTTGCTTGACCGCGGCCCGCGCGAATGGTTCAAGTTAAACGTAGAAAAGGCGGCTTCGGCAAATCAAGAAATGCCGCCACTTAGAGAGGGTTCGGAGTCGTGAAGCTTTCAAAGAGCGTGCGCACAAATGTGCATGGATTCGCCGGTGGCGTAACGAGCGCATTGGCGCTGACGCTTGCCCCTCCGGCGTTGGCCGAAACGCCCGCCGGCACAGAATTTTCAGCCGAAACATTCGAACTGGCTTCCAGCGGCGCTGCGGAAGAAGCCGACAGCATTGTTGAGGGCCCCGTTCTCTCGCAAGACGCTGGCACTCCGGCTCCTCCTCCGCAGGCGCTGCCCGCACCGCCGCCTCCAAAACCGGTTGATCTGCGCATAGTGGCCTCGCAATTTGTCGATGTGCCGGTCGCAGGCGACGCGCGAAACCTCGCACGCTATGCTGGTCGTATCGACGGCTATCTCGAAGTGCGCGGCAGCTATTACGGCGGCAGCGACAATCTCAAGATCAAGATCCGTCCCGAATACACATGGGGTGAGACCTCCAACGGTGAAATCGGCCTGATCCCGGGCAACACGGCACTGTTCCGTCCCGAAGGCGCAGGCGATTTCGATCTGTCGGCCAGCATTGAATACAAATGGAAAGATGGCACGACTCTGGAGGCGGGTAAGATCAATGTGCTCGACATATCCGGTAAGCTGCCGATTGTGGCGAGTGACGGGCATTTCGGGTTCCAGAACCTCGGCCTCGCTCTTCCTCCGACCGCAGTTGTGCCCAACACGCTGACCGGCGTTGCGCTGCAAGTGCCCAAAGGCAAAATGATCTACCGCCTTTGGGTGTTTGATCCGGACAGCCAGTATCAGCGTACCGGATTTGAGACCAAGTTTGAAAGCGGCGTAGGTTTCCTCGCCTCGGCGGCGGTTCGCACGACAATCAACAAATTACCGGGTGTCGTGAACTTCGCGGTCGTTGGCTCGACACGGGATAGTTTCGCCGTTGATATTCTCCCTCGCGCGCTGACTCCGCCACCGCAACCATTCGGCACATTCGGCAATGAAAGCGGAGAGCTGGCGATCCAGCTTTCGGCGTATCAGTTCCTCAAAATGTATCCCGAGGCTCGCGGCAAAGGCTGGGGTGTGCTTGCACGCTTTCAGGCATCGACCGGCGATCCGACCTTCCTCGATTATTCGGGCTATTTCGGCATTTCGGGCAACCCGCGATTCCGACCTCAAGACCGTTTCGGCCTTGCCTATTTCCAGTATTCGCTGACCGACGAGTTGGTCGATGACATCGCGTTCCGGCTCGGCATCGAAGACGAAAAGGGCGTCGAGGCGTTCTACACCTATGAATTCGCCAAGGGCTTTGGCCTCACCGCGAATGTGCAGGTCGTCGACAGCGCGATCGCGTTTCGCGATACCGGCGTGACGGTTGGCGCTCGGCTGACGACACAGTTTTGATGCGTTACGGCGCCTTGATCCTTGCTGCGTTGGCATTAGCAGCCAACGGTCAGCCGAATTCCGACCAGGTAGAGCCTGACACGGCCGATGTAGCCAGCGATTCCGAATTCGTGGGCCGCTATAATGGCAATTCTTTCGAGACAGCCATGGGCATGGAAATCGCGGCCGACGGTACGTTCCGTTGGGGCCTCTCCGTTGGCGGATTGGACTTGCGCGCGCAAGGCACCTGGATGCAAGACGGGGACCGTATTTTCCTGACCAGCGATCCCAAACCGGTTCCGGCGGAGTTCCGCTGGAAGGGCACCGAAAAGAATGAAGACGGGCCGTGGGTTAAAGTTGTCCGGGCATCGAATGGAAAGCCGTTCCAATACGCTTCGCTCAGCGCCGAATGCAAAAACGGGGAACAGGTTTTTGGCCAGGTTTACAGAGATGGTTGGCCTTCCAAAGAGCGCTATGCCAACGAAGAGCTCCATGAGGGAGAGGAACTGCCATTTGCCAAGTGTGATGAACCGGAAACTATCACCTTCCGCCTGAGCAGTTACAACATCAAATCAGAAACCCACTCGTTGCGCGAACTCGGCTGGAAGCCGGGCGAGACTGCGGTGTTTGAATTTGAAAGCAACGATCTGGGCGTAGCCGATTTCTCGGGTGTGACCGGGTATCTGGAAGATGGCGTGATCAAGCTATCGGGCGGCGAATGGCCGCTTGAGCTCCGGAAAATGCCGGCGCCTTCAGAGCAAACAGAAGAGCCTTAACCGCCGATCGCACACCCCACACAGGTCGCGATGCTCGGGTCATACTGCAGCCGCTTTTCGGCAATCTCCTCGCCGCATATCAGACAATATCCCCATTCACCTTCGTCAATGCGCTCCAGCGCCGCTTTGATCCGCACGCGTTCCTGAGCGCGGCGGCGCTCTTGTGCTTGCGCCATTGCCTGCTGCTGCATCGCGTCCATACGTGAAAGCCGCCCGACACTATCCTGTTGCAAAGTAACAGGCGCGCGGGCCTCGTCACTGATCCGGTCTTCCTCGGTCAGCTCGGTTTGTCGGGCAATCAACGCCGCTTTGGCTTCCTCTTCGGTCATTCAATGCGCCAGTCGATCGCCGACCTTCCGCGCTCCTCCAGAAAAGCATTGGCCTGACTGTAAGGCTTTGATCCGAAGAACCCACGATAAGACGATAGCGGGCTGGGATGCGGAGCCTTAAGCAGAAGGTGATGGTCGCCGCGGCCCAGCGCGCTGATCCGGCCCGCTTTCTTGGCCGCGTGGCTGCCCCACAGAATAAACACGGTCGGCTCGCCCCGCTCCGCTACAGCAGCCACTGCTGCGTCAGTGATCGCATCCCAACCACGCCCCGCATGACTGCCAGCCTGCGCGGCCTCGACCGTCAACGTGTTGTTGAGCAACAGCACGCCTTGCTCGGCCCAGCGTGTCAGATTGCCATGTGCAGGCGGAGCAACACCAAGATCGCTCTCAAGCTCTTTGTACATATTCACCAGCGACGGCGGCACTTTCACGCCGTGCTGCACCGAAAATGCCAACCCATGCGCTTGCCCCAGTCCATGATATGGGTCTTGACCCAGGATCACGACGCGCACCTGATCCAACGGTGTCAGGGCCAGCGCGGTCAGCCTTTCCCCGCGCGGCGGATAGATCACCTTACCCGCCTCTTCCTCGGCGCGCAGCCAACCGCCCAGCTTGCGCGCCTCTGGCGTGGCCAAGGCCGGTTCCAGCGCATCGCGCCAGCTTTCGGGGATTGCATCGCTCGTCATTTCACACAGGAGGCTACACCCGCACAGCCGCCATGCAACCCTCGCTCGCCACTCGCCTCTTTCCCTCATCCTCCTTGTGGCGTAGGGCATCGCCCTATGACTGTTCATTTCCACGAAGAAGACCTTCCCGATGGCGTGCTCGAAGGCACATCGGACCTTGCCGTTGATACAGAGACGATGGGGCTGATCACGCACCGTGACCGTCTGTGCGTTGTCCAGATCAGCGACGGATCGGGCGACGAGCACCTTGTGCGCTTTTCACCCGGCAGCGATTACGAAGCGCCCAATTTGTCGCGCATTCTGGCCGATCAGAAGCGGACAAAACTCTATCACTTTGGCCGGTTCGATCTGGCTGCGATCGAGTATTATCTGGGCGTCGAAGCGGGGCCGGTATTTTGCACCAAGATCGCCAGCAAACTGGTGCGCACGTACACTGACCGCCACGGGCTAAAGAACTTGGTCGATGAATTGCTGGGCGAGAGTATTTCCAAGCAACAGCAAAGTTCTGACTGGGGCGGCCCCGTGCTCAGCGAGGCGCAGCGCGACTATGCGGCCTCCGATGTGCGTTTCCTTCACCGCATGCGTGACGAGCTCATCATCCGCCTCGAACGCGAAGGCCGGATGGAGATGGCGCAGGCATGTTTCGATTTCCTGCCGACCCGCGCCCGCCTCGATATGGCGGGATGGGCCGAGCACGACATTTTCAGCCACGCGTAATTTAGGTCAGTCTACACAGCCATCATGGTCATGAAGCGCCGCATCGAAACCAGCGAAGCCAAGGAACTGCGCAACAAGCGGCAGCACTTCGCCGCGCCTGGCGGTTCGCATGACAAGCTGGTCGGGTTTCTGGCACGAGCATTGCCGGTCGGTGTGGGGATCATGGCCGCGCTGATGATTATCACACCGCTATCGCCGCGCGGCGAGGTTAGCTTTCTGCTCGACCGGAACGAAGTTTCCGTTATCGATGAACGGCTTAGCGTGGACAATGCGATGTATCGCGGGCGCGATGATGATGGCCGCCCGTTTTCAGTTACGGCAGGTGATGCCGTTCAGCGGTCCAGCGCTGAAGGATTGGTGCGAATGGATGATCTGGTGGCGCAATTGCTGCTCAGCGATGGCCCGGCGCGGTTGACCGCACCGGGCGGCACCTATGATCTGAACACCGAAATTGTCGCCGTAGACGGAGCAGTCGAACTGAACGCGGCGGATGGATATTCGATGAGCGCGCGCGGCGTTTCAATCAACCTGAAAGACCAGACCATCGGCGGTGATGACGGGGTCGAAGGCCAAGTGCCTGCGGGCAGCTTTTCGGCCAATTCGATGCGCGCAGATCTGGAAGCACGCACGGTCTCGCTTGAGGGCAACGCCCGCCTCACTATGATCCCCGGCAAGTTGAGAATGCCATGAACGGACACGCAGACATGACGAACACTTCAGCAAAATCTCACGCAAAGCCGCATTTGGGCAAGGTTGCCTTTGGCTGGATGGCGGGCAGCTTTGCTCTGACACTGGCGGTGGCTGGCGGGATCGGCCTGCAGGCTCAGGGCATCGCTTCGCATAACACCAATGCGCCGGTGAACTACAATGCTGGCAGTATCGAATTGCAGGACCGGCAGAACCGCGTCGCGCTTTCGGGCGGTGTAACCGTTACGCAGGCTGGTTTGACTGTCAGGTCCAACCGCATGCTGGTCAATTTCACGGACACTGGTTCGCTTGATATCCAGCGGATCACGGCAACCGGCGGTGTCACAGTGACACGCGGGAATGAACGCGCAAGCGGCGGCGTAGCGATCTACGATTTCAACCGCAGGATCATTACGATGGCGGGCGATGTCAGGCTGAACCGCGGAACCGACACATTGAGAGGCGGTCGGCTGGTGATTGACTTGCGTACTGGAATCTCCAGCGTGGACGGCAACCCATCTGGAGGATCGAGCAGCGACGAAAGCGGAAACAGCGGCGGCAGGGTAACTGGATCGTTCTCCGTCCCGCAAAGCTCCGACGAAGAGTAAAGTCTAGTAAGCGTTCTTGTGACGCAGGACCCACAGAGTCCGATAGACAATCTGCAGATCACGCTGGATTGACCACCGTGCGATATATTCAAGATCAGACTGAAGCCGGTCCGTCAGATCCTTTTCCTGCTCGGTTGCGCCGCGATGACCGCGAACCTGCGCCAGGCCGGTAAGGCCGGGTTTGAGCGAGTGGCGCTGCCAATACTGACCGTCCACCTCCCAGAAAAATTTGTTGTTCGCACGGCTGCCAAGCGCATGCGGACGCGGACCGACAATCGACATTTCTCCGCGCAGGACATTGATCAACTGCGGCAGCTCATCAATACTGGTGCGGCGAATAAAAGCCCCGACCCGTGTTATCCGGTCATCCTCGCGCGCAGTCGATACTTCGCCATCGGGATCAAGTTGGCCCATGCGCATGGAGCGGAATTTAAGCATGTGAAAAGGTTGGTTTCCGCGGCCCACTCGCTCCTGCACAAACAGGATCGATCCGGCATCTTCGAGTTTAATCCGAAGCGCGACATACAACAGCAGCGGCGAAAGGATGATCAGGCCGAATATCGCCGCGAAAATATCAAAAACGCGTTTCGCGATGCGTCCACGAAGGCCAAGCGGACCGGTTGAAACAATCAGCGAAGTCGCATCCTGATCTTTGAACCGGTTGACACCCAAAGCGCCCAATTCATGGGCAGTCTCGCTAACAATTTCGCCGTAGACACCTGATGATTTGAGCAGCACGGCCCATTCCATCCTGCGTTCGGGCGGGCAGCTGACAACAACCCTGTCCTGATTGCGCAGCAGCTTTCCAAGCCGTTCACGCATGAACGGATCATCGCCCGCTGGATCGAGATCATAATCCTTTGCGTCCACAGTCAGGGAAAGAGGCAGGGCAAATTCCGGACCGCCATCGTTGATCACGAGCCGGTTGCGGACCCTTCCGCCCCAAAACCGCTCGATCAATCGCGGCACAACGCGCCGTGACGCGGCAATCGCAAAGGCTGCACCGATCAAACCAAGCGTCACTGCAACGCGCGAAAACTCTGCATTAGACTTGGTATAAAAGCCGACAAAGTTGAGCAGCGCAGCTGAAACCAACAATGCCGTGAGCGCCTGCCGAACCGCAAAAACCCAATCGTCCAGCGCTTTCTGCCCATAGGTCGAATTGTACATCGCAATGGTAAAATAGAGCGGCAGCAAAGTTTGCGCTGCAAGCATGCTGCGCGGCTCCCACCAAATTCCTTCATAGGCGAGAGCGGCGATTGCGAAGCTGAGATTGATAAGAACTGCATCAACAAGCAGGATCAACGCATAGGCACGCAGCCGTCTCCGCTCGAGCGAAGGGGCCACAACACGATCGACCTTATCCGGTTGACCAGACTTTAGCAGAGGGCCTGAAATTCTGTTCATGCGACACGTTTCCTGCGGGGCCACGCATTTACGTGTTTTCCCTTATGCACGCCTTACATGAATTTAGTCGTGTTTTACGAATATAGAGAACGTATTGGCGGGGGATTCTATCGCTTCGTCGCGAAGCGAGCGATCTCTGCCAGATCTTGAGACAGTAAAAGCTCAGCCGATTGACTGTTTGAAAGCAGCGCGCGGTGCAGATTTACAAGCCGCGGGATAAGCCGGTCGAGCTTTTTACGGTGCCAGCGTGAAAGCTGGTGCCGGATATCGCGCTCTTCTTTCCAGAATATCCCGAGCTGAGCCTTCTCGCCCTTGCCCAAATTGTCAAACGACCCGCGCGGTCCGAGTTTGGCGGTAATCTGGGCGAGCTGCGCAGCCCGCCGCTCCAGCGCAAGGAGCAGACCAACCGGGTTTAGGCCAAGTTCGCGCATTCGCCGCACTTCATCGGATAACTTGTTCAATTCTCCGCCCATCACTGCATTGACGACAGGTTGAAATCCGTCCTCTTCGGTCGCTGCACCAATTTCTCCATAGTCCTCGACCGAAGCGGATTTGGGCGACTGCGGATCGGCATCGCAGTACAGCGCCAGCTTGGTCACCTCGGATTGTGCGAGCCGCACATCCAGACCCGCCGCGCGTGCAATTCGCTCTGCAAGATCGCCGCCCAGGCGCAGACCGGCAGCGTCAGCCATTCCGCGCACCGATACCGCCACAGTCATCAAGTCAGGTGGATAGAACATCGCGACCAGCGCATCGGCCCGCTTTTCAAGCAGCTTTGCCGTGCGAGATTTATCGGTCGCAGAGGTTGCAACGATAAAGATCGGCGCGGCATCTCCTGCCCCGGCCTCGCTCGTCTCGATCAAAGCCTTGAGGGCGTCATGCGCTTCATCGCCGGTCGCCCGAACCAGAAGATGCCGCTTGTCGCCAAACAGGGATTCCGTGCGGGCCTCATCGCCAAGCATCGCAGGATCACGGCGCAAATCCGCGCCCGCAATATCCA
This sequence comes from Erythrobacter crassostreae, assembly GCF_019204045.1. Taxonomy (GTDB): domain Bacteria; phylum Pseudomonadota; class Alphaproteobacteria; order Sphingomonadales; family Sphingomonadaceae; genus Erythrobacter; species Erythrobacter crassostreae. Next base: position 803,719 of record NZ_JAGSPC010000001.1, on the reverse strand, counting down.
CGCGCTCTCCGGCGTCGGGAAGGGTTTCGATGATCTTGCTTGCAGCCGCCGATGCTCCCGCTTCGTCAGGGCCGCAGAAGAAAAAGATGCTCGCCGTATCGGCGCCTCGCGGGAGGCCGCGGGCAAAATCCTTTTGTGTGGCCTTCATCGCAGGCTCACTGCGCGTCGGCCGTCCGTGCCCGCTCTCTCAGAGTGAGCGCGATCTCTGTCGTCATGCGATCGGCAACCTCTTTGGCGAGATTTTCCAAAGCGCGCTGTTCGGCGGCGATGGTGGCGTATTCGCTGGAAACCACATCGATCCCCGCATCCGACCCAGCAGTCGCATCCAGCAGGATTTCGCCGGTCGCCAGATCAACCAATTGGTACCGCGCACGCAGAATACGCCGTTCCCGGCTGATCGTGTCATCGTTGAGTACGCCAAGCGCTTCGAGAGCATCATCAAGCCGTACATCGAGGCGGTAAGCGGGAGAGGCGTTACCCGCCGCACCGAGCCGTTCGTTCAAAGCGTTGCGAACCAGCCAGCCGCCGCGTCCGGGAATGGCCGGCACATCAACCGCCGCAAGCCCCTGAGCCACACCCGCATTACCGCCGCCGCTGTAAAGCGGTTGCAGCCCGCACGCAGAAAGCGCCAGTGTCGCCAGCAAAAGAAGCGCGCCGCGCATCATGTAACGATGTTCACCAATCTATCGGGCACCACGATCACCTTGCGAATATCCGCGCCATCGATTGAACGCTGGACCTTCTCGCTGGCGAGCGCAAGCGCTTCGAGGTCGTCTTTCGCCGCGCCCTTAGGAGCGGTGATTGTATCGCGCAGCTTGCCCATGTGCTGGATCGCGATGGTCACTTCGTCCTCGACCAGCATGGCGGGGTCATGATCCGGCCACGCGGCATCCGCGATCAGAGTGTCATGGCCCAGCTTTGCATAGGCCTCTTCGGCCAAGTGCGGCATCATCGGGCTAACGAGGTGCAGCACAGCGCGGATCGCGAAATTCTTACTTTCGCTGGGCTGCGCTTTCTCCGCCGCTCCGGTCAGTTCGTAGATACGCGCCACGGCCTTGTTGAAACCGAGCGCCTCGATGTCGTCTGCCACGGCTACGATGGCTTGGTGCGCCTTGCGAGCGAGGGCTTTGTCTTCGCCGGTCGCATTTGCATCATAGCTGTCGAACAAACGCCAGAGGCGTTGAACGAAGCGGGCACAGCCTTCGATACCGCTCGCCGACCATGGCAGATCGCGTTCTGGCGGGCTGTCGGACAGCATAAACCAGCGCACCGCATCTGCGCCGTATTCGTCGATGATATTATCGGGATCGACGACGTTCTTTTTCGACTTCGACATTTTGACGACGCGGCCTGCCTCAACCGGAGCGCCGTTCTCGATAGCGACCCAATCCTGACCGTCCTTGCGGACTTCATCGGGAGAGAGCCAACTGCCATCACCCAGGCTGTATGTCTCGTGCGTCACCATGCCTTGCGTAAACAGCGCAGCGAATGGCTCTTTCACATCAAGCTTTCCGATAGAGCTGAGCGCGCGCGTCCAGAAACGGGCGTAGAGCAAGTGCAGGATCGCATGCTCGACCCCGCCGATATAATGCTGAACGGGCAACCATTTGGCGATCTCTTCCGCGTCGAATGGCTTGTCCGCGGGCTGGCTGGCAAAGCGCAGGAAATACCACGATGAGTTCGTGAACGTGTCGAGCGTGTCCGTCTCACGGCAAGCGCTTCGGCCGCACTCGGGGCAATCGACATGCTTCCACGTCGCGTGCCGTTCCAGCGGGTTGCCCGGCGTTTCGAAGTCAACATCATCCGGCAAAGTCACCGGAAGTTGATCCTTGGGCACCGGAACCACGCCGCAAGCATCACAGTGGATGAACGGGATCGGGGTGCCCCAGTAACGCTGGCGCGAAATGCCCCAATCGCGCAACCGCCATACGGTGGTTCCTTCGCCCCAGCCGCCCGTCTCGGCGCGAGTGATAACTTCAGCCTTGGCGTCCTCAACGCTCATCCCGTTGAGGAAGTCCGAATTAACGATGACGCCATCACCGCCTTCGGCTTCATCCCCCATAGGAGCGCCAGCCTGCGACACATCGCTGGCAACAACGCGCGCGATCGGCTGTTTGTATTTGGTCGCGAACTCAAAATCGCGTTGGTCATGGCCCGGCACGCCCATAACCGCGCCTGTGCCGTAATCCATCAACACAAAGTTCGCGATGAAGACAGGCATCGCCTCACCCGTGAACGGGTGCTTCGCCGTAATGCCGGTATCAAAGCCAAGCTTTTCAGCCGTCTCCAGCTCCGCCGCAGTCGTCCCGCCGCGCTTGCATTCCTCAATGAAGGCTACCACTTCGGCATTGTCAGCGGCAACTGCCTGAGCAATCGGATGATCCGCCGCAATCGCGCAAAAACTCGCACCGAAAATGGTGTCGGGACGCGTCGTGTAAACAGGCAGTTTCTCGCCATTCGACAGGTCGAACGAGAATTCCAGACCGGACGATTTGCCGATCCAGTTTTCCTGCATCAAGCGGACCTTTTCGGGCCAGTCCTTCAGCTCACCCAAACCCGACAGCAGGTCTTCGGCAAAATCGGTGATCTTGAGGAACCACTGGTCCAGCTTGCGTTTTTCTACCTCGGCGCCGCTGCGCCAGCCCTTGCCATCGATCACCTGTTCATTGGCGAGCACGGTCATATCGACCGGATCCCAATTCACTTCGGACGATTTCCGGTACACCAGACCGGCGGCGTACATGTCGATGAACAGCGATTGTTCGTGGCCGTAATATTCCGGATCGCAGGTTGCAAATTCACGGGTCCAATCGAGCGCAAAGCCGATCCGTTTAAGCTGCGCTTTCATCCCTTCGATATTGGAGCGGGTCCAGGCGCCGGGATGGACTTTCTTTTCCATTGCCGCGTTTTCCGCTGGCATGCCGAACGCGTCCCACCCCATCGGGTGGAGCACTTCGCAGCCGCGCATCTTTTTGTAGCGCGCCAGCACATCGCCCATCGTGTAATTGCGTACGTGCCCCATATGGATGCGCCCCGATGGATAGGGAAACATCTCTAGGATGTAGCTCTTTGGCTTTTCGCTATTGGAATCAGCGTTGAAAGTGCCCGCGTCATCCCACGCGCGCTGCCAGCGCCCGTCGGCAGAGGACGGATCGAAACGATTATCAGTCATGCGAAACCCGCTAACGCGAATTGGATCAGGAAGCGAGAGCCTTACGGCGAAGATCGCGCGCTTTGGTCAGGATAATGTCTTCCAGCTTTTGCACAGTCGCAGCCTGAACGGGTGCTTCGACCCAGGATCCGCCTTGTGAAACCTGACGGCTGGCCGAGACGCGAAGAGCGTCCGCACGCAAATCCTGATCAAGGATAGTCACGGTCAATTTAACCCGCTCATTCGGGTTGCTCGGATTGGCATACCAATCGGTTGCGATCACGCCGCCTGAACTGTCCGCCGCAGCCAAAGGCGCAAAGCCGACAGTTTCAATCGCTGCGCGCCACAGAAATGCGTTCACACCGATTGTGTTGATCTGAGACGACTGCAGCTCGGTCGTAGGGCGATCACGCCCGCCGCAAGCAGCTAGAGTGGCAAGCGCACCGCAAACCAATGCGATACGGGTCGTTTTCGAGAATGCGAGTTTGGCGCGTGTCACTGAAGGCAAATCCCTATGTCTAATCTCTACGGCTCTATAACCAGCGCACCGCGTGCGGCAAGCTTTGTGCAGCTAAGAATACTGCACAAACCGTCTTCAAGTCTGTCATCTGCAAAGCCACTTGCGGCCTTAAGGAGCGCTGAATTGCGCCGGGTGCCCTGCGATTCTGTGTGCACAGCGCAACACTTGGCCCAGAATTGCATGACATGATGTGGAAAAGATTGCGCCGCTGCCCGCCATAATTCAGTCTTGGCAGTGTTGTAAGGATTTCTCCGAGTCGACTCAGTAACCGTTCAGGCAACTGATGCGTATATTAGAGTGGTAAGAGAATCATCCGGCTTCCATTTTGCGGAAGCCAACACGGAAACAGGGGCAGAATTTAAGCCATGGCACGCGGTATAAACATCAAGGCAGGAAAGCAGCGCAAGCTGCCATTGCTTGGTGTGGCCGGCGCGCTGATGCTTGCACTGCCATCTGCTGGCCTCGCGGTTGTCGGCTTCAGCCCGGCGGGTGTCGCAGGTGCTGACAGCAGTTTCGGAATTTTCACGCCGGCGTCGATCGATCCCGATCTTGCGGCCCGGGTCGCGGATAAAGCCCGCGCCAAAGGCATCCGCTTTACACCTGCAGGATCCAATCCGGTTCTGCGCAATAACACCGTGACCGTTGCAGTGCGCATCGACGAAGAGACCGCCAATGCGGTTTCCGTCCGCTCGGCTATCGAAGCCGCACCGGGTGCAGGCAAATCCATCGCCTCGCTGCAATCGAGCAAATTCAATCTGGGAACGGCGCGCGGCTATCAAAGCTTTGCCCGCCAGATCGAACTGCCCAAGAATGTTCAAAACCTCAGCGTTCCTGATCTGACCGAATTTGAACCTGCGGGCCCACGTGCGGTCAAGAAGCCTAGCCGTTTGCAACCACGGATCGAATTGGAAGACAAAGCGATTGCCGGTCGTTCAACCAACACGCTCGACGCACGCGAAGCGCAAGTTGATGTTGGCGGCAGCTTCAGCCTTTCGCCTAATCTCGATGTAACCGCCGGTGTCCGCTATTCGCAAGAACGCGAGCGCCTCGACCCGCTGACCAACTCGGTTCAAGACAGTCAGGCCGTCTATGTCGGAACGCAGATCAAGTTCTGATCTGACGGCATAACCCGAACATTCGTATTCAAGACCCCGCTTCGGCGGGGTTTTTCTTTGCCTTACGTAACGTCAAGGCTAGGCTCTTCATCGATCTATTCCATCGAAAGGACTTGCCATGAATCGTGTAGCCATAGTCACCGGAGGAACGCGCGGGATTGGCCGTGCGATTTGCGAGCAGTTGAAAGACGACGGGTTCAACGTCGTCGCCAACTATGGCGGCAACGATGATGCCGCGAAACAGTTCACCGATGAAACAGGCGTGCCGACTTACAAATTCGATGTTGGCGATCACGAAGCAACACTTGCGGGATGCGAGCAAATCGCGGCCGAAGTCGGCCCGGTTGAGGCAGTGGTCAACAATGCCGGTATCACACGCGACGGTACCCTGCATAAGATGAGCTATGATGACTGGCACGAGGTGATGCGCATCAATCTGGGCGGGTGTTTCAACATGTCGAAAGCCTGCTTCCCCGGTATGCGAGAGCGCGGATGGGGCCGGATCGTCAATATCGGTTCGATCAACGGGCAAGCGGGGCAGTACGGTCAGGTAAACTATGCCGCTGCGAAATCGGGCATCCACGGTTTTACCAAAGCGCTCGCGCAGGAAGGCGCGCGGGCTAACATTACCGTCAACGCTATCGCGCCGGGCTATATCGACACCGATATGGTTGCAGCCGTTCCCCAAGGTGTGCTGGACAAGATTGTCGCCGGAATCCCGGTCGGCCGTTTGGGGCAAGCGGGCGAGATCGCGCGCGGCGTAAGCTTCCTTTGTTCGGAAGAGGCGGGCTTCGTGACCGGCTCAACTATGAGCATCAACGGCGGCCAACACATGTATTGAGGCCATTCGGTCCCGCATTTTAGTCATTCGTTAAGCACAATTGGTTAACTTGCCTTATCCATAATTTTGGTGGGGGAAGTTTCGATGGCCACAAAGCAAAGTCTATCACCGTCCGAAATGGGGCGGCGCACGAGAGCCCGCGTCCAACCGGAACGCGTCAACCTTGGCGATCGCCCTGCGAAGATTGTGGGCCAAAGCGGCGAATATCTGTGTCTGATGGACGATTGTTCGGCCATGGATATAGGATTGGGGTTTTTGCACGCACCCCCGCCTGAACCGCGCCTGCTCCTCCAGCTGGAAAACCTACTGACATTCCCGATTGAGCGGGTCTGGACCGGTAAACGCCGCGCCGGATACCGCTTCGCCGGCGAAGTGCAGCTTGACGATTTTGCCGCTGGCACCGGAACATTCGACGCCCGACCGATTCGATTGAAAATTGCCGCACGCGCGGTGATTGTTGACGGCAGCGAGAGCAAAGATGTGCAGCTTATCAATCTGTCACGCGGCGGCGCGCAGTTTGAAAGCAGCGCCAATCACCAGATGCACCGTCTGGTTGGTTTTTCCTTTGGTGACTTCCCGCAAGCGCTCGGCTCGATCCTTTGGGAAAAAGACAACCGGTTCGGAATGAAATTCCAGCATCCGCTTTCCATCGAGGAATTGGCAGGCGCTGCGCTTGCGCTACAGCCGCTTGATGCTCCGTTCCAAACGCCGAACACTTCGAGCTTTGGCAAGGCCCGCGCCGCGTAAACCGGCTGGAACAAAACCGGCGCATTCGAGTTTCTCCAGTTATGTCGACACAAGAACTCAGCGAAGCCGAAATCAGCGCGGTCATAGAGATGGCGCTTAGCGACCATATCGCCTTTGCCGAGATAGAAGCGCAGTTTGGCCTCGCTGAAAAGCAGGTCAAAGTGTTGATGCGTGAAAACATCAAACCAGGCAGCTACCGGACATGGCGCAAACGTGTGCGCGATTTTTCAGACCGGCGCGAGCATTACAAGTAAGCCCGCGCCGGGTCAGGCCCCACGTTAGGTCAGGCATTGCGATCAATCGATAACGTAGCCGACAACTTTCCATCCGCCATTTTCAAGCTCAAGCGTAACCGCTTCGACAGCGTCCTCGCGTTTTTCAAACGTCGTGCGGAATTTCGCGATGTAATAGCCATGCGGCGGCGCGTTGACGAATTCGGTTATAGTCGCATCCCGCTTTACCATCGCGCCTAACGGCACGCGGGCTTGCTCGGATGCGCTGCGCCATGTCGCGACAGTGTTGGGTTCCTGGAACGACTGACCGGCCGCATCAAAGCTACCCTGCCAATCGCTTGCATCGACTAGTCGCAGCCAATCCCGCGCCGCTTCCTCTATCAGTTCAAGCTGGGCCTGTTCGATTGCCGAGGCTCGTTCGCCAGTCGGCCGGTCTTGAGGCGCGGTTCCGGCGATGGTGACTGCAATTGCGATAGCGATAGCGAGAATAGACATGATGATCGTTGCTCCAATCCAATAGGCCGGTCTTCGGGCCTTTTCTAAGGTGGAAGGATCATCGGTTGGTGCCTGCAAATCGGCATCCCCAAAAGGCTTGTATCCAGATTTTTCGTATGTCTCCGTCTCGCTTTCAAACAAGACTCTCGCGGCTTCACGGCTGCTCGTAACGCCCAGCTTTCGGCGTGCAGCCCTCAAGCGTTCATTGATCGTATGCACCGACAATTCGAGCGCACGCGCTGCCGATTTTGCATCGTGACCGCGCACGATTAGCCGCAGCGTCTGCTTTTCCTTGTCGGATAGGATTTCTGGCTCGGGATCCATCTTTCCACGGTAGCTTCACAGGCTTTCGCCGCCACCCCGAATAATTTGTATTTGCGGGCAAGTCCCGCGCTGCCCGCCCTCGTTTTCCTACTTCGGCGCAACCGGCTATGGCACTGTCTGTTCTTTGAAATCGTCGATCCGCGTTTGAGTTGGACAGTTGTCACCTGTGTCCTACACAGCTTTCCCCAAGAAAATCATGGGTCTGCTGTGTAGGGCACACATGACACCCGGCCTGATATGTCATGTGTGTCCTACAGCTGCTAACAGCAACCGAAATGACGACACCGCTCTATCACCCACCCGTAAAACGATCGGTCGAGATTGCCGGTCACAAGACCAGCATCTCACTTGAACCTCTATTCTGGGACATGCTGCGTGCGGTGGCCGAGGAACAAGACGTCCCGATTAACGCCATCGTGGCCCGGATCGACGCGGAGCGCATTCAGGCGGAAACCCCGCCAGGCTTAGCAAGCGCTATTCGGGTGTGGTTGGTTAGTAGGGAAAAACCTTAATCGTCGCCCACGCGTTCGATGTCTGCCCCCACCAACTGCAGTTTTTCCTCCAGCCGCTCGTATCCGCGATCAAGGTGATAGATGCGGCGCACCTGCGTTTCACCTTCTGACGCGAGCGCCGCTATAATCAGGCTCATCGAAGCGCGCAGGTCGGTCGCCATGACTTCGGCGCCGGTCAGATCGACGGGGCCTTTAACGATTGCGGTGCGGCCTTCGGTTTCGATATCCGCGCCCATCCGGGTCAATTCCGGCACGTGCATGAAACGGTTTTCAAAGATCGTTTCCTTGAGCACGCTGGTGCCCTCTGCCTTGCACAGCAGGCTCATCAATTGCGCCTGCATATCGGTGGCGAGGCCGGGGAATGGCGCTGTGGTCAGATTGGTGGGCTGAAGCGGCTTGTTCGCTGCAACGCGCACGCCTTTCGCGTCTTCCTCAATCTCAAGGCCGATCTCTCGCATCGCGGTGAGCGTTGAGCTCATATCATGCGCGCTCGCCCCTTCGAGACGGACATCGCCGCCCGTGATCGCCGCCGCACAGGCATAGGAACCCGCTTCGATCCGGTCGGGCATGACCTTATAGGTCGCGCCGTTCAAACGCTTTACCCCGTGGATCGTGAGGTCGGATGATCCGATCCCTTCGATCTCCGCACCCATCGCGGCCAGCAGATTGCAAAGATCGACAATTTCCGGCTCCCGCGCTGCACCGGTCAAACGGCTCGTGCCATTGGCAAGCACCGCCGCCATCAACGCGTTTTCGGTGGCGCCGACAGAGACAACAGGAAAATCAAAATCACCGCCCGGCAAACCGCCATCGGGTGCCATCGCTTTGACATAACCTTGGGTCAGTTCAATCTCGGCTCCGAAGGCTTCCAGCGCTTTAAGGTGAAGATCAATCGGACGGTTGCCGATTGCGCAGCCGCCCGGCATCGAAACGGTCGCCTCGCCCATCCGCGCCAGCATCGGGCCAAGCACAAGGATCGACGCGCGCATTTTTCGCACCAAATCATACGGCGCGACGCTGGACGTTATCCGCGTGCCCTCTAGCGTCATAACGCGGCCGAAATCTTCCGGCCTTGTCCCCTGAACCGCCGTTGTGATCCCGAACTGGTTCATCAGATGCTGAAACCCGTCAATATCCGCCAGACGTGGCAGATTGCGCAGCGTTAGCGGCTCCTCCGTCAGGATCGCGCATGGGATCAATGTCAGCGCCGCATTTTTTGCGCCGGAAATCGGAATAGTGCCCGAAAGGCGGTTGCCGCCACGAATAATGAGTTTGTCCATGGCGAACCCCTTTAATGTTTTTGCCCGTTCACGCAAATGCATGAAGCGCGTCATATCCTTGCAATGCCCGCCCACCAGTTGACTAGGGCTTAACCTAGACCGTAATCGGACCAGTATGACCAATCCAAAACCTATCAGAAAAGCTGTATTCCCTGTCGCGGGCCTCGGCACGCGTTTCCTTCCCGCGACCAAGGCGATCCCGAAAGAACTGCTGCCCATCGTCGACCGCCCGCTGATCCAATATGCGGTGGACGAAGCGCGCGAAGCGGGGATCGAGCAGATGATCTTCGTCACGGGGCGCGGCAAAACCGCCATCGTTGAGCACTTCGATGTCGCATACGAGCTTGAAGACACGATGAGCGAGCGCGGCAAAGACATGACCGTGCTGGATGCGACCCGCGCGACGCCGGGTGATATCATCACGGTGCGGCAGCAGGTTCCGATGGGCCTCGGCCACGCAATCTGGTGCGCAAGGGCAATCGTTGGCGACGAACCATTCGCGATCTTCCTTCCCGATGAATTGATGATCGGAAAACAAGGCGGCACCGGCTGCATGAAGCAGATGGTCGACGCCTATAATCAGGTCGGCGGCAATTTGATCAGCGTGTTGGAGGTGCCGATGGAGGAAGTCTCCAGCTACGGTGTGATCAAGCCGGGGGCGGAAAACGGAGCTCTGACCGAAGTAACAGGTCTCGTCGAGAAACCGCCTGTGGCGGAGGCACCGTCAAACAAGATCGTGTCGGGTCGCTACATCCTCCAACCCGAAGTCATGCGCACTCTCGAAACACAAGGCAAGGGCGCAGGCGGCGAGATTCAGCTGACCGATGCGATGGCCAAGATGATAGGCGATCAGGCATTCCACGCCGTGACGTTTGACGGCAACCGGTATGATTGCGGAAGCAAGCTGGGCTTTGTCGAGGCCACGCTCGCGCTGGCGCTGCAGCGCGACGATATGGGCGCAGAGGTTCGCGCAATGGCGGAGCGTTTGCTGAAATAAGGCCTCGCGCGATGCAAACAAAGCCCCGAGGATGCAGCGTGCATCCCCGGGGCTTTGTTTTGGCTAGGCCGCTTATTCGGCGGGTTCGTCTGACTCAGGCTCTTCGCCTGCACCATCGTCTTCAAAGCTGATGTCCGGGCTTAGTCCCGACAACGCTTTCGCTGCATCCGATTCCGGATCTTCGGCAGCCGCTTCAACCAACGTGCTGAGCGAGGACCCGTTGAGGCCAAGCTCTTTCATAAGCCCGTCCAACACTGGCGCCTGAGCGCGGTAAGCCAGGGCCGCTGACACGGCGTCAGTGGCTAGGTTTCCCGAGCCGCCGCCGGCACCTCCGGTTGAACCGCCACCCGATGAGCCGCCGCCATTGGTAAGGCCGTCGACCTGCACGATCTTGATCGAGTCGATTGCTTCCATCGGCTTGGCGCTTTCACGGATAACCTCAGGCAGCACTTTCAGCAGGGCAAGCTTCGTCTGCAGGCTGATCTGATCCATCGAAAGGATATTCGCAGCCTCGTTGATGGCTTCCTGACCGGCCGCTTCGACTTCGAAACGGACACGATCTGCCTCGGCGCGCAGAATTTCTGCGTCTGCATCACCTTTGGCTTCCATTCGAGCAGCTTCCGCGCGGTTGGTTGCGGCGTCTTTCTCCGCTTCAGCCTCGACTTTGATGCCGATCGCATCACGCTCCGCCTGTTTCGCAGCTTCGATCAGTTCGATCTTCTTCTGACGTTCAGCGATCTCGCTTTCCCGCGAAGTCACAACTTGCTCTTCAGCAGTAACGGCTTTGGCACGGGCCGCATCGGCCTCAGCCTTGGCTTGGCTTTCCTCGCGAGACTTGTTCTGAACCGCAATCTGCTGTTCCTGCCGCGCAATTTCGAGCGCGCGGACCTGATCAATCCGGGCTTCTTCAACAAGGCGGTCTGCCTCAATCTGCTGTGCATCAACTTGCTTCTTTGCTTCAATTCGCGCCGCATCGGCTTCGCGCTGACGCTCGGCCTGTTCGCGTGCAATTTCCGAGGTTTGTGATGCGCGGCGGATTTCCACTTCGCGCTCTTGGCCGAGGCGAGCGTATTCAGTGTCACGCCCGATCTCGAAGGATCGCTGATCAGCCTCGAGGTTCTTCGTCTCCATCTGAACACGCGTGTCTTGCTCGATATCGTTACGCAGTTTTTTACGCGCTTCGATCTGCTCGGTCAGAATTGTAAGGCCTTCGGCGTCAAACGCGTTGTTGGCGTTGAAGTGCTCGATGCTGGTTTGGTCAAGGCCGGTCAGCGATACCGACTCAAGTTCAAGACCGTTCATCGCAAGGTCGTTTGAGGACACTTGCTGCACCTTTTGCACGAAGTCTGCGCGCTGTTCGTGCAGCTCGTTCATGCTCATGCCCGCTGCAACAGACCGCAGCGCGTCGACAAATTTACCCTCGACGAGGTCTTTCAGCATTTCCGGCTGCATTGTGCGCTGACCCAGCGTCTGCGCGGCCATGGCGATGGCACCTGCATCGGGACGAACGCGAACGTAGAATTCTGCCTTCACGTCGATCCGAAGGCGGTCGAGCGTAATCAACGCTTCTGTATCGCGGCGGACCACTGGCAGGACCAGCGTGTTCATGTTGACCGGCATCGTCTCATGAAAGACCGGCAGCACCAATGCGCCGCCATTCATCACGACTTTTTCACCGCCCACACCGGTCCGCACAAACGCGATCTCCTTCGAGGCGCGGCGATACAGCGTCGTCAGCATGATAAAGATGATGATGAGCAGCGCGATTCCGCCGCCGACAATCATTGCGAGTGTTAAAAGATCCATATTCCCTCCAATAGTTCAAACAATTCAGGGCTGTAGAAGCGGGCTTTCGTAGCGCACGCCGAAGAAGAGTTCTCCTTCGCGGCGCACCAGAAGCACCGTCTCGCCCTCGATCAATTCCGCTTGTGGATCATGCGGTTCGACCATGACAAAATGGGGATGCCCGAAAGCATCTTTGACTTGCGCGCGTGCCGGTGAATCTGATCGGGCAGTACCCGTCTGGATCACCGCATCGCGCCGGACGAGGCTTTGCAGCCCCACAGCTGTTGTCTCGTCCTTCGGCAGCGCTTTCTCGATCGGCCTCACGGCCAGACCGTTGAGCGGTAGCGCCGCTCCTGCAGCCAGAAGCCCAGCGAAGCCTGCGGACAATGGCGAGCCCGTAAGGCTCGAAATAATCCATTGCCCGAAAACGCCAGTTGTCGTGAATACGAACAACAGGCTGGATAGCCAGATCAGGAATGGCACCCGGCCGAGGCCGAGCACGCTCGACACTCCATCGAGAAAGCCGCTTGCCTCCAATCCGTCAGCCACATCGGCGTCGATTTCAATTTCGATATCGTCAGCACCCTCGAAAAGGTCGCCCACGCCGATAATCTGCAACGCCGCGATGATGAACAACGCGATTAACGAAGCCGCAAATGGCAAGTTGTGCGGTTCAAGCAGGATCATTGGATTTCACCCGCAAAGCACCCGCCCAAAACCAAGGAGCCGCAAAGACTGCAACGAACTGTTTCCTGATTTTTCCCATGAACAGAGCATTAACACATGTTTCGCAAAAATGATACAAAAATCGAACTTTGCGTTCGATAAATACGTATGACGAACAATTGTTGCACGATACTACTTGTATTGTTGCGAATCGTCCCCAAATGCAAAGCTTATGCTGACGTTATTCGCAGGGGAAGCGATTTAAGTCCGCCGACGAAAGTGCTCTTTGAACGATGCGCCTCTCCGGCAGGTTCAACCCTCTCGATACGGTCCAGCAGTGCTTCGAACAATATCCGCATTTCCAAACGCGCGAGATGCAGGCCCAGGCACTGATGCGCGCCCGCTCCAAACGCGAGATGTCGATTGGGCGAACGCGCCGCATCGAACCGCCGTGGATCCTCAAACTGCGACGGATCGTGATTGGCCGCAACATAGTTGATCATTAGCCAGTCGCCCTGCTTCAGCTCTTGCCCGCCGAGCTGCGTATCCTTTGCGACGGTGCGCATGAAATGCTGCACGGGAGAGGTCCAACGGATCGCCTCTTCAACGATACCTGCCAGCAAAGAACGGTCCGCTTTAACCCGCGCGAATTGCTCCGGATCATGCGCCAGTGCCATCATCGCACCTGCGGTAGACGCGGAAGTAGTGTCATGCCCCGCAGCGGCCAAAATGATGTAATAGCCCATCATATCGCGATCATTCAGCGGGGAACCGTCCACGACAGAATTGGCAATAGTGCTGGCGACATCTGACGTCGGATTGACGCGCTTTTCGGCGGTAATACCTGCGAAATAGGCCTCAAAATCCTTCACAGCGCCCGCGACAAGTTGCGTGATCTGTTCCGGCGTCATCGCCGCCATGCCAGACTGGTTGAGATCCTCGTCCTGTCCGCCAAACATCTGCTGGGTCAGCATCAGCATGCGCGGTTCGTCTTCCTCCGGCACGCCCAGAATCTGCATCACTACATGCAGAGGATAAGGCCCGGAAACCTGCTTTACGAAGTCAATGTCTGGTCCAGCGGCGAGCATCCGGTCAACAGTGCGCTCCGCAATGGCGCGAATTTCGCCTTCAATCGTCCTGAGGTTCTTGGGCATGAACCATTCCTGGGTCAGCTTGCGATATTTCATGTGGATCGGCGCATCGAATGTGACGAGGCTGGCAACCATGTGTTCGCTGCCGCCGGTCATCGCTTTGGCAAAAGCAATGCCCTCGTTCAGCGAGAAGACCACCGTCTGCGGATTGTTGAGGTACGTCGCATTGTCTTTTGAGACCTGCATCACTTCGTCATATCCGGTCACCAGCCAGAACGGGCGATGGACGTCGTCTACGCCCGCCACTCGGACGACGGGAGACTGAGACCTGATGGTATCGAACCGGTCGAGCAAATTATCCCAATCCGCGTAGCTGGCAGGATCAATGACTGCGCGGCCATCTTCGGCATTAAGTGTCGGGACGCTTGCCATCAGCTTGCGCCCTCGGCTTCGTATTCGTCGCGCAGTTCACGCTTATACAGTTTGCCGTTGGCTTCACGCGGCAAATCAGGCCGAAAATCGAACAGCTTAGGCATCTTGATCCGCGCCAGTTGCGGAGCAAGGAATTCACGCAGTTCCGCTTCGAGAGCCTCGCCCGCATCACCCATATCGAGCGGCTGCACTACAGCGACGACCTTCTCGCCCAGATCGGGGCAGGGCGCACCAATCACAGCAGCGTCCATCACCTTGTCATGCGTTACGAGCAGGTTCTCGATCTCCTGCGGATAGATATTCACTCCGCCTGAAATGATCATGTGGCTTTTTCGGTCTGTCAGGAACAGGAAGCCGTCTTCATCGACATGGCCAATATCACCAAGCGTCATCCATCCTTTTGGATGCATCGCCTCACGCGTCTTGTCCGGATCATTGTGATAGGTCGGCAGTAGGGCATTCTCGAAATATATCAGCCCGTCATTACCTGCCGGGACATCCTCTCCGTCTGAACCGCAAACATGCAATGTGCCATAAATCGCTTTGCCAACAGTACCGAGATGCGTGAGCCAGTCCTCGGACTTGACCAGAGTCATGCCGATGCCTTCGCTGCCGGCATAATATTCGTTCACGATCGGCCCCCACCATTCGATCATCTCTTGTTTGATCGGAACAGGGCACGGGGCTGCCGCGTGCAAAGCGCGCTGGTGGCTGGCAAGGTCGTACTTGGTGCGGATTGCGGGATCGAGCTTCAGGAAGCGCACGAAATGAGTTGGCACCCACTGGCTGTCGGTCACCTTGTAATCCTGAATGGCCTGGAGCGCCGTTTCCGGCTCGAACTTCTCCATCACGACAACGGTTGCGCCCAGACGGTGCGCGGTTGAGGCCCATCCAATGGGGGCCGCATGATACAGCGGCGCAGGCGAGAGATAGACCATTGATCCATCGGCGGGCATCCCGGCACCCATCATCGCCAGTCCCATCAGCGGGTTCGGCGCCAATGGATCAGGGTCTTCGGGCGGTGCAGGACGAATGCCTTTGGGCCGCCCCGTCGTACCGGAAGAATAAAGCATGACAAGCCCAGCACATTGATCGGCGATCGGGTCCGCACTTTGAACCGCCAGCTGCGCCGCGAAATCTCTATCATCACCTGCATCCATCACCAGCATTGGCATGTCAGGGCAGGCTGCACGGATATCACCCAACACATCATCAAACGCGGTTGAGGTGATCAGAAACTTCGCTTCGCTATCTTTGAGGATATAGGCGACTTCCGGCGCGGTCAGACGAGTGGAAATCGGCACCAGCATCGTGCCTGCCCGCTGCGATCCCCATACCAGTGTGAAGAACTCGATCCGGTTTTCGAGCAGCACAGCGAATGCATCATTGGCACCAAGTCCGCGCGCGCGCAGCAATTGAGCGAAGCGATTAGACTCCACATCCATTTCTCCGAAGCTTATCTGCTTCCCGCTTCCCGCCATAATGATAGCGGGGTGGTTGGGCCTCGTTTGCGCATGGGTAATGGGGTGCAGACTCATATATTCTCTCTCCCTTGCGCAGACCCTATCAAGGGCACACGCGATTCACTCTCAAAATGAAACCTAACGGCGGGAGAGCCGCACTCAAGCGAAATCGGGACTTCGAAGGCGCGGAGGTAGCCGCGAACACAGCGCACACAAAAAAGGCGGCGGGTAAACCCGCCGCCTATACTCGGACACCCTCTCCAATGTCCGAACCCGCTTTTCAGCGAGCTATCTCTTATCGGCTTACTGGCCGCCGCGACCGGTCAGCTTCGTCTGTTCAGACGCTGCAACCTGCGTTTCAGGCTCTATCATATAAGGAATTGGATTGACCGCAACCCCATCAACGCGAACTTCATAATGAAGGTGCGGGCCGGTTGAGCGGCCGGTTGAGCCGACATAGCCGATCACATCGCCTTTGCGGACTGCATCACCGGCGGCAACAGCCAAACGTGACATATGGGCATAACGGGTTTCAAGATCGGAACCGTGATCGATGCTGATGTAGAGGCCATAGCTGGAGAACCAGTCTGCGCGCTCAATAATACCATCGGCAGTTGCATAAATCGGCGTACCGGTCGGAGCTGCCAGATCGACGCCTTTGTGACGCGCGCGGCGGCGCAGCACCGGATGGTTGCGCATGCCGTAACCACTGGTCAGCTTAGCACCGGCAAGCGGGCTGCGTGATGGGACGGAAACAACAGGTTGCTGAGTAACAGGGGCGCCGGGCCCTTTTTCATCAAGCGCAGTCCAGCTGGCAAACAGCTGACGGAAGCGCGGATCACCTGATTTCAGACTTTCAGATTTCGCTTCTTCGATCGGTTGAGTGATGTCGGCGGCAGCGGTGTTATTGGTGTTCGCCGTATTTGCGGCATTACTAGCCGAGGCCGGAGCAGTCGCGACAAGCGCAGCAGCAGCCGCTGTTGCGCTAACGACTTTCACCATCTTTCCGCTGAAAAGAAACTTCATTGCGACCCGACCCTTGCTTGCGAGGTTTGCCCCGCCTTTTGAATACGTTGTAACGAAAAAATAGCCGACCCCTTGGCACTGATCGGATATTCATGCGTTGCATAATCACGAGTCAGCATAGGTGCGTCTTCGCCTTGAAAATTGTTATCGGCCGTAAATCTTAAAGAGCAATGTCGGCGTAGAATTCGCGCGATAAACCGGCTGCAAGACGGGCTGAGTCGTTGAATGGCGGCTTAACGGCGCCTCTAAAGTATCGCTGAACGAGGGTTTTCCACATCGATTCTGGCGGATTCCCTAGGGTTTCAGCAAATCGCATAAAGTGTTTGGTACCGAATCCGACGTGGCGAATTTCATCGTCAAGAATGCGTGCCAAAATTCTCGCACCGTGTTCATCGCCAGCTGCGCGCACCCGATCAAGCGTCGCTGGCGTGACGTCAAGTCCGCGCGCCTCGAGTACCATCGGTACGATCGCCAGCCGGGCCGCGACGTCATGCCGGGTGGTATGCGCCGCCTCCCACAACCCTCCGTGAGCAGGCAATGCGCCATAATGGTTGCCGAGACTTTTCAGCTTTCTGTCAAGCAACGCGAAATGCATCGCTTCGTCGGCAGCGACATAGAGGAAGTCAGAAACGAACTCGTCACCCATTTGTTCGCCAAACCGGCCCGCCATATCCAGCGCCAAATCAATCGCGACAAATTCGATATGCGCCAGCGAATGCCACAAGGCGATCCGTGCTCGCTCGGAACCAAACTTGCCGCGCTTTGGCATTTTGTTTGGGGCAAGCAGCTCAGGCTCGTCCGGGCGAGCAGGGTATTCCGGCATCGTGACGTCAAACTGCCAAGACAACTCGCCGCGCCGCCAGCGGCGCGCGACATCACGGGTTGCGAAACACTTGGCGCGCGGTTCGGCAGTCATCAATGCTGCGTGAATTGCGGAAGACAGGCTTTGCATCGCTAGGGTCAGAGCGCCTTTGCAGCCGCCAGCACTTCATCGGCGTGGCCTTTGACTTTCACCTTGTTCCACACTTGCGTGATAATGCCGTCAGCATCGACCAGATAGGTAGAGCGAACCATGCCCATATAAGTTTTCCCGTACATCTGTTTCTCGGTCCAGATGCCGAGCGTGTCTGACAATCCGCCTTCCTCAGTGTCGGTTGCCAGCGGCGTTGTCAGTTCGTGCTTAGCGATAAAATTCTGATGCTTTTTCGCGCTGTCCTTGCTCACGCCAAGCAACTCGGTGCCCGCCGCGTCAAAGGCAGCTCTAAGAGCGGTGAAGTCTTTCGCTTCAGTTGTGCAGCCCGGCGTGTTGTCCTTAGGATAGAAGAACACAACCAGCTTCTTGCCCTTGAAATCGGACGCTTTGACGGTGCCGCCTTCTGGTGTGCCCATTTCGATATCAGGCATCACATCGCCGACTGCGGGAAAATCACTCATACTTCACTCCATTCCATCATTACTAACATCTTCGAGAGATAGCGCTTCACCGAAGATCGCGTTCCAAACCTTTGCCACCTCCTGCCGCGCTGCATCCAGAGCGCTCAGCAAATCAGCAAAACTTTCCTCGCCGCATGCCAAGGCTAGGGCCTTTGCCGCGCTGCGGGGGGGCTCAAAAGTGTCAGGAGCGAGCAAGCGGCCTGCAACCAGCGCCCGCGTCATTACGTCATGCGCAGAGCCAATTTCAGCGGGCAATAGATCAGCAGCGATCAAAGCGCTTACAGCGGTACCAAGATCGGGATCGAACGCGTCCGGATGTGGATCGACCAGTACAGAGCCATCCTTCATCCGCCCTTTCAATTGCAGGTAGTGCACCGCAAATTCTAGATCGACCAAGCCGCCGCGCCGCAGCTTCACATCTAACGGCCCGCGCGGATGTTTATGCTTCGCCATTTCGGATCGCATTGAACGGACGGCTTCGTACAGCTGTGCGTGATCACGCTTGCTTTGCAGGACCTCTTCAAGAAGCCCCTCGAGATCCGCGCGAGCGGCAGCCGATCCAGTCAGCACGCGTGCACGTGCCAGCGCCATATGCTCCCAAGTCCATGCTGTTTCGCGCTGATATTTGGCGAATGCGTCGCAGCTGACTGCAAGCGGGCCTTGCGCGCCCTGCGGCCGCAATCGCGTGTCGACTTCATAAAGCGCGCCCTGCGCTGTCGGCACTGAAAGCGCCGCGGTGACACGGCCAGCCAACCGGTTAAAGTAATGCGTCGCACCGAGCGGACGCGGTCCATCAGACTCCGCTGTGAAATCGCCAGTGAACAGATAAACAATGTCAAGGTCAGACGCATGGGTGAGAGCGCCGCCACCCAATCTGCCTAGGCCAAGGACCAGCAATTCACTGTCCTCAATCCGCCCATGCGTGCGAGCAAACTCAGCCTCCGCCTCGCGCATCGCGACCTGCAATCCAGCTTCCGCAGTGCGCGACAAAGCACGCGCAACCTCAAGCGGATCGGTCATTCCTTCGATCAACTGAACACCCAGTGCAAAGCGGATGTCCCCTGTCACTGAACGGATAGCATCGAGGCTGGCTTCATAATCGGGGCGGATAGCGGCGCGCTCAATGCTCGCCACAACGTCTTCTACCGGGCCAGGCAGTTCCAGTGCCCTTTGATCGAGCAGCGTGTCGAGCAATTCGGGGCGCCTTGCGAGTTCATCCGACAATGTACGGGTTAGCGTCAATGTGGCGACCAATCTGTCCAACACGGCGGGCTCGGCGGCTAACAAGCGGAACAGAGTGATCGCAGACGGCGCGCGTTCCAATATGCCTTCCCAGCGCGTGATCGCGAGGTCAGGATCATCGCTCGCTGCAATCGCATCAAGCAATGCGGGCAGCAGACGGTCAAACGCATCAATCGCCGCCTCAGATCGCAATGACGCAAAGTGACCATCGCGCCAGCCATCAATACGCTGCGCCAGTGCTTCTGGATCAGCAAAACCTTTTGCTCCAAGCAGCACGGCGAGTTCCGATTGCTTCGGAACCGGCATTTGAACGGGGGCGGCCTGCCCGATCAGTTCTTCATAAATGCGCCCCGTACGCTCGGAAAGTGCGGTCAATTCGGCAACCAATTCCGCGCCATCCTTAAGCCCGTCGAGCAGTGCAACATTATCCAAAGCATCGCCTTCGGGCAGTGAATGGGTCTGGCGGTCATTCACCATCTGCAAGCGGTGCTCGATAGTGCGCAAACGGTCATACCCTTCGCCAAGGATCAGGGTGTGCTGCGAGTCAATCCGGCCCGCCGCTGCCAGCGCGTCGAGCGCTGTGCGCGTGCCTCTGACGGTCAAACTCGGGTCGCGGCCGCCATGGATCAATTGATGCGTTTGCGCGAAGAATTCAATCTCGCGGATACCACCACGCCCGCGCTTTACGTCAAAGCCAGGTCCGGGGAGAACAGGTCCATCATAGCTTTCGCGAATACGCAGTGTGAGTTCGCGAATTTCCTCAATCGCGCCGAAATCCAGGGCGCTGCGCCAGACGAATGGCCGGATCCTCTCAAGGAAACGCTCACCTGCCGCGATATCACCCGCCGCGGCCCGCGCGCGAATAAATGCCGCCCGCTCCCATGCCAACGCTGCGCCCTGATAGTGCGACTGCGCCGAACCAAGCGGCACCGCCATCGGGCTGATCTCGCTTGCGGGCCGGAGCCGCAAGTCCACGCGCAGAACATATCCCTCCGCTGTATTTTCACTCAGCAAGGTGACGATGCGGCGAGCATAGCGCTGGGCTGCATCACCTGGATCATCGCTGTCGAGCCGACGCAAAGTCGCCGGATCATAAAGCAAGATCGGATCAATGTCGGACGAGTAATTGAGCTCCCCCGAACCCTGTTTCCCTAGAGCAAGCGCAATAAAGCCGTCAGGTTCGCCTTTGCCCGCACGGTCATCCATCGCAGTCCTGATCGCACGGTCTAGTGCTCGATCCGCAAATCCGCTTAGCTCGCCGACGACTTTGGACAGCGGGAATACACCAGCCAGATCGCCAATTGCCACGGTCGTGGCCAGCGCCAAACGCTCTCGCCGCAAACCTGTCCCGACATCTTCATGGATGCCGCGCATACGAGCCCACTCAAACGCGGCATCGGTTTTCCCTGCTGCCAAAAGCGCCC
Organism: Erythrobacter crassostreae; assembly: GCF_019204045.1. Classification (GTDB taxonomy): domain Bacteria; phylum Pseudomonadota; class Alphaproteobacteria; order Sphingomonadales; family Sphingomonadaceae; genus Erythrobacter; species Erythrobacter crassostreae. The sequence goes on along the minus strand of NZ_JAGSPC010000001.1, from coordinate 782,941 downwards.
GCAAATCAGGCTGCCTTTCAAGCGCACGCGCGAGAAAGGGCGCGTGCGCCTCAGCCCGTTTCAGGGCACCATTCCAATCTGCATATTCAGCTGCGCTCATCGTCCCCTCTCTTGCAGTGCCTCCGATGCTCTGCAAGAGAAGCGCCTGACTATTTTGGACGAGAGGACTACCCCGATGATGAAACGCATAACCGGTCTTACCGGGCTTGTCGCAGGCGCGCTTGCGCTGACGGCATGTGATGGCATGGTGATGGGCGGCGAAATTGCCTCCGATCTCGACATTCCAGAGGTTGAGGCAGGCGAGCTTTCCGAAGCCACCATGATCGACATCACCCGCACACTTTCAAGCGACGAGTTTGAAGGCCGGATGCCGGGCACACCGGGCGAGGAAAAAACCGTTGCGCTTCTGACCGAGCGTTTTGAAGCTGCGGGCCTTCAGCCGGGCAATGGCGACAGCTGGGTACAGGAAGTTCCGCTCGTCGAGATTACCGGCAAGAATTTTGCGCCGCTCACCATCACCAATGGTGAGACCGATCTTGTTTATGATTTTGCGAGCGAATGGGTCGGAGTGACCTACCGTGAAGACGCGCAGACACAGCTTGCAAACAGCGAAATGGTCTTCGTCGGATACGGCATCAACGCACCAGAGCGCGACTGGAACGATTACGAAGGTGTCGATGTAACCGGCAAAACCGTTGTCGTGCTGGTCAACGATCCTGATTGGGAAACCGAAGGCCTCGACGGCAAATTCAATGGCAAAGCCATGACGTTTTATGGCCGTTGGACATACAAATACGAAGAAGCTGCGCGTCAGGGTGCAGCAGGCGTGCTGATCGTGCACGATACCGAACCGGCAAGCTATGGCTGGAACGTGGTCGAATCGAGCTGGCAAGGCGCGCAGGCATATCCCCAGCGCGGCGACAACGCTCCAACATTCACAACCATGAATGGCTGGGTGCAAAAAGAAGTGGCCCGCGAAGTGCTGGCCGCAGCCGGGCAGGATCTGGACGAGCTGACCGCCGCTGCAAAGACCCAGGATTTCCAAGCTGTCGAGCTCGGCATGACCGCTTCGACCAGCTTTGAAAACGACATTCGCACATTCGAATCGCAGAACGTGATCGGCGTACTTCCGGGCAGCGAGGCGCCCGATGAATATGTCATTCACACCGCGCATTGGGACCACCTGGGCCGCTGTCCGGCAGCGCCTGATGGCGATGATATCTGCAACGGAGCCGTCGATAACGCCACCGGCACCGCGGCTCTGGTCGCTCTGGCCGAAGCGCATGCGAAAGCAGGCGCACCGCGCCGCAGCCTCGTGTTCCTTGCGGTCACTGCCGAAGAATCCGGCCTGCTCGGCGCGTATTATTACGCCTCGAATCCCGTCTTCCCGCTCGACCAGACTGTTGGCGGCATCAACATGGATGCATTCCAGGTTGCTGGCCCAGCCAAAGACGTAACAGTCGTAGGCCCTGGCAAATCGCAGCTCGACTGGTTCATGAATGCCGCGCTTCAGGCCGATGGCCGCGTGGCCACAGCGAATCCGAAACCGGAAGCCGGATATTACTACCGTTCAGACCACTTCGCCTTCGCGAAACAGGGCGTTCCGATGCTGTACATTGATGGCGGTGAAGACTTGATCGATGGCGGCACCGAAGCCGGTGCGGCCGTGGCGGCGGACTACACCGAAAACCGGTATCACGGCCCGAAAGACGAGTTCAACGAAGAGTGGGACTGGTCAGGCGTGATGGCGGACCTCCAACTGTTCTACCGCATCGGACGCAGTATGGCGGCAAGCACCAGCTGGCCGAACTGGAACGAGGGTGACGAATTCAAAGCCACCCGCGATGAAAGCTGTGCGAGTTCCGATCAGGGCTGCTGAGCGGCACTGAAAAGAACCTAGCGCGACAGAAACGTACAGAGAGCCGATCTATGGCCGTCCTTATGCCGCCCGAATGGGCACCTCAGGACTGGCTATGGATCGGCTTTCCGCATCTCGCCGATGAATGGCCCGGCTATCTTGAGGCTGCGCAGAAGCAGATTGCCGGTTTTGCGAGCGCGGTGGCGACAAGCGGGCAAGGGGTTCGCTTGCTTGTCAGAGACGAGGCGAACGAAGTGCAGGCGCGCAAACTGGTCAGCAGCAAAGTGACGCTCGATCAGCGTGTTTACGGCGATGTCTGGTTACGAGATACCGGTCCTCTGGTCGTGATCGAGGGTGGTCAGCGCTCGGCGCGGCGCTTCGGCTTCAATGGCTGGGGCGGCAAGTATGAAATGCCCGGCGATGAGAGCATCGGAGCAGAGCTTGCCCGTGATGCCGGGTTGCCGATGACCGCATCATCGATGATCCTCGAAGGTGGAGCGATCGATGGCGATGGAACAGGCCTAGTCGCAACTACGGAGCAGTGCCTACTCAGTCCGAACCGCAATCCCGCCATGTCGCGCGACACAATCGAGGCGGAGCTAGAGCAAGCACTCGGCTTTGACCGTGTGCTCTGGCTTGGCGAAGGGCTGATCAACGATCACACCGATGGCCATGTCGACAATCTCGCGCGCTTTGTCGGGCCAAACCGGTTGGTGGTTCCAGAAGCAAGGGCGGGCGACGATCCCAATGCCGCGATTTATGCCTATGCTGCACGGCGAGCAGATGCGTTCGGCGTGGAGGTTGTTCGCATTCCCTCACCCGGCTTGATCACCCGCGATGGTGCAATTGAGCCCGCAAGTTACGTCAATTTCGCGATCACCACGCATTTGGTTGTGGTTCCAACCTTCGACTCCCCTCACGACGAAGACGGTGTTGCCGCAATTGCCGCGCTGTTCCCCGACCGCGACTGCATTGGTTTGCCCGCTGATGCTGTGCTCGCCGGCGGAGGCGGTTTTCATTGCGCCAGCCAACAAATGCCCAGCGCGAAGCGATAGTCTTAACGTCTCGTTAGGATTTTGCCGCGAAAGCGGCACGATGATCAAAGCAATCGCCATCTCAAGAAACGCTTTCGAGGCTGCGCGCATACGCCAGCTCGATATCGTACGTGGCGCGATTGTTTTGTCTTGTGGATTGGCGCTGATCCTCGCCGGTCAACCGCTCCCGTTTTAGCAGCTCAGTAAAGCAGTTTGAACAGAGCGGCCAAAGCCGCCGCCGCCAGCACAAACGCCACAAAGCTACGCCAGACGGTATCGCTAACCTTGCCGAAGGCGAGGCTGCCGAGCCAGTTGCCAAGCAGCACGGCGGGGAAGAGCAGCAGCGCCAGCCACAGCAATCGCCATTCAAGTTCGCCAATCGCATAGCCTGAAACCAGTCCCGCAAATGCGGCGACGGTAAAGATCGCAAGCATGGATGCCTTGGCAATCTCGCGAGCGATCTTTCGTCCGACGTAATAAGGCACGACCGGCGGTCCGGGCATACCTGCAAAACCTGTCAGCAATCCGCTGACGATACCTGCAGAAACAGTCGTTGCAGGCCCCGGCATTTTAGCCTCACGCGTCGGCAACAAGATCAGGCCAAACGCAGACAGAGCCACCAGCGCGATCAGCAAGCGTGCCAGATCAGGCGGCGTGGCCGCTAGGACCATCAGGCCCGGTGCGGTCGTGATCAAAACAAGTCCGCCAATGATCCAAGCTGACTTTTCGGCATGTTTCAGGAACATCCTGAGTTCGCTCAATCCAATAAACAGAGCGAGGAAATTGATGATCAGCACAGCTTCAATCGGCGTGAGTGCCAGCGCCAGAATCGGCACAAGAACAATCGCCATGCCAAACCCGGCCATGCCGCGAATAAAAGCGGAGGCAAATGTCGCGATGACAGCCACCGCGATCTGCGCGGCGCCATAGCTGGCAAGAAGTTCCATGCGCCCCGCTAACCCAGTCTAGCCGCGCATGTCAGGCGGAGTGGCTTCTGCGTTCAGAAACGCCACCGCCTCATCCAGCGTCAGAACCTTCTGATCCTTCTCGCCCAGCGTCCGCATCGTGACCTTACCTTCTTCTTCCTCGCGTTTGCCGACGACAAGGATATGCGGAACCTTCGCGAGACTGTGTTCGCGCACCTTGTAGTTGATCTTCTCATTGCGAAGATCGCTCTTCACACGAAGACCGGCGGCCATCAGCGTCGCTTCGACTTTTTCAGCGTAGCCATCAATGTCCGACACGATTGGTGCGACAACCGCCTGAACCGGTGAAAGCCAGACAGGAAGACGGCCTGCATAATGCTCGATCAGAATGCCGATAAAGCGCTCGTATGACCCAAAGATCGCACGGTGCAGCATGACAGGGCGGTGTTTGCCGCCGTCCTCGCCAATATAGGTCGCATCCAGACGTTCGGGCAGCACTCGGTCCGACTGGATCGTGCCGACCTGCCATGTCCGGCCAATCGCATCGGTCAAATGCCATTCGAGCTTCGGCGCATAGAACGCGCCTTCGCCCGGCAATTCTTCCCAGCCAAACTCTTCGGTCGCCATGCCCGCTTCGGCCACGGCATCGCGCAATTCCTGCTCGGCCTTGTCCCAATCTGCATCGGAGCCAAAGCGCTGCTCAGGCCGCGTGGCGAGTTTGATTTCGTATTTGAAACCGAAGTCCTGATAGACGGCGTCTGCCATCTCACAGAATTTGCGCACTTCCTCGACCACTTGGCTTTCGGTGCAGAAGATATGCGCGTCATCCTGCGTGAATTGACGCACGCGCATCAATCCGTGCAGCGCACCGTGCGGTTCATTGCGGTGACAGCAGCCCATCTCGCCGAGGCGGATCGGCAGATCGCGATAGGACGTGATGCCTTGTTTGAAGACGAGAACATGCGCGGGGCAGTTCATCGGCTTTAGCGCCATCCAGTCGGCTTCGCCGCTGATAACGGGACCATCATCTTCGGTGTTTGGCACTTCGTCCGGGATCACAAACATGTTTTCGCGGTACTTGCCCCAGTGACCGGATTGCTCCCACTGGCGCGCATCCATTACTTGCGGCGTTTTGATCTCGCGGTATCCGCTGCCATCCATCTTACGGCGCATATAGCTCTCAAGCTCGCGCCAGATGCGGTAGCCTTTGGGATGCCAGAACACGCTGCCATGCGCGACATCGGAAAGGTGGAACAGGTCCATCTCGCGGCCAAGCTTGCGGTGATCGCGCTTGGCGGCTTCTTCAAGCCGCATCAAATGCTGGTTGAGCTGCTTCTTGTTGAGCCAGCCGGTGCCGTAAATGCGCGTCAGCTGCGCGTTCGCCTGATCACCGCGCCAGTATGCGCCCGCAACCCGCATCAGCTTGAACGCCTGCGGGTCCAGTTTTCCGGTGGAGGGCAGGTGCGGGCCTCGGCACATATCAAGCCAGTCATCACCCGACCAATAGACCGTCAGCTCTTCGTTCTCGGGCAGTTCCTTGGCCCATTCAGCCTTGAACGCCTCGCCTTCGAATTCCCACTTTTCGATCAATTGCTGGCGTGACCATGCCTCGCGGCGCAGCGGCTTGTCTGCCTTGATGATTTCGCGCATCTTCGCTTCGATATCAGGCAGGTCTTCGCTGCTGAACGGTTCGCGGCTGGCCGGCGCCATCACGTCATAATAAAACCCGTCATCGGTCGCGGGACCGAAGGTGATCTGAGTGCCGGGGTACAGCGCCTGCACCGCCTCAGCGAGGACGTGTGCAAAATCATGCCGCGCCAGTTCGAGCGCGTCTTCCTCGTCTTTCGACGTGATCAAAGCGAGTTCGCTGTCGCCCTCGAATGGACGGCCAAGATCGCGAACTTCACCGTTCACGCGAGCAGCAAGCGCAGCCTTGGCTAGGCCTGGGCCAATCGCTGCAGCAACATCATACGGTGTGCTGCCCGGTTCCATTTCGCGGACGGAACCATCGGGAAGGCTGATTTTGAGCAGTTCGGTCATCTTCTATCCAAATTGGTTTGCGCGTTGTCTTGCTTTTATGGGCCTTTGGCACAGCAAGGCGTGCGCTTGAAGCGGCGTTTGTACAATTTACCGGATTTGGGAGGCCGCCGCGCCGCCCCAAAGCGGCCAGAGCCGGGGGCGGCAGGCTGATTTGATCAACCCACACACACCCGACCCCGGAAATCCGGGGTGGTGGTCGTAGTGGTGGTGAGCGGGTTTGCCATCGAACAGAGATAGGGTTGCGTAAGCAGCATGTCACCCTTCGCGCGCCACAAAGGAAAGCAACCGCTCCACTTTGGAAAGTGTACTTGACATTGGGGCGAATCGATGACAAGTATGCTTTCCATAACAGAAAGGGAGCTTTCCTAATGACACGCAACACACAAGCTTTGATCTGGGCGGCCATCATTATTGCCGCTGCGCTGATCTGCGTATCTTATGGTCTTAACAACGCCGCCAGCTTCGGCATCGTTTCGGGCCTTAGCGGTGCAGCATGGGGCTCGCTTCAAGCGGACTCGCCCTGCGTAAGAGGATGCCTGCAATGACCGCCCACATGCAAAATCTATGGCAATCGCCCGGCCCCTGGTTTGGTCTGGCAACCGGATTGGGCGCACCAATCATCGCACTGGCATTTGCGGGTGTGTTGCCGTGGGGTTGGGCCGGGGCGCTGCTTGTGGTTCCGGCATTCCTTATGATCCAAATGATCCGCACGATCAAAAACAATGACCTTCCCGCCGTCACCGGCAGCCCTGCCATCGCGCGCTATACAATGCGGATGATGGCGGCGAGCTTTGCGTATGTCATTGGCCTGATGATCGCGATCTGGTTGCATGGTCAACTGCCCGCAGGATCACCGCTTCTTTACGCGGTAACGCTTCTGCCCACCGTACCGGCGCTCGGCATGATCTGGGCCATGTTCCGCTATTTGCTGGACGAGACCGACGAATATCTGCGCCACCGCGCCAGCCTCGCATCGTTGATCGGTCTTGGCATTGTCCTGTGCCTAGGCACCATCTGGGGCTTTCTCGAAACCTTTGGTCTCGTGCCGAACATCTTCGCCTGGTGGGTCGTGCCCGCCTGGGCAATGGGCCTTGCAATCGGCCAAGGCATTCTAGCCCGCCAAGACACACGTGCAGGAGAACCATCATGATGGCGCAAACCGCAAAGAACGGCTTTTTGGGCCGCGGCCCTCTGTTCTGGATGGGCATGATGTTCATCAGCACCATTGCCGTTGCGGTGCTCGCGATCAGCGGCGCGGTTGAGAACAAGGGCGCAATCATGATCTTGTTGGTCGCACCCGCCAGCCTGATGATCGCGGTCTACAAAGCGGCTCAAAATCAGCCAATGGACGACAATTGCGTTGCGAAAAGCACCGCGCAGCAGCGCTATATAAAGCGGGTGGCGATCTCGACGTCGCTTTACTTGATGACTTTCGCGCTGATGACGTTCCTGAAAGATGAAGTCGAAGTGCCTCTGGTCGCGCAATACATTCTGGCGGTCCTTCCCGGCCTCGCAGTCTGCGGCATTTTCTGGGCCGTAGGGCGTTTGATTGTCGAGGAAGAAGACGAGTTTCTGAGGATGCTGACTGTGCGTCAAACGCTGATCGCCTCGGCTCTTTCGCTTAGCGCGGCATCCGTTTGGGGCTACCTCGAAAGTGCCGATCTGGTCGTGCATGCCGATGCGTATTGGTATGCGATTATCTGGTTCTTTGGCCTCGGAGTGGGAGCGGTGGCGAACCGCATCCAGTACGGTACGTGGGGTGCGGTGTGATGAAAATGAACATCGAGAGACTCGACTGGTTCATAGCATTACCGCTGCTCGCATCGCTTGTTATGATTGCCGAAGCCGACGCACCGCGCGAAGCGGTGGTGGCTTTGACCCCTTGGGCCAAGGGACTCATTCTCGGCGGACTGGGCCTGCTATTCAATGTGGCTGTCGCCGCCGCATCGGCAATCGACCGCCGGTGCAGCGAGGAATATGCATTCCAAATCATGGCCAATGCCGCGCTTGTCGGCTTCGCCGCGACCATGCTTGTGAATCTTTGCTGGGTGATCGGTGAAAAGGTATTTGGTCTTCCTGAACTGGCCAGCGACAATATCATCGGCATTCTGACTTTTGGCTGGGCGATCAGTTATTACTGGTTCCGTTTCAAAGGGGTTGCCCGATGAACAATCGCCTCAAAGTGCTTCGCGCAGAGCGTGACTGGTCCCAGCAAGACCTCGCCGACCGCCTGGGCGTAAGCCGCCAGAGCGTGAACGCGATTGAAAAGGGCCGCTATGACCCGTCCCTGCCGCTGGCCTTCACGATCTCCGAAACCTTCGAATTGCCAATCGAGGAAATTTTTAGCCGCGACTGAAACAAAAAAGGGCGGCGCTTTGAGCGCCGCCCTTCGTCAATTCTCTGCGGGTTGGGTTGATTTATGCAGTCGCAGGCTGCGGTACGCTGGCAACAGACCCTGTTTTGTTATTCGTCGGTTTCGGCAGCGTTTCTTCCGATTTGCCGAAATATTTCTTCGCTACATATCCGCCCACCCCTAGCGCGACCATTGCTGGGAGGCTCATACGGCTGAGCACAAATGGAACGGCTGCGCCGATAACGGCTCCGGTTGTTCCGCCGATGCTTTTCGACTGTTTCGCGACACTGCCGCCAACTGCGGCTCCGATAATTTTACCAAGCATTTCAATCTCCTTTTGCCAAATCAATGCGCAAAAGGCAGCGGGGTTCCGAAAAATACCTCGCACAAAAGCCGCGATCAGCCTTCGTCGACGTTGGCCAACAAATCATTCACAAAGCTGAAAAAGTCTGCTGCCTCTTCATCAATCTGAGAATCGGAAAAGCTCAGACAGAAAACCGCGTCACCTTGGCCATGCCTCACGCAGTAACGCCAGCTGCCACCTGTACTTACGACCCCGACAAGGTTCTCTGGGATTTTTTGTGGAGGCCGAGACGAACTGAAAAGTGCTTTCGAGGAAGGCGAATTGTAGATCTGAAAGCTCTGATGATCGACATATTCTCGAGCGCTTTCTGGCTCAAGAATGTAGAACTCTTCATCGCGCGTTGCGCCCACACCGATAACAGTGATAAAATCAAGATACTGTTCGGAAATGCCCGGGAATTCGTTCAGGATTTTCCGGACTGCGTCAGATGACGCTGGCTCGAGCGTAGACAATATGCCTCCACTGCTTCGGTCTTGAGCAAATTTCTCGAGCAAATCTGCCGAAGTTTCGCTCGGCATTATCTGACTGGTTTTGAAACGCCCAAACAGTCTTGAAAACGGAGATCTCACAGCACTTTTGCTCGCGCAAACAAGAAGGCGCTAAACTGAAAACGCATTCGATCCGACCTCCATGCTCAGCCGCTTCGTCCCCGCGAGGCGGGTCGAGCGCGTTTTGATGCCTGCCATAAAGCGGTATTCAGTGATTGCTTTATCTTGCGTCAGTTCAACGGCCATATAGCCGCGCTGAGATGTGTCAGCCCATTTGAGCTCGTCATTGGCGCGCACCACAAGCTCGGCCATTTTGTCCGGCGCAACCACGGGCAGATATGTCTCGAACCCCGGCGAACTGACCGAGCACACGCCAAGTTCAACACCGACTTTCTCGCTCTCATGACCGAGCTCGAATGCCCATCCGTTGTGAGTGTCGCCCGCAAGCACCAGTAGGTTCGCATCGGCTTCCAGTGCGGTTTCAAACACGCGGTCGCGTGCTGCTGGGTATCCGTCCCACGCATCCATATTCAGCGGCAAACCCGCTTTGCTGGCCATTGCCGACGCGGCGACGCGGTTGCGCACAAAAGGTGGAATTCCTTCCCCCAGAAGATCGAGCAAATCGGGCGCTGCGGACAGCTTTCCCATCAGTACTTGCTGGACCAGCACCTGCCACGTCGCCCCGCGCGATTTTGATTTCTTCAAACCATCGGCCAGCCATTGCTCCTGAACCGCGCCCATCAATTGTCGCTCAGGATCGGCCCATTCGCCCTCGCGGAACTTTGTCAGCGCCGCGACCATAGCCTCCGGATTCTCTTGCCCTTCGATAATTTTGCGAAGCGAGAATTGCTCATCGCGCCCCTCCAGCCGCGTATCCAGCCGGAACAGGGTCGCCAGATCGCCGATGTCGTAGGAAGCGTAAGGCTCGTCCGATACCGGCATCCATTCGCGGTAAACGCGTTTGGCCACCGCCTTGCGCACTGCCCATTCGCCTTCTGCGTCAGATTGATGGTTCTGCGCGCCGTCTTTCCAACTGTCATTGGCGCTTTCGTGATCGTCCCAGATAGCGATCATCGGCATCACCTGATGCAGACGCCTCAGATCGGGATCGGCGCGATATGTTGCATAGCGAAGCCTATAATCCGCCAGCGCGACTATCTCTGTTTCAGGCGCAAGCACGCGCTCTGCCACCGCCTGACCAGGCGAGGGATAGGTGCCCGCACCATATTCGTAGATGTAATCGCCCAGATGGAGCGCGAGATCACAGTCATTTGCTTCGGCTGCATGAGCGTATGCGTTGAAATAGCCAAACCCGAAATTGGAGCATGAGAAGACAGCAAGCTTGAAACTGGGCGTCGGCATATCAGGCAGCGTTCGCGTGCGGCCAATGTCGGACTTCGTCCCATCAGGGGCCGTGAACTGAAAATAGTACCAAGTGTCCGGCTCTAGTCCGACTTTCACGATGGTTTTGACACAGTAATCGCGTACTTCAAGGACGGAGGCATACCCTTCGGCGGCGGGCTTACTGAGATCGAAGTTTTTGGACATCACCCATGTGAGCGTGTCGATTTCTCCGACATAGCGCGTCCACAGCAGCACACTGTCCGAATGCGGTTCCCCGCTCGCGACGCCGTGTGTGAAGCCGGTGCCGAAAGTGCGCGCCGATACCGGTGTCGCAGCAACAGCCGCAGAGGCTCCTGCAAGGGCGAACAGATTGCGTCGCGAGATATCGGTTTTTGCGCGGGCTGGCATTTCAGCAACGTCGGTCTTCATCATGGCTATCCTCTCCCCAGAGTACGCTTCGCCACCAATGCAGGCTTGCGCGCGGCGCACAGGTGCGGGCATGATGGCTACCATGTCAAATGTGCAATTTCATGAAATGCCTGAGCAGCGTAAAATCGCGTATCGGTTGACCAAAGGAACAGGCCCCGCGCTGGTGTTTCTGCCCGGCTATATGTCCGACATGGATGGGGGCAAGGCGACATCTTTGTTCGCAGAAGCTGAGGCGCAGGGACGTGCTTGCTTGCTACTCGATTATTCAGGCTGTGGAGAGAGTTCGGGCGATTTCGCCGATGGGACTTTGTCGCGGTGGCGTGAGGAAGTGCTCGAATTGATCGCAGCTTACACGGATGGCCCGGTCCTGCTGATCGGTTCTTCGATGGGAGGATGGCTGATGCTGCTGGTTGCCGAAGCTCTAGGCGACCGACTTGCGGGCGTCATCGGGATTGCCGCAGCCCCAGATTTCATCCGTTGGGGCTATAGCGACGAGCAACGCGCCACCTTGGCCGGCGGCGAGATTGTCTATGAGGAAAACCCCTATGGTCCCGAACCGACACCCACCCATCCGGGCTTCTATACCGACGCCGAAGGTCTGATCCGGCTGGATCGCACGGTTGCGATTGATTGCCCCGTACGGCTTTTGCATGGCCAGCGCGACACAGATGTTCCGTTTGAGATCAGCCTGAAGCTTGCCGAGGCGCTGCGTTCGGATGCGGTACAGGTGACGCTGATAAAGGACGGCGATCACCGCCTTTCGCGCGCGTCTGATATCGCGCTGCTCAAGACGGTCGTTTCCAGCTTTTATTGACGGAAAACCCGCAAAACCATGTCACTGCTTCTTGCCATTATCCTCCAATCCGCTTCCGGCAACACCGGCGCGATGCCCAATCTGCCGGACGATTTAATCCACCGGCCACCCCGCTCCAACACGATTGAGGCGCCAACCAACCCGACCAGCGCATGGCTTTCGGAATGCCTCGACCAACTGGATGAGGATCCTGCACGGGCCCATTCGAAAGCGCAGATCAAACGCACGGAAAGCACTGGAGCGGACAGGGTCATCGCGAATCATTGCCTTGGTCTTGCATCGACCGAACTGCGCCTATGGGATGATGCGAAAACCGCTTTCCTCGCAGCGCGTGACGAGACGCCTGACGATGAAAACAGCACCCGCGCCCGCTTCGGCACGATGGCAGGCAATGCTGCTCTTGCAGGCGGTGATGCCGAGACTGCTCTCGCGCTGCTGACGACGGCGCGGAAGGATGCAGGAACAGCCGCATCGGCAACACTGGAAGCGCTCGCTGCGATTGATCTGGCGCGCGCACTGGTTGCTTTGGGCCAGGGTGAAAAGGCGCTCAGCGCGCTTAACTCGGCAAACCAGCTGGAACCCGAGATGGTCGATGGCTGGCTTTATAAAGCCACGCTGTTGCGGCGGTTGGACCGATTGGCAGATGCGCAGGCGGCGATCGAACGCGCCGCCGATCTCGCTCCGATAAATGGTCAAATCGCGTTAGAAGCCGGAGTGATCGCCGTTCTTTCAGGCCGCGAGGATGCGGCGCGGCAAAGCTGGCAATCGGTCATCGATGCGCAGCCCGATAGTCCGGCAGCACAAACGGCCAAGGGATACCTTGCGCAAATCGGCCCCGCACCCGATACTTCGCTCACGCCATGACCCAATTCTCTGTCCTCGATCTTGTCCCTGTCCGCGAAGGCGGCACATTGGGCGAAGCATTCGAGGCAAGCGTTGCGCTGGCAAAGACAGCCGAAAGGCTCGGTTGCACGCGCTTCTGGATCGCCGAACATCACGCAATGGAAGGTATCGCCGGAGGCGCGACATCGGTCGTGCTTGCGCATATCGGCAATGCGACCAAAACCATTCGCATCGGATCGGGCGGGATCATGCTGCCCAATCACACGCCTTTCCAGATTGCTGAACAGTTCGGCACGCTTGACGCGCTGTTTCCGGGCCGGATCGATCTGGGTTTGGGCCGTGCGCCCGGTGCAGAGCCGGAATTGCAGCGCGCCCTTCGCAAGAACCTGCACCAAGCATCCGAATATTTTCCGCAAGATGTGGTGGAACTGCGCGCGCTACTAACCGGTGATGTCGATCTGGCGATCAAGGCCACTCCAGGCTTCGGCGCAAACATTGATTTGTGGATGCTGGGCTCCAGCCTGTTCGGCGCGCAGCTGGCGGCCAAGCTTGGCATGCCATACGCATTCGCCGCCCACTTCGCGCCCGATCATCTTGACGAAGCGCTCAACGCCTACAGGCGCAGTTTTGAACCGTCTGAGGCGCTGGACAAGCCTTATGTGGCGGTCGCGATGAATGTGTTTGCGGCCGAAAGTGCTCCAGCGGCAGAGACCATGGCCTCCAGCCAGCAGCAGGCATTTGTCGCTTTGCGAACGGGCTCACCGGGCAAGCTAAAACCGCCAGTCGAGGGATACGCTGACACGCTTCCCACTCCGCAGCGCGCAATGCTGGATCACTTGGGTCAGGCCGCAGCGGTCGGAACGCCTGAAACTGTCCGCCAACAGATCGCAGCCTTTGCCGATCGCACCCAAACAGACGAAATCATCCTATGCGGATCAACCTTTGATCCCGATGATCGTATCCGCTCATTAGAACTGACGATCGAGGCCTGCCGCGCACGTGTGAATGCGTAGTCGCACCTGATTAACATGCTTGCACCTCACGGGTAAAAGCGAGTATTGCGGAAACGATAAAACAAACCAGCATAACATTATTGCTCGGAGCAGGATCATGGTGTCAAAGCCGACGGAGAAATCCGCCAAGCAAACAGTGGCCAACAAGGCCCTGAAAAGCTCACTCAAAAAACATCTCAAAGCGTCCATATTGCCGGGCGACACACCGCTCGAAGGTGAGCTGTTGGACGAGGCGGCAGAATTTGTCCTGGGTGCCGCCGCGCAGCGCGAGCCTCAACGATCATCGCTCCGGCTTGAATCCGCTAGTGGCGAGCGGCGCAAGATGCGCATCGCGATCATCAATGATGATATGCCGTTTCTGGTGGACTCGATTGCAGCCACCATTGCCGCGCAATCGCTTAGCATTGACAGGCTTGTTCACCCCGTACTGGGTGCTGAACGCAGCGAAACTGGTGAATTGATCCGGCTGAGCGGAAGCAAGAGCGATGATCTGCCTGCGGAATCCCTGATCTATATCGAAACACCGCGCGTTGATGCCCGCCATCGCCGAGAGCTGGAACAGGCTTTACGCGTAACATTGGGAGATGTGCGTGCAGCGGTAACCGATTGGCCGAAGATGCAGGCCATCATGGCGGAAGATGCGGAGCAAATCGCAGACTCCGAATCGCGCGAGCTGGTTGAATGGCTGAATTCCGGACTACTGACTCAGCTGGGTCATGTGAAACGCACCCGCGATGGCAAGCAAACCGACGCGCGCGGCATTTGCCGCAAGAGCACACGGGATATTCTGGCTGAACCCTCAATAGAACGCGCATTCGACTGGTTCGATGATTGTGACGCACGCAATGACCGGCACGATTTGTTGGTTATCAAAGCCAACCGCCTTTCTCACGTCCATCGGCGCATTCCGCTCGATCTCTTCATCGTAGGACTGCGCGACGCGAAGAACGGTAAGGTTCACACGCTTTCCATCCATGCAGGCATCTGGACCAGCGCCGCAGTCGCTACGCCTCCGACACAAGTTCCGGTTTTGAGAACCGACCTTGAAGCAATCGCTCAAAAGTTGGGCTTCGCAGCGGGCGGGCATGCGGGCAAAGCTTTAATCCATGCATTTACGGCGCTGCCGAATGATCTTTTGATCGGGTTCACGCAGGATTCCATTGCGCGGCTCGCGACCACGATGATGGGCCTTGTTGATCGTCCGCGCCCGCGCCTCGCTCTGGTCACATCACGACTTGAGCGGCACATCTATGCATTTGTCTGGCAGCCGCGCGACACAGTTTCGACCCAGGTGCGCTTGCAAATCGAAGACATGTTCACCCGTCACGAAGGCACCGCAGTGCTGGATTGGAGCCTTGAGGTTGAAGGCGGAACTCTCGCAATGCTGCAATTCGTGATCGACATCCGCGATGCGAAGCAAATCCCTGATGAAGCAAAGCTGGAGCCGATGTTTCAGGATATGCTGCGCGGCTGGGGCGAAGCGGTAGAGAAAAATCTTGCGGACGGCATGGATCCATCGCGCGCCGCGGCGCTTGCCTCGCGTTATGCCGATGCGATGCCAATGAATTATCGCGGGCGCTATGATGCGGCAGAGGCTGCGCGCGACATTATCGGTCTGCGCGGCTTGACGAGCGACCATGATCACGAACGCGGCGTACGGCTCTATTGCATCGGCAAAGACCCTGCGCACCGCCTACGTTTAAAAGTTTATCAGCAGCAAGGTGCATTGCCCCTTTCCGACGCGGTGCCTGCGCTCGAAAATTTCGGCTTCCGCGTCATCAAAGAGATACCGATTGCGCTCGAGGAAGGCGCGCTTGGCACGATCCACGAATTCACCGTTGATCTGCCAGAGGGCGATGTCGCAGCTCAGCTGCTTGAACGTGCGGGCGCAATTGAAGCAGCCATTGCCGAAGTGTTGAACGGCGGAGCCGAAGACGATCCGTTCAACCGACTGGTAGTAAGCACCGGCCTTGCCGCGCAAGAAACAGAGTGGCTGCGCGCCATCTATCGCTATCTGCGCCAGACCGGCATGAGCTTCACGATCTACACCGTCGTCGATGCGTTGGGCCGCGCGCCCGATGTGACACGCGCCATGATCGATCTGTTCGTCGCAAAGCATCACCCTGAATTTGCAGGCGCACGGGACGAAGCCGTTAAGGGAGCAATCTCAGCCTATGATCGCGGATTGTCCAAAGTAGCCGCCATCAATGATGATCGTCTTTTACGACTCTACCGTGCGGTGATTGATGCGGTTTTGCGCACCAATGCCTTTGCACCGGCAGCTGCTGAAGCTCTCGCGTTCAAGATTGATTCTGATCTCGTGCCGAACCTGCCAAAGCCTGTGCCGTGGCGCGAAATTTTCGTCTATTCGCGGCGGGTAGAAGGCATTCACTTGCGTTCCGGCGCAATTGCGCGCGGCGGGCTTCGCTGGTCCGACCGTCGCGATGACTTCCGCACTGAAATTCTCGGCCTGATGAAGGCGCAGCGGGTCAAAAACGCCGTGATCGTGCCGACTGGAGCAAAAGGCGGCTTCTATCCGAAACAACTGCCCTCACCCGCGCTTGATCGCGAAGGATGGGCAGCCGAGGGCCAGGCAAGCTATGAAGTCTTCATCCGCACGCTGCTTTCGGTCACTGACAATATCGTTGATGGTACAGTCGTCCATCCTGAAAAAGTCGCGATCCACGATGGCGAAGACCCCTATTTCGTGGTTGCCGCCGATAAAGGCACTGCGCGTTTCTCCGACGTCGCAAACGGCATCGCGGAAAGCCGCGATTTCTGGTTAGATGATGCTTTCGCAAGTGGTGGTTCAAACGGATACGACCACAAGGCCATGGGCATCACAGCGCGCGGCGCGTGGGTCTCTGTCCAGCGGCACTTCCTCGAAATGGGGATCGATGTTCAGAAGGACAGCGTCAGCGTCGCCGGTTGCGGGGATATGTCGGGCGACGTCTTCGGGAATGGCATGCTGCTTTCCAAAGCGATCAAGCTGGTGGCCGCATTCGACCACCGTCACATTTTCATTGATCCCGATCCCGATCCGGCAACCAGCTGGAAAGAGCGCAAACGGCTGTATGACCTACCCCGCTCAAGCTGGGAGGACTACAAGGCTGATCTCATTTCAAAAGGGGGCGGCGTCTATTCCCGCGACCTCAAACGCATCAAGCTTTCTAAGAAAGCGCGCGAGATGCTGGGGATCGAAGAGAAGGAAATCGAACCGGATGCACTGGTAAGTGCCATCCTGAAGGCGGAGCTGGATCTGATCTGGTTTGGCGGTATTGGCACTTACATCAAAGCCGAACAGGAAAGCCACCTGGCGGTTGGCGATCCAGCCAATGATGCGCTGCGGATCGACGCGGCGGAGCTGCGCACCAAAGTCATCGGCGAAGGCGCAAACCTCGGCATTACGCAAGCTGGACGCATCGCGTTTTCCATGAATGGCGGACGTATCAACACCGATTTCATCGACAATTCGGCTGGTGTCGATTGTTCGGACAATGAAGTGAACATCAAGATCGCATTGGCGGCGGCGGCCCGCGAAGGCACGCTGACAGAGAAGAAGCGCAACAACCTGCTGGCCAAGATGACCGACGAAGTGGCCGATATCGTGCTCGAAGATAACCGTCTTCAGGCGCTCGCCATTTCCGTTGCCGAAGCAGCAGGCGCAGAGGCGACCGCATCGTATATCCGTCTGATCGAACAACTTGAGGAAATCGGTGATCTGGATCGCCGGACTGAAGGGCTGGCTGACGGAGAGGCGTTCGCTCGCCGCGCTGCCGACGGCAAGGGCCTTACACGGCCAGAGCTCGCCGTGCTGCTTTCATCTTCTAAATTGGCACTGCAGGATGCGATTGAAGCAAGCGGCCTGCCCGATGATCCGATGTTAGAGGATTCACTCATTGCGCTCTTCCCGGAGCCGATGCGCAAAAGTTTTACCGCGCAGATCAAAGATCACCGGCTTCGCCGCGAATTGGTTGCGACCGATTTATCCAACCGTATCGTCAACCGTCTCGGGCTGGTTCACGCTTTCGAACTGGCTGAGGAAGAAGGCGTTGGCTTGTCCGACGTTGCCGCCGCATTCGTTGTGGTCGAACGTCTCTATGACCTTGGCACTTTATGGGAAGAGCTCGAGACCGCGAAAATGAGCGAGGCTGCGCGGCTTGTCCTGTTTGACCGGGCAGCAGCAGCGGTTGGCAATCTGATGTCGGATGTGCTGCGCACCGCCGCCGGACAGGTCCAAGCCGGAGAACTGGTTGCGACGCTCAGAGACTGCGTCGACATCCTTACCAAGGCGCGCACAGAGCTGCTTTCTGATGAAACGCGTGTGCGCTCCGAAGAATTGCGCCGTTACTTCATCGACAGCGGCTGTCCGGATGCGCTGGCGCTGAAGGTTTCCAACCTGTTCGACTATGACGGTTCGATCGGATTGGCGCAGCTGGCACTCAAGACAGAGATTGATCCAAAGGAACTCACGCACGCCTTTACCGATATCGGCGAACGGATCGGGCTTGATTGGGCGCAAGGCACCGCCGCGCATATGTCTCCATCCGACATTTGGGAGCGTCTGTTGGTCGACGGACTGGCGCGCGACTTCCAGCATATGCGGCTGGAATTCTTGCGACGTTTGATGCGCCGCAAGGGCGGTAAAGACGATCCGCAGGGCGCAATTGCTGATTGGGCCGCGCGCAATGCCGCGGCGGTCTCTCAGTTCCGCTCCATGATCGCCCGGGCGCAGGCTCGTCCGCCTGTGGCCCCAGCAGTGCTTGCACAGATCGCCAGTCAGGCCCGCAATCTGCTTGAACGCTAATTCCAGGCAATTGATCAGTGCTGACACTTTCACGGCTTGACGAATAGGCGATTTGCGGCGACCCATCTGCGCATGACGCGAGAGGGAAATGCTCCGGACCACGCAGATGTGGTGATTGTCGGTACTGGCCATGGCGGCGCGCAGGCTGCGATTGCTTTGCGCCAGCAGGGTCATGAAGGCTCGATCCTAATGATCGGGCGCGACAGCATGCCTCCGTATGAACGGCCACCCTTGTCCAAAGAATACCTTGCCGGCGACAAGGGTTTCGAGCGGATCATGATCCGGCCCGAGAAATTTTGGGCCGACAAGAATATCGACCTGTTACTGGGCAGCGGCGTCACCGATATTGACCCGGTGGCGCACAGCCTCACTTTGTCGAACCGCTCGACAATTGGTTATCGCAAGCTGATCTGGTCGGGGGGTGGTGATCCGCGACGCCTTGGTTGCCCGGGTGCCAATCTCAAACAGGTTTTCTACGTCCGCGACAAACGTGATGCCGATGGCATGATGGCCGCTCTCGAAGCAGGATCAAAGCGCGCCGTGGTGATCGGTGGCGGCTATATCGGGCTGGAAGCGGCCGCCGTGCTCCGCAAGCTTGGCTGCAAGGTCACATTGCTTGAGATGCTGCCGCGGGTGCTTGCCCGTGTGGCGGGTGAAGACCTTTCCCGCTTTTACGAAGCCGAACACCGCAGGCAAGGTGTCGATGTCCGGTTGGAGACCGGCGTGACAGAGATTATCGGTGAGGATGGCAAAGTAAGCGGAGTGCTGCTCGACAATGGCGAGACAGTCGATTGCGAAATGGTTGTGGTCGGTATTGGCATTGTTCCGGCTGTGGCGCCTCTGATCGCAGCAGGCGCCGCGGGATCAAGCGGTGTGGATGTCGATTTCTGCTGCCGCACTACTTTGGATGACATTTATGCGATTGGAGACTGCGCAGCGCATGCCAACCCCTACGCTGACAGCGCGGTGATCCGGCTGGAGTCGGTACAAAACGCTCACGATATGGCGAACACCGTCGCAAAAGCGATCATGGGCGACAAACAGGAATACAACGCCCTGCCATGGTTCTGGTCAAACCAGTATAACCTCAAATTGCAAACCGCCGGCCTCAGTCTGGATTTCGATGAAACCGTGCTGCGCGGCGATCCCGATACGCGCAAGTTCACAGTCGTGTACCTGAAAGAGGGCAAGCCAATTGCGTTCGACTGTGTGAATGCGATGAAGGATTACGTCCAAGGGCGAAAGATGCTCGAAGCGGGCCTCGATAAAGTGGATCGCGCGTTGCTGGCCGATCCGGACATTCCCTTGAAGGAAATGCCGTAAAGGAACGGCCCACGTGATCACTGCGAATGACGGAAGGCCGATGCTGGAAGGCATGACGGTTATCGACCTGACCAGCGTCGTATTCGGCCCCTACGCCACGCAGATCCTATCGGATTACGGTGCGGACGTTATCAAGATCGAAGGGCCCGGCGGCGATGCGTATCGGCACGGGGCAAAGCCGGCCAAGACATCGGGAATGGGCCCGGGCTTTATCGCGCTGAACCGGGGCAAGAAATCCCTCGTCCTTGATCTGAAAAATACAGAAGATGCAGAGATTCTGCGCGGGCTGCTAAGCACTGCAGACGTGTTCGTGCACAATGTGCGCGAGGCCGCGATTGCCCGGCTCGGCTTTGACTATGATGCTATCAAGGCGATCAACCCAAACATCATCTATGTCCACTGCGTCGGCTTTGGATCGGGCGGACCCTATGCCGGATTGCAGGCCTATGACGATGTAATCCAAGCCGCGACGGGCACGACATCGCTGCTGCCGCGGGCCGATGGGAACAATCGCCCGCGCTATCTCCCCTCGCTAATCGCGGACAAAGTTGCCGGGCTCCACGCTGCCTATGCCACGCTCGCCGCGATCACCCACCGGCTGCGGACAGGCAAGGGCCAGCATGTCGAGGTGCCTATGTTCGAAGCCTTCGCCAGCTTCATGCTGAAAGAGCATCTCGACGCGAAAACATTCGATCCGCCCAATGGCGATGCAGCCTATGCGCGTCAGGTCGATCCGGACCGCCAGCCGATGATGACGCAGGATGGCTGGATCAGCATCGTGCCTTACACCCTGCCGCAATTTCCAAAGGTCGTGGCGCTGCTGGGCGATCCCGAATTGGCGGGTGAAGAGCGATTCAAAACGCCGCAAGGCATCATCGCCGCTGCGCCCGAATTATATCAGCGGATGGCCGCACTAACGCCGACAAAGCCGACAGCGGAATGGCTTACCATCCTGCGCGAGCACAACATCCCCTGCATGGCTGTGACCGACTTGAACGATGTGATCGACGACCCGCATTTGCGCGAGACCGGCTTTTTCCAAGCCTCCGATCACCCGAGCGAGGGCGCTCTGTACCAAATGCGCGATCCAAACTCGTTCAGCGATTGGGAGGCAGGCCCGCTTGGCAATGCTCCGCGTCTGGGCGAACACGATAGCGAGTTTGGCAAGGGTTAAGCGAGCCGCGCCGCTGCCCATTCCGCAGCATCTGCCACGACTGGATCGGGATCGTTTTTCAACGTGGCAACCTGCGCGAGCAATGCGCCATCCCCGCTATTGCCAGCGGCATACAGGCAGTTTCGCACAAACCTGTTTCGGCCGATCCGCTTGATTGGGGAGCCAGAAAAGAAAGAGCGGAAGCCCGCATCATCCAGTGCCAGCAACTCGCCAAGCCGCGGTGCGACGAGTTCTGCCCGAGGCAGGAATTCGCGCATAGCGTGCGCTTGGTCGGCGAATTTGTTCCACGGGCACACGGCAAGGCAATCATCGCAGCCATAGATACGGTTGCCTAAGGCTTCGCGAAATTCCTCCGCTACCGGCCCTTTATGCTCAATCGTGAGATAGGAAATGCAGCGGCGCGCATCGAGTTTGTAAGCGCTCGGAAACGCGTCAGTCGGGCAGCTATCCAGACAGGCGCGACACGACCCGCATTGATCGCGCTGCGGTTCGCTCAGCGGCAAATCGATTGTTGTATAAATCGCGCCGAGAAACAGCCAACTGCCATGATCAGGGCTGACAAGGTTTGTGTGCTTGCCCTGCCACCCGATGCCTGCCGCCGCGCCCAGCGGTTTTTCCATGACGGGCGCGGTGTCGACGAAGACTTTGACTTGCGCATCGGGTCTGTCCGCGACCAGCCAGCGGGCGAGCGCTTTCAGCTTCTTTTTGACGACATCATGATAATCTTTGCCCTGCGCATAGACGGAAATACGCGCGTGGCTTTTCGCGTCTTCCAGCGCCATCGGATCATTCGCGGGCGCATAACTCATGCCCAGCGCGATCACGCTGCGCGCATCTGGCCATAGCCCTTGCGGAGAGCGGCGATGTTCCAGGCGCGTCTCCATCCACTCCATCGAAGCGTGATTTCCTTCGCCAAGCCACGTCTCCAGCCGCTCTGCCCGCAGCGGATCGGTGCCCGCACTCGCCACGCCAAACGCCGCAAAACCCAGCGCGCGCGCCTCTTCCTCAAGCCGCTTTACAAGGGCGCCATCGGAGGTATCGGTAACTGCACTGTTAACCACGCTTAGGGTTGCTCCCGTTCAGTTTCGCGCGTTAACCACCGCGCTTATGCATATGACAGTAGGCGAACAGATGACGGCTCACAACGTCGTAGAAACCAATTCAGATGATCGTCCGCTCGCCATTGAGGCACGCGGGCTGGTGAAGGATTTCGACGGCACCCGCGCGGTGGACGGCGTAGACATTTCTGTGCCCGAAGGCGCGATCTACGGTATTCTCGGCCCGAACGGCGCTGGCAAGACGACAACTTTGCGGATGCTGCTGGGCATTATTGATCCCGATGACGGCGTGCGCCGCGTCTTCGGGCATGATCGCCCGCACGATATTGGCCGCTTGATCGGCTACCTTCCCGAAGAACGCGGGCTTTATCCGGCAATGAAGTCGGTCGAGGCGATTGCCTTTATGGGCGCGCTGCGCGGATTGCCGCTGGCAGAGGGTCGCAAGCGCGGCCTGGAACTGCTGGAGCGTCACGATCTTGGCTATGCCGCTGATCGCCAGATCCGTCAGCTGTCCAAAGGCATGGCGCAAACCGTGCAATTGCTCGGCACGCTGGTGCACCGTCCGCGCCTTGTCGTTCTGGATGAGCCGTTCTCCGGTCTTGATGCGATCAACCAGGGCAAGCTGGAAGGGATGATCCGCAGTCTCGCTGATGATGGTGTGACAGTGATCTTCTCGACCCACGTGATCCACCATGCAGAGCGTCTGTGCGAAGGCGTGGCCATCATTGCGGGCGGCAAAGTGCCCTATGCGGGCAGTGTTGAGGCCGCCCGGGACCGCATCCCGGCGCAAGTCCGCCTAGAAACCCGGATGCGCGAAGGCGCGTGGGCAAATGCATTGCCCAATGATGCCCGCCGCGAAGGCGACTTCTTCTACTTCTCGCTTCCCGAAACAGGGATCGAACCCTTGCTCAAAACCCTGATCGAAGGGGAAGCGGGTATTCTGTCGCTCTCTATCGAGCGCGCCGGATTGCATGATGCGTTCGTTGCTATCGCCGGAGAGGCGGCTGCCCGACAGCTAGAGGCGGATCAGGCGGGAGGCGCATCATGAGCAATCACGATCAAGCCGCCATCGACGCGCGCCCACGCCTTTCGCGGTTAGAGGCCGCCTGGGTCATTGCGCGCCGCGATTTTATCGCAGTGCTGTTTAGCCGCGCATTTCTATTCTTCTTGATCGGCCCGCTCTTTCCCGTGCTGGTCGGCGGGCTGGCTGGCAGCATTGGCGGCCAAAATTCCCGCGCCGCAGTCAGCAGCGAGATCGGCCTCGCGATGAGCGCCGATGACAATGCAGCGATGATAGCCGCTGCCGCCAGTCTAAAACCGCAATTGCGCGGAGGCGTACCGGACCTGGTTCAGGTGCCCGAAGCAGAGGGCAATTCAGGCTTCGACGCGCGCGACTATCTTGAACAGCGTAAAGGCAACTATGTGGCCATCGTCGGCGGCACGCTTTCGGCTCCGGAAATCACCGCCACCGAAGGGCAAATCGCCCGATGGAAAGGCCCGGTAGAACTCCTCGCGGGTACCGCGCTGGGGTCCTCACCCAGTACTTTCCCAAGCAGTTCGACCGCTCTTGTCACTTCCAGCGCCGCTTCCGAACGCTCTTTGCGCCTGCGCACAGCGGGTGCGGCGCAGATGATCCTGTTCCTTTTGACGATGCTGCTCGGCGGCATGGTGCTGTCCAACCTCGCCGAGGAAAAGGGCAATAAAATCATCGAAATTCTCGCCGCAGCCCTGCCGATGGATGCGGTGTTTATGGGCAAGCTGTTTGCGATGCTGGGCGTGAGCTTTGTCGGGATCGCCGTTTGGGGGGCGTTTGGTTGGGGCTTCTGGGCGGTAGCCGAGGACGCCATCGTCACCGTGACACAAACCAATTACCGCGAGCTTCCCGGCCCGGCTGTCGGCTGGCCAATGTTTATGACGCTGGCGATCCTGTATTTCTCAATGGCCTATCTGCTGCTCGGATCGCTGTTCCTTACGATTGGCGGCATGGCCAGCACCGTGCGCGAAGTTCAGACCATGTCGATGCCCGTGACGATGATGCAGCTGATGGTGTTCTTCCTCGCGGCGTACACAGTGACGATGCCCGGGTCGGTCCTCGAGACCGTCGCGATCATATTCCCACTATCTTCGCCATTCGCGATGCTGGCGCGAGCTGCTCTCGAAGAGACGTTGTGGACCCATGCTCTCGCTCTGCTTTGGCAGGGTTTTGCTGTGATCGTATTGGTCAAAGGCGGATCGATGCTGTTCCGCAAACGCGTGATGAAATCAGGCGGCGGCGGCCATGCGAAAAAGCGCCGCAGCTGGTTTGGTAAGCGTGGCAATGCCAACTCCGCGCAACAATCTTCCGTGGAGCCCGCAGAATAAGTCGCAAATCGCAACCGACTATTGACACCTGTGTCAGTTACGGCAGGATGCGACTCTAAGGAATGGCGGTCAGGCAAATGACGCCGCCTACGGGAGAGAGATATGGCTACGACTGCCCCGCAGCGCCCACAAGTGCGCACATCGCCTACTGCATACGAGGCGCTTAAATCGCATTTCGAAAAGCATCCGGAAGAACGCCCGCAGCATTCGCACAAATGGGACGTGAGCCGCTCGGACATCTATTTCGAGGACAAATGGCAGCCGATCTTTGCGGAAATGCAGGAAGCTGGCCCGCTGCATTATATTCCTGAAAGCCCCTATGGCCCCTATTGGGCGGTCGTCGGCCACAAGGCGATCCAGCATATCGAGGCTCTTCCAGAAACGTTCTCTTCGAGCTGGGAGCATGGCGGGATTACGATCCTCGAACGGCTTAGCGAAGAAGAGACAGCAGCTTCCGGCGCCGATACGCGCGAATTGCCGATGTTTATCGCAATGGACCGCCCGCAGCATACCGGTCAGCGCCGCACAGTCGCTCCCAAGTTCACGCCGTCGGGCATGAAGGATATGGAGCCGCAAATCCGCAAACGCACTGGCGAGCTGCTCGACACATTACCGCGCGGAGAGGTCTTCGACTGGGTCGATACGGTCTCGATCGAGTTAACCACCGGGATGCTTGCGCTGCTGTTCGGCTTCCCTTGGGAAGACCGGCGCATGCTCACATTCTGGTCGGACTGGTCAGGCGACACCGAGCTTGCGACCGTGCGCGAGCTGGATGAAATGCGCTGGGAATTCTTGCATGAAATGGGGGCTTACTTCCAGTCGCTCTGGATGGAACGCACAATGGACAAGGAGCCCGGCGACGATCTCATTTCGATGATGATCCATTCCGAGGCCATGAACCAGATGCGCCCGGAAGAGTTTATGGGCAATCTTATCCTGCTGATCGTCGGCGGCAACGACACCACGCGCAATTCGATGAGTGGGTTCATCCATGCGCTCGACAAGTTCCCCGACCAGCGCAAGCTGTTCGAAGAGAACGCCGACATCATCCCCAACGCCGTGCAAGAAATGCTCCGCGTTCAGACGCCTCTCGCGCATATGCGCCGAACCTGCACTGAGGACACTGAAGTGATGGGCCAGACCATCAAGAAGGGCGACAAGGTGGTGCTGTGGTACCTCGCGGCCAATCACGAGGAAAGCGTATTCGAAGAACCGCACAAGCTCGATCTGACCCGCGCAAATGCCAAGCGTCATATCGCCTTTGGTTACGGCATTCACCGCTGTGTCGGAGCAAGGCTTGCCGAACTGCAATTGCGCGTCCTTCTCGAAGAGATGCACAAGCGCCGCATGCGAGTGCATGTCGCAGGTGACGTAGAACGGGTGCGGGCGAACTTCGTGCATGGCTTCCGCAAGCTCGAAGTGGAAATCACAGAATTTTGATCGCTTCCCTGCCCAAGTGAAACTTTTCGGCGTTTTCCAACGTATTTATACATGACACGCCTTAGTTTCCGAGGAGGGAAACGCGATGAAATTTGGACTTTCCAGCCGCCGCCGCTTTATCTCCAGCGCAGCGATTGCCGCGTCGCTGCCGGTGCTCGCAGGCTGCGGTGCGGCGCCCGCGCAGGCGCGCAAAGATTTCCGTATCCGCCGGACAGAGGCGCAATGGCGCCGCCAGCTAACGCGCTCAGAATTCAGGATTTTGCGTGATGCAGGGACAGAGCGCGCATGGACCTCCCCTCTCAACAAAGAGAAACGCAAAGGCGTCTATAAATGCGCGGGCTGCGGCAATCGCATTTATTCGTCGGCTCATAAATATGACAGCCGCAGCGGCTGGCCTGCCTTTTACAAAGCGATTGAAAAGGGCGCGGTCAGCACCTCTGTCGATTACAAGATCGGTTATGCCCGCACCGAAGTGCACTGCGCCGATTGCGGCGGGCACCTTGGGCACATATTTGGTGATGGACCCAAACCAACCGGCAAACGCCATTGCATCAACGGCATCGCTATGGATTTTGTCCCGGCATAAGCCGATTCCGGATTTTGTCCGACACAAGCGGCTTAGCTGGAAAGAAGTTTTGGCGCCTGTAGCCTTGCTGCCAAACGGGCGAAATCACCAAGCGTGAACGTGTCATCGAACACGACACCATACTGATTATCCCGACGCCAACGGACTTTCGCGCGGATTTCCTTTAGCCCCTCAGGGCTGGATAGACGCAAGGTCTGATCAATCGCGAACACATTGTCGCATTCGAACCGGGCGCCTTGTTGCGATAGGTTTTCGACGACCCCTTCGCATGATTGAGTCAGCGTACCGACCGTGATCGGGAAGAAAACGCCAAGGCGCAAACCGCGTTTCGGGTATTCACCGGCTTCATTGATCAGTTGGGCGACATCAACGGGTTTTGTAAATTCAAAACCGGCTTCGTTGTTACGCTCCCAGACGGGACGCACCTCATAGCGCCCGCCGCCAGGCATATGCAGTTCCAGCGGATCGCCTTTTGGCAGCGTATGGAACAACCGCACGCTCACGCCGGTCTCGGACACATCGCGGATCACACAAACAAATTCGCCCTCATGTGCCACCAAACGCGCAGCCCGGATGAGCAGCGTAAAGCGGGGTGCCACGCGCGATTCGGCCGAATGGCCTGGTTCTGCTTCAACGCGCGGATTGGTCGCCATGTTATCCATATCTGGTCGCTTTGGCCCCGCATTGAACAATCAAAGACGGAGAACCGTGGTTGGTCGAGGAGCTTCGGACCTGACCGATACCGAGGTTCGGGTTAAAACTGCGCTAATGCAGCACTTCGGTTTCGATACTGGATTAGCCAAATGAATTGGTGCGGGTGGCGGGACTCGAACCCGCACGATCAAAGATCAGGGGATTTTAAGTCCCCGGCGTCTACCATTCCGCCACACCCGCCAAGCCGGTATTGCCGACTGAAATGCCGCGATAGCCAGAGGCGCTGCGAACGGCAACCGGTCAAACGGGCCGCTTGCCAGATTGCATTGTAGCGCCCATCTCTCGATGCACGTTTCACTCTATTCTGAGTTCGCAACTAGGGGCGGCAATGGCAGGCGAAATTCACGATGCACATTCGGTGGTCGCAACGATACAGCCGGCAATTACACTGCTCGGGCTTGGCATCGGAGCTGCGCTGGTTTCGCGCGCTTGCCGCCTCAACCCGATTGTTGGATATCTTGGTCTCGGCCTTGCGATTGCCGCACTCGGCTATGCCGACGATTTCAGCGGGCCGGTTGTTGCGGCCATGGCCGAAGCGGGCGTTATGTTCCTGTTGTTCAATCTTGGCCTGCACTTCTCGCTTGGGCGAATCCGCGCGGAAGCAGCCAATATCTTCGGGTTCGGCAGCCTCCAAATGCTGGTCGCAGGCGGAGGATTTGCAGCACTATTCTGGGCAATCGGCCTGCCGACCGAGTTCGCCATTATCGGCGGATTTGCCATGGGTCTGTCATCGACCGCCGTCGTGATCGGGCTGGTGCGGGAGCGCAATCAGGAAGATTGTCCGGTCGGGCGCGCTTCGCAATCCATCCTCATCTTTCAGGATATTGCCGCGATCCTATTGCTTGTCGCAGCCGGAGCGCTGGGCACAGGGGGTCCGATTGCTCCGCAGCTGGGCCTCGCTGGCGTCAAAGCTTTGGCCGCGTTTGGAATAGCCGTGATCTTTGCAAGGTATCTTGTCGGGCCGCTATTTAAATTGATTGCGCGTGCTGGCAGCAGCGAGGTTTACACCGCAACGGCCCTCTTCATTGCATTGGCGGCGGGTTGGGCAACCGGTGTTGCGGGCCTTTCGCTAACGCTGGGCGCGTTCCTTGGCGGGATGGCCGTGGCAGATTCGCGCTATCGCATCATGGTCCAGACAGAGATCGACGCGTTTCGCGGACTGTTCCTCAGCTTCTTCTTCATATCGGTTGGTCTTAGTATCGATCCGGCGATAATCGCCGATAACTGGGTTACTGTGATCGCGGCTGCGGTTGGCTTGATCGTATTGAAATGCGGATTCAACGTGCTCGCAGGTCTTGCCAATCGTTGGTCAGTACCGGGATCGATCCAGCTCGGGTTTTTGCTGGGTCAAGGCAGCGAGTTTGCTCTGGTTCTGTTTGCAATCCCCGCAGTTGCGGGACTGGTTGATAGCGAAGCGCTGTCCATCCTTGTTTCGGCAATTGCGATCAGTTTGGCAGTTACGCCGCTCATTTCGAATGTCGGACGGAAACTGGCCGGCAAATTGCGCGCCGGGCCAGCGGACAAAAAGCTTGAAGGGGACAACGCGCCGGTCGTTATCATCGGTCTTGGCCCGGTAGGGCGCGGTGTCGCGGATGCGCTGTCCTACAACGATATCGACTATCTCGCCGTGGATCCCAATGCCGAACGGTTCGAAACCGCTCTTGCCGATGGCTATATTGTGCACCACGCCGATGCGAGCGATCCGCGCAGCTGGGATGCAATCGGCATGGGCAAGCGAAAAGTCGTGGTGGTTGCCACCAACAACCTCAATATCTCGCGCGAACTTGCGCCTTTGGTTGAGGACAGGCTTCCGGATATCGAACGGGTGATCGGTCTACCCGGGCCAGAGGCGCTTGAAGAATTTAGCGAGCTGGGCATGATGCCAGTTGATGTGACGCGTGAGGGCGGGCCTGAACGAGTGATCGATATGGTGTTTACCGCGCTTGATCACCCGCGCAAACTACCAGCCTCCCGCCTCGCCAATGACGAGCCAGAGCGGGCCGCAGCCTAAATTTTTGAAAGCGTGTAGAGCGTTAAGATCCGTTCAAGCGCTGGCGGATTTCTTTGCCTGCCTTGAAGTACGGGACGCGTTTGGCCGGAACTTCGACAGATTCGCCAGTGCGCGGATTGCGTCCCGTGCGGGCTTCACGTTCTCGCGTTGAAAATGCACCGAAACCACGCAGTTCGACGCGGCCACCCTCGGCCAAACGCTGAGTGATTTCATCAAAGAAGATATCGACGACTTGCTCGATTTCTTCCGCGCGCAATTCCGGATTGTCGTTGTGCAATTGCTGCAGCAATTCGGATCTAATCATATTTTTGACTTCCCAGTGATCCAAGACGCCCGCGTTAAATGACGCGAACCGGCCCTGCCCCTCAACATTGCCCCGACCCAAAGGCATTTCGTGCAGAAACGCTGCCACGCCCACGCCGATGTGGCAAGCCGTAGCGCAGATAAAGTTGCATTTTTCTCATTACGGCACAAAAAAAGCCGTTCAGGTGCACTCGGCAAGTTCTCTAAGATCAAGGCCGAGCCGCCGCATCCGTGCGCGAATCTCAGGCCATTCTTCTTTCAGAAACTGCTCTTTCTCACGGGTGCGCAGTTGTTCTGCTGCACCTGAGACGACATAC
Source organism: Erythrobacter crassostreae (assembly GCF_019204045.1). Lineage (GTDB taxonomy): Bacteria > Pseudomonadota > Alphaproteobacteria > Sphingomonadales > Sphingomonadaceae > Erythrobacter > Erythrobacter crassostreae. Next base: position 753,341 of record NZ_JAGSPC010000001.1, on the reverse strand, counting down.
ATGCCCACGCCGCGCTGAACCTCGACAAGCCCATCATTCTGAAACTGCTGATATGCCTTGGCGACCGTCAACGGGTTCGCGCCTTGCTCGGCCGCTAGCGCGCGAACGGAAGGCAGCATTTTGCCTTCAGCGTATTCGCCCTGAATAATTGCCGCTGCGATCTGATCACGCAGCTTAAGGTAAACGGGTCGGCTTTGGCTCATAACATCCTCGCAAAGTGCATCAGTGCCATAATACAGCGAGGCGCGTCAAGTTCCCGCCCCTCGTGAAGCATGCGATGAACCGTGCAACAAAAGCTTCACACCACGGATTTGGGCGTTACGGTACGCCGCATAATGCGCCCGGGGGGTCGGGCGCGGCGACAATATACTAGGGATCTGCAAAAGATGGGCGAACTCAAAGAATTTGCGATGTGGGGATACGGGGATTGGGCCATGGTTGTGGCTTCGATCGTTCTCGGCATCTTCCTGATCGGCGGCGCTTGGGCGGTAACGCGCCCTCAAGAGGAGGTCATGGGTCATCCCAAAGGCCTCTACATGCTGTTTTTTGCCGAGATGTGGGAGCGCTTCTCCTACTACGGCATGCGTGCCCTACTCACGCTCTATCTGGTCAAGCATTGGATGTATTCCGATGGCAGCGCGAACCTGATCTACGGTGCCTATACCAGCCTAGTTTACATCACGCCGGTCCTCGGTGGGTGGCTCGCGGACCGTTATCTCGGCCAGCGCAAAGCGGTTTTGTTCGGTGCTGTTCTGCTTACGCTCGGCCACTTCTTTATGGCGTTTGAAGGCGACGGTTCGGGTTATGCCAACGATCCCACCCTCAATATTTTCTGGCTGGCTCTGGCGTTGATCATTGTCGGCTCGGGCTTCCTGAAAGCGAACATCTCTGTGATCGTGGGTCAACTGTACCCGCGCACCGATATTCGCCGCGATAGCGCCTACACCATCTTCTACATGGGGATTAACCTCGGCGCGGCCGCAGGCGTTTTGATCGCGGCCTATCTCGGTGAAACTGTCAGCTGGGCATTGGGCTTTGGCCTTGCCGGTTTCGGCATGCTGCTCGGCCTGATCGTGTTCATCATCGGAAAGCCACTGCTTAAAGGTAACGGCGAAAGCCCGAACCCTGCGAAACTGAAAGAGAAGTTTGCAGGCATCAATCTCGAATGGCTGCTCTACGGCGTCGGCTTTGCCGGTGTCGCGGTGATCTGGTTCCTGATCCAGTATCAGAGCCTGGTCGGCGGCATATTGCTGGCTTCGGGCATCGCGCTTCTAGCGTACGTCCTTTTCGAAGCGTTCAAGCTGGACAAAGAAGCGCGCGAGCGAGTGTTCGCGATGATCTTCCTGATCCTGCTGATGCCGCTCTTCTGGGGTCTGTTTGAACAGGCGGGCGGATCGCTCAACCTGTTCACCGATCGTCACGTTGATAAAGGCGGCATTCCAACCACCTTCTTCCAATCGATCAACCCGATCTACATCATCCTGCTCGGCCCGCTATTCGCTGGTCTGTGGCAATGGATGGCGCGCAAAGGGATCGAACCTTCCACCCCTGCCAAGATGGGCTTGGGTATCGCGCAAATGGGCCTTGCGTTTATCGTGATGGTCTGGGGCGCGGAAAACTTCAGCACGACAGGCGATGCTGGCGCTATCATGATGCCGGTGATGTTCCTGTTCATCTTCTACCTGTTGTCGACCACTGGCGAGCTTTGCCTCTCGCCAGTTGGCCTCTCGGCAATGAACCGGCTTTCTGTGAAGCACATGGCCAGCCTGATGATGGCGGCGTTCTTCTTCGGCACTGCAGGCGGCAACTATGTCGCAGGCTTCATGGGCTCGCTCATGGGTGAAGGCGAAGGCGGCAACATGACCCGCGAAGGCGCTCTCGAAGCGTATTGGAGCATGGGCCTAGTCGCTCTGGTCGTCGGTATTCTGGTCTGCTTCGTCAGCCCGCTTGTTAAGAAACTGATGCATCTCGACACGCTGAAAGACGAAGAGGGCGATCACCTTGCTGGCGAAGCCGAGCTTGGCGAACCAGCAGCAGCTGGCACGCGTCCAGCTCAGTAGATTTGGCAGCTCAGTAAATTGGTAGCCCAATAACCTGAAACCTACAGGGGAATGAATGTGACTAAGAAAGTCTGGATTGCAGCCGCCAGCGCCTTTGCGCTGATGGGTTGTGCAACGACCGGTTCGGCCAATACGGCAGGCGATGACAGCGGATCTGATGATGCGCCGCGCTTCGCCGCCAAGACCGAAGCGGAAGGGCCATTCCCCTCAACTTACAGCGCCTATCCCGGCGCGCCGACCGCCTTGGTCGGTGCAACCGTTTATGACGGCGCTGGAAACCGGATCGAGGGCGGTACTGTCCTCTTCCGAAATGGCAAAGTCGAAGCCGTCGGCAGTAGCGATCTGTCGACCGAAGGCTACACCGTGCTCGATGGCACCGGCAAATTCGTCACACCAGGCATCATCGACATCCACTCACACCTAGGCGATTATCCTTCCCCAGGCGTGCAGGCACATAATGACGGTAATGAAGCCACCGCGCCGACTACGCCCGATGTATGGGCCGAACATTCGGTCTGGCCGCAGGACCCCGGATTTAGCCGCGCGATGGCCAATGGCGGGATCACCTCGCTGCAAATCCTGCCCGGTTCGGCGAACCTAATGGGCGGACGCTCGGTCACTCTAAAGAACGTGCCGAGCCGCACGGTTCAAGGCATGAAATTCCCGGGCGCGCCGTACGGCTTTAAAATGGCCTGCGGTGAGAACCCGAAACGCGTCTATGGCGGACGCGGGCGTAAGCCTTCGACCCGCATGGGCAACTTCGCAGTCAACCGTCAGACTTGGTATGACGCGATTGAATATGCCAACAATGATGATGCCAAACGCAACCTTGGTAAGGAAACGTTGAAAGGTGTTCTCGAGGGCGAAATCCTCGTTCACAACCATTGCTACCGCGCGGATGAAATGGCGCTGGTGATGGATATGGCGAAAGAGGTCGGCTACAAAGTCACCGCATTCCACCACGCCGTTGAAGCGTACAAGATCGGCGATCTGCTGCGCGAAAACGATGTGTGCAGCGCGATCTGGGCCGACTGGTACGGCTTTAAGATGGAAGCGTATGACGCGATCATGGAAAACGCCGCGCTGCTCCAGAAAGAGGGCGCCTGCGTCGTCATCCATTCCGACAGCCAGAACGATATTCAGCGTCTCAATCAGGAAGCTGCCAAAGCGCAGGCTGCTGGCGCGCGGATGGGCGTCGAAATTTCCGATGCCGAAGTGATCGGCTGGATCACGCTCAACGCGGCAAAGGCGATGGGCATCGACGATATGACGGGCAGCCTTGAAAGCGGCAAAATGGCCGACGTGGTGCTATGGAACGGCGATCCGCTCTCTGTCTATTCGCGGCCAGAGAAGGTCTGGATCGACGGCGCTTTGATGTTTGACGCAATGGACCGCAAACGCCGTCCGGTAAGCGATTTCGAGCTTGGACAACCAGGCGAAGGGGATGTGAAATGAAGCGGCTCCTGAACATAGCAATCCTTGGGGCGGCCTCCGCCATCGCCCTTTCCGCCGCGCCTGCCGCGGCGCAGGATGTGGTCATCGCCAACGCGACCGTCGTCACTGGCGACGGCAGTGATCCGATTGAAAACGGCGTGGTCATGATTGAAAATGGCCGCGTCACCTATGCTGGAACGGCAAACGGGCAAGCCTTCGCCACAGACCTTGTCGTCGACGCAGACGGCGCTTGGGTAACACCGGGCCTCTTCGCCACCGTGACTACTCTAGGCCTCGTCGACGTCGGAGCAGTCAGCGAGTCAAACGACAGCCGCGCAGGCGGCGCTCCGTTCAGCGCATCGCTCGATGTGGCTCCGGCGGTGAACCCGAACTCGCAAAACATCCTGATCCACCGCGCCGCCGGTATCACCCGCGCAGCGACAACCACGCTTCCTTCGGCATCGATTTTCGCCGGACAAGGAGCGATCATCGATCTGGACGCTGACGGCAATCCGATTGTGCAAGCCCGCGCATTTCAAATGGTCGACCTGGGCGAAGGCGGGGCACGCCGCGCAGGCGGAAGCCGCGCTGCGACTTATACCTTGTTCCGCGCATCACTGCGTGAGGCTCAAGCATTGTCAGGCAGCGGCACTCCGCAAACGACCGAGATCACCGCCGATGGCGAAGTGCTGCTCAACCGTTTTGATGCAGAGGCTTTGAAGCCCGTCGTCGCTGGCACCCAGAAACTATATGTCGCCGTCGAACGCGCATCGGATATCCGCAGCGTGTTGGCGCTCAAGACCGAATTCCCGCGCCTTGATATGGTACTGGTCGGTGCCAGCGAAGGCTGGATGGTCGCAGACGCAATCGCAGCAGCGGGAGTGCCTGTGCTGGCCGATCCGCTCGATGCTCTGCCGAGCGGTTTTGATCAACTTGCATCGACTCAAAGCAATGTCGGACGGATGAAGCGCGCGGGCGTGAAAGTCGGCCTGAACGCGGCAGGCATGGAAAACCCGCGCCGCCTCGCGCAGCAGGCTGGCAACCTTGTCGGCCTTGCCAAAATGCCGGGAGCCTCCGGCCTCACATGGGGCGAGGCTTTCGCATCGATCAGTTCAATCCCCGCAGAGATCAGCGGCATGGGCGGCAAAGCCGGTGTCCTGAAATCGGGAGCGCTAGGCGATGTTGTGATCTGGGACGGTGACCCGCTCGAGGTAACCTCGGTTCCGACAACTGTCTTTATTGGCGGCGTTGAGCAACCACTCGGCAACCATCAGAGCCGTTTGAAAGAACGGTACCGCGATCTAGACGAGAGCGATCTCCCTAAGGCTTACGACTGGTGATGCGAGCGATCAAATCAGCGGCCCTCGCTGCGTCTTTCATCGCTGCCTCTCCGGTTTTGGCTCAGGAAGAAACAGCTGATCCAACCGAAGAACAAGCGGTCAACGATATTGCGTGGCATACCGCGCAGCAAACCTATCTGTTCGACCTCAAAACGGCCGATGGCTGGCGCTATATGGATGGCGGCCTCCGCTGGAGGTGGACCAGATATAACGCGTCTGAGGATAGGCCCAGCGTCGCCGATACAGTCACGTTGCATTACGAAGGCAAGTTGATCGATGGGACCGTGTTCGACAGCTCCTATCCGCGCGGTGAGCCTGCGACCTTTCCACTTGGTCGTTTGATCGAGGGCTGGAAACTGGCAGTTCCGCAAATGGCTGTCGGTGAAGAGATCGAAATCGCGATCCCATCCGATTTGGCTTACGGAGCCGAAGGCAGGGGCCCAATTCCGCCGAATGCCACATTGCTCTTCAAGGTCGAGCTGATCGCAATCGTCAAATAGCCTCGATCCAAAGGGGGAATCAGGGATGTCTGTTCTGACGGAGCTGGTTGCGGCGAATATCGCCTTTGTCGGTACACATTTTGCCATGTCTCACCCCCTGCGTGAGCCGCTGGTAAGAGCTCTGGGCAATATCGGCTTCCAGATTGCGTATTCAATTGTGAGCTTTGCGACGCTCGGTTGGATCTATTTCGCATTCAAAGCAGCTCCGCCTGCTGATCTGCCCGGTTCGGGCGATGTTGGCTGGATAATTGCTACAATGATCACGTTGCCAGCGATGATATTGCTGGCTGGATCATATGTCGGCAATCCTGCGATGCCGACACCAAAGGCCGCCGAGCAAGCGCGGGCCGAGCCCAAGGGTGTGTTCAAGGTCACCCGCCATCCGATGATGTGGAGCTTTGCGCTGTGGGCGCTCTCTCACATTGTGATCCATTACAGCTGGCGCACGACCATCACGGCTGCCGCAATGGGATTTCTCGCTCTGGTTGGCTCGCATCTGCAAGACCGTAAGAAACAGGTTCTGATGGGTGAGGCGTGGTCAGAATGGGAAAGCAAGACCAGCTATTGGCCGCGCTGGAGCGCGATCTTCGGCGCGGGCGCCTTCCCTTGGGCAGTCGGTCTGATATTCTTTGTATTCTTCAGCTGGGTTCACCTGCCCATCGGCGGCATTCCTGCCGGCATATGGCGCTGGTTCTAAGGTTCGTTGCCGAGCGACAGAATCCAGTCGCGGCGGGCGATCTGGGAACGGCCCGCGAAGCTTAACCCGTGGCCTGACCCTTCAAACGTCTGAAATTCGGCATGGACGGTCAGTCTGGCGAGAGCCTGCCCATGCTCATAGGGTACGACAAAGTCGTTCGTTCCATGCTGGATTAGGATCGGCATATCGAGCCGAACAATCTTGCCCGCATTATCATATTGTTCCCGCACAAGGCTGCGCGCGGGAAGCCACCAGAGATTGCTTTGGGCGGCATCGGGCAAAGATGTGAACGGCGCGATCAGGACAAGTGCAGCGGGATCATGGCGCAGTGCCATTTCAGTGCCCACACCGCCGCCGATTGAATTGGCGACGACAATGATCTCGTCATTCGTGAAGCCCTGATCAGTAAGCCACCGCATCGCCGCATCACCATCGCGGTAAAATCCCTGCTCGGAAGGATCGCCGGGATTGCCGCCATAGCCCCTATATTCGACCATGAGGACGCCAAAGCCTGCTTCGGCAAAAGCTGCGTTGGAAATGCTGGCCGCCTCCAGAGTTCCGGCATTCCCATGGAAATAGACAATGGTCGGCTGATCCGGCTCAGCCGCAAGGTAGAATGAACGAAGCTTCAGCCCGTCAGATGTCGTCAGGGTGACTTCCCCATATCCGGGAGTAAGCGCTGCGGGTGATTGCGGAGCCGGATAAATAAAGTGAGATTGGAACGTCCACAGGATCGCCAGCACCGCGATGTAGGCAGTGGCCACCATGATCAGAGCATTCTTGAGCCATTTCATTGTGAGCGCGGCCTATTTGCCTTTGAATTCGGGAGGGCGCTTTTCAATGAGCGCGGCGACACCTTCGGCGTGATCGTCCGTCATATGCATCATCGCCTGCGTGTTGGCTGCCATCTCTAGTGCGGTGTCGTAATTGACCTGTTGCCCTTGCCTCAGCAGCATTTTGGATTGGCGTAGTGAGTGCGGGGGCATGGCGGCGATCTTGCTCGCCATCGCCTGAGCTTCGGCCAACAATTCCTCATGCGGCACGACGCGGCTGACGAGGCCCCAATCCTGCGCTTGCTCTGCGCCAATCACATCGCCGGTGTAGAACAGCTCCGAGGCGCGGCTCATCCCGATCACGCGCGGCAATATCCATGTGCCGCCGTCGCCGGGAATAATGCCGAGCTTGAGAAAGGTGACGCCAAATTTCGCCTTGTCACTAGCGATGCGAATATCCGCAAGGCAGGCGACATCACAGCCCAGCCCGATTGCTGGCCCGTTCACCGCCGCGATCACCGGCACGCGGATCGCGTGCAAAGCGCGCAGCATCATGTGGATGTTGTCGCGGTATCCATCAGAGATCGCCGGAGTCGAGCCGCCGAAGGTGCCGGTCTTGTCCCTCATCGCCTTGATATCGCCGCCCGCACTGAATGCGCGGCCCGCACCGGTCAGGATAACGCAGCGCACATCCATTTCGCGGTTGATAGCATCACAAGCAGCGCGGAATTCCTCACCATCGCCCGGAGCGCCAAGCGGGTTCATCGTATCAGCGCGGTCGATAGTCAGAGTGGTGACGGGGCCGTCAGTCGTAGTTTTGAGCAGTGTCATGCGAGGAGTCTATTGCCCAGCCAGCGCTTCGTCGAGGAACAAGTGCCAAGCTGATCGGCAGGATCATCACAAATTTCAGTGTGATTGATCGCAGTTGGCGCACGCTTGGACGCTTACTCACTATAATAGTTAGATTTTTTGGATCGTCGCGGCAAGGTGCTGCAGGTGTGCTTTTATATAGGAGAACAACTATGAAAAAAATCGCACTCGCTGCCGGCGCACTCTCTTTGCTTGCAGCACCAGTAGTCGCCCAGTCTTTGCCAGTCACGGCACCGGTTTCGGGCGAAAGCAATCTCGAAGGCGAAGGCAGTATCATTGCTGCTCTTCTCGCCGCAGGCATCTTGGCACTTGCTGTCCTTGTTATCGCAGATGACAACGATGGTGAAGACCTGCCAACCAGCCCGTAAAACAGGCTAAGATCAATTTGATCTGATCCTGTTCGAGCTCCGGTTCGGCTGGGATCTAGAGTGATCGCAATGAAGAGCCGCTTTCGCCGGAATTTTTCCGGAGAAGGCGGCTCTTTTTGATTCGTTAGACCGCCCTAGCGAGCAAGCAGTGCTCTTACGCCCGCGCTTCCTCAACATTTGCCGAGTTATGCTTGAGCGCCTTCAACACCGTATCGACGATCTGCGGTGCGTTCAGGCCTGCTTCGTCATACTGCTTCGTTGGATCATCGTGATCCTGAAATGTGTCCGGCAGACGCATTGTGCGAACCTTCAAACCGTTATCCGTCAGCCCTTCATCCGAGGCATAAGTCAGCACATGCGCGCCGAGGCCGCCAATGGCGCCTTCTTCGACTGTGATAACAACCTCATGCTCGCGCATCAGTTTCGCGATCAGGTCTTCGTCCAGCGGTTTGGCAAAGCGCATATCGGCAACGGTTGTCGAAAGCCCTTTGGCCTCGAGCGTGTCGGCAGCTTTCTTCGCCTCTTCAAGGCGCGCACCGAGTGATAGGATCGCGACTTTCGCGCCTTCGCGCACGACCCGGCCCTTGCCGATCTCCAGCTTTTCGAGCGTTTCGGGGATTGGAACGCCGGTGCCATTTCCGCGCGGGTAACGGAAGGCAATCGGCCCTTCGTCATACTCGACTGCGGTGTAGGTCATATTGGCAAGCTCGGCTTCGTCAGCCGCCGCCATCACAACCATATTCGGCAGCGTTGCCAAATACGTAATGTCGAACGCACCAGCGTGCGTGCAGCCATCCGCGCCGACAAGGCCAGCACGGTCAATCGCAAAGCGAACCGGCAGCTTCTGGATCGCAACGTCGTGCACGACCTGGTCATAGGCGCGCTGCAGGAAGGTCGAATAGATCGCTGCGAACGGGCGCATACCCTGCGCGGCAAGGCCTGCGGCGAATGTGACGCCGTGTTGTTCGGCAATGCCTACGTCAAAACTGCGCTCTGGGTGAGCCTGAGCGAAGCGGTCTACGCCGGTGCCTGATGGCATCGCAGCGGTAATCGCGCAGATGCGGCTGTCGGTTTCGGCGAGCTTCGCCAGCGTGTCGCCGAAGACGTTCTGATAGGCAGGCGGACCGGCAGCGCTTTTCTTCTTTTCGCCCGTAACGACGTCGAATTTCGGTACGCCGTGATATTTGTCGGCGCTTTCCTCGGCGAATTTATAGCCTTTGCCTTTGGTCGTAACGACGTGGATCAAGACAGGGCCTTCGGACGTGTCACGAACATTCTCAAGCACCGGGATAAGATGGTCGAGGTTATGGCCGTCAATCGGGCCAACATAATAAAACCCGAGCTCCTCGAACAGAGTTCCGCCTGTCACCATACCGCGCGTGTATTCTTCTGCCTTGCGGATGCCTTCGTGCATGCGGCGGCTCATTTTCTTGACCGCTTTGGACGCGAGGCTGCGCAGCCCAAGATACTCGCTCGAGGAAACCATGCGCGCGAGATACGCCGAAAGCCCGCCAACGGGTGGCGCAATCGACATATCGTTATCGTTGAGGATCACGACCAGCCGGTTACCCGCCTGCGCGGCGTTGTTCATCGCCTCATAGGCCATGCCCGCGCTCATCGCGCCATCACCGATCACCGCGATACCACGGCCCGGTTTGTCATTCAGCTTGTTCGCCATGGCGAAGCCAAGCGCGGCTGAAATCGATGTAGAAGAGTGCGCTGCACCGAATGGATCGTATTCGCTTTCGGTGCGCTTGGTAAAGCCGGAGAGACCACCCCCCTGACGCAACGTGCGAATACGGTCGCGGCGTCCAGTCAGGATTTTGTGCGGGTAGCATTGGTGGCCGACATCCCAGACGAGTTTATCATCCGGTGTGTTGAAGACATAGTGGATCGCGACCGTCAGCTCGACAACGCCCAAACCTGACCCCAGATGCCCGCCAGACGTGCTGACGGCATCGATCATCTCGGTGCGCAATTCATCCGCGAGCTGGCGGAGTTGTTCGGGCTTTAATTCGCGGAGCTCATCCGGCGTAGGCACTTGATCGAGCAGCGGAGTGTTAGGCGATTCAGTCATGTGAATCGCTCTACACTCTCAAATCAAAACTGTCGATGAACGCGTTGCCGCTCAGAGAGAACGCCTCACCGACAAAGTGTCAGTTTTGGACCGATTCCGTTGCGTCAACCGCACCTTACAGAAGGCAATGCGCATGACTGTTCACGCGCATGCACGGCAGAGGCCGCGAATCTCCAGAACGGGGCGTTCAGGTTTGAAGTTTTTCGCAGCCGCCAATGCCCGCACAGTCCGGCTTACGTCTTCATCGTCGATATGGGTCGCGTCGCCGCATTCGTCGCAAACTAGGAAGATACAGTCATGCTGACAGCCAGGATGGGTGTTGGCGAGATACGCGTTAGAGCTCTCAACCCGCAGGGCAAGATTGTTGGACACAAACAGATCGAGGATCCGGTACACGCTGTTCGGTGCGACACGCTTGCCCCGCGACGCAGAGAGATTGTCGGCAATGTCGTATGCCGAAACAGGTCGCTCATGCTTTGCGAGCTCGGTGAAAACCGTCTCGCGCATGCCCGTCCATTGCTCGCCTGAATTGGTGAGGGCGCTGCGCGCAGCCTCTACCAGCGTTTCTCCAGAGTGTTCTTTGTGCGAGTGATCATGTGCCATACCCGCAGATATAGGCGCGGTTTGGCCGCTCGCCAAGCGGTGCGCATTCTATGTGGCGTCGCGCAGGAATTTTGCACGGTAGTCTGACGGAAACATAGCCTTGAGCGCCTTCACCTTCGGAGCATCCCAACGCACAATGTAACCGTGGCGGGGATTCTTCGCCATAAAGTCCTGATGGTACTTTTCTGCTGAGTAGAATTTCCGGTGCTTCTCGATCCGCGTAACAATGGGGCGCTTCCACACTTTCGAGGTGCCCATCTGCTTCAGATAGGCTTTCGCAACCGCACTCTGCTCTGCGTTCATCGGCACAAGGGCGCTGCGGTAATGCGCGCCGACATCGGGGCCTTGACGATTCTTAAGCGTCGGGTCCGTCACGACCGAAAAGAAAATGCGAAGCAATTCATCATAGCGAACCACGTAGGGATCGTAGACGATTTTAACCGCCTCGGCGTGATTGGTTCCGCCCGAAATGATCCGGTTGTAGCTGGCCGTACCTGCCGAACCGCCATGAAAGCCCGAAACCGCCGATTTCACACCTTTGACGTGGCTGAACACACCCTCAACGCCCCAGAAACAGCCGCCAGCAAAGATCGCGATCTTCAATCCGGCGCCTTCTTTGGCGATACGTTTTGGGGCGGGCGCATTCACCGGCTCTTCAAGTGCAAAGGCGGGTGACGAACAGGCCGAAAGGCCAAGAGAGGCTGCGACTAGACCAAGGAACAGTGCGCGCTTCATTCGGAAATACTCCAGAAATCATCCGAAGGCTGTGGCGCATCGAGTGACACAGCGGCCCGAGCAGGCGGGGAAATCTGATCGCTCCATTGGCCAATCGTTGCCGCACCAACAATCACTGCACCAACGGCGAAGCCGAGGGCAAAATTACGATAAAGGTCAGGGGCGAAGAGGCTCATAGCAGTTCTCAAATTTTCGTGTCTGTGTATCTCAAGGAGCCAATTGCACCGCGCCGGATTGCGCGAAAATGAATGCAGCCTTCGTGCGACAATTCGCGACAAAGCTCGATTTAGTTACGCCCCTAGACAGAAAAAGATGCCAAGCCGTTAACCATGTTGGTTTTGTGGGTGCTGTGTTTTTGCGCCCTCTAGCGCCGGGTGAGGCCGGGCGCTGGCACGCCTTCAGACTCGCGCTGTGACGCTTGGTCCTGCTTCGCTATCTTGCTGCGGAGCACGGCGCATAGCGCCGCAAGGGCGACCGCCCGCCCGCAGGCCCTAATGGGCCGAGGAAATCGCGTCGCGGATGCGATGCGCAAAAAATCAGTGCCTGAAATGCCGCATGCTGGTTAGCACCATCGCAAGGCCTGCTTCGTCAGCGGCGGCGATCACCTCTTCATCGCGGATTGAACCGCCCGGCTGGATAACCGCAGTTGCCCCTGCTTCGGCAGCAGAGATAAGGCCGTCCGCAAATGGGAAGAACGCATCCGATGCGACTGCGCTGCCAACCGTGCGCGGGCTGGCCCAATCATAGGTTTCAGCCGCCTCCTTTGCCTTGATCGCGGCAATACGCGCCGAATCGCGGCGGTTCATTTGACCCGCACCAATGCCAGCGGTCGCGCCATCCTTGGCATAGACAATAGCGTTTGATTTGACGTGGCGCGCCACGGTCCATGCAAACAGGCAATCTTTCAGTTCCTGGTCTGTTGGCTCACGCTTGGTAACAACCTTCAGATCATCGAGCGTCACAGCACCATTGTCACGGCCTTGGATCAACATGCCGCCCGCGATGGTCTTCATTGCAAAACCACCGCGGCGTGGATCAGGCAGTGTTCCGCATTCAAGCAAGCGAAGGTTTTTTTTCTTGGCAAAAACCTCGCGGGCTTCGGCACTGACCTTGGGCGCGATCACAACTTCGGTGAAGATCGCTGCAATGGCCTCTGCGGTTGCTCCATCCAATTCGGTGTTCACCGCGACAATCCCACCAAAGGCGGACACGCTGTCGCATTGCAACGCATCGTTCCACGCGCCAAGCAACGTTGCGCCTTGCGCCACGCCGCAAGGATTCGCATGCTTGACGATGACGACCGCAGGATCCTGTCCTGCAAATTCCGCCACAAGTTCCAGCGCGGCATCGGCATCGTTGAGATTGTTGTAGCTGAGCGCTTTGCCCTGAAGCTGTTCGGCCTGCGGAACCCCGCTGGTGCCGGTCACTTGCGGAACATAGATAGCAGCAGACTGATGCGGGTTTTCGCCATAACGCAAAGTGTCTTCGCGTTTGAAAGCGAGCGGCATTGTGTCGGTGAACGGTGTCGCTTTCAGCGCTTCGATGCCAAGCGGATGGGTGAAGGCATCGCCAAAGGCAAACCAGTTCGCAATCGCCGCGTCATACGCCGCCGTGCGCGCATAGGCTTTGCCAGCCATGCGAATGCGAAAGGCATCCGATGTCGCTCCGTCATTGGCAGCCATCTCTTCGAGCAGTTCGGCATAGTCAGCCGCGTCCGTCATGATCGTTACGAAGCCATGGTTCTTGGCCGCGCTGCGCACCATGCTTGGCCCGCCAATATCGATATTCTCGATAATCTCCGCGCGCTCGGCGCCTTTCGCGACGGTAGCCTCAAACGGATAGAGATTGACCACAACCAGATCGATCGCACCAATTGCGTGCTCGTTCATCGCTGCAACATGTTCATCATTGTCGCGCAGCGCGAGCAACCCGCCATGAACTGTCGGGTGCAGCGTTTTTACGCGGCCATCCATCATTTCGGGAAATCCGGTCAGCTCGGAAACGTCGAGCACATCTAGGCCCGCATCGCGCAGTGCTTTGGCAGTGCCTCCGGTGCTCACCAACTCGACGCCGCGCGCTGCTAACGCCTTGCCCAGATCCGCAAGTCCGCTTTTGTCGGACACCGATAGCAGAGCCCGCTTGATTACCGTTTTAGCCAATTTTCTAGTCCCTTTGGGCCTTAGCCCATTTTCTTGAGCAGCCAGGAGAATTGACCCCCGCCGCGCGATGTCAAACCTTCGATCACCAATTGCTCTGTTGAGTGCGGGCGGCCATCGCCATCGACCCACAGGCTGTCTTCACATTTAAGCGCCACTTCGCCCGCGCCTGCGGCATCGCCGCGGAGGCGGAATTGCCACAGCTTGCCATCCGGCGTCAGAAGGCTTGCTCCGCGACGGTCTTCGGAAAGGTGGGCTTCGACCCCCCGCCCGAGATGGAAGCGGATTGCAAAACCGATTTTGCCCCTCTTGCCCTTGCGCGAAACCGGTAGAAGGATGTCTTCACCGGCCAATTCCGTGCCGTCACTGCGGAGCGAAAGAACGCGCTGGTGGGTCAGGCCAAAGCGCGCACCGTAACCATCGTGGCTGGCCTCAACCCGGTGCGCCTCACGCCCATGCTTGCGAAGGAGCTGCCGCTCGACTTCGACCGTCTCTGCCCCGCGTCCCAGCTTGCCGTGAAGCAACACTGCAGTGGAATTGGCATTATCAAGGATAAGGGTCGAATGGGCCGCCGTCGCCCGCAATCCTTGCCCGATCCGCGCCGGGATCTGACCGCCAGAAAGCGATGAACCGCCGCAATTTACGATCAGCCGGGACGCGCCATCGGACATTTCAAACGCAAGCGTCGATGCGCACCCGTTGCGAACGTGGCGCGCTCTCGGCGGCGGCGCGGCGTCAAATTGCACAATTGTTTTGCCGCCTTTCAGCCTATGAAAGCCCCAGTGCTCTACTTCCTTGAGAGGGCGCTTGCGAATTCCGGTCGCGGCCAACAACGACGCCACGCGATCAGCTGCGATCGCGCCATTGCCCTGCCAACTGCCCAATCCGCCATCGCCGTGCCGCAGCACCAAGAGCGGAGGAACCAGCAATTCGCGCATAACGATAAGCGCCTCGGGCGCCTCAACCTCGGCGGCCTCGTAACAGGCCAAAAGATTGGTCAATATTGCGATGGCATCCATCTGCGCTTCGGGACAGCGTGCCAGCACGCCGCCATCTTCGCCAACCAAATCACCCAAAGCACGGATAAGCGCCGCTTCGCCGTATAGTCGTCTTGGTTTGCCTTCCGGCAACAACAGCCCTGCCGCAGTGACACCGGCAAGACCCGCGATCTGACCTAGGCCAGCGCCCGTCCGCACGGCTTTGCGATCAAGCCAGCCGGCAGTTTCCTGAATCGCAGCAAGCAATTTGGGCCGCAATTCGCCGCCCTTCGTGCCCAGCACCAGCGGCGCATGCACCAGCCACGCGAGCAGGCGCAGGCCCGCATTCTCAACGTCCCAAGCCGCCCCCTTTGCAGGCTCGCAATTCGCCTCCAACCAGCGCGAAGTGATGCGCTCGGCAACACCCACGCAATCTTCACGCGGCGCGCTAACCGCGAGATCGGCGAGCCATGAGAAGGAGTGCAATGTCCGCTCGACGCGCGGCGCAGGTTTTCCAGCGCTGCCAAAATCAACCTGCGCGATTGGCAGTTTGACGCCATCGATCAGAAAGTGCCCTGCTCTAAGCGCGGTACCCGCAGCGCGGTTGCCGATGGCCGGGGCATCAACCGTCGCCAGCACCCGTAGCGCCGCCGCGCGGCGAAATGGCGCCGCAAGCGCATGGCCAGGCACACCCATCCGGTATGCCATGCGGATCAGGGCTTCTCCCGGGCTTGACCTAGGCGCGATAACATCGGTTAAAGCCAGAGCCCGTGACGTCTCGACCTCGGTCGGTGAGCCTGCTTCATCTTCGCTGTCATTGGCGGCATCACCAACAGGCTCCGCGCCTTCACCAAGCGGGAGGGCAGCAGTCTCAGTAAGTTCCTCGATCTCGTCTTCCGGAGTATCGCGGAATAGGGTGGCCATTATCCCTCGCCCTTCAACGCCGCAATATTGGCAGCATATTGGGCAGGCCCGCCTTTGAATGTGGCAGACCCTGCGACCAGCACATCCGCACCGACCTCTTCGCAAAGTCTCGCAGTTTCCGGATTCACGCCGCCATCAACTTCGAGATGGATCGGGCGGCCAGTCGCCTCGATCATGGTGCGAATGCGGCGGACCTTTTCAAGCTGCGAGTGGATAAATGTCTGCCCGCCAAAGCCAGGGTTCACGCTCATCACAAGCACCAGATCAACCAAGTCCATCAGATTATCGAGCACTTCGACCGGTGTACCGGGGTTCAGCACGACACCGGCTTTCTTACCCAATCCGCGGATCGCCTGAAGCGTGCGGTGCACGTGGGGACCAGCCTCTGGATGGACGGTGATGATATCCGCACCAGCTTCGGCAAATGCCTCCAGATACGGGTCTACCGGCGCAATCATTAGGTGCACATCGAATGTCTTGTCGGTGTGCGGGCGAAGAGCTTTCACAACGTCCGGACCGATCGTGATGTTCGGCACATAATGGCCATCCATCACATCGATATGGACCCAATCCGCCCCTGCAGCATCGATAGCGCGCACTTCCTCGCCCAACTTGGAAAAGTCGGCGGAAAGGATGGACGGAGAAATCAGTGGTGCGGGCATATCTCTATCTTCGGGGCTCTGGCGCGCCCCTTTTCGCGCTGCCCCCGCCATACGGCACGCGCGAATCACCCCACAAGCGCGCGCGCTGGCCTTTTCCACCGGTGTAAACGACGCTTTTGAGCCAATTCAGGTAGAATTCAGCGCAGATATGCCAAATATCACGGCATATTGGTGTGCTAGGCCGCCGCCGCAGACAATTTGGAATTCGAGCAGTGACTACAAAGACATTAAAACGAGGCCTCGGCGGCTTGGGTGTTCTGGCGCTTGGCGCGGCAATAATTTTTGCGCCGACGGCATCCGCGCAGGGCGGCTACGCGCAGGTCATCGGCAACGATATGAGCAAGTGCTCAGCCGGAAACGGTCCTGCCGTGCGCCTGCGCGTCAGCGGCTTGAAATCATCAAGCGGCAACCTGTTTGTGCGAACCTATCACGCCAAGAGCGGGGATTGGCTTAAAAGCAAGCGTTACCTGACACGGATTGATGCGAGGCCGCGCAAAGGATCAATGACCGTCTGCGTACCCGTGCCGCGTGCGGGCAATTATGCCATCGCGGTTCAACACGATGCCAACGGCAACCGCGAAATGGACTTTTCCAAAGACGGCGCCGGAATGTCGAACAATCCCAAAATTGGATCGTTCCTTGGTATTCCGCGCCCGCCCTCCGTGCAAAAAGCATCGTTCAGTGTCGGCAACGGCGTGAAACCGCTGGCGATTACCGTCCGGTATCGCGACTGATTTTATCCGCTATGCGATAGGCTTTGGCGGCGCTACCTTGCTGCCATGCTGACCGATACAATCCTCGAATCCGCCCGTGCGCTCGCGCCTGATATTGTTGCGCTTCGCCGCGCTATTCATGCAGAACCCGAACTTGGCCTGCATACCCCGCTGACCATGGCGAAAGTGCGCGAGGCGCTGTCCGACCTTCCGCTTGAATGGAAAACCGGCCCCTCGACAACGGGCGCTGTTGCAACGCTGAAAGGCGGCAAAGCGGGCGAAGGCGCGCCGCGAGTGTTGCTACGCGGCGATATGGACGCGCTGCCGATGGACGAAAAGACCGATCTCGATTTCGCCTCCACCATTCCGGGCCGGATGCACGCCTGCGGACACGATACCCATACCGCCATGCTAACCGGAGCGGCGCGTATTCTCGCCGCGCAGCAAGATGAGTTGACCGGCACTGTCGATTTCATGTTCCAGCCGGGTGAGGAGGGATATCACGGCGCGCGCTTTATGCTTGATGATGGCCTGATCGACCCAATGCCCGATGCAGCATTTGCGCTGCACATAATGCCCAACGCTGCATACGGCGTATTGGCGGGCCGCGCCGGACCGTTGATGGCGGCGGCCGACCAGTTTACGATCACCGTAAAAGGACGCGGCGGTCATGCCTCTATGCCGCATGACTGCGCCGATCCGGTGCCAGCCGCTGCCGCGATTGTCAGCGCCATTCAGGCGATGGTGACCCGCCGTTTCAAAGCGACCAATGCCGTCGTCGTCACCGTCACGCAGATCCACGCAGGCACTGCGCATAACGTTATCCCGGACGATTGCGTTTTGGGAGGGACAATCCGCACTTTGTCCGCCGATCACCGAGAGAAAGTGCACGGCCTGATCCAAGAAACCGCGCGACAAACGGCGACAGCCTACGGGGTTGAAGCGACCTGTGAGCTTGAATTCGGTTTCCCCGTGACATTGTGCGATGCGCGCGCGGTGACGCTGGGCGAAAAGGTCGCCAAACAGCTCGGCGGAGCCGAAGGCTGGCGCGATCTGCCCGACCCTATCATGGGTGCAGAGGACTTTTCATATCTACTGGAAAAGGTACCGGGCGCGATGTTCTTCCTGGGCGTTGCACCCGATGGCGAAGACTGGACCCAGTGCTGCGCCATCCACTCGCCGCGCATGCATGTTGATGAAGGCGCGCTGCCTCACGGCGCAGCCATGTTGGCAGGTTGTGCATTCGAATATTTCGAGAACGGTTTTAGAGAGTAATCTACTTAGCCGACCATCAAAACCTCGGTTTAGTTCGCGTCTCTCTATTTAACTTACAAGTAAAATCGGCGCGCCGATTTGACGTTAGAGAGTAAAGGAAACGTCCCTAACCCGCTATTAACCATTCTACCGTACCTCCTGCAGCCGGAGCGCAAGGCCATTTGCCGATGCGCGTGCAGGGGGCATCACAATGCAGCCAATGAAACGCTTGCTTCAAAGTGAAAAAGAGCAGAGCGCTACATCAAACGCATGGATAGGTGGATTTGTCGCTGACGGCTTTGAACCCGTCGCGAATGCATTTCAGGCGTCTATAATGTCGGGCGCAGCGCTGGGCGCGGCTTGCACGATCATGCATCACGGCGAAACGCTGGTGGACTTGCACGGTGGCTGGAAAGACCGGTCACGAGAACATTCATGGCAAGCCAGCGACATCGCTCTGGTCTATTCGCTGACCAAGGGACTGACGGGAATGGCCGCCGCCGTTGCGGTGTCTCGCGGGCTGTTTTCCTATGACGAACCGGTTGCTGATATCTGGCCAGAATTTGCAGCGCACGGCAAAGGTGCGGTTACCGTAGGTGAAGCGCTTTCTGAGCAAGCTGGTCTTGCGGCGATTGATTACAAGCTCACCCTTGAGAATATCGGCGATGAAGCGGCGATTTGCGCGGCTATTGCGCGCCAGAAACCCAATTGGATACCAGGCGACTACTCCGGCAACCACGCATACACCCTTGGCTGGATTGCCAGCGAGCTGATCCACCGCCGCGACCCGGATGGCCGCCGCCTCCCCCAATTCTTCGCCGAAGAAATCGCCGGCCCGCTTGGCCAAGATGTCTTTCTTGGCCTGCCTGAAGACTTTGATCGCAGCCGTATCGCGGAGATCGACGGGTTCAGTATGCAAGATATGCTTTTGCGCCATACCACGATGCCTTGGGCCCTAATTTTCAAGATGTGCCTGCCGGGCTCACTCGCCTTCCGTACGCTCAACAATCCGTTGGCCCTGAAAGGGCCAGGAGCGCTTGATTGCGAAGAGTTCTGGCGTGTCGGCCAAGGCGCAGCGGGCGGCATGGCATCCGCGCGCGGATTGGCGTCACTCTACAGTGCGTTCGCCGAAGGCGGCGAAAAGCTGGGTGTCACGCCCGAAGTTATGACCACCCTTATCAAGGGTCATGCTTACCCAAACAAAGGGCTGAAGGACCAAATCCTGACCGCCGACATGTATTACTCCCACGGGTTTGAAAAACCATTCAGCCAGTGGGAATTCGCCCGCACACGCAGCGCCTTTGGCAGCTTCGCCGTGGGCGGCTCACTCGCCTTTTGCGACCCGGAAGATGGCGTTGCTTACGCCTGGATCACCAACACACTCGGAACCGGAAAGTGGGATGACCCCCGCGAGAAAACGGTCCGCGATGCATTCTACAAATGTCTGGAGCAACGCTCATGAGCATTCGCCACGTCGTTCTATCCGATTGCCACCTTGGCGCGCGCGACAGCCTGTTGACCCACGTGCATGGCAACGGCGCAATCGCAGATGGACCATCCGAAGTGCTTGCCGCTTTCGCCAACGGGCTTCGCGAAACGCTTGCCAACGCAAAGGGTGATCAAAAAAAGCCGCAACTTGTCTTGCTGGGCGATGCGTTGGACCTTGGATTGTCGCCGTTTGGTGATGTTTCAAAGAGCTTTCTTCAGCTTTTGGACGCGTTTTACCCAGTAGATGGAAGCGATCTCTTTGACCGCGAGATCATCTATGTCGCGGGCAATCATGATCATCACCTGTGGCGTATCGCGCAAGACAATGGCTTTCTGAGCGCGCTCGAAAACGGGGAAATGCCGGGCGATCTGGATGCCGTGACCAAGATATTCGGAACGCCGACGCATCGCTGCCGTCTGATGGAATCTCTGTTCACTCACCGGCCACATCTGCGCGATGCTTCGGTGAAGATTGCTTATCCGAACTGGGGGCTTTCTGACAGCAAGTCTGGCCGCGCAGTCGTGATGCATCACGGCCATTATCTCGACGGGATGTACCGCGCGCTTTCAAACATGCGCGCGTTCCTTGGCGATGGTGATGCACGTCCAGCTACCATGCGGCAGCTGGAGCAAGAGAACGGCCCTTGGATTGATTTCCTCTGGTCCGATCTGGGCAGCGCAGGCGAAATCGGCAACGAAGCCGGCTCGCTATACGAAGTCATGCTAAGCGCAGGTGCAAGCCACGATTTTGCCGAGAGCATTGCCCGCCGGATCACCGGCGGCCTGCATTCGAAAATGGGTATCAACCCGAAAATGCCGCTAAAATACGGTGTCACGCTGGACAATCTGATCCGGGCCGGTGTCGATCTGACCGCTGGCCGCGCTGCAGAGCGCCAACGCGACGGGTACGGGCATGTTCTGGGCCAAGACGAAATCGATGATCTGGGCTGGTTTCTCGGGACACCGCTGGCGACCGAACTGCGGCAGGAATTGCCGGATATGCCGCGCGAATTGTCATTCATCTTTGGCCACACGCACAAACCGTTTCAGGATGAACTGCTAGTCGATGGTTATGATGTGCCTGTTGGCATTTTCAACACAGGCGGATGGGTGCTCGACGAACCAACTCTGATGCCGGTGCAAGGGTGCGCGGCCATGCTTGTATCTGATGAGCTTGAAGTCGCCTCCTTGCGGCTTTTCAATGATCCGACGGATGGTGTGATGGCACCAGTCCGCGTCGAGGGGAGCGGCCGGACCAGCCGCCTGGTCGATGAGACATCCGAAGCGGTGGATCGTGCTTCTGCCCAATGGGCGGAGTTTTCGACCATCGTCCACGCTCGCATTGTCGAGGAGGCTGACAAGCGCGTCCGCGAATTGCTTGAGCGATCCAATGAAGAACTGCGGGAGGCGGCAGAATGACCCAGCAAATGACAAAACAAGCCAGCACGGGCCAAAAACGTATCGCACGCAGCCTCACCGAGGCAAAGTCGCACTACACAGTGCTCGTGGTCGGTTCGGGCTACGGCGCTGGCGTCGCGGCCTCACGGCTCGCACGGGCTGGACAGGATGTCTGCATTCTGGAGCGCGGCAAGGAAATGCTTCCAGGCGAGTATCCCGACAAGCTTACCGATGCGCAAGGCGCCATGCAATTTAACGTCAAAGGTGGCCGGATCGGTGCGCCCGATGCCATGTTCGAAGTGCACGTGAATGACGATCAATACGCGCTGGTCGGATGCGGCCTTGGCGGGACATCACTAATCAACGCAAACGTTTCGTTGGAGCTGGACAAGCGCCTGCTTGATCAGACCCAGTGGCCCACTGCTTTCCGCGATCATCCAGGCGAAATCGATCCGTATTACGAACGCGCTCGCGAAATGCTCTCGCCAAACGCATATCCTGATACATACCCGAAGCTGGGCAAGCTGGATGCGCTTGAGCATTCGGCCAAAACTATGGGTAAGCGGTTCTACAAGACCCCGATCAACGTCAATTTCGAAGACAAAACCAACAAATTCGGCGTCCCGCAGCCAGCCTGCACAAACTGCGGCGACTGCACATCGGGCTGCAATGTCGGCGCGAAAAACACGACGCTGATGAATTACCTGCCGGATGCCGCCAATCATGGTGCGGAAATCTTCACACAGGCCAAAGTGCTGTGGGTGGAGCGTGACGAGGAAAGCGATGTTTGGCGCGTCCACGTTGAACACAATAGCGAAAGCGCAAGCAAAGCTCCTATCACCATTTCCGCAGACCATGTGGTGCTTGGCGCGGGTGCGATAGGTTCGACAGAGATCCTGCTGCGTTCGCGCGAAAAGGGACTGCCCGTTTCCGACCGGCTCGGCACAGGCTTTTCGGGCAATGGCGACGCGCTCGGCTTTGCTTATGACAGCTACTTTAAGTCGGAAAAGGAAGGTGATGTTGTCACCGCCAAACCGATTTACGCGATGGGCGTCGGTGCAAATGATGTTGCGCAAGAAGCCTATCCCGGCCCGTGCATCACCGGCATCATCGACATGCGTGACAATGAAGATCCGGCCAAGGGCCTGGTCATTGAAGAAGGCGTCGCGCCCGGAATCCTCGCCGCCGGATTGGGCCCCGCCTTCTTCTTCGGCGAGGCATTGGCCGACGGATTTACCCGCTTCGGATTTGATCAGGTCAAACCGCGCCTGCTGGATGCCAAAGCCATGGGTGAAGCGGTGCAGACCGATCCGGGCAGTATCGCCGAGTGGGCCTATAAAGGTCCGATGGCGCGTACGCTGACCTATCTGGTGATGAGTGTCGACGATTCCGGGGGCAGGCTTGCCTTGCAGGATGATCGCATCTCCATTCAATGGGCCGATGCGGGCAAGCAGCGGACATTCCGCCGCGACGATGACAAAATGCGCGAAGCCGCTGAAGCCATAGAAGCGCAATATTTCTCCGATCCGCTTTGGTCTGAACCGATGGGACAGAAACTCATCACGGTGCATCCAATTGGCGGTTGCGGCATGGGTGATGATGCAGGTTCAGGCGTTGTCGATGACAGCTGCCGCGTATTCGCTGGCAATAGCGGCACGAGCACCCACGAAGGGCTCTATGTCTGTGATGGTGCCGCGATCCCGGCTGCCGTTGGAGTGAACCCACTTCTGACGATCACAGCCGTCGCAGAACGCGCGGTTGAGAAACTGGCGCAGCGCCAAGGGTGGACCATCGATTATACGCTTGGCGAGGAAAAACCTCTGCCAAAAGAAGTGCCTGCGGAAGAAAGAATTGCTGTCGAGCAGCCATTGGTTCCGCATGGTGACAGCCTGAAGCTGTCCATCGCCAAATGGGTGGGCGGCCATGCCATCGGTCCGGTTTCTGATGCCGTCACCAAAGCGGCAAAGCAGTTCGAAAGCGGCGCGATTGATGAGGGCAAGGCGGCTATCCGCCAGCTGGTCAAGGATCACCCTGAAGCGATGAGCCCCGGCCTCGCCTTCACCGAAACTATGGCGGGCCACATCAGCTCGACCGGCGGCCATCATCGCCCCTGCGGCCATGTCGAGCGTATCCGCGACGATTACGCCAACGGGGCAGCCTGGGGTCAATCCGAAGACAGCGTGTGCAGCTTTAAGCTGACCGTTACGACAGACAACCTCCACCGGATGATTGACGATCCGCAACACATCTCGCGGATTACCGGAGACGTGTTGGTGAGCGCGATCTCTCCAGATCCCATGCCGGTGCGCGAGGGGATATTCCGCCTGTTGGTTGCCAACCCTGACAAGGCAGAGAGCTGGAAAATGCTCTATGACATGATCTTGGAAGGACCCGAGGGACCGATCCATTTCCATGGCTTCAAAACGCTGGAACAGCGCGGCCAAGGAAGCGGAACGTCCGATCCGTGGACTGATCTCACGACTTTGTTTGTCACTCTGCGTCATGGCGAGGATGCCAATGGCGATCTGATCGGGCGTGGCGTACTTAAGCTCGGCATTGACGAGTTCATGCGGCAATTGAACACGATCACAGTGCACGACGCGGACACACTGATCGGCCATGTTATTAGTCTGATCCCGAAAGCTCGCAAAGCGATCGAGACCTATTTCGTCGCAAAATATGCAGGTTTCTTCGCGATGACTGTGTTCCGCGCCTATGGCGGAATGCTGGCGACGCTGAACGATTTTGCGGCCAAAGATGCAGAATTGTTATCGCCGCGTGCCATGCACCTCCCTCCATCTGAAAAGCATATTGTTGCAACCGGCGACGGCGTGAATATCGGCCTCACCCGCTATCGCGGCGGAGCGCGAGGCCCGCTTGTCCTCGCACCCGGATTTTCGGTACGCGCGTCCAGCTTTGCGACGCCAACGGTCAATGAAAACCTCACCGAAAGCCTCGTGGCACAAGGGTATGACGTGTGGCTGTTCGATTACCGCGCCAGCGCGGATTCGGGCAATGATACCGAGCATCCCCCAGAATTTTCGATCGACGATATTGCCCGCTACGACTGGCCAGCCGCGGTTGAGAAGATTCGCAGTGTCACCGGCGCTGACAGCGTCCAAGCACTGGCCCACTGCGTCGGTTCCATGAGCTTGCTTATGGGCATCGGGGCAGGCTGGGTCACGCATGTCCGCTCGCTCATCAGTTCGCAGCTTACCCTGCATCCGGTGACGGATTGGCTCAATTACATGAAATCCGATCTCGGCATCGCCGGCATGCTTGGAGAAATTTCGTTGCTCGACGGCCATATGGATTTTGTGAGCCATGGCACCGAAGCCGACAATGAGATCGATGCAGTCGCCTATCAAATCCCCGTGCCCGATGGTCAGGCTTGCAAGAACCCGACATGCCGCCGTGTCTTTGGCGTTTTCGGCCCAAGCTGGGATCACCGCCAATTGGGCCACGATACGCATCTGGCGCTGGGCAGCATGTTCAGCCGCGTTTCTCTGTCACCGTTCAAGCAATTGCAGGATATCATGCGCAAAGGTCTGGCGGTCGATTGCGATGGCAAGTCAGCATATACCGATGATGAGGCCGCGCGGCGTCTCGCGATGCCAATCAGTTTTCTCTCCGGCGCGACCAACCAGATATTCTATCCGGAAAGCGGCCAGCGCACACGCGTCTGGCTATCAGAGCACAATGGCAAATCCCTATATAACCAGCGAATTATTCCCGATTACGGGCATATGGATCTGTTTATCGGCAGGAACGCACACCGCGATGTGACGCCATGCATATTGGAAGAGCTGGACCGGCTTGATCGGCAATCTGGCGCAGAGGCGGAACAAGCAACTTCCTAAGGCCGTGAGGTGAGTTGGGTTCCAGCTGTGGGCGGCCATTATAGTGGTCGCCTGCAGCGACTCCGCTTGTTACCTCTGCGCCCCGTAATTGGCGTTGAATAACTTCGTTTTGTCTTCGACGCGCCTGCTCTCATGGTCATGGTATCGATAGCCAACGACCAAAGTTGCCACACCCAGCAATGCAAAAGCGGCAGGGAACGCTCCCCCTACAGACAAAACCAACACACAATAGGCAATGACCAGAAAACCCCAGATCATTAGCGGGATGCCGAACCAAGAACGGCCGAATGTCTTCAGATAGTCCCACAGCATCGTTCGATTGTCCGTTTTGCGGTAGAGTTGGGAATAGCCTGCAACAGACCAGTCGACATCCCACCCCTGCCGGCTCACCCGCCAGCGCCGGTATATCAAGGCACCCAATACGATCAGCAGCGCCAGAGTAGTCGGCGTGCTCTTTTGGATCGAATAGGCAAGCGGAATGATGTCCGGAATGATCTCTCTGGCGTAGTGGAAGATCGTGCTGCAACCCTGCAGTGCAGCGCAAAACAATGGCCAGAACCGCCGCGCATTCAATGCCAAAGCGAGGAAACCCGTCAATCCGATCAAGTCCGATAACACGGAGACATCATCTACAGTCGAATATTCAGGGCCAGCGCTCTCACCCAGATAACCGATGGCCTGAACCACAATCATATAAAGGAAAATGAGGACGCCGAACCGTTCCGGAGCGCCACCCGCTGTATAGTTTGGATGTTCGCCCTTGCTTCCAAGCATATCCCAAACGACGAGCCCAACCGAGACCAACAGGGCGCCAAAAAAAACGGCGACACCGGTTTGTTCAAGGTTGGGCAGTGTCATCAGCCGTTTACCAGTTTCAGCGTCGCGTGCTCAGCGGCAGGGCAATCCCAAGGAATATCGGCCTTCACCGCATCATGTTCGGCGCGTGCATGGGCAAGGGCGAGCTTTTCACGTGCTTCGTTCAAGCGCGATTGCGAACCTGACAGGAAATTAAGCGTGCGCTGACCATCCAGTTGGCCCATTGAGCTTTCTGTGCGGATGGTGCGAGCAAGCATTGCAAGCTCATCCAGTTCGTTTTGCATCCGGTCAAGGTTGTCCATTGCG
This sequence comes from Erythrobacter crassostreae, assembly GCF_019204045.1. GTDB lineage: Bacteria > Pseudomonadota > Alphaproteobacteria > Sphingomonadales > Sphingomonadaceae > Erythrobacter > Erythrobacter crassostreae. The sequence goes on along the minus strand of NZ_JAGSPC010000001.1, from coordinate 727,330 downwards.
GCATGGAAACGGTGGCTCATTTCGTGGCCCATTTGATCGAGGTTTTTCATAGTCTTTTCCTACTGCGCAGAGCGCGATTCAGGTTGAGACGTTTGAGATACATAAGAGCTGTGGTAGCGGGCAAAGTCGAGGCCTGTCCGGGCGGCTGTGAGCACCATCACGAGGATGAATACGATGCCTGCAAGCCGCCACCACTTTCCACCAAGTTGGGCATCCAAAACGTCAAGACGCGAGACCGGAACGTCGGGTATCGACTGATCCGTTGCGACTTGACCGCGTTCTGCACGATCACCGCTTTTGTTTCCTAGTCGGGAAAAACCACGTTCGGCATTTCCGAATGCCTCCAACAGCCTTTCATACTCTTTGACAGTGGGGTTTTTTCGCGCGGTCCCTAACTTTCTTGCCGCTTTCTCGATGTGCGTTTCAACCGTCCGCTCGCTTATCCCCAATCGGGCAGCGATCACCTTGTTCTCCAGCCTTTCAAGCGCAAGATCAAGCACCTGCGTCTGACGCCGGGTAAGCGATGAAAGCAAGTTAGAGGCGCGATTCTCATCCATGTGGGGCTGACATAGCAGTTCTCGGAACAGCACCAACAGTCTCATAACGCGGCTGTGACCTGCAAGGGTGTGGTTACAGACCCTTGGCGTTCAAGATTTGAGGTGCCGGAAAGGCAACAGAAAGCAGGCTATCGAGCCGCGCCACTTCACTGCAATGGCCCGCTCACCTGAGCAAACAAAGCAACGGTTTTTCGCCAAAATGGTGCACCCGACTGGATTCGAACCAGTGACCTCTGCCTTCTGAGGGCAGAGTTTATGCACAATCCGGGACAAGCTAAAACACCGAAACTATTGAATTAGCGTTATTCTGTATCCCCGCTTGTATCTGCTCATCCCCATACGCATTCCATACAAAACGGAATGGAGGAATTGGCGATGGCATTGGATCTGAGCAAAGTCGGCAACCGGGAGCGGTTGAAAGTGCAGCGTGAACCGCACTGGCAAAGGTTGCGCGCCGGATGCTTCCTTGGCTTCCGCGCCTCCAAGCGTGGCAGCAAAGGAACTTGGATCGCTCGCGTCTATGACGAGGACACGAGCAAGTATCAGGTGAAATCGCTCGGGGATTTCGGAATGCTGCCCGGCAACGAGATGTTCACGGCGGCAAAGAAGGAAGCCGAGAAGCTGGCCGAGCTTGTCGAATCTGGCGGCGAAATCCGCGCCAAGATCGAAACCGTTGCCGATGCCTGCCGGTGAGTATGCCAAGGACCGCCCAGAGGCTGAGCAGCGCTTCAAGCGCTACGTTTATGAGGATGCAATCGCCAAGGTGAAGCTGGACAAGCTTCGTCGTCGCCACGTGAAGGGATGGCGCGAGCGGCTGGCGGCGCAGCCGGCACTGGTTAGCCGACGCAAGAAGGGCAATCCAGTTGAGCGCGAGCGGGCACCGTCGACCGTCAATCGCGACATGGCTGTGCTGCGAGCGGCCTTGAGCAAGGTACTGTCACCCGGCGCTCCTAATAGCGAGGCGGCTTGGCAGGAAGCCTTGAAGGCCATCCCCAACGCCAATGGACGCCGTACGCTCTATCTGGACCGCACACAGCGCAAAACACTGATCGAAAGCAGCGATGCAGAGGCAGCGCCGTTTGTCCGCGCCCTATGCCTCTTGCCGCTTCGTCCGGGCGCCATGGCAGCGCTCACGGCTGGCGACTTCGACAAGCGCACGTCGGAACTGACAATCGGCAAAGACAAGACCGGCAAGCCGCGCCGCATTCAGTTGCCGCAAGAGGCAGCGCAACTGCTCGCCAAGCAGGCCAAGAACAAGCTGCCAGGCGCGCCGCTCTTCATGCGCGCCAACGGCAAGGCTTGGGACAAGGATAGCTGGAAACGGCCCATTGCAACCGCCGTTGCCGCTGCCGAACTGCCAGCTGATGCCACCGCCTACACCTTGCGACATAGCACTATCACCGACCTCGTGAGCGCCGGGTTGCCACTGCTCACCATCGCTCAGATTTCCGGCACCAGCGCTGAAATGATTGAGCGCCACTATGGGCACCTTGCGAGCGATGCAGCGGTCAAGGCGCTCGGGGAGCTGGCGCTGTGACGTCGCCCGACGACGATGAATTAGCCTCCGAGGAGGGGCTGGAAGAAATAGCAGACGCTTTCGTCTTCGCCTTCGGGCTCGCAGGCCCCTTAGATTGGGTCGCAGAACTCAACCAACGACTAATTGCACCCGCAGGAAGGCTCGCGAACTCGCGAGCCGCTTACGATGACCCGACGCGCGACAGCACGGACGAGATAGACGCGGAGTCCAAAGCCAAAATCCGCATAGCCGTGAACGATTATCTGTCTGAGATATTTCAAATGCTCCACGCAATGCCACTCTTTCAGCAACAGCCACAGATACTTGAGCCCCTCAAATTCGTGATCACCGAGATTGCAAGCGTAGAGAAAGGAAGGACACTTCATTGGTTGCAGGCCGATCCGTCTAAACAGCATTATACTTTGTCTACAAAGGAGGCAGAATGGGTGCCGATCATTGCAGCGCTTCAGCTGGCGCTCTTGTTGTCGAAGATTAACGGCGAGGATCCAGCGGTGAAGCATCTCAAAGGCAAAAAAGCGCTCCCGTCGGTCACTACGATCAAAGAGTGGCACGCCAAGCTGTTCAACAAGGGAAAATCGGGATCTCTACCCGATCCGTCCAAGAAAATAGCCGCCGAGAGCATCCGCTCCATAGTCAGCGAAATGCGAGCTGTCCTGCTCGTCGCGCAGGGCCCAGAGGCGCGGGATCGACTGCTGAATAGGCGGATCGACGACTTGCTCAGCCTCTGACGAATTTTCGGGTTTTCGATTTGCTTCCGCAAGTCTGTGAAGTCACCTGATTGTCCCGCAACGCTCGGGCAATCCCGCTCGGACCTTGCGGGATAGAAAAGATGACGGAAAGACTCATGATGACCGTGCCCGAAGCCGTAAACGCTTCTGGCATGTCTCGCTCCGCAATTTACCTCGCTCTTAAGAGGGGCGACCTTCAGGCTCGAAAGGCAGGGCGCCGAACGCTCATCGCGGTCTCTGATCTAGAGGCATACCTTGCGAATTTGCCAACGTATCAGTCGGAGGCTTGAACCATATCTCCGGAAAACGAAGTCCGCGCGAGCGAAGCGTGGGCTTCGCAACCCCGCATCAAGGGACTGTCCAAGAACACTGCCGTCCGTCTGGCCGGACAAGTTCGATTCCTTCCGGCGCACAATAGGAAGCCGATTCTGCGCGAGCGAAGCTCTCTCGATCCAAAGTCTCGAGAGCGAGGAAATTGCTGGCCAAAAGATAGTCATCTGCCGCCACCAATCCGCTATGTTGCGGCCAATCCCAAGAGGATCGATCGCCGTGACTGACCCATTCCGGCGCAAGAAAGAGCCTCGTCATACGAGGCTCTTTCATTCAGTCACAGGGTCCGAAGCTTGGTTGGCTCTTTCTGGAAATGCGGTGAAAGTGCTGATCGCGCTCGCGCGACATGATGACGGTAGCAGCAACGGTCGGATCTATTTCAGCGAAAGGACCGGCGCGAAGGCAACCGGGCTGTCCCGCAACACCGTTAGACGCTGTCTCAACGAGCTAATGGAGAAGGGCTTCATCGCTCAGACTAAGCCGGGCGCGTTCAATCGCAACAACTTGTCGGCGGCTACCTATCGACTCACTTGGGTTGCGGCACCGGGATGCAGCCCATCAGCACCGACGCGAGACTTTGAGAGGTGGAAGGATGGAAATTCTCAGGCTCAACTTCTGACTTCATTCGGCTCAAAATCTGACACTTGCATGGAAACACGCGCCAGGAGTGGCTCAATTCCTGACACGGTCGAGACGGAAACAAGCCACGTTTCCAATTTTCCAGCTGGCTCAGATTCTGCGCCACAAACAGTTTACCAGGTAGGAGATGATGACACCCCTGAAACTAAACGACGGAAACAAGCCAATCCTCCCTCCGGGGTCGATTTGGCAAAATTACGGCAACGTCTAGTTGATTACCTTCGCGCAAGCGAACCGGGCCACCAGTCGCGTTTGGCAAAGGACCTTGAGGTCCCGGGAGGCACACTGAGCAAATTTATCAATGGCAGAAACCTACCAGCTTCATACCATGACCGGCTGGCAAGAGCCTTAGAGCGCCAAGGCCCGGATCGACAGGACAGAGGCAGATAGGTGCCGGAGTGAACTTAGCCGAGCAACTCGAAACCCTTGAGCGCCTGTGCTGGGTTAAAGGCGTCATCTTCTCCGCGACACCGCTCGATCGTGTCCCTGATGCCTTCGAGGACATAGTCGGCCGTGATCTCGGTCCGCTTGGCCCGGTCATTCATCGCAACCTCAATGGCTGCGGCGATTTCAGGTTTTGTCAGGTTCTCATGGCCGATGACATGTGCCGTGCGCTTGCTGTAGCCAGCACGAATGGCGGCCTGGGTCGCGTTCAGGTCGACGAGATACTCGCGAACAAAGGCTTCCTGCTTTGGCGTCATATCGGCATCTTTGCTCAATTCGTCTGGTGCAGCAAGATGGTACCAATTTTGAGGGCGGAAAAAGCCATCTCCAAGCGATTGCATGACTTGAGGAATACGCTCCGGTAGCGGGTCAATTGGTTCGACCATCACAATGCAGAGACTGTTTCTAGCACGTCCTTGGCACGTCCTTGGCACGTCCTTGGCACGTCCTTGGCCCGTCCTTGGCACGTCCTTGGCACGTCCTTGGCACGTCCTTGGCACGTCCTTGGCACGTCCTTGGCACGTCCTTGGCACGTCGTGCCGACGTGGCCCGTATGACATACAGCGTCAACACTTAGACTTCTTGCCGCGCTGCGAAAGCGGTCATTCGTTCAGCCTTGCTGCAGCGGCAGCAAAGCGCCCTAGATCAAGACGTAGCCATTCCAGATCTTAGTTCCCGAAAGCGGACATTCTCTGAGGCCATTCCGGCCAAGGAGAATGACAATGGCTTACTCAAACTTTGATCCTGCTGCTGCGAACCGAGTCCATTGGAACTTTGGAGCGAAGATCGGCCCGAAGCGCCCCTTTAATCAAAAGCAGATCTGGGCGATCCGTTTCCACCCCGATTGTAAGAAGCACATCCGCGATCGCGCATTGTTTAACTTGGCGATCCACAGCAACTTAGAGGTCGTGACCTGGTAAGCCTGGCGATTGGCGTCTTGTTGTCTAGGAGGCAGGTCTGGAAGCGTGCAGCAATTGCCCAGCGAAGCACTGGGCGTCCAATTCAACTGCTGAAAGTTCTAACGCTCCTTATCCTATTGGACTCGGTCCGCAACCATCCTCTTCGCTTCTTTAGATCAATGTTCCGTAAAGCCAGTGGTTGCCATGCTCGATTGGCGCGTTACCTTTATGGGATTACGGCAAGGCCCCTTATGTGATTAGCGACCCATCCAGCACGCCCGACGACGATGAACGAATAGTGTTCGTGAAACGCTATGATGCCCCACTGCGCTCATATTTTTCCAAGCGGGTGAATCGGTACGAAGACGTTGATGATTTGGTGCAGGAACTGTATGGGAGGGTGTGGGCATCAAAGGGCGCGCGGGATATCCAGAATCCCGACGGTTACATTTTTCAAGCCGCGGCAAACCTATTGAAAGAGCGATATCGCAATCGCGGAACGCGCGATGCTGCAATGTCGGAGTTGCCCTTTTTCAACGCAGGCAATGAGGTAATTACGCCCGAACGCATCTTGCAAGGTAAAGACGAACTTCGTCTATTGGAGCAAGCGTTGGCCGAATTACCGCCTAGGACCCGGACAGTATTCCTGTTGCATCGTTTCGAAGGTTTCAAGTACCGGGAAATCGCGGATCGAATCGATGTATCGGTAAGTTCGATTGAAAAGCATATTGCAGCGGCGGCGCACCACATAGCCGCTCGATTGGATCGGAAATGACGGTGAGATCGCCGGATCCTGAAGACTCCTTGTCGCATGCAGATCAGCTCGATTGCGCGGATGCGGAAGCAGCAAAGTGGTTTGCTCGCCTTTCTGCAGACAATGTGAGTGATACTGATCACTGGGCCTATCTCGATTGGCGTCAAAACTCTCTGGCCAACGCGCGAGCATACGACCGGATTGCTACTGCTTGGGAATTGGTCGGACAGCATGCCGACGCGCCTTCAATTCTCGAGATGCGTGTTGAAACACTGGCAGAAGCTCCGGACATGCAGCGTGTTTCTCGCAGGATGCCGGGATTTGCGGCAATCGCTGCTTCGGTCGCGGTAATAGTCACGGCATCATTTGTTATGCTGAACGGGAGCGCGCCATTCGACAACGGGTCCGCCGCTCCAGCCGGGCAGATAGCCGTGGGTGAGACCGACGATCCGTTGCCTCCGCAAGCTGCATTGCAAGATGAGGATGTGACTGAAGAATCTCTTGAGGCAGTTGATTTTCGCTCCGGCTATTCAACGAGAATAGGTCAGGTCGCGGAGTTTTCATTGCCTGATGGATCGGTAATCGAACTGAACACCGGTTCTGAGGTTCAGGTCGAATATTCGGCCGCTCGTCGCAACCTTACACTGGTACGCGGAGAAGCCGTCTTCACTGTTGCGAAAGATGCCGACCGGCCTTTCGTAGTGGCAGCGGGCGAAAGCCAGGTGGTCGCGCTGGGAACCATCTTCTCGGTTCGCACGACAGACCGAGAGGCAAAGGTAACATTGATCGAGGGCCGTGTGCGTGTGGATCGAAATGGTCGGTCAAACACGGAGAAAGGCGCACAACTGACGCCTGGTCAACAACTCAGCATCGCTCCAAACGCTCCGTTCGTAATAACCAAGGCAGAATTGTCACAGGTCGCCAGCTGGAGAGAAGGAAGACTGATTTTCGAGCAAACGCCACTACGTGAAGTGCTTGGAGAATTTAATCGGTACTCGGTCGAGAAGCACGTTCTAAGGGACGAAAGCATCGGTGATTATCTGGTCAACGGCACGTTCCGGATTCAATCGAGTAAGCATTTTGCAGCAACGCTCGAAGCGGGCTTCCCCGTTAAAGTTACTCCGCGTTCCGGAGGTTCGGTACTTGAAGTTACAGCTGCGCACGATTCGCCCGTACCTTCGCGGGTTTCGAACAAGTAAGTTTCCCTAAAACTCGCTTCACCCTGCATTAATTTCTCAACCATGCTGAGGAAAAGGCAACCCGGTGCATCTGACTCTTTAAGGTCGGACAAAACCGGTTTGTCTATTTAAAAAAGAGCCAGCTAGGGGGGCTTTTCATGATCCATACGAGAATTGCACTGGCAGCATTGGTTGCAGGATGCAGCCTGACAGCAATTTCCACCGCTGCGAACGCGCAGGATACCGCGAACCAATCGGCAAACGATGCGGTGCAGGCCCATAATATTCCGGCGCAACCGCTGGAATCGGCGCTGAACACGTTTGCAGAAACCACGAGTTCTGACCTTCTCTACCCTTCAGAACTGGTCAATGGTAAGCAATCGGCGGCGCTCAACGGCACCTTCACCGTGTCAGATGCTCTTCAGCGGCTCCTTCGCTCGACAGGTCTGGTCGCGACCGAAGTTTCGGCGAATGTCTATTCTCTCAAGGACCCAAACGACGCCAGCTCGCAAAACGAAGGAAATGCTTCGCAGGTAGCTGGAGTGGTTCGCAACGCGATAAGCGGCACGGTGCTACCGGGCGCGGAAGTTGAGATTCTGGGAACAGATTTGCGTGCCACGACCGATGACCGGGGCTTTTTCTATATTCCTGCGGTGCCGATAACGGCGACCGAGTTGCGGGTGACCTATCTTGGCCAACCGGCAGAGGTATTCCCGATCCCTGCCAACGGATACCAGCGTGCCCGTTTGAATGTGTCGATCGGCGAGACTTCGAACAACATCACCGTGTTCGGCTATGCTAGCAGTCTTCAAAAATCGCTCAACCAGCAGCTGCGCGCAGCGAACAACTCCACAGTCATTTCATCTGACCTGCTGGGCAGTTTTCCGGCCGAGAACGTGCCCGAGGCGCTGCGGCGGGTGTCAGGTGTGGCCTTTGGCCGAGATGATGCAACTGGCGAGGGCAACCGGATCACCGTTCGCGGGTTCTCTTCGGAGGCAATCAACGTCCAGCTGAACGGCCTTGAATTGCAAGGAACCGGCTTCGAACGCACAATCGACTTGTCCGGATTTCTGGCTGACAACATCTCTGAAATCACAATCCAGAAGTCGCTTTTGCCGAGCATGGAGTCCACTGGGTCTGGCGGTCTTGTTGAGATCGAGACCAAGTCGGGCCTCGACTATGATGGCATCACAGCACAGATCGGGGTTGAAGGCGAAACCAGCCTTGATCCAGATTTTGGCGAAGAATATCAGATCAATGGGCTGTTCTCGGCACGGCTGACCGACAGCTTCGGCGTGGTTGCCAATGTTCAGTATAGGAAGACTGATCGCCGGAACTTTGACGCAGACGTCGCTGGTGTCATTCCACAAGTATTGCCCGCGGGTTTTACATCCTTGTTCCGCGTCCCGGCTTCGCAGCAATTTCCGTTCGATGAGGAATTTAACAGCCGCCTCGAAAGCGGGGTCAGCTATCTTCGCCGTGATCGTGAAGAGGAAAACCTGACCGCGTCATTGAATGTTGCATGGGACGTCAGCAACACGACGAATCTGCGGCTCGATCTGCAGCGTATCCAGCGGAATTCCTACGCCGAAACAGCACGCTCTACGGCTAGCTTTCTGACGGCCGGCATTGACTTGCCGATCCCGGAACTTGGCGGAGAGGTGCGCCGCCGAACCACTCTAAGCGCTCTTCGCCCAAACCTGTCATTCAACGTGACAGATCTCGAAGCGCGTCAGGATACAGTTAGCCTGCGCGGTTCGACAAATCTTGATCGCTGGGTTTTCAATTACAAGGCCGGGTATCAGTTCGCGAAATCGCAATCCAACAACGCAAATCTGAGCGCACTGGGGAATAGAGGAAATAACCTCGTGGACTTGATTGATCCGACGACGATCCAAATCAATCCTGATGACGATGCTGCTCTGACCGATCGTGTTGTCGGAGGCGGAGTCATCTTCCAGCCAAATGGCCTGCCGATCCTATCGCTAAGTCAGGCTGGGTCGGATTTCCTTAATGATCCCGCAAATTACAACGTCACATCTGCGAGCCGCACGCTGACTAACAGCCCGACTGAGGCCTACACCTTGGAGGGAAGCGCGCGTTATCTGCCTTCACTTTCTTGGCTCGAATATGTCGAAGCCGGGATTAAATGGGATCGATCAGAGCGTGATGCCAATGACGATGTATTTGCGACAACTTCGACCGGCGCGCTGCTATCTGTTGAAAGCTATACGAGAATCTTCGGGCGAGACACCGGACTAGACGCTTTCGGCACCGGCCTTGTCGACAATCAGGCGCTGAGCGATATCGGGGCACAGACGTTCCAATCGCCATTTCTGACAGGCGCGGCTGTTGATGCAATCTTCAACGGCTTGCCAAACTTTTTGGCAGACGATCCGAACACACCCGAGAACGAGGAGCGGTTCCGTTTTGTCGACCGGCGCAACCTGGATCCGATCCTCGACTCCGGCGGGCTTGTGCCAACCGAGACCATCGAGGACCGCACAGCTGCTTATTTTGAAGCTTTGATCAATGTAGGCAAGTTCGAGTTCGTCGGCGGCGGCAGATATGAAAGAGTGTTCCGCTCTGGGCAAGCGATCAACGTACCGAGCGTCAGGCCAGCAACGGGGCCCTCTGAGCCGCGCGAAACCTTCGTAAACGCCGGACTGGTTGAGTTCACAAATCTGGCTGGAGCACAGGAAGTGTTCACGCCCAGCGTGATCATCAATTACCGGCCACAAGATAATTTGGTCGCACGGTTCGCCTATTTCCGCTCTACCGTGAATCCAGATTTGCGCCTCATCAGGCGTCCACGGCAGGTCTCGCTCGACTTGCGTCCAACCGTCAATCGCGCGATAATTCGTGAAGCAAACCCTGATCTCAGCCCGACCATCACGGACAACTTCGATTTCGATGTGGCGTATTACTTTACCGATACGCCGGGGTTGATCCGAGCCGGCTTCTTTTACAAGAACGTCAAAAACAATTTCACGAATGTGTTCTTCCAAGATGGATCAGACACAACCGTCCGCGACGAGATCCTCGACAGCTTTGGTGATCTTGCGACCACCCGTCCGGATCTGGTGGCATTCAATGATGAGACCGAATTCCTTCGCAATCGTCCTGAAAACGGAGGTGGAGGTAAGATCTACGGGATTGAGCTTGAAGCCATTCGCCAGCTGACTTTCTTGCCGGGCCGTCTTTCGAACTTTACGGTTCTAGGCAATCTGACGTGGACTCAGGGGGATTTCCCCACATTAGTTTCTGGGCGCGATGACAACGGAGACCTTGCCCAGTTTGAACTTAATCGCTTCCTCGAAGATCAGCCTGAATGGATTTACAACGCTTCGCTCAGCTATGCCGAAGGCGGATTTGAAGGCCGAGTAATCTACACCCATCAATCCGCAACGGCCTCTTCGTTTCAGGTGAATGGTATCGACACGGTGCTCCCATCGTACGACACGTTTGATGTCCGGCTGTCTTATTCGTTTGATGTGGGCGGTACCAATTTCTCGGTCTACCTGCAGGGCGATGATTTGCTGCGCGGATCGCAGGACATCGATTTGAGGCGCGCGTTTTCTTCTGAGTTCGGCGGCGGGAGCAGCCCCTTCTTCTTCCCGGACGGTTATCAGTTTAACGGCGGGCGGACAGTTACAGGCGGTATCAGAGCGAGGTTCTAAACTTAGATACCTGACCAAACTAGACCAGTTGGCGCCGCGCATCCCGTTCAAGCGGGCGCGGCGTTTTCTGTTTGTCGCAAGATTTTTCGCTCTTTGACTGAGGAAGACGCGAGCTACCGCATCATGCTTGGTCGAACCGAATGCGATTTATCGGGTTGTCGAATCCGCGCGCACTCAAAAGGAGCCAGCGATGCCAAACACTCTCTTTCGCCATATCATTGCGCCTGCCGCAGCAGTATTTCTGGTGGGCGCTCCCGCTGCTTTGTTGGTCGCGCAGGAGCCGGACGCCCCGGCTTTCGCACACGAAGCGAGTGATCTCGAACCCGATTCGCGCGTGATCTACGGCACCCTTAGCAATGGCCTTCGCTACGCCGTTATGAAGAACGAAACGCCTAGCGATGTTGCCGCAGTTCGAATGCAGATCAACACCGGCTCAGTCAATGAAACCGAGGCGCAATTAGGCCTTGCACATTTTCTTGAGCACATGGCTTTCAACGGATCAGTGAATGTTCCCGAAGGAGAGATGATCAAACGTCTCGAACGGTATGGCCTATCTTTTGGCGCAGATACGAATGCCAGCACCGGTTTCGACCAGACTACGTACAAGCTCAACCTTCCTTCGGTTGAAGACGAGGTGCTTGACGAGGCTTTCTTCTTGATGCGAGAAACCGCCGAAAACCTGCTCCTTGACGCGGGCGCGATAGAACGGGAGCGCGGCGTGATCGCTTCAGAGAAACTTGCGCGGGACTCGCTTCAGTTTCGGGCGTTTGTCGATCGCCTTGGGTTTTTAACACGAGGGAGCGGACTGATTGATCGCCTTCCCATCGGCACTGACGAGACCATCGCAACTATGCCGCGAGCAGAATTTGTTTCTTATTATCGCGGATACTATCGGCCCGAAAACACCTTTATTGCGGTCATTGGCGATCTCGAACCCGAGGACGCGATTGCCCGCATTGAGGAGTATTTTGGCGACTGGCAGCCAGCCGGGGCGGCTCTGCCGCAAAGACCGCGCAATCAGGCGAGCATCGTCCCTGGAACTGTATACGCCTATCACGATGAAGGCTTGATGACTTCGGTGTCTATTGCCGCACTGCGTCCTTATACTAAGCGCCCGGATACGGCTGCTACCAGGCGCGACAATGCCATTATCTCTTTAGGGACCCGCATCCTCAATCAACGGATGTCTCGCGCTGTTCAGAATGGAACCGCCGCCTATCTTGCAGGTTTGTCATCTCGTTCGAGTGTCGATGATGTAGTCGACGGGATGTTGTTGAACGTTCGGACCACGCCAGATGACTGGCGAGCAGCGCTTTCCGAAGCCGAACAGGAATTGCGCCGAGCGGTTCAGTTCGGGTTCTCTCAAGAGGAGCTGGATGAGCAGATTGCAAATTATCGCCGTTCGTTGGGGACCGCCGTCGAGCGTGCCAATACCCGTAAGACCTATGCCGGGTTTGAATACAATTATGCGCAGGCGCTGGTGTCCGCTTTCGCTGATGAGCGGGTTTTTACTTCGCCGCAATCGAGCCTCGATCGCTTCAACGCTATCGCCGAAGGCCTGACCGTCGAGGAGATCAACGCCGCCTTTCGCGATGCTTGGCGAGGATATGAAAATCCGGCTGTCTACTTTGTGTCGGGCGAACCATTGGAAGATGCCGAGACGGTCCTGGCACAAGCATTGAAACAGTCTCAGCAAGTCGCCGTAGTTGCACCTGAAGCGCGTGATGTTGGTAGCTTCGCCTACACAGATTTCGGTCCTGCGGGCGAAGTGGTATCGGATATTTTTGTTGAAGATGCGGATGCGCACCTGATCAAATTTGGAAACAATGTGCGGCTCAATTTCAAGCAGACCGATTTCGATACCGGTACGATCAACATTCGAGTACGCGTCGGCGGAGGCTTTATGTCCATGCCCCGTAAGGACGAAGGTTTGCGGCGGCTTGGACTAAACGTCCTTAGCCGGAGCGGCGTCGTCGGCCACACAGCGAATGATTTGCGCACTCTGTTCGCCGGGCAACGGGTGGGTGCGTTAACGCGGACTATGATCGACAATGACGCGTTCGAAATTCTCGGTACAACCGGCGCCGATGATCTATCTGACCAGCTAAACCTGATGGCTGCAAAGGTTGCCGCTCCTGCGTTTCGTGAAGTGATCGCGGAGCGGCATTTTCGCAATATGGAGGCTTGGTACCCGACCCATGATTCCTCTCCGGGTGCGGTGGCCAACAAGTATCTCCCACGACTGATCAGGTCAGGCGACACCCGTTACGGCTATGACGGGATCGACAGTTTTCTCTCGGCGACACTCGACGAAGTGCGCGAGTGGGTCGAGCCTGAATTCAAGACCGGTCTCATTGAGATCACTGTTGTCGGTGATGTCGACAAGGAAGCTGTCGTGCGTGAGATCGCTCGAACATTCGGAGCCTTGCCCATGCGCGCTGACCAAAAGGCCGATTTTGGCGCTAACGCCGACCTTGCCTTTCCATCTGGCAGCGAGACTCCCAACCGCTTTTACCATCGCGGCAATGAAGAGCAGGCCTTGGTCTATGTTTATTGGCCTGCGCCCGATGCAAGTGATCCTGCCAATGCGTATCGGATGCGGGTGCTGCGCGGAGTGTTCCGCAACCGCCTGACTGACGTTCTGCGCGAAGAGATGGGTGCGACCTATTCTCCTGGTGCTGGCGCATTCTCGAATTCGATTTTCGATGGATACGGCTATGCTTTGGCAAGAGTAACCGCAAAACCGGAAGACGTCGGAAAAGTGCAAGGCGGGATCTTGCGCGTCGCAACCGAGCTCGCAGAAACGGGCATCGACTCAGACGCATTTGATCGTGCCCTCACTCCGCTGATCGAAGACCTAAACAGCATATTTGAGAACAACGGATACTGGCTAAATGTGCTCGGAGACGCACAAACGGGATCCGATGGGCTTGCAACTTTCCGGGCGCACGAGAAAACTTACCGTGAAGCAACCGTCGAAGAGATCAATGTTCTGGCTAAAGAGGTTTTCAAACAAGAAGACAGCGTGACTGCTTTCATCTTGCCCGCCATCGAAATTGCGGAGCTGGACCAGCGCTAGAATGATCACTGCCAGAATCCGTGCAGCGACACAGAGGTTCGATGGCGTTAGCCCATTGGAACTTCAAACTATGCCTTGGACTGGACGGCAGCTTTTCGAGCTTTTCGGAAAGGAGCAGATTGTCTGCTAACGGTCCACAAAAAGCCATCCTAGCTTGCCTGACATCACGACAAATACCTGCTCTGCGGCGCTTAAGTCGGCATCTCCCAAGACTTAGATCGGCACGAAGGCCCGACAATGCGTGCAGTGAGTTAACGACAAGTTCTGCCTTGACCGAGAATGAATTCAGCAAGCGCCTCATTTGAAGCAAAAGGCTCCTGGAATGGTGTCCAGTGACCGACGCCGTCTATCGTTAAGGTGGTCAAGTCGGTTGCTTCATCGAGTGCATCAAATTCCATTCGCTGGACGAAGGTACGGTCCTGTGCGCCGCGAACGAGCAAGACCGGCACATCGGTTCTGGTGCCCGCCTTTGGCCAATAGGCGCTTGCGGGATCGAGGTTATCAAATGCCGGGATATTCGCTTTGTACCACTGAATTCCAGCATAAAGCGCACCCTCGCGATGAAGTGCATCTTTAAAAAGCTCTCCCTCACGTGCGTCCAGCACGTCTGTATCCAGCATCCGTTGGTATGCGAGATCGAAAAATGATTGCGCAAAAGCAGTCGTGGACGCCGTCTGGCGGTCGATCTCCAGAAGCTTTGGCATATAGCTAGACGCTGCGCGTTGTTCAGGGTCATTTGCAAGCAGGTCAAGCAAGAGATTGTAGGAAGGCGCGCTGAACACGGCTAGTCTTTCCACCCTGCTCGCATCCGATTGAACGTAGCTCCAAGCGAGCGCGCCGCCCCAATCATGTCCAACAAGCATTATTTTCTCGCCGGGAGCCAACTCACCGATAAGGGTGTGTAAACGCCGGGCGAGAATTTCGACCCGATACGCTTCTTCTGCTTTGGGCTTCGCAGATAGACCCGCGCCCAGCGCGTCGATCGCGATCACGCGGCGGCAATGGCGCAGCGCCTCCATCTGATCGCGCCACACATACCAAAAGCTAGGGAACCCGTGAACGAAAAGGACCGTCGGCCCCTCGCCTGCTTCAACGTAGTGGATACGATTATCGCCTTCGCCGACATATCCTTCGCGATAGGGCGCCCCGGGACCAGCAAGCGCATTGGCATATTCTGCAGCAGGGTCAGCGGACACAGGGTTTTCAGCTTGAACCGGTAACTCTGCATTTATTGGCAGCGTCGGGGCACAAGCGGAAGTCGCAATCAGGCTGCCTGCCAGAATCAAACCAAGCCTTCGCATTGACAGCAACCTCCACTATTGTATTATTCGTCAGTAACGAATGGGGTGAGGAATGAAAAGCTCAATTGCGGTACTTGGCATGCTGTGTGCCGCGCTTGCTGCTTGCTCACCGCCAGTTGTTGAAAGAGCCACCGACCTACCCGAAAGTGGGAAAGCGGCGCTTGCAGAGCGTCTCTATGCCGAAAATTGCGCTTCATGCCATGACGGGGGCATCAATGGCGCTCCGACCCGCGAAGCGCTTGAAGGGCGTAGCCAAGCTCAAGTTCTCGCCTCCATGAACGGCGGTATTATGCAGGCTCAATCTGCGGCTTTAAGCGCAATTGATCGCATCGTATTGTCTGAATACCTCGGAAAAGGGCAATCGTCGCGCGAAGCAACCGGCCCGCGCTGCGAAGGAGCACTGCGTTTCTCTGGTTCGCCTTTGTGGAACCGTTGGGGCAACAGCAAAGCCAACACCCGCTTCCAAACCCGTGAAAACGCAGGGTTGGACGAGAGCGATGTCGAGCGGCTTGAGCTCGCATGGGCATTCGGCTTTCCCGGTGCACAACGGGCGCGGTCCCAGCCCGCAGTGACCAAAGAGGCGCTTTTCACCGGCAGCCAATCGGGTCACGTATACGCATTGAATCCGCAGACGGGTTGCATCTGGTGGAGCTATGATGCGCGGGCCGAAGTGCGCAATGCGCCCGTGATCGCAACTGGATCGGATGGCACACCCGAAACCCTTTATTTCGGCGATGTTGATGCGGTGGTTCACGCTGTTGACCCCCGCACAGGCAAAGAGCGCTGGTCCAGATCGTTAAGGGATCATCCAGACGGTACGATAACCGGAAGTATTGCCTGGCACGAGGGAACACTCTTCGTGCCAATGTCCTCGCTCGAAGTCGTATCGGCCTATGACGATCAATATGCTTGCTGCACTTTCAGGGGTGGGATCACAGCTCTCGATGCGGACAGCGGCGAGCAAAAGTGGCGCTGGTACTCGGTCGATAAACCAGAGATCGTAGGCAAAACCCGGGCCGGGGTGAATATACTCGCACCTAGTGGTGCACCAGTTTGGTCGACCCCCGCGATCGATGAAAAACGTGGACTATTGTATGTTGGAACAGGCGAAAATTACAGCTCGCCAGCTAACGGCAACAGCGATGCTATCGTAGCATTGTCCCTTGCAAGTGGTAGTTTGCGTTGGGTCTCCCAAACAATCGCTGGAGATGCCTGGAATGCCTCTTGCGGACGCGATCCAAAAGCAAATTGCCCCGAAGAAGACGGGCCAGATTTTGATTTCGGTGCCGGACCGATTCTTGTCGAATTGCCATCCGGGAAAGACATGATCCTCGCGGGTCAAAAGTCCGGCGAGGTCTTTGGCATGGACCCTGACAATAAGGGCCGCATTGTGTGGCGCGAACGCGCCGGGATGGGCGGGTTTAACGGCGGCATTCACTGGGGGATGGCAAGCGATGGCAAAACCCTGTGGGTTCCGATTGCCGATACGCCGGGCAACCGATTCACAGTCGGTCCGGCCCGCCCTGGAATTCATGCTTTCGAGGCGGCGACAGGGCGCAAGCTCTGGTCTCGCATCGAAAAGCCCACATGCGAAGAGCCTGGTTATGCGTGTCAGACCGCGCTGTCTGCGCCGCTGACCGCCATTCCTAGTGTCGTTTTCGCAGGGGCGCACAATGGAAAGCTGCTCGCCTATTCCGCTCATGATGGGCGTGTGTTGTGGATGCAAGAGACCAACAAGGCTTTCACAACCGTCAATGGCGTCGAGGCAAGGGGCGGATCGATTGACAGTGCGGGGGTCGTTGTCGCCGGAGGCATGGTCTTCGTGAACTCTGGATATGACAAGTTTGGCGAAATCGGTGGCAATGTCCTGCTTGCTTATCGCCCAAGGGGAGAAACCAATTGAGAGCTTGGATCGTACTGCCAGTCATCAGCCTGCCCCTTGCAGGATGTTTAAACATGCAAACGCAGCCAGCCCAAGCCGCTCCGGCCGCGGCAGAGGCAATTCTGGGAGTGCATCACGTCGGTATCACGGTCTCTGATATCGATGAGACCGTCGCATTCTACAGCGCTGCTGTCGATTTCGATGTCATCGAGCGCACGATGGTTGATGCTTCAGCGCTGCCCTCGGAAATTCTGAATAAGCGCGAGGGACAGATTGAAATGGCGCTTGTCGAAACCCCGACGGTCTTTCTCGTGCTTGTTGATATTGAGCCGGACGGCGCTGCCGAAGCCGAACGGCGGTCAGTGTCTGGGCCGGGGTACACTCACATCTGCTGGCAAACCCAAACGGACAATTCGGGTTATAAGCGCTTTCGCGAAGCCGGTATGGAAATGCTCTCGCGCGGACACAGTGCGATTGATCTGCTCGGTCAGGGGGTTACGTATGCATACGGCTTCGATCCCGACGGAACCATGATCGAGATGGAGCAATTGGAGCGACCTCGCAGACAGGACGATGCGTGGCTTACCCACATCGCAAATGTACCGGGCGACAAAGCTGCGATGGTTGATTTCTACACAAAAATTCTTGGCTATGGCCCGCATCGCGAACTCGAAGAGACGCGCATAGCGACAATCGATGATGTGGTGGACATTGATGGCACTGTCGTCACCGCAAGCTGGTTTGCGACATGGAACTTCGAGCTTGAATTCTGGAACTTCAAAACGCCGCCCACACCTGTATCGCGCACCGACTGGACGCTCGAGCGGATCGGCTACAACAGTCTGTCGTTCGAAGTCACTGATCTTGATGGCACGATAACGCGTCTTGAGCCTCAGGGCATCGAATTTGCCGGACCCGCCTTCACGCTTGGTGGATGGAAGATGCGCTATGCGCGTGATCCGGAAGGCAACCTTCTTGCGTTTCAGCAAAATATTATTGCTGGAAGGGAACGGTCCATTTACGACAAGCGCTGGCATGATCCAGCGTCCTATCCGCTACCACCCCTTTGATTTGGCAGCGCTGGATTCTTTGTCAGCCTTTGTTATTGCTGAAGCGATGGCATCCAAAGCGCAAAAATCTCGTACAAGGCTTGATCCGGCAGAACGTCGCCGATCGATCCTGGATCACGCAGCCGAAATGGTAGGGCGCGACGGTGTTGCAGCGATCTCAATGGATTCTATCGCGCAGGCGGCAGGCGTCAGCAAATCGCTGGTCTATAACTACTTCCCAAATCTCGAAGTGCTGCTCAGTGAGCTGCTGGAGCGCGAGTTGCGCATGCTGCGGCGCGAGCAAAATGAGGCAGCCAAAGGTGCGGAGACTTTTGAGGGGCTCGTTCGCGGTATTACCCATGCTTACATCAAATACATCGATGAGCGCGGGTTGATTATTGATCGACTACAAGCCGAACCGAGCCTGAGCGCCGTTCACGATCCAACCGAATATGGGAGAGATGCAGCCGTCGATTATCTGGCCGAAATAATCGGAAAACATCTCGATTTACCGCCAGATATCGCCCAAGCTGGCGTCGATATCAGCTTCGGCCTTCCTGCATCGGCAGGCATGTATTTGCTCCGCGATCAAAGTCGGCACACAATGAGCTGGCAACAGGTCGAAGACATCACCGTGAAAATGATTGTTGGTGCCATTCTCTCGCTTAAAGACGACTACATCCGGAATCAGCAATCCTTGCCGTCAGAGTAGACGCGGCCAATCACATCGGGAAGATCGATTGCCCTCCATCGATCACGAGCGAGTGACCAGTCACCAGATTGCTCTGCTGAGAGGCAAGGAAGACCGCGATGCCTTCCATATCTTCAAGATTGCCGAGTTTGCCAGAGGCTGTGCGTCGCAAACAGGCGTCCTGAAAGGCCTGCGGTGTTTGAACTGACATATCGGTTTCAATGAATCCGGGCAGTATGGCATTGGCCTGAATATTTGCAGGAGCCAATTCAATTGCGAGGCTGCGGATGAGACCGGATACGGCGGCTTTGGTTGCAGAATAACCGCCACCTGGAATACCCATCAATGCCGCAATGGAAGAAGAAACGATAAGCTTTCCGCCACTACCTTGCGAAATAAATTGCTTCGCGGCGGCCTGCATCGTGGCCGTCACAGAATTGAAGTTTAAGTCTATGGTCGATTGCCAATCGGCGGGAGTGTGATTGACAAACGGCTTGCGCACGCCTGATCCGCCAGCATTGGCGAAACAGCTATCCAGCCTGCCGAACCGATCAACCGTTGCCTCCATAGCCGCGTTGATAGCGGCAGGGTCCGTCACATCGCAAACAAACCCTTGCGCCTCCACTCCCAGCGATGCGAGTTCTTTAGCGGCAGCGGTGTTGCGATCCGAGTTGCGCCCCCAGATCGCGACACTTGCGCCCGCCTTCGCGAGCCCCCGCGCCATTCCCAAGCCAAGACCGGTGTTCCCGCCCGTTACGAGCGCGACATGACCCTGCAAATCGAACAACCCATTCATCAATTGCGTCCCCTTTGAATAAATGATTGCATCAGAAACCGACGCGCAGGGCGACGCCATAAATGCGTGGATCGATCAAGAACGCGCTGCGGAAACTTCCAACAAGGTTCGAATTGACCTCAAGGAATGTGATATCGTCATTGTTGGTCACGTTCTTCACAAATCCAGTGAGGCTCCAGGGTCTGTCCTCAAGTGCGAATTGAACAGACAGGTCAAGTTGCTCCCAACCATCAACCCGGTCCGCTGAAACATTGAACTCCCGGCTGAAAAACCCGGTCTGGCTGTAAAAGTCCACGCGTGGACGAATGGTCCAGTTGCTACCGCCAAGGAAGGTGTATTCCGCGGCAAGCTTAAGCGTACGTTCGGGGGCATTGGGCAGAGAGTTGCCCTGCAACTGGAAGAAATCGCCACCGCGAGAAGGATCCGATGAAAGGAAATCGCTGCGCACCTCGGTGTCAAGCAGGCCGAGCGAGCCTTCCAGTAGCAGCCCGTCTAGTGGTTCAGCCACAGCCTCCAGTTCAAACCCGCGAATGCGCGATGACGGAATGTTCACATTAGTGGCCAGCGTTCCGACAATATTCCCAACAATCAGATCAGAGTAATCGTACTGGAAGACTGCGGCATTAACGGTCACACGACCATTCATGAATTGGTTCTTCGTCCCAAGCTCGTAGGAATCGATCGTTTCGGAATCGAAGGTCGGTGTCCCCAAATTGCCCGGGTTAAATCCGCCCGATTTGAAGCCGCGAGAATAGGTGAAGTAGAAATTGTTATCAGGCGTTGGTTGCCAGCTGACACTGGCCCTTCCTGTGACGGCGTCGAATTCTGCTTCACCCACAAACGGGGCGCCCAAAGCAATGAAGCCACTCGCGGTCGTGATCGATTTGTCGTCCTTGGTGTACCGCAATCCACCGAGGATGCTCAGCTCAGGCGTAATGTCGAAGTAGGCCTCACCAAAAACAGCGTAGCTGTCGACATCGGCGTCGCTGGTATTCCCGCTGGTGGTAAAGCCAAGGGTGCGCGATACAGGCAGATATGTTGTGACCTCGCCCGAACTTTCAGCCCACAGATAATACCCACCCACAAGAAAGTTGAAAGGGCCATCAAAGTCGGATCCGAGCCGTAATTCCTGGCTAAATTGCTCGCGCTTGCCAAACGCCTCCTGAGACGTGCGATAATCAGTCGTCGTGACCGCCTCACCCTGATTACGGAGGTTGTAGGTCAACACCCCGTTGCCGTTGCCCGCATCGGCAACAGTCAGCGGACCGAATGCGGTCGTGTATGTTCCTGGTTCAAAAGCACCAGGCCGTGTTCCCTGATCGAAATCTCGAAAAGAGGCATTATCTCCAACGCGGTAGCCAGTGACAGACGTCAGCGTGAGCGCACCTAACTCCTGTTCGATCTGAAGCGTTGCGAGGAAATCCTCAATGTCTTGCTCCGGCTCGATATCGATGCGCACTTCGCGCAAATCGGTGGGGTTATCGGAAAACGTACTGGGCCGCACCGCGCCGCCTAGCAGCCCATCAAGACCAAACGCATCTGGGAAGTCGAAATCAACAGTCTGCGATGAGCACCCGAAAGTCGTATCGGGGGTGCACAGGCTTTTGACGGCATTTGCGCGGTTGGAGTCCTCGCGGAAGTAATTCAATACCAGGTCAACCGTTGTCGTTTCGGTCGGCTCGAAGCGGGTGCTCGAGCGTAGGCTGTATTGGTCACGCCCATCGATACGCTGATCGTTTTTGAGATTAAGCGTATAGCCATCGCGTTTCAGAACATGGGCGGAGAAACGCTGATAAAGCCCATCGGCAATTGGCAGGTTGATAGCGGCTTCGGCGCGAACACCATCAAAGTTCTCCAGTTGAAGCTGCGCATAGCCTTCGAACTGGTCCGTCGGCCTTTTGTTCACAATGTTGATCGCACCACCTGTTGTGTTGCGGCCAAAGAGCGTGCCTTGCGGCCCGCGCAAAATCTCAATCCGCTCAAGGTCAAAAAACTCGCCGAATGTACTGCCTTGCTGCAAGAACACGCCGTTTACGAGCACGCCAATATTCGTGTCCGCGCTGCCGCCAAAGCTCTGGGAACCGACACCCCGGATCGTCAGATTGCGGTTGGCCGACAAAATGACGTTAGGCGAATTGAACTGGAGATCCTGCGAGTCCTCGATCCGCGCCGCCAACAGCGTTTCCGAAGTAATGGCGGTAATCGAGATCGGAACATCTTGGATATCCTCTTCTCGCAACTGGGCCGTCACTATGATGACGTTGCCCTCATCTTGAGACACAGCTTCGCTTTCGCCGTCCTGAGCTACAGCTGGCGACGCAGCGAGTGCTGAAGCCAGAGCGAAAAATGAGCACAATGGTGCTTTGAGATTGTTTGTCATGCTTCCTCTCCCCTTATGGGAAGAGAGTTGCCACGTATTGTATAATTAGTCAATAAGGAGCAGAAATGCGCATCCAGCCGAAGCTTTCTACAAGTCTTATTGCCCACACTGTCAATTCGTTCGACAACGCTGTGCAACTTCGCCCCCTCAAAATACGATTGGCTGGACGTTCGAGGTCAAACAGACATAGTCAGGCGGCTAAGCGACTGCTTTCGAGTCTGGGCTCGCCAAAAGCGGACAGTCAGCTGTCGACCCACTTCCTGCCGCTCGACGTAACGGCGGTTACCGGCGAATCCGAACTAGAGGTTCGATGACTCGCTGAAACATCGGCAGTGCTCCAATTGGTGAACTCAAATCCGCGAGGCGGGTCGAAGAAAGGTCACTTCAGTACTTTCCTGCCAAATCCCTCGATTAGATCGTGAATCGCACTGAGCGCCGCCTCCAAATTTTGAATGCTTCCTGCAGTGTCATTTATGATCAGCTTTTCTCGAGCGATTTTGATCGAAGTTAAGCAAATCGAACGAGCCATTCTCGCGCTTTCAGGGGCGTAGTCACACATAAGTGCGAAATAGGCACCATAAAAGAAGTTCGCATTTAGGCGCTCTATTGTTGCTATCGCATCGTCTAAGCTGGATCTTTCGTTCAGCCTCATATCCTGTGTTGGGCTTCTGTAATCAGCAACATAGCAATCGTGGTATCGCATCATCAGTTCAATCCAGGCTGCGCATGCATCGTCCTCTACCTCTGAGCTCAAGCTGTAAAGCTGATCGCAGCGAACAACGTCTTGCGCGTTCGTCCAGGAGAAGTGGCCAAACAGATGGCCCACAGGGAACAAGGCTCTGTCACGCGGGTACCGAAAAGCCCATCGGTGGTAACGAATTTTACGAGCGACGAGCCTCAGTAACTCGTCAGTCGACATCCCGAATTCCTGTGCCTGATCCTGCACATTCGAAACGTCTACGTAGAGAACATATCCCATGCGCGAGTCCACTCTAATGAGCGACGGATTGTTCTCGCTCAGGTTTGAACGCCGTTGGAGGATGGGTTGAATTTTGCCCGCGTAAGTTGCGGCCTGAGCACGTTGAAATGAAGACTCAACATCGTTGGAGTTAAACAGTGCAGTATAGAAACGCTCAAGAAACGATACGCACTCGCTGTCGTCTGCAGGTCCGTCGCAAGAAATGATTATCGGCACGGACTGAATCAGAGAATCCGCCATCTCTGCCGAGTAGCAAGACATGAAAACTACAACGGATAGATGCGGTTGGGCTGCAATTAGTATTCGTTCCAACACATCTAAACCGATAGCTGTGCCGGAAGCTGTTTCGTTGTCCTCTAGAAAGACACTTGATGGCGAACCATGTCCTGAAAATTGCACACAGGAATAAGGTTTTGCCGAAAGAGCCTCGAACACATCTTTGGGCCGAGCTGCATGGATGATCTTAAAAGGGCTAATGGTTCGAGCTGATTTGTCCGCGATTGCCTCCAGTACGCGCGCCTCTACATCAACCCTGAGTCGCTCCGCGCCCTCGGGTGAGCTCATGATAATTAATGTGCTTAGGTCGTTAATCGTCATCTAAAATGCCCAAAGAAACCCATTGATAGTTGGAAGAGCTTTCCGAGTGACAATGCCCGCTCTTCAGCCGATAGGGCGGTTTGAAGATCAAGGGCGGTAGCCGAAAGCCAGACCTGTGTCTGGTGACCAAGTCTCGGCCGTCGCGAATCTCCTTGATCCAATTCAATCGCTCTCACCAGCGCGCTCCTAGATTCTGCCGTGCAACCAAGAAACTCCAATTCTGCAAAGAACTGTGCGTTGTCGCAGAAGAGGTCTTTCGGGTCGAAAGGGAAAATTTCGCCATAGCCGACGTGGCTTAAGTCAATTTCATTTCCCCCTTTTCTTTGATTGATTGGCTTTCGGGCGTCCAATGACTCCCAACGATTTAGCTTACTTTCGACAACTTCAATAAATGTGCGCAAATGGAATGGTTTTGTAAGAATGGAATTGCTTCCAAATTCTTCTTCGGCCCTCAAAGACGCCGCAGCAAATCCAGTGCAAAATACGCAATTAAAGGAGTTTGGGTAGCGTTGTTTTAGCCTTTGCGCCAGTTCAATTCCGTCCATCATGGGCATCACAATATCAGTCACAAGCAGGTCGATTTCTCCCTGAAGAAACTCATACATCATTAGCGCATCGAGGCCGCTGTCCGCGATGTATACAAAGTAGTCCTGCCGCAATAGTGCGTTGGACAGATATGCGCGCATTGCAGGTTCATCTTCAGCAAGAAGGATGGAGATTGGCCGTGAATTTATCATCGTGCTACGCATTCGATTGGCGGTGGTGGCGCTACTGCGCGATTTCAGAATTCATTACAGCTAGCCATTACTCCTGACATTATACAAGAACAGTCTAGTTGCGCAGCTGAGCGCTCTTGACATGCGTTTCGATGCCAGTGGACACCCATAGTGCGGTGCCAGCCGCGAGATTGGACCTCTATGTTTACAATCAAACTTGCGCCTGTCTGGAGTGCTCGGGGTACTGTCAGAGCAAATGTGCCTGATTGAGAAATGAAGCGATTGGGCTAGGGCAAGGCGTATGCTTAGACCTCGCACACCGGCCAATCCATTCCGCTACTTCAACGTATCGCTGAAGCGACCAGGCTGGCTGTGGTGACCAATAACCGCATTCACCCCCAATTGCGGACGCCAGCCCATTAAGAGCCAGCGCCCAACACCGGTCAGATCTCGGTCTTCTCGGCTAGCGTAAGAGCGTCCTCAATGTCGACCCCGAGGTATCGGACCGTGTTCTCGATCTTCGAGTGACCCAGAAGGATCTGGATCGCGCGGATGTTCCCCGTCGCCTTGTAAATGATCGAGGCCTTTGTCCGTCGCAGCGAGTGAGTGCCATACTCCTCAGGTCGCAATCCGATCGCCTCGACCCACTCGTCAACTAGCCGAGCGTACTGGCGAGTGCTTAAATGCCGCGAATGATCGATCCAACTAGGGAACACAAAGTCCTCAACTGAGCCGCCTCGAAGTTCGAGCCATGCAAACAAACTATCACGCGCGTCAGCTGCGATCTCAAACTGAACGGGCCTTCCAGTCTTGCGTTGGGTGATCGCAGCTCGCTTTCTGATGTCTGGGCCGCTCACGAGATCGCCAATCTTAAGTTCGACTAGGTCACAGCCTCGCAATTTGCTGTCGATTGCTAGATCAAAGAGCGCCCGATCACGAATGCGCTCTTCGCGATCAAGAAAGAACCTAACTGCCCAGATTTGTTTCTGGGTGAAAGGTCGTTTGGGACCAATCTTCGCGCCGAAATTCCACGGAACTCGGTTCTGAGCTGCGGGATCAAATTGTGAGTAAGTCATCTTCATTCTCCTTGGCCGGAATGGCCGAGAAGAATGTCCGCTATTGGTAGCTAAGATCTGGAATCGCTACGTCTTGGGTTGAGGCGCAAAGCGGTCATACGCTTGCGCTCATTCGCCGCGCCGCTCACGTTCAGTGCATCTACTGTCAATGCCCTTTAGCGGAGGACCTTGATAAGACTCCGACATACTGGCGTTAATCGGAATCTGGCGAGCACACCCTACCCCGCGAATTCGGGGCGTAAGCCATTCTAGTCATTGATGAAATGCGGTTTGGGCGGAAACAACCCGCCAACGAGTTGAGCAGCGTTGCACCGATCCGCAGCCAACTCACCGCGCGACAAGTCGTTGAAGTTAAGATTGAAATCCGCCAATGAAGGCGAGTTGTTTGCGATCCACACATTTGGTCGTCTCAAGAACCAATTCGCTCTGACCCAAACTGTAACTTCCAACTGAAACTATCGCTCAGAATACGCCCAGTCGGAGAATAAGCGTTCAACTAGCGCTTCATGTGGGTGCATCCGGCAGGTAGAATCCGCGATTATCCAAACCGCTAGCCACGCCAAGGTACCGGATTATGAGCTCGGCGGGCCACCGGGAAGTCGAGCCAGCCAGACCCCCTGTTTTCCATACTCATTCCATACGCAACGAGCGGAGCATCACTAAACCATTGAAAAACTGGTGCACCCGAGAGGATTCGAACCTCTGGCCTCTGCCTTCGGAGGGCAGCGCTCTATCCAGCTGAGCTACGGGTGCTAATTGCCGCACGCGATGATCGCGCCAGGCGCGCCGATTAGCAAGGCTTGCGCTCCTTCGCCAGCCAATAATCACCACTCGCTGTCAATTGGCAGTTTTGAGCTTAACGAAAAAACAAGGCGTTCGCGTCTAACCTCCGAACCATGTCAGCTTTACCACCAGAACAGATGCGCGTGATGCGCGCGACTGCCGAGCAGGCCGCACGGCCCGTTGGATCGCTTGCGCAGCGCTGGGAAGACCTGCACCGCAAGGCTGCTGAGCTAGCAACTCTTGCACAGCTAGCCCCGGAAGCATCGCAGACCGACGGCGCGGCGTTTGCAACAATACTTGGGAATGCGGATGAGTGGCAACGCGAGCTGGCGTGGCAGAGCATCGAGGATATTGATGCGATGATGCAGCCCGGATTGACCGCACTGAAAGTGATTACATCCCGCGGAATGGATGCGAACGCGCCCGCTCTGGCCTTATGGCGAGAGTTTCATGCTGCGCGCGAGGGTGTGTTGCACTTGCTCGTAACCGATAGGCGCTCGGTAGCCCGAATCTGACCGGGTAGCTTGACCTTGTTCGTGGTATGTTCCAACCATGGTGCATGATCACACCGACTTCTGAAACGATTGACTCGCCCGCCACCGCGCAAGACGTAGCGCG
The DNA here is from genome assembly GCF_019204045.1 of Erythrobacter crassostreae. GTDB lineage: Bacteria > Pseudomonadota > Alphaproteobacteria > Sphingomonadales > Sphingomonadaceae > Erythrobacter > Erythrobacter crassostreae. The sequence continues at coordinate 700,637 of NZ_JAGSPC010000001.1, read as the reverse complement.
CGGTATCATGCGCCTGTTTGCGCGCAACGATATCTGGTGCCTGACCGAAGTGCCATTGAAAAACGGGCGGCGGGCCGACCTCATGGGTGTCGATGCCAAAGGTCTGATTGTAATCGTGGAAATCAAAGTCGCGCGCGGCGATCTGCTCGGCGATACCAAGTGGCCCGATTATCTCGAATTTTGCGACCGCTTTTTCTGGGGGGTGCCCCCAAGACTTGATCGCGGTCCTTTGGAGACCGAGGGCTACCGGCCTGACGCCTGCGGAGTGATTGTCGGCGATGGCTATGATGCAGAGATTCTGCGCCATGCCCCTTTAGACCCGCTGGCAGCAGCCCGGCGCAAGGTGCAGGTCGAACGGCTGGCTAGAATGGCAATGCGACGCCACACCGTCTTGCATGATCCGAATTGCGGTGATCCGGTGAGCGCGGGTTAGGGCTGTATTCGGTAACTTTTCTGCGTCATATGTGACGCCATGTTATCGCCCGACATGCCAATCTTGCTTGCGCTTTTGATCGTAAGCCTCGTGACGTCGGCCTTTGTCGCGGTACGCTATTTCGCATCGAGCGGATTGTTTGCCTGGATAACGCAGCGTGTTCGCCCTGGGCTCTATAGTGGTCAGAAAGCGCAAATTGGCCGCGAAATTCGCTGGTCGCTACTTGCCACGCTAATCTACGGCGCACCGGCTGGCATGCTATTTTGGAGCTGGAACCATCTGGGCTGGACGCAGCTTTATTCGGGCCTCGCAGACTATCCGCTTTGGTATATGCCGCTTTCGGTGTTCATTTACCTCTTCGCGCAGGATACGTGGTTTTATTGGACCCACCGCGCGATGCACGCGCCGCGTTTGTTCAAAATCATGCACAAGGTGCACCACGACAGCCGCCCGCCAACAGCGTGGACAGCCATGAGCTTTCACTGGCTGGAGTCGATTGTCGGCGCGGCCCTGATACCCGCCATGCTCTTAGTAGTGCCGATCCATTTTGCGATGCTCGGCGTGGTTCTGACCATCGCGACGATCATGGGTGTCACGAACCACATGGGCTGGGAGATTTTCCCACGACAAGTCGTTCATTCCCCGTTGGGACAATGGGTGATAACAGCAAGTCATCATGAAAAGCATCACGAGGAGTATCGATGCAACTTCGGTTTGTATTTCCGTTTCTGGGATCGCGTTTGCGGGACCGATCGCGGCTTCTCGCATCGCATCGTGAAGGAAGCCAGGCACGAAAGCGCCCCGGCATGATGCGTGCCTCCATCTTGGGTAGTGCTACCGTTTTGACAGCAATGGCGGCGCCTGCTGCGGCCAGTGAAGTCACCATCACTGTCACCAATATGCGATCCACAGAAGGCGTCGTGCGGGCCTGCATCACCGCCCTCGAAAAAGCATTTCCCAAGTGTAAGAAAGATCCGGAGTCGCTCCGTACAGTCGTGCCCGCAGGCGAAACCGTCACGATCACGTTCAAAGATGTGAAACCGGGCAAATACGCCATCGCGCTGCTGCATGATGAGAACAACAATGGCAAAGCTGACCGGGCGCTCGGCATGATGCCAAAGGAAGGTTACGGCTTTTCCCGCGATGCGCCGGTTCGCATGGCCCCGCCCAAGTTCAAAGACGCAGTTTTCGATATGGGCAGCGCGCCGCAGAAGTTCACAATCAAGATGCGTTACTTCCTCTAACGCGCCTTGGTGCATGACTGACGCCAGCGTCCGTTCTTTATCTTTGTGAAGGCAAAGCGCCGCAAACTGTTCTGACGCCAACGCTGCGCGCCCGGCATCAAACTCAGTTTTCCACCATGCACTTAACGGGATGTTTACCACGCACCTCCAGAACGCCTGACTGTAAAAGTTATGCAAGGGGCGTGTTAAAGCCATGGACAATCTGCGGGGCACTTTTGATTCCAGCGATCCGATCGGTAACGATCAGGATTGGGAAGCCCACGAAGACGAAGTAGCGCGCGAAATGCCGCCAGAGGCAATCGGCCAGGATGAGCGCCGCATGCAGGTGCGTGCCTATAATCATTGGGCCAGCCTGCTTGCCGATAACAGCTTCCCTTCGATTGAAGATCTAGAACCAGAAAATCTGCACGACTTCGGTCCAAACAGCGTTCTGCTCGACTTCTCTGTCGGGGTAGAGGACCCTGCTGTGCAATATCTCGGCGACCAATTGGCCGAGGAATGCGGCACTGACGGGTCGATCAAGCAACTGTCGGATGTCCCGCCGCGTTCATTGCTGAGCCGGATTACCGATCACTACATGCAAATTCTCGCCAATCAGGCGCCAATCGGTTTCGAAGCCGAGTTCGTGAATCAGCGCGGATCCTCGATCATGTATCGCGGCATCCTGTTGCCATTTTCGAGCAATGATGAAACCATCGATTTCATCTATGGCGTGATCAACTGGAAAGAGATTGCCGATCAGGTCACAGCTGACGAATTGCTGCTTGAGATTGATCAGGCGCTCGAGGTGGATGACGAAGCCGCCGAAGATGAGGACGAGCCGCAAAAGCATCACGCCGATCCGCTGGTCGCCGCGCCCAGCGCCGACATTTTCGAGCTTGGTGCCGAAGCCGAGGTTTCCGAAGAAACGCCGGAATTCGAACCTGACTTCAGCGACAATGTTGCGTCGCTTGGCAGTGATTACGAAAGCCCCACAGACGAAAACGACCTTCCGGTGCCTGACTTTGGTCAATATTCGCTCGACGATCCGGATGAGGACGAGGATGAAGAAGATGAAAGCGGCGCTGGCTACAGCTTCGCCTCGCTTTCGGACTACATCGAAACTCCGACGAAGAAGGCAATCGACCTTGAGGCGGAGCATTTCGATGCCGCCGATTATCAGGCCGAATATAGCGAAGACCAGCCAGAAGATGTCGACCCAGAAATCGCCGATTACGCCCCTCTTGCCGATGAATATTCGGAAGATGAGCAACCAGCCGAGCCAAAGGCAAAGAAGCCGTTGGACCTCAGCAGCTTTGGCGAGCCGGAAGAATACAGCGAACCCGTAATGGACGAGAGCGAAGTGGATGAAGACGCGTTCGCGGACGAAGTCTTCGCACAAGATACCCTTACTCCGGGACCAGTCGCTTTCTCGGATGCAGAAATCGAGGCAGAAGATGCACCAGTTGAAGGTGGTGGCCTCGACGAAGCTAGCGCTGAAATCGCCGATGAGGTTGTCGCTGAACTGAGCGAAGATGCTGGATTGTACGATTTCCTCGCATCGGCCCGCGAACTCGCCCAGCATGCCAACGTAGCCGAAGATCGCAGCCGCGCTGCGCTCTACAGCGCGGTCGGCCGCGCCTATGACTTCTCGCTCGCTGCCAAAGCCGCGCCTGCCGAATACGGCGAACTGCTCGAAGAAAGCGGCCTAAGCGTTCAGGAACGCGCGCCAATGACCCCGGTCGTCAAGCTCGTGTTTGGCAGCAATTACGACAAGACTCGCCTTACTGAGTATGCCGCCGTTCTGGCCCATGCTTACCGTCACGAGATGGAGAGCGGGTCGCTCGCCGAATTCCTGGAGAACGCCGATGGCGGTCTCAAAGGCGTGGTTGCGGCAGAACGCCGTCTCCGCCGCGAAGAAGCTGGCAAAGAAGTCGAAGCGGCTGATGAAGTCCGCCGCGCTCTCGCCAAGAAACTTCGTGAACTCGAAGAGCTAACCTTTGAAGCGCTTTCCGGCGACGGGGCGGAATTCTCGCTCGTTGTGGTGCGCCGCGATGGCACCGGTAATGTTGCGATGATCGGCGAAATTGACGATGATATCCCGATGATCGAGCGCGCTGCGAAAAAGCTCGTCGGCTGAGCCTGCTCGCGCGGCTGGAACCAACCTCATCGCTTCTCCGTTTGAAATTGCGTTATGGTTTTCAGCGCACTTTTCAGACAAGCCCCCGTTCGCGTGCAGCCCTTTCTTGGCTATCGCAATTCTGAACAGTTGTTTCTGACGGTCCGAGCATTGCGAAGCGAGCAGGCCGCATTCGATAAGCGGGGATTTTTTGCCAACGTAAGAACGATGCTGCGCCAATATGCGTCGCACGAAGTGTCTGGCCTTCAAGTGCGCCTCACTTTCAAGACCGGAGCAGGAGATAAAGTTGCAAAGAATGCGACCACTGACGACGAAGGTTTTGCGCATTTTTCGGTCAAACTTGATCCGGGTTACGAGCGCCCTCTCAATTCGGCATGGGAGCGCGCGTCTGTTGAATGGCAAGGTGATGATGGTGCCCAAAAGGACTGCGACGCGTTCATATTGACACCAGGTAGGAATGCGGGCGTCGGCATCATATCCGACATAGACGACACGATCATGGAGACCGGGATTACCGGCAGCGCCAAGGCAATTTTGCGCAATTGGCAAAGAGTGGTTGCGCAAATGCCGGATGAACGCTCCGTGGTGCCGGGCGCGCCCGGCTTTTATTCAGCTTTGGGCGGTTCGAATTCTTCTGAGCCTGATGGCGGAAATCAACAGGGCATTCCTCAGGCCTTGCCGCGGCCGGTATTTTACGTGTCATCCAGTCCGTGGAACCTCTTTTCCTACCTTGTAACCTTCAAGAAAATGCGCGAATTGCCGCTAGGGCCGATCGCCCTTCGCGATTGGGGCTTTAACCGGAAGACGCTCGGCTCAGAGGGGCATGGCTCGCACAAACAGGTCGCAATCGAACGGATTTTGTCCGCATACCCAGACCTACAATTCGTACTCGTCGGAGATGATACGCAAAAAGACATGGTTGTCTTTGGCAAGATCGGAGCGGAATATCCTGACCGGATTGCTGCAGTCTTTATCCGGAAAATTTCGTGCGACCCTTTGAACGAAGCCGAGCTCAACGCTAAGGCCGCTCTTGATCAAGCCAAGGTGCCGTTTTGGACCGGAGCAGACTATGCCAGCGCACATGGGTTTCTGGAGCAAACCGGGCTCGAATTTGATGGGCGCGTTGAGGCGCTCGTGCAAACTGCAAGCGAAGGTTCTGCGCCGGAAAACAAAGCCCCGTTGTCAGCGACCGCCAAGATTTAGAAGGCACAGATTGGATGAAACGCGGCGTGATTTGGACCCTCGGCATACTCTTATCAATCGGCATCATCGGCGCGCTGGCGCTGCAATATGCAATTTCGCAGAATGGCCCGGCTGTGCTCAGTGCGGTCGACCGGCTCACCGGCGGCAGCGGCAATGCGAAACAGCTGGCTGTGGTGTCGACCGGTGATCATCCGCAGCAAAAGCTGGTCGTATGGGGCCCCGACACCGAAAGGCAAGCGCGCAGTGAAAAGCCGCGCCCGGTGCTGCTGTTCCTTCACGGCGGCAGCTGGCGGTCTGGCGATCCGGAGGATTATGACTTTGTCGGCCGCGCCTTTGTAGAGCGCGGCTTTATCGTAGTACTAGGCGGATATCGGCTGAAGGAAGCGGGCAAATATCCAGCTATGCTCACCGATACAGCAAGCGTTATCGGATGGACCCACCGCGAGATTGCCAAACACGGCGGTGATCCCGAAAGTATTGTAATCGCGGGACATTCGGCGGGCGCATACAATGTTGTGATGGCTGCACTCGAAGAAAAATGGCTAGCGGCAGAGGGGCTTTCGCCCAGCGATATCGCTGGCGTGGTTGGCCTGTCTGGCCCCTATGATTTCTTCCCGTTCGACAGTGATTCTACGATCGCAGCGTTTGGCGAGGCTGCAGAACCGGAATCCACTCAGCCAATTGCCCATATCAATGGCGATGCGCCGCAAATGCTGTTCTTACACGGTGAGATGGACACAACCGTGAAACCTCGCAATAGCCGAATTCTCGCAGAAAAGCTGAAAGAGGAAGGCGGCCATGCGCTCACCGTGTTCTTTCCGGACAAAGACCATATTGACCCACTGACGTCCCTTGCCGCCCCGTGGCGTTCGCGCCGTGAAGTGGCGGATTTGATCGCAGGATTTGCGACCGGCGTGACCAGCTCTGACACTGTTTCAGTTCCCGTTCAGGAGGAAACGCGTTAGAAGCGGGGCAATGCGCCCGCTCCAACACCTCTCGCTCGCGCGCTTTGGCGCCTATTGTCTGGCTCTGCTTGCCAGCAGCCTCATCACGCTCAATCCCGCCGCTGCGCAATCCATCCTGCGCGATGCCGAGACCGAGGCGCTATTGCGCGATATGACCGCGCCATTGGTTGAGGCTTCTGAGCTGGAACCGGGCAATGTCGATATTGTCCTGATCAATGACCCTTCGATCAACGCTTTCGTCGCGGGCGGTCAGGTCATCTATGTTCACGCTGGCCTGATCAACGCGGCCGAAACCGCCAATGAAGTTCAGGGCGTTCTCGCGCACGAGCTTGGTCACATTACCGCTGGCCACGTGGTCCGCTTCAACGAGCGCACGACTGCTGCCAACGGGATCACCCTTCTTTCACTGCTCGTCGGCGTAGGTGCTGCTTTGGCCGGTGCGGGCGATGCGGCGATCGGCGCAATCATGGCGGGACAGCGCGCCGCAATCGGCAGCTTCCTGGCTTTCAATCGCAATCAGGAAGCCTCTACCGATCTTGCCGGTGCGCGTTATCTGTCGGGCGCAGGCATCTCCGGACGCGGCATGCTGAAATTCTTTGACCGGCTCCGCGATCTCGAAATTCGCCGCGGATTTAGCCAAGGTGATGACGCTACTTACACCCGCACCCACCCGCTTTCGGGCGACCGGATTCAGACCTTGCGCGATCTTCTGCAGGAAGATCCTGCGTGGGACACGCCCGAGGATCCGGAACTGCAAGAGCGTTTTCTGCGGGTACAGGCAAAGCTGTTTGGCTATCTTGCCGAGCCAAGCCGCACGCTAAATATGTATCCCGAAAGCGATACCAGCATGCCCGCACGCTACGCCCGTGCATATGCCTATCACAAGGATGCGCAGGTTGAGAAAGCGCTGGCTGAAACGGCCGCGATGCTCGCCAGCGATCCAGACAACCCCTATTTCCTTGAGGTGAAGGGCCAAATTCTGCTGGAATCGGGCCGTCCTGAAGAGGCGCTTGTTCCGCTTCGCAGGGCAACCGATCTTACGCTTAACCAGCCGCTCATCGCTGGCATTTTCGGTCATGCGCTGATCGCGACAGAGGACAAGGCAAACTATCCCGAGGCTGAGAAGGTTCTGCGCGCTGCCGTTGCCAAAGACCGGTTCAATCCGTTCGCATGGTATCAACTGGGCGTGGTTTACGCCGCCAAAGGCGATATTCCGCGCGCCAAACTAGCAAGCGCAGAACAGCAGGTGATGAACCGCGATTACCCGCAAGCATTGCGCAACGCGCAGGCCGCCGAGGCTGGTTTGCCGGTGGGCTCGCCCGATTGGCTGCGCGCGCAAGACGTCGCGCTGCAAGCGCGGTCCGAGCTGGAGCAGCTGCGCGACCGGTAAAAACCGGCACGATCTGCTGGCGTTTTGAATAGGCAGCGTTACTAAACACCATCATGGAAAACGGCATGCGTACTTCGCTTCTCACCGCGCTGCTCGCGCTTATATTCGGCTTCTTGGGGGCGGGCATCTGGTCACTCGCGGGCCTCGCTGACAATCGCACGCGGGCCTATCTGGTCGAGAATCCGAAAATCCTCGAAGAAATGGCGATGGCTTTGCAGGACAATCAAGCGCGCGAACGGCTGGCACAGGCGGGCGACGAGATTTACGAAGCATTCCCGGGCGCGGTGATGGGCAATCCCGATGGCTCCAAAGTGCTGGTCGAGTTTACCGACTACAATTGCCCCTATTGCGAGGCGAGCCTTGCTGATGTGAACCGTCTGGTCGCAGAAGATCCAGATCTTAAAGTCGTGATGCGCGAATGGCCGATCTTCGAAGGCAGCGATGCTGCCGCACGCATGGCGCTCGCCGCCGGGCTTCAGGGAAAATATGCCGCTTTTCACGAAGCGATGTTCAAGCTTGGCCCGACAACTCCAGAAGCGATTGAGGCTGCGGCCATCGAAGTCGGACTTGATCTGGACCGCGCTCGCAACGATGCCGCATCGGATGCTGTTTCTGTAGAACTTGCCAAGAACCTCAGCTTTGCCCGCTCGCTCGGCTTTAGCGGGACACCGGCTTGGATCGCGGGCGACAATGCAATGGGCGGCATGGTTGGATACGAAGCGCTGAAAGAGGCGCTCGACGAAGCCGAAAGCTGATGATGCGCGGGTTCGCGCTGTGCGGATTAAGCGCCGTATTGCTGGTCGCGGCGGCCTCCGCGACTGCGCTTGATCGCAGGGCTATCGATTACGGTGCCGAACGGGCAGCCATCGAAGAGTTTCAAGAGCTTGATCAAAGACTGCAAGACGTGGGTTGGAAACTTGCGCGTTCCAATGCCGATTTTTGTCAAGAGACCGCCCCGTCAATTGGCCTCCAATTGCAGGACATGGCGAGCTACGGCTCTCCTGACATTGCTCGCAAGGCGCTAGGCCTTATTCAAGACTTCGCGGTGCAAACTGCAGCGCAAGGATCGCCATCCGCGCTGTCCGGTGCGTTTTGGCGCAACCGCGAGATTGTCGAGGCTGACGGCGCCAACATGAGTGAATGGCCAGCCAGTGAACGTCTCGACTGGCGGCGGCTTGTCCGCGCACACGATGCCCTTGATACTGGCCTCACCAGCAATGGCGAGGTGACCTTCCGATTCAGCGATGCTTCCAAAGAGACGGTCAAACCTGTCACAGTGTGCCGGACCCGTTTCGAATTGTCGGGCGAAGGCGAACGCGCCGTAGCCGATGGTAAGCGAGTCGTGATCGGGTCGCGCTTTTACGGATTCACCTATTCCGAAGAATTGTTTGCTGCCGCTGTTGCGCATGAGCTTGCGCACAATCTGTTGAGGCATCGTGACTGGCTCGATCAGAACGGGCGCAAACGCCGCAATGTCCGCACCACCGAACGGGAGGCTGACAAGCTGATGCCCTGGCTGCTTGCCAATGCCGGTTACGATCCAGCCGCAGCCGGACGGTTTTTTCGTGAATACCAGCCGAGCAGCGGTGGAGGGTTCTTGCTGCGCGGTTCGCACGACAATTGGGAAAAGCGCGCAAAGGTAGTCGAAGCCGAAGTGCCGCGCATCCATTCCTTGATGAAGCGAGAGGGGCGTGCCGATTGGTCGGGCCATTTCGCGCGCATGATCGAGCCCGAAAACGCGCGGTGAAAAGTACCGAAAATCTGCAAAACCTGCGCCAAGCCGGTCCGCGTATGCGCTGATCCCAACGAAACACGCTGCTAACCGGCTAAAATTGGTCTATGGGTGAGTGATATGGCAGTGCTTCAAATCCAGCCAGCACCGTTTTTCGCGAGTAAGAACCGCGCCTTTTGGAACCTCCAGCTGGCCGGTTGGGGCGGAGCATTCCTGCTGCGCGCGGTGAATGCGGCCGCCAACGGCCTGCCGTATGGCCAGTTGATCCTGATCCTGATCACCACCATTACCGGATTTTCCATCACGCTCGTCCTGTCGGTCATCTATCGCCAGTTGATCGGGCGCAGGCCGCTAGTGACATGGGGCGGAACCGCGCTCGTCCTGATCGGAGCGGTGATCGTCTACGCCTCGATCGAAACGTGGGTTCAGGGTCTGTATTATGGCGACCTGCGAGAGGCGACCTTTGCCCAGCGCTTTATCGGCCTGTCTTTCATCCCGCTCACGCTGCTCGGCGCATGGAGCGCGCTGTATTTCGCGATCAATTACTTTCTGACGGTCGAACAACAGGCTGACCGGTTGGAACGGCTGGAAGCGCAAACCACAGCTGCACAGCTTGCGATGCTGAGGTATCAGTTAAACCCGCATTTTCTGTTCAACACGTTGAATTCGATCAGCACGCTGGTGCTGCTTAAACAAACAGTACCAGCAAACGCGATGCTCACGCGGCTATCCAGCTTTCTGCGTCACACGCTAATCGCGGAACCGGGCAGTCAAGTGACCCTTGATCAGGAAGTCGAAACGCTGGGTCTCTATCTCGATATTGAACGTATGCGATTTGAAGAGCGGTTGCGCACCCATTTTGATATCGAGGAAAAGGCGCGCGTCGCCTGTTTGCCTTCGATGCTGCTGCAACCGCTCGTTGAAAACGCCATCAAATATGCCGTCAGCCCTCAAGAGGAAGGCGCGCGAATTTCTGTTACGGCGCGCGTCGTGGGTGACAGGCTCAGGATGGCTGTTGAAGACAGCGGCCCTGGTATCGACGCACCGCTTGATCACGCCATTATCGATCATCTCGGCAATCGTGCACCCAGTCAGACTGTCTCTACCGGTGTTGGCCTCGCCAATATCCGCAACCGTTTGATGCAAGCTTATGGCGATAGCCACCTGTTCGAAACCCGCTCAGAACCGGGCGGAGGTTTCACTGTTCTGATCGAAATCCCGTATCAACCCCTCAGAGGCGGTGCGGCCGAAGACCCCGATGAAGCAGACACTGCTGGCTCAGACCCCGATGCAAGCCCCGATGCCAACAATGTCATTGAATTAAACCCCCAACGCGCCACTGGATCATGATTATGACTATTCGCACCATCCTCGTCGACGATGAAAAACTGGCTATTCAAGGCCTGCAAGTCCGGCTTGAGCCGTTTGAAGATGTCGAAGTGATCGATACATGCTCCAACGGGCGCGAGGCGATCCGCAAGATCAAAACCGAAAAACCCGATCTGGTTTTTCTCGACATCCAGATGCCCGGTTTTGACGGGTTCTCCGTCGTCAAAGGCGTGATGGAAATTGAACCGCCGCTGTTCGTTTTTGTGACAGCTTATGAAGAGCACGCCATCCGCGCGTTTGAAGCCAATGCCGTCAATTACCTGATGAAGCCGGTGGACGAGGATAAGCTGGCCGACACGATCGAGCGCGTGCGCCAACGGATTGCTGAAAAGAAATCCTCCGAGGATGCCGAGCAATTGCTCGATGTGTTGGCTGAGGTTGCTCCGGACCGCGCCGCCAATTTCAGCGAGAGTGAAGATGCCGGGTCAGAGCGTTTCGAAAAGCTCATCAATGTAAAAGACCGCGGCCAAATCTTCCGTGTCGAAGTTGGTTCAATCGAGCATATCGAGGCCGCTGGCGATTATATGTGCATCTATACCGGCGACAATTCGCTGATCCTGCGCGAGACCATGAAAGATCTGGAACGTCGGCTGGACCCGCGCAAATTCCAGCGCGTTCACCGCTCGACCATCGTGAACCTTGATCAGGTGCGTCAGGTAAAACCGCACACGAACGGCGAATGCTTCCTTGTGCTGGATAGCGGTGCAGAGGTGAAAGTTTCGCGGTCTTATAGGGATGTTGTCGCGCGTTTCGTGCATTGATTTTGCGCACCCCATCCGGGGTGCGATATCCTCGCATTGGCTCGGGCGGGCAGTCGCCCTTGCGGTCGCCTTGCGACCGTTTATTGAGAACCTATGATCTTTTCACTCCCCGGCTTTGGCCTCGACAAATTTGTTCGCGAAACTCTCGATGAAGACCTTGGCGTCGGGCTTGAGGGCGGAGGAGCGGATGTCACCTCCACCAGCGTGATTCCCGCCGATGCGCGTTTTTCAGGCGTTATGGACAGCCGCGATCCAGTTGTTGTGGCCGGTCTACCGCTGGCCGAAGCATTCTTTCGTGCGCTTGACCCCAATGTCGAGATCGAGACGCTGGTTGCTGATGGAGATAGCGTGGATGCAGGCACCGATCTCATGCGCCTGAAAGGGAATGCGCGCGCGCTTCTCACCGCAGAGCGCAGCGCGCTCAACATTGTTCAGCACCTTTCCGGAATCGCCACCATGGCGCGCGAATATGTCGATGCGATGGACAACCCGAACTGCTCACTGCTGGACACGCGCAAGACGCTGCCCGGCCTGCGCGTGTTGGAGAAATACGCGGTCCGCATGGGCGGCGCGCAGAACCACCGGATGGGCCTGTGGGATGCGGCGATGATCAAAGACAACCATGTCGCGGTCGCCGGAAGCGTCGGTGAGGCGGTTCGCCGCGCGCGCGATGCCGGTGTCAAACCGATCATTTGCGAGGTCGACCGGCTCGACCAGATCGAACCCGCGATTGAGGCAGGCGCGCACCACTTGCTGCTCGATAATATGCCGCCTGAGGTTTTGAAAAAGGCGGTGGCCATTGTGGCCGGACGAACCGCCACCGAAGCAAGCGGCGGAATAAACCTCGACACGATCAAAGCAAAAGCCGCGAGCGGGGTCGATTACTGCTCCGTAGGCCGGCTAACTCAAAGCGCCCCCGCTGCCGACGTAGGGTTGGACTTCACGCCTCTATGAGGATCGCGAAGGGGCCTAGACCTTGGTCCATCAACCTGTTCGCAGGCGTCTTGCTGATCCTTGCCTGCTGGAATCTCTCCGTCGCGCTGTTTGATTTGCCCGCGCAGGAAGAATTGCTGCGCTCACTTGGTTTGGGGCTGGATTGGAACCGTGACTGGACCATCGTGACCAGCTCGGCATGGTTCACCATCGAATTGATCCCGATTGCGCTTGTCTGGATCGCCGCGAGCCCGTTTGCCCGTATCTTCATCGGCTGCATGGCCGGATTGAAGGCGCTGCTCGTGCTTGCCAACTTGCCGGTTCTATATGCCTTGCCGGGAATGCTGGCAGGACAGTCAATTGCTCTGGCGGCGGTAGCCCTGCTTTTTACCAGAGGAGCCAATAATTGGTTCGCAAAGAAGGAAATGAACCCCGCGACATTCGATTGAAGCGGATAGCAGGCAAGCCGGGTAAAAGTTTCCAATAGGGAGTGCGATTGGAGCGCGATGTGGGTTAGCCTGCAATCAGACGCTACAGAGGACACCAATGAAGCCCAGATCAATCCAAATGTTCGACAAGTTGTTCTGGATCTCTGTGATCCTTGGGTTTGTCTATCTCGCCGTTACCTGGAGCGACCTAAGCGCCGAGTTGGAGGCAGAGCCCGAATTCGCCGCGATTGCCTTTGGAGCGGCTATTGTTGGCCTCGTCTTCGGCTATGGCGTCTCCATCTTACTGTGGTTCCTCATTTCCAAAAAGGCGAACAATGTCGCGCGTTGGATATACATCGTTCTGACGGCACTGGGTGTTGTGATAACTGGCGTCACCCTGTTTGAACTATCGACGAATGAGCTGATTATTTCGATTGCTCAGACCGCACTCACTGTCGCGACAATCGTCTTTCTCGTGCTGCCGGATGCCGCCGCCTGGTTCGATCGCAAAGGCACAGATGGGCAATCGGATATTTCGACATTCGAATGAAACAGGCCGCCTATCTGATCGCGCTTTCGGCGCTCGTATTGCCCGGCCAGCTTGCAGCGCAAGCCTATCAATGCCGCGCGCCCGGCGTCTCGTCCGTCCCGCAGGTTTCTTCAGACAGCCGCCCGCGCAACATGCCGGTGACGGGCTACACGATGGCGCTCAGCTGGTCGCCGGAGTTCTGTAAACCGCGCGCAGATAGCCGATCCCACAAAGTGCAATGCTCCGGTGATAATGGCAGGTTCGGGCTCGTCGTCCACGGCCTGTGGCCGCAGGGCGCCAATGGTCGCTGGCCGCAATGGTGCAAAGCGCCTGGCACGGTCAGCGCGCTCACTCCTCAGGAAGTGCGCCGCAATATGTGCATGATGCCCTCGGCACGGTTGGTCGCCCGCCAGTGGGCCAAGCACGGCAGCTGCATGGTCAAAAGGCCTGCGACCTATTTCAAGGTCACCCGCATTCTTTGGGATTCCTACCGGATACCCGACTACGATCGGATTAGCCGCGAAGACGGCCTGACCGCTGGCCGCATCCGCAAAGCCTTCGCCGATGCCAATCCCGGCATTTCGGCCAGTGCCGTCGGCGTAAAGCTCAATCAGCGTGGCTGGCTGCAAGAGCTGCGCGTCTGCTACGGAAAGCGGTTCCGCCCAACCCGCTGCGACGCGAACCGGTTTGGCGCGCGTGACGGTGTGAAGGCGAAAATCTGGCGCGGTCTGTGATCGCAATTTGATACCGATCAATGCCGGTTGCTGGCGAATCGGGCACGGTCACTGCATGATCAACATCGAAAAACTCACTGACAACGCACATCGCATCGTTGTGATGGGCGAATTCCGTCAATCAGATGCCGAGCGGCTTGTTGAATTCGCAAGCGATTGCAATGTATCGAGGGGTGGCGGCCACATCCTTATCGATTTGACGGCAGTGACCGATTTTTCGTTCTCCGCAGTGGCCGTCGAAATGGCGCACATGCCCGCCTTGTTCAAATGGATATACGGGCTGGATCGGATTGCAATCGTTTCAGACAATGACTGGGTCCGGACAGGCGCACGGCTCGAAAGCGCGCTGCTGCCCGGTTTGGTTTACGAGGTTTATGACGAGGACGAAGCCGATGCAGCGCTTTCCTGGATTACGGAAAAAGCAGATGCACCGCATAAAGGCGCAATCCGCGAATTGGATATCGGCAAGCCTGACATAGCTGCGTACGAGATTTCAGGACGGCTGGACCGCGAGGAATCCGAACGCGCTACGGCCATGATACGCGCCCGGTTCGACCAAACCGGTTGTTCGCGCCTGATGCTCGTCATCCGCAATTGGCACGGCTTTGACGCCGACACGATGTTCAGCGCGCAGGTCTTCTCCAGCAAACTGGAATTGATGCGGCAGCTGGACCGTTATGCGATTGTCGGCGGACCAAGTTGGATAAAGAACATCGCCGGGTTCATGGACGCGCTGATCAAACCAAAGCTGCGCTGCTATGATCTGGACGATCAGGACAAGGCGATTGCGTGGCTGGAGGCCGGTGACTGAAGCGTCTAGCAGCCCTGTACAAGTGACAAAACACTGCGAAAATCAACCCTCTGGCGCAACAGGGGTGCAATGCGCTATGCTCGGTTGCGATGGCAGCGACAGAAAGCAAACCAGAGCATCCGGAACTGGATTCCGAAAAGACTGACCTGGCCGGTCGCGGTTTCTCGCTTGCTGAAAAAATCCTGCTGATTGTGGCGGCGGTGATGACTTTGGTCGCAGCCGGTGCCGAGGTCGTTTCGGTTTATCAACGCGGCAGCATCGACCTCGCCGATATCCTGCTGATGTTTCTCTATACCGAAGTGATCGGGATGATCGCGGTGTTCTATACCGGCAAGGGCTCGTTCTTCATTTACCCGATTTTTATCGCCATCACCGCGCTGGCGCGGCTGATCGTGCTGCAGGGCAAGGACATGGCACCTGAAAACGTGTTGTACGAAGCAGGAGCAATCCTGCTGCTTTCCTTCGCGGCGCTGGTGCTGTCGCGGACAAGAAGCCCCTAGGCACCGCCAAGCCATCATTCCGACCGGAAATGCAGCCCGATAGAGCTAGATAAAGCTATCAATCCGAAATTGTGACCGATCCAATGTCGGCATCTTCGGATACATCCTTCAACTGGCGGTAGATCTGGCCCATCAGGACAAAATGCACATCCATATCGATCGCGAGATAGTTATCCGGCGTTCGGGTTCCCCCGCGGCTAACAGGTTTGGTGACGCTATAAACCTCGCCCTCGGCTAGCACTGCGCCGCTGGCCCGCAACTCTGCGATCAGCGCCGGATTGAAGAGACGTTCAACGACGTCTCGATTACTGAAAATCGCCTCCAGCTGCTTCGGAGAAGCGGCCAAAGAGCGCAGCTCGCCCGTTGATGTATCAACTTGCAAGACCTTTCCGTCCGCGCGTTTGAATATAAGATCGCCCATCGTCGTGATCGAAAGCGGCGCGACATCATCGCCCGTTAGCCAGCGCCATTCCTCAATAAAATGATCTAGCCGGAATGCAGAGGGGTTCGCGACCAAATCGCCATGACTGAGATCGAAATCCTCAAGCGTGTCCTCTGCCACAGCAGTTTCAATCGGAGCCCATGTCTGCTCCGTTTCGTTTGCACCGGTTGCTCCGGAACACGCGACCAGCGTGAAAGAGCAAAACCCAGCAATGACCATCTTGCGCAAAGACATCCTCATCTCCGCTCTCTGAAAAACGCTCTTAGCAATTCCGCCGCCTCTGCCTCACCCATGCCTGAATAAACCTCTGGCCGGTGCAGGCATTGTTCTTGCTCAAAAACCCGTGCGCCATGCTCGACCGCGCCGCCTTTGGGGTCGCTCGCCGCATAGTAAAGCCGCGCAATCCGAGCGTGCGAAATCGCACCTGCGCACATCGCGCACGGCTCCAGCGTGACATAGAGATCGCATGCTGTCAGACGCTCTTCACCCAGCTTGGTTGCTGCATCCCTGAGCGCGCGAATTTCGGCATGGCCGGTGGGATCAGGCGGCGTCCGCGTCGCATTGGCAGCGACAGCAATCACCGCGTCACCCTTCACCACCACCGCACCCACAGGCACCTCGCCCGCCGCCGCAGCGGCACGCGCGGCATCCAGCGCCTGCTTCATTGGTTGCGGGATTGGCCATCTGGTCATAAGGAGGGCGCTAGCGAGGCTTTGTCAGGCACGCAACTTTGCTTGACGATTCGCAAGTGGCCGGTTATGCGCGCCGCTTTCCGGGAATATTGTAATTTCTGGCCGAATTTCTGGGCCGCCGATTCATTCGTGCGATCTGTAACCGTGAACGAAACGAGAGATATCATGTCGCGTATTTGCGAACTGACCGGCAAAGGTCGCCAGGTGGGCAACAATGTCAGCCACGCCAACAACAGGACCAAGCGCGTTTTTCTGCCGAACCTGCAGAACGTAACGTTGATGAGCGAAAAGCTGGAGCGTAGCTTCAAATTCCGCGTATCGACCAACGGCCTGCGTTCGGTTGAGCACAATGGCGGTCTGGATAACTGGTTGCTTAAGACGAAAGACGAAAAGCTTTCAAACCGCGCTCAAAAAGTGAAGCGCGAGCTTAAGAAAGCTGCTGCCGCCGCTTAAGCCTCAGGGCTGAAAGTGAGCGCTCAAAAAGGCGTGCGAAGTTCACTTCGCGCGCCTTTTGCGTATCCTGAAAAGACGCGGGGGCTATTCCTCGTTTGTGCCTGGATCAAATGTCAGTTTTGCAACCAATGTGCGCTGCATGACCGATAGATTATCGTCCGAAATCAGCCAGACGGCGACACGCCCGTCCTCAAGCGCGCGCACGGCAAGCCCTTCGTAATTATCACGCGGGATTACACCAGCCAGATCAAGCGTCAGCTTTGGTGCCCAAGGTTCCTCGCTATCAGCCTGCGGAGCCGGTCCTATGGCAAGCTTGCTCTCAAAAGGCGGCATTCCGCCGGTTGGATCAAGGTTCCGCAGCAAGAGCATTACGCGCCCATCCGGCAATTGCGCCATATCGGTTGCCGCATGCCCCGGGATCGGCGGCAAATAGTCGAAGGTGCTGTAGGTCTTTTGCTCCAACGGATCTTGGGAGAATATCAGGCCGGTCCGGCGCCCTTCAGGAAGAATAACAAACCGCCCATCTTGCAGGCGCGTCATCACCTCTGCGCCCGTATTGTTTGTCCAGCCAAGGGCTTTGGCATCCAGTTTCAATATGCCTTCGGGCGTGTGGTCGGCAGCGAACCGGTGAATACCGTGATTGTTCTCAAGCGAAGCCCAATACATGCCGCTTTCCGGATCGCGCGTTGCCGCCTCTATATCCGCCAACATCGAAGGGCCCGCGACAGCCAGAGTTTGGCGAATAACATGTGCCTCAGAATTCGGTTGATCTGGCTCACCCAGCGTAAATCGCGCGCCGCGATCAGACAGGCTCATCAATCGGTTGTCCGGCAATGCGATCAGCGACGAAAAACCGCCGAAAATCAGGCTTTCGCCCTCGAGATGCCAAACACCCTCCACGCTCCAGCCCGATACATCGGTGTCACTCGCCGTTTGAATCTGTTCGGCAGTTATTTCCGCCGGAGGGTCCCATGATACCGGTGTCCGCAGGAATGTTCCGGGTGCGCATAGGCACGCAACAAATATCGCCGCAAACACGCGGCGGCGTCTGCTCATCTCAGTTCATCGGGCCGGTGAACAGCAGGGGATCTAGCCGCGCATCATTCCACTTCAGGCTCCAGTGAAGATGCGGGCCGGTTGAACGGCCGGTCGAGCCGACATTGCCGATATATTCGCCCTGCTTGACCGCCTGACCCTCTTTCACGGCCAGTTTGGACGCATGGAGGAAGGCGCTGTTGAGACCCGCCCCGTGATCGATAATGATAATGTTGCCCTCAAGGCTGAAGCCCGTGCGCGCGAGCACCACCACACCATCGGCGGGCGCGACAAACGGCACGCCATTACCCGGCGCAATGTCGATGCCCGAATGATAGCTGCCGGGTTCCCCGCGATAGATACGCTGGCGGCCAAACTGGCCCGAAATGCGCCCCTTGACCGGCCAGACAAAATCTTGCTGCCAGCCGGCTGCGCCGGTGACTTTCTCACGCGCGCCTTTGATCGCCAGCCATTCTGGCTCGCGCTTCTTCCACCACGCTTCGCTGCTGCCCCCGCCGCGCTTGGCAACGTTAACCCGCTGGATGTTCCATTTGCGGGGAGAAACGGTGATTTGCTCGGAAAAAGTCGCGCCATTTGCCAACGTCGCGCTTAGCGTGATGCTGGATGGGCTGTCGCGGTCGAACGCGGCAAAGAATGTTCGGCCACTTTCGTCTACCGTGAGTGTCTGGTTGCCCAGTTTGGCGGAGCGCGCGCCAACGGGAATTGTGCCTCTGATCCAGCCGCCCTGGGTCAGTTCACCGGTAAAATCAAAATCGGGCGGCGTCGCGGGCGGTGGCGGCGCAATAGAATAGGATTGAGTAGAAGTGGGCGCTTCTGGCGCTGCTACCGGCGCCTTTTCAGCCGTAACTTCGGCTTCGCCCGGAGCGCAGCCGGTCACTGCGCATGCCAGCGCGAGGGTAATCCAACTCAATGCCATGTGCTTCACCCTTCGCCGAGCAGGCGGCGCGTTGCGAGTTCCGGCGTGGCGTAAGCCTCCTGATGCTCCGCGCTCCAATACCGCAGTTCTTCGAGCGGGATGACCTCGCCCGAAACTGCGCAAAACACGTGCTGGCCCGGCCGCAAAACGCGGAAGGTGGAGGGGCCGTAATGGAGTTTGGCGGATTTATCGCCGGAAGACATCAACATGGGTGGGTCTCTAACATCGTGGGGTCAGTCAAACAAATCGTTCTGGCGCGGCGGAGTTCCTGCCGCAGGTTTCGGTTTGGGCGCTCGTTTGGGCTTTGGCGGAGGTGACGCAACGGGGGCCGCCGCTGGGGAAGCGCCTGTTGTTACTTCAAGCACATCGTCCTTGAATTGAAGCTTAAGCGCCGCCTCGCACTCGGCCTGCGCTTTGCTGGTCATCGCCTTGCCTCCCGCGTCCGTGACGATGGCGTAACCGCGTTCCAACGGTTTGCGCGGGTGAAGCTGCTCGGCAAGCCTCGCGAGAGCGGCAAGCGCATTACGTTTGCTTACCAGCGGCCTCTCGACGAGCGCGGGGGTTAGCCGTGTGTTATCAAGCCGACGCTGTGAGTCGCCATGCGCGCGCTTCAGAGCATTCGGCGACAGCCGCGAGGCCACCCCGGCAAGCCGTTCGCGCCCTTGGCCCGCACGGTCCATCAATCCGCGCCGCAATCGTTCGGAAGCTTCATCGAGCCGCTGGGCCTGCGCCTGCAGCACTTGTTCGGGTTTGGGCATGCGGCGCACGCGCGCCTCCAACCGTTCGCGCCCCAACTCCACCGGCCGATAGATAGCACGGCGTTGGCGCGCACCGAAGTCCGCCAAGGTCGCATCAAGATCAACCCGAACCGGCACCGCCATTTCAGCAGCCGCAGTGGGGGTCGGCGCCCGCCTATCGGCGGCATAGTCCGCCAGCGTGGTATCCGTCTCGTGCCCGACCGCAGAAATAACCGGAATGGTACTTTCTGCGATGGCGCGAACCACAGCCTCTTCGTTGAAGCTCCATAAATCTTCAATTGAACCGCCGCCGCGAGCGACAATCACAACGTCAGGCCGCGCCACTGCGCCGCCCTGCGGAAGTTCGGAAAACCCTCTAATCGCGGCAGAAACCTGATCTGCAGCACCTTGACCCTGCACCAGCACGGGCCAGACAATCACATGACTGGGGAAACGGTCCGCAAGCCGGTGTAGAATGTCACGGATAACCGATCCGGTTGGTGAAGTAACCACACCAATCGTTCGCGGAAGGTACGGCAAGGCGCGTTTGCGTTCGCGGGAAAACAACCCTTCGGCCTCTAGCCGGGCACGCGTCTTTTCCAGCAAGGCTAGCAATGCGCCCTCACCAGCCAGCTCCAGGCTGTCGATCACGATCTGGTATTTCGACCGTCCCGGGTAGGTGGTCAGCTTGCCAGTTGCGATCACTTCCAAGCCATCTTCGGGCACAAACGCCATACGGTCCGTGTTTCCGCGCCACATGACCCCGTCCAGCACGGCTTTGTCGTCTTTCAGCGCGCAATATACGTGGCCCGATGCGGCCCGCTTCACGCCTGACAATTCCCCGCGCAGGCGAACATGACCGAACCGATCCTCTACCGTGCGTTTAAGCGCTTGCGAAATCTTGGTGATCGACAGCGGCTCAGCGTTGTCGCCCTGCCGCCCACGCGCTACCAACCCGCCAGATTCGGAATCGTCGTAATTTGAGGGGGCGCGAGCCATGAATATCCTTCTGCTTGGATCGGGTGGGCGTGAGCATGCGCTGGCATGGAAGCTGGCGCAATCCCCATCGTGTGCAAAGCTGTACGCTGCCCCCGGCAATCCGGGGATTGCGGAGCGTGCGGAGCTGACGTCGATTGATGTCAGCAATCACGAGGCTGTGGCGCTGTTTTGCAAGGCCAACACGATTGGCCTTGTCGTGATCGGGCCAGAAGCACCGCTCGTCGATGGCCTCGCCGACAGCTTGCGGGCCGAAGGTATAGCCGTTTTCGGCCCCTCCGCCGCCGCAGCACAATTGGAAGGCTCCAAGGGCTTTACCAAGGATCTGTGCGCCCGTGCGAACATCCCCACTGGCGGCTATGTACGCGCAACATCTCTGTACGATGCAAACCGTGCGCTTACCCGTTTTAACGCACCCTTTGTGCTCAAGGCCGATGGCCTTGCCGCAGGTAAAGGCGTTGTCATCGCACCGACGCTGGAGGACGCCGAAGCCGCGCTCGCCGATATGTTTGGCGGGCAGTTTGGCGAGGCAGGCGCAGAGGTTGTGATCGAAGAGTTCCTAGACGGAGAGGAAGCAAGCTTCTTCGCGATCACCGACGGCGAGACGATAATCCCGTTCGGCACCGCTCAGGATCACAAGCGCGTTGGCGAAGGCGATGTCGGACCAAACACCGGCGGCATGGGGGCATATTCGCCCGCGCCGGTGCTAACGCCTGAGCTACAACAGCGCGCAATGGATGAAATCCTGCGGCCGACGGTCGATACCATGCGCGCCGAGGGCATGCCCTATTCCGGCGTGCTGTATCTGGGCCTGATGCTCACCAAGAGCGGCCCGCAATTGATCGAATACAATTGCCGTTTTGGCGATCCCGAATGCCAAGTGCTGATGATGCGCCTGCAAAGCGACCTCGCCGCGATCATGCTCGCCTGTGCGAACGGCCAACTAGCCAGCGTTGGAGCGGACTTCGCCGAAGAGACTGCGCTTACCGTAGTGATGGCCGCAGAAGGCTATCCCGCCAGCGCCAAGAAAGGCGGCGCAATTGATCTGGGCGATGCCGAGGCGGGCGGCGCGAAGGTCTTCCACGCGGGCACGGCGGTGAAAGATGGCGCGCTGGTCGTAAATGGAGGCCGGGTGCTGAACGTCACCGCCGCCGGTGCGAACGTGACTGCGGCGCAAAAGGCGGCTTACAAAGCAGTTGATGCGATCAGTTTTGAAAGCGGGTTCTGCCGCAGGGATATTGGCTGGCGAGAGGTTGCGCGGGAAAAATCACAAAATTGATATAGGTCAATGCACACTGGTGTGAGCCATGCTTTTTTAGCAGCATGATCACATCTTTCTCTCTTCGCTTTGCCGCCATATGCACGACAGCACTCTTGCTTTCCGCCTGCCACACTGCTGCATCACCGCAGCTAACCGCATCCTTACAGCCATCTTCGCTGATCTCAGGAGTGTGCGGCGATTGTCATGCCGTGGAGCGGGCTTTTGACTCGCCCAACCCTAACGCTCCGTCTTTTGTCGCGATCGCCAATCGAAATGGGCTGACAAGAGAAACGCTGGGCCCATGGCTGCTCGATGCGCACAATTATCCTTTGCAAATGGATTTCGAGCTTTCGGAAGCAGAGGCGAAGCAGATTGCTGATTATATGCTCGCGCTTCGAAGCGATCAGTATCGCCCCGAACTCTGATTTTCCTACACACCAGTCCCGCGCTAAACAGCTGGAAGCTCTTTCACATCGTCAGTCCCGTCCAAAAGGCGCGGAAAAATAGGATAGTTGTCATCCGTGTCCTACACGGGCAACGTCCTGATTTCTCTCAATTTAGCTCTGTAGGCACCACATGACACTTCGGCGATATGTCACCCGTGTCCTACAATTTCTCAGACATCAGCGCCTTCATGTCTGTTTCGGGACGCGGGCCGTAATGGCTGATCACTTCCGCAGCGGCGATTGCGCCGCGCTTCAGGCAGGTTTCCAGCGGAGCGCCTTTGACAAAGCCTGACAGGAAACCGGCGGCAAATTGGTCGCCTGCGCCGGTTGTGTCGATCACTTTGGCAACCGGCTCTGCGGCGACTTCGGCGCGTTCGCCGTGCGCGATGGCTACCGCGCCTTCTTCGCCCTTGGTCGCGACCAGCACGGGCACTTTACCTGCAACCGCAGCCAGGCCATTCTCGAAGTCTTCCTCGCCGGTCAACGTCGCAAGCTCGCTTTCATTGACGAACAGGATGTCGATCACGCCGTCTTCGATCATGGCCCGGAAATCATCGCCATGACGGTCGATTACAAAGCTCTCGCTGGCGGTGAAGGCGACCTTGCGGCCCGCAGCTTTCGCAACATCAATCGCGCGGCGCATGGCGCGGCGCGGTTCTTCTGGATCCCAAAGATAGCCTTCGAGATAAAGGATGCTCGCGCTTGCGATAAGGTCTTCGTTGAGAGCGGTAGCGGGCAGGAACTGACCCGCGCCAAGGAACGTGTTCATCGTCCGCTCGCCATCCGGCGTTACAAAGATCAGACAGCGGCCCGTGGGCGGCTCGTCTTCGCGCATCGGCGTGTCGAAATCGATCCCTGCGGCGCGAATATCATGCGCGAAAACCTCGCCAAACTGGTCCTTTGCGACCTGACCGATGAAAGCGCACTGCGTGCCGAGCTGTGAAAGGCCCGCCAGAGTGTTGGCTGCAGAGCCGCCCGATTTCTCGGTCGCTTGTCCCATCGCGGCGTACAGCTTATCCGCGCCATCTGCATCTACCAGCGTCATACCGCCGCGATTCAGGTCAAGCTCGGCAATGGTTTCGTCTTCGCAGCTAGCAATAATATCGACGATAGCGTTGCCGATAGCGATCACGTCATAGCGGGGGTCTGTCACAAAAGTTGTCCTGTTCTTAGGAGATGTCTGAAGTTGCCGACCGCCTAGCCGGAACAGACGCAGAGTCCAAGGGGTGGATGTGCCCCGGCTTCGCGTTTGACTTCACGCCCGTGAAACAGCATCGCAGTCTGCATGAACGCCGTCATAGCCTCCCTTTCCAAAGCGTTTGGCCAATTGGGCGATCCGGCGATTCTGAAGGTCGCGGCGAAAAGCATCGGGATAACGGTGCTGTTGTTTATCGCTATGGGAATTGGGTTCTATTTCGGCATCGTCTGTCTCACCGCAGCGTACGGATCAGCCAGCGAGGATGGATGGTTGGAAGCAATCGCCGCTGCGATCCTCGCTATACTCGGCTTCTGGTTCCTGTTTCGGATAGTCGCGCTGGCGGTTTTGCAGTTTTTCGCGGACAAAATCGTCGCCGCGGTTGAGGCAAAGCACTATCCCGACCTCGCTGAAAAGGCGAAGCCGCTGCCTCTTCCGCAGGACATCGCAAATTCGTTCAAAGGTCTGGGCAGAGCGCTTGGGTTTAACCTGCTCGCCCTGCCATTCGCGATTGTGCTGATATTCACGGCATTCGGCCCTGCTGTCGTGTTCTTGTTGGTCAACGCCGTGCTGCTCGGGCGTGAACTGACCGATATGGCTTGGCTGCGACATACCGATGGCCAGCCATTGCCCAGCCCCGTTTCGGGCACCGAGCGCCTGATGCTGGGCGGAGTGATCGCAGCCATGATGCTCGTGCCGTTTTTGAACCTGATCGCCCCGGTAATCGGTGCAGCAGCGGGAACACACCTTGCGCATGATGCGATGCGGCGGCAGGAGGCTGCTCATGCGTAGCTTCATCCTGCCAGCAGCTTTGATTTCGCTCTCCGCTTGCTCAGCAGGCTCAAGTGCGACGTATGTACCGCCTAGCGCGTCGGCAACGCCAAGCGCGCAGCCAACAGGGACATTTCGTGCGCCGACAGTTGACCGCGCCGGCCTTGACGGGATCATTGGCGCACCGGCCTCCCGGCTCTTGTCGCGTTTAGGAAAGGCCCGGATCGATTTATCCGAGGGCGATTCCCGGAAGCTCCAGTTTGCCGGGACGAGCTGCGTGCTCGATATCTATCTTTACCCGCTAACCGCTGGCGCGGAGCCGGTCGCCACCCATATCGAAGCCAGGCAACGCTCCGGCGGGGCCGCGATCGATAAAGGTCAATGTCTGGGCGAAGTCGAAGCACGGTAACCGGGTCTTAAGCACATTCGTGCCATAGCCTGTCTCAAGTCTTTAAGAGGTTTGACGCAGTTCTATGACCACACATTTCACCGAACTGGCGCAGCGCGCCGCAGCCGACGGCGTCGTATCGCCTGAAGAATTGCTTGGCCTGCGCCGTCAGGGTTGGGGCGATGGCATCATCACCCGTGAAGAAGCCGAAGCACTGTTTGCGATCAACAACGTGCTGGATGACCGCGACAATGAATGGTGCGACTTTTTTGTCGAGGCCATCGGCGAATATGTACTCAACGGCACCCAGCCGCGCCTTCAATGCAACAAAGCCGAAGCCGAATGGCTTATCCAGCAGGTCGACCATGACGGCGTAGTTGAAAGCGTAGTGGAACTCGAAACACTGGTTCGGATTGTCGAGCGCGCCGAAAATGTGCCCGACCCGCTTAAGAATTACATCCTCGAACAGGTCGAGCGCGAAGTGATGAGCGGCACCGGCCCGACACGCTGCGGCGGTGAGCTTTCAGCGACACATATCACTGGAGCCGAAGTGCGGATTTTGCGCCGCGTGATTTTCTCAAGTGGCGGTTATGGCCCTGCGGCGGTCACCCGGTTCGATGCCGAATTGCTGTTCCGTCTGAAAGACGCGACCCTGGAAGACGAAAACGATGCTGGCTGGGCCGATCTCTTTGTGGATGCCATTGCGAATTACATACGCGGCTTCGCTTTGGATAACGCACAACTTAGCCATGCGCGTAAGTTGGAATTGATGAAGTTCGTAGAGAACAACACCGCCAATCATGCAGCTTTTTTCGGACGCATGATCCGTCAAACGCCAAACATCGGTTCCAATGTCTCGGAAGCGTTCAAGCACTTGCGCGGCGAAGATGGACCGCAGAATGACTATTCCGCAGATTTCGAGGCAGGCGACATTGTGACCGAGAACGAACGGTCCTGGTTGGAAAGTCAGCTTAAAAAAGACGGACAGATCGACGCAATTGAAGCGCGCCTGATCGAACGGATCGCCGAAGAGGACTAAGGCTTAACTGCCAAAATCCAACGGGGCTTCTGCTCCGCCTTGCTTTGGCAAGGGGCCTTTGGGCGGCACCGCCGGTACCGCAATCCCGGATTCGGGCGGCTTGCGAGGCGGTCTTTGGCTCAAATTGGTTTTGATTGTCTGCAAATGCGTGATCTCAGCCCTGAGCAGGATCTGCTCATCGCTGTCGCTCGTGGCTGCCAGTTTTAACTCGAGCTCCGCTAATTCTCGCTTGATTAGCGCCTCAACTCGCAAAAGTTCCGCGTGTTGGCGCAAGTCGCTTTGGACACGATCGGTACGCTCTACACTGGTCCGCTGTTGCTTGAGTCGTTTTCGTTCGGCGCGAAAGCGGCGTTCATTCTTAATTGCACGCGCCGAGATTGCTCGCCGGTGGTCACCAGCGTTGCGCATCAGATCTTCGTAGCGTTTTTGGAAGTTCTTGTCTGAGTTGGCCATACAGGTGAGTTAGCATACCAACACACCTTGTGCGAGTCGCCTCCGTATGTGGCAATAGACGCCTCAGACCATAAAGCTCTCGCCGCAGCCGCATGCACCCTTTGCGTTCGGGTTTTCAAACGTGAAGCCCGCTGTAAAATCGTCCTCGACCCAGTCCATGATGGACCCAACAAGATAGAGCACACTTGCACCGTCGATATAGAAGATACCTCCGGGAGTTTCGATTTTCTCGTCGAATTTCGCTTCCTCGGTGACGTAATCGACCGAATAGGCGAGGCCCGAACAACCGCGCCGCGGCGTTGACAGCTTTACCCCGATCGCATCACCCGGAGCTTTGCTCATCAAGTAAGCGACGCGCTCTTCTGCCCCTGTAGTAAGAGTTACGGCGGCCGGAATCTGTCGTGTTTTGGTATCGCCCATCACAGCATCCCCAATTCAAGCCGCGCTTCATCCGTCATCTTTTCGGGGCTCCATGGCGGATCCCAGACAAGATTGACCTCGGCATCACGGATACCGGGCACGGATGCCGCGCGCAGCTCGACTTCGCCAGGCATCGTCTCCGCCACTGGGCAGTGCGGCGTTGTCAAAGTCATAGTGATCGTTGCGTCCGCCTCATCATCGACATCGACGCCGTAGATCAGGCCAAGATCGTAAATATTGACTGGAATCTCCGGGTCGTAGATTTCCTTGAGCGCATCGACGACGGCAGTTTGCAGATCGCTTCCGGGCCCGCCAACCTCGCCCTCGGCTGGCTGCTGATGCAGAAAGCCATCGAGATAGTCGCGTTTGCGCGGTTCGGAAGAAACCGGAGTTTCATCGGCATCGGGGTCAATCACATCGGCAACGCGGGCACGAGGCGGTTTCACCACTTCATCGTTCGGCGCAGGGGCCGCGACAAATTCTGTCTCGTCCTGAGGTTTGTTCATCATGCTTTCCCAAAAATTCGGCGCGTGCGGGCAATCCCTTCCAGCAGCGCGTCGATATCATCGTGTGTGGAATAAAGGCCAAAACTGGCCCGCGCGGTTGCCGGGACTTTGAAATAGTCCATCAAAGGCTGCGCGCAATGGTGGCCCGCGCGGATCGCGACATTCGCCTCATCGAGGATAGTGCCAAGATCGTGCGGGTGAATATCGTCAATCGCAAAGCTGACAATGCCGGCGCTGTCGGCTGGGCCAAACAGGGTGACATCGTTCATCGCGCCCAGTTCGCGGCGCAGGCGTTCGACCAATTCTGCTTCGTGAGCGTGCAGGCGGTCTAATCCGACTGCGCTGATGTAATCGGCCGCCGCGGCGAACGCGACGGCTTCGCCGATAGCAGGGGTGCCTGCCTCGAAACGCTGCGGCGCAGGCGCGTAAGTTGTCTTTTCGAAGGTCACGCGGTCAATCATCGCGCCGCCGCCTTCCCATGGGGGCATCGCGTCCAGAATGTCGCTCCGCGCCCAGAGCGCACCGATGCCGGTTGGCCCGTAAAGCTTATGCGCGCTGAAGACGTAGAAGTCACAGTCGAGCTTTGCGACATCCACGGACATATGCGGAGCAGACTGGCACCCATCGAGGAGCAGTTTTGCGCCAACATTGTGCGCCAGTTTGGCCGCGCGCGGCGCGTCCAGAACACTGCCAAGCACATTTGATACATGACAAAGCGCAACCAGCTTGTGCCCCTCGGTCAGCTTCGCCTCTGCCACGTCTAGGTCGATCTGATGATCATCGGTAAGCGGGCAAACATCGATCCGCGCGCCTGTTGCCTCGGCCAGCATCTGCCACGGCACGATATTGGAGTGATGCTCCAATTGGGAAATCAAAATGCGGTCACCCGGTTTCAGATTGGCCCGGCCCCACGTGTTCGCCACGAGGTTGATCGCCTCTGTCGCGCCGCGCGTGAAGACGATCTCGTTTTCGCTGCCACCCAGAAAGTTCGCGATTGTACGGCGAGCATTCTCATAAGCCTGCGTCATTTCGGCAGAGCGCGAATAGACACCGCGATGCACCGTCGCGTAATTTTCGCCAAGTGTGCGGCCCATCGCCTCGATCACAGCGCGCGGTTTTTGCGCAGTTGCTGCGGTATCGAGGTAATGCCACGGCGTACCGTCATGCGTGATCATTCCCGGAAAATCCCCGCGCAGATCAGGCAAAGTAGAGATGGCAGCAGGAGCGTTCAAAGCGATGCCCCCTCCAAAGCGGTAAGAGCAGCTTCAAGCAGCTTTTCACGCGCCGCCTCGTCATCGAGTTCAACAAAGGCATCGCCCAGAAATGCCTGCACCAACAGACGCTGGGATTGCTCGGGCGAAAGCCCGCGAGCGGCCATGTAATAACGCGCTGCTTCGTCTAGCTGACCGACGGTTGCACCGTGAGCACATTTCACATCGTCAGCAAAAATCTCAAGCTGCGGAACGGCGTTTGCGCTTGCTCCGGCTTCGAGCAGCAGCCCTTTGAAGTCCTGCGCAGCGTCTGTTTTCTGCGCATGGCGCGCGACCTTGATCTCGCCAAGGAAATTGCCCGTGCCAGTGCCCCAATGCACGGCGCGAACGGTCTGGTTGCTGGTCGCATCCGGCTCTGCATGGATAGTGGTAGTCACGAATTCGCGCACGGCATCGCCGCCGCCAATCGTCACACCGCCAAATTCGAAATGCGCACCCTTGCCCAATGTTACTTCAACTTCAACGCGGGTGAAATCGCGTCCGGTATTCGTGACAAAGATCGCGGCGGTCGCACCCTCGCCAAGCGTCAGGCGAATACGGCGGAGTTCCGGCGCATCAGTGCCAATAACCATAGTGTCTTGCCATGTCTCGCCATTGGCGACGGCAATGTCCTGCCACGCATCAAGCGCGGCAGTACCCAGGCGCTGAACCGCGTCGATATCGGCATAGCGCCACGCCTCATCACGGCGGGTAGGAAGGGTCTGTGCTTCGGTCATTTTGATGTCTTTTTCATTGCCCGCTCGAATTGCTTCACGAGCCCATTGCGGCTCTTGCGGATACATTTTTCAACGGCGCCTGTTTCGCTCGCGCCCTTGCGAACGCATTTGGTTGCCGCGCGGCAAAATTTATCGTCCAGCCTTGGCCGACCAGTCGATCCGCTCAACGAGCAATTCCAGCTTCCTGCCTGATCTTGCCCGACTGTGACCTGCAGGCTGCGAAGTCGGCCAAGCACAACTATCTCGGGAATGGGCTCGGACACAGGCTCAGCCGCAGGTGCGGCCTGCAAAGAAAGGAGGATAGCGGACAGGATCATGCAGCAGCTTCTGCCATTACTGCGTCATAGCCTTCGGCTTCGAGACGCAGAGCAAGCTCTGGTCCGCCAGTTTGGACGATGCGCCCATCTGCAAGCACGCTCACGCGGTCTGGCTTCACGACATCGAGCAGGCGTTGATAGTGCGTGATCAGCAGCACACCTTTGCCTTGGCCACGCATGATGGAATTGATGCCCTCGCCCACAATGCGCAACGCATCAATATCGAGGCCGCTGTCTGTTTCATCCAGAACGGCAAAAGCCGGATCGAGGATGCCCATCTGGACCATCTCAGCGCGCTTTTTCTCACCGCCGGAAAAGCCAACATTGACCTGCCGTTTGAGCATTTCCATGTCCATTTTCAGCAGGCCGGCCTTCTCCTTGGCAAGTTTGAGGAATTCACCACCAGAAAGCGGTTCTTCACCGCGATACTTGCGCTGTGAATTGAGCGCCTCGCGCAGGAATTGAACGTTGGAAACACCGGGTATTTCGACTGGATATTGAAAGCCAAGGAACAGGCCGCTTGCGGCGCGCTCATGGGGATCGAGTTCGAACAGGTCTTCTCCCTTAAACTCGACCGATCCCTGCGTCACATCGTAACCAGGCTTGCCGCCGAGCACATTCGCAAGGGTCGACTTGCCAGCACCGTTCGGACCCATAATCGCATGAACTTCGCCCGCGGGCACTTCCAGCGAAAGGCCCTTGAGGATCGTCTTGCTGCCGCTCGCGCCGTCAACTTCGGCATGAAGGTTGTCAATTTTCAACATTACTTCGCAGCGTCCTCTTTGTTCTTTTCGCTCTGATCGAGCGCGGATTTGACGACTGATGCATCAAGCAAATCCATAATCAGCCCCTTGGGCTTGGTTTCATTGTATTCTGTCTCGGCGCGTTCAGCGCTCGCCATCCGGTTGACAAATTGCGCATCAAGATCGGCGCCGCGCGCGATATGGATGCGGCCAATGTGTTCAAAGACTTCGGCGACGTCTTCCGGCGCATAATCTTCAAGTTCACCGCGATTGGCGAGCACCCGGTTGGCCTCCGCTTGCGCAGCAGAAGACGTGTCTGCGCAGCGCGGAATATCGCTACGGTGCTGCTCTTCGAGGTTCGCTTTGCCAGAAACCATCCGGTTCACGACATTCAGGCACCGGCGGTAATCCTGAATAAAGGGGGTGATGATGCGCGGATATTCGACGGTCCACGTTTCCGGGGCGTCATTCTTGATCGCGACAGGCGTTTGGCCAGCTGCCTGCAAGGCAAGCAATGGGGCGAGAGCAATTGAAAACATAGGCATAGCGTTCAGTCCCGTGAGTAATCGTTGTTCGTGCGTGAGGGGCGATCATTCTCGTCGCGGCGTTTGTAATAGTCCTGTTTCGGGTTCGCCTCGCGGTGCGCGCGGGCGGCTTCGCGTTTGTCACCGATGCGGGCGCGCATACCGTGGGTGATGCGTTCCAGAACCTTGTCCATATCATCGAGAATATCGGTGGCGCGGATGCGCATCACTTTGATGCCAACCGCTTCAAGGCTCTTGTCACGCCGCGTGGCCAGCGTTTCGTTGTCATCCTCTTCAAAGATGTCGATTGCCATGCCGAGAGTGTGGCAATTGAAATCGACAATCGCGCTGCCGACCACGGCAAAGCGTTTGAAGGTGTGACGACCCAGATTGGCTTCCGAAAACCGCTTGGCCAGCGCCTTGTGTGCAGGCGAAGCAAACCGCTTCATCTCGCGGGCACGATCATGCAACTCATCAAGGCGCTTGTCTGAGATTTTCCAGCCCCGGCCCTTCTTGTTGAGGGTATCGGGATCAATCGCTTCATCAGAAGGCTTGAGGACTAGTTTCTTGCGCTCGGTCATGCGCCCGTTCCAGTGAAGTTATAGATGTTTTTGTCAACGAATTCGGCCACCAGCAAGGCGACAACAATTAATGCCAGAGTGCGCCAAAGCGGAAAGCCCCTTTTTTGCTCAGCTTTGGCTTGCACATCGCCTTTCGCAACTAAAGCTGCGTCCGCTTCTTCGCGAGCCAAAGCAGCAGTATTTTTCGCCTGTTGTTGCTCATATTCGACAATGCCCTCGGCACTATCGAGCAATTCTTTAGCCCAATCCATTCGGCCAAACGACGGGCCTTGCCCTTCATAGCCATATCCGCCGAAATCACGCACTAAGGTGCCCATTAGGAGGCAATATGGCGCGAAATATTTCTGCGGAATGCTAGGGCTGAAGCCGACATTCATATTGTAGTCGCCATCTTGCACGCGGTGATCAGAGCCGATCTGCTCAAGATGTTCGTTCGTGTCTTCTGTATCTCGACCCTTCGGGCCGTAGGGGGCGCAATAGACTTCCATCTCTTGGAACTCGCCCATGAATTCGACATGGAAGCTCAGGAAGCCGTCAAATTCCTGCATCGGATCATCAAGCTGCTGATCGCCTTGGAGCAGAACGCGCAATGGGTAGCCACGCTGTTGTAGCGCCGCATTCATCTGGCCAAAGCTTGGCCATTTCCCTTTCGGTACCGCGACTTCGTAAGTCAGGCTCACTAGCCCACACTCCCCTCAAGAGAAATTGCCAGAAGCTTTTGCGCTTCCACGGCAAATTCCATCGGCAGCTCTTTCAGCACATCTTTCGCAAAACCGTTGACGATCAGGGCCACGGCCTCTTCCTCGTCCAGCCCGCGCTGCATGGCGTAAAACAATTGCTCGTCGCTGATTTTGGAGGTGGTTGCCTCATGCTCGATCTGCGCGCCGGGGTTCTTGACCTCGATATAGGGCACAGTGTGCGCGCCGCATTCATCGCCGAGCAGCAGGCTGTCGCATTGTGTGAAGTTGCGAACCCCTCCCGCTTTCGGGCCAACGCGAACAAGGCCGCGATAGGTGTTGTTCGATTTACCCGCGCTAATCCCCTTGGAAATGATCGTTGAACGCGATCCCTTGCCGTTATGGATCATCTTGGTGCCGGTGTCGGCCTGCTGGTGATTGTTGGTCACCGCGACGGAGTAAAACTCGCCGACGCTGTTTTCGCCGTTGAGCACGCAGCTTGGATATTTCCACGTCACAGCAGAGCCGGTTTCCACCTGCGTCCAGCTGATCTTTGAACGGTCGCCTTGACACAGCCCGCGTTTGGTCACGAAATTGTAGATCCCGCCCACGCCTTCGCTGTTGCCGGGATACCAGTTTTGCACGGTCGAATATTTGATCTCTGCGTCTTCCATCGCGACTAGTTCGACCACGGCAGCGTGCAGCTGGTTTTCGTCGCGCATCGGCGCGGTGCAACCTTCGAGATAAGAAACGTAAGCGCCTTTTTCGGCGATGATCAGAGTGCGTTCAAACTGGCCGGTGTTTTCGGCGTTGATGCGGAAATAGGTGCTCAGCTCCATCGGGCAGCGCACGCCTTCTGGTACATACACAAATGTACCGTCGGAAAACACCGCTGCGTTGAGGCAGGCAAAATAGTTGTCGCGGGTAGGCACAACGCGGCCCAGCCACTGCTTCACCAGCTCGGGATATTCTTTGATCGCTTCTGAGATTGAGCGGAAGATCACGCCTGCTCGCATCAGCTCTTCGCGAAAAGAGGTCGCAACGCTGACACTGTCAAACACGGCGTCAACGGCAACTTTCTTTGCCCCCTTTACCCCGGCAAGCACTTCCTGTTCGCCCAAGGGAATGCCGAGCTTGTCGTAAACGCGCTTAATCTCGGGATCGAGATCATCAAGCGAATCGAGTTCGATCTTTTTAGTAGGCGCGGCGTAATAGTACGCGTCCTGATAATCGATTTTCGGATAGCCGACTTTGGCCCAATCGGGCTCTTCCATGGTTTGCCATAACCGAAACGCTTTCAGTCGCCATTCGAGCATCCATTCCGGCTCACCCTTCTTACCCGAAATAAAGCGGACGGTATCTTCCGTCAGGCCCTTTTCGGCAAACTCGGTTTCAATGTCAGAGGACCAACCGTGCTCGTACTCGCCAGCGTTCGCCGCTGCCGCAGCTTTCGCATCAGCATCCATTTCCGCTTCGGGGGTTTTGAGATCGACGTTTTCGGTCATGCCACTTCTTTTTCGCGAGAGAGGGGTTCGGTGCGTAATTGCGTTAAAGTGATTTCGGCCAGCGCGCTGCGCAGGGCGTCATTGATGACTGGCCAGTGGGGTTTCATCGAACAGCGCGCTTCGTGATCGCAATCACCGTTCGCATCAATACAGGCGGTGAGCGCAATTGGCCCTTCGACCGCCTCGACAATATCCGCAACAGTTATGGCGGCGGCCGGCCGGGCAAGTTGCAGTCCGCCATGCGCGCCGCGTTCTGAACGCAGCAATCCGGCACCGGTCAGCTTGCTAACCAGCTTTTGCACAGTCGGTTTGGGCAGGCCCGTTTCCGCCGCGAGTTCGCTCGCGCTGGTTCGTGTCCCACCACAATGGCCAGCGGCCGCGCTCATCGTAATGACAGCGTAGTCTGCAAGGTTGGAAAGGCGCATGCGGGCTAATTCGGAGCATTTTGATCCAAATTCAAGTCCAAACCCCTTGTTGCGAGTCGTTAGCGCTTCGCAAGAACTTGGAATGAACCCTCATCCGATGGTTCTAAATTCCTCCAACCGATCCAGATTTTTCAATCTCAGCATAGTTTGGAACAGAGGCTCCTCGGGACCGCCAAGCCGCGTCGGTGTGTAGCCGCAATAACGGCGGATTTCGCGGATCATATGCGGCTGATCGTAAAACGCCGCCGCAATCTCCGCTTCGCCTTCGTCGGTCAATTCCGGTTGAGCAAGCAAACTCGCTGCACGCACGGCCCGATATTTCCGCGCAAGCGCTCTTGGTGTGAACCCGAAATATCTTGTCACTAGCCGTTCTGTCTGACGCCGCGAATAAGCGGTCTTGGCGAAAAGCATTTCAATATCGGGATTAAGTGACGAACTGAGCCAGGCGAGCCCCTGTTTGATCAGAGCAGCGTGTTCTTCGGATACAGGGTGAAAACGCGGTGCAATCCAATCAGCCAGAATTTTGCAGGCCTCTAACCCTGAAAGTTTGTTTGAGCGATAAAGGTCATTGGTCTTTTTAGCGAATGCGTTGACATCCGGCCCCACCAGCTCATCAGCAGGTAAAAGCCGATTTAAGTGCTCATTCGCAGGTTGCCGCGCCAATGCGGCCCAGCCGAGAGGTGACAGCGAAGCCCCGATAGCATGCCATGGTCCATTGAATGTAAAGGGCGCCGCCGTTTCGAACCCCGCGAGCATGTGGGCCTCGCCTGTTATAGGTTCCGCGCGGCCATCCACCTGCATTTCACCCGATCCGTATGGGAATAAAACGATTTGCGGCAACGCGCCGGGATGACGATCCGCAATGTCGACTTCATCCCACGCAAAGTGAAACAGCGCCAGCACATGTTCGGACAGTTCTCCGGGAGGATCAAAGTACTCAAGATGAAAAAGAGGCGGCATGGCAGCTTAATGCGACCCGCTAACACGCCGCCCCTTGTGCCGTAGCTTCAGGAACCGGATGTCCCGTCTGTCGCGGCTCGGGATATTTGATAGGTCGGCAGTTGGCATAGTCATTGTATTCTAGCGACATGGAAAAGCATTATCATGGAAATAATGTCCAGCGGCCCAACATTAAGTGCCACAAAAAGTCGCGTTATCAGCGTAAGATTTTAGCGCCTTGACCATGCGCATCCGGATCAAGAGTGTCCTGCATCAACGATGTTTTCTTAAGCGCAGTGGGTGTTCTACCGGTATATCGCCGAATATCCCGAATAAGGTGCGCCTGATCAAAATAGATGCCGAGTATATCACTTCGCATGGATTCCGACAGATTTGGGTTGGCCAAAAACATTGCAGCCCGAATAGCGCGGTATCGTTTGACCAAACGAGAGGGGGAAACCCCGAAATAGCGTTTGCACAATCGCTGCGCTGATCGCACGGAAATGCCCACTTCGGAATACAGCGCCTCTAGAGGCGGGTTAAGGGTGCTGGATAGCCATTTTGTGACCGCTTTGACAAAGCGGGCATGCTCTGCGTTAATCTGACCTCTGCGGCGTCCGATAGCATCGGCCATAGCATCACAGATCCGTTCATTCGGAACGGAACCGCGACGGCATTCTTGCGCCAAGCCCTGCATCTCAGCGATCTCTTCAGCGTCAAGAATGGTCTCGGACGGAACCATGCAATTGTTGACCTCGTCGGCGGCAAGACCCGACAAGCAATGCCAACCAAGCGGCGTAAGCGAGGCTCCGATGATTTTCACAGGCCCTTTTAGCGTAAAAGGCGTGGCCGCGAGCAAAGGCGCTGTGCAGGTCACCGGCTGAGAACAGAACACCTCACCGGCATCTGGACGCAGGTCAGAGCTGCCTTCGATGTAAACCATCATCTGCGCCGAGTAGGCGGGCATCATTTCGGCGAGGCTCGCTGTATCGCTCGTCACAACGAAGAATGTATTGATCAAGTCTGCACATTCCGCAGGCGCAGCAATCAATTCGAAACCGAATGGAATCGATTCGGTAAGGTCAAGCTGGCGTAGCTGGATGTGCGGCATCGCGGTTACCCTGCCTTTTCACTTTCGACCCACTTCACAACGTTCTCTTCAAGAATGTCGAGCGGGACCGGACCGCTTAGCAAGACGGCATCGTGAAAGCCGCGCCAGTCAAAATCATCGCCAAGTTCGGTTTGCGCCATGCTGCGCAGTTCCATGATCTTGAGCTTGCCGATCATATAGGCGGTCGCTTGACCCGGCGTGGTGATGTAGCGCTCGATCGCTTTTACAATGTCGCCTTGCGGGTTGGGTGTGTTGTCTTGGAGATATTGGATTGCCTCTTCGCGCGTCCAGCGCTTGGAATGGAGTCCAGTGTCAACGACGAGACGGCAAGCCCTCCAGAGCTCCATGCCCAGACGCCCGAAATCGGAATAGGGATCCTGATAGAAGCCCATATCCTTACCCAGTTCCTCTGTGTAGAGGCCCCAGCCCTCGGTGTAAGCAGTCACACCTCCAAACCGGCGGAAGGGAGGAACATCGCCGAGCTCGGTTTGAAGCGCGCGCTGCAAATGGTGGCCCGGAAAGCCCTCATGATAGGCGAGTGCCTCCAGCTCGTTTTTAGACATATCGCGCAGATTATACAGGTTCACGTAATAGGTGCCCGGGCGAGAGCCGTCTGCAGCCGGACTTTGATAGAACGCCTTGCCGGCGCTCTTTTCACGGAACGCCTCAACCGGTTTGATGATCATCGGAGCTTTTGGCAGAGCCCCGAAATACTCCGGCAACTTCACTTCCATTACATCCAGCTTCGCCTGAGCATCGGCCAGATATGCCTCGCGGGTGGAGTAGAAAAACTGATCGCCCGTCCGTGTGAATTCAAAGAAGTCCTGAAGCGACCCTTCAAACTCAACCTGCTTCATGATCTCGCGCATCTCGCCATGGATCCGTTCGACCTCACGCAGTCCGATATTGTGGATTTCATCCGCTGTCAGATCGGTG
Organism: Erythrobacter crassostreae; assembly: GCF_019204045.1. GTDB lineage: Bacteria > Pseudomonadota > Alphaproteobacteria > Sphingomonadales > Sphingomonadaceae > Erythrobacter > Erythrobacter crassostreae. Next base: position 663,950 of record NZ_JAGSPC010000001.1, on the reverse strand, counting down.
GTGGTGTAACTCTTGAGCCGCGCGGCATAATAAGCCTCACCCTCGGGGAGGCGCCAGATGCCATCATCGGTCGGTGCAATCGCTTGCTGGCGCTTCATTTCTGTCAGTAAGCGCTTGTAAGCGGGAAGAGCATCTTCACTCCATGCGTTCAAAGCTCTGTCCATAAGCATTGCGTGCGCTTCAGTGTTGAGGCCCAGCGCGCCGAGTTTTTGGGCAAAGTCTTCCAGCACGGCATTGCCGTTTCCAGCCGCAATCAACGCTTCAAGATCCGCGATAACATAGGGGTAGACCCAGTCGGGCGGCATAATACCGGCATCGGCGCGTTCACGCACTTCAGCAGTCAAGCTCCCCAGTTGGGGGCCAATGCCCCGAATCCGCTCAACATAGGCCTCCGCATGAGACGGCTCGCTTACCCTATGAATATTTATCAAGAACGCGGGAATATTGGTGTGCGCGCCGCGGCGATGATCGAACAGGAAATTGTAATCGCGGAATGGATAGAGCGACGCGCTGCGTTGGACCATCATCTCGAACAGCCGGTATGACAACGCTTCTTCTTCAGACAGAGACGAAAGGTCATAATCGGCCCGCATTGTCGCCAGCGCGTCTTGCATCACTTTGAATTCGGCAGCCGCAGCCTCATCCGTGGGGTCATCCCACTTTCCGTAATCCTCATCCCGAATGCCGCGATAAGCCTTGGTTGCCGGCGACATTTCGAGCTGCTTCGCATCATAAGAAGCGAAAAATTCGGAAATACTGACCGTTGATTGTTCTGCCAGACCACCGGTTACCGGCGTAGAGGCGCTTTCAAGAGGCGCCTTGGAAGCCGGAGTACAGGCAGAAACCGCCAATGCGATTGTCGAAGCGGCTATAAATGGGAGATGGCGCATGATGACCCCTTTTTTGCGACACAATTCGACGTACCGCTCGTCAATGCTTGCCTGCAAGTCAAGCTCTCTGACGGAATCCGTGTATACGTGATCCTGCAAAAAGAGGGGAGCCCGGGCAAGTCTCACACTCTGTGACGCTCGCCGTTTGGACAAAAAAAGGGCGGCTCCGACGAAGGGAACCGCCCATTTGAGTTGAGGAACTCTTCGCATTGCTGCTCCGAGCCCTTCGGGTCGCGAGGCGGGGTCTAGGACAAACAGATGCTCAGTAATTGTATGCAAACGACAAGCTGGCGATTTGCCCGATCGGTAAGTATGCGTTGCAGACTGTCGACAGGCACGCCAATATTGCGATAGGCGCAAGCGATGCTTTTCCGCCTAATAAAACCCGCGATCTTCGCGCTCGACTCAGAAACCGCCCACCGCCTGGCTATCGCCGGTCTTAAGGCAATGCCATCGCGTGGTGCGCGGGGCAGTGGAGCAAAGAGGAGCAATCTAGCGACGCAGGTTGCCGGGCTTGAGTTCCCAAATCCGATTGGCGTGGCGGCTGGTTTCGATAAAGATGCGGAAGTTCCCGACCCGCTTCTGGGCCTCGGTTTTGGCTTCACCGAAGTCGGCTCGATCACCCCGCGTCCGCAAGCAGGCAATCCGAAGCCGCGTCTATTCCGTCTTGTCGAAGACAATGCCGTCATCAATCGGATGGGCTTTAACAATGCTGGCGCTGAAATCGCATTGGAACGATTAAAGGCGCGGTCGGGCCGTCCCGGCATCGTGGGTATCAATATCGGAGCAAACAAGGATTCAGAGGATCGCATTGCCGACTACGCAGCTATGGCGCGGACCATGGCACCCTATGCAAGCTATCTAGCGGTCAACGTATCCAGCCCTAACACTCCCGGGCTTCGCGCATTGCAAGACGAGGGAGCTCTTTCCTCGTTAATCGATGCAGTGATTGCAGCGCGCGACGAAGTAAGCACCAACACTCCCCCACCCATATTCTTGAAGGTCGCGCCTGACCTAGAGCCTGACGATATCGACGCGATTGCGCGTATCGCACTTGATCGAAAGTTGGGCGCATTGATCGTGTCCAACACGACAATCTCCCGCCCCGCCCTGCGGTCGCATCTTGCCGGTGAGACCGGTGGACTTTCGGGAGCGCCGCTGCGGGCCCTCGCTCTGCAACGCGTTCGCGACTTTCGGGAAGCGACCTGTGGGGCGGTGCCGCTTGTCGGAGTTGGCGGCATCGCCAGCGCAGAAGACGCTTGGGCGCGGATCCGCGCCGGTGCCAGTCTGGTCCAGCTCTATTCAGCTATGGTCTTTGAAGGGCCAAGTCTGGGCGCTCGTATCGCATCCGGCCTCGAACGGTTGATGAAGCGGGACGGCTTCACCAGCATTGCAGAGGCAGTCGGAACCGAATAGCGAGGGACGCATGTTTAAACAGACCATTGCTGCCATCGCCTTAGCGGCAAGCCTGACAGCTTGTTCGCCCTATGAAACACCAGTGCAAGCCTCTGCGCTTGCTCTTACTGAAAAGGCACCGGAGGGCGCCGTGAGCGCAGCCGATCCGCGTGCCTCCGCTGCGGGTGAGGCAATTCTGGCCAAAGGCGGATCAGCCGCTGATGCGGCTATTGCCGTCATGCTCGCGCTTACCGTTGTGGAACCTCAAAGTTCAGGCATCGGCGGCGGCGGCTTTATGATCCATGCAGGCAGCGATGGCGTGGTCAGTTTTGACGGACGTGAAACTGCACCGGCTGCGGCAACCGGACGGCGTTTTCTGGATGAGAATGGCAACCGGCTTCCCCGTTCATCGCGCACACTTTCCGGCCTCAGCGTGGGCGTACCAGGCAATCTGGCTCTCGCTGCAGAGGCGCATAGCAAATATGGAAAGCTTGAATGGGCAGAATTGTTTGAACCGGCAATCGAACTGGCTCGTGACGGTTTCCTGATGAACAAGCGGCTGCATGGCTCGCTTTCAGGTAGCAAGGGGCGCGCTGACAAAACTGCGGCGGCGCGGGCTATTTTCTTCGGAGATGACGGCGAGCCGCTGGCCGTTGGCAGCCGTATTACAGTACCCGGCCTTGCCGATACGCTTGAGCAAGTCGCGCTGAACGGCCCGAATGCGTTTTACGAAGACACAGCAAGCGAATTGGCGGCATATGTCGCCGCGCAAACACCGCAAGACGGCAAAATGAATGCCTCTGATATCGTCGGATACCGCGCCAAACAGCGTGATGCAGCTTGCGCGAATTATCGCACATACAAAATTTGCGGAATGGGTCCACCTTCATCTGGCGGTATCGCGGTTGGTCAGATGCTTGGCCAGTTGGAGCGTTTTGACGTTGCGTCAATGGGGCCTGAGAGCGCCACATTTTGGCATGTCTTCCTCGAATCCCAGCGCCTCGCTTATGCAGACCGTGAGCTCTACATCGGTGATAGCGACTTCGTTGAGGTGCCGGTCGATGGCCTGCTTGAGCCAGCATACATCACCAGCAGAGGCGCGCTGATTGATCCGGCCAAGGCATTGGACAAGGTTGAACCGGGAAAGCCGCGCGGTGCCCCTTTGGCGCGCGCAGACGGTGATGAGCCACCGGAGAACGGCACAACACATTTTTCCGTGGTTGATTCCGATGGAAACGCCGTGAGCTACACATCAACCATCGAGGGGGCGTTCGGATCTGGCCTTCATTTTGGCGGCTTCTACCTCAACAACGAATTGACCGATTTCAGCTCTTCACCCGAAGTGGATGGCAAGCCGGTCGCGAACCGCGTGGAAGGCGGCAAACGCCCGCGTTCCTCGATGGCACCGACCATCGTGTTCGACGAAAACGGCGAAGTTGTGCTGGTAATTGGCGCCGCTGGCGGACCAACCATTCCAGTCCAAGTGGCGCGGTCCATCATTGGCGTCGTTGATTTCGGGATGACTGCTGAGGAAGCCTTGGCCCTTCCGCTCGTCATGGGTTTTGGTTCTACTGTAATCACCGAAGAAGGCGGTGTGGTCGCGGGCATGACTTCGGAATTCGAAGCGTTGGGCCACGGTTCACTGCGAATTTTGTCGCCGCGCGGCAAGGCGAATGCACTACGCCGGACTGCCGATGGATGGGATGCCGCAGGAGATCCGAGGGTCGCAGATTTGCTTGGCTACGAATAACGCTGTTGTCCGCATGCTTGCCGCTAACGCTTTGAACCCCTAATTCGTCACCTAAGAGAGAATTCGCCCCTGAGAGTGGGCATAGGAGAGTAATTGGTGAACGCACCAGAGACACATATCGGCGAGCGTCCGGTGATTGATCCGAACGACGCACAATGGCTGCAGGATATCGACGGAGCGAACAATCTGGTCGAACTTTTCCTGGAACGTGCGGATGAAAAGGGCGATAAACCCTTCCTAGGGCGCAAACAGGATGGTCAATGGATTACGCAAAGCTGGGCCGAAGCCGCAGATCATGTATGCCTGCTCGCTGAAAGCCTGAGGGGCCTCGGATTAAACGAGGGTGACCGTGTCGCGTTGGTTTCAGAAAACCGTCCGGAATGGTGCATCGGTGATATTGCGATCATGGCGGCAGGCTGCGTTTCTGTGCCGACCTACATCACGAATACCGAACGCGACCACGCGCACATTCTCGACAATTCTGGCGCGCGGGCGGTCATTGTATCGACTGAAAAGCTGCTTGGTCCGGTTGTCGGCGCAATCGGGCGCACAGGTATTATCGATCATGTCATCGGGATCGAGGACCTGCACCGCAAACAATCAGGAAGCTTTGATTACCACAGCTGGGCCGATCTCATCGCGGGCGATGCGAAAGCTGCGCGCACAAAGGTAGACAAACGGGTAGCGAAAATTACGCGCGAAGACACCGCCTGTTTGATCTACACCAGCGGGACCGGCGGCGCGCCGCGCGGCGTTAAACAGCATCACGGCTCAATCCTGTGCAATATCGCCGGCGCGGCCGAGATCCTGATCACCGATTTCGGAATCGAAAACGAACGCTTCCTCTCCTTCCTCCCGCTCAGCCACGCTTACGAGCATACTGGCGGCCAATATCTGCCGATTTCGGTAGGTGCGGAAATCTATTATTCCGAAGGCCTCGAAAAGCTCGCCAGCAATATCGAGGAAACCCGGCCGACGATCATGGTTGTGGTGCCGCGCCTTTTTGAAGTGTTGCGCACACGGATTATGAAACAGGTCGAAAAGCAGGGCAAAGTCGCCAATTTCATGATGGATAGCGCGCTCAAGATCAGCGAAAATTCCACTGAGGGTAAAAAGCGCAAGCGTGACAGGCCGCTCGATTTCCTGGTCGAGAAAACGCTGCGTCCCAAGATCCGCCAGAAATTCGGCGGCCGTATCAAGGCGATGGTTTCGGGCGGCGCGCCGCTCAATCCCGAAGTGGGCAATTTCTTCGAAGCGATGGGCCTCACCATGCTGCAGGGTTACGGCCAGACAGAAGCCGGCCCTGTCATGAGTTGCAACCGGCCAAAGGTTGGATTGAAAATGGACACGGTTGGTCCGCCGATGCGCGGTGTCGAAATCAAGATTGCAGAGGACGGAGAGATTCTGTGCCGCGGCGAGCTTGTAATGCACGGGTATTGGCAAAACGATGCCGAAACCGCGCGTACGATTGTCGATGGCTGGCTGCACACGGGCGATATCGGCCATTTGGACGATGCGGGCCGTATCGTGATCACCGATCGCAAGAAGGATATGATCGTCAACGACAAAGGCGACAATGTCGCCCCGCAAAAAATCGAGGGAATGCTGACTTTGCAGCCCGAAATCGCGCAGGCGATGGTGAGCGGGGACAAGCGGCCTTACGTTGTCGGCCTGATCGTGCCCGACGCCGAATGGGCCCTCGAATGGGCACGCGCCAATGACGAGAAGTACGACTTAAAAGCGCTGCAAGACCTGCCTGCCTTCAAACAGGCCGTGCGCAAAGCCGTTGACCGGACGAATGTGGACCTATCGGTCGTCGAAAAGGTGCGGAAATTCGAATTCGCTGACGAAGCATTCTCGATCGAAAACGAGGAGATGACGCCCAGCATGAAAATCCGCCGTCACAAGATTCGTGATCGCTATCAAGACCGGCTCGACGGGATGTATCGCGGTTGAGCTTTGCTTCGCTCAAGCGGCCTCGGCTTCTTCGATAAACTCCGGGTAAAAGCTAGGTATGGCGTCCGACCATGCAGGAGCCGTCGCAGCGGCTTCACTGAGCGATTGGAGCAGAATCTTACGCGATTGCGGTTTGATTGTCGGCAAAGCAGCAGCGGCGCAGAATGCAGCTGGCAGGTACGGGCGCGCCATCGGGCCAAGCAGCCGCTCATAAAGGAAGCGGAACGCGGAAAAGCTCTTCAGCTGGCCTTGTTGTAGATCGAAAGCGCTCATTCGCACCAGCTTGCCGATCAGGCGTTCAACCTCGCCAATGGTGCCTTCTTGCGGAATCAGGCCCCGCAGCGCCTTCAGATCCTGATAGGCGACATATTGTTGGCGGATCGCTGCGTTTTCACTTGCCGTGGTGCCCCAGAGCTTAAACGCGTCGGTGCGCGACATACCGATATCCAGGCTGCGCTTGATATAACGCTGCTCCGCGGGGTCAAATTCTGCGAACTCGCGCATTTCACCAATAGAAAGGCTGGCAGTGCTGGTAACCGTCACGATCGTCTCCTGTGTCCGGGAGACGTTCTCAGGCAACGTGGTTAATTAACGGTAACCACGTTCGATTTTTCTTAAATCAATCCGGCGAGTGGGCTCGATGGATCGGCATATTTGCGGCGGCCCATTCGGCCTGACAGATACGCTTCGCGGCCCGCTTGGACTGCTAGTTTCATCGCGTGCGCCATGCGGATCGGGTCTTTTGCCTCGGCGATGGCTGTGTTCATCAGGATTCCGTCGCAACCCAGCTCCATGCCCACCGCCGCATCAGAGGCGGTGCCAACGCCCGCATCGACGAGGACCGGCACGTTTGCGCCTTCGACGATCAGGCGGATGGTCACTTGATTCTGAATACCCAATCCTGACCCAATCGGCGCGCCAAGAGGCATCACTGCGACTGCACCTGCCTCTTCCAATTGCTTTGCCGCGATGGGATCATCGACGCAGTACACCATCGGCAGGAAACCTTCTTTAGCGAGGGTTTCGGTCGCTTTGAGCGTCTCACGCATATCCGGATAGAGCGTGCGCGCTTCGCCGAGTACCTCAAGTTTGACCAAGTCCCAGCCACCCGCTTCACGCGCCAGCCGCAAAGTCCGGATCGCATCATCAGCGGTGAAACAACCCGCCGTATTCGGCAGGTAAGTTGTTTTCTTGGGGTCGATGAAGTCCGTCAGCATGGGGGCTTTTGGATCGCTGACATTCACCCGCCGCACTGCGACGGTCACTATATCGGCGCCGCTCGATTCGACAGCGGCCGCGTTCTGCTCGAAATCTTTGTATTTGCCAGTGCCAACGATCAGGCGCGATTTGAATGTGCGCCCTGCAACCGTCCACGTATCCGGGTCGGCGGTGCTGCTATGATCGCCGCCGCCGACGAAATGCACAATCTCAAGAACATCGCCATCGTTGAGTGGGGCATTCTCCAGCGTCGATCGCGGTACGATTTCGCCATTGCGTTCGACGGCCACCTTTTCGGGAGCCAACTCAAGCTCGCGCACAAGATCAGCGATAGTTGCAGCCGCGCTTTGGCGGGCATCGCCATTGAGTGTGATAGATTTCGTTTCGCTCATGCCACGTGAAATAGTCCGCCACGCGTCAAGCGCAACCGCGAGTTTTCGTCGAGGAGTGGATCAGGTGCGCTTTGTAAAAGGACGCAAGTTAAGCAAGTGCCCGACCGATACCAGCGAAACGCCGATTATTGTCAGGACCGCTTCGCCGGTACCATGCGGCATTGCCAGCGCCCCGCCCATAAATGAAAGGCCCATCATGGCGGTTACAAAGGGAGCTGCACGCCTGTGCTTCAACGCCCCCCAACCGATGGCAACCGCTGCGATAATCAACGCAAGGGCCAGACCAAACCGATGAATTTCAGGCGAGAATAGGAAGTGGCTGCCCAGCCCCAAAGCCGAAACAACAACAACCGTCGCGACGCAGTGGATCGCACACAGTCCTGCTAGAACAATGCCTGCGCGGTCGAACCGGCGGCGAATCGAGGTTGATGTGTCTGTCATGTTCTGGAGCTGCAGATATGTAACATTATCACATTTCGCAAGTCTCAAGAGCAAAATTCGCGCGATAGTCCGGCTTAATTGCACTCAGCGCATGCTGGTTTGCGGCAATTAGGCTTGCACGATCGTCCGGTCGCGGACATTTACGCCGCACCATGGCCTCTTCAAGTCTCACTCACACCGGATCAGGCGCTCCTGCTGCGATCGCTCGCTGGCTGGAGATCGTTGCTGCCTTTGTTGTTATAATCGTTTTGGTAGGGGGCATTACACGTCTTACCGAAAGCGGTTTGTCGATTACGGAATGGGATGTCGCCACGGGGGTTTTACCCCCTCTTTCCGAAAGCGCATGGGTATCAGAGTTCGCAAAGTATCAGGCTACGCCCGAATACCGGCTCGAAGCCAGCGTTGGCGGAATGACACTGGCTGAATTTAAGTTCATCTACTTTTGGGAATGGTTCCACCGCCTGCTCGCGAGATTGGTCGGCGTGATCTATGCCGTACCCCTCGTTTGGTTCTGGGTGAAAGGCGCGATTCCTAAAGGATACAAAGGCCGCCTGGTTGCCCTGCTTGCCCTTGGTGGTCTTCAAGGGCTGTTTGGCTGGCTTATGGTCCGCTCTGGTCTTGTCGGAGATATGACAGATGTCAGTCACTTTCGGCTGTCGCTTCACCTGTTGACCGCGTTGCTGCTCCTAGCCTGCCTGGTTTGGACTGCGCGGGACATGCGCCGCCTTTTAATCGATCCGGCCCTTCCACCAGTGCGAATGGCGGGCGGGTCTATCGTGGTTGCGTTGATTTTGTTCATTCAACTCTTGCTAGGAGCTTGGGTCGCGGGGCTTAACGCAGGCCATGCCGCTTATGACTGGCCCCTGATGAATGGCAGGGTGGTCCCGGAAATCGATTTTCAATCGGGCTTTCTCTGGACTCTAACGCACGACCCGTTCCTGCTCCATTTCCTGCATCGATGGTGGGCATGGATCGCCGTGGCTGCGCTGATCTGGCAAGCGCACCGTACTCGCCGTGCGGACCGCAGAGCATCGATTGCGTTGAACGCGATGTTCGGCATCATGATCGTGCTGGGCATTGCAACAGTATTGAGCGGTGTGTCCTTATGGATTGCCGCCGCGCATCAGCTCGTCGGAGCTTTACTGGTTGCTGCAACTGCATGGGCCATGCACGCCGATAGGTCAGCACGGCAATCTGCCAACTTGAGCGGCAAGGCCTCTCATTGAGGGATGCCGCGGCCGCTTTGATTTGGTGTCCATTCCCTGATCGGGAAAGCGCTCGTCAAGTATCCAGCATTTTGCTTGATGAAAACCTCATTGCATGCGCAAATATTGTCGGCGAATCCGAGGCAATATTTACGTGGAACGGCGAACGCAGCATCGAAAATGAAATCGGTGTTCTATTCAAAACCACGCAAAGCAATTGTAAAGACTTGGTTCAAAGGTTGGGCGAGTGCCATCCGTATGATACTCCGGCCATCATCGGTTGGTCATGTGAGAATACACATCCATCAACTGCGGCTTGGTTGTTTGAGCAAACCAAGTCTAAACGAACGTAGTTGGTCCCGCGTATTGCAGGATGGCACAGGAATATATGAGCGCCATGAGTGGAATTTCACGTCGAAGCGTGGGGGCGGGATTGGCCGCCGTGGGCTTCGCATCCGTAGTGGGAACTCCAGCTCTTGCTGGAATGCAAGTCTCGGTTCCCCAAGTTCCAATGCGATTGTCCCGTGTGATCATGCGGACTTTGGGAGATGGACGCACGCTTTCCGTACATCGCGAGTGGCAAATTCAGTTCTTCGAGCAAGGGCGCGGTTTTACAGTTTCAGGCACTCAAACGCTGGCCAAGGTCGACGCACCTAAAAATCTGGCGGCCATTGCTAGAATTGAAGAAGAGCGCTCGACTGACCAGATGTGGCCAATTCTGCTGGCCGCCGATGGAAGAATTTTGGGCACTGGCGACTTTACCCGAAAGGCCGATCTCACAGCAGCCGTGCAGGCCGCGGAAGAATCGGTTTTACGGCAGGATCAATCCCCTTCAATCAAAGCGCAGCACATGCGTTACCTTTCGCAAATGCAGCAAGCGAGCTCATCGCTATTGGATACGCTACCGCCAGATTTGTTTTTCCCTGTTGGCGAACCGCAAAACTTGGTTCGCGCAATCGATTTGCCCGAAGGCATGAAAGGCGAGTTTGAAATTTCCTATTCGGCCAAACCTGCGTCTGGAGGGCAATGGCTCTCCGAAGCCAAACGAGAGATCACAACTCGCATCGGGAATGATATCCGTCGATCGACCGAAGAATGGCGATTGATCGTCATTTGAAGGCCCGAGAATCACTAAGGTATTATTTTACCTTTCTTGAAACCCGCACTTTTGCTTGACTTGCGCGGCCTCTACGCACAAATGCGCGGCACTTGTCGTGTCTTTGGTATGGCCTAAGCGCGATTCGCCGTTGCTAGTTCTGCACTTCTCGGCACCACCACCATATCCTGCAGAGTTCAAAACTCTCAGCCGTAAGGACATTCAGCCATGAAGGCGCTCACCAAACTGACCCAGTCGGCTAAGCCGGCAGAGGTCGAAAAGAAATGGCACATTATCGATGCCGACGGCCTCGTAGTTGGTCGCCTCGCAGCGATCATCGCCAATCACCTGCGCGGCAAGCACAAGCCAAGCTACACTCCGCATGTCGACTGCGGTGACCACGTTATCGTGATCAACGCCGACAAGGTGAAGTTCACCAGCAACAAAGCTGAGAAGAAAATCTATTACAAGCACACCGGCCACCCTGGCGGTATCAAGGAAACCACGCCTGCGAAAATCCTCGAAGGTCGTTTTCCTGAGCGCGTGCTTTCGAAAGCTGTTGAGCGCATGATCCCGCGCGGCCCGCTTGGCCGTGATCAGATGCGCGCGCTACACCTTTATAACGGCACAGAGCACCCACATGACGGCCAAAAGCCAATTGTGCTCGACGTTGCCTCCATGAACCGCAAGAACAAGGTCTCCGGATAATGGCTGACGAAACAAACACAGTCTCCGACCTGTCGGATCTCAAAGATATCGCTGGTGATGCACCTGCTGCAGATGCCGCTGAAATCGCACAGAACCCTGCTGCGCCGCTGCGCGAGCAAGAGCTGGACGCTCAAGGCCGTGCCTACGCCACTGGCCGCCGTAAAGACGCCAAGGCGCGCGTCTGGATCAAGCCGGGCACCGGCAAGGTCATCGTCAACGGCCGCGAGCAAGAAGTGTATTTCGCGCGCCCGACTCTGCGCTTGATCATCGACCAGCCTTTCACAATCACTGATCGTCAAGGTCAGTATGATGTGATTGCAACCGTTCGCGGTGGCGGCCTGTCTGGCCAAGCCGGTGCGGTTAAGCACGGCATCAGCCAAGCACTTGCTAAGTTTGAGCCAGCGCTGCGTGCGACAGTGAAGTCTGCTGGCTTCCTTACCCGCGACAGCCGTGTTGTTGAGCGTAAGAAATACGGCCGTGCGAAAGCCCGTCGTAGCTTCCAGTTCTCGAAGCGTTAATCCGCCTCAAAACACAGACACAAATCAAAAAGGGCGGCTTCCTTCGGGAATGCCGCCCTTTTTGATGCGCGTGCGGATCAATCTATTTTTGTAGCAGCATGAGGGCCCATGCAAGACCGCTCCCCGCGAGGAACACCGGCCAGGACCAGAAGACTCTGAAATCACCCAGCGTCATCGAGTGTACATCAAGCGGGCCGGCGCTTGAGCCTTGCGAACCGACAACGCCCGCAATTGCGCCGCTCAGAACTGCCCCTAGAAAAAACGCTTTCAACATATCCATCGGCTCTGCCTCCAGCAGATTGAACTTTCCTGGGTCTGATTATGATCAACAGAGACTTAACGCAGAGGCGACAAGAAAGGTTAAAACAAAACCGCATATGTTTACCGGTCTGATTCTAACTGGCGAGCGGGACTTCGCACAGTTCGGCTTCGATCTGACCTTCTGGACCACAGGTAATATACCTGAATGAAGGAGGGGCGCCGTGGCGCAAACGGGTTGATAATGTGCCCGCTCCGATCATGCGCATCGTTTGTCCGTTAACGCTACGCATCTCATCAAAAGGCACATGCACATGGCCGGATATAACAGCGTGGGCGCCCGCTTCCGCCAGTGCAGCAAATGCGCGGTCACCGCCGATTGTGGGGTTGGACCTTGCTCCAGCCGGACCCAACAAGGGATGATGAGCCGTCACGATCTTTGTACGGGCATCGCCCTCAAGTGAAGCGAGACGCCGCAATGTTTGCTCCAGCGCAGCAGGCGTGACTACACCGTCAGACCATGGGAAGCGCGCCTGTGCCCGCACTGTTGTTTTCAGAGGAACAAGTACCACGTCAGACGATTGTAGCACGCCCCCCACCTTACTCTTCAGCGCGCGGTATCGCCGGTATGGATCGGTAAAGCGCTCCCAAAGGTTGTAATAAGGCATGTCGTGATTGCCGGGATCAAGCACCACAGGCAGGCTCTTTGAACCGAACCACTTCGCTGCAGCCTCATATTCGGAATGCTTGGCCCGCTGCGTCAGGTCGCCGGTGCAGACCAGCGCATCTGGTGCCTCCTCTGCAATAGCCCGCTCAACGATCGCCAACGCACCGCGATCTTCGACGCCGAAGTGAACATCGCTGATATGTATAAGGCGGGTCGTCATGTCAGGGTCCAAAGCGGTGTTTGAGGCGCGATGCAATCGCCAAACCGCGCATTATGCCTTTCCGGTTAGTATTAGCCAGGCGGCGCCGGCGTTGAGAGCGCTGTAGGCGACATAGCCCCAGACCAGCTCTGGCCAGCCATTTGCAGCAAGCAACATCGCGATGAGCAAAACCAGAAATTCAGCCACCAATGTCAGCCGCCCGCCCAACATATGGATGAAGGCAGGCATTTGGTCGAGCATCGGATGCTCGCTATCGAGCACGGCGCGGTGAAGCGCGAAGTTCGCGATCCCGAGCAAGAATATGATAATGACAGCAATCCACATGGTTACAATCTGACGTAATCCTCTGTCGGCCCGATACAACCGTTGGTCGGGTGATTTGCTGCATCGGTCAAGCATGGACCCCGCCAATCGAACGACAAGCGGGTATTGGTCGACCTTAGGATGATTGCCAAATCGGATCGGCGTATCCCTTGTTTCAACAGGACGGCTGGTCCCCCGCTTCGAACCCCCGCTCGAACGCCAACCGGTCTGTTGGAGGAGAAAACCCATGAAGACATTTGCAATTGCAGCTGCCGCCCTTGGCTTGGCCGTTACCGCAACTCCGGCAATGGCCGGGTCAAAAGATGTACCGGTTGAGAAGATCAGCACCGAAGGCCTCGATCTCGATACGCCAGCTGGTCAGAAGATGCTCGACCGGCGCATTGACCGCGCTGCACGTTCGGTATGCAATGCGAACCAAGCGCGAACCGGTACACGGCTGAAGAACGTTCAAGCCCGAGCCTGCGTCGCCAAGGCTCGTGCGAGCGCCAAGCGTCAAGTTACCGCTATGATCGAAGACGAACGTCTCGGCGGCTAACCTCGTACTTGAATATCCCGCACCGCGCGCTCCCCGTATTGCGTGAACGGTGCAGGACATAGCGGCTCGAACCCTAATCAGTCCCGGGGTTCGGGCCGCTGCTTTTTTGCTGCCGGGAAGCCCGCACAAGGAAGTGTCTAGCGGCCTGCCATTGCTTTGACTTTGGACAGATAAGTCCGCCCGATCCTCAAAGCCTCTCCACTTTGCAATTCTGCAGACCAGACGCCAAGGCCATCATGGCGCAAGCCGCGGATATTGTCGCGGCGCAGGATTGTCGAACGGTGAATTCGGATGAATTCGTCCGGATCGAGGCGCGCTTCAAGGCCTGCGATAGTCTGCAGCAAGAGATAAGATCGCGGCGTTTCCGCCGTTCCGACGTGTAAGCGCACATAATCGCGCTCGGCATCGATTTGGTGAACTTCGCTTACCGCGATGCGCAGCAATTCAGAGCGATGCGGCACCCAAAGCTCGTCAAGCCAACGGCTGCCTGATTCCTTGCGTTCGCCTTTCCGGGCCACAGCGCGCTCAATAGCACGCTCTAATCGGTCAGCCGAAACCGGCTTCAATACATAATCGATAGCCTCAAGATCGAACGCCTCAACTGCGAAATGATCGTGCGCGGTAACAAAGATAACCGCGGGCGGATCATCGGATTCGCCAAGCTTTCGGGCCACGCCCAGTCCATCAAGCTCAGGCATAGTCATATCGAGCAAGATCAGGTCCGGCTCCAGCTTTTCCGTCAGGCGCAATGCCGCCGCACCGTCGCTCGCAGTGCCAACCACATTTATCGCTGGCAATTCGGCACAAATGACTTGAATTCGCTCAACAGCCAGCGGTTCATCGTCAACGATCAGGGTCCGCAAAGCGGTGTCTTTGTCAGAATGTTCAGCCATGGCGTGTCAACGGAACCCGTATCTCCGTGCTATAGCCACCGGGGATCGGGGCCGAGGTAAATCCTATGTCAGAACCGAATCGCGCTTCAAGGCGGTCGCGCACATTCGCCAGTCCGATACCGAAGCCATGCGGTGCTCCTTCGGGCAATCCAGGCCCATCATCGCTCACTGAAATAACGAGGCGGTCGAATTCTTCACGGGCGCTGACACGGATGGTGATATTTCGGGTTACCGAAGACACAGCATATTTGACCGAGTTTTCAACCAGGGGTTGCAGTATCATGCCTGGCACGCGTGCGTCTTTCAGGTCGTCCGGCAGATCAAATTCGCAAGTCAGCCGATCCGGGAAACGCACCGCTTCGATATCGAGATACAGCTTTTGCAGGTCGAATTCATCAATCAGCGCCACATCGCTGGTTGGTTCATCCGCAAGACTATGACGATAAAACCGGCTAATCGTCTGGATCATGCGTTCCGCGCGATCCGCTTTTCCGGTCATTACCAATGCTGATAGAGAATTCAGAGTGTTGAATAGGAAATGCGGGTTCACCTGATAACGCAGTGAGCGGATTTCGGCTGCTTTCGCTGCCGATCTAAATTTCTGTTCGCGCCGCTCTGCCTCCCGCGCTTGCGCAATCGACAAGAACGCAATGAAGAGCGCTGACCATGTCAGCAGGATGTAATACCGGCTGAGCGCCGCATCGATCAGTGGATACCATTTCTGCCCTGAATCTTTGGCGTCCTGCAGAACGAATGTGATGACCGGCGGGTTATCTGGGCCAAAGTCGTCGGAGTTTCTCAGCTGCCATTCCTGCGGCGCGTCGATTTCAGCGAGCAGGTTACCCGATTCATCGCGGCGCAGAGTAAATCCGCGCTCTTCAGCGTATTTCTGTTCCAGTCGCTCATTGAGCGAAGTGAAAAGGACCTGATTAACCTGTGCGATTGCAAACGCACCGGGCAACGCGGCCACCAATGCCACTGCAAACAGGATCCAGCGCTTGCGCTGCTCAAACAGCCGCAGGATGCACCACAACACGATCGTAATAAAGACCGCGAATGCGCAGACAATAGCGCGCCGCCAAAGCAGATCCGGCTGGATCTCGAGGCCAAGCATGGACCCACGCGCCGAAATCAGCAGAAAGTAGACCAGCCACAATCCGACGATAGAAAACATTACCGTGCGGAACGGCACGCTGACATTCGATTTGCGCGCGGATGCGCTTAAGGAATTGGCTCTATCCATATCTCTAAGCGAGATAGCGACAGTGCGCCTAAAGCGCCACTAACGCAGAGGCGGATAGTCGGACAGCGTTAGACTTTGGTCGAAACCGATGAACGACTTAGCCGCGTGGTTTGATCATTTCCGAAGGAATAACCCACGCGGCGAATTGCTCTTCGGTCAGCAGGTCAAGCTCCAAAGCAGCCTCTTTCAAGGTCGTGCCATCAGCGTGGGCCTTCTTGGCGATCTTCGCAGCATTGTCGTACCCGATATGCGGGTTGAGCGCAGTTACGAGCATCAGGCTTTCGTTCATCAGCTTATCGATGCGGTCGGTGTTGGCCGTGATGCCTTCAACACAATTATCGGTGAAGCTACGGGTCGCATCGGTCAGCAGGCGGATTGATTGCAGAACAGCGTTTATCATCACCGGCTTGAAAACGTTCAGTTCTAAATGGCCGTGCGATCCTGCGACACTGACGGTTGTATTGTTGCCCATCACTTGCGCGCAGACCATGGTCAGCGCTTCGCATTGAGTAGGGTTGACCTTGCCCGGCATGATTGACGATCCAGGCTCGTTTGCGGGAAGCGCTATTTCGCCCAAACCGCTGCGCGGTCCGGAGCCAAGCAAACGGATATCGTTGGCGATTTTGAGGCAGCTGACCGCAACCGAATTGAGCGCGCCCGAAAGCTCTACCAACGCGTCATGCGCGGCGAGAGCTTCAAACTTGTTGGGCGCTGTTGTGAAGGCGTGACCAGTCGTATCAGCAACTTGTGCGGCAAATTCTTCGGCAAAACCGACAGTCGAATTGATCCCGGTGCCAACGGCAGTGCCACCCTGCGCCAGTTCGAGCACGCGCGGCAACGCGTTTTCAAGCCGGGCAACTCCGTATTCGACTTGCTTGGCATATCCGGAGAATTCCTGACCCAAAGTAAGCGGCGTCGCGTCCTGTAAATGGGTTCTGCCAATCTTGACGATATCGGCAAACGCCTTTGCTTTCGCATCTAAAGCACCGTGCAGATGGCCAAGCGCCGGGATAAGCTGCTCAACAGTCTCACTCGCCGCGGCAATGTGCATCGCTGTGGGAAATGTGTCGTTCGAGCTCTGACCCATATTGCAGTGGTCATTGGGGTGAACCGGCTCTTTCCCGCCGAGGTTCCCTGTCAGAATTTCGTTCGCGCGGCTTGCGATTACTTCGTTGGCATTCATGTTTGATTGTGTGCCCGAACCGGTCTGCCAAACAGAAAGCGGGAACTGGCTCGCCAGTGTGCCGTCGATAACCTCGGTAGCGGCTTTGATGATCGCCTCGCCCACTTTGGCATTCAGTTCGCCCAGTCTCATATTGGCGCGCGCTGCCGACTGCTTCTGAATGCCGAGCGCCTTGACCAGCGGGGCGGGCATCGTCTCGGTCCCGATCGCAAAATTGGCGAGGCTGCGCTGTGTCTGTGCGCCCCAATGGGCGTCAACCGGGACCGCCACTTCACCAAGCGAGTCGGTTTCGATCCGGACTTTGCCTATCGCACCAAAGATTTTGCCGTTGTTATGAATGTCACTCATCGAAGTGTTCCCTGTTTCGGTCGATTGCGTGCCCCCCTAAGCATCGCGGGCGCTACAGGTCAAAGGGATATCATGTGACTGTATTCGGGAGCCAAACCACTTGGCCATTCAGTCGGTTAAAGCTAGGAAGGGTTGACGCGCTGTATTGTTAGACTAATACAGTAATCTGGAGTTGATATGACGACCATGACTGCCCCCTCCACTGGCCAACCAGTATCCGCTACCGCACGCCGCGCAATGATTGATAGCCAACTGCGGACCAGCGGAGTGAACGAAGAGTTTGCCCTTGCCCGCATGCTTGCGGTTCCGCGCGAGGAATTTCTGCCCGACGACAAAGCGTCTTTGGCCTATATCGACCGTTCCATTGCCATTAGCGATGACGCGCATCTTGGTTCGCCGCTGTTTTACGGTAAACTTCTTCTCGAAGCAGACCCGGACAAATCCGACAACGTTCTAATCGTTGAAGGCGGCACCGGATATCTCGCTGCACTGATCCGCCCGCTTGTCGGACAGCTCGACACCATCAGCTCCGCCGATGCATCAGCGGGCAAAGTTGCAAAGAATGCCTCTTATTCACTCATGGTGATTGATGGCGCAATCGAGCAATTGCCTGATGGACTTGCAGGATGCGTCACCGAGGGCGGCCGGATCGTTTCGGGATTGCTTTTGCGCCAGGTCACCCGCCTTGCATCGGGGCGGAAAGTCGCGGACCAAATTTCACTTCAGCCGGTCGAAGATCTTGGCATCCCCGTTCTTCATGATTTTGATAAACCGAAAAGTTGGACTTTCTGATGACATCACATGTCGGTCTAAAACGCGCTCTGCTCGCCGCTGCCGGAACCGGCGCGATTGCGATTGGAGCACCAGCACAGGCCGACACGCTGCGCGAAGCATTGGTGGAGGCGTACAACACCAATCCCACATTGGAAGCCGCCCGCGCCGATCAACGTGCAACAGATGAAGGTGTGCCGATCGCACGTGCACCCGGCCTGCCTAGCTCTAATGTAACCGCAACGCATATTGAATTCGTGCGCCGCTCCGCCAACAGTTTTACCGCACCAGAACGCAATCTCGGCATTAACGGGCAAATTCTTGTGCCGATCTATTCGGGCGGCGCCGTGAAGAACAATCTGCGCGCCGCAAAAGAGCGTGTCGCAGCGGGGCAGGCATCCCTGCGCAACACAGAAAGCGCGATATTCAGCCAAGTAGTCGCGGCCTATATGGATGTTTTGCGGACGGAGGCACTCACAGCGCTCGCCGCCAACCAGGTCGATGTGCTTAAAATCAACCTTGAAGCGACTAGCGACCGTTTTGAAATCGGTGATCTAACCCGTACGGACGTTGCGCAATCTCAATCTCGCTTTGCTCAGGCCGAAGGCGATTTTCAGCAAGCTCAAGCGAACCTGATTGGGGCGCGCGAAACATATGTGCAGCTGGTCGGCAAGGCAGCAGGAGAACTCCAAGCTCCACCACCACTCCCCGGCCTTCCAGGCACTGTGGACGAGGCGATCCGTACAGCACTCGACAACAATCCGAACTTGATCGCAGCAAAAGAAAGCGCCGAAGCCGCAGGGTTTGATACGAAGGCTGCGGGCGCCGGCCGGTTACCCACGGTCGGGGTATTCACCAATGTCGACTACAGTGATTTCTACGGCACGCTGGGCGGACCGATCTCCGCTGACTTCCTACAAAGCGAGACAACCGCCAATGTCGGTCTACGCTTAACCGTACCACTATTTCAGGGTGGCTTGCCAGCTGCCAGACAACGCCAGGCGGGCGCACGCGAGAGTTCGGCGCTTGAAAGTGTGATCGCTTCCGAACGTCAGATTATTCGCGAAACAAGTGCGACCTATGCAAATTGGCGCGCGGCCAACAGAGTGATCGAAAGCTCGCAATTGGCGGTGGAAGCCGCGGAGTTAAGCCTTGAAGGCGTCCGCGCGGAAAACTCGATCGGTAATCGCTCGATCCTAGATGTGCTAAATGCGGAGCAGGAATTGCTATCCGCCCGCGCTCAGCTGGTGACTGCGCGTCGCAATGCCTATGTCGCTGGCTTCAACTTGCTTGCCCTTATGGGCAAGGCTGAGGCGCGCGACCTTAACCTGGATACCGGAGGTCCGCTTTATGATCCTATGGTTAATTATGAACGGGTTCGCGGAAAGCAGTGGGACTGGGACCGCGATCCGAAAGCCGAACCGAAGTCGACCAGAACCGTTGACATTCCGCCCGCTGACGCGATGATTGGCCCCCGTTTGGAACCCGGCGAGTAAAGGCAGCGTTCTGATTCGGAATGGTTAACAGCGAAAAATCTGGGGCATGCAGTGGCGCACAACGAAGCATCGGTCGAAGAGATACTTGAATCGATCAAGAAAGTGATCGCTCGCGACAATCGTGAGAGCGCGATCCAAACGCGCAAGCGCCGCGAGGAAGATGCTGATCGCGCCGAAGAAGACGCGCAGCTAGAGGCGAGCTCGGAAGATGTTCTGGACCTTGCTGAGATGGAACTCGAAAATTTGGAATCCCCAGCAGAGGCAGGTGATACCGCTGCTGACGACGAATCGCCGCTGGTGACAGAGGAAGTTCGCGGCGCGATGCAGGAAAACCTTGCCGCGCTTGCCATGCTTTCCGAACCTAGCGCCCGTCCGCAGATCGTTCGCTCCGGCGAAACCTCTCTCGAAGATCTGACCCGCGAACTCATGCGGCCAATGCTCGCCGAATGGCTGGATAAAAATCTGCCTTCCATGGTTGAGAAGATGGTTCAGGCTGAAATCGCACGGATCGCTGGCAAGAAAGCCTAAGGCCACCCAGCCAAACTTAAGGTCCAACATTTCAGTTTCACTGGCGCACAACCAAGAACCGCGTTAGTCGCTCAATTCATGCGATTGATGCCCTTAATCAGTGCCGCAATGACGGCAACTGCTCTCGCCTCGGCGCCGCTTGCCGCCGAAGATCACACAGTTGATGGTTTGAAGGCGCCGCCGATGACGGCAACAGACCTTGTGACCATGCCTCGCCTCAGCGGCGCGACGGTGGCGATGGATCGCTATGCGGTTTTTTCAGTAACTGAGACCGACCCCGATACGCTTGACCGGTCACGGCAACATTATGTCCTCGATCTTCAGCAATCAGATGCATCGCCGGTGCCGTTTGAATTGCCGATAGAAGCCTATGCCCTTGCCTTCGGTCAGGACAACTTCCTGTATTTCCTCAGCACAGAGCATCTTGATGAACAGCAGGAACCCCGCTCACGCCTGTGGCGCGCAGCGCTCGAAGGAAACGGCAATGTGACAGGGCCGATGCTGGTCGCCGACATGCCGGATACCGATATCGCCGGTTTTAAGCTTGCCCCTACAAGCAATGCGGTGGCCCTTTGGGCAGAGATTCCGCGTGACTGCCCCAGCTTTGGCTGTGCCGATAGTACCGCCGCGCATTTGCCCGGTCCGGGAAGTGGCAGACTATACCAAGGCGATGAGGGCTTCTTCCGCCACTGGGACCGCTGGGCAACCCCCGGTGTCTACAATCGGACATTCCTGTTTGGTTTGGTGGATGGCAAAGTCGTTGGTGACGGAGCGCCTGTAGACGGCGGTGTCGACCCTTCGGGCATAAAGGGTAACACGCCAACGATGCCATTCGGTGGCGGCGGAGACATTGCATGGGCACCAGACGGATCAGGCGTGTATTTCGTCGCCCGCGAAGCCAATGCCAATGAACCGGTTTCGACAGACCACGACATCTATTTCGCTTCAATTTCAGACTGGCCTCCGCTGGTCATAACCGATGCGAACAAAGCGGTAGATACCGCGCCAGCCCCTTCGCCTGATGGACGATTTCTGGCCTACCTTGCCATGGCTAGACCAGGATACGAATCCGATCGCATGGTGGTGCAACTGCGTGACCGGACAACCGGCGAGACGCGCGCGTTGACGCAGAATGTAGACTTGTCGTTTGGCAGATTGGAATGGAGCGCGGACGGATCATACCTGCTCGCCACCGCTGCTGATGTACTTGATACACCAGTCTTCCGTATCAATCCTGTTTCGGGTGAGACAACCAAGCTCGACCTGATGGCCGGCAACGAAGCGCATATTGGCAATATCGTCCCTCTTTCGGGTGACCGGCTGCTGTTCACCCGCGACTCCATCGGCGTACCTAGCGAGTTGTTCTTGTCAGACGGCATGGGCCAAGCGCGCCCTCTTACCGATATAGTGACCAGCCGGATGGGCGAGCTCGCTTCAACGGTGACTACCCGTTTCAGCTTTCCCGGCGCCAAGGGTGACACAGTCTGGGGTCAGATCACACGGCTGGAGAATCAGACAGGCCCGATTCCAGCGATTCTCTATATTCACGGCGGACCACAAGGCAGTTTCCGTGACGGATGGTCCAGCCGCTGGAACCCGCGTGTGGTCGCCAGCCAAGGGTATGCAGTCATATCCGTCGACTTCCATGGTAGCGCGGGATATGGGCAGGAATTCATGGATTCGATCAACCGCGACTGGGGTGGTAAGCCGCTGGAGGACCTACAGAAAGGCCTCGCCGCCGCACTCAAACTGGATGAACAGATCGATGGCAGCAAGGCATGTGCCATGGGCGCAAGCTATGGCGGCTATATGGTCAACTGGATCGCTGGGAAATGGCCGGACAGGTTCAATTGTCTGGTCCAGCATGATGGCTTGTTCGACATGCGCAGTTTCTATTACTCGACGGAAGAGCTGTGGTTTCCGCGCTGGGACTTTGGCGGATCTTATGCTGAGGCAAGCGATGAATATGAGCGCTGGAACCCGGTGAATCATGTCGATCGATGGCAAACGCCGATGCTCGTGATCACCGGTGAGAAAGACTACCGCGTGCCGTATACCCAAGGGCTGCAGAGCTTCACGGCGCTACAAGAGCGAAATATTCCGTCCCAGCTACTGGTTTTTCCCGATGAGAATCACTGGGTCCTCGGTGCGGAAAACTCGCTGCAATGGCACAAAACGGTCTTCGATTGGCTGGATCGTTGGCTAGACGAAAGCGAGCCGAAAGCCGAAGTCGAATGACCGAGACGAGCAAGCTTGCTGCGCAGACCGCGCTGGCGAAAAAGTACGGAAACGCAGGCAAGGGCGATGGAATCGAGCGGCACATATTTCTGTGCGCGCTGTCCGAGAAACAGAAGTGCTGCTCCCGCGCCGAAGGTGAAATTGCGTGGCAATTCCTCAAAGATCGCTTGAAAGAGCGGGGTTTAGTGGGGCCTAAACGGACAGAACAGCACCCTAAAGGTGCAGGCGGCGGCGTTCAGCGCACAAAAGCCGATTGCTTTCAGGTCTGTGGCGCGGGGCCCATCGCGGTCGTCTGGCCGGAAGGTGTCTGGTACCATTCCTGTCATCCTGACGCGCTTGAGCAGATCATCGAAGAGCATTTGATCGGCGGCCGACCTGTTGAGGACTATCGGCTCAAACCCGCGAGTTGAAGGCTGAGCCTCTAAAAGGCCGCTTATTCATCATCCTTCTTGTCGCCAAACAGCTCATCTGCGCTGGGTAGCCGGTTATCAACCGACTCATCGTGACCCGTGCCGTTGGAAAGGAACACGAGCCCCATCAGGCCACCGGTAAGCAGCATTGTAAACGCAATGCCAAGCGCAACCGCGATATAGAAATGAACCGATATTGCACCGTTGAATGCATAGAGCACTGTGATCGCGATCAGCACGACCGCGACAGTAACCGCCATAAGCAGTCGCATGATTTTCCTATACCGTGCCCAGGCATGCGCGGCAGTTTCCGGATCATCGAGCGGTGATTTCTTGGCCATAGCCTCCCCATGAATGGACGAGTGCCGCATTGCAATGGTGTCCGTTGCAACTGGGGTTGCAAGTTCGCGTGAATTTGCCAGCGACGAAGCCGGATTCGCTTTTCAGCCGCAAAAGTGGCATTTTGGTGCAAATGAAGGAGGTCACACATGACAATCGCAAAGATTATTGCAGGTCGATCAGGGTCGGATATCGTCGCGTGCGATGTGACCACGCCGGTTTCTGAAATCGTTTCAATGCTTGCGGGCAAACGTATCGGTGCGTTGCCGGTGATGCGCGCGGGCGCCGTTGCGGGCATTATCTCTGAACGTGATGTGATCTACAGGCTTGCAGAACAGGGCGCGAGTTGCCTGAATATGCCGGTCGAGGCGATCATGACCTCCCCTGCTGTCACGGTCGAGCCTTCAACCACAATCGACGAAGCCATGGCCCTGATGACAAAGCGTCGTTTCCGCCATTTTCCGGTCGTTGAGAATGGCGCGCTGGTCGCTTTCATTTCGATTGGCGATCTCGTTAAGGACAAAATTGATGCGGTTGAGCAAGAAGCTGCGGCGATCCGGAATTATATCCAGACCGCTTAAGCTTGTGGAATGGGCATTGCGCGCCTAAATTCAGCACCATGGCCGAAACACTCACTCTCACACCATCAGCAGCAAAGCGGATCGCTTGGATTGCGGGAAAGCAGACGAAACCTGCAATCTTGCGGCTTTCGGTCGAGGGTGGTGGTTGTTCAGGCTTTCAGTACAAATTCGACTTGGCCGACGCTCCGGCTGGAGATGATGTGGTAAGCGAGACGGACGGCGTGAAGCTTGTCGTCGATCCAATCAGCCTTGATCTGGTTGGTGGCAGCGTGGTCGATTTCGTCGAATCTCTCGGCGGCGCAGCCTTCAAGGTCGAAAACCCGCAGGCTGCGGCCGGTTGCGGCTGTGGATCAAGCTTCGGGATTTAGGTTTTACCGGCAGCGCCAATTCAGGCAGAAGCCTAAGGATGAGCACTGCCATGAAGATCGCCACTTATAACATCAACGGTATCAAAGCGCGTTTGCCGCGATTGAAAGAATGGCTGGAGGAAACGCGGCCCTCGGTCGCCTGCCTGCAAGAGATCAAGAGCCAGGATGAGGGCTTTCCCGCATCCGAGTTTGAAGAGCTTGGTTACCACGCAATCTGGCATGGTCAGAAGAGCTTTAACGGGGTTGCCATCTTAACAGATGGCAAGGCCGGATTTGAGCCACCAAAGGAAATTCAGCGCGGTTTGGGCATTAATGGTCCGAAAGAGGGGGAGGGCGAGCAATCCCGGTATCTTGAAGCGGATATCACCGGCCAGGACGGCGCGACGACACGTATCGTTTGCATATACCTTCCCAATGGCAATCCGCTGCCCGGGCCAAAGTTCGATTACAAATTGGCATGGATGGAAAAGCTGCGCGCCCGGATGGGCGAGATTTGGGCGGAGGAGGTTCCTGCCGCAGTTTTGGGCGATTACAACGTGATCCCCCAAGACGATGACACATATTCGGTTAAAGCAATGGCCTCGGACGCCCTGATGCAGCCAGAAAGCCGTGCCGCATATTCAAGTCTACTCGCTGACGGGTGGACCGATGCTGTGCGTACACTCAACCCGCGCGGCGGTGTCTGGACCTATTGGGATTATCAGGCCGGTGCATGGCAGCGCGATCACGGTTTCCGCATCGATCATATCCTGCTCACGCCAGAGCTTGCAGACCGATTGCAATCAGTTGGTGTCGACCGCGACCATCGAGGCCGCGAAAAGGCAAGCGATCATGCACCTACATGGGCTTCGCTGAGGGGTTAGCGCCGCATTTGGGTGAAACAAAAACCCCCGCCGGTGAGGGCGGGGGCTTTGAATGCTCTATCGGATGATGAGTTCAACGATAGAAAATATGCGTGTCGATCTTGGCGGTGCGTGTCTTGCGGTGGCTCCACTTTGGACGGACATAATTCGCATGGAAATACACAGCTTCGCCTGCTTCTGATTCCCACATTCCGTCATGCGCGATGCGGGCGATCGATTTTGCACGATTCCAAGCAGCAGAGCCGGTTTTGATCCGCGGCATCCGGCCATTCTTCACGAATGAGAATTGCGCACGTTGGTAGACGACGCTGCAATAGCTTGCAGGAAAGCGGCGATCGTCGGCGCGATTGATGACAACCTGAGCGACTGCCAACTGGCCAGCAAGCGGTTCGCCGCGCGATTCGAAGTAGACCGCACCGGCAAGGCAGCGCATTTGCTCTGTCATATCGTCGCCCTGATCAACCATGCCGACCAGTTCGCGAAGCGATTGGGCGCTATAGGTTGATTCGGCGTTTTCGATATCGGCCTGATCTTCAGAGATCTCTTGCACCACTTCTTCGGACACGAAAACGGTCGCTTCAGGTACAATTTCAACCAGCTCTTCAACTGGGGATTCGATTTGATCCGCTGCGGGAAGGGCCGCTGCGTCCTGTGCGAAAGCTCCTGCACCATCGGCGCTAGAGAAGCTCAAACCGGCAGTTGCTGCAATAGCGACTGCGCTTAAAGAGTAAGTCTTACGACTCATCAAAACTACTTTTTGTGCGGTGAGCGAGCTCCGACGCAGGTGGGAACCTGTTGCGATTGTTACGCAAGTTTTTTGATGGTTCGGCCTAACCTGCCGGCTGCCCCCCGTCTGCGTGCTGATCCCACGACCGTATTGCCGTGTTGTCAGCCCCCGCATGTGGAAGCAGGGGCGCAAGTAGTCACAATTGAAACTAAGTCAAGTTAATGCGGCAGAAGTGCGATGAACCGTTCTGCGTCGGCGATATCCACCTCAATAATCCAGATATCGGGATCTTGTTGACGGCGGCGATCAAGATACTCCGAAAATTCATACGGTTTTTCAATATCTTGTGATTTTGACGGTACGAATGATCGCGTACCATCAAGCTGGGACATTCTTTCGAAAAGCGTCGCATTGGCGCCGCGAAACATGGTTACGATCAGGATCGTGCCGCCATCGCGCTCACCCTTGGCAAGCACCATGGCAGACCCGCCATTCGATTCCGCAAGGCGGATCAAGCTGGAAATCTCGAGATGTGCCGGAAGGCGAACGGGTTCGCTCATTCGCTTGCTGAGTATCCCGGGAGGCTGGAAAGCGCGATGTGCGAGCGCATAAATGTGCCCGTGCCTCGGCCGATTTCTTCGCCCTCAGCATCGACAAGCCTCGATTCGGCGACAAATACCCTCCGCTTGCCGCTGACCCAGCGGCCTTCGGCCACAACCTCACCCGCACGCACCGGCTTGGTAAAGTGAAGGTTGAAGCTGGTCGTTAGAAGAAAGCGATCTGTTGCGAGCGTGTTCGCGGCGTAAAACGCTGCATCATCCAACATTTTGAAATAGATCGTGCCGTGGGCCGCGCCAGCAGCGTGAAACACGGCTTCATCTATCGTGAAGGTCAGCCGCGAACGGCCTTCGGCAGGCAATTCCAACCGCGATGCAAATTTGTCGTTGATCGGCGCCGAAGTGTAGAGCCGTTCCAGCGCGCGAAAATGCAGCTGCGCACCGGAATTCATATCGTTCTTGGATTCAGGCGGCATCGCGCAGGAATTGATTCGTCAGCAATGCGAACATCGCCTCACCGTCAGAGGCATCATTCAGTGCCTGGATCATCGTTTCATCCCGCATGAACCGCGAAATCGCCGCCAACGCATGCAGATGCGTTGCTCCGGCATTTTCGGGCGAAACCAGGCCAAAAAACAGCGATACTGGCACAGCATCAGCGGCAGCAAAGTCGATAGGTTGCTCCAGTTTAAGCAGAACCAGCGTCGGACGCCGCACCTGTGAGCTTCGGCAATGCGGAATCGCTGCACCGCGGCCAAAACCGGTGCTACCAAGCGCTTCGCGCTGCTCAAGGCCATCGAGCATTTCGGTGCTGTCGAGACCATATACTTTGGCAAAGTGCTGAGAAATCTGGGTCAGAACTTGCTGCTTTGTTTCCGAACGATCGATTATGACCGCCTCTGGCAGCATGGTTATGTTTACGTCCATTGCGAGTTTAAAATCCCAAGTTAGCTTGCCCATTCGGAGGGCAGGTACCACACGCTGCGAGAAGAAGCCGCGAACGGGGGTGCGGCGCCTCTTCTGCTTAGCGTGGTTTAGACCATCTATGCGGCCTGTCGCTTTCTCAAACGACAGAATTGTGGCTCTATCGTGGCTCAACCCAGCCGATCGAGCCATCGGCGCGGCGATAAACCATATTGTGTCGCTCAGTTCCAGCGTTTTTGAAGAACAGCGCTGTGGTATCGCGCAGATCCAGCATCATAACGGCATCTGCAACGCTGGCTGTGGGAATATCAACGCTGGTTTCCGCAATGATTGGCGGCGCTTCAGCGACCACTTCTTGTTCTGGCTCATCCGCCGCAAAGATGGTGTAGGCCGCTTCTTCCTCGGCACGCACCTGGCTTGCACGTTCGTGACGGTCGGTCAGGCGACGCTTATACCGGCGCAACTGCTTTTCAATCTTGGCGGCTGTGTTGTCGAGCGCCTGATGCGCATCATGCGCGCTGCCTTGCGCCTTGAGGATTGTGCCGTGGTTGACGTGGGTAATGATATCGCAGCGGAATGCTCCTGCGGGCGCTTTGCCAAACGTAACATGAGAGGACAGCGCACCGTCGAAGTATTTTTCGACAATTCCGCTTAATCGATCCGATGCATGCTCCTGCAAAGCAGCGCCTGTTTCCACCTGGTGGCCCGATATCCGGATATCCATCGTCGCCCGCTCTCCTCTTTCGTTGTTACACTCGTTCTAGCTGACCACTTTGGTGGTCAGCGAGCCCAGATCGCATCTTTGATCCCGGACACAAATTCCTGATGACGCGCCAACTCCTCGGCCGAAGCGATATGCGGTCGCGGTTCCCTGCGCGGCTTGTCTGGCCTTTTCGGCAAAGCCGGCGTGGCAAAATTCGATGTATCAGAAGTGCTTGCCGCAACCTCAGCGTCGGCTGCCAGTTCAAGCCCGATCTGGCGCCCGCCATTAAGCTCAACATAGACTTGCGCCAACAATTCCGCATCGAGAAGCGCGCCGTGCTTCACTCGGTGACTGCGATCAATCCCATAGCGCGAGCAAAGTGCATCGAGAGAGAGTTTCGCGCCGGGATGGCGTTTCCGGGCAATGGCCACGGTATCGACCATCCGGTCGAGCGAAATCGGCTCCCGGCCGATCTTCTCCAGCTCGGAATTGAGAAATCCGAAGTCAAACCCCGCATTGTGCGCAACGAGCGGCGCATCGCCGAGGAATTCCAGCAATTCATCCGCTGTTTCGGAGAATTTCGGCTTCGTTTCCAAAAACGAGATCGAAAGGCCGTGCACCGCTTCGGCAGCGGATGGCATGTCACGTTGCGGGTTATAATAAGCGTGATAGGTGTTGCCCGTCTCGACCCGACCAACCATTTCAACACAACCAATTTCAACCATTCGGTCCCCTGTCTTGGGGTCTAGGCCGGTGGTCTCGGTGTCGAAAACAATCTCACGCATTGGGAATGTTATTCACCCAAGTTCAGCGAAGCGCAAGGGGTCTGATGTCTCCAGATCGGAGCTTAATCCCGCTTCACCGTGATTGTTTCGAGAAGAGCCTCCACCTGCGCCCGTGTCTCATTAAGCGTCGTGCCAGTATCAATGACATAATCGGCACGTTCGCGCTTTTCGGCGTCTGGCACCTGAAGCGTAAGAATATGCTCGAACTTTTCGCTGGTCATGTTGGCTCGAGCCAAAACGCGTTTACGCTGGGCCTCTGCAGGAGCAGATACCACAACTACGACATCGACTGATTCGTTGCCGCCACCTTCAAACAAAAGAGGTATGTCGAACACAATAATCGGCGCATCCGCGTTGTCGCTCAGAAATTGCATGCGCTTTTTGCCTACCGCTGGATGCACAATATCCTCCAGCCGCTCCAGCGCTTCTTTATCGCCGAAGACCAGTTTTCCTAGCGCGTCGCGGTCCACACCATTTGGACCGGTGCTGCCGGGGAAAGCCTTTTCGATAACGGAGTTCAGCTCTCCATCCGGCCCCTGCATCGCCCGCACTTCGGCGTCGGCGTCAAACACGGGAATGCCCGCTGCCTGAAACATCGAAGCTACAGTCGATTTGCCCATGCCGATCGAACCTGTGAGACCAATAATAACAGGTCGGGTCATTTGGTGAGCAACCCTTGCAACTCTGCGTCATACTCGCGAGGGGGCTGGGCACCGAAAAACTTCTCAAACGCGGCGGCCGCCTGACCAATCAACATGGCAAGACCACCAATCGTCGGACAGCCCGCTTCACGGGCAGATCTCAGGAACGGTGTTTCCAATGGATTGGTCACAATGTCATAGGCGATGCTGCCCGGCGGTGCGTGGCTCCAATCGAAGGCGAGCGGTGGATTACCTTCCATACCCAGCGGCGATGCGTTGATAACCAAGTCGAGACATCTGTCGCGATCATCGAATGGAAAGTCAGTCGGCTCAGCAAAATAGGATAGGTCAATCGCGTGATGCTCGCCTCGCGGCGCTAACTCATCAAGCAAGGCACGCGCTTTGCTGGGATTGCGTCCTGCGACTACAAGGGTAAAGCCATTGTCCGCCAAAGCGGCGATAATCGCCCGAGCTGCACCGCCAGTGCCGATTATCCGCGCCATGCGGAACAGATGCTCTGCCTCAAGCAGCGGCTTAAGCGGTTCGAGAAATCCTTCCGCGTCGGTGTTGAAGCCTTTGAGTACACCGTTTTCATGTCTAACAACGGTGTTCACAGCACCAAGCGTTTCGGCGACCGGATCAAGAGCGTCGATCTCTGAAATTATGCTCTGTTTGTGCGGCATGGTAACATTGCAGCCAATCCAGCTGCCATCTTCACGATATTTCGATAGATAATCGCGCAGGCCCCCATCCTCGACATGGCGCGCTTTGTAACGGCCCGCGATGCCGAGTTTTTCCAGCCAAAATCCGTGGATAAGCGGCGATTTTGATTGGGCAATCGGATCACCAATTACATGGGCGTACGGCATATTCATGCCTGCAACACGCCATGCTCGCGGAGCGCGCCCAAGACCGGAAGCAATGGCATTCCAAGAACAGTGAACTGGTCACCTGTAATCTCTCCAAACAATTGCACACCCATCGCTTCGATCCGGAAAACACCGACCGTATAGCCGACCGCGGGCCATTCCTGCTCCAAATAGTGCTCAATAAACTCATCCGAGAGATCTCTGACGGTAAGCCGCGCAAGGTCTGTATAGGTCCACTCGCACGTATCATCCCGAACCAATGCCGCCGCGCTGTGCAATTCAATCGTCTTACCAGAGAAAAATCTGAGGTGCTCCGCAGCGTTTTCACGCGATGTCGGTTTGTCGAAACGTTGTCCGTCAACAACGACCAGCGAATCACTTCCGAGCACGAAAGCATCCAGATGCGCCGGAGCCAGGGCAGCAGCCTTCGCCACGCTTAGAGCTTCGGCAATCTCTGCTGAAGCGGCACCAGAAAGCTCCGCTTCGATGGCGCGTTCATCAACATCAGCGGGGATCGCCTCATATGGAACACCTGCGGCATCAAGCATCGCGCGGCGCGATGCGGATTTTGACGCAAGGATCAGGCGCGGTGGGGCGGCTTTCATATCGGCTTTGAAACTCCGTCGACTTGCTGGTCTTTGCGCTCGCGTTCTTGGACAAGCCGAATAATTGCAGCGGCGCTTTCTTCGATTGACCGCCGCGTTACATCGATAACCGGCCAGCCATTGTCTGCAAACATACGGCGCGCATATTGGAGTTCGGCTTTGACGCGCTCATCATCCACATAAGATGTCTCTGTACCCTCATTGAGCGAAAGCAACCGGTTGCGCCGAATCTGCACGAGCCGCTCAGACGCAGTTGTAAGGCCGACAACAAGCGGATGGCGCAGTTGGAAGAGTGACTTTGGCGGGGGGCTTTCGACGACAATTGGAATGTTGGCCGTTTTATACCCGCGATTGGCCAGATAGATACTCGTCGGCGTCTTTGAACTGCGCGAAACCCCGGCCAGAACAATGTCAGCTTCTTCCCAATTTTCGTGCCCGACACCATCATCATGCGCGATCGTGAACTGGATTGCATCGACACGCTTGAAATAGTCTTCATCCATCAAGTGTTGGCGGCCCGGCCTGCCATGCGCCTCTTGACCCAACTGCGCCTCCAGCGCTGCTGTAACCTGATCAAGCACGGGGACAGCAGGAAGCCCGAGATGTCGGCAATGCTCCTCGAGCCGCTCGCGCGTGTCAGGGTTCACAAGTGTGAAGAGCACCAAGCCCGGATTGTCGGCAAGATCGGGGACAATCCTGTCCAGATGTTGACGTGAACGGACCATTGGCCAGAAATGGCGACTCACTTCGGGATCATCAAACTGAGCAAGCGCCGCTTTCGCGATCATTTCCAGCGTTTCGCCGGTGGAATCCGAAACGAGATGCAGGTTCAGTCTGTTCATGATCGGAGTGCAGGATGCTTTCGGGCTTGTGGATAGACAAGGGCATAAACCACGGCAAAGAACGGTCGACAAGCATGGGAGGAAATTTCATCCTCGCAACCCTTGAATTTGTCGGACGGTTTGTCGACACGGGATAGAGTTTGTGAACAGGCTGGGGAGAGCGTGGATAGAATTGGCTTGACCACGCAAACATCCAGATTCGCATTCGCAAATGGGGGTGTTCACGTTGGGAGAAATCGGGCAGTTACCGGTAATTCCCAGTATCCACAGGGCCAACAGACTCACCATCCTTTTATAAATAATATTATATTTGATTAGAGGAACACCTATGCCGGGCCCATTGCTCGAAACACTCAAAGGCAACAAACAAGATATCGCTCCGGTCTGGCTCATGCGTCAGGCCGGTCGCTACCTTCCCGAGTATCGCGAACTTCGCGCTGAAAAGGGCGGCTTTCTAGAGCTTGTTTATGACAGCGAGGCTGCTGCCGAAGTCACCGTGCAGCCTATCCGACGGTTTGGCTTTGATGGTGCAATTCTGTTTTCCGATATTCTGATTGTCCCGCATGCGATGGGACAGGGACTTGAGTTTCTCGCTGGCGAGGGACCACATCTCAGCCCGACTTTGCGCGATGTGGAATTGTCTGAATTCACCGAAGCGAAAGAGCGCTTTGATCCGGTGTATGAGACCGTTCGCCTAACCCGAAAGCAAATTTCGGATCAGGTAACAATGCTGGGCTTTGCAGGATCTCCCTGGACAGTCGCGACCTATATGATTGCAGGACAAGGTTCCAAGAACCAGGAACCAGCGCGCTTGATGGCTTACCGTGATCCTGCACGTATGCAGGCAATCTGCGATGCGATTATCGAGGTTTCCGTAGAATATCTGCGCGGACAGATCGATGCTGGCGCAGAAGCCGTGCAATTGTTCGATAGCTGGGCTGGTAGCCTCGCGCCTGACGAGTTTGAGCGATGGGTTGTGGCTCCGAATGCGACAATCACGGCCGCGATCAAGGAAACGCACCCTGATACGCCCGTAATTGGCTTTCCGAAGGGCGCAGGGGCAAAACTGCCCGCCTATGCGCGCGAAACAGGTGTTGATGCAGTTGGCCTTGATGAGACGCTCGATCCGGCGTGGGCGCATGCAAGTTTGCCGGACGGTATGCCAGTTCAGGGCAATTTTGACCCGCTCTTGCTCGAAGCAGGCGGTCCTGAGTTGAACAAGCGTGTGGGTACAATTATCGACGCGTTCGAAGACCGACCCCACATTTTCAATCTCGGTCACGGGATCGGGCAATTTACGCCGATCGAGCATGTCGAAGAGTTGCTTGCAGCTCTAAGGGGCCGTTAAGGCCAGCGAATGCAGGATTTTCTTTTATCGATTTATCCGTGGCTCAAGATTGGCCATGTGATCTTTATGGTTTTTTGGCTCGCCGGGCTGTTCATGCTGCCTCGCCAGTGCATCTACATGCTCGACCACGAACCTGGGTCTGCCGGTGAGGCCAAATGGGCCGTGCGGATGGGTAAATTGCGCAAGATTATCCTGTCGCCCAGCTTGATCATTGTTTGGGTCCTTGGCCTGACGATTGCCTATTCAATTGGAGCGTTCTCGCAAGGTTGGCTGCATGCAAAACTGGCGCTCGTGCTGGCCTTGACCGGATATCATGGCTGGCTTGTCGCTCAGACAAAGAAAATGGCACGCGGTCAGCGTCCATTGAGCGAAAAGCGCTTGAGAATGATTGGCGAAGTGCCTGGGTTTTTGCTCGTTCTGATTGTCGCGCTGGTTTATCTGAAGCCATTTTAGAAATGCCGAGTTGACCGTGCGCCGCGCCCGTTCTAGTTCGTAATCCTCAACCGGTTCGGACAGCGCAACTCTGCACTGTCCTGTCTGCTTTCTCCAAGCCCATGCCTTCTCAAAAGGCGCCTCTTTATCAAGAGGCACTGACAATCCGGCCAATCCACTGATTTTTGGAAATAACTTTCAATGCATCTTAAAGACCTAAAACAAAAAACCCCGGCCGAACTTGTTCAGATGGCCGAAGAACTCGGTGTAGAAGGCGCGTCAACAATGCGCCGCCAGGATTTGCTGTTCAGCATCCTGCGTGAACTCGCCGAAGACGAAGAATACGAAGAAAAAATCATGGGCATCGGCACAATCGAAGTGCTGCAAGATGGCTTTGGTTTCCTTCGTTCGCCCGATGCGAACTATCTCGCTGGACCCGGCGATATCTACGTCTCGCCCAATCAGATCCGCAAATGGGGTCTGCGCACCGGCGATACGGTTGAGGGTGAAATTCGCGCTCCCAAAGAAGGCGAGCGCTATTTTGCTCTCACAGGCCTCACTACGGTCAATTTCGAAGATCCAGCGCAAGTCCGCATGCGCACCAACTTTGATAACCTTACACCGCTCTATCCAGATCAAAAGCTGTCGCTCGATACGCTCGATCCGACCGTGGTCGATAAATCCGCGCGCGTAATTGATATCATTTCACCGCAGGGCAAAGGCCAGCGTGCTTTGATTGTTGCGCCGCCGCGTACCGGTAAAACCGTTCTGCTTCAGAATATTGCTAAGGCAATCACAGACAACCATCCGGAGGTGTTCCTGCTGGTTCTGCTCGTTGATGAGCGGCCCGAGGAAGTCACGGACATGCAGCGCAGCGTGAAGGGCGAGGTAATCTCCTCTACCTTTGACGAGCCTGCAAACCGGCACGTCCAAGTTGCTGAAATGGTTATTGAAAAGGCGAAGCGTCTGGTCGAACACAAGAATGATGTAGTCATCTTGCTAGATTCGATTACGCGTCTTGGCCGAGCTTACAACACTGTCGTTCCAAGCTCGGGTAAAGTCCTGACCGGCGGTGTGGATGCCAACGCGTTGCAACGCCCAAAACGTTTCTTTGGCGCTGCGCGTAACATTGAAGAGGGTGGCTCACTCTCCATTATCGCGACCGCACTGATCGATACTGGCAGCCGTATGGACGAAGTGATCTTTGAAGAATTCAAGGGCACCGGTAACTCGGAAATCGTTCTGGATCGCAAGGTTGCTGACAAACGTATCTTCCCGGCTTTGGACGTCGGCAAATCCGGCACGCGCAAGGAAGAGCTGCTTGTCGAGAAGGACAAGCTTTCAAAGATGTGGGTGTTGCGCCGTATCCTAATGCAGATGGGTACGATCGACGCCATGGAATTCTTGCTCGACAAGATGAAGGATTCCAAGACCAACGAAGATTTCTTCGACACGATGAACCAGTAACCCGATTAGACCGCTTCTCGTCAAAAGCAGGCCCGCCTCGTGACATTGTCAGGGGCGGGCCTATTTTTGATCGATGTGATTGGCAATCGGGTCTCGCAGGTCTAAGCAACCGGACAAATGCTTAGCCAATATCTTTACATCAGCACCGCACCGAGCCTCTCCCGCAGAGAGGTGGAATCGATCCTCGAAAGCAGCACACGTAATAACCCAGCCAACGGCATCACCGGATTGCTGCTCTATAACGGGCGCAATTTCCTGCAATTGCTTGAGGGTGAGGAGGTCGAACTTACACCTCTGATGGTTAGGATCACCCATGATCCGCGTCACACAGGAATTTCCATGCTTGAGCATAAGGAAATTGAAAGCCGAGCATGTCCCAGCTGGGCGATGAAGCGGGTGATGATTGCCGACAGTGTAGATATGCGCCGGGAAACGTTGGAGGCTGATCTACCAGCAGGTCTTGACCTACAGATCCGGAAGATGATCACGAATTTTGCGGTTTTGAATTAGGCTTTCTGCCGCTCCAATTCAGCGGCCATCATATCCCACACTTTGTTCACGGCTTTAAGTGGTCGGACCATCACTTTGAAATCTTTGATGCGACCTTCTTCATCGAACGCGATCATATCGATTCCGTTGACCTTGATACCTTCCATCTCGGTCATGAATTCAAGGACAACTGTGTCATCCCCAACAACCTCACGGACATAGCGAAAACTATCGTTGCCCAGAGTTTGTGACGCAGCGGAAAGATAGGCCACGACAATCGAGCGCCCTTCCTGCGGAGTATGAACAACTGGCGAGTGAAAAATGGCGTCTTCACGCATAATCGCTGTCAGTTCGTTTGGTTGGCTTCCATTTGCGGCAACTTGGTGCCAGCGGGCGAGGGCTGATTGAATATCCATATTTGATCCTGTCTGCCAACTTGGTGGGCTTTGAACAAGTCATTGCCTATTGGCTTTATGAAACCCAAGTGACAAACAGACCGGTGTACGAGCATTGTCACGAGACAAGCCGGAGGGAGAATAGCAGTGAAGGTCAATATCGAGATCGATTGCACGCCGGAAGAAGCGCGCAGCTTCATGGGCCTTCCTGATGTTAGCAAAGCCAACAGCCTTTACGTCGACAACATCACGAAAGCTATGAAGGGTGTAAGCAGCCCTGCGCAAATGCAGGAATATGCTCAGGCTCTTGCGCCGATGGGTCAGGTGGGCCTCAAAATGTTTCAGAACTTCGTTGAAGGCGGGATGCGAGCTGGAAGCAAGAAGGCCTCAGGCAAAAGCGAAGATTGATCGAATGAAGGCTTCTCTGAATGGCTGAGACGATCTTTGCGGTGTCGAGCGGCGCTGCACCTGCAGCTATCGGTGTTATCCGGATCAGCGGCCCTCAGGCGGGGTTGGCGCTTCAAACGCTCGCTGGACGCGATTTCCAACCACGACGTGCTAGTGTCGCGAAATTGGCCGATGACAGCGGTAAAGTGCTCGATGAGGCGCTTGTCTTGTGGTTCCCGGGCCCCAGGACGGCCACAGGTGAGGATTTGGCGGAACTTCACTGTCATGGTGGCCGCGCTGTCCTCTCTGCTGTCCAGGAAGCTCTAAATTCGATTGATGGGCTGGCGCCGGCTGAACCAGGTGAATTTACAAGGCGAGCCTTTGCAAACGGGCGCATTGATCTGGCAGAATCAGAAGGTTTGGCGGATCTCTTGTCTGCGGAGACCGAACTTCAGCGGGCAGCTGCCATGGCCAATGCCAGCGGACAGCTTTCCGGACAGGTGGAAAGGTGGCGCGCCGAGCTACTCCGCTTATCCGCTCAAATTGAAGCTGCTCTGGATTTTTCCGATGAGGATGATGTTAGCGAGTTGCCAGACGGTTTCACGTGGAACATTGAGGCGTTGGCGAATGAGCTTGGCGAGTGGCTCGCTCGACCCAAGTCCGAGAAATTGGGTGAGGGGTATCGGGTGGTACTCGCCGGACCGCCGAACTCAGGCAAGTCGACTTTGTTCAACGCATTGATCGAGAGTGAAGCAGCGATAACATCGCCGATTGCCGGCACCACCCGTGACGTAATTGAACGTTCCGTTTCTATCGAGGGCATCCCGTTTCTGTTTGTTGATACGGCTGGTTTGCGTGATGAAAGCTCGGACGAAATTGAAGGGATCGGTATCGACCGTGCGAAGACCGAGCTTCAGCGAGCTGATACGGTTCTCTGGCTTGGTGCCGAGGGTGAGGGCCCAAAGCAGAGCTTGGAGATTGATGCGCGCATTGATGAATCCACGCACAAATCGAAAACCACTTCTTTTGCGTCGGTTTCCGCTCATACAGGGGTTGGGGTGATGCAGTTAAAACGCTCACTTATCAAAGTCGCGCAGGCGTCCTTTCCCAAACCAGGTGAGGCCGCACTCAATGCTCGTCAGCACCACCTCTTAACCGAAGCCCGAGACGCACTCGAAGGTGCCCGATCTGAACTTGACCTTTTGCTTGTTGGGGAAGAACTAAGGCGGGCCCGCGTTTCGGTCGATCGACTAATCGGGCGAACGACAACCGAAGATATGCTAGATGCGCTGTTCGGCAGGTTCTGCATCGGGAAGTAACGCATGCGCACGAGAATGTTCCACGTGAAACATTTGGGGTCCAGTAGAAAACAGCTTTGACGCAAGCTGGCTCAACCCCTATTTGCCCGAGAATGCATAGTTTTGATGTCCTTGTGATCGGCGGCGGTCATGCCGGTGTGGAGGCGGCTTGTGCCGCTGCACGTATGGGTGCGCACACCGGCCTTGTAAGCTTCGATCTCGATGCAATTGGAGCAATGAGTTGCAACCCTGCCATAGGCGGTCTGGGTAAAGGCCACCTTATGCGAGAGGTTGATGCTCTTGATGGTGTTTTAGGCCGCGCCGCTGATGCGGGTGCTATTCACTACCGGATGCTCAACAAATCAAAGGGCAGCGCGGTCTGGGGTCCACGAGTTCAGGCCGACCGTGTGCTTTTCAAGGCTGCCGTCCAAGATGTCGTGCGGAAGCAGCCAAACCTTACTTTGATCGAGGGTGAGGCGGCAGCGCTCGCCCTTAAGGGCGGTGTTGTTGAGGGGCTCGAGCTCGCTGATGGCACGATCCTTGGTGCCCCTAGAGTGATCCTTTGCACAGGGACTTTTCTCGGCGGGGTGCTCTACCGCGGTGAAGAACGCTTTGAAGGGGGCCGGATTGGTGAGAATGCAGCTACGCGCCTTGCAGGGCAATTGCGCGGTGCAGAACTGCCAATGGCGCGGCTCAAGACCGGCACACCGCCGCGGCTTGACGGTCGTACAATCGATTGGGCAAAGTTGCCCGAGCAGCGTTCAGACGCCGACGATTGGACAATGTCTCCGCTTACGCCCGCGCGCAAGAATCCGCAGGTCTTTTGTGCAATTACCCGGACCACACAGGCCTCGCATGACGCGATCCGAGCCAACTTGCATCGCTCACCGCTATTCTCCGGAGCAATTGACGCCGCTGGTCCGCGATACTGCCCTTCGATCGAGGACAAGATCCACCGATTTGGAGATCGTGACGGGCATCAGGTGTTTCTAGAACCGGAGGGGCTCAACACACACTTTGTCTATCCCAACGGGATCAGCACTTCTCTCCCAGTTGATGTGCAGCAAGACATGCTGAGAGCAATGTCGGGGTTGGAAAGCGTCGAGATGGTCGTTCCCGGCTATGCTGTTGAATATGATCATATAGATCCCCGTGCATTGACGCCGGACTTGCAGGTCCGTGCGATCCCGGGTCTTTACTGCGCGGGTCAGATCAACGGCACAACGGGATACGAAGAAGCTGCCGCGCAGGGCATGATTGCTGGACTTGAAGCAGCCGGTGCTGAATTGGGTAAAGCGCCTCCCAAGTTAGACCGCGCGAATTCATACATCGCGGTAATGGTAGATGACCTGACGCTGCAGGGGGTGAGTGAGCCCTATCGTATGCTTACAGCACGTGCTGAGTACCGCCTGCGCCTTAGGGCGAACAACGCCTCCACCCGGCTCACGCAGTTGGGTATCGAGGCAGGCTGCATTGGTGATGAGCGCCGAACATGGTTCGAGCAGCGTGAGGAACATCGCACGAGCATTGCGACGACCTTCGCAAGCTCTGTGCCGGCCAAGGAGTTGTCCGACGCTGGCTTTGCTGTGAGGCGTGACGGCGGTGATAAGCCGTTGTCAGAGTGGCTCCGCCATGACGGAATAAGCCTTGAATCGCTCGAACCCTGGTTGGGTAGGGTTACGCAGCTTAATCCGCTTCTTGCCGAGGAAATGGCAGAAGACGCAAATTATGCCCCCTACCTCGAACGACAGGATGCAGAGTTGCGTGATCTTCGCGCCAGCGAGGAGTTGTCGCTGCCTTCTGACTTCCCGTATTCGCAGGTGCCTGGTCTCTCGAATGAAATGGTTGAGCGTCTTAGCAAAGCAGCTCCTGGCACTCTGGCTGCAGCGGGGCGGGTCCCCGGTGTTACCCCTGCGGCGCTATCGGCCCTTTTGGTCCACGCGCGCCGCTATCAAAAAACCGGAAAATTTGCTGCGTGAGCGAACATGCTTTGATTGAAACGGAAGAGCAGGCTCGCAATTATGTGCAGGGGCTCTGTGAGCAGTCTGCATTTGAGCGGCTCGATCGCTTTGCAGAGCTTTTGCTCGAGGAAAACCAGCTACAAAACCTCATAAGCAAGGCATCTGAAGAGCAGGTCTGGCAAAGACATTTCGCTGATAGCGCGCAATTGCTAGCACATGTTCCACGTGAAACACTGAGCGAAGGATGTGATCCGTGGCTGGATTTGGGGACTGGAGCGGGGCCTCCGGGTTTGGTCATCGCGATACTGCGACCGGACTTGCCGGTCCGTCTGGTCGAATCGCGTGGGCGCAGAGTGGATTTCCTTTGCAGGTGTGTTGACCAACTGAGTCTTTCCAATTGTGATGTGATTGGCGAGAGGTTGGAGCGGGTTGAGCCGTTCCCGGCAAGTGTCATTTCGGCACGTGCCTTTGCTCCGTTGGAAAAACTCCTCCGTTTATCCTCACCCTTCTCCACAAAGCGAACACGCTATCTCTTGCCCAAAGGGCGGTCGGCGGCGCACGAATTGAAACAGCAGAAATCAGCGATTCGAAAAATGTTCCACGTGGAACAATCGTTGACCGATTGCGAAGCAGGCATCATCGTGAGTGTCTGAGACTGCCATTTAGGCCAAAATGGCCAAAATCGGCTCTGAAAGGTGAGAAGACCATGCTGACAATCGCAATTGCCAATCAAAAAGGCGGGGTTGGTAAAACAACCACTGCAATCAATATGGCTACCGCGATGGCTGCAACGGGTTGGCGCACCCTCCTGATTGACCTCGATCCTCAAGGGAATGCATCAACAGGTATGGGTGTTGGCTCGGAATCGAGAGATCAATCGAGCTACGATTTGCTCGTTGACGAAATTCCACTCGCAGATGCGATGATCGAAACAAGCATCCCCGGGCTGGATATCGTTCCTGCGACGCAAGATCTTAGCGGTGCTGAGGTTGAATTGGTCACAGTTGAAGAACGGACCGCGCGTTTGCGAAAAGCATTGGCCAATCACACAGTCCATGATGTCTGTTTCATCGATTGCCCTCCGTCTCTCGGGCTTTTGACGCTCAACGCTTTATGTGCAGCTGATACGCTGCTTGTGCCGCTTCAATGCGAATTCTTCGCCTTGGAAGGGCTTAGCCAGCTGCTTCAGACCGTCGAGCAGGTCCAACAGCGCTTCAATCCTTCGCTCGATATCATCGGTGTAGCGCTCACCATGTATGATCGCCGCAACCGGCTGACCGATCAGGTTTCCGATGATGTGCGCGAATGCCTTGGCAGTCTGGTGTTTGAAACGGTTATTCCTCGCAATGTGCGGTTGTCTGAGGCGCCCAGCCATGGGCTTCCTGCTCTCGTCTACGATCACTCTTGCACAGGAAGCCGAGCCTACATTGCTTTGGCGAGAGAACTAATCGGCCGCTTTCCGCCTGAAAGGAAGGCAGCATGAGCAAGAATAGCGATCCAATCCGGTTTTCGGTGCCGCAACGCAGCCCTGCGGACAAGAAGAAGAAGCTTGGCAAAGGCTTGGGAGCGCTCTTGGGTGAAACCAAGCGCGAAGAACCCCTCGTAAGGGATGAGGTATCTGGGGAGCCTGTTTCCAGTGTTGTGACGAACGACTCTGCACTTCAGTCGCTATCCATCGCCTCGATCAAGCCGCTTCCTGGCAACCCGCGCAAGCATTTCGATCAGGATGCGCTAGAAGAACTTGCAGCTTCAATTGCCAAACGCGGCGTAATTCAACCCATCATCGTTAGGCCGCGCAGTTCGGGCAAATATGAGCTGGTTGCTGGCGAACGCAGGTGGCGTGCCGCCCAAAAAGCCCGTTTGCATGAGATTCCAGCGCTGGTCCGCGATCTTGATGATCGGGAAGTGATGGCCCTTGCGCTTATTGAAAACTTGCAGCGCGAAGACTTGAACCCCGTCGAAGAGGCCCGAGCCTATCAACGCCTTGCCGATCAGGAGGGAATGACTCAGGCCGAGATCGCACGGATGGTCGAGAAATCGAGAAGCCATGTGGCCAATACACAGCGATTGCTCAATTTGCCGGAGAAGGTCCTCGATCTCGTTGAGGGCGGAAAGCTCTCCATGGGCCACGCTCGTGCGCTGATCGGGCAA
Source organism: Erythrobacter crassostreae (assembly GCF_019204045.1). Taxonomy (GTDB): domain Bacteria; phylum Pseudomonadota; class Alphaproteobacteria; order Sphingomonadales; family Sphingomonadaceae; genus Erythrobacter; species Erythrobacter crassostreae. The sequence goes on along the minus strand of NZ_JAGSPC010000001.1, from coordinate 622,535 downwards.
GACGATGCGTCAAAGCTGGCTTCAAAGGCTGTGAACGACAACCTTTCGGTTCGCGAAATCGAGAAATTGGTCCGCCAGATGGCGAAGAAGGTCAACCGCGGTAACGCTGCACCAAAACCTGGGTCAGATTCTGCCGCAAACGCAGATATTGCAGCCGTGCAGAACCACCTTGAGGAATTTTTGGGACTCCCGGTCCGGATCAAGTCCGATGACAATCCCAGAACAGGTTCAATTTCAATCCGCTACGCCTCATTGGATCAGCTTGATCTTGTGTGTCAGCGTCTTACCGGCGGCGAATTCTAGGGATAGAAAAAGGGCGTTAAGTCTCTGATATTCAGAGACTTAACGCCCTTCTCAAAACTTCAGAGGCGCCAGAGAAGTTGCATGGCGCAACTTCTCTCTGCCTTGCCTTGATTATTGTTTGATCATCTTGATCGGGCGCGGTGCCGGTGCAGGAACAACCCGAACTGGCTGTTGCTTGATCATCCTGATTGGCTGCGGAGCAGGAGCAGGCACTTCGATTTGACGGGCCGCGCCAGGCACTTCGTATGTTTCCTCGCGCACTGTCTCGCGCACGATCACGCGCTGTTGCTGTTCGTAGCGGATTGGTACGTAGACAACCTGCTGCGGTGGTGCGTAGCTGTAAGAATATGCAGGCGCATAGCTGTAGTGCACAGGAGCAGCATATGTCGGATAGGCGTATGCCGGTGGCTGCTGCATTACCGGAGCCGGGATTGTCCCGGTGGCAATACGAGGACCTCCGTGGCTATATTGTGAAAGGTAGCTGTCGAGGGCTGCCGCGCAATCGTACCGCTCGCCTTTCTTTCCACCACCGATCAGGCTGCCCAAAAGCAATCCGCCAAGACCACCTGTGCCTGCACCGATCAGTGTTCCGCCAAGGCGGTCTCCGACGCCGGCGACCTGGTTACCGATGATTCCGCCAGCTACAGCGCCGAGCAGGCTACCAATGATCCCGCCCTTTTCTTTCTCGCCGCGGCCATTGGTCCGGCGCTCACATTCGTCAATCCACTGGTCGCGCTCAAAAACGCTTGCGGTGGGTGAATGGGCATATGCGTAGCCGGGCTGTGTCGCATATTGGCGGTCATTCTCGTAATATCCAGCTGCTGGAGCGGTGCTTTCAATCCGGCGGGTTCGCACCACTGTCTCAACCCCGTCAGGACCGACCGATGTATCGGTGTAATCTTGTTGAACAGGGCCAGAGCGATATTCGCTCGGCAGCTGAGAAAGCTCTTCGTCGCTCAATTGCGCGAGGGCTGGGCTTGCAAAAGTAGCTGCCGAAGCAGCGAGCGCGATACCAGTAAATGTGCGTGTCGTACGAGACATATGTCAAATCTCCTGAAGTGAGACTCACGCGATTCGAGCACGCGCGGGTAAACAGTGTTAGCCAAATGTTTACCACTTTCAGACCTGATTTCCCAAGCGCGCCTTGGGGATTGTCTCGTTTCGGGGCGATTGATGCCCTGAGTTTTTAAGTTCTTAGACGCGATCTGACAGAAGCAGGGCAAGCTTTTCTAGGCCCGCAGCATCCTCTGAAGTGAAGCGCTCAGGGTTTGGGCTATCAAGGTCGATAACGGCCACAACCGCGCCATCACGCAGAACCGGGACAACAAGCTCGGAACGGCTGGCGGCGTCGCAGGCGATGTGGCCCGGGAAGGCATGCACATCCTCGACAAGTTGAGTTTCCCCGGTTGAGACAGCGGCGCCGCATACACCTTTATCAAGAGGGATGCGGATGCAGGCGGGCCTGCCAACAAACGGGCCAAGCACCAATTCTTTATCGCCGGACTTTGATGCACCGACCCTGTAGAAGCCCGACCAATTGAGATCCGGGATGAATTCCCAGATCAATGCTGCAACATTTGCCATGTTGGCGACGCAATCAGGCTCGTCCGAGGTCAAAGCATCCACAGCATTGCAAAGCTGCCGGTAACGCTCTGCCGTATTTAGCGCGGGATCAGGTTTGAAATCGTACATTGGGCTTCCTTGCGAGCGTTCACCTGTTGCCGCAAGCGTTTTGCGGCTCTACTTCCACCCACATGGCTATTCTTCGCAAACTCGCAATCGCTCTGCTTGTCCTGATTTTGGTTCTGGGCGCAGTTTTCTTCTTCCTTTCCCGCGGTGACACCGCGGATTTATCGGTCGATGATGTGGCCGGGACCGAACCTACCCTTCAGGCGCCTGAAGCGGAGAGCTTCCCCACCGTCCAGATCGCGAAACCTGTTGGGTGGGAAGAGGGTGAATTGCCTGTTCCTGCCGATGGATTGGTTGTGAACCGCTTTGCCGAAGGGCTTGAGCACCCGCGTGTGCTCTATGCGCTGCCCAATGGCGATGTTTTGGTCACGCTGACGCGCTCACCCAAATCCGAAGATGATGGTGAGGGTGGCTTTATGGGTACGGTGCGCGGCTGGGTCGCCTCATACCTGTTCTCCGAAGCAGGAGCGTCTGGCGACTCGCCCAACCAGATTGTGCTGCTCCGCGATGAAGACAGCGATGGCAGTGCGGAAACACAGATTGTTATCCGTGAAGAAGGGCTCGATTCCCCTTCTGGCTTAAGCTGGCGTGATGGCACGCTTTATGTCGCCAATCACAACGCGGTGATGGCTTTCGATTACGAGCTCGGAAGCGATACTGTTAGCGGTGAGGGCCGCAAATTGATGGATCTCGCCCCAGGGGGCGGTCACTGGATGCGCAACATGGAAATCCATCCAGATGGTGACCGGCTTTATATCGCGGTTGGCTCTGTCAGCAATATTGGCGAAAGCGGGATGTCGGTCGAAGAGGGCCGCGCGATGATTTGGGAATACAATCTGGAAAGCAATCGCGAGCGCCAATTTGCAGCTGGACTTCGCAATGCCAATGGCCTTGATTTCAGCCCGTGGTCGGGTGAGCTTTGGACGACCGTGAACGAGCGAGACATGCTTGGCTCCGATCTGGTGCCAGATTACCTGACCAATGTTCCGGTTGGTGCGCACTACGGCTGGCCTTGGCTCTATTATAAAGACAACATCGATCGCCGCGTTAAGACCCCGATGCCTGCTTACCTGATGGAATATACGAGGAATCCTGAATTTGCGCTTGGCCCGCATGTCGCCGCGCTTGGCCTTGTGTTTACGGCCGAAGGTCACAGGATGGGCGATAAAATGGCCACTGGGGCATTCATCGCTCGCCATGGCTCTTGGAATCGCAAGCCCCCTTCGGGGTACGATGTCGTCTATGTTGAGTTTGATGACCGCGGCAATCCGATTGGTAAGCCGGTGAGTGTTCTAGGCGGGTTCCTCAATGAAGATGGCACCACCAAAGGCCGCCCAACTTGGGTGGAATGGGGCGGCGACGGTTCATTGCTCGTTTCGGATGATACGGCTGGCATCATCTGGCGCGCGGTTGCGCCTGACGCGGAGCCCGGGGCCGGCATCGAGCGGCTGACAGGCAGAAGCCTTCCCCCACAGCGTGAGCTTCGCGATCCGCGTGCCACGTTTGAAGAGGATTACCTGCGTACGCAGGCTGGCCAGGAAATCGAATAAGCTCGACTATATGCCCGGACCAATCTGAATTCGTGCCACTCTTGCGGGCAGCTCATGGGCGTTTGATCTACCCAGCGAGCTTTTCGGTCGAGATCGAATAGAGCAGGTCAGAACCGGCGATTGCCCCAGCCTTCAATCCATGTGCTTCGGGTACGATCCGATCGAGGAAGAACCTTACGCTGACCGGCTTTGTTTCTGAAAGCGACGGCGCGGCGCCATTTGCGACGGCTTCAGCCTGCTTCATCAATTGCCAACCTGCCACGGCAACGGCGGCCATGGTGCAATAGGGCACACTGCCTGCGAGCCTGTCATCAAGGCTTGCTTCGTCGCGCATCCAGATCACGACATGCGCGCAATCGGTCGCGAGGGCTGCCAAAGATGTTTCGTGCGCCGCATCGCGCGCGATCTCTTCGAACAGGCTGATCATGGCATCACCACCTTCAAGGCTTAGCTTGCGCGTAACAAGGTCAGCCGCCTGAATACCGTTCGTACCTTCGTAGATCGGGGCAATACGCGAATCGCGCCAATGCTGGGCCGCGCCGGTTTCTTCGACAAAACCCATTCCGCCATGGATTTGAATACCAATTCCGGCAACTTCAACGCCGATATCGGTCCCCCATGCCTTGAGTAGCGGCACTAGGATTTCGGCGCGGTTTTTCGCATCCGCATCGCCAATTGTGCCGCGGTCAACTTGCCCGGCGCAGTAATAGAGCAAAGCGCGCACCGCCTCTGTCAGTGATTTCATGCGCAGGATCATGCGGCGAACATCGGGATGTTCGATAATCGCGACGGGTGTTTTATCAGGTGATCCCGCACGCGCTGACTGGACGCGGTCTATTGCATAGGAAATGGCTTGCTGGGTCGCACGCTCTGCGATTTGCGCCCCCTGATTGCCGACATTAATGCGGGCGTTGTTCATCATCGTGAACATCGCCATCAAACCACGGTTCGGTTCGCCGACAATTTCACCGATGCACTCGTCATTGTCGCCGTAACTCATCACACATGTGGGCGAGGCATTGATGCCGAGCTTATGCTCAAGACTGACGCAGCGCAGATCATTGTGATTGCCCAGCGATCCGTCATCATTGAGGTGATATTTGGGGACTACGAACAGCGATATGCCGCGCGAACCCTCAGGTGCATCTGGCAGACGCGCCAGAACCAAATGGATAATATTCTCCGCCAATTCATGCTCACCCCAGGTGATATAGATCTTTTGACCGGCGATCTTGTATTTGCCGGCATGTTCGCCGTCTTCAATCGGAACTGCGGTGGAGCGCAGCGCGCCCACATCGCTGCCAGCTGCCGGCTCGGTCAGGTTCATTGTGCCGGACCATTTTCCGCTCACCAGATCCGGAAGATATTTGGCTTTCTGATCGTTGCTGCCGTGGTGTTCCAACGCCTCAATCGCGCCAACGGAGAGCATAGGAAGAAGGCAAAACGCCATATTGGCCGAGCCAAGGTTTTCAAGAACGTTGCAGGAAAGTGTGAAGGGGAGGCCCTGACCTCCGTGCTCCTCGGGTGAGGCAATCGCATTCCATCCTTGCTCGACATAGGAATTGTACGCCTCTTTGAAGCCTTCGGGCAGGCGGACCACGCCGTTTTCAAGCTTGGCCCCTTCCAAGTCGCCAATCCGGTTCAGCGGGGCGAATTCTCCAGCGGCAAATTGGCCTACGCCTTCGACGATCGCCTCGACCAAGTCAGCCTCAGCATGAGCGTACTTCTCAGAGGTGGCAATCTCGTCAATTCCGGCATTTACGCGGATCGCGAGCAACTGATCCTGGGTGGGGGGAGTATAAGGTGTCACGGTCTTTGGTCGTCCTGTTGATGGAGGCGCGAATTGATCGGAAGAGCGCGTTTCGCTTGGCAGCGCTTGGCTAAGAATATAGCGACCCTGTGATGAGCGGCAAGAACGTTACGGAAGTGGTGCAGGCAGACACTCAGGGGATCGCAAGAGCGGCAGCGATTCTTGAATCGGGCGACCTTGTGGCTGTCCCGACAGAGACCGTTTATGGCCTCGCTGCGCGAGCCGATAATGCCAAGGCTGTTGCGAAGATTTACGCGGCAAAAGGCCGCCCAGATTTCAATCCGCTCATCGTGCATACGCGCGACGCCGGGCACGCTGCAAAACTTGCTCATTTCGACGATACAGCGAAGCGACTGGCAGAGCGTTACTGGCCTGGTCCGCTCACGCTTGTACTGCCGATTCGTGAAGATGCCGCGCTCGCGAAAGCTGTTAGCGCGGGCCTTCCCACGCTCGCTGTGAGGGTGCCGGACCATCCGGTCATGTGTGCCCTGTTGGAAGCAGTGCCATTTCCACTTGCTGCCCCGTCGGCCAATCGCAGCGGTTTTATAAGCCCAACCACCGCTGAGCATGTTCTAGCGTCCTTAGACGGCAGGATCGAAATGGTGCTGGATGGAGGAGCAACCGAGGCAGGTTTGGAATCGACCATCGCAGCAATTCGTGCAGGCGGCAGGATTGAAGAACTGAGACCCGGCCCCATTCAGCTTCGCGAAGTTTCGTCTGATCTATCAAGCGGCGTCGCGGTCGAAGCACCGGGCCAGCTCGCCAGCCACTATGCCCCTGGCAAACCCGTGCGGCTTAACGCTACAAAAGTTGCGCCAGACGAGTTCTCGATTGGATTTGGCGACATTCGGGGCGACTGCATGCTGTCGGCTTCAGGTGATCTGATTGAAGCCGCGGCAAACCTCTACGATTGCCTTCATCAAGGTGCTGCGTCTGAGAAAACGTCGATCGCGGTTGCTCCGGTGCCCCAAAAAGGGATTGGCTTGGCGATCAATGATCGATTGCGGCGGGCCGCAGCACCGGTAGATTAGTCGTCGCTATCCGGTGCGACCGGGATCGTTGGAATAAGCTCCTGCATGGCCCGGTATGTTTCTTGCGCATCCCCGCAGGCTTTCCGGCTGCCATCTTGGCACTTGCGCAGCTCCTTACCATAGCGCCGCTCAAGCTTGCCCAATTCTTCTTCGCGTTTGCGGAGGTCACGGCCGCGTTTCTCATCAGCTTCCGATTGGCTGGTGGTGGCCAAGTCGACAGCTTTGCTTCCGACTTTGACCGGAGCTGTCACGACATCAGCGACCGTGCTGAGACAACCCGAGAGCGAAACGCCTGCAACGGCAAGCATGATAAATGAAAGAGCGCGCATGGGCGATACCATGCGCGCTCTGATCGAGAATGCAAGTCGGACGCGTGCAACTGAATGCGAAAATGTGGCGATCAACCCTCTTCGATTGCGACGGGTTCTGCATCAGCAGCAGTCGGTTCGCATGTAAGCGTTCCGGATCCAAAGCTGTTGAGTGTGCATTTGGCATTGCCTGTCACGTTCACATCACCTGCGCCAGCAATGTTGGCTTCAACTTCGCCATCTGATGCAAAACTTACGCTGCCTGATCCGCCGATGGAAACTTCGGCTTTGTCGACCTTGAGATCGGTCAATTCAACATTGCCCGATCCGCCAATCGTCACTTCAAGCCGGTCTGCAGTACCGCTGCCTTTGACATCGCCTGATCCGCCAATGCTGATTTCCAGCGTTTCAGCAGCAATGGCATCCATGACGACCGAGCCTGATCCGCCGATCATAAGTTCCGAATTGGCAGCGACCACTGCGGTCTCAATCGAGCCTGAACCTGCAATCACCATACTTTTGGGTGCGGGCATTGTCAGGCGAACGATGGCTTTACCTTCCTTGATTTCAAGGTCCGGGTCGCTGGTCACACCAATCGTGCTTTCATCAAGGACGAAGCGCAGCGCGGTTTCGGGATCATTCTCGATCGAAATGCTGAGTGCATCGCCCTCGGTAACCACAACCGTTGCGTTGGTGGCGACGACAAGCTCTGTCGGCGCAGCGCCGCTCATATCGAGATCGGCAAGCGGCACACCCTCTTCCCCGTTGATGGTCATATCAACATTGCCGCAGCTCGATAGGGTGGCCCCCATGGCCAAAGCGGCAAGTGGCGCGAGCCCTTTAAATATTCGTCCGATCATTTCTGTGTCTCCACCTGAATTTGTGTAGCGTGTTGCTGATGTAATACACCATACTGCTAAGCGCAAGGGCTAGTCGCGCAGTCAGGCCTTAACCCGAATCAAAAAGGGCTGCCCGATCAGGCAGCCCTTTGAGTGTCGATCAAATAGGATCAGCCTTAGCTGTCGTCTTCATCATTGTCGTAATATTGCGGAGCATGCTCACGCAGGACTTCGAGGATTTTTTCGAGCGCGGTCGCTTCGTCGGTTTCTTCCATGGCGCCAAGTTCACGGGCCAAACGGCTTGATGCCGCTTCAAAGATCTGACGCTCTGAATAGCTTTGCTCCGGCTGGTCTTCAGGCCGGAACAGGTCGCGGGTCACCTCGGCGATCAAAACGATCTCACCGGAGTTGATCTTCGCTTCGTATTCCTGTGCGCGGCGCGACCACATGGTGCGTTTTACCTTGGGCTTGCCCTTGAGAGTTTCCATGGCTTCTTTCAGCGTCTTGTCCGAGGACAATTTACGCATGCCGATCGATTCAACCTTGTTGGTTGGCACACGGAGCGTCATGCGCTCTTTTTCGAAACGGAGGACATACAGCTCAAGCTGCATGCCAGCAATTTCTTCATTCTGCAGTTCGATAACGCGGCCTACGCCGTGCTTCGGGTAAACAACATAATCTCCGACTGTAAAGGCGGGCGCATTGCTTGCCATGCGAGTTCCTTTCTTGTGACCATCCGAAACGCACACAGACAAGAGGTTTGTTCGGCGGTGCGCGCTTCTTTAGGAAGAAGCGAACTCCGGAGTGAAACCGTCCATAACTGTGTTTGCTGGGTTTTGGCCTTTCTGGTTTTCATCGCCAGCGCCGGGACCAACCAGCGCGGTTGCATCATCATATAACACAATCGCAACAATATTGCGAGTCTGATCGACTCGTGTGCATTATAGCGTCCCGGATACAGACAAATGTTCTTACAGTTGGAGCGAAACCCATGTTCGATTTGATGATTTTATCAGTGGCTTTGCAGCTGCAAGCGGTGCCTGATGAATTCTACAAATCAGAAACTTCAAAGGAAGTTCGCGCAGTCATCGAACAACTGGACGCATTGCCCGTTGAGGATGCCGTGTCACAGTTGGAGGCGCTGGCACAGAACGGCGATGATAGTGCGCTCGAGCTGCTTGGTGAAATGTTCAATGAAGGTCTTGGGGGCTTTCCCAATGATGCAAACCGCGCCTGCGACTATTTCGAGCGGCAAGAGGGCAGGCGTGCAGATGGTCTCCACAATTACGCCACCTGTTTCTATAGCGGCAGAGGTAGAGACGAGGACTTGGCCAGGGCGCGCTCGCTGTACAAGAAAGCCGCAGAGGCGGGATGGCGTATGTCTTTCTGCGCCTATGGAAACATGCTCGTGCGCGGACAGGGCGGGCCGGAAGATCAGGCCGAGGGCGTGCGCTTGTGCCGTATGACATCTGTGGCAGGCGATCCTGATGCTCAAACTGATTACGGCGGTTATCTTTTGATGGGTGTCGGGGTTGACCGTGATCCCGTCGCGGCACGCTTTGTACTTGAGCAAGCCGGGGTGCAGGAACAGCCCAATGCTGCATTTCTTCTGGCGCAGATTTATCAAAAAGGTGACGGTGTCGAAGCGGATACGCATTTATCGCGCGAATGGTTTGAGCGCGCCTATCAATGGGGGCGTCTCGATGCTGCGTTTCAACTGGGCCTCAACTATGCGCGCCGCGGTTTCCGCCAAGAGGGCGAAGAGATGTTCGTCGAATCCGAGCTTATGGGGCGTGCTGTGAAGTGGTTCGAAGTCGCGGCGGAGCGGGACCCGGATGCGAAAACACGCGAACAAGCCAAAGAGATGGTAGAGAATTCAAACCGGCTGATCGCTGCATCAAGGAAATGACAGCGAGCAGCGGTAATTAATCACCTTCGCCGGGTTCCGGGCTGAAGAATTTCTCGAACTTTCCTTTTTCGCCTTTGTGATCATCGGCGTCCGCAGGCGGTTCTTTCTGACTGGTGATGTTCGGCCATTCGGCTGAGAACTTGGTGTTCAGTTCAAGCCACTTTTCCAGGCCGTCTTCCGTGTCTGGCAGAATCGCTTCTGCCGGGCATTCCGGTTCGCAAACACCACAATCGATGCACTCGCTGGGGTTGATCACCAGCATGTTCTCGCCTTCGTAAAAGCAATCCACCGGACACACTTCGACACAGTCGGTGTATTTGCATTTGATGCAGTCATCGGTGACGACGTAGGTCATAGAACAAGGCTTCCGGAAATTACGTGCAGATTCGCGCGAATTGCTATGGCGAATTCAGTTCTGGGGTCAAGGGTCAGATTGACCTGAGCGACTGCACGCATCCCCTTAACCCAACTCGCGAAAATAGTCTTTCGCAGCAGCGGCCGATGTGCGGCGGTCGGGCAATGAGAGGACTTCGATTACCCTCACCGTGTCACCTTGCATAAAGGTCAGCACATCTCCGACCACGACATTTTCGCTGACTCGCTTCACATGCAGGCGATTGCGGCGAAAGGATTGTCTTTCGATTATTTTGCAAGCAGCAGACCGTGTGCGGGCAAAGCGAAGGTAGACGAGCAAGCGATCCAACCGGATCGTTTCAACTTCCTGCGCATCCCCGCCTTCTGTCATCCGCCCAGCAAGTCCGCCAATCCATCGAATGCGCCGCCGGCTCTCGCCGGACCGGTATCGACTTGCGGTTTTGGCGGACGAGGTCCGCCTTTGCCTTTAGGCTTCCCGCGCCGATTGCCTGGACCCTTGCCCTTGCGATCATCCGGTTTGCCTTGGCGCTTTGATGGTTCACCAGGGCGGCGTGGTCGCCACGTCCAACTGTCCGGCGCGGGCGGGCCCTGGGTGTCTTCGGCTAATATCCGTGCGCGCTGAACCTTAAAGCCAGCGCTGCCGAGCAGCCGCCGCGCATTCTCTTCTTCCAAGCCTATGGAAATCGGCAAAGCGAGATTAAGGCGGAAGCGAGGGTTGCGGTCTTTAGAGGTCTTGTCTGTGGCTTTCGCCCGCGCATCAAATGCCGCGCGCAGGATCTTTTCGGCCAAATCAACGCGGATTACCTGCGATCCTGCGGGGCGGTAACCAGCAGGAAGGCTCTTCGCGTCACTTAGCACTGGCAACATCGCATCCTGCAACGGCCGCTTGTCCAAGCCTAGCGCGTGGAGCAATTGGCGCGGCGCAGGTTTGAGCAACATATGCGCAAAGATATCCAGCGCGCCGAATGTAACACCCAACTTTCGCAAAAAGGGGCGCATTTCTTTGGGCAGATGTTCAAGGCCAGCTTTCTCTCGGCTGATAACGCCGCGAGCATCGATCAGCGTGATCAAGAGGGCACGTGCCTGCGATCCAGCTTCGGGATTGCGCGCTGCTTCGGCAAGTTTGCGCAAAGGGGTAAGAGGATCGAGCTTGGCGGTCAGCCATTCAGTTAGCCCGGCCTCCAGCTTTCCGCGCGCTGGATCAACTAGCAGCGCGATATCGCGGGACAGGGTCAGGCGCGGGGTTGCGAAATCATCTGGCATTTCGATGGTTGCAAGCTCGCGTCCCTGCCACCGAATTGCGCCTCGCTCGATTGCCAGCTCCGCAATCCCTTCGCCAAGCAACCATTCAGCCCGCTGCGCCAAAATGGCGGGCAAGGCTTTCTCTCCGGCAGAAAGCAGCATCTTGCGATCGGCAAGGCCGGTTCCGGCATCAACGGTAAAGCGGAAGCCTTCCAGATTGCCGATCAATTCGCCTTCGACGGTCACGCGGCCATCAGTCTCAAGCGTTACAGGGAGTGCGCTGGCATCTTGCCCAAGCGATTTCATCAGTATTGTCGTCCTTCGATTGACAAAGCGTTCGGTGAGCCGCGCATGCAACGCATCCGATAGTTTCGCTTCGACTGCACGCGCCCTAGCAGCCATTTCATCTCGCGCTAGAACCCAGTCGGGCCGTTGGCAAATATAAGCCCAGGATCGGATCGCGGCTATCCTGCCCTGCAAAGTGTCTATGTCTCCGCCAGTCCGGTCGAGTTCGGCAATCCGCGCGGCAACAAAATCCGCGCCCAAATAACCCTTTGATAAATCCTGCCATAACCGGGCGACAAAGCGTGAGTGCGGATCGACCCCGATTTGCCGGAAATCCGGTAGCGAACATGCCTCCCAAAATCGGCGAACCAATCCGGACCCTCGCACACTTTTTGCAATTGGATCTTCTACCAGACGTTTGAGCACGGCCAGATCGATGGCTTGCGGGGCACCGCGAAGGACATCGTGGCGCGGACGGCTTTCGAGATCGCCGATTAGGACTTGCAGTGTTTCAAAACGGGGTTCGGCCTCGCGCCAATGCAGCTTTGTCAGCGGAGCGAATTTGTGCTCTTCGATCGCGAAAACTTCTTCATCGGTAAATTCGAGCGGCGCGCCCGATCTGCTGCCGCCGCCGGTAAGTGTGCCAAAACTGCCATCACGCTGATGCCGCCCCGCGCGCCCCGCGATTTGCGCCATTTCCGCCGGGGTGAGGCGCCGTTTCCGCCGTCCATCGAATTTGGAAAGAGCTGCAAACGCGACATGATTGAGGTCGAGATTTAATCCCATGCCGATGGCATCTGTTGCCACGATGTAATCAACCTCGCCATTCTGAAACAGCTCGACTTGTTTGTTGCGGGTTTCCGGTGAAAGCGCCCCCATCACAACCGCCGCCCCGCCGCGGAAACGCCGCAATGCTTCGGCCATCGCGTACACCTGCTCTGTCGAGAAGGCGACGACCGCGCTGCGCGGTGGGAGGCGTGAAAGCTTGGCTGATCCCGAATGCGTCAGCGTTGAGAACCGAGGCCGCTCGACCATTTCCGCACCCGGGATCAGCGCCTTTACAATCGGCTCAAGCGTAGCCGAGCCTAGGATCATCGTTTCTTCCCGCCCGCGCGCATTCAGCAGTCTATCGGTGAAAATATGGCCGCGTTCGGGATCTGCGCCAATCTGCGCTTCGTCAATCGCAACGAAAGCGTGGCCCCCGCCGAGCCGATCCATCGCCTCCATCGTGCAACAGAAATAGCGGGCCTTTGGCGGCTCGATCCGTTGTTCGCCGGTGATTAGTGCGACAGAATCGTCACCCTTGATCGCTCGCACACGGTCGTACACTTCGCGCGCAAGCAGGCGCAGCGGAAAACCCATCATTCCGCTCGAATGGGCGCACATGCGCTCAATCGAGAGATGAGTCTTGCCGGTATTGGTGGGGCCGAGCACCGCCCGCACACGTGAATTGCTCGAATGATTGATCACAACAATTTCGGCTTGTGTCAGGCTTAGGGACAGGTCGCAATGGGTCTGCTGATGTCTCTTTTCCGAATACGGATAACTGCGTAGATCGGCCCACCGCAGACGCGAGTCAGTTGGTCGCTGCTTAACCCTGCGTTTACTTTGTTTCTCCATGGATTTCCGCCAGAGAGCAAAAAGCCAGATGCCATTTGTGGCAGATAAGGAATATCAGTTTGGATCACACGCGTGACATCTCTGGAGGCACCGCCGAACAGCAGGAAGAGCTGTTCGGTGCCGAAGGCGATGCGCGCGGCACTTCCGGCTTAGATCCTTCGACTATCGAAGGGCTTGCACACTACGTCCAGAATTCCCAGCCGACCAAAGCTGTTTCCGTCAAGCAACGCCTTTTGTCCGGCTTCGGTAATGTTGGTGAGCGCTATGATGGATGGAGAGCTTCGACCAGCAATTGGATGGAAAGCCTCGATCTGACCCCGGACTTGGCGGAGGATATCGGCAGCCGCCGGTGGTTCCGCGGATTGGGCACGATGATCGGGCTCGGCGCAGTGGCGCTGATGTTCTGGCCCAGCATGGACCCGCTCGAAGCGCGCACCGCGATGCCCGAAAGCGAAGAAATCCGTGATGAGTTCCGAAGCCAGATGATCATGCCGCTGGCGCTTGGCGCGGATAGCGGCCGCCGGATGGGGCCAACCACCAGGGTAATCCCGTTGGAAAGCGCGCCGGAGCGGCCACAAATCTCGCTTCTGGCCACGCTTGCACCGGGCGACAGTTTCTCGAGCATGCTGCGCCGTGCGGGTGTTTCAGGCACCGACATCGGGCAAGTGAGCGCATTGGTTGGACAGGCCATGCCACTTGCCGAGATTGAGCCCGGAACGCAGATCGACATCGTATTGGGCCGGCGTTCAGAGCAAGGAGCTCCGCGCCCTCTCGATGCATTGAAATTCCGCGCGCGGTTTGATCTGGAGCTTGAGGTCGCTCGTCAGGGTGTGACCGATCAATCGGATCAGGGCGGCACGCTTGCGCTTCAGAAAAATGTTATCCGTGTGGATGACACGCCGTTGCGGGTTCGGGGCCAAGTGGGCTCCAGCCTCTATCGTTCGATGCGCGCCGCCGGAGTTCCTGCGAGCGCGGTGCAGGATTATATCAAGGCGCTCGACGATCAGATCGATATGGATCGTCAAGTCCGCTCGACTGACGAATTCGACATTGTGATTGCCTATCGCCGTGCCGCAACCGGCGAACGGCAGGCGGGTCAATTGCTCTTTGCAGGGATCGACCGCGATGGTCAGGCCAAAACGCAGTTGATGCGTTGGGGTGATCAAGGCCGCTTTTACGAAGCCTCTGGAGTGGGTGAACAGCGCAACGGTCTGGTTGCTCCGGTGCCCGGTCCGATTTCGTCGCGCTATGGCATGCGCCGCCATCCGATTCTTGGCTATCGCAGGATGCATTCGGGGCTTGATTTTCGTGCGCGCCGGGGCACTCCGATCGTTGCGGTAACAGATGGAACGGTAGCGTCGGCCGGGCGCGCCGGTGGTTGCGGCAATGCGGTGAAATTGAACCATGGCGGAAACCTATCGACGCGGTATTGCCATATGAGCCGGATGGCGGTGAGCCGAGGCCAGCAAGTCCGCCGCGGACAGGTGATCGGCTATGTCGGTTCGACCGGTCTCTCCACTGGACCACACCTTCATTACGAGATGTATCGCGGTGGCCGCTCTATCAATCCGGCCAGCGTAAAATTCGTCACCCGTGCCCAGCTTTCCGGAACTGAACTTGCCGAATTCAAGCAGCAGTTGAACCGTCTTAAAGAAATCGAAGTCGGAGCGGCGCTAACTGACCTCGAGGCATTGCCAACCGAGTTGGAAGAACCCACCCGTGAGATCGAGAAAATCGACCTTGCTGCCCGGTACGACAACTAGAAAAATACGATCCTCTGACTTTGCATTGCGGCGGCGAGCCAATTGCGGCTACACCTCGCCGTTATGACGGGAAAATATCCAAATACACGCCTGCGCCGTACGCGCGCCAACAACTGGAGCCGCGCGCTTCACCGTGAAAATCATCTCGCGCCGACAGATTTGATCTGGCCGCTTTTTGTGACCGAAGGCAGCGGTGTCGAGGATCCGGTGGCGACCTTGCCGGGTGTTTCGCGTTGGTCGGTAGACGGGATTGTGGCGCGTGCAAAAGAGGCGGTCGATCTTGGTATACCGGTCATTGCGCTGTTCCCGAACACACCGGCTGAAAAGCGGAGTGATAATGGCGAAGAAGCGCACAACCCTGACAATCTGATGTGCCGCGCGATTAAGGCTATCAAAGATGCCTGCGGCGACGATATCGGCGTGCTGACTGATGTCGCGCTCGATCCCTATACCAGTCACGGGCAAGACGGGTTGCTGAACGATGCGGGGTACGTCTTGAATGACGATACTGTTGCCTCACTCGTCGATCAGGCCATCAATCAAGCAGAAGCGGGCGCCGACATTATCGCACCGTCGGACATGATGGATGGCCGCATTCATGCCATCCGTATGGCTCTGGAAATGGGCAATCACCACAATGTCCAGATCATGAGCTACGCTGCTAAATATGCCAGCGCATTTTACGGCCCGTTTCGCGATGCGGTTGGTTCGGGCGGCCTGCTGAAAGGCGATAAGAAAACCTATCAGATGGACCCTGCTAACGGAGATGAGGCTCTGCGCGAGGTTGAGCTCGACATTGCCGAGGGTGCCGACAGCGTGATGGTGAAGCCAGGCCTAGCCTATCTCGACATAATTTACCGAGTGAAACAACAATTCGGCGTGCCGGTCTTCGCTTATCAAGTAAGCGGTGAGTACGCGATGATCGAAGCGGCTCAGGCGGCTGGCATCGGAGACCGCGATGCGTTGCTGATGGAGAAGCTCATCGCGTTCAAACGGGCCGGTTGTTCCGGCGTTTTGACCTATCATGCCCCGGTCGCCGCACGCATTCTAAATGGCTGACTTTCGTCACGAGACCGAGCGTCTAATCCTGCGCGATTGGCGTGATGAGGATTGGGCGCCTTTCTGGAAGCACCTGAACACGCCGAATGTCATGCGCCATCTTGGCGGGCTTGCCGATGAAGCGACCCGCGAAAGCGTGCAGGAGCGTTTGCTCAAATATAAAAAAGAGGCCGGCCACACATTCTGGGTTGTCGAGCGCAAAGCTGATGGCGGAAATTTGTCCGGTGAGATAATCGGGTTTTGCGGGCTGAAACGCTGCAACGAACCCGAAGGGCCGATCGGCGATATGGAGGCCGGATGGCGATTGCGCGAAGATGCTTGGGGTCACGGCTATGCCAAAGAGGCTGCGCAGGCATCGCTCGTTATCGCCTTTGACCGGTTCGATGCGTCGCATGTCATCGCTTTGACCGTCGAAGAGAATGTTCCAAGTTGGGGCTTGATGATCAAGCTTGGCATGAAACGTCGGAGCGATCTGGATTTTCCAGACTCAGTTAGCTGGGCAAAGGGCAAAACAATCATCGTCTACCGGATCGAACGGGCGGAATGGGACGAGCTTAATGGGTGACCTTGTGCTCGAAACCGAGCGGCTGATCCTGCGCAAAATTGATGAAGGCGACGCCGTGCTTCAAGATCGGGTGCTCAACACACCGGCGGTGATGGAACATCTAGGCGGAGTGATTGAGCTTCACGAAATTGAGGCAAAGCATGCCAAGAGCATGGGCTGGTTCGCGCGTGAAGGCTTTGGCTTTATGATGATGATCGAGAAGGTGAGCGGTGATCTCGTCGGTCATTGCGGGATGAAGCGCGTGGACAATCCGCTCGCACCAAACATTGGCGATTTCGAAATTGGCTGGCTGGTGCGCGAGGATCGCTGGCGGCGTGGTTACGCGCACGAGGCAATGCGCGGCGTGATTGATTGGGCGTTCCATTCCATCGGTGCCCCGTATCTTGTCGCGCTTACCAGCAATGCGAATATCGGCAGCTGGAAATTGATGGAAAAGCTCGGCATGCGACGCCGAAAAGACCTCGATTTTTCCGATGCGGCCTTTCCACCCGAAGACAACCCGACCATTCAATACTCGCTCACCAAAGAGCAATGGGAGACGACCTGATGACGATGACCGATACGCGATTTCCGGGCGCAAACATCATTTCGATTCACGGCAAGACGCCGAAAATTCACGACACTGCCTTTATCGCGCCGGGATCGACGATCATTGGTGATGTCGAGATCGGGGCAGGCAGTTCGATCTGGTACAATTGCGTGGTGCGCGCGGATGTATTCACCATCCGGATTGGCGAACGCAGCAATGTTCAGGACGGCAGCGTCCTGCACTGCGATCCGCCCCGTCCAGGCGATGAAGAAGGCTCGGCCCTGATTATCGGTGATGACGTGCTGATCGGCCACATGGCCATGGTGCATGGCTGCACGATCCATGATCGCGGCTTTGTAGGTCTTGGCGCGATTGCGATGAACAAATCCGTGATCGGTAGCGACGCTATGCTCGCGGCAGGCGCAATGCTGACAGAACGCAAAGTGATGGGCGAGCGGGAGCTATGGGCGGGCCGTCCGGCGAAGCGTCTGAAAGAGTTGGGCGAAGGCGCAATCGCTGGCATGAAAATCGGGACCGCGCACTATGCCGAAAACGCAAAACACCATGCTGAGGCGGTGAAAGACGCGATGGGTTGATTGTAGGAAACACATGACAAATCAGGCAAGTGTCATGCGTGTCCTACATAGGTAAAGCGTTGAAGTTGAAGCTAAACCTATAAGTAGGACACAGGTGACAACTTCCCAACTTTTGCGCGGGATCGACAATGTCAAAGAACATCACCGACCTCGCATGATTGGGCCGAGTAGGAAAGTTTCGCGCGTTAGCCGGGCATCTTCGAGACATGCTTCATCATGTGCGGCATGAAATCGATCTTGCCGATATCGAGCCCTTCCATCCGTAAAATCGCATAAGCGGTGGTGAGGTGGAAATAGAAATTGGTCAGCGACCAATCCTGCACGTATTGCTCAGCCGTTAGAGTGAATTGCATGCCGTTTGGCAGGTCCACGACGAGTGTTTCATCTGCGGATACAAGCTCTGATGCCTCGATGCTGTCCAGCAGCGCCTTCATCTCTTCGATCACCGCCTGAGCGCCGGCGATTGTCGTTTCGTTGTCATCGCGAGAGGCAAATTCGCGTTTGCTGAGACGGGGCAAGGCCTCTCCGGGAAGGTTCGCGACAAAGCGGATTTGCGTTGCAAGCGGATGCATGTCGTCGGCCAGCTTGGATTCAAGCAGGGCATCACCTTTCGGATGTGCCGCAGCCTTTGTCAGCAAGTCGGAAAGCGTGTCGAGGCGTGAGCGATATACGGCGATGGACTGATCGTAGAGATTCATTTGATTTCTCCCTTTCGGCAGAGATAACAATTCCGTTGCAAATTACAACCTAATCCCTGATCAGCGCTCGCAAGCCCTCAATCCGGTCGGCCTCGTGCACTGGTTTGTCCCATCGGATACGGTGGATGCGGGGGAAGCGCATGGCGAGGCCGCTTTTGTGGCGTTTTGAGGTGTGCACGCTGTCGAATGCAACTTCGAACACCAGCGTCCGTTCCACCTCGCGCACGGGGCCGAACCTGTTGAGCGTGGTCTGCCGCACCAGCTTGTCGAGCTTTTTAAGCTCGGCATCGGTGAAGCCGGAATAGGCTTTTCCTACGGGAAGCAATTCCGCGCCTTTATCCGGATCACCGTCCCAGCAACCGAAAGTGTAATCGGAATAGAAACTGGATCGCCTGCCGCTGCCGCGCTGCGCGTACATCATGACGCAATCAATCAGCAGCGGATCGCGTTTCCATTTGTACCAATATCCAACTTTCCGGCCCGCGATGTAGGGGCTGTCACGGCGTTTGAGCATGAGCCCTTCGATCGCGTCATCGCGAGCCCCTTCGCGGATTTCGGCGAGGTGAGTAAAGTCACGCGCCTCGACAATGGCGGAGATGTCGAAATGGCTTTCCGGCAGGCGCGGCATCAACGCCTCCAGAGATTTACGGCGCTCGCTCCATGGCTGTTCGCGCACGTCTTCGGCTTCGATAATCATCGCATCATACAGCCGGACAAAGGCAGGCGCTTCGGCGAGCATTTTCTTGGATACCGTCTTGCGTCCGAGCCTTTGCTGAAGCGCGTTGAAACTGGCCGCGCCGCCCGCTTCACCGCCCTGCGCAGTTCCGCGCACAAGCAATTCGCCATCCAATACCGCATCCATCGGAAGCACATCGAGCAATTCGGGGAAGGTCGCAGAAATGTCGTCACCGCTGCGTGAATAGAGCCTCGATTCGCCTGCAACCCGTACCAATTGCACGCGAATGCCGTCCCATTTCCATTCTGCGGCGTATTCAGCGAGGTCGACTTCGGTCTCTTCCAAAGGATGGGCGAGCATGAACGGGCGGAACAGCGGGCGGTTAGAGACATCCGGCGGATCGCCGCCATCTGCGGCCCAAGCGAACAGTTCCGGATAGGGCGCTTCCAATGCGTGCCAATACTCTTCAACATCTTCGACAGACACATCAAAGGCTTGTGCGAACGCTGTCTTGGCAAGGCGGGCGGACACGCCAATCCGCATCCCTCCTGTGGCCAGCTTGATCAAGGCAAAACGGCCATTCGGATCAAGCCGGTCGAGCAGTTTCGGCAATTCCTGAGGTGCTGTGTTGCGATTCATCGCGCTCAACATATCGACCACTTGGGCCACACTTGGCTCTTCGCCGGTGGGTTGCTGCGGGCCGGGCCAGAGCAGGCTGGCGGTTTCAGCCGTATCACCTACAAAATCGCGGCTCAGCGTCCACAAAACAGGATCGACGCGGTCCTTCATCAGATTGCGGACGGTTGACGATTTGACTGCGGGAAAATCTAGCTCTCCGGTCAAGGCGGCCATCGCAAAACCGCGATCGGGGTCAGGCGTTTCGCGAAGATATTCCGCGATCAGAGCGAGCTTCCGGTTGCGGCTGGTGGTGTAGACCAGTGTATCGAGCAGGGCGGCGAACCGGATCATCGCTTGCCCGCCCTTGCTTCATCGCGCAGACATACAGGCACGCTAAAGCCAGCGTTCTGTTTCAAATCCCCAACGAAGGAAGTTCCCTGATGAAAGCCCCAATGCTCGCTGCTGCCCTTGCGCTCGGCCTCGCCACCAGCCCTGCGATGGTCGTGACTGCCCACGCGCAGACGAAGGCTGCAGGTTTTTCCACCGATACGCCGATCGAACAGTTGGTTGCTGACAAACGCGCGAAGGCCGTGCTCGAAAAGCATATTCCAGGCCTCGATAAGCATCCCGCCTATGGCCAGTTCAAAACTATGAGCCTCACCGCGCTTCAGCCTTGGTCGCAGGGCGCCATCACTCCCGAAATGCTTGAGAAAATCCAGGCGGATCTCGCCGCGATTAAGTAATCCGGTATCGGCGGGACGGGGAAGGGTATGCTCAATCATCCTCTTCCTCCCGCCCGACCAGCGCCAGCGCGCGCGCTTTGCGTTGACCAAGCTTGCACCAGCGCAGCAGCGCCTCTTCGCGGCCATGGGTGATCCATGTCTCCTGCGGGTTCACATCCTCAATGGTCTGCGTCAGCTCGTTCCAATCGGCGTGATCTGAGATAATCAGTGGCAGTTCGACGCCGCGTTGCCGCGCGCGTCCTCGCACCCGCATCCACCCGCTCGCCATGGCTGTGACGGGATCGGGCAGGCGGCGTGACCAAGTGGTGTTCATGGCGCTGGGCGGAGCTACGATAATGGCCCCGCGCATGTCGTCTTTGGTGTGATCACTCACGAGCGGCAGCTCGCCCAGATCAACGCCATGCTCTTTATAAAGGCGGCACATCTTCTCCATCGCGCCATGCAGATAAATCGGCTGGGTATGACCAATGGCGCGCAGCTCCGCGATAACGCGCTGCGCTTTTCCTAGGGCGTATGCGCCGACCAAAACCGATCCATCGGGTTGCTGTTCCAATGCTCCGGTCAGCTTTGCCATTTCATCTTCAATTGGCGGGTGGATGAAGACGGGAAGGCCGAAGGTCGCCTCGGTGATGAAGATATCGCACGGGGTCACTTCAAACGGAGCGCAGGTAGGGTCCGGTCGCCGCTTGTAGTCGCCCGTTATCACAACTCGCTCGCCCGCATGTTCAAGCAGGATTTGCGCAGAGCCAAGCACATGGCCCGCCGGAATGAAGGTCGCATCGACTCCGCCTTTGAGACGGATCGTCTCACCATAAGCGCAAGGCACTGCTTTCGACGGGATTTCACCGGCTTCGTCCTCCGCGCCCGTTTTGTAGCGCAACTCCATGATCGCGAGGGTTTCTGGTGTTGCAATCGTTTCGCCGTGCCCGCCGCGTGCATGATCGGCATGGCCGTGGGTAACGAGCGCACGATCTACTGCACGGCCGGGATCAATCCAGACATCGGCGGGCACAATATGCACGCCCCACGGCTCGGGCCGGATCCAGGAAAAAGGCACAGTCATAGTGCTTCAACGAAAAGGGCGCGGAGAGGTTTCCCTTTCCGCGCCCTTTCTATTGGCTTGACCGGTCTCAGGTTTCTTTATCGCTGCCTGATTCCTCCGGCTTGGTGTCCGCATCCTGCGCTGGAGGCGCTTTTTTCGCAGCGGGCTTTTTCTTTGCCGGAGCCTTACGCTTCGGTTTGGTCTTGGGCGGGGCCGGTGTCAGCTCGAAGCTTGGCTTGCCATCCTTCACCGTCACATGAACCTCGCCGCCATCGGCCAGTTTGCCGAACAGCAATTCTTCCGCGAGCGGCTGTTTGATCTTGTCCTGGATCAAGCGGCCCATCGGACGCGCGCCATAGAGCTTGTCATAGCCTTTTTCGGCCAGCCAATCGCGGGCATCGCCATCGAACTGGATGTGGACGTTTTGCTCGGCCAGCTGCAGCTCAAGCTGCAGGATGAATTTGTCGACCACGCGGGCAACTGTCGTTTTGCCCAGATAGGCAAACGGCACAATCGCATCGAGACGGTTGCGGAACTCAGGCGTGAACATCTTCTTCACCGCTTCGGAGCCTGCATCTTCTTTTGACACATCGCCAAAACCGATGCCCTGACTGGCCATCATGGATGCACCGGCATTGGTCGTCATGACGAGGACAACATTGCGGAAATCAACTGTCTTACCGTGGTGATCGGTCAGGCGGCCATTATCCATCACTTGCAGCAGGATATTGAACAGGTCGGGATGCGCTTTCTCGATCTCGTCGAGCAACAGCACGCAATGCGGGTTCTGATCAACAGCGTCGGTAAGCAGGCCGCCCTGATCATATCCGACATAGCCCGGAGGCGCGCCAATCAGGCGTGAAACGCTGTGGCGCTCCATATATTCGGACATATCAAAACGCTTCAGCTCAATCCCCATGATCGAGGCGAGTTGGCGCGCGACTTCTGTTTTACCGACGCCGGTTGGGCCGCTGAACAGGAACGAACCGATCGGCTTGTCGGGATCGCGCAGCCCAGCACGCGAAAGCTTCATCGCGGTTGCGAGACGGGTGATCGCCTCGTCCTGGCCAAACACGACATGTTTCAGGTCGCGGTCGAGGTTTTGCAGCGCCTTCTTGTCGTCCTTGCTGACCGATTTCGGCGGGATGCGCGCCATCGTTGCGATGACCTGTTCAATCTCGCGCGCCGTGATCTTTTTCTTGCGGCGGCTTGGTGGGACCAGCATCTGCATCGCGCCGACTTCATCGATCACGTCGATGGCTTTGTCGGGCAATTTGCGATCATTGATATACCGCGCCGACAATTCAACGGCGGTTTTGAGCGCATCAGGCGTGTACTTCACACCGTGGTGATCTTCGAATGCTGTCCGCAGGCCTTTGAGGATTTTGATCGTGTCCTCGATAGTCGGCTCGTTCACGTCGATTTTCTGGAACCGGCGCAGCAGCGCTCTGTCTTTTTCGAAGTGATTGCGGAATTCTTTGTAAGTGGTTGAACCGACGCAGCGGATCGTCCCGCCTGAAAGCGCCGGTTTCAGCAGGTTGGATGCATCCATCGCGCCGCCGCTGGTCGCGCCAGCACCGATAACGGTGTGAATCTCGTCAATGAAGAGAACCGCATGCGGCATCGCTTCGAGCTCGGTCACAACCTGTTTCAGCCGTTCTTCAAAATCGCCGCGATAGCGTGTGCCCGCGAGCAACGCGCCCATATCGAGCGAGTAAATCACCGCTTCTTCAAGGACTTCGGGCACATCGCCTTCGACGATTTTGCGCGCAAGGCCCTCTGCGATGGCGGTTTTGCCTACGCCAGGGTCACCAACGTAAAGCGGGTTGTTCTTTGAACGGCGGCACAGGATCTGGATCGTCCGGTCAACCTCTGGGCCGCGGCCGATCAGCGGGTCGATCCTGCCGTCTTCCGCCTTCTTATTCAGGTTCACGGTAAATTGGTCGAGCGCGGTTTCTTTCTGCTTGCCGCCTTCTTTGGCAGCTTCCGCAGGTTCGCCGGCGGGGCTATCTTCTGCGCCGGATGTCTGGCCGCTTTCGATCTGGCGACCGCCTTTGCCAATTCCATGGCTGATATAGCTGACCGCATCGAGACGGCTCATATCCTGTTGTTGCAGGAAATAGACCGCGTAACTGTCCCGCTCAGAGAAGAGCGCCACCAGAACATTCGCGCCTGTCACCGTATCCTTGCCCGAGGATTGCACATGCAGGATCGCGCGCTGGATGACCCGCTGGAAACCGGCGGTTGGCTGCGGATCGGCGTCTTCTTCAGTTTTAAGTGACTGATATTCCTGATCTAGATATTGCTTCACAACCTCGCCCAGCTCCGCAAGGTCCACACCGCAAGACGCCATGACCTGTGCGGCATCCTCATCATCAATCAGCGCAAGCAGAAGATGCTCGAGCGTCGCATATTCGTGGCGACGTTCGGACGCATTGCCGAGAGCGTTATGAAGAGTGCGTTCGAGATTTTGGGCAAAACTTGGCATCAGGGGGTCTCTTTGAGAGTGCGGAAACGGATGGGGAATTCAGAGCCGTATGAGAGGTACGGTAAACTATATGGTATGGTCGCAAGAGATTGCGACTCCGTTTGTAGAGAGGCAGTCATTTTGCGCAGGCTCCGCCAATACTGTTTGGCAAAGGCCACGTAACAATTAGGTTTGGATACGCATCATCGCCAGCATCCTTGGCGTCGAACACTGGATTCTTACTGAACCGCGCTGCAATCTGGTTGGTTTCTGACGTATCCAAGACCACCCCGGTGAGGTGGCCTTTGTGCGCGATAAGGGCGATGTCGGTTTGACCTTCCACTGACCATACGTATCTGCGACTGCGCAGCCCCGTATGATGAACGATGCGATCATAATATCCGATCATGGTCGCTTTGACGCCGTTTTGTTCAATCTGATCCCCAATTTCAGCGTGGCGGGCACATTGGCGCGGCCAAATCATCGTCAATTGCGAACCTGCGACGCAATCGGGACGCGGCGGAATGTAGCCGTTCATACTTTTACATATTGACCGGATGCAGTGAGTCGTATCGTCAGAACAATCCTCGATCCGCATTGCAGCCTGCCCGCTCTCACCGATGTAATACGCCAAACCCCTCTGCAAATTGATTTCGAGGGCAGGCAGGATGGTATACCGCTCCTTTGGGAGATCCTGAGCCAGCGCACCGGATGGCAGCAACATCACCGACAAAGCTAGGAAGAGGAGCTTGAACTTCACCCGGATTTTCCGCCGAACAGGGCGTCCGCGGCCAGCCTGTGCGCTGCGGCTTTGTCACGGTGCGCCTTCACACGGGCTATTTCGGTTTCGAGCGTCGCAATTCGCTCGTCCAGTTCGTCTTGTGAATAGGGGGCAAGGTCCTCGGCTGCGAGCTTGCTCGCGGCGTCGCCTTTCGGGCGGGGAAGGTCGCCGTCGTCCATATTCCTGTAACATCTAATCCTACCGGCTTGCTGTCAATGCGCATGCTGGGTATTCGTCGCAATGTATTGCATATTGTGCGATCAAACGGGGCATTCTTGATGGTGGAAAAGCAAAGTCCGGTACTGCCGGAAACTATGGCGGCGATTGGTTTTGCGGAGCGGGGTGGGCCAGACGTTCTAAAGCCAGAGCAGATTGCGCTTCCTGAACTGGGCGCGAGCGATGTTTTGATCCGCGTTGCCTATGCCGGAGTGAACCGTCCGGATTGCATTCAGCGTGCCGGACATTATCCGGCGCCTCCCGGTGCTTCGCCAATCCTTGGTCTGGAAGTGGCTGGCGAAGTGGTCGCCGTAGGCAGCGACGTTCCCCCAGAAATGCTTGACCAAAAGGTCGCCGCGCTGACACCAGGCGGTGGGTATGCGGAATATTGCACGGCGCCATGGGGGCACTGTTTGCCTGTTCCGGATGGTCTGGATCTCAAATCAGCAGCGGCGCTGCCTGAAACACTCTTCACCGTGTGGCATAATGTGTTCGAGCGCGGATTGGCCCGTGATGGAGAGCGATTGCTGGTCCATGGCGGCACGAGCGGCATTGGAACGATGGCGATCATGCTGGCCAAAGCGTTTGATATCGAAGTGATCGTGACCTGCGGCGATGAAGCCAAATGCGAGGCTGCGCGCAAAGTCGGCGCGGACCTTGCGATCAATTATCGTGAGGCTGATTTTGTCGAGGCGGTGAAGGCACATACCGGCGGCGAAGGCGTGAACATAGTCCTAGATATGGTGTCGGGCGACTATGTGCCGCGCAATCTGCAATGCCTTGCCGAAGATGGCCGCCATGTGACCATCGCCGTTCTGGGCGGAGCAAAGGCGGAACTGTTCATACCGATGGTGATGATGCGGCGTTTGACGCTCACTGGATCAACCCTGCGGCCGCGCTCTGATGCATTCAAGACCGCGCTTGCCGATGAGATTTCCGTCAATGCATGGCCGCTCTTCACGTCCGGCGAGCTTGCTCCGGTGATGGACCAGACATTCCCGCTCGACGCAGCCGCCGCGGCGCATGCCCGGATGGAAGCTGGCGAACATATCGGTAAAATCGTGCTACAGGTCGCCGATGTCTGAACGATACACACTGCATGAAGATCCCTGCAGCGGGAATTGCTATAAGATCAAGCTGACAGCGGCGCTGTTGAGCACCCCGCTTGAAACGAAGCAATATGATATTCTCGCCGGGGAGACGCGGACGGAAGATTTTCTGGAAAATGTCAATTTGAACGGGCGCATTCCCGTTCTGCAAATCGACGGTGGAGGACAGTCCCGCTTTCTGCCTGAAAGCAATGCTGTGTGTTGGTATCTGGCCCATGGTTCGCGTTTGATCCCGCAAGACCGGCTTGGCCAGGCTGATATGCTGCGCTGGATGTTCTTTGAACAGTATAATCATGAACCCAATTTGGCGACGCTGCGGTTTTGGATGCGGTTCGTGGGCGAAGCCAATCTTTCAGATCGCCAGCGGGCGCAAATAGAGACAAAGCGATCCGCAGGGAACGATGCTCTGCGCGTGATGGACGAGCATTTGGCGGGCCGCGATTTTCTGAGCGGTGATAGCGTATCGCTCGCGGATATCGCCTTGTTTCCTTACACGCATCTGGCGGAAGAGGGCGGTTTCGCGCTTCGCAGTTTCAGGCACCTAAGGGCATGGATCACCCGGATCGAAGCCCTGCCCGGTTTCGCACCGATGGCCTGAAGTCTATCGGTTGCAACGGTTAGTAAGAATCGTCGCCCCACCCGCCGCCTTCGGTTGAGGCCTCTTCGTAGGCGAAATTGTCTTCGCCTTCGCTGTCATACGCCCAGCTCGTTTCGCCTTCTTCGCCGCCCCAATCATCGGTGGTAGACGACCAATTGGCCTGCGCAGCGTCGCTAAGGTGCCGCTGATAAAGCGCGGTGGTAGCGAGCGTTTCAAACTGCTCAAGGTCTTGCATGCCAATCGCGGCGAGCGAGATAACCTCGGCCACTTCCTCGCCGGATCCGGCGGTGGAGTTGCCTTTCTCAATGTCGCTGTCCCAGCTCCGCATCGCCGCTCGGAGCGCTTTTTCGATCTCTGGCTCGGACAAATATTCCGTGCCCGCCGCCGTCTCGCGGGTTACCAGGGGTAAATCGACCGTAACGTCGATTGTTGTGCGTCCCGCTGTCTCTTCGGTCATGTAAAACAGCACTTCGCCTGCTTCGCCGTCCGGATTTGGAAGGGTGTAGCGGACAGCGTGGAAATCTGCGCCGGTTTCGCGCACGATTTTGACCGGGCGAACACCTGCCGCGCTTGTCAGGCTGTTGGGGTTCAATTGTTTGGATGCAGCTGCGACGCGTTCGGCAGAGGCATCTACCTTCACAACGAAGTCTTTGCCTCCGCATGCGGTCAGCAGCGGAATGGCAAGAATTGGCAGAACTCTGCGATAGATCGTGTGCATGCTGATAACCCTTCGCCACAAAAACCCGTTGAAGTTTAGATGTTTAGGGCAAAGGCCTTAAGGAAGAATTGAGGGCCGCGAGCGTTTCTGGGGCGCAGTTCCGGGCGCGGATTGGCTGTTCGCGGGCCGCCGAATTTGCAGAGCATCGGCTTTCGCTTGCTCAATGCCGGCCTTTCCCCTATCTGCTCAGGTGCAATGGCCGCTCCGAAAGGGGCGGCTCTTCTATTTTTTACGGAGATAATTATGGCGCAGGCCAACACTCAGCCCACTCCGCTGATGCCGCATGCAACCGCGACATGGCTGGTTGATCACACCGGTCTTTCATTTGAGCAGATTGCCGAATTTTGCGGCCTTCATATCCTTGAAGTGCAGGCAATGGCTGATGACCTCGCGGGCAGCAAATATACCGGCCGCGATCCGGTCCACGCCGGCGAATTGACGCTGCAAGAGATCGAGTTGGGTCAGGCAGACGAAACCTACTCGCTCAAAATGCACAAGGCGCCGGTTGAAGTAACCCGCACAAAGGGTCCGCGCTACACGCCTGTGTCCAAACGTCAGGACAAACCTGATGGCATCGCTTGGGTCCTGCGCAACCACCCCGAAATTTCGGATGCGCAGATCGGCAAGCTCATTGGAACCACGCGCAACACGATCGGTGCGATCCGTGAGCGGACCCACTGGAACATCCAGAACATCCAGCCGAAAGATCCGGTGACTCTAGGCCTGTGTTCGCAGCGCGAGCTCGATGCGGTTGTTGCCAAGGCCGCCAAGCGCGCTGGCATCACGGAAGAAGTCGAACCGGTCGAAAATGCCGATTCCCGCAGCGATAAAGACAAGCTGATCGATGAGCTGCGTGCAGAGCGCGAAGCCAACGTCAAAGCTGCTGCACAGGCCGCGCAAGAAGCCGAAGCCGAAGCATGGTTGGCTGCGAAACGCGAAGCGGAAGAAAGTGGCGCGGATTTGATTGATCCAGAGAGCGGCTTTGTCGCTTCCAATCCCGAAGCAGAACCTGCGGCTGAGCCTGGAGCGCCAGCCGAAGATGCCGCCGTAGACGCCGACGTGGATGGGGATGAAACACCTAAAGAAGACGGCGAAACTCCCGCTGAGTAAGCGGATACCGGATTGGTAATGGGCGCACCCAGCGTGGTGCGCCCGATCACTCCAGATCAAGACAGCAAATTCTCGCGCTTTGCGAGCCGGTTTTACTTGTGAAAAATCGGGTGATCGGCCATGTCTACTGACATGAATGTCAATAAAGCCTCCTACCATCACCCGACCCCTTGGGATGCCGAATTTGAATTGATGAGCCTGCCCGAAATGTTTGGGCGGACAGTGGCGCATGATCCCGATGCGCCTTTCCTGCACTTCCTTGGCCGCACGTATTCTTATGGCGAGATGTACGAAGAAGCGCAGCGTTTTGCCGCCGGCCTCGCCGATATTGGCGTGAAAAAGGGCGACCGTGTCGGACTGTTTTTGCCCAATGTTCCGATTTATGCCTCTGCCTATTATGGGGCGATGATGGCGGGAGCGGTCGTTGTGAATTACTCGCCGCTCTATTCGGTTGAAGAACTTTCATGGCAGGTCGGCGATAGCGGTACCCGCGTACTCGTTACGCTCGACGTGCCTGAACTGTTTGAAACCGCCGAAGAAGTTCTGGCCGAATCTGATCTGGAAACGCTGATCGTCGGTAGGCTTTCGGATATGTTGCCTTGGATCAAAGGCACGGCCTTGAAACTGTTCAAGCGCAGCCAGATCGCGACAGTGGGTTACGGGCCTCGGATCCTGTCATGGGCCGATTGCACACCGGCAAAGCCCGCGCCCGATGTGGTGATCGATCCGGCAGTAGACCTCGCGCTGCTGCAATATACTGGCGGTACGACCGGGCGACCCAAAGGCGCGATGCTTGGCCACAGCCAATTGGTCATGAACGCGCAGCAAATTGCGGCGATCAATCCGTTTGGCAACCCTCGCCAAGAAGTATTCATGGGTGCGCTGCCGTTCTTTCACGTTTTTGCCAACGCGGCCTTGCTGAATCATGCGGTTGTAAGCGGTGCTTCGATCGCGATGGTCCCGCGGTTCGAAACGAAGCAGGTTCTGCAGACCATTGCCAAACACAAGGCAACCGGTTTCCCCGGCGTGCCGACAATGTTTCAGGCCATGCTGGATCACCCTGATCTGGCCAAGACGGATCTTTCGTCGCTCAAGGTGTGCATTTCCGGCGGGGCGCCAATGCCCGCGCCGGTCCATACCAAATTCGAAGAGATTACGGGCGTCCGTGTGGTCGAAGGATATGGCCTCACCGAAAGCTCGGGCGTCGTCTCGGTCAATCCATATGAGGGCACCCGCAAGAAGGGCACAATCGGGCAAGTGGTCGCTGGTACAGAGATCATCCTGCTGGATAAGGAAGACCCGACAAAGCTCGCACCCGAAGGTGTACCGGGCGAACTTGGCATTCATGGTCCGCAGATCATGCGGGGTTACTGGAACAAGCCCGATATCGAGAATGAGACCTTCGCTGAGCACGACGGTAAGAAATGGCTCCGCACAGGCGATGTTGCGATCATGGATGAAGAAGGGTTTCTCAAAATTGTCGACCGGATCAAAGACATGATCGCGGTTGGCGGGTTCAAGGTTTTCCCAAGTCAGGTCGAAGACGTGATCGTGGAACACGAAGCCGTCAAAGAGGCGCTGGTCATCGGCGTGCCCGATGAATATCGCGGTGAGGCTCCGCGTGCGTTTGTCACGTTGGAAGCAGGCGGTGATATAGAGGCCGATGCTCTGCGCGCTTGGCTGAACGAACGGATCGGCAAGCATGAGCGCGTTGACGAAGTCGTCATCAGGGACGAATTGCCCAAAACGATCATTGGCAAGCTGGACCGTAAAGCTTTGCGCGCCGAAGTGCTTTGACGCTTTGCGTTTTCGAGAGTTGAATCAAAAGCGCCGCGCTCCAATCGGAGACGCGGCGCTTTTGAATTGTGCCTGGATCGCGCGGTTACTTGGCGATCTGCAACTCCGATTGCACATCCGAGGCGGCAGTAGCTTTTGATGAAGCGGGTTTGCTGTCTGCCTCACGGCGACGAGCATTGGGTGCAAAGCGGCCATCGACCTGTGCGCCTTGCTCGATTGTAAGCGCATCATAGTGCACATCACCCTCGATTTTGGCTGTCTTCAAAATCACGAGTTCTTTGGCTGTGATCGAACCAGTCACACGGCCGGCAAGGCGGGCGGTGTCAGCGGTTACGCCGCCATTGACCTGGCTGCTTTCGCCCTGAACCAACGAAGCGCATTTAATGTCGCCTTCGATCGTGCCGTCAACATGCAGGTCAGCAGAGGCAGTGATATTGCCCTTGATATTGATGTCGGAACCGATGACCGAAAATGTAGAATTGTTGTTGGCCATTGGCTTACTCACCGGTCGCGGGGTTTGAGCGGAGCGCGCCGGCTCCGCGGACTTCTTTGAGAACATCGGGGGCTGCCTCCAGGAACGGGCGTGGGTTAATCGGGCGGTTGTTGATGCGGACTTCGAAATGCAAATGCGGCCCCGTTGAACGGCCTGTATTGCCCAAACCGCCAAGCGTTGCTCCGGCATCGACAGATTGCCCGATTGTCACACTAAGGCGGGACATATGGGCATAGCGGGTCATCAATCCGTTTTCGTGCTTGATCTCAACGGTCTTGCCATAACCGCCTTTCCAACCTGCAAACACAACCTCGCCAGAGGCTGCCGCAAAGATCGGAGAGCCGTAAGCGCCTTTGAAATCAATCCCGTTATGCATCGCGCCGCCGCCATTGAACGGGTCGCGGCGGTATCCGAAGTTCGATGTGATCTTGGTAACGCTGGCAGGAACAACTTGAGGCACACCGGCGAGGGCACGCTCAAGCGCGTTCATGCGCGACAGACTAAGGCCTAGCCGCTCAAAGCGAGGATCGATCGAGCCATCCGATGAGGTCGCAAGCACCTCGAGCGGGCCACCCACTCCGGATTGCGTAACCACATTGCGGGTCATCATACGTGGGTCTAGCTGAAGTTTGCGTAGTGCCGCTTCGGCCCGTTTCGCACGGTCATCGGCAAACAATGTCAGCTTCTCAACGAGGGCAAGCTGGCGCGCTTCAATTTCTGCGAGGCCGCGGGCCTGCGGGATAACCTCGCCCACCTTCTTGATGGTTTCGGCCGCCTCAGCGCTGGAATCGGTTACATTGGTATCGGTGTCGCGCACATCCTCGGGCAGCATGCGCGCCATTTCTTCGAGAAATTCCTGACGCGCATCGAGGTCGTCAACAACGCTATCGAGATCGTTGCCATAGGCATCAAGCCGTTCCTGTGTGCTTGCGATGCGGGCTTTTTCATCCTGAAATGAAGCGAGGTCGGCTTCGGCCTGGTACTTGTTCCAAGCCATAACGCCCATCGAACTGCCCCAAACGAGGGCAAGCGCTGCCACGGCACCAGCGGCGCCCATTTGAAGGCTCGGCGAAATTTTGATGAAGCGCACATGACCTTGCGAGCGCATAAAAAACTCGCGCTCAGGGAACCACTTCTTGAGCCGTTCACCCCACGGCTTTGCAGATTTTGATTGTGACAAAGCGGCCCCGGATTTCTTGATCTCGTTTTCTGACCGCTTGGTAACCGAGCAGGGGGAGGGGGTCGAATCCATGTATTCACGCTTCGGTTGAGCTGACTGCGAATCGCGATGAGTCGTTCATTTGCCCGCAATGTGCGCAAAATTGCCTGCAGAATTCATGAGCCTTGCGTTCAGTTTTTGGCGGTTTTTCGCGAATCTTGACGGTTCAGTCAAAGCGATTCGCCGCACACTCCAGCAAGTGATCATCCCGACTTTGCCGCAAAACGAATTGCACCGCTCGCGTTAAGCCTCCACATGTTAAGTATGACAATTCAACCCGGTGCCTCTGCTGTGATCGACGCTGATGCTTTGATCGAAAAGCTCGCCTGTGAGGGGCGTGCAGCCCAGCGGCAGCTTGCCGCCATGTCGAGCGAGGCGCGGGCATCCGCTTTGACATGTTCGGCGCAGCGTTTGAGGGCTGAAAGCGGGTCAATTCTGGAGGCCAACGCGAAAGATCTAGCCGCCGCGCAGGATAGTGGGCTTTCGCCTGCCATGCTCGACCGATTGGCGCTCGATAAAGACCGTCTTGAAAGCATTGCGGCAGGTGTTGAAGCGGTTGCTGGCCTACCTGATCCCGTTGGCCAAGTGATCGAATCGTCCCAGCGCCCTAACGGCCTCAAAATGTCGCGCGTCCGTGTGCCCATCGGTACGATCGGGATCATCTATGAAAGCCGCCCCAATGTGACCGCAGACGCCGCCGCACTGTGTGTTCGGGCTGGCAACGCGGCCCTGCTGCGCGGCGGCAGTGAAGCTGTGCATTCGAACCGCGCAATCCTTGCCGCATTGACGGCAGGTCTCGAAGAGGGCGGCGTACCAAGTAAGGCGGTTCAACTGATCCCAACACAGGACCGTGCGGCAGTCGGTTCGATGCTGACGGCGGCTGGGTTGATCGATATGATTGTACCGCGGGGGGGGAGGAGCCTCGTCGCGCGTGTTCAATCCGATGCGCGTGTTCCGGTGCTCGCGCATCTTGATGGCATCAATCATACCTATATCCATTCCGCCGCTGACGCCGAGATGGCAAAGACAATCGCGCTCAATGCAAAAATGCGACGCACTGGGATTTGCGGGGCGATGGAGACTCTGTTGATCGATGCCGGTTTTGCGGAGCCTGGTGCGTTGGTTGCCTCCCTACTCGATGCAGGCTGCGAACTGCGCGGTGACGGGAGAGCCCAAGCGCTCGATACACGGATATTCCCTGCGAGCGCCGATGATTGGGGCACCGAATATCTCGACGCCGTTCTGTCGGTAGGCATTGTCGACACGATGGACGACGCGCTCGAGCATATTGCCCGTCATTCCTCCGCACATACTGACGTCATCGTGACGTCAGATGATGCCGCCGCTGAGCACTTCCTTACCTACGTCGATAGCGCCATTGTGATGCACAACGCCTCGTCACAATTTGCGGATGGCAGAGAATTCGGGCTTGGCGCAGAGATCGGCATTGCGACCGGACGCTTGCACGCACGTGGACCTGTGGCGCTCGAAGGATTGACGACCTATAAATGGCTGGTGAGAGGGACGGGACAAGCGCGTCCCTGATATTGGAGCCAAACACTGATCCGAACCGGACTTCTTGGTGGCAGTTTCAATCCTGCGCATGGTGGCCATCGGCGAATCACGCGTTTTACGATTGATGCGCTTGGTCTGGATGAGGCGTGGTGGCTCGTTTCGCCCGGTAATCCGTTGAAGCCAAAGGCGGGAATGGCGCCGCTGTCAGCGCGGCTAAAGTCTGCAGAAGTTCAGGCACGCCGCGCGCCAATTGTGCCAACCGCGATTGAGCAGCATCTGGGCACTCGCTACACCGTGAACACGCTCGCAAAGCTGAAACGGCGCTATCCCAAACGCGAGTTTGTGTGGCTGATGGGTTCAGACAATCTGGCCGATTTTCACCGCTGGAAAGAATGGCGCAGGATCGCGCGGATGATGCCGATTGCGGTTATCGCAAGGCCCGGCTATAACGCGGATGCTTTGGCGAGCCCCGCCATGGCATGGCTCAGGCGCTATACCGTGTCTGCAGCCAAATTCCGTAACACGGGGCAATGGAGCGCACCGGCACTGGTGTTTTTGCGTTTCGATCCGGACCCACGTTCTGCCACGGCCATCCGCCGGGGTAACGCAGATTGGGCCTTGCAATATCGAGGTGCACCGGCGCGCGATCGGCTGACTTTCAGGCATGTGATTTCGAGCGAGGATTCATGAGTAGCTGCATAAGCGCTCAATTGAACTTTCTTGCCAAACGGCCTGTCGGTCACCATTTTCATCCTTCCTACTGGAGACTTATGTCCGCCTATGACACAGGCACAATCCGCGTCGGCCAATCCCGGCGCATCCGCAAACAAAGCAGCACAATCGATGGCAGCAGCTGAAATGGCTAAACACGAACTTCACGATCTGGTCTTGAGCCAGCTGGACGATGATCAGGCGCAAGAAATCGTCTCGATCCCGCTCGAAGGCAAAAGCTCGGTCGCCGACTTTATGGTGATCGCCAGCGGTCGTTCGACGCGACAGGTTGCCTCGATTGCTCAGAAACTTTCTGAAACGGTCAAACGCGCCGGTCACGGCCCTGTCCGGATCGAGGGTCTGCCCCAGGCTGACTGGGTTCTGGTCGATGCAGGCGATGTGGTGATCCACCTGTTCCGCCCCGAAGTGCGCACGTTCTATAATCTTGAACGCATGTGGTCCTTCGAAGGCGGCGAACCGCAGCAGGGAAGAGCGTAGGTTTTCTTTTTACGCCCTTAAGCGACGGGCGTGGGCCATCCGGCGCACTTGGCTTCCTCGCATAAGCTCGGGTGGCCGGTCGGCCTTGCGAAACCTGTCGGTTTCGAGCCAGCGCGAAAGGTGAGGTAAAGCTGCGGAGCACGGCGCGCAGCGCCGCAAGGGCGACCGCCCGCCCGCATGGTCGACAGGCCCGAGGACATCGCGCGCCGGATGGCGTGCGCAAACAAAGGACTCAAAGCTTTGCTCCTTCACGTCATCGCTCGCGGTAAAATCGCCCGTTCGCCTGAAGCAGAGTTGGTTGCGCGGTATGAAAAGCGGCTGACTTGGCCGGTAAAGCTAACCGAATTGCCGGAAACCGGCGGCAAAATTCCTGATCCTCAGACGCCCTACAAAACCGTGCTGCTTGATGAGCGCGGCAAGGCGATGGCATCTGAAAAGCTTGCCGAAACCCTTGGGCGTTGGCGCGATGACGGAATGCGGGAAACCCGTTTTATCCTAGGTGCGGCAGATGGTCATTCCGATGCAGAACGCGCGGACGCAGACCTGCTGCTCGCCTTTGGCCCGGCGACATGGCCGCATCTTTTGGCGCGAGCGATGGTGATGGAACAGCTGTACCGCGCAACAAGCATTCTTGCAGGACATCCCTATCATCGGGCAGGGTAGCGATATGGCGAAACGCTTTGCTCTTATTGCTGCTTCAACCGGTGCCGCTCTGATGGCGCTATCCGCGTTTGTGCCAACCGGCACTGCGCAGCGTGATGTCGGCTTGCTGCAGCCGGAAGAGGCGCAGGCTCAGCTGGAGCGCGCGACGCGTGAAAGCCAAAGCGCCGAAGCCAGGGCACTGCGCCTGTCCCGTGAAGCAGAACAAGCCGATGAGGCGGCTGACAAGACAGCGCGCGAGGCAGCATCGCTCGCCGCGCAAGTGCAACGCGCCGAGGCTGACATTTCAGCAGCGCGGGCGCGGTATTCGCTGGCGCAAACGGATCGCGCGGCCCTGTCACAAAGGCTCTCCAAACGTCAGGAGCCGCTTGTCAGGCTGACTGGCGCATTGCAAACAACAGCGCGCAGGCCGCTATCCTTGTCGGCGCTGCAACCCGGATCTCTGAAAGATCTGGTCTATGTCCGCGCTGTGTTGGACAGTGCTGTTCCGGAAATTCGCCAGCGCACATCGGCATTGCGCGGCGAGCTCGAAGAGGGGCGGCGGCTTGAAAGACAGGCTGCTCTTTCGCTGGAGAATTTGCGCGAGAAAGAGCAGGAGTTGCAATCCAAACGAGCGGAGCTTGCCCAGCTTGAAACGCGCCAGAGGCTTGCTTCGCGCGATGCCCGCAGCAGCGCGACGCGGGAAAGCGAAAGGGCGCTCGCATTGGCAGAGGAAGCCCGCGATCTCGATGGGTTGATGGGCGAAATTGATGCAGCTTCGGGCCTCCGGCGCGAACTTGCCGCACTATCAGGACCGGTCCTACGTCCATCCGATTTGGCTGCAGCGACAACGGGTTCAGCGCCTGTGACACCTGATCCGACACCGTCTGCCACACCGACAACGGCTTCTGCGCCGCCGCGCGGTTTTCAATTGCCAGTTCAGGGGCGCACCATCGCTGGTTTCGGCGAGATGCGAGACAGCGGATTGCGCAGCACTGGATTGTCGCTGGCTCCCGCTGCGGGCGCTCAAGTTGTGTCGCCGGCTGAGGGCAGAATTGCGTTCGCCGGGCCTTACCGCGGCTATGGCAGCATCGTGATTATCGAACATGCAGGCGGCTGGACCAGCCTCGTTACAGGCTTGGCGCGAATCAATGCGGAGGTTGGCGATGAGGTGATCGGTGGCAGTCCGCTCGGCGTCGCAGACACCGAAGAACCTTCGATCACAATCGAGCTTCGGCGCGAAGGCGAAGCGGTCAATCCGCTCCAGTTCCTCGGTTAACCGGCTTCTGTCGTTCATTCGTAGAGGCCCGCTTGCCCCGACGCGGGACGGGTTTATCCGCATCGCATAGTTATCTGGCGTTCAGATTGCGCTTCCTATACCTATCGCCCTGAGAAGGAGCCGTGAATCACATGAAGATCGCTGCATTGCTGCGCAACACCGCCCTCGTCGCCGCTGGCGCCGTATTGGCAACCACCACCACCGTAGTCGCCCAAGGCGACGCGCGCGGTGATCCAGAATTTGCGAAAGTCTTCGCGGTCTATCAACGTATCAAGGCGAGCTATGTCGAGCCGGTCGATGATGAAGTGCTGACGCGCGGCATGATCGACGGGATGCTCACGGCGCTCGATCCGCATTCTGGCTATCTCGATGGCAGCGCGTTGCAACGTCTCAACACCATGATCGACGGCAATTATTCGGGTCTCGGTCTGTCCGTCGTGATGGAAGACGGCGCGGTGAAAGTAATTTCACCGTTCAAAGGCAGCCCTGCCGACAAAGAAGGTATCAAAGCGGGTGATTTCATCACGCACCTCAATGGTGAACTCATCGTCGGCGGCGATCTGGACGATGCTGTCGCCCAGATGCGAGGTAAAGCGGGTACGTCGATCGACCTGACCATTTTCCGCCCAGGCCGCGAAGTGCCGCTTGAGCTAACCGTGACACGCGGCGTGATCGAGCTTGAGCCGGTCACTTTCGAGCTGTCTTCGGGCAACATCGGCCTCATTACGGTCAATGAATTCTCTGCCGATGTCGGTGCAGATGTATTCCGCGCATGGACCAAGATTCAGGAAGAGGCGACGGGCCGCGTTGGCGGACTGGTCCTCGATTTGCGCTCCAATCCGGGCGGTTCGCTGGATGAAGCGGTCGCATTGTCGGATCTGTTCCTTGATGAAGGCCGGATTGTGTCGCAGCGGGGCCGGGCACGCGGTGAAACGCTGTTGTATGATGCCGAGACCGTTTTCCGCGGCGATATGGCGGAAGACGTACCAGTTATCGTGCTGATCGATGCTGGCTCTGCCTCTGCTTCTGAAATCGTTGCGGGCGCGCTGCAAGATCACCGCCGCGCGCTCGTGATGGGTGAGCGCAGTTTCGGCAAAGGGTCTGTGCAGTCGCTCTTGCCATTGGGCCGCGATGCCGCGCTGAAACTGACAACGGCGCGTTATTTCACGCCAAAAGGACATTCAGTGCAGGAAGGCGGGATCAAACCCGATATCACTGTACCGCAGATCAGCGATCCCGATCTTGCTCTGCGCCAGAAATACCTGACGCGTGAAAGCGACCTTCGCGGGCACCTGATCAATGAACTCGGCGTGAAGGATGAGGAAATGGAGCTCGACCAGATCGATGATCCGCGCTTCAAACTCACTTCCGAGCAGCTCGAAGAGGCCGGTATCGAGGATTTCCAGCTTCACTATGCTCTCGAAACCTTGCGCCGGACGACTAAGAGTTCGGTAGCGCTGGTCAAGTAAGCGGCCTAGATAGCCTGTCATGACAGGTGTGAAGCAGGCTCAATTTCTCGCAATTGCGATCTCCGCCGGATTGCTGGGCGGGGCGTATATCTCCGAATATGGCTTCGGATTGTTCCCGTGCGAAATGTGCTGGTGGCAACGCTGGCCTCATTTTGCTGCATTGGGCGCGGGTGTTTTCGCGCTGTTCCAAAAACCGGCACAGGTTTGGACGGCTTTGGCTGGCCTCGCGATTCTGACTTCGGGCCTTATCGGCGGATTTCATGCCGGCGTTGAATATGGCTGGTGGGAAGGGATCACAGGTTGCGCAACCTTGGGCAGCGCTGTTGATGTGATGAACCCTGCGGCTGCGCCCATTGTCCGCTGCGATGTTGCCCCGTGGAGCCTGTTCGGAATTTCGCTCGCTGGATGGAATTTCCTCTTCTCAACACTGGGCGGGATCGCCATCTTGGCGTTAAGCGTTAGAGCCACAGGCAAAGAGAAGGCACTATGAACAGAGATGAACTCCACCGCATGATCCGTGTCGATCAGGCTGGCGAATTTGGCGCAACGCGCATCTACGAAGGCCAATTGGCAGTTATGGGTGATCGCGGACCGCATTCCGCAGAAATTCGCCATATGGCCGAGCAGGAAGAGGTTCACCGCGCGAAATTTGATGCGCTGATGGCGGAACGCGGCGTGCGCCCGACGGCGCTCCACCCATTTTGGTCGGCTGCTGGCTATGCTCTTGGTGCGGGCACTGCATTGCTCGGACCCAAAGCGGCGATGGCCTGTACGGCTGCGGTCGAAACAGAGATCGACAAGCATTATTCGGAGCAGCTTGAGCGGCTGGCTGAAACCGATTCCGAGCCGGAATTGGCCGAGATGATCGAAACCTTCCGCGAGGAAGAACTCGAGCACCGCGATGCGGCCCTAGCAAATGGCGCAGAGCAGGCTCCGGCTTATCCGCTGCTGTCAGGCGCAATTCGTTTGGGCTGCAAAATCGCGATCAAAGTTAGCGAGAGAGTTTAAAAGGTCGGTGCGAAGCACCGCAAGGGCGATCGCCCGCCCGCAGCGACGGGGCCTTTGGGCCGCATGAGCGAGTATATCGCACCCGGATGGAGTGCGGAAAAATCACAAACTCCAGTACGTCACACCATTCGGTACACCTTCGCGGTTTAGCGCGGATTTCACGTCCACCAGAACGCCGCCCGGTTTGATCCGCGCGATCAACGCGGGTTGATCAGCGACATACTCAGCGTGATTCACCGCCAGGATCAGCGCGTCCAGCTTGGTCAAATCGTTGCACGGGGTTAGTTTGATCCCGTATTCGTGCTGTGTCTCTTCAGACGATGCCAGGGGGTCAGCCACCATCGGCTTCACACCATATTCGCGCAGCTCGGCGACTACATCGGGTACCTTGGAATTGCGAATGTCCGGTACATCTTCCTTGAACGTCAAACCCAACACGCCAACTCGCGCTTTGCCAAACGCGACGCCTTGGGAAGCGAGCAGTTTCACAGTCTTCTGCGCCACTGCTTCACCCATGGAATCGTTAATCCGGCGCCCGGCAAGGATAACTTCTGGCCGGTAGTCGAGCCGTTCCGCCGCCGCCGTCAGGTAGTATGGGTCAACACCGATACAGTGCCCGCCGACGAGGCCGGGCGTAAAGGGCAGGAAATTCCATTTGGTACCTGCTGCCGCCAAGACGTCACTGGTACTGATATCCATCCGGTCAAAAATCAACGCGATCTCGTTCATAAGAGCGATGTTCAGATCTCGCTGCGTGTTCTCGATTACCTTTGCAGCCTCGGCCACTTTGATGCTGGGGGCTTCATGCAAGCCAACATCGACAATTGCGCCGTAGATGGCCCGCATTCGCGCCAGCGCGTCATCATTCTCAGCGGCAATGATTTTGGTGATGGTTTCAAGCCGGTGAACGGTATCGCCCGGATTAATCCGCTCCGGGCTATAGCCGAGCGTGAAATCCCGCCCCTGGGCCAGGCCGGAATGCTGCTCGAGCAAAGGCCCGCAATACTCTTCGGTTGCTCCGGGAAAGACGGTGGATTCGAAAACCACCAATGCGCCTTTTTGCAGTCGCGGCCCGATTGTTTCGCATGCCTTTTTCAGCGGCGTAAGGTCAGGGCGGCGCTCTTTGGTGATTGGCGTCGGCACCGTGACGATAACGGCGGTTGCCCCGGCAAGAACCTCCGGGTTGTCCGTGACGTCGAGACCGCACGCAGCAAGTCTGCTGTTGTCAATTTCCCGCGTGAAGTCGCTGCCAGCGCGCAGGGTTTCGATCCGGTGCTTCGAAATGTCGAAACCGACAACATCTGTCCCGTTTGGGCCAAGCCGTTCGGCCAACGCGACCGCGACCGGCAGGCCAACATAGCCAAGGCCGACCACCACGATCCGCTCTCGCTGCTGGGCATCAGGCGCGTCAATTGCACCGACGGAAGGTTGGAATGGAGCATTCATACCAGGCCCATTGGCTCAATATGCTCAACATATTGCTAACCACGCCGAATTTGCCGACGATTTACAACGCCTCCCATCGTAAACAGACGCCCGCAGCAATTCATGGGCAATTCAGCGGAATGGGACTACGAGAGCGATTATGTTAGAGTACGTGAATGCGTGCTGCGCTCCTGAAATCCGAGGATTCTGTCGATGACCAAACTGTTCAAATCTGCCGCCACTGCCATCGGAATTGCCAGCGCAGCTGCCATTGCCGCTACACCGGCGGCCGCGCAGGACAAGGCCGGTGACAAGGTCAACATGGTCATCGCCTATGACGAAGATGAATGCCCCGAAGCAGGCGAGAATGAAATTGTCGTTTGTGAAATCCTCGTTGAGGCTGAACGCTATCGTATTCCCTCAAATCTGCGTCAGAGCGATTCCCCGCAGAATACTGCGCGACGCGGCGAAGTTGAAACGCTTCGGTACATTACCCAATCTGGCGCGATGAGTTGCTCTCCTGCCGGTGCGGGCGGTTTCACCGGCTGCACGCAGCAGTTTATCGATGCCGCTTATGCTGAGAAAAGCGAGGCGGAAACAGTCCGTTTTGGGCAGCTCATTGAGCAAGCGCGGCAGGAGCGCCTTTCGACCATCGATGAAGATGCCGCTGCCGAGCAGGGCCGTGTTGAACAGATTGAACGCGAATATCTTGAGCGGCTGGAGCGAGAGCGCAATCAGCCGCTGCCGGGTGAAGAGGATGCACCCGTGATCGGTCCAAAGGCTGAAGGGCCAGAGGGCTAAACCGCACGAAGCTTACGCAGCCCTATTTAGAATAATAGTCGCGGTACCAAGCCACAAATTGGCGAATGCCTTCCTGCACGCCCGTTTCGGGCCTGTATCCCGTGAGCTCGTGCAGCAGGGTTGCATCGGCCCATGTCGCAGGAACGTCGCCTTTCTGCATCGGCATGAAGTTTTTGATCGCTTCTTGCCCGCATTCGGCTTCGATTGCGCTGATATAGTCCATCAAGCGGACTTTCTCGCTGTTCCCGATATTGACGATCCGCCACGGGGCGACCGGGGAAAGGCTATCAAAATCATCAATGTCGTCTGCGCTGTCTGGCCGGACAGGAACTGCATCAATCAATAGGCGGATGCCGCGCACCAGATCGGTTATATAGGTAAAGTCGCGGAACATTTCGCCATTGTTGTAAATGTCGATCGGGGTGCCATCCAAGATGCCCTTGGTAAATTTGAACAGCGCCATGTCTGGCCGGCCCCACGGGCCATAGACGGTAAAGAACCGGAACATGGTGGTCGGCAAATTCCAAAGGTGGGCGTAGGAATGCGCCATCGCTTCATTGGCTTTTTTGGTAGCGGCGTAAAGCGTGAGCTGTGTGTCGCATTTCTCGCGCTCGTTAAACGGCATTTCCTCGTTCGCGCCATAGACTGAACTCGTTGATGCCATCAGCAAATGATCGACGCCCAGTTCGCGCGCGCATTCCATCACGTTGAATGTGCCGGTGACGTTGGCATCCATATAGGCACGCGGATTCTCAAGACTGTACCGCACGCCTGCTTGTGCAGCGAGGTGGACGATCACATCCGGCTTTTCCGCCATCATCAATTCGCGCAATGTATCGAAATCTTCGAGCATGCCGACTTTGGCTTTGAAATGCTGGTTCTGCATCAGCATCTGATGCCTGCGCTCTTTCAAGCGGACATCGTAATAGTCGGTCAGCCCGTCGAAGCCGACCACGCGGAAACCCTCTGCCAAAAGCAGCTTTGCAAGGTGGAAGCCGATAAATCCGGCGGTTCCGGTGATAAGTACAGTGCGCAAGGATTGGGTCTCGTTTCTGGCTTAGCGGATACGTGTCATTTCGCGCCGGTGCCAGTCAGTATGACGCGGAATGTCTTCAAAACGATTAGGAAATCGAGCCAGAGCGAGATGTTCTTGACGTAATAGAAATCAAACCGAAGTTTCGAGTTCACATCGGATACGTCAGTTACGTGGCCCTGTGTTACCTGCGCCCACCCGGTCACACCTGGCCGAACGATATGGCGGTACGAATAAAAGGGCAGCTCGGATTCGTACCACGTTGAAAGCGATTTTGCTTCAGGGCGCGGGCCGATCCAGCTCATTTCACCGCGGAGAATATTGAAGACTTGAGGCAGTTCGTCGATGCGGGTCTTACGCAGGAAATGCCCAAGTCGCGTAATGCGATCATCATCGGATTTTGTCATTGCATCATTGCGTTGAGCGGTTTCATCTTCAATCGGACCGCGCGGTCGCATTGTGCGGAACTTGATCATTTTGAAAGTGCGCCCGCGAAAGCCGACGCGCTCTTGTA
Organism: Erythrobacter crassostreae; assembly: GCF_019204045.1. Lineage (GTDB taxonomy): Bacteria > Pseudomonadota > Alphaproteobacteria > Sphingomonadales > Sphingomonadaceae > Erythrobacter > Erythrobacter crassostreae. The sequence goes on along the minus strand of NZ_JAGSPC010000001.1, from coordinate 579,885 downwards.
GGAAGATTGGATTGCCAGCGGAATCGAGCCGTATCAATGCCGCGATAATGACAAATGCGACCAACAGAAACGGCAGCAGTAAGAGCGATCCGATCACGTCGATCGCGCGCTTCGTTGCCATGTAGGGGACATTCGGGATGAGCGAGCCGAGGTCGTTTTCGGCAAGGTGGGTGATCTTCACCTGACCGCTCTGCATTTCGGCCACCTGGCGGTAGTGGTAGACTGGCACACCGGCGAGTGCAGCCTTGGCAAACAGCCTTTCCCACTCATTGGGGTGATCGTGATGCAGATCAGCTACAAGTGCGCCATTGAGACGCCCTGCCTCGACCAGACTTTCGAGCTCCACGAGATCTGGTGCAGGCGCAAATTGACCCTCGACCCGGATTTCCGCTGATCTTCCGCCGCCGACGATATAATGAGGGCGGCGCAAGCGGCGATTGTAAACAGTCAGCATGTAACTGACAATAATCGCTCCCATCGCTCCCGATACGAAAAGCGAAACTGAATACGAAGAGCGTAACACCGCAATCGCGGCAAGTACGCCGCCAAATGCAAGCATGTTAATTGGAAACACGTACGAAAGCTGCCTCGCTTTGGCGTATTCGCGGAGACGGGTCAGCGCGCGCCAAGCGACTATGATCGCAATTGCTAGGGCAATGATCGTGTTAATGAATAACGGAGCGCTTTCTGACTGACCACGGATCACAATCCAGATCACAGCCGGATTTCCCAACCCTGCCATCAAATACAAAAGCAACTGAAGGCTCTCATTTGATAGCATCGAGCCGCCTACCGTTGGCGACGTAGAAACTATAGTATTCGACATGACTGCTTGTCCCAACAGCAATGGACGAAGCGTCCGCAAACCCTGATGCGGCTACAAGTAACATGAGTTTTGTGCAAGCGCCGCATTTGTCACTGTTTCTGGCTTTTTGCCACATCCGCGCTTGATGGTTTATTTAGAGTCTTTGGAGACGTGAAAAGCCAGTTCCGCAGATAACTCGCCCCCTTGATCAGAATCAGTATTATCGCGATTCCAATAATGTCAGCGAGCCAATCGATCATACTGGGTTGCCTTTGCAAACCCGGGTATGCCTGAGCAACCTCGATCGCTCCGCCAAGCATCGCCAAACCAAGAAACAGTTTGTGGTGGGAAAGACTGTTCAAAGCGATGCGCGCGACTAGCGTGAAACCGGCAAACGCCGCCACGTGGACATAAAAATCCGAGGGGTCGCCTGGCAAGGGCGGCGGGTTCGGCGAAAGCGACCACCACAAACAACCGATAATGGCAATTACAAGCGTAAGCCGAGCTGCCCATTTCGCGAAAGAACTAATGATTCTCAATCAATGAGGTCGCTTATCTTTGACGCGGCGCTTTACCCAGATCTGAAAGCCCTGCGCCCGGGCTTGACCGGAGCATTGGGTGGGAACGCGGCGCCTATCTGCCCGAACCGTCATGGCTGTAGCGATATAACGTCTTTGAAAAAAGGCAATCCTGCCTGGGCTTCTAAAATCTAGCTTCTCGAGATGGTTGAGGGGACGGCTCATACTTGCAAAGATACCTTGCGGGCGGGTATCGACCTGCTAAGCGTTCGAAAGATCGACGTTCCTCGTAGCGCTCTTCTGTTCCCTCGAAATAGCGATTGAACCAAAATCTTGCTGATATGGAACGCTTGAACCTCCAATCTGTGACTGATGTGCTCAGGGATGGCATCCAAATCTATGCTATCCGAGGCGTGACTGTTCTCTCCAACTTTGGTGCTATGCTGCTTCTCGCCCTGATCCTCGGAATAGAGGACTATGGTAGTTTTGTGCTGATATGGGCAATGGCAGCGGTAACGAGCAGCTTCGTTTCTCTCGGTATGCCGGTCTACCTGATGAAAGAACTGTCGATCGCCGACCGCTGGGGCAAGGATGGGGTTGGTTTGGGCTATACCGCTGCCATGGTTGTTCTATGGCCTGCCGCGATTTGCGCTGGTTTCTTTGCGATTGCATCGATACCTATAGCATCGGCTTCGCTTGAACTATGGGGCATCGCGCAAGGGGATTTCGCCCTGTTGCTGGGGCTGGCATATTTGATGAATCTCAACATCAATCTGTCAAGCATTGTCTATGCCATTGGCTATCAAGGCTATTCTATGTTTCAACGGGATGCTGTCCCACAGCTCTTGGCGCTCGCCGTTGCATTTTTTGTGGTCGTTCAAGCTATGGCTCAGCCTGCAACACTGGTGCTGATTGGCGTTTGCATTTTGTTGGCGGCTTTCACGATTTTTGTGATTGCCTTTCTGGCGTTTCATCACTTCCGCCAACAATATTTCGGTGATGGCAGCGGTGCCGGTCGATGGCAGGGTGCTTTTTGGGGGTCAGCCGTTCTCGGTCTTGCGTGGGCACAGATTGATATCGTAATTGGCGGCCTATTCTTGTCTCCAGCTCAGTTGGGAGCTTATAATATTCTTAGGCGCATCGCCAACCTAGTGACACTGCCAGCGACAATCAGCAATTGGACTACCATTGGTGATTTTTCGCGAGCATTCGCCCAGCATGACCGCGAGGCTGTCTTGGCGACCAATCGCAAGGCGCTTGTGTTGGGCGCTATCCCGGGGTTCTTGCTGCTATTGGTCGCAATTCCGGCTTACGTCGTAATCGACTATCTATACGCTTTCCCCGAAGGTGAGGGGTTCTTCCTCCTGTTTCTAATGCTTCTTGCTCAGGCGGGAATTGTAGTTCATTTTCTCGCAGGAACATCAATTTTGAGCACTTCGGGTCTCGAAACTTCTGCAATGTTCTGCCGTCTTGCAGGTCTCATCGCATATCTGATTGCTCTCGCTATTTTGTTCGCGCTCATCCCCTCTGCGGTCCATGCAAATGCGGCTGCCCTTTTTGCGGGCAGCATTGTGCTGTATGGACTGGTTTGGCTGGTCGTTTATCGAAACCACGGTTTCGATTCTTCAGTCGGCAGCCTGATTTGGCCACGATGACTCTACGATGTTGACGATCCTGATCTTTCTAATCGGCTTGGCTTGCCCGCTTTTGCCATTCCTTGTGGCTTCGCGCCTTGGAAGTGTGAGATATTTCTCGCCGCTCCATATTGTCGCCTATCTGGCGTTCCTTGGCGTAACGCTGAAGGTTGCCGTGTTCTCGATTGATCCTGATGTGGCGTTCTACAAGATTATCGTTCCATCATCGACGGCGCACCATGCGGGGGTATTGTTTGTTTTCGCGTTCATAGTCTGTCTGTGCGCTGGCTATATTGTTTCAGGTCCGAAACGAGTGGCGGCTCCGCGGTATTTTGATGCGTCGTCAATTGCGCGGCTGCGTTGGAAGAAATTACTAGTGCCGGTGGCAATCGGAATATCGCTCACGGTTACCATAGCAATCTTTGCGGGCCGGGGCTTCAGCGCGATCGATATGGACACCTTGTCGGCGTTGAATCAGCGTCAGGGTTTTGCAGTCAATTCGAGTGGGGTCCAGGCAAGTGATGCAATTCTGAGAACACTCTACACTATCCCGCGAGTGATCTTTGTCATCCTAGTTATGATCGCGTTTGTCACGAAGCGTGGCAAAGACATCAGATCTGCGACTGGCGTTGGCATGCTGCTCGCGTTCATTGCGATTTTGAACGGCGATAGAATGGAGCTCCTAGAAATCGCAGGTTTCGCAGGCATTGGTGCAGTGCTCGCTGGCTGGAAATTCTCTTTGCGAAATGCAGTGCCATTGGCGCTACTAGCTCTGGCCTTGGTCATCTCGGCAGGTGCGATGACTCAATTGCGATTTGGGCAGACACTCGGTGAAGCAGACGACAATCCGATCACCGTGGTGGCCGAGCAGATCACTGGATCGACCTATTTCATGGACGTGAACGTTCCAACTGTCTTGATCGCACGTTTGGACGAAAACGCCCAGTTGGATGGAGAATCTTACCTCTCTTGGACCTACGGAGTGATTCCTAGGGCACTTTGGCCCGATAAGCCTGCGGTGGACCTGGGCGGAAAGCTTAAGACAGATGTTTTTGCGAGACATGGCGGAGGCGGTATTAATCTGACCGGTCCGGGCGAGGCCTTCTGGAATTTCGGATGGCTGGGATGTCTAATGGGTTTGATAATGGGATTCATGTACCGGCGAGGAGAGCTCTTCATCTTCAGCGAAAGCCCCTATCGATATGGACGGGTGCTCCTGTATCCGACCATCATGTTCTTGTTTGTATCGACGACGACTCAATCATCGTTTGGCGGGATCGTTACTTCGATGTTTGCTATGGTTCCGCTCGCATTGGCGACAATTTGGTTTTTCTGTCGTCGAAAACGGCAGGGCAGTAGAGCTCCGCGCCGAAAGAAAGCGGAGTTTGGAGGAGCCTCATTTAATGGAGACAGGCGCGTGTCAGGAAAATTAGGTCAATGAATACGCGCAGGCTTGGAGGGCCCATATTGATGGTGCCTCGACTGGCATTGGCGGTCGCACGGCGATTGCGGAACGCAATCGCAACACAAATTCACAAAGCAACCGTCAATCGCGTCGGGACGGGCACAAAGATCTTCCACTCGGTCTTTTTCATCGAACCCAAGAAAGTCGAGATTGGAAAAAACTGCCTTATTTGGCATGGCATAGCAGTCGATGCAGAGGGGCCTGCCGGACTACTTCGAATTGGTGATGGTGCTCAAATCAATCCCAATGTCACACTCGATTTAACCGGCCATCTTGAAATCGGAGACAACGCGCTAATCTCTGAAAACTCATTCCTCTACACCCATGATCACGGGCTTGACCCTCGGTCAGAGCCGACCGCATATAATAAAACCATCGGGAAAAATTCTTGGATCGGGATGCGCTCGATTATCCTACCCCGCTGTCAAAAAATCGGTGAATCTGCGGTTGTTGGGGCGGGCTCGGTTGTTGTTAAGGATGTACCCGATGGGGCGATTGTTGCGGGTTCTCCTGCTCGCATCGTCGGCTGGAAAGACGGGTTCGGCCCGAAAGCCGCCGCATCAAGTTAGAGCGGGTTGAGTTCGGCTTTCAGCCTCAATCGGTAACTACGCAATCCGGCTGGTCGGCTTGCCCCGAAAGCCAAGAATAGACATCTTCCATGCCATTCGCGAGAGATGGCCATCCGAATTCGCGTTGCATCCATGCGCGACCATTCGCGCCTAGGGCCATGCGTTGTTCGTCAGTGCGTGAAGTGGCATCCAGCAGAGCGTCCCGCAGAGGCGCTTCTCCGATAGCATGCCACCAACCACAGTCGTTGGTCTCTAAGCCCTCCCACGGAGCGCCGTGAGAAACGATGGCCGGTGTCTCTTGCACTAGCGCTTCGGCAACGGTCATGCCGAAGTTTTCGTCTAGCGTTGGCAATACAAATAGCTCGGCATCGCGATATGCTTGTACCTTATCGCTTCCATAGACGGGGCCGACTATCTTCGCGGTTTTAGCGCCTTCTTTCTCGATATAGCGTTTGTATTCGTCCGCATATTGGTTGTCATCAGGACCCGCTATGGCCAGATGCCAGCCAGGCAACTTATCTTCGATGGATTTCCAGACTCTCAGGAGGGTATCGATCCCCTTCTTTGGATGAATGCGGCCTAGGAATAGAACGGTGCGGCGTTCTGGCCTTACCGACCTGGCCTTGAGGTTCGGAAAATCAATGCCGTTAGGAATAAGCGCAACGGGCTGACGCAGACCGAAATCCCGAATGTCCGAGATCTCCTTTTCAGATGTGGCATGCCAGCAGGCAACATGCTTGGCTGCCTGTTTCTGGAACAAATGCCAGAACACCCGTTTGCGCTGTCTGGAAAACCGCAACGCGTTTGCGCCAAGCATACCTCTGGGTGCATGAATGACGGATATGTCTGGTCGCGCGCCTATTGCTGCACTGGAGACATTCGGCATCAGCCACAGTCCGTGCCCATGCACGATGGACGAACCGGGAAGCTGCATCATGGTCTGGCGTAGATCTGATGACAGCAGCATTGATTTCAGGACCGGGGTGGTCGCGAAATCTTGCTTGAAAGTTTGGACGGTGACTTCCTTGGAAGGTAGGGTGCGGCCCCTAACCGTATGAATTGCAACCTTTCGCCCTAGATCGGCTGTCGCCATTGCCAATGCAGGTACTGAATAAGATGGCCCAGAAGCCTCTTCTGCAATTGAGGCCACGACGTGATGAACAGGCCAGCGTGTGGTAAGGTCACTGGTCATTTTCGATCATTTGCCCTTGTCGAGAGAATTCAAACACAGCCTTGCCAGCAGTCTTGCCCGGACCAAAGCGCGGCGGTCTGTTTGGCGTGATGCCAGCGGAGCTTGCCTTATGATAGGCCGCCTCAGAGTCAAGCGGAGACGAAAAAGGGGTTTGATGTGGTAGCGCTCGTTTTATTGCCGCGTTAGCGGGCAAATTTAGGGTGGCAAATATGCCAACATTCTTATATCGCGGCGACCGAAATAAGCGTCGCTGCTTGGTGATGATCGCAACCTCGGGTTTGCGCGGATTTTTTTGCTGGAAGGCGTACGTACTATCTCCCGTTCAGGATCAGCGTTGACAGATGTCGAAGCGAACCGGTCGGTGCGCAAATGGAGCCGCCGCGCCCAGATAGGCCGGGTACTCTGGTGGCTGTCCGGTCCTCTGTTTCGGCTTAGCCCTCGACCATTATGGGGTTGGAGGCGGATGCTCCTTAGGCTTTTCGGAGCGAAGATCGGCGCAAACGCGCATATTTATCCAAGCGTTCGCATCACAATCCCGTGGAATATCGATATTGGTGATGAGGCAGGTGTGGGCGATGGGGCAATTCTTTATGCACTCGGCCCGATTACGATCGGTGCTCGGGCAACCGTTTCACAGGGAGCGCATTTGTGCGCGGGATCGCATGACATTTCAGATTCCGCCCGCAGACTCCTTAAGCCGCCAATTGAGATTGGATCAGATGCTTGGGTTTGCGCTGATGCCTTCGTTGGGCCTGGTGTTACGATTGGGCAGGGCTCCATTGCTGGCGCGCGTGCGGTTGTAACGAAAGATGTCGATCCCGGCGTCATAGTCGCGGGAAATCCCGCGCGGCACATCCGGTCTCTGGAAACTGGTGGTCGCGGCGAAGAAACAACAGAGCGATTGGATAGGTAGATGGAAGAAATTAAGGCAATCTCGGGCTACGAATACGAGGCAGCGGGGCACAACCCGTCGCATGACTATCTTTTGCCGCAAGTTATAAGCGAGCTCGATGTGCTTAAGGCTAATCTAGGCGACGTCGAGCCGCGCTTGTTCGAGCTGGGCTGCGGCAATGGCAGTATCGCAGCAACCTTTGCCGCGCGCGGTTGGCAGGTTTTCGGCGTCGACCCTTCCGAACAAGGTATTAAACAGGCCGTCGCAACCCATCCAGAGCTCAACCTTAAACAAGGTTCGGCCTATGATGATCTGGCATCAGAGTACGGGCAGTTTCCCGTGGTCACCAGCCTTGAGGTGATCGAACATGTATATGCACCGCGCAAATATGCCGAGACGCTCTTCAACCTCCTTGAGCCGGGCGGGACCGCGATCATTTCAACCCCTTATCACGGTTATTGGAAGAACTTGGTCATGGCTTTGACCGGCAAAATGGATGCTCATTTCACGGCGCTATGGGATCACGGCCATATCAAGTTCTGGTCAGAAAAAACCTTATGTGAGCTGTTCGCTGAAATTGGTTTTGAGGCCCCGAAATTTTACCGCGTTGGTCGCATTGGGCCATTAGCAAAATCGACCATTGCTGTGATCCGTAAGCCTGCAACTTAAGCAATGTCAGACGCCCCTCTACTCACGACAATCATCCTTACGAAAAATGAGGAAAAGCACATCGAGCGCGCCATTGCCTCGGTTGCCGGAGTGTCTGCGCGAATTTTCGTCATTGATAGCGGTTCGACGGACCGTACTGTCGAGCTTGCGGCTGCAAACGGTGCCACTGTGCTAAGCAACCCTTGGGTAAACTACTCAACACAATTCAACTGGGCGCTGAGCCAGTTGCCTGCAGATACCAAATGGGTGCTGCGTCTGGACGCTGACGAGTATGTTACTAAGCCTCTTGCGGCCGAGATAGAGAGTTCGCTGGGCGGCAAAAGCGATAATGTTGCTGGCGTGTACGTTTCGCGGCGAATGCATTTCCTCGGGCGTCGGATTAAGTGGGGCGGCATTTTTCCCATCAGGGTTGCCAGACTGTTTCGATATGGGCGCGGTCGCTGTGAGAGCCGCTGGATGGATGAGCATATCATCATCGAAGGTGATGCCGCAGAATTTACAGGCGAACTGATAGATGACAATCACAACTCGCTCACTTGGTGGACCGAAAAACACAACTCCTATTCTGCGCGAGAAGTGGTTGATTTGTTGAACCTAGAATACGGATTTATTGAATCCGAAACCGTTGCGGATCTGTCTGGAGGGCAACAGGCCGGCCTCAAGCGCTGGGTTAAAGAACACCTATACACGCGCGCGCCGCTTGGCATGCGGGCTCTTATATATTTCATCTATCGATATTTCTTTAGGTTGGGTTTTCTCGACGGGCGAGAGGGTACTGCATTCCATTTCCTGCAAGGGTTTTGGTACCGCTACCTTGTCGACATGAAATATCACGAGGTGCAATCGCACATGCGATCTGAGGGAGTTGACGCGCCGGAAGCGATCAAGCGGGTTCTCGGAATTGACCTTGGACTTGCGAATACCTCTCCCCAAACACTGGACATTGATCTAAAGGGCCAGCCAACAAGCCAAGAAACGGCATGACGACACCCGTTCCCGCGGAAGCCGTCTATGTTCGCGAGGCTGATTCAATTCTACCGCGCTTGTTCAGAAAAGCGACGGAAAGAGGAGCTGCAGTATGAAAATTGCGATGGTTGGCTCAGGCTATGTGGGCCTCGTCTCTGGAGCGTGTTTTGCCGATTTTGGTCACGATGTGGTCTGCATCGACAAGGATCAGAGCAAGATTGATCGCCTGCATGACGGCATCATGCCCATCTACGAACCTGGGCTTGATGCTCTGGTCGAAAGCAACGTGAAGTCAGGTCGCCTATCCTTTACGACCTCATTGGCCGAAGGTATCAAAGGTGCATCGGCTATCTTTATCGCTGTCGGCACTCCAAGCCGCCGCGGCGATGGACATGCCGATCTGTCGTTCGTTCACGCGGTGGCAAAAGAGGTCGGCGAAAACCTTTCCAATGATGCAGTCATTGTGACCAAATCGACCGTTCCGGTAGGCACCGGCGATGAAGTAGAGCGGATCATCGCCGAGACAGGCACTTCGCATCAGTTCGCTGTAGTTTCAAACCCAGAATTTCTGCGCGAAGGCGCTGCGATTGATGATTTTAAACACCCAGACCGGATCGTGATCGGTGCTGAAAGCGAATTTGGCGAAACCGTGATGCACGAAGTGTATCGCCCGCTGTTTCTCAACGAATCGCCGATTCTTTTCACCAGCCGCCGCACCAGCGAGCTGATCAAATACGCCGCCAACGCCTTCCTCGCGACCAAAATCACTTTCATCAATGAAATGGCCGATCTGTGCGAGAAGGTCGGCGCGGATGTGCAGGATGTCAGTCGCGGTATCGGTATGGATGGACGGATCGGCGCGAAATTCCTGCATGCTGGCCCGGGATATGGCGGCTCTTGCTTCCCGAAAGATACTTTGGCGCTCCTTAAAACCGCAGAAGATTATGACAGCCCGACGCGGATCATCGAAGCGGTTGTCAAGGTTAATGAAAGTCGCAAGCGCGCTATGGGCCGGAAGGTTCTGGACGCGCTGGGCGGCGCAGAAGGAGCGCGCGGCAAGAAAGCAGCGCTGCTGGGTCTGACGTTCAAACCGAACACCGATGACATGCGCGACAGTCCGGCGATTGCCGTGGCGCAAACGCTGACGGACGCAGGCGTAGAAGTGGCCGCTTATGATCCGGAAGGGATGGAGCTGGCTCAGCCGCTGATGCCGAATGTGAAAATGTGCAGTGACGCCTATGAGGCAATCACGGATGCAGACGTAACCGTCATCGTGACCGAGTGGGATGCATTCCGCGCACTTGATCTAGCGAAGGTAAAAGCAACCGCAAAGGCACCTGTTCTGGTCGATCTACGCAATATTTACACACCTGATGATGTGCGCGCAGCTGGCTTTGAATACTCGTCGGTCGGTCGGGCATAATTGGGGCGGCGTGGCAAACTAGCGCCGGTTTGACATGAAGATATCCGTCGTCACCGCAGTCTATAATCGTGCGGACACGCTCCGCGCGGCCATCGATAGCGTGCATGCGCAAACCTATTCGAATATCGAGCACGTTATTCAGGATGGCGGATCGACGGATGGGACGCTGGACGTCGCGCGCGAGGCTGCGACCACCTCAACCGTTATCGTTTCGGAGCGGGATCACGGAATTTATGATGCGATCAATCGCGGCATTTCTAATGCGAGTGGTGATGTGATCGGATTGATGCATTCGGACGACTTCTTCGCAGACCCAGAAGTGATCCAGAAAGTTGCAGCAGCGCTCTCTGATCCCGCAATCGACGGCATCTACGGCGACCTGCAATATGTGGCTGCGGACGATCCAACGAAGGTGGTTCGGCATTGGAAATCAGGCGAATACAGCGCGCAAAAATTACGCCAGGGCTGGATGCCGCCGCATCCCACTGTCTATCTGCGCCGCGAAGTGTTTGACCGCCTGGGTCTATATGATACCGGCCTCCAGATTGCTGCGGATTACGACGCGATGCTTCGTTATCTGGCGAAAGGCGGGGTCAAGCTCGCTTATATCCCCGAAGTGCTCGTCAAAATGCGGGTTGGTGGGGAAAGCAATCGATCGCTGGAGCGCATAGTGCAAAAAAGCCGCGAAGATTTGACAGCCATTCGCAGAAATGGCGTTGGTGGAGTGGGTGTGCTGATCCAGAAAAACCTGCGTAAAGTGGGACAGTTCTTTGTGAAGGATACATCGGGACGATGACGAAAACCGCACTCATCACCGGCATCACCGGTCAGGATGGCTCTTATCTGGCAGAATTCCTGCTGGAAAAGGGATATGAAGTGCACGGTATCAAGCGCCGTGCGTCGCTATTCAACACGCAGCGCATCGATCACATCTATCAGGACCCGCATGAGCAGGGCCGCCGGATGAAATTGCACTACGGCGATCTGACCGACACATCGAACCTGACCCGGATTATCAAAGAGGTTGAGCCGGACGAGGTCTATAACCTCGCCGCGCAAAGCCATGTTGCTGTAAGTTTCGAAGCACCTGAATACACGGCGGATGTCGATGGCATCGGCACGTTGCGGATGCTGGAGGCGATCCGTTTCTTGGGGCTTGAGGCAAAGACCAAGTTTTATCAGGCGTCCACATCTGAACTGTACGGTCTGGTGCAGGAAACCCCACAGAAAGAAACAACGCCTTTCTATCCGCGCTCGCCCTATGCCGTGGCAAAGCTGTATTCGTACTGGATCACGGTGAATTACCGCGAAGCATACGGCATGTATGCTTGCAACGGCATCCTCTTTAATCATGAAAGTCCCCGCCGAGGCGAAACCTTTGTAACGCGGAAAATCACGCGCGGCCTCGCGAATATCGCACAGGGCCTCGAGCCATGCCTGCATATGGGCAATATCGATGCGCTGCGCGATTGGGGCCACGCAAAGGATTACGTTCGGATGCAGTGGATGATGCTGCAGCAAGACGTAGCTGATGACTTCGTCATTGCGACGGGCAAGCAATACACGGTGCGCGAGTTTATCACCTGGTCGGCCAACGAGCTGGGTGTGTCGCTCGAATTTAGCGGCGAAGGTGTCGACGAAATCGCCACCGTCGCGGCGATCGAAGGTGACAAAGCGCCTGCTGTGAATGTCGGCGATGTGATTGTTCGGATTGACCCGCGCTATTTCCGCCCTGCGGAAGTCGAAACGTTGCTGGGAGACCCTACCAAAGCCCGCGAAAAGCTTGGTTGGGAGCCTGAAATCACTGCGCGCGAAATGTGCCAAGAGATGGTCGCGTCCGATCTGAAAGAAGCCCGGCGCCATGCGTTGCTTGCAAAGCACGGCTATGATTTACCCGTAAGCGTAGAAAACTGAACTCATACGACACTGACTGCATTATTTGAGTAACTATGAACTCAGCGAATTCTTCACGAGCGATGCCGGCTAAGGCGATTTCACAGCGCAAACCTTTGATTTGGCTCGCGTTGTTCGCACTTATTGTTGCTTTTTTGGGCGGGAGCTCACGCTTTGATGCAGTTCAGGCCGCGGCGCTTAGGCCTTTGCTTGCGCTCTTTTTGATCCCCGCACTTTACATGATCTCCAAGAGCAGTTTGGCTGCGGTTCGCGTGCCGATGGTTCTCTTGGCTGTGCTGACAATTTGGATGGTCTTCCAACTCGTGCCGTTACCTCCCTCAATTTGGCAGGCGCTGCCGGAAAGAGAGCTGATAGCGGAGCTGGACAGGTTGAACGGGCTTGAAGGAATTTGGCGCCCGATCTCTTATGTGCCGATGCGGGGTTGGAATGCGGTTTCGTCCTTGATCGTCCCGATAAGCGCGGCGCTCTTATTGATCGCCCTTAGGGCTAAGGCGCACACTGTTTTTATCATTTTGGTCGGATTTGGGGTCATTGATGCGGCGCTGGGGTTGGTTCAAATCACGGGCGGTTCGGGCTCTGGGCTGTATTTCTATTCTCCAACAAATTTTGGCGCACCCGTGGGAGTGTTTGCAAACGAGAACCACTCGGGCGTTTTGTCGGCACTGACGCTACTGATCATAGCGCGGACAGCGATGCGCGGTGGCAAATTCAATCGAACCCCTGGATTAAACCTTGGTCTTGCCGTCGCTTTCCTACTTGTCACGCTCGTTGCCTTGGTAAGCGGTTCTCGCGCCGCGCTTGGTTTGACGGTTGTCGCCTACCTGGTGATCGGTGTGATGGCCTATCTTCATTTGAAGCAACCAGAATTGAGCGGATCTAGAGCGGGGCGGGCTGCTATACTTGTACAGCGCCCACGCCTCGTTCTTTTGCTCGGCTTTTTGACAGTCGGAGCGATTTTCGCCCTCCTTTTCCAGTTTGATCGCGCTGCAGGGGTAGAGGCGGCGTTCAGTCAGGATGCATTCGTAGACCTGCGGTGGCGGATCACGCCTATCCTTACAGATATGATGAGTTCATTTTGGCTGCTTGGTTCCGGGTTTGGCACTTTCGACGCCGTCTACCAGATATATGAGCCGACGAATTTCTTGGTGCCAGCCTATGTCAATCAAGCTCATAACGATTGGGCGCAATGGGTGATAGAAGGCGGGTTGCCTGCGATTGTGATACTTGGTGCCTTTATCATTTGGATCGCTCGTTCAATCCGCTTACTTTTCGCGCGCGACCCGCAAGCTACTGCCCGCTGCGTGTTCTGGATGGCTGTAATCCTGTTTTTGACTATCGCATCTGTAGTGGATTATCCGTTGAGAACCCCTGCATTCCAGATGGTGGGGATCTGGCTTACGATTGCGTTCGCAGCTGACGTTCAGGCCCATGGTCGCCAAGAGCGTCCAACTGGAAGACAATTTAATCGGTCAAAACAGTTGGCCGAGCTATAAAACATTGTATGGCTTGAGCCTGACGATGAGGGACATGATGAGACTTCCGACAATTCAAATCCTTGCGTTGAGCTTGGCTATCGCCCTCGGAGGCTGCGCGACTGTTGATCGTACATATGGAGCCGCGCCAGACGTCGAGATCGCCGATTTAACGGAATTGCCCGCCCCCGGGGTGGGTCAAGTGTACCGGCTTGGCGGCCAAGAGGTTGTCGAAATCGCCGTCGTCGGCGCTGAGGCTCTAAGTGGCACGTATCTTACCGACGAGGCGGGCGATATTGTTTACCCTTTCCTCGGCAAGGTTAAAGTTGCCGGCCTTTCACCGAATGAGGCGGCCGCTGTAATTGCTGACGGTTTGCGCGGCGACTACCTGCTTGATCCGCAGGTGCGTTTGATCCCAGCTTCTTTGCCCGAAGATACCTTATCGGTCGGCGGCCAAGTCAAAGAACCAGGTTCATTTCCCGCTAGCGGGAAAATGACTTTGTTGCGAGCTGTCAACGAGGCAGGCGGTCTCGCTGATTATGCGAGGCACGATGAAGTCATTATAATGCGTACAGTCGATGGGCAGAGTTATATCGGGCTTTACGACATAGGTGCGATTGAGCGTGGAAATTATGCCGATCCTCTAGTCTATGCTGACGATGTAATCATGGTCGGAGATTCGCCGGGACGCAGGCGAATAGATCGACTTATTGAGCTTGCCTCGCCTGTCCTGACGACGGCAGCGATCGTTTTGAACCAGCTTTCCCGGTAAGATCAGAAATGAACGAGAAAATCCCTGCCGCGGTGGCGTTTGAAGACCAGTTACGGACCAATGGTCAATACGAGGAAGACGAAGCGTTTCATCTCGATCTCGAGCGGTATTGGATCGAGTTTCGGGCACTTAAGTTCTGGATCGCAGGAATTATTGCCCTTTGCGTTGTTGCAGGCGTTCTCGCGACATTGCTCGCAACCGACCTGTTCCGCGCCAGCGCTCGGATCGAAGTGTCTGATGAATCAGTCAGCGTAACTGACGTAGACCTCCCAACTCGTGTTGCCCTTCGAAATGAGCAGAATTTTCTGAACACTCAATACCAGTTGCTCAATTCGCGCTTTATGGCGTCGCGTGTTGCCGAGGCGAAGAATTTGGCCCGGGATGAAGAGTTCCTTGAGCTGTTCAATCTCGACGAAGAAGGTCAAGCGGACCAGCAGGCAATCGAGCGCGTGTTGCTTGAGAATGTTACCGTTGAGCCGATCAGCCAGTCGAGCCTTGTCGATATTCATTTTTCCAGTCCCTCGAAAACTCTCTCGGCAGACCTTGCGAATTCTTGGGCGGAAGAGTTTATTTCCGCAAATTACGAAAAGCGTTTCGGTGCGAATATTGAAGCGCGGAAGTTTCTAAACGAGCAAATCGCTGAGTTGCGCGAGAAGTTGGCCGAGTCTGAAACGGAACTCATTGAATACGCGAACGCCAATGAAATTCTGATCTTACAAACCGAACGCGGTGATGCGGGCTCAGATAGCGCGAGCCAGACATTGATCGCCAACGATCTTGAAGCGCTCAACAATGCTCTTGCAAGTGCAGTGTCTGACCGGATTGAGGCGCGGGCTACATCGCTTTCGAGCGATTTTCCGGCGAATGATCCGCGCAGCATCCTTCGCGCGGACCTTATTCGAGCAGAAGCGGAACTCGCACGATTAAGCGAAAACTTCGGCCCTCTTTATCCTGAGTTGATTGACAAAAAAACCGAGGTGGAAGCCCTCAGAAGCTCCATTTCACGCGAGACGTCATCTGTTCTTCGGTCTGCTGAAATTCGCGAGAGGGAGCTGCGCGCACGTTTTGAGGCTGCCAAGTCACGCTTCCTCAGCCAACAAGGGCAGAGCATCGATTACGGCATTCTCAAGCGTGAAGTTGATACCAATCGAGAGCTTTATGATGCGCTGTTGCAGCGGTACAAGGGTCTTGAGGCATCCGGCGCAGGTCAGAACAACATTAGCCTGATTGATCGAGCTGCCCCGCCGAAAGTGCGGTACTCACCATCGCTCGCACTCAATTTGCTTATTGCTTTGGCTACCGCTGCGATTTTGGTCGTTGTGCTGGTCTATCTTCGGGTGTTGTTGAGCCAAACCCTCAAGGACCCTCAGGATGTCTCACGCCGACTTGGTCTGCCGCTACTCGGAGCGATACCGACCCACAAAGGCGGGCCTGTCAACGAAGCGCTGCTCGAACGATCTTCGGAGCTTAGCGAGGCGTACAAGTCGACCAGAACAAATATCACCTTCCTTACGCCGGATGGTGCGCCTCAGGTAATAATGGTGACATCATCTGTTCCGAGCGAAGGTAAGAGCCTTTCGTCTTTCGCGCTTGCAGCGAGCTTTGCGCAATTGGGTAAGAAGACGCTTCTTATCGATGCGGATCTGAGAAATTCGAAGATGGTCGAATTGGTCGGAGGGGATTCGCTTGAAGATCGAGGCCTTACGGCGCTTCTGTCTGGGGCATCGCAGATTTCCGCAGATTCACTGATCAATGTCGCGGATCATGGATTTGACTTCCTGCCTACTGGTCGGAAACCTCCAAACCCAGTTGAATTGCTCGCTAGTCCGCGTTTCAGGGAATTGCTGGATCAAGCTCGGCAAGACTACGATCAAATCATAATTGATAGTGCACCTTTGCTTTCGCTTTCGGACGCTATCGAGCTTTCTCGAGTGGTGGATGGCGCGATTTATGTGATTGAAGCCGATCGAATCAAGTTGCGTGCAATCGAGCAGGCGCTGAAGCGCCTTCGCGAGACTGGGGGCATGGTCTTTGGCGCGATTGTTACCAAGCTTGATCAAAACAACTCAACATTCGGCTACGGTTATGGCTATGGCTATGGCTATGGCTACGGCCAAGCAATTGAGAAATCAGACGATTAAGGCTCCTCACAGCATCGGCCTCGCCGTATCCAGCTGAAGCTTGCGTAATGTAGAAATGATGAAAAATCTCAATATTGTACGACTGATTCTGGCTTTAGCCGTCGGCTTAATTGCGTGCCTTTTTGTAGCGCTTCAGACTTTCAGCATGATTTCGACCAAAGCGCAGCCAGACACCGCTGCCTGGCTTTTTCCGATTAACGGAGCCGCTATCGAGCGAGCGGCTTTTGATGACTTCTCGCAGCGGGCTTCTGAAACCGGCGAACCGCGCGAAGCCGCCTTGGCCGTACGTGAAGAAGCTCTTCAGGCTCTCCGACATGACCCAACAGCAGTAAAAGCTCACGTTTTGATCGCCATGGCGCAGGAAAAAGGCGAGAAGCGGGATGCGTTGGCGCTTGCTGCGTCAAAGCTTAATCGGCGCGACTTGGCTTTGCAGGGTGTGATGTTGCAGGTCTATCTGGAAAAAGACGACTCTCCTCGCGCAGTACAAACCTTGGATCAAATCTTGCGTGTGCATCCGAGCTACAGCGCAGACTTTTTCCCGATCTTGGGTGAGGCTTTGCGAGATGATCAGGGCCCAACCACATTTGCTAGATACATTGATGGAACCTCGCCTTGGCACACCGATTTTTTTGCAAATTATGCCGTTCGTGAAGAGCCCTTGCTGGCCAATGTAGCAAAGCTGCGAATGGAGAGAGAGCTGGCTGATGAACGCTTCGACCAGCAATTGATACGAAGGCTTGCTGAAACGGGACGTGCCGAAGAGGCACAGGACCTGTTCTTCGCGATCGCTGGTGCGGATGAAGATACAAGCACAAACGGAACGCTCGACTGGACGGCTCGCTTTCCTCCGTTTCATTGGCAGTTCGTGGATCAACCCGACCTCCGAGGGCAGGCAAGCACAGACGAAACTCAATTGGAAATTTATGCCCGTACTGGCAATGGCGGAGTAATAGCGCAGCGCATCGTCGCGCCACCGCAAGGGCCTTTCGCAATTGAATTGGCGCTGTTGGATGCAACGGCAGGTCGGAAAGAATCAGTAAGGCTCCGGCTTCAATGTCCGGGTGACCCCGCGCCATTCTTTGTTGAACCGCTTGATAAAGGCCAAAACCGATTCACTTTTGAATCAAAGCCGAACTGTTCACAGATGTTGCTTACAATTTTCGCTCGCGCATTTTCTGGCGAGCCCACTCTCAACGCGAGCCTTAGTAAGATCACCATCCAAGATAACTGATTGCCCCCTTGGCCGATCTGCAAGACTACTTACAAATCAACCCAGCGCGATATCCGGGGCGTCTTCCTGTTTCATACCGACCAGATGATAGCCCGCATCGACATGATGCGTCTCACCGGTCACGCCCGATGACAGGTCGGACAATAGATATAGGCCTGACCCGCCAACGTCATCGATAGTGATGTTCCTGCGCAGCGGAGCGTTCAGCTCATTCCATTTCAGGATGTAGCGGAAATCACCGATGCCGCTTGCTGCTAGTGTTTTCACCGGCCCCGCACTGATCGCGTTGACGCGAATGTTACGCGGGCCAAGGTCGTTGGCGAGATATTTGACGCTGGTTTCTAGCGCTGCCTTCGCCACGCCCATGACGTTGTAATGTGGGACCACCTTTTCTGCCCCGTAATATGTGAGCGTGATAATGCTTCCGCCGCTCTCCGGCATCATCTCTGCTGCACGCTTGGTGACTGCGACCAGCGAATAAGCAGAGATGTTCATTGTCATCAGGAAGTTATCGAGGCTGGTGTCGACATATTTGCCGCGCAGCTCGCTCTTGTCGGAAAACCCGATTGCGTGAACCACGAAGTCGAGCGTGTCCCAACGCTCCTTAAGCGTATCGAAGGCGCGATCCAGCGCATCCATATCAGACACGTCGCATTCAAAACAGAAATCGCTGCCCAATTGCTCCGCTAGCGGTTTCACCCGTTTGGCCAGCGCTTCACCCTGATAAGAGAATGCCAATTCCGCACCATGTTCGGCGAGCTGCTTCGCAATGCCCCAGGCGAGCGACTTGTCATTGGCCAGTCCCATGATGAGGCCGCGTTTTCCGGCCATCAATTTTGCCGTTGATGTGCTCATGTTGCATTCTCCTCAGATGTGCGGCTCGCATTCTCAGGTTCTGCGAGCGCCGCGTTCAATTCTGCGCCAATAACGAGGCCGAGCCCGACGAGCCAGAAAAAGAACAGTGCAATGATAATTCCTGCAAGGCTGCCATAGGTCAAATTGTAGGAAAAAAACTGGCGCAATATGATCGGCAAGGCGGTTGTAACGCCCAGCCACCAGGCGGCCGTGAACACCGCTCCGGGCCACTTGGGGTATCGCTTTGTCCGGTATTCACCCGGAGTGAGAGTGTAGAACAGCAGGTATAGGGAAAACCCAAGGCCCAATGCCGGCACAATCCGCGACAGCCGCAATGTTCCCATCAGCTCCGTTAGCTGCGGAAGCCGCGCATCAATCACCTGTTGCGCGGTGCCGATGGCGACTTGCGCGAACAGGCTGACTATCAACAGGATCACTGCGCCCAGTATCAGACCGGCTGAAAGCAGGCGGTACTTCCAAAACGCATGGCTCGCTTTGGTGCCATAGGCGCGCCGCAATATATCGCGGATGGTCTCAATCAGGCTGGAGACAGTCCATAAGGCGACGCCTGCGCCAAACCAGAGCAGCCACCCCTCGCGCGCATACATCACGTCCTGTGCGACCGGCTCGATCACACCGGCGACAGTTGGCGGCAAGGCCAGCATGACGGCACCGACCATCTGTTGGGCGAGTTCTTGTCCTCCAACCAGCTCGAAAACGGCTGCTCCAAGGATAAAGAACGGAAAGATCGCCAGCATCGACAGATAGGCCAGATTGCCTGCGTGGATGAAGCCGTCATTATATGTGCCGTATGCTGTCCGGCGAACGACCTCGAACGGGCGCGTGCCGGGCGCTAAGGGGCCTGCCAGAGCAGACATGGCAGCTTGCCAATCGGGCAGCTTTCGGTCGTTTATCGGGCCGGATGTGAGCGTCTGCGGCTTGGAGCGTTGCGGCCGCAATCGGCGTGCTTCTGGCGAAAGCGACGTAACTTCGCGCTCGGAAGAAGGGGGGATGTTGGCCGGTTTGACCATTCAGCGCGCCCGGCTCGGCCTTAAAGGCCGAATTTCTCGCGCGGTTTGGCGGGATCTTCCCAATCGCCTAGCTGCTTTTGAAGCGCATCAAGATCTTCGGGAAGCTGAATTTCAAGCGTCACGAGCTGATCGCCGCGTGCTGGTTTGCCGTCTTTCGCCTTTGCTCCGCTGCGAGTCCAACCTTTGCCGCCAAGCCGCATCACCGTGCCGCCATTGGTGCCAGCTTTGATTGTCAGCATAACCGGACCATCGACTGTCGGGCACTTCACCTTGGCTCCGCGCAAGGCCTCATCGAGCGTGAGCGGTAGGTCCATACGGATATGGTCGCCATCGCGGCGGAAGAACGGATGCGTGCCAACTTCGACAATGACTATGCCATCACCGTTGCCGCCAGGCCCTTGATGCCCTTTGCCTTTGAGGCGCATTTGGGTGCCGTCTTCGACACCGCCGGGCAGTTTCAGATTGATTGCCTTACCATCGGCCAGCGTGATGCGCTGGTCTTGCCCGGATGCCGCGTCAACGAAGGGCACGGCTAGCCTGTACTGAATGTCTGCGCCGCGCTTTTGCGGAGGAGGGGGAGGGCGTTGGCCGAAACCGCGGCGTCCGCCTGCCTGACCGCGCGGTTTGCCGCCGCCGAACAACCCTTCGAACAGGTCGCCCAAATCCATATCGTCGGGGGTGAAGCCGCCAAATTCGGGATCGCGAAACCCGCCGCCGGGCCGGCCACCAGGATTGCCGCCTCTTCCAAAGCCGCCACCCATTCCACCAAACGGATTGAGCGGGTTGCCTTCGCCATCGATTTCGCCGCGATCAAATTGGGCGCGTTTGTCTTTGTCAGACAACAGATCATAGGCAGTGGTTGCTTCAGAAAAACGCTCTGCTGCCTTGGGGTTGTCCTTGTTCTTGTCCGGATGAAACTCTTTGGCGAGTTTGCGATAGGCGCTTTTGATCTCTTTCTCAGAAGCGGTGCGCGCAACGCCAAGGGTGCCGTAAGGATCTTTCATGCCGTGTTAGCTAGGTGAGACAGTGAGCAGGTGCAAGCGTGGAAGCAGAATTGAAGAAACGTGCAACCAATCAGAGCTTTCGGTTGTACCTTCCGGCTGAGGGATTATTTCCACCTTAGCGAAGCATGCTCTTGAACTGGTTTGAAAGGCCGCTTTTCCGATGAATGACAATTCCGGTCTCGATTCTGCGCAGTTGGCCGATAGCGTTATCCCTGCAAGCGCCGATCCTTTTGCCCTGTTCGACGATTGGTTTTCTGACGCCAAGAACAATGAGCCAAACGATCCCAATGCCATGGCGCTCGCAACTGCGACACCGGATGGAGCACCATCAGTGCGGATGGTCCTGCTCAAGGGGCACGGCGCAAAGGAAGGCGGATTTACCTTCTTTACCAATTCAGAAAGCCGCAAAGGCGGCGAAATCCGCGCCAACATGCAGGCCAGCCTGCTGTTTCACTGGAAGAGCCTTCGCCGCCAAATCCGCATTGAAGGCCCGTTGGTCGAAGTGACGCCAGAGCGCGCCGATGCTTACTTCCACTCACGCGCTTACAAAAGCCAGGTTGGCTCTGCCGCCAGCGATCAATCGCGGCCGCTTGATCAGCGTCAGGATTATCTGGATCGCGTAACGTCGCTTTGGGCGCAGCATAAGGCGGAAGGCAAAGTTCCGCGTCCGCCACACTGGACCGGCTTCACACTGAAACCCGAAAGAATCGAGTTTTGGATCGACCGTGACAACCGCCTTCATGACAGGCGGCTTTTCACTCTCGAGGGTGCCGGTGATGCGCTTTCGTGGTCTGACACGCTTCTCTATCCTTAAAGGCAAATCGAATGACCAAAAAGATCCCGTACTGGCATGTTGATGCCTTTAGCTCGGAGCCATTTCGCGGGAATCAGGCTGCGGTTATGGTGCTCGATGAGTGGTTGCCCGATGATGTGTTGGTGAAAATCGGCGCAGAAAACATGTTTGCCGAAACGGCCTTTGTCGTCCGTGATACAACCGGCGAGGCAGACTGGGAGCTGCGCTGGTGCACGCCAACCTATGAAATTGCGCTTTGCGGCCATGCAACTTTGGCCAGCGGTCATGTCTTGCTTACCCGCGACGGCGGAGACCGTGTCACCTTCAGAACGCGCAAGTCCGGTGTGCTGGAAGTGCGCAAGACAGCCGAGGGGTATGAGGTAGGCTTGCCCGCTATCCCGACGCATCCCGAAGAGCATCCGGAAGCCGCATCATTGATCGGTGGAAAGCCCATCGCAACCTACCGGTCCGGAGGCGAGCAGATCGGCTACAACATCTTCATGTTCGAAACCGAAGCGGAAGTGCGCGCACTTAACCCTGATTTGCGTGCACTTGGAATGCTCGGGACTGATCAGTTTGATTGCACCGCACCCGGTGAAAGCACCGATGTTGTGAGCCGGATTTTCGTTCCTGGTGCTGGTGTCGATGAAGACAGTGTGACCGGCTCTGCACATGCTGCGCTTACGCCATTCTGGTGCGAGCGATTGGGCCGGGACAGCTTCACCGCGCATCAGGCTTCTGAGCGAAGCGGGAACCTGAACTGCCGATTGGACGGGGAAAGGGTTTGGCTTGGCGGTGAGTGCGCCACGGTTGTTGAAGGCGCGTTCTACCTCGCCGGATAAAGCGCGATCACGTCAGCGGCTTCCTGCAGCATTGCTGGCCGCTGAGCCGATGTTGAGTGCCCCAAGCGGACCATAGTTACGCCTTGTTCGGGTGAAACCAGCACATATTGGCCCATATGTCCGATTAGTGAAAACAGGCTTGCCGGAGCGCGTTCCGGGAATAGCGGGTGGCCCGCTTCTGCGTTCTGCGCGCCTAATGGCCGGTTTAGCCAGGTTTGAAAGCCATATTGGGGCGCGGTCGGGCTCGACTCGATCATAGCGCTGATCCAGCGGCTGGGCACCAATTGCTCACCATCGGGGGATCGCCCTTGATTGCGCATAAATTCGCCAAATTTGGCCCAATCGCGCGCAGTTGCATGCATTAGGCTGCCCCCGATCAGCGTGCCCGAAGCGTCATATTCGGCAACCATGGATGCCATGCCCAGCGGTTCGAACAGCCGTTCCTTCAGATAATCGTCTACAGCTTTGCGCCGTGCGTCGGGATCATCGCTGGCGGTCAAGGCGCTCGCCGCGATATCTGCCAGAATGACGGTTGTGTTGGATGAATACTCGAAATTCTCGCCCGGCTCAGCCTCAAGTGGCTGCTCTTTCGCCCAGCGGGCCATATCATCGCGCCCGTCCAGAAACAGCATGCGAACCTCTGAGGAATCGTAAGGCGGGTCGCCCGCCTCTGTATGGCGCAGGCCGGAGTTCATATGCAGCAATTGCCGCAAAGTGATTTCGGCGCGTGGATCACCCGGTCGCTGCCACATGGCGATCGGTGCTGGCTCGTCCACGGTCAGCTTCCCATCCGCTACCAGCATTCCAATCAGAACGGCGGTGATGGTCTTTGCCATTGACCAACTGATCATGCGTGTTTCTGCATCATAGCCTTCGGAGTAGCGTTCCGCTGCGAGCTCGCCATCCGCCATCAACACCAAGGCACGGGTTTCACCGAGGTCTTGTTTGGTGAAGAGATCATCGATTTGCCGAGCCAGTTGGTCTTTCGGCGCACCGGCTTTGTCCGTCACGACAGCGAGAGCTTCGTCACTTAGGGGAGGCGGAGCTATCTCCGCTGTTCCTCCGCATGCAGCCAAGGCTGTGATCAGTGAAACCGGAGCGGCGAAACGAAGCAATGTTGTGCGATCAGTCATTGCGATCTCAATTCCCCAAGGATAACGCCAAGGCAATGGCTAAATCACCAACCCCGCGCACTTCGTCCTCTCGCATTGCACTGTGGCTGCTGCTGATTATAGGCGCGGCGCTTGCATCGGCGCTGTATGTCTATCGAGCCCCGATAGGCGGTTATGCTGATGTCGGGACTTCCTATGCGGCGCGCGTCGCATGCTCTTGCCGTTTCGTCGCTGGGCGCAGTCTTGAAGACTGTGAGAAGGACAAGCTGGGCGGGATGGAACTGGTAACTTTATCCGACGATGCAGAAGCGAAAAGCGTTACCGCGCGTTTCCCGCTCGTCACAAGCAACACAGCAACCTACCGTGAGGGGTATGGGTGCGTGCTGGAGAAGTGGGAAGGCTAAGGCCTTACCCTTCGGCCACGTTGTCGAGGAACCAGCGATAGGCATCGGTGATGCCGTCCTCGAGGCTGATCGTTGGCTTCCAACCCATCGCGGCGATTTTGGAGCCATCCATCAATTTGCGCGGCGTTCCGTCTGGCTTTGTGATGTCGCGTTCGATCGAGCCTTCAAAGCCGACGACCCTGCAGACAGTTTCAACCAGTTCATTGATCGTCAGATCGGTGCCTGAGCCAAGGTTGACGTGACCGGCATCCGAGTAATTCTCAAGCAGGAAAATACAGCCAGCGGCCAGATCATCGACGTGCAGGAATTCGCGGCGCGGTGTGCCCGTGCCCCAGATCATGATGCTGTCATCGCCAGCTAGTTTCGCCTCATGCGCTTTGCGGATCAGCGCGGGCAGAACATGGCTGGATTGCAAATCAAAGTTGTCGCCCGGACCATACAGGTTGGTGGGCATCGCGCTGATGAAATCCGAACCATATTGTTTGCGATACGCCTCGCACAGCTTGATCCCGGTAATTTTAGCAATCGCGTACCATTCATTGGTCGGTTCAAGCGGGCCGGTAAGAAGCGCGTCTTCGGGGATCGGCTGCGGAGCGAGTTTTGGATAAATACAGGACGACCCAAGGAACAGCATCTTTTCGACCCCGCTGCGATGAGCTGCCTCGATCACGTTCGCTTCGATCATCAGATTGTCGTAGAGAAATTCCGCGGGAAAGCTGTCATTCGCCAGAATTCCGCCAACTTTGGCAGCGGCCATAACAACGGCATCCGGCTTGTTCTCCGCAAACCAAGCGCGAACTGCAGCTTGATCACGCAGGTCAACCGTGCGGGGGGCAGTCAGAACTTCGACATCGCGCGCTTCAAGCTGGCGCGCGACAGCGCCGCCCACCATGCCGCGGTGTCCGGCGACGTAAATCCGTTTGCCCTTAAGATCGTACATATCAGACTTGATCCTGATCGAGAGAAGAGAGGGTTGGCACGATGTCGCCCGCACCCGGCGGACGCGCTTTAGGCTGCAGCTTCGCTCTGTGCAACCGAGTGTGTGGAGTCGATCCAACCCCCGCCGACGACCCGTTCGCCGGAGTAGATCACCGCGGCCTGACCCGGCGCGACACCAAATTCCGGCGTATCAAAGCGGATGCGCATAGTTGCATTATCACCGAATGATCCCTCGAGCGTAATGGGGACCGGCTTTGCGAGGCTGCGCACTTTTGCTGTCAGCGGCCCTCCTGGGAGAGGACCGATACGATTTGTTTCGATCACTTCTGCTGATTCGACTGCGAGCAGACGCTTTGGCCCGACACGCACCTGCCGCGATGCGGCGTCAAGCCCTATGACATAAAGCGGTTCCGGCTGTCCGCCGATCTCGAGCCCTTTGCGTTGGCCGACTGTATAATGGACGATGCCTTTGTGTTCGCCCAGAACATTGCCAGTCGTTGCGTGCACAATATCGCCCGCAATGCCGCCTTCGGGCCGCATTTTCTTGACGATCTTCGCGTAATTGCCATCTGGGACGAAACATATGTCCTGGCTATCTGGCTTGGATGCGTTGCGCAGGCCGGCCGCTTCGGCAAGCTCGCGCACCTGTGTTTTAGGCAAGCCGCCCAGCGGAAAGCGAATGTAATCCAGCTGTTCCTGCGTCGTTGCGTATAGAAAGTAGGACTGGTCGCGCGTCGGATCGTTTGCGCGGTAGAGATGCGGACCGCCTTCGCTTTCGACGCGGCGCACATAGTGGCCGGTCGCAAGGCAATCAGCGCCCAATTCTCGCGCCATGCGAAACAGATCGGTGAATTTCGGACCCATATTGCAGCGAATGCAGGGCACCGGAGTCCGTCCGGAGAGATATTCGTCAGCGAACTGCTCAACCACATCTTCGCGGAATGCGCTTTCATGATCGAAAACATAGTGTGCGATGCCGAGGCGATCGGAGACTGCGCGCGCATCGGCGATATCATCGCCCGCACAGCACGCACCCTTGCGCCCCGTTGCTGCGCCATAGTCATAAAGCTGCAGGGTGATGCCGATCACTTCCGCACCCGTATCGGCCGCCAGCGCCGCAACCACAGACGAATCAACGCCCCCGCTCATGGCGACCACAATCCGGCATTCTGCCGCTGGGCGGGGCAGGTCGAATAGAGCGGCGGTATCAAGCCCGAAGGTCGAGCTGGCTTTGGAGGCGGTTGTCATCGTCATGGAACTTGCGCGCATATAGGCAGCAACACGCCTTTGCGCCAGCCTTGCGAGGGCCAGCTGCTACCTCGTGAGTTTCCTAAGGCGAAGTAAATGCCAGTTTTACAAGTTTTTGACGTTCGTTGGTTAGAGACAGCGGCATGTTTGAAAAAGTCATCACTGTTTCCCCTTCTCAATTCGGTCGCGATTCGTCCGATTCGCGGGGTGGCGAATTGCTGATCGGCAATGTTGACGTTGCGCGTGGGCGCGGCGGCAATGGTGGTGCTTTGCGGGCTCTCGAGTGGAATGAACTGACCGCTCGATTGGCTGCGGCGCGTGATCTTCGGCTGCTGATTCAGCGTGATTCGCGTCTCAATATCGAAGAGGCGGCATTCAGCTTTGGCGATGCGGCCGCGAGCTATTTCCAAGCTCTAGAGCATGACGAACAGCTTATTAACCCTGATGCTTTAGAGCGCAGCAAAGCTTCTAGTTGCATAACGTTTGAACCAAGCGACGACGCAGCAACAAGCGACGCGAGAGACGATAGATGATTGAAAACCAAGACATCCGCCCTGCACAAGTGATCGGCCCGCTCGGCGAGCCGCTTACGATTAAGGACCTGCCTTCGCCTAAGACGAAGCGCTGGGTTGTTCGGCGTAAGGCCGAAGTGGTCGCGGCAGTAAATGGCGGTTTGTTGACGATCGACGAAGTGCTCGAGCGTTACGGCCTCACCCTTGAGGAGTTCGCTTCTTGGCAGCGCGCGGTTGATCGCTCAGGCATGCAGGGCCTGCGCGTGACCCGTATTCAGCACTATCGCGATCTATATGAGCGCCAACTGAAGTACTAAAAATTTCTGCTATTGTCGAACGGGGCTGGTCCTATTGGACCGGCCCCGTTTGTCGTTTGCGGCAGATTCAAACTGGACAAGCCTTCGTATTTTCCCGCACAAGCTGGGAACACGCTTGCGTTTTCTGCATTGTAGACGCGTAAGCCATTGAGAAAATAACAGGAGGTTGGAATATGGGTTGGATTATCGCACTGATCGTAGGCGGCGTTGCCGGTTGGCTGGCTAGCATGGTGATGAACCGTGATGCGTCGATGGGCATTTTTTGGAACATCGTTGTTGGCTGTGTTGGATCCGTTGTGGGCAACTTGATCGCAAATCAATTCGGCATCGCTGGAAGTGTGCAGGAATTCTCGATCACCGGTTTGATCGTCGCTGTTGTCGGCGCTGTTGTGCTGCTTGGCGTGATCAACCTAATCCAGCGCGGACGCGTTCGCTAATTTCAAAAGCAGGCGTCTTTTAGACGTTGTGGATCAATACAAAGGGCGGTGCGGCTATTGGCTGCGCCGCCCTTTGAGCTTCGTGCAGTGAAAAAGCGCCGCTCGCCCTTCGTCTAAGCTCAAAGTCGTCAGTCGAACCCCGCATTGCGCCATCAATACCTCAGGCCTAAGCCCTATTGCACTTGGTGAGTTATGCCGGTAATACACTCGCACCATTTCGCTGGAACAAAAATTTGAGCCAGCGCATTATTCAGCCCTGCAAGAGGCCAACCGCGATGAATTACGAGACGACAATCAAAGCTGAAGCAGCGGAGAATATCCCTGCTGATGTCTCAGCCGCGCGGCGAGCGGGCATGTCGGGCACGACGCGTGCCGTACTTATCGGCGCGCTCATTGTGTTCGGCCTATTGCTGGCCGTGGCCGCATATTTCGCCTTCGCGGGCGGCACTCCTGTTGCGGCGGGCGATGAAAATGAACAGGCCCCTGTCGTTACTGTTATCGCGCCCGGCCAGACCACAATCAATGGAGTGGTCGAAGTACCGGGCACAATCGCTGCGCGCCGCGAAATGCCGGTCGGCATTGTGGGTGAGGGCGGCCGTGTGATTTCGGTCCCAGTCGATGCTGGTGACTGGGTTCGTCAGGAACAGGTTCTGGCCGTTGTTGATCGTTCGGTTCAAAACCAGCAAGCCGCAGCGCAAGCTGCCCAGATTGAAGTCGCCAGGGCAGATGCCGAGCTTGCGCAATCAAACCTTGATCGCTCATTGCAGCTGGTCGAGCGGGGATTTGTGTCGAAGGCTGACGTTGATCGCCTCACTGCAACCCGTGATGCTGCGAGTGCCCGCGTGAAAGTGGCCCAAGCCCAGCTTTCCGAACTGCGCGCAAGAAACGCCCGTCTAAATGTCGTAGCACCTGCCTCAGGTTATGTTCTTGAGCGCAATGTCGAGCCTGGACAGACTGTTAGCGGCGGCACACCGTCATTGTTCCGCATCGCGCGCGGAGGCGAAATGGAAATGCTGGCACAGGTTGGAGAAACCCAGCTCGCCAGCCTTTCACAAGGCGTAATGGCCGATGTTACTCCGACCGGGACCGATAAAAGTTTTCAGGGCCAAGTTTGGCAGCTTTCGCCTGTGATCGATCCGCAAAGCCGCCAAGGCACCGCGCGCATCGCGCTGCCTTTCGCGCGCGAACTTCGCCCCGGTGGCTTTGCCACAGCACGGATACAAAGCGGAACGATGACAGCAACGGTGTTGCCTGAAAGCGCAGTCTTGTCAGATGATGATGGCAGCTTTGTCTACGTTGTCGGTGATGACAACACCGCCAAACGCCAGTCTGTGACAACAGGCATGGTCACAGCGCAAGGCCTTACGATCACCGATGGTCTGTCGGGCACCGAGCAGGTTGTCCTGCGTGCTGGCGGCTTCCTTAACCCGGGCGAGACAGTTAAACCGCGGCGCGAAGGCGAGCAGTTGGCGAGCGCAGAAGCGGTAGAAGCATCCGAAGACGATTCAGAGAGTAACTCAGATTAATCGCTGCATCACTTTGCGGCAGCGTAGCAAGCAGGCAGGCCAGACATGAACTTCAGAAATCTATCCGCCTGGTCGATCCGCAATCCGGTGATCCCTCTGGTGATGTTCACCGCGCTTTTGTTCGCCGGCATCGTCAGCTTTCTGCGCATGGACGTCACCAACAACCCCGACGTCGAATTTCCTGCGGTCATTGTCAGCATATCGCAGCCTGGCGCTGCGCCGACTGAAATCGAAAACCAGATCACCCAGCGGGTCGAGAGCGCGCTCCGCTCAATCAACGGAGTGAATTCACTGCAGTCGACCGCAAGTGAAGGCAATTCGCGGACATTTGTCGAATTTGAAATCGGCACCGAGATTATTGAAGCGGTCAACGAGGTCGAAACAGCCATTTCGGGTATTCGCGGAAGCTTGCCCGACGGCATTTTGGAGCCGCGCGTCTCAAAGGTCGACGTTGCAGGAGATCCAATCGGCTATATCGCGGTTGAAGCCGATGATATGACGATCGAGCAATTGAGTTGGTTCGTCGATGACACCGTTTCTAAACGGTTACTCAAAATCGAAGGGATGGCCGAGGTTGGCCGTTTTGGCGGTGTAAACCGTGAGATTGAGGTGATCCTCGATCCGGCCAAAATGCAGGCACTCGGTGTCACTGCGTCGCAGATTAACTCGGTCCTGCGTGTCTCCAACGTCAACGCTGCAGGCGGCCTCGCCGAGGTTGGCGGTACCCGGCAATCGCTGCGTGTCCTTGGCAATGATGACACTGCGTTTGAACTTTCGCAGCGCCAACTTCAGCTGGGCGGTGGCCGTACGGTGCGCTTGGCAGATGTGGCTACGGTTCGAGACGGATTTGCCGAACGAAACTCAGTCAGCGAAGTCGGTGACCGCGAAGTTGTCAATTTCTTCATGAACCGCGCGCGCGGGGCCTCTGATCTTACGGTTTATGACGCCGCCCTTGCGGAGATGGACAAAATCGAAGCTGAAACCGAAGGCGTCCGCTTCATCAAGATGTTCACCAGCACCGCCTATACAGACGGTCAGTATAAGAGCTCCATGCGAGCGCTTGTAGAGGGCGCGTTGCTCGCCATCGTGGTCGTCTTTCTGTTCCTACGTGACTGGCGCGCGACATTTATCAGCGCGGTTGCAATCCCGCTTTCCGCAATTCCGACATTCTTCTTCATGGATCTGCTCGGGTTCAACCTGAACTTCCTATCGCTCCTGGCCCTGGGTCTTGTCGCGGGCGTGCTGGTCGATGATGCGATCGTGGAGATCGAGAATATCGTGCGGCATATGAGGATGGGTAAGACCGCCTATCAGGCCAGTATCGATGCCGCTGATGAGATTGGTCTGCCTGTGGTGGCAACCAGTTTCTGTATTGTCGCGGTGTTCCTGCCTGTGGGATTGATGCCGGGGATTTCCGGCCAGTTTTTCCAGAACTTTGGTCTGACAGTTGTTGTCGCCGTGCTGATGTCGCTGGCTGTGGCGCGGATGATAACGCCGTTAATGGCCGCATACTTCCTCTCGGCGAAGGGCCACGCAACCCACGGTGAAGGTCCGATGATGGAACGGTATATGTCCGTGCTCGGCTGGACTCTTGACCGCGGAAAGATGCGTAGCCGCCGCGAAGGGTTGGAGGGGCCGCGGTTCCGCTTCGGTTATGTCCTTGGCCTATTGCTCACCGTGCTCTTGCTGCTTGGCGCAACGGCGTTTGCGATGTTCACCAGCTTTGGAGCCATTGCCGAGTTCGACATTCCGAAAACCGCGGCAGAAGCGGTGTCCAGCGATCCAAACAGCACATCGCATTTCCTAGTGTCGAAGACATTCGATATCGTGCTGGTCCTGTTTGTTTCCGTGCTCGCTTTTGTGGCGGGCTGGCTGGTGTTCAAGTTGATCGAGCTGCTCAGCAAGCTGGGCGGACGCTTTGGCCAAAGCGTAAAGTACATGGCCGCACGCTTTTACGATCACCGCATTTGGATGCTTGGCATGGGCTGGTTCTCATTGCTGATTACGGTCCTGCTGTTCGGTCAAATCCCGGGACAATTCCAACCGACAATCGACGATGAAAACTCTACGATTGAAATCGAGATGGTGCCCGGCACCACTCTGGCAGGTACGAAAGTGGTTTCTGATCGCGTCTATGCTTTGCTTGAGGAGCAGCCCGAGGTCGAGCGGATGCTTCAACGTATTCGCATTGGCAACTCTACGATCTTCATCAAACTCTACGATGACCGTGAGCGGACTTCGATCGAATTCGAGCGTGAAGTTGCGCCGCAATTGGCAAGTATTGCCGATGCCCGCGTCCGGTTCCGTTCCCAGTCGGGCGGCTTCGGCTCTGGCCGCGATCTGACGATCATGTTGGCAGGCTCCGATCCTGAGCTTCTGGATGATACGGCAGCCAAACTCGTCGAGCAGATGAAGGGCCTCGACAGTCTCGTCGCGCCGCGCATCAGCGCTGATCTCAACCGGCCTGAGATCATTATCACGCCGCGGGAAGAGATCGCCGCTGAACTAGGCATCTCGACAATCGCGCTTTCGCAAACGATCCGTATCGCGACGCTTGGTGAGATTGAGCAGAATGCGGCTCGTTTCTCACTGTCGGACCGACAGATCCCGATCAAGGTCAAGCTGTCGGAAGAAGCGCGGACCAGCATGACAACGATTGAAAATCTGCCGGTGCAAACGTCTACTGGTGGCACCGTTCCTCTTAGCCAAGTCGCGGATATCTCATTCGGATCGGGCCCGACTGCGATTCAGCGTTACAACCAGAACCGCCGAACGCTAGTTGGCGCTGATCTCGCTGCGGGAGTGCTGAAAGGTGAGGCGCAGCAACAGGTCGATGCGCTTCCAATCTTGCAAGAATTGCCGACCGGCGTGATCCGCGATGTCGTGGGCGAGGATGAGTGGCAGCAGGAGCTAATTCAGAACCTGATCATCGCCATTATCGCTGGCGTGTTGCTGGTGTTTGCCTGCCTCGTCCTGCTCTACAAGCGTCTGATGAGTCCGCTGGTCAATATGACCTCGCTGGCTCTTGCACCGCTCGGCGGCATCTTGCTGGTATGGCTGGTTGGTATGGCGCAAAGTATGCCGGTTTATATCGGTATCCTTTTGCTCCTTGGTATCGTGTCGAAGAACTCGATCCTGCTGATTGACTTTGCGATTGAGGAAATGGCTCGCGGGACATCCAAGCTGGAAGCCATCATGGAGGCTGGACACAAGCGGGCACAACCGATTGTAATGACGACCGTTGCTATGACGGCGGGTATGGTTCCGACTGCGATATCGCTCAGCGGCGACGGTGCTTGGCGCCAACCGATGGGCATCGTTGTTATCGGCGGATTGATCATGTCGACCATCCTGACGCTGGTGATCGTGCCTGCAGGTTTCAGTCTCGCTGATGGTTTCGAACGCCGCGTTGGTCCTTGGCTGCGAGAGCGGATGCTGACTTACAAGCCCGGCGACGATACGAAGCCGTATGGTCCGGCAGATGATGCACCAGTGCCAGATGTGCCGTTTCCGGGCAATCCCGGCGCTTCGCCTGTGCCCGCAACCCGCCTTCCGCCCGGGGCCGAGCCTGCTGAATAATCGTGCTTTTACGAAGTCAGGCATGACTATTCACTGTGCTTCGGGCAGATAGCCACGCATGTCCGAGGTTCGCTCTGTTCCCCTTGCATTTGGCGGCGGCCCGCTGACCGCTGATCGTGCCAAGCGTATGCGCTGGACGGCGACCGGCATGCTGGTTGCTATGGCCGTTTTGTTTTTCTCGACCCATGCTTTGTCAGAGGGCGGCCATCCGGCTTGGGGCTACGTCAATGCCTTCGCCGAGGCGGCTATGGTTGGCGGTCTGGCAGACTGGTTTGCTGTCACCGCGCTGTTCCGGCATCCGCTCGGCCTGCCGATCCCGCACACCGCGATCATTCCTGAGAACAAAGATCGTATTGCCGATACAATGGCGCAGTTTCTGCGTGAGAACTTTCTGACCCCCGCAGTTGTAGCGCGGCGTATGTCGGGCATGAATGTCGCGCGCGCGGTGGGCGATTTTCTCATCGCGAGCCCCGAAGAAGGCGGCGATGATACCAGGTCACGTATCACTGGCGGCGCGGCAGAAATGCTCGCCGAAGTGCTCGAATCGCTCGATCCTGACAGGCTCGGTAATCAAATGCGATCGGGCCTCGCGAGCCAGCTGCAAAAGCTGGATGTGTCACCACTGGCCGGGCGCATGCTCGAGAGCGCGATGGCTGATAGGCAGCACAGGCCGCTTATTGACGGGATCGTGCGATGGACCGGTCTGACCCTCGAAGACAATGAAGAGATGGTCAAAGACATCATCCATAAACGAGCCAATTCTGTGCTGCGCTGGACGGGGCTGGACGAGCGGATTTCAGCGAGCGTGCTGGACGGTCTCTATAAATTGCTGGCCGAGGTGCTGGTCGATCCCTATCACCCGCTGCGCTTCAAAATCGAAGAGGGCCTCGAGAAATTGGCTCAGGATCTTCAACACGACCCGGAAACCCGCGAGCGGGTCGAGGAGATGAAGCGTGACCTCATCGAAAATCCGGCGGTGGCCGAATGGTGGATGGGCGTTTGGGAGCGTATCCGCCAATCACTGATCCGCCGCGCGCGCGAGGCCGATAGCGGGCTGGGCATCGAAATGCGCAACGGGCTTGCCGATCTGGGCAAAGCGCTGGCCAGCGATGCGCGTTTGCAAATGCAGATCAACCGCTTTGCGCGCCGTACTGCGGTGGGTGTGGCGACCCGTTACGGCACCGAAATCGTCACTCTGGTCTCAGAAACGGTCAAACGCTGGGATGCAACGACGATCACAGGACGCATCGAAAGTGCGGTTGGCCGCGACCTTCAATTTATCCGTATCAACGGCACGTTGGTGGGCGGGCTCGTCGGCATGACACTGCACTTTATCGTGAGCTTTATGTGAGGCCATAACCTCTTAGTTAATGCGATAGGTAACCCGAGTTTGATATGTGCCCCAAACAGGGTCTCCGTCTTCATTGATCGCGGGATGAAACCGCGAATAACGAATCATGGCGAGGCACGCCGCATCGTTAAAACCCGCTGGGCCACTGTGCTGCAAGACTTCGCAGAAAGTCGCACGGCCTTCTGGGTTTATCTGCACTCTAACGCCAACGGTACTTTGGGCCATCTCCTTAAGCAGATATGTAGGGTAATTCGCTTGGATCTTCTGCGCCCAAGTAGCGGTGTCACGATCCCGCGCGCCTTTGCCCTTTTTCGTTTCCCCTGCAGGAGTTTTCGACCGCGTTTCTATCAGTTTGGTAGCGCATTGCTGCAGTTGCTGCATCATGGTCCCCATGCCACCTGTTTTCAGCGAAACTTCTTGCACGAGCGCGCCTGACAGGTTCAGCGATTGCAACGAATTGTACCTCTTTTCGAGAACTTCAGGAGGTGCGAATTCGGAATCGTCACTACTTTTGAGGTCGACGGTTTCCTCAGAGTCGTCGTTGCCCTTTTCTGCTACTGACAACTTTGCAAACTCTATGGGGGCCACACCGAACATGGTTAGAACCGGCCGCCCTTTGCTTGATGTACTTCTCAGGAAACCCCTATTGATCGGTTCTCCCGGCTGAAAAGAAATCTTGGTTCGCGACCCATATGGGCTGCGGAATGGGCGTCCGATAGCTGTTAAGTTCACGTAGCGACCAGAACCACCCTTATCGATCCAGAGAGTTACATTGTCCTCACCATCGCCGAATTTGCGCGTCATCCGGCACTTGTCATCATATTGGCGCAGTTGCCATTCTGAGCTGGGCTCAAGCTCCAGCGCGGCGCTTGCAGGCGTGGCTGCAAGAAACGAAACCGCAATACCAAAAGATAGAAAAATACGGACCATAAACAAAACCTCCGCCGTGCATGGTAGCGCGGCGGAGGCTTTGATCAACCTACAGGTTTTTTGCAATTACAACGCGTTGGTGAGTTCCGGCACGGCGTTGAAGAGATCAGCGACGAGGCCAATATCCGCGACTTGGAAGATCGGGGCGTCTTCGTCTTTGTTGATGGCGATGATGACTTTGGAGTCCTTCATGCCGGCAAGGTGCTGGATCGCGCCCGAAATACCGATCGCGATATACACTTCGGGAGCGACGATCTTACCGGTTTGGCCGACCTGATAGTCGTTCGGGACATAGCCCGCATCGACGGCTGCACGTGATGCGCCGATTGCCGCGCCAAGCTTGTCAGCGAGCGGGTTGATGACGCTTTCGAACGTCTCGCCGTCTTTCAGCGCGCGGCCGCCTGATACGATGACTTTCGCGGCTGTCAGCTCAGGGCGTTCGCTCTTAGCGACTTCGCGCGAGACAAAGCTGGATGTGCCTGCATCGCCTGGGCCGCTTGCGTCTTCGATTGCAGCTGAGCCGCCTTCGGTTGCCGCTTTCTCAAACGCGGTGCCGCGAACGGTGATCACCAGCTTGGCATCGGAGGACTGCACCGTTGCGATTGCGTTACCGGCATAAATTGGGCGGGTGAAAGTCTTGTCGCCTTCGACCGAAAGAATGTCGGAAATTTGCATTACATCGAGGTGCGCGGCGACACGCGGTGCGATGTTTTTGCCCGATGTCGTCGCCGGAGCGAGGAACGCATCGTAATCGGCCATGATACCCGCAGCCAGTGGTGCTACGTTTTCAGCCAGACCTGCAGCGTAAGCTGCATCGTCGGCCTTCAGCACCTTTGAAACGCCTGCGATCTTTGCGGCCGCTTCGGCAGCGCCGCCGCAATCGTGACCAGCGACCAGCGCAGTGACATCGCCCATTTGCGCTGCGGCGGTAACCACCGCGAGGGTTGCGTCGTTGACGCTCGAATTGTCGTGTTCGACCAGAACCAGAGTGTTCATTGTCTGTGTGTCCTTTCCTACTCGCAGCGCTTACGCGATGCCCAGCGCTTTGATCTTTTCGACCAGAGCGGCGACGTCTTCGACCTTTTCACCGGCCTGACGGACGGGCGGTTCGGAGACGTTGGTGGTGGTGAGGCGCGGAGCGATGTCGACGCCGTAATCGGCCGGTGTCTTGGCATCGAGCTGCTTTTTCTTAGCCTTCATAATGTTCGGCAGCGAAGCATAGCGCGGCTCGTTCAGGCGAAGATCGGTCGTAACGATGGCAGGCATCGTCAGTTTTACGGTTTCAAGACCGCCATCAATCTCACGTTTCACGACAACTGCATCGCCGTCAACTTCGACGGTGTTGGCGAAGGTACCTTGTGGACGGCCCATCAGAGCCGCGAGCATCTGGCCGGTCTGGTTGCTATCATCAGAGATCGACTGCTTGCCCAGCAGGACGAGGCCCGGCTGTTCTTCTTCAGCGATTGCTTTCAGAATTTTGGCAACGGCCAGCGGCTCAATTTCTTCGTCAGTCTCGACCAGAATCGCGCGGTCTGCACCCATCGCTAGGGCAGTGCGCAGCGTTTCTTGTGCTTTTGCCGGACCAACCGACACAGCGATGATTTCTTCGGCCTTGCCCGCTTCCTTGATGCGGATCGCCTCTTCGACAGCGATCTCATCAAACGGGTTCATGCTCATCTTGACGTTGGCAAGATCAACGCCTGAGCCGTCTGCTTTGACGCGCGGCTTTACGTTGTAATCGATCACCCGTTTAACGGGGACGAGGATTTTCATGAGATTTCCTTTCCCTAGGCCGCCCCCGCATTAACGCAGAGCGCAGCAAAAACTCTCTAACCGCGCCCTAGCTTGCGTTTACGTAAACGTCAACTGGATTGCGGCTACTGACTCTCCCGTTTCGCGGGAGCCTTAGCGTCGTTCCTCGCCTCGCTGCGTTCCAACGTCAAGCCTCCCTTTTCGCCCAATTTGCGCTAATGTTGCACAACATGCGTCAAACTATGCGGGAGG
Source organism: Erythrobacter crassostreae (assembly GCF_019204045.1). Classification (GTDB taxonomy): domain Bacteria; phylum Pseudomonadota; class Alphaproteobacteria; order Sphingomonadales; family Sphingomonadaceae; genus Erythrobacter; species Erythrobacter crassostreae. The sequence goes on along the minus strand of NZ_JAGSPC010000001.1, from coordinate 543,338 downwards.
GAGTGCAATGCGTGCAATTGTGATGGCTTTGACGGGGTTGGCGCTTGGTTGCGCGATGCCTGTGCTCGCTCAGGAGACCGAAACCGAAACCGAAACGCGGATTGGCGAAGACGAATTCGAATCGCCTGCCGCGACGCTGGATCAGGTGGGTTGGCTAGTCGGGCAATGGGCGGGCACAGGAATCCAAGGCGCACCGGCAATGGAAAGTTGGCTGCCGGAAAGCGGTGGAACAATGGTTGGTACTTTTGTCCAGGAGTCGTCCGATGGCTCAATCATGTTCACCGAACATATGTATCTTACGGAAGAGGGCGGCAGCCTCGCTCTAAAGCTCAAACATTTCAACGCCGATCTTACGGGATGGGAGGAAAAGGACGGGATGCTTACCTTCCGCCTCGTCGCAATTGAGCCCTGTGCCGCTTATTTCAATGCACTGACTTTGCGCTGCGCTGATCCCGACAATCCCGGCAGCGGCATCGTTGCGGCAGTCCGTATGAAAAGCGACAAGCCGGATCCGCAGGAGCTTATATTCCGGTTTGACGCTGCCGCTTCGACACCAATATCTTATGACTGCGACGGCACGACTATTGCTATCAATGAATGCCTAGCTGGCATCTACAAGAGATCAAAATCGCGCCAGAGAGCTTATGTTGACGCGGCCCTCGGCTCATCAGCCGATGGCAATGCCTTAGGCAAGATGATCCGAGCGAGCGACGCCGCATTTGATGCCTATCGTTCAGCTGAATGTGATGCGGTGTATGAGAACTGGAAAGAGGGCTCGATCCGCAACGCCATGTGGCTGCGGTGCTCAATTCGGTTGACCGATGAACACACCCATACTGTTTGGCAGAACTGGCTCACCTATCAGGATACGAGCGAGCCTATCCTGCCTGAGCCGCGTCCCAGCCGTTAAGCGCAAAAAGGCCGCGCAGGCATCAACCCGCGCGGCCTTCTGCTGTAATCTGACTGGTGGTTTACGCCGCCTGCTTCACCTCTGCGACGATCTTCTTCGCAGCATCGCCCAGATCGTCTGCGGCAACGATTGGCAGGCCTGAATTGGCCAGAATGTCCTTACCAGCCTGAACATTGGTGCCTTCGAGACGCACGACCAGTGGAACCGACAGGTTCACTTCCTTCGCCGCCTGTACGATACCATCGGCGATGATGTCGCATTTCATAATGCCGCCAAAGATGTTGACGAGGATACCCTCGACCGCCGGGTCTTTGAGGATGATCTTGAACGCAGCGGTCACCTTTTCGGTGGTCGCGCCGCCGCCCACGTCGAGGAAGTTGGCCGGGAATGCGCCGTTCAACTTGATGATGTCCATCGTCGCCATGGCAAGGCCCGCGCCGTTGACCATGCAGCCGATGTTACCGTCTAGCTTGATGTAAGCGAGGTCGTATTGTGATGCTTCGACTTCGGCCGGATCTTCTTCGGTCTCGTCGCGCATCGCTTCGATTGTCTTGTGACGGTAAAGCGCATTGCCATCGAAGCTCATCTTGGTGTCGAGCACCAGCAGATCAGCGTTGCCGTCAGAATCCGGCTTCGTTTCGACGAGCGGGTTGATTTCGAGCATCTCGCAATCGCTCGCCATAAAGGCCTGATAAAGCTGTGCAGCGAGTTTCTGACATTTCTTGTTGAGCGCGCCTGAAAGCTCAAGCGCGAAAGCCACCGCACGGCCGTGATGCGGCATAAAGCCCTGTGCCGGATCAATTGTGATCGTGGTGATTTTCTCAGGCGTGTTATGCGCGACGTCTTCGATGTCCATGCCGCCTTCGGTCGAGGCAACCATCGCAACCTGACCGCTGGCACGGTCGACCAGCATGGCGAGGTAATACTCGCTTTCGATATCGACACCGTCGGTGACGTAGAGGCGATTGACCTGCTTGCCTTCGTCACCGGTCTGGATCGTCACAAGCGTGTTGCCGAGCATTTCCTTTGCGTGGCTTTCAACTTCGTCCAGCGAGAATGCGAGGCGAACGCCGCCTTTGGCATCTTCGGGCAGTTCCTTGAATTTGCCTTTGCCGCGGCCTCCAGCGTGGATTTGCGCCTTCACAACGTAAAGCGGTCCGGGCAGTCTTTTCGCGCCCTCGACAGCTTCTTCGACGGTCAAAGCAGCGTGGCCGGCAGGAATTGCGATCCCGTATTCTTTCAGCAGTTCCTTGGCCTGATATTCATGGACGTTCATGTCGTCGTGATCCCTTGTGTGTATTCGCGTAGAATCTGCGCTGGGGCAGAGAGAAGTGTTGATGCATGCCCTAGGCAGGTTCGCACGACTTGAAAAGTGGTGAGAGGCCCTTCACGAGGAATGTAGCAAGATTGATTGGGTTCAATGATCGACAAACACCGCCTTCTCCAGATTGTTCGCGAAGCGGGCCGCATTGCTCATGCGCGTTGGCCGGGCGATGGGCATGCGCTAACGAGCTGGGATAAAACGCCCGGCAATCCGGTAAGCGAATCGGATTTGGAGGTTGATCGCTTTCTTCGGCGCGAACTGGCGGCGCTGTTGCCATCTGCCGGTTGGCTCTCTGAAGAAACTATCGATGATAAAACCCGTACTGACAGTGATTTGCTTTGGCTCGTTGATCCGATTGACGGAACACGCGATTTTGTTCGCGGAAGACCCGGCTGGGCGATTTCGGTTGCTTTGGTGAGCGGGGGAAAGCCGCTCATCGGGATTCTAGTTGCTCCGGCACGCAATGAAGAATGGTGCGCAGTGGCAGGTCAAGGGGCGACTTTGAATGATAAGCCGCTTGCGGCGAGCACGCGGGGCGATTTTTCCGGCGCTCGGGTACCTATCGATCAATTGCCGAGCGCCGATTCGGATCTCGTGATGGTCGAGAAGCCCAATTCGATTGCACTGCGTATTGCGATGGTGGCCGATGATCGCGCCGATCTGGTCGCGACCCTGCGCTGGGGATTTGAATGGGACGTCGCTGCCGCTGCTTTGATTGCCCGAGAGGCCGGGGCGCAAGTGTCGGACGCTTTTGGTAAGCCGCTTGCGTATAACAAGCATGATCCGCGCGACTTTGGCGTACTGGTTTGCTCGCCGGGTATCCATGGAGCAGCGGTTGAGCGTCTGGCGGACCGGGCCAATCAGCTCAAATAGAAAGGGCCAGCCTTTGCAGGCCGACCCTTTCGATACTTGGATAGTCGCCGATTACTGCGAACGCGCAGCCTCTACGTCTTCCTGACTGATCGGAATAATCTTGATCTCGACGCGGCGGTTGAGCGGCTCATCCACGCCGTCTGCGGTTTTCACGCGCAGTTGATCATCGTCTTCGCCAAAGCCGCGCGTCGCCATACGGCTGCGCGCTACACCTCGTGCCGCAAGGTAATCCGCAACGGCCTGAGCGCGCTGTTCGGAGAGGCGTTGGTTAAGCGCGTTCGAGCCGGTCGTATCGGTGAAGCCATACACGTCAATCAAGCTGTTCGGATACTGGATCAGGCTGTCTGCAACCGTATTCAGTGTATCGTAAAACCCTTGATTGATGTTGGCCGATCCGCGCGCGAAGGTCACGCCATCGGGCAAACGGACCAAGATGGCATCGCCATCGCCGACTTCTTCGACATCAACACCGCTACCAGCTGTTTGCTCGTCGAGCTCTTTGATCTGATCATCGAACTGTTTGCCGACTACTGCGCCAGCGCTGCCGCCGATGCCGGCGCCGATGATACGTGCGGCATCGCCGCCGATTGCGCCGCCAAGCAGATAACCGAGCGTTCCGCCGAGAGCACCGCCGATTGCAGTACGCGAGATTTTCTGTTCGCCGGTGTTTGGATCAGTGACACAGGCGCTGGTGCCAAGCAGCGCGAGCGCCGCTGTGCTTGAAAGCAGGATACGTGTTGTTTTCATTATTCTTCTCCTCCTGAAGTTTGCTTCACGCGTTACACCGAAACAAGTGCTAGACCGCGCGCTTGTTCCGCTACGTCTGCGACTTGCCTTTGCTGCAAGCTGAACCGCAAGTAAGGTCTTGTAAAGCACGTTCCCGATGATGGCGCGCAATGCGAAGGTTTGGCTGGCAAGCCGCGCCTTTTGTGCTAGCGGTCTTGGTGTGACACCGTTTCCGTGGCCAGAATTGTTCATTATCGCCGGGCTCATCGTGCTCAACGGCGTGTTTGCCATGTCTGAACTGGCGATTGTTTCTGCCAAGACAGCGACACTTGAGGCCAAGCGCGAAGAAGGCTCGGCAGGTGCTCGTATCGCACTGTCGCTCGCTGCTGATCCCGGTAAGTTTCTCTCGACCGTACAGATTGGCATTACGCTGATCGCGATCATCACCGGTGCATATTCAGGCGCAAGCTTGGAAGGGCCGGTTGGCCAGCGCCTCGCGCTTTTAGGTGTGCCTGAAGATATGGCAGTACAGACCGCTTTTGTGACTGTTATTGCTCTGACCACCTATTTCAGCGTGGTCGTGGGCGAGCTTGTCCCAAAGCAAGTTGCGCTTCGTTCCGCGGTGTCGATTTCGCTGGTCATGGCGCGCCCGATGGCCATTCTGGCGACTATTGCTGCGCCGCTCGTCTGGCTTCTCGATACCAGCTCGGCGGGCATCATCCGTTTGTTCGGCATCCGCAGAGGAAACCAGAACTCGGTTACGGCGGAAGAACTCCAGATGATCTTCGCCGACGCCACTCGATCCGGCGTGATTGAAGCCGAGCAGCATCAGATTCTAACCGGCGTCGTGCGCCTTGCAGAGCGGCCTGTCAGGGAAATGATGACCCCGCGGACTGAGATCGACTGGATCGAAATCGAAGCGGATACCGGGCAAATCCGGCAGACTATTGAAGACAGCCCGCATTCTCTCCTGCCAGTCGCCGAGGGTTCACCAGATGCAATCCTCGGCATTGTGAAGGTGCGCGAAGTGCTTGCTGCTCTGGTCGAAGGTAATGCTGTCTCGATCCGTGATATGATGCATAAAGGCGAAGTGGTCCCCGATCAGCTCGACGCCATGGACGCGCTGCGGGTTCTACAGTCATCTGACATTGCGATGGCGGTGGTCCACGATGAATATGGCCATTTCGAAGGCATCGTCACGCCGGTCGATCTGCTCACTGCGATTGCCGGTAACTTTGCCAGCGACAAAGATCAGGGTGATACGCCGGAGATCATCGAGCGAAAAGACGGCTCGCTGCTGGTATCGGGTTCAATATCCGCTGATGCGCTGTCAGATAGGCTTGGGCTGTCCTACCCAGAAAACCGGGAGTTTGGAACCGCCGCAGGATATGCGCTGTCTGTACTCAAGCGTCTCCCGAATGCGGGCGAAACCTTCAGTGATCAAGGATGGCGCTTTGAGGTGGTCGACATGGACAATCGCCGCATCGACCAGCTGTTGGTCACGCGTGAGAACGTGTCGGAAAATCGAGGCGTTTAAGCCTTCTCCTACAACGCTCTATTACGAAGGAATTACGGTCTGCGCGTTCTGGCCGTCACCTTCGGGTGCGGCGATGATGTCGCGTGTCACGCTGCCTTTGGCGACGGTGTTTGTTCCGGGATCGCCAACCTGACTGCGAATTCCTGGAGCAGCCGCACCGGCGCGATCGAGTGCGCTTTTTTCGATTTCACTGCGTGCTGCTGGGCCGCCAAACAGAGCGTCGAGCGCCTGTTCTTGTGCAGTTCCTTCGGTCGGACGCGGAGCGCCCGGCGCTGGTGGCTGCAGACTGAAATCAGGTGGAACAACCAGCGGAGCCTGACGCTGAACAGCGAACTCATCGGGACGGTCACGGTTGAAAATACCGCTGCCGCCGCATGATGCCAGCATTGCGCTGCCGGTGGTAAGCAGGATGACGGTTTTCAGACTATGCATATTCAATTCTCCGATGGGACGCCTGATGCGTCCATTTCGTTGTCGTCCTTTTCGCTCAGGAAAAGGCTGCGCGCAAGGATGATCACCACGCCGATGGTGATAGCAGCATCGGCGACGTTGAAAATAAGGAAGGGGCGAAAGTCCCCAATGTGGAAATCGGCAAAGTCGATGACATAGCCGTAAGTGTAGCGATCGTAGATATTGCCGATGGCTCCGCCCAAGATCATCGCAAGACCAAGAATGTCACCCATCAGCTTTTCTCGCAGCATCCAGACAAACACGACCAGCGCGATCACGGCGGTCATCAAAACGAGGAGCCAGCGCATTTCCATATTGGTCGCTTGCAGCATGCCAAGGGAAATACCGCGATTCTCGGTATAGGTCAGGTCGAAAAATGGAAGCAGGTCCATTTTGTCGCCGATCTGATTGATGCCGAGTGTGACTGTGACATAGGCTTTGATCGCCTGATCGACGATTGCGATAAAGGCCGCAAATACCAAACCGATCACACGGTTACGGGTGAACAGACCGCTCATTCAGCTGCATCCAATGCGGACACAACACTGTCACACCGGCCGCATAGCGCGCCGTCTTCGGGCACGTCGGGCAGCAGGCGCCAGCAGCGGCCGCATTTGCTGTCAGTTGATTTGGCTACGATCACGTCGTCCCCTTGGCCGCGTGTGACTGCACCCGTGATGAACAATTCGGCGAGCTGTTCGTCGGTAACGCCGTCCGGCACCGCATCGGCTGGCACGGTGACGACAGCTTCGTTGCTGGAACGGATCGTCTTTTCGCGGCGCAATGGCTCGATCGCTTCGGTCACACGTTCGCGAAGTGCGCGCAGCTTGGCCCATTTCTCGGCATCTGCAGGCACGGTTGGCACGCTCGGCCATTCGAGCAGGTGGACGCTGCCTTCCTGCTCGCCGTCTTCGGGATAGCGGGTCTGCCACACTTCCTCTGCGGTAAAGACAAGCACCGGCGCGGCATAACGGACCAGCGCATGGAACAGCAGATCGAGCACTGTGCGGTATGCGTTGCGTGTCGTCGAATCTGGCCCGTCGCAATAGAGCGTGTCTTTGCGGATATCGAAGAAGAACGCGCTGAGGTCTTCATTGCAGAAATCGACCAGCAGGCGGGTATAAGTGTTGAAGTCGTATTCATCCGCGGCTTTACGCAACTTTCCATCCAGCTCACTCAGCAGCGATAGGACGTAGAGCTCCAGCTCCGGGATTTCCCCGCCGTCCGATGTGTCACCGATCCATCCGTCGAGCGCGCCGAGCAAATAGCGGAACGTGTTGCGAAGGCGGCGATATTGATCGCCCACGCCTTTAAGAATTTCATCGCCGATCCGGTGATCTTCGGTGAAATCGACGCTGAGCGCCCAAAGCCGGATGATATCCGCGCCGGTCTGCTCCATGATTTTGATCGGGCTGACCGTGTTGCCGAGGCTCTTCGACATCTTCTTGCCGGCCTTATCCATGGTAAATCCATGGGTGAGCACCTGATCATAGGGCGCGCGGCCCCGCGTTGCGCAGCTTTGCAGGAGCGATGACTGGAACCAGCCGCGATGCTGATCGCTGCCTTCGAGATACAGGTTGGCGGGCCATTGCAGATCGGGCCAGCGTCCGCTTTCCAGCACAAATGCGTGGGTGCAGCCGCTGTCAAACCACACGTCGAGAATGTCTGTGACCATCTCGTATTCGTCTGGGTTGTGATCGGGGCCGAGGAATTCGGCTTTGCGCGCCTCTTCCCATGCATCGACGCCTTCTTCGGTAACCGCTGCGACAACGCGCGCGTTTACCGCTGGGTCTTGCAGATAAGTGCCGTCAGGCTTCACGAAGAGGGTGATTGGCACGCCCCAAGCGCGCTGACGCGAGAGCACCCAATCGGGTCGACCTTCGACCATGGAGCCGATGCGATTTTGCCCTTTTTCAGGGATGAACTCGACCCGCTCGATTTCTGACATGGCGCGGCTGCGCAAGGTGCCGCCGTCGGTCAGGTCCTTATCCATCGGCACAAACCATTGCGGCGTGCAGCGATAGATGACCTTGGCTTTGGAGCGCCATGAATGCGGGTAAGAGTGCGCGTAATCGGCGGAGGCCGAAAGCAGCGCGCCTGCTTCGCGCAGGTCGGAGCAGATTGGGCCGTCCGGCGCGTTGAACGGTTTGTTGATGACCGCGCGGCGGCGTGGTTTGCCGTCCGCGTCTTTGTCATCCGCGCCCAGCCATTCCCAATCATCGCGGTAACGGCCATCATCCATCACAGCGAAGACGGGGTTCAGGCCGTTTGCCTTACACAGGTCGAAATCGTCCTCGCCGTGGTCGGGCGACATATGGACAAGGCCGGTGCCGCTATCGGTGGTGACAAAATCGCCTGCGAGGAAGGGGCGCGGCTTGGTGTAAAACTCGCTGTCCGGGAAGCGGTCGGCCATCGGGTGCTTGGCGATAGTTCCGGCTAGGTCGGAGCCTTTGCCTGACCAAACTGTTTGACCTCTACCCCAGCCGTGCCCCAAGCGCGCATCGAATGCTTCATGCAACTCATTGGCTATTAGGAAGCGATATTCGTTTTCATCGCTGAAGAAGCGAACACCATCATCGCCGACGAAAGCTAGCCCTGTGTTGGTAAAGTCGACCAGCACATACTCAACCTCCGGCCCAAAAGCGATCGCCTGATTCACCGGGATCGTCCAAGGCGTCGTCGTCCAAACCACCGCATATGCGCCGACCAGTTCCTCAATCGGGCTCTCGACAATCTCAAACGCCACGTCGATCTGCGGCGAGTCTGTCAGGTCTTCGTATTCAACCTCAGCCTCAGCCAGCGCGGTCTTTTCGACCGGGGACCACATCACCGGTTTCGATCCGCGATAGAGGTTGCCTGCCTCGGCAAACTTCATCAGCTCGGAAACAATCGTCCCCTCAGCCTGAAAATCCATCGTGAGGTACGGATTGTCCCAATCACCCATGATGCCCAGCCGTTTCAGCTGCTCTCGCTGGGTGTCGACCCAGCTTTGCGCATAGGCGCGGCATTCGGCGCGGAATTCCTTCGGATCGACCGCGTTTTTGTCGAGCTTTTTCTTGCGGTATTTCTCCTCAACCTTCCATTCAATCGGAAGGCCGTGGCAATCCCAGCCCGGAACATAGGGCGCGTCTTTGCCCATCAGGTTCTGCGTGCGGCAGACCGTATCTTTCAGGATGTGATTGAGCGCGTGGCCGATATGCATATCGCCGTTCGCATAAGGGGGTCCATCGTGCAGGATGAACTTCTCGCGTCCGCTGCGCGCCTCACGCAATTTCGCGTACAAATCAATCTCGCGCCAGCGCGCCTCAATGCCCGGTTCCTTTTGCGGAAGGCCGGCTTTCATCGGGAACGCAGTCTTCGGCAGGAAGACCGTATCTTTAAGGTCGCGTTTTTGATCAGACATAAGGGAGGGCCGTTAGGACATTCCGCGCTTGCAATAAACCCTCATTGCAAGCTGCCTATTGCTTTCTGCGTCTTTCAAGCGCCGCTTGGCTCGCGTCGATCTCTTCCTGATTGCGATTGTCGTATCGCTGGATAAGGGCGGGCAGCGTCGTAAACGCGTCATCCGTCCAGACATATCCGTTGAAGGAGTTGGGGATTTCGGTGAGCTGTTCGGGCAGGTTGATCCCTGCAACTTCGCCTATCGCGGCATCGCGTGGTCCCTCGATCAGGATTTCTCCTTCATGCGCTTCCATGCGGGCAATCAAGCGGTTGGGCCAACCCCAAAGCAAAGCTTGCTCGTCGAGCGTGATGAGCATCGTCCTGCCCTGACAGCTGGAGGGCAACAGCCCGGTCCAGCCGGTCAGGGTATAATCGGCTGTGCATTGGCGGGCTTCGTCAAGATTAAATGCCCAAGCATCGGGATAAAGCTCGCGAATGCGGCCAATCGGCGCAGGCTTTCCAAAAAAGGCATCGCCCTTTGATTGCGGATCGCGGTCAATCGCCTTGAACGATTTGGCGACCGCATCGGCCAAGGCCGGATCATCGCTGTTCAAATGCACCATCAATCGCGCCTGACGCGGGATGGCTTTGGCGATCTCGCCCAGCGTCGGGATGGTCAGGCCTTTGCCGCGAAACGGATGCTGCGTTCCAGTTTCATCCTGAATTTGATAGCCATATCCAGCATCTAGAGCCGCAATCTCTTCTAGTGTCGCGTCTTTGATAGACCCTGCGCCATTTGTCGCACAGTCGAGATTGTCTTCGGTCAGCAGCACAATTTCGCCATCGACGGTCAATTGCGCGTCCACTTCGACGAGCCATGCGCCCATGCGGTCGGCCCGCAGCACACTGTCACGCGTGTTAGCGATGTGGCGGTGATAAGGCGCCTCGATACGTGTGGCGAGACAGCTTTCCTCCCACGCTTCGCGAACTTGCGGTGCCATCGCACGGTTCGCAATCTGCTTAGGCGCGCCCGCCGGATAGGGGGCTAGCCAACTGGCATTTGTGACGGAAAGAACAAGGATGGCGAGCGCAAAGGCCATGCCGACCCATTTGATATATTTTTTCATGAAAGCAGCCGTTTAGCCTCAGTGCAGTCGCGCTCCATCTGTTCCATCAACCCATCCAGGCTGTCGAACTTTGCCTCCCCGCGCAGGAAGTGATGGAACGCCACCTCGATTTCCTGACCATACAGATCGCCGGAGAAATCGAAGAAATAGGGTTCAAGCAATTCTTTGGGTGGTTCGAATTGCGGGCGGATGCCGATATTGGCTGCGCCTTTCAATTCCTCGCCTGTGCTGAGGATTTTGCCGGTCACCGCATAGACCCCGTATTGGGGCCGCAAATAGGTGTCGATGGCGATATTTGCGGTCGGATAGCCAAGCTTGCGCCCGTTCTTGTCGCCATGTTCGACAATACCGCGAATGGCGAAGGGGCGGGTGAGAAGCTCGGCGGCAAGCTGTGGGTCGCCATCGCGCAAGGCTGCGCGCACACGGCTAGAAGAGACTATATCTCCCTTTCCTTCGATTGCTTCAACGACTCTGCTTTGCAACCCGTGCTCGCTGCCAAAACCTTTGAGGAGGTCGATGTTCCCTTTGGCGCCTTGGCCAAAGGTGAAATCGCCGCCCGTTACTACGCCGTATGCGCCAAAGCGTTTGATCAGGATCTCTGTGATGAAGTCTTCTGCGCTGGTGGTCGCCAGTTCATTGTCGAAATGGAACACCAGCATCGCGGTTGCACCAGCGGCGAGATAGAGCTCTTGGCGTTGTTCCAAAGTGGTCAGGCGAAACGGCGGTACATCGGGTTTGAAATGGCGCACAGGATGCGGATCGAATGTCGCGATGATCGAAGGGCGACCCTCGTCATGGGCCCATTTGATCGCCTCGCCAGCAACAGCCTGATGCCCGCTGTGAAAGCCATCAAAATTGCCAAGCGCAATCACTGCGCCTCGCAGCGCCTGAGTAATGTCGTCGCGGTGATCGAGCCAGCGCATCAGGCGGCTTCCTCTAGCTCAACAGGCGGCGGAACATCGGCGAGCGGCATCAAGCCTTCGCCAATCACGCGGATCGCATTGCCGCCCATAACCGCGCGGATTTCATCCTCGCTGAAACCCGCCGTGATCAATGCCTGTGTAACGTGGATCAACCCGCTTGTGTCGAAGCGTACGAGCACTGTGCCGTCAAAGTCGCTGCCAAGCGCAACATGCTCAATCCCGACCAGATCCCGGACATGCTTCATCGCTTTGGCAATCGCAGCAGGTGACGTGTCACACACAGCGCCTTCCCAATATCCGATACCTATAATGCCGCCGGTTTCGGCCACTCCGCGAATGTGCTCATCGTTCAGATTGCGGTTCACATCACAAGTGGCCTGCACACCTCCATGGCTGGAGACGACGGGCCGCCGTGCCATGGCAAGGATTTCGGTCACACAGGTCTGGCTACAATGAGCGATGTCTACGATCATACCCATATCTTCCATCCGGCGGATCGCCTCGCGGCCCATATCGGTTAGGCCGCCTTTTTCCTCGCCATGCATCGATCCGGCGAGCTTGTTATCGAAGAAGTGGGTGAGGCCCGCCATGCGCATTCCGGCGTCATACAGCACATCGAGATTGTCGAGATCGCCTTCGAGATTGTGCAAGCCCTCGGCGCTGAAAAGCGCGCCGGTCGTTTCTTGACCAAGTGCGCGAACCAGCATCAAGCCGCCTACATCATCGGCCGAAGCGACCGTCATCAAGCCTTTGTCAGACTGTGCGACGGCTTCATCCAGCTTTTGCGCATGGTAAAGCGAACGTTCCAGAAGCGATGTCCAAGTGCGGGGCGGCTGCAATTGACCGAACACCAACATCGTCACGTTGTCACCATCGGCGCTGTTGTTGTCGTAATTCTGATCTTTGGGTGTTTTGGTGACGCTGGAGAACACTTGCAGCGCGACATTGCCGTCTCGCAGGCGCGGCAGGTCCATATGGCCATAGTCGTGCCTGTCTAACATGTCGCGCTTCCACAACAAGCTGTCCGAATGCAGATCGACAATTGTGAGGGTGCTGTGGAGCGCCAGCGCGGCATCGCTGACCGACGGCAATTCCTTGCCATCAACGCGGTTCATGTTCCTGTCGGCAATGCCAGGCGCAAAGATGAAGAATCCGGCGGCTGCGATGACCACTAGAGCGAAAACTCCGATCAGAAATTTCCGCATCACAGATCGTCCCCGCAACGGTGGTAGGTGACGAACGAATAAGCGGGACGCTCGCCTTCCGCAGCATGATCTTCCCGCGCGGTCACTTCCCATTCCGCGCCCAGCGGTTTCATGAAGGTGTCGCCTTTGAAATCGGAGTGGATTTCGGTGACTTCGATCCTGTCGGCAAGTGGCCGAAACACGTCATAAATTGCTGCGCCACCGACCACTGCGATTTCACCGGTCGAATTCTCTTTGGCAGCGAGAGCCGCTGCTTCAGCGACCGATCCGACAACTTCTGCGCCTTCGCTATCCCAACGTTCTTTGCGCGTGAGCACGATGTGGCGGCGGCCAGGCAGCAGGCCCGGCAGGCTTTCAAATGTCTTGCGCCCCATCACCATTGGCTTGCCCATGGTCAGCGATTTGAACCGCTTCAGATCGGCCGGCAGATGCCACGGGAGGCGGCCTTCATAGCCAATCGCGCCATTGGCTGCGCGCGCATAGATCAAGACGATTTCGGGTTCTGACATTGGGCTTACGGGGCTTCGTGGCTGACCCGCGTCACATGGCCCATCTTGCGCCCGTCACGCGCATCGCGTTTGCCGTAGAGGTGAAGGTGCGGTTCACCCCCTTCGTTCAATATTTCATGCGCAGCCAGAGCGTCTTCGCCGACGATGTTGCGCATATCTACACTAGCAAAGCGCGTGGCGGTCCCGCCAAGCGGCAGGCCGGCAATGGCACGAATGTGATTCTCGAACTGGCTCGTTGCCGAAGCTTCAACCGTCCAATGTCCCGAATTGTGCACGCGCGGGGCCATTTCGTTGAAGATGGGTCCGGACTGGGTCGCGAAAAATTCGAGAGTTAGGACGCCAACATAGCGTAGCGCCTCAGCTGTTTGGGCGGCGATTTTGCGAGCTTGCTCGACTTGTGCTTCAACCAGCGCGCCAGCGGGCAGAACAGAATGGACCAGCATACCGCCATCATGCGTGTTGGCTGACGAATCCCAAAAACGGATGTCTCCATCACGGCCGCGCACCAAGATAACGGAAAACTCGGTTTCGAAAGCGACCATGCCTTCATAGATGCAGGCGCGACCGGGGAAGCGGATTCCTTCAACCTCATGAGCCGAACCGATGCGCCATTGGCCTTTGCCGTCATAGCCATCCCGCGCGGTCTTCAGGATACCGGGCGTGCCAACTCTCTCGACAGCGCGGGCAAAATCATGGTCGTTTTCAACTCGCACATAAGGTGCACAAACTGCGCCGAGCTCCTCGACGAACCGTTTCTCATTGAGCCTGTCCTGCGCGATTCCAAGTGCTTTTGGATGCGGCGCAAGCATGGCCTCCGGAATGGCTTCTACCGCTGACAGCGGGACATTCTCAAATTCCCAAGTCACCACATCACAGCGCGATGCGAAGGCGGCTAGCGCGTCTCTCTCGCCCCAGCCATTTTCAAAGAAATCATCGCATGCCGAAGCCGCAACATTGTCGCCCGCAGGGGCATAACCGATCACACGGTAGCCGAGCTGGATCGCGGCCACTGCCATCATCCGGCCAAGCTGGCCGCCGCCAAGAATGCCAATGGTCATGCCGGGAGGGAGAGGCGCGCTTGCCATCAATCAACCGGCTTTTCTGCGACGTCCGCACTTCGCGCTGCGCGCCAGTCCTGCAATCGCTGGGATAGGTCTTCATCTGACAGAGCCAGAATGGATGCCGCCATAAGACCGGCGTTTTTGGCGCCCGCTTCCCCAATCGCCAAAGTGCCGACGGGAACCCCGCCGGGCATTTGCGCAATTGAGAGCAGGCTGTCCCACCCCGAAAGCGCTTTTGACTGAACCGGCACGCCAAGCACCGGCAGATGCGTCATTGCCGCAATCATTCCGGGTAAATGCGCCGCGCCGCCGGCGCCTGCGATGATAACATCGAAACCTTCACCTTCGGCGCCTTTCGCAAATGCGCTCATTCGGTCCGGCGTGCGGTGCGCGGATACGATCCGTGCGTCATGCTCAACCTCGAGTTCGGCCAGAACTTCACAGGCGAGCTTCATGGTCGGCCAGTCGGACTGGCTGCCCATCACGATCGCAACTTTTACGCCCCCATCTTTCGGCATCTTCGCGGCGCCCCTCAGCTGTCTTTCAGATAATACCGTTCACCCGGCATCATGTTGTCATCAAAGTCGTAGACGATTGGTTGGCCCGTGGGAATTTCCAGACCGGTAATGTTGTCATCGGAGATATTGGAGAGGTGCTTTACCAGAGCGCGCAGACTGTTGCCGTGGGCGGAAATGATCACCGTCTCGCCGCTCGTCAGGACCGGCAGGATATCGCTTTCCCAATAGGGCAGCACCCGCTCGATCGTGAGCTTGAGGCTCTCTGTGTACGGAACATCAATTCCATCGTAGCGCGGATCGGCACCGGGATCATATTCGCTGCCCGGTTCCATTGGCGGGGGCGGCACATCAAAGCTGCGGCGCCAGATATGGACCTGTTCGTCGCCGTGCTTGTCGCGGGTTTCCTGCTTGTTGAGGCCCGTTAGCCCGCCATAATGCCGCTCGTTCAGGCGCCAGTCTTTGGTGACCGGCAGCCAGAGCCTTCCCGCCTCTTCGAGCGCGAGATTTAGCGTTCTGATTGCCCGTGTTTGGAGTGAGGTGAAGCAGGTTGTCGGGAGAACGCCCTTGTCTTTCATCAAAGCGCCGGCAGCCTTCGCCTCAGTCAAACCTTTGTCGGTCAGATCGACATCCCACCAGCCGGTGAAGCGGTTTTCCAGGTTCCACTGGCTCTGGCCGTGGCGAACAAGAATGAGCTTAGGCATTGTATCTCCTGAGAGCGGGCGCTTAGGCCGCTAAACATGTGCGGGTTGCACTAGCCCTCAGCGTCGTCCTTGGGAACCCTGTTATCGCCCAATTCGCTTTGCATTTCACGCCCCTGAGCCTTGCGGCGGCGCAGGTTCTCACGCAGTTTTGCGGCAAGTCGCTCTTCACGCGACAGATTCTTGCTTTGCTCTTCACTCATGCGCAATCCATTGCCGTTAAGTGCGCGATGGTTCAAGGATGGCTTGACAAGAGGCGCTGCCCCAACGATAGGCGCGCCACTCGAAAGAGGGCCGCGGTAGCTCAGTGGTAGAGCGCGTCATTGGTAATGACGAGGCCGAGAGTTCAATTCTCTCTCGTGGCACCATTTCTTCAACTCAGCTCAGAAAAGCTCCCTTGTCGGGACCTAAAGTGTATGCCCGCGCGGGCATTGCTTTGAGCTTCGGGCCGTACCGCACATTGTTAGATCAAACCGCGTGCCAGATAGTGATCAACCGGATCAGCAGGCTCGCCTGTATCCTGCAAGGCTTTGGCAAATGCGCGGTCCTGCGTCAAAAACACCTTTCCGTTTAGCTCGTCGATGAATTGGGTGCGCTTGAGCCTGTCCATCACCGGCCCTTTTACCTCTGAAAGGTGGAGGCCAATCCCTGCATCGCCCAGCCTGTGATTCATCGCCTCAAGGGCTTCGAGGCCAGACGCGTCAATTTCATTGACCGCGCTGCACATCAAAATCACGTGACGCAGGGCCGGTCGATCCGCAACTTGTTCGAGCACATATTCTTCGAGCCAATGTGCGTTGAGATAAGTCAGCGCCTCGTCGATGCGGATGGACAGGACATGCGGCACGGTAAAGACCTTGTGTCGATCCACATTTCGGAAATGCTCTGTTTCGGGCACACGCCCGACGATCGCGATATGGGGCCGGCTCGTCCGCCAAAGGTGCAGCGCCAATCCGACAACGACACCGGCGATTACCCCCATTTCGACGCCAGCTGTAAGCGTGAGGATAATCGTCGCAGCATGAGCCGTGAAATCGGTTTTGGAATACCGCCAGAGCTGAAGCGGAGTCTTTAAATCGACCAAAGCCAAAACAGCAACGATGATGGTTGCTGCAAGAGCGGCAATGGGAAGGTTGAAAAGCAGAGGAGTCAGGAAGAGCGTGGCGAGCGCAATGCCGACCGCGGTGAAAGCTCCTGCCGCAGGCGTTTTTGCGCCAGCATCGAAATTGACAGCCGAACGCGCAAAACCGCCAGTAACAGGGTAGCCTCCGGAAAAGGCACTGGCGACATTTGCAGCGCCCAGCCCGATCAATTCCTGATCAGGTGCAATGCGTTGGCGCCGCTTTGCAGCCAGAGTTTGCGCGACCGAAACGCTCTCGACGAAACCGATGGTTGAGATCAGCAAGGCGGGAAGCCACAGCTTCTCGATCAGAGCAACATCGGTGCTTGGCATGGCGAAGGGAGGAAGTCCCTGCGGAATCGCGCCTGTCAGGCTGACCCCCTTGTTCCCCATATCGAAGAAGACCGCCGCAAGGATTGACGCGGCGACGGCGACGATTGGTCCTGCCTTGGCAGTCAAATCCGCTGCGCGCTCGCCAAAGCCTATCCACTGCAACGCAGGCTTGCCGCCTTTGCGCACCCAGAATAGGAACATCATCGCAGGAACGCCAACGGCCAATGTCCAGACATTTGTCTGATCAATCGCGTTCGCCAAGGAGCTCAACATAGCTAACCAGTTTTCGCCGCCTGCATCGACGCCCAGAACATGTTTAATCTGGCTTGTTGCGATTAGGATGCCTGACGCGGTGATGAAGCCGCTGATAACAGGGTGGGACAGCAGGTTGGCAAGAAACCCAGCGCGAAGCAGCCCTAAAATGGCCAGCATGATGCCTGACAGCATAGCAAGCGTGATTGCGGCCTCCAGATAGGCCGCCGTCCCCTGATCCGCGACTGCACTGGCAGCCGAAGCTGTCATGAGTGAGATCACCGCAACTGGGCCAACCGCCAGTGTGCGGCTGGTTCCAAAGATCGCATAAAGGAGCAATGGCAGGATTGACGCGTAGAGGCCCACGACCGGCGGCAAGCCCGCTAGCAAGGCATAGGCGAGGCTTTGCGGGATCAGCATGATCGTTACAATCACCGCAGCCATCAAATCGTCAGTCAAAATTGAGCGATTGTAAGTCCGCCCCCATTCCAGAATGGGCAAGTAACGGCGCAGGCCCGATTTTGAACTCGCGGTTTTGGTGTCTAGCTCTGCCACCTCAAGCACTCACGCGCTTATGGCGCGGTGGATCACCATGCCTGCGAGCATGCCGCCAACAAATACGAACGCTGAGAAAGGCTCAACAACAAATGCGCCAATGGCAGGGCCCGGACAAAGCCCGGCAAGGCCCCAGCCAACGCCAAACAGAACGGCACCGCCAATCAACCGCCGGTCAATCAGCCGGGTGCTTGGCAGATTGAAGCTGTCTGCGAAAACCGGTTGTATCAATCGTTTCTGGATGAACCACGCGCAGGTCATAACCAACACAGCGCCGCCCATGACAAACGCCAGCGTAGGGTCCCAGTCGCCCAGCACATCAAGGAAGCCTCTGACCCGCTTGGGGTCCATCATGCCTGAAACCGCAAGGCCTGCGCCAAACAACGAGCCGGAAAGCAGCGCTACTATTCCCTCGCGCATCACCACCCCCATCCCAGTGCATTGGTAATCGCGACCGTTGCCATGCCGCTCGTGATAAAGGTTGCGGTCGCAATCAATGAGCGGGGCGAAAGACGTGACATGCCGCACACGCCATGCCCGCTTGTGCATCCGCTACCCAGCTGCGTACCGACTCCGACTAACAATCCTCCGGCCACCAGCAATGCGGTTGATGGTGGGAAAGAAGATTGGACTGGCACCACATATGCGTCGATCAGAAAAGCGGCAAACACCAGTCCAGCCAAGAATAGCCACGCAGCCGGTATCGGCAGGCTCGACTTATTCAGCGTTAAGGCCCTTGCCGCGATACCGCTTATGCCCGCGATCCGGCCAGAACCAAGCAACATCAGCGCCGCAGCGGCTCCGATAAGAATGCCGCCCAAAAAGCCTTCGACAGGCATTGCGTGAGGAAACCCAGGGATGCTCATAGAACGTCAACGGGTATTTTGAGGTAGCGCATGCCATTGCTCTCTGCCGGAGGAAGCGCACCTGCACGCATGTTCACCTGAACCGAAGGTATCATAAGCTTGGGAGCAGACAGGGTTTTGTCGCGCCCATTTCGCATGGCGACGAACTCCGCCTCGGAAATGCCATCGCGGATGTGGACGTTCATCCGCTTCTGCTCGCCCACGCTGGTCTGCCAGCAATATTCGCTTCTGCCCGACGGAAGATAGTCGTGATTTAGGAAGATCCGCGTGTCTTCTGGCAGTTCGAATATCCGCTGGATTGAATGGTACAGCGCGCTTGCATCGCCGCCGGGAAAATCGCAGCGAGCGGTGCCATAATCTGGCATGAAAAGAGTATCGCCGACAAAGGCCGCATCACCAATGACATGAGTCATACAGGCGGGTGTGTGGCCAGGTGTATGGATTGCTTGCGCTTCGATATTGCCGACCTTGTATCGCTCTCCATCGCTAAAGAGGTGATCGAACTGACTGCCATCAAATCGAAATTGCGCGTCTACGTTGAAGAGCTTGCCAAACACGCTTTGAATTTCAGAGATGCCCTCTCCAATGCCCAACCTGCCGCCAAGCTTGGCTTTGAGATATTGCGCCGCAGATAAGTGATCGGCGTGGATATGCGTATCGATGATCCATGCGACAGTCAGACCAGCCTCTTTGACATGTTTGATAATCGCATCGGCGGACTTGTGCGAGGTTCTGCCAGCGGCGTGATCATAATCGAGCAGGGGGTCGATAATGGCGCATTGTCCAGTCTCAGGATCGGCTACGACGTGGCTGGTATTGTTGGTGAGCTCATCAAAAAACGAGGTTACGACAGGGACTGTCACGCGAGCTCTCCTTTGCTAATTCCAATCAGCTCTACGTCTTGACCGGCATCCTCTACGCAGAAGCGCTCATACAAAAATCCCATGATCGCAACGGCATCTTGATCTGCGATCCGGTAGAAAATCGACTGGCCTTCGCGCCTGGCTTCAATGATGCCCTCTCGCCGCAAAACAGAAAGCTGCTGAGACATTGCAGGCGGCTTTTTGCCAATAGCCTGAGCAATGGCTCCGGCAGACATTTCACCCTGCGTCAAATGGCACAGCACCATCAAACGATCTCGGTGCGAAAGCAGCTTCAAAAGCGCACTTACATGATTTGCCGTCTGTTCCATTGCCTGTAATTGCATAATTCACAAAATATGCAATTACAGGCTCGCAGTCAAGGCTTTTGATGAATTGGGAGGGGTGTGTGAGGCTTCCATCCTGCCCCAAATGCAGACATCGAGGCTTCGCCACTTCTTGAATCGACTAGCCAGTCGCCCTGTACGCGACCATAGGGGCAACCGATTGAGGAACCGCGACACGTTGAAAATTCCCGCTCCTTAATCGCAAAACAATAGCGCTGTCCTTTTATCCGCGCGCGAGATGGAGTGAAGTTGATGAAGGGTTACAAAGAGCCAAGCCACCAAGACAGAGTAGCAGCGGCTGCTCAGGCAAAGAATAAGGCTCTAGCCAAGCTGAAGGCCGCGCCTAAGCCTGACGAGGCCGAGCTGGCCGCGAGAGCTGCCCGAAGGGTCGAGCGTGAAGCCAAAGCGGAAGAGAAGCGCATCGCTGCTCGTGAGGCAAGGCAGGAAAAGCAACGGTTGGCGCAGGAGAAGCGTGAGGCGGCGAAGCAAGAACGTGCAAAAGCCAACCCGCCCAAGCGATCGGAGGCAGAGCTGAAGGCCGCCCGCGACGCCCGCTATGCTGCGCGCAAAAGCCGCAAGTGACTGAGAGATCAATGCATCTACGAAATTTCGATACTGAGAAATTTCTACGTGAGTACTGGCAAAAGAAGCCGCTTTTAATCAGATCGCCTTGGACTTCATGGTCAAACCCGGTCGATCCGGACGAACTGGCAGGCTTGGCCTGTGACCCGCATGTTGAATCGCGGCTCATCACGCAATCCAGCACCGATTGGGAATTGGAAAATGGTCCCTTGGCAGAGGACCGTTTTGAACGGCAAGGCAAAGACCCGTGGACCTTGCTTGTCCAGGCAGTCGATCATCATGTTCCGTCAGCGGCATCTCTCCTCGATTCTTTTCGGTTTGTGCCGAACTGGCGCGTCGATGATGTGATGGTCAGCTACGCTGTCGACGGCGGCGGGGTGGGTGCGCATTTCGATCATTACGATGTGTTTCTGGTGCAAGGCCTGGGTAGGCGCTGCTGGGAACTGGGCGGTTTATGCGACGAATATTCCAAACTTCTTCCGCATTCGAATTTGCTTCTTCTTGCTGACTTTCAACCCACCGACGAATGGGTTCTTGAAGAAGGCGATATTCTTTACGTTCCGCCTCGGTTCGCGCATCGCGGCACAGCGGTCGGCGATGATTGCATGACATATTCAATTGGTTTCCGTGCCCCCTCGCGCGCCGAGTTGATTGAGAATTGGGCGGACGACTTAGCGGACAGTTTGCCGGATCAGGACCGCTACACCGATCCCGGTTTGGCGCAGCAGGCCAACCCCGGTGAAATCGGTGTAGAGGCCATCGCTCAACTGCACAGCATGATCACGGATACTATCCTCGAGCGAAACAATTTCGCGCAATGGTTCGGGCGATACAACTCAAGCCCGAAAAACCCGGATATCGACTGGCGACCTGAAACCCCTGTGGACGTTGATGATATCAGGCAGAACTTGGCCGAAGGCGCGGCGTTGATGCGCAATCCCGCCAGCCGTTTTTCCTTCATTCGCGAAACGCCTTCATCAATTCTGTTGTTCGTCGATGGCCAGTGCTTTTCCTGCAACGGCGAGGAAGCGGTATTCGCAGAGCGGATTTGTGCGGAAGTTCGGCTCAGCGTCGATTCCGACGGGTCACTGCCTCTGTTGGAGATGATTAGAGACCTGTTCAACCAAGGAAGCATAGCGTTCGAGCTGTAATATCTAAGGCGTTGCCTCTTGCCATCGACCGGGGGCGAGACCCTCAACTGTCCAGTCGCCGATAGACCATCGGACCAACCTTAGAGTGGGATAACCAACAGCCGCGGTCATTCTGCGCACTTGCCGGTTCCGCCCTTCGCGGATTGTTATTCTTAGCCAACTGTCCGGAACGGTTTTGCGTTCACGAATAGGCGGATCGCGAGGCCACAAATCGGGAGTGGCAATAAGTTCGACCTCTGCCGGTCTGGTCATGCCATCTTTTAGGCGCACACCCTTTCTGAGCTGATCGAGGTCCTTTTCTTGCGGGTCACCTTCGACCTGCACGAAGTAGGTTTTCGCCATTTTGAAACGCGGATCAGAAATGCGCGCTTGCAGGCGGCCATCGTCGCACAACAGCAGCAATCCCTCGCTGTCCCGATCCAGACGCCCAGCCGGATAGACCCCTTTCAACTGAATGAAATCCGACAAAGTCGAGCGAGCCGTTTCCGTCCCGCGATCGGTGAATTGCGACAGCACCCCAAAGGGTTTGTTGAATACAATCAGCTTCGGCATATCGGTGTCCATAGCCATTGATTGGGTGAGCGTCTCGTGACTGGCGAATTCTCAGGTCTTGGCGTCGTCTTCTATCAGATCAATCGTGGATGAAGCGCTGCCCAACCTCACAATGATTGCCCGTCATCGAGCACGAAATCGGCTCCAGTTACGAACTCCGATGCATCAGAACACAGAAAGAGCAGCGGGCCGTCTAATCCCTGTTCGCCCATAAGCCGTCTTTTTGGAAAGCGCCGGATCTGCTTTTGGCCTTGCTCGGTCTCAAACCATGCGTCGTTGATGGCTGTGCGAATGTAACCTGGCGAAATTGTATTTACGCATATGCCGGCACGGGCCCATTCCTTTGCCATGCTGCGCGCGGCCTGCACCACGCCTGCTTTACTCGCAGAATAAGCAACCAATCCCGGTGAAGGTTCGAACGCCGTGATCGATGCGATCATAACGATCCGGCCATCCTTAACTCCCGCACTGATCATCCGCTTCGCACCCTCGCGCGCAGTCAGGATTGCGCCCTTCAGATTGATCGAAAGCGTCCGTCCGATCTCTTCCTCGCTGGTCTCGGTCGCCATGCCCGCACCATCAATGCCGGCATTGGCAATTACGGTGTTGACGGTGCCAAAGGCCTGCTCGGCTGCTTCGTACCCGGCTATGATGTCATCTTCGCTCCCGACATCCATGGCAATCGCCGCCGCATTCGGACCAATCTCTTTGGCCAGCGCCTCCAACCTGTCTTTGCGCCGTGCTCCCAATGCGACATTGGCGCCGTTGGCGGCAAGGATGCGGCCAAATCGCGAGCCAAGCCCCGAAGACGCGCCCGTGATGAGAGCGTTTCGCCCCGAAAGATCAACTGAAACTGTCATGAGGCAGCGTGTAGCCAGAATGCTGCACCCACGTCGATAGCTTTCCCATTCACACCTGACCGGCAAATGCGCTACGCGTGCTGCGAACCTGACATCAAGACGAGTGCCCAATATGCATTTCCAACTGACCGACGAGCAGCGCGAGCTGCAAGAGACCGCTCGTAAATTTGCGCGGGCGGAATTGCCTGAATTGGCACGTGACATGGAGGACAAGGACTACCCAGTGCCGCACGACATGCTGCGCACTTTTGGTGAAATGGGCTTTCTCGGCGTCAATCTGCCAGAGCAATATGGCGGGTTGGGCCTTGGTCATATCGAGGCGCTCTTGGTGCTCGAAGAATTTGCGCAAATCTCCAACGCGGTCGCATTTCCGGTTTTCGAGGCTCTGACAGGACCGGTACGGACCATCGAACGCTTTGGTTCTGATGATATGAAGGCGAAGATCCTCCCCGAAGTGATCAAAGGCGAAAAGATCGTCGCGGTTTCGATGTCAGAACCGGATGCAGGCACCGCGCTGACAGACCTAAAGACCAAAGCCGTGGCGGACGGAAACGGTTATCTGGTCAACGGCTACAAACGCTGGACCAGCGGGGGCGGACATTCGGACTATTATGTCACCTATTGCCGCTTCAACGATGATGCAGGCGCAAAAGGTATAGGCGCGATCCTGCTTAAAAAAGACATGGCCGGAATGGAGTTTGGCAAGCGCGAGGAGCTGATGGGTTTTCGCGGTATTCCCACCGCCGATTACGCCATCGATAATGTGAAAGTCCCAGGCGAAAACGTGATCATTGGCGCGGGCGGTTTCGGAAAGTTGATGAGTGCATTCGGGTTGGAGCGCTGCGGTAATGCAACGCAAAGCCTCGCCGTGGCGGCTGCGGCTCTCGAACAGGCTCTGGCTTACACTCAGGAGCGGGAGGCGTTCGGCAAACCCATTGTCGATTTTCAGGCAGTACAGTTGAAGCTCGCTGAAATGGCGATGAAAGTCGAAGCTGCTCGCCTTTTGATCCACCGAGCAGCGGTCAATTCCGCCAGCAATGACGATGGCTTGCCGAGCGTTTACGAAAGCTCGGTCGCCAAATGTTACGCCAATGAGATTGTCCGCGAAGTGACCGCACTCGGCATGCAAGTGATGGGCGGATATGGCTATCACAAGGATTATGGCATGGAGCAGCGCCTGCGCGATGCCTATGCATGGGGCATCGCGGGCGGCGCGATCGATGTGCAAAAGACCAATATCGCCGCTGCCATGATCGGCCGTAGGTTCGATCAGCGGAAATAGGCGGGTTTCTGCTTGCGGTGGGTGGCTGTATTGTCCATCTGGAACACTATGGAAATCAATGCTTCTGAGCCCATAGTTCCAGCTGCGAGTGCGCTGGTCGATGACGATGCCGAGCTGACGCAGCTCCACCCGAATTACCGATCTGCCCTGCGCGTTCAGGCGACGCTTACCTCGATACCATTCATTATCGGCGCGTTCGTGCTCGAAGGGGCCTTGCAAGGCGAATCTCCGCTTCCTTTCGGTGTATTGATCGGCGTGGTCGTGTTTCTGGCGCTGGTGTTTATCATCCGCCTGCCCTCGCGCCGCTATGCCGCACGCGGATACCAGATCAGCACTGACAGGCTGCGTGTGGTGCGCGGAATTTTGTGGCGGTCTGATACGGTCGTGCCATTTGGCCGGGTCCAGCATATTGATGTGGATCAGGGGCCGATTGACCGTTTCTTCGACATCGCGACACTCACTCTGCACACTGCGGGAAGTCACAATGCTTCTGTGTACCTACCCGGCTTGGGTCATGAGCTTGCGACCGAGATGCGTGAGGAAATCCGCGCGCATATCAAGCGGGAGAGCATGTGAGCACGCCCGAACCGCAGCGCACCGCTCCGTTAAGCGTGCTGGTCGGCACGCTTGCGGGGTTGAAGAACGCCATCTTTCCCGCTGCTGCGGCCGCATTCGGCACCGGTCTGGGCGGGATGGGCCTGTATATCGGTATCGGGGTAGGCCTGTTGATCGCAGTGGTTGGCGGGGTTGCGAGTTATATCAGTTGGCGCAGGCTTAGTTACACAATCGGTGCGTCAGACATTCGTGTGGAAAGCGGCGTTTTGAGCCGCGCGGCGCGGTCTGTACCGTATGAGCGCATTCAGGATGTAAGCCTTGAACAGAAATTGATCCCGCGCTTGCTCGGCCTGGTGGCGGTGAAATTTGAAACCGGCGCAGGCGGCGGCGAGGATTTAAGCCTTACCTATCTGACCGAAGAAAGCGGAGAGGAACTGCGTCAATTGGTCCGCGAACGCCGCGATGCGCAAGATGAGATCGCTCCGGATGCCGAAACAGGCGTTCCTTCCCCGGCGCGTGAACCCGAGGCCGAAGGCGAACCTATTTTCGCGATGGGAACCGGGCGATTGTTCCAGTTCGGCCTGTTCGAGTTCTCTCTCGCCGTATTCGCTGTGCTGCTTGGTTTGCTGCAATATGCTGACACATTCATAGACTTTGAAATTTGGGACCCTGATCTGTGGCAGGGGGTGCTTGAGGAACAGGGCAGCACGATCTCCGCGCTCGGCCCTTACGCCCAGATCGCCAGTGCAATCGGCGGCCTCATCGCTTTGTTTGTGGTCGGTTCTGCCACGGGCATGATCCGCGTGTTTACCCGCGAATGGGATTTCCTGCTTGAAAGAACGGCGCGCGGGTTTCGCCGCCGCCGGGGCCTGTTCACCAAAACAGATGTCGTGATGCCTATCCACCGTGTTCAGGCGCTCAAAATCGGGACGCGGCTGATCCGGTACCGGTTTGGCTGGCACAACCTCAAATTTGTCAGCCTTGCGCAGGACGCGGGATCATCAAGCCATGATGTCGCGCCATTTGCCAAGATGGACGAGATCAGGACTGTGGTTGAAACGGCGGGGTTTCATTTGCCTTCTGAGAATGCCGATTGGCACCGCGCAAGCGAAGCATATCGCACGGATAGTATGATCGTGGACTCTTTGTTTTTCGTGATCGCCGCGATTGTGGCGGGAACAGTCTTGGGGATCTTCAATCCAGACTGGTTTTTGCTGGTGGTCGCAATTCTGCTTGGGCTTGCTGCTTTATCAGCAGGCGCAGCGCTTTATTCTTGGCAGTTTAAAAGGCACTCGCTTGACGATACGCAGATCATGGCGCGGGCGGGGATCATGTCGCCAAGTAGCCAGATCGCGACCCGCACCAAACTGCATTCGGCGGAAGTAGCGCAAGGGCCGATTGCCCGCTGGCGCGGTTATGCGACGCTGCATCTGGGCCTTGCTGGCGGTGAGTTTGCGATTCCAGGCATTCCGTTTGAGCGGGCTCGCGAAGTCCGGCGTGAAGTGCTTGAAACAATCGCGGCGACCGATTTTTCCGAGCTGGAGACCGGTTAGGCTCTCAGGTCGGCCCATTCAGGGTTCTGGTCGAATTTTTTGGCGACATACCAACATTGGGGGATGATCTTGAAGCTTTGCTCGCGGGCATCTGACGTCAATCGGTCAACCAATTGTGCTGCGATGCCGCGGCCCCCGATTTCGGGCGGGACGATTGTATGAGTCGCAATGCGGATGCCGCCCGCCGCTGGCTCCCAATCCAGATGTCCGGTGCGTTCCTCACCCGCGATTTCGGCCACATACCGTCCGCCTTCGCCGCGCGGATGGTGGGTGATTGTTGTCTCGTTTGATCCGCTCATTCTTATATCTCCTGCTTGCCAGAAATGTATGGACCATTAGAGGCGGTGCGTCATGACCAAGTTCCATTCCGACAACGCTGCCCCCGTCCACCCCAATGTGTGGGAGGCGATGCGCAAGGCAGATGAGGCCGACAATCCGTATGATGGCGATGCGCTTTCATCTGAGCTTGATGGGCGTTTCAGCGATCTGTTCGGGCGCGAGTGTGCAGCGATGTGGGTCGCCACCGGGACTGCCGCCAATTGCCTTGCGCTGGCGACCATGTGCCAGCCGCATGGCGCGGTGGTGTGTCATGAAGAATCGCATATTGAGGTAGACGAAGGGGGCGCTCCCGGCTTTTACCTTCACGGCGCCAAACTGATGCTCGCGGCTGGTGATGGCGCAAAGCTTACACCGGACGGTATTGCTTCCTTGATCGATCCGATCCGCGACGATGTTCATCAGGTTCAGCCGCATGCCATCGCAATTACACAAGCGAGCGAATACGGTCTGACGTACACTCCGGAAGAACTGGCCGCTCTATCAAACTTCGCCAAAGCGCGCGGCCTTGGCCTGCATATGGACGGTGCCCGCTTTGCCAATGCGGCGGCCGGAGCCGGTGGCTCAGCCAAAGAAGCTGCGCATGGAGTGGATAGCCTGGCGTTTGGCTTCATCAAAAATGGCGCGATGAGCGCGGAGGCTGTCGTGCTGTTCGATCCCGAACAGGCAGCGATGGTCAAATACCGGCGTAAGCGCGCCGGCCACCTGCAATGCAAGGGCCGTTATCTTGCTGCGCAGATCCTTGCGATGCTCGATGGCGAACTATGGCTCGCCAATGCGCGCCACGCGAACGCAGCAGCGCAGGACATCGCTGGAGCATGCGGCAATCGGCTTATGCATGCGGTTGAGGCGAATGAGCTGTTTGTTCGGCTTTCGCCGGTCGAGCGCGACACTTTGCGGGCGCAGGGATTCGAATTCTATGATTGGGGCGCAGATGCGGCTCGTTTCGTGACCGCATGGAACACGCGGGCAGAAGATGCGCGGGCATTGGCGAAGGCGATATCCTCGCTTTGAGCGCTTCCCAAACGCCTATGCTTAGCTGGCGGGTAATCCTGCCCTTTATCCTGACCGGTTCAATCTGGGGTTCGACGTGGTTTGTCATCACCGGACAGATCGACGGGGTGCCTGCGGCATGGTCGGTCTTTTACCGATTTGCGCTTGCGACACCGGCGCTGTTCTTGGTCGCTTATCTGATGAAACGTCGGCTGGTTTTGACGAAGCCGGAGCATAAGCTTGCAGCGCTTGTCGGCGTGTTCCAGTTCAGCGGCAATTTCCTGTTCGTCTATCATGCCGAGCTTTATGTGACGTCGGGTATTGTCGCGATGATGTTCGGCCTGCTGATGGTGCCCAATGCATTGTTCGGGCGGTTGTTTCTGGGTGAGCGGGTGCAAAGCGGTTTTTTATTCGGCAGCCTGATCGCGATCATTGGCGTCTCTTTCCTGTTGGTTCACGAGTGGCAATCAAACCCTGATGCAGGCGTTGTGGGCGGCAATGTAGCGCTCGGAATCGCTTTGGCGATGTTCGGCATTATTGCCGCGTCGGTCGCCAATGTGATTCAGGCCAATCCCACCGGGCGCGCGGTTCCGATGGTTAGTCTGCTGGCATGGGCGATGTTGTATGGGATGCTGGTCGATCTGGGCTTTGCATTGTTGACCGCCGGACCTCCGCCGCTGCCTACCAATGGCAGCTACTGGGCCGGTATCGTCTATCTCGCGCTGATCGGGTCGGTGATCACGTTCCCGCTACATTACAATTTGGTCCGCGAAATCGGAGCAGGGCGAACGGCCTACAACTCGATCCTGACGATCTCGGTCGCGATGCTGATCTCGACTCTGTTCGAAGGGTATCAGTGGACCGCGCTGACGATTGGCGGAATGGTTCTTGCCGTGATCGGAATGGTGTTTGCGCTCAGATCAAAGCACCGACGATAGCCCCTCGACATAAGTCGGGTATTGCGGCTTCCAGCCTAGTACCCGCTTGGCTTTGCCATTCGCTACCCGTCGGTTTTCAGAATAAAAGCCGAGCGCCATTTCGGACAGGTCCGCTTCTTCTAGGGTCTGCAATGGTGGCTGCCGCATGCCAAGCAATTGGCAGGCATATTCGGTCACCGCGTTGCCGCTCGCGGGCAAATCATCGCCCAGATTGTAAGCGCCAGCTGGTGCATCACTGGTGAGCGCTGCGACGACCCCGCTTACAATATCATCGACATGGACCCGGCTGAAAACTTGCCCTGGCAGATCAATCCGCCGTGCTTTGCCCGCTTTGACCCGGTCGAGCGCGCTGCGGTCTGGGCCATAGATGCCCGGCAGGCGAAAAACCCTCGCGCCAAGTTTCATCCAAAGATCATCGGCTTCAGTCCGCGCATTGCGCCTGCCGGTGCCCGTTGGTGACGTTTCATCGACCCATGCGCCTTTCTGGTCCCCGTAGACCCCCGTTGAGGACAGATATCCGTACCAAGCTTTGTCAAATGACTGACCATAGGTGTCGAGCACCGGATCAAGGCCGGACTTCCGGTCTGGCGGGACGGAGGAAAGGACATGGGTCGCGCTATTCAGGGCGGCTGTAACCGCATCTATGTTTGTGAAGTCGACATCCCCGTCGCTACCAGTGGCATGCACTTCCCATCCGCGCGCTTCTATCGCAGTTGCGATCCGCTTCGCCGTGTAGCCCAGTCCGAAAATCAACAAATTCGCCATGCATTACCCCATGCTGCTGGACTGGCGCGCAAATCAACCTAAATCATTGCGCCATGGACATCGCAACGACACCGACAAACCCCGAAGGCAACCCTGAAATCGCGGATGCCGCACCCACTCCCCACGACCCGCCCGTAATCCGGCGTGAGGATTATACGCCGTATCCGTGGCTCATCCCGGCAACGAAGCTAGTATTCGACCTTGGGGTCAATTCGACAAAGGTCACGGCGACGCTCTCAGTCGAACGGAACCCGGATGCAGGCGCCTCGGCGGAATTGCGCTTGAATGGCGACAGTCTGAAGGCCGATGCAGTCTTGCTCGATGGAGAGACCGCCACCTGCTGGGAAATGGACGAGGCCGATCTTGTCATAACTCTGCCCGGTGAGGCGCACGAAGTCACGATTGAAACTACAATCGACCCAAGCGCAAACACAACCTTGATGGGCCTCTATGCGTCGAACGGGATGCTGTGCACCCAGTGTGAGGCCGAAGGCTTCCGCCGCATCACCTTCTTCCCGGACCGCCCTGATGTCTTGTCTACCTACACCGTCAGGATGGAAGGGCCGAAAGACCAGTTCCCGGTTCTGCTGTGCAACGGCAACAACACAGCCTCCGGCGAAGGCGAGGACGGAATGCATTGGGCTGAATGGCACGATCCGTGGCCAAAGCCGTCTTATCTTTTCGCGCTGGTAGCAGGCGATTTGGCCGCGAATTCCGACACATTCACCACCATGAATGGCCGCGAAGTCGAATTGAACGTGTGGGTCCGCGCGGAAGACCTGCCGCGTACCGATCATGCGGTCGAATCGCTCAAGAAGTCGATGAAATGGGACGAGGAGACTTTCGGGCGCGAATACGATCTTGATCTCTACAACATTGTTGCTGTCAGCGATTTCAATATGGGCGCGATGGAGAACAAAGGTCTCAACGTGTTCAACACCAAATATGTGCTGGCCGACATTGATACCGCGACCGATGGCGATTTTGACGCAGTAGAGGGCGTGATCGCCCACGAGTATTTTCACAACTGGTCGGGCAACCGCATCACTTGCCGCGATTGGTTTCAGCTGAGCCTGAAAGAAGGCTTTACCGTATTGCGCGATCAGTTGTTTAGTCAGGACATGCAGGGAGAGGCGGTCAAGCGGATCGAAGACGTTCGCATCCTGCGCGCGGCGCAATTCCCCGAGGATGCGGGGCCATTGGCGCACCCGATCCGGCCGGACAGTTACCGTGAGATCAGCAACTTCTACACCGCCACCGTCTATAACAAAGGCGCCGAGGTTATCCGCATGATGCGCACGATGGCGGGAACTGAAAAATTCCGTCTCGGCACAGACCTCTATTTCGATCGCCATGATGGCGAAGCTGCGACTTGCGAGGATTTTGTCACCGCCATCGAAGACGGAGCAGGCCTGGAACTTGCGCAATTCCGCCGTTGGTATCGTCAGGCGGGCACACCGCGTGTCGAGGTTAGTCAGGAATTGAAAGACGGCGGCCTTGCGCTGACGCTTAAGCAAACCGTGCCCGATACGCCGGGTCAGGATGCGAAGGGCGCAATGCCGATCCCGCTACGTGTTGCCGTCCATTGCCGCGAAACAGGTGCGATAGGTGAAGAACAATTGATCGTTCTCACCTTGGATGAAGAGACCTTCATTCTACCGCTTTCTGGTCCTGTGCCGGTGCTCTCGATAAATCGCGGCTTTACCGCGCCGGTCGTTATCGAACGCGATTTGGAACGGGACGATTTAGTGTTCCTCGCCGCATCAGACGATGATCCCTTCGCGCGATATGAAGCCATGCAGGAACTTGCGGTAAATCATCTTGTCGCTGCGGCGAGCGGTGATCTTGATGAAGCGGGCCGTGCGGCGGGTAAGACCGCGATTTGTGACGCGGTGCGCGCCGTCGTAACTGATAGTGAACTTGATGATGCCATGCGCGGCGAGCTGATGACGCTGCCGAGCGAAACCTATCTGTTTGAAGCAATGGCGTCGGGAATGCGAAAAGCCGATCCCGGTGCTATCCACAATGAACGAGAGCAGCTGAAAACTGCGATCGGCGTCACGTTGAAACGAGAATTGGAAAGCCTTTACGCCCGCGTTGTCGACATTGCTTTCGATGATCCGGCCGGGCGAGGAGCGCGAAAGGTGAAATCGATCATCGCTGGCATCTTTGCCGCTAGCGATCCCGAACGAGCGGCGATCATGGCTGCGCGCCAGTTTGATGAAGCAGGCAATATGACAGACCGCCAGGGCGCGCTTATGGTTCTATGCGGCTTGCAAACACCGGCGCGCGACGAAAAGCTCAAGGCGTTCTTTGATCGCTATCAAGGCAATGATCTTGTGATCGACAAATGGTTTACGTTGCAGGCCTTCTCGCTGCACCCTGATGTGATCGATCAGGTCAATGAACTTGCAAGCCATCCTGATTTTACGATGAAAAACCCGAACCGGGTGCGCTCGCTTTACATGGCCTTCGCCGGTAATCCGCAGGGTTTCCACGCGATAGATGGTGCAGGGTACCGCATGATCGCAGATCTGATCCTCGCGCTTGATCCCATCAATCCGCAAACCGCTGCGCGCTTTGTTCCTGCGCTTGGCCGCTGGCGGAGAATTGAATCGGTTCGCGCCGGATTGATGAAGGCCCAGCTTGAGCGGATAAGTGAGGCAGAAGGTCTGTCGCGCGACACGTTCGAGCAAGTGACACGCAGCCTGGGAGGCTGAATTTGGAGCCGTTTGAGGCCCTAACCGCAAAAGCGCTTGGCGATGTTGCGCATGGATTTTTCGGGCATGGCAGCACGCAAAAAGAATGCCCCGACCAATTCGGCTACGGCGGGGACGGTGATCCAGCGGCCATCCGAAAGTCACGGGCTGAGGCAGTCCGTTGGCTGGTCCCTGATGCGAAGCTGGCCGCGCCGCATCAGGTGCATTCGCCCGACGTCGTCACCGTTGATCAGGCTTGGGAAGATAATCCGGTTGGCCGCCCGGTCGCTGACGCCCTCGTCACTGCAACACCTCGAATCGTCTTAGGCATTGTTACGGCAGACTGCGCGCCAATTTTGTTCGCAGATCATGGCGCTGGCGTGGTTGGTGCCGCGCACGCAGGATGGCGCGGGGCGCATGCTGGCGTGATTGAAAACACCGTCTCCGTGATGGAGGCTCTTGGCGCTAACCGATCGAGCATCGCGGCTGGCATTGGACCAACCATCGCGCAGGCGAGCTATGAGGTGGACAGGGCCTTCCTTGACCAGTTCACCGATGCCGATGCCCACCATTTTAAGCCAGCACCGATGCGTAGTGGCCTAGAAAGATGGCTTTTCGACCTTCCGGGCTATTGCGCTGCAAGACTTGTCGCTGCCGGTATTCGCAAAATTGAGAATCTCGAAAGGGACACTTATCGAGAAAGCGATCATTTTTATTCCTACCGGCGCGCGACCCAGTTGGGTGAGCCGAATTACGGGCGGCAAATCAGTATGATCGGCCTTCAATAACAAAGGGGCTACGGGGCGCTTGCACCAAAGCGAACAATCAGTGCTCAAAACACGGTTGGATTTACGAGTGTTTGTGGCTATTGGCGCGACGAGCCGGAACTTATCAGCGTTCAAATCGCTTCAGTTTCGTCTTTCAGGGGTATCGCAATCGAACGATGACCCGGTGGAATGAGAATTTAACTTCAATCCCGCGCTGGCTATATGCCTCCGCAGGCAGACGAGTAAGGTAAGGCAAGATGGCTGACACAAGCGGAGCCGGAACTGTAGAAGCCACAAGCGAAGTGGCAGGCGAAGACGGCGTACGTCGCCGCGACTGGATCCACATCGCTGCACTCGGCACCGCCGGAGTAGGCGGCGCAGCAGTGATTTTCCCGCTGGTTAGCCAGATGGCTCCAACCGCCGATGTTCTTGCTGCGAGTACGACTGAAGTTGATGTTTCGCAGGTTCAGGTCGGTCAATCGATCAAATCGGTTTTCCGCGACCAGCCGCTCTTCATCAAACGTCTGACGCCTGAAGAGATCGCAGCAGCAAATGATGTTGATGCCGGTTCACTTCGCGATCCAGAGACATTGG
Source organism: Erythrobacter crassostreae (assembly GCF_019204045.1). GTDB lineage: Bacteria > Pseudomonadota > Alphaproteobacteria > Sphingomonadales > Sphingomonadaceae > Erythrobacter > Erythrobacter crassostreae. The sequence goes on along the minus strand of NZ_JAGSPC010000001.1, from coordinate 510,136 downwards.
CGGACCGTACGCTTGAAGGTCACGAAGACATTCTTGTTACGATGGGCGTCTGCACCCACCTCGGCTGTGTTCCGCTGGGTGCTGCCGAAGGTGAGAACAAAGGCGAATTCGGCGGTTATTACTGCCCGTGCCATGGTTCACATTACGACACCGCAGGCCGTATCCGTAAAGGCCCCGCGCCAACTAATCTTACCGTTCCCGATTACGCTTTCAACGGCGATGTCATCCGCGTCGGCTGATGCCGCGTAGCTGATAGTATTACACTGATTTCACGCTGAGAACCGAGAGACCATTATGAGTTTTGCCTGGGCCAAGCAGTACGAACCGCAAAGCGGCTTCACCAAATGGATTGACGAGAAGCTGCCTTTGCCGCGCCTCGTCTACAACGCGATCGGCGCAGGCTATCCGGTTCCGCGCAACCTCAACTATATGTGGAATTTCGGCGTTCTCGCTGGCTTCTGCCTCGTGTTGCAGATTGTCACGGGCGTCATACTGGCGATGCACTATGCTTCGAACACCGAGGTTGCCTTCGGTCAGGTAGAGCACATCATGCGGAACGTGAACTGGGGTTGGATGATGCGGTATGCGCATGCCAATGGCGCCAGCTTTTTCTTTATCGTGATCTACCTGCACATTTTCCGCGGCCTGTATTATTCGTCTTACAAGGCGCCGCGCGAAATGATCTGGTTGCTTGGTGTCGTCATCTTCCTGCTTATGATGGCGACCGCTTTTATGGGCTACGTGCTGCCATGGGGCCAGATGAGCTTCTGGGGTGCGAAGGTGATCACCGGCCTATTCGGCGCAATCCCGTTCATCGGTGAGCCGCTACAGGTCTGGCTCGTCGGTGGCTATGCCCCGAACGATTCAACACTGAATCGCTTTTTCTCGCTGCACTTCCTGCTGCCATTTGTGATTGCTGGTGTGGTTATTCTCCACATCTGGGCGCTGCACATTCCGGGCTCGTCAAACCCGACCGGTGTTGAAGTGAAGAAAGAAAGCGATACCGTTCCGTTCCACCCGTATTACACGGCGAAAGACGGTTTCGGACTGGGCGTATTTTTGATCGCCTTTACCTTCATGGTGTTCTTCCTGCCGAATTTCCTCGGTCACCCGGATAACTACATCGAAGCCAACCCGCTTTCGACACCGGCGCTGATCGTGCCTGAATGGTACTTCCTGCCCTTCTATGCGATCTTGCGTGCCTTCACCGCCGACCTCACGATCCCCTTCACCGGCATCGTGCTGATCGAAGCGAAGTTGTTGGGTGTTATCGCGATGTTCGGTTCGATCCTCGTTTGGTTCTTCCTGCCATGGCTCGATAAGAGCCCTGTTCGCTCGGGCCACTATCGTCCGATGTTCAAGAAGTTCTTCTGGTTTGGCCTGATTCCGGCGATGCTGTTGCTAACGTATGTCGGCGGCGCTCCAGCAGAAGAGCCCTATGTTCTGCTCAGCCAGATCGGAACGGCCTATTACTTCCTGCATTTCCTGGTGATCCTGCCGATCATCAGTCAGATCGAAGTGCCCAAGCCGCTGCCGTATTCGATCACCGAAGCCGTTCTTGGCTCCGATGATGTGCCCGGTGGCACCGACGGCGGCGGTGACAATCCGCAGGCGGCAGTTAAACCGCTTCCCGCCTGATCAATCCACGGTCACACGCACTTTACTGACCCGGTAACGAGAAAGAGTTAGGTCATGACAATCCGTCTAGCAGGCATATTGGTAGGCATCGGCATCACCGCCGTGTTGGTCCTTTGGTCGATGGTGCCCGGCGTCATCAATCTGGTCAGCGGTCCTCCGGTCGAAAAGCCCGCTTACTATGCCTTCAAGGAAAAACCGCATGCGCCAGAAGGCGGTTTCTCGTTCGCAGGTCCGGTCGGCAAGTGGGATTATGCCCAACTCCAACGCGGCTACTCTGTGTACAAGCAAGTTTGTTCGGCATGTCACGGCCTGAAGTTTGTCGCGTTCCGCAACCTTGAAGAGCTGGGCTACAGCGAAGAGCAAGTGCGCGCAGAGGCGGCGACTTGGAATGTGCCAGGTATCGATCCTAACACTGGCGAAGCGGTCATGCGTCCGGCGCTGCCGACGGACTACTTCCCCAATCCGTATCCAAACAATGTCGCAGCCGCAGCAGCGAACAACAATGCGATTCCACCTGATCTCTCGCTGATGACCAAAGCGCGCAAGGATGGTTCGAATTACGTTTATTCGCTTATGAGCGGTTATGTTGATCCGGACCCGGAAAAGCTTGCGGCTGCTCAGGAAAAGGGTTTCGAAACCCCGACTGGCCTCTATTTCAACCCATGGTTTGCAAATGTGAACCTGGCCATGCCTCCTCAGCTTTACGAAGGCAGCATCACATATGATGACGGCACGGATGCGACGGTTGATCAGATGGCACAGGATGTCGCAGCGTTCCTGACCTGGACGGCGGAGCCATCGATGATCAAGCGTAAGCAGACGGGTTGGGCAGTGATCCTGTTCCTTCTGTTTGCTACTGGCCTTGCCTACATGTCTTACAAACAGATCTGGGCCGGCATGAAGTCGAAGAAAAAATAGTCCTTTCGACTAACCCAAAACATTTCAGCGCCTCGGTATTTCTTGCGGATGCCGGGGCGTTTTGCTTTGTGAGCCTGTACTTTGAGAGGGATTGCCAATGACTTTCGCACTGCTTTCAACCGACGAATTGAAGGCACTGGTGCGCACGGTGCCGGACTTTCCCAAACCCGGCATTCAATTCCGTGACATTACGACGCTGATCGGCCATCCAGTCGGTATGGCCGATAGCGTCCAGCATCTGGCCCAATTGGCCAAGGCGTGCGGCGCGCAGAAGATCGCGGGAATGGAGGCGCGTGGGTTTATCTTTGGCGCTGCCGTTGCAGTCGAATTGGGCATCGGATTTCTGCCGGTACGCAAGCCAGGTAAGTTGCCGATTGAGACGATCGGTATTGATTATGCGCTGGAATATGGCGTCGACCGGTTAGAGGTCGATCCGGGTGCTATTGGTAAGGGCGAAGCCATTGTTATTGTGGACGATCTTATCGCGACTGGTGGTACCGCCCTTGCGACAGCGCAATTGCTGCGAAGTGCGGGAGCGAACGTCGAAAACGCCCTATTCGTTATCGATTTGCCTGATCTGGGCGGTGCGGCGAAGTTGCGCGATGCCGGATTGACGGTTCAAACCCTGATGGAGTTCGAAGGCGACTGATCACGACGCGCCAGCAGGCAAAGCGAAGTAGTCGGAACAGACCCGCGTCGCGTTCGTTCTAAGTGTAGAGTCAACAGGAAAACATATGGAATCGCAAGCGCTTGTCATTGCCACGATCGGAGTCCTCGGTATCGGGGCTCAATGGATTGCTTGGCGCACTGGCTGGCCGGCGATCGTATTGATGCTTGCTGCAGGGTTCCTCGCGGGACCCGTTGCGGGCGAGCTTGGTTTTAGGCTGCTTGATCCAGAGGCAGCGTTCGGGGACCTCCTTGATCCTGCAATCGGGATTGGTGTTGCTCTTATCCTGTTTGAAGGCGGCCTTAGCCTTGACCTTAGGGAGTTGCGGCATTCTGGCAGCGCAGTTTGGCGGCTGGCGACAATTGGCGTGATCGTTGGCTGGGCGCTTGGTGCGCTTGCTGCGAGTCAGATTGCCGGGCTTGCCTGGCCGGTAGCGGTGCTGTTTGGCGGCATTCTGATCGTGACGGGGCCGACGGTTGTTATCCCGCTCTTGCGTCAGGCCAATGTACAGACCCGGCCCAATTCCATCCTCAAGTGGGAAGGTATCGTCAACGATCCCACTGGCGCGCTTTGCGCAGTGATCGCTTATGAATATTTCCGCCGCGTTTCTGAAAGCCCCAACGCCTCTTTGGCCGAGGTAGTCCCTCCATTGATCATCGCGGCAATTCTCGCCGGATTGATAGGCTACGCGGCGGCGCGTTTTATTGCTTATGCCTTTCCGCGCGGAGCGATCCCGGAATTCCTGAAAGTCCCGGTGCTGTTTATCACAGTGATTTTTGTCTTCGTGCTGACCAACAAAATTGAGCATGAGGCGGGATTGGTGGCGGTTACGGTTATGGGGATCACGCTTGCGAACACCGGTTTCGCCAGCATCCGATCGATCCACCCGTTCAAAGAGAACGTTGCTGTTCTGCTCGTTTCAGGCATCTTCATCCTGTTGTCGGCCAGCCTGAGCTGGAGCGATCTGGTTTATCTCGACCCTACAACCGAGGTCGGATTGCGCTTTGTTTTGTTCTTGCTGGCTCTGCTGTTTGTGGTTCGGCCGCTTACCGTTCTGATCAGCCTGCTGGGCTCAGACGTGCCTTGGAATGAAAGGCTGTTTGTGGCGTGGATCGCGCCTCGCGGTATCGTGCTGGTGGCAATCTCAGGCCTGTTTGCCCTGCGGCTCGCCGATTTGGGTTATAGCGATGGTCAGGTCCTGACTGCGCTCAGCTTTGCAGTGGTTGTGACCACTGTGATCGCCCACGGTTTCAGCATCAACATTGTCGCAAAATGGTTAAAAGTGAAGGGCACATCACGGCCCGGTCTTTTGATTGTCGGCTCAACCCCTTGGACGATTGCTTTGGCCAAAGAAATGCAGGCGTTGAAAACTCCGATCATGGTGGTCGATTCCAGCTGGCAACGTCTGGGCGCAGCGCGGCGCGAAGGACTCCCGTTTTACCACGGTGAAATTCTCAACGAAGCAACCGAACACAATCTCGACCTGGCACCATTTCAGGTGCTTGTGGCGGCCACCGATAACGAGGCTTACAATGCGCTGGTGTGCAATGAGTTTGCCCACGAAATTGGCCGCGATAGCGTCTATCAACTGGGCGAAAGCGGGGATGAGGATGACAAACATGCTCTGCCGGAAAGCATTCGCGGGCGCGCACTGTTTGAAAGCGGCTTTGGCGTAACCGACGTAGGCGAGCGCCAGCAGGAAGGCTGGATATTCCGTAAAACCAAGCTGTCTGATGAATTTGATTTTGAGCAAGCTCAGGAAAAACTTCCCGACAGCGCAAACGTGCTCTTGTTGATCCGTCGTGGGGGTAACCTGCGCTTTTTCACTCATGCAGCGCGGCCAGAGCCCCGCGCGGGCGACACGGTAATTTCATTCACGCCGCCGCAACTGAAAACCCCCGAAGAGCAAGCTGCGAAACGGGCCGCAAAGGAGGCTGGCAAAGCAAAGGACGAGAGTTCGACGCCGAAGCCGCAGGCGACATGAAGAATATGAGGACAGACTTCGACAATGAGGCCCCGATGAGAAGAGCCCCGATAATCGTCGCGCTATGCGTATTTGGAATACTCGCCGCGTGCAGCAATCAGACTGGCGAGAATCCGGTTGATGCGGCAAATGATGAGAGTGAACAACTCCCGAGTCCTGATGCGCCGGTTTCGATTCTAAGGCCTGACATAGAGCAGCCGGAACTTGCTGACCTTCCGCTAGAGCCGTTGATGGTGACTATCGGGTTTCCTAATGGCGGAGACGAGTTGGACGCGGCTGCCATGGCTGCGCTTGAAGAGCTGCTTGTCTCAGAACAAGTCATAGAGGGTGGGTCGATCGTCCTTCGAGCGCATAGCGATGCAGGCGGAGGTGACGCGGTCAACATGCGCGCATCACAGTCACGCGGCGATAGTGTGCGCAACTGGCTGATCGCCAAGGGCATTGATGCAGACCGCATCGAAGTGATCGCCTTTGGAGAGCAAAACCCGCTCCAGCCGAATGCCTTAGATAACGGCCAGGCGAATGAAGATGGGCGAGCCGCCAACCGCAGGGTTGAGATTGAGGTAGCGGTGGTCGGGGATGGGGAGCCCGAGCCAGAGACTACTCCGCTTACGCCAGAAACGGACTAAGCTTCGCTCTCCAGGCCCGCGACCAGCGCAAGGACTTGCTCTGCATATTCGGACCGGCAAATGAGCAGATCCGGCAAGTACGGATCGGCCCTATTGTAACGGATGGGCGAGCCATCAATGCGGGAGCAGTGCAGGCCGTGTGCCGCAGCTACGGCGACAGGCGCGCAGCTATCCCATTCGTACTGGCCGCCGGAATGCAGGTAAATTTCCGCTTCGCCGCGCACGACTGCCATCGCTTTCGCGCCGGCGCTTCCCATTCCGACCAGTTCGCCGCCCATTGCTTCGGAAACGGCAACAGCTTCTTTCGCTGGGCGGGAGCGGCTAACCAGAAATCGGGGTGCTTTGGCTGGTGCCGGTAAATCGCAAAGCTGATCTGTCCGAACGACAACACCGCCATCAAGGCCGGGAAGAGCTACCGCGCCGATTGTCGCGATCCCTGCAATCGAAAGCCCGACATGAACTGCCCAGTCGCTGCGTTGCTCGCCATATTCACGGGTGCCATCGACAGGATCCACGATCCAAACGCGCTCCGCGTTTAGCCGGTCGGAATTGTCCTTCTCTTCTTCGGACAGCAAGCCATCATCCGGCCTTTGCGCGCGAATGGCATTACAAAGAAATTCATTGGCTGTGGCATCACCGGCCTTGCCAAGAGCCTCGCCTTCAAACATTTCGCTGTTCCTGACCTCAATCAGGATACGACCAGCCACTTTGGCGAGGTGTGCAGCAAGTGCGGCATCGGTCATGGTTGGAATGCTCATTTCAGCGGCAAGATTTGCGAGATTACATACTCAGCCGCCTCGACCGGAGTCATATCGACGGTATTTACAGTGATTTGAGCGCTTTCAGGCGCTTCGTATGGACTGTCGATCCCGGTAAAGTTCTTTAGCTCACCGCTGCGGGCTTTCTTATAGAGCCCCTTCACGTCGCGCTGCTCTGCCACTTCGAGCGGCGTGTCGACAAAGATTTCGATGAATTCCCCATCTGGCAGCATGTCTCGAACCATCCGGCGCTCCGCACGGAAAGGCGAAATGAATGCCGTCAGCACGATCAAGCCCGCATCCGCCATCAATTTTGCAACTTCGCCGATCCGCCGGATGTTTTCGATCCGGTCAGTTTCAGTGAAGCCCAGGTCCTTGTTAAGGCCGTGGCGAACATTGTCGCCATCCAGCAGGAAGGTGTGACGGTTCATCAGCGCCAACTGTTTTTCCACCTCATTGGCGATGGTTGATTTGCCCGAGCCGGAAAGACCGGTGAACCACAAGACGCGCGGTTTCTGGTTCTTCAGAATTGCGTGGTCATCGCGAGTGATTGTGGTCGGCTGCCAGTGAACATTCTGTGCCCGCCGCAAACTGAAATGCAGCATTCCAGCGCCGACGGTCGCGTTGGTGAACTTGTCGATCAGGATGAACCCGCCGAGCTGGCGGCTTGAGCCATACGATTCGAAAGTAACGGGCCGATCGGTGGTGATTTCCGCCACGCCAATCGAATTCAGCTCAAGTGTTTTCGCTGCGAGATGCTCGAACGAATTTACGTCGACCTCGTATTTCGGGGGCTGCACCGTCGCTGTAACCATTTGCGAGCCGAGTTTTAGCCAGTACCCGCGTCCGGGTTTCATCGCTGCTTCGTCCATCCAGACAATTGTAGATTCGAATTGGTCAGAGGCCTCTGGTGGATCGCCTGCTGCGGAAATCACATCACCGCGGCTGCAATCAACTTCGTCATTGAGCGTAATTGTGACCGATTGACCCGCAACCGCTTCGTCCAGATCGCCGTCGAAGGTGGAGATCGTTTTGACGGTGCTGGTCTTGCCCGCTGGGACAATGCGAACGGGGGCGCCTGGCTTGATCGTTCCACTGGTGATCAGGCCGGCAAATCCGCGGAAATCGAGGTTGGGCCGGTTCACCCACTGCACCGGCATGCGGAATGATCGTTCCTGAGCGGCATTGTTGGCAAGGTCGACCGTTTCCAGATGATCGATCAGCGCCGGACCGGAGTACCACGGCGTACTGTCCGATGGCGCTGCAGTGATGTTGTCGCCTTTGAAGCCAGAAATCGGGATCGCGGTGAATTTCTCGATACCCACTTCTTTGGCAAATGCTGCGTAGTCTTCGACGATGGCATCAAAGGTGGCCTGATCGTAGTCGACGAGGTCCATTTTGTTGACCGCAAGCACAACGTGTTTGATGCCGAGCAAATGCACCAGATAGCTGTGACGGCGCGTTTGAACGAGCACGCCTTTGCGCGCATCAACAAGAATTACGGCGAGGTCAGCGGTCGAGGCCCCTGTGACCATATTACGGGTATATTGTTCATGACCCGGAGTATCCGCGACGATAAACTTGCGCTTTTCCGTGGTGAAAAAGCGGTATGCCACGTCGATTGTGATGCCTTGTTCTCGCTCTGCGGCGAGGCCATCGACCAACAATGCGAAATCAATTTCTTCCCCTTGCGTGCCGACTTTCTTGCTATCGCTTTCCAGCGCTGCAAGCTGATCTTCAAAGATCATCTTTGAATCGTATAGCAGCCGCCCGATCAGGGTTGATTTACCATCATCCACGCTGCCGCAGGTAATGAAACGCATCAGGCTTTTATGCTGATGCTGGTCAAGATAGGCATCGATGTCCTCGGCGATGAGGCTGTCGACCTGAAAACTGGAATCAGAGGCGGTCATCAGAAATACCCCTCCTGCTTCTTGTCTTCCATCGAAGCGGACTGGCCTTTGTCGATTGCGCGGCCCTGACGCTCAGACCCGGTGGCGAGGAGCATTTCCTGAATGATTAGTTTCATATCGGTCGCCTCGCTTTCTGTGGCGCCGGTGAGGGGGTAGCAGCCGAGCGTCCGGAAACGGACTGATCGTTCGACCGGCTCTTCGCCGTCTTCAAAGCGAAAACGCTCGTCATCGACGACAAGGATCAGCCCGTCCCGGGTGACAGTCCGGCGTTTCTGCGAAAGATAGAGCGGCACGATGTCGATCTTCTCAAGCGCGATATATTGCCAGATGTCGAGCTCGGTCCAGTTCGAGATGGGGAACACACGGATGCTCTCATCCTTGTTCTTCTTCGCGTTGTAGAGGTTCCACAGTTCGGGCCGCTGGTTTTTCGGGTCCCAACGGTGAGATGCGGTGCGAAAGCTGAACACGCGCTCTTTAGCGCGCGCTTTTTCCTCATCGCGCCGTCCGCCACCAAATGCCGCGTCAAAACCATGCTCTGTCAGCGCGCGTTTAAGCGGATCGGTTAGCTGTGCTTGTGAATAGAGTGCACTGCCGGTGTCGAACGGATTGATGCCTTGTTCATCGGCGTCTTCGTTCTGGGCTACGATTAGCTCGAGCCCGTATTCCTTAACCGTCTTGTCGCGGTGATCGAGCAAGGCCTTAAAATCCCAACCAGACGCGACATGCAGCATCGGGAAGGGCGGCGGCGAAGGATAAAATGCCTTTCGCGCCAGATGAAGCATGACGGAGGAATCCTTGCCTACCGAATACAGCATGACGGGGTTCTCCGCCTCGGCGATGACCTCGCGGAAGATGTGGATGCTCTCGGCTTCTAACCGTTCGAGATGTGTCAGGCTTCGCATAAAGCTTCAGCTAGAGCCTATGCCTTACATGGCAAGCCAAGAAAAGTTTGGGGGGAGGCAAGCAAACGCTCAAGTGTCGATGCAGCAAAGTGCAAATCTTGGAGCGGGTAAGGGGAATCGAACCCCTCTAGCCAGCTTGGAAGGCTGGAGCATTACCACTATGCTATACCCGCATCCGAGAGCAGCGCCTTTGCCATTATAGGCGGCCACGCGTCAATGTGAATTATCCGACAGCCATATTATCAATCAACCGTGTTTTTCCGATCCTCGCTGCAACGAGTATTCGCGCCGGTCGACCTTCGAGCTTCTCGAGTGGCTTCAATGTTTGAGAATCTACAACTTCAATGTAGTCGACTTCGAACCCTGAAAGCTGCAAGTCATCTGCGATTACAGACTTAGCAAGCCATATCTCTTGTTCGCCCGCTTCAATTAGTTTTGCGGCATGCGCAAGAGTTGAAGGCAGAATCGCGGCTGCCTCTCGGTCGGCTCGCGAAAGGTACCGGTTGCGGCTCGACATTGCGAGGCCGTCGGTTTCGCGCACCGTTGGTACACCAATGATGGAATGCGCCTGCGGTTGAGACAAATCCAGATCGCGCGCCATGGCGCGGATCACCGCCAATTGCTGAAAATCCTTTTCGCCGAAGAACGCCATGTCAGGCAGGACTTGATTGAACAGCTTGCAAACAACAGTCGCTACGCCATCAAAATGGCCTGGCCGTGAAGCTCCGCAAAACCCCTCGCTTACACCGCTGACAGAGACACTGGTCACGAAGCTCTTCGCCCCGCCCGGATACATTTCCTCAAGAGTCGGTGCCCACAGCAAGGCACAGCCTTCCCCTTCGAGCATGGCTGCATCTTCTTCCAACTGGCGCGGATAGGCATCCAGATCTTCGTTGGGGCCAAATTGCGTCGGGTTCACAAATATCGATGCGACGACATGATCGCACGCTTCCCGCGCGCGCCGAACAAGCGTTAGATGCCCTTCATGCAGCGCCCCCATTGTTGATACCAATCCGACTGTCGCACCGCTCTCACGCAGATTTGCGACCTTTTTTCTCAACACATCGAGCGTGGTTGCTGTTTGCACCAGTTTGGCTCCCCAGATAACGTTCGGCTTGACATAGACGCTCGCCGCCTGTCCTCACAAGCGCAGCCTTACGGCACTGCGTTAGACAATTGGATACAACCACCCGAATGGCTCACACCGCCCACCGTATAGTCTTTGCCAATGAGAAGGGCGGGACCGGCAAATCGACCACTGCGGTTCATGTCGCGGTCGCGCTGTCATATCTGGGCGCACGCGTCACCGCCCTTGATCTTGATCCGCGTCAACGCACAACGCATCGTTACATGGAGAATCGTACGGCCACGATGGAAAAACGTGGGATCGATTTGCCAACGCCGAAATGTGAGGTGTTTCGGGGGCGCAGCGAGCAAGCTCTGCTGGTCGCAATGGACCGGCTAGAGAAGGACTGTGACTTTCTCATTATCGACAACCCCGGGCGAGACGATCCGTTGGCGCGCACGGCTGCTGAGAATGCAGACACGCTGGTTACACCGATGAACGACAGCTTCGTCGATTTTGATCTGATCGGTCAGGTCGATGCCGAAACGTTCAAGGTGAAAAAACTGTCTTTCTTTGCGGAGCTGATTTGGGAGGCGCGGCTCAAGCGGAGCCGGGCAACCGCAAAGGGGCAAAGGCCTGAGATGGACTGGGTCGTTGTGCGCAACCGGACCGGCCATGTCGAGGCGCGCAATATGGCCCGTATCGAACAGGCGCTTACAGAAATGTCCAAGCGTGTTGGTTTCCGCGTCACGCATGGCCTATCCGAGCGGGTGATCTATCGCGAGCTGTTTCCTTCGGGTCTAACTCTTCTGGACAAGGGGCATCTGGGCGAACTTGGCACCAGCCATCTGATCGCGCGTCAGGAATTGCGTGCTTTGCTCAAGGCGCTGCAGTTGCCGGAAATTCCTCGCCGTGAGCCCAGTTTGGCGTTAGCGTAACACTATGCTTCGCATTGCTATCATACTCGTCATTATCTGCATCCTGTTCCGCTGGGCATTCGGCAAATGGCCGTGGCAAGGGCTCGGCGGAAAATCGACCCGCAGTCAGGCAGTTTTTCGCGCCCGCAAATTGCTAGGCGTAGATGAGCGCGCGAGCCGGGAACAGATTTTGGCCGCGCATAAGCGGCTGATTGCTATGGTTCACCCTGACAAGGGTGGAAGCAATGCGGCGGTGCATGAAGCCAATGATGCGCGCGATATTCTGCTGGGCGAATTGCCTGATCGCGGCGCCGATATTGGTGATGATGGCTCATCGCAAGATTGAAACAATTGCTATGCAATTGCGCTTACCAACGTTGATCAAATTCACAGGAATCCCTTTCCCATGACACACACATTCGATTCCACTGTCCTGCGCGAGTACGACATTCGCGGGATAATTGGTGAAACGCTTGGCCCGGATGATGCGCGCGCGATTGGGCGTAGCTTTGGCACCCTGTTGAACCGCGCAGGCGGCAAGACAGTTGCTGTCGGATATGATGGCCGCGTCAGCTCGCCGATGCTCGAACACGCTTTGGTAGAGGGGCTTACTGCAAGCGGCTGTGATGTCGTGCGGATCGGCATGAGCGCCACGCCGATGCTTTATTACGCTGAGGCTTCAGCCGAAGAGGTGGATGGCGGCATTCAGATAACTGGCAGCCACAATCCCCCCAATTACAACGGCTTCAAAATGGTATTTCAGGGGCGTCCGTTTTTTGGGGCCGATATCCAAAAGCTCGGGGAAATGGCAGCAGCTGCGGACTGGATCGACGGTGCGGGTGCCGTTTCTACGCGCGACATCATGGGCGAGTATGTCGAGCGTATGCTCGAAGGCCTCACCGGTATCGATACTGTCACACTCGAAGGGCTCAAAGTGGGATGGGATGCCGGAAACGGTTCGGCCGGTCCCGCTCTCGAAATGCTCGCTGCGAAGCTTCCCGGAGAGCATCATTTGCTGTTTACCGACGTTGACGGGCATTTTCCTAACCACCATCCTGATCCGACTGTGGAAGCCAACTTGGCGGATCTGCGCACGCTGGTCGCGGAGAAGAACCTCGATTTTGGAGTGGCTTTTGACGGCGATGGCGACCGGATCGGCGCGATTGACGGCACAGGCCGCGTAATCTGGGGCGATCAACTACTGATGATCTACGCAGAAGATTTGCTCAAGACACAGGGCGATACGTACCAGGGTGCGACGATTATCGCCGATGTAAAGGCCAGCCGCGCTCTGTTTGATTCGGTTGAGGCGAATGGCGGCAAGCCGCTGATGTGGAAGACCGGCCACTCGCTAATTAAGTCCAAAATGAAGGAAACAGGCTCACCGCTTGCCGGCGAGATGAGCGGGCACGTGTTTTTTGCCGACACATATTACGGATTTGACGATGCGCTTTACGCAGGCATCCGTCTGCTCGCGGCTTCCGCACGTCTGGGTAAATCGGTGACCGAATTGCGCTCGGCCATGCCAAACATGCTCAACACGCCGGAAATGCGTTTCCAAGTCGATGAAGTGCGCAAATTCCCCGCTATCGCTGAAATCAGCGATCGTCTGGCCAACAATCCCGGACCTGAAGTCGAGGCAGTCAATGCAACCGATGGTGTGCGTGTGAACACCAAAGACGGCTGGTGGCTGTTGCGTGCGTCCAACACGCAGGATGTGCTCGTCGCCCGCGCGGAAAGCGATACGGAAGACGGTCTCGCCCGCTTAATCAGTCAGATTGACGAGCAGCTTGAGCTTTCAGGCCTTGAGCGCGGGGAGAGCGTTGGGCACTAAATCGCTATCGGGGCGGGACCCAAGCGATTGGCCATGGTCCGCGCTTGAGATTTGGGAGACCAGCGATAAGGCGGCGATCCATGCTGCCTACGCCATCAAGCGCGCCGAATTGGACGCGCAATCCATGCGGATCTCCGCTTTCGCAGAACTGACAGAGGCACGCGAGAAGGCGCTGTTTCTGGCATCGCAGATGCTGCGAGGGCAATCGCGCAGCGGTGTAACCCGAAATGAGCCTGTGGTTGACGCAGGTCCTGTTAAAGACAACGTCCCGGCCGAACCCGAACCCGAACCCGAACCCGTGCCGGAGCCGGAGCCGGAGCCGGAGCCGGAGCCGGAGCCGGAGCTTGACGCGGCCCGTCAGTGGGAACCCGGCGGCCGCTACACCACCACTCAGGAAATCGTCGATAGCTTCAATTTGGATGACCAACTGGGCATCACGACGCCCGAGCCGGAGTTTGCATACCCCGACTATGAAGAGCCGGTCGATGACAGCCGCTATAAGCCGTGGACGGACCAGCCCGTTGCTGAGGAAGACCGTCAATCTGACAATATCGTCGCCATTGCGGAGCGTTACCACGTCCGTAAGTACTGGATATGGTGGGTTTTCGCATTCGTCGCGATGACCAGCTATTGCAGTTCTGGCGGAGATCACGATTACCCGGCTTCTAGCACTCAGGCCATCGGGCAATCGGTGAGCGCCCCGTCTGCCGGGTTGCAACCTCCACGCCTTGCTCCTGCAGATGCCGATGGGATGGTGACCGCACTTTTTGGCTCGTCGATCACCTATGCTGATCTACTGAATGCAGACCCGGATCTGACCAGAGAGCTTTTGGCGCGCCTCGAATCAGACACGGACGATTTCGGCGATGCACGCTCTTATCTGAGATCGAGGATTTTGCTTGCGAGGCGGTTTGTGGAACGGGATCAAGCGCTGGCAATCGCTGAACTACACCTCGCATGGCTGCTGACCGCGCAGGCATCCGAAGGCGATCTGTGCCGCGAAGTGACGAGCGAACTGTTTTTCGAAGGTGCCCCTCAAATGCGCGGCGATTGGAACGCATTCGAACAAAGTGTAGCGGGACAATTGCTTAATTCTGGCGGGTTCCAAATCACGCCAGGCGGCAATGCACCGCGCTTTGGCGATATACCGGATTGGGTCTTTTCGGAAGCGGCAGGCAAAAGCCGCATGAACATCAACCGGCTCCGCACCGCTCTGCGCAGTTACTCGCACCCTGACCGGTGCGAGGCAGAAATTGCGATGATCGAGACGATGCTTGCGCGGCCTGACGAGACAACAAATCAAATGCTCGCCGCCATTTAGCAAAAGCACGGCAAATGTATTGGCCCCAAGCAATGCTGGAACACGAGCGGCAATTCGGGCATTACCTATCAGAATACAAACGGAGAATTCTGTATGGACACCCGCTCGCTGTTGCTCGCATTCGCTGCACCGACTGCTTTGGCCTTCGCGCTCGCCCCTGCATCTGCACGTGCGCAAGAAAGCGACCCGGCTGAGACCGAAGAGGTGTTCGAGTTCCAGACCGAAGAAGAGGCCGAGGCCGAGGCGTTTCAGCAGGAAATGACCGACGCCTTCGCCATTTTTGGCGAGCTTTTTGCTGCAGAGCCACTCACAGAAGAACAGGAAGCCCGGCTGCCGCTTGCCGAGAAAATGACTGCAGTCGTTATGCCCGAAGGAACCATGGCCGAAGTTATGCAGGAAAGTATGGAGCCGATGATGTCGGTTATCATGCAAATGGCAGAGGGCGATGCCCGCACGCAATTGACCGAACTGACAGGCGTTTCGGCGGAAGACCTTGCCGAACTAAGCGATGAGGATGCGCAAGCTGCAATCGATCTTCTCGATCCACTGGTTGAAGAGCGAAACGCCAAGATGGGCGAGGTCGTGGTGAATATGGTTACCAAAATGTTCGAAGCGATGGAGCCGGCTTACGGCGAAGCCATTGCCCGCGTCTTCGCGATCCGTTTTGATGAGGCAGAAATGGAAGAATTGCTGGTCTTCTTCGATACGCCGCTTGGCGGAAAGTTTGCCCGCGAGAGCTTCCGGCTGCAATATGATCCGCAGATGATGGGAGTGATGGAGGCAATGGGCCCCGCATTCGGCGACGCTATTCCGGACATGATGGAAGAAATGGCCGCGTTCGAACAAGATTACCCCGAAGGCCGCCGTTTCCCCGAACTGAGCGCTGCGGAAAAAGAGCAGCTTGCCGGCTTGCTCGATAAGGGGGTCTCGGAATTGGAGTCTCTCGCTCCCGAAGCAGTCTCGGAAGACGAAGGCACTGACGAAGAAGACCCATTCACCTGACGGACATAATCCCGCCCGAAATTCAGCAATGGTTCGACGCACGCGGTTGGCGGGTGCGGCGCCATCAGACCGATATGCTGGTAAAGGCGCGCGAAGGCCGTCACGCGTTGCTGGTCGCCGATACCGGCGCGGGAAAAACACTCGCCGGGTTTCTGCCGACACTATGTGACTTTGTGCCCTCTACTGGTGCTGCTCTGCACGACGGTCTGCACACGCTATATGTCTCGCCGCTCAAGGCGCTTGCACATGATGTGAAGCGAAATCTGCTCACACCGATTGAAGAAATCGGGCTGCCTATCAAGGTTGAAACCCGCAGCGGCGATACGCCTTCCAATCGGAAAAAACGCCAGCGTGAGAAGCCGCCACATGTGCTTTTGACAACGCCAGAAAGCCTGGCGCTTTTGCTGTCCTATCCTGAGAGCATTGATCTATTCGCCAGTTTGAAGCGGGTGGTTGTTGATGAGGTTCATGCCTTCGCGACAGGCAAGCGCGGTGATCTGCTGGCATTGTCGCTGGCGCGGTTGCAACGCATCGCGCCTGATCTCCAGCGTGTTGCGCTCTCGGCCACGTTGGCGAACCCGCTAACCTTTCAAGAATGGCTTAGCCCGCAACCGGTGGACGGGACGGGAGAGATTAAGGCCGCCGATCTGGTGCTCGGTGAAAAGGGCGCGGAGCCAGAAGTCGAAATCCTGCTCCCGATTGAAGAACGCGTACCGTGGGGAGGGCATGCCGGGCGGTGGGCGGTTGGCCAACTTTATGAGGCAATCAAGGCCAATCGCACGACTTTGATCTTTACGAACACGCGCTTTCTTGCCGAGTTCATCTTCCAATGCCTGTGGGAGGAGAACGAGGATCACCTGCCGATCGGCGTTCATCATGGCAGTCTATCGGTAGAAGCGCGACGGAAGGTAGAAGAGGCAATGGCACGCGGGGAATTGCGCGCGCTAGTCGCCACCGCCAGCCTCGATTTGGGAGTCGATTGGGGCGACATCGATCTGGTGGTGCAAATGGGCGCACCGAAAGGATCTTCGCGATTGTTGCAGCGGATCGGCCGTGCAGGGCACCGGCTGGACACAGCCAGTCGGGCGATGCTTGTCCCGGGCAACCGGTTCGAATTTTTGGAAGCGATGGCGGCAAAAGACGCTGTCGACGAAGGTCAGCGAGATGGCGAGGAATTCCGTGCGGGCGGTTTGGATGTGCTGGCGCAGCACGTCATGGCTTGCGCTTGTGCTGCACCATTTCACGAAGTTGATTTGCTTACCGAAATCCGTTCGTCAGTCGCCTATGCATGGGTGGACGAAGCCGCATTTAGGCGAGTGCTCGGCTTTGTCGAGAACGGCGGATACGCTCTTAAAGCCTATGATAAATTCAAAAGGATCGTGCGCGAGAAAGACGGGACGTGGCGCCTTGCGCATCCCGATCAGGCGCAACGGCATCGGATGAACGCAGGCATCATTGTCGATAGCGAAATGCTCACGGTGCGCTTCAAGAACGGTAGGCGTCTCGGCAAAGTTGAGGAACGCTTCGCGGCGCAGCTATCCAGTGGCGATACATTCTTCTTCGCCGGCATGAGCTTGGAGGTGGAAAGCGTCAAAGATATGGATGTGATTGTCCGCGCGGCCAAGAAGAGCGCAACGATCCCATCTTATGGCGGCCTCCGCCTGCCTTTGACCACGCATCTTTCTGGCCGGGTTCAGGCGATGTTGAGTGACCGCGCGAGCTGGGGCCGTTTTCCCGATGATGTGCGCGAATGGCTTGAGGTGCAGGATTACCGAAGCCGGATGCCTGCTCCCGGAGAATTGCTTGTTGAGAGCTTCCCGCGAGCCGGCAAGCATTACACCACTTACTACACGTTTGAGGGCTGGAACGCGAACCAGTCACTCGGCATGTTAATCACGCGGCGGATGGAAGAACGGGGGCTAATGCCGGGCGGGTTTGTAGCGAATGATTATTGCCTCGCCGTGTGGGGTCTGAAGCCGGTTGAGGATCCAAAACCGCTATTGTCGCCAGATATTCTGACGGACGAATTCACGGAGTGGGTTACTGAAAGCCACCTGTTACGCCGCGCATTTCGCGAAGTGGCTGTGATTAGCGGGCTAGTAGAGCGGCAACATCCAGGTAAGCGGAAGACCGGCAAGCAAGTGACCTTTTCGACTGACCTTATTTATGATGTTCTCAAGAAATATGAGCCAGATCATGTCCTTCTCGAAGCGGCTTGGGCCGATGCCCGCGCACGGATGACTGATGTTGGAAGGCTGGCAGACTTGCTTGAGCGGTCACAGCATGAATTGGTTCATGTTGAGCTTGATCGGGTTAGCCCGTTGGCTGTCCCGGTGATGACGATGATCGGCCGGGAAGCCGTCCCGCAAGGGGCAGTCGATGATGAACTGCTGATCGAAGCGGAAACGCTTGTAGGAGAGGCCATGCGGATTGAGCCGGATGATGAGCAAGACCTTGAAGGCTAGTCGTTGCTTGGGTCTGTTACGCGGTATTTCTCGTTGCCGACAAACCCAAATTTCGCGACGCCGGATTCCCTAATCGCGCCGATTACTTGGGCGGAAAGATCGTAGCTCGCATTGGCTGCAGGCCGAAACTCCAATTCCGGCTCTTTGGCGAGCTCGGTAGTCTGTTTCAGTAGGTCTGGGAGACTGCCAAGCGGGAAAAGAACTCCGTTCCAACGAAGGGTGTCATCTGCGCCGATTTCCAGGAGGTTCCTATCATGATTGATTGTTGGTTCGCTAATGCCGGACTGCGTTAGCGGTGCGTTGCAACCGGTGAGGCCGAGAGGGATCGCCAGACCGAGCGCTAGCATGCCGGATCGCTGGAAGTGGGAAAGTTTGAGCCGCTTCATGGCTGGAACTCTGGCGAGGTATGGCGGTGACCAATAGGCACCCACATTCAATGGCCAAACTTGCGGTGCTTTGTGTTTCCGACGAACGCGAAGCTTTCCGCGCCGGATTCTTTGATGAGGGTGATCGTTCGGGCAGAACGGTCGTAGCTGGCAAGTGCGGCTGGCTCGAAGCGTAGCAAGGGTTCGGTTTCCATCGCACTCGCAGCGGTGACCTGCGCGCGGAGTTGGTTTGATGTGACCGCAGACCCATTCCAAAGCAGGTCATCATTTGCGGTAATGAAGACAGTGTTCTCTTGCAGTACCGGATGGATCGGTTTGATTGGGGGAGATGGCAGATCGACGGTCGTCTGATGGGTTTGTACAGGAATGGCGAGCATCAACATGATGAGCAGGACCAGAAGAACATCGATAAATGGGGTGACATTCATTTCGCCCATTGCCGATGCTTTTTTATGCCGACCACGCGGGTCGTAACTTTCTGAAAAGCGGCTGCGGCGGCTCGTTGCGAGGCTGGTCATGACTCTTTTCTCCCAATTCGGCGATGGCGGTCTGATTTGAAATGCCCGCCATTTGGGGATTGTATATCATAACTATCAAGTTGCCTAACGCGTACCGGTATGCCGAATAAGACTTGCCTGCGATCTCACAAGAGGAGCGATAGATAAAAAAGGGCGGCACCGAAGACCGGGCCGCCCTTCTCTGTTTCGTGCGAAAGCCAATTAGGCTTCAGAAAAACTCACTTACCAAAAGCGCGATACTTTTCGTTACCGACGAAGCCAAACTTGGTCACACCGGATGCTTTGATGATGCGAACCACATTGGCGGAAAGCTCATAGCTTGCCTGTGGTTCAGGCTCAAACTGCAGCTCAGGTTCAACTGCCATAGTGGTCGTCTCCTGGAGCAGGCTAACCAATTGGGCCTGACTGATTACCTCAGCATTCCAAAGAATTTGGTCTGCGTTGGACAGAACCAGCTTGTTCTTTACTGGCTCGATAATGATGTCCTGCGGCGGTGGATCACCCTGCGGAAGATCGATATCAACCGAGTGCGTTGCCACCGGAATGGTGATGATGAACATAATGAGCAACACAAGCAAAACGTCGATCAACGGCGTCATGTTCATGTCGAGCATTGGCTCGCCGTCAAGCTTGCCTCCTGCCATACCCATAGTCGTTACTCCTTAAACTTTGTACGCCAGATCAGCCGTTAGGGTCGACCGGGTTCGAGATGAAGCCGATTGTCGGATAACCCGCAGCCTGCACATTGTAGATCGCACCAGCGACGCAGCGCCAAGGCGCATTCTTGTCAGCGCGAATGTGAACTTGCGGAATCCGCTCTGGATCTTCCATGATCGCTTCCGGACCGCCCGCTGCCTGAACAATCGCATCAAGGCGGCTAAATGCCTGATCGTAAAGTTCTTCCGAGCTTACCGCAGTGATGTTGTTAAAATACACTCGACATTCGCCCATACGGGTCGCGCCTGTAAAACCAGTCCGGGTTGTGCGGGCTGTGTTGCCAGCCGCGTCGGTCGTGCTGATCGTGAGAAGCAAGTTCTCGACTTTATCTTTCGACTCTTCCGATCTGAAAATCGGAATTTCGAGTTCCTCAATCGTCTGGATCGCTACCGGAACCGCGATGAGGAAGATGATCAGGAGCACGAGCATCACGTCCACCAGCGGGGTGGTGTTGATGTCCGACATGGGCGTTTCACCGCCTCCCATCGAAATCGCCATTGCCTAATTCCTATCCCTAAAAAGTAATATGGTCTGTGGGTTGGTTGGGGGCTGGCCATTACAGCCAGCCCCGAAACAATTCCGCAGAATTAGGCTTTCTTCGCCGGAGCTGGTTTAGCAGCAGGCTTGGCTTTGCCAGCAGGTGCCGAAACGGCAGGCTTAACTGCGCCGTTCGAACCGATGAAGGCAACGATGTTGTTCGAAAAATCAGTCATCAACGCGTCGATGCGACGGTTGCGCGACTGGAGCCAGTTAAAGGCAAGAACAGCAGGCACGGCAACAAGCAGACCAATCGCGGTCATGATGAGCGCTTCACCAACCGGACCCGCAACCTTATCGATCGAGGCGGAGCCTTCGATACCGATATTGATCAGGGCGCGGTAAATACCGATCACCGTACCGAGCAGACCGATAAACGGTGCAGTAGCACCAACCGATGCGAGGAAGGAAAGGCCGCCAGAAAGCGACTGGTTGATCGTGTTCTGCGAGTGAGCGAGTTCTTCTTCAACGAAGTGAATCTCGTTGCCGGCACCCTCCATCTTCGAGTGGTGCTCTTGAGCAGTTACCGCATCATCAGCGAGCTGACGCCATGCGCTGTTCTTCTCAAGCTTGGTCGCGCCTTCTTTGAGCGAAGGAGCACGCCAGAAAGCGTTCTTGACGCCGTTATACTGCTTCATCACCTTGTTCTGTTCGAACAGCTTGGTGAAGAGGATGTAGAACGAACCAACCGACATGATGACCATGACCGCAAGGATCGACCAGGCGACCGGGCCGCCTTCTTCCATGGCTTTCCAGAAGCCGAATTCGTTGACCGGCGCTTCAGTGGCAGCAGCCGTAAGAGTGTAAAGGTTCATTGCGAATAGTCCTCTTGAAAAATCTTTTTATGTCCCAGCAATCCGAACCTTTTCGAAAGGCCCAAATCCACTTGCGTAATCAATTCAAACGATACGTAATCCGTGTCGCGTAACTAGCTGAAGTCGGATTACCGGCATCATTGAGAGCCGGGTTGAAGCGAGCATAACGCTCCATTCCCTGACAGGCGGCACGATCAAGATCGTTTGACCCGCTTGAAGACGTGACCGAACAATTTGTCGCCCGGCCATCTGCTGTCACAGTGACGCGAACGCCGACGGTGCCTTCCACTTCCTCACGCAAGGCGCGAGACGGATAGTTTTCTTGAATACGCGATGCCCAGCGGCGTTCACCCCGTGTCGTTACACCACGCGCCTGTGAAGGCGGAGCGGGCGGCGGAGCAGGTGCTGCTACCGGAGCAGGCGGCGGAATCGTCAACGCCGGCGGAGCGGGCGGTGGGATCGTCGGCTGCGTCTGGATCGGCGGCGGTGCCGGAGCAATGCTAATCGGCGGCGGAGGTGCTACCGGCGGTGGCGGCGCAGTTTCCTGCGGCTGCTCGGGCGGCGGCTCATCCGGTTCTTCAGGGGGCGGGGGCTCCTCAATGTCAATCGTGGTAACCCGCTCGGCGATCTCTTTCACGGCTGAAATAGCCAGGCCAGAGATGAGCAAGTACCCGATCACCACATGGATCAACGCCACTATGATAATGGAAGAAACTTTGCTTCCACCCATTTGTTGGTCAGCGTAGGCCATCCAGTCGCTTTCTCTCCATTCACAGGCCGGCGGACATACCGGCACAAATTCTCACATCAAGCCCGAATCAGGTTTCGCCGAATCGGACCACAAAGATGTGAATCCCAGAATTCTAAACCTCACATTTCGGGGCGAATTGCCGAACAACACGGCGAGTCCCCTCCTTATGAGACACCTATTGCGATCGATGCAGTAGGTGTTTGTTCCTGCGCGGACGTTGTCCCCGATAACCGCGCAGGCCTTCATGGCTTTAACGGTCAACCCTTAGGCAATCAAACGCTTTATCGGTTCAGATGCAATTCAGCGCACTGGTACTGGGGTGTTATCACGTGCAAATGGGGCTGAAGAGACAGTGCAGGAATGACAGGCGATGAACAGCGTTAACCGAAATTTAAGAAATAAATTCAGCGTACTAACTGCGCTGACGACTGCGTTCGTGTTTTGCGGGACTGCGACCGAATCTGTGTATGCACAGAATTCGAATGCAGTTCCTTCAACAATGGCTGATCGGGCGACTTATGTGGACCTCGTTACCCTGGCCGAACGAAGTGAACTGGTAATCCGTGCTGAGATTCGCCGCCAAACGCAATTGGCGCCCGAGCGTGCTCCCGGTCTCGCGCCGGGATTTGCGCGGCTATACATAGAGGCGGAAACGCAGGCTTTGATAGCTGGCAACAGTTCGATCGGCGAATCGCTCGTCTATCTCGTCGATGTTCCGCTGACTCCGAAGGGCAAAGCGCCCAAGCTCAAAAAGCGCCAAATGGTCCTTTTCGCAAACACCGTGCCGGGTCGTCCAACGACTAAGAGAGGTACAGAAATCCAGCTGTCCGCTAAAAATGCGCAGCTGGATTACTCATCTGCATTCGAAGCCCGTCTTCGCGCGGTCCTGACTTCATTGGCCCAGTCTGATGTTCCACCAAAGGTCGAAGGCATTGCCGACGCCCTTGCTGTGCCAGGGACGCTTGCTGGAGAATCCGAGACACAGATATTCCTTACGACGGAGGATCGATCGCCGGTTTCTATCACCGTCTTGCGCCGCCCCGGACTGCGTCCAGTATGGGGCGTGTCTTGGGGTGAAATTGTCGATTCCTCCGCACGCGCGCCGGCGAAAAACACACTGCAATGGTACCGCCTAGCGTGCTCGCTACCCCGTGAATTGCCCAGCCGGGCCAATCTCGCGCGCGATCCCGCCGCCCGCCGACTGGCCACAAATGACTACAGTTTGGTTGTAGACGGTCTGGGCGAGTGCGCGCGCGCGATAACAGAAACTGGTTGAACGCGTTGAAGGCCAAAAGAAGCACGTCTTTCGCCTCCTCAAGACAAATTGCTTTTCGTCTGTCTTCGGACGCGTATAGAGCCGTGCGCCGGGCAATGGACAGGGATTGATGACGTGAAACAGCCAAACGATACCGCACCGCTGCGCATTGCAATTGCGGGTTTGGGTACAGTTGGAGCAGGCGTAATCCGCCTCCTCAATACCAACGGCGATCTGATCGCGGCGCGCGCTGGCCGTTCGATAGAAGTTGTCGCCGTGAGCGCCCGCGATCGGACATTGGACCGCGGTGTTGATCTTTCAGACTACGCTTGGGAAGACGATATGAGCGCCCTCGTAGCGCGCGATGATATTGACGTGCTGGTGGAACTGGTTGGCGGATCAGATGGCCCTGCATTGGCAGCATCCCGCGCGGCACTGACGGCGGGCAAAGGATTGGTGACAGCTAATAAAGCGATGATTGCCCATCATGGTTTGCAGCTTGCCGAACTTGCCGAGGGCAAGAACGCGCCGCTCAAATTCGAAGCCGCAGTTGCTGGTGGCATACCCGTTGTGAAAGGCTTGCGCGAAGGCACCAGCGCGAATGCCCTGACCAAAGTTTACGGCATCCTCAACGGCACCTGCAATTACATCCTTTCGGAAATGGAAGAGACAGGTGCAGACTTCGCAGAGACGCTCGCGGAGGCACAGAAACTGGGATATGCAGAAGCTGACCCCACCTTTGATATCGAAGGCATAGACGCCGCACACAAGCTGGCGATCCTTGCTGCAATAGGTTTCGGTGCGAAGGTCGATTTCGATGCTGTCCGGGTCAATGGCATTGTCCAGGTCCGCGCGGCAGATATCGCGCAAGCTGACGCATTAGGCTTTGTTATCCGATTGATCGCGCAAGCCGATGTCGAAGGGGAAGGCAAAGATGCACGGCTTTTGCAGCGCGTGCGCCCATGCCTCGTCGCCAAAGATCATCCCCTCGCCCCAGTAGATGGGCCCACCAATGCTGTCGTCGCAGAGGGCAACTTCTCGGGCCGCCTCTTGTTTCAGGGTGCGGGTGCTGGCGATGGACCAACCGCGAGCGCTGTTGTCGCAGACCTTATTGATATTGCGCGCAATGAAGTTGGCGCACCATTCTCGATCCCTGTTGCGCAGCTCGCAGCATTTCCGGCAGCAGAACCCGGACACCGGATGGAGCGGACGTATTTGCGTTTCACTGTCAATGATCGCCCGGGCGTCTTGGCGGAGATCACTGCTGCTATGCGGGATGCCGATGTTTCGATCGAAAGCTTGATCCAGCAGGGCAGGGCAAATCAAGGCGGTGATGTGCTGGTCGCAATGGTCACGCATGAGGGCCCAGAGGCCAATGTTCGGCGCGCATTGGAGCTGCTTAAGGGATCAGATAGCCTGACAGATGATCCTCTAGTTCTGCCGATCCTTCCGGCTTGATCCGGCGCTTTCTTTGAATTCACGCGGAGCGGGCAGTCCTAATTCGCTCTCTGCAATAGGTTTGCGACCTGCGTCACCCTCCGCGCCAAGAGGCGGGAGGCCGCGTGCAATACGATCAGCGTCCGACCCGGCTGGCGCTTTCGGCAGGGCCGCAACGTTGATGAACAAAGAAGGTTCGGCAACCCGTCCAAACTTAACGGTGACAAGCGGTGCCATTGGCGCGCCGCCCGGTGCACGCAGACCAGACCTATCCACCGGCACCGGTTTTGGCCCTTGGGTTGCTTCGGCATAGCGGCGCTCGAAATCCGCTTTGTCGAACCCACTGAAGGCGGTGTCATCGCGGCGGCGACAAACAACAATCTCGTTTGCCAGACGGGCGGCGTCGGCTTCGTCTTCGCATTCCTTGACGAGGATAGGGTCTTGCGGCTTTGAAACCGCTTTTGCTTTTAAGTCGATCTCGAGTGTGCCGTTGTCTGGCTCGAGAGCTGGCGGCGGCTCATCTTGCTCAATCGTAATGGCGGCAACAGGCGCAATCCCTATCAGGATCACGGCACCCATGACCCACATGCTTGTCATCTATCTCGGATCGCTTCCCGCAGGCGGGGCGTCGAGCCCAAGTTTCCGGCGACGCTCAGCGATTTCTTCAGCGCTTGGCTCGGGGTCTTTACCCAGCGGTGGTAGTCCGCGTGCGATCCTATCTGCGTCCGATCCTTCCGGGGCTTGCGGCAAAGCTTCGACATCGATGAAAATTGCAGGTGGCGGAACGCTGCCGAAACCTATCGCGTTGCCGTGATTGGGAATGCCGAAAGTGTTCGGCGTGCTTCCGCCTTTGGTCTTTTCGGCATAACGTTTTTGCCATTCTTCTTTGTTCCAGGAACCGTCAGTTGCTTCGCCAAGCTGGCGGCAGACAATAATCTCGTTTGCGATTCGCGCGGCGTCCGCCTCTTCTTCGCAGTCTTCTTCCAGCAATTGATCCGATTCGGATTTCGGAACTGTTACAGACAGGTCCAATCGCAGTGGTTGCTCCGCAGGAGGTGGCTCCTGAATGTTTTCGCCGCTCTCTGCGTCGGCTGTTGCCGATGCTTGATCCTGCGCCGCCAAAGGCACGGACAGTGCGAGTAGTGCGATAAAACAGATCGGCAGTGTGGAAAAGCGCAAAGCAGGTGCAGCATTACTCGACAAGCGCGTCTCCTTGGGCGTAAGCGCCCCTCATAAATCACGCGCATACGAATGCGCACAGGCCCCGCAATTACGCAAGGCCTCCGTGAAAGAGAATAGGGACTGAATTTCAGATGAATACCCCCGCAATTAATTCCGCCCAAACTGATGTTCTTGCCGGTAAAGAGCCTGATGCCGAGGGTGCGCTAGACCGTGTTCTGGTGCTAGAAATGGTCCGCGTGACAGAGGCAGCGGCTGTCGCGGCCGCGCAATTGGTTGGCCGCGGCGATGAGAAAGCCGCCGATGCTGCCGCTGTTGAAGCGATGCGGCGCGCATTCGATGATCTTTACATGGATGGCACAGTTGTGATCGGCGAAGGCGAGCGCGACGAAGCCCCGATGCTCTATATCGGCGAGAAGGTTGGCGGCGCGCCGGGCAAAGGGCCAAAGATCGACATCGCGCTTGATCCCTTGGAAGGCACAACCATTACCGCCAAGGCTGGCCCGAACGCGTTGGCGGTTCTCGCGGCTGCTGAGGAAGGCAATCTCCTCAACGCACCGGACACGTATATGGACAAGCTCGCGGTTGGTCCGGGCTATCCCGAGGGAGTGATCGATCTGGCGAAATCGCCAACAGAGAATGTGAAGGCTGTGGCTGCGGCCAAGGGTAAACAGCCTGCTGACATAAACGTGTGCGTCCTCGACAGGCCGCGCCACGCGAGCATCATCGCCGAACTGCGAGAGCTCGGCTGCGGCGTCTATCTGATTGGCGACGGTGATGTCGCAGGCGTGATTGCGGTGACCGATCAGGATACCGGTATCGATATGTATATGGGACAAGGCGGCGCGCCCGAAGGCGTGCTGGCTGCTGCGGCGCTGCGCTGTGTAGGCGGACAGTTCAATGGCCGGCTGGTGTTCCGCAACGATGATGAAAAAGCGCGCGCCAAGAAGTGGGGCATCACCGACTTTGATCGCATTTATAAGCTCGAAGACCTCGCAAAAGGCGACTGCATCTTTGCTGCGACTGGCGTGACTGATGGTTCGCTGCTGGATGGCGTGAAGAAGCGTAAGAAAGCGACCGGCGCGACGATCATGACCACGGACAGTGTGGTTATGCGTGCGTCGAGCGGCACTGTACGCTGGATCCGGGGCGAGCATCGGATCGCTCCGCATCGCGCGGGCTAAAACCTTTATGGAAGCTTCAATGCATGCACTCACCGATCATGTTCGAAACGAACTGACGCAGGCGGAGCGAGCGGCAACGCCGCAGCTTTCCTTCCATCATCTTGAGAGGGCGCATATCCTGAGTCAGTATTCCACCCGCGATCATATGCGGGTGCATCTGGCAATGTTGAAATGGGCGCGCAATCAGCGTGACTGGCGCGAAGCGTTCGGCCAGATCATTCGCCTTGCTGGCGCAGCGACAAAGACTGCGATCGGTATGGTCCCCGTCGGAAACACCGGCGGATCGAATGTCAGTGCGATCAAGCCGATGAAACTCCCCGATGATCTCGCCGCAATAATCGCGCGATACCGCTGAGAAATTGCGGACAACCGATTTGCGCCTCTGTTGCGTTTCCATGACTCTGGGCTAGGCCGGTCGCATCAAAACAGTCGAGGATTCGCGCACTCATGAAGATCATGTCCGGCAATTCAAACTTGCCTCTAGCCCGGGCGATTGCGGCCTATCTCGAAATCCCGCTAACCGATGCCAGCGTGCGCCGGTTTGCGGATGAAGAGATTTTCGTCGAGATTCATGAGAATGTGCGCGGCGAGGATGTGTTTATCCTTCAGCCGACGGGTTTTCCGGCGAACGACAACCTTATGGAGCTGTTGATTTGTATCGATGCGCTGAAGCGCGCTTCGGCAAAGCGGATTACGGCTGTCATTCCTTACTTCGGGTATGCCCGTCAGGATCGGAAGCCCGGTCCTCGTACGCCAATTTCGGCTAAGCTGGTCGCGAATTTGATCACCGAAGCAGGCGCTGACCGGGTTCTGGCAGTCGACCTGCACGCGGGCCAGATTCAGGGCTTTTTCGATATCCCGACCGACAATCTGTATGCTGCGCCAGTGATGGCTGCCGATATTCAGGCGCGCTACGGCGACCAGGACTTGATGGTCGTCTCACCCGATGTTGGCGGCGTGGTTCGCGCCCGTGCGCTTGCAAAACGGCTCGACAACGCGCCGCTCGCTATTGTCGACAAACGTCGCGATCGCCCAGGCGAAAGCGAAGTGATGAACATTATCGGTGAAGTCGAAGGGCGTCATTGCATCATGATCGATGACATCGTCGATTCTGGCGGGACGCTTTGCAACGCCGCGGAGGCGTTGCTTGCCAACGGAGCAAAGTCGGTTGCGGCCTATATCACGCATGGTGTCCTTTCGGGCGGTGCAGTCGCGCGCATTAATGGTTCGAAATTGAAAGAGCTGGTCATTTCGGATTCGATCCGTCCAACCGAGGCCGCCGAAGCGAGTGATCGCATCCGTATCCTCACGATGGCGCCTCTAGTTGGCGAAGCAATCCGCCGGATCGCGGACGAAAGCTCGGTCAGTTCACTGTTTGATTGAGTTGGGCCCGCGCAGCGAGAAGCGGTTTTCGCATCCAAGGCCGGATTGCTCCGGGTTCTATCCAGTCTAGCAGTTCCAAACGCCGTGCCTGCCTAATCTCTAGGCTTAGGGTGAGGATGGCTGAACGATTGCGTTGGAATTCCAGCGGCGTCATTCCGAAAAAGATTTGGAACTCGCGAATCTGATGCGCCTGATCGAAGAACCTGAGCGTAATCTCCTCATCTTCTTGATCGGCAACGCCGCATAGTTTTGCAGCGAGATCCAGAATGCGCGCGCGGCGCATGATTTGGTTCGGCGGTAAGCCGAAATCTCGTTTTGCAGTGCGTTCGATTGTTCGCAGCGAAACGTTCTGGCGTTCTGCGAATTTGCTAAGCGATCCGTTGGGATCGACAAAAGCCTGCAATTCCAGGGCCTGTGCAATCGGATCAGGTTCTGCGACACCTGTCCGCTTTACAAAATCAGCGAGCCAGTTTTCGATCCGCAAGAGCCAAGCGGTCGGGGCCAATGACTCGTCGAACAGACTGGTCACTTCATCGTCGTCCACACCGCCGCGCTCGATGGAAACGATCCGGTCGAGCATATTCCCGTCATTCACTCCAAACAAAGCGCGCAGGGCTCCAGGACGCAGCATCAATCCGGCGACTTTTATTCCGCCCGAATACTTGAGCGGCATGATCGTGCTGTGCTGCCCGCACAGGAAAGTCTCGTCACGAATTGCTAGATCGCCATCGCGCGTCGTCGCAGTCCAATCCACCCCGACCGCGCTTCGGATATAAGGCGCATCATTGCAGAGCGCGCCCTCGAGCGTTTCTGCCCCCTTCTGGTAGGCATAGGCCACCATCGAACGGCTCACCCAAGGAGCAATCCGTTTGTCCGGCGCTCGATTGATAGAGAGCGGATCACCTTTATCAGTGGCTCCGGTGCGAGATCGGAGCTTTGCCGCTGCGTCTAATTCGGAATTCATGTCAACCCTGCCCGTGTGCCCAAGGCTGTATTGGACGCAGCGCTACGTTTTGTCACCTATTCTTAAAGAGATAGATCAACGGCCCGGACAAACTGGTAGGATGCTTTGTTAACGGGCGTTTGACCGAATGGCTTTCCAAGTGTCTAGGAATGGCGAACGTAATCTGGCCATTCATAGAGACCAATATGACCCCCGCTGACTTAGAACTTGCCCATGCTCTTGCGGATGCAGCGGGCAATGCCATCCGACCGATGTTTCGGGGTCAGTGGGATCAGGAGCGCAAAGCGGACCGATCGCCGGTGACCGAGGCGGACAAAGCGGCGGAGGCTGCGATGCGAGCGATCCTGGAGGAACGCCGCCCTGATGACGGGATTATTGGTGAAGAATATGGCACCCGTAACGAAGGGGCTGGGCGGCAATGGGTGCTTGATCCGATTGATGGCACAATCAGCTTTATGGCGGGCCGTCCGATCTTCGGCACACTGATCGCATTGATGCAAGACGGCTGGCCGGTCCTCGGCGTGATCAACCAACCGGTTGCGGGCGAACGCTGGGCTGCGCGTATTGGCGAAGGCACCACGTTCAACGGAAAACCGGTGAAGACGCGGGCGTGCAAGGAACTGTCCGATGCGACCATCGCCTCATCCGGGCCGCAATACTTTACTGGTGAGCAAGGCGCAGCGTTCATGTCGCTCGCGGCGCAAACATCCCAAATCATGGTGTGGGGCGGTGATTGCTACAACTACGGGCTGCTCGCAGGCGGGCATCTGGATGTCGTGTGCGAGGCGGGGTTGAAGCTATACGACTACGCCGCGCTTGTGCCCATCGTCGAAGGGGCAGGCGGCCTGATGAGCGATTGGCAGGGCAATCCGCTGGATGCCAACAGTGACGGGACCGTGCTGGCGCTGGGTGAGCCTGCGCGTTTGGAAGAAGTGCTGGAGGCGATGGGTTAAGAGCCCGAATCACTTGCAAACCCCCGCAGAACCGTTATGTGCGCGTGCTTCACGACACAGATTTCGAGTCCGGCCTGGCGAATAGGGCTGCCAGGGCTGGTCCAATGTGTCTCTGATCATAGGAGATAGAAATGCCCAAGCTTAAGACCAAAAGCGGTGTGAAGAAGCGCTTCAAAATCACCGCAACCGGCAAAGTGAAGCACGGCGTCGCTGGTAAGCGTCACCGCCTTACGCACCACAATGCCAAGTATATCCGCCAGAATCGCGGTACTTCGGTGATATCTGATCCCGATACCAAGACGATCAAGAAATGGGCGCCATACGGCCTCGATTGAGGGTGACGCGAGCTTCGTGCTCCTCCCCGTCAGAATAAGGATATACTGATATGCCACGCATTAAACGCGGCGTTACCACGCGCCAAAAACACAAGCGTCTTCTGGACCAGGCCAAGGGTTACCGCGGCCGCCGCAAGAACACGATCCGTATCGCTCGTCAGGCCGTCGAAAAAGCCGGCCAATATGCTTACCGTGATCGCCGCATCAATAAGCGCAACTTCCGCGCTCTGTGGATTCAGCGTATCAACGCTGCGGTTCGCGCCGAAGGCCTGACCTATTCGCAGTTCATGCACGGCGTGAAACTTGCTGGTATCGAGCTTGACCGCAAAGTTATGGCAGACCTCGCCATGAACGAAGAAGCGGCGTTCAAAACGATCATCGCACAGGCGAAAGCTGCTCTGCCAGCTTAAGCCAGCTACCGATTTCTAAAAAGGGCTCCGCTGCGATCTGCATAGGGGCCCTTTTTGTGTCTTGGCAGTTCAAATTTGTATGTAACCGCCAAATCCCTTGTATAGATCCGCCAATCTGGCACATAGGAATCTATGCAAAAGGGGCAGGGTAAGGACACGGGTTCCGCGCCGGACTATAAGGTCCGCAGCAACTTTCACGCGCCCCCTTCAGAATTCGATGGCTGCTTCACCACATTTTATCACCTGACGCTCGACGTGAAAAACGGCGGGATTGTTCACGATTATCTCCAGCCGGAGTGGGGCAATATCCGCTTTTTCTGCGGTGGCTGCCCTAGCGCAAGGATCGGGACGTCCCAGGTAACCGGCGCGCGTTTCAACGCGACCGGCCCAAGCTCACTTCCAGCAGAATTTGAACTCGGCACATCGGAAATGTGGGGAATTGGATTTCTGCCGCTGGGCTGGGCGCGGTTTGTTGATGTTGATGCACATACGCTTGCCAACACAGTCTGTGATGGAGCGAAGCATCCCGACTTTAAAAAATTCGCGTCTTTAGAAGATGTTTTGTGCGACCCCGAAGCGACACGTGACGAACAATTTGATGCGATTGTCACTTTGATGGGCCGGCTTATGCGTCACAACCGCGATGAGCCCAAAATCCTTCGCGTCCACACAGCTTTGGTTGACGGCGAATTTCTTGCTGTCAGTGATCTGGCCGAAGCATGCGGCATGAGCATTCGGACTTTGGAAAGAGTGTGCCGCCGGTATTTCGGGTTTACACCGAAAAGGCTGATGCGCCGGCAACGGTTTACGCGCAGCTTGACCACGTTCATGCTGCATCAGGGCAGTCGCTGGACCGAAGCAATGGACGGTGAATATCACGATCAAGCCCAGTTCACCCGTGAGTTCAAGGAATTCATGAGCATGAACCCGAGCGAGTATTCTGCGCTCGACCATCCTATTCTGTCGTCCTTTATGGAGGCCCGCGCGCGGGTTTGGGGCAGCGCGGCTCAGGCGCTCGACAAGCCGTCTCGATGACGTTCTGCAGAGACGATTGAGCTGTCTTTGCAATCAAACATGGATCAAAGCCTCAATCGCACTTTGCAACGCGCGTGATAGAACGCTAACGGACGCGCTCATTCTATTGAGCCAGAACATGACTGAATTGACACTACAAAAAGACGCTGCCCTTGCTGCTATCGCTGATGCCGCTTCGCTTGAGGCGCTGGACGAACAGCGCGTGGCGGCATTGGGTAAAAAGGGCTGGGTCAGCTTGGCCCTGAAAACACTCGGGCAGATGAGTCCGGAGCAGCGTCAGGAAGCTGCGCCTGCCATACAGGCTGTGCGCGCGGAAATCGCCAGTGCAATCGAAGCGAAAAAGGCTGCGTTAGAGGCCGCCGAACTTGAGAGTCAGTTGGCCAGCGAGACGCTGGATCTGACTCTGCCCGCACCTGTCCGACCACAAGGCTCGGTTCATCCAGTGAGTCAGGTGATGGACGAACTCGCCGAAATCTTTGCTGACCTGGGCTTCGCTGTTGCGACCGGTCCCGAGATCGAGGACGACTGGCATAATTTCACCGCTCTCAATATGGATGAGAGCCACCCCGCACGCGCAATGCACGACACGTTCTATTTTCCAGACGCGGTACCAGATGGTGGGCAACCGGCCTCAAGCAGCGAAGCGTTAGGCCAGAAGAAAATGCTTCTGCGGACGCACACCTCGCCCGTGCAAATCCGTAGCATGAAAGAACAAGGCGCTCCGATACGCTTGATCGCGCCGGGCCGTGTTTATCGCTCGGACAGCGACGCGACGCATACGCCAATGTTCCACCAAGTCGAAGGTCTTGTTGTCGATCGCGACATTCATCTCGGCCACCTGAAATGGACGTTAGAGACTTTCTTCAAAGCATTTTTCGAACGCGAAGATATCACGCTTCGACTGCGCCCATCTTACTTCCCGTTTACGGAGCCAAGCGTCGAAGTCGACGTAGGCTACTCCAACGAGGGCAATCGCCGCGTAGTTGGCGGACATGGTGATGCCGAGGGGCATGACTGGATGGAGCTAGGCGGCAGCGGCATGGTCAATCGCCGAGTGCTCGAAATGGCGGGCGTCGATCCTGACGAGTATCAGGGCTTTGCTTTTGGCCTCGGGATCGACCGCATCGCAATGCTCAAATATGGCATGAACGATTTGCGCGCTTTCTTTGATGGCGATCCCCGTTGGCTGTCGCACTACGGCTTTGGCGCGGTGGACCAGCCAACCCTCTCTGCTGGTGTGGGAGCTCCATCATGAAATTCTCGACCACTTGGCTGAAAGACCATCTCGAAACGGACGCTACGCTTTCCGAAATTACTGAGTGCCTGAACGCGATCGGTCTTGAAGTGGAAGGCGTCGAAGATCCGGCGCAGCGTCTTGCCGGCTTCACCGTTGCCGAGGTTCTTACCGCTGAAAAACATCCTGATGCAGACAAGCTTCAAGTCCTGATCGTGGACACCGGCGAAGGCGATCCGCTGCAGGTTGTCTGCGGCGCGCCCAATGCCCGTGCGGGCATGATGGGTGTGCTTGGCCAACCGGGGGCGGTTGTCCCGTCCAACGGCATGGAGCTTCGCAAGAGCGCCATTCGCGGGGTCGAATCAAACGGCATGATGTGCTCCGTGCGTGAGCTTGAGCTGGGCGAAGATCACGACGGCATTATCGAATTGCCGGATGATGCGCCGGTTGGTCATAGCTTTGCCGACTACCATGGCTCCTCGCCAATCATCGACGTTGCGATCACGCCGAACCGCCCGGATTGCATGGGTGTCTATGGCATCGCGCGTGATCTGGCGGCAGCTGGACTCGGCAGGCTCAAACCGATTGCGTTTCCGAAATTCGATGCGGCTGATGATTGCCCGGTTGAAATTCGTACGGACGACGAAGAAGGGTGCCCAGCATTCTACGGTCGCGTAATCAAGGGCGTGAAAAACGGACCTTCGCCCGATTGGTTGCAACAGCGTTTGCAGAGCGCGGGCCAGCGCCCGATCTCTCTGCTCGTCGACCTTACCAACTACCTGATGCTCGCCTTTGGCCGTCCGGCGCATGCCTATGACCTGTCCAAGCTGTCCGGTGCAGTAGTGGCCCGCCGTGCGAAGTCCGGCGAGCAGGTTCTGGCGCTGAACGAGAAAACCTACACGCTCGATGACAGCATGGTTGTGATCGCGGATGACAAAGAGGTTCACGACATCGCGGGCATCATGGGTGGTAACAACTCCGGTGTGTCGGATGACACGACCGACCTACTGCTCGAAATCGCTTACTTCGATCCGCCGCGTATTGGTGTGACGGGGCGTAAGCTTGGCCTAGCTTCCGATGCGCGCACTCGTTTTGAACGCGGTGTTGATCCGGCTTTTCTGGATGATGGACTGGATCTGCTCGCAGGGCTGATCGTCGAACTGGCTGGAGGTACAGCCAGTGAAAAGGTGCATGCTGGTGCGGCGCCAATCGATGCCAAGGTGGTTAAGTTCGATCCGGTTCTGACCACCAAGCTTGGCGGCGTCGAAGTGCCCGCCGATGAGCAGCGCCGCATTCTCGAAAGTCTCGACTTTGCGGTCACCGATGATTGGCAAGTGACGTGCCCGCTGCGCCGCCATGATATCGAAGGGCCTGCCGATCTTGTTGAAGAGGTCGTGCGCATTCACGGTCTCGACAAAGTCGAAAGCGTGGTTCTGCCGCGTGCCGAAGGTGTTGCTCGCCCGACCGCGACGTCAGAGCAAGTTTTGGAACGCAAATTGCGGCGTGCGGCCGCCGCCAGCGGTTTGAACGAGGCGATCACTTGGTCGTTTTTGCCTGAGGCAGAAGCTGCGCATTTCACCGCGGCGGATGACCTGTGGAAGCTTTCTAACCCGATCAGCGAAGATATGAAGGTCATGCGCCCGTCGCTGATCCCGGGTCTGCTGATGGCGGCAAAACGCGCGGCGACACGTGGTAGCTCATCCAGCCGGATCTTCGAAATTGGCCGTCGCTATTTCCGCGGTTCCGATGGCCTTAGCGACGAACGCGCCACAGTTGGCGTGATCCTTTCCGGAGAGAAAACTGCGCGCGGCTGGGCAGATGGCAAAGCCGCGATGTTCGATGCATTTGATGCGAAAGCAGCAGCGCTCGAGTTGCTCGCAGCAGCGGGCGCTCCGTCCGAAAAGCTTATGGTGATGGAACCTGTCGTCAATGGCGAAGGCACTCAATTCCATCCCGGCCAATCGGCAACCTTGCGCCTCGGCCCGAAAAAAGTGCTCGCGCGCTTTGGTATGATCCATCCCGCAACACTCAAGGCGTTTGATGTGGATGGCCCGATCGCCGCAGTCGAGATTTTCCTGGATGCAATCCCTCAAAAGAAAGCCGGTAAAGGCCCAGTCAGTTTCGCGCGGCCAAGCTTTGCGCCGCCTGCACTGCAATCGGTCACCCGCGACTTTGCGTTCCTTGTGCCGTTAGAACTCGCCGCAGCCGATTTGGTGCGCGCTGTGAAAGGCGCGGACAAAGCGAACATCATCGACACGCGTGTGTTCGATGTGTTCGCCGGACAAGGTGTCCCCGAAGGCAAGAAATCGGTCGCGGTCGAGGTTACACTCCAACCGCAAGAGAAGTCCTTCAAAGACGCTGACCTCAAAGCGATTTCGGATAGGATTGTGGCGGCTGCAGCGAAACAGGGAGCAGAGCTTCGCGGTGCCGGCATCTCTGATGCGGTTCGCGCGTCGATGGAAAACATAGATGGTTACGGCTCCTTCTAGTCTGATGTCCAATCGCCGCACCTTCGCGATCATCTCGCACCCTGATGCTGGTAAAACCACGCTGACGGAAAAGCTGCTGCTGCAAGGCGGCGCGATCCACCTTGCGGGCGAAGTTAAGGCCCGCGGGGCGCAGCGGCGTGCGCGTTCCGATTGGATGAAGATCGAGCAGCAACGCGGCATATCGGTCACGTCCTCGGTCATGACCTTCGAGAAAGAGTATTCTGGCGAAAAGATCACTTTCAACCTGCTTGATACGCCGGGCCACGAGGACTTTTCAGAAGACACCTATCGGACCCTAACCGCTGTAGACAGCGCCGTAATGGTGATCGATGCGGCCAAAGGTATCGAGCCGCAGACTAGAAAACTCTTCGAAGTGTGCCGGCTTCGCAATGTCCCGATCATCACGTTCGTCAACAAAGTCGACCGCGAGGGCCGTGACCCGTTCGAAACGGTTGACGAAGTTGCCGATATGCTTGCGCTGGATGTGTCACCGCAAATGTGGCCTATTGGCATGGGCGGGCAATTCGAGGGAATCCTCGATTTCGCGAGCGGCGAAGTGAGTCGTCCGCAGGGTCCATCCAAAGAATTTCTCGGCAGGCGCGACAGAGATCCAGAGATTCCCGACAACTTTGCGGAAGAGGCTGAGCTTGCACAGGTCGGCTATCCCGAATTTGATCTGGAGGCCTATCGCAGCGGCGATTTGACGCCGGTCTACTTCGGTTCGGCGCTCAAGAATTTCGGCGTGACCGAATTGATCAATGCGATTGCCAAGCACGCACCGCCGCCGCGTCCACAGCCCGCAGGCGACGAGCAGATTGCGCCGGATTACGATGAAGTCACCGGTTTCATCTTCAAAGTGCAGGCCAACATGGATCCGAACCATCGCGACCGGATCGCATTCATGCGTCAGGTATCGGGCACATTTCGACGCGGAATGAAGCTAACTCCCTCGGGCCTTGGCAAACCGATCGCGATCCATTCGCCGATCCTGTTCTTTGCGCAGGACCGCGAGATTGCCGACACCGCCGAGGCTGGCGATATTATCGGCATTCCTAACCACGGCACATTGCGCGTGGGTGATACGCTGTCGGAAAAAGACACGCTTCGCTTCACAGGATTGCCGAATTTCGCGCCGGAAATCCTGCGCCGTGTTCAACTGAAAGATCCAACTAAGACGAAACAGCTTCGCAAGGCGCTGGATGATCTTTCTGAAGAGGGTGTTATCCAAGTGTTCTACCCGGAGCTTGGCGCGAACCACATCGTTGGTGTGGTCGGCCAGCTTCAGCTCGAAGTTCTGATTTCGCGGCTATCGGCGGAATATAAGGTCGAGGCTGCACTTGAGGCGGCGCCGTTTGCGACTGCGCGCTGGGTCAAAGGCGATCAAAAAGCGATGGATGAATTCGAACAATTCAACCGCGCGAACCTTGCGAAAGACCGGGATGGGGACATGGTCTTTATGGCTAAGAGCCCGTGGGATGTGAATTATCAGGTCGAGAAGAATCCAGACCTGACATTTTCGGCGACCAAAGAACGCTAAATTTGCCGCAGGCAGTCTTGCGGGCAGACGCGCTTCGCGGCAAAGCCTGCGGCATGACAGTATCCGGCCCAACTTCGCAGACCTTTATCTCCCAGCGCCTCAAGCTGAACTATTTCGATTGGGGAAACCACGAAAAGCCGCCGCTTGTGCTCGTACATGGCGGGCGCGATCATGCGCGCAGCTGGGATTGGACCGCCGAGCAATTGGCGCAGGATTGGCACGTTGTCGCGATGGATCATCGCGGCCACGGTGACAGCGATTGGGTGTCGGACGGGAACTACAATTCCAACGACATGGTCTATGACCTCGCGCAGCTGGTTCATCAGCTTGGGCGCGGCCCTGTAACCATCGTCTCGCATTCGATGGGCGGCAATGTCGCGCTTCGATATGCCGGAATGTTCCCAGATATGGTGACGAAGCTCGTCGCGATCGAAGGGCTGGGCCCATCACCGGAATGGAAGGACAAGCAGCGTTCCACCCCCTATCCCGAGCGGATGCGCGAATGGATCGAGAAAAAGCGCAAGGCCGCTGGCCGGAGCCCTCGCAAATACGACACGATTGAAGCCGCTTTTGCGCGAATGATCGAGGAAAACTCGTACCTCACCGAGGTTCAGGCCAAGCATCTGACTGTCCACGGGGTCACCCGCAATGAGGACGGGACATACACCTGGAAATTCGATCCGCATCTTAATGTTTGGGGCGTCGAAGATGTCGCAGATGAGTTTATCGAGGCAACATGGGCGGCGATCTCCTGCCCTACCCTTCTGCTTTATGGTGCGAACAGTTGGGCCTCGAATCCCGAGAAGGATGGTCGGATCAAGCATTTCAACGATGCCGACGTGATTGAATTTGAAGAAGCTGGACATTGGCTCCACCACGATCAGTTCGACAAGTTTATGAAAGTCCTCCAAGATTTCCTTTGAACTTGATGGAGAAAATAGATGGCTGATTTTTTCGACGCGCTTGATCCAAAGCAGGTGGCGATGATTGAAAAGCAGCCGGTGTTCTTTGTTGCGACGGCGGCTGCTGATGGCCGGGTCAATCTTAGCCCCAAAGGCTATGATGCATTTCGCGTGCTTTCCCCGACGCGGGTAGCCTATCTCGATCTAGGTGGGTCAGGGAACGAGACTCACGCGCATCTCGTCGCCGAACAGGATGACGCGGGCCGCATCACCATCATGTTCACCAATTTTGACCGACCTGCTTTGATATTGCGGATCTATGGCAAAGGCACACCGGTTCTCCCGCAAGATGATGGCTGGGATGAACTTGCGGCGCACTTTACAATGCTGCCTGGAACGCGGCAGATTTTCGAAATCGAGGTCGAGAGCGTTCAGACGAGCTGTGGCTGGGGCGTGCCATTTATGAGCCTTGAGGGTGAGCGCGAAACTCTCCAAAAAGCCCACCGGCAATCTGATCCGGCTGAATGGGAGGCCAAAATGGCGGGCCGGACCACGAGTATCGACGGCCTAACAACGCGCGCCACCGACAGATATATTGCTGGCGAGTAGGGCGGAAAGAAATTTTGTGTCGACGGAGCCGCCCGCAATGCCAATTGGCACTTGAACTGCCTAATAAATAGCCAAAAGATTAAAAAGTGGGCATAGCCAGTGCCTATTAAGGCATCCGCGCCGTTCCTTACCGCTTGGGAATCCCTTGAATCACGGTTTGGCACATCCTTTGCTCTCTTAAACCCGCCGGGAAAGGCCCGGTGAACCAAAGGGGGCACGGATGAAGTTCATCATCGCCATCATAAAACCATTCAAGCTCGATGAGGTCCGCGAAGCACTGGGCTCTATCGGCGTCGCCGGAATGACCGTTTCCGAAGTTAAGGGCTTTGGCCGTCAAAAAGGCCAGACCGAGATTTATCGCGGTGCGGAATACTCCACCAACATGCTGCCAAAGGTGAAGCTTGAGATAGCTGCAAGCGATGACATCGCCGAGCAGGTTGTCGAGACGATCCAGCAAACCGCCAACACGGACGCGATCGGCGACGGCAAGATTTTCATGCTCGATCTCGCATCGGCAACCCGCATTCGCACCGGCGAAGCGGGCGAAACAGCGCTCTAAAGGGGACAAGCATCATGAAGCGTACTTTTCTGACACTTGCTGCCCTAGCCGGAGTTGGCCTTACGGCTGCACCTGCTTTGGCAGCTGTACCTGCGGCGCCAGCCGCAGATGCGGTGGGCGGCGGCACAGCCTATATTCTTAACACTTTGCTATTCCTCATTGGCGGTTTCCTCGTCATGTGGATGGCAGCTGGTTTTGCGATGCTCGAAGCCGGCCTTGTCCGTGCCAAGAACACCTCGACCCAGTGTCTCAAAAACATCGGCCTCTATTCGATTGCCGGTCTGATGTTCTGGGTGATCGGCTATAATATTGCCTATCCAAGCTTTGCCGAAGACAGCCTTGGCCTGATTGGCGGATTTACCGGCATCTATTCGATGCAAGAGGTCGGCGCTGCTGATCTCGATACGGGTTACTCGGTCGCATCAGACTGGTTCTTCCAGATGGTTTTCTGCGCCACAACGGCCTCGATTGTGTCGGGCACCGTTGCAGAACGCGTGAAAATCGTACCGTTCTTCATCTTCGTCACAATCCTGACCGGCGTTATCTATCCGGTTGTTGTCAGCTGGGAATGGGGCGGCGGCTACCTTGATAGTGTTCACGGTTTCAGCGACTTTGCTGGCTCCACCTTGGTTCACTCAACCGGCGGTTGGGCGGCTCTCATGGGCGCAATCATCATCGGTTCGCGTGTTGGCCGCTACGGCAAAGATGGTCAGGTCAATGTATTCCCGGGGACCAACATCCCTCTGGCGACGCTTGGCACGTTTATTCTCTGGCTCGGCTGGTTCGGCTTTAACGGTGCATCGCAGCTTGCCATGGGCACAGTCGGCGATGTTTCCGATGTGTCGAAGATTTTCGTGAACACCAATATGGCCGCCGCTGGCGGTGTGGTTGTCGCGATCATCCTGACGCAGGTGATGTACAAGAAAGCCGACGTCACGATGGCGCTCAATGGCGCACTGGCCGGCCTTGTGTCGATCACTGCTGAGCCGCTTGCTCCTTCTGTCGGTCAGTCGATCCTGATCGGCGGCGTTGGCGGCGTGATCGTGGTCTTTGCAGTTCCGATGCTCGACAAGTTCAAAATCGACGATGTCGTTGGTGCAATCCCGGTTCACCTGTTCGCAGGTATCTGGGGTACGTTGATCGTCGCTTGGACTGCTGCACCCGACGCAGGTGTTACCTTCATGGGTCAACTCGTCGGCGTTCTCTTGACCGCAGTCTGGGTCTCCGGCGCATCGGCCATCGTGTGGCTGGCTCTCAAATACACGATCGGCGTCCGTCCAAGCGAAGAAGACGAAGTGAACGGTTTGGACAAGGCCGAGATCGGCGTCGAAGCCTATCCTGAATTTGCGAGAACCTAACCAACTCGCTCACCAGTTTGGCGGGGGAAGACATTCTCCTCTCCCTCTTTCCCCGCCTCACCGCGTTCCTCCTGCGAACGAACAAACTGATAAGGGCCGAAGCGGCATCCCCGCTTCGGCCCCTTTTTCGTACACTTTGCAGGCTTGTTCGCCACGCAATTTGCGAGGTTTCAGCGGTTCTCGGCGGCCTTGATAAAGTCTGCGCAGCGCTCACCGATCATGATGCTTGGCGCGTTTGTGTTGCCGCTGACGATCTTTGGCATCACGCTGGCATCGGCGATCCATAGGCCTTCGAGCCCGCGCACTTTCAGCGTCGGATCGACTACCGCGTCATCATCTGCGCCCATTCGGCACGTGCCGACTGGATGATAAACAGTGTCAGCGCGGTTGCGGATCATTTCGTCCAGCGCTGCGTCGTCATTGAGATCAACGGGGTGACGGTCGGTAGGTCCGTAAACTTGCAGCGGCGGCGCATCAGCGATGCGGTGCGAAAGGCGTATGCCTTCGCGCAAAGTGGCAATGTCACGGTCATCGTCGAGGAAGTTCGGATCAATCACCGGCGCAGCGGCTGCGTCACCCGAGCCGAGTCGAACGGTGCCTTTGCTTTCCGGGCGCAGCACGCAGGCATGGAGCGAAAAGCCGTAGCCCTTCACATTTTCGCGGCCATGATCTTCCAGCACCGCTGGAACGAAGTGCCATTGGATATCTGGTGCAGGCGCGTCGTTCATCACGGTCCAGAAACCGCCTGCCTCAGCATAAGGTGTGGTCATTGCGCCCGTACGCTTACGGCGGTGCTCAAAAATGGCGCCTGCCATCTTGAGCGTGCCTTTCAACGTGCCGCCGATAGGAACATCGCTTTCCGTTTCCCAGCCGGACACATAGTCGATGTGATCTTGTAAGTTGCCGCCAACAGCCTCGCGATTCAACACCACATCAAGGCCGTTGTCTTTCAAATGCTGCGCTGGGCCGATACCCGACAACATCAATATCTGCGGAGAATTGAACGCGCCTGCCGAAAGGATCACGCCGCGTTTGGCATAGATCATCTCGCTGCGTTTCCCGCGCTTTACCATCACTCCGGTGACCCGCCCGCCTTCGATCACCAGCTTTTCAACCAGCGTGTTTGTGCAGACAGCGAAATTGCCTTGGTCGCGGATCGGCTCGACATAAGCGCGCGCAGCAGACCAACGTTCGCCATTGCGCTGGGTCACTTGATAGAGGCCGAAACCCTCGTGCCGTTCCCCGTTAAAGTCGTCGTTGGGCCGCATCTGAAGCGATGCGGCGGCCTCTACAAAAGCGTGGCTTGTGGGATTGGGAGAGCCTTGGTCAGAGACAAACAATGGCCCTCCATCGCCGTGATAATCATCACCGCCGCGCTCATTCGATTCAGCTTTTTTGAAATAGGGCAGCACATCGTCGTACGACCAGCCATCGCAGCCCATATCGGCCCAATTGTCGTAATCCCATTTGTTGCCGCGAATATAGACCATGGCATTGATCGCCGAAGACCCGCCAAGGCCTTTCCCGCGCGGCTGATATCCGATCCGGCCATTCAGCCCCTTTTGCGGGACAGTGTCGAATTTGTAATTCGAGGAATTGCGGATGAAGGGCATGAAGCCGGGCGTTTTGATAATGACGTTGTCATTGCGCCCGCCGGCTTCGATCAAACACACACGGCGCGTGCCATCTACGGCCAAGCGCCCTGCAACTGCGCTGCCACCACTACCTCCGCCGATAACGACGTAATCGAAACTCTCCATGATCTCTCCTCTAGGAGACAGGATTAAGCAGGTTCGCGCGGGCTTTCAATCGGGTTTCGCTGTGCAACCGAATTTGCAGCCTCGATTTGTCCTGTTCGGGCTCGCCATCTCTCGCGGATTGTGTCCGATGTGTCGCGCGATCCATCATGGCTCCAGCCGGGTGCGCGCAGCAGGTAGGAAAGCTTGTGCTTCCATGGCGCGCGCCAGATATCGCTGATCATGCCGATCCATTCGTGAAACACTGCCCAGAGCAGGTTGAAACTGCCCAGCTGCTTTATGATACCGTAGCGGATTTTCTCGTCATCGGTCTCAGCTTCGAATGTGCCGAACATCTTGTCCCAAATGATAAAGACACCGGCATAATTCCGATCGAGATAACGCGGATTGGTGGCATGGTGGACGCGGTGGTGACTCGGTGTATTCATCACGGCCTCAAACCAACGCGGCATCCGATCGATGGCTTCGGTATGAATCCAGAATTGGTAGATCAGATTGAACCCGCCAACGATTGCGATCATACCCGGATGAAATCCGAGCAGCACAAGCGGCAATGCAAACAGCAGTCCAAAGGTAAACGATCCGGTCCACGATTGCCGCAGCGCGGTGGACAGGTTGTAGTGCTGGCTGGAATGATGGTTCACATGGCTTGCCCACATCCAGCGGATTCGGTGCCCTGCGCGGTGAACCCAGTAATATTTGAGATCATCCAACACAAAGACGAGCGGCCATGCCCACCAGACACTCCACCATTCAGGGCCAAGGTCAAACACGCGGTATTCGTAAGCAGCGATGAACACATAGACCGCAAAGCCGCCGAACAAAGCGCCTGCAACTGTAGAGCCCAATCCAAACGCTAGACTTATGAGCGTATCTCTCGGCTCATATTTCTCGGGCGCGCGGAATCTCGCCCACAGTATCTCTGCGAGAACGGCAACCACGAAAAGCGGCACAGCAAATTGGGTGGGGGAGAATTCAGGCATCTTCCGTGCCGTTTAACCGATTGATCGCGTCTACCCAAGGCTCTGGCCTTGCGAGCATAAGAGTTACGCAGCCAAAACGAGCTTCACCGGTGGAGATAATGGTGTGTCCGTCCTCGACCAGCACGCTCGCTTGGGAAGTAAGAATCCGGCCGGCAAACTGATTACCGTGCGGCTTGATCACCATGATCTGGCTGCTTGCATCCCTGAGCAAAGCGCCTGCGCCGTTTGTGTCGAGCGCGACTTCGGAAGCCTCATACCCGTCAACCACTTCTGTAGCTGCGCGCCTTGCCTCGTCCTCATTAGACAAGGTTGGCTTTCCCCCAAGACGGAGGAGCTTTGCAAAGCCGGTTATGGCAAGAATCGCGATTAGCGAACCGCCAAAGGTCAGGATTTGAGGGTGGATGTCCATGATCATGCGGGATTGGCATGAGCGGCACTTTGCGGCAAGCTTGGGGCAACAGGAGATTGCCATGAAATTGCCGTTCAAACCGCTGGCTGCCGCTGCGAGCATCGCTTTGCTGGTGGCGACAACACCTTTGTCTGCCGATGATCATGGGGTCGATCCGGTAGAATTCGTTAACGCGGATGCTGATCGGACGGCGCGTGTTGCGCAGCAGCTCTGGGAACTGGCCGAGCTTGGCTATCTGGAGACAGAAACAAGCGCATTGCTCCAAAGCGAGCTTTCGGGAGAAGGCTTTCGGATTGAACAAGGCATCGCGGATATCCCGACAGCGTTTCTGGCCGAGTGGGGCGAAGGTGGGCCTGTTATCGCAATCATGGCGGAAATGGATGCGTTGCCAGGTATCAACCAGTCGGCATCACCTTTGCGGGAGATTGTCGAGGGGAAGAATGCAGGCCATGCGTGCGGGCACAATCTGTTTGGCGCCGGATCGCTTGTCGCCGCCATCGCCATCAAGAAATGGTTGGAAGAAACAGGCACCCCTGGCCGCATCCGGTTTTACGGCACTCCTGCGGAAGAAGGCGGCTCTGGCAAGGTATATATGACCCGTGCGGGCATGTTCGACGATGTCGATGTGGCGATCCACTGGCACGCCGATGATGAAAACAGCGCAGCGGCGCAAACGAGCCTCGCCAACCGTTCTGCCAAGTTCCGCTTTAAAGGGATTTCAGCGC
This sequence comes from Erythrobacter crassostreae, assembly GCF_019204045.1. GTDB lineage: Bacteria > Pseudomonadota > Alphaproteobacteria > Sphingomonadales > Sphingomonadaceae > Erythrobacter > Erythrobacter crassostreae. The sequence continues at coordinate 465,701 of NZ_JAGSPC010000001.1, read as the reverse complement.
ACGCTGCTGGCGCGCCGGAGCGCGGACGCAGCGCATTGGACGGAGCGGAAGCGATGAACATGATGGCCAATATGCTGCATGAGCATATGCCGCAGGATGCGCGGATGCATTATGTTATTACATCGGGCGGAAACGCTCCGAACGTGGTGCCCGATTTCGCCGAAGTGTTCTACTATGTCCGGCACCCTGATCCTGATGGAGTTGAGGAAATCTGGACGCGGTTAGAAGCTGCAGCGCGCGGAGGGGCTATGGGAACCGGCACCGAAGTTGAGTGGGAAGTGATACACGGCAACAACCCATTGCTCGTCAACGAAACCCTTGCCAAAGTGATGGACCAGAAACTGCGCCAGGTCGGCGGCGTAGAGTATACCGATGAAGAACGCGCGTGGGCTGAACAACTGCAGGAATCGCTGGGCGATTCGGCGAAGCCGCTCGAAAGCGCGGGCGAGATTGGCGACTACGGGAAGAGCCTTGGATATGGCTCAACCGATGTAGGCGATGTGTCTTGGGCCACCCCCACCGTTGGCGTTCGCACGGCGACATGGGTCCCGGGAACCAGCGCGCATAGCTGGCAAGCTGTCGCGGCGAGCGGGCACTCAATCGGACACAAAGGCACCCAAGTGGCCGCAAAATCGATGACGCTAATGGCGGTCGAGCTCTTCACCAATCCCGAACTGCGCGCAGCCGCGCGTGCCGAATTCGATGCTGCAAGGGGCGATGATTACGAATATCGCTCTCTGCTGGGCGACCGTGCACCGCCGCTTGATTACCGCAAATAGGCTCTAGCGAGCGGCAAGCATGTCGATCATTGGGCGGATCGGGCTGACATCGTAGCCCGCAGCCATTGCTGCGGCTGCGATCTCATCTGGGTCACTGCCAATCTTGGCTTCTGCCAGAGACCAGAGAAACGTGGAACGTGTGCCGGATCGGCAGTAAGCCAGCACTTTACCGTCGGTATCGGACAGCGCGGTAACCATCTGGTCGATCTGAGGCTCACTGAAACCCGCGTGACCGATGGGAATTGCGAGGTAGGCCAATCCTGCCGCTTTGGCGGCTGCAGCGATTTCATCGCCTTGAGGTGCACTGGGCTCCTCATCATCGGGACGGTTGTTCACGATAAGGGTGATCCCCTGATCTTTGGCCAGCGAGATGTCGGCTTTATCGATCTGGGGACTGGCAAGAACCGATTCGGACAATTTGCGAAATGTGCTCACTAATTGGTGCGCCTTTTAAAGTTTCGCACGAGTGCTACTCGCCAAAGAGCGTTATTTCAAATTGGGATTCACGCCGGAACATCACAAAAGTGGTTCGAAAATGTCATATTTTTGCGCGAAGAAGGCTCCACGAGTTAAAACATTCGCAAAGCAGCGCTTTGTACGCTATGACTTGTGCAAGAGGGCGATTTCGATCCGTCGAAATCTTGCCCGCGTTCGGTACGGATCACTGTCCTCGCTACCGACGTGTTGAAGGTCGGGACAGTGTGACAAGGTACGTACGGAATTATGGGTTACGATAGGGGACGTCGGCGCGGCAAGGACAAGCGCGACGGATTCGGCGAGGACAGCTTTGATCCTTTTGGCGGCGGTATGGATGGATATTCCCCGCCGAGCGATTTCGGAAATGATCGTGGCGGCGACCGCTATAGCGGCGGCGGCGGTGATCGTGGCGGCTCACGCGGCGGCTTCGGCGGCGGTGATCGCGGCGGGCCACGCGGCGGGGGCGGCGGTGATCGTGGCGGTGGAGATCGCGGCGGAGGCGGCGGCTTTAACCGTATGCCTGCACAAGTCGTAGGCACCGGCAAAGGCACCGTGAAATTCTTCAATGGCGAAAAAGGTTTTGGCTTCATCGCGCAGGAAACTGGCGGTGAAGATGTGTTCGTGCATATCAGCGCAGTCGAACGCGCGGGTCTTGAGGGCCTGGCCGAGGGTCAGGAACTTGAGTTCAACCTGGTCGATCGCGGCGGAAAAGTTTCTGCCCAAGATTTACAGGTTGTCGGTGATGTCATCGCAGCACCCAAAGCCGATGCCGGCCCTCCGAAGCGAGAGCTGACGGGTGAGAAGGCAACCGGTACGGTCAAATTCTTCAATTCAATGAAGGGCTTTGGTTTCCTCGTACGCGATGATGGCCAGCCGGATGCATTCGTGCATATCAGCGCTGTTGAGCGTTCAGGTCTGACCGAAATTGCCGAAGGCGAACGGTTCGAATTCGACCTAGAAGTGGATCGGCGCGGAAAGCATTCTGCGGTCAATCTTGCGAAGGTTCAGGAGTAACCCTCCAAAAACTCATCAGGCCGTTTGGCCAAGCGTAAGAGCGGCCTTATCTCAATCCAGATGGCGGCTCAGTTATGGGCCGCCATTTGTTTTTGTACCCGATTTCCAAATTAGGAATCACGTTATGTCGATTACTCCGCTCATGCCTGTTTATCCGCGCTGCGGTGTGCGCCCTGTTCGCGGTGAGCACTGTCATTTGATTGACGAGGACGGGACACGTTACCTCGATTTCGCGAGCGGCATCGCGGTCAACCTGCTCGGGCATTCGCATGCAGGGTTGATCGGAGCGGTTCAGAGGCAAGCTGAAACGCTCATGCATGTGTCGAACCTTTATGGCAGTCCTCAGGGCGAAAAGCTGGCGCAGCAGCTGGTCGATAACAGTTTTGCGGACACTGTGTTTTTCACAAACTCGGGTGCTGAAGCAGTCGAGACAGCGATCAAATGCGCGCGCGCCTATCACCAGAATGCCGGTGAAGATGGCGATGCCAACCGCTTTGAAATTATCACCTTCGCCAATGCGTTTCACGGTCGGACGATGGCTACGATCAGCGCATCGAACCAAACGAAGATGCATCACGGCTTCTCGCCGCTCCTCGAAGGGTTCAAATATGCCGAATTCGACGATCTGGAATCGGCCAAGGCGTTGATGGGTCCGAACACGGCGGGCTTCCTTGTGGAGCCGATCCAGGGCGAGGGCGGCATTCGCCCCGCATCAGACGAGTTTATGCGAGGCCTCCGCGCGCTGGCTGACGAACACGATCTGATGCTTGTGCTGGATGAAGTGCAATGCGGCGTCGCGCGGACAGGCAAAATGTACGCGCACGAACATTACGGCATTGATCCCGACATTCTTGCGAGCGCCAAAGGCTTGGGCGGGGGTTTCCCGATCGGCGCCTGCCTCGCGACTGAAAAGGCCGCGCGTGGCATGACATTTGGCACGCATGGATCGACCTATGGCGGGAACCCGTTGGGCATGGCGGCGGGCAGCGCAGTTATGGATGCAGTGGCGAACGAAGAGTTTCTTGCTGAGGTCACTGAAAAGGGCGAGCGTATCCGTTCGCGCCTTGAGCAGTTTATCGGAAACTATCCTGATTTGTTCGACCTGGTGCGCGGTAAAGGCCTGATGCTTGGCATCAAGATGAAGGTCGAAAGCCGGCCGTTTTTCGTCCATCTGCGCGATAATCACCAGTTGCTGACGGTGGCTGCGGGCGACCAGACTTTGCGCGTGATCCCGCCGCTTGTAATCGGCGATGCTGAGATCGAAGAGTTCTTTGAAAAGCTTTCGGCAGGTGCTGCGAGCTTCAAGGCGCCGGAACCAGCATAATGGCTGCGCGCCACTTCCTTGATTTGGGCGATGCTGGGCCGGATGCCATAGCGGCCATGATTAATGACGCGATTGATCGCAAATCGGCCCGAACTGACTGGCCCAAGGGTAAACCGGACGCCGACCGTCCTTTAGAAGGCCGCGTTCTTGCGCTGGTGTTTGAAAAAAACTCGACCCGCACCCGGGTGAGTTTTGATATCGCAATGCGCCAGCTAGGCGGGACAGTGTTGATTTTAGAGGCAGGGTCAAGCCAGCTTGGGCGCGGCGAGTCTATCGCCGACACAGCCCGCGTCCTGAGCCGTATGGTTGATGCCATCATGTTGCGGACAGACGATCATGCCAAGATCGAAGAAATGGCGAGGCACGCCAGCGTTCCGGTCATCAATGGCCTGACAGACCGTTCGCATCCCTGCCAGATCGTGGCCGATTTGCTGACAATCATCGAGCATGGCAAAGCTTTACCGGGACTTGATGTTGCGTGGCTTGGCGATGGCAACAATGTGCTTCACTCAATTCTCGAAGCGGCGGGTTTGATGAAGTTCAATGTTCGCGTGGCGACACCTGCAGGGTTTGAGCCAGAAGCCGAATTTGTTAAGACTGCCCGCGCTGGTGGCTCAAATGTGCTGCTAACCCAAGATGCAGCAGAGGCAGCGAAGGCTGCCGATGTGATTGCTACCGACACATGGATTTCGATGGGTCAGGCTGACGCTGATGAAAAGCGCGCAGCGATGGAACCGTACCAGGTCAACGCACCATTGATGTCAAATGCCAAGCATGACGCGATTTTTCTGCATTGCTTGCCTGCCCATGTGGGTGAGGAAGTCAGCGAAAGCGTGTTCGAGAGCGAGCGTTCCGTGGTTTTTGATGAGGCTGAGAATCGCATCCATGCACAGAAATCGATCCTGCTCTGGAGCTTTGGTTTAATTGCTTAAAAGCGGCGATTTTCTTCTGGGGACTTATCGGCGCAACCAAGAGGCACCATATGGCGATTTATGGAAACCCAGACAGAGACTTTTGCCGATAAGATCCTCGGCTTCACATTGCCGGCGCGCAGTGCACGTGCACGTTTGGTGCGGCTGGACGATGTCGTTTCAAACATTCTCTCGGCGCATAACTACCCACCTCCCATTACCCATCTTTTGAGCGAAGCGCTGGTGCTGGGCGCGCTGATGGGGGGCTTGCTGAAGGGTGAGAAATCACAACTGACACTGCAAGCTCAGACGCAGACTGGTGTTGTATCGCTGCTGGTCTGCGATTTTCGCGCTGGCGAAATGCGTGGCTATGCGGAATTCGATGAGGAGCGCTTAAAGGGATTAGGCGCAAATCCCACGCTCTCAGCTATGTTCGGAGAGGGCTTTTTAGCGATCACTTTCGACACCGGTCCGGGCCAAAGGTATCAAGGCATTGTGCCGCTGGAAGGGGAGACGCTAACCGAAGCATGTGAAGCATACTTCACGCAATCCGAGCAGATCCCAACCATGATCCGCGTTGCCAGCCGCTCAGGTAGCAACGGACCAGTGGCTGCGGGGCTACTGATACAGCATTTGGCTGATGGTGAAGAAGGGCGTGAACGACTACACGTCCGCATGGATCATCCGGATTGGGAGCATGTCTCCGTAATGGCATCGAGTGTGAGCCACGATGAACTGCTTGACCCTACTCTTTCCATGGAAGGTCTTGTATGGCGCTTATTCCATGAAGAGCATGAGGTTTTGGTCCAGCCAGGGGCCATATTAACGCGCGGTTGCCGTTGCAGTGCGGACTATTATGAGGGCGTCATTACTCGTTTTCCCAGAGCTGAGCAGGCCGAAATGCGCAACGAAGCTGGCAAGATAGTCGTCGATTGCGCCTTCTGTGCGAAGGACTTTGAACTACAAATTTAACGGTTTGTCGCTATTCAGGAACGGCTCATCCGTGTATTGCGATTATGTGCAAGCGAATATGACGAAAAAGGCAATGATCATCTGATGACCAACGGCAAAGTGAGTTTGACTAGAAAGGCGGCGGCACTGCTTGGAGCGGGCGCGCTTGGTTTTGCCTTGCCCGCTCTTGCACAATCGGACAGTTTAGCCATGCTTTCCGAATTGGCTAAGGGCGAGTGGACGGTTAAGTATCGCGACGGCTCGCCTGCTCGCAAGATCTGCGTAAAGAGCGGTCAGGAACTAATCCAGCTGCGCCATACCGACAATGGCTGCAACCGCTTCGTTGTTGAAGACGATACCTCAAAAGTGGCCGTGCACTATACCTGTGCCGGCAATGGATACGGGCGTACATCGATCCGCCGTGAAACAGGTTCACTGGTCCAAATTGAAAGCCAGGGGATTGCGGCGGGTAAGCCTTTCCAGTTTGCCGCAGAAGCCCGTCGAACCGGAAGCTGTTGATTGCTAATTGACCGTTTCAGGCTAAGTGATCGGCCATGAATCAGACTACCACCAAACCAACAGCAATCGTCCTGCTTTCTGGCGGGCTTGATTCCATGGTGACCGCTGCCATCGCGCAAGAGCAAGGCTATTCCGTCAGGGCTCTATCGGTCGATTATGGCCAACGTCATCGGCTTGAATTGGAGTCTGCTAAAACCATTGCCGCAAACCTTGGGTTGGTTGGCCATGCGGTGCTTGACCTAGACTTGCGCTCATTTGGCGGCTCGGCTTTGACCGATTCAATCGATGTGCCTAAGTCTGGTCTTGGAGACGATATTCCAGTGACTTACGTGCCTGCGAGAAATCTGGTGTTTCTTGCATTGACGACTGCTTGTGCGGAGGCGGCTGGTTCGCGAGACGTTTTTATCGGTGTGAATGCGCTGGATTATTCGGGCTACCCAGATTGCCGGCCGGAATTCATTGCGAGTTTTACTGAAACGGCGCGCTTGGGCACCAAATCAGGTGTGGAGGGCAATCCCTTCACGATCCACACTCCTCTACAAGACATGACAAAAGCAGACATCGCGACTGAATGTCACCGCCTCGGCCTGGACCCTTCATGGAGCTGGTCATGCTACGATCCAACCGACAATCAAGCGGCCTGTGGGCTGTGTGATTCATGCCGTTTGCGTAAAAAGGGTTTTGCCGAAGCAGGAATAACGGATAGCACTGTGTACGCGGCCTAATCCGACCACATTTGGGCCCATAAAATATAGTCGTGGGCTAGGGGATCGGACTTGCAAGAAGCCACCAAAGTCGAGCAGGAGCAGGCCGAACAGCCCGTTCCGGCATATAGTTGGTACGCGTTAAGCGTACTGGTTTTAATTTATGTCTTGAACTTCATTGATCGGCAAATTCTCTCGATCCTCGCTAATGATATTAAGGCCGATTTGGGTGTTGACGATGCCTATTTGGGCTTCCTCTATGGCACGGCTTTCGCCATTTTTTACGCATTGTTTGGAATCCCGCTTGGCAAACTAGCGGACAGTTGGAAGCGTGTTCGGTTGATGACGCTCGGCCTCACTCTATGGTCTGCAATGACGGCAGTCTCTGGCTTCGCAAGAGACGCAGCCACGTTGACCGTAGCGCGCATTGGTGTCGGCGTCGGCGAGGCTACCGCTAGTCCTTCGGCATATTCGCTGATTTCAGATTGGTTTCCCGCCCGACTTCGTGCGACCGCATTGGCGATCTATTCATCTGGTCTTTATATTGGAGGCGGTGTTTCGTTGGCGATCGGAGGGTTGATCGTAGACAACTGGAACAAGAACTTTCCGGATGGAGACCCATGGTTTGGTCTGGCTGGCTGGCAAGCCGCGTTTATCGCTGTTGGCTTGCCAGGTTTGCTTTTGGCGATCTGGGTTGTCACGCTGCGAGAGCCAGTTCGGGGTGCCATTGATGGCTTACCTACGGAAGAGGATCCCCACCCCTTCCGCGGCTTCATTCAGGAGCTGTATACTGTAATACCACCGTTCACGTTTGTTGGCGCAGCGTCGCGCGGCGCAAGTGCATTGGCGATAAACGTTCTGGTATTTTTTGGCGCACAAGTTGCCGCTCACCTGATCACAATTTGGCTGGGTGCTGAGCAAGGAATTATTGTCGCATCTCTCGGTAATTTACTGGGCGTAGCGTTGCCTGCAATCTCCGATCAATGGTGCCTGCTTGCTATCGGCTACTATGCGGTATTCTGCTGGGCTAGTGCCCTACGCCTCAGAGACTATCCGACATTCGCGTTAACCTGGGGCTCCCCTGCATTCCTCTGTACTATCCTCGGATATGGGACAGTGGCGTTTATGGCCTATTCTGCATCCTATTGGGGCGCGCCGTATGCTGAGCGCGTCTTTGATGTCTCGAAAGCGGAACTGGGTTTCTGGCTAGGTGGTGGCGGCGCTGCTGGCGGTTTTCTGGGTGTTATCCTCGGTGGCCGCATGGCTGACACCCTGTACCAAAAAACAAAGGGAGGACGGATTTGGGTGATACTCTTCGGCCTGCTAAGCCCTATTCCCTTTGCGTATGTGCAGTACACGACTGAGAGCTGGACACTGTTCCTGGTCCTGAATGTAATCGTAGGAGCCTTGGCTGCATCTGCCTTGGGAGCTGCGGCGGCAAGTAGCCAAGCCTTGGTTCTTCCTCGAATGCGCGGGACTGCAACAGCCACGTTCTTTCTCGCAACGACTTTGGTTGGATTGGGTCTCGGTCCGTACACGGCCGGTTACGTTTCAGCGCAAAACGGAGGAGACCTCAGCGCTGGAGTTCTCTCTACGCTTTGGATCACGCCGATCGGTTTCGTTTTACTATTGGCAGCGCTAAGGTTGGTCCCCAAAGCGAACAAGAGCGTCGTTGAGCGCGCAGCTGCGGCAGGTGAACCTGTCGGGGCCGCGCAATAGCAAGCTCTTAAGGCGCGCGCTCGACGATTCCACAAGCAATACGGGGGCCTGCTGCACCTGCTGGATCTGACATATAGTCGTCGGGTCCGGCATGGATCATAACAGCCGTCCCATCCTCGTCGAAGAGTATACTCTCGATTTCAGCAGCATTCTTCTCGATCATGCGTGTCGCAAGAGCAGTGCCGTTGTCTGAGATTTCGATGTTTTCGAAGTCTCCAAGATGCGATCCTTGTTCACTAAGTCGACCATGCGTTTTCGCAAAGGGATTGAGGTGGCCGCCCGCGGTTTTGAAGTCAGGCGCATCACACTTTCCTGTCGTGTGGAGGTGAAACGCTTTCGCACCTGGCTCTATGCCACTCAGCGAGATTTGCAGCGTAAGTACGTCGCCCGATTGTTTGAACTCGACAGTTCCTCTCGCGTCGCCTTTGGCTGAAATCATGGAAGCACTGGCAATAACCGAGGCTTCATTTTCGATCGGTTTTTCGGCTTCTTGAGCAGGCTCTGTACCTGAAGTGCATCCAGAAATCGCGAACGCAACGAGGCCAAGGCTAGAGGTTAATCGCATTCAAATTCCCCTTGAGATCATAAAAAAAGGGGCCGGATCGCTCCGGCCCCCAATTCTTAGAGCGTGAAGCCCAATCTTACATGCCCGAGCCTGGGCCGTAAGATACTTCAACGCGACGGTTCTGCAGTTCGCGAACACCGTCCGCTGTTGGAACACGCGGCTGAGATTCGCCGAATGCTTCGCTGTTGATGCGCGCACCTGGGATGCCGCGACCTGTGAGGTAGTCGGTTACCGAAGTGTTCCGACGCTCAGCCAGACCCATGTTGTAGGTCACGCTGCCCGAACGGTCGGTGTGACCGGCAAGCATTACGTTGGCTGTACCGCAGTTCGCATAAGCAGTGACAGCGTTGTTAAGAACTGTCGCAGCTTCCGCCGTGATGTCAGACTGATCGAAATCGAAGAATACGATGTACGGACCAGTGTTGCACGGTGCCGCAGCCGGTGGTGGTGGCGGTGGCGGTGGCGGTGGCGGCGGTGGAGGTGGTGGAGGTGGTGGCGGTGGAGGAGGCGGTGGAGGAGGTGTATCGCCACCAAAGTTGTATGTCAGCGTACCGAGAAGCGAGTGAGTGCTAGCGTCGGTATCGAGAGTGTTACCAACGGTATCAAACAGTTCAATGTTCGGTGCGTTGAAGTAACGATAACGAAGACCAGCGTCCCAGCTATCGCTGATTGGAGCGCGGATACCAGCCAAAATCTGCCATGCGAGACCAGTGTCGGAATCGTCAATTACAGGTGAAAGGTTGGAGAAATACTGAGCTTCAAAGTCAGTACGGGCAACGCCAATACCGCCGCCGAAGAAGGCCTGAAGGCCATCATCTGGACCGAAGTCAAAGAGACCGTTCACCATAAAGCTCAGCGCGCTAACGTCACCGCTAGCAGCTTGAGTGGTGCCAGCAGGAACCTGGTTGAGGAAGCCTGGCGACACTGTGAACGATTCGAGATCCGCTGTACGATAGCTCGCTTCAGCTTCGAGACGGAAAGCACCGAAGTCGTAGCCAACAAGGCCGCCGAAATCTGCACCATTCTCGTAATCACCAGAGTAATCTTCTGGGTTACCATTAACATCAAATTCGATGTCTTCAACGAGCATCGGACCACCGCCGAGCTCGACATACCATTCGCCCTCACGAGCTGTGGCAGGCGCTGTAAGCGCTGTCGAAGCCATCGCCATACCTATGACGAGTTTGCGCATTTCTAATTTCCCCTTTTATAGGATTGAGGCACTAGGCGTATCTAACTTCTCGACAAAAAAGTCGCAAGCAATCAATGGCCCGAAACTGTTGCAAGAATGCCGCTATAAGGTGCTCAACGGGGAAAAATCGAAGCCTGAATTGCAGATAATGCAAAAATCAGATCTCAAAAGTTCTGATTCGTTAGGTTGCGGATGTAAAAATTCCTGCATTTCGAAGCGCTTGAATTACCCCATCGACGGCACTTCTGGCTTCCTGATCAATCACCGCGCCACCAGTAGGCAGTTCCGGCTCAACAGGCGCCACCCAACTTGTCTTAAAGAGCAAGAATTGTTGGGCTGACCGGTCAAACACCCGCATGCCTTCTTTCGGTATCGAGTAATTCCACGCGCCTGAAATTCGCATTGCGATTTGATCATCTTTACCGGCCCAGTCGCCTGTTGCAGCAGGTGCAATCCTGAAAATTGCGCCGTCGCTTGAAGAGCTGGGAGGAGCCGAAAGACTATCGTCAACACCGAATTGGATTATACCATCGATCATCACAAACGCTTGATTGATGAAGAATTCTCTTTGAGCCTGTCCGGCAAGCATGGCTGTGCTGCGGCCCCCGCAAGGACTCAGGCTCGGCCGCTGAGAATAGCTGCGCCTGGGCCCCATTGGGCCACCGTAGCCTGCGCAAAGAGGCTTCGAAAACAGGTGCACGATCAGGCGGGGAACACGCAATGATGCCGCTCTCTCCTTCGACCATAACAGCTCGCGCTTCCGAAAGGGAAGCGGACACGAGCGCGATCCGTGCGTTGCAATTCGTTTCAGCAATATTGCGGACCCATTCTGCGCCAGCGCGCGTCTTACCAAACCCGCGCCCGGCCATGATGAGCCAAAGCCGCCAGTCTTCTGATGGTGGCAATTGCGCGGCGCGCGCTGACATCCCCCAATGATAATCAAACTCGGCCCTTTCAGCGCCATTTAGTGCCTCTGCGACACGCGATCGGACTCGTGCCGGTTGGTCTGCGAGCCAATCAAGCCCTGGTGTCACGTATCCGAACCTGCACGTTGCTTTTCAGCTTTTACTTTGAGCCGGATGCGTTCGACCTTTCGATCAATCGAAGCTCGAATTTCGGCTGCGCTCACATTGCGTTGTTCTGCTTGCGCCCGAATTGCGTTTTCGCGGTGCACATTGAGCAAGCGGATGGCGTTTGCGAAATCGTATTTGTCGGAATCTTCGGTCTGCTGGTCGCCTTCGCGAAGACGGCGCAGCACTTCCATTTCCAGATGGATGTATCCTTCCCAAAGTGCAGCGAGCCATTGGCGTGCAAATTCGGGTTCCTCGCGGCGCACTTTGTAGGCCCGGCTGGGGTTTATGTTAGCCTTGCGTGCCGATTCTGAAACGTTCGAGCTTTCTGCCAAATAGTCGAGAAATAGGCTGCGCCAATGGCGGTTCGGCTTTGTGCCGTCACCTTCTTTGAATTGCTTCTTAATCCTTGTGCGCTGCCTTCCCGCGGCGGCCATAAGCATTCTCCGATCCAGGAACGAAAAAGGCAGCGCCCCGAAGCGGGAAGCTGCCTGCTGGCGAATCGCTATTTTTGGCGATTGTGTATTTAACAAACCCACGGAACTGACGGGGACAAAGTCAACGGCGTTACCACTCGTTTAGCGTTAAATCAGAGCGTCTCGTCGTCGTTGCGATTCGCCCATCATGTGCATTGCTATAGGCTCAGCGTTACACTGTAGGAAACAGGTTTTTCACCAGATTGGTTATTTATCCTGTCCTACAGGATGCAAGACTGTTTAGAAGTATGTCCGGTTTTTAGGAACAAGTTGACACAGGAATCAACGTCTGATTCAAAGGAAAAAGGCCGCCGAGGTTTCCCCCGACGACCCCATTCAAGGTTTGAAGGTTTGAACGTTAGTTCTTTGGACCCTTCTTGCCCGTCTTGTATTGCTCAACGACAGTCGTGTGAGGACTGCGTTTTGCATGTGCCAGAGTCACGATGCGGCCTGAAATGGCGCTACGTGCCCGCTGGTGGGTGTTCTTGCTCATGGGATTTCTCCTTATTGAGCGCAAACGGTTGGTCCGTTCACCCGAAGACGCCGTGTGCGCCTCCCGCTGTCAAAGGCTCGACAGCGCCATAGGTGTTTGAACCGCCACCATGAATCCACGGCATGCAGCGAAATGCGAGTCAGTCTTTCATTTTATCCCCAGTGGGCAGAGGCTTGGTTAGCTTGCCGAGGCGATCCGCAAACCGTTTTTCGTCGTCGTCGCATTCGAGTTCGCGTGCGGCTTCTTTGAACTTATCGAGTTGACTCTTTTTGGCGTTGCTAGGATGTTCCGCCATAATGTTTATTCACCCTTCCAAGCGTTATCGTCTCTACATCGATGAAACTGGCACCCAATCACTAAAGAAAGCGCACATCGATAGGTTTCTTTGCCTGATGGGTATTGTGATGCTTCAGGAGACTCATGACAAGAGCTTCACCCAGACGGTCTTCGATTTAAAAACAGAGCTTTTCGATCATTCGCAAGAGAGCCCTGTCATATTACACCGCCGTGAAATGGTAAGGGGCGAAGCACCGTTTGAGAAATTGAAATCAGATCCATTTCTCGCGATGGAATTTGAGAGACGTTGGACTAAGGTTGTAGAAGAATCTGCATACTTAGCGATGGCCACTGCCATCGACAAAGATGCTCACGTAAAGAAGTACATCGTCTGGCAACATGATCCATATCATTACTGCTTGGAAATGTTGCTTGAACGTTTCGTGAAATGGTTGAAGCGCCACAATTTTCAGGGCGATGTCTTGGTAGAGTCGCGAGGTAAATTTGCCGACAAGAGGCTCAAGGCTGCTTATCAGCGCTTTTGGCAGCGTGGGAACTCTACGGTGACAGCTGAAACGGCGCAGAAGTACCTGACATCCAAGCATATCAAGTTTGGTCGCAAGGAGGATGATATCGCAGGCCACCAGCTTGCTGTTTCCCTCGCGCATCCCGTCCTTCGATATTTGAAAACGGAGAAACTCAATGAGCCACCTGCAACAGGATATGGTGCGAGGTTGGTTGACGTTCTCAAAGAGAGCAAGCTTGCAAGAAAACCCAAAACTGATCTGATTGATGGTTGGGGGCTAAAGTGGCTGCCGTCCTAACAGGAAAACGGGGGCCTAAAGCCCCCGCTGAACGCGTAACACGTTCTCCCTCCGACCGCAGCCGGATTAGCTAGATAGTAGGAATCGTCGATTCCTACGTCAAGAACGAATTTGAAGTTATCACCTTAACGGTTCGTTCGCCACCTACCCTTGCGCCGGAATCGTCTTTTGGATTTAGGCGCTTTGAAGGCTGTCAGTTGACCCATAGGTCAATCGCTTGCCACTGATACCCTTTATCGCCGCCGCGCTCCGACCACGATCATTCACGCCGTTGGCCTCGCGGTTGTTATAGCGGAACTCAAATTCAGCGAGGTAGCGGTGCAGGTGGTGTTCCTGACAATGCTGGTACACACCGCGCATACCGCGCTTGAATATCGAGAACGCGCCTTCAACCGTGTTGGTGTGAATGGTGCGATCTTCGGGGCTTACGTACTCAGCGCGGCCATGGTTGGTAGTGCCATGCTCGGAGAACTCGCGGCCCACAGTGCGGTACACGAGGGCTTCGTCCGTCATTAGGCGGGCTTCGCGGGCGATGTTGTCACGTACAATCGGGTGGATTTCATCAATGGATGCACGGTCAACCTGAAACCACTTACTCTGACCGCTGTCACGGTCAACGAGCGCAACAACCGCCTGCTTGTGGCTCACACCCTGCTTGATGGGGAAGTCGCGCTTGTAGCCGATATAGGTCTCGTCAACTTCAACCGCGCCGCCGCCAGAACCGAACGGCTGCGCCAGATCACCGGAGCGCATAGCTTCACGAATGCGGTGCGAGAGGAACCACGCGCTCTTGTACTGGACTTCGAGAACGCGGCTAAGCTGGTGGGCGCTGATACCCTTCTTGCTCGATACCATCAGGTGAACCGCCTGTAGCATCTTGGTAAGGGGCAGGCGGGCGTGTTCAAACACGGTGCCAACTTTCACGGTGAACTGCTTACGGCATTCGCCGCACTTTTTCAGACCGTGGCGAACCTTGCCTTTAGGGTGCTTTTTGCTCGGCTTGGTGCGAACGCCCGACAGATCGTACACACGACCGCCGACAACACCGCACTTTGGGCAGGCAATTCCGTCCGCCCACACGATGCTCTCAAGGTATTCAAACGCCTTGGCTTCGTCGTGGAAATGGGGGCTGGATAGTACCGACATGGTTCGTTGTTCCTTTCCCCATTCTTATACGGAGAAAGGTTGGGTTTGTAAAGTACACAATCGCCCTATTTTTCGACTATGCCCCTCTCTAACCAGAGAGCGTGACAATGTCAATGACAAAGTACCAAATAGGTTCGTTATTTGGCGCTTGCACCCTTTGGGAGGCTCGCCTAACCCCTTGCCTCACCACCGGATAGGAACATTCGATTTTGGCTTGGCTGCGTGCATTATACGATTGGACAATGGAAAAAGCGGCACACCCGAAAGCGGTGTGGTGGCTCGCTTTCTTCTGTTTCATCGAATCCAGTTTCTTTCCGATTCCGCCGCATCCCCTTTTGGGTTTGATGTGTCTGGCCGAGCCCAAGAAGGCGATCCGTTTTGCCGTGATTGCTACGGTCTCATCTGTGCTTGGTGGACTGCTTGGGTACGCGATCGGCTACTTCCTTTATGAAGCCGTGGGCGCATGGATGATCGGAATGCTCGGGCTGACCGAAAGCTTCCCCGTGGCGGCCTGCTATATTCGCGAGCAGGGGGCGCTTGCTGTCTTTTTCGCCGCAGGCACACCCGTACCATTCAAACTCATGACGATTACCGCAGGCTTCATCGAAATGAACCTGCTGACTTTCACGCTGGCCGCAATCGCTGGCCGCGCGCTGATATTTATGATTGTCGGGATTCTGTTTCAGGTCTTCGGCGCGCCGATCAAAGCTATTATCGATAAGTATCTCGGCGCAGTCACGACGGTATTTGTCGTGCTTGTCGTCGGAGGCTTTATAGCCTTCACGCAGCTGGCCGGCGGAAACGACGATGCAACGTCAGAAAACGCCTGCGATGCTGTGACTGAGGTGCGCGGTGCCTAAGGGTCGAAGCTAAAACTAGCTGATAATGCCGACAGCTTTGCCGGCACGTTCAAACATTGCAAGGATCGTTTGGACTTCCTCGGCGGAGTGCTCGGCGCATAGCGAACAGCGCAGTAAGGTCATACCCGCTGGCGTCGCAGGCGGGCGCGCCAGATTGACGTACAGTCCTTCTTTTAGCAGAGCCTCCCACATCATGGCCCCCTGCTGCAGGTCTGGCATAATCACTGCAATGATCGCGCTCTGAGCCTCTGGTGTCCCCAGTTCAAAACCTAGATCACGCAGGCCTTTGTGCAGGACTTTCGAATTCTCCCAGAGATGCGCCCGCTTGTTCGATCCATGCATCAGCTTGCGGATCGACGTCGCAGATGTAGCAACAACGCTCGGCGGGAGACTGGCCGTGAATACATAGGGACGACAGACGAGCCGCATGATTTCGAATTTCGGGTGGTTGGAAACGCAAAAGCCACCAACCGTTCCTACGCTTTTTGAAAACGTGCCAATGATGAAATCGCAATCGTCCATGACGCCTTGCTCTTCGGCGACACCGCGCCCGTTCTCACCGATGAAGCCCATGGAGTGAGCTTCATCCACTAGTACCATGGCGCCGTACTTCTTGGAGATTGCAATCATCTCTTTGAGCGGGGCAACGTCACCCATCATCGAATAAACACCTTCGAGGATGACCAGTTTGCCAGCACCTTCGGGGATGCGGCGCAGGCGCTTTTCCAGTGCTTCGATATCGTTGTGGCGGAAAGGCACGATTTCGGCATTGCCCATCGCACAACCGTCATAGATCGATGCATGGCTATCAATATCGAGGATGACATAATCGCCCTTACCAGCGATCGTCGAGATGATCCCAAGATTGGCCTGATAACCGGTTGAGAACACCATGGCATGGTCCATGCCGTAAAACTCTTTGAGCGCGTCTTCGCACTCTTTGTGGCCTTGAAACGTGCCATTTAGAACGCGGCTGCCGGTTGTTCCGGACCCGTAATCAGCGAGCGCTTGTTTTCCCGCATCGAGGACGTCGGGGTCAAACGTCATACCCATATAATTGTATGTGCCGAGCAGGATCGTATCGCGCCCGTTGCAAATTGCGCGGGTTGGCGAGAGCACCTTTTCCATGACCAGATTGTACGGGTCTTCGACGCCGCTCGCGAGCAATGTCTCCCGGGTCTGGATGATGTCATCGAATTTTGAGAACAGATCGCCTTTTGGCGCGGTGTCTGTGGTCGCGTTTTCAGTCATGGGCAGCGCCTTTATCAGCTATCCTGCAATTTGTGGACCGCAGCTACCAACTGGCCGTAACTCTCAATCTCGGCTTGCTGGTTCATGCTGATGATGATGTCGAATTCGTCTTCGATTTCTGCGACGAAATCCATCACCGTCAGGCTGTCGAATTCCAGATCATTGGCGAAGGTTGTGCCTTCTGCGATCTCGACGCCCTTTTTGTTGAACGGTTCGATCAGGGCGCGGACGCGCGTATCGACTTCGGCTTCGGTCATGATGAAATGGGTGCTTTCATTTTAGAATTCTGGCGATGCTTGCCAAAGGAATACGGCTGCAAAGCGGCTGCGGATGCCGCTTGTCAAGTTTTCACGCCGCTGGCACACCGTCTGGGGAATGCGATTTTGGGGGTGAATTGGCGTGAAGCAAGGTGACCGCAATAGTTCGAAACCACAGATGGAGGAACACGATATTCCGATAGCATTCTCGGATAATGCGATCCATCTGGCACGCACAGCGCAATTGAATACGCTCACATTGTCTCAAATGGCAGATCAGAAAGCCAATATCCTGATCGGCGCGACCTTTGTCGTCTTCTCGCTATCTGTCACTCGCCTTTTGGGGAGCGAAATTACTCTAGCGACTGTTTGTCTAGCGCTAACGGCCTTTGTTTCGTCTCTGTTTGCGGTTCTTTCGGTGCTGCCGAGTACCGGACGAATTCCCCGCGACGATCCGAATTTCAATATCCTCTTCTTCGGCCATTTCACTGGTATGGACGAGGAAGAATGGAAGCGCCGCTTACTCAATGATTTTGGCGATGATGAAGCGGTGTTCCGCGCAATGCTGCGTGATATTTATCAGAACGGGCAGGTGCTCTATGGCAAGAAATACCGGTATCTGGCCTATGCGTATCGCATCTTTCTGACCGGCCTGTTTATCACCATGGTTGTCTATGCCAGCGAGTACGCGGCCTCGCTCTACTAGGCGGGAAGCAGTGCTTTCACTGCGTTCATGAACGGCATAATTGAAACCGGCTTGGACAGATAGCCGGACGCGCCAGCCGCCCGGATACGCTCCTCGTCACCCTTCGCCGCAAACGCAGTCACGGCTAGAACAGGGATTTGAGCAAGAAGCATGTCCTTTTGAGCCGCCTCGATAAGGTCGACACCAGAAATTCCGGGCAACTGAATATCCATTATGATCAGGTCCGGCGTGATCGAGCGTGCCGTCTCGAGCACGCTTTCGCCGTCAGCAATCGGCTCCACTTCAAAGCCGTTGGCTTTCAGAACATCGCAGAAGAGTTTTCGGTTGAGGTCATTATCCTCGACAACCATTATTCGCTTTGCCACTGCTTGCCCCGATCACTTTAGTTTCCGCCACCTACCCTGACCAAGAGGCCGCTACAATCCCGCACATGGACGACCCTTCGCCAAGCCCTTCGCCATTGTCTGCAAGCACTCTTGCGCTGGCCGTTCTCGGCTGGGTGCTAGAGAATGATGATCGTGCGGAACGATTTTTGAGCCTGACGGGTTTAACGCCTGATACATTACGCGCTGGTTTGGATGATCCGTCTATTCTGGCTGCGCCACTCGACTTTCTTGCCAACCACGAACCCGATTTGATCCGTGCTGCAGAGGCTTTGGCCGTTACGCCAGAAGAACTGATCGCCGCCCGCCAGGAGCTTTCCCAATGAGTCGCCCCCTAATCATTTCTGACTGCGACGAAGTGCTGTTGCACATGGTCGTCCCGTTCAAAGAATGGCTTGCCGAAAGTCAGGGCATCACTTTCAACCTTGATGGGGCGAACTTTGGTGAAGCATTGCGCTGGAATGACAGCGGAAAACTGCTTGAGGCAAACGAGGTATGGCGGATGCTTGGTGGCTTTTTCGATACTGAGATGGGCCGACAAATGCCAATTTCCGGTGCGGTTGAATCGATAAACGCTTTGTCAGAACATGCCGATATCGTGATCCTGACCAATCTGGTCGACAAGCGCCGCGATATGCGGACAGATCAATTGGCAGAGCATGGCATCATCGCGCCGGTCTATACCAATCAGGGGCCAAAGGGTCCGATGCTGGAAAAAATCCTAGCCGAACATTCGCCCAGCCGCGCTTTCTTCATTGATGATCTGCCGCAGCATCATTTGTCGGCATCCGAGACGGTGCCTGAAGTTGTGCGCCTGCATATGTGCGGGGAACCGAGCATCGCGCATGCAATCGATTGCGCGCACAAGGCGGGGCATGCCGACGCAAGGATCGACGCCTGGTCCGAAGCATTGCCTTGGCTGATGGGTAAATTAGAGGAGATCCCCGCATGAGCATCGAAGCACGATTGAACGAGCTTGGCATAACTTTGCCGCAGGCGGCCGCTCCGGTCGCAAGCTACCAACCGGTCGTAGTGCACGGCGGCTTTGCGCACGTTTCAGGGCAGCTTCCCTTCATCGACGGAGAGCTAGCAACAGGACGTTTGGGTGAAGACGTCGATCTTGATGGCGGCATGGCGGCCGCGCGTGCATGCGGCTTGATGATCCTTGCGCAGCTGAAATCCGCCGGCTTGTTGGAAAAGGTTGAGCGGGTCGTAAAGCTTGGCGCTTTTGTAAGCTCGACTGCCGATTTTACCGACCAACCAAAGGTCGCCAATGGTGCCTCTGATCTTATGTTCGATGTCTTTGGCGAAAAAGGTCGCCATTCGCGTGCAGCGGTTGGCGTTCCTGTGCTGCCGCTTGGTGCTGCCGTTGAAGTTGATGCCGTGATCGCTGTGTCTGAATTGAGGGTCGCCGCATCTCTGGCTGGTTAACAGCTTGGGACTATGCCCATCGCGGCCTGCACGGGAAGGGCGTACCGGAAAACTCTCTTGCTGCTGCTGAAGCTGCGATAGCGGCTGGGATGGGTATCGAATGTGATATTCAGCGCAGTGCAAACGGCGATGCAATTGTGTTCCATGACTGGGAAACAGACCGGCTGACAGGTGTACGTGGTGCGACCACGGAGCTAAGCACGGTAGCGTTGAAGGAGCTTACGTATCATGGGACTGAAGAAAGCCCCGCGACACTTCCCGAATTTCTTAGCGCAATTGGCGCGCGGGTACCGCTGCTGATCGAGATTAAATCCAGACCGGGCTACGATGTAGAAGCAACTTGCGAGGCGGTAAAAGACGCATTGGCTGATTACCTTGGTGATCATTCAGTCATGAGTTTTGACCCCGCCGTGGTGATCTGGTTCCGAAAGCATTCTCCAGCGACATGCGCAGGCCTTGTCATGCGCGAAGACGAGCACGGCTATACGCAAACAAAGAAGCAGCGGCTTGACGCATTCAACGCCGCCAAGCCCGATTTCCTAGCCTACCATATCGCCGCATTGCCGAACGATTGGGTAATGGGATTGCGCCAAAGCGGACTGCCGATCCTCAGCTGGACGGTAAACTCATCCGAGACACGTAAACTTGCATTGGCCAATGTTGATGCGCTGGTGAGCGAAGGCAACGGCCTTCCATGAGTGATACCGAACCTGCCAAAAGCGAATTGACGGTCAGGCTTGGGCCCTCGGTTGGTTCATTCGATCGCGATGATTGGAATGCGCTTGAGGGGGCAGGCAATCCTTTCGTGTCCCATGAATTCCTTACCGCAATGGAGGATTCTGGCAGCGTTGGTAAAGGCACCGGCTGGGACCCTGTCCCGATTGTAATCACCGATGCCGCAGGCAAATTGATGGCAGCGATGCCCAGTTATGCCAAGGGTCACAGCCAAGGTGAGTTTGTATTTGACCACGCCTGGGCAGACGCGCTGCACCGTGCTGGCGGGCAGTATTACCCAAAGCTGCAAATCGCTGCGCCGTTTACGCCTGCCAATGGGCCGCGCTTGTTGTTGTCTGATCGGGCGCTTGCGCCGCATTTGCTCAAAGGAGCGGAAGCGGTCTGTTTGAAAAACAATCTATCGTCTGCACATGCGACCTTTATCGACCCGGATCAGGTCCCGCTGTTTGAAGCAGGTGACTGGCTCATACGGGATGATATCCAATTTCACTGGCTCAACCGCGATTATGACAGCTTTGAAGGTTTCTTGGGTGCACTGACGTCGCGCAAACGCAAAGACCTTAGGAAAGAACGCGCCAAAGCGCTGGAGGGTTTGCGGATTGAGCGGCTGCAAGGCGATGAGATCAAGCCAGAACATTGGGACGCATTCTGGATTTTCTACCAGGACACCGGCGCGCGCAAATGGGGCACACCTTATCTGACGCGTGAAGCGTTTACTCTGTTGGGTGAACGCATGGGTGAGGCCATCGTGCTCATTTTGGCATTCGACGAAGACGTGCCGATCGCCGGGGCACTCAATTTTATCGGGCCAGAAGCAATTTATGGCCGGTATTGGGGGTGCACAAAGGATGTGCGCTTCCTGCATTTCGAACTGTGTTATTACCAAGCCATCGACATCGCTATCGATTTGGGCCTGCCAAGGGTCGAGGCAGGCGCACAGGGCGGGCATAAACTCGCTCGCGGGTATGAGCCTGTGCAGACACATTCTGCGCATTGGCTGGCTGAACCCGGTTTTAAAGCCGCAATCGCCGATTACCTAGAGCGCGAGCGCGAAGGTATTGCGACTGATCAGATATTTCTTGATCAGCGAACACCGTTCAAGAAAGGCAATTAGTCAGGCAGCCTGACGACGCTCGTCTGCTAGCCATTGACGCGCGCGGCGCTGTGCTTCGGCGATTTCGCGGGCGGTCATCTCATCAGACACGTCAGCGCGGCACCAGCCAGCTTCTTCGTGACCACGTGATGCGGCGATGTTGAACCACTTATGTGCTTCGATCAGGTCGCTGGTCACACCATTGCTGCCTGTCGAGAAGGCAACGCCAAGGTCAAACAGAGCGGCGGTATCGCCATTTGAAGCAGCGGCCAGGCACTTCGCCACAACCATATCGACTTCGGCGCTGTGGGCGGTTTCAAACTCGCCTCCGTTTAGCGGTGTCAGTTTCATTTCTCATTCCCCGTTACTGTGTCGATCCACCCCCTTGCGGATCGGGCAAACACAGAAGTCGCGGATCATGGTCAACAAATGGTTAACGCCGTTAAACCTTTTACATAACTTTGCGCCGGACGTGCTCTGGCCAGAATTGCGAATCGTACGAATTTGCCGAATGCGAGCGGTCCTATCGCAAAGCGACTTGTGCCCCAGCGGCAGCTTCCCTATAGGCCCGCCAAGCAATGAGTTGTTGGGGTTGAAAACGCATTGAGTGAGTCAGGCGTTTTGATGGGGCAGTCTCGCGGGAAGTGATTGGGGTAAGAGGATCACATGGCCACGGCGGTGTCTAAAGAAACTGAAATTCTCGAAAAAGCTAAGTCTATGTTTGCGCCGGACTACAGTCCGAGCGAGGACGAAGTTTATATGAGCGACAAGCATGTGGCTTATTTCCGAATGCTGTTGATCGAATGGAAGCTTTCGATCCGCGATGCTGCTGACCAGACTTTGCAATCATTGGCTGACGGACCAATCCGCGAAGCTGATCTCAACGATCGCGCATCGAGCGAAACCGACTGGGGCATCGAACTGCGCACTCGTGATCGTCAGCGCAAACTCGTGTCTAAAATCGAATCCGCTCTTCGCCGGATCGACGAAGGCGAATACGGCTATTGCGAAGTAACTGGCGATCCGATCGGCTTGAAACGCCTCATTGCGCGACCGGTCGCCACTATGACTGTTGAATCGCAAGAAGCGCATGAGCGCCGCGAAAAAGTCTCTCGCGACACCTAAACGCGCGAGTAGAATGGCAACGGCGCGAATACGCGTATACCGCCAGAACCAATTTACCGCATGAGCCGGTCCCGTCTCAGTTTGGGACGGGTGACGCTTCGCTCTGTCCGCAGCGTACAATTTTTACGAAGCGTTTAC
This sequence comes from Erythrobacter crassostreae, assembly GCF_019204045.1. Taxonomy (GTDB): domain Bacteria; phylum Pseudomonadota; class Alphaproteobacteria; order Sphingomonadales; family Sphingomonadaceae; genus Erythrobacter; species Erythrobacter crassostreae. Next base: position 443,282 of record NZ_JAGSPC010000001.1, on the reverse strand, counting down.
CTCGAAATACTAGCCCCATCTCAACCGGTGCACGGGGTCCGTTCGAAAGAGCGAGCGCCAACCGAACGATTAGTTTGAAGCGCCAAGGAGGCGAACCAATTATGTCAGCTGTTGAAACAAGGACGGTCACTCGCGATAGCCTGTTCCTGCTTGCCAGCATTCGGGTGGAACAGGATGAGGAAGCGCATAAAGTGCGCGTTCGTAATCTGTCTGACGGGGGCATGATGGGCGAAGGAAACCTTCGCGTAAAACGCGGCAACCGGCTCCAGATAGAATTGCGCAATATCGGCAAGGTCGAAGGCAGCGTTGCTTGGGTGCAGGACAACCGTTTTGGTATCGCATTCGATGAAGAAGTCGAATCGCAGCTCGCCAGAAAACCGTCAGGCGAGGCCAGCTCTCTTACAGAGCGCAAAAGCGAGAATTCATGGGCGCATCGCGCCCCTCCTGCGCCGACACCGCAATCGCTTCGCAAAGTCTGAGCGATCAACGCTGATGATTGTGCCCGTCTGGGGCACTGACCTTGAGGTTACAAGCTGCTAGGCAAAGCAGCGTGAAAAGATTCTCTGTCCTGCTTGCGCTTGGTCTGGCGCTTGGTTCCTGCGGTCCATCGACCGGCTCGGGACCTGTTGACGTGGCAATAGTGGGTGAGCCGGAAAGCCTCTTTCAACAAGGCATTCGCCTTTCTCCCGCGGCTCAGCACGTTCGTGCAGCTTCCTTTGAGGGGCTCGTCGCGCTCGACCCGGCAGGTCAAATCGTTCCCGCGATTGCAGAGCGCTGGATTGTGACCGATGACGGTCGCAGTTACATTTTCCGATTGCGCAACACATCGTGGCCGGACGGCGCAGACATCACAGCGAATGATATCCGGGCGTTGCTCCGCGACACTATTTCACGCCTTGAAGGCACATCGCTAGGATTGGATCTGGCGAAGGTGGTCGAGGTCCGGGCAATGACTGGCCGGGTCGTTGAGGTCCGTCTTTCCAGTCCAATGCCAGAATTTTTGCGGTTGCTCGCACAGCCGGAATTAGGGTTCGTAAAGAACGGCAGCGGGGCAGGGCCGATGGTTGCCTCTCGCGATGGAGAGGCGTCTATTGTCCGACTGAGCGCGCTGCCGCCTGAGGCGCGCGGGTTCCCTGCAAGAGAAAACTGGGAAGACCTTGCCCGAACACTGACTGTCCGAGCGCTGCCTGCTGAGGCGGCTGTAGAGGCGTTCACCAATGGCGATATCGATCTGCTTTTAAATGGACGGCTCTCCAGCTTTCCATTGGCGCAGCTTGGCCCGCTTTCGCGCGGAGCGATCCAGGTTGATCCCTCAATCGGAATGCTTGGACTGGCGATTCGCAACGATGGCGGCTTGCTTAGTGACCCTGCGCGGCGCGAGGCACTTTCAATGGCGCTTGATCGCTCCGCTTTGATCGAGCCGTTCGGCCTCGGGGGTTGGCAGCCGACAACATGGATTATCCCTCCGAGCTTATTTGCCGAGCCACCTTATCCCGACACGCGCTGGCCTGATTTGTCGATTGAAGAGCGCCAACGCATGGCGTCGCAAAGGATTGCCGCATGGGAAGCGGCGAGCGGAGAGGGCGCTGAACTGCGGATTGGCCTGCCCGCTGGGCCAGGCAGCGACCTGTTGTTTGAACAATTGCGTGATGCCTGGGCGGCTATCGGTGTAATCTCTGTCAAAGTTGCTCCGGGCGCGGGGGCTGACCTAGAATTGCGGGACAGATTGGCTCGCTATACGTCGCCGCGCTGGTTCCTGAACCAGTTCAATTGCGAGCTTGAAATCGGGCTTTGCTCACCGGAGGCTGACGCTTTGGTGCGCGAATCCCTCTCTCAATCTGATCCATTTTCCAAACAGCAAGTCCTAGCTGAAGCCCATGCCGAACTGGTCCAGCAAGAGGTGTTTATCCCGCTGGGTGCTCCTGTGCGCTGGGCGCTCGTGCGCGGTGCTGTAGACACGTATCAGGCGAACCAGTGGGGCCTGCACCCCTTGTTCCCGCTCTCACAACCCACCACATAGAGGGTATAAGGAGATCGCATGGACGGCCCAGAACGCCCGCAAACCCTCAATCTGCAATTGCCGACCGGCACAGATCCGGCCTCTATCCGAGCCCGCGTCGAAGCGGTTGAATTGCTGCTTGAACGGAGCATGCGGATACCGGGTATCAACATGCCGATCGGGCTTGATGCAATTATCGGCCTCGTACCGGTAATCGGCGATATCATTACGACAGCGCTGGGTGCCTATATCGTGTGGGAGGCGCGCAATCTTGGCCTTTCCAAATGGCACCTGACGCGCATGGGCGCGAATGTTGCGTTCGATACGGTCCTTGGACTCGTTCCGGTGGTCGGAGACGCGGCTGACTTTATGTTCCGGTCTAACACGCGCAATCTGCGCATCATCAAAAAACACCTTGATAAGCACCATCCCGAAACGCGCGTAATCGAGGGATAGTTTCCCTCGGCGCGTCTCGGCGCTAGAGCGGCCGCATGTCCAACAAAGTTACATATTCGAGCTATCTTGATCTCGGCAAAATTCTTGACGCGCAGCACCTCGGTTCAGGCGCGCATGACGAGATGCTTTTCATCGTGGTCCATCAGGCGAGCGAGCTATGGCTAAAGCTGTGTCTGCATGAGCTGACCGAAGCGCGTGAATGCGTCGAATCTGACAACCTAAGGCCGGCGTTTAAAATGCTTGCACGGGTTGCCCGAGCCCAGCAGCAGCTCATCCAAAGCTGGGATGTGCTCAGCACCATGACACCGCATGATTATTCGCGGATCAGGCCGCATCTCGGTGCCTCCAGCGGGTTCCAGTCACCTCAGTATCGCATGATGGAATTTATGCTGGGCGGGCGCGATGAAAAGCACATTCGCCTACACGAGAAGACCGGCGATTGGGCGAGCCGATTGAGCCACGAAGTCACCCGCGACAGCCTTTATGACAGCGCAATCCGGCTGCTCCAACGGCGCGGATTTGAGATCGACCCTAAAGTGACAGAGCGCGACCTAAACGCTCCGTACACGCACAATTCCAGCGTCGAGGAGGCGTGGGCGACGATCTACCGCGACCCGCAGGAGCATTGGGATCTGTATGAGCTGGCCGAAAAGCTCGTCGACCTCGAATACCATTTCCAACGCTGGCGGTTTGGCCATCTCAAAACTGTAGAGCGAATTATCGGTTTCAAACGCGGCACCGGAGGGACGCCGGGCGTGCCGTATCTGGAAGGAGTGCTGAAGCAGGCATTTTTCCCGGAGCTGCTAAGCGTCAGGACCGCGATATGAGCCGTATCTGGGATATTTCCCAAAGATTGCGCCCGGATTTGCCGGTTTGGCCCGGCGACACCGCGTTTGGGCATAAGCGGACTTGGCAGATGGAGGAGGGCTCTCCTGTCAATGTTTCGGCGGTGACGCTCTCCACTCATACGGGCGCGCATGCCGATGCGCCGCTGCATTATTCGCCGGTCGCGTCTGATATCGCGTCGGTCTCGCTTGAGCCGTATCTGGGCGAGTGTCTGGTGGTTGATGCGCGGTCTTCGGGGGCTCTTATAGACGTCGCTGATTTGCCGGAAATAGAGGGCACAGAACGAGTCCTGTTTCGCACCTTTGATGTGTTCCCGCATCATGTTTGGGAAGAGGATACGACTGCCATCGCGCCCGAGACGATCGAGTGGTTGGCGTCACGAGGAGTCAAATTGGTCGGCCTCGATGGGCCTTCGATTGATCCGCAATCTTCCAAGGATATGCTCGCGCACAAAGCGGTGCTCAAAAATGACATGCGCATTCTCGAAGGGCTGGCGCTCGATGAAGTGCCGCTGGGTCGTTACGAGTTGATTGCGCTGCCTTTGCCGATTGTCGGCGGCGATGCATCGCCAGTGCGCGCTATTTTGAGAGAACTGCCATGATGGACCGCGCCAAAGCGCTGGATGCTGCCGATCCGCTAGCCGCATTTCGCGAGAGCTTTATCCTTCCTGAAGGGGTTATTTACCTAGACGGCAATTCGCTCGGCGCGTTGCCCAAGGCCACAACTGCTGCAATGACGCGGGTGGTTGAGAAGGAATGGGGTGAAGGGTTGATCCGCAGTTGGAACGATGCCGACTGGTTCGCAATGGGCACGCGCGTTGGCGCCAAAATCGCTCCACTTATCGGCGCAAAGCCGCATGAAGTGATCGCCTGTGACACGGTGAGCGTGAACCTGTTCAAGCTGATTTCCGCCGCGCTCGCGATGCGTCCGGGCCGCAAAGTGATCTTGTCCGAACCCGGCAATTTCCCGACTGATATCTATATGATCGAAGGGCTAGAGCGTCAGGGACTAGCCACCCAGCGGCTGGCCCCACGGGATCAGATTATGGACGCGCTGGACGATGACGTCGCGCTGTTGATGCTGACCCATGCGCATTACAAAACGGGCGAGCTGTTCGACATGGCGGCTATGACCAAAGCCGCGCATGATGCGGGCGCGCTGGTCCTTTGGGACCTTTCGCATAGCACCGGCGCGCTGCCGGTGGATTTGAACGGCGTGCACGCGGATTTCGCCACGGGCTGCGGTTACAAATATCTCAATGGCGGCCCCGGTGCGCCGGCCTTTGCCTATGTCGCTGATCGTCACCACGCTGACTTCGCACAACCGCTCACCGGCTGGTTCGGCCATGCGCGTCCGTTTGCTTTTTCAGACGAATACGAAGCCGCGCCCGGCATCGAGCAATTGCAGTGCGGCACAGCGCCCATTCTTGGCCTAACCGCGCTGGAAGTGGGTGTGGACCTGATCGCAGAAATCGGTGTGGACCGGCTTTATTCCAAATCCCGCGCGCTGTCCGAATTCTTCCTTGAATGCATTGTCGAACGCGGCCTTGACCTCGATCTGGTCAGCCCGTCCGAAAGCACCGCACGTGGCAGCCAGCTAAGCTTCCGACACGATAACGCCTATGCGCTGTGTCAGGCTCTGATCGCGCGCGGCGTGATCGGTGACTTCCGCGATCCCGACATCCTGCGGCTGGGCTTTGCACCTGCATATCTGCGGTTTGAGGATATGGCGGAGGCTGCAAAGCATTTGGCTGAGGTTATTCAAACCGAAGAATGGCAGCGGGATGAGTTTAGCCAGCGGGCTGCGGTTACCTGAGCTGCTCATAAAATCCGCTAGACTTATCATTTGATATGGCGAGCATTCGCCACGTCACTATGAGCCTCCTCTTTCAGGAGGGGCAGATGCTCAAATATAGATTACTATTTGTTGCCCACGAAGACGAAGGCATCCGGGAACTCATGTTCAACGCGCGTTCGACAAGCGGAGCTCTTGATACCGCAAAGCGAGCCGCAGAGGGCGACTGGGCTGAGCTCTATCAGGGCGATGAGCTGCTCTGTAATCTCCGGCTAGTGGAGGAAACCGGGGTCTGGCTCGTCATGCCGGGGCAGTCAGCTCAAAACGGATAAAACGCGTTTGTGGCGGCAAAAACGATCATTCCAGAATTGTTTTGGCCGCCAACGAATGAGGAATTTTCTGATTATCGCAGAGTCAGTAGGTTTCTCGCCCTGCCGGTGCACGGAAACGTCCCGGCGGGGCACTTTACCAAGCCAAAAGGCTGAGGCTAAAAATCCTCTTCAAACCAATCGAGGTCGAGGTCTTCATAGCGGTTTCTGAAAAGACCGAGATCCTGCAAAGCTGTAGGATCGAGTAACTCCACGTTACCGTCGCGGCGTTTTATCAACTTCTGGGTCGTCAATTCTTTGAACAAACGGCTCACCTGGACGGTAGTTAGCCCGATTGCGTCTCCTATCTGTTCCTGCGTCAGAGCAGGGCGGCAGATATTGGGATCATCGCATTCGACCAGATGTTCGCGGGCGGCAATCTCGAGCAACAAAGAAGCGAGTCTTGCACGCCCTCTGGTGCGGCCAATCGACACCAATCGGTCATTGAGAATGGCGTTTTCGAGCGCGGCAAACGTGTAGAAAATCGCCGCGATGCGGGGGAGCCGCGTGAACGCATCGACCAGATTGCTGCGCGGGAAAATATACATCGAAGATGCGGTGTTCGCTGTGATTGTCTGGGTCGCGTGATCAAAGGGGATGTTTGCGGTGCCCATAATGTCGCCGGGAAAATATAGCCGCGTTATGGCGCGTTCACCGTTGCGCAGTTCCATCGAGGCGAAAAGGCGCCCGTCATCCACGATATAGAGTTGATCCGGGCTTTGAAGTTCACTGGCGACGAGGACTTCGCCCGCCTCAAACTCCCGTTTTGTCGAGGCGAGGCTCCTGAAAGTCTCCGCCTCTTCCTCCAAAAGATCGGTGATCTTGCCGTATTTGGCCAAAAGTTGCTGCATAACCGACCTCCCGTTCGCACCAGCGCGAATAGAACCAAGTGAGCGTTAACGTCTATACTTTTTACAGCGGAGGTCGGGGCGAAGCTTAAGCCTCCAGCTCAATGTCCCAATAGAGCCAATCCCGCCATGTCTCGTGGAGATAGTTCGGTGGGAACTGCTTGCCGAATTGCTGCAATTGCCAGCTGGTCGGGCGGATCGGCTTCATTTGCACCGGCATATGCGCTTGCTTCGGCGTGCGGCCACCCTTCTTCATATTGCACGGCGCGCAGGCGGTTATGATGTTTTCCCACGTGGTCTTTCCGCCCAGACGGCGCGGGATCACATGGTCGAACGTCAGCGTATCGCCGCTGCCGCAATATTGGCATTCAAACTTATCGCGCAGGAAGACGTTGAAGCGGGTGAAAGCGGGAAATTCGCTTTGCTTCACATATTGCCGCAGCGCGATCACGCTCGGGATTTTCATATCGAGGCTGGGCGAGTGAACCTCCCGGTCGTAACTCGCCACGATATCGACGCGGTCCAGAAACACCGCCTTGATCGCGGTTTGCCACGGCCACAGGCTAAGCGGGTAATAGGATAACGGTGTGTAGTCGGCATTCAGGACCAGCGCGGGACAACCGGAAAGGTTGCGCGACGGGTCTTCCTGTGCGCTGCGGAATTTCGCCGCTGTTTCGATCAGTTCGCGTTTGAACACGTCTTGCGCTCCTACCTGATTGACACAAACATGGCGTGGCAGGCGCGTGAGGCAAAGCCGTGACACTGTGTATATCCACAGGGATAAGCCTGTGAATGAGAAGTGGATGGTGCTCAGCAAGGGGGTGTGGCAGAGCGAGAACGTGGAAATAGTGACCCGCTTTGCTCCCAGCCCCAATGGCAATTTGCATCTGGGGCATGCCTATTCCGCGATCTATGCGCACGATCTGGCGAGGGATGCCGGCGGCCATTTCCTGATGCGGATAGAGGATATCGACGGACCTCGATCACAGTCCGAATTTGCCGATGAGTTTCGCCGTGACCTTGAATGGCTGGGGCTCGATTGGGATGAAGTGCCCGCGCAATCGACACGCTTTGACAGCTATGATGCGGCGGCCAAACGCTTGCTGGAGGACGGCTGGCTTTACCGCTGCAGTTGCAATCGCAAAGATATCGAGGCGTTAGAGCCGCGGTGCGGCGCGGACGGTTTCATCTATCCCGGGTCTTGCAAGGGAGCGCAATGTAGCTTGGACGGGCCCGAGGCGTTGCGGCTTGATATTAATCGGATGATGGCTGCTTTGGGCGAATGTGTTTGGACCGATGAGGAAGCAGGATCGGTAGTGGCCGATCCGCGCGAGTTTGGTGATGTCGTAATTGTGCGCAAGGATTTGCCTGCGAGCTACCACCTTGCCGCCACGCTGGATGATGCTGTCGATGGGGTGACTGCGGTTACTCGCGGAGAGGATCTGTTCACTTCCACGCATGTCCACCGGTATTTGCAAGAACTGCTCAAGCTACCGGTGCCGCATTGGCATCACCACAAATTGCTTCTTGATGATGACGGGCAAAAGCTGGCCAAGCGGCGCGGATCGCCGTCTCTGAAAGACCGGCGCGAGGCGGGCGAGGATGGATTGGCGCTTGCAGAGCAACTGAGGTTGCAGCAAATGCGATCTGGAACTTAGCGCGAGGCCACCCATTTTACTGTCATGAACTATGTTTTAATTGCTGTGCTCGTGGTGCTGTGCATCATGGTTGTTGTCTCGCTGGTTCGCGGCATCGTCGCGTTTCTGAAAACCACCAAAATCGACCTTGAAACTGGTGAGGGTGAAACTGTCACCGAAATGCAAGCGGTCCAGAACAAGGCAATGTTCTCGCGCATTAAGTATCAGGCTGCGGCAATCGGTGTCGTGGTTCTGATCGCGGTTGTTGCAGGCAGCAGCCAATAGGCTGGACCATGAGGTTCGTGCCGCCTAGTGAGGCGGCATGGTAAAGCTCAACAAGATCTACACTCGCACCGGCGATGATGGCACAACTGGCCTCGTCGATGGGACGCGCTGCCCAAAACACTCTGCTCGCATCGCCGCAATTGGCGAGGTGGACCAAGCGAACAGCGCCATCGGCCTCGCGATCTGCGCGATGGGAGATGAAGATCAGCGCTCGGTTCTAACCCGTGTGCAAAATGACCTGTTCGATCTTGGCGCTGATCTTGCGACACCGGCGGATGATGGTGATTTTACTCCGTCTGAGATGGTGCTGCGTGTCGTGGCCGAACAAGCAACCTGGATTGAAGAACAAATCGATGCGCTTAACGAACGGTTGGAGCCTCTGACCAGTTTTGTTTTGCCAGGCGGCAGTGAAGCGGCGGGCCGGGTGCATGTCGCACGGGCGACGGCGCGTTCGGCTGAACGCGCGGTAACCGCAATGGCCGCTGAGATGCCGGTTAATCCGGCGGCAGTGGGCTATATCAATCGTCTTTCCGACTTGCTCTTTGTTCTCGCACGCGTGCAGAACGACGATGGTAAGGCCGATGTGAAATGGGTGCCCGGCGCCAATCGGTAACTGATCTCTGGCATTTGCAAAGTGTCGGCGCTAACAGGCGCGCAGAGACTAATTGCTGCAAGTGCGAAGGAAAATTGCCATGCGAAACATCGCTGTAATCGGAGCGGGCCAAATGGGGGCGGGCATTGCCCAGACTGTGGCCCAGCATGGCATGAATGTAATGCTGTCAGACGTTGATCTGGCGCGCGCTGAAGCTGGCAAAGCGTCGGTGGAAAAGGCGCTGGTCAAGCTGATGGGGCGCGGCAAGATCGAAGCTGACGCAGCCGAGGCACTGCTCGCAAAGATCACCCCTGTCGCCGATTACGCGCCGATGGCTGAGGCTGATATCATCATCGAAGCCGCGACTGAGCGCGAAGAGATCAAGAACGCGATCTTTGAAAGCGCGGGCAAGGTCTTGTCCGGCGATGCAGTCATGGCTTCCAACACCAGTTCAATCCCGATCACACGGATGGCGAACCATTCGCCTGATCCGGCGCGCTTTATCGGCCTGCACTTCTTCAATCCCGTACCCGTCATGGGCTTGATTGAAGTCATTCCCGGTCTCGCCACGTCTGTGAACACGACCGAGCGCGTGACTGCCTTTGCCGAGGCTTTGGGCAAGCAAGTGGTGACAAGTCAGGACGAGCCAGGCTTTGTAGTCAACCGTATCCTGCTGCCAATGATCAACGAGGCCGTTTTCGTGCTAGGCCAATCAACAGCTGGGATTGAGGATATCGACAAGGGTTGCCGATTGGGCCTGAACCACCCGATGGGTCCGCTACAACTGGCCGATTTCGTAGGTCTGGATACCTGTCTCGACATCATCAATGTGCTCTACCGAACAACGCGCGACACCAAGTATCGCCCCGCGCCATTGCTGGTGAAATATGTCGAAGCTGGTTGGCTTGGCCGCAAAACGGGTCGCGGATTCTACGACTACACCGGCGAAGAACCAGTACCCACTCGATAGAGCCATCACTTTAACGGATACGCGTTGAGCGATTACTCGCCTATATCGCCGATACCGTTGAGATTAGGCTGAACGTTTGATTTGGACCGTGAGAAACGGACTTTCGGTTTGGTGCTCGGTGCAGCGACTTTCGGAGCTGAAGAGCCGCCGCCGCGGGTTATTGATCCGCTCGGTTTTGAGGGGCCTCTGCCGCTGCCCGGTCCGCCGCTGGGCCTGCGCCCTGCGCTGGAAGGATTTGACGGTGTGATGATCGCCGTATTGCCGTTTGGCTCTGTCCCGAAACCTTCCGGGTCGAAACCGGATGCATCATCGATCAGGGCCTCGTCTTCGGCAAACGCCATATTCCCGAAATCTTCTGCCGGAGCGTAATCTTCGAACACTGCCTCCTCTTCGGGAGCAGCCTCTTCAGTGTCTTCGCTTTCATCCGAAACACCGCGTTCACGATCATTCGATGGTGCGACAAATGCTCCTGGGCCTTCATCGCCCATGGAGCCTGCGAAAATCGCAGCGCCAAACAACGTTGCACCGGCAAATATCAGCGCACCTTTGCTATTTTGAAACATCGTCTTCGACATACGATCACAACTAGCAGCGCGCCGGTTAATATATGGTGCAAATTGGCCCGTTAGAGATCGCGTTTGAGATCATAGAGCAAATCGAGCGCTTCGCGGGGTGAAAGCGCGTCCAGATCAGCATCGGAAAGGCGCTGCGCAAGCTGCTCGGCCGGCGTGGCTTCGGGTTCGCTGTCTTGGGCTGCCGCAGCGAACAAAGGCAGCTCGCCGAGACCTGCTGCGATCCCGCCTGTTTCGCTGCGTGCTTGCTCCAATTTGGACAGGACCTGTTCTGCCCGTTTCACGACGGCTTTTGGTACACCGGCGAGCTTTGCAACCGCGAGGCCATAAGACCGATCTGCGGGACCTTCTGCCAACTCATGAAGCAGGACGAGATCACCCTTCCATTCGCGTGCCCGAACATGGTGAAGCGAGAGTGCCTCACAAGTCTCTGCAAGCCGCGCGAGCTCGTGATAATGCGTTGCGAACAGGCAGCGGCAGGCGATGCGTGAATGCACCGCTTCAACCACAGCCCATGCGAGCGCGAGACCGTCATAGGTTGAGGTGCCGCGCCCGACTTCATCCAGAATTACAAAACTTCGGGTCGTCGCCTGCGCCAGAATGGCGGCGGTTTCGACCATTTCGACCATAAAGGTGGACCGGCCACGTGCCAGATTGTCGGACGCACCAACTCGGCTGAATAATCGGTCGACCAAGCCAATCGTTGCGGCCTCAGCTGGGACAAAGCACCCAGCCTGAGCCATTAAAACGATCAATGCATTCTGGCGCAGGAATGTCGATTTACCGCCCATATTGGGACCGCCGATCAGCCAGAGGCGATCATCAGTGGCGAGCGCGCAATTGTTGGCGACAAAGCGGTCACCAGAATTGGTCAGAGCCGCTTCGACCACAGGATGACGCCCGCCTTTGACGGACAATGCAGCTTCACCAGTTATCTCGGGCCGCGCCCATTCGCCTTCGGATGCGCGCTCCGCATTTCCTGCGGATACATCGATCCGGGCGAGGGCTCCGGCCGTGGCGGCGATGGCTTCCCGCGCACCGGTGACAGCTTCGATTAGTTCTTCGAAATGCGCTTCTTCTGCGGCGAGTGCCCGCCCACCTGCCTCGGAAATGCGAGAGGCCTCTTCATGCAGGCTCAGCGAGTTGAACCGCACCGCGCCTTTCATGGTCTGGCGATGGGTAAAGCCGCTATCGGCATCCATCAGGCTGTCGCCGTGGCGGCTCGGCACTTCGATAAAGTAGCCAAGCACACCGTTGTGCTTGATCTTGAGTGATGAAATGCCAGTTTCGTTGCGGTAGCGCGCTTCCATTGCTGCAATTGCGCGGCGGGCATTGCCAGAAATCTCGCGCAGTTCATCAAGGCTCGCATCGTAGCCATCAGCGATATAGCCGCCATTGGAGCGTTCGGTTGGCGGTGAGGCGACAAGCGCACGCGCCATGTGATCAACCAAAGCGCCGTGTCCGACGAGACGGGGCAACAAATCATTTAGAAGAGCAGGGCGGTCCCGCTCCAGTTCCAATCTTTCATAAAGTCGGCCAGCGTCGGCTAAACCATCGCGGACTTGGCCCAGATCACGCGGGCTTCCGCGCCCGGCAACTATTCGTCCCAGCGCGCGGCCAATATCGGGCAGCGCGCGCAAAGTATCGCGCAACTCGGCGCGCTCAATCGGTCGGCTGCGCCAAAACTCTACCACTTGCAGGCGATCCTCTATCGCACCTTCGTTCAAGAGCGGCGCAGAGAGGTCTTCGGCGAGCAGGCGCGATCCTGCTCCGGTGGCGCAGCGATCCAGCGCAGCGATCAGGCTGCCTTTACGTCCGCCGGTGGCGCTTTCGAGGATTTCGAGACTGCCGCGTGTAGCCTCGTCCATTGCCATCCCAGATGCGCTTTCGCGGATCACTGGTGGCAGCATCAAAGGGAGCGTGCCGCGCCCGACATGATCGAGATAGGCAATGAGTCCGCCGGCCGCCGCTAGCATCGCACGCGAGAATTCCCCGAACCCATCCAGAGTTGCCACGCCGTGCACGGACTTGAGCCGGTCGGCGCCAGCATCACTCGAAAAGGCGCCGCGCGAATGGAATGTTGGCTCGTCTGGCCCAAGCGTCCAGTCTTCGGGTACCACCACTTCGGTCGCGCCAATTCGCGCCAGCTCCGCGCCCAGCATCGCCGGTGCGCATTCTTCAAGCGCCATCCGGCCAGTTGAAATGTCGATACTGGCAATTCCGATGGTTCCGCGCACTTCGGCGAGCGCTGTAAGTAAGTTGGCACTGCGCGGGTTGAGTAGCGCCTCTTCGGTCAAAGTGCCCGCAGTGACGAAACGGACGATATCGCGCTGCACGAGCACTTTGGAGGACGGTTTGCCCTCCGCTTTGGCGCGCGCCTTGGCTTCGTCCGGCGTTTCAACTTGTTCTGCGATTGCGACCCGTTGACCAGATCTAATCAGCCGCGCGAGGTATCCTTCCGCCGCGTGCACCGGCACGCCGCACATCGCCACTGGCTCGCCATCATGCTCGCCCCGCGATGTCAGCGCGATATCGAGAATGTTCGCCGCGACCCGCGCATCATCAAAGAACAATTCGAAGAAATCGCCCATCCGGTAAAATAACAGCGATCCTTCCGCCTCTTTCTTAAGAGCGAGATATTGCTGCATCATCGGAGTCGCGGTGCCTGCCATTGAAGTGGCCTAGACAGAGCGCAACCGATTCGGAACGGGTATGCGTATCCTTTCCCCTATCGTTTGCGTTTGGGTGCCGCTAAACGGTTCACCAATCGACATTTGGGGCAAGGAACAATCCACCATGGCTGATGATCGCAAAAGCGGTTTTACCACGCGCGAGGCACTGTTTTACCACGAGACGATCCGTCCGGGTAAGTTGGAGGTTGTCGCGACGAAGCCGATGACATCGCAGCGCGATCTAAGTCTCGCATATTCGCCCGGTGTGGCGGCTCCTGTGGAAGCCATCGCTGCAGATCCCTCGCTTGCCGCGCGTTATACCGCGAAAGCGAACCTTGTGGCTGTGATCTCGAACGGATCGGCTATCCTCGGCCTCGGCAATCTTGGCGCGCTGGCGTCCAAGCCAGTGATGGAAGGCAAGGCGGTTTTGTTCAAACGCTTCGCTGATGTGGACTCGATCGATATCGAGCTTGCCACGGAGGACCCCGAAGCGTTCATCAACGCCGTCGCGCTGATGGAGCCGACCTTTGGCGGGATCAATCTGGAAGATATCAAAGCGCCCGAATGCTTCATTATCGAGGCAGCTCTGCGTGAGAAGATGAACATTCCGGTCATGCATGATGATCAACATGGCACCGCGATCATCACGGCGGCGGGCCTGCTGAATGCATGTCATTTGACCGACCGTGACATCAAGGATGTGAAAGTGGTGGTGAACGGGGCAGGCGCAGCAGCAATTGCCTGCACCGCTTTGATCAAGGCGATGGGCGTACCGCATGATAATGTGATTATGTGCGATCGCTCGGGCCCAATCACTCCGGGCCGCGACAATGTCGACCAGTGGAAGAGCGCGCATGCCGTTGCGACCGAAGCAACGACGCTCGAAGAGGCGTTGAATGGCGCTGACATCTTTCTTGGCCTGTCGGCGGCTGGCGCTCTCAAGCCGGATTGGGTGAAGAAGATGGCGGACAAGCCAATCATCTTCGCCATGGCCAATCCGGTGCCTGAAATCATGCCTGACGATGCCAAGGCTGTCCGCCCTGATGCGATTATCGCAACCGGACGCAGCGACTTCCCGAACCAGGTCAACAATGTCCTTGGCTTCCCGTTCATCTTCCGCGGCGCGCTTGATGTGCAGGCGACGACGATTAACGAGGAAATGAAGGTTGCAGCCGCCGAAGCGATTGCCGAACTCGCCCGCGAACGCGTGCCGGAAGAAGTTGCGAGCGCGTATGGCAAGAACCAGAAATTCGGCACCGACTACATCATCCCCGCGCCGTTTGATCCGCGCCTGATCGAGGTCGTTTCCTCCGCTGTTGCCAAAGCCGCGATGGATTCTGGCGTCGCCAAGTCCGAGATCGCGGATTTCGAAGAGTACCGCACGAAACTGCGCTCACGCCTTAACCCGACCACGTCTGTCCTGACCGGCGTTTATAACGAGGCGAAATCCAATCCGAAGCGGATGGTTTTTGCCGAAGCCGAAGAAGAAGTCGTGCTGCGCGCGGCCATTCAGTACCGCGATTTCGGATATGGAACGCCTGTACTGGTTGGCCGGACCAAAGCGGTGCTCAACAAGCTGCATCAGCTGTCGGTGTCCGATCCGAGCAGTTTTGAAATCCAGAACTCCGCCGATAGCGAGCATGTGCCCGCAATGGTTGAGTATCTCTACAAACGGCTGCAACGCAAAGGCTTTACCGAGCGTGACGTTCGCCGTCTCGTCAATCAGGAACGGAATGTCTTCGCGGCTTTGCTCGTAGCGCTTGGCCACGGTGACGGCATGATTTCGGGCCTTACCCGCACGTTTGCCCAAACGGTTCGTGAAGTGAATATGGTGCTCGACAAAAAGCCGGGGGCATTGCCATTCGGCATTCATATGATGATCGGGAAGAACCATACGACGTTCCTCGCCGATACGACCATGAATGAACGTCCGGATGCGGAAGAACTTGCGCATATCGCCAAGGAAACTGCGGCCGTGGCCCGCCGAATGGGGCACGAACCGCGCGTTGCCTTCCTATCCTATTCCACCTTTGGCAATCCGTCGGGCCAGTGGCTGGGCAATATCCGCGAGGCGGTCTCTATCCTTGACCGCGAGGATCCCGGATTTGAGTACGAAGGCGAAATGGCACCTGATGCTGCGCTGAATCCTAGTGTCATGAAACTGTATCCGTTCAGCCGTCTGAGCGCGCCTGCCAACGTGTTGATTATGCCGGGCCTGCAATCGGCCAATCTGTCAGCCAAAATGCTGCGCGAATTGGGGAGCAATGCAACCGTTGGCCCGATGCTGCTTGGTATGGAAAAACCGGTCCAGATCGTCCCGATGACCGCGCTTGCGCCTGATGTGCTTACGCTGGCTGTATTGGCCGGTGCGGGGATCGTAGGCTGATACAAAAGGCCCGGCGCGGTGCCGGGCCTTTTCTATCTATTCTTCGTCGCTATCACGCGGCGAGTGCTTTTTCGTTGACTTCGCCTGACGCGATATCGGTCATACGGCGATCACCTTCGTAGGTTTCGTCAAGACAGTTCTTCAAAACCTTCGCGTCTTGGGCCAGTCCCAAACGGTTCGCAAATGCTACTGCCGTACCGTATCCGGCGAGCGCGTAATGCACCATCCGTTGATATTGCGCGATGACAGATGCATCGCGTACGTCTGCATCGGTGATGTTTGCATTGATGGCGTGGGCTTTCGCTTCTTTCACGAGGCCTTCCATTCCTTTGCAGAATTCACCTGTCAGATCTGCTTTGTGGTTTTCGATGAGGCTTTTCACCTGCATCATGCCTTGTTCGATACCTTTTACGCCGTCATCAAGTGCGCGGGTCAAATCGTCTGATGCTGCCGTCTCGCGAAGCTTTTGCGTTGCCTCGAGCGATTGACGGTTGGCGCTGTAGATGTCCTGCAGCTGGTCAATATAAAGGTCGGTGAGAGTGCGGATAGTCATAGTGCAAATCTCCCTTTCTGTTTCGTTTGCATTTGCCCTACCAATGGACAAGTCGAAGAACCGTTCCTGAAAACCTTTTGTTTTCGGTATGTTAATCGTTGAGTGCTGCATTAGCCGCGATAGACCGAGATATGGCCTTGGAAGCTAGGTGAGCCGTTCCTCAATCGGAATGTAGTCGATTTCGTATCCGAAATAGCGCGGGCTAAATACAGCGAGCCCCGCTTCGCTGCGCCATAGTGGATCGCAGCGAAAGCCGAGCGCAGCGACCGCTTGGCCGCGAGCGTAACCTGGATTGATGACACCGTCTGCGGTTTCGATATCGATAAGGTTACGAGATCGGGACAAGTTGCGATCACTGCGCCGTTGCGGCGCGCGACCAGGTGTTCGTTCTTCACATCGGTTTCGAACGTTTGGCCTACGAATGTGCCTGTCCCGCTGATCGTGACTTTGCCCACGAGGAAGCCATCCTCATCGCTCCATTCAAAGTCTGACACTGTGCCGGTGAACAGCAGGTAGCCATCGCCCGCCACACGCGCGGCCTCGATCGGGTCAGCGCCAGCTTCTTTGGCTTCGCGCACCGCTTTTCCGATGCTTTGTGCAAGGGATAGGCTTTCTGTGACGAGTGTGCCTGCCTGTTTAGCCTGAGCGCCAGTGATCGGGCTGTCGGTGACACCGCATTCGCGGCTGACCACTGCGATGCTGCGCAAAATGTCTTCTGCGCGGGTTGGATCGCCAAGAGTTTCGACAATCATCGTGTCGCCAAACGGAGTGGCCGCACCGATCGGTGTTAGCGGCACGCCTGCGACTTTAACGGAATGCTGGTTGATCTCCGGAACGGCCCGCCCGACTGTATCTGCATCCAGCGCAGGCACGCCCAATCGCGCGGCGGTCGAAAGACCTTCGGCAACGCTAAGCGGGCCAATCTCGCCCATGATTACGCCCGCAAATTTCTGGCCAATATGCTTCTCGAGCGCTTCGAAGGCTGCTTGTACCGGCACTTCGACGGGGTTCTCTACCGCATCGAGTTTCGTTTGCATCTCCTCGCTGGTATCGGCCAGACTTGCTAAGCCATAGGGACAGGCGACACGGTCTGTATCGGAAAGCGCGCTAACCGGAATCATCGAAAACGTAAGTCCGGCCGCCAGATCTTCAGCGATAAGCTCGCGCGCCTCGGCCAGACTGCCGCCGCCCCCAGTGCCGAGATAGGAACTGCCGACCAGCGCGTCTTCAAGGCCGGTCGCATCAAGGGGTATCGCATCGACGCTTGTAGAGCCGCCCGCGCCGGTTGCGGGCAATTCACGGCATGATGCAAGTGTCCCTGCTGCTACTGCCAAACCGCCCAGAAATTGCCGCCGTGATGCCATTGAATTTGCCCCTTAACTTTGAACTAAGGATGACTTTGGCAACAGTGGTCGTCAACTGACCATTCCAATCATGCGGTTTCTTCGCTGTGGACCCATTCCGATAGATCAATGAAGTGCGGACCATGTTTCTTGCGATTAATAAGCACGGGGACCGCTTTGCCTTCAAGCTCGCTTGTCAGATCCAGCCAGATTGGCTCGCTCATAAAGCTTGCGAGTTTTCCGGTTCGAGGGTGTTTACCTTGCGCATGAACGCGATAGGGGTTGCGGCCGTTGGAGGTTGATGAACGATCAATTTCACACCGGACAAAGTCCACTTCGATCAATGTGCCGTATTTTTTGAGCCAACCGATCATCCAGCGCCGCCTCATGTAGAAGTAGACAATCGGTCCGCCAATCAGAGCGAAGACAATGCCGATCCCGCCAAAAATAAAAATGCCGGTGAACCGCTGTCCAAAACTATCGATAATTGCTTTGCCTGGGCGATCGGGATCATAAATCACGGTGACACTGTCACCACGCGCAAAACTTGCGGGATAGGAACTTGTCGAGCTCGTAAAGGTGTGTTTTGCGCCGCGATTGTCCTGCCATTCTACGACGGGGGCGTATGTTGTTCCGTTGCCGCTGAATGTACGCGCTAGTGCGATGACAACGCCGTCGGCGCGCAACCCTTCATCCTCGAAAATGCTATCCGCTGCGATAGAGAAAGCGGCTAGCCCAAGCAGCAAAACCCCTATGCCGAGGAAGATTGATCCGATCAGGGCCAGGCCTTTTGTCATCGTCGCGGTCCGCCGCTACTTCCGCCGAAACCGGAAGTACCATACTTCGTGTTTGAATGTGTTGCGAGCCTTGTATTCGTAGCGCGTTTCACACCAACCGCTTGGACGGTTCTGCCAGTTTGACGGGCCTTCGACGACCCATTCAAACTTGTCTGTATGGCGTTGCATCACCATCAAGGCATGGCGCAGATAGATGTCGTGATCGGTGCCAAACCGGAATTCGCCGCCGGGTTTCATCTTTTGCGCGATTAGAGAAATTGGGCCGTCATTCACCATCCGGCGTTTGGCATGCTTGTTCTTTGGCCATGGGTCAGGATGGAGGAGGTAGCACATGGTGAGCGCGCCATCAGGAAGGCGTTGCAGCACATCAATTGCATCGCCGTGGTGGAGACGGATATTGGCAAGGCGTTCGTCATCGACGTGGCCAAGCGCTGCAGCGACACCGTTCAGGAATGGCTCTGCGCCGATAAATCCGTGATTGGGTAATAGGTCCGCGCGGTATGCAAGGTGCTCTCCGCTACCGAAACCGATTTCGAAATGCAGCGGGCAGTCCTCGCCGAACAGGTCTTTAGCGGTGACCGGACCTTCGGCTGGAACCGCAATTTTTGGCAGCAGATCATCGACCAAACCCTGTTGCCGCCCGCGCAGCGGTTTCCCGATGCTGCGGCCGTACATCCGATTAAGGGTGGTGGGATCGCCTTCTTTAAACGCACTCATGCCGCGCGCGGTACTGGGGGAATGCAGGGGTTGTCCAGAGCGTATCTCGCCAACGCACATTTGGGGTAGACTGGACTTGAGGCTTCCCCCCGCTTCCCGCTAGTGCGAACACATATGGAAATTTTCACTGACTTCTTCGCCGAGCAGCCCCTGTGGCTCCAGTCTTTCATTGGCCTGGTTCTGCTCGCGCTGGCCTCCTTAACGGTCAACTATATCCTGAAAAGCGTGATCCTACGGATCGCGGCGCCCTATCTTGATACTACCACCAAGACGAGCGATCGGGCCGCAGCATGGTTGGCGACGGCGGCTCCATTGCTGGTCATCTCGCGCGGGATTTGGTTCGTTCCAAACTTGCCCGAGGGTGTCTACACCGTAGTGACCAACGTCGCGCAGGCATTGATCGTGATTTCTGTCGCGATGGCGATCGTAAAGGCATTGGGTTACGCGAACGAGGTCTACGAACGACTTCCGAAATCGCGCAATCGCCCGATCAAGGGATTCGTCCAAGTCGTGAAAATCATCGTCCTTTGCGGCGCGGCGATCGTCATGATCTCGGTCTTGATCGATGAGTCGCCATTCCTGCTATTGTCTGGCCTCGGCGCGATCACGGCGGTTTTGCTGCTGGTATTTAAGGACACAATCCTGTCGCTTGTGGCCAGTGTGCAGCTTACCTCCAACGATATGCTGCGTGTCGGTGACTGGATCACTATGCCCAGCATGGATGCCGATGGCGATGTGATCGACATTTCGCTGCATACGGTGAAGGTCCAGAACTTCGACAAGACGATCTCGACCATTCCCACGCACCGGATGGTGTCCGATGCCTATCAGAATTGGCGGGGAATGAGCGAAAGCGGAGGCAGACGGATCAAGCGTTCGATTTCGCTCGATCAGAGCAGCATTCGCTTCCTAAGTGATGAGGAAGTTGTCGATCTGAAGAAGTTTCGTATTCTGAAGCCATATCTTGCGGCGAAGCGGGAAGAGATTGCCGACTGGAACAAGGCTGAATTGACTGGTGACGAGGCGGTGCCTGTTAACGCGCGGCGGCTCACCAACATCGGCACATTGCGCGCCTATATCGCGGCCTATATCCAATGGCATCCCCGTATCGGCGACAATTTCATGATGCTGGTGCGCCAGCTTGAGCCGGGGCCCAAAGGTCTGCCGATTGAGATTTATTGCTTCACCGACACGACAAGCTGGAGCGATTACGAGGCAATTCAGGCGGACCTTTTTGATCACATGCTCGCGATTGTTTCAGAGTTTGATTTGCAGATATTCCAAGAGCCGACGGGACGGGATTTCGCAAACCTCGCCGCCATCAACTGAGTTGGAGCAAATAGAAAACGCCCGGAACTGTTAGGCTCCGGACGCTCCATAATTCCATTTGATCGAGTGGCTTAAGCCGCTTCGACTACTTCGTCCTGATCCCGCAGAACATAACCGCGGCCCCAAACAGTCTCGATGTAGTTTTCGCCGCCGCATGCATGGCTGAGCTTTTTGCGCAGCTTACAGATAAAGACGTCGATGATTTTGAGTTCCGGTTCGTCCATCCCGCCATACAGGTGGTTGAGGAACATTTCCTTGGTCAGCGTAGTGCCCTTGCGCAGCGAAAGCAGCTCAAGCATCGCATATTCTTTACCGGTCAGGTGAACACGCGCGCCGTCGACTTCAACAGTCTTGGCATCAAGGTTCACGGCCAGCTTGCCAGTGCGAATGATCGATTGGCTGTGGCCTTTCGAACGGCGCACAACAGCGTGGATGCGTGCAACCAACTCTTCGCGGTGGAATGGCTTGGTCACATAATCGTCGGCACCAAAGCCGAACGAGCGGATCTTGCTGTCCATTTCGGCGATGCCTGAAAGGATCAGAACCGGCGTTTGCACTTTGGCAACGCGCAGCTTTTTAAGCACGTCATATCCGTGCATGTCTGGCAAGTTCAGGTCGAGCAGGATGATATCGTAATCATACAGCTTACCCAGATCGAGGCCCTCTTCACCTAGATCAGTCGCGTAGACGTTAAAGCCTTCGGTAGTGAGCATGAGCTCAATGGCTTTCGCCGTTGTCGGCTCGTCCTCAATCAAAAGCACTCGCATATCTGGTCCCCTACGTTGCCCCAGAAGGCATACTTACCCCGTGGCAAGCTTTGGTGGTAACGCCTCGGTAAGAGGTGTTGTCATGTATTAACCACACAAGTTCTGAACGGAAAAGGTTAATTTCTTGTAAACCTAGGTGACTCCGCGAGTCGCAGGTGTTTCTGACTAGGTATTTACCGGTAGGATTCGGGCTCGCAGGCCCTCTAAATCCCGCTGAGCTTTTTGATCCGCCGCCTTTGTGCGGACGACCCGATCCCTACGGCTTCGCGATATTTGGCCACTGTCCGCCGGGCGAGGTCGAAGCCTTCTTCCTTCAACAGATCGACCAGTTTTTGGTCCGAGAGCACCTTTTTGGGGTCTTCGCCATCAGTCAGCGCCTTGATCCGGGCCTTAATGGCCTCTGACGAAGCGCCTTCGCCGTCGCTTGATCCGACCCCGCTGGTGAAAAAGTACTTCAATTCGAAGCATCCACGGTCGCAATGCAGGTATTTGTTGCTCGTCACCCGGCTGACCGTGCTTTCATGCATGTCGATCTGTTCGGCGACTTCGCGAAGGGTTAACGGTCGCAGTTCGGACACACCGCGACGGAAAAAGCCGTCCTGCTGTTTCACAATCTCGGCCGCTGTCTTGAGAATGGTCTTTTGCCGTTGATCCAATGCGCGGATCAGCCAGTGCGCATCGGCCAGCTTTTCTTTGAGCCAGCTCTGCGCCTCTGCGCCGGGAGAGCCCTGATTGAGTTCGACATAGTAGTCGCGGTTGACGACAAGGCGCGGCAAAGTTGCCTCGTTCAGCTTGATATCCCAGCCGCCATCATCCTTCGCGGCCAGCAGCACGTCGGGCACCACAGCATTGTCGGTCGCGGGGGCGAAGGCGAGACCTGGCTTGGGATCAAAGCTGCGCAATTCGCCAAGCATATCAGCAAAGTCTTCATCATCCACGCCGCAGAGCCGTTTCAGTTTTTCCACTTCACCGCGCGCAACCAATTCAAGATTGCCGATCAGCTTTTCCATGCAAGGGTCGAAGCGATCGGCCTCACGGGCCTGCAGCTCGAGGCACTCGGCCAATCCGCGTGCGCCTACGCCCGTAGGGTCGAGCATTTGCAAAACTGTTAGTCCGTCATCGACCTCGTCTCTGGTCACACCAAGGTCATAGCCGATTTCGCGCAAGTCACCGCTGAGATACCCTGCATCATCGAGCAGCCCGATCAGGTGGCGTGCAATGAATGCTTCTTTTGCGTTCACAGCAATCGCACCGACTTGCTCATTCAGGTGTTCGGTGAGAGTTGTTTCCGCAGCGCGGGTCGCATTGATATCGGGAAAGTCCTCGCCGCTGACCGCCCCCTCCGATGCAGCTGATCCCCATTCCGCATCATTTGATGCGCTCGCCGCTGATGAGCCGTCGCCCGTATCGCGGTCCCGGTCGAGCGCGCCCGTATCGATATCCAGCGGCGCTTCACTTTCGCCAGACCCTTGGGCCATTAACTGATCGGACGTAAACTCTTCGCGTGGGATGTCGTCGGGCTCGCTCGCCCCTGAGTCTTCGCTGGTTACCGATCCAGCTTCCAACAGAGGGTTGCTTTCGAGCGCGTCGCCAATAAACGTTTCAATTTCAAGGTTGGAGGCCGCAAGCAGTTTGATCGCCTGCTGCAACTGCGGCGTCATCACCAATTGTTGCGATTGGCGTAGGTCCAGTCTGGGTCCGAGCGCCATAGCGTCTATGTCAGAGCGTGAAGCTCTCTCCCAGATAGAGCCGCTTTACATTCTCGTCTGCGACAAGGTCTTGCGGCGTTCCGGCGAACAGCACCTGCCCACCATAGATAATGCAAGCGCGGTCGACGATATCGAGCGTTTCGCGGACATTGTGATCGGTAATCAGCACGCCGATGCCGCGTCGTTTCAAATCTTTCACCAGATCGCGAATGTCGCTGATCGAAAGTGGGTCGATGCCGGCGAAAGGTTCATCCAGCAGCATAATTGAAGGCTTCGCCGCCAAAGCGCGCGCGATTTCGCAGCGCCGACGTTCACCGCCAGATAGCGCCATCGCGGGGCTTTCACGTAGTCGCTCAAGACCAAATTCGCCCAGCAGGCGCTCCAATTCGGCGGCGCGGGTATCGCGATCCGGCTCAACCATTTCGAGCACACAATTGATGTTCTGCTCCACGGTCATTCCGCGAAAGATGCTGGTTTCCTGCGGCAGATAACCAAGGCCAAGGATCGCCCGGCGATACATCGGCAGTTTGGTCACATCTTCGCCGTCCATCAGAATGCGGCCCGAATCCGGCTTCACCAGCCCCATGATTGAATAGAAACACGTCGTTTTGCCTGCGCCGTTTGGGCCAAGCAGACCGAGCACTTCGCCCTTCCCAACACTGAGCGATATGTCTGTGAGAACAGCTCGCTTGTCATAGCTTTTGGCGATGGAAACGACTTCCAGCCCGCCATCTGGGAGTGGGACTGTGGCGTTTGCCGGCTCTTCGAGAGTGGTAGACTCGCTCATATCCAACAGCTTTAGCAGCCTCTCATTAACAGAAAAGGGTGTCTGGTCCGTTTTGGCAGGATTTTTGCTTTAGCGGCGCTTGACTGCAGATTTGGCGTGACCCCTTCATTGGAAGGCAAGCGATTCCGGCATGTTGCCAAGCACCAGTTGCGAAAAATGCAAGCCAAATTGAATTTGGTTACCTGACTTGCATGCTTGGCGTGTCTTTGAGATACTCGCTGTAGAGAGACACTATCCGTTGGGGAGCGGTACATTGGTAAATCAAGACACAAGAGCGACTGCGCATGCCAGCGCGGATCAACGCGGAACCGATTGGCGCAAAGCGATCAGCGATCACGTCGCCTATGCGCTGCTGGTATACACCGGCCTGCAAATTTTTGTGACTGTGAAAGCCCTGTCCGAGGGCATGTCATCGATCATGCCGTATTTCGCTCTGATCGTTTTGGTCGCCGCCATTATCCCGGCGTGCCGCTGGTTTGAGAAGCGCTGGCAGGGAATGTCAGACGACGACGCATCGGATCCGGCTTTTGCGGGACCGTTTCGGCGCGACGTGTCCATGCTTTGGGCTATCGCAATTGGCCTCCCATTGATTTTGGCGGGCATCTTCAAAGCTATTTTCTAAGTCTTTGCTTAATTGGTTCGGTTTTGTTGGGGAACGAACCGACCACTACACAGATTTAGACAGCGTGCGCCTCTGTCCAGCGCTCGCTTTCTGGTGATGCCGTGAAGTTCGCTTGTTTTTTCTCGTTTCTTTTGATTTTCGCATTCGCCGCGCCGGCACAGGCCACTTTGCCTGGTTTGACAAATGGGTCAGACCAAGAAGCCCAAACAGGCGAACTCGATACCGAAATCGCGCAAGAGGTTGACGCTGGCAATGATGATCGGATCGCCGAGAGGATCGAAGGAATTTTCGCCGAACTTCCTGACTTCGCAGGCGTCAATGTCTCCGCGAATGAGGGTGTCGTCACACTTGGCGGCGCATTGTCAGATGCGGATGCGATAGCAAGAGCAGAGAATATTGCCG
Organism: Erythrobacter crassostreae; assembly: GCF_019204045.1. GTDB lineage: Bacteria > Pseudomonadota > Alphaproteobacteria > Sphingomonadales > Sphingomonadaceae > Erythrobacter > Erythrobacter crassostreae. The sequence continues at coordinate 418,831 of NZ_JAGSPC010000001.1, read as the reverse complement.
CGCGCGTTTCCGGCGTGGTCACGGTCCAAAACGAGATTGAGCGCGATCTTTCGGTTGAACAGAACCTTTCCGTTCTTGGCGAACTTTCCGGCTTAACAGACAGTCTGATTACAGCTTTGCCGCTGTTCCTGGTTGCATGTGCAGTTGCTTTGGCTTTTGGATTTGCGGGTGTCTTGCTTTCGCGCGCCACGTTCATCTGGGATCGGATCGCGCCCAACCCGTTTCTTGCCGAGCTGATAGGCAGTGCTGTAAAGTTTGTTTTCATATTGGGCGGCTTGGTAATTGGGCTCGACATGATTGGTGCCGGTGCATTGCTCGGTGCTGTGCTAGGAGGCGCTGGTGTGATCGGTATCGCGCTTGGGTTTGCGATGCGCGATACCATCGAAAACTACGTCGCGTCGTTGATGCTCAGCCTGCGCCAGCCGTTTCGGCCAAACGATCACGTTTTGATCGACGACCTGGAAGGCCGCGTCATCCGCCTCACAAGCCGGGCGACCATACTCATGACGCTTGAGGGAAACCACTTGCGCGTCCCTAACTCGCAAGTGTTCAAAGCCGTTATCCTGAATTTCACCCGCAACCCGCAGCGGCGTTTTGAATTTGAACTCGGAATTGACGCAGACGATAATCCCCGCGCCGCGATGAAGCTTGGGCGAGACACGCTTGACGATCTAGCCTTTGTGCTCGGCGATCCAGAACCAACCGCGAGAGTAACGCAAGTTGGCGATTCCAACATTGTTATTCGGTTTCTAGGCTGGGTTGATCAGCGCGAGGCCGATTGGAACAAATCGCGCAGCTTTGCCATTGCCGCTGTGAAAGATGCTCTAGAAGGAGGCGGGTTTGCGCTGCCAGAGCCGATATACCGGTTGCGCTTCGACGGGCGCACAGACCCGCTACCTATAGGCCGATCAGCCAAAGTCGCGGAAAGCGCGCCTGAGCCCGCTTCGTCTACACGATCGACCGCAAGCGACGATATGGAAGATGTGCGCCCCGATAGCCAGATCAGCGCTATGGTCGAAAATGAAAGGCGCTCCGATCCGGAGCAGTCGAAAGACATGCTGGATACGAAGCGCCCGATTGAATAATGACATTGGGGGTGAGGGCTTTAGGTCTTATGCCTTTTTGGCAAGTTCGATCGCGTCCAGGACAACTTGGCGAGCCTCTGCGCGGTCGCCCCATTTGCCGATCCGGACCCACTTTTCCGCTTCGAGATCTTTGTAGTGCGTGAAGAAATGCTCGATCTGTTGGAAGATGATCGACGGCAAATCCTTGGTCTCGCCGACATCTGAATAATACGGGAATGTCGTGTCGACCGGCACACAGATCAGCTTTTCATCGCCGCCGTGCTCGTCTTCCAGATTGAGAACGCCAATCGGGCGTGCCTTAACCACGCAGCCAGCCATAAATGGCGTGCGCGCAATCACCAGTGCGTCCAACGGGTCGCCGTCGGGTGAAAGGGTGTGCGGAATAAAGCCGTAATTGGCTGGGTACCGCATTGGTGTGTGCAGGATCCGGTCTACGAATAGCGCGCCAGACTCTTTGTCGAATTCGTACTTCACCGGCTCACCGCCGGTTGGCACTTCGATGATGACGTTCAGATCCTCAGGGGGATTGTCGCCGGTAGGGATCATGTCGATACGCATATGGGGTTCCTGTATTGATTGCGGCCCCTCTCCCAAGGACTTCGCGCGCGCCTTAGCCCAGCGACGAGCATTGCGAAAGACCTCCCTTGGTCTTAAGCGCGCACTTATGAGTAAGAACACCCCAAAAGCCATTCGCGGCACACAGGACATTTTTGGCGCTGATGCGGAGGCATTTGCCTATGTGGTCGAGACTTTTGAGCGCGTCCGCAAACTGTACCGCTTCCGCCGGATCGAAATGCCCGTTTTTGAAAAGACCGAAGTGTTCAGCCGCGCGATTGGCGAGACGACCGATGTTGTCTCCAAAGAGATGTATTCATTCGAAGATCGCGGTGGGGACTCGCTGACGCTCCGCCCTGAGTTTACAGCAGGCATCGCGCGAGCGTTTCTTACCAATGGCTGGCAGCAACACGCGCCTTTGAAGGCGGCGACGCACGGTCCATTGTTTCGCTATGAGCGCCCGCAGAAGGGGCGCTACCGGCAGTTTCACCAGATCGATGCGGAGATTATCGGCGCGGCGGAGCCGCAGGCTGATGTCGAGTTGCTGTGTATGGCTGACCAGCTTTTGAAAGAGCTGGGCATTGAGGGCGTGACGTTGCACCTCAACACTCTGGGCGATGCCGACAGCCGTGATAAATGGCGCGCGGCACTGATCGAGTATTTCAAAGCAGTTGAAGGTGAACTTTCCGAGGATTCTCAGGAACGACTGGAGAAGAACCCGCTTCGCATCCTCGACAGCAAGGATCGCCGCGATCAGCAATTCCTCGCAGACGCCCCAAAGATTGACGACTTTCTGACCGAGGAAGCGACTGCGTTCTTTAAGGCGGTGACGAGCGGTTTGGACGCGGCAGGCGTCAAATGGAAACGCGCCGAAAGCCTAGTCCGCGGGCTCGACTATTATCGGCACACGGCGTTCGAGTTTATTCCAGACGAAGGTTCAGCAGCAGCCGAGGCACTGGGCGCACAAAGCACTGTGCTAGGGGGCGGTCGCTATGACGGTTTGATGGAATCGCTTGGCGGCGCGACGACACCTGCGGTCGGTTGGGCTGCTGGTATTGAGCGGCTAGCTATGCTGGTTGGGGAGCGCAACGCGGCCCGCGCCGATGTGGTCGTTGTTGTTGAAGACGACGCTATGACTGCTCAAGGGCAAGCGGCGGTCAGCGCAATCCGGAACGCTGGGCTTTCGACCGAATTTATTGCCTCAGGCGGTAAGAAAAAGCGTTTCGACAAGGCTGTGAAAGTAGGTAGCCGGGTCATTCTAGCAATGAGCGATGGTGAGCGGCGTCTAAGGTATGATGCAACCGCAGCGAGCAAGGACAAGCTTGCAGAAGCCTTGCGTGAGCTCGGTCTCGATTAATGCAAATCCCCGCCGCCCGTCTTGACCAAATCGCGAACCGCTTTGCGGAGCTTGAGGCGCGCATGGCGTCCGGCATGATTGAAGGCGACGAATTCGTTCAGGCGAGCCGCGACTATGCCGAGCTGGAACCGGTCGCCAAGATCGCTGCCGATGTGAAGGCGATGCGAGAGGAGGCCGTAAGCCTCGAGGAGATGCTGGCCGATCCCGAAATGAAGGCTATGGCAGAGGACGAGCTTGCCGCCATTCGCGAGGCATTGCCTTTGCAAGAGCGCAAACTAGCGCTCGCATTGCTGCCGCGAGACAGCGCCGACAGCAAACCGGCTATGCTTGAAATTCGCGCTGGCACTGGCGGCGACGAAGCCGCTCTGTTCGCGGGCGACCTTTACCGCATGTATGAACGCTTTGCGGCCGAAAACGGCTGGAAAGTCGAGCCGGTCAATATGAGTGCATCCGAAGTCGGTGGTTTTAAGGAAGTGGTCGCAAACGTCACCGGTTCGGGCGTGTTTGCAAAGCTCAAATTTGAAAGCGGTGTTCACCGCGTGCAGCGTGTGCCTGTCACCGAAAGCGGCGGGCGTATTCATACATCGGCAGCCACGGTGGCAGTGCTGCCGGAACCCGATGATGTCGATGTGAATATTGACCCAGGCGACCTCAAGATCGACACTTACCGTGCATCCGGCGCAGGTGGTCAACACGTGAACACCACCGATAGCGCGATCCGCATCACGCACGCGCCATCCGGCCTTGTTGTTACGTGTCAGGACGGACGCAGCCAGCACAAGAACCGCGAAAAAGCGATGCAGGTTTTGCGCGCGCGCCTGTTCGAAAAGACGCGCGACGAAGCGCAGGGCGCGGAAGCGGAAGCGCGCAAGGCGATGGTCGGGAGCGGGGACCGGTCGGAACGCATCCGCACGTACAATTTCCCTCAGGGCCGCGTGACCGATCACCGGATTGGTTTGACGCTGCATAAACTCGAAGAAGTGCTGGCTGGACCGGGCCTTACCGAACTGGTCGATGCATTGACTGCCGAGGACGAGGGTAAGCGGCTCGCGGCGCTAAACGAGTGACCGTCGCCGATGCGATCCGTGCGGCAGCAGAGAGTCTGGCTTCGACCAGCGATACAGCGCGGCTCGATGCAGAATTGCTGATGGCGCACGCGCTTGAGGTGAGCCGGTCGGACATGCTGGTTCATGCGATGCGCAATGATGCGCCGGTTGGCTTTGACGCTATGATCAGCCGCCGTGAGGCCAGCGAACCGGTTGCTTACATAATCGGAGCGACAGAGTTTTTTGGACGTTCTTTCGAAGTCGAACCGGGCATCCTTGTTCCTCGATCCGACAGCGAAGCTTGGATCGATGCTGCGCTCGACATATGCCCTGATCCCAGCCAGATCCTTGATTTGGGAACAGGCTCGGGATGCTTGCTGCTGACAATGCTTGCAGAGCGACCACAAGCTTCCGGAATTGGCATCGATGCGTCGCCTGTCGCGGTTGAAATTGCCAGCAAGAATGCAAAAGACCTCGGCTTACAGTCACACTGTGAATTCAAACTGCGCAGCTGGCATGATGAAGGATGGAGCGATGATTTGGGCTCATTTGACTTGGTCCTTTGCAACCCGCCCTATGTCGAAGCGGATGCTGCACTTGATCCAGATGTTAAAAACTATGAGCCTGCAAGCGCGCTTTTCGCTGGAGCAGAAGGGCTTGACGACTATCGGGTGCTCATCCCGCAATTGCGCAAGTTGATGAATGAATACGCTGTCGCGATCTTCGAAATCGGCCACACACAAGCAGATGCGGTCACCAAGATCGCGGAAGAAGTGGGACTTTCGGTCGAAATGCGGCGTGATCTTGCAAATAGGCCACGTGCATTGATCTTCCGCGTATGAAAACACTTGTAGGGCTTGGCAAAAGTGATTCGCCTCGCTAACCCCGAATCAGGACACCGATCTGCGAAGGGCGCAAATCGCTGGACCAAGCTCCAAATTCGATGTCAGACGGCCATTAGGGCACGCCCATAGCCATGACAGAACGGAGCGCGCGTCGAATATGACGCATAGACGAAAGGTCTGTTGACCACGGCACCTTCTTTGGATGGTGTTACGGTCGCAAGCGGGAAGATTTTCCTTGAACAACAACAATCGTAATAACAATCGTCGCCGCGGACGCGGCAATCGCCACAATCAAGGCGCTGCGAATAATCAGAACCGGATTGATAGCCGGGCACGCGGCAATGCGCCGCAGCTTCTCGACAAGTACAAGAAGCTTGCTCAGGACGCGCAGCACAATGGTGATCGGGTGCAGGCCGAATACTATCTGCAGTTTGCTGACCATTACCACCGGGTGATCGCGGACAACAAAGCGCGTCAGGACGAAGCCCGTGCCAAGCGCAATGAAGAGCGCGGCCAGGCGAATGACGATAGCGATGAAGACGAGGATGGCGAAAACCGTCGCCGCAACAATCGTCGCCCCCGCGGACGCCGGGATGATAACGAAGACCAGAGCGATACCGACAACGCGGGTAACAGCGAAGAGCGGTCCTCCGATGATAACTCTGAAGAGGCCGAAAAGCCCAAACGCCGCGCTCGTAAACCGCGTAGCGAGAGCGAAGGTGAGGACAAGCCGAAGCGCCGCAAGCCGCGCCAGAGTCGTTCTGAAAAGAACGATGGAGCAGCTGAGCTCGATTCGTCCGTTCTTCCGCCTGCCATTGGCGGTGCATCTGACAAGGATAGCGACGACAGCCTAGAAGCCGTCGGCTAAGCCGACGTATCGGTTTAGGCCAAAGCGGCTCGATGGAGATTATCAAGCAAAGGCTGGCAGAGTTTCCTGCTAACTGGCCGAAGCTCACCGCTTTGTTGCTCGGCGCCGTCGCTGCATGCGGCTATCCGCCGCTGCATGGCTGGTGGATTGCCATGCCGGCATTGGCTTATTTTGTTTGGCATTTGCATAAAGCGCCAGATTGGCGTGCCGCTTTCGGGCGCGGTTGGTTGTTCGGCTGGGCGCATTTGACGCTCGCGAACAACTGGATCGCGACTGCCTTTACTCATCAAGCAAAAATGCCCGAATTCCTTGGTTGGATCGCGGTGCCTTTGCTTTGCGTCTATCTGGCGGTTTATCCCGCGCTTGCAGCTTTGACGGCGCATCGGGTCGCGCGGAAATCCGGATCACTCGCGTTTGGAGTGGTTTTGGCCGGAGCGTGGATATTGACCGAATGGCTGCGCAGCTGGGTATTCACCGGCTATCCTTGGCCACCCCTCGGATTGATGTTTCTCGGCACGTGGGATGTACCCGGAGCGGCATTCATATTGCCTTGGACCGGAAGCTACGCTCTCTCGGGTCTTGTCATCTTAGTAGCTTCGGCCATTCTCTCTGCTGCTCTGTCTCGGCGCTGGCTTGTCCTGTTCGCAAGCGTTGCTGCTCTGACAGCTATCATGCTGGCACCGGTGGTCATCGGCATAGGAAAGCTGAACTCCGGGGACAGCGTTCGCTACACTCTCGTTCAGCCTCTGCTTGTACAAGAGGACATCAACGATCCGACGAAGTTCGAAGAACAGTTCAGCAGGATCACCGATCTGACCTTGCCGGGTAATGACCAGTCGCGGCTCGTCCTGTGGCCTGAAAGCGCAGTCCCTGACTATCTCGAAGATGGCTATCCTCAACGCTATTATGACCGGATGACAGTGGGCGGTGATCCAGACTTCGCACGGCGCCGGATCGCTGCGGTTGTTGGTCAGGATGCAACTCTCCTCACCGGAGTGGTGAACCTCGATTTTCGCAAGAAGGCCGGGATCAAAAGTGTCGAAAGCGCTCGGAACTCGGTGCTTTCGATCAACGGCGCAGGCGAAATAACAGGCCACTACGCAAAAGCGCATTTGGTGCCATATGGTGAATACCTTCCGATGCGAGGAATGCTGGAGCCGCTTGGACTTTCGCGTCTTGTCGCGGGGTCGATCGACTACAAAGAAGGGCCTGGGCCGGGCACCATTGATCTCGGCCACCACGGGAAAGCCGGAATCCAGATTTGCTACGAAATCGTGTTTTCAGGTCAGGTTGTCGATCAAGCCAATCGCCCCGATTACATCTTCAATCCCTCCAATGATGGCTGGTTCGGAGCATGGGGCCCGCCACAGCATCTTGCACAAGCACGGATGCGAGCAATTGAAGAGGGATTGCCGGTTCTGCGCTCAACCACAACGGGGATCAGTGCAGTGATCGACGCACACGGTATCGTTCGTGAGAACATTGCATCCGGCACTGCCGATGCGGTTTCGGGAACAATCCCGCCCGCTCACTCGCCCACACTGTTTTCGCAGCTTGGCAATGCGCTGGCATTGGTGTGGGCAGGGCTCCTAATTGCTCTTGGAATTGGACTGCCAAGAATGCTTGCGCTGGTCCGCTCGCGCCGCTAGTGCGCAATGAAGACATAAAGGTTTCCTTATATCTGTATAAGACTCCTTTGCAGGCAATTATCTCCCCCGTGGAAACCCCAAGGATTAATCATGCGCAGCGATTTTCTCTTCACTTCTGAAAGCGTTTCCGAAGGTCACCCCGATAAAGTCTCAGACCAGATTTCGGACGCCATCGTTGATCTGATGCTGGCCAAGGATCCTGAATCGCGCATCGCTTGTGAAACTATGACAACGACCCAGCGCGTTATCCTCTCCGGAGAAATCCGCTGTGCCCCGATGTATGATGAGAACAACGAAAGTTGGGCGGTCAATGGCGGGTGGGCTCCCGGTGCAAAAGAAGAGATTGAAAAGGCTGTACGTGCGACTGTGCGCGACATCGGTTACGAGCAAGATGGCTTTCACTGGAAGACACTGACTTTCGAAAACCACCTTCACGGCCAATCCGATCACATTGCCCAAGGCGTTGATGCGGGTGCAGAGGGCTCGAACAAAGATGAAGGCGCCGGTGACCAAGGTATCATGTTTGGTTTCGCGTGTGACGAAACGCCAGATCTTATGCCGGCCACGCTCGACTACAGTCACAAGATTTTGGAGAAGCTAGCGGCGGATCGCCACTCCGGCGCCGCGCCGTTTTTGGAGCCTGATGCGAAAAGTCAGGTCACCTTGCGTTACAAGGATGGCAAACCAGTGGGTTGCACCGCGCTGGTGGTCTCCACGCAGCATGCCGAAGGTTATGACAAAGGTGAAAAAGAGGCCGAGCTGAAAGCCTATGTAAAAGGCGTGGTTGCCGATATTCTGCCTGACGGATTTCTGTCCGACGAGACGCAGTGGCACATCAATCCCACAGGCAGTTTCGTAATCGGCGGCCCGGACGGAGATGCCGGTTTAACCGGTCGCAAGATCATCGTGGATACTTATGGCGGTGCTAGCCCACACGGCGGCGGCGCATTTAGCGGGAAAGACCCGACCAAGGTTGATCGCAGCGCCGCTTACATCACTCGCTATCTTGCAAAGAACGTTGTTGCCGCAGGATTGGCCACGCGCTGCACGATTCAGATCGCCTACGCGATTGGTGTCTCGCAGCCGCTCTCGCTTTATGTCGATACACACGGCACCGCAGCGGACGGTGTTGATGATGCTGCAATCGAAAATGCGATCGAGAGTATTGGTAAGCTGGGCGGACTAACGCCGCGCGCTATCCGCATGCATTTGGGTCTGAACAAACCAATCTATCGCAAGAGTGCTGCTTATGGGCACTTTGGCCGCAAGGCGGACGGCGATTTCTTCCCCTGGGAGAAAACGAATTTGGTCGAAGATCTAAAGGCAGCGCTTAGCTGATCTGTTAGACGCTGCTGATTATGGCGGCGCATCCAACTGGACCTAAACGTATCACCGAGCTTGACGCGCTGCGCGGGCTTGCGGTGATCGGCATCGTCTGGATGAATGTTTACGTCTTCGCTTTCCCGCTGCAGGCATATTACAATCCTAGCGTTTGGGGCGGAGAAACAGCGGTCGACCAGATTGTCTGGGCGACCAGTTTCGTTTTCATTGAAGACAAATTTCGCACTCTGTTCGCGATGATGTTTGGTGCCGGTTGCCTGATCCTGCTTGAGCGTGAGGGTGTGACCAAATGGCGCCCGCATGTCGCCCGGATGGTGGTTTTGTTTGCCCTTGGAATTGCTCACTCGGTCTTTTTAGCCAGCAATGATGTGCTGCGGGTTTACGCCGTGGCGGGGCTCGCGCTGCCATTCTTGGCGCAGTTTTCGCACCGCGCTCTTTATGCCATCGCGATTGGTTTTGTGGCTGTCCATGTCGGCGGTGGGATTGTGGCATTTGGGAGCGCAATGGTCGATTACTTCGCGGGACGAACAGAAAGCGACGCCTCGCTCTTCGTCCAAAGAGGTTTTGGACATGACGGTCCGGCATTGCGATATGCTTTGGAGCTTGGGCGGGAAGGCTTTGCAGATAGAATAATACGGCGTGCAGGAGATATCCCGGCACAATTGTGGGCAATTTCAGCCTCAATTCCGATCAATCTTGCGGGCATGACGCTGGGCATGGCGCTTTGGAAAGACCGCATGTTGGCCAGAGCATGGCGTATGTTTCGAATGCAACGGCTCGCGGCGATCTGCGCTCTGATCGCCCTTCCGCCGTTGCTCGCATTGGCTTGGTGGGTTTCTGATAAGGGGTTCCCCGGATCGCTGGTTGGCCCGGTTTCGCTGATCTTATCGGCTCCGTTCGATACTTTGCTGGCACTTGCATATGCAGCGTTGGCGATGGCGTTCTTTAGCGCGAGCGGCCGTGCCACGCGGCTGCTGGCGAGCGTGGGGAAACTGTCCTTGACCAATTATGTCATGACCAGCGTGATCCTATCAGTGATCTTCGCAAGTTGGGGCTTCGGTCTATTCGGTGACGTGACGCGCGCGCAGGCATTCGCGCTCAGTTTTGTGCCGATCGCGGCGATGCTGATCTGGTCACCTTTATGGGCTATGTGGTTTGGCAAAGGTCCGCTGGAGCGGGTCTGGAGAAGTATGGCGAAAGGGCTGTCCTAGTCATCCTCACCAAGCATTGGCGAAGGGCGGTCCATCGCCAATTCTCCCTCTGAGAAACTGAAGGGGGATCGTATTCCTAGCATGCCGTCCAATTCGATCCTCATGCCGCGCGCTGCGACTTGCGGATCATCAAAAACCTCGTCCAGATTGTTGATCGGGCCTGCGGGCACTCCATGCTCTTTACAGGCGGCCAGCAGACCGGCCTTGGTCCATTTCGCAGTTTCAAGCGCGATTTGGGGGTCGAGTTCTGCTGCGTTTCCGACCCGGCCGGCATTGCTGGTGAAATCCGGATTGTCTGACCAATCGGCGCGCCCCAGCAGTGATGCAAGTTTGGCAAACAAACCATCATTGGCGGGCGCAAGGATCACATGGCCATCGCTAACAGGAAATACTCCATAGGGTGCAACCTGAGCGTGGGCGTTGCCCATCCTTGGCGGATTGTCGCCGGTATTGAGGAAATAGCTCGCTTGATTGGCAAGCAAAGCGACCGAACAATCCATCAATGCCATATCGAGATGTTGACCGCGCCCTTGCATCGGACCGGGGCGCTCACGCTGCAGCAACGCGGCCTGAATGCCGTTTGCCGCCCATGTGCCGGTGGCAAGATCGGAGATTGAGACGCCCATCTTCATCGGGTCGCCTTCGGGCTCGCCGGTAACAGACATAAACCCGCTCATACCCTGGATCACGAAATCATAACCTGCCTCGTGAGAGCGAGGGCCGGTCTGTCCAAAGCCGGTAATCGAGCAATACACCATCCTGGGGTTCCGGGCTGCCAATGAAGCAAAATCGAGACCGAATTTGGCCAAACTACCAGTCTTGAAATTCTCGATCACGACATCCGCATCGGCGCAGAGATCGCGAACCCGCTTTAGGTCGTTCCCCTCGCGAAAATCGGCCACGATTGACCGCTTTCCTCGATTGCAGGCGTGATAATAGGCAGCTTCGCGGTGCAGTTTTCCGTGCGCGTCTGTCCGCTCAACCCACGGTGGGCCCCACAACCGTGTTCCATCGCCTTCAGGGCTTTCAACCTTGATTACATCCGCACCAAGGTCGGCAAGAATTTGTCCGGCCCACGGTCCGGCCAGAACGCGGGCGAGTTCGACGACTTTCAAGCCAGCAAGCGGCGATTTCGGATTACGAGGGTGTTCAAACCACATGCACCTCTCGCTCGACCAAAGCTTGGGTGCCGTCAAGGGTATCGAATCGAGAAATGCGCCTCCGCCATAGGTGCGGTTTGCCCGATCGCGCCAGCTATGCAAGATTACGGCGAACTGGGGAGATTTCAGATGCATAGATCCGTGAAGAGTATCGCATTGTTGGCCGCGGCAACCGTGACAGCGTTAGCCGCTCCGGCTTCCGCACAGCGATCGATCGAGCTGCCCGACGAAGCATGGGTCCACCCGCATAGCGAAATTGTTGTCCCCACCACCCTTGGCGGATTGCCGCGCACCGGCGCGGTTGAGTATGCGCCAGACTTTCTAAACCTTGGTTTCTCGTTCCGCGTCGAAGGCGAAGAGCTGTCGATCTATATCTACCGGGACACCAATGGCGGCGTGCCAGTGTGGTTTGAACAAGCGCGGATCGGAATTGAATCGCGCGAGGCGCTTGGCAAACCCCAATTGCCCTATTTGATCGAACCGTATTCGTGGCCTGGCGCAGAGGTATGGCAAGGCCAACGTGGAATCTATGCCACCCCCAATAGCGAGGTGGTAAAAAGCACAGGGCTTGTGCTGTTTTCAGTAAACGGCTGGTTCGTAAAATTGCGCGCGTCGTCTCGAACACGCTCTCCAGAGGAGTTGGGTATTTGGATTGATAGTGCATTTGCCGAGCTAGCCGCGCCTGCATCCTCTGCCAGTCAGCCTGCAATCATCCCAGTGGAGGATTGCGAAGAGAAGCTGGTTTTCAAAAAGAAAGCCGAGGATGCAAAAGTCGATGGCGCATCGAGCCTTATCAGCGCACTGTTAGGCGGCATGGTCGCCGAAAAGGTACAGGAGCAGCAAGAAAGCGAAGAGGCGAGGGCAGCTGTCGCCTGGTGCCGCGATTCCTCGCTCAGCGCTACGCAAGTAGCGTACCGCGCGAATGCTTCCACGGATTCCTATCTGATCGCTCTTGGCGATAGCGGCATGGGGGTCTCGGTCGCTCCCGATTCGGGGTCAGCGCTGCTTTCGGACGCTAAAAAGAGCAAGAAACAGCCGTTCTCGATCACTGTCATAACAGACGATCAGCGCATCAATTTTGTGCCGCAAAACCGGCTCCCATCGCTTGAACGGGTTCTCAAAATCATCAACGAAAACCGCCGGACAAGCGCAGTTTCAACCTGGGGCGACAATTCCACAATCGAGCTCAGTCCGGATTCGCTTTAACCGGGCAGTACCGGGATTATGCGTCTTCCAGAGCCACTTCATAGCGAGCGGTGGTCTTCGTAGCGACTTCGTCGGCCGTAACACCCGGTGCCAGTTCGATCAGGCGGAAGTCCGCGTCTTTGGATGGGCGATGAAATACACCAAGGTTTGTGATGACCATATCGACGACGCCAGCACCGGTTAGCGGCAGTGAACATGCTGGAATGAGTTTTGGGCTGCCGTCCTTGGCGTTGTGATCCATGACAACGATGATCTTCTTGACCCCGGCGACCAGATCCATCGCGCCGCCCATGCCTTTGATCATTTTACCCGGGATCATCCAGTTGGCGATGTCGCCGTTTTCGGCCACTTCCATTGCGCCCAACACTGTCAGGTCGATATGCCCGCCGCGGATCATTGAAAAGCTGGTCGCGCTGTCGAAATAGGCGCTGTGCGGAAGCTCGCTGATCGTCTGTTTCCCCGCATTGATCAGATCGGGATCAACCTCGTCCTCGTAAGGGAAAGGGCCAATGCCGAGCATGCCATTCTCGCTTTGTAGAGTGACCAGCATGCCTTCTGGAATATGGTTTGCGACCAGCGTTGGAATGCCGATCCCGAGATTGACGTAATACCCGTCTTCTAGCTCACGCGCGGCGCGCGCGGCCATTTGATCACGGGTCCATCCGATTGCATCTTGGGTCATTGTTCTTGCTTTCCGTCTGGGATTGGCGCGGCAGAGATGTCATCCTGCAGCTCTGTCGATGATTGAGATATGAGAGGCAAAGCCGGATCGCTGGCTTCATCTTTGTTGGTTGCGATTGGTGTATCCGGTCCGATCAGAAACCAGCCGTTATTGATCAGCTTTTCAAGGTTTAGTGCAGCGTTGCGATTGTTGAGGTAGTCATAAAGTTCATCAAAATCGCGGCGATTGTCGCCTGCAATAGCGATCAAGCAAGTTTCGCTGGAAAATTCTTTTCGACGGGTCTGTTTGCGATCACCGGGATAGCGCATCAAAAGCAACGTATCTTCGGCATCCGGATCAAGGCCTGAGGATGTCAACGCATCGCGCACAATATCGGCATCGGCGGCAGAATTACCTGAAATCCAAGCAACCGTTACGCCCTCGCTGCGGAGTACTTTGAGACTGAGAGCAATTGAAGTGGAGGTTGGGAGCGGCGAATTGCTGGAATAGGTTGCCTCACCCGGATCGAGATCGATAAGCACCGCTGGCTCCAACTCACCATCCCGATCACAATTAATCCGTTCTCCGTCAAGCGCTGCGGGATTGCTGAGTACAGCGGAGGCAAGGGGCTCTTCGGCTTCTGAGAACCGGAAGGCTTGCTGCGTTGAGTATCGGATAAATTCCACGAGACGCGGCGACTGGATTGATCGATCTTCTGTGCTAGGTTGGACCAAACTTCCGGCTTCTTCCACTCCAGAACTGGCCGCATCGGTCTCTGCTGTAACGACGTTGGCGGCCTCTGGCTGTTCCGCCGTCGGGGCTTCCTCATCACCGTTTTCGTCTGCGTTATTCTCAGATTGAACGATCGCTCCGCTTGCGACAAGCGGGATGACCGCCGCGACGCAGCCCGGCAAGGTCAGGCTGACCAAGGACATTGCAACCAGAGAGGCGGCGGTCTTGCGAATTACGCTGTCTCCCGCTCCCGCGTCGTGCGGAACTCGATCTGTTTGTCGTACGGCGCGCCAACAATCATCCGGTTCACGAATACACCCGGAAGGTGAATCTCGTCGGGGTTGAGCGCGCCTGCAGGGACGATTTCTTCGACTTCGGCAATACAAACTTTGCCGCATGTCGCTGCAGGCTGATTGAAATTGCGAGCTGTTTTACGGAAGATAAGATTTCCAGTTTCGTCGGCCTTCCAAGCTTTCACAATGGCAAGATCGGCGAAGATGCCGCGTTCCATAATGTATGTTGCAGTCTCTCCATCGGGATCGGTGAAGGCCTTGTGCTCTTTGCCTTCGGCGACCTGAGTGCCAACGCCTGTCTTGGTGTAGAAACCCGGAATGCCGGCGCCGCCTGCACGCATCCGTTCGGCAAGTGTACCCTGCGGGCAAAACTCGACTTCCAATTCTCCGGCCAAAAACTGACGTTCAAACTCCTTGTTCTCGCCGACATAGGATGAAATCATTTTTTTCACCTGACGGGTACGAAGCAATTTGCCGATGCCTTCATTGTCGATGCCTGCATTGTTGCTGGCAAAGGTGAGTCCGGTTGCTCCGTTGTCGCGGATGGCATCAAGCAGGCGTTCTGGAATACCGCAAAGGCCAAAGCCGCCAGCGGCAATCAACATGCCATCTTTGATTACGCCATCGATCGCGCTTGCGGCATCTGGGAAGAGTTTGCTCATAAAAGGCACCTGCTTGGTCAAAAACGAATGTTGCGGGCATTAAGAGCCCGCTTGTTTGCGCCTGATTACTGGGTCGAAAGCGCTGTGTCACGCTTTGCGACTAAGTGACGTCATTGGTCAGCGATATGTTGCGATGCACAAAGACAGCTGCCTAATTATTGCCCCAAAAAGGCCAATATGCCTATAAATCAGGCATAAACTTTGCGAAACAACGCATACTTTCAGCAGAAACCCGAGTTTAATTGTGAAAAATGCAACAAAATGTGCGGCTTTCGCACTTGCGAAAAGATTTGCAGCGCAGCATATCTGTTATCGCCTTTCAGGCATCCTCTCCCAAACTTTTTAGCCCGGCCTTTGTGCCGGGCTTTTTCTGCGCGGCGAAAATCGCTCCAGTCGGTTTTGTTTGCAGGCGATCTATCCGCACCAATCCTTGGCTTTCCATTGGCGACAGCTTCAGTATTTCGGTTCAGTAAGCTTTTTTCCGCAGCGCGTATGTTGCTACGGGTGTTGGGAAACAAACGAATCGAAGCGTTCGAGAGGAAGTAATTAATGGCAGATGCCGAAGCCGCCACTCCCAGCCGCACTGCGCGTCTCCAAGTCGCACCAGCACGGCAGGAGGAATCTGGTCAGGGTATCGCCCGTATGCCGCGTTCGGCATTTCAGGCGCTCGGGATTACCGAAGGCGATGTTGTCGAAATAAACGGCAAGCGCCCAACCGCTGCAATCGCCATGGCTGCCTACCCTGAAGACGATGCGCTTGAAATCGTTCGATTAGACGGCTTGCAACGCGGCAATGCAGAGGCCGCATCGGGTGAGCATGTCGAAGTCTCCGTCGCTGAATCGCGTCCGGCCACGCGCGTCGTTTTTGCGCCCGCCCAGCGGGAAATGCGGCTGCAAGGTCCGACCCAAGCTTTGAAACGCAATTTCTTTCGCAAGCCGATTGTCGCCGGTGATTTGGTGGCGACCACCGGACAGCAGCCGGTTCAGAACATGCCGCCTGATGTGCGACAGTTGCTGCGCGCGCCAGCCTATGCGCTGACGCAAATCCGCCTTTCGGTTGCCTCAACCAACCCGAAAGGCATCGTCCATATTGACGAGAACACCGAAGTTGAACTGCGGGCAGATTTTGAAGAGCCACGCGATGCTCGCGGTGCTGTGAACTATGATGATGTTGGCGGAATGGAAGACACCATTCAGCAGCTTCGTGAAATGGTCGAATTGCCGCTCCGCTATCCCGAACTGTTCACGCGCCTTGGGGTGGATCCGCCTAAGGGGGTTTTGCTTCATGGCCCGCCCGGAACCGGTAAGACGCGTCTTGCCCAGGCTGTGGCCAATGAAAGCGACGCAGAATTCTTCACGATCAACGGACCTGAAATCATGGGGTCTGGCTATGGTGAAAGCGAAAAGCGGCTCCGTGAGGTGTTTGAAGAGGCGACCCGCGTCGCTCCGGCGATTGTTTTCATCGATGAGATTGATTCAATCGCTCCGAAGCGTACGCAGGTTCCAGGCGAAGCCGAGAAGCGCCTCGTTGCACAATTGCTAACACTGATGGACGGGCTGGAGGCGCGCGCGAACCTTGTCGTGATCGCTGCAACAAACCGTCCGGATGCGATTGACGAAGCGTTGCGCAGGCCGGGCCGGTTTGACCGCGAGATTGTGATCGGGGTGCCTGATCAAGGCGGCCGGCGTGAAATCCTTGCCATTCACACACGCGGTATGCCGCTAGAAGAAGCGGTTGACCTTGATGAGCTGGCCCGCGTGACCCACGGATTTGTGGGTGCAGATATTGCTGCTCTTGCCCGTGAAGCTGCGATTGATTCTGTGCGCCGTATCATGCCGCGCCTTGATTTGGATGAGCGCACTATTCCGCAGGACGTGCTTGAAGACCTGTGTGTGACGCGCGAAGATTTTCTCTCTGCGCTCAAACGTATCCAGCCATCCGCCATGCGCGAAGTTATGGTTCAGATGCCTGATGTCGGCTGGGATGATATCGGAGGGGTCGGCGATGCTATCGATAAGCTTAAGGAAGGCATCGAACTTCCTCTGAAAAACCCCGACGCATTCAGGCGCCTTGGCATTCGTCCGGCGAAAGGTTTCTTACTCTACGGCCCGCCGGGGACTGGTAAAACATTGCTGGCCAAGGCGACCGCAAAAGAGGCCGAGGCCAACTTTATCTCGATGAAAAGCTCTGATCTCCTGTCCAAATGGTATGGCGAGAGTGAGCAGCAGATCGCGCGTCTATTCGCCCGTGCTCGCGCGGTCGCCCCGTGCGTTATCTTCATCGATGAGATCGACAGCTTGGTGCCGGCCCGCGGAAGCGGGCAAGGTGAGCCGCAAGTAACTGGGCGTGTTGTGAACACGATCCTCGCTGAGATGGACGGCCTGGAAGAGCTGCAATCGGTTATTGTGGTGGGTGCTACCAACCGGCCTACATTGGTCGATCCGGCACTGCTGCGCCCTGGCCGGTTTGATGAACTGGTCTATGTCGGCACACCCGATCTCGAAGGGCGCGAGCATATCCTGAAGATCCATACATCAGGAATGCCTCTTGCCGATGACGTCGATCTTAAATCCGTCGCTAAAAGGACTGACCGCTTCACCGGTGCAGACCTTGAAGACGTAGTGCGCCGAGCGGGCCTTGGCGCGCTGCGCCGTGTTGGCGGTGAGGTTTCTGCGGTTGCGGCAGAAGACTTTGAAGATGCACTCAAAGACTCCCGCGCGACCGTAACATCGCGGATGGAAGCGGAATATCGCAAGATGCGAGGTGAGCTTAAGAAACGCGCAGCGGAAGCCAATCCAATCGGATTCTTTGCCCCGGATACGCTCGAGCCGACCAGAGCAAAAAAGCACGATTGATCTGATCTATGGCGCGGCGGCTTCCCCTGCTTTCGGGTGGCCGCCGGGCGCTTCAAGCCGGTGCCGGATAAGCGCTTCCGGCATATTTTGACGCATCCAGTCGAACATGTGTTCCCGAGTGTCGCAGCGAAGCGCAAAGAGGTCACCAATCGTCTTTGCGCTCATGGAAAGGCGCATTTCTATGCTTTCTGGGTAAGCCTCTGTCATGAGCATTTTGAGATTGCGTCCATCATACAGTTCATGCGCTTCTACATAGCGTTCAAACTCTTCACGGATGGGCGCGACTTCCGTCGCCGGGTCCAGGTGGAGGAAGACAGGTCCTGTTAGCTCCTCATTGCTGCGCGACCAGTTTTCAAAGCTGTCATCCAGAAAACGGCTGGTCGGCACGATCAGGACGCGCTGATCCCAGGTGCGGACCGTAACGAACGACATCTTCATCTGCTCCACGCGGCCCACTTCGCCATCGACCTTTACCAGATCACCGATCCGCATCGGCTCCGTAAGGGCAATTTGAAGGCCCGATATTAGCGATTTCAGCGCTGGCTGCGCAGCCGCACCGATTGCCAAGGCAGCCAAACCGGCAGAGGCAAGCATGGTGGTCCCGATCGAACGGACTGAGGGAATCGCAAACAGCATCAGGCCAATCGTGATCACGATAATCGCGAACGTTGCGATCCGAGAAAGGACTGCAATTCGCGTCTTTCGGCTCCGCATGGCGACGGGGTCTTCATGCACCTCCATCTTGGCTTCAAGTCCGGCTGTGAAAGCGCGCACGATGTTGAACGCAATCCAGCCAAGCAGGGCCGGGCGCAAGAATTGCGCAAGCGGTTCCCAAACTAGGCCAAGGGATCCGTCCACCTGAGCAGCGATTGTTACGCCAATCGCGATGAAGGACCATTTTATAGGAGACCGCACACGGTTGATGAGCAGGTCATCAACATCATTCTCGGACATCTGCGTCAGTCTGTTTACCAGCCCGAACACAACTCGATAAGCGATGTAGGAGAGTATGACTGAGGCAAGCAAGACAAGAGCGGAAACCGTAAGGTCGTATATCAGGACATCCCAGTCCAATTCCCAGTTTATGGGGTTTAAGTCATCAAACATATAAGTGAGTTTCGCCTTTTGAATATAGGGTCAGCCGCACAAGTTCGTGCGGCGAGCAGTTACCCACTCAATGCGCGGCATCCCAAGAAGTGCCCGTTCCGATATCGATGGCGAGCGGCACGTCGAGCGAGACGGCTGGTAAGGCAGCCTCTACCATAACCCGTTCGATCACTTGAGACGCTTTCGCTACGTCGCCTTCAGGAAGTTCGAAGACTAGCTCATCGTGAACCTGCAGCAGCATCCTCACATTGCCTAAATCCTCGCTGCGCAATGCCGGTAACATGCGCACCATTGCGCGCTTGATAATGTCGGCGCTGGTTCCCTGAATTGGCGCGTTTATTGCCGCGCGTTCGCTGCCCTGCCGTTCGGCTTGGTTCTTTGATTTGATGCGAGGGAACCAAGTTTTTCGGCCAAACAGCGTTTCGGAGTATCCGCGCTCGCCCACGATTTCCAATGTTTCCGCGATATAGCGCTGAATACCGGGGAAACGTTTGAAGTAGGTGTCGATCATATCCTGTGCTTCGTCTGGTTCTACCTCAAGACGGCCCGCAAGGCCCCAGCGGGAAATGCCATAGAGGATCGCAAAGTTGATTGTTTTGGCGCGCGCCCGGGTGTCCCGTGTCACCTCGCCGAACATCTCTTTTGCTGTGCGTGAGTGAATGTCTTCTCCCTTGGCAAAAGCGTCTTTTAGCGTGTCTACGTCGGCCATATGGGCAGCCAATCGAAGCTCGATTTGAGAATAATCGGCCGCGAGCAATAGGTTGCCCTGTTCAGGCACGAATGCTTCGCGAATTTGGCGGCCGATCGCAGTGCGGATTGGAATGTTTTGCAGGTTTGGATCGGTTGAAGACAAACGACCTGTCTGCGCGCCCGTTAGACTGTAGCTTGTGTGAACGCGCTGTGTTGCCGGATTGATCGCCTCTTGCAGCGCATCTGTATAGGTCGATTTCAGCTTTGAGAGTTGACGCCATTCGAGAACCTTGTTCGCAATCGGAGCATCATCGCCTGCAAGCCGTTCCAGGACGCTTTGATCGGTTGAGTATTGTCCGCTCTTGCCCTTCTTCCCGCCTTTGTAGCCGAGCTTATCGAACAGAATCTCGCCCAGTTGCTTTGGGCTACCGACGGTAAATTCCTGGCCAGCGAGTTCGTATATTTCACCTTCGAGGCGTCCGATTTCTTTCGCGAATTCCTCCGAAAGACGGGCGAGCTGTGCACGGTCAACCTTGATCCCCTCACGCTCCATTTGCGCGACTACCGGGATTAATGGGCGGTCAACACGTTCGTAGACTTTGCTGCCGCCTTCGATAGCGAGGCGTGGCTTTAAATGTTGGTAAAGCCGCCAAGTGACATCGGCATCTTCTGCGGCATATTCTGTCGCCCGGTCCAATGGTACTTCGCCAAACGGGATCTGTTTTTTGCCAGTGCCGCATACTTCCTTGAACGAAAGCGGGGTGTGATCGAGATGACGCTGTGACAACTCATCCATACCGTGGCCGCCGCCCATGCCTTCTCCGCGCCCGGCATCCAGATCAAAACTAACAATCATCGTGTCTTCGATCGGCGAAACCGAAACGTCGTAGCGGGCCAGTACATTCAGATCGTACTTGCCGTTCTGAAACACTTTGGTGACGCTGGGGTCTGCGAGCATCGGTTTCAGCGCCTCTATGGCGGTATCGCGCGCAATTTGCTCTGGCGTTTCAGAGAGTAGATCGGTGCCGCCATGCGCGAGTGGAATGTAACACGCGTCATTGGGCCCAAGGGCTAGGCTGATACCCACCAATTCGGCCTGCATCGCGTTGAGCGACGAAGTTTCCGTATCGACTGCGACAATCCTCGCAGCGATTGCGCGTTCGGCCCAGGCCTGAAGTCGGTCCATCGTTTGCACCGTTTCATATGAACTGCGATCGACTGCGGGCATCTCCGGCGGAGCTTGTCGGTTGCCCTCATCGTCCCCTGTGTCACCCTCCATCTCGGCTTTGGCAGGGTGAAGGTTGTTGGCGCGCTCTGGGCTGCCCCCTCCGGTACCCAACCGCCTCAACAAAGAGGTAAAGCCGTGCTGTTCCAAGAAAGCTGACAATGGACCTTCCGGGATCTTTTCGATCCGCATTTCATCAATTGGTTGAGGAATGTCGCAGTCTTCTTTGAGGGTCACCAGAACGCGGCTCATCTCTGCATCTGCGCGTCCTTCCAGAAGGCGCTCTTTCAACTTGGACTTCTTCATCTCAGGCGCATAATCGAGCGCTGCGGTCAGTGATCCATGTTCTGCGATCAGCTTGCTCGCGGTCTTTGGGCCTACCCCGTATATTCCCGGAATGTTGTCGACGCTGTCTCCCATGAGAGCCAGCACATCGCCGACCAGTTCAGGCTTTACGCCGAATTTTTCCTCGACTTCCGGAATGTATATCCGCGCGCTTTTCATAGTATCGAGCATGTCGATTCTGGCGCCATCAACCTCGCCAATAAGCTGCATCAAATCTTTGTCAGATGATACAATGGTAACGTTCCACCCTTGCCGCTGCGCTTCGCGGGCATAGGTTGCAATCAGATCGTCTGCCTCCAATCCTTCTTCCTCAATACAAGGAAGGCTGAATGCACGAGTTGCGTCACGGATTAACGGAAACTGCGGGCGCAAATCATCGGGTGGATCGGGCCGGTTGGCCTTATACTCCGGATAAATATCGTTGCGGAATGAATGCGAGCTTTTGTCTAGGATTACGGCAAGATGTGTCGGTCCGTCGGCGGCATCGAGATCGTCCGCCAGTTTCCAGAGCATTGTAGTGTAACCATAAACCGCACCAACAGGGGTCCCCTCCGGATTGGTTAGCGGCGGCAGGCGGTGATACGCTCTGAAAATATAGGACGAGCCATCGACGAGATAGAGGTGCTGTTGCTGTTCGGACATAACAACGCACTAGCACCGGCTTTGGCGTCGCGTAAGCCGGTTTGAGGCCCGCCTTGGTTTCACACAGCCCGTCTCGATTGTGTCTGAATCAAGGCGGGAATAAGGCAATTTTGCCTTATTTTACTTGCATTGCCACAATCCGGCCACTATTTGACACTGCAGAGCCGGGGGTCAGACGTCGGCTTCGGTGCGGGAGGGAAAATTCCGCTGCACCAAATTCACTCGCTGAATAAGGATTATTATTATGCGTAAGATCGTTCTTGCCGCTGCTGTTGCAACTTCTGCCCTGGGCCTCGCTGCTTGCGGCGAAACCGCTGAAAAAGCTGGCGAAATGGGTGACGCGATGGCTGCAGACGCTCAGTCGGTTGCTGACGATGCGACTGCTGCTGCTGGTGACGCTGCTGATGCGACTGGCGAAGCTGCTGAAGGCGCTGCTGATGCAACTGCTGAAGCTGCTGGCGATGCCGCAGACACCGTTACCGGCGCTGCTGAAGACGCCGCTACTGCAGCTGAAGAAGCTGTAACCGCTGAGTAATTTACTCGCGGTTTGATCGCTCCAATTTTGGAGCGTCAGGCAATAGAAGAGGCGGCGCCGTGAGGCGCCGCCTTTTTCTTTACCTTAATCGGCTGGGTTAGCCGCCAGAGCGAGGTGCGCTTGTCCAGTTAGGCTGGTCTTGCTGTGCATTTGCGGCAAAGCCATTGTAAAGTGCGCGGGTAATCTCAGCGATCCGAGCGTCGCGCATTTTGCGGGCTGTGCGCTTGTTTCGTGCCTCGTCGACCAAATTGGCGCTTTGGCCGGTCACATAGATCGCTGCCGCTACGGCCCGTCCATCGGGTAAGCGGAAGACACCAATATCGCTTGCGGTCCGGCTCAACGTACCGGTCTTGTGGGCCAGCTGCGCGCTATCGGGAAGGACCGCATTCATCCGGTTGCGGCCTGTCGTGGTTTCCTCAAGCGCTGCCATGAGAAGACCGCGACTTTGCGGGCTTAGCCAGCGTCCCTGATAGATACCTGCGACGAGCAAACCCATTGTGCGCGGCGAAGCGGAGTCGCGTGGATCTATCCACTCGACCGGATCATACTCGCCATCATCGCGAACCAAGGTTGCAATATCCCGCGAAAGCTGGAAATCTTGAAAGCCGGCATTGCCCATCCAATCGTTGACCGCTTCCGGGCCGCCAACGACGCGGAGCAATGCGTCGGTACAGCTGTTGCAGCTCTTGCTGATCATCAGACTGATCAACTCCCAAGCCGGAACATAGTTGCCGGTCCGAACAGGCGCACGGGTGCTGGAATATTTCTTCGATTTCACAGGGATCATCAGAGGAAACTCGTCCGACAGCTTCCATTTGCCCTGATCCACGCCATCTAGAAATGCAGCGGCAACCGCAACCTTGCTGGTTGATGCCATCGGGAATCTTTGGTCGCCAAGGACCGAAATCTCTTTGCCCGTGCCAAGGTCAATTGCGTAAACTCCGATCCGACCGCGATCGCCATCGGCAAGCTCGACAATTCGGCGTTCAAAACCTTCTTTGTAAACCGCCTCAAACGACTGCGGTTCGCGCATATCTGTTCCGAAAGCGCTATCGAAATTTGCATTGAGCTCGTTAGTCTGACCGTCTTCGGCCTGTGCAGCCGCAGGTAGGGTCGTAAAGGAGAGCGCTGCAGCAAAAAGGGCGGCGAAGGGTAAGCGTGACGTTGTGTTCATCTATCAAAGATACCCGAAATATGGTTGCCAGTAACTTAATGTCTGATTCTTGATCGACCCGATTCGTCGCGGCAAGCGTTCGTTTCATCGCTTGCGGTGAATAGTGCGCGGTAAGCGACCGGATTCTCAAAAGCATGTTCTAAGCGCTGTCATCAGGAACCATGATGCAAACCATCGGTTCCAAAATGATGTTGGTCGAACCACTTGCGGAAGAGCTTGACTGTGCTGCACCGCGCGGCCGATGATGCCGATATACGCTTAAATACGGGGCTTTCATGACAACCACTAAGACCACAATTCGCGCATCGCGTGCGATATTCACCGCTATGCTGCTTGGCAGTTCGAGCTTGGCATTCGCTCAAAGCGCGCCGATTGTTCAACCAGGAGCGCCCGGCCAGGCTAGTAAGACGCTAAGCGCTGATGAAGCGACCGAGCTCGCAGCTTCGAAATACACGCAGGCAGACGTGAAGTTCATGCAAGGTATGATCGTCCACCACAAACAGGCCGTGACTATGTCTGAGCTTGTCAATGATCGTACGAATAATGAAGATGTTGTGGCGATCGCAGGACGGATCCTTTCCAGCCAGGCGGATGAGATCGAGTTTATGAAGGAATGGCTCGCTGAACGCGGTGAGCCATCTGCAATGCCCGGCATGGCGGGGCACAAAGAGCACATGCACCACATGATGGCAGGCATGGCATCGCCAGATCAGCTGGCTGCCTTGGCCGCTTCTCAGGGCACAGATTTTGACCGGCAATTCCTGACATTGATGATCGCTCATCACGAAGGCGCGATTGACATGGTGGATGCCCTTTTGCGTCAGCCGGGAAGCGCTTCTGATCCAATCCTGTTCCGTTTCGTTGGCGATATCGACAACGACCAAACGACAGAGATTGAACGGATGGACGGCATTCTGGCCAGTCTCTCAGCAGATCCGCGCGCTACGCTCGCGTCGGGTTTCGACGATGCTGAAGAGGCCATCATGAACTTGCGCAAAGTGGCAAGCTTCCGCAAACCTGCAGGCTTCTTCGACCCGGAAAACCCTTCCGATCTTCGTGCGGTTGTTCCTCCACGCGAAGAGGAAAAAACGGAAGATGTCGCTGAAGAAGCAGCGAAAGCTGTGGTTAGTGCGGTATTAGGAGCGCTTAGCAGCGGTGACGCAGAAGGCGCCGAAGAAGCGACACCTGAGCGGGACGGCGATGAAAGTCTCACACAATTTGCCGAGCGCACTCCATTGCTCGACTTTGCAAACACCGACATGGCGTTTTTCGACGACATCATGGTCGCCGGCAATTACCACGGTTTCAACATCTACCGTCTTGGTGATGACGGCGCGCCCAACCTATTGAGCTCAGTTGTCTGTCCCGGCGGACAAGGCGACGTTTCTGTGGTTGGCGACATTCTGGTCATGAGTGTCGAACAAACCCGTGGCCGCGTTGATTGCGGTCTTCAGGGTGTCGAAGAGGAAGTCAGCGAAGACCGTTTCCGCGGCCTTCGTATTTTCGATATCTCTGATCTTACGCGACCTCGCCAAGTAGGCGGCGTGCAGACCTGCCGTGGCAGTCATACGCATTCGATTGTCAGCGCTGATGCTGAAAAGATCATCGTTTACAATTCAGGTACGTCGCGCGTTCGCAAGCAAGAAGAGCTCGCGCGTTGCATCGATAACCCTTCTGACAGTCGCACAGCTTTGTTCAGCATTGATGTGATCGAAATTCCTGTCGCCAACCCTGCTGCCTCGCGCATCATCAGCAGTCCGCGCGTATTCGCGGATCAGGAAACCGGCGAGATCGCTGGCCTTTGGCTCGGCGGTGATAGTGGCGAAGGCACCCAACGGACATCGCAAACAAATCAGTGCCACGACATTACAGTGTTTCCGTGCCTCAATCTCGCGGCTGGTGCTTGTTCGGGCAATGGTATCCTGATGGATATCTCTGATCCAATGAACCCGGTCCGTATTGATGCCGTGTTCGACAAAGGCTTTGCCTATTGGCATTCGGCAACGTTCAACAATGATGGCACCAAAGTCATCTTTACAGACGAGTGGGGCGGCGGTGGCCGCCCGCGGTGCAAGGCTTCGGATCCGATGACGTGGGGTGCGAACGCAGTCTACGACATCACAGACGGCAAGCTAGAATTCCGCAGCCACTACAAGATGCCGGGTCCGCAGGGCGATACTGAAAACTGCGTCGCGCACAACGGATCGATCATTCCCGTCCCGGGCCGCGATCTATTTGTTCAGTCCTGGTATCAGGGCGGCATCAGCGTGATGGACTTCACCGACAGTTCAAAACCGAAAGAGATCGCGTATTTCGATCGCGGTGCGATCAGCGACAAGCAGCTTGTTGTGGGCGGATACTGGTCATCATACTGGTACAATGGCCGCGTCTACGGCACCGAGATTACTCGGGGCATTGATGTCTTCGCGCTTGAGCCAAGCGAGTTTCTGACCGCTGAAGAGATCGCAGCAGCCGAAGCAGCATCTTATGCCAACACGCGGTTCAACCCGCAGACGCAAACCCAGGTCTCATGGGACGCCGAAGCGATCGAAGCCGCAGCAGCGAGCCGCAAAGGCGGCTGAGCTTCGCTCACATACTCACGTAGAAAAGGGCGGGATGGCATTTAACCATCCCGCCCTTTTGCGTTGCTCACTCTGCAGATCAGGCTGGCTTAACGCTGGCGATCCATTGATCGACCCGCTTCTCTAGGATCGATAGTGGCAGTGCTCCTGCACCTAGAACGGTATCGTGGAAGCCGCGAACATCGAAGTCTTCACCCAGTTCCTTCTCGGCTTTACCGCGAAGTTCCTGAATGCGGATCATCCCGATTTTGTAAGACGTCGCTTGTCCAGGCAGCACAAAGTAACGCTGCACTTCGGACCGCGCTACGGTTTCCGGATTAGGCGAGTTTTCAAGGCAATAAGCAACTGCCTGATCCTCGGTCCACCCCTTGGCGTGAATGCCGGTATCAACGACCAACCGGATCGCACGCCACATCTCGCTTTGGAGGCGGCCGAATTCTGAGTATGGATCTTTGTATCCGCCCATTTCCTTGGCCAATGCTTCGGAATAGAGCGCCCAACCTTCGCCGTAGGCAGAGATAAAGCCGCCTTGCGACCGGAATTTAGGGATGCCTTCGAGCTCCTGAGCAATCGAAACCTGCATGTGGTGACCCGGATTGCCCTCATGGTACGCGATTGCCTCCAATGGAGGGATCGGCATCGCGTTCATATCCGACAGGTGCGCGTAGTAGATCCCAGGCCGCGAGCCATCAGGCGTTCCAGCTCGATAGTGCTGGGCCGCACCGTCTTGTTCGCGGAATGGTTCGACACGGCGAACCTCCAAAGGAGCTTTCGGCAATGTGCCGAAAAATTCGGGTAGCCGCTCGGTGAGTTCGTCAATGTGCATCGTCGCGCGATCAATATAATCCTGCGCACCTGCCTCATCATTTGAGAAGAAGAATTGGTTGTCTTCGCGCGTGAATACGAAGAATTCCTGTAGCGAACCTTCGAACCCGACCTGATCTTTAACCGCTTCCATTTCGGAGCGGATCCGGGCGACTTCGTTCAAGCCAATATCGTGAATTTCATCGGCGGTAAGCTTCGTCGTCGTCATCACACCAAGGTTGTAGTTGTAGAATTCGCCGCCTTTCGCGAGCTCGCTGACCCCTTGCGCTTCTTCGGATGTGTTCGCTCGGTCATTGGTGAACCAATCGATCACGCGGGTGTAGGCCGGGGCGAATTGCCCAGTGAGCGCCGCGCGGGCTTCTTCGCGCAATTCGCCTGCGCGTTCTTCAGTGATCGAACCAGATTCAACCAGATTGGTTAGGTGCTCTTCACTGCCCGTCCACAGCGCCGAGTCTTCCCCGCTTTCATCAAACGGCGCACCGCTGATCAGCTTTTGCGATTCAGATATGACGGCGTCATACGCAAAACGCGGCGGTCGTGTGCCTGCCTCCGCATTGTTTTGAGCGCGTTCGAGCAGTTGATCCATTGCAGTTCCAATACCGCCAATTCTGGCAATAAAGGCGACCATGTCGCTGTCGCTTTCAACTGTATGTTGGCTCAGCAAGAAGCTGGGCAGCGCGGCATGGGTGCCGCCCATTTGGGTCAGAATGTAGTCGTGATCAGCGTATTCGAGCGCCAATTCGGCCTGGTCTTTGCGGAATTGCCACATGTCCCATGACAGTTTGGCTTCGTCAGATAACTCATCGTATTCGAAGTTGGCTTCCATCTCAGCCGTCGCCGCCTGCCACCAACGAAGCTGCTCTCGTTGAGCATCGAGACTCAGATCGTCGATCTTGTCGTAATCGGTTTTCATTCCGAGCGAAGTCTGGCGGAGCGGGCTAAATGCCAATTCCTCCTGAAATTTCTCATCGAACCACGCGTTTAGACACTCTGTCTGCGTCGTGGAGCATTCGAGTGTTTGTACGGTAGGGTTCAGCATGTCGCATCCGGTCACAGCGACCGATGCCAACAAAAGTGCCGCAAATTTCGTTTTCATGATGCTCGAGTTCCCCAGATTATTTTAGTCTGTTTCCCCAGTTGTGCGGCAAGCGAGCGAAAATGAAAAGTACCGTTCGTCGAAGCATCTGGGCGGAGTGTATGAGTGGCGGTGGTTGGCTTAATCAGATCTGACCATTTCGATTGAAGCAGATGCCATCGGCCTGCCCAAATCAAACAGTTTGCGGACCCGTTCATTGGGTTTCAAATTGCCCTCTGGATAGTGGTGCCGGTGCAGGTCGCTGAGTCGTTCCATTTCCTCATAGCCGAGGCTTCCCGCGAATTCGGGCACGATTGCGCTCTTGCCCCAATGCGGACGGACATCATCAAAATAGCTTAGAACTTCGCGCTGGAGACGTTCCAGCCAGGCATAGTCGCGGGTGTCCGCAAACAGATCGATGGCCGCCGTTGGCCCGCGAAAGTTCCCTGCGAGAGGTAGGGATGATTTGTCGCTGAGCTCACGAACGCCGATCAGGCTTTTCATATAGAACCGAAGCGATTGCCACTTTTCAACTTCGATCATGATGAATTTGACGACGTCCTCTGCCCGGTCAAGTGGAACATGGAACGCCAGATTGTATGCCGTATGCGTGGTCGAAAACAGACCGGTCAGGATATCAGGCGAGCGCTGGCTTTTTAGCAGAGGTTCCGGATCGTACAGGTAATCGAGGTCACGCTTATCTGTGATGGTCCGGCGGTGACTGCGAATATTCAGCCGGTTTGCCAACCGTTGAAGCGGGCGCCGGAAACGCGGGAACATACGGTCGATTGCCCAATATCTTTCGATGATCAGCATCGCCAACCAAGACCAGGAGAACAGTTTCGGCTTTGTTTTTTGAGCCTGCTTGCCTTCGCTTGCCGGTCGCAAGCTATGGAGCATGATAAGTGGGTCTTCAGGGTCACTGTAAGGGACCACAGCCCACGATGTGGCGACTGAACCCTTCTTCAGCAGATCCTTTTTCGACAATCGAGTGATCCAGGCGTCAGATTGATAGCTGACCAACTCGGTTGCTTCCAAGGTTACGCTAATGATCGGCCCAATCGTTCCGAACGAAATGGCTGCGTAAGGAAAGTCAGGGTCGCCGCGTTTGAGAGTAACCGGCATACCCCGACCATTGAGAAATGTGAGCTCCGTAATCCCATCAGCCATGGTTGCTTTCTCGCCGTAACCATGGGTGCCCGTGACAAGCGCGCCAATGACCGTTTGCGCCATGTAATTGCCGCTGTTGAACATCTTCAAATCATGTTCAAGCAGGACGCGTTTCAGCTCTTCGATTGTGGTTGAGGGGCCGCACGTTATCGTCCCAGATGAAACGTTGCAGTCGCATTCATCCAGAGTTGATTTACCCATCAGAACGGCATTCATGCCGGGTACGACTTGGACTCCGTTATAGCTGTGCGATTGTCCGACGCAGGAATATTCGTTCTCACGTATGAAATCGGCCAGTTTTTCGTCTGATGTGAAGCGATGCGGATAGACATCGCCAAAGAACACCTTCATCCAAGAATGGATGCGTTCGGCTGCCTTTTCTGACAGAATGTCCTTCTTCGACCGTCCCGGCAGGACTTTATCGAGTATCCCCATGACAATCCCCCAATTGCACGCACCGCATATCCTCCGGGTGGTACGATAAGGCAATGAATATCTGACAGTTATGTTGTAAAATATTCACTCCAGCTTCAAGCGGATAACTCAGCTGTGGGCAATCGCGGGACAAAGAAAAGCCCCGCTGAACCGAGATCCAGCGGGGCTTTCTGTAAGCGTGATGCTGAGCGGTTGGCTTAGAAGCCCATGCCGCCGCCCATACCGCCCATGCCGCCCATATCAGGCATAGCAGGGGCGCCTGCGCCGTCTTTTTCCGGAGCGTCGGTGATCGCCGCTTCAGTGGTGATCAGCAGGCCAGCAACCGAAGCAGCATCCTGAAGTGCGGTACGAACAACCTTTGTCGGGTCGATCACGCCGGCTTCCACCAGGTTTTCGTAAACGTCAGTCGCAGCGTTGAAGCCTTGCGTTTCGTCGCCTTCGCGAAGGAGGTTGCCCGAAACAACAGCGCCGTCGTGGCCTGCGTTTTCAGCAATCTGACGAACCGGTGCCAGGATTGCACGGCGGACGATGTCCATGCCGCGGGTCTGGTCATCGTTGTCGCCCTTCAGGCCTTCGAGAACTTTCGAAGCGTACAGAAGCGCAGTACCGCCGCCAGGGACGATGCCTTCTTCGACAGCAGCACGGGTCGCGTGCAGCGCATCATCAACGCGGTCTTTGCGCTCTTTCACTTCGACTTCCGAAGCGCCGCCAACCTTGATCACGGCAACGCCGCCAGCCAGTTTCGCGAGACGCTCTTGCAGCTTCTCACGGTCATAGTCGCTGGTGGTTGTTTCCATCTGCGCTTTGATCTCACCGACGCGGGCTTTGATGTCGTCTGCCGAACCGGCACCGTCTACGATGGTGGTGTTGTCTTTGTCGATGGTGACGCGCTTGGCTTCGCCGAGCATGTCGAGTGTGACTTTATCAAGCGTGATGCCGAGCTCTTCGCTGACCAGCTCGCCCTTGGTGAGGATCGAAATGTCTTGAAGCATGGCTTTACGGCGATCGCCGAAGCCAGGTGCTTTAACGGCAGCAACTTTCAGGCCGCCGCGCAGCTTGTTCACCACGAGGGTCGCAAGCGCTTCGCCTTCAATGTCTTCAGCAATGATCAGAAGCGGACGGCCGCTCTGCATAGCCGCTTCGAGAACAGGCAGCATCGCTTGCAGGCTTGAGAGCTTGCCTTCGTTGATGAGGATGTATGGGTTTTCCAGTTCCACCGTCATCTTGTCAGGGTTGGTGATGAAGTATGGCGACAGATAACCGCGGTCGAACTGCATGCCTTCGACAACGTCGAGTTCAAACTCGAGGCCTTTGGCTTCTTCGACAGTAATAACGCCTTCTTTGCCGACCTTCTCCATGGCTTCAGCGATCTTCTCGCCTACTTCTTTGTCGCCATTGGCAGAGATCACGCCAACCTGTGCAACTTCGGAAGAGCCAGAGACTTCTTTCGAGCGACCGACGAGGTCGGCAACAACCTTAGTCACCGCAGCGTCAATGCCGCGCTTAAGATCCATCGGGTTCATGCCAGCGGCCACGGCGGTCATGCCTTCGCGGATGATCGCTTGGCCCAGAACGGTTGCAGTGGTGGTGCCGTCACCGGCGAGGTCGTTGGTCTTCGACGCAACTTCCTTGAGCATTTGCGCGCCCATGTTTTCGAACTTGTCTGAAAGTTCGATTTCCTTGGCGACGGTAACACCGTCTTTGGTGATGCGCGGTGCGCCAAAGCTCTTGTCGATGACAACGTTGCGGCCTTTCGGGCCGAGTGTAACTTTTACAGCGTTTGCGAGCGTGTCGACGCCCTTAAGGATGCCTTCGCGGGCATCGCGGCCGAACTTTACGTCCTTTGCAGCCATGATTGTTTCTCCTGAAAGATATTGGAATTGGGAAAAGCGTTAGCGTTCGGCTCAGCCAATCACGCCCATGATATCGCTTTCCTTCATGATCAGCAGGTCTTCCCCGTCGATCTTGACTTCGGTGCCAGACCATTTGCCGAAGAGCACGCGGTCGCCAGCTTTGACGTCTAGTGCGACGCGATTGCCGCTGTCGTCGCGGGCACCTTCACCGACGGAGACCACTTCGCCTTCGCTAGGTTTTTCTTGGGCTGAATCAGGAATGATGATGCCGCCAGCGGTTTTCTGGTCGGCTTCGATGCGGCGGACCACTACGCGGTCGTGCAACGGACGAAATGCCATAATCGATGACCTTTCTTCTTAGGTTGATGAATAAATTAGCACTCCCCTATCGAGAGTGCCAGCGAAGCGCATGTGGTTGTGCGACCTGCATGAGTCAACAGGCGGCTTACGAATTTTTGCAGTTTTGGTCCGAGGTCAGTTCGGATGCCGGGTCAGGCCTAACTTTTCGCGCAGCATCCAGCGCCACGTCAGCAATAGCGCGGCAGATGCAAGGCCAACCGCAAGGCCGATCCAGACCCCGACACCTTCGAGAGGAGTAAAAAATCCAAGCCAAATGGATAGACCAATCCCTGGCACCCAGTAGCTGAAGATTGCGATCCACATCGGGACGCGAGTGTCCTGCAATCCGCGTAAAGCGCCTGCCGCGACTGCCTGCACCCCGTCGACCAACTGGAATGCTGCGGCGAGCACCAAATATTGCAATGCAAAACCCACAAGTGCGGCATTTTTGGCGGCGTAAGGATCAACATAAATCGACAGTAGAGTGTAAGGTGCCAGCACCATTGCGCTAGCTGTCAGAGCCATAAACCCGGTGCCAATCGCCATGGCGACCCAACCTGCTCTCTGCGCCCCGACCGGATCGCGCGCGCCGTAAAAATAGCCGACACGGATGGTCGCAGCCTGGCCGACGCCGAACGGTATCTGGAACGCCAGTGCAGCGAGCTGAAGGGCGACCGTGTGCCCGGCCAGTTCAGCGGCACCGAACCGGCCCATCATAAAGGCCGCTGCGCCGAAAATTCCGGCTTCGGCGGTTACTGTGAGTGCGATCGGAGTTCCAATTCTGATGATCTGCGCAAAGCGTTGCCAATCCGGCCGCCAAAAGCGGTAGAAAATCCGGTATTTGGCCAAGGCGGGGTCACGAAGGATTACGACGACGTAGACAAGTAGAGTGAAGACAGATGTGATGATCGTCGCGACTGCGGCACCGGTTAATCCCAGCTCGGGCGCGCCAAAGTTACCGAAGATAAATGCGTAATTGGCAGCTGCATTCACAAAGATGCCGAGGCCTGTGATCGCCGTCGCAAAGATCGGGCGACCAAGCGCCGATACATAATAGCGAAGCACTGCCGCAAGCAACATCGGCACCATCGAATAGATGATCACGACATTATATTCTCGCGCGAGCGCGATTATCGAGGCTTGTTGGCCGGTTACCCGCATCAACGGCTCAAGTAACAAGCATATACCCATTCCCACTGTGCCCGCGATGACAGCAAGCCACAACGCCATGCGTGTCGAACGCCGCACTGGTCGAAATGACGGCGAGCGAGAGCCGAGCGCTTCTGCTATCAAAGGCGCGACAGCCCCTATCAAAGAGGTCATCGCCCAAAGCACCAGACCGAATAGGGAGACTGCCAAAGCCGATGCCGCTAGCGGTTCGTCGCCCAACCGCGCGATGAAAATTACATCCACTGCATAGGTCAGCATCTGTAGGAGATTGGCAGCCGCAAGCGGCGCGGCGAGCATGGTCGTCTCGCGCAGTTCTTGGCCCCAGCTGGGCGTCTCAAGAGTGCCTGTCTCGCGCATAAAGCCGTTCAGGATAGGCTTGCTGGCTAATTGAAGAAAGAGGGGGCTAGCGAAATCAACTGAGACGGTAAATTCGTGAGGCACACGGGACACACGGGACACACGAAAAAAGGGCGATGCCATTGCTGACATCGCCCCCTTCTACGGGCGCTTCAAGACACCCGCAAAATCGTATTCAAGATTACTTCAGCTCAACGGTACCGCCGGCTGCTTCGATCTTGGCTTTGATTTCTTCGGCTTCTGCCTTGGCAACGCCTTCTTTGACGGCCTTCGGTGCGCCTTCAACAAGACCCTTGGCTTCGGTGAGGCCCAGACCAGTGATGGCGCGGACTTCTTTGATGACCTGGATTTTCTTGCCGCCATCGCCGGTGAGGACAACGTCGAATTCGTCTTTTTCTTCAGCAGCAGCTTCGCCGCCGCCAGCAGCCGGACCAGCAACTGCAACAGCAGCTGCGGCGCTTACGCCCCACTCTTCTTCGAGAGCAGTTGCAAGTTCAGCCGCCTCAAGGACGGTCAGCTTCGAAAGTTCTTCAACAAGCTTGGCAATATCAGCCATGATGTTCACTCCAATAAATGCGGGGCGGATTAAAGTTGGTCCGTCCCCAAAGTATGTTTCGTCTCTTGCGAGAAACGTCTCTTAAGCAGCGTCCTTGGCGGCATATGCGCCAAACACCCGGGCCAACTTGTTCGCTGGTGCGTTGACGACCTGAGCAACCTTGGTTGCCGGTGCGTTGACGAGACCAACGAGTTTGCCGCGGAGTTCGTCGAGGCTTGGCATCGAGGCGAGTGCCTTGACCCCAGCTTCGTCAAGCACCTGCGTGCCCATCGAGCCACCGACGATTTCCAGCTTGTCGTTCGACTTTGCGAACTCAACAGCGGCTTTGGCAGCCGCGACAGGGTCTTCCGACCATGCCAGCGCGGTTGGACCGGAGAGATACTCTTCGAGGCCAACGTAATCGGTGTCTTTCAGGGCGAGCTTGGCGAGACGGTTCTTCGCAACCTTATAGGAAGCTCCGGCTTCACGCATCTTTCCGCGCAGTTCGGTGGACTGGTCCACCGTCAGGCCAAGATTGCGGGTTACAACAACCACGCCAACCTCGTTGAAAGCTGCATTGAGCTGAGCAACCGCGTCGGCTTTTTGCGAACGATCCATGCCTTACTCCTTCACTAATGGCCGTGCGGATACGTTCCGTACGACCGGCTCACATTTCACCCTGCCGCTAACCGACAAGGCAAAGTCCAAATGATGGGGAAGGAGGGTGTGCCAGATGGCACGGTTGCAAACGCTATTAAAGCGCTGCGAAAATCTCTTTTCCCCGCCTCGGCTGGAAATTAAGGAGACCCGATTGCCTCCACCAACTGTCTTGGACGGATGACCACCCGAAAGCAGTCGAAGCGCGCATTTATAGTGCGCGCCTCGAGAGTCAAGCGAATTGAGGTGTCAGTTCTTTGAGCTGCAGTTCTAGTCGAGAGTGACCGACACGGTGTCACGGGCATCGCAAGTGAACGATCCGCTGTTCTTTTTGTACTTTTTTACTGACCAGCCGCCAAACCGGCCCTTGATCCGATACTCGACGCGTATTTTCGTGCTGCGCTTGTTTACTTTCTCAAGGTTGCGGGTCTCGCGCCAGTTGTCGCCATCATTGATAGTCTCGTTGGGGATCGGTTCTGACCGCCAGCCGCCATCGCGGCCCTTTGCCGGATCCCAGTAATCAATATCGACAAGATTGATTTTGGCGCCAGTGTCGTTGATGACTTCAAGCTGTACATTTTTGCATGTATTCGCGGCCATCGCTGGTGCCGCTGTGCCGAATGCGGCTGCTGCGGCGAGCGTAAGGGCGGCGGTCTTTGTAAAAGTATGGGTGTTCATTGTGTCTCTCCTAAAAGGGTTGGCAGAAACCACTCAGTGTTCCTGCCAACCCTTCTAAAGAGCAGCCTGTTTGGGCTGTATGGGGCGAATACCCCATCCATTTTCTTTGGTGCTACTCAGTCTCGTAGCTGAGCAAATCGCCCGGTTGGCAACCTAGCTCGCGGCAGATCGCTGCGAGGGTGGAGAACCGGATCGCTTTGGCTTTGCCGGTTTTCAGGATCGAGAGATTGGCCAGCGTCAGGCCCACTCTTTCAGCCAGTTCGGTAAGGGTCATGCGGCGTTCGTGCAGCAGGTCATCGAGTTTGACCATAATGGTTGCTCCTTCATCATCAGCAGGCATTACACGGTCCCTTCGAGGTCTTCGCGCATCGCGGCGCCATGTTTGAACACCCGGGCGAGGATGAAGAGCACGACGACCATAGTGATCCCGACCAGATCGATGCCGGCGTCCACTGTTACGTCTGCGTTTTCCATCGGTTCAGTCCATTTTGCGACTATTAGCGCGAGTCCGGCAATCGGGATCGAAAGTGCCTGAACCAACAGCAAAAGCCACGCCATGAAAGAAAGCCGCTCGGCATTTTCGGGCGCGAACGGATCACCCTCTCCTACCGTTTCGATGATCGCACGCAATCTGCCGAAAAACAGGAAGATCAAGGCGACTGCGGCCAGAGCGAGTGCGAACAGCCCGAGCACGGGAATAACCGGCAGTGGCCCAACCGCACCCGAAAACTCTGCCGCGATTTCCGCATTAATGGTGTCGGACATGAAGACTACGACCGCCGCGCCAATAGGTATGGCCAGAGCAGCTATCGCCATGAAGCACTGCATCAAAACGGTCAGTACCTTCCCGGCTAACAGAAGTACGTCGTTGGGTTTGGTCTGCATTTCTATTCTCCTTGCCACTCAATTAGGCCAGTTCAATGCTCGTGGGGAATGCTGCAGCAGTGTGGGCTTGGGCAGGTGGGACGGTGATGATTGTTCCGATAGTTCCAAGCGTAAGGAACAGGGCGGCGCAAACGGCGAGCGATTGGGTCATTGCATCAGTCATATCGAACTCCTTGATGTGTGATATTGTTTTTCGATAATTTCGGTCTATGAGCGATTCGATTTATTGTCAATCAATAATATTGAAAAACAATATGTAGTTTGTTGTTTTGCGGCCTAAAGCGCCGGGCGCGGGCCATCCGGCCCGCTTGGCTTCCTCGCATGAGCTCGGGCGCGCAGCCGCGCTTGCGAAACCTAGCAGTTTCGAATTGGCGCGAACGGTGAAGCAGGGTGGCGGAGCACGGCGCGAAGCGCCGCAAGGGTTATCACCCGCCCGCAGCGCCGGATGGCGTGCGGCATAAAAAGACTCATTTGACACCGGCCAAGAGGCTTCCTACATGGCTCATCTACGCCGCCTTCGAGACAGGCCGATTCATACGCGGGAATCGGTTCCAGAATAGAAGGTGCGCTTTGCATTATTCGCGACGATAATATCAGCTGCATCCCGACCATCTGAAGAGCTGGTTCCGAGGAATGCGGCTCTTTTTGCGTCCGGATGGCAATCATGTTTCGCGCGACGTGACATTAATTCTTAGCACGCGGGCATCCGCATCGTGTGCGACCAACAAAGAGGCATATCTCTTCCATGGCGACCAAGGCGAAGGCCCCAAAAACCTCGAACAAGCTCCGCAGCCGTAAGGCGCAGGGCACCGCGAAAAAGCGTATCCGGAAAATTTTCGGCGACATCCACGAAGTCGTGGACATGCCGAACCTGATCGAGGTCCAGCGCGAGAGCTATGAACAGTTCCTCCGCTCTGATCCATCGATCGATTATGTTTCGGGCCTTGAAAAGACGCTGCGCAGCGTATTCCCGATCCGCGACTTTGCAGGGACTGCCGAGCTTGATTTCGTAAACTACGAACTTGAGCCGCCGAAATACGACACGACCGAGTGCCGCCAGCGCGGCATCACCTATGCTGCGCCGATGAAGGTGACCCTTCGTCTGATCGTGTTCGAAGTCGATCAAGAAACCGAAACTCGAAGCGTCCTCGATATCAAAGAGCAAGACGTTTACATGGGTGATATGCCGCTCATGACCGACAACGGCACCTTCATCATCAACGGAACCGAGCGTGTGATCGTTTCGCAGATGCACCGTTCGCCGGGTGTTCTGTTCGATCACGATCGCGGCAAGACCCACTCTTCGGGCAAGCTGCTGTTCGCGGCGCGCGTCATTCCGTATCGCGGTTCGTGGCTCGATTTTGAATTTGACGCCAAAGACATCGTCAATGTCCGCATCGACCGTAAGCGTAAGCTGCCCGTCACCGCGCTGCTTTATGCGCTTGGCCTCGACAGCGAAGAAATCCTCCACCACTTCTATGACACGGTCACTTGGGAGCGTGCAAAGGACGGTTGGAAGATTCCATTCAACGCAGAAAACTGGCGCGGTCAGAAGCCTGCATTTGCGCTTGTCGATGCAAAGACGGGTGAAGAAATCTTCGCCGCCGGTCAGAAGATCAGCCCGCGCGCTGCTAACAAAGCGGCCAAAGATGGTCTCACCACTCTGCTGCTGCCGACCGAAGAAGTCGTCAGCCGTTATGCATCGGTTGACATGATCGATGAGAGCACCGGTAAGATTTACGTTGAAGCCGGTGACGAGTTGACGCTTGAGCATATCGAAACTCTCGACAATGCCGGTATCGACAGCCTCGAGCTGCTCGACATCGACGAAATCAACACCGGACCATGGATCCGTAACACGCTGAAAGTCGACAAGGCCGAAAACCGTGACGAGGGCCTAGAGGCCATCTACAAGGTTATGCGTCCTGGCGAACCGCCAACTAAGGAAACCGCTGACGCTCTGTTCGAGGGCCTGTTCTTCGATGGTGAACGCTATGACCTTTCTGCGGTTGGCCGTGTGAAGCTCAATATGCGTCTTGAGCTTGACGCTGAGGACACTGTGACGACCCTGCGCAAGGAAGACATCCTTGCTGTGGTGAAGGAACTTGTCGGTCTGAAAGACGGCAAGGGCGACGTCGATGATATCGACAACCTCGGCAACCGCCGTGTTCGTTCGGTCGGTGAGCTCTTGGAAAACCAGTACCGCGTCGGTCTGCTCCGCATGGAGCGCGCCGTTAAAGAGCGTATGTCGAGCGTCGATGTTTCGACTGTGATGCCAAACGATCTGATCAACGCGAAACCGGCTGTTGCTGCTGTTCGTGAATTCTTCGGCTCTTCGCAGCTGTCGCAATTTATGGATCAGACCAACCCGCTGTCCGAAGTCACCCACAAACGCCGCGTCTCAGCGCTTGGCCCAGGCGGTTTGACCCGCGAGCGTGCCGGCTTTGAAGTCCGCGACGTTCACCCGACTCACTATGGCCGTATCTGTCCGATTGAAACGCCGGAAGGCCCGAACATCGGTTTGATCAACTCGCTGGCCTCATTCAGCCGGGTAAACAAATACGGCTTTATCGAAACGCCGTATCGTAAAGTTGATGGCAACAGCGTCACCGGCGATGTGATCTACCTTTCCGCAATGGAAGAGCAGAAGCACACCGTTGCGCAGGCATCGGCCGAACTGAACCCTGATGGTACTTTCGTCGAAGAACTGATCTCGGCACGTCAGGCTGGCGACAACCTTATGGCGCCGAGCGAAACGGTCACATTGATGGACGTATCGCCGAAACAGCTCGTTTCGGTTGCGGCTTCGCTGATCCCGTTCCTTGAAAACGATGACGCCAACCGCGCTCTGATGGGCTCGAACATGCAACGTCAGGCTGTGCCACTTGTGAAAGCAGAGGCACCGTGGGTAGGAACCGGCATGGAAGAAACCGTGGCGCGCGATTCTGGTGCTGCGATTGCTGCCAAGCGTGGCGGTATTGTCGACCAAGTGGATGCGACCCGTATCGTTATCCGCGCAATCGGCGATGTCGAAGCTGGTCAGTCCGGCGTCGACATCTACACGCTTCAGAAATTCCAGCGTTCGAACCAGAACACCTGCATCAACCAGCGTCCGCTGGTGAAAGTTGGTGAGACAATCGAAGCAGGCGACATCATTGCTGACGGTCCTTCGACTGACATCGGTGAACTGGCGCTGGGTAAGAACAGCCTCGTCGCGTTTATGCCGTGGAATGGCTACAACTACGAAGATTCGATCCTGATCAGTGAACGCATCGTGAAAGACGATGTGTTCACATCGATCCATATCGATGAATTCGAAGTCATGGCTCGTGATACGAAGCTTGGACCTGAAGACATTACCCGCGATATTCCGAATGTTGGCGAGGAAGCCCTTCGTAACCTCGATGAGGCTGGCATCGTCTATATCGGTGCGGAAGTGCATCCGGGCGATATTCTGGTCGGCAAGATCACGCCAAAAGGCGAAAGCCCGATGACGCCGGAAGAAAAGCTTCTGCGCGCTATCTTTGGCGAGAAAGCGTCCGACGTTCGCGATACGTCGCTGCGCCTGCCGCCGGGTGTTGCTGGTACCATCGTCGAAGTCCGTGTCTTCAACCGTCACGGTATTGAAATCGATGACCGTACCCGCGCGATTCAGAACGAAGAAATCGAACGTCTGCGCAAGGATAGCGCCGATGAACGCGGCATTCTGAACCGTGCGACGTATAACCGTCTGCGTGACATGTTGCTGGGTCAAACGGCTTCTGCTGCACCGAAGGGCATTAAGAAGGGGTCAGAGATCACTTCAGAAGTGCTTGAAGGCCTTGATCGCCATGAGTGGTTCAAATTCGCGGTAGCTGATGATGGCCGTCAGGCTCAGATCGAAGCGATCAAAACGCAGTATGATGAAGCTGTTGGCGGCATCGACGCTAAATTCGAAGACCGTAAGGAAAAACTGGAGCGCGGTGATGAACTCGCTCCTGGCGTTCTGAAGATGGTCAAAGTCTTTGTTGCTGTGAAGCGTAAGCTTCAGCCGGGCGACAAAATGGCGGGTCGTCACGGAAACAAAGGTGTGATTTCACGCATCCTGCCGGTGGAAGACATGCCGTTCCTTGAAGACGGCACAGCGGTTGACCTCGTGCTCAACCCGCTGGGTGTTCCATCGCGTATGAACGTCGGTCAGATTTTCGAAACGCATCTTGGCTTTGCAGCGCGCGGCCTTGGTATGGATATCGCGGACAAGCTCGAAGAGTGGCATCGCGCCAACCCGAATGCTGCCGAAGACTATAAGAACGTGAAGCCACCCGAAGCGGTCGTTGAGCGCCTTAAGGATGTTTACGGCGAGCAGTATTTCGAAGATCTCGAAAGCCGTTCGGCTGAGCAGATCGTAGAGCTTGCCGGTAACCTGTCAGCCGGTGTCCCAATGGGTACGCCAGTGTTTGATGGCGCGCGTGAGCCGGATGTCTCGGATATGCTGATCAAGGCAGGCATCGACAGTTCGGGTCAATCGACCCTGTTCGATGGCCGCACTGGAGACGCGTTCGATCGTAAGGTTACCGTGGGCATCATCTACATGCTCAAGCTACACCACCTCGTCGATGACAAAATCCACGCCCGTTCGATCGGTCCATACTCGCTTGTCACTCAGCAGCCGCTGGGTGGTAAAGCGCAGTTCGGTGGACAGCGTTTTGGTGAGATGGAAGTCTGGGCACTGCAAGCATACGGCGCCGCCTACACCTTGCAGGAAATGCTCACTGTCAAATCGGATGACGTCGTCGGCCGTACCAAGGTCTACGAAGCGATCGTCAAAGGTGATGACACCTTCGAGGCGGGCATTCCGGAGAGCTTTAACGTTCTCGTGAAGGAAATGCGCTCGCTGGGCATGAACGTCGAACTCACATCGCTTGGCGATGGCGAAGACGGCGACGATTGGCCGGAGGCAGCGGAATAGAGGGAGCGGGCTCAAAAGCCCCTCCTACCTTCGCTACCCAAGAGATTTCACCCCCTGAGGGAACCAAGTCATGAATGAACTGACCAAATTCACCAACCAGCTCGCTAAGCCGGAAACATTCGACCAAATCCAGATCGGCATCGCCTCGCCAGAGCGCATCCGTTCGTGGTCATTCGGCGAGATTAAAAAGCCGGAAACCATCAACTATCGTACGTTCAAGCCTGAGCGTGACGGCTTGTTCTGTGCGCGCATCTTCGGCCCTGTGAAGGACTACGAATGCCTGTGCGGCAAGTACAAGCGGATGAAGTACAAGGGCGTCGTTTGCGAAAAATGCGGCGTTGAAGTTACCGTTACCAAGGTGCGCCGTGAGCGCATGGGCCACATCGAACTGGCCGCGCCGGTTGCGCACATCTGGTATCTAAAATCGCTGCCATCGCGCATCGGCCTTCTGCTCGACATCCAGCTTAAGCAGCTTGAGCGCATTCTCTACTTCGAAAGCTACGTTGTGATCGAGCCGGGCCTGACCCCGCTTGAGAAGTTCCAGCTGCTGACCGAAGACGAACTGCTCGAAGCGCAGGACGAGTATGGCGAAGATGCGTTCTCCGCCGACATCGGTGCAGAAGCAGTCAAAGTTATGCTGATGGACCTCGATCTGGAGCAAGAGCGCGACGATCTGATGGAAGAGCTGGCGGTTACCAAATCGACGCTCAAGCCGAAGAAGATCATCAAGCGTCTCAAGGTTGTCGAGAGCTTCATTGACTCGGGCAACCGCCCGGAGTGGATGATCCTCGAAGTGATCCCTGTGATCCCGCCAGAGCTGCGCCCGCTGGTGCCGCTGGATGGTGGCCGTTTCGCGACGTCCGATCTCAACGATCTCTATCGCCGCGTGATCAACCGTAACAATCGTTTGAAGCGTCTGATTGAACTGCGCGCGCCGGACATCATCGTCCGCAACGAGAAGCGTATGCTGCAGGAAGCTGTGGATGCGCTGTTTGATAACGGTCGCCGCGGCCGTGTCATCACCGGTGCGAACAAGCGTCCGCTGAAGTCTTTGAGCGACATGCTCAAGGGTAAGCAGGGTCGTTTCCGTCAGAACTTGCTCGGTAAACGTGTCGACTATTCTGGTCGTTCGGTCATCGTGACCGGCCCGGAATTGAAACTGCACCAGTGCGGTCTTCCAAAGAAGATGGCTCTCGAGCTGTTCAAGCCGTTCATCTACGCCCGTCTCGATGCGAAGGGTCTTTCCATGACCCTTAAGCAAGCGAAAAAGTGGGTTGAGAAAGAACGCAAGGAGGTCTGGGACATCCTTGACGAGGTTATCCGCGAGCACCCGGTTCTACTGAACCGTGCGCCGACGCTTCACCGTCTTGGCATTCAGGCGTTTGAGCCCGTTCTGATCGAAGGTAAGGCAATTCAGCTTCACCCGCTGGTCTGCTCGGCGTTTAACGCTGACTTTGATGGCGACCAAATGGCCGTTCACGTCCCGCTGTCGCTCGAGGCGCAGCTGGAAGCGCGCGTCCTGATGATGTCGACCAACAATATCCTGTCGCCCGCCAATGGTAAGCCAATCATCGTGCCTTCGCAGGATATGGTCCTCGGTCTCTATTATCTCTCGATGGAACGTCAGGAAAAAACTCCTGAATTCCTTGAGAATGAAGATGGCACCAAGGTCGAAAGGCTGCCGCGTTTTGCCGACATGGCCGAAGTGCATCAGGCTCTCGAAACCAAAGCTGTTACGCTCCACACCAAGATTCTCGCCCGTGTTCCGCAGGCTGATGAAAAGGGTAAAGTGGTGATGAAGCGCTTTGAAACCACTCCGGGCCGTATGCTGATCGGTGAGTGTTTGCCGACGAACCACAAGGTTCCGTTCGACATCATCAACCGTCTTCTGACGAAGAAAGACATCGGCGACGTGATTGACGAAGTTTATCGTCACACCGGTCAGAAAGACACTGTGCTGTTTGCCGATGCCATCATGGTTCTCGGTTTCCGTCACGCGTTTAAGGCCGGTATCTCCTTTGGTAAGGATGACATGATCATCCCGGACTCAAAGGTGAAGATGGTACAGGACACGAAAGATCTGGTTGCCGGTTACGAGCAGCAATATCAGGACGGTCTCATCACCCAGCAGGAAAAGTACAACAAAGTCATCGACGCTTGGTCCAAGTGTGGTGACCTGGTTGCTGATGCGATGATGGCCGAGATTAAGGCGACGCCAATCGGCAAGGATGGCAAAGAAGCGCAGATCAACTCGATCTACATGATGAGCCACTCCGGTGCGCGTGGCTCGCCAGCGCAGATGAAGCAGCTTGCGGGTATGCGCGGTCTGATGGCCAAGCCTTCGGGCGAGATTATCGAAACGCCGATTATTTCGAACTTTAAGGAAGGACTGTCCGTCCTTGAATACTTCAACTCGACCCACGGTGCGCGTAAAGGTCTTGCCGATACCGCGCTAAAAACGGCGAACTCGGGTTACCTGACCCGCCGTCTGGTCGACGTGTCGCAAGACTGCACGATCGTCGAAAACGATTGTAAGACTGAAAACGCGCTAGAAATGCGCGCTATCGTTCAAGGTGGTTCGGTAATTGCATCGCTTGGTGAGCGGATTCTAGGCCGCACCGTGGCTGAGGACATTGTGAACGCAGCGACCGATGAAGTGATCGTGAAGGCGGGCACTTTGATTGATGAGCCAATGGTGAAAGAAATCGAAGCGGCTGAAACACAGTCTGCCAAGATCCGTTCGCCGCTGGTTTGTGAAGCTGATCAAGGCGTTTGTGGTACTTGCTATGGACGTGACTTGGCGCGCGGTACTCCGGTCAACATCGGTGAAGCTGTCGGCGTCATCGCTGCTCAGTCAATCGGTGAACCGGGCACCCAGCTTACGATGCGGACATTCCACATCGGCGGCGCAGCGCAGCTCAACGAAACATCGCACCTTGAATCGATCTCGACCGGTAAAGTCGAATTGCGCGGCATGCCGACTATCACCGATAAGAAGGGCCGCATTCTATCGCTCGCACGTAGCGGTGAAATTGCGGTTATCGATGCCGAAGGCCGTGAGCGGGAAATGCACAAAGTGCCTTACGGTACCGTGCTCATGTTCAAGGATGGCGAGAAGGTCAAAGAAGGCGACCGTCTGGCTGAATGGGATCCGTTCACCCTGCCAATCATCACCGAGCAATCGGGTGTTGTGAAGTATCAGGACCTCGTTGAGGGTACCACGCTCGAAGAGCAGACTGATGATGCAACGGGTATCGCCCAGCGTGTCGTGACCGAAAACCGGGCGACCGGCCGGAAGAAGAAAGAGGAATTGCGTCCGCGCATGACTCTTCTCGGCGAGGGTCAGACCGATGCTGATGAGACCGAAGCGCAGCGCTATATGCTCGCGCCAGGTACAACGCTTTCGGTTGAAGATGGCCAGACAGTTGAAGCGGGTGACATCCTTGCGCGTGCATCGCGTGAAGCTGCTAAGACCCGCGACATCACCGGTGGTCTTCCGCGTGTCGCCGAACTGTTCGAGGCGCGTCTGCCGAAGGATATGTCGGTTATTGCTAAGACTTCTGGCAAGATCGAGTTTGTGCGCGAATACAAAGCCAAGCGTAAGATTGCGATTGTTCCCGAGGAAGGTGATGCAGTCGAGTATCTGATCGCGAAGACCAAAGTGATTGATGTGCAGGAAGGCGACTTCGTGAAGAAGGGTGATACCCTTGTTTCAGGCTCGCCTAACCCGCACGACATCCTTGAAGTTATGGGCGTCGAAGCTCTGGCCGAATATCTCGTCAATGAAATTCAGGAAGTCTACCGACTGCAGGGCGTGAAGATCAACGACAAGCACATCGAGGTGATTGTTCGCCAGATGCTGCAGAAAGTTGAGATCACCAAAGGCGGTGACACGGTATTGCTCC
This sequence comes from Erythrobacter crassostreae, assembly GCF_019204045.1. GTDB lineage: Bacteria > Pseudomonadota > Alphaproteobacteria > Sphingomonadales > Sphingomonadaceae > Erythrobacter > Erythrobacter crassostreae. Next base: position 374,172 of record NZ_JAGSPC010000001.1, on the reverse strand, counting down.
CTGGTGAGCAGGTTGACCGCGAAGAGATGGACGAAGTCAACGCGAAGCTGGGTAAAGGAAAGGAACGCGCCGAAGGCACACCGATCCTGCTCGGCATTACCAAGGCGTCGCTGCAAACTCGCAGCTTCATTTCAGCTGCTTCGTTCCAAGAAACCACTCGCGTGCTGACGCAGGCTTCGGTTGAAGGGAAGAAGGACACACTGATCGGTCTAAAAGAGAACGTGATCGTGGGCCGTCTGATACCGGCTGGTACAGGCGCGGGCATGAATCGTATGCGGGTTACCGCATCGAGCCGTGATGCTGCGCTTAAAGCCGCGTGGAAGAAACAGCAGGACAAGCTTGCCGCTGAAAAAGCTGTTGAGCCAGAGCCCGCGGCTGATCCGGTTTCAAGCGAAGAAGCGATGAAGGCTGCTATGGGAGGCGGAGACGCCCCTGCCGCTGAATAGGCAAAGCTGAAAAGCTAAACCGATAGGCCCCGCCGGAGCATAGCGCGCCGGCGGGGCTTTTCTTTGCCGTTCATTGTGCAGTCGGAATTGCAGTCTTAGGATCAGGATCACTCAAAAGGGGAGGGACAGATGAAGAGACTGATTTTAACCGCCGCGATTATGGCGGTTGCAATGCCGCTACCTGCCGCCGCGCAAGATACGATTGTTGTCACCGGATCACGGCAAGATCGCTCGGTTGGGAATGCCTATTTCACAGCAAATAATGGCCCGTCCGCGATAGGCGTCACGCGCAAGGCGGATTACTTTGTCACCCCACTTTATGTCAGCTCGGATTCGCGCGACCGAGATGCCCGTGCCGAAGAGCTTTTCGCGATGCTATCTGCGACAATCGACCGCGCCGCAAACGAAGGCATTACGCTCGTCGCAGGCAGCTACACTCTAAAACCAGTGACCCGCGCCAACATGCGAGAACTGCCGGTTAGAGGCGGAAACCGCCCAGACACGAGCAGGGTGCAAATCTACGCCCGCATCCCATTGCAGGGAGAGGCTGCGAGTGTTCGCGCAACGGCCAAGGATATCGCAGAATTCGTCAAAGGAATTCCTGCAACAGGACGCTCCTTCATTGATGTCGGCACGACGGGTTTGGCGATCGATGATCCCGAACAATATCGCGCTGATGTCGTGCGCCACATCGCTAAGGAATCGACCCGCTATGCCGCGATGTTTGGCAGCGGATACGGGGTCGAAATAAGCGGCCTAGAGGGCGATCTGTATTGGCAGCAGTCAAGCGAGACCGAAGTCTTTCTCTACATCGAGCATGACTTTACGATCCAGCCAAAATAGCTTCTGGCTATTCGCTGTCAGGCGGCGTTGAATCGCTTAATTCAATGCGTGAAAACGTCGCTTGCGCGTAATCTCCGTTGGCTTTGTCCACCGCCCAGTCGCCCGTGCCAGCACACGCTGCGTACCAGTTGCCGCCGCCACTTTTCGTGCTGCACTGGTTGTAGACGCCCGCTTTGAAGTAGAGCGAATCCCCACCGTATGCGTATGGGTTGTCCTTAGCGTCTGCACCGCGGACCAAGCTGCGGGATTGAGTGACAGTTCCCAAGCGTTCGTTGTGAAAGGTCAGATACATCGTGTTGCGATGGACGTTTATCTCATAGCTGAATTCTTCGCCTAGCTTGATGCCGTTTTCGCCAGGGTCTTCCTTCGTTTCCCAGTTCCCGCCGAATACTGGCACCGAAAGGTCATTTCGGTCCGGGTCGTCTTTCGCCAAATTCCGCTCATAATTCCAGAATACAACGCCAGCTTCGTGACCGGGCAGCTTCTTGAAGTAAATCTTGATCGGCTCGTTTCCGTATCCAAATCCGCTTGCAGTGCTCTTTAGTTTGACCGCATGAATTTGCCCGACGACAACGGAATATGCCGCTTTCGCGCTGGGTTCGCCTGCATTCAGAGCGACATGATCGACGGTCAGCGTCGCATTGAGTTTGCCGCCTATGGAACCAAATTTGTCCGCCCCTTTGCGCGCTTCGACCGCAAAATTGTTGCGCGGATCATGGGTGTCGATCCGCGTATTCTTTCCGCGGATCATCTGGCGCAATTCACTGCGTGTATTGCTTGAGTTCGCCGTAGTTGTCGCTTTGTTTGGCGCCGCAAAGACAAGTCCGCCTTCGTTATTCAAGTAGAAATAGTCCGGGTGATGGTACTTTTTGATCTCGGAGACGGATTTCTCGTCAACCTTGCCATCCTTATTTGCGTCCATCGGAAGGGTAATTTTCCAATGGCTCAAGTCGAATTGACTCGATGGCAATTGAGCGTCGTCACCTGCTGCTGCCGGAACAGAGGCCGCCAGAAACGCCACTGAGGCGATGGTGAAGGCGCGTGAAAAAGTTTCGTCGAAAGCCATTGGTCTGCATCATCTCCGGAAATTTGTCTTACATATTGGTAGGACATTTTTCCTGAACCACCAATGCCCAACTCACAAAGCACAAAAAGTGTAGTAATGCTATTGCGACGTATTCGCAGTAAGGCTATAGATCAGCATGTCTGATAACGGAGATGTACAATGCGAGAAAGCGCACACTCGGCTTCTGCCGCCGCGTGGATAAAGGAATTACAGCGCCCGAAACAGACAAATGCGCTTTCGCCTATAGCGGCGCGCTTTGTGTACTCGCTCAGGCTGATTGCCTTGCACGAGCGGGCCAAGGAGGATCCGTTGCCGGAACTCGTCGTACGGCTCGGCAGTGTTGAAGTGGCGGCCAAGGCGCTGGCACTCGCGCAAGCAGTGTCAAATATCTGGCCAGACCCGATCCATGTCTCGCGTTTCTGTTGCCATTTCCTATCTTACGATGAAACGGCAATAGGTGCTTTGCTAGACAGTGCATCTCAATGTGATCGCACCGGTTTCGAGAACGCTATCGCAGGCCTAATCCGCCCTGATCGAATGCACCGTCTTTGGGACAAGACACTGGCGCTGATCGCAGCAGAAGCGCGCGCGCTATGACCAATTGAATACCTTGCCGCACCGCGCTCGTCTGGCTACCGCATTCGGCATGACCATTACCCGCTTCGCACCATCACCCACGGGCCGCCTGCATGTCGGCAATATCCGCACCGCACTTCACAATTGGATGCTTGCTGAAAAAGCGGGCGGAGAATTCATACTACGCATCGACGATACCGATGCTGCTCGCAGCAAAGAAGAATATGTTGAGGCAATCCGCACTGACCTTGCGTGGCTTGGCATCGCAGCGGATCGCGAGGAGCGACAGTCTGAGCGATTGGATCGCTACGAAGTTGCCTTCAATCAGTTGAAGGATGCGGGCCGGATATACCCCGCATACGAGACGCAGCAGGAATTGGAGCTGAAAAGGAAAGTGCTTCTCGGGCGCGGTCTGCCGCCAATCTATGATCGCGGCGCGCTGGATTTGACCGAGGAAGAGCGGGAAGCAAAGCAAGCTGCGGGCATTGAACCTCACTGGCGGTTTAAGCTTGATCATGACGAAGCGATTGTTTGGGAAGACGGCGTTCGCGGAACGGCCAAGTTTGACCCCAAGCTGCTATCTGATCCGGTAATTAGACGCGCTGACGGTTCTTGGCTTTATATGCTGCCCAGCACGGTCGATGATGTGGATATGGGAGTGACGCAGGTGCTGCGCGGCGAAGATCATGTTTCGAACACGGCAGTTCAGATTCAGATGTTTACCGCAATGGACGCCGCTGTCCCAAGCTTCGCGCACGAAGCGTTGCTTGTCGGCAAAGAGGGCAAGCTGTCGAAGCGCCTTGGCTCACTTGGCTGTGATGTGTTCCGGGAGAAAGGGATTGAGCCTGAAGCCATTCTGGCGCTGCTTTCCCGGCTCGGTACTTCGCTCCCCGTAGAACCAATTACTGATCGGGCCATTCTGCTCGACACATTCGACCTTTCGACATTCGGACGTGCGCCTGCAAGATTTGACGATGCCGATCTCGACCGGATCAACACCGCCATTGTCCATGCAATGCCATATGAGGCCGTCAAAGAGAGGTTGCCGGAAGATATCGATCAGGCCGGTTGGCATGCTGTACAGCCCAACATCGCGACCGTCGGCGAGGTTGCCGAATGGTGGCGGCTGGTTACTGGACCGATTGAGCAGCCCGAGTTTGCCGACGACGACAAAGCATACCTTGCCGAGGCCGCACGGACATTGAGATGGAGCGATGATCCTTGGTCGGCTCTCACCTCTGCGCTCAAAGAGAGCACTGGCCGCAAAGGGAAAACATTGTTCTTGCCGCTGCGCCAAGCGCTCACTGGCATGAACCATGGACCGGATATGGGCGAATTGTTGCCGCTTATCGGTGAAGCTGAAGCAAAGGCTCGATTGGAGCGCGCTGCGAAATGAGCAACACCATACTTGCCCGCCAGCTTTTTGACGCTTTCCAAGCGGGCGATGCCGATGCCGCAAGGGCAGTTTGCTCTTCCGACATGACAGGTTGCCAAAATGGCGGCCCAAAGATGCCTCTCGAAACTATCCTTCACTTCGCCGTTGCGGTGAAGGAAGCCGCGCCAGATTTTCGTTATGAAAACATTGTTTGTGCGGAAACTGCATCTGGCTTCGTTGAAGAGCACCGCGTTCGCGCCAGCTTTGGCAAGCATGGTGACCTTGATCTGCTCATCTGTATTGTCGCTGACGTAAGCGGCGGCAAGATCACCGCATTACGTGAATATTTCGACACTGCCGCTGCCGCAGCTTTGGGTAAAGCGCTCGGCCGCGGCTAGTCGGTTGCGCATCGGTCCAACGTCACTCGCTGTGCTGATCCAGCTCGTTACCTGAAAGTGTCACCACATGGAGCAGGTTGGTCGAACCCGGAGTGCCAAACGGCACGCCAGCCAAAACAATCTGTTTCGACCCGGCTTCGCCAAATCCGTGCCGCAAAGCCATACGTTTGCCTTTCGCAATCATCTCTTCAAAGCTGCCGATATCCTTGGTCGCAACGGCATGGGTGCCCCAGAGCAAAGCCACGCGCCGCGCCGTCCGCATAGATGGCGTTAGAACCAAGACCGGCGTATCGGGACGCTCACGCGCGACGCGGCGAGCGGTTGAACCGGAATCGGTGAAGACAGTAATCGCGCTGATCGAAACCGTGTCGGCAATAGTCATACAGCTGTGCGCAAGAGCATCTGACGTGGTCGAATCCGGCGGTGTTTCGAGGAAGCGAACGCGTTTCAGATAATCTTCATCACCTTCAACCTGCCGTGCAATACTGTGCATCATTGCCACGGATTCTTGCGGCCAATCGCCCGCCGCACTTTCGGCCGACAGCATAACAGCATCGGCACCGTCATAGACTGCATTTGCAACATCAGAGACTTCTGCACGGGTCGGTATCGGGCTTTCAATCATCGACTCAAGCATTTGTGTTGCGACGATTACCGGTTTGCCTGCACGGCGTGACGAGTTGACAATCTTCTTCTGAAGCGGCGGAACCTCGTGCGGCTCCAGTTCGACGCCAAGATCGCCGCGCGCGACCATTATGCCGTCCGACATTTCGATGATTTCGTTCAGGCGATTGACCGCCATTGGCTTTTCGATCTTGGCGCACAGAGCAACCGATTTCCCGCCGTGTGCAGTAACGAGCTTACGCGCTTCGGCCATATCATCGGGACGCTGGACAAAGCTGAGCGCGATCCAGTCCGCACCTTGCTCGACTGCAAAGGCTAGGTCCTTTCGGTCCTTTTCAGTGAGTGCAGGAATCGGGACTTCGGCATCGGGCACATTCACGCCCTTGCGATCCGATATGACGCCGCCGACTTCCGCGGTGCAGAAGATGCGGTTTTCGTCCGCTTCTTTCACTTTCAAGCGGATTTTTCCGTCATTGATGAGCAACCGTTGCCCGCGCTCCATAATCCCGAACAGCTCGGGATGCGGCAGACAAACTCGGTTCTCGTCTCCAGGTGTGGGATCGCGATCGAGAGTGAAATGCGCTGAGTGCTTGATGACTGCTTTGCCATCTTTGAACGTACCGACACGCAGTTTCGGCCCCTGAAGATCAGCCAGAATTGCGATGGGACGGTGAAATTCCTTCTCCAACGCCCGGATAGCGGTGATCGCTTGCTCATGGTCGGCGTGATCGCCATGGCTCATGTTCACACGGAAGGCGTCTGCGCCTGCTTTGAACAATCGGCGTAGCATTTCTGGTGATCGGCTCGCCGGACCGATAGTTGCCAAAATTTTGACCTTGCGCCCGCGCGGGTCGATCCGTGTATGATCGCGTTTCGTCATTGATCCCGTGTCCCTCTTTGATTTGATGCTATGACACGGAAGTGTTGCAACTCAAGGAATAGTCTCATGCAAACCGGTATAGCGGATACGAATTCACCCGATCCACTGGAAGAATTGGATGATGCGATCGCTGCAGCGGCCTTTCGCAGGTTGGTCCGGCATTTGCGTCATCGCCATGATGCGCAAAACATCGATTTGATGGGGCTTTCGGGGTTCTGCCGCAATTGCCTGTCCGATTGGATACGCGATGCCGGGTACGAAGGCGACAAAGCTGCGTCGCGGGAGCTGATTCACGGGATGCCGATGGAGGAGTGGAAGGCGGCCAAACAAACTCCTGCTACCGCAGAACAGATCGAAGCGATGGAAGCGAGTGTAGTCAAGAACAAGGCAGGCTTGCTCTAATTCTAAATCAATGTGGATTGCACCCTTTCGCGCGTCCGCCGCTGCGCGTATTCGGTGCACCAACTGATTCTCAATCCACCGGAGACTGAATACAATGGCTGAAGCCACCGATGACCGCCTGCGCCTTTTGATCGAGCGCATCGAACGTCTTGAAGAAGAAAAGAAAGGCATCGCCGACGACATTCGCGATGTCTATGCAGAGGCGAAAGCGGTTGGTTATGACGCGAAAATCATGCGTCAGATCGTGCGTCTGCGCAAAATGAAGCCCGATGATCGAAGCGAGCAGGAAATCATCCTTGAAACTTACAAGGCCGCGCTTGGCATGGGCTAACCTTGCGTTTCCTACCGTTGAATTCTGTTCAGTCTGTATTATATCAATAACACACTAAAGATGGGAGAGATTTGATGGCCGGACCTTGGAAAGATGCGCGCGGGATTATCGTTAGCACAACACCCACGCTCGAAGGGATGCCGATCCAAGAATATCTTGGGGTCATAACCGGTGAAGTTATTGTTGGCGCAAACGTTTTCCGTGATCTGTTCGCAAGTGTGCGCGATATCGTTGGCGGTCGTTCGGGTAGCTATGAACGCATCTTGGCTGATGCACGAAATCAGGCCATCGAGGAGCTACAGGCTGAGGCCGCGAGCCGCGGCGGAAATGCTGTGGTCGGGATTGATCTCGACTACGAGGTGATCGGCGCAAATGGTTCAATGCTGATGGTGTCGGCCAGCGGTACTGCAGTCAAAGTCTAGGCGCTTCCCTCGCTCGCCATCGCCAGAAACGCGACGCCAATGGCGATCCCGTTATGGACGGCGTGGAGGGCAACGGCGGTCCACAATCCATAGTGAACGCGTAGGTATGCCGCGATTGAGCCGAGCACAAATTGCGGCAACACCAACGGCAGCAAGACAAGGATTGACCCCTCGGTATAATTGGCGAAGTGCACCAGCGCGAAAGCAATACTGCTAAGCCAGAATGCGCCGGGGAATATCGTTTTGAACCATTGCGGCGTGGGGCGTTTCCAGACCACAGCCGTAGCAATTGCCGCGAAGAGAGCGCCGCCTAGAAGCGACAATCCAACGCCAAGTTCCGCCTCTTCCCCAGTCTTCGACACGCCCATGACCGCCGCGACTGTTCCCGCGACAAACAAAATCGGGAGCACGATTAGGTAACGCGGGCGGCCCGACAGCCAGCTGCGAAAGATAAGTTCTTCGATCAATGGTGCCGCGATCACCACGAGGACCACGGTCCCTATGGACATTTCGAGTGAGCTATTCAGATTCTCGGGTAGCTTGATGCCGATGGCAACCAAAGTCATCAATGCAGCGATAAAGATCAGCAAGAAAATCAGATCAAGACCAAGCATCCGTAGTATGGCGCGCGCACCGCTGCCCATGCGCTTCTTGTGATCGGGAAGGGTCGGGTTTTTCAGAAACGTTCCGAAGGCACGCCATTCTTCTCTGGCTGAACTGGGCTGCGGAAAAGAGGCAGCAATGCCATCGCCGAAAACGGCATCGATTTCTGCGGGTGTATCAGGGGTTGTGGTCATATCGCTCATCGGGCTAATGCGATGCCAGTTTCATTCCGCTTAAGCCAAACAAAAAAGAGTTCCCATGGCAGGCCATTCCAAATTCAAAAACATCATGCACCGCAAGGGCGCGCAGGACAAAAAGCGTTCAAACCTGTTTTCCAAACTATCGCGTGAAATCACGGTGGCGGCGAAAATGGGCACGCCCGATCCCGATATGAATCCGCGCCTGCGTTTGGCCGTAAACACTGCCAAGTCGCAGTCTATGCCAAAAGACAACATCCAGCGCGCCATTGATAAGGCAAACGCTGGTGATGACGAAAGCTACGAAGAGGTTCGGTATGAGGGTTATGGCCCAGGCGGCAGCGCAATCATTGTCGAAACGCTGACAGACAACCGCAATCGCACCGCTACTGCTGTGCGCACCGCTTTCAGTAAGCATGGCGGTAATCTCGGCACAGAAGGGTCCGTTCAGCACGGCTTTGAACGGCTTGGCCTGATCGAATATTCGGCGGACGCCGGTGACGAAGACACCGTGCTGGAAGCAGCCATGGAAGCTGGCGCTGATGATATCGAAAGCTCTGACGATGGCCACACGATCTGGACCGCATCCGATGACCTGCATCAGGTCGCGAGTGATCTTGAAAAGGCTCTCGGCGAAGCGTCCAACGTAAAGCTCGCGTGGAAGCCCAACATTACCGTTGAGATGGACGAGAAAGGCGCGGGCACCTTGCTCAAGCTTATCGACGTGCTCGATGATGATGATGATGTGCAGACCGTTTGGGGCAATTACGAGATCAGCGACGAAGTGATGGATAAACTGGACGCGTGAGTTGGCGCGAGTGGCTGTTCGCGGCTGCTTTAGGCCTGGCGTTTTTGACCGCTATCTTCTGGCGATTGGGTTTTAGGATCGGCCTATGAGGAAGAGATCGTGATTATTCTTGGTCTTGATCCATCACTCAGCTGCACCGGATGGGGAGTAATCCGTTCCGAAGGTTCGCGCATCGCCCATATTGCGAATGGTCAAATCAAAACCGACGCAAAGGCACCGATGGTCGAAAGACTCCATCATCTTCATGACGCGGTGCGCTCTGTCCTTATCGCACACTCCCCTGACCGGGCAGCTTGTGAGGAGGTATTCGTCAACAAGAACCCGCAATCAACCCTCAAGCTTGCACAGGCGCGGGGCAGCGTACTTGCCGGATGCGGTGCAAATGGTTTGAAGGTCAACGAACATTCGGCCCGGCTGGTGAAGAAAGCGGTTGTAGGAACTGGCGCCGCCGACAAGGCACAAGTGCAGGCAATGCTCAAAATATTGCTGCCGGGCGCAGAGATAGTAGGTGCTGATGCAGCGGATGCGCTCGCAGTGGCAATTGCAGACGCGCATCTGAGCGGTGCAATGTCGATTCGAAAACGAGGTTATCGATGATCCATTTTTACGGCATTCCCAATTGCGACACGGTTAAGAAGGCGCGCAAATGGCTTGAGGCGAATGACCTCGAATATGTCTTTCACGACTATAAAAAAGAAGGTGCCGAGGCGTCCAAGCTGGAGGCATGGATTGCCGAGAAAGGCGTAGAGACGGTGCTCAACAAGCGAGGTACGACATACCGTAAGCTTTCCGACCCAGAAAAAGCCGATGCTTCAGATGGTCACAAAGCAGTAGCCTTGTTGGTTCAGCACCCTTCAATGATCAAACGTCCAGTGATCGAGGCTCCAAATGGCATACTGGTTGGTTTCAAGGAAGATGAATGGTCCGCAGTCTTATCCTGAGCGCATGTGCAGTCGCTCTCATATTTCCAGTGCCCGTAGTGGCTGATGATGGTCCCCTTGTGATCGCGCATCGCGGTGCAAGCGGTGAGCGGCCCGAACACACGCTCACAGCCTATGAGCTAGCGATTGAGCTAGGCGCAGACTATATCGAGCCAGACCTTGTGGTGACAAAAGACCTCAAGCTGGTTTCGCGCCACGAAAACGAACTTTCAGGCACGACTGATGTCGCGGACCGCGAAGAATTCGAGCATCTGCGCCGTGACAAGACGATCGATGGCCAACGCGTTGCGGGCTGGTTCGCAGAAGACTTCACATTAGCCGAATTGCGGACATTGCGCGCGAAGGAGCGAGTGCCCGGATCACGGCCTGATAACACCCGCTACAACGGTCTGTATCAGGTGCCGACGCTCGAAGAAATCGTGCAACTCATTCGTGCCAAGGAAGACGAAACCGGCCGCACGATCGGGCTCTATCCAGAGCTGAAGCATCCGACGTTCCTACTTGAAGACTCGGGCATCGACATAGTCGATCTGGTCCTGCTCGAACTGCGCAATCTCGGCATCAGCGCTGAAGATCCGATCTATATTCAGAGCTTTGAAGTCGGCGTTTTGCAGCGGCTCGACCAGCGTAGCGACTATAAGCTTGTCCAATTACTCCACCCCGAAGGTGGTCCGGCGGACGAAACAGATATGCGCTATGCAGAAATGATCACGCCGACCGGTCTTACCGAGATCGCCTTATATGCTGATGGGGTGGGCCCATGGATTGGTTACGTGCTTGATCCCGTTACCATGGAAGAAACGTCATTCGTTTCAGATGCCCACGCTCTTGGCCTGAAAGTCCATCCATGGACGCTACGCAAAGAGAACGGTTTTCTTCCTGCAGCACTTCAGGGCGCGGGCGGTCCAGAAGCTGATGGTCAGTACAAGCTGCTTTGGAGCAAGGCGATTGCCAGCGGGGCCGACGGCTTCTTCACGGACAATGTTCGGGAGTTCATTGAGCTCGCTGGCGAATGACGCTGATTAAGGGCGAACACGAAATTCCGGTTCCTGACGATCCCGTAATTGTTTTTGATGGAATGTGTGTGCTCTGCTCCGCGAACGCTCAGTTTGTCCTTAAATATGATAGACGGCAGGTGTTTCGTCTTGCTGCTATGCAGGATGAGGTAGGCGCCGAATTGATGCGGCGTGCCGGGCTGGATCCGAAAGATCCGATGAGCCTTGTTGTCTTCGATTCTGACCGGATCTGGCGCGACAGTGATGCAGTCATCCGGATCTATGATCGTATGGGATGGCCATGGCGCATCGCTCGCATTGGATCATTGGTTCCGCGTGTTGTGCGCGATCCGCTTTATCATCTCATCGCACGCAATCGGTACAGAATATTCGGCAAGCGAGAGACTTGCTGGGTGCCGACACCAGAGCAGGCGAGCCGGATTCTTTAGTCTTTGCGCCGCGCGCTGAGAATGTAATTGAGCGCTTCGTTATCTGACAAATGCAGTCCCTTGCCGATGCCGTAGGCGATGCCGCGGCGCTGAGTCACCTCCAGCCTGACTCCGGAAAGCAGCTCTTCAAATTCCTCTGGCGTGATAAAATCAGACCAATGATGCGTGCCTTTGGGCACATAGCCAACGGCTTCGGCCGCACCAACCAGCAAGACGCGGCTCGCCGCAGTGCGATTGGGTGTCGACATAACAAGCACCCCTCCGGGCGCGAGCCTTGCTGCGACATCGGCTAGGAATGCTTGCTTGTCCGCAACATGCTCAATCACCTCAAGGCATGTGACCAGATCGAACTGGCCGATATCCAGGCCAGCCACTTCGCCAGCCATGTATCGGACATCCAAGCCGCCCGCTTCGGCATGCGTGGCAGCAACAGATACATTTTCAGCCGACGCATCAACCCCGGTCACATTGGCCCCGAGACGGGAAAGCGGCTCGCAAACCAAGCCAGCACCGCATCCGATATCCAGAGCGCTCTTGCCATCTAAAGGTTTGATCGAACGGGAGTCTCCGCCCCAATGCGCATCAATTGCATCGCGAATAAACTCCATGCGCACCGGATTGACCTGATGCAGCGAGGCCATTTTCCCCTTTGGATTCCACCAATCGCGGGCCAAGCCAGAGAAGAACTCGGCTTCCTCTGGGCGGATAGTAACATTTGATACGTTTGCGTTTCCCATTGAGGCTCCTTAACAGCGCGAACGCGCACTAACCAGCGGGAGCTTCGGCCTTGGCCAAGAGCAAGCAACGTATTGTTATGAAATTCGGCGGAACGTCGATGGCCGGGACGGAGAGAATCCGCCGGGTGGCCAATATCGTGCGCGCTCAAGCGGCTGAAAACTCGGAAGGTGTTTCGAGCGAAGTCGCTGTTGTTGTAAGCGCGATGGCGGGTGAGACGGATCGGCTCATCAATTTCTGCCGCGAGGCAAATGCGATTTATGACCCAGCGGAATATGATGTCGTCGTCGCCAGCGGAGAGCAGGTCACGAGCGGATTGCTTTCGCTTACGCTTCAATCGCTTGGGTGTAAGGCGCGCAGTTGGCTCGGCTGGCAAATGCCAATGAAGACGATCGGCGCGCACTCGAAAGCCCGGATTGAAACGATCGACGCGCCTGAAATGGTCGCGAGCATAGAGGCAGGCGAAGTCGCGGTGGTGCCCGGATTTCAGGGTCTCTCTCTTGAAGGTCGCATCGCAACGCTTGGCCGTGGCGGATCAGATACGTCGGCCGTGGCGGTTGCAGCAGCCGTGGGCGCGGATCGCTGCGACATCTATACCGACGTTGACGGTGTCTACACGACGGACCCGCGCATCGTTGCGAAAGCGCGCAAGCTAAAGGCGGTCACCTATGAAGAGATGCTGGAGCTTGCCAGTGTCGGCGCAAAGGTGCTGCAAACCCGCTCTGTCGGCCTAGCCATGAAGGAAGGAGTACGACTTCAAGTCCTCTCCAGCTTTGTTGGCGATGATGCGGTATCGGCGGACGAATTGCCCGGGACGATGATCGTCTCGGATGAAGAAATGGATGAATTGGTGGAGAAGGGCCTGATGGAACGTCAGCTTGTAACAGGCATCGCGCACGACAAGAACGAGGCAAAGATTATCCTGACCCGGGTTCCCGATAAGCCGGGCGCTGTGGCACATATCTTTGAACCGCTTGCCGATGCCAGCATCAATGTCGACATGATTATTCAGAACGTTGGCCGCGATAAAGGCGAGACTGACGTGACCTTTACGGTGCCACAAGCAGACCTAGCGCGCGCTCAGGCAATGTTGGAAGACAAAGCCGATCTAATCGGGTTCAACCGTATCATCACCGACAGTCATATCGCGAAAATCAGCGTAGTTGGCGTTGGCATGAAGAGCCACGCCGGTGTCGCTAGCACGATGTTCCGCGCGCTATCCGATCGCGGGATCAACATTCAGGCCATATCTACGTCCGAGATCAAAGTCAGCGTTTTAATCGATGAAGATGAGACTGAATTGGCCGTGCGCGTGTTGCATACTGCGTATGGGCTGGATGCTGTCGACTAAATACGTCCATAGCGCTCGGGATGCCGATAAATGTGCCCGTTTAGCCAACTGCGCAAGCTTGATCGGTTAACATCGGGCAACTCGTCGCTTTGCGGCCCATATTTGGTCGCCGTTAACCATATTTGATAGCATCTGTTTAAGACTGCTAACGCGAACTTATGCGCTCATTTCAGGAGTCGCATACAATGGTTCTCAAAGCCCACCTTGATCCGGTCGCCGCAGTGTTTGACGAGAGGCGCGATGCGCGCCGTGCCATGCAGCTTGAGACGAGCGGGGTCCTGCCAGGCGGGACCGATGCAAATGTTATAGTCCACAACCTGTCCGCGGTTGGACTTTTGCTGGAAACCGATCTGACATTAAATGCTGGGGAAGTGTTGTCGATTGCGCTGCCTGATGTGGGACCGGTCGACGCAGCAATTGTCTGGCAGAGTGAGCATCTTTTCGGATGTGCTTTTACCGATGCCCTGCCGGAAGGCGCTTTGGCCGCTGCACAATTGCACAGTTTGATCGATCATAATGAGCCTGCCGGTAGCCTGCCTTTCCCATCGACCCCGGCCGAGCCTTTCGGCGTCCGATTGAACCGTTTGCGGCGTGAGCGCGGCCTCACATTGGCGAATGTCGCCGCCTCTCTGGAGGTCAGCAAGCCGACGGTTTGGGCATGGGAGAAAGGTAAGGCGAGGCCGCTTCCAGAGCGGATCGAAGCAATTGCGTCTGCTTTGGACGTATCAATCGACGAACTGTCCGACAGTCGGGATGGCGATAAAGGGCGAAGCGTTATCGAGGATGCTCGCTTACGTATTGCGACTACTTACGGAGCGGACCCCCGCAGCATTCGCATAATGATCGAGGTTTGAGAGAGCCTTTTTCAGAGTTTTACAATTAGGAAACGCGAAAAAATCCGATTTTATGGTAAACAAAAATCAATGTTGATTCGTTTTTTAGTCAATAAAAGTCAATAGACTAACAGATAATACTTGAAAGTGCGGAAATTTAAGGGGTTCTGCATTTTAGATAAGTCAAGTGTTAGCTAACTATTGATTCTCTGATTGATGGATGGGCATAGGTTTGGTCGCTAACGCCGGGGGCATTTCGGCATGAAAATTGGTTTGAGTGATGTGGAGGGCCGTGTGCTGCACGGTCTGGTTGAAGAGTGTTCGGGTGACGTTGTCGTCAGATTGGATGCAAATGGGTTTATTGTATTTGCGTCGGAAAATGTGGTTCATTTGGGCCATGATTTATCATCAATGCTGGTTATGCCGCACATATCCGATCTGGCGGAGGGCGAGCACGGTTCTGCGCTGGGAGCATTCGTCGAGCAGGTGACGGCGGGTAGTACTTCGCAAGGCTGGTTTGAATTTCCGGTTGTCGTTGCCGATCCAGCATACGAATTTGGCGCGATTGATTGCCGGCGATGGTACGCCTTGAGCATCCGCCGGATCGATGATGAGCATGGTCAGGTCCAAGGTGCGCTCGGGCTCATCCGCTCCGTTCAGTATAAACGTGCGGTAGAAGGTGAACTGCATAGCCGCGCCGTTACCGATCCGCTTACCGGCCTTTTGAACCGACACGCCTTTTGCGAGAATTTGCGCCGCCGCCTCGCGAGAGGCGGAACCGAGAACGTGGTGATCTTTGCGGTCGACCGGATGCGCTCGTTGATCATGCAATACGGCCAGCGGACCGCAGACGAGATCATGTGGGGCTTTGCCAAGTTCATAGAGGCGATGGCACTTCCAGGTTATGAAATCGCACAATTCGACAATGAACGGCTCGCTGTAATTGTGCCGGAAATGACGGCGACATCCACCCGCCTTTGGGCAGAAGATGTCCTCAAGACGTTCGGTGAACTTGCTCTGCCTGCCTCGTCGCGCTCGCCGAAACTGACAGCTAGCGCAGGCCTTGCTCGTCTAGAATGCACCGTCGATTGGACGTTGCGGCAAGCTGAGTTGGCATTGGTGATGGCGCGGGCTGGCGGTGGCAGGCAAGTTGGCGAATGTGGATACCACGGGGGTGTTAGTTATCCGGGCGCCAGCAATGACAGCGCATGCATTCACAACGCGGTTGGAGTTGCAGTCTCCTCGCGCTAGGCCTGCCGGCCATGGCTCTTACTGCAACGATTCTGTTACTCGGCTCAGGCGAATTGGGCCGTGAGTTTGTGATTTCTGCGAAACGGCTAGGCGCGCGTGTGATCGCATGCGATGCCTATGACGATGCACCTGCCATGCAGATGGCCGACGGACGCGAGGTCTTCTCCATGCTTGATGGTGAGGCTCTGCGTGCAGCAGCTCTCAAACATAAGCCGGATTACATAGTGCCCGAGGTTGAGGCCATCCGAACAGAAGTGCTCGCCGATCTTGAAGGCGAGGGCTTCAACGTGGTCCCTTCCGCTCGAGCTACACAGCTTACAATGAATCGCGATGCAATCCGCGACCTTGCCGCGCAAGAATTGGGTCTGGTGACCTCTCGCTATCGCTATGCAGAAAGTTTTGAAGAGGTCTGCATCGGAGCCGAATATGCGGGTTTTCCCTGTGTGATCAAACCGGTGATGTCATCCTCTGGCAAAGGCCAAAGTAAAATTGATGATCCGGATGGTTTGGAAGCCGCGTGGAACTATGCGGTTGCTAATATGCGCGGCGATCGGCCGCGAGTAATCGTAGAGGAATTCATTGCCTTCGATTACGAAATAGCTGTCCTTACAGTCCGGCACAAAGCGGGGATCAGCTTTTGTCCTCCAATCGGCCACCGGCAAGAACGGGGCGATTATCAGGAAAGCTGGCAGCCCGCAGCGATGAGCAATGATGCCTTGTCGAAAGCTCAGCAAATGGCGACGACGGTAGTTGAGGCATTGCAAGGTAATGGCCGCGGCTGGGGCCTTTACGGAGTTGAATTCTTCGTGCGCGGTGAAGATGTCATCTTCTCGGAATTGTCACCCCGTCCGCATGATACCGGCATGGTGACTTTAATTTCGCAGGAACTGTCTGAATTCGACCTGCATGCGCGCGCGATCATGGGGCTTCCTGTTGAGCCTGCAATTCTGGCAAAGCCTGGTGCCTCCGCGGTTGTTCTGGCCGACCGAGATAGCACAGATTTTGGGTTTGAGGGTGTTGCCGAGGCTCTCGAAGTGGATGCCGATGTCGACATTCGAATTTTCGGCAAACCCATCACACGGCCCTTTCGGCGGATGGGTGTCGCGCTGGCTTTAGGAGACAACACCGACGAGGCACGAAGCCTCGCCGGTGAAGCGGCCAAGCGGATCAAGATCAGCTATTCAAACTGAGTTATGGACCGGTTGAGATCAGCCGTCGGTGGACGTGCGATCTTCTTCGCTGATCGCCATACGTGCAGCATCGCGCGCCTCTGCTTGAGCGATGACGAAATCGCGATCCTGCTGGAAACTGGCCTCTGCATTGGTCACGCAGCTGCGGTAGTCCCGAATCTCATGGATATCGCGCAATGTGGGATGCACGCCGCAAACTTCGCGTACCGCAGATTTTAGTTCGGCATCCAATGCTCTTTGGCCTTCTTTGCTGGCGAGGTTATAGGCGCCGGTCTGAACTTCTATGCTGGTCTGCGCATTCGATTGAGCGGCCAAGGGGGCTGCATTGAGTGCAGCAAAACCAATTGCGACGGCGGTTAGGGTCTTACGATTGAACATGTCAGGATACTCTCTCTCTCAAACTTGAACGGGGTTTTGTTTCGGCGGTGCAAGAAGACTGTCGGGCCAGCTTTTTCAGGGGGGAGGGTGATGCCGACCCGACGTTGAGCAGTTCGAGGGTGTTCAACATTTGGTTACTCTGCGCTGTAATAATTGTGCGCTCTGGTGGTTGCCGTCCCACTTTTCAGCGCATTGCCATATGTCAATTTCCTGACTAATCGCCGCTACCATGAGTAAATTTCCAAAGAGCGCAGCAATGATGCAGCGCGGCACTGAATTCCTAGGCTGCGAGACTGCAATCCTTTGCGGTGCGATGAGCTGGGTTTCCGAACGTAACCTTGTATCGGCGATTTCCAACGCTGGCGGATTTGGCGTGATCGCCTGCGGTGCGATGACGCCAGAACTGCTCGATGGAGAAATCGCGGCGACCAGGGCGATGACGGACAAGCCGTTCGGTGTGAACCTGATCACCATGCACCCGCAATTGTTTGACTTGATCGCCGTCTGCAAAAAGCACGGCGTCACGCATGTTGTTCTTGCCGGTGGGATCCCGCCCAAAGGAAGCGTCGAAGCGATCAAGGAATTTGGCGCCAAGGTCATTGTTTTTGCGCCGACGCTTGCGCTTGCGAAAAAACTACTTCGGTCGGGCGGAGACGCTTTGGTGATCGAAGGAATGGAAGCTGGTGGCCATATCGGCCCAGTATCCACCAGCGTGCTGGCACAGGAATTTTTGCCGGAGCTGGCTGATGATCACGTGGTGTTTGTGGCGGGCGGTATTGGCCGCGGCGAAGCCATCGCAAGCTATCTTGAAATGGGCGCTTGCGGGGTTCAGCTCGGCACACGGTTCGCCTGTGCATCCGAAAGCATCGCGCATGCGGATTTTAAGAAAGCATTTTTCCGAGCCAAGGCTCGCGATGCCGAAGCCAGCGTTCAGGTTGATCCGCGACTGCCGGTGATCCCTGTGCGTGCGCTAAAGAACAAGGGCACAGAAGAATTCACAGCAAAACAGATCGAAGTGGCCGGTCTGCTGGACCGCGAAGAGGTCAATATGGGCGAGGCGCAGCTGCAGATCGAACATTATTGGGCAGGCGCACTGCGCCGCGCGGTGATTGACGGTGATATCGAGAACGGTTCTTTGATGGCCGGACAAAGCGTTGGTATGGTCAAAGCAGAAGAGCCAGCCGCTGATATTATCGCCCAACTGATGCAGCAATGTGAAGCGGCCTTGATTGGTCGGTAAGATGGCCGATCCGCTGATCCTGACGCTGAGTTGCGAAGATCGTCCCGGTATCACGGCACGCGTAACCGGGTTTCTATTTGAGCGCGGATGCAACATCGTTGACGCGCAGCAGTTTTGCGACCGGACCGGCGCAGTCTCGGTTGATCGGTTCTTTATGCGCGTCGCTTTTGATCCGATCGGTACTGGTCCAGACACCCTTCGCGCAGCCTTTTCAAAGTTCGCTGCTGACTATGCGATGGATTGGACGATTGTATCGCAAGATCGGCCCCGTCGGACAATCATCATGGTCAGCAAATTCGACCATTGCCTTGTCGATTTGCTCTATCGCTGGCGTACGGGCGAGCTGAATATCGATCCGGTTGCGATAATTTCCAACCATCCACGCGAAGCGACGACCGATATCGACCTTGCTGGTATCCCGTATCATCACCTGCCTGTTTCGAAAGACACAAAGGCGGATCAGGAGGCACAGGTCCGCCAGATCGCTAGTGAAGCCGATGCCGAGTTGGTCGTGCTGGCCCGCTACATGCAGATTTTCTCCGATGAGCAATCCGCGCATTTTTCAGGGCGCTGCATCAATATCCACCACAGCTTCCTGCCCGGCTTCAAGGGTGCGCGGCCATACCATCAGGCACACGAGCGCGGGGTCAAAATTATCGGTGCAACGGCTCATTTCGTGACCGCTGATCTGGATGAAGGGCCGATCATCCATCAGGACGTCGAACGCATCACTCACGCCGACAGCGCGGCAGACCTTGTATGCAAAGGGCGCGATATCGAGCGACGGGTGCTGGCCGAAGCAGTACGCCTTTTTGTCGAAGAACGTGTGCTTATGAATGGCGGCCGGACGGTGATTTTCAGAGCATAAGGCGGGGATAGTGATGATTGTCGAACGATTGGATCACGTGAACATAATCACCGACCGGCTATTCGAAACTGCACGTTTCTACGCCGACTTGCTTGATCTTGAAGAGCGCGATGGACCGCCGCACATGCGCCCAGATCAGGTGCGCTGGATGTACGACCAGAATGGCATCGCCATCCTGCATCTCAATTCGGTCGATTTCCCGCGTCAATATGACCGGGAAGTTGATCCCGGTGCAGAAACTGGCGCGATCCATCATGTCGCTTTGCGATGTGCCGATTTTGACGAAGTGAAATCGCGGCTCGATGCGCGCAGGGCGAATTACAAGATCAACGAGGTACCATCGGCAGGGCTGAAGCAGATATTCACCTCTGACCCGAACAACGTGCTGCTCGAACTGAATTTTTCCAGCGCGTAACCGGCGGCTTCAACGCCTTGCAACATCCCCTGGCTGTTCCATCACTTTGTCCTGATTAGCACGGAAGATAACATATTCACGGATAGCCTGAATCTCCTCTTTGCTGAGCGAGTCAGCGAAAGAAACCATTCCGTTATCCTTTAGGATACCGCCATGCACGACAGCTTCCCACGCTCCTGCATTGCCAAGTGAACCAGCACGGCGCAGATCAGGTAACACAGTTGAGCCTACCGCTGCAGGCGCATGGCATACGGTGCAATAGCGCGCGTATTTCTCGGCTCCGAGTGCAATCGTTTCTGCGCTCGCGCGGCTTGGTGGTGGGTCAAGCGGTAGCTTGGCGAGTTCCATTTCTGCAGGCAATTCGCCATCAGCACCCAGCTTGAATACAAGCAGCCGTGAGACATTGCGGACAGGTGCTTTTGCATCCAAAAGCTCACCATCTACTGTGATCGCATAGGCGCCGCCCCAACCAGCCAGAACAGCCACATATTGCTCGCCATCGACTGTGTAGGTGATCGGCGGTGCAACGACACCGGTTTGCGCGCCAAAGCTCCAAAGTTTTTCGCCTGAATTTGCCGAATATGCATTGAACTCGCTTCCAGCTGTGCCTTGGAACACCAGGCCGCCAGCTGTCGCGAGCAAGCCGCCGTTCCAAGGACCGGGATGCTCGACTGTCCATTTCGCTTCCTGAGCTACCGGATCCCAAGCAACCAGCATGCCGCGCAGCGTTCCTGCGACTTCGCGTCGGATGCCCAAATCAGGAGGCAGATCGCCTGCGCCAAGGTCGAAACCAACGTTGAAACCGCGCGCGCGGTCCGGCTTCCAGTTTTCTTCAGGAGCGTAAACCATCCCGGCTTCGAACGCGGGAATGTAGACAAGGTTTTCATCAGGGTGATACGCCATCGGATGCCAGTTGTGGCCGCCCAGTGCGCCCGGCGTAACAATCGCAGGCTGACCTGTCTTGTCGATCCGCGTTTCGGGGTTTTCGATTGGACGCCCGTCTTCGCCTATGCCGGTCGCCCAGTTTACCGCTACATAAGGTTCGCCGCTTATGAATTCTCCTGTCGCCCGGTCGATCACGTAGAAGAAGCCGTTTTTCGGGGCCTGCATCAGAACCTGACGCTCTTCTCCATCGATTTCCATATCAGCCAAGATGATGTGCTGGGTCGCGGTGTAATCCCACGTTTCGCCCGGTGTGGTCTGATAATGCCAGACATATTCGCCGGTGCTCGGACGGATCGCGACTATGCTCGATAGGTAGAGATTGTCGCCTTCGCCTGTGCCATCTTCGCCCGGAGACCGGTATGCGCGGTTCCAAGGAGACCCATTACCAACACCGATATACAGCAAGTCGAGATCGGGATCGTAAGCCATTGAATCCCACACCGTACCGCCGCCGCCAATGGCGTCGTTTCCGGCGAGAACTTCGGTGTTCCAAGTTTCGGCTGCGTCTTGCATATATTGCGGGCTTTCACCGCCCTCATTGCCATCGGGCACGGTGTAAAAGCGCCATAGCTCGCTGCCGTCATTCACATCATAGGCAGCAATGTAACCGCGCACGCCAAATTCAGCGCCGCCATTGCCGATGATTACTTTGCCGTCGATGACCCGCGGGGCGCCGGTCACTGTGTAACTTTGGCTTTGGTCAACAGTCACTGTTTCCCATTTCACATCGCCGCTGTCGCGATCCAGCGCGACCAGACGGCCATCTAACGTGCCGAGAAACAGGCTGTCGCCGTAAGCAGCCAATCCGCGATTTACAGTGTCGCAGCAGGCTTTGACGGCGGTTTCACCCGGAACTTTCGGATCGTAATCCCACAGCGGTTCGCCAGTGGCTGCATTGAAGGCTTTCACCTTGCTCCATGCGGTTGTGACATAGAGCTTTCCATCCATCACAAGCGGGGTCGCTTCCTGACCGCGTGCGGTGTCCATATCGGAGAACCATGCCAAACCCAGCTCACCGACATTTTCAGCGTTGATTTCATCAAGCGGGGAAAACCGTTGCTCGGAATAGTTCCGGCCATGCGTGATCCAGTTGGCATGATCGCTATCCGCACCAACCAACATTGCGCTTGTAATGCCGCCTCCTGTTTCCGCCTCGAACATTTCGTTGCAAGCGGTCACCGACAGGGCGCCAAGCGCCAGCACGGGCAAGGCCCATTTCCTCATCGACATTTGGTAGTTCTCCCTCTCGTAGAGCATGTTGCCGCGTCAATCGTCACTTGTCCATCGGTAAGCCTGCGGCCTATTGAAGGCTGGAAACACAAACTGCAGGAGCGATCACCATGTGCGATGAGGCGAAACTTAAGGACTGGGCGAAAGAAGCAATTAGTCGCCGGCAGTTTGGGGCGCTTGCGGGGGCTGCCGCTGTCGCGGCCTGTGCGCCAACATCTGGCGGTGAGGGTGAAGAACAGCCAAGCGGCCTATCCATGTTCAGTGACGAGGTATCCTTCGCGACAGAAGATGGCACCATGGACGGGTTTCTTGTCTATCCCGAGCAAGGCGAAGAATACCCCGCAATTATCATGTGGCCAGACATTGCCGGAGTGCGGCAATCCAAACTCGAAATGGCCATGCGCCTCGCGAGCGAGGGGTATGCCGTGCTCGTAGTGAACCCCTATTACCGCGATGTAGCGGGTGAACAGTTTGCTGATTTTGCAAGTTTCATTGAGGCTGAGGGCTTCTCCAAAGTTGGCCCATGGCGTGAGAAGCTCACTGCCGAAGCAATTCAGCGTGATGCGCAAAGCATTGTCACATGGCTCGATGCCCAACCTCAGGTCGACACATCGCGAGGAATTGGCACGCAAGGCTATTGCATGGGCGGGCCATTTACAGTGTGGAGCGCGGCTGCCGCGCCTAGTCGGGTCAAAGCCGCTGCAAGCTTTCACGGCGGCGGGCTAGTGCGCGGTGATGATCCGTTGAGCCCGCACAACACCCTTGGCTCGGCAACCGCAGCATTCCTTATTGCGGTCGCTCAGGATGACGATGCAGAGGCGCCAGAGGTGAAGACTGACTTTGCGAATGCCGCTGCGGCTGCTGACCGTCAGGCCAAGGTAGAAGTGTATGCTGGCGATCACGGGTGGACCGTTCCGGACAGCCCCGCATACGCTGAACCAGCCGCAGAAAAGGCCTATGCCGACCTGCTGACGCTATATTCGGCGAATTTGTAACCCGGTGACCTCGCGGCGTTAAACAGCCGCACGGTCCTTGGCGCGATCATTGCTCCGGCCAAAACGGCCGAACTTGCGGTAGCGTGTCATCCATTTGTCGAGGAACGCACCAAGCGGGCGTGGCTCGATACCAAGATCAGCGAAGGTCTTATGCTCGCCTGAAACTGTGCTGCCCGGTTTAAGTAGGGTCCATTGGTCCTTACTCATCGGGGTGCCCGGAAGGCTTGCAAAGATTGACGAAATACCATCCGGCATCGCGATAAAGCGGCGGCTGCGTCCCTGTGCTTCAGCAATCCGCTCATTGATCTGCATCATCGAAAGCTGTTCTGGCCCACCCAGTTCGAAAATTTGACCGCCGTGTTTTGTGGGGTTTTCCAAAGCGACGGCGATTGCTTCTGCAACATCATCGGCAAACACCAGCTGCAGTTTGGCGTCGGGACCGAACACCGGAAGCACCGGCATCATTTCGATCATTTGGCCGAACATGTTGAGGAAATTGTCGTCTTTGCCGAAGACAATCGACGGGCGCATGATTGTCGCTTCGGGAAAGGCTTCAAGTACAGCCGTTTCGCCCTGCGCTTTCCCACGGGCATAGGCTGCGCTCGATTGGGCGTCTGGGCCAATTGCACTGACATGAACGAAACCGGCCACACCGGCGCCTTTGGCAAGCCGAGCCATCGTGCCCGGCGCTTCACCCATCAGTTCTTCCAGATCACCGGAAAACGCACCAACAAGGTTCACGACGTAGTCGGCTCCGTGCAGGGCCGCTGCGACGTTTTCTTCTTTTGTGATATCGCAGCGTGCAAATTGCAGTTGGCCCAGATTAGCCAGAGGCTGCAAAGAGTGCGCTTTCTCCGGATTGCGGCTGGCAATGCGCAAGCGTGCGCCACGCTCCAAAAGGCTTTGCGCGACATAGTTGCCAATATAACCGCCGCCACCAAAAACAGTGACGAGCTTTTCGGAGAGAGGCGAAGTGTTGGTCATGATCGTGTGATCCCGTGCGTTCATGCAATTCGTGTCGGGGTGCCAATGCTTCAACGCGGCGCGTTGGGCAAGCGTTCCCGCGCTCTGAATCGCAATTTCTGTTATACGAATGACGTTGACAGAGCTGCGCGCGGATAGCTATTGGCGCGCTCCTACCCAGCGGCCTGCCCTAGACGACTCGCCGCTCCGGTGCCCAGATGGCGGAATTGGTAGACGCGCGTGCTTCAGGTGCACGTATTCGCAAGGATGTGGAGGTTCGAGTCCTCTTCTGGCACCATTTACTCATTCATCTCTGATCGCTACGGTTGTAAAAAGCCCAGAAATTGCAAAGAAGTGACCGTTTTTAATCGCGATTGTTCGCCAGCGTTTGCCTGCAATCGCATGCCAAGCCAATAGGGACACATTTGGACGGCCAATGAAAGTGGGGGCCATATTGCTTTAACCGATAGAGCGATACGTAATCTAGACTCGGTGCAAAGCCAAGGCCGATACATGATGAGCGCGGCCATTAATTTGAATTCTTAGTGGCTCAGCAGTGTTTTTGCATCAATTCGGTCCATTTTTTACCTGCGGTTGTATCTCGGCGAGTTAGCGACGGGCCCAAGTCGATCAGAATTTCGCAGGAGAAATCTGCGCCGTGCCAAGCTGCTTCTCCAACAATCTCGACAAATGTTCCTGGTCGCAACACCCTTTGGCCGCGCCTGAGGAATGTGTCGGGCCATCGGTCGTTCGCGCTGACGATTTCGATGAGGGTTCGCGCCGCCGGTCCATCTGTCGTCTCGAATAGCGTAGCACCCAATTCCACTAGGAGAGCATCTTGTGTTCCGCTTTGGAGGAAGAGGGCTGTATAACGCCTGGCGGCCTCGGCCTCATCTCCCGCCGCAATGGCAAGGCGAAGCATCGTTTCTTGCGCGGCAGGGTCGCGCCAGCCGCGTCGAGCGGCGATCTGGATGGTAAGGAGTCCCGCTTCGGACTGGCCTGCTGAGAATTTGGCCTGCGCTAGCAGTCTGAGGGGTTCAGCCGGTATCGGACGGCGCTCGACCAACAATTCAGCTTCTTTCACAGCCAGTTCCGAAGGTCCGGATTGCAGCGCGCGTGCGGCCAATTGAGCCTGCGCAAATCCACGTGCAGGCTTCGGGACAAATTCTGCCAATGTGGGTGTCGCTGCAGACTGGCGATCTAGCTGTACCGCAGTAGTGACCGCGCCGATCAGCAAGATGGCCGCATACCAGATCATCTTACCGATCATGTTCATTCTCACCGCGGCGGGTTCCGATGCGCGCCAGTAGAAGGAATGCAAAGCTTGCCAGAGCCAGCATGGATTGGTTGCGCAAGGGGTAGTCAGTTATCGATTGAAGGGCGATGGCTAGCAGAATTGCTCCTCCAGCCCATGCGGCCCAGCGCCGCTCGGAATTGCGAGCGCGCCATGCAAGCCAGGCAATCATTATCAGCCACGCCGCGATCAGGATGATCCCCGTTGCTCCGGCTTCGATCGCGACCTCTAGATAGTCGTTATGAGCGCGTCCGGCGCGCCGCTCGGTCACGTTTTCTAACGACTCGTCCGTCTGAAAAACTTCGTCGAACGTGCCCATGCCCGTTCCCGCCGGCCAGTAGCGAGAAGCGGAATAAGTCGCATCCTTCCAGATATAGGCGCGTGCATCGCTTTGGGCCTGAAACCGCTCCATAGTATCGGCGACCCTGCCCGGGGCCATGCTTAAAGTTGTGGCAGCGGCAGCGATACACAGTGCAATTGCTCCAAACGTCACAAAGCGAACAGACGGCGATTTTCTGGTCTGGCCGTTGGTGCTGCTGCGAAAGACCAATACTGAGCGAAGCATGGCCATCGCGATTGGTATCATAGCCAACACTAGGGCGGTGCGAGATCGGGTCAGCACAATCGCGACAAGGAACAGCAAGCAGAGAGCCAGACGGACAGGAAGCACGGCGGCATGCTTCTTTGGTGAGGGCAGGATCGCGGCAAGCGTAAATGCAGCCACTAGAAACAGTCCCGTGGAGTTTCGATTGGCAAACAACCCGTAGAGTACATCATCTGGTCCAGGCTCGGGGTAGATCGGGAGGGCCGACACTCCGGCCAAAACTTGTGGAATGCCGATCAGAACATTGACCAAGCCGATCGCGACGATCAGCCAGCCTAGCATCAGCAACTGGCGGCGTTTCAATGACCAACCGACCATCAATATGGCAAGCGGGACGATGATGCCGGTTAGTGCGACTGTCGTACGAATTGGGTCAACGCTGAGAGGAACCCAGCCGCTGTGACCGGTTAGCGCAAACGATTGCTGCACCAGCTCGCGGCCGGGCAAAGAAGTCCAAACGCTCTCCGGAAGTGGGATGAGTTGAGCAAGAGGAAGAAGAGCTGAAAGAGCGATCAAGACCCGTAAAGATGCAGGTGCAGTTTTCCAAAATGCAAAGATTGCAGGGCAATGGAACGCCGCAAATGCGAGAGCCGTCAACTGGACTGTGAGGTTCGCTATGCCATAGCGCACGCCGCCTCCGCCCATCACGGCTGCAATGCAAATGATTGCGGCAATCGCAATCAGGGCTGATTGCTTGGACAGAGCAGAATTAGTCAATCGAGAGGCGCCAATCCTTGGGGCTGATCAGCCTTGCCGGACACAATGCCGAGGTTTCAGGTCCCGCGGGATTGATCCGGGCTATTGTCAGCAGTGCCGGAAAGGAGCGTGATAATCGCAGTGCCAGCGAGGATTCCTGCGACGACAGCCAAGACGTCACCGAGAGCGAAAGAAATCTCTTCATCATCATAGACAGCGCCGAAAATTGCGCCTGCCGATGATGCTTCGGCACCGTAGACGGTGCCATTGTCGCCGGCACGCGTGTTGGCGTGCGCCGCAACCGGCAGAAAGGCCATGCTTACGGTTGCAACCGTAAGGGTCAAACGAGATGCGGTTTTGATCATCGTAAACGTCTTTCTTGCGATAACTAAAATCACATTAGGGCAATACACAGAAGAACTCAACGCAAGCCTAAGGAGGCAGAAAACAACAGAGGTTCTTTGTCATGAGGTTCAAAGTGATGTTTGCCGCGATTCAGTCAGCGGGGCAATTCCTGCAGAGATGGACTGAATCTTTTGAGACGCATATGCGGAAGTTCAACGACGCGCTTCGTTAAAGCGATCACGCCGGCCGGATCGGCGTTAAGGAGAGGATCGGGTTTCCAATGACCGGAATTGCTGCAGTCTTTGCAGACGGTCTTCTATCGGTGCGGATGCAATCGATGACAGATGTCCTGTCCCGCAATCCGCACGATGCGCGCGACCAATGGTCCAATGGGAAAATGGGGCTTTCAGCTTGCACCCTTTTCACAACTGCTGAAGCCAAAGATGCCAATCAACCGCATTGCTCCGAAGATGGCCAGCGAGCGTTGGTGTTCGACGGTTTCCTGACCAATTGCGCAGAACTGCGCCGAGAATTGCTTGATCGAGGTGCCAGCTTAAGAAACCGCTCAGATGAAGAACTGGTCCTGCGATCCTATGAAGAATGGGGAGACGATTGTGCTCTAAGGACCGAAGGCGAATTTGCGTTTGTGATTGCGGACTGTCGCCGTCAGACTTTGTTCTGTGCCCGCGACCATCAGGGTCTGCGCCCGCTATTCTATTGTCAAAACGGCGAGGCTCTTATTGCGGCCTCTAGCATCGCCGCAGTTTTGGCTGGGCTCGATCGCCAGCCTGACTTCGATTATGACTACTTGGCCGAGGCAATGGTAGGCGAAACGTATTCGGTAGACAGGACGCCTTGGAAAGGGGTGAAGCGGCTGAATGCATCGCATTGTCTCATAACCTCCCCGGGGCAAATAGAGGTCCGTCGGTACTACAGCCTGCCGTCACAGCCGATCAGGCATTATCGCTCTGATGAGGAATATATCGAGGCATACCGCGATGTGCTCCGCGATGCGATCCGCCGAACATCACGCACTCATTTACCACTTGCGATCGAAGTCAGCGGGGGCCTCGATTCATCGGCAATCTATGCCTTAGCCCACGATATGATGGGTACGCTGCCTGCACCCGAAATCAGAGCCTATACCCTACGCGGTGAGGCGGGCGCTGAATCTGATGAGATCGCCTTTGCCCGGTCTGTGACGGATTTCACAGATAGCGATCTGACTGAAAGTGAGTTGTTCCGGCCTGACCTCGACTGGTTTGATGCCGAAGGCAAACGTGAGCGTGATCTACCAACCTACACCAACGCTTCGCACTCCATCTTGATGGAGCAAGCAATGGCAAAAGACGGGGCGAGAGTTACGCTGAATGGGCAGGGCGGTGATCAATGGCTGGATGGTAGTTTCGGATATTATCATCAAACAATCCAATCGCGTCAGGTTCGGCGATTTCTCAAGAATCTGCGCCGCGACATAGCCACCTATGGCACGCGTTCTTCGGTAGGGTTTGCGCTGCGCAAAATGATCTTGGCGGCTCTTCCTAAACCGGTTCGCTTGGCATTAAAGCGATCTCGTTCTGACTACGGCAGCCTGATGGTAGATCCGGTCCAATACCTTGATGCGGAGTATGCCGCTTCTGTCCGCTCGACCAAGACCAGTTATTTGGCAGCGCTGCCTTTTGACGAAATTGCTAACGCCAATGCGCGGACGCTGGATGCGAAGCTAAACCAAAGATCATTCGATCTTATGGCGCGTCAGAGAGCGCGGCTTGGCCTTGAGGGCAGAAGCCCGATGTGCACCCGTCAGTTTATCGAGTTTGCAGCTTCGGTGCCCGAAGACGTGAAGTTTCGAAACGGGCAAACCAAGTGGCTACACAGGGAAGCGATGAGAGGATTTATGCCTGATGCTGTGGTGGACCGGCCAGACAAGGCATCTTTTCCAGAGGCGAAGCATGATCAGGCTATACTGAGGATGTGTCAGACAGAAATGTCTGGTGTCCTCGCGCCGCTGGTTAATTCTGAACAGTTCAGCGCGTTTAACACGTTACGGATAGAACACGATTTTGACGATATCTGGGACTGGCCGTATTGGGGCTGTTATCTTGTTACAAGTTTTTTGCAGAATTCCAATGAACGATAGACTACGTTGCACAGTAGAATAACTGAGCTGGCAAAGGTTTTAACCATGACAAAAAAGCGCACATATTCCTCGCCAAAACTGAATGCCTATGGCTCGGTCCGCAATCTGACCGGCGGAAGCGTCAGCACGCTTTCAAATGACTCGGGCGGCAGCATGGTTGGCGGCGTAGACATGATGATGTAAATCTCTCACCTGTTCAATCCGGACAGTAGTTTGCCCGTAGCGACATAGATTTTGAGAGTGGGTGAGTCTTTATGTCGGATAGTCTTGCCGAACATGTCCACTACCTTGGTTTAGCCAACCGCAGCGATCTTTACCGCTCAGCGATTTCAGATTGCATTGCACCTGATGATACCGTTGCCGATCTGGGCTGCGGGGTCGGAGTGCTCGGCATTTTTTGCCTTGAGGTGGGGGCCAGCCACGTTTGGGGCATAGACAGCAGCGACGCGATCTATTTGGCGCAAGAGACCGTGCGTAAAGCGGGGCTAGACAAACACTATACCTGTATCGCCAGCAGCACATTTCGCGCAGAACTGGCCGAGCCCGTCGATGCGCTGATCTGTGATCATATCGGCTATTTCGGGATCGATTACGGTATCATCGACATGGTCCGCGATGCAGCAAAGCGCATGCTCAAACCCGGCGGCGCGATCATGCCGGACAAACTGGTTTTGCAAATTGCGGGTGTGTCATCGGATGCTTGCCATGAAAAGGCAGCGGCTTGGTCTGATGATATCGTTCCGAAAGTGTTTCATTGGATTGATGAGCAGGCGCGAAATACGAAATACCCACATGAGTTTGCTCCGGGAGAATTGTGCAGTGCGCCGGTTGAGCTGGGCCAGATAACTCTGAACGCTGACACGCCAGAATACTTTTCTTTCGAAGCTGAGATAGAGATTACCTCGTCAGGCCGCTTCGATGGTTTGGCGGGATGGTTCAAGTCGCATCTTGGTAATGATGTCTGGATGACGAATTCGCCTCTGGACCCGAACGGCATCAAGCGTTCTCAGGCATTTTTCCCCATTGCCCGACCTTTCGATGTGCAGAGAGGTGATCGCATTTCAGTTACGATCAGAGCGAGGCCTGAGGGCAACTTCTTGGCGTGGGATATCACACCGCGCGGCGGCCCAACGCAAAAGCAATCGAACTGGGCGACCACTATTTTGGCCGAGGCTGATCGTGCGACACTGGACGGGCCGCTTCGTTTGAATGACAACGCACAGGCAAGCCAGTACATATTATCGCTGGTCGATGGCCAGCGCACTGCGGCGCAAATTGAAGAAACCGTAATGCGCGACCGCCCTGATTTGATGCCTAGTCAGCAGGGCACCCGCAATCTGGTAAGAGACATTCTAAAACGTTGCGCCGTTTCATGACCCATTTGACGATGGGGCAGCCTCGCAAGCAAGCACAATTGGCCACCAGTCCTTACGATCGCTGGATTTCGCCGAATGGTGATTGTGTTTGCGAGTTTCATCGCACGAGCGGCGGTTTCAAACTTAGATTTCCTGACGAAGCCGATTTTGAAATTGATGGGGAGACTGGGGCAGTCGCGGCCGTTCCCGTTTCAGAGGGCAGCGAAAATCTTGTTCAAAAGCTGTTCGACAATTCAATCGTTCCGCTTCTAGGCAATCATAATGGCGGCGTGTTCCTCCACGGGAGCGGCGTTCGAACACCGTCAGGCGCGATTGCCTTTCTCGGCCATTCACGTAGCGGGAAAACGACACTTGCCGGTGCCTTTGCAAAATCGGGCTATCCGTTCATGGCTGAGGATGTCGTGGAACTGGACCAAAGGGCAAATGGCTACCGCCTATTGCCAAACAGTGCGGGCCTTCGCCTTTTCAAAGATAGTGCCGAATATTTGTTAGGTAGCGACGTCGGTTTCTCTGACGTCGACGGCAAGCAGCGCATTGACGCTGCGGATCATCTTCCGTTCGCCGATCAGCCGCACAATCTGTGTGCGATGTTTATGCTGGGCGCAGACCATGAAGCCGCGCTTGCGCTTGAACCATTGTCTTCGTCCGCTGCATTGCAAGGATTGATGCAGCACGGCTTCATCCTAGATGTCGAAGACCGTCAGCGCCTGGAATCACATTTCAATCGTATAGGCGAGTTGGTTGAAGCAATACCGACATTCAGTTTGGACTATCCGCGAGATTATTCGACTTTGCCTAACGTAATCAGCGCGATATTTAACGTCTCGCAAGGACTGGCCCCGCATGAAACTAACTGATCGATACTCTGCATCCGAAGATGTCGTTGCCCGCGAGGTTAGCGGCGAGACAGTCCTGCTTGATCTCAAGAGCGGGCAGTATTTTGGGCTCGATTCTGTAGGCGGGCGCATTTGGTCCTTGCTGAGCGAGAAGTCTCGCAGCTTGACGGAAATGTGTGACGTCATCGAAGAGGAATTTGACGCATCGCGTGATCTGATTGAACGGGATATGCTTGCTCTTCTTAACGACCTTAAAGAGCGAGAATTGGTTGCTCTAAAGTCTGCTTGAGGGCGACTGCTAGAATTTTCCTGTCACATCGGTGACCTCGTTGTACGAGACTTCCAGCACCCTGTCAGCAAGAGCGAGGCTCGCAGGGCGGTGCGTAATCAAGATAACGGTGCGATCTCTAAGGGCGTCAATACAGTCCTCTACAAAGGCTGCTTCGCTATCCAGATCATACATGCTGGTGGCTTCATCGAGAATATAGATCGGCGGATCGCGATAGAGCGCACGCGCCAAGGCAATCCTCTGTCCTTGCCCGCCTGAAAGGCGAACGCCGTGATCACCAATTTCCGTCTCAAGACCTTTGGGCAGATCGGCGATGAAATTTTCTGCCTGGGAGAGTTTCACGGCGCGAGACATCGCATCCGTTGCTTGGTCGCCAGATATGCTTGGCTGTCCAAAGGCGATGTTGCGCGCGATGGTGCCATTGAACAACATTGGCCTCTGAGGGACGTAACCAAATTGGCGGCGCAAATCCTGAATCTGGATTTCGGTGATGTCTGTCCCGTCGAGCATGATCCGGCCACCATCCGCACGGTAGTACCTGAGCAGCAGCTTCACGAGGGTCGACTTACCAACGCCATTGTCTCCCATAAGAGCGACGATTTCGCCCGGTTTTATCGATAAGTTGAGCCCATTGAGCACCTGAGGTCGCGCTGGGTAAGAAAACTGAACATTCTCGAAGATGATGCCCCCCGCAGCGCGATCCAGCTTTGATCCGCTGTTGTGGCCAGGCTCAGGCTCCAATTCGAGGACCGCCTCAAGGCGTGAAAGCGTTCCCCGTGCCACCTGATAGCTGCCGTATATATCGGCTAGGCCGCCCACGGGCCGTGTCAGCAACGCTGCGTATAAGAGAAATGCAAATAGCTCGCCCGGTGTCCGGTCTCCGGTTGCAAGCGCGTCACTGCCGATGATGAGTACAGCGATGGCAGCAAGTGCCGCGATCAGAGCTACAATCGGGCCAATGAAAGCTCTTATCCGAGCCTGACGGAATGATATCTTTTGCGAAGTTTTGACCGCCTTTGAATAGGCGCCGCGGTGATATCTTTCTGTGGCAAATGCCTTGATTGCGGAAACCATCCCGAGGTCACTTTCCGCAGTCGCAAAAACAGACACCTCGGCTTTTCTCGCCTGCTGCGCGATCACTCTCAGATTCCGCCCGACAAGCTTCATCACGATGAAGAATAGCGGCACAAGGATAGGCACCAGAATTGCCACAGTCGGATCGATGAGAAACAGAAGGACGACTGCTCCGGCTGCAGTCAGCATCATCGAAGGAACGTTTGTAAGTGTGGTGGCAAGAAAGCCGCTCAAACCGCCGACTTCTGACGTCATGAGCGCCAACACGTCACCGCTCTTGCGCCTGTCATGAAACGCCATCGGCATCAGATTAACGTGGTTGTAGACTTCTTCTCGAAGCTGCACGAGAATTCTGAGCGAGGCCGCGGACGAGACTATCGATGAGGTGATGTTCAGCACTGTCATGCTGACAAGGGCGGAGACCAGCAGCCCTAGAGTTACTTTCAGGTCCTGTTGAAAGCCGCCGACCACGCCGCCCAACAACTGACCGGCAAGCCATGGGATTGCTAGTGTCACAAGCGAGCTTGCAATCGACAGACTGCTGATCAGTATCAGTTCGCCGCGAAACTGTTTCGCGCGTTGCCAAAGAAATGCGAGCTTCATCGCCTACTGCCCAGCAACATTCTTACTGTGCCGTCAAGAAAGCGCCTTAAGTGCAGAGCCGGGAGTGGCCAAGATGCAGAACCGGGATAGCGGCTTTGCATGAA
Source organism: Erythrobacter crassostreae (assembly GCF_019204045.1). Classification (GTDB taxonomy): domain Bacteria; phylum Pseudomonadota; class Alphaproteobacteria; order Sphingomonadales; family Sphingomonadaceae; genus Erythrobacter; species Erythrobacter crassostreae. The sequence continues at coordinate 341,061 of NZ_JAGSPC010000001.1, read as the reverse complement.
CCGGCGGCTTGGTAGTGTGTGCTCGGTTAAGACTGCTAGTTTTAGCGACATACCCGCCGCAGCTTCCAGGTCGTCGGTAAGTCTCCGGAGCGGGCTTGCCTCGTTGTAATGGGTTGAGACCGAGTTCGCAGATTGTGCGCTGCTCGTGAGCTCACGAATGACAGTCCGCGGAATTTCAGTATCCAATGCCCTTTGTGCAAAGTTGATCCCTGATAGTACTGATTGTGCCGCGCCCCACCGCGCCGCAATACGCGTAAGCGCCTGCCAGTCTGCCGCCGAAAATCGGAGCGCAAGACTATGCAGATCGACTGCCCAGATCAGCCTATCCCCTTCGAAAAGCTTTTCGCCCTCGATCAAGTAACCAAATGCTTCGTGCGCGGTGCGATTGATGCAAGTTTGGACAAAGGTATCAATCAGGCCTGTCCCCATCGCGTTGGGAGAAAGCGAAGGGAGCGCAATCGCGCGTTGGCGCGGGTGGTCGCACGCAATGCCGCCCGAAATTGCCATGCTCGAACTGGGCGCCCAGTGCAGATCGATTTGATGGGAAAAGCCTGCGGGTGAGTGAAACACCCAGTCTTCTTGGAGGACGCGGCGATCGGCCCCGGGGTCGAAACCGCATTGTCGGAAAACCTCGCGGACCTCGTCTCGTTTGTCGCTCTCAATCAAAAGATCCGTATCGCCGCGGCGGCGAAGCGCCGGTTCGGGATAGATTGAATAGGCGAGAGCGGTGCCTTTCATAACCAGCGAGGTGATATCCGCTTGATGCAAACTCTCGATCAATCGGGCAACTGCAACAATGTGGTCAGCTTCCCAAAGCGCCTGAAGCCGAGCTTCGTCTTGCAAAGTATCAGCCAGGTCCTTGGGCCAGCCGGTCAAGGGCGGCGCACTTTGAGCAAGAAGCAGTGCAATACCGTGATATTCAAGGCGCTGCTTTGCCGCCGAAGATTGCGTGTCCAGCCCAACCGGCCACGCGGGTGCGGTTTGGCCATTCAGAACGCAGCGTATGCACCCTGCAAAGTACCGATCTATAGCTTCGACTTGCGTCATCATGTGAAGGGTGGCTGCTCATTCCCGAAGCGGAGCACCCGATTATGATGAACTCGGCGCGGTTTGGCCAGTGCTGCACGGCTGTGGGCGGCGCTCCGTAAGGCAGGCGATAGGCATTGACCGCCACTTACCCTGCTGCAATGCAATCCAGCATAGGCTTACGATCAATTCTGGGGACGAAGTAGAATGACAGCGGCCCGCAAAGGCATCATTCTGGCAGGTGGGTCAGGCACGCGCCTTTATCCGCTCACGCGCGGTGTCTCAAAGCAGTTGATGCCAATCTATGACAAGCCGATGATCTATTATCCGCTCAGCACGCTGATGCTCGCGGGTATTCAGGACATCTTGATCATAACCACCCCTGAAGATGCTGACCAATTCCAGCGGGTTTTGGGCGATGGTTCCGATTTCGGGGTGGCTCTTAGCTATGCCGTTCAGCCCGACCCCGAAGGTCTTGCCCAGGCGTTTCATATCGGTGCAGATTTTGTTGCTGACGGGCCAAGCGCGCTAATTCTGGGCGACAACATTTTTTACGGGCACGGTCTGCCGGATTTGTTGCAGAACGCTGATACGAAAGAGAGCGGCGCGAGTGTATTCGCCTACCGGGTCACCAATCCCGAAAGCTTTGGGGTGGTGGACTTTGATGGAAAGGGCAATGCAAGGTCGATTGAGGAAAAGCCCAAATCGCCCAAGTCGAACTACGCCGTCACCGGGCTCTATTTCTATGATGAGACAGTTGTGGAACGAGCGCGTAGCCTAAAGCCCTCTCCGCGCGGCGAGTTAGAAATTACAGATCTCAACCGTCTGTATCTCGATGACAGCGCGCTCTCGGTAGAAATCATGGGGCGAGGGTTCGCTTGGTTGGATACCGGCACACATTCTTCGCTTTTGGACGCTGCGACTTATGTTCGTATCACCGAAGAGCGTCAGGGCCTTAAAATCGCCTGCCCCGAAGAGATCGCTTGGCGCCAGAATTTCATCAACGATGCCGAACTTGCGCGGATTGCAGAACCACTGCGTAAGTCAGGTTACGGTGAATACCTGCTCGCCCTTTTGGAAAATCCGACACTACCATGAAGCTGGTGCCTTGCGACATTCCCGGACCGATGATTATCGAGCCGCGCGTTTTTGGCGATGAGCGCGGCTTTTTCATGGAGACATGGAACGAGAGCCATTTTCGCGATGCCGGTTTTGATCTGACATTTGTTCAGGACAACCATTCTCGCTCGCAAAAAGGTGTGCTGCGAGGGCTGCATTTCCAGAACCCCGATCCGCAAGGAAAATTGGTCCGTGTGACAAGCGGGGCAGTGTTCGACGTTGTGGTCGATCTGCGGCAATCTTCGGCCCATTTCGGCAAGTGGACGGGTGTCGAGCTTTCAGCGGCAAATAAGCGGCAGCTATGGGTGCCTGAAGGGTTCGCACATGGTTTCCTGACCCTCGAAGACGACACTGACTTCTTGTACAAATGCACCGCTCCCTATGCGCCTCAGGCTGAGCATACTTTGGCTTGGGATGATCCGGCGGTTGGTGTCGCATGGCCGCTCGATGGCTTGAAGCCGATCATCTCGGACAAGGATCGTGGCGGACAAGCACTCGGCAACATCGCGGCTTTCACATGAAGGTCCTGATCACCGGAGCCAAGGGGCAATTGGGCGGCGCGTTGAGGCGTACGGCTCCTGATAGTACCCTGATCACCGCTCTTGATGCCGAACAGTGCGATCTGACTGATAGCGGGGCGCTGCGCGAGAAAGTGGCTTCGGAAAATCCCGATATATTGATCAATGCTGCCGCTTATACGGCGGTAGACAAGGCTGAGAGCGAAGAGGAGCTGGCCCGGTCTATCAATGCCGATGCCGTTGGCGTGATGGCCAATGCCTTGGACCAATCCGGCGGCAAACTTGTCCATGTTTCGACGGATTTCGTGTTCGATGGAACATCGCCGCTCGCCTACCAACCGGAAGATCAAAAAGCGCCCGTTTCCGCTTACGGCCGGACAAAAGCCGAGGGCGAAGGCCATCTTCGCGCAGGCGACCTTTTGGTGCGGACCGCATGGGTTTATGAAGCAGGCGGCGCAAACTTTGTCCGGACCATGATACGTTTGATGAAGGAGAGAGATGAACTGAATGTTGTCGTCGATCAGATCGGCGCGCCTACGCTCGCGACCGGGCTGGCCCAGACAATCTGGGCTTTGGTTGGGCGAGGGGCAGAGGGTACATATCACCACAGCGATGCCGGAGTTGCCAGCTGGTATGATTTTGCGGTCGCAATATCCGAAGAAGCGCTTGCTTTGGGATTGATTGATACGAAACCGCGCATCCGCCCGATTGCTACTGAAGAGTACCCAACACCGGCGCAGCGTCCGGCTTTTTCGTTGCTTGATTGCAGCAAGACACGCATGGTTTTGGCGGACGAGCCCGTCCATTGGCGGGAGAATCTTCGCAGGATGCTGAAAGAGGAAAAGGCCCTTGGCTAACTTGCTTGTTACCGGCGGTGCCGGCTTTATCGGCGGCAACTTTGTCCATTATTGGAATGCGAACCATCCCGATGACACGGTCATCGTTCTCGATGCGCTGACCTATGCTGGGAATCGATCAACTCTCGACGGCGCGCCGTCATGTGAACTGGTCGAAGGCGATATTCGCGATACCGCGTTGGTAGAGAAGCTGCTGCACGAGCGTAAGTGCGATACGATCGTTCATTTTGCAGCGGAAAGCCATGTTGATCGATCCATTACTGGACCGGACGAGTTTATCGACACCAACATACTCGGCACCAACAGTTTGCTCAAAGCGGCGCGTGCCGTGTGGCTGGACGGCGCGGGCAAAGATCACCGGTTTCACCACATCTCTACCGATGAGGTTTTCGGATCGCTTGGTCCGAATGATCCAGCATTCAGCGAAATGACGCCATATGCGCCAAATTCTCCCTATTCCGCATCAAAGGCAGCCTCCGATCACCTGGTTCGCGCTTACCATCACACGTTTGGGCTCAATGTTACGACCAGCAATTGCTCCAACAATTACGGCCCCTATCAGTATCCGGAAAAACTAATCCCTCTGTTCTTTCTCAATGCACTTTCTGGCAGGCCACTGCCGATTTATGGTGATGGGATGAACGTGCGCGACTGGCTTCACGTCGAAGACCATTGCCGCGGGATCGAGGCGTGTTTGAAAGATGGACAGCCCGGCGAAACTTACAATATCGGTGGCGGAGCGGAGCTTCCCAATATGGCAGTGATTGATGCCATCTGCCGCGAGGTTGATCTCGCATTTGAGGAAGTGGAAGGGCTCGACGCTCGCTATCCGGATGCGCCAGCCGCAAAAGGTGGAAAGAGCGACAGTCTGAAGGCATTCGTTACCGATAGAGCCGGACATGATCGGCGCTATGCGATCGATGAGACCAAGGCTCGGGCCGAGCTTGGCTATTCTGCCCGGCATGGTTTCGATGCAGGTTTACGGCAAACCTTGCGTTGGTATCTCGATCATGAAGACTGGTGGAGACCGCTCCTAGCGCGCTAGAGTGATCCCGATCGGCCAACCCGATCCAATCGTGTATGCCGATCCAGCATTGAACCTGAATGGAGAGAAACGATGAGCTTTAGCCTCAGCAGGCTTTCTTTCCTTCGCAGGCTGCTCACCGGAGCGCGCCTGAAATTATTTCGCGCAGTCATGAAGATGGACATTCATCCTTCGGTGGAAATGTCGCTGAGCGCAAAGCCGGATTACACATTTCCGCGCGGCGTCCATATTGGTGAAAAGACATATGTCGCATTCAATGCGCGCATTATGACTCACGACCGGACCCGAGGGCTCTATGTTCACACTAGAATTGGTAAGAACTGCTTTATAGGCGGCGAAAGCCTGATCCTCCCAGGTGTCGAAATCGGCGACAATTGCGTGATTGGTGCGGGCAGCGTTGTGACCCGCAATGTGCCTGCCCGTTCGATTGTGGCGGGCAACCCTGCAAAGATCATCCAAAGCGATATCGAAGTCGGTGCATTTGGCCGTTTCATGGATGCAGACGTTACCGAGCGCGAATTGCGCAATAGCGATCCTGCGGCCGGGGCTTTGCCTGATCGAATGAAAGGCTGACATCCCGTTGCAGCAAAAGCCGCTTCATATCGGTTTGCTCTGGCATTCCTGTTTCAACGAAAATCTTGGTGTTGGGGCGCTCACAGTGGCGAACGCCAACTTGATCGCAGCGGCAGTCGAGAAGACTGGGCGGCGTCCAGTTTTTCATTGTCTGGGCATGCGCGGCGCCTTCGATTACAGCCATGAAATCGCTTATGAGACCGACTTCACGAATGTCGGCTACAAAGCTTTGGCGAACCCGTTTTCGGCACTTCACAAGGCTTTTAGGCGGTGCGATATCATCTTCGATATCGGCGGCGGTGATAGCTTTTCGGACATCTATTCGGCGCGGCGGTTTCAACTGATAATTGCATCTAAGGTGGCAGCTCGATTGCACGGCGTTCCCCTTGTGCTTAGCCCCCAGACAATCGGCCCATTTCATACAGCGACTGCGCGGGCTGAGGCGGTCGGTGTCCTAAAGCTTGCCAAGCACGTATTTGCCCGGGACGAGCCGTCATTCGATTTGCTTGGCGAATTGGGCATTGCTTCCGCTTCGTCGCTAACGACCGATGTGGCGTTCGCGCTGCCGTTCACATCCGATCCGGACAAGGACGCCCGAAGTCTCGCAAGTGGTCCGATCAGGGCGGGCCTCAATGTCTCCGCCTTGTTGTACCGCCGTGATATTGCGACCGGTGACCGCATTCGCCTTTCAGTCGACTATCCGGCGCTGGTCGATGGAATTATGAGCCGCCTTGTGAATGCCCCGCGGATCGAGCTGCATTTGGTCCCGCATGTGCTGGCCGCGGCAACGCCTCATGAAGATGACTATGCGCTGGCAGAAATGCTGAGAGACCGTTTCCCAAGCGTCATCCTGCCGCCGCGCTTTTCGGGGCCATCGCAAGCGAAGAGTTATATTGCCGGGCTCGATCTGTTCGCTGGTAGCCGTATGCATTCGACCATTGCGGCGCTTTCATCTGGGACCGCAGTCTTGCCGCTTGGGTATAGTCGAAAGTTTAGCGGGCTATTTGGCTCGCTTGGCTACCGTTGGAATTCTGATCTCACGACAGAAACGAATGAAACTGTACTTGATCGCTTCGATGCCGCGCTTGCCGATCTGCCCGCGCTTCAAACGCAGACGGCCGCAGCCAATAAAGAGGCGCAGGGCAGACTTCGAACGTATCAGATCTTTCTAGACCATGTCGCAGCGGATTTGGTGGCGCGTGGTGTTTGATATCGACCGGATCAAATCTGACGGACTGTGTTCTGGTTGCGGATTGTGTGCCGGTCTTTGCGCCACCGAGCCCCCGTCAATTCGCATGATCGACGCCGAAAACGGATTTAGACGTCCGGAGCAGCGGACTGAGATCAGTGCCATTCAGGCAAGCCTGATCGATCAGGCTTGCCCAGGCGTGAATATCCGGCATGAGCCCGCCGAACATGAAGCAGAATACCATGCAATTTGGGGGCCCCTGATCAAGGCGCGATTGGGGTGGAGCAGCGATGTTTCACTCCGCCATAGAGCGTCATCAGGTGGCGGGCTTTCGGCAATTCTGCTCCATTTGCTTGAGCATGGCGAAGTCGACTACGTGCTCCACACATCAGTCTCGGAGCATTCCCCGATCCGAAATTCTCTTGCCATCAGTACCGGACGGGATGACGTTTTTCACGCGGCGGGATCACGTTACGCGCCGTCATCACCATTGGAAGACATCGGCGCTCGGCTGGATGGACCAAAACGCTTCGCGTTTGTTGGGAAACCGTGTGACGTGGCGGCCTTGCGGCAGCTCGCCAGACATGATCCACGTGTCGATGAGAAAGTTCCATACATGATTGCCTTCATGTGTGCTGGCGTGCCGAGCCATCACGGAACCTCTCAATTGCTTCGCGAGATGGGTGTGGAGGATGAAAGCGATATCAAAGAGTTTCGGTATCGCGGTGACGGCTGGCCTGGATATGCCACCGCTCAGATGTCCGGCGGTAGCAAGCTTTCGATGGATTACGACACAAGCTGGGGCAGCATTCTGAACCGGCATCTGCAATTCCGATGCAAGATTTGCCCTGACGGGGTCGGAGAATTCGCCGATATAGTTTGCGCAGACGGGTGGTATTGCGACGAGAGTGGTGAGCCTGTTTTTGAAGAGTCGGAGGGCAGAAGCATCGTCATGACCCGAACCAAACGCGGGGAGGCATTGGTCAGCCGTGCCATCGACGAAGGCCATTTGATCGCCGAGCATGTCACGGTTGAGGAGATCGCAAACATGCAGCCTTATCAGGCGCGGCGGAAAGGGCTTGTGCTATCACGGCTGGCGGCAATGGTCGTCAGCGGCAGGCGGACGCCGCGCTTCGAAAATCTGGAATTGGCGCAGAACGCCCGCTTGCTCGGGCTAATCGGCAATCTACGCAGTATGCTCGGTACCTTGCGCAGACTGCTTTCAAAACAGGAGGCTGGCTGACAGCTTGGCGCAAGATCGCTTCTTGAAAGCAGGCTCGACGCTTGGGCTCGGTTACATCGCCGAACATGCGCTCGTATTCGTGCGCATCTTGCTGGTCGCCCGTTTTTTGGGTCCGGAGTTTTTCGGTATCAGCGTCACATTCTTATTGGTGGTCAGCACATTTGCATTGATCAGCGATCTTGGGATCGAGAAGTACCTTATTCAGGCGCGAGAGCGCGAATTGGCTGACACAATGCCAACGCTTGCGACCGTACTGGCGGCGCGCGGCATTTTGATGGGGGCGGCGATATTGCTACTCGCACATTGGATTGCTGCAAAGTTCGGCAATCCGGAACTCGGCTGGTTTTACGCCTGTGCGGCTATCATTCCTGTGATCGAGGGTTTCCGACACCTCGACCCACTCGCACGGCAGCGTTCAATGCATTTTGGCGCATATGTAAAAGTTCAATTGGGCGGCTTAGTGCCTGGCGTGCTGCTCACGATTGTGCTCGCTTATGCGACACAAAACTACGTTGCAATCGCAGCGGGATGCGTCCTGACCTCGATTGTCTCGGTGGTGTTGTCGCATGTCCTTGCTAAGACGCCATATCGGCTTGGCTTTGATGGTGGAGCAATGCGCGCGGTGCTCGTTTACGGCTGGCCGCTTTTGCTCAACGGTATCGTCATCTTTCTTGCAACCCAAGGTGACCGGATCATCATCGGCACAATGAGCGGCATGCGCGAGCTAGCGGGTTATGCCGCGGTTGCTGCGCTTACCGGCGGCATCAGCGTGTTCTTCGCTCGCCTGTGCGGCAACCTTTTCTTGCCCCTGTTGTCCGAAGCGCGCGATGATGCAGAACTGTATGCTGAGCGATGCAAAACCACCGGGGCAGCCTGCCTGGTGCTGCTGTCCTCAGTGCTGTTTCCGCTCGCCACATTGGGAGCGCCTTTGGTCGCTGTGCTGTTCGGTGCAGATTATGCCGTTCCGCCGCTGCTGGTCACCTTCCTTGCCATATTGGCTGGTGCAACTGTGCTGCGATCGTGGTGTGTTGTGATTTCTTTGAGCCGCGGCGGGACGAGCGATATCTTAGCCGCAAATATCCTTCGGGTTAGCGGGCTAGTGGCAGCATTCTTCGCGCTGTCTTGGGGATACGGAATTGTCTGTGTGGCGGCCTGTATGTGTGCCGGCGATGTTGCTGCCACAATGTTGGCCCTGTTTCAGGTGAGCCGAAGAGCGCCAGCGGCGGCACGATCTAGCCTTACTTTCGGGCTGATTTTCGTGATCTTGTCCGCTGCGCTGATCGTTCTCAATGCGAGCTTTGATCCGTTCGCGCATTTAGGGCTTACCGTTGCTGCAGCCGCCGTTACCAGTCTTCCCGGTATCTTCGTTGCCTTGCTGATCTCGCAAGATTTGCGAGTAAGGTGTCGGTCATTGATCGCGAATATCGTATCAAAGGTCTATGGCACGCTTGATGGTTAGAAACTCCAATTCAACACCGGCGCAGAGCCGTTCAAGCAGCGATGCATACGCGCGCAAAGCGCCACAATATTTTGGCGGTGTGCGGAGGGACTTTGTTGACCTTCTTTCGCGCGATGCGACCCCGCACGTGCTTGAGATTGGGTGTGGATCGGGCGAGACGGGGGCTGCTGCTCTCGCAGAAGGACGCTGCGATAGATATTTCGGAGTGGAGATCGCAACGGCTGCGGCTGACCTCGCTCAAACGCGTCTTACCGAAGTGATTAAAGGCGACGTTGAGCGACTGGAATTGCCATGGCCTGACGGGTATTTTGATGCCGTCTTGATGAGCGAAGTGCTCGAACATCTGGTCGATCCTTGGTCAGCGGTGCAGAGCGTCGCCGCGAAGCTTAAACCGGGCGCTATAGTCCTCGCCAGCTCGCCGAATGTTGCGCAGATGAAGATTGTTCGCGAGCTGATTGCTGACCGCTGGGAGCTTACCGATACCGGAGTGATGGATCGAACCCATTTGCGATGGTTTACTCAGAACAGCTATCGCAGCATGTTCGAGGATGCAGGCATCCGCGTTGACAGTCTGCAGCCGATGGGCCGTCCAGGCAGAGCTGGGCGGCTGTTCAATTTGCTGACTTTGAACCGGTTTAAGCACCTGACAATGGTCCAGATTTGCATCATCGGGCGCAAAGCGTGACTCACGGTCCTGAGATTGCCTTGGACTTGCACTTTGTGGCGGCAGTCAATGATGATGCCGTTCTCGCCAATAACTTGGTTCGCTCGCCGATTATCTCCGGTGGGGGTGCTTCATTAAGCTGTTATCGCGGCGCGGCTTGCGCGTCGAAAGCCTACAATCAGGGTCTCGACGATTGCTCGGCTGATATAGTGGTTTTCGCTCATCAAGATGTATTCTTGCCGGACGGCTGGGAAAAGAATCTGCATCGCGCTGTATCTGCCATTGAGCGAGAAGATCCCGACTGGGGCGTGATCGGCGCTTGGGGAGTTGGACAATCGGGCGAATATGTCGGTCACGCATGGTCTTCTGGATTGAGCCAGCGGTTGGGTGGCCCTTTCGATCACCCTATTGAGGCCAAGTGTATCGACGAATTTGTTATCATTCTAAGATGCGCAAGCGGACTGAAATTCGATGAAGGTCTGCCGCATTTCCATTTCTATGCGGCCGACATCGTTCTCACCGCCCGCGCCGCCGGGATGAAGGTCTATGTCGCCGACATCCCGGTGATCCATAACAGCAGGCCGGTGCAATCCTATAGTGGCGGATACACAGACGCCTGGAATTACATGCGGAACAAATGGAGCGGCACTTTGCCTGTCAGAACGATGACCACGCCGTTGACCCGTTCAATCCTGCCAATCCTACGCGGCAAGTGGCGGATATGGCGCTCGCTTCGGCGTAGGCTCGCGCGGGCTACCGATCCCTCGATTGACCCGCGCGAACTGGTTCGTCACCTCGACAGCTAATGGGCTGGCTTGCCGCTACCGTTTAAGGTTGGCCGGCAAATTCTCCGCCGCGGTGCCAATTGTCAGAATTGGCGTTCACCGCAGCGTTTGAGATCGCTTTGTGCAAGACCCCATCGAAATCGACTTCCAGATCGGCAATCTCGGTTCCTTGGGGGACTGCACCACCGCCACCCGACGTGGCGAGGAATGAAACCTCTCTGCTGCTTTGGAAGAGCCCATTGCTGCCCGCTCCGGTGAACGCGGTTGTCGTCGTTGATCCGTTCACGGAAACAATGGCCTGTCCCGCGAGCTGATCGACATCGAATTCAATATCGAGCCATTGGTTGGCTACAATAGTGCCTGCGGGCAGGATCAAGTCATTGTTCAACATTTTCGCACCAGTGCCGTCCTCGACACCGGCGCGCACGCTGCCATCATTCTGCAGATTGAAATCGCACCCTGTGCTTTCCTGCGAAAACAGACGACCTCCTGAGAGTGATGCGGTCGGAAACCTGAACCTTCCGCGAAAGGTTAAGCGTGCGGTGCCAGACGGAACGTTTGATGGATCGACAAAGTACCCTGCCGTAGAGCCCTGAACCAGGTACTCCGTCGGTACGAGCGAAACCTGCGGCGCAGCATATTGCTCGCGAGTCTCTGGCCAAGCCGTACCGAACGGGCCGACACCGGGATTGGCTGGGTTCCAAACCTTACCATTGGCGTCCCGGCGGAAATCCTCGTTTGGAAACCATCCTTCAAGCGACAATATTATTGCGCTTGCATCTGTGCCTGTCGCCGACGTGAGCGGTGACCCCGCCCGCGAACGCCAGTTTGATGCGGCCACATCTGCATAAATCGCGTTCTCGCCTGATGCGGCGCCCAGCGCTTCGCTTGGATCACCGGTCACACTGGAGTTGGTCAGAATGTTGCCCTTGCGCTCTACCGTACCGCCCGTGTTGACGATTGCCGGGGCGACGCAGTTGTAAATTGCCCATGGCATAATATCTCTGCCGACCGCGATCCCTCCATTGCCCTGCGATCCGCGACGGTCGGGCATGTCAGGCACCCAGCAATTTATCAGACCGCCGCCTTCGCCAATATTGGGCTGGTCGATGCCGCCGGCGTTAGATTGATCTACGTAGCCGCGGCCGTCGCTTGCCGGGCTAAAAGTGCTGTGTAGGAAATAGATATTCGAAGAACGCTGGTTTGTACCGTATCCCTCATAGAGGCGGTCGCGTTCCTGCACGCCTCCTTGATAATTTAGGACCACGCATTTGTCGCAGCCGCTATAAAAATTGATTGCATTGGCATGGCCGCCCCCGCTTGTTCGCTGGGAGCGAATGTCGGTCATCACACAATCGCGGACACCGAACATCCTAAAGCCTGTTTGAGACAAATCCTGCGCCTGACAGTTTCGGATCCGATAGTTGAACAGCGGCTTATCGGTCGCAGCAATCGTCTGCATGCCGAAACCAATTCCGTCGCGGAAGGTGACGTTCTCAATCTCGACGCCCTGTTCCTGAAATTTGATCTCCATGCCTTTTTCACCAGCGAACAGGCGCAGCTGGCAATGCTTGATGGTGGCCGTGTTTCCTGTGAGATCGCTGAGGCCGTCTAGACCGAGGGGGAGGCCGCCATTCTCTTCGCCTGCGAACATCTCAAAATTTATGCCCTCAATCGCGCAAGGAGTGTCAGACAGCGAGCGATAGATCCGAAGGCCGCGGGTCCGGACAGCAAGTTCCATGCGGCCGGTCAGATTGTTTGCTTTGCGCGGCCAAACGTAGAAGGTGACCGTACCGTTACCGTGATCTTGGTATCCCCACTCGCCCCGCTGCATTGCTGGCAGCACATTGAGAAGGGCGTAGGCCCCGTTTTCTCCGGCTGAGTTAGGGCGGAAGTCTCGCTGTTCCAATTGCAAGACTTGGCCAAAGACACTGGTCACTTCCTGAAAGTACGCGATGTTCGGAAAGGCATACATGATGGCCGTGGTCTGCTCGAGCTGTGTATCCGTGAAGCCTCCAAGCAGTGAAGGGTGCGCGATCGTATCGTAGTACGTCGCTTCGCGAAGCCCGAAGGTTAGATCCGTTTCATCAGCCTCGCTGATCGTTTGATCGATGTTATCAAAGAAGAAGTCTGGGAATGAGCGATCAGCGCGGCGCAGCCCGCAAATCTTTAGCGCGGATCCTGACTCAGTCATCAGAGTGCGCCAATATTTAGGAGCCGGGAAATCAGCGGTATTCACGGTGACTTTGTGGATTTCCGGCCAGTTCGGACCGACTGTGTTTGCATCACTGGCACCGCAGTTTGTCCAGCCTGTCAGCGGCTCTGCGCCAGAAATAACAGGGCGATCTGATCCATAAGCTTTGATCGAAAGGCTAGTTGGTCCGCCTCCGTTCCAGATATAATCAACTTCTTCACGGTAGCGGACATTGTGCCCCATGATGCGGACCGTCTGATCGCCGTTGCTGGCGTCAGCGGCGCCAATTGCGGCTCCGACTGTCTCAAATGCGCTGCTGGTCGATGTGCCGGTATTCGTATCATCACCGTTGTCGCCGTCTACAAACCAATCACCGTCTGTGCCCGCATCATGGCTTGCGACTTGCCCGTAGACTATGCCTGAGAACAGCGTGGCCGCATTGGCCATGCGTGCCCCTCGGTGGGCTTCTTGAATAAGAGCGCGGCCAATCATTAAGCGCAGGCCACGATGTCGGTTGCGGTGGTGCCGCTGGCGCGAACAAATTCGGCGCGAACGTAGAGGTACCCGCCATCCGGCACATTCAGAAAGGACACATCTGCCGATGCATCTTTTGTCCGCAAGGCAATGGAGCCGCCAGTGCCGACATAGAGATATTTTGGAATGGTTGGCAGCGCAACGACATCATCGGGTGTGACCGCAAATGCGTGTTCACTGGGGGTGAGAGGAGACTGCGCGAGAGTAGCGAATTCGTCAGACATAGAAAGGCCTTTCGGGTGAGAGATTTCTAGTCTTATGAACCATATGGGTTATATGTAGGAAAATGCTTTCTGCGCGATTGTGGTGCTTCTTTTGTCGGATCAAGGCCAAGAATGATCTTGCCTGCCAGAGAACACGCTATGAAAATGAGGGAAACACCGATACGCAATCGGTGTGCAATCTATCTCCTCATCTGCCACTGAAATAGTCCCGCCAGGACCCGCGGTGCGTCAAGGCAGTTCCGATCTGTTGCCAGTGGCTCTGCTAACAAGCTTGATTTACGCGCTGCTGATTCCCGCTCAATTCAATGTGACGCTGGCCGGGATATATCTTTCGCCATTCCGCATCTTCCTGATGGGAGCTGCCTTGTTTTTAACGGCCCGCGGATTGCGCGGCAGCTTGCGGTTCACGCTGCCCGATTTGCTGGTTGTTCTCGCAGCTGCTTGGATCTGGCTTGCGTCCTATATGACGAGCGGATCGGCGCTAACTTCTATGGTGCAAGGCGGGGCGCACACCGTCGATATGGCGCTCGCTTATTTCTTGGCGCGTGTCTGCATTCAAACGCCGCGCGACTTTCGCATGCTCCTGATCCTGATCTCGCCAGGGATCGCCTTCATCAGCGCGATCATTGTGGCGGAATCTGTGACTCACGTGCGCATTTTGCAGCCATTGGCTTCGTCATTAACGGGCGCACCAAACCCTTTGCGCGATGATATTCGATTGGGCTTGATGCGCGGCGCGGCCTCGTTCCCCCACCCGATTCTGGCGGGAATTTTTCTGGCGAGTTTCCTCCCGCTTTTCTTGATGTCGGGAATTCGCGGTTGGCCCAAATATCTTGGTGTTGGTGCATCGTTCGGCGGTATTTTTACAATGAGTTCGGCTGCCCTGCTCGGCGTTTTGGCCGGGGCGTTCTTGCGCGCCTATGACTGGTTAGCGGAACAGATCATCAACCTCACTTGGCGAGTGTTTCTAGCCGTCGCCGCCATTGTCTATGTGCTTGTTGAGCTGACCAGCAACACAGGAACCTATGGGCTTCTCGTTCGCTATGCTTCGCTCAATACGGTATCGGCGTATAACCGCGTATTGATCTGGCAGTATGGCACAGAGAATATCGCAAACAATCCGTGGTTCGGGATCGGGTATGCCAATTGGGACCGGCCGTCTTGGATGCGGTCCGATTCCTTCGATCATTTTTGGCTGATTATGGCGCTGCGATTTGGTTTGCCTGAAGCCATTCTGTTAATTTCAGCCACGCTGATCGGGATCATTACGGTAGCTTTGAATTCCCGGAACATGGCTCCCGATGATGCGCGCCTGATGCGCGGAGTAGCGATTTCGCTCGCTATCTTTGCGCTGGGCGTGAATTCTGTGTCGCTCTGGTTGTCTGCGCTAGTTTGGTTTTTCGTGTTGCTGGGCATCGCCGTCAGCTTGGGAGGGGTGGTGATCAGACCCATCCGCACTGAGGCTAAATTGAGCTAAAGCTTAGACAGCAATACGTGCTTGATCTTTCGCAGAACCCGCGACGGGCTCGACACCGCCCGCACAAAATCATTCCAAAAATCTCGCCAATCGCCGTGCTTGTTGATCGGGATATCCAGCAATTCCGGCCATTGTCGCTTGGTAATTTCCAAGAGCATCTGGTCGCGTGCCCGGATTGCAGGCGAAATTGAAAACATCCGAGAAAATTGCGTGTAAGAGATTAGCGGATGGATCGATCGAGGTGCTGCGCGCATTCTGGGCTGACCAAACGCCCATGGCCCCATTCTCAATTCCAGATATGCCAGATCGAGCACCTGAAAAGCGTCGAGCCCTGACGGTAGGTTCGCATGCCAGTTTCGCACCACATCGAAATTTGATTGGCTTCGCGGCATTTTGAGACGCGCAAGAATAAGGTCGGTCGAAACGTTGTCGTCGGCTTCAAGCTCAGTTGGCCACAGGAAACCGCGACCGACTTCACCGCCCAATCCACCGACCAGATATTGACCTGCTAGAGGTGATACTGATGGGAAGTAATCTTTGTTCGCACCAGCCATCGCATGACCAGCACCGATGCGCCATTCCTGCTTCTCTTGCTCTGTGGCCTCGATGCGAGATCTCGTTGAGTGATCCAGATTGGCGATCACTGCCAGTCTTCCCGCTAACACAGCATCGATTGATTGCGGGTAGTCGATTGTCATGAACGGAAGTGACTTGGCCGAACAACGCAATGATGCAAGCAATGCGCGCGTTTCATTTCCGCCTGTAAGGCAGACTGTCGTCGGTTTATCAGACGCCAAAGCAGTGACGGTGTCGCTGATCTCTGATGCAATTTCATCAAGAATTGCGCCAACATCAATTTGATAGTCCGGCATGTTCTGAGGCACACGGACCGGGACGAAATCAATTGTGCCCAAGCAGTGGTTTGGAAGTAAGCGCATGATGCCTGAATGCGCGGTCAATCCGCCTGTGAACCAGCCATCGCGGTCTACTCCGTTGACACTGCGCTCACTTTCTTTGAGGCGCGCCGAATATGCGTCACCTGTGAGGAGAAAGGCATGCGACGCGATGCGCCGCTTGTCCGGGTCGTAGACCGCGCCAATGGTTGCGCTCGCGTCCGGTCGGACCTCGATCTCGTGACCGTGATCCAGAATGCATAGCCAACTGCCTGCGCATCGCCTGCAGATCGCTTCCCAGATAGATTCGAGGCTTTCGCCTGTCTCAAGCACAAGGCTATTCATACACACCGACTTCGCGTCGAGATCCACCACAACGCCGATAAGCCAGCCCCGGCGCTGCCCGCCGCTTTGAATCTCCACGATGTTCAGATCATCATCGGTCGCCAAAGACCAAATAGGAGTTAGCCGAGTTTCCTTTAGCCCCTCGGGCCAATCACGCGACTTGGAAATTACATATTTGCCCTCGAGAACATTTGAGGGGTCTAGAACTGCGGTCATACTGTGTCGCTCTTTTGCGCGGCGTTCTTCGCGTTCGCTGGCCGTTCAGGATTAACCTTGGAGAGCAACCCGCGCTCCGGATCATAGCCGTATCGCCAAGATGAAGGGCGCAAGGCGATGTCCCTGTGCCCTTTTGCCACTCTTGGCCATTTCGGGCGCCAGCGACCGAGCATTCGACCGATTAGGAAACGCTGCAGCGCACCAGCCCATAGTAACAAGAACGCTAGTTCCTGCCTCCAACGGCTCCAATGAATCCGAGCAAACTGCATCGTTCCCGCCGCGCGATAGAGCATTCGTATTGGGGAGATGACCTCTCCATGGCCGATGTTGTGATAACACTGCGCTGCTGCAACGCGCCAGAATGAGTGGCCCTTGGATGCAAGGCGGACGAACAAATCCACTTCCTCGCAATACAGGAAGTAACGCTCATCCAGCCCGCCTGCCTGGTCCCATGCTTCCCGCGCAAGCATAACAAAGCTGCCGCTTAAAACTTCCACACGGGCGTCCGAAATGCAGCCTCTTGCCTCGCCGATGCTGGCCTGTGACTTGCCCGTCAGCCGACTCGCCAATTCGCTTATCGATGGGATATGCACTCGATTGCCTAGGTCAGGAGCTCCGTTTGCGTCCAGCGTTACGCCGCCCCATGCTGATGCTGCGCTGTGATCCAATGTGGCCTGCATCAATGCGTCAATCGCGCAAGGTTGCAGTTCAACATCTGGGTTCAGCAGCAGCAAGAAGTCTCCCTTTGCTTGCTTTGCGAGCAGGTTGTTGGCTGCGGCGAACCCAATATTCCCTCGACTTGGTAGAATAATGACGTTGGGAAATGTCGCGGCAACAAGCGACTCCGTTGACCCGTCTCCATTGTCAATAAACAGGATTTCGCAGGCGGTTTTCGTGTTAGCTTCAGCAATCGAGCCTATGCAGACCGCAATAAGCGCGGCTGAATTATAGCCGACGATCAGAATGCTAATCCGAGGCGACGAAGTTTCGGGCTTGGTCATGGTTGGCGAGCGCTCACATCTCGTGACCACGCAGAGCCTCGCCCGAGCAACCTGTTTACTTGCGCAAGCAATCGCGCGCTTAGCTTGATGGCGAAAAACACGAAAATATCGAGCAGTCGGTTGCCACTTCTGAATGCAGCACTGATCCCTCCAGTACCTCTAAGTTGGGCCCCATGCGGGCTCGGGAAGAGCCGGGTGATCTCGGCATTTCCAACTTGTTTCCGGGCCTCGACTTTGATCAGATCCAACACATTTTTGGGCGGGCGGACAATAGTGAAGACCGGGTTGCCCGACTTGTCTTCGCTGACATAGCGTTTTTGAGCCTGCTCGAAACGAGTGTGAATCCATATGTCGTCACCGATGATATCCGGGAATTCTCCCGCCTCATTGATGGCAGTTCGCGACAGCGCATAACAACCTGCACCGCCATTTCCACTGCTGGCATAAGGTTGTTTCAACCACACTCGGTAATAGGCTTTTACAAGCAGATCGGAGTGATCGGTGTCCAAACGAATGGCCGGCGCCGCTGCCATGGTCCCACTCTCGCCAAGCGCGTTCACCAATGCGACAATGACCGAGTAGCTGCATTCGATATCAGCATCGAGATATATCCGCGGATAGTGATTGGCCTGCGCGTTGGCGGCATTGATCGCACCTGTTTTGGACGGTTTTTTGATGTCCAGTATGGTGGCGTCAAGCGCAGTCTCCGCAGCGATCTGGACAGTCGAATCCACGCATCCATTCGCTGCGACAATGACTTCCATTTTATGATCAGGCGGCGCGGTATCCAAAAGGCTTGAGAGGCAGCGCGCGATCACTGCTTCTTCATTGAAGGCCGGGATGATTACCGTGCAGTGCTTGTCTAGGTTCAACATTGTCGTTCCTGACAGACAGCCTATTTCGAGCTTTCATACTCGTAATAACCGTACTGATAATTATAGTCTTGGCCTGCCTCCAACGCGCGGTACTTTGTAAGGATCGCGCCGACCGGATTGCCGCCATTTGCCGATAGCCGCTTAATGGCGGAGCGAGCCTGACCGAAGTTAACGCGGTTGGCCTCCATCACGAAAATCGTGGCATCGACTTTGCGCGCAAGCATTGGCGCATCAGCCAGACCCAGAATTGGGGAGGAATCGAACACGATCAAAGAATATTCTTGGCGATACTTCGCGATGAAATCATCAAGCTGTTTGGACGCGAAAAGCTCAGTCGGATTGCCCGGAACTTTGCCAACCGGCAAAATATCCAGGTTCTCGTGAACGCCGCTGATAATTGCCGATTTGAGATCGGCTTGACCGAGTAAAACCTCAACAAATCCGATTTCGGGACGCTCCTTGCCCACAAGCTGGGCAACTGTCGGGTGGCGGAGATCGCCATCGATCAGCAAAGTTTTTCGTCCGACACCGGCAAAAAGTTCGGCTAGAATGACAGCGGTCGTCGATTTACCTTCAGCGGCTTGGCTGCTGGTTAGCTGGATGACGTTCTTATCGCGCGGAATCGCAAAGTCGATTGTGGACCTGATGGAGGCATAGGCCTCAATGAGAGCACTGAACCGGTTTTCCCCCTCCGTATCCAAATCGGCTTCGGCAACAAATGGCGTATGCCCAAGCAGGGGGAGACCGAGCTTGTCTTCGACCTCTTCGAAAGAGCGAACCAAATCG
The DNA here is from genome assembly GCF_019204045.1 of Erythrobacter crassostreae. Classification (GTDB taxonomy): domain Bacteria; phylum Pseudomonadota; class Alphaproteobacteria; order Sphingomonadales; family Sphingomonadaceae; genus Erythrobacter; species Erythrobacter crassostreae. The sequence continues at coordinate 322,038 of NZ_JAGSPC010000001.1, read as the reverse complement.
TCCAGCGTTTCACGCAGCACCGCAAGGCCCGCGGCAAACGCCGCTCCTAAAACAAGCGACAGCCCCAAATTGCGCATCAAACTGGGCGCATAGGGTGATCCCGGCACCACCGCCATATCAAGCGGATTGATCAAACCGGACTGTACGTTGGCAGCAGTGCTGACTTCATTGAACCGGGTCAGCAAAGCCTGCAACTGATCCCGCAATGCCTGCGCTTCGCGCTCCAGTACGCTGTATTGAACTTGCCGATCTTGTTCGGCCAACGTGTCGCCGGTCGCAGAATTCAGTTCACGCTGCAGCGCCTGTTCCTGATTTCTCGCGACAATATAGGCATTGCGCACGGCGGCTTTGATCGCACCGCTGCTTTGATCGATCTGTGCATCAAGCGCTGAAATTTGGCCGAGCAAGTTTTGAACGCGCGGAAATTCGTCGGTGTAGCGCTGTCTCAGGTCGACAAGTTCGGCCTGCTTGTTCGTGCGCTCTGCGATCAATTCTTGAAGAACCGGATTTCCCTGTACTTCGGGAAGCTGGCTTGCGGGCAGACCTTGAACGGACCGCCAGCGTTGCTCCGCTGCGATACGGTTTGCTGTCGCGGCGGAGGCGCTGGCATTGATGCTGGCCAGATTGCTGGATGTGACGGTCACCGTACCTTCACCATCTTCCCGGGGAGTGGCTTGAACAACAATGCCGTTCTTGCGGGCATACGTGTTGGCGTTGTCTTCGGCATCTTTCAGCCGCTGCCGCACAGTTTCAATCCGCTCGCGTAGCACGGTCTGGGCGTATTCATTGCCGTCGAGCGTGTCGCGCGTTTCAAACGCAGCGAATGCTTCTGCGTAAGCGTTGGCCATTTCGGCCGCGAGAACTGGATTTTCGGAGCGGTAGATGATCTCGATAATCCAGTTGTCCGAAGGCAATTCGGCTCCGACAGAACCGTAAAGGATCGAGGCGGCCATCCCCTGCTTGGATTCAGCCCAAGCCTCATCTGAGAGGTTCGGCGGGCGGTTCTCATCGATATCACCGCCGAGCAAATCGTAGCGCTCGCCGAGATTTAAATTCTCAGCGACAGTCTGGGCGAGGCTACGACTGTTGATGATGCTGATCTGGGTCGAGAGCAGGTCATAGACCTGATTTGAGGAGATGCCCTGTTCTACATTTTGGCCTTCGACAATGTAGGAACCATAAGGTTCGATCCTGACGCTCGATCGTGCTTCGTACATCGGCGTTGCCAGAAGAGTGACGATCAGGCCCGCGATTGCAGCAGCGACCATGATTCCGGCAATCAGCCAACGTTGGCGGAACAAAATTCCGCGGATCGTAGGTAGACTGATCAATTTGCCTTGCTGCGACTGCGTAGCCATTCGATTTTCGGGCATGTATTTATCAAGCCACGTTCCGCGATTTTCGGGCTCTGGAGGGTTGGTTATAGCTTGATCACTCATGGTCTAAATCAGAAATTCGATGGGCTGGCAAAAATGCCAAAGGCAGGAAGCGCGCGAAGGAAATCCTGCCAAAAAACGGAAAGGCCATCGGTTCCCACCACAACCCTGTCACCTGGCTCCAGCACAGGGTCAAGCATGACGCCCTGACTCACTTGCTGGTAGTCGAACTTTGCCACTGTCACGCCGTCATCGGTTTCCCGGAACACGGCGACCTGCTGCGTATTGGCTGTGCGGCTGGGGCCGCGGGCCATCGCAATGGCTGAAGATAATCGTGCGCCCGGCTGGAATGGGTAGACACCGGCCTGTCCAATGGCGCCTTCTACCGTCACAAGATGCGAGGCATATTCTGCGATATTGACGCTAACCATTGGTTGCCTAAGGCCAACCGCTGCCAGCCGCTGGGTCACGTCGTCTTCAAATTGCTCGGCGGTCATCCCCGCAGCCTTGATCGATCCGAGCAGCGGCAAAGACACATTGCCTTCGACGCCGATCTGCACCGCTTCCATCGTCAAGTCCGGCTCGCGGTAGACATTGACTGAAATTTTGTCTGACGGACGCAGCAGGTAAATTACCGCGCGCGAATTCGAAAACTCATCCTGACCGAGCTCGCTGATCGGGTCCGATGCAGCCAATCCTATCCGGGGACCGGGCGTGGAGGCGCAGGCGCTCAACATGAACAGGCTGAGCGCAGCTAAGGCAGTTTTCGCAATTGATCCCGAACTGCCCATTGCAGCTGTCCCTTTTCCCGAAGATGACCGGTTTAGGGGCTTGGTTTGGCGGGAGCAATACAGCTTATGGTAAACTCTCGTGTCTGCGCCCCGCTAATCTAACCTTTTGTCGCGGTGCACTAGAATGTGCGCTCGGCAACGTGCGCCAACAAAGCTAAGGCAGGCTTGTTGCAGCGATCTACAGTTTCAGGGAGCATCTGATATGTCCGCCGGACCGACATGGTTGAGCCTATTCGCCGCTGGAATATATGCGCCTGTAGTCGCGATGGCCGTTTTCGCAGCGATCACTGCGGTAAAGTTCTCACAAGCGGCATTGCATTGCCGTGTTTGGTTTGGGATCGCTCTTCTTTTCGCGGCACTGATCGCCTTGCGGGTATTCGACATCGAAAATATAGTGAGAGATGAACTGCGGGCCCTGCTGGTAGACGACGCGAAGTATGGTGATCGCAGGGACTTTCAGAGAATGATCGCAGCCGGAGTTTTTGCGCTAAGTTTGGTGGGCGCCTCAGTCATCTTTTTCAGACGTTTGCGCGCTGAGCGCGGTCGGCGCGATTTGGCATTGAGCGCAGCCGTTGCAGCATGCGGAGCGATGATCGTACTTGTCGCGCTCCGATTGATCTCACTCCATTCGATCGATGCGTTGCTTTACGGACCGCTAAAACTGAACTGGATCGGAGATCTCGGCCTGAGTTTGGCGGTCGGCGCGGCTGCGGTTTATTACGTCAAAGTGGTTCGCGCGCTAAGTTAGTGCGCTTTTGCGATGATCTCGGCGATTTGGCGGCTTGCAGTGCCGTCGCCATAGGGGTTGTGCGCTTTTGACATTGCATCATAGGCGATCGGATCGTTTAGCAATTTGCTCACTTCGCGGACAATCGCATTGGTGTTCGCACCCGTCAGTAACGCTGTCCCGGCAGAAACGCCTTCGGGCCTCTCGGTCGTATCACGCATGACCAGAACCGGCTTGCCAAGGCTTGGCGCTTCTTCCTGAATGCCGCCGCTATCTGTCAGCACAATGTCGGAAACCTCCATCATCGCGACAAAGCCAAGATAATCGAGCGGTTCGATCAATGCGATATTATCAATACCGGAGAGTTCCGGACGCATCACTTCAACAACATTCGGGTTCGGATGCATGGGATAGATGATTGCGATATCTTCCCGGCCTGCGAGCCTTTTCAACGCGGCTGCGATTTGCTGCATGCCATCGCCAAAATTCTCGCGGCGGTGGGCTGTAACAGCTACGATACGCTTGCCCGCAAAACGCTCTTTCAAAGGCGCAAGGGCAGGCGCGAGCGACGGATCTGCCGCGACTTTCGCGCGAGCGACCAGCAATGCGTCGATCACCGTGTTGCCGGTGATGTGGATAGCGCTTTCGGGCACGTTTTCTGCGCGCAATGCGGCGGCGGCGTTCGCCGTCGGAGCGAAGTGCAAATCGGCCACCGCGCCAGTAACCTTGCGATTCACCTCTTCCGGCCACGGTGAATAGATATCGCCGCTGCGAAGGCCCGCTTCGACATGACCAACAGGAATGCGGCGGAAATAGCAGGCGAGCGTTGCCATCATTGTTGTTAGGGTGTCGCCGTGGACCAGAACGCGGTCGGGTTTTTCCGCATCAAGAGCCTCGCCAAAGCGCGTGATAATTCTCGCCGACAGGGCATCGAGGCTCTGCCCTGGCTGCATCAGATCGAGATCGATGTCAGGCTCAATGCCCGCAATATCCATTACCTGATCGAGCATTTCGCGATGCTGTGCGGTTACCGCGACGCATACGTCGGAACGACCTGCCTCGCGCAGCGCCTGCACCACGGGAAACATCTTGATCGCCTCGGGTCGGGTCCCAAATGTGACCATGATCTTGGGGCGTGACCTCGCTTGGCTCATTGTTTGAGCATTCCTCGCGTGTCGAATGTGATCTTTCCTGACAGGTCTGCCTGGGTGAGATGTTTGAAAGCGGTGTGATCGACTAGCACAACGACGATTTCCGCCTTAGCAAGCGCCTCGTCAAGGGTGGTCAGCTTTGCTCCGGCGCTCGATAGCTCTTCTGTCAGTTCTTCGGCGAAGGGTTCGACAATGAGCATCCGGTCGCCGCAATCTTTTGCCAGCGCCTCGGCGATTTCGAGGGCGGGGCTCTCCCGGAAATCATCGATGTCCGGCTTGAATGCCAACCCTAACACCGCGACTTTAGCCTGCGGAGCGACCTGCAGGAGGCCGCGAATCCGTTGTTCGGTATGGATAGCTTTATGGTCATTGACCTCGCGGGCGGTGCGGACAAGCCGTGCCGCTTTAGGGGCGCCTGCGACTAGGAACCAAGGATCGACTGCGATGCAATGTCCGCCGACGCCGGGGCCGGGCTGCAGGATGTTAACGCGCGGGTGCCGGTTGGCGAGGCGGATGACATCCCAGACATCGACACCGATTTCGTCGGCGATCATCGACAGCTCGTTTGCGAAGGCGATGTTCACATCGCGGAAGCTGTTTTCGACTAACTTGACTGTTTCTGCGATGCGCGAATTTGTGCTGAGGCAATCGCCTTTTACGAAACTTGCATAGAGGTTGACCGCCCGTTCTGCGCAGGCAGGTGTTACCCCGCCGATAACCCGGTCATTGGCGACGAGTTCATGCACGATTTTGCCGGGAAGAACGCGCTCTGGGCAATAGGCCAGAGCAATGTCGCCGCCTTCATGATCTCCAAAGCGCGGTACTTTTAGGTCTGGCCGCAATTCGGCAATAATATCAGCGACTTTCTCCATCGTTCCAACCGGCGAAGTGCTTTCCACGATCACACAGGCACCCGGCAGAATTTGCGGTGCGATGGAGCGTGCGGCGGCCTCTACATAGGCGATATCGGGGGTGTTATCCTCGCCCAACGGGGTTGGGACAGCAATCATGTAATAATGCGCGGTTGGCACCGATGTGGATGCTGTAAGGCGGCCCGTATCTGTCGCGGTTTGTACGAGCTGATCGAGATCACGCTCTTCGATGTGAACACCGCCAGCATTGACAGTTTTAACAACTTTTTCAGAGACATCGACACCGCATACGTTCCAGCCATAGCTGGCAAGGACGGCGGCGGTCGGCAGGCCGATATAGCCCAGCCCGATTACCGCGATCTGATGATCTGGCGCTGGCTGACTGACCGCATCAAGGCCGATGGCGGTAGAAGTATCAAAAGGTGCGTTCATGAACTCGAATTTCCCGAAATTACGCGGGTTTCATGCGTTCAAAGCCCTTAAAATCACGTTATCCTTGATGCGATTTTTACCGTTTTTACAAAAGGGGCAGAAAGGCACCTAAAGCGGCCGAAAGGGTCATAAATGCCCGGTTTCGATGAACCGCGCGACTGTAGAACGTAATTGCCGCGATCCGGAATCGGGATTTGACCGGAAGGCTTTCAGCGCCAAACCATCTGCTATCCGGTCGGCCAATTCGGTCTGATCCATGGCTACTAGAATGCCTGATCGGCCATCCAATTTGTTCGCCGTCGCCAACTGATGATCATTACGATGCTCGCCCAATTCGGCGCGGCGCGGCATCAGGATGATCGGCTTTCCAAACCGTTGCGCGGTCAGCACCGTGCCAATCCCGGCATGACTTACGATCAGCCGCGACTGCTGGACAAGTTTTTCAAATTTGTCCGGCGCGATCCGGTTGTGCGCATCCATGTTAGTAGGCGTAAATCTGCTTGGCCCGGTTTGTGCGACAACCGGCATCCCAAGCGTCGGGGCAAGGGCATCCATCGCCGATATCAGCCGGTCAAAACCGAGCTGCATTCCAACGGTGACGAGGATCACAGCAGGGCCCCGCGGAATACCGGTTCTGGATCGCCGGCAAGGTGTTCCCACTGGGTCAGGCATTTATGGGCAAACGTCAAAGAGAGCCGCCCGCACATCGAGAGTTTGTCTGCGTTGGCAACGCTATCGATCCAGAGCGTTCTCGCTCCAACCAAACGGCCCGCGAGAATACAGAAAAAACCGGGCGCTGCTCCGGTCGAAATGACAATATCGGGTCGCAGTTTTATTACTAGCCAGAGCGCGACAATCCCGCACCAAGCCGAGCGAAAAGGGCGGTTTTTGTTGCAATCGGGCAAGATCGCCGCGCCTGTAATTCCGTGCTGGACGGCCACATCGCGGTCTGTCGTGGCAAAGTGGATATCGTGCAGTTCCAGCGTCTTTCGCAGCAGCATTAGCTGTTCGAAATGTCCGCCGCCTGATGCTGCGGCCAAGACCCGTTTTGTGGCTCTGCCCACTATCCAACACCTGTCAGCTTGCCCGCACAATTGCGCTTTGCAGGCAGTATTGCGCGCGAGGCTTCGCTGTCAATCGCGCGCGAATGTCGTGCGGCCTCTTGCTCTCATCGGCGTCTCGCGTCAGAAGTCCGGCCCAAGAGGAGAGCTTTTCATGACCAACCCCACCGGCCCGCTTACCGGCCTCAAAGTGATCGAATTTGCAGGCATTGGCCCGGGCCCGCATGTGGCCATGCTGCTCGCCGATCTCGGCGCGGAAGTTGTGCGGATTGATCGGCCCGGCGGCGGCGTGATGAACCCTGTTGTCGAACGCGCGCGAAACCGTGTGACGGCTGATTTGAAAAGCGAAGAGGGCAAGGCCTTTTGCCGCGAGGCCGCGAGCAAGGCTGATGTTTTGATCGAAGGTCTGCGACCGGGCGTAATGGAGCGGCTTGGCCTAGGGCCGGACGAGCTGCTCGCTGATAACCCGCGGCTCATTTATGCCCGGATGACCGGCTGGGGGCAGGACGGGCCGCTGGCTCAGACGGCCGGGCACGACATCAACTATATCGCGCTTACCGGCGCGCTCGACGCCATCGGGAAAGCAGGCGAAACCGCCGTACCACCCCAAAACCTTGTCGGCGATTTTGGCGGAGGATCAATGTACTGCGCGTTCGGCATCATGGCCGCTTTGTATGAACGCGAACGCTCCGGCAAAGGTCAGGTTGTTGATGCGGCTATCATTGATGGCACGACCAGCCTGATGAGTTTTTTCTTCGGCTTACCCAAATCGGCGGTTCGCACGACAGAGCGCGGAAAAGGTCTGTTGGGCGGAGCATCGCACTTCTATCGCTGCTTCAAATGTGCAGATGGGAAAGAGGTTTCGCTCGGCGCGATTGAGCCGCAATTTTACGCTGAATTGCTAGCCAAATCGGGCGCTCCGGCAGAGCTTGCCGAAGGCCAGATGAACCCCGCGAATTGGGATGACTACGCTGAAAAAATGGCGGCCTTGTTCGTCACCAAAACCCGCGATGAGTGGTGCGAATTGTTAGAAGGAAGCGACGCGTGTTTCGCGCCTGTCATGGGCCTAGATGAAGCGCGTGAGCACCCGCATATGAAAGCGCGGGGCGCATTCGTCGAACATGACGGCGCATGGCACACAGCTCCGGCGCCGCGTTTCAGCCGGACGCCGGGAGCCGTGCGGTCCAGTGCGGATGATGGCGCGCAAACCGTTGCTGGCTGGACGAAAGGCTGAACCATGGCAGGCAAATTCTTTGACGAATGGCAGGTGGGTGACCGGATCGAGCACGAAATCCGCCGCACGGTGACCGAGACGGATAATCTTCTGTTCTCGACCATGACCCACAACCCGCAGCCGCTCCATTTGGATGTCGAAGCTGCGAAAGAAAGCGGCTTTGGCCAGATCCTTGTGAATTCGACTTTCACGTTTTCATTGCTGGTCGGTCTGTCGGTCGGCGATACGACGCTGGGCACGCTGGTCGCCAATCTTGGCTTTGATAAAGTTGTGACGCCGAAACCGGTGTTCATCGGGGATACCATGCACGCGCAAAGCGAGGTGAAGGAGCTCAGGGAAAGCAAATCGCGTCCTGAAGCGGGCATCGTCACCTTCACGCATGAGTTGTTGAACCAGCGCGATGAGGTGGTGTGCCGCTGCGAGAGATCAGCTTTGCTTCGCCGCTCTACTTGACGAACGGTAAGTTTCGGGCGCAGGGTTGATTGGAGGGATTTGAGAGGGAGGAGCGCATGATGCGCAATTGGACGAAATTCGCGCTAGCGGGCATTTCTGCGTTGGCTCTATCTGCTTGTGACAGCCTGATGCCGGTCGATGAAGCGCAAAGCGGCGATGGTGAGGGCACGATTGAACTCGCCGAGTTTCCTGACCGTCCATATTGGGGCGATACCCACCTCCATACTGATAACTCGATTGACGCATTTGGTTTCGGCGTACGGCTTGGCCCTGAAGAAGCCTTGCAGTTCGCGCGCGGTGACACTGTTACGGCGACAACCGGTGCGGAGGCGAAGCTCGCGCGGCCGCTCGATTTTCTTGTGATCGCCGACCATTCTGACGGTCTTGGTGCCACGCGCCGGCTTTATGATGCACCGCGCTTTCTGATTCAGGACGAAACGCTGCTGCGCTGGCATGACATGATGCATGAAAGCCCCGAGCAGTCACAGCTCGCCATTGCCGAACTGATTACCGCAGCGGCGAATGGTGATTTGCCCGAGGCCCTGCGCGATCCCGAGGCAAGCGAAGAGAACACACGGGACATCTGGACCACGCATCTGGGCACGCTTGATCGTTACAACACTCCGGGCGAATTCAGCGCAATTGCGGGCTTTGAATGGACTCTGATGCCGGACGGAAACAATCTCCACCGTGTGGTGATGTTCCGCGATGGCAGCGACAGAACCAGTCAGGTTTTGCCGTTTCCCGGCCTGAGCACGACGGCAGAGCAGCTGTGGGATTACATGGCAGCTTACGCGAAAGACACTGGCGGACAGGCGCTCGCCATTCCGCACAATTCCAACCTGTCCAATGGGTTGATGTTTGAAATGACAATGCCGGATGGATCGCCGATGACGGCTGCTTATGCCGCAAAGCGGGCCGCTGCCGAGCCGGTTGTGGAGGTAACCCAGATCAAGGGTGACAGCGAAACACATCCGTTCCTTTCGCCCAATGATGAGATGGCCGGATTTGGCGTGAAGGGCTGGGAACTGGGCAACCTGCCTCTAACCGCCAAAACCACCGACGATATGCTCGCAGGCTCCTATGTCCGCGAAGCGTTGAAGCGCGGGCTTTCGCTCGAAGAGCAACTGGGCGCGAACCCTTATGCGTTCGGCATGGTCGGATCGACCGACAGCCACACATCACTGGCGACCGGCGATGAGGACAATTTCTGGGGCAAGCATACCGGCAACGAACCAGCATCCGAAGATCGGGCGGTCGCTGCGCAGAACCTTGGCACGCGCGTTGGCCGTTTCGGCTGGAATTATCTGGCTGGCGGCTATGCTGCGGCTTGGGCACGGGGCAACACACGGGCCGAAATCTTCGACGCGTTCCAGCGCCGGGAGGTCTACGCCACCACCGGCCCGCGCATGAGCGTGCGAGTGTTCGGCGGTTTCGGATTTGAAGACGCGGATTGGGACGGCGACTGGGTGCGCAAAGGCTACAGCGAGGGCGTGCCGATGGGCGGCGAACTGACCAGCGGAGCAGATGCACCGCGCTTTATGATCAGCGCGCTGAAGGACCCAGATGGTGCCAATCTCGACCGCGTTCAGATCGTCAAAGGCTATCTCGATAGCGCAGGCGAAATGCAGGAACAGGTTTACGATGTCGTGTGGAGCGACATGGAAAGCCGCGCTGTTTTTGGCGGCAAAGTTCCCGCAGTAGGCGACACAGTGGACCGCGAAGCGGCGACATACACCAATGATATTGGCGCGGCGGAATTGCGCAGTGTCTGGACCGATCCCGACTTTGCGGAAGGTCAGCGTGCGTTTTATTATGTTCGCGTTCTGGAGATCCCGACGCCGCGCTGGTCGCTGTTCGATGCGGTGCGTTTCGGGATCACATTGAGCGACGAGGCAATGGCCGATAGCGTTGCTCAGGAACGGGCATATACGTCGCCGATCTGGCTCAGACCAAGCGCCTGAGGCCGGCCCCATGACAATGCCGCGCTGGACCCGTGAACCTCTGGTCCATTTCCTGATCGCAGGCGCACTGGTCTATGCATTTTTCGCGTGGACGGGCGGCACGGCAGTCGATCCTTCATCGCGCGTGATCGACGTGGATCGAAATGCTCAGGCGGAGCTTGCGCTGCAATTTGAGCGGACGATGGGCCGCTCGCCAACAGATGCCGAGCTTGACGCGCAGATTGAGCAATATGTGCGTGATGAAGTTCTCTACCGAGAAGCGTTGCGGCTTGGACTGGATCAAGACGACGCAATTGTCCGGCGGCGGCTGGTTAGCAAGATGGATATGGCTGCGGGCGCCGCCGCCGAAATGGCGGAGCCTGACGACGCGACGCTGCAGGCGTTTTTGGACGACAACAAAGAGCGGTATCAAACCGCGCTCAATTCCAGCTTTGATCAGCTCTATTTCACGGACAAGACTGCCGCTGAAGCTGCTTTGGGGCGGGTTTTAGGGTCGGACGGCTGGCAGGGCATTGGAGAGGCGATCAGCCTGCCTCCCACCATGAAATCAGCCTCGCAGCGGGACATTCGCGCGCAGTTTGGCGAGGAATTTAGCGGAGTATTGGCCGCGCTGGAAACAGGCGAGGACTGGCGGGGGCCTCTGCGATCCGGATTTGGCTGGCACATTGTGCGCCTGCGTGAACGCAGCGCGGGCGAAACCGGCTTTGATGCGCTGCGCCAGCAACTCTCAAACGACTGGAGAAGCGCGCAGGTAGCCGAGCGGAAAGAGCGCGCTTTCGACCTACTCCGCGATGCATACCGCATCGAGATTGACCGGTGAAACTACCGCTGCGGGCTTTGCTGATATCAGTGCTCGCGGCTTTCGCTGCGCCCCTCGCCGCCGATGAACTGCGTCCCGCAGTGGTGGAATTGACCGAGCGCAGTGCAGGGCAGTGGTCGCTCGAATGGAAGATCCCCGTAGCCGCAAACACCCGCGGCGGGCCGCGAATACTGGCGCAGCCCGTCATTCCCAAAAGCTGCGAAATGCATGGCGATGCCGTGCAGCGAGCCGCGCCGCTGGCATTGCTCGGGAGTGCCACGCTCCTTTGTAAAGGCGATCTAGCGGAAGAGACCTTCGGCTTAAGCGACCTTATCGGAAATGCAGACGCAATTGCGCGCGTTTCGCCGTTGGAACGGCCCACCCAGACATTCCGGCTCACCAGCGATACACCCACAGCCACCATCGCTGCGAAACCCGATACATGGGCCGTCGCTCGCGATTATTTCGTGATCGGCGCGGAACATATCCTGTTCGGCTGGGATCACTTGCTGTTTGTGATCGCGCTTGTGTTTCTTGTCCGTAGCGGATGGGCGGTTGTCAAAGCGGCAACAGCGTTCACGGTGGCCCACTCCATCACTCTGGTTGCGACAACTTTAGGCTATGCGGGCATGCCAAGCCGACCGGTCGAGGCCTTGATTGCGCTTTCGATTGTGTTTCTGGCGGTCGAAGTGATCCGCGCCATTCGTGAACCGAACCATCACACATGGACGCGGCGGATGCCGTGGCTGGTCGCCTTTGCATTCGGTCTGCTCCACGGCTTCGGCTTTGCCGGTGCGCTCGCCGATATCGGTCTGCCGCAAGGCGAGATTGCAAGCGCGCTGTTGGCGTTCAATGTTGGCGTCGAGGCAGGGCAGTTGATCGTCATCGCGGCACTTATGGCGTTGCTCGCTGTGCTCAAACGCGCGGTGCCAATGGCCGAGACACCTGCGATCCGTTTTGCGACTTACGCAATCGGTATCACTGGCAGTTTCTGGCTGTTTGAAAGGCTGCTGGGCTAGCTCTCGGAACTGTCGCCGCCCAATGCCTGCCACAGCAGGATACGGGCGCGTTGGGCACGGCCCAACGCTGCGGCTGCTCGTTCACCGCTGGCATCGGCTGCACGGCGGGCTTCAAGCACTTCGAGGAAGTTAGAAAGACCAGCGCGAAACCGCGTATCGGCCAGCCTTGCGGCGCGTTCCAATTCGCTCTGCTCCTGCACGGCCAATGCCGCTTCGGCGTCGCTCGCTTCGATCAAGCCATAGGCGGCTTCCGCATCGCCAAGCGCCTGAAACACGGCGCCGCGATAGGCCGCAAAGGCGATTTTCTTGTTCGCCGCTGCGCCGTCAATTTCCGCTTCGATCCGGCCAAAGTCGAGCAAAGGCGCGGCAACACTCGCAGCCAGTGTCCCGACAATCGAGTCTTCATCGAAGATACTGCCCGGATTGAACGCGAGCAGGCCGATCACTCCCGAAAGCGTGATGCTCGGGAAACGCGCGCGTGCAGCGGCGGCCAGTTCTGCATCGGTCGCGGCAAGCTCGCTTGCGGCGGCCAGAACATCGGGCCGGTTGGTGAGGAGATCGGAAGGCAGTGAAGCGGGCGCTGCGGTCTGGCGGAGGCCAGAGCCTGTTCGGGAAAGCGCAGCGTTCACTTGCGCGGCGCTTTGTCCGGTTAAGGTGATCAAACGGCCCACGATGCGCACACGTTCGCTGTTGAGCGCAGCGAGCCGAGACCGCGACGCGCTCGCGGTGGCTTCCGCGCGCACCCGGTCAAAACCTGGGGCAATCCCGGCATCTTCGCGCTGTTTGGCCAATCCGGCGAGCTGCGTTGCTGCATCTACATCGCTTTGAATAGCTTCGCCGCGCGCTTCGAGAACGCGCCAATCGGTTACGCTGCCTGCGATTTCCGCGAGCAGGGCGATCCGCACCGCGTTTGCCGAGGCGCTCGCGCTGTCGATCCGGGCAAGGGCGGCTCGCTCCTGCGCTTTCAACCGGCCGAACAGGTCCGGGTCCCAACTGGCGACAAGGTTCGCGCCGTAGGCGACTTGCTCGGTATCGATCAGGCCGGTTGCACCGAAATCGCCAAATTGATTGGGGTTGGTGCGCGTGCCTGTGACCGATCCTTCTGCACTGACATTCGGGAGGCGCTGCGCACCAGCGCCGCGTGCACCGGCACGGGCGGCCTCAACGCGGGCTATGGCCTCGGCAAGTGTGGGGCCTTCGGCAAGGGCGGCGCTTGAAAGCGCCTGGAAAGCGGGGTCGCTCTCAGGCAGCAGGTCAGCCACCGAAGTGTTGGTCGCTGCATCGCCCTTATAGGCGAATTCTTGCGGCAATTGCGGCACCGGTGTTGCGATTTCAGGCGGCGGGCCTGCGACACACGCGCCCAGCGATACTGCCAGAGAAAGGACTAGAAGTCTGCGCATCTGGCTTACTCCTGCTCTTCGACTTCGGTGCTTTGGACTGGCGCACGCGGACCATTGTCAACCGCCGGAATAAACGCATCAACCTGTTGGCCGACGCGGAAATCGTCGCTTTCCGGCAAAGCATAGATCACCTGCAAAACGCGCACATCGACGCGTTCCGCTGCGCTGTTGGTAAGCTGTCGTTTGGGCACGACTTGCGGTTCTGCGCGGACAAACTTCGCCTTCACTTGCAATTCTGCGGCCCCGCGCGGCGATACGGTTGCTTCCGCCCCCATCTGCAGACGCACAGCCTCGTTTTCATCAATATCGATTCGCACATGCAGCGGGTTGGTTTCGCCCATCTGGATGAAGGGCAATCCGCCACCGCCGCCTTGCGTGGCGACAAACTCGCCCGGACGGATGTTCACCGCCAAGATTTCACCGCTGATCGGAGCGCGTACGGTCAACCGTCCGATTTCTGTGTTTGCGCTGGAGGCAGAGGCTTGCGCAGCGGACAGGCGCGCGCGGGCGACGTTAAGCCGGCTTTTGGCTGCGGCGGCTTCGCCTTCGGCGCGGATCACTTCGCTGCGGCTTACGGCTGCCGGATCATCTATGCTGCGGAACAGCGCGAGCTGCTGGCTGGCGGTCGATTGCGCTGTTCTTGCTTCGTTGATCGCCGCGCGCGCTTCGGCAATGGCGGCGTTCGCTTCGGTCAGACGCGCACGGGCAGCGCGGCTGTCGACGAGGAACAGCGGTTGACCCTTTTCGACGCGGTCGCCCGGCTGGACACGCAGATCGGTGACGAGGCCGGATAATGCTGAGCCGATGTCGATAATTTCGCTCGCCGGTTCGACGAGCCCTGTGCCCGCGACGCGCGCGCTATCGGCAAGCGCGCCAGTTGCCTTCGGCGGTTGCTGTTCTGGCTCACTGGTCGAGCGATCGGGTAGATCGCTGAAAATATAGAACGCCGCGATCACGATGCCGATCAGCGCAAGGATGGGCAGGATTTGCCGTGAAAAGCTCACATTTTGGGGAAGCAGGGCCATAATTTCCTCGGGCGGTCGGGTTTCTTAGTGGTCGTCCGGCATGTCAGTGCCGTCATGGGTGACGCGGCCATCCTCAAGCACGAGAATGCGGTCGGCGAGATCGAAAATACGGTTGTCGTGGGTCACGATGATGCAGGCGCGGTCGGGTGCAACGGCAACTTCGCGGAGCAGGTCCATCACGCGGCGGCCCGAACTGGCATCAAGCGCCGCGGTAGGCTCGTCGCAGACGACCAGGCGCGGCTCGTGAACGAGCGCGCGGGCAATCGCGACGCGCTGTTGCTGACCGCCCGAAAGCTGGTTGGGCAGTTTGTTCGCCTGATCGCCGATATTCAGCTTTTCGAGCAGTTCGATCGCTTTTTGGCGCGCCGGTTCAATCGCCATGCCTTTCGCGATCAACGGAACGGCGGCGTTTGCGGCGGCGTCGATTGAAGGGATCAGATTGTACTGTTGGAAAATGAAACCGATATTGTTCAGCCGGAAGTTTACCAGCTCTGTGTCAGAAAGGCTGTAAATGTCGGTGCCGAACACCTGAACTTCGCCCTCCGTCGGCCAGAGGATCCCACACATGATCGAGATCAGCGTGGTTTTGCCGGAGCCGCTTTCGCCAACAACATAAGTCATCTCGCCAGAGCGAATGTCGGTATCGATGCCGTGCAGGACGCGAATGGTTGATTGGCCAGCTTGAAAATCGCGGATGATGCCGCGTGCGCAGATCGCGCTCTCCGCGTTCACCGGAACACCGACGCGGGTTCAGTGTTCAGCACGCTACGCAGCGCGATCCAGCCCGTGATGGCGAGGATAACGACAACGGCAGCGAGGCTGATCAGCGGTATCTGCCAGGGAATATAGAACCCTTTGAAGAAGGGATTGCCGCTAAAGGCCCAGATGAATGTCACTGTGCCTATCACGCCTAGAGCGTAGCCAACCGCACCGACCAACGCGGCCTGGGCGCTGACCATCCCGACAATTTTGGAATTGGTAACGCCGATGGCTTTGAGCGCGCCGAATTGTTTGATGTTGTCGCGGATGAACAGGCTGAATGTCAGCCCCACAATGGCCACGCCTACAACGAAGCCGAGCACCACAGTTATGCCGAAATTGGTCGGGATACCGGTGTTCTGCACAATGAAATCAACGCCCGCCTGAGCAAATTCTTCACGCGTTTCCGCTTTCAGGCCAGTCTGTTCTTCGATGCGGTCAGCGACGCCTGCTGCGGTTTCACCCTCGGTAACCCCTGCAAGCACAAACGTGAGGCGGTTGCGGGTGCCGGGAACGTAGTTCAGCGCCTGCGAATACTTGGTGTAGAGCACGACCTGACTGGTGAAGCTTGGGATCGAGTCCGCGACGCCGCGGATTACTGCACGCTGGTCATTCAGCTCAAGCCGCTGACCAATCGGGTCTTCACCGTTTTCAAACAAGTTGAACACGCCGCCATCGTCAATGACGACGGCGTCTGGCTGAGACAGGACTTCTTTCGTTTCAGCGACCATATTTTCGGGCATGCCGATCAGCGTCGCGTCGTCGACACCGATGATCGCTACCCCTTCGAGATCCCCTGTGCCTGTGCGAACGGAAGCAACAGCGCGAAGATGCGGAACGGCCCATTCGACGCCGGGCACAGAGCGCACTTCATCAAGCGCGGTCGAAGGCATTGCGTAGTTTACGTCGGTGGTCCGGCTGACGGGGTCCATCACCCAAACCTCGGCTTCTGGAGCGTTGTAAACGCCGCTTGCACCGCGCTCTATCAGGTTCACGAAAATGGTGAGCTGCTGCGTGATGAGCAGGGTCGAAAACGCGATGCCGAACAAAAGCCCGTAGAACTTCTGTGCGTCTCCGGTGAGCATTCTGATGGCGATCCAGAGCATCGGGGCGGAACCTTTGTCGGAAGCGGGGGTTGCTTCGGTGAGGGAATCAGATCATTATTGAACGGTAGCGTTTAATTGAACGGAGCCGTTCATTTTGTCAACTGCCAATACAGATAAGCGTTCCCGAACGCCTGCAAAGAAGTTGGGGCGACCTTCTGATGTCACCAAGCGCGCGGCAATTATAGACGCGGCCGCGCAGAGCTTTTTTGATGTCGGATTTGCCGCGAGTTCAATCGAACAGATCGCAAGCCACGCCGGTGTTTCCAAAGTCACAATTTATAACCATTTCGGCGACAAGCGCGCGCTGTTCATGGCTGCGGTTGAGGTCGAATGTGAAAAGATGCGCGGCTATTTCTCTCTCGATGAAATGCCGAAGGGTTCGATCAGGGAGCGATTGACCACCATTGGTCAAGCGATGGATGCTTTCCTTACGCGCCCTGAGATGATCCAGTTCGAGCGCCGGATTGCGGCGGAGACAGAATCAGAGCCGGCGATTGGCTTGGCTTTTCTGGAGGCCGGTCCGTGGCAGATGAAACAAAGCTTTAGTGCGTTTCTATCTCATGCGACACAGAGCGGTGAGCTCAATGTCGAAGACCCAAATCTTGCGGCCGAGCAATTCGTCTCGATGTGCAAGGGTATGGGTGATCTTGAACGTCGATTCGGCGCAGATGTTGCCAAGTCTGATAGGGATCGCCGCATTGCCGGTGCGGTCGACGTGTTTCTCAATGCCTATGGTTCGAAAAGCGTCGAGCACTCTTGATCGATTTTACGCACCACTGTGTTCGAAAATTAGCATGCAAGCCCAATCGCCACATTATCTTGTCATTCATCGCCCGAACCCTACATTGTAGGACCGAGAAAGGATTCCCCTGATGAGTGACCCGAACGATCCGCAACAGCAGCCACCTGAGGGACAGAACCCCTGGGTGAAACAATTGATGATTTGGGGCGGTATTTTCCTCGCCCTGCTTCTGGTTGTGTCGCTGTTCAACAATGCGGGCCAAACCGCTGGCACCACGGTGCAGTATTCGGAGTTCCGCAATCAGGTTGAACAGGGTCAGGTTGCGGAGGTTGCGCTGGGTGAGGATGTCATCACTGGCACACTCAAGAACGGCAACGCGTTCCAAACTGTCCCGGTTCCGAATGATCCTGACATTACGCGCCTGCTTGAAGAGAACGAGGTCAAGTTCACTGGTAAGCCGCGCGAGCAGCCTAATATGCTGCTCTATATTCTTCTTAATTCGCTCCCATTCTTGCTGATCCTTGGCATCGCGTTTTTTGCGCTGCGTCAGGTGCAGAAAGGCGGCGGCGGCGGCGCGATGGGCTTCGGCAAATCGAAAGCCAAAATGCTCACAGAGCGTTCGGGCAAAGTTACATTTCAGGATGTCGCAGGTATTGATGAAGCGCGCGAAGAGCTGGAAGAAGTTGTCGAATTTCTGAAAGACCCACAGCGTTTCTCCAAACTTGGTGGCCAAATCCCGAAAGGCGCGCTGCTGGTTGGCTCGCCCGGTACGGGTAAAACGCTTCTCGCCCGCGCAATCGCTGGCGAGGCTGGTGTACCGTTCTTCACAATTTCGGGCTCGGATTTTGTCGAAATGTTTGTCGGTGTCGGTGCAAGCCGTGTCCGCGACATGTTTGAACAAGCCAAGAAAAACGCTCCATGCATCGTTTTCATCGATGAGATTGACGCGGTTGGCCGCTCACGTGGCGGCGGGCTTGGCAACTCCAACGATGAACGCGAGCAGACACTGAACCAATTGCTGGTCGAGATGGACGGTTTTGAAGCCAATGAAGGCATCATCATCGTTGCAGCGACCAACCGCCCTGACGTTCTTGACCCTGCGCTGCTGCGTCCGGGCCGGTTTGACCGTCAGGTTGTCGTTCCGATTCCCGATATTGATGGCCGCGAGAAAATCCTCGGCGTTCACATGAAGAAAGTGCCGCTGGCACCCGATGTAAACTCGCGCACGATTGCGCGCGGTACGCCCGGTTTCTCCGGTGCGGACCTCGCCAACCTTGTCAACGAAGCAGCTCTTTTGGCTGCGCGCCGGAACAAGCGCCTCGTGGCGATGCAGGAATTTGAGGATGCCAAGGACAAGGTCATGATGGGTGCGGAACGCCGCTCCATGGTGATGACCGACGACGAGAAGAAAATGACCGCCTATCACGAAGCCGGTCACGCTCTCGTCAGCGTCAATGAGCCTGCATCTGATCCAATCCACAAGGCAACGATCATCCCACGCGGACGTGCGCTGGGTATGGTGATGCGCCTGCCGGAGCGGGACAATTATTCATATCACCGCGACAAAATGCACGCCAACCTAGCGGTTGCGATGGGCGGACGTGTGGCCGAAGAGATTATCTTTGGTCATGACAAAGTCTCGTCTGGTGCTTCGGGCGATATCCAATACGCGACCGATCTGGCCCGCAACATGGTCACCAAATGGGGCATGTCCGAAAAGCTCGGCCCGCTTCAATACGAAGACCAACAGGAAGGCTATCTTGGTATGGGCCAAACCAGCCGGACGATGGCTGGTGCTGAAACCAACAAGCTGATCGACGCCGAAATCCGCGATCTTGTCGAAGGCGGATTGAAGCGTGCGACCGATGTTCTGACCGAGCAGGAAGACAAACTGCACCTGCTGGCGCAAGCCATGCTGGAATATGAAACGCTAACAGGTGATGAGATCACCCGGCTGCTTGAAGACGGTAAGCTGGATCGCCCTGATGAGCCGAAAGGCCCGGCGAAAGTCGTACCAACGCACGGCAGCGCAATCCCGAAAGCGGGCAAGCGTTTCGGCGGATCAAATGGTGGTGAGGCTCCGCAAGGCGCTTGATCTAAACCACTGCAACTGTCGATAAATCGGGCGCGAAGATGTTTGGTCTTTGCGCCCGTTCTGTTTGCAGGTTCTAAAGCGCGCCCAGAAGCAGCAAGGCCTGCAGAAACAGTACAATTACAATCCAGATGAAAATGCTCAAAGCCAGCAACCGCCAGGTCGCACCGAAGCGGCCGACTTCGTAAGTGCCGCGAAGTTGTTTGTAGAGGTGAAGCGGGGGGATAAAGACCAACGCGGTAAACACCCAGCCGCCGCCAATGCCCGCTGCTGTCACCAATGACAGCGCGATAAACAGCAGCGACATGAACGAGATCGAATATGTCACAAAGATCGCGTGATCATACGCTCTGAACCGCCGGCGAAACGCGAACAGCAGCCACACAAAAGGGATGGAAATCGGGATTAGCAACCAGCTGAATTTATAGGCATTCGTCTGCAGCTTGTAGAGCATAAGGCTGGGGTCTTTTTGCCATTTCTCAAGCCCGACATCGAAGATGCCGTTGTCTTTGATAGCGAGATTGAAATTGCTTTTCCCGTCTTCTGTCAGCGGTATTTGTGTTGTGTCATCATCCGTCTGATCAGCGGTTCCCTGACCACCTTCTGCTGTATCCGGCCCGCTGCCGAACAATCCCTCAAGAAATGGAACTTCCCCCTGAGCCTGCTCTAGCGCTTTTAGCGCGGCGTTGGCTTCGTTGAGTTCTGCCTGAAGCTTATCACGTGCATCGGCGGCCAAATCGCCTTTTTCCAGCTCGGCAATCAATTCTTTCTGCGTGGCTTGCAGTCCTTCGACCTCTGCCACCGCCAATTCGCGCAATTGCGCTCCGGTGTCGCCTTCCAGATCGGTCGGAACGCTCAAACCCGCAAACTGGAAGGCGGCGAACATTGCGAAGACGCCAAAAAGAAACATCGCCATCGGACTGACAAACTTTGCGCGTTCGCCATCGATGTAACGGCGCGTGAGTTTGCCCGGTTTGAACAACAATAGCGGGATCGTGCGCCAAAACTTTCCATCGAGGTGCAGCACGCCGTGGACGAGATCGTGCCCAATGGCGGACAAGGTACGATGGACGTGCAATTTCTGTCCGCAGTTCTGGCAGAAATCACCTGTCGGCCGTGCGCCGCAGTTCAGACATGAACGATCAGCTGCGTCGCTTTTCGCTGCTCCTTCGCCATGCTTGGGTTCAACAGCGCGTCCTGAAAGCGCGCCTTCAATCGCTACGCCAATGCCATCGGTGATATCGCTCATGAGTCCCCCGTCTCGGTGCCGAAGCTATAAGCGAAGGCGGGGTTAGTGGGAAAGCTCTCTATCGTTTCTTTTTCGAAGCCAGTTTGCGCTCGATCGCGGTCCACATTTGCGCAAAGGCGCGCGCACCGGGTGAGCGGGGTGCAAACGCGCCCACCGGCTGGCGCTCGACCGCGCATTGCTCAATCGCGCTGGCCAGCGGAACAGCAGGCCAATTGGGATTGGCCGCGCGTGCTTCCTTGTGCAGCGTCCGGCGCATATCGAGCATCGACAGGACTGGCAGGATTGGCGGATGGCCTTTGCCGCTGCCGCGCACTTCCTCAACCACTTGATCGAATGCCCTTGAAGAAAGCGGGGACGGGGGGAGCGGGACAATCACGATATCCGCTGCGCGCATGACCTGCGCGCTGATTTCATTCAAAACTGGTGGGCAATCGAAGATGATCCGGTCGTAATTCTTGGCAAGCGCGCTGGTCAGTTTGGAAAGCCGCTTCTTCTTCCCGATCCGGTCAAACTGCCTATCGAGTGTACGAATACTCTCGTCCGCAGGCAGCAGGTGCAAATTGGGATAGGCGGTTTTCTGGATCAGTTTTGATGGACTGCGATCCGCCGTAAAAACAGAACCGGCCGTGCGTTTCTTCTTGGGGTCGATACCCAGCAGGAAGCCGGAGCCATTGGCCGCGTCCAAATCCCAAAGCAGGGTTTGTCGCCGAGAGACCGTCGCGGCGCACCATGCGAGGTTTACAGCGAATGTCGTTTTTCCAACACCGCCTTTGACACTGTAAACCGCAATCGATGCCATGGCTGTCCGTTGTCTCGCTTCAAAGGTCCGCTGTTAGGCGGGGTAAGTTACCGTTCTGTGATTTGGGATACAGCACCAAAACGAAAAAGGCCGCCAAACTGGCGGCCCTTCTCAATACGGGACAATTTGTCCCTGCGTTATCCGTAGGCCTTAACCTTCGTAATCGGCACCGATTGATGTCGAACGGGTTGGCGCACTCGCGGTGATCCGCAAAGCTTCAGCCGACTGGCTCAGCGAACCGATTTCATCGGCATCATCTTCATCGTCAGGCAGGATTTTCTGCAGGCTTGTTACCAGCGATTCTTTCAGCTCTTTCGGCTTGATCGTCTGTTCGGCGATCTCGCGTAGGGCAACAACCGGGTTCTTATCACGGTCACGCTCAAGCGTCAGTTCGCTACCGCCCGAAACTTCGCGCGCGCGCTGTGCAGCGAGCAATACAAGGTCGAAACGGTTTGGAATCTTGTCGACGCAATCTTCAACGGTAACGCGTGCCATCAGCGGGCCTCATAAATTCTGGTTGTCTGAAAGATCGCTTCACCTAGGGTCACGGCGGCGAAGAGTCAAGAATTTGCAACTGAAACCGCAGCGATGCATTGGGGCCGTTGTGACTCAGAACAATTGCCCCGATCCCTCCGAAACGCCCACCAGCGATTATCAGGACGCCGATAGCTTTCAGGTTAAGGCACAAGGCCACGCATTTACGTTTTATCCGCGCGGGTCCGACCGTCTTGAGGCGCTCGTTGACCATATCGACAAAGCGCAAAAGTCGCTCGCGATCTTCTACTACATGTTCCAACATGACCATGCGGGAGCCCAGATACTCGCCGCTTTGGTCAAAGCGGTAGAGCGCGGTGTCGATGTTCACCTGATCATCGATGCATTTGGCAGCGATGCGCCGGATCATTTCTTTGATCCTCTGGTAGAGGCGGGCGGCCGGTTTGACGTGTTCGCGGCCAAATGGAACGTCCGCTATCTGATCCGCAACCATCAGAAATTCGTTATTGCCGACAACGCGCGGGTCCTGACCGGAGGTAACAATGTTTCCGATCATTACTACGACACGCCTGAGAATAACGGCTGGTGCGACCTAGGCGTCGCTATTGAAGGCAAAGTGGTTGATCAGTTCGCTGACTGGTTCATCCTTTTGCGCGATTGGGTTCAAAGCGAAGGCTCGCAGCTTCGCCGGATGCGCCGGATGGTCAAGCAATGGGATGCGGGCGAAGGTCCAGTCCGGTTGCTCGTCGGCGGGCCGCTTGTGCGAAAAAGCCACTGGGCCTGGCAGTTCAAAACCGATCTGGTGCATGCACAAAGCCTTGATACCGTAAGCGCCTATTTCTCTCCGCCAAGCAGTATGCGGCGCCTTATGGCGCGTGTAGCGCGGCGGGGCCGTATGCGAATGATCACGGCTGGCAAGTCAGATATCGACGCAACGATTGATGTTGCGCGATTGCTCTATCGCAAGCTGCTCAAGGCAGGGACCAAGATTTTCGAATTTCAGCCGTGCAAGCTGCATATGAAACTGCTGATTGCCGACAATGTAAGCTACTTTGGCAGTGCCAATCTCGATAAAAGATCGGTTCGTATCAATGTCGAGCTGATGGTTCGTGTGGAAGATGGCGACCTTGCCGACCGACTTCGTGATTTCATCACTACCCTCGAAGCAGCGAGCATGCCGGTCACACGAGAATGGTATGCGCAAGAGGCCGGATTGTTCAATCGGATGCGATGGACATTGAGCTACTGGATCGCGCTTGCCGACTACCGGGTTGCGCGAAGCCTCAATAAGCCTTCTACGCCCTAGCCTTCGCCCCAGTCCGAATAATCTTTGATATTCGGCGAGGTGAACTTGGTGAACTCGGCCTGGAAGTGAAGCGGGACGATGCCGGTGGAGCCGTGACGCTGTTTGGCGACATTCACCGCCGCTTTGTTACGAACCTGCTCGTATTGCTCTTCCCATGCGCGATATTTTTCGACCGCGTCGGGCGGACTGCTCTCTGTCGGGAAGTCTGGGCGGGTCGCCTCGAGATAATAGTCATCGCGGTAAACGAACCAGACCATATCGGCGTCTTGCTCGATCGAGCCCGACTCCCTGAGATCGGAAAGGATCGGACGTTTATCCTCGCGTTGCTCGACCGCACGCGAGAGCTGCGAGAGCGCGATCACTGGAACGGAGAGCTCTTTCGCGAGCGTCTTCAATCCGCGACTGATCTCTGAAATTTCGTTTACGCGGTTATCATTGGCGCGGCCTGACCCCTGCAAGAGTTGCAGATAGTCGACCACAATCAGACCAATATCATACCGCCGTTTCAGGCGCCGCGCACGCGTCCGCAACCCGCCAATTGTCAGGGCGGGCGTATCGTCAATGTATAGAGGCAACTCGGCGAGGCGCTGGCTGGCGAAACTCAGTTTCTGGAAATCTTCGCGGCTCAATTTACCGCTCCGCAATGCCTCGGAACTGATCTCGGCCTGCTCGGCGAGAATACGCGTGGCAAGCTGGTCAGCGCTCATCTCAAGGCTGAAAAATGCAGCTGGCCCGCCATAGTTGAACTCGCCGCCATCGCGCTCCCAATCCAGATGCGCCTCGGCGCAATTGAACGCGATGTTGGTCGCAAGCGAGGTTTTGCCCATGCCCGGACGCCCGGCGAGGATGATTAGATCGGATTCGTGCAGGCCTGCGGTTTTGCTGTCCATGGTCGAAAGGCCGGTTGTCTTGCCCGACAGGCCGCCGCCCGAATTCATTGCGGCTTCGGCCATCTTGATCGCGGTCAGCGCAGCATCGCGGAAGCTAGAGGCTTCGTTGCCTGTGGCAGCGCCCTCAGCCACTTTGAACAGGTCCGCCTCGGCCTGAGAAATCCGGTCCATCGGATCGGTTTCTTCGGAGGTGTCCAACGCCCCTTCGACGAGGCCGCGCCCGACGCTTACGAGTTCGCGCAATAGCGCTAGGTCATATATCTGCTGCGCAAGCTCACGCGGCATCAAAATACCTGCACCGTTTGCAGATAGCTGAGCCAAATATTTTGGCCCGCCCAACTCCTTCATGGCTTCATCTGCCTCGAAGTGAGGGCGAAGGGTAACCGGTGAAGCAGTCGCATTGCGGTCAATCAGTGTCTTGATCCGCTCGAATATCCGTTCATGCAACGGCTCGAAAAAATGAATGGGTTGGATCGGGACCTGGAGTTCTTCGAGTATTCGATTGTCACTTAGGATCGCGCCAAGAAACGCAGCTTCCGCCTCTAGGTTAGAAGGCAGTTTGCGCGCGGTTTCCGATTCTGAATCGACAAGTGAAAGAGGAGTGGGATCAGCCATGAGCCGCTTGATGAGCGCGGCTGGCCCAAACGGCAACTGCAAAAAGCGGTAAAATCACCACGCATGCTTGTGGATAGCGGGGATGGAATCGCGAAGTGCTTGAACATGGCCCCCGCGATCTGCGAAGGCATTGCGCATGGCCGATTTGCCGCCCGATTCCGCGACCACGTTTCGCATTGCCCATATCGCTCTCGATGAAGAGACGATTCTATGGCGCAACGCCGATGTCGAACAAGAACGGCGCGTAGCGATTTACGATCTGATTGAGGAAAACACCTTTAAGCCGGTTCGCAGCCTGGAACGCGGCGCGAAGGGTCCGTATCGTTTGAACCTTGGTGTGCGGGATGGGCGGCTGATGATGCGAATCAGCGATGAAAGCGATCAAGAGCTCGAAACTCTGATGATCGGGCTTGCCCGGTTTCGCAGGCCGATTCGCGAATATTTCGCCATCTGCGACAGCTATTATCAGGCGATCCGCAAGGCAACGCCATCGGAAATCGAGACTATCGATATGGCGCGCCGCGGAGTGCACAACCACGCAGCCGAGCTTTTGCAAGAGCGGCTCGAAGGCAAGGTCGAGACTGATTTTGCCACCGCGCGGCGGCTTTTCACGCTTATTTGCGTGCTTCATATAAAGGGCTGATGGCAGAGATGGCGCGTGCCAAAACCTCCGGCCGTTCGCGGCGCAAGAAAGGCAGTATGGGGCGCTGGACATTCCGGCTGATATCCTTGCTCGCTCTTGTCGGGATCATCTTCACGGCGTGGTTCTGGTGGGACATGCGCGAATGGCGTCCCGATGAGGCGCTCTATCCCGAGCAGGGGGCCGTCATCCCGAGCGAGATCAATGGGATGAATTTCGACACATTGAAAGCGATCGGCGGGCAGTTCGCCTATCTGGAGCTGCAGCCGGCCTCGCGCGCTCTTGATGATGATTTCGGCAGCCGGTTTGCGCAGGCGAAACAGTCGGGCATCAATATGGGCGTTGTTCTGCGCTTTGATCCGTGTCTTCGCGCCGGTCTTCAATCAAAGCGTTTTACCCGCATGGTACCGCGCAGCGAAGATCTGTTGCCGCCCGCCATTGAATTGGAGGCGAGCGGTGAAAATTGCGTTGAACCTGTCAGCGATGCGGCGGTTGAGAGTGAACTGCTGACCCTTATCAACCAGATTGAAATGCATTCAGGCAAGCCTGTCATTCTGAAGCTGGGCGAGGATTTTGAAAATCGTTATGGCACTGCGAGAAGCATGGAGCGTGATCTTTGGCTGTCACGTGACCGTGCGCGCCCGGATTATACCGGACGGCCATGGCTGCTATGGAGCGCCAATAGCCAACTTGTTTCCGAAGCCTCGGATGAGCCAATCGAATGGGTAGTGGTACAAAAATGAGCGATGAAAACCTGATCCAAGCGGCCCGGGATGCCGCCAAACATTCTTGGTCACCCTATTCCGACTACGCTGTTGGTGCGGCTCTCAAATTCGACGATGGCGCTGTTATAACCGGCACCAATATCGAGAATGCGAGCTATGGATTGGCTCTGTGCGCTGAGACTGTCGCCGTGGCCAAAGCGCTTGGCGAGGGGCGCCGCGGCGGCCTTGTCGAAGTCGCCGTTGTTGGCCCTTTGGATAAGGGCGATGGTGCGCCCATCACGCCGTGTGGCCGATGCCGTCAGGTGCTCAATGAGATTGCCCAGCTTGGCGGAACAGACCCGCGCGTGCTCTGCGTTGGTGCCGAAGAGGTCCGCGAAGTGGCGCTTTCCGCGCTGCTTCCGCATGCTTTCGGTCCAGAGCATTTGGGCTGACGCCTATTTGCCGAGCAGGTCGCCCAGCGCGCCGCCAATATTCCCGACAGGGTTCTTGCGAAATTCCCGCTCTTCCTGTCCTACATAGGAAAAGATGCCGTCTAGGCCTTGGTCCGTCACAGAGCGATTGATGCTCTGCCGGTTCCATCCGGCCTGACGTATAAAGCTGTGCTTTTCAGCAAGCCCGTCAAAACTCTTATAGACGCCCAGCTTCTCAAGCGCGGTATCGACCAGCGGCTCAAAGCGCGAATGAAGCCTCTCATTCGACGAACTGCGCAGATACTGCGTGCCGCCATCGTCCTCTTTTATGATGCTAGGCGCATCTTCGAATGACAGGCCATTTATCGCGTCACGGAAAATTGGCTTGGCCTCGCCCGCGGCAAGTCCGGCGGCGTCGTTGATAGTGCGGGTCACATCGCCAAGGACACCTAAGCGATTGCCTGCATTCATCAACCGGCCAAACAATCCGCCGCTGCGCCCGCCCAGATTGCCGACAATCGGCAGGCCGATACGGATGTCTTCATCGCCGTAGAACGCACCGGGCTGCGCAAGCTTATCAAGCGCACCGTCGGTGGCCTTGCCAAGGAGTGAGCCGAGACCAAGCCCTTTGCCCAGACCAAGATTGAGACCCTGCGCCGCAGCCTGGGTGGGCAAAAAACCCGCGATCCCAAGCGCGCCTGCGCCGGCCAAAATACCGCGACGGTTCCACTGGATTTGCTGCGTCATGAATAAGCTCCCGTTCTCTCTTGCTGGAGGCTCTGTAACATGAACCGGTCGCTGCGTTTGCTGAACCGGGTGTAAAATCGTGTGCGGCGGAGCCTATTCGCTGTGCTCTGACCAGCCATCAATCGGGTCAAGATCATCCATCCACCGGTTGCGGACCGGCCCTGACCATCCCGTTGCGGTATATTTTGCCGGTTCATTGTTGGCTTTCCACCTCATCGCCCGTTCGATCCGCGTTCTTGCGTCGGGGTGAGAGCGATAGAGCGTGTTATACCACCTGCGATGTTCCAAGGGGCCACCGCGAGCAAGTCGATAGGCAAGCTCGGCCGCGCCATCGGGGTCACGCGCCAGATCAAGCGCTACCTGATCCGCGCTGTTTTCCTGCCACCGGATCGCATTGTTGAAGAGCGGGAGCGCCACAAAATGGAAAGCGAAACCCGTTGCCGCAAACAGAGCCAAGACGGTTGGAGCATGTCGCTGCCCTTGCGGGCCTGTCAGAAATGGCCGGCTGCTGAGGCGCAAGGCAATCCAAGCTGCGAGCGCAGTTAAGAACGATGCAAGAATGGCTCTGAATCCGATCAACCATTGCCAATGGTACTGTTTTAGATGCGCCAGTTCATGCCCCACAACTGCGCGGAATTCTTTGGCCGTGAAAGGTTTGAATGGCGGAGAATAAGCCTTGGGGTTAATCTGCATGATGTTCAGCATCGCCTCGTTCATGATCGCTTTGGTCCCGCCATCATGCCATTCTGCGCGGGCTTCATTTTGGCCTAATCCAAGGCGATTTTTATTGCCTGTCCGGATGCGGCCCATGTCAATATCTGCGCGGTCGGCAATTTGCTCGACATCATCCCGCAATTTCCCTTCAGCCAGAGGAAAGGTCTCCGCCCATGGATCGATTGTCGGCACCAACACCCACGACAGATACAATGCCCCCGCAATAGCAAACAGCGTCCGGGGACGTGTTCGAAAGAGCCAAAATGCGAGCGGAGCGATGATTGCTCCGACTAATCCAAGCATCAAAGCCAGTTCAAACTGATCCCAAAAGAACGAAAAGTTCCGCTGCAAGAAAGTGGGCGGCGCAAAGCGAGGATCGTCGCTGACAATGGTGATTATACTTCCGCTTGTCTTTCCGAGCCAAACTTCAATGTAGTATTTGAATGGCAAAAGCATGGCCACAAACAGCGCCATGACCATCGCGCCGAACGCAGCGGATGCGAGGACCGACCGGCGCAGCCAGCGGCTTAACCTGCCATAGCTCGCTTGCCAGAAACCCAACCGGTGCAAGGCTAGCGCAACGAGCAAGACGACCAGAGGCGTAAAAATCTGGTTGATCGCAATTTCGGCGCCGACATCGGAGGCACTGCAATTCAGCTCAGCGCATTCGGCGGCGTGCCGGTCAAAATAGACCTGCGCCGCAGACTTTGTATCGAATAGCGGTGCGACCCGCGTGGCCACCGGCTATTCGGTCTCCAGCCATTCCAGCAGAGCCGCGAGGCATTCGCGGGCCAGCAGCTTGCAGCGTTCGGGTGACCAACCTTGTTCAGGCTCAGGGAAATCCGCGAGATCCTTATACGGCATTTCCAGCGTCATTGCGCAGGCGCCATACCGTTCTGCGACCAAATTGGTGCTGATGCCGAGATTGGCTTTGCCCGCCGGTGCCTTGGGATAGCCAAGTTTAGTCTGGAAATCGGGCGTACGGCGATCAAGGATGCGCTGGTAGCGATAGAATTGTTCGCCATGCGCATCGGTCCAGCTTGGAATGCCTTCATATCCGGCAAGGAATACAGCAGGGATCGCTTCATCACCGTGCACATCCATCGCATAGTCGACGCCGGTTTCGTCCATCTTGGCGCGGATGGCGAGAACTTCAGGCGATTTGTCGGCACTGGGTTCGGACCATTCGCGGTTCAAGTTTGTGCCCACACCGTTGGTGCGCAAATGACCCCGGCGTGATCCATCGGGGTTGCAGTTTGGTACAATATGCAATCGGCAGCGTTTGCGCAGACCGCGCGCGACTGGATCGGTTGGATCAGTCAGGCATTCGAGCGCGCCTTCCATCCACCATTCGGCCTGGGTTTCACCGGGATGCTGGCGGGCATAGAGCCAAACTTGTTTCTCGCCTTCGCCCATTTCGAGCATATCGAGCGGCTGACCATCCAGCGTTTGCGTCAGGCGGCTCAGTTCAACACCTTCGCATGAGGCCGCCTCTGCCAAGAGATCGTGATGGCGCTCCATCGAATACGGCGCAAAGTAAGCGAACCATGCGGTGTTGGATGCCAATGTGTAGCGGATCGTTAGCGTGCCGCCTTCTTCGTTTTGATCATACGAACTGGCCGTGCGCGCCCAAAACTCGCGGTCTTCAGAAACGCAGGCATCGTAATTCGGCCAGCCGCCGGGAAATGCACTCCCGCTAAGGCCGGTAATTTTTAGCTCGACCTCTTCACCAGCCGCGCCGGTCACGCGGAAATGAAACCACTGCGCAAACTCGGCCATATGATCCTTCGGGATCGCAAGCCGGGCGCAATTGCCGTTGATCGAGAGGGTTTTGATATTGCCGCTATCAAATGCGGAATCGATGCCAATTGAATTGCCGGTAGAAGTCATGGTGTCCTTTCAAGCTCATCGACCGTTAGCTGCACTGTCTCGCCATTGCCACCGGGGAAATCCCTGAACAGTGCCGCGGCCAGCGCGCGGGCATTTTCGGCTGGCGGATTGTACGCCGAATCTGTGCTGGTGACGATTTCTGCGCGTCCTTCCCACAGCGTTTCGCCAGTATTCTGCGATGTTATGCGGACTTCCATCTGGGTCACTTCGCGGTTCTTGTTTTTCCCGCCAAGCGAGAAACCGATGCCAAGACCCACGCCGCCGCCGAACGAGCCGGTACTTCCGCCGACTCCCACGCTGGTGCCGGACCGACCTTGAACTGTTTCAATCGGGGTTGTCGTAATGTTGGCGAGGGCTTGTTGATCAGGCTCACCGGCAGCGCTTGCGGAGTATCCCAACCGTTCAAGCTCTCTCATAATTGCATCGCGGTATGTGGTATCGAGGCGTTCAGCGCCATCATCTTCGCCTGTTCTGATGGCGACAGATATCGATCCGGTACCAAGCGCGCTGGTATCCTCTGCGACAAATCGTGTGACCTCAACCGGACCAGTGTAAGGGGTCACGCATGCACTAAGCGACAGTGCAGCAATCGGCACTAAGGCCAATTTCATGGAGTGGTATGTGCGTGTCATGACGGTATCCTCTCTCTAATGCTCGAATTGCTGCTTAACGTGCGAATGAGGCCAAAACCTGCATACGAGACCCAATGTCTTCATTTTCTTACAGCCATTCTCTGTTAAAGACGGCGCCATGTCTGAAGCAACACATCAAGCAGGTAAACCTTGCGTCCTGGTTACTGGCGGCGCCGGATACATCGGTAGCCACGCCGTTCTCGCATTGAAAGATGCAGGCTGGCCGGTCGCTGTTATCGACAATCTTACAACCGGGTTCCGTTTTGCGGTTCCTGACGACGTGCCTTTATACGAAGGCGATATTGAGGACGGGGGTCTGGTCGCCCGGATTGTGGCTGAACAGGGCATCGGTGCGATCATGCACTTTGCAGGCTCAATCGTTGTGCCCGAAAGCGTGTCTGATCCGCTCAAATATTATTACAACAATACGGTAAAAAGCCGCGCTTTGATCGAAGCTGCAGTGAAATCAGGCGTTCCGCACTTCATTTTCTCCTCGACAGCCGCGACTTATGGCGCGCCGGATGTTTCGCCGGTGACAGAGGAAACACCGCGGGTTCCGATCAACCCGTATGGCTGGTCCAAATTGATGACCGAGCAGATGCTGGGAGACACGGCGGCGGCACATGCCATAAATTACTGCGCGCTGCGTTACTTTAATGTGGCCGGAGCAGATCCGCGTGCACGCACTGGTCAATCGACTGCTGGCGCGACACACCTGATCAAGGTCGCGGTTGAGGCCGCACTTGGCAAACGCGAATTTGTGGGCGTGTTCGGAACCGATTTTGACACGCCGGACGGCACCGGTGTGCGCGATTATATCCATGTCAGCGATCTGGCGGCTGCGCACGTTTTGGCGCTGGAGGCTTTAGTCGAGCAACCGGATCGGTCCCTGACAATGAATTGCGGTTACGGTCGCGGTTTCTCCGTGCTCGAAGTGCTCGATGCTGTGGACCGCGTGACCAACATGACAATTGATCGCCGTTTCGAGGATCGCCGCGCAGGCGATTCCGCGTCGTTGGTGTCAGACCCTTCGCGGATTCGTGCGACACTGCCGTGGGAACCGAAACACGCTGATCTGGACGAGATTATCGCCCATGCGCTCGCTTGGGAACGCAAGCTGACCGAAATCCGAGGTGGCTAAGGCGGGTTTATTGCCAAAGCCGTTGACGAATCGCGACTATACCCTTAGGCGCGCCCCTTGATATTCCGGCATCGGAGACAATCTTCGATGCCCTATTTATTTGCAGGAACCCGAAATGAAAGTCCGCAACAGCCTTAAGTCGCTGAAAAACCGTCATCGTGACTGCCGTGTCATCCGCCGTCGCGGTCGCACATATGTCATCAACAAGACCAACCGTCGTTTCAAAGCCCGCCAGGGTTAACTGATGTGATTGGCCGGTCACCTTGCAAGGTGATCGAGCAAACGCTGCGGCCCGCCTCCATTGTGGAGAGCGGGCCGCAGCCGTTTCTAGCGGAGTGATTTATGAGCGACATCGCAAGAGCAGTTGTTTTCGATGTAGGGCGGGTGCTGTTCCAGTGGGATCTGCGCAACCTGTTCGCCAAACTGATCGACGATGCCGATGAGCTCGATTGGTTTTTAGCCAATGTGGTGACCGAAGAGTGGCACTTCCTTCACGATCGCGGCGTGCCATTGGCGGACATGGTGCCGGCGCGGATCGCTGAGTTCCCGAAATACGCGAAGCATATCCAAGCCTATGCCGAACGATTCAACGAGAGCATTCCCGGGCCAGTTGAGGGTTCGCATGAATTGGTTGAGAGGCTTCATACGCGGGGTGTTCCGCTGTTCTGCCTGACAAACTTTGGGCACGAGTTTTGGGGTGGTTTCCGGCCAACACAGCCGGTGTTTGATGTTTTTGAAGACATCATCGTGTCTGGAACTGAGCGGGTCGCAAAACCGGAAATGCGTATATACGAGATTCTTGAAGAGCGTAGCGGCCGAGAAGGTGCGCAGCTGTTCTTCACCGATGACAATCCCGACAACATCGCTGCTGCAAAAGCGCGCGGCTGGGATGCGCATTTGTTTACCGATGCGGATTCGCTTGAAGCGCAATTGAAGGCGTCAGGCTTACTTTAAGGCCACAAAAATCCCCTCGAAACCTTGCTGGGGAACGCGGCTTCGAGGGGTTTTTAGGGTCCGCCCCTTGGTGGAGAGTATCGGGACGGCGGGGACGCGGGGGATAGACCGCGTATCAGTATCCGTTAGCGGCTTAGTTGCCGTTGCATTTCGCCAGCTTCTTCTCGTCCAGTTCTTTGCCACGTGCAGTGAAGCTGGTGACTTCGCCGAATTCGCGGGCAATGCCGCGGCAGACGTTCACCGGGCGCGAGGTCCCTTTGTTGGCGACACATTTGGTGTCTTTGCATGCCCAGGCGACACCGCCGGCGACTGCACGGTTGTCATCAACCGGAGCGGAGAACGTCGCCGAGTAATATGGGCCGGTCTTTGCGGCGGCGAGGGGAGCCGACGCAGTGGCAGCGCCAAAGGTTAGGCCGGTATAGGCGAGGGCTACAACGAAAATTGAGAGGCGACTGGTGCGGGGAAGAGAGAATGTCATCGTCGGTATCCTTATTTGAGCGGTTACAAAAATCATTTGCATCTGGAGGCATTAAGTTTCAGATCGAAACCAGTTGCGAATCACTACCTATGTGATTAGATTTCAAGTTGCAACTTAAAACTGAAATTATTTTTCGGTGTTGGTTTCGACCGCCTGACCGCCAAATTTGCGCTTGGGACAAAACGCGCTAGAAAGGTTTCACGGAAGGGACTGATATGGGCGAATTAAGAGAACCACTGCGCGAGTTGATCGATTGCGGGCTGCCGCAAGCGCTTGAAGTGATGGGCGAACGTTGGTCATTCATGATCCTGCGCGCGAGCTTCAACGGACTTAAGCATTTTGAGGAATTCCTCAGCGAGCTTGGTATTGCGCGCAATATTCTCTCCAACCGTCTTGCCAAATTGGTCGAGCATGGAATTCTGAAGCGTGAACCCTGCGCAGATGATCGCCGCAAGATCGAATATCGCCTGACTGAAAAGGGTTTTGACCTTTTGCCTGCCATGGTTGCATTGCGCCAATGGGGTCAGAAGTATGGCAGCGATTTTGTAAACGAAGATCCCGTGCTCGTGGACGTGCGCGACCGGTTGCCGGTCGGCCCGGTATCCATGCTGGCGCATGACGGACGCATTCTGGGCCATGAGGATTTATGGCTGGTGAAACGCGACGATCTTGGCAAACGAGCTGATGGAACTGTGGCTAGAGCAGGCGAAGCGCTTGGCACCGGCGATATTGTTGATATCGACGCAGCTAAGAAACGGGCGGCTGGATAGGCTTTCCGCCTGCGGGTAGGTTGCCCGCTTACCGCAATTCACCAAGGGTCACCCCAATCATGACGGTCGCCGACCGCGCCGATCTGCATTCCATCCTGCGCACGACCTTCGGATATTCCGGATTTCGTGGCCGTCAGGAAGAGGTGATCGATCGCGTCATGGCGGGAGAGAACACCTGCGCCCTGATGCCCACCGGCGCAGGTAAATCGCTTTGTTATCAAATCCCCGCGCTCGCACGATCAGGCACGGCGATTGTCGTCTCGCCTCTCATCGCGTTGATGCATGATCAAATCCGCGCGGCCACTGCCGTCGGTATCCGTGCCGCCTCGATGACATCGGCGGATAGTGACAATGCCGCGACAGCCGAAGCCCTGCGCAACGGTGAGCTCGACCTGCTCTATGTCGCGCCAGAGCGTGCCAACACGGGCGGTTTTCAGTCACTGCTGACCGCGGCGGACATTTCATTGTTCGCGATTGATGAGGCGCACTGCGTGTCCGAATGGGGGCATGATTTCCGCCCGGATTACCGCCAGCTTCGCCCGATGCTGGACCGGTTCGAGCATGTTCCGCGCCTCGCTTTGACTGCGACGGCGGACGAAACCACCCGCCGTGATATCCTGCTTCAACTCGGCATTCCCGATGACGGCTTGATCGTCGCAGGATTCGATCGGCCAAACATCCGCTACGCCATCAGTGCACGGCAGAATGCTGGTAAGCAGATTACAGATTTCATCACTCGAACACCGGGCGCGGGCATTGTTTACGCCACGAGCCGCGCGGCGACAGAAAAGCTTGCCGAGACAATTGCCGCGACTGGACGATCAGCAGGCTATTATCATGCGGGCCTACCCCCGGAACAACGCGCCGCTGTGCAAGCAGAATTTGTCCGCTCGGATGACATGGTCATGGTTGCCACCATCGCGTTCGGTATGGGCATCGATAAACCCGATGTGCGTTTTGTCGTTCATGCGGGCCTGCCGAAATCAATTGAGGCCTATTATCAGGAAACAGGCCGCGCAGGACGCGATGGTGATCCGGCAGAAGCGCATATGTTTTGGAGCGCGAACGATTTCGCCAAGGCACGTCAGCGACTGGACGAAGTCGATCAAGACCGCTTGGTAAGTGAAGGTGCAAGGCTGAATTCGCTTGCGGCATTGGTCGAGGCACCGAGCTGTCGCCGCGCAATTCTGCTCCGGCATTTTGGCGAAAGCCCTGATCGGGAATGCGGTTCATGTGACAATTGCGAAAACCCGCCGCAAGTGATCGACGTGACCGAGATCGCGCGCAAGTTGCTGTCAGCAGTATACCGCACCGGCCAGAGCTATGGCCTTGGTCATATCGAGAAAGTGCTGCTTGGCCGCGACGATGATCGCGTGACCCAGCGCGCGCATGATCAGCTGTCTGTGTTCGGAATTTTGGGTGAGGAAGAGGCGCCAATGTTGCGCCCAGTAATGCGCAATCTGATGGCGCATGAAATGCTGGTGACCACTGATCATGGCGGCTTGGCACTGGGCGCAACCGCGCGGGAAGTATTGCGAGACGAACGAGCGGTTCTGATCGCCGAACCGCCCAAGAAAGCGCGCCGTGGTCGCAAATCGAACGAAGCCAATCCTGTCGGTAATCCCCTGTTCGAAGCGCTTCGTAACAAGCGCAAAGAGCTCGCGAGCGAACGCGGCATCCCTGCCTACATTATCTTTCACGACAGCGTGCTGCGCGCCATGGCGCATGAGCGGCCGATGACGCTGGATGCCCTTGGCAGTATTCAGGGGGTCGGAGCGCGCAAGCTTGATACATATGGCGAAGACTTCTGCGCCGTCGTGCGCGAATTCGAAGACTGATTACCGGCGCACTTCGCGGGTGTAGTCGATCCTGATCCGCACCCATGATCCGACTTGAGAGCGCCCTCCGACCCGCGCAGGCCGAACCCGGAATTGCCACGCTGCGGAGAGCACCGCGCGCCCGATTTGGGAGCCTTGCGGGCTCTCCCCGATCAACTCGCAGCTATCGACATAGAAATTCGCCACTGTGCGGCACGCAATCAAGGCTGTGCTCGGGTTCGAAGCCGTAGAAAGGTATCCGGCGAGCTCCTGACGCGTTGGCTCGCGGTACCAGCGCGCCGCATAAAGCGGCTCTCCATTGGGAGCGGTTCCGACACGCTTGCTATCATTCCGTCCGGAACTCGCACCTGTATTGGGCGGGCCATAGGTACGCGCGGGCGGCCCCGCAGGTGCAGGGTTCTGAGGCGGCGCAGCCGATGGCGTCGGCGCTGGTGAAATAGGTGGAACCGATACAGTTTCGTTGGTCAGCGGATTGGGAACTGGCAACGGTGTGTCGGGAAGCGGTTGCGGCAAGGGCACAGGCTCAATCGGGCTGGGTGCGACCGGCTGGGTTGAAGTTTCCGGGGGCGACGGGGCCTGTGCCTCGGGCTCGGGCGAATCCTCTGAAAAATCGGAAGCTTCTAATGTCGTGATAGTTTCCGCAATGTCGGTTTCTTCACGCCAGTTCCAGCCAATCAGAAACAGCAAAAGAATTATCAGCGCCTCTAAAGCGATTGCAATTATAAGGCTGACCGCGCGCGTGCCCAGCTTCTCGTCAAAAACACGCGCTGACCAGCCACGCTGTTCGTGTGCCATGGCAGGCGTGGGCGTGACTGTATCTGCCATGGAATTTGGTGCGGCCTTGGATAGACGTGGGTAGCGCTGTGTAAGCCGCCCGATGCTTGCACTGCAATGAATGCGAGGCGATCACGCCGAGTTTATTCGGCTGCTTGTGCGCTTTCCAATAAACGTTCGGCTTGGCTATCAGCCGGGATAGCATCGTCTGGTGGGCGATAGCTGGCACCGATCTTTCGCGCGAGATCGCGGGTGAGCAGCGCATTCAAGGCATTGCCAAGGTTGGGGTGCTTGTCGCTGAGGTTGCGCAATGCTGTGCTGTCCCACTCGACAAAACGAACGCCTTTTGGCGCGATGGTGGTGGCGGTTGTCTTGCGTTTCAAAACGAAAGCCACCTCACCTACGAAATTGCCATCGGGCAGGCGAAACCGGCGACCGCCTTTCTCAACCGAGATATTGCCTTCAAAGATATAGAACAGCGAATCCGAAGGTTCCTGTTCGCGCGTTAGAATGACGCCTTCTGTATCGCCCGATGTTCGCCAAGCCGCCAGTTTCGCAATTCGGCGGAACTGGCCGGGGGTGAGTGTTTCAAACGCGTCAAAAAGCGCCTTTTCATCTTCTGTCATCCGAAAAGTTGTCCGTTCCAGAAGGATTTGGGTCAGGACGATTACGTTGATTACAACCATCAGCGAGCTTGTGATGATCGCATCCCACAGCGGCGGATTGGCGGCCAAATAGTAATAGGCGATGTAGATAAATGTCGAAACGATGATGAGCAGCCGCAGCTTCAGCTCGTCACGGATCGCATAGGCGAGCAGCAGGAGCGCAGCGCCGATATGGATAAGCCATGATGGATCAAACGGCATCGAGCAAACTTCTTTCTATTGCGGTGCCTTACCGCACTCCGACCGTTTGCCTGTAAGAAAGCGCCTCTGCAATATGTTCACGCCCGACATTGTCTGAACCGGCCAGATCGGCAATCGTGCGGGCCACGCGCAGCATGCGAGTATAGCCGCGTGCGGAAAGACGCAGTTTCTCAGCTGCCTGCATTAAGAGTGTGCGTCCCGCATCGTCAGGCGCGGCAAAGCGTTCGAGCGTCTCGCCCTCCAGTTCCGCGTTGGACCTAACTCCTCGCGCTTCGCACATTGACCGTGCGCCTGCCACCCGTCTTGCCACGTCTTCGCTCCCTTCGGCGGAGGGCGGCAGGCCGAGGTCCATTGCGCTAACCGCGGCCACTTCGACATGCAGATCGATCCGGTCGAGCAAGGGGCCGGAAAGCCGCGCCTGATACTCGGTCGCACAGCGCGGCCCGCGTGCACAGGTGTGGCCAGGCTCCCCAGCGTGACCACATCGGCATGGGTTCATCGCTGCGATCAACTGTACACGGGCCGGAAAGCTGACATGCGCATTGGCGCGCGCAACATCGACTTTGCCGGTTT
Organism: Erythrobacter crassostreae; assembly: GCF_019204045.1. Lineage (GTDB taxonomy): Bacteria > Pseudomonadota > Alphaproteobacteria > Sphingomonadales > Sphingomonadaceae > Erythrobacter > Erythrobacter crassostreae. The sequence continues at coordinate 284,529 of NZ_JAGSPC010000001.1, read as the reverse complement.
CCAGAGGTTGCCTGAGAGAGTCCAGCACCGAGCGTTGAAATTCAGGCAGTTCATCCAGAAACAGCACGCCAAGGTGAGCAAGGCTAACCTCACCAGGGCGAACTTTCAGCCCTCCGCCGGTCAGCGCAGCCATACTGGCCGAATGGTGCGGCGCACGAAATGGCCGGGCGCGGCTGATCCGTCCAGCCTCCAGCATTCCAGCGACAGATTGGACCATGGAGACTTCAAGCGCTTCGGAAGGAGAGAGCTCAGGCAGGATGCCCGACATACACGATGCTAGCAGGCTCTTGCCTGATCCCGGCGGTCCAACCATTAGAAGATTGTGCCCGCCCGCCGCCGCGATTTCGAGCGCGCGTTTGGCCGTTTCCTGCCCCTTCACCTGTTTCAGGTCGGTCACGGGCGGTGCTTCGGCGACATCACCGCGCGCGGGCTCTCCCAGAACTTGACTGCCTTTCAGATGGGCAAGCAGCGCAGATAGATCACGCGGGGCAAGCACCGGCACACCGCTGGCCCATTTCGCCTCTGCCCCTTGTTCGGCGGGACAAATCAATCCTGCTTCGGCTTCGCTTGCGTGCAAAGCGGCGATCAGTACACCGGGACTGGCAACAATCCTGCCGTCGAGAGACAATTCTCCGACCGCAATCCAATCGCCCAGCTGCTCTGCATCGGTCACGCCCATCGCAGCGAGCAAGGCCAATGCAATCGGAAGGTCAAAATGCGATCCGTCCTTTGGCAAGTCGGCGGGCGACATATTGATCGTGATACGCTTTGGCGGCAGCGCGAGACCCATCGCGGACAAAGCGGCCTGAACCCGCTCGCGGCTTTCGCTGACGGCTTTGTCTGGAAGGCCGACAATCGAAAATCGCGGCAGGCCAGAGGCGACTTGGCATTGCACTTCCACGCGCCGCGCTTCGAGGCCGAGATAGGCAACTGTGCGCACCAATGCGACCATTTACAATCCCCCCGGAAGCCGGCGGCCACCCCGCCGAAATTTATCGCAAACTACGGGGCAATCCCTAATTGCCCCTAGTTATTGGAAACAGACGCATTTTTACCATGCTCGGAACGCGATTGTGCAAGGTTAATAGCGAGTTGTCGAGCGTCTAGGTCCAACTACTAAAGAAAATCGCAAGTATAAACCTTGGCAAATTTTCAAGCGCTGGACCTGTAATCCATGCAGCATGAAAAAACTCGCTGCCTTGTTCGCCCTACTGCAATTCCTGATGATGCCTGCCGCCGCGCAAGCTCAGGACTATGCCAGTGCGCGCTCGGTTTCGACCGTCAGTTGGGTTGAGGAATGGGATTCTGCCAGCGAAAGCTGGGTCCGTGTGGCGGATCGCGGTGAAAGGGCCGCAGAGGCGGTTACAACCGTCACCACGCATATCGTCAACGGCGAAGTGGTATCCCAGACGACTAAAGCTGCCGCGACACGTTACGCTGTGCCGCTGCGTTCGCAGCCCGAATCGCTGGCAATTGCCCATTACGGGCCGTTTCGCGTTGTTGATGGAAAGCGCGCCGTAGTGGTCGGAACGACTGGCCCGCAGTCCCCGCAGCATTTCGATGCGATGATGCGCGATTTCCCGCAGCTTGAAGTTCTCGAACTGGTCGATGCTGGCGGCACAAGCCATGACATCGCCAATCTCGAAGTTGGTCGCCGCATCCGCGCTGCGGGCCTTACCACCCATGTCCCCGATGGAGGATCGGCTCGCTCCGGCGGTGTGGAACTGTTCCTTGCGGGGGAGAATCGCACCATGGCATCGGGCGCACAGTTTGCGGTGCATTCGTGGCTCGACAATTATGGCCGCGAGCCTGCAGATTTCGCGCCTGACGCTCCGGCAAACCGCCTGTACCTCGACTATTATAAGGAGATGGGCATGAGCGAAGAGCGCGCCCAGGACTTCTATGCGATGACAAATTCTGTGCCGCATTCGAGCGCTCTATGGCTTCGTGCCAATGAAATGGAAAATTGGATCGCGCCGGAACGCGCCCCTGCAATCATCCGTGAACCGGCGATGCTTATGGTCACGGCATCACCGCTGGCCACACCCAAGATTATTGTCGAACCAGTCACACTTGCGATTGCGTTCGATATCGCCCCAGTGATCGACTATGCTGACGTAACGCGTTTTGCCTTCGCAAAGCCTGCACATTCAGAGCTCTTTGCATCGTGAGATTGCTTGACTCATACGCAGGGGCATCATAATAGCGCGCGCCTGACCCGGCTGCCTTTGTGGGTGGCCGCTTTTTTATTGGTGAGCATTCTGCGGACGACATTCGCACGGGTAGCTCGCCGGATTAATTTATCGAGGACGATATGAAGCGGACTTTTCAGCCCAGCAACTTAGTGCGTGCCCGTCGGCACGGTTTCTTCGCACGCAAGGCAACTCCGGGTGGCCGCAAGGTAATCCGTGCACGTCGCAAACGCGGCCGTAAGAGCCTCTCGGCTTAAGCTAAGCCGCGCGCCATCCGGCGCGCGATTTCTTCGCGCACGCGACCTACAGGTCGCGTCGCTGCAGGCGGCCACTTGGCCTATGCGGGCTCCCTTTCGGGGGCCCGTTTGTATTTCTGGATTCTTTCAAGATCCGCTAAACAGCGATGCTCATGCTTCGAACCCTCACCAAACGGTCTGACTTTCTCCAGGCCAATAAAGGTCTTCGCAATGCGAGGGCTGGGTTTGTTTTGCTCACGCGCCCAAATGGTGGGGAGGGCCTGCGTTTCGGCATCACGGTCACCAAGAAAATTGGCAACGCAGTGGTGCGCAACCGGATGAAACGGCGCTTTCGCGAATTGCTGCGGGCGAAACTGGCGGAGCATGGCCTGCCAGATCACGACCATGTTTTGATCGGGCGTGCGGGCGGGGTGGAGCGCGACTTTCATACTATGTCATCGGAGCTCGACAAGGCTTTGGACCGCGCTCGTGAGGGGAAATCCGACCCTGCTCGTGGACGCCGCCCCCGGCGCGGGAGCAAAGGGGGCGGGCCTAAATGAAGCACGTTCTTATCTTCATCGCGCGCCTGTGGCAGCTTGGCCCATCACGCATTTTGCCGCCGACCTGCCGCTTTGCACCATCATGCAGTCAGTACGCGATTCAGGCGCTCACCAAATATGGTGCTCTCAAGGGTGGATGGCTGGCGTTAAAGCGGCTAGGGCGCTGCCATCCATGGGGCGGTCATGGACATGATCCGGTCCCCTGAAAATTTATAATGCAATATTCAGTGTAGTACATATCTAATACACCATTAGACGAATTGACGGGATTTCACTTTGGACAACCAGCGTAATCTATTGCTCGCTGTCGCTCTTTCCGGCCTGCTGATTATCGGCTGGGATTTTGCGATGCGGACTTTCTATCCGGAGGCGGCGCTTTCGTCTCCGGCAGAACAAGTTGAGCCCGCTGCTCAGGCAAGCGCAGGCGGCGCGCCTGGTACGACAACCGTTGCAGCCGATCTGCCTGAAGGCGCCGCGGCTCCTGCCGGACCGGTTGATATGTCGGAGGCACTTGCCGATCCGAATCGTGTTGTGATCGACACGCCGAAACTGGCCGGTTCGATCAATCTCGTTGGCGCGCAGATCGATGATATCGTCCTGAAAGATTACCGCCAGTCGGTTGAGAAAGACAGCGGCCCTGTCCGTCTTTTCGCTCCCGCTCGCACTGAAGATCAATACTTCGCGCAGTTCGGTTTTATAACCGGCGGCGAATATATGCCAAGCAATGCAGTCTGGCAGGCAAGCGGCGATAAGTTGACGCCTGACACGCCTGTCACTCTAACGCGCTCGGGTGATGACGGGCTGACCTATTCAATCGCGCTGTCGATTGACGAGGACTACATGATCTCCGCGACGCAATCGGTGGCAAATGCATCGGAAGCGGCGGCTATCATACAGCCGTTCACCCTGATCGACCGGACTGACAAGAATGCGTCACCGGATGAATTTATCGTCCATTCCGGCCCTATCGGTGTGTTCGACGGCGCTCTGCAAGACGGCAACAATTATGAAGAGCTGACGGAAATTGGCCGCGATGTTCCAGCGGGCAACACCGACTGGCTCGGCTTTACCGACCGCTATTGGCTTTCTGCCCTGATCCCGGGTGAGGGTGCAACAAAAGAAGTCGGTTTCCGCGCTCTCGACAACGGTCTTTTCCGAAGCGGCGTTTTCTATCAGGCGCAAACCATTCCAGCTGGCGGAAGCTTGACGCAATCCACGCGCCTGTTCGCTGGAGCGAAGAACTCCATTGTCCTCGATAAATACGAAGACAGCGGCATCACCTATTTTGGTAAGGCGATCTCATGGGGTTGGTTTGAGTTTATCGAAAAGCCATTCCTTTGGTTGCTTCGCACGCTCAACGGCCTTGTCGGCAATTTCGGCGTCGCGATCATCTTGCTGACGGTCATCGTTCGCGGGCTGATGTTCCCGATCGCGCAAAAGCAATTCGCCAGCATGGCCGGCATGAAAGCTGTTCAGCCGAAAATGAAAGCGATTCAGGAACGCTACAAGGACGACAAACAACAACAGCAGCAAGAGATAATGAAGCTGTACAAGGAAGAAAAGGTCAATCCGCTTGCGGGCTGTTTGCCAATCCTGATCCAGATTCCGATCTTCTTTGCGCTGTATAAAGTCCTGATGCTGGCGATTGAGATGCGGCATGAGCCGTTCCTTTATATCCGCGATCTCTCCGGCCCTGATCCTGCGACAATCCTGAACCTGTTCGGCTATCTGCCGTTCGAAGTTCCCGGTTTCCTTGGCATTGGTGTGCTGGCTGTGCTGCTTGGTGTGACCATGTGGCTCACGTTTAAGCTGAACCCGTCGGCTATGGACCCAATGCAGCAGCAGATTTTCAATCTGATGCCGTGGATCCTGATGTTCGTCATGGCTCCTTTCGCAGCAGGCCTTTTGATCTACTGGGTAACGTCGAACATCCTGACGCTTGCTCAGCAGAAATATCTCTATTCCAAGCACCCTGCGCTCAAGGCGCAGGCGGAGAAGGAAAAGGCAGAGATGGCCAAGAAAAAGGCAGATGAAGACAAGGCGAAAGGTAAAGCGTGAGCGCGCCCGACCTAACAGAAGCGGAGATTGAGGAACGCGCGATCATGCGACGCGAGAAGAAGGCTGCGCGCCTGTTTTCTGGCCGCGTCGATTTTCTGCTCTCTGCCCCGCAGCTCAAATTCCTGCCGGAACCGACCGTGCCCGAAATCGCATTTTGCGGACGCAGCAATGTCGGAAAATCCTCGCTTCTGAATGCGCTGACTGGCCGAAAGTCCATTGCCCGCGCATCGGTGACACCGGGCCGCACGCAGGAGCTGAATTACTTCGAGATTGGCGAGCCAACGCAAATCCGATTGGTCGATATGCCGGGATACGGCTTTGCGAAAGCGCCTGTGTCGGTGGTTGATAAATGGAAGAAACTCGTCCGGTCATATTTGCGCGGTCGGCAGGTTCTCGCTCGCAATCTGGTGCTCGTCGATAGCCGCCATGGCTTGAAACAGGTCGATCTCGACATGATGAAAATGCTAGATGAGGCCGCCGTGGGCTACCGCATCGTGCTGACCAAAACGGACAAGATCAAAGCCAGCTATCTTGAACGTGTGGCGGGCGAAGTCGCAGACGAGGCTCGCAAACACCCCGCTGCCTATCCCGAACTGCACCTTACCAGCAGCGAAAAAGGCATGGGCATTGACGCTTTGCGCGTAGCGGTTGTGCAGGATGCTTTGGGCATCAACGCGCTGGATTGATCAATCTGGATCTGTAGGACACACATGACAGATTGTCCTACATGTCACCCGTGGTCTTTCGGTGTTACCATCTGATATTACGAGATTTTGTACCTGTAGGACACAGGTGACAACTCGCCTACTTTTGACCAAAAATCTGCACCGACGATGAGAAAGAGCGTGTCTTCCCCTTATCGTTCGCGCGCCGAGTAGGAAAACGTTCAATCGGCTGCAAACAGCTGCCCCATATCGGCAAAGGCTTTGAACTCCAGCGCGTTGCCGGCTGGGTCGCGCAGGAACATTGTCGCTTGTTCGCCGGGCCGGTCGCGAAAGCGGATCGTCGGTTCGATCACGAATTCTGTGCCTGCCGCTTTGAGTTTCTCTGCAAGCGCCTCCCATTCCTCCATCGGCAACACCAGGCCAAAATGCGGGATGGGTACGCCGTGGCCGTCAACATGGTTGCTGGCCGCATCGCCCGCTGCGCCCGGGGCGAGGTGCGTGACGATCTGGTGCCCTCGAAAATCGAAATCGATCCATTCATCCGAGGACCGGCCCTCTTTGCAGCTGAGCAAGTCGCCGTAAAAGGTTCGGGCCGCGTCCAGATCGTGGACGGGAAACGCGAGGTGGAAGGGGGATAGCGTCATCTTACGGGCCTTATTGCGGTTTCCTTTCCCTAGTAACCCGTTCAGGCTCGACAGCGAAACACTGAATATCTAGGCAGGTCGCAACATCGCGACACTGTTGGTGGAACAGGCAGAAATATGAAGCTGATTATCGGTAACAAGAACTATTCAAGCTGGTCGCTGCGCGGCTGGCTCGCGGTGAAGCAATCGGGTCTTCACTTTGAAGAAATCATCGTGCCGATGCTGGGCGAGCAATGGGATAAGGCCAAGCAGGAAGGCGACATGCAGCCATCCAGCGGCAAAGTGCCGATCCTGTGGGATGATGAAAACGTCATCTGGGATAGCCTAGCGATTATGGAATATTGCGCGGATAAAGTGGGCCGCGACCGGTTCTGGCCGAAAGAAGATGGGGCGCGGGGCATGGCGCGCGCGATGGTGGCAGAAATGCACTCTTCCTTTGGCTCGCTGCGCACCGACATGCCGATGAATGTGCGCCGCCGTGTCCAGCTGCAACATGTCTCCGATGCGACGAAGGCAGACATCGTGCGCATCCTGCAATTGTGGGCAGAGGCCCGCTCGCGCCACGGCAGCGCGGGGCCGTTTCTGTTCGGCACATACGGGGCGGCGGATATATTCTTCGCTCCGATCGTTTCGCGCTTCATAACTTATGGCATTGGCGTGCCCGGGTTCGCGCAGTCTTATATGGAAGCCATGTGGGAACATGCCTGGACGCAGGAATGGATTGCCGCGGCAGAGGAAGAACAATGGGTCATCGAACAATACGAGAGCGTCGGCACGGTGTAATCTGGGCGGCGCTCCTCGCGCCGGTCTTTGCCCTGATCCTTGCACTGCCTGCGCCTGCACAGGCGTGGGGATTCTATGCGCACCGCACCACCGCCGATATTGCGGAGGTCAATGTCTCGCCCGCAACCCGCGTCAAGATTGATGCGCTGATGAAATCGGAGGCGCTGCTGGGCACGCCCGAATGCGATCTGGCGACGATACAGGACGCCAGCGTCTGGCCCGATTGTGTGCGCCGCGCGCGCTGGCGCTGGGGCTACACCGCTGCGTGGCATTACCGCACGACGCCGATTTGCGAGGCCTATAATCCGCGCGCCAATTGTTCGGGCGGGAATTGTGTGACGGCTCAGGTGGAACGCAACCACCGCATCCTTGCCGATGAAAGCCTGCCCGATCATGTCAGGCTCGAAGCGCTCGCTTTCATGGTTCACTTTGCAGGCGACGTGCATATGCCGCTGCATTCGGGTGACAAGGGTGATCGCGGCGGCAATGACCGCGAAACCGATTACGGTATCGTGCCCAGCCTAAACCTGCACTGGATCTGGGACGGGCCGCTGGCCGAGCGCGCGATCAGCGACCCTGCCGATCCGGTTGTGCGGCGCTACTCACCGTCAGAGCGCAGCGATCTGGGCGGCGGCGTCGCGGCCGATTGGGGCCGCGAAAGCTGGAAGATTGCCCGCGAATTCGTCTACCCCACCGCCTTTGACACCGAAGATGTGTGCGGCGGCGAACTGCCGAAGAAGACCGCGCTGAGCCAAGAGGACATCGTACAAGGCGTACCGATTGCAAAGCGCCGTGTTCAGCAAGCAGGCGTGCGTATAGCTGACTTGCTCGAAAGCGCCTTTGCGCCGGGACCGCTCCCGCAAGAGGAACGCCGATGAGCAAGGCTCTCGACTATGCCAAGGGCTTGATTGCCGCGCGCAGCATCACCCCCGCCACGGGCGAAGTGTTCGATGTGATGGAAGCCATGCTGAGGCCGCTGGGTTTCGACGTGCACCGTTTTAAGCGCGGTGATGGAGAGGCCGGCAGCGACGAAGAAGAGGTCGAGAACCTGTTCGCTATCCGGCGCGGCCCCGAAGGCTCGACCCATTTTGCCTTTGCAGGCCACCTCGATGTGGTTCCACCGGGTGACGGATGGGAAAGCGACCCGTTCAAACCCGAAGAGCGCGGCGAATTGCTGTATGGGCGCGGCGCGGTTGATATGAAGGGCTCCATCGCCAGCATGATCGCCGCAGTCGAACACGTGCCGCAGGATGCCGGAACGATCAGCTTTATCATCACCGGCGATGAAGAAGGGCCTGCATTGCACGGCACCCGCGCTCTGATCGATTACATGGCGGCAGAGGGCATTCAGCCTGATCTGTGCCTTGTGGGTGAGCCAACGAGCGTTCACCAGCTTGGCGATATGATGAAGATCGGGCGGCGCGGATCGGTCAATATCTGGTTGGAAGTGGACGGCACACAGGGCCACGTCGCCTATCCGCATCTTGCCGATAACCCGATGCCGAAAATGGTTGCCATTCTCGCCGAACTGGACGCGCTGGTTCTGGATGAGGGGACAGACTGGTTCCAGCCCAGCAACCTTGAGATCACCGAGTTTAACGTCGCCAACAAAGCGCACAATGTGATCCCTGCTAAAGCAACCGCGCGCATATCGATCCGTTTCAACGACACGCATTCGGGCGCGAGCCTGTCCGAGCAAGTCACCGCAATCGCCGAAAAGCACGGCGGCACTGCGCGGCCCGTAATTAGCGGCGAACCATTTCTGACCGCGCCGGGCGCATTCTCCGACATGCTGGCCAAGGCGATCGAGGACGAGACCGGCATGGCGCCCGAGCCATCGACCACCGGCGGCACATCCGATGCGCGGTTCCTGCGCAGTGTTTGCCCGGTGATCGAATTTGGCCTGTGCAACGCGACCATGCATAAGCGGGATGAAGCCGTGGCCATGCCCGACCTTGATACGCTGGCCCGAATCTATACCAAAGCGGCGCTGGGGGCGCTTGCTCTCAAACCATAATTTCCTTTGGGGATCGCTACGATGAAGACCTGGTTCAAAATTCCATTGTGGCAACGCGTTATCGGCGCGCTTATCCTCGGCATTATCGTCGGACGGTTTTGGGGCCCCGAGGCTGAGAGCATCAAGATTGTCGGCGATGTGTTTGTCGCATTTATCAAAATGCTGGTCGTGCCGCTGATCTTCTTCAGCCTTGTCGCGGGTGTTGCTGCGATTGGTGATATTCGCAAACTTGGCGCTGTCGGTGGGCGCGCGATGCTGCTGTTCGTCGTCAGCGGTCAAATCGCGGTGTGGCTGGGTCTGCTGCTCGGTACGGTGCTTGCGCCCGGCCTTGGCGTGGACACGAGCGCGTTGAATGTCGGCGACACGCCGCCGCCCAATGACACGACATGGCGCGATATGGTTATGGGAATGATCCCGCAGAGCCCGGTGCAAGTGATGGCAGACGTCAATGTCCTGCCGCTCATCATCTTCTCGCTGCTGATCGGGATCGGTATCCTGATGGCGAAAGAAGAGGGCGAGCCGGTGCTCAAAATCTTCGAAAGCGGCAGCGTCGTGATGCAGAAAGTCACGATGGTCGTGATGGAGCTGACCCCGTTTGGTGTCTTTGCATTGATGGCATGGGTCGCGGGCACGCTGGGCTTTGATGCGTTGGCCGCATTGGGCAAGCTGGTGGCGCTGAATTATCTCGGCTGTCTGCTGATCATTGCGCTGATCTATGGCGGGATGATCAAATTCCTCGCGAAACTGCCAGTGGTGGATTTCTTCCGCGGGATCATTGATGCGATTGCGGTCAGCTATTCCACGGCCAGCTCCAATGCGACTTTGCCGGTCACCCTGCGCTGTGCGCGGCGCAACCTTGGCGTGTCGAACTCTGTGGCGAGTTTCGTGATCAGCCTTGGTGCGACGATCAATATGAACGGCACCGCGATGTATCTGGGCCTTGCGACATTGTTTGGCGCGCAGATTTTCGGCGTGGACCTGTCATGGGGCGATTACTTCCTGATCTCGATCCTTGGCACATTGGGAGCCGTGGGCGCAGCAGGCATTCCGGGCGCGGGCCTGATCATGATGGCGCTGGTCTTCGGCGCGGTCGGCGTACCGCTGGAAACGATTGCCTTTGTCGCCGGTGTCGACCGGATCATGGATATGATGCGCACCACCACCAATGTCAGCGGCGATGCGGCGGTGGCTACAACCGTGGCGAGCATGACGGGTGAGTTGGATAGGGCTGAGATGATCTCGGCGGATGATGTTTAACTAATTGGTTCTGAAGAAGCCCCAACCGTCAGCTTTCCCACCGACCTTCCTCGCAAGCTCATCAAGATGCGCTTCGATTTCCGTAATGCCCTTGGCTGTGGGAACAAGAGTGGCACGAGCGGTAACATTCCACTCGCCGTCGTCAGTTTGCCAGACCTCTGACAACCAGCCGGCTGCCGTCGCGAGCGGCGCGAAACGGCTCGCCGCCTCCTCATTGGGAAAGACGTGCTCAAAGTCGACAACCCGAGATTTGCTTAGATCGCTTCCTTCTCCCGCGATCTGAGTAAGAACGGCTTGGTTCTCGTCCAGAAGGGTCATGCTCGCCCCTTAGGCACCTCAGTTACCTTCTTCCGAAAACTGCACAAATCCACCTGACCGCAGCGCCAGCACTCCGGCGTGCGCGCTTTGCACACATATCGCCCGTGCAGGATCAGCCAGTGATGCGCGTGCAGGCGAAACGGCTGCGGTACGCGTTTTTCCAGCTTTGCCTCGACCGCTTCGGGCGTCTTGCCCTTGGCCAGACCTGTCCGGTTGCCGACCCGCAGGATGTGCGTGTCGACCGCAAAGGTCTCCTGCTTGAACCAGCAATTGAGCACCACATTGGCCGTCTTTCGGCCCACTCCTGGTAGGCGCACGAGGTCTTCGCGAGTGTCCGGCACTTCGCCGCCATATTCCTCGATCAGCAATTGCGAGAGCGCGATGACATTCTTTGCTTTGGAATTGAACAGGCCGATGGTTTTGATGTGATCGATCAGCCCATCCAGCCCCAGATCGAGCATTTGCTGCGGTGTCTCAACCTTCGCAAACAGCGCGCGCGTCGCCTTGTTCACGCCAACATCGGTCGCCTGCGCGGACAGCGCGACGGCCACGGTCAGTTGATAGGCGTTGCCATATTCCAGCTCCGTCTCAGGCTCGGGATTATCCTCCGCCAGACGGCGGAAAAATTCGAAAATCTGATCTTTGGTCATGACTTCTTTGCGGTCGTCTCGATTGGGAGAAATGTAAGGTCGCCGCAGCGATACATCGTTATGATGTGCGTGTAAGCCAGCGACACGGTTTTCAATCGGCGGTTGTAAAAGCGCATAAAGCTCGCCGCTGCAGTGAGGAGAGCGATGGCTGTCAGCAGCCAGTTCAGATTTAGAACAGCGTAGACGCTCACCGCCAATGACAACACGACTAGGCTGCGAAACAGTTTTTGGTCCGCCTCATGCGTTTCAATATCGCGGTGTGCCCCAGGGTTTTTCTGGATCAGGATCGCGCGGCACCATTGAAATGTGTGCGTCGCGCTTGATTCGGGCCCGCTCATGACCTTTCTTCTCAGCCGATCTGCGATGATAAATACGCTGGTCGTTTTCTTTGGCTTGTCCGACTTTGGCCCCCAGTTGCGCTTACGGAATAGAAACACCCAAAGCGGGTGGGGCGCATTATCGCCGGTGGCGATCGCGCCAGAATACGGATCGCGAATGCGGCGGACAAAATCGTATGTCGGATCAAGCCATGATCCGACGAGATAGATCAGATGCCCGGCAATGTAGGATACGGCGAAGGCCAGCACCAATTTGAAAGCGTCATGCTGGGCAAAGCTGTTCGCGAAGATCGCCGCGCCGGGAAACGCGCCAAGAAACAGCGCCGTCGCGATCGCACCGGGCAAAAGGATTGCCAGAAAACTGATAAGGCCGATCATGAAGTCCGAAGGTTTCATTGTAGAGTACCTTTCATCTGATCCCCCTGCATTGTGTGACTAAAGCCCCAGCACATCATTCATTGTGTAGCGCCCTGCGTCTTTGCCGATCAGCCACTCCGCCCCGCGCACTGCGCCGCGGGCAAAGATCATCCGGTTTTCGGCTGCATGCGACAGAGTGATGCGCTCCTCGTTTCCGGCAAAGATCACGCTGTGGTCACCTGCAACCGTGCCGCCGCGCAATGTGGCAAAGCCGATGTCGCCTTCGGTCCGCGCGCCCGTTTGTCCGTGACGCCCGCTATCCATCGCGTCGGACAGGTTCACGCCGCGAGCCTGCGCCGCTGCTTCGCCGAGCAGTTTTGCGGTGCCCGATGGCGCATCGACTTTCATCCGGTGGTGCATTTCCAGCACTTCGATATCCCAGTCGGGGCCAAGCTTCGCTGCGGCTTCCTTCACCAGATGCGCCAGCAATGTCACGCCGAGCGATGTGTTGCCTGTTTGCAGAACGGGGATCGTATTTGCGGTCTCCGCCAACATGACGAAATGTTCCTTTTCAAGGCCCGTTGTGCCGATCAGGATCGGAATGCCAGCGGTGCGCGCCGCTTTCAAATTGGTTTCAAGCGCGTCAGGAGAAGAGAAATCTACCACCACATCGCACTGGTCCAGCAGCGGGGTGGGGTCGCCGCCCATATCCACGCCGACCCGGAATTCGTGGCCTGCCTCTTCGATTGCGACGCTGATCGCCAAGCCCATCCGGCCCTTGTGTCCGATAATGCCAAACTGCGCCATTGATCCCGAAGCCTCCACCGTGTTTCTATGGTGATTATGGCAGAGATAAACCGCATCGTCATCCTTACAGGCGCAGGCATTTCCGCAGAGAGCGGGATCGACACCTTCCGTTCGGCGGGAGGGTTGTGGGAACAGCACAAGGTTGAAGATGTAGCGACGCCCGAAGGTTTCGCGCGCGATCCCGATCTGGTGCTCGGCTTTTACGATATGCGGCGCGAGGCTTTGGCCAAGGTAGAGCCCAATCCGGCCCACCGCGCACTGGCCAAGCTGGAGGCCGAGTTTGCCGGAGAGTTTTTGCTGGTGACGCAGAATGTCGATGATCTGCACGAGCGGGGAGGGTCACGCCAAGTGTTGCATATGCACGGTGAGCTAAAGAGCGCGCTTTGCACGTCCTGCGAGATACGCAGCCCGTGGGATGATACGATGGCGAACCGTCCGCCATGCCCGGTCTGTCAGGCGCCAACCCTGCGCCCCGATGTCGTGTGGTTCGGGGAGATGCCGTATCAGATGGAGCGGATTTACGGCGCGCTCGGATCGGCGGACTTGTTCGTCAGCATTGGAACGAGCGGCGCGGTCTATCCGGCGGCGGGTTTCGTTCAGGAGGCGCGGCAATCGGGCGCGCAGACGCTGGAGCTTAATCTGGAGCCGAGTGAGGGCACGCATTTCTTCCACGAAGCGCGCCACGGTCCGGCAGGAGAATTGGTGCCGCGCTGGGTGGATGAGGTTTTGGGTGCTGCTCTCAGCTAGGGCGCAAACCCGAACATTCACATCCCGTAGGTGATGGCACAGCGAAGCGAAAGACGATCAGCATTCATTCGCAACATGCTGCCAATCGAAATTGGTTTTCATATCTTTCCCGACAACCACTCCGTTGCCGGGATCACCTGACATCTCTACACCGACTTTGATATCGTTATTGCCACTCGCAATTGAGATCGGCCCGGACAGGGCCCCGCATGTCATCTTTGCCTTCAATATGGTCACGTTATTTAGGCTGTTGAATTCTCGGTCAGACAATGAACAGCCTGCTTCCAGGTACTTGTTTAAAAATACCTTTTCGATCTGGTCGAAGGACGTAATCTGATCGGATGCGCAAAGTTTGGCTTCGGAAGTTTGAACAACTGTTTGGCTAGCTAAGTTCAGCAATTTGATGTCGGCTTTCCATGTGCCTGATTTGAGTTCTATCAAATTGCCTGCAGTGCTCTCAGCATGAGTTGGTGTAAGGCCGTGTGCAGTCGTCAACAACGCAACGAGACAAAGGGCAAAGATGCTTTTTTTCATGACGAACTCCTTAAGATCCAAACATGGCCTGACGATAGCTACAGAGCGCTGAATACTAAATTTTCATAGGAAGCATAGCCCGTATCCAACATTGTGGATTCTAGACAGTGAGCGGTTTGGTGCTGACGCGGGTGGAGAAGGTGTTGGGCCGTATAGTTGTCGCTACTTCTTCTTCACCGGAGGCTGCTCGCGGGTGAAGACCAGCTCGCCTTCGCTCGAAGCGCTCGCATCGTAACGATAGCCCTCTGCGTCAAAGCCGCGCAGATCGTCCGCGTTCTCGATCTGGTTTTCTATGATCCAGCGAGCCATCAATCCGCGCGCGAATTTAACGTGATACATCAAACGCCGCGCTTCGCCGTCTTTCACATTCAGGAAGCTGGCCTCGATCACTTTGCCCGGCAATGCGTCTGTATCGACCGCTTTGAAATATTCGTTCGAGGCAAGGTTTACGATGGTGTTATCGCCGTGGCCCTTCAAATCATCGGCCAGTTTTTCACCGATCCGGCTGCCCCAGAAATCGTAAAGCGATTTGCCGCGTGGATTGGCCATCTTGGTGCCCATCTCAAGCCGGTAAGGCTGGATGGCATCCATCGGCCTCAGCAAGCCATATAGGCCAGACAGGATACGCAAATGATCCTGCGCATAGGCAAGCGCCGCATCGTCCATGCTCTTTGCCTCAAGGCCCCAATAGACGTCCCCGTCAAAGGTAAGGCCAGCTGGCTTTGCCGAATTGCTGCGGCCATCCAGATCGAAGGCCTTGAACCGCTCGGCATTAAGCTCGGCAAGATTATCCGAGATATGCATCAGCCGTTTCAGATCAGCCGCCGATTGTTTCTTCGCGACCTTTGCAATGGCCTTCGTGTCGTCCTCCAGCCGCGGGCGTGTCACTTCGAGTGCGGTTTCGCCCGGTTCGAAATTCAGTTTTTTGGCTGGTGACAAAAGAGTGATCATCGGGGTGTCCTAAACAAAGGAGTGGGATTCGTAAGGAAAGAACCTGGCATTCCTACACGCGAATTCAAGCGTGCCCTTAGCGTGCACCTCGCAAATACACTTTAGACTTCGGGAAACTTCATGAACCAGATGGCAATAGCCAGCAGCGCGCTCGCAAATCCCATAAAGCCCGCGATCAGTTGCATATTGATCTGCTTGATCGGTTCCGCCTTGTGGGCATCGAGCCGTTTTTGCACGGCGCAGCCTTTTTGCTGCGCGGCGTAAAAAACGAAGATGCCGATGATCATGAAAATGGTGGCGATTGCTTTGGGCACCCATGCCGGCTCCATCGTGTTGAACAGCGCGTTGAAACCGAGCCCGATACCGACCGAGGCGAGGCCCGTTCGCATCCATCCGGCAAAGGTTCGCTCATTCGCCATTATGGTCCGGTCTTCTGCCCAATCTGTCCGATCCTCGGCCAGATCAGTGCGATCTTCGGCGAGTTCGTTTGAATTTTTCTCGCCGGTCATTCTACCACTCCGCATCCTTTGCAAGCCGGGTCCTTCGCAATGTTGAGCGTCCGCATCCCCGGCTTCATTCCATCCAGAATATGCAACTTGCCCCAGCCAGGTTTGCCATAGGCGCTCACACCTTCCAGCAAGATACGGATCGCCTGCATTGCGGCAAAGCTGCCGGTCCAACCCGCCATCGCGCCCAGCATTCCATCATCGGCGCACGTGTCGCAATCTTCTGCGTCGAACGCATCGCCGACAAAGCAGCGGTAACAAGCGTGTTCGGCAAGGTGGCCTGCAAAGGCACCGACTTGCCCCTGAAACCGGCCTACAGCAGCCGATAAAAGCGGGGTGCGTTCCGCAACGCAGGCATCGGTTACCGCAAGGCGAGTGGCGAAATTGTCTGTGCCGTCCAGCACCAGATCGGCGCCTTCGATCAACCGGCCTGCATTCTCCGGACTGATCCGGGAATCCGATATATCGACGGTCAAGGCTTCATCGAAATTGGCGAGCCAGCGGCGCGCGCTGGTCGCTTTGCCATGGCCAACATCGCGGGTGGTGAAAATCGTCTGACGCTGCAGATTGCTAACATCGACGACATCATCATCGACCAGTGTGAAACGCCCGATCCCCGACGCGGCGAGATATTGCAACGCGGGCGAACCGATCCCGCCGAGGCCAATAATTGCAATGTGCTTTCCCGTCAGCGCAACCTGACCCGCGCCGCCGATTTCAGGCAGCACGATATGACGCGCAAAACGATCAAGTCTGGCTGGTGACAAGCTCATGGAGAAGCTGTTTACAGGCTGTGCACAGCCTGTCGACAGGGCTGTGTATAGCCCTGTCGATCAGTGTGTTCAGAATATGCGGAAATTGTGTGCGAGTTAACTTTCGAGCTGGCGCAAAAGGCTCCGCACATCGCCATCCATATCGGCGTCGCGCGTCCGCAGATCTTCGATCAGGCGAACGGCGTGGATAACCGTGGAATGGTCGCGTCCGCCGAATTTGCGGCCGATCTCTGGATAGGAGCGCGGTGTGAGCACTTTCGATAGATACATCGCAACCTGACGCGGGCGCACAACGGCGCGCGCGCGGCGCTTTGAAGACATCTCGCTGCGGTCAATCCGGAAGAACTGGCAAACCGTGCGCTGAATTTCATCAATCGTGATCCGGCGGCGGTTGGCTGACAGAATATCGGTCAGCTGTTCCTCGGCCAGATTAAGCGAGACTTCCTGTCCGGTCAGCTGCGCATAAGCGATCAGCTTGTTCAAACCGCCGACCAATTCGCGCACATTGCGTGTGATGGTACGGGCGAGGAAATCGATCACGTCCTCCGGAACCGAAAGCGGCGCAAAGCGCGACAGTTTCGAATCGAGGATTTTCTTGCGAAGCTCGATATCGGCGGCTTGGATATCGGCAACCAGTCCCATCGAAAGGCGGCTGAGCAAGCGCGGTTCAACACCGTCCAATGCTTGCGGGGCGCGGTCGGCAGCGAATACCAGACGTTTGCCTTCGGCGAGCAGCGCATCGATCGTATAAAGCAGCTCTTCCTGAGCCGATGCCTTGCCGATGATGAACTGAATATCGTCGACCAAAAGCAGATCAAAGCTGCGCAGGCGCGCCTTAAACTCGATCATCTGATTGGCTTTGAGGGCCTGAACGAACTCGACCATAAACCGCTCTGCCGAGCAGTAGAAAATGCGAGCGCGCGGATGCGCCTGAAGGAAGGCGTGGCCGATTGCGTGAAGCAAGTGGGTTTTACCCTGTCCGGTCGCACCTTTCAAATAGAGCGGCGAAAACTGCGGCTGCTCGGTTGCGGCCATGCGCTGGGCTGCGTTGCAGGCGAGCACATTGGCTTCGCCAGTTACGAATGCCTGGAATGTCAGTGACGGGTCGAGACCGACAGAGCTGGTGAAGCCAGCTTCGCCGATTGTTCCAGCGGCAACCGCAATTGCGCTTGCGCCATCATTGGCGGGGCGGCGGCCGTCATCAAGGCGCAGTTCGGGCAACTGACGCCGACCGGGGTGAACCTGAATATTGACGCTGCGCACTTCGCTGCGTGCGATTTTCCATGCGAGTTGGAGACGATCCTGAAAGCGATCCTTAACCCAGTTCGCCGAAAACTCGGTCGGGAGGAACAGGTCCAGTACGCCGTTTTCTTTGTTGATGCCGCCAACCTGAATCGGTTTGATCCACTGGCTGTGCAATTGATGGCCAAGGTCCTTGCGAAGACCGCGGCTGATATCAGACCAGTCCGCGGCGAGATTTACGGCTTCTGCATCTTCCATCAGGTCATCATCTGCTTTCCGACGGGTTGATCCCGCCTTATTGGTATCGTGCACGTCTCTATTCCCCAAAACTATCCCACGCCCGGAGCCGCATCCGAGTCGCATTTCTTGTCTGTTCGACAGGCAAAATCCATCCCGGCCCGAAAACCTAGGTTTTCGGGTGCCCCCTATCATTCAGCTTCTTAAAACCCAGGCTGTCCCGCCCCGGGTGAGATGCGAATAAAGAGCCTCGCGAGCATTTGCGCAAGCGAGGAATTTTAAAAAAACTGAAATATATCGGGTTGACTCGGCTCTACCCCGCAGGCGCCCGTTCAAGTGTTTGTTTTAACGATGAATTCACCATTTAAGGTGCGCGAATCGCGAGGAATCCTAGGCTTTTCAATTCACTGCGTTGAGGCCGCGTCGTTATTGAGCCGCCAAAACAAAAGGGCCGCGCCATTACGGAGCGGCCCTAAGGCATTTTCATATGTAAAATCGCGTGTTTCAGAGCCGAATCGGTAGCCCCGAAAAACGAATCAGAGCGCAGAGATGCGCTTTGAAAGACGCGACATTTTGCGTGCGACAGTGTTCTTATGCATCACACCGCGAGCAACACCGCGAGCCATTTCCGGCTGAGCAGCTTTAAGCGCTTCGGAAGCGGCGGTCTTGTCGCCTGCTTCACAAGCAGCTTCCACCTTCTTCACGAAACCGCGGATGCGGCTCATACGGGCGGTGTTGACTTCGGTCCGGCTGTTGTTGCGACGGATACGCTTACGGGCTTGCGGCGTGTTGGCCATAGGTTGTTTCTGTCTCGCGTTCTTTAAGGGTCGCTATTGCGACCGAATCAATTCTCGGTGGTGTTCGAAAAACGGCATTTCACTGCCGGAAAGCGGGGCACATACGGCGACAAGGCCGAATCGTCAAGAAAAGTTGGAGTTTGTAGGCCGCATTGCATCCGCAACGCGAAATCCTCGCGCCTAAGGCGCTGCGGGCGGACAGTCGCCCTTGCGGCTGCTTCGCGCCGGGATCGCCAAATGCACAGGGGCATTCTCTGCTTCTATTTTTGGCACTTTGTGCAGTACCATGTGCTGCGCCCGCCTTGGGCGATGCGCCTGATTGTCCCGTTATCTTCCCTGCGGCATGGTTCGCCTGTCCGCCCGTAAACATCAAAGCGGGTTGCGAAATAGCCGAGTTCACCATCAGGCTGCGCATAATCCCTTAAAGATGACCCGCCATCTTGGATCGAGGTTTCCAGCACGTCTTTGATAGCAGGAACCAGCTTGGCCAGTTGCGGCTTGGTCACCTTGCCCCCGGCTTTGGTGGGATGGATACCCGCTCGCCACAATGCCTCGCAGACATATATATTGCCAAGGCCCGCTACGATCCTTTGATCAAGCAGGCACAGTTTAATGCTCTGCGTCTTTTCTTTCAGTGCAGCCTTCAAATGTTCTGCGCTCAAACCCGAACCCAATGGTTCTGGGCCCAGAGCGGCGAATTGCGGCCATTGATCCAGATCAGGTTCGCCAATCAGGTCGACCGACCCGAACCGCCGCGGATCGCACAATGCAAATTGGTGATTTGCCGTTTCCAGCACGAGATGGTCGTGCTTGTCCGGTTCTTCCGGATCGATCCGCCAACGCCCGCTCATTCCGAGGTGAAAGATCATTGCCGATCCGCGATCCAGATGCAGCAGGCCGTATTTCGCGCGTCTTGATAGATGCGTGACAGTCGCGCCGGTCATCACTTGGACCAGATCAGGCGGGAAGGGGCGGCGCAGATTGGGGCGATTGAGCTGGACGCGGGTGATCCGCGCGCCATCAAGAAAGCGCGCGAGGCCGCGTACAGTGGTTTCGACTTCGGGTAATTCAGGCATGGCACCCGTTTCGCGGGCCTTGTCCCGCAATTCAAGTGTTTGCGACCCACCGAAACTTCACTAAGGCACACGGCATGACTGAAAGCATTCAAGACGCCGCCCAAGATACCGTCAGCTTCGGCTACGAAAATGTTAGCCCGCAGGAAAAGACCCGCCGCGTGGGTGAGGTGTTTTCGAGCGTCGCGCGCAAATACGACATTATGAATGATGCGATGTCGATGGGTATGCATCGCGGTTGGAAAGACCGTTTTGTCAAACGCGTAAAACCGCAGGCCGGCGAGCAAGTTCTCGATATGGCGGGCGGCACTGGCGACATTGCTTTCCGGATGGCGGATCGCGGAGCTGACATCACTGTGGCTGACATCAATCAGGATATGCTGGATGTGGGTGCAGAGCGCGCCATGGAGCGGGCCGAGAATGAAGAGACCGGTAGCCTGGTGTTCACATGCCAGAATGCTGAAACGATCAGCTTCGCCTCCAACAGTTTCGATGCGTACACAATCGTATTCGGCATCCGGAACGTGACATACAAAGATAAAGCGCTGGCCGAGGCATACCGTGTGCTGCGTCCCGGCGGGCGGTTTTACTGCATGGAGTTTTCGACCACAGAATGGTCCGGCTTTAAAGAAATCTATGACGTCTATTCCGACAAGCTTTTGCCCCGCATGGGTCAGGCGATTGCAGGTGACGCCGATTCGTACCGTTATCTGGTCGAATCCATCCGCAAATTTCCGAGCATGCCCGAATTTGAAAGCATGATACGCGCGGCCGGTTTCACCAATACCAAGGTCGAGCCGATTCTGGGCGGCGCGGTGGCCATTCATTCGGGGTGGAAAATTTGATTGGATATGTGCGGAACTTATCCGTGATCCAAACGCACTGACATTATGACTTCTCCCGTCGTCCATCTCTTTCGCCTCGCCCGTTGGGGCACCACTCTGGCGCGTCGCCGCGCTCTTGTGGGTATTGAAGACGATCCCAATGCGCCCACGCCGGTAAAACGGCTGGTCAAACTTGCGCGCTGGGCAACGTTCACGACCAAGCGAGGTGAGCCGGACTATGCGGGCGCGTTTCGCGCAATCGGCCCTGCTGCAATCAAGCTGGGGCAATCACTGGCGACCCGCCCCGATCTGGTCGGCGAAGAAGCCGCGATCAATTTGCTTAGCCTGCAGGACAGTCTCCCGCCGGTTCCGTTTGAAGAGATAAAGGCATCTGTCGAAGCCGCTTTCGGGCAACCGATTGAGGCTTTGTTTTCTGAGATTGATCCCGAACCGGTTGGTGCTGCGTCGATCGCACAGGTGCACAAGGCCATCACCACCGATGGCCGCAAGGTTGCCGTAAAGGTGCTGCGTCCGGGCATCCGTGAGAAGTTCGCAAAGGACATTCAAACCTATGAGTGGGCTGCGGCCCACGTTGAGGCGATGGGCGGAGAGGCAACGCGTCTGCGTCCGCGTTTGACGATTGCTAACTTCAAACGGTGGAGCAATTCGGAACTTGATCTGCGGCGTGAGGCAGCGTCTGCCTCCGAACTTGCCGAGGAAATGTCGGGTGTTGGCGGATACCGCATTCCCGAAGTTGATTGGGACCGGACCAATGGCCGCGTGCTGACCATTGAATGGATCGATGGAGTCAAAATCAGCCGCACAGATGAATTGCTGGCGCGCGGGCATGATCTGGATGCGATTGCTGAAAAGCTGGTCATTTCATTCCTGACCCAAGCCATTAGCGCGGGCTTCTTCCATGCCGATATGCATCAGGGGAACCTGTTTGTTGAAGATGACGGCACAATCGTTGCGATTGATTTTGGCATCATGGGCCGGATTGACCGCCGCGCGCGGCAATGGCTCGCGGAGATCCTCTACGGACTGACTACAGGCAACTACAAACGCGTCGCTGAGATCCATTTCGAGGCGCAATATGTGCCGAGCTATCATTCGGTCGGCGAGTTTGCGACTGCTCTGCGCGCAGTGGGCGAGCCGATGCGCGGCAAGCCGGTGAAAGAACTGTCGGTCGGGCAGATGCTCGACGGCTTGTTCGCCATTACCCGCGATTTCGACATGCAGACCCAACCGCATTTGCTGCTGCTGCAAAAGACCATGGTCATGGTCGAAGGTATCGCCACGCAGCTCAACGAAGACATCAATATGTGGGACACCGCCGCGCCTTACGTGCGCAGCTGGATCCGCGATGAGCTTGGCCCGGAAGCCGCCGTTGCCGAACGGATCAAGGAGGACACGCAGACATTGATGCGTTTGCCCGATCTGATCCGCCGGATCGAAGAACGCTTCCCCGCAAAAGGAGGAGCGCCAGAAGCGCCGCCATTGCCGGAAATCAAGCTGCTCACGGATCGCAAGGAACGCAGCGGCGGATCACGCCTCAGCTATCTCGTCGCCATCCTCGCCGGTGCGGGCGCCATGTGGGGCGCCTCCAGCATGGGTTGGCTGGGTTAATCAGCGCGTTTGGGGCAGCACCTTTGCGCCGATCAATCCGAAAATACCCAGCAAAGCTTCGACCACCATCGGCGGAACGAAGCCTTCAAAACTGCCATCAATGGCGAGGCTGATCAGGCGCGCGGCGAGCGTCACCAACATCAATGCCGCGCCGATCACCAATGGATCGCCTCTGCGCGCCCATGCTCCATAGATAAAGCATGCACCGCTGACGCCGAAAAAGGCTGTCATATCCGCGCGGATTGATGTGGTTCCATGCACGCCTTCTACTGCCAGTCCGAAATTGGCCGCTGAACCGACCGGGTCGGTCAAAAAGCCAAAACCCATATAGACCAACAGCAACCCGCCTAAAGCGAGCCCGATGCGCAATGCGATAATCATAATCTGAAGTCCCCCTCGTCTCCCTGACCGTATCGGACAAAGCGGCGCGCCGCTCAAGAAAATTTAACCATTGCACCCCATGGCAGACTGGGAATTCGCGTAGAGTCTTGGCGCAGCGGCGCAGCACGGCTAGGCTACGCAGCGCAAACAGATTTTCCGCTCAATTCGGGCAATGGAGACTTGGACGAAATGACTGGCTCGAATGGCCTTTCTAAAGCGGTTTCGATGGAGCGCGCACGGTGAACGGCGCAGCTCCCAAAGTCCTGCTCGTCGTTGGCGGCGGTATCGCGGCCTACAAATCCTGCGAGCTCGTTCGTCTGATCCGTAAGGGCGGCGGCGATGTGACCTGCGTTGTGACCAAAGGCGGTCAGCAATTCGTTACGCCAATGTCGCTTGCGGCTCTCAGCGAAAATCAAGTCTACACCAGCCTGTTCGACCTTAAGAACGAGGCGGAGATGGGGCATATCCAGCTTAGCCGTGAGGCCGATCTGGTCGTGGTGTGCCCGGCAACCGCCGATCTGATGGCAAAGATGAGTGCTGGGATCGCAGACGATCTCGCGACCACGCTTATCCTCGCAACCGACAAGCCTGTGATGGCTGTTCCAGCGATGAATGTACGCATGTGGGAGCATGCCTCGACACAGCGCAATGTTGCATTGCTTGGTCAGGCAGGTGTGCAGGTACTCCACCCCGATGAGGGACCAATGGCGTGCGGCGAGTTTGGCTATGGCCGGCTTCCCGAACCTGAAGCGATCTGGCGAGAGATCGCAGCGCATTTCGGCATCGAAGTCGAAGAAACTGCGCCGCCTGCACCCGCAAACGATCAGCACGTTGAGGCGTTGGAGCCGGAAGACGAGCCAGCATCCACAGGCCTCGGTGGTTTGCTCTCCAGAATCATCCCGCGCTCCACTGCAAAGCGCAGCCACGACGATATCGAAACCGAATTCGCCGAGCTTGAAGAGCAAGGCGAAGAGGAAATCGCGGACGAGGATCTGCCGCCGGTCGAAGAAGAAGAGATCGAGTTCAATCCCGATATGGGCGGGCCGTTGCTCGCCAAGAAAGGCGGCGCCGGATCAGCGCCTCCAATCGATCCTGAAGCCATCAACCACATGATTGATGATCGCAAGGTTGAGCCTGAACATGTTGAGGGCGAAAAGGCCGCTGCTCCTGTTGGCTCTTCCGGTATCGAAACTGTCGAAGAAGACGCGCTGGGCGGTGAGGTGTTCGCTGTGGATGCCGGTTACCAGCCGCTTGATGGTCGTCATGTCCTGATCACCGCTGGCCCGACATGGGAATCGATCGATCCGGTACGCTACATCGCCAACCGGTCGAGCGGGAAACAGGGCTTTGCCATCGCTGCCGCAGCTGCTGCTCTTGGGGCGAAAGTCACGCTAGTAGCTGGGCCCGTATCGCTCAAGACACCGGCGGGCGTTGACCGGATCGACGTTGAAAGCGCCGCTGACATGAACCAGGCGGTGAAAACCTCTCTGCCAGCCGATGTCGCGGTGATGGTCGCAGCCGTCGCAGACTGGCGCCCGAAAGAATACACTGGTGAGAAGATCAAGAAGCGCGGCTCTGCCCCGCCAGCTTTGATGCTTACCGAAAACCCCGACATCCTCACCAATGTTGCCGCTGGCAGCAACCGGCCGGAACTGGTTGTTGGCTTTGCCGCTGAAACCGACAACGTGCTCGATCACGCCAAACAGAAACGCAAGCGCAAGGCATGCGACTGGATCGTCGCTAATGATGTTTCGGGCGATGTGATGGGCGGCGACAACAACCGCGTGCATATCGTCACCGGCGACGGCGTCGAAAGCTTGGACGAAATGCCAAAGGCTGCCGTCGCGATGGCGCTGGTCGAGCGGATCGCCGCATCCCTTAAAGCAGAGGCCGCTGAATGAGCCGCGAAATTGGTGCCGAAGGCACACCGACCCGGGCGCAGGTCTCGGTCGAGCTGAAACGATTGCCGCATGGCGAAGGGCTGACCCTGCCATTCTACGCGACATCGGGCGCGGCGGGCATGGATGTTGTTTCGGCTGAAGATGTGACAATCGACCCGGCTGCGCGCCATGCCGTGGCCACGGGCCTCTCAATGGCCATCCCGCATGGATACGAAATTCAGGTGCGCCCGCGCTCTGGCCTCGCGTTCAAACATGGCATCACCGTGCCTAACACGCCCGGCACTATCGACAGCGATTATCGCGGCGAGTTGAAAGTGCTGCTGATCAACCACGGTAGCGAACCGTTTGTCATCGCGCGCGGCGACCGGGTTGCTCAGCTGGTGCTGGCTCCGGTCGTGCAAGCGGCATGGCAGGAAGTGGACGAGCTCGACGCGACCGAGCGCGGTGCAGGCGGCTTCGGCTCAACCGGCGGTCACGCGAACCTCTGATCCGAAGTAGAATCAAAAAGGGCGGCGCTGATCCCTTGCGCCGCCCCTTACGTCCCGTCCAAGGGTTGTGATTATTGCAACTTAACCGATTAACGCGCCGGGCGCACGGTCTTTCCGTCTTCCTTGATCGTAATTCGCAGCGTCTCGCCAGAATTTCCAGGGAAATCAGTGAATAAGGCCTCGACTAGATTTGGGACAAGTGTCTGCAAACGGTTCGTTCGGGAGGCTGCCTGGGCCTGACCTTCGAACAAACGCTCGCCAGATGCTGTCGAGTCGATCTTCAAATCAATGTCACCGACATAAACGGTGTAGCTGCGCACTTCCGGCCCAGCGAGGAACGGATCGTGGAAGCCGAATGCAAAGCCGCGGCGGAAGCCAAAGCCCCGGCCCCATGGGCCGAAGAACGGATCGTTAAACCCGCGGCCTGTTGTGCGCACGCGCTCACGGCCATTGTCGACACCGTAATCAAAGCGGGCGAGCAAGTTTGCTTCCGAAGGTGACGCTGCCTCGGTGTATCCCAGCTTTTGCATCTCAGCGGCGACCATATCCGCATAGAGCGCGAATTCGAGCCCGCCAGCGAGCTTCGGATCATCAGCCACCACGGCGAAAGTTTGCCCCTGGGGCGCTGGTAAAGTCGCAGTGAAGCGCGATACGTCAGCGTTGAAAGATGGCGCGCAGGCGGAAAGGCCCGCAGCAAGCATTACTGGAAGCGCAAAGCGCTTGAGCGAGGTCGAAAGAGGTTGTTTCATGGCATACCCTATTTGTTTGATGCACTAATCACGAAAAAGCGCATGTGTGTCCACCAGTGAAGCCGTGCACGTCCCCCTCGTAGCTGCCCTAAGGCATGAGCCTGACCTCGAACGCGCAAAGTGACACCAGCCCACCGCACTGTAAAGCGCGGGGCTGAACCGGGTTTGAATGGCGATGAGGCGTTATCCGCGCACCAATCCAAGCGCCTTGTACGTCGCATCCAGCGTCGGCAAACCGTTTTCGCGGGCGCGGGCGGCTCCGCGAGCTAGGATTGCGTCGAGCGCTTCTTGATCGTCTTTCAGTTCCAGAAAGCGCGCGTTGATCGGCGCGAGCGTCTCTGCCAGCACTTCGCCAAGCGCCGGCTTGAACGCGCCGAAACCTTGCCCGCCATGGTCTGACAGTACCTCCTGCGGGGTTTTGCCCGTCAGAGCGGCATAGATACCAACGAGGTTTCTGGCCTCAGCGCGATCCTCCAGACCTTTCTCTTCACTTGGCAGCGGCTCAGCGTCAGTTTTGGCCTTTTTGACCTTCTTCATGATCGTATCGGCATCGTCGGTAAGGCTGATACGGCTCATCTCAGACGGGTCGGATTTGCTCATCTTGGATGTGCCATCGCGCAGAGACATGATCCGCGCGGCTGCGGGCGGGATGTAAGGTTCTGGCAAGGTAAAGAGCGGCGCGTCTTCCGGACAGAAATCGGTGTTGAATTTCTGCGCGATGTCGCGGGCCAGTTCCAGATGCTGTTTCTGGTCTTCGCCCACCGGAACATGCGTCGCCTGATACAGCAGCACGTCTGCGGCCTGCAGGACGGGATAGGTGAACAACGCTATGGATTGGCCTTCGCGGTTTTTGCCCGCTTTGTCTTTCCACTGCGTCATCCGGTTGAGCCAGCCCATTCGCGCGGTACCGCTCAGCAGCCATTGCAGCTCTGCATGGGCCGGAACCTGCGCCTGATTGAACAGCACGGTTTTGGCGGGATCAACGCCGCAGGCCACCAACGTGGCGACCATTTCGCGGGTGTTGCGCGTCAGCTCGGCCGGATCATGTGGCATAGAAATGGCGTGAAGATCTGCGAGGAAGATAAAGCACTGTCCGCCATTCGCGTGCGCTTCTTCCTGCAGTTTCACATAGTTGACGATCGCGCCAAGGTAATTGCCAAGATGCGGCTTGCCCGTGGGCTGGATGCCGGAAACGACGCGCATATCAGAGTGCTTTCTTCTTTGTGAGTGCGGTGATGCGTTTACGGTCGATGGCTCCGACTGCGAATGCAACCCCGAAATAGACAATGGCTGCTGCCGAAACGAGGGCCAGCAACGCGCCTAGCCGCGCAAACAGCCCAGCTGCAAACCAACCAGTGAGCATGTCTCGGGTGTAGTACAGGGCAATGCCCATCGCGGCGGCTGCTACAACTTGCCGTGCGATCCGCAAGACTAACGCTCCGGGCACACGGTAAAAATTGCGGTGTGCGAGCACGATCAGCAGGAATGTCACGTTGATCCACGCGCCGATCACGCTGGCATAGGCAACGCCGAGAATGCCGAAACGGCCAAGCAAGGCGAAGTTGAAACCGATAAAGACCGCCAGCGAGATAAAGGCCGCGATCACCGGTGTCTTCGTATCGGCGCGGGCGTAGAAATTGGGCACGAGCACTTTGACAAGTACATAGGCGGGCAAGCCCAATACCAGAGCAGCGAGCACGTTTCCGGTCGTCGCCGCATCGGCCATTTCAAAGCGTCCGCCTTGGAAAATCATCGTGACAAACGGCGTCGCACAAATCGCCAGCGCAACTGCTGCCGGTATCGTCAGAAGCATGGCAAGCTCAATCGCGTCGGATTGAATGCGGTCGGCACCCTGTTTGTCATCGCCGCCAACGGATTTGGACAGGCTCGGCAGAATAGCGGTCGCGAGCGCGATACCGATAATGCCCAACGGCAGCTGATTAAGCCGGTCGGCGTAATTCATGTAGCTGACCGATCCATCCTCAAGCTGGTTGAGGAAGTAGAGCTGGACCAGCGTGTTGATCTGATACGCGCCGCCGCCAATCGCAGCCGGAAGCGCGATGATCGACAGGCGTTTCACCTCCGGAGTGATACGAGGCCAAAGTAGCTTCGGCCGAAACCCCTCGACCCGTGTCCAGTAATACAGCCATGCGAGCTGCATCACGCCTGCGCCGGTTACGGCCCATGCAACACCATATGCGATCTGTTGAATGCTTGCGCCGGTCGTTTCGGCGAACCACTCGCCGGTCAGCAATGCGGCGATCAGGACCAGGTTGAGGATAATCGGAAAACTCGCACCCGGTGCAAAGCGCGACACAGAATTCAGCATGCCGGTGAACAAAGTCACCAGACTGACAAGGATGATGTAGGGAAACATGATCCGCGCGAAATCAATCGCCAGCGGATAGGTTTCCGCATCAACCGGCTTTTCTGAAAGCAGCCAGATCACGCCCGGCATCGCAATTTCGAACACCGCGACCAGCGCGATCAGAACGGGCAGGAAAACGCTCAGAACATCGGCGCTGAAACTCTTGGCTTCTTCCAGCCCCTTTTCCGGGTCATCGTGCCCGTGCAGCCGCTTTGAAAACATCGGCACAAAAGCCGCCGAAAATGCGCCTTCGGCAAACAGGCGGCGGAACACGTTCGGAATGATGAAAGCCTGAAACCACGCGTCTGTGACCGCGTTTGCGCCGAGGACGCGCGAGAATATCATCTCGCGCGCCATTCCGGCGATACGGCTGAGCATGGTTAGCCCGCCGATAGTTCCGACGTTTTTGAGCAGGCTCATAAATTCAGGCCCGCACCGGCATCCGCTTACGCGTTGCCTTCAGCTGGCGGCATAGTGCCCTCGCCGCCTTCCTGCGCGCGTTTTGCCTGCAATTGCTGCATATAAAGGCCGTTGAAGTCGATTGGATCGAGCAGCAGCGGCGGGAAGCCGGCATCCCGAACCGCGTTGGCCACGACGTTGCGCGCGAACGGGAAGAGGATACGCGGTGCTTCTGCAAACAGGAATGCGTGCGCCTGATCTTCGGGAACATTGCGAATACCAACCAGCCCGCAATAAGACAGCTCGACGATATATGCAGGGCCTGCTTCGGCGGTCGCGGTAATGTTGATCTTCAAAGCGCATTCATGAATTTCTTCACTGACAGCTTCGGTGCCGATGTTAAATTGGACATCGACCTGCGGCTGGTCTTTCCACTGGTAAACACCCGGAGCATTCGGGTTTTCGACCGAAAGATCTTTGATGTATTGCGTGATGATCGCTGCCGAAGGCTGCGTGTCCGCGCCGTTGGCTTGGTTGTCGAGGTTTTGCAGGATGTCGCCTTCGTCGGCCATAATTTTCAATCTTTCGAAATTTTATAAGTGAACTTGCATAGACTGCGACAGACATAGGCCCGATGCGCGGCTATTGCACTGAGAGAAATATTCCGGCGCGCGCCTAGCAGGCGCAAAGCGTGCTCGCAACCGGACGAAATGGCCAAAATGCGCAAAGAAGTGCAACCAATTGGCTGTTGGAGAATTGTAATTGATGCCTATTTAAGGCACGAATGAACTTTATAGGGCGCGAGATGATGGCTAACGCTGTGTTCACGCATGACCTTGTAGGCAAAGCGACCAGCCTGATGGCCGCAAGAGTAATCGGACCCTTATCGTGATTTATGAAATCGTCATCCTCGCCATGATCGCCGCTTTTTTGGGGCTCAGGCTGTATTCTGTGCTGGGCCAGCGCGCCGAGCATGAAGAGGAATCGATCACTCAGAAATACGATCCCGGCAGCAATCAAGCCGGTCAACCGGCGCAGCCGCAGACCGCTGCTCCTGCCGCTCAGCCGCGCGTTGTCGAGCTTGAAGGCGTGATGCCTGCGGTCGAGCGCGGCGTTCGCGAAATTGCCGATGCAGATCGTTCGTTTGATTTGCCTGCTTTTGTCGAAGGCTCAAAGGGCGCCTATGAAATGGTGCTTGAGGCGTTCTGGACCGGTGACCGCGAAACGCTTCGCGAGCTGTGCGATGATGATGTTTATGAAGGTTTCACAGCTGCTATCGATGCACGCGAGGAAGCCGGCCAAACGCTCGACAACAAACTGATCCGGATCGAAGAAAGCCGCGTCCATTCGGCTTCGCTTGATCACCGTATGGCGCGCATTTCGATGCTGTTTGTCGCTGATATCGCTGCTGTCACTCGCGACAAAGATGGAAATGTCGTCGCCGGTTCGCTCGACGATGCGATTGAAAGCCGCGACATCTGGACCTTCTCACGCAATGTCAGCGCGCGTGACCCGAACTGGGTTCTGGACGAAACCGACGAAGGTTGATTTCCAACGGTCTTCGGACCGCAACGAATAGGAAAATGATGATGCGCATTGGCCCGGCATTGGCGATACTGCTTTTGCTGGCCGGTTGCGGTCGGCTGATTCCAGAGGCGAACACGCCATCGGCAAATGTTCCTCCGACCCCAATCCCGGCATCGGCTGCGTTGTTGGGCGCTACTCCGCTGGTCGGGATAGATATTAGCAGCATGGCCAGGGCTGAGGCTGTCGCTGATCTTGATGCGTTTCTTTTGTCATGCGGTGTCGCAACAAGGCGGACAGACCGATCCGGCCTGACACGCCCTGATGATTGGGAGACACCTTGCGCCGCCGCAGCCACTTGGCCTCGGAATGAGGCGTCAGAATTTTTCGTGACCCAGTTCACGCCCGTGCGAGTCGGCGATGGCGCCGCATTTGCGACCGGATATTTCGAACCACAAATCCGTGGCAGCCGTACCCGGCGCAGCGCTGCGGATGTGCCGGTTTACGGTGTTCCGAATGATCTGGAGCGTTGCTGGCGCGAGGATATTCCGCAAGCCGAACGGACTGGTCGCGCTCCTTTGAGTCGCCGGATGTCTGATGGTTCCTGTGTTTCGTACTCTACCCGGGCTGAGATTGAGCAGGGCGCGCTGGACGGACGCGCTCCAATCATCGGATATGCCAGCGACCCGATCGAGTTCTTTTTTCTGCAAATTCAGGGCTCCGGGCGTCTGGTCACCGATGGCGGCGATGTTGTTCGGATCGGGTATGCCGGACAGAATGGTCATTCCTACACCGGCATTGGCGGCGTCATGCGCGAACGCGGCTTGCTGGGCGAAGGTCCGGGTAAATACGCCGGATCCATGCAGGGTATAATGCAATATCTGCGCGAGAACCCGCGCGATGGGGCCGATCTAATGCGGCTTAATGAAAGTTGGGTTTTCTTCCGTGAACTCGAAGGCGAAGGCCCTCTTGGTTCGATTGGAGTGCCCGTTCGCCCGCGCAATGCTGTTGCTGTTGATCCGCGCTATGTGCCTTACGGTGCGCCGGTTATCCTTGATCTCGACCGCGACGTGGCCGACGGCATCTGGATTGCGCAAGATACAGGCGGCGCGATCAAGGGCCCCAATCGGTTCGACACATTCTGGGGCGCAGGTGATGAAGCGCGCACTATCGCAGGCGGTATGAGCGGGCGCGGGTCTGCGGTTATTCTTCTACCCAAAGCGAGTGCCGAACGGCTGCGCGCAAACGAACAATGAGCGCACCGCGCGGCCTAAGCGTCGAAGAGCAAACCGCTTGGGTTAAACTCGCGGAAAGCGTGACGCCAATGGCAGGCCGAAAGCTGCCAAGCCGTCCGAAAGGTGCGGCAGCATCTGATCCTGCTCCAGTTAAAACCGCTCCAAAGCCGGTCGCTCCCAAACGGCCAAAGCCTGCACCGGGCGCGACGCGGCCACCCGCTGCTTTGGCTCCGCCGCGCCGTCGCCATTTCTCATCTGAGCTGGATTCGCATTGGAACCGCAAATTGAAAGCGGGGCAGCTCGCGCCCGATTACACGCTCGATCTGCATGGCCACACGCTCGATACCGCTTATGGCCGGATCATCAGCGGCATTGATCAGGCGCGGGCAATGGATGCGCGGCTGGTGTTGGTGATCGCAGGGCGTGAGCGCCCGGTCGATCCAGCAGATCGCAGCAGCAAGCGCGGGGCGATCCGTGCGAAGATGCTCGATTGGCTCGCCGCGAGCCATCACGCGGATAGCATCGCTGCGGTGCGCCGAGCGCATATTCGCCACGGCGGTGAGGGCGCGCTGTACCTCGTGCTGAAACGGCGGCGCTGAACCCAGCACCGCCGTTCCTTGATCGGGCAGACAGATTACCCGAACAACCAGACATTCATCAGACGGCCCGGTAGGGCAAAGCTTACAACACCCGGGATCATCAGCGCGCCGAGATACAGGCTCAAGATCTCTTTCTTGTGCCCCTTCATATCGCCGCGCCGCGCTGTCGCGATCAGCTTGTACGATGCCCACAGGGTCATGGGGATGAAGATGTGGATGAAGCTGAAGTTTTCTCCAGACCGGATGAAGATTGCGGACAGCGCGGTGGCTACCATCAAAGCGACCCAGATCTTGCCAAGCGCCTTGTGCATCGGGGTGCCTTTGGGCGCGAGCAGGAGAAAGCCGCCCAATGGGATTGCTGGCAGCACTGTTGTTACGTGGATGATGACAGCAAGGTGACGAATATTGGGGTGATCAGGCGCGTATCCTAGGATGCCTCTGCCCACTGCATAGAACGCTGCTAGCGTCATCGTGGTGGCCGCCAGCATCACAATTGCGCGCATCTGCGGGCTAATATCGAATGCCGGAGTTTTTTGTGGTTTGCGGCTGCTCTTTTGCGAAAATGGCAGCATGAATTTCTCGGTAAGTACGGTCATCGGTCTGTCTCCAATCACGGTTTGTTTGTGTTCGTTGGAGCCACAATGCCGTCTGCCCGTTCGCCCGCAATCGCATCTGCGCGAAAGGGTGCGCGGCTTCGTGATTTGGTCGGGAAACGGCGGATTTCCGGCGCTTTGCCACTTTACGAAGCGCGAATGGGCAGTCAGGTAGAGCGTATGGACACAGCCAAGCCCGCTCCTGCCAAGCCACTCGCCCGCAAGATTGTCATCGATCTTGTGATTATGACCGTGATTGGCGTGGTGCTGGCATTCGTAGGGCCCTTCGGCAGTTTCGCAGAGCCACTCGCCTATCGTCTGGTCGGCTGGGTCAGCTTCGCGTGGATCGGATATGCGATTTACAGCCCGATGAGCTGGGTGGTCGACCGGTTGTACGATCTGCTCGAGTTGCCGCGTCCGCTGCTTTGGGTGTTCGCAGTGGCGCTGGCGACACTTCCGATGACGGCAATTGTCTGGTCGATGGGTTTCCTGCCGAGTGCTGTGCCGTTGCCATCACTTGAACAGGCATTGTTCTCATACTTCAATGTATTCTTGGTTGGCGGCGGGATCACGGCGTTCTTCTATATGATCGAGGCGCGCAGGGATCAGACAGAAATGGTCGTTCCCGATGTTGCTCACTCCGATCCAGAGAAAGTGACGCCGCCCGGCACCGCGTCGAGCAATCCGTTGATCGCTCAGCTTCCTGCAGAACTTGGTAGCGACATCATCGCGCTGGAGATGGAAGACCACTATGTGCGGGCGCATACTGCGCTTGGGTCAGAACTGGTCCTCATGCGCCTGCGCGATGCGATGGTGCATGTGGCCGATATCGAAGGCCAACAGGTTCACCGCAGCTGGTGGGTTGCGCGCCACGCGGTGGAGGATGTGGTGCGCGACGGCCGAAATATCCGGTTGAAGCTGGCGCGAGATATGGAAGCCCCGGTGAGCCGCGCGAATGTCGCTGTCCTGCGCGACGCCGGCTGGATTTAACGCCGATACAAAAAGGCCCCCGACGCTTTTGCGCCGGAGGCCTCTTGCGACCCTGATTGGGGGGCAATCAGGGCGAAGTTAAATCACCGATCAATGATACTTGGCGTGGCTGAGATCGAAACGATCCGCGTCCATCACTTTCGTCCATGCCGCGACAAAGTCATTCACGAACTTCGCCTCGCTGCCTGCCTCGGCATAGACTTCGGCCTGTGCGCGAAGCTGCGAGTTGGAGCCGAAGATCAAGTCGGTGCGGGTTGCGCGGTGGCGCTCCGCTCCGGTTGAACGGTCTGTTCCGACATATTCCTCGTCACCGCTGCCATCCACAATGGTCCACTTCGTGCTCATGTCGAGCAGGTTGGTGAAGAAGTCCGGCGTCAGTTGGCCAGCGCGGTCAGTGAAGACGCCGTGGCTGGTATTGCCAGCATTCGCGCCGAGTGCACGCATGCCGCCTACAAGAACAGTCAGTTCAGGGATCGAAAGGCCCAGCAAGTGTGCTTTGTCGATCAGCATGTCTTCGGTGCGGACGTTCGCTTTGGTTTTGAGGTAGTTGCGGAAGCCATCGGCAAACGGCTCCAGCGGCTCAAAACTCTTGGCATCGAACTGGTCTTCGGTCGCATCACCGCGGCCAGTCGTCACGCCAACGCTCACGTCGAAACCGGCATCCTTGGCCGCTTTCTCAACCGAAGCAGCGCCGCCTAATACGATGGCATCAGCCATCGAAATCGAGCCGCGCAGCTCGTCCAGTTTTGCAAGCACTTTGCCAAGCTCGTCCGGATCGTTGGCCGCCCAGTTCTTCATCGCGTCGAACCGGATATGCGCGCCATTTGCACCGCCGCGGCGATCCGAATTGCGATAGGTCGAGGCCGAAGCCCACGCTGCTTTGACCAGCTCGGAAACGGTCAGGCCGCTGCCGAGAACTGCGGATTTGAACGCTGCGACATCGCCGTCCGAAACCTGTGTTCCGGCAGGAACCGGATCCATCCAGATCAGCTCTTCCGATGGCACTTCCGGGCCAAGATAGCGGACTTTCGGTCCCATATCGCGGTGGCACAGTTTGAACCATGCACGGGCAAAGGCGTCGTCCAGTTGCTCTGGATTTGCTAGGAAGCGTTCCGAAATCTTGCGATAATCCGGGTCCATTTTGAGCGCCATATCGGCGGTCGTCATCATGGTCGGGACCTTCTTCGAAGGATCGCGTGCATCGGGCGCCATATCGGCTTCGTCAGGATTGATTGGCGTCCATTGCTGCGCGCCAGCCGGGCTGTGCACCAATTCAAATTCGTATTTGAACAGGATGCGGAAGTAATCGTGGCTCCACGAGGTTGGGTTGTTCGACCACGCGCCTTCGATGCCGGATGTGGTAATGTGGCCCTTACCGATTTCGTCGGCGTCGTTGAGCCAGCCGAAGCCCTGCAATTCGAGCGCTTCACTTTCTGGCGAGCCACCGAACGTGTCGGCTGGTTCTGCGCCGTGCGCTTTACCGAATGCGTGGCCGCCGGCTGTGAGAGCGACGGTTTCCTCGTCATTCATCGCCATGCGGGCGAAAGTCTCGCGCATGTCGCGCGCGCTTTCCAGCGGGTCTGGATTGCCGCCCGGACCTTCCGGATTGACGTAGATCAGGCCCATCTGGATCGCGGCCAGTGGGTTTTCGAGCGCCATGCCTTCTTTAGGCTGAATACGCGTGGCGACGCCTTGATCGACCCACTGGTCTTCAGTGCCCCAATAGACGCTTTCCGGCTCAAACACGTCGGCACGTCCGCCGCCAAAGCCAAAGACGGGACCGCCCATGCTTTCAATCGCGACGTTACCGGTGAGCACGAACAGATCAGCCCAGCTGATATTTCGGCCATATTTTTGCTTGATCGGCCAAAGGAGACGGCGGGCCTTGTCTAGGTTGCCGTTATCCGGCCAGCTGTTCAGCGGGGCAAAACGTTGTTGTCCAGTGCCAGCGCCGCCGCGGCCATCGCCGGTGCGGTATGTGCCGGCTGCGTGCCATGCCATGCGGATAAAGAACGGTCCGTAATGGCCATAATCGGCTGGCCACCAATCCTGATTGTCTGTCATCAGGGCGGTAATGTCGGCTTTCAGCGCGGTGTAATCGATTGAATTAAACGCTTCGGCATAGTCGAAATCTTCGCCGTAAGGGTTCGCACTCTTGCCTTCCTCTGTGAGGATGTCGAGCTGCGTTGCCTCTGGCCACCAATCCTTGTTGGTCCGGCCCAGAAGGGTGCGCATGCCGCCATCGCCATTGAACGGGCAACCGCCACTCATTTCACCTGTCTTCGCGTCCATAATTCATCTCCTCTCGCTGTTGAGACTCGGCATGACCGAGCGTGATGGCAAGAAGATGATGGAAACGCTTTAATCAGTCCAATCGATTAATATGCGTTGATTGATTGGTTTTGACGATCAGGCCGGCACTTAAGCGGCTTGGGCGATGCCTTCGACCGGCTCGTTGCGGATCAGGTAGTCGAAGGCGCCCAGACC
The DNA here is from genome assembly GCF_019204045.1 of Erythrobacter crassostreae. Taxonomy (GTDB): domain Bacteria; phylum Pseudomonadota; class Alphaproteobacteria; order Sphingomonadales; family Sphingomonadaceae; genus Erythrobacter; species Erythrobacter crassostreae. The sequence goes on along the minus strand of NZ_JAGSPC010000001.1, from coordinate 248,620 downwards.
AGCGGTTGCGCCGGTGCCCATGGCAACAACGATCTGTTTGTCGGGAACGATAGTCGCATCGCCTGCCGCATAGATGCCCGGCAGGCTTGTCGCACCGTGCTGGTCGACGACGATTTCGCCGTGCTTGGAAAGCTCTAGCCCGCTATCGGCAAGCCATTCCGTATTGGGAACGAGGCCGATCTGAACAAACACACCTTCGAGCTCGATGGCGCGCTCCTCGCCGCTTTCGCGGTCTTTCAGGACGAGCCCGTTGGTGCGCGATCCATCGCCGGTGATCTCCGTGGTCTGACCGTTGGTCACGATCTCGACATTGGGCATTGAGCGCAGCTTGCGTTGCAACACTTCGTCGGCGCGCAGTTTGTTGTCGAACTCGATCAAAGTGACGTGACCGACGATCTTGGCAAGATCGATGGCGGCTTCAACGCCGGAGTTACCGCCGCCGATCACAGCGATCCGCTTTCCTTTAAACAGTGGCCCGTCGCAGTGCGGGCAATAGGCCACGCCTTTGTTGCGGTATTCCGCTTCGCCCGGAACACCGAGATTGCGCCAGCGCGCACCGGTCGAAAGGATAAGTGAGCGGGATTTCATCACAGCGCCATTGGCAAATGTAATCTCGTGCATGCCGCCCGCTTCGCTGGCCGGTTTTAGCTGTGTGGCGCGGGCGAGATCCATCAGGTCGATCTCGTTTTCAAGCGTCTGCTTCTTGAGATTGTCCGAAAGTTTTGGCCCTTCGGTGTAGCTTGTGCCAGGCAGGTTTTCGATGCCGAGAGTGTCTTGCAACTGGCCGCCGAAACGTTCCGCAGCGATGCCGGTGCGGAAACCTTTGCGGGCCGTGTAGACAGCCGACGCCGCGCCAGCAGGGCCGCCGCCGATTACGAGCACTTCAAATGGTTCTTTCGCAGTCAGCTTTTCAGCGGCTTTCTCGTCTGCGCCGCTATCCAGCTTGGTCAGGATTTCGGCGAGTTCCATTTTGCCGTTGTAGAAGCTTTCACCATTGAGGAAGGTCGCAGGAACAGCGAGCAAGCCGCGGTTCTCTACCTCATCCTGAAATGTGCCGCCTTCGATCAGGGTCGCGGTGATGCGCGGGTTTTCCAGCGCCATCAGGGTCAGCGCTTGCACCACGTCGGGGCAGTTGTGGCAGCTCAGTGAGAAGAACATCTCGAACTCAAAATCACCTTTGAGGCCGCGAACCTGTTCAATGAGATCGGCATCGACTTTGGGCGGGTGCCCACCAGCCCAAAGCAGGGCGAGAACAAGCGAAGTAAACTCGTGGCCCATTGGCAGGCCGGCAAACCGCACCCACTTGTCTGCGTCCGATGCGCGGCGAATGATGAAGCTCGGCTTGCGATCATGCGTGCCGTCAAAATGCGCGCTCACCATATCGTGAAGCTCGGCAATTTCGGTCAGCAATGTGCGAGTTTGCGCAGACTTCTCACCGTCGTCCAGCGACGCGACAAGCTCAATCGGCTCGCGCAGATTGGCGAGATATTGTTTGAGCTGGGTCTGCATATTGCCGTCGAGCATCGGAGTTCCTTTTGGAAAATCTGCTGTAATTTGGTGTCCGCCCAAATGCCTCTGATTAAAGGCACGGTGGGTCCGGATCTCGTCTCGCCGATGGAGGGGGAGATGGCGAAAGTGATCCGGACCCTTTTGCGATCCGAGCCGCAGGGGTGTGCTCGGACAGAGGACAGCGCGGGCGCCGATTAAGGTGAGGGGGTAAGACCCGCGCGGCCCTGAGTTCGGTTAGCCGTGAGGCTTAGATTTTGCCGACGAGGTCGAGCGAAGGAGCAAGCGTGTCGCTGCCTTCTTCCCACGCTGCCGGGCAAACCTGACCCGGGTTAGCACGCACATATTGTGCGGCTTTGATCTTGCGGGTCAGCTCGTTGGCATTGCGGCCTACGCCTTCGCAGGTGATTTCCATGATCTGGATCACGCCATCGGGATCGACGACGAAGGTCGCACGATCGGCAAGGCCTACGCCTTCACGAAGTACGCCGAACTGGTTCGACAGGGTGTGCATTTGGTCGCCGAGGAACGGGAATTGGAGCTTGCCGATTTTCTCGGAGCTGTCGTGCCATGCCTTGTGACTGAAATGTGTGTCAGTGCTTACGCCATACACTTCGACGCCCATATCTTGGAGCACAGAGTACTTCTCGCCCATATCTTCAAGTTCGGTCGGGCAGACAAATGTCCAATCCGCCGGATAGAAGAAGAACACCGACCATTTGCCTTCGATGTCTTTTTCAGTGACGTCGAAGAAGTCTTTGCCAGCCTGGAATGCGGTTGCTGTGAACGGTTGAACTGTAGAACCGATGATACCCATGGATATGTTTCCCTTTTGTGTGGGTTGAGAGGAATTGCTTGCAAGCCAAATAGTGCGTGCCGCGCCGCACAAAAGACGATTTGTGCGATTGCGAAGATCGAAATTTTCAATCAGGAAAACGGGAACAGTTTGAATTGGTTCCCCGCCAGTTTGCGGCGCGGCAATTCTTAGGCGGTAAGCCGCTTTGCCTCGCGGAAACTGATCAGCTTGCGGCTGTCTTCATCCCACAATGCGAGCCACATTGTGCTCACCGCTTCTTTTGCACTGACCCGATTATACTCAGCCAGTTCAGGGTGCGCTTTGAGCGCCGCGGGAAGGCGATAAAACGGGATGCGGCTCACCAGATGGTGAATGTGGTGGATCGCAATGTTGCCGGTGAACCAGTTCATAACCGCTGGAAGGTGCAGGTAGGAGCTGCCGGCAATCGCGGACTCGTGATAGTTCCAGTTTTCCCTCGTGTCCCAATGCGCGTCTTCAAACTGATGCTGCACATAGAACAGCCAGACACCGACAGATGCCGCCGTCAGTAGGACAGGCAGGAACACCATTGCAGTTTCGGCAGCACCAAAAGCAAATCCTAGTGCCACGAGCATGGCCGCCGTCACCGCATTGGTTGCCAGCGCGCTAATCCAATAGAGCCAGCCCGCTTTCATCAGCCCGATGGGTAGACGGTGTTGCAGTAAGAAAAGGTATGCCGGGCCAAGACCCATCAGCACGAGCGGGTGGCGGTAAAGGCGATATCCGAAACGTCCCAGTCTGCCCTTTGCGCGGTATTCTCGCACGGTCAACGTATCAACATCGCCGTGCCCGCGCGCATCCAGATTGCCAGTGCTGGCATGGTGCAATTCGTGATTGCGCCGCCAGCAGTCATAGGGAGTTAGGGTCAGCACACCGATTGAACGGCCCAGCCATTTGTTCAGCGCGTTATTTTTGAAAAACGATCCATGTCCGCAATCGTGCTGAATAATGAAAAGCCGCAGAAGCAGCATTCCAGCAAGCGGAATTAGGGCGAGTGCGATGTAATATTCGGCCTGAACCGCAAACAGCATGGTCGCCATGAGAGCCGCGAACGGCACGAGTGTCGAGGCGGCTTCCCAAATGCTACGCGACACGCGCGGAGTGCGAAACGCGGCCAGATCACGAGAGAGTTTGCGCGGATTGATTGCGGTGTCATCGCTGATTTCAGCGGTGGCAGATAGGGGAGCGTGAATTTGGGCACCTGCTTGTTTTGTCGGCGGGATTGAATTGAATGCTTTGCTAACAAGCGAAGCCTTAAGAGGCAATTGACGTTGGTAGAATGTCAGTCACCTTTGGCACCCGCTGCGATTATTTCAAAGATCTTCCGGGCTTCCGCAGGCTTCGCCGCTTCGACCGCGCCTTTTGCCACGTCTTCGCCTGACCAAGTGAGTGTGGGCGATTGATCGTCAAGCATCGCCCAATCGGGGAACAGCCTGTCTTCTACCATGCCGGAAAAAACGATGCGCACATTGGTATGGCGGTCATCGGCTGTAATCTCTTCGAAGAGCGCGTCGATGTTCTTGACCGGGCCTTCGATCAGTTGAAGGTAGAGATCGGCGCGACATACAAGGGCACCCGTGATGTCTTTGTCTGGATTGTTACGTCGTGCCTGCAACAGGATGCCTGCCAACATCGCGCGGTCGAACCCGAATGGCTGCGAGGCGTAGATCAATTGTTTGAGCATCGGTTCCCTTACCCGCACTGCGCGCGGTGCAGCATTTTCTGATCCGCCAGCACCAACGCCATCATTGCTTCGACCACGGGCGTGCCTCGAATGCCGACACAGGGATCGTGCCGCCCTTTGGTGCGGACCTGCGTTGCTTCACCGGCTGAGTTGATCGAATCCACCGGCGTCAGGATTGAACTGGTCGGTTTGAAGGCCACGCGGCACACCACCGGCTGTCCGGTTGAGATACCGCCTGCGGTGCCGCCTGCGTGGTTGCTTGCGTAGATAGGCTTGCCATCGGTGCCGGGTGACATTGCATCCGCATTTTGCTCACCGGCTAAGCGCGCTGCTTCGAAACCGTCGCCGATTTCAACGCCTTTGGTGGCATTGATGCTCATCATTGCTGAGGCCAGTTCGCTGTCGAGCTTGCCGTAGACTGGCGCGCCCCAACCGGCAGGAACGCCTGTCGCGACGCATTCAACAATCGCGCCCAGCGACGAACCGTCCTTGCGGGCATTGTCGACGAGGGTTTCCCATCGCTTTGCAGCGGCTGGGTCTGGGCAGAAGAACGGGTTATTGCCGATCTCGTCAAAATCGATTGCGGCCGGATCAATCCGGTCCCCGCCAAGTTCGCAAACAAAAGCGGTGATCGTAACTTCGGGAATGATCGCCCGCGCCACGGCGCCAGCAGCGACCCGCGCCGCTGTTTCGCGCGCGCTCGACCGCCCGCCGCCACGATAATCGCGGATGCCGTATTTCGCATCGTAAGTGTAGTCAGCGTGACCGGGGCGATAGCTTTGCGCGATTTCCGAATAGTCTTTGGATCGCTGATCGGTGTTTTCGATCATCAAATGGATCGGCGTGCCCGTTGTGACCTGCTGCCCGTCCGCATTGTCGAACACGCCCGACATAATGCGCACGGCATCGGCCTCTTTGCGCTGGGTCGTGTATTTGCTCGTGCCAGGTTTGCGCGCATCCATGAACGGCTGGATATCTTCCGCGCGCAGCGGCAATCCCGGCGGGCACCCATCCAGCACCGCGCCAAGTCCGGGGCCGTGGCTTTCGCCCCAAGTGGTAAAGCGCAAGACGCGCCCGAACGTGTTCAAACTCATGCCTGCCCTCATGTCGCAACTGTGGGCCGGTGTCCATAATCTCTGGCGCTGCGGGATCGTATGCGCCAGAAGAATGTTCAGAACAAATCGGGGCCAAGGGCGCGAACGAATGATTGCAAAGCTATCGGGGCGGCTGGATGAAACCGGCGAGGACTGGGCCATCGTCGATGTGCAGGGCGTGGGCTATCTGGTTCACTGCTCGACCAAGACACTCGCAGCGCTGGGCGAAGTGGGTGAGGGGTGCACGATCTACACCGACCTGCAGGTTTCCGAAAACGATATGCGCCTCCTCGGCTTTGCGGAAAGCGCAGAGCGGGACTGGTTCCGATTGCTGACAACGGTGCAAGGCGTGGGCAGCAAGGTTGCGCTCGCAATTCTCTCTGCGCTGTCGACCGGAGAAGTCCGCGATGCCTGCGCAGGCGGAGACGCGGCCGCAGTGGCGCGGGCCAATGGAGTAGGCCCGAAACTGGCGAGCCGGATCGTGAACGAGCTTAGGGACAAGGCAGGCGCATTGCCCGGCGGCGGCATGGCCGGAGCGGCTGGCGTCGCTGCACCCAAAGGCGCGGCAAGCGCCGATGCCGTCAGCGCGCTGGAGAACCTTGGCTTCAAACCGGCGGTGGCGGCTCAAGCTGTCGCACGGGCGCAGGCAGAGTTGGGTGACGACGCGAAAGAGGGCGATCTGATCCGGGTCGCGCTGAAAAAGGCGGCTGGGTGATGGAGAGAAAGATGCGAACCTTTGCGATGATACTGGCTCTGGGGCTTTGCGCACCCGCCGCCGCCCAAGACCTCTCAGCCTTCAAGACCGGCCCGGTTTTCGAGGACTTCGGGCCGCATGCGCCGGTGCCGGACCAAGACTTCGCGATTCCCGAAGAAACCGATCTTTACATCGCTTTTGACGCTGCGAAAGCCGCTGAAGACGGGCGGATTAACCGCACCATCGAAAGCGCGGCGCGGTTTATCAATATGCACAATGCCGCCGGAGTGGAGCCAGCGCGCATCCGCGTTGCCGTGGTGGTTCATGGCAAGGCGACGCTCGATCTGCTGACCGACGCCAAATTTGCCGAGCGCGAATTGGGCGAGGCCAACGCGACGGCAGCCGTGATCCCACAATTGCTGGATATGGGCGTGCGGATCGTGCTGTGCGGACAAAGCGCGGCGGCCAATGGTGTTACCAAAGAAGACCTTGTCCCCGGCGTCGAAATGGCGCTTTCCGCGATGACAGCACACGCGGTCTTGCAACGGCAGGGCTATACGCTCAATCCGTTCTGATGACCGAAGACGAACCCATCCATTCGGCAGACCGCCAAGCGGGCGATCCTGATCAGGCGCTGCGACCCAAAAGCCTTGCCGAGTTTATCGGTCAGGAAGGCGCGCGGGACAATTTGCGGGTCTTTATCGAAAGCGCGAAATCGCGCGGTGAGGCTATGGACCACACGCTGTTCTTCGGCCCGCCGGGGCTGGGCAAGACAACGCTGGCGCAGATCGTTGCGAATGAATTGGGCGTTGGCTTTCGCGCAACATCCGGCCCGGTGATCGCCAAGGCTGGCGATCTCGCGGCGCTGCTCACCAATCTTGAGCCGCATGATGTGCTGTTCATTGACGAGATCCACCGGCTCAATCCGGTGGTCGAGGAGGTGCTCTATCCCGCGATGGAGGACCGCGCGCTCGACATTATTATTGGCGAGGGGCCATCTGCGCGCAGCGTACGGATCGATCTGCCGCCTTTCACTTTGATCGGCGCGACAACGCGGCAGGGACTGCTTACAACCCCGCTGCGCGACCGGTTTGGAATACCGGTGCGGCTGCAATTCTACTCGCATGACGAGCTGGATCAGGTGGTGAAGCGCGGAGCCAATCTGCTTGGCCTTGAAATCGATGCGGCTGGCGCGCACGAGATCGCCCGCCGCAGCCGCGGGACGCCGCGTGTCGCGGGCCGCCTACTGCGACGCGTGCGCGACTTTGCCCATGTCGCAGGGCAGGGGACTGTGACGCGCGCAGGAGCGGATGATGCGCTCACCCGGTTGGAGATTGACCGGTTGGGTCTGGACGCGATGGACCGGCGCTATCTCACTATGATTGCAACCACTTACAAAGGCGGGCCTGTTGGCGTCGAGACGCTTTCTGCCGGCCTAGCAGAGCCGCGTGATACGGTTGAAGATGTGGTGGAGCCATACCTCATCCAGTTGGGAATCCTCGCGCGCACCGCACGCGGGCGCATGCTCAATGATGCCGGATGGGAGCATTTGGAAATGACACCTCCCAAGCCGCAGCCGCCTGCTCAAAACGGGCTTTTCGAAGGCGAAGGGTGATTCTCTAGGCACTGTCGAAGAATCACGAGCGATCCGTTTAAGGATAACGGATCGGCTAACTTAGCCTCACCAATCGGTATCAAAACGGGACAGCGGCCCTGAAATCCCACCGTTTTGCGTCGCTTCGCAGCGTTAACGCCTCTTATTCATGGTTAACCGCATTGCGGGAACGGGCGAACGTTCCGCATGACAGGCTTGGAATTGGTGAAGTTGCGGGTGGGCCGCATTCAACACCATCAGAAAGCAAGGTTCGAAACTATGTCGCTCAAACTGGCTGCTGCAAAGCTCTCCGCCGCTGTCGCGGGTGTCGCCCTTATTCAGGGCGGCGCTGTCCGTGTGGCCGAGCCGCTCAACACCGATGAGCCTCAATACACGACCAATCTCGATGGTCAGTTGGTAGAGGATAGCCGGAAAGGCGTTCCGATTGCGGAACCTCGCTACATCAAGGGGCCTCAATATGTTGAGGGACCGCAATACATTAAAGGTCCGCGCTACATTAAAACGCGCACCCGCGAATTGCCACGCCCTGAGCAGCGTCGTCGCCGCATTGTAGAGCGCACGATTGAATGTCAGCCGATTGGCGCAGGTCCGGGCATTGCTCCGGGTGCGCGCACTGTCGCTGGCAATGCTCCGCTGCCCACCGGTGCTACCCGCGCATATATTGATGCAACCGAATGTCCTCCTATCCAGCAGGTCGCTTATGCACCTGCACCGCTTCCCCCACTTCCACCGATCACTGGTGGCGGCGGCGGTGGCGGCGCACCGATCGTAGTCGGCGGGGGCGGCGGCTTTGGCGGCGGTTTCGGCGGTGGAGGAGGCTTCTTTGGCGGCTTCTTCGGCGGTGGCGGTTCGTCTTCCGGCGATGTTTCGGTTGTAAGCACCACCACCACTGGCGGTTCGACTTCGGGCGGTGAGCCCGGATCGTCGAGCGGCGACATCATCATCGACATCGACAATTCGACTTCGACCACATCTTCGAGCGGTACGATCAGTTCCTCAACTGGCGATGTTTCGACTTCGACTTCAACCGGTGAAGTTTCCAGCTCGACCGGCCAAGTGTCGAGCACATCAACATCGGGAGACGTATCGAGCTCGACCGGTCAGGTGTCTTCGAGCACTGGCGGTATTTCGAGCACGACTTCGACCACGTCCGGCGACGTTTCCAGTTCAACCGGTGCGGTTTCTTCGAGCACAGGCCAAGTGTCTTCGAGCACCGGCCAAGTGTCCTCGAGCACAGGCCAAGTCTCTTCGAGCACCGGTCAGGTTTCGAGCAGTTCGGGCAATGTTTCGAGCAGCTCCGGTAACGTAAGCAGCTCTTCGGGCAACGTCTCCAGCAGTTCTGGCAACGTTTCGAGCTCTTCCGGCAACGTTTCGAGCTCCAGCTCTTCCTCGTCCAGTTCATCGTCGAGCAGCTCGTCTTCTTCGAGCAGCTCGTCATCAGGCGGCGACACCTCAGGCGGCAACACGTCTGGTGGTAACACCTCCGGCGGCAACACGTCGGGCGGTCATCCAGGTGACACATCGGGCGGCAACACTTCTGGCGGTTCGTCGGGCAGTTCTTCGTCGTCTAGCTCATCTTCATCTTCGAGCAGCAGCTCGTCGGGTGGATCAAGCGGCGGCAACACTTCAGGCGGCAACACCTCCGGCGGCGCAACCTCGACTGGCGGATCCTCCAGCAGCTCGTCATCAAGCTCCGGCTCTTCGAGCAGCTCGTCTTCGGGTGGTAACACTTCAGGCGGCAACACCTCGGGTGGCGCGACTTCGACCGGCGGCTCTTCGTCAAGCAGCTCTTCGTCTTCTTCGTCGAGCTCTAGCTCGTCTTCGGGCGGTGCGACCAGCGGCGGAACTTCGGGTGATATGACCAGCAGCACCAGCTCCTCGTCGTCTTCATCGTCTAGCTCTTCGTCCAGCTCGTCTTCGGGTTCGTCGGGCAGCAGCGGTTCTTCCGGCTCGTCGTCGTCCTCTTCGAGCTCCAGCTCATCGAGCAGCTCGTCATCTTCAGGCGGCACAAGCGGCACCACCAGCGGCACCGAAGTACCGGCACCGCCAATGATGGCACTATTTGGCCTTGCAGCAGCAGCGATCCTCGGTCGCCGCAAGTTCAAGGTGAAGAAAGACGCGTAAGCGTTAGGCCTTCCAGCCAAACAAAAAGGGCGGCTTCGCACAACGCGGAGCCGCCCTTTTGCTTTTGGATTTAGCGATCAATTCGCTTCGGCGGTTACCCAATCGATTGAAGTGGTCTTCATCGTACCGTCAAGCTCCCAGATATTGGTGTAGCCATAGCCGTAGAGGTTGATGAAGGTCGGAATGTTGAGCGCCAGCGTTGCGATCTTGGTCCGTACGGGCGGAGCATCGTCGACGAAGTTGTTGTTGCAATAGATCAGGATCGGCCGGCCAGAATTCTCGCCGATCACCTTTGCTAGACTGGTGCTGGTGAAATCTGAGAACGGAAGGTTCACAGCGCCTTTGATATGGCCTGCCTCGAAAGCAGCGGCGGAACGAGTGTCAAGAATGAGGGCATCTTTCGCCGAAGCCATCTCAAAGAATGCATCTTTGCCGAGCAGCCTTGTCTGCCGATACGGGCTGACCTCTTCGACCAGACCTTCAAAACCTGCGTAATCGATCTGCGGATTGGTCGGTGCGGATTGCTGGTCCTGTGCGAATACCGGCGACGCGTAAACGGCGAGCGCAATGGCTGCTGATGTCAAATAGGTTTGGAGCATTGGTGCCTCTCTTCAATACTTGAGAGGCATTATCGCTTTCATTGCATGACGCGGGGATGAACTTGGACCGCGTTGCTATTGGGTCGGGCTACCGGCCTCAACCCAAGCGATGTAACCACCGGCAAGGTGGGCGGCAGGTTCTCCAGTATGCCGGGCGAGTTTCTCTGCCGCGATCGCAGAACGACGGCCCGAGCGACAATAGAGCACCACCGTCATATACGGCGACATCTTAATCTTCGATGGGTCGAACTCGTCCAAAGGCATGTGCTCTGCTCCGGGTATCATCCCGTCTGCAACTTCTTCTGCCGTACGAACATCAATGATGGTCGCATGCCCGGACTCTATATACATCCCCAACTCTTCTGGCGTCATCTCCCAAACGAGCGATTCATTCTCTTCGGTAGGATATGCCTCGGATTTGTCCGACTGCTGAGTGGCTTGCTTGGCTGACGCCAATTCAAATCCCGGTGGAGCGCTCGGCGTATCGCTATCTTCGCTGTCGCTGGGCGCGCAGGCACAAAGCCCGAGCGCCGCAGCGACAGTTAAAGAAAAGCGAAGGTCGATCATCAAAGGGACCTTACGCCGCGAGCTTACGCAGAACGTAATGGAGAATGCCGCCATTGCGGTAATATTCCATCTCGTTTGCGGTATCGATGCGGCACAGAGCGGTGAAGGTGAAAGTCGTTCCATCACCGCGGGTAACTGCGATCTCGATGTCTTGGCCCGGTGTCAGTTCGCCAAGACCCAGAATCGAAAATGAGCAATCCGGATCAAGGTTCAAAGTTTCGCGCGTATCGCCGCCTTTGAATTGCAGCGGCAGCACACCCATACCGACCAGGTTCGAACGGTGAATACGCTCAAAGCTCTCAACGATGACCGCGCGCACGCCGAGCAGGATAGTGCCCTTCGCTGCCCAGTCACGGCTGGAGCCGGTGCCGTATTCCTTGCCGCCGACAACGATCAATGGCGTGCCGTCCGCCTTATGCTTCATGGCCGCGTCATAGATCGGCATTTGCTCGCCGTTATACGTGGTTTCGCCGCCTTCTACGCCGGGGACCATTTCGTTCTTGATGCGGATATTGGCAAAGGTGCCGCGCATCATCACATCATGGTTGCCGCGGCGTGATCCGTAGGAGTTAAAGTCCTTTTTCGCGACCTGATTGCTGTTCAGGTAAGAACCGGCAGGCGAGTCTTCCTTGATCGCGCCAGCTGGTGAGATGTGATCGGTCGTCACGGAATCGCCGAGGATCGCCAGCGGTTTTGCGCCTTCGATATCGGCGATCGGAGCAGGCTCCATGCCCATACCTTCGAAGTATGGCGGGTTGGCGATGTAGGTGCTGCCTGCGCGCCACTGATAGGTGTCAGATGGCTCGACAGTGATGGCCTGCCAGTGCTCATCGCCGTCATAGACGTTGGCATAACGGTCCACGAACATCGAACGGTCGATATTGGCGGCACGATTTTCCGCGACTTCGGCATTGGTCGGCCACAGATCGGCGAGCATCACGTCATTGCCATCTTGGTCCTGACCAAGCGGTGTAGTTGTGATGTCTTCGGTAACGGTGCCCAACAGCGCATAAGCGACCACGAGTGGCGGCGAAGCGAGGAAGTTGGCGCGCACGTCTTGAGATACGCGGCCTTCAAAGTTGCGGTTGCCCGAAAGGACAGATGCGGCGACGATATCGTTGCCGTTGATCGCTTTGCTGATCGGCGCGGCCAGCGGGCCGGAGTTACCGATACAGGTGGTGCAGCCATATCCGACAAGGTCGAACCCGATCGCGTCGAGATCAGCCTGAAGGCCCGATTTCACGAGGTAGTCGGTGACCACCTGCGACCCCGGTGCGAGCGATGTCTTCACCCATGGTTTCGGCTTGAGGCCTTTTTCGACCGCCTTCTTGGCAACCAGACCGGCAGCGATCAGGACATCGGGGTTCGATGTGTTGGTGCAGCTGGTGATCGCGGCGATTACAACGTCGCCGTCGCCAATGTCGTGGTCTTTGCCATCGACTGCGGCCCGAACCGGGCCTGCTTTTTTGTAAACGCTCGCGAGTTCGCCGTTGAACAGCTCGTCCACTTCGGGAAGGATCACGCGGTCTTGCGGGCGCTTTGGCCCGGCGAGGCTTGGCACAACAGATGTCATGTCGAGCTCAAGCGTGTTCGAGAAGATCGGCTCATGCGCCGGATCGAACCACATGCCTTGCTCTTTCGCATAGGCTTCTACCAAAGCGAGGTTTTCTTCGCTGCGACCGGTCAGGCGCATGTAATCGATGGTCTTGTCATCGATGCCGAAGAAGCCGCAGGTCGCGCCGTATTCCGGAGCCATGTTGGCGATGGTCGCACGGTCAGCGAGGGTCAGATTGGCAACGCCTTCGCCGTAGAATTCGACGAAACGGCCAACCACGCCGACTTCGCGAAGCATCTGGACGCAGGTCAACACGAGGTCAGTCGCGGTGACGCCTTCGGCCATCGCGCCGGTAAGTTTGAAGCCGACGACTTCCGGGATCAGCATGGAGATCGGCTGGCCAAGCATCGCAGCCTCGGCTTCGATCCCGCCAACGCCCCAGCCCAGAACACCCAGACCGTTGATCATGGTGGTGTGGCTATCGGTGCCGACGCAGGTGTCCGGATAGGCGACCATTTGGCCGTTTTCGTCTTTGCTCGACCAGATGCCCTGCGCGATGTGCTCGAGGTTCACCTGGTGGCAGATGCCGGTGCCGGGAGGCACGGCGGAGAAGTTTTCGAAGCTTTTCGATCCCCATTTGAGGAAGTCGTAACGCTCGGCATTGCGCTCATATTCAAGCGCCATGTTGGCTTCCATCGCTTTCGGATGGCCGAATTCGTCAACCATAACAGAGTGATCGATTACGAGGTTTACGGGAACCTGCGGGTTGATCTTGGCCGTGTCCCCGCCAAGCTCTTTGATCGCGTCGCGCATTGCGGCGAGATCGACAACGCAAGGCACGCCAGTGAAATCTTGCAGCAGAACGCGGGCAGGGCGGTACTGGATTTCATTGCCGGTGACCGGATTTTTCTGCCAATCGACGATGGCTTGGGCATGTTCTTTGCCAACAGTGAAGCCTTCGTCTTCAAAGCGAAGCATGTTTTCCAGCAGCACTTTCATCGAGTTGGGCAGCTTTGAAACATCGCCCAGCTGCTCAGCCGCTTTGGCGAGCGAGTAATAGGCGTAATCGGTGCCGTTCACTGAAAGTGTGGAGCGGGTGGCTAGCGTGTCCTTGCCGGTTGCTGTCATCGGGATATCCCATCCTTGTGTGAAGTCCCGCAGCGGCTTCAGCCAGAGCGGGAAAGGAGTCCGGAATCGCGCACGATCCAGACCGTTAAATCTGTGAGCAGCACCTGCTAGTTTGAGTGCGCCTCGTCAAGGCTTTGCCCGCTCTTGCGAGTCGCTTTCGATTAGAGAATTACGAGGCCGTAGCGGCAAGCCGTTCGCGCGGTCCACGCGCAGCGATCCAACAGCCTGTCACGATCAACGCAGTTCCGGCGATTGTTGGCAGGGTAACGGGCTCTTTAAAGAATGCCCAGCCGAGCACGCTCGCCCATAGAAACCCCGTATATTCAATCGGAACCAGAGCCTGCGCCTCAGCGCGGGCATAGGCCCATGCAATCGCCATCGCACCCATCACCGTCAGCGCGCCCGCCGCAGCGATTGCCCAAAGTGCACCGGTTTCCGGAATTGTGCCAAAAAATGGCGCGAGGAGTAGCAGCACCGCTCCGCCAACCCCGCTGTGAAAGGTCGCGATCTCCACCGGCCCGGCAAGCTGACTTTGTTTGCGGATCACCACAAAGTTGTAAGCATAGAGCAGCGCGGAGAATGTCAGCGCGCCAAGGCCCATAAGCACATCATCGGACACTTCCTCACGCCCGAGCCTGCCCGATATAATCACAATGGTGCCAGCGAACCCAAGGATGCTGGCAAAGATCGCTTTGCGCTGGATGACTTCGCCAAGCATGATGCGCGCTAAATAGAGGGCAATCAAAGGCGCTACGAAACTGATCGCAATGGCTTCTGCGAGCGGCAGTTTGGTGAGAGCAAAAAAGAAACTGAGCGCCATGAATGCCGATATTATACCGCGTTCGATATGCAGCTTCATCACACTGCGTGTGGGCCAGCCTTTGCGTTGGGCTAGAAAAAACGGCGCGATAATCGCCGCCCCGAACAGCGATCGCAGCACGGTCGCCGTGTAGGTGCCGGTGGCCAGCGCGGCCTCTTTCATAAAAGCGTCCATCAATGACAAAAAGCCAACCCCGGCGGCTGCCGCAATGAATGGCATCAGCCGGGAATAGGAGGTTGGCGGTGTGGACATCGTGCCGCGCCTTTAGGCGGTCTTCGACCCTGCGTCACGCGTACCATGTGATCCAGCGTTGTAAATTCATCAGCCAGAAAGCGATGTTGGTTGATAGAAGGCACGAAGCAGGGGTATAGTTACCGCACTTTGATGCAGCCGCTGCGCGCGGCATATGGGACAATAGAGGCATTCATGGTCAAAATTTTCGGCAAATTGGCATGCGGCGTTGCGGCTACGGCTTTGTTTTCAACCGGCGCGTTGGCGCAGGATGAGGCGAGCACGGAGGCTGCGAGTGATGCTCAAAGCGTTCCTAGCGAAGCCGATGCCAGCTTTGATGAAGCATTTCCGCAGATGGTCACTGGCGAAGTGGTGCAGGGCGGCCTCGACGCACCTGGCCCGTTGGTTCAGCAATGGGATCTGGACGCGGTCACTGATTTGATCGGAGTGATCGAAAATATCGCTGCAGAGGGTCTCGATCCGCGTGATTACGACCTTCAGGCGCTGAAAGTGTCGATGCGCTCGGGCCTGTCCGAAGAGCTGAGCGATATTGCATCGAAGAATTTCGTTTGGCTGGTTGAGGATTTGCGCGATGGCCGTACGCCCATGGACGCGCGCAAACAGTGGTTTGTCGTCGATCCAGACCGCGACAATTTTCGCACCGGCGATCTGCTGACCCAGGCAATGGCGAGCGGTGATGTTTCCGGCACTTTGGCCAGCCTCAACCCATCTCACAAGGATTATGCGCGGCTCAAACAAGAGCTTGCCGATACTCCTGCAACGGAGACAAAAAAGCGCAAGCTGATCCGCGCCAATATGGACCGCTGGCGCTGGCTCGCGCGCGATCTGGGCACGAAATATCTGATCACCAACGTGCCGGAGTATCAACTGCGCGTGACGGTGGGTGACAAGATCATCAAAAGCTATCGCACCATTGTTGGCAAACCGGGGCGCACCGCGACCCCGCAGCTGGCTGAGGAAGTGTCAGGTGTGGTCTTCAATCCGACATGGACAGTGCCGCAGAGCATTGTGAAGGGCGAAGGGCTGGGCCAGCGTGTGCTCAACAACCCTGCTTGGGCAAAGGCCAAAGGCTATAAGGCAACCAAAGGCGCGAATGGCTGGATCAGCGTTGTCCAGCAACCTGGGCCGACCAATTCGCTTGGCCGGATGAAGCTTGAAATGCCTAACCCGCATGCGATTTTCTTCCATGACACGCCTTCACGCGGCCTGTTCAAAAACGCCAATCGCGCGCTTTCGCATGGCTGTATCCGCACCGAAAACGCGCTCGAAGTGGCGATGATGGTGGCGATCTTGGGCAAAGGCGCGAGCAAGGAAGAGGCAGTCGAAATCGCGACCTCCGGCAAATACACCAAGGTGATGCTGGAGAAGGACAAGAAGATCCCCGCCTACATCACCTATTTCACGCTCGCGACGAACATCGATGGTGAAATGGAGCAGTTCAAGGACATCTATGGCCGCGACGCGCCGGTTCTGGCGAGCCTCGATAAACCACGCGAAGGCAATCGCAGCAATGTGATCGATGATGAGGTTATCGTGATCGAGGACGATCCGCGGGTCGGGGGTTAAGCTTCCACCAAAGGATCAAGGCCGCGCTCAGTGAAAACGGCAGTGAAGGCAAAAATAACGTCATCGGATGCGCATAGCTATGCCCCGAGAAGACAATGACGCACACGCCCTGCGCCAGCAGTGCGAACGCACTACAGAGCGCCAATGCCGGCCACTTGCTAAGTTCGTATTTTCTGGTCAACCGAGCAGCTGCGGTTCCGGCGATTAATACGCTCGGCAACACGAATATTAGACTAGTGCCAGCCAATACCAGCGGCATTGGGCTGAAAAGCGACTTGAATGAAACAATTATCGATGCGGATAGAACGGTTCCACCGATTAAGGCGCTGCCAATGGTGGTCCACATCAAGGCAAACCCGACATCAACGGTAGCCCGATTGCTCACCACCTAAAACGTCCCAGGTGCATACCTTTGAACCGCATTCGGTTCTTCTGGCTGGAGGGTCTTAATTGACCCGTCGGACCAGCCGAGGCTGTCTGCATAGAGCAAGCGCCCGCCTGATAGATTGAGCAGTGCGATGCGGAATTGCTCTTCGCCCAGCGCAAAGCAGCCGTTTGATCGGCCAAGCCGACCCCAACGGTCAATATGCGATGGTTCCGCATACTTCGCGCGGTGCATCACGATATAGCGGCGAAGCGCGGCTTCATTTGTGGAATCGAGCCCGCCCAGACGTACCGAAGTGCCGTAACGCCCGACATACCATTCCCACGTGATGTAGGCGCCTTTGCTGGTCGCGTTTGAGCCTTCGACGTTGGAGTAATTGTTGAGCCATCCGTCATGCTCCGGGTCTGAACCCGTCCCGTGGCTGACGTGGTAGCTTTGCACTTCTTCACGGTCCAAATTGACGAAGTGGAACCGCTTTTCCGCCGAATGCACGCCGAAATCCGCGATCCCGACAATGTCTTTCTTCCAGATTACATCGCCTGCGCGGTCCAGTTGTGCCTTGGCCAGCGCGAACAGTTTACGATCACGCTCGGTGCCTGCGCGCGGGGCCGCCGCGAGTGTCGCAGGCAGCGAAACCGCTGCCCCTGCTGCGATTGAAGCTTTAAGAAGATCTCGCCGTTTCATAATCCCAACACTAGTAGCCCAATTCTATCGTTCCCGTGAATAGGGAATTACGCCTTTGCTATGATGCTTCGTGAATGGCCTTTGCCGCCATGCCAAGTTTGATCACACCCGGCATATTGGCCTGAATTTTCGGACCGACTTTCGAAAGCTCGGCCAAGCGGGGGTCATTGTTGGCAATCATCTCGGCCACTGCGGGGCCGGTGGGGTGAAGCCGGCTCTTTGCGTTGAACGCGTTGGCCTTTTCGTTGTTTGAAAGGATCGCTGTGCTCATCAAATTGGCCATCACCGCGTAAGGATAGGTGTCTGTCGTATCGGTCAGCGGAGCGGGCGGACAAAGGGCGTTGCGCTCGTCATCTGTCTCGAAATTCGCTTCGAGAAAGGCGCCGAGAGCCGCGCTGTATGGCACAAACGGGGCCTGCACCAATTGCAGCGTAATCGTGTCACCATCAAAGAATTTGCGCGTCTTATCGCGGGCCTCGAATGGCACCGCGCTGGCTGTGCAATCGATGAACAGCGTGTTTGCAGGCACTTCGACTGCTTCATCACCGAAGTGCATCGTGCCGTCTTCGATTTTGGTAACGCGGCCCTGGCGGTAAACCGTTTTGATTGAGCGCAGCAGGTCGACTTCGGCTTCGGAAATCACCGCGAAGTGGAACATTTTTGGCGTCACGTTCTCGTCGATGCGCAGCATCGTGCCGCGTTTGCCCAGTTCGGCGAACATGGCATCGCCGGTTTCGGATGCTGCGGCTGCCTCCACCAGATCGCTTTGAAACTCGATCAAGCCTTCGATGCCGTGCTTGGCCGGTTGCAGCAATTTGCGGTTGAACATCCAGCTATCCCGCGGGCGCACCCAGCCGATTTTGTCGGGGGACACACCGGCCTCCAACAGCCACACAGCGGTGTCCATCGCTGTCTTACCGCCGCCTATTACGATGTAATTGGATGGCATGTTGTCGGTGTCCTTCCAAAGCGCGGGAAGTTCGCCAGGAATAGTGAAACGCGCGTTTTCCGCGATCTCGTACGCTGGAGTGTGCGTGGACGGCACTGATGTTTTGAAGAATGTTCCGTCGACCAGCTTGCGGCGAACCTCGACCGTTTGCTCGTCACCCGAAAGGATGCCTTTGATCGCGTGCTGCGAACCATCTTTGCCGTGATATTCGGTTAGCGGGTGGTACGACACCCGCCCGCTCGGGATCATCCGCTCGCTCATCAGCTTGCTGTAATAGGACAGGATCTCCGCGTGTTTGGCGAGCGGGTACATGCCTGCATTGTGCCCGTGTTCATCGACGCGGTCGGGGCACATTTCCATCGAGTTCACGCCGTAAGTGGCGCTTGGCTGGTGCAAAGCAACGAAGGGATAGGCGTCGTTCCAGTGTCCGCCGGGCCGCGCATGTTTGTCGACGATGGTGATGTGACAATCGGGATCTTCGTCCAGCAGCGTATCGGCAAAGGCCAAGCCCACAGCGCCAGCGCCGATGATCAGATAATCGGTTTCAAAATCGGCCATGGAGCGGACATCCTTGCTTGAGTGGGTTCACGAAGAGTCCATGCCTGTCATGCGACGAGAAGTGAAGCAAAACAGAGGGGTGGACGATGCAATCAATGACACAAATGGCAAAAGGGTTTGGACTGCTTGCGGCCTTGACGCTGCCAATGTCGCCGGTTTTTGCTGAAGACGACAGCGCTGAAAAGGCGCTGCCCAAGCCCACAGTCGTATCCAGCTACACAGATGTCGCGCGGCTTGCGACGGTGCAAGGGATCACCTTGCAATGGATCGATTGGGATACGCGCGGAGATGTCACGATTGTCAATTCGGTCGATGGGGTCTGGCACTTGCTGGGAGAGCAGAAAAGCGGGCAGGATGTGGGTTTTGTGATCGATGGGGTGATTACCGAGATAGGCGCGGACTATTTCCTATTTGATGGTCAGATCACGATCGCAAACACACCCGATCCGGGTCGACGGTGCTCCGAGAACAAGTTGTGGCGTTTCGAGGTAACACAAGGTCGCACGTACTATCGTCTGCGCGAATTCGAGTGGTGCGATTACCTGACCGACTATATCGACATCTACTTCGCGCCGAGCCTGGCCGGCAAAGACGAATAGAGCACATTCTCTGCGGCCATCGCGAGCATAGATTTGGCGTGGCGTGCGGCGACTTCGCTTTGGTCATCGCCGTATCCGCCGCCCAGCGCGCTCGCGATGGGTAGGCCGCTTTTGCGAGCCTGATGCACAACGAAGCGGTCGCGTTTGACTAGCCCTTCGTCGCTTAAAGAGAGTCTTCCAAGCTTATCATTGGCATGCGGATCAACGCCTGCCTGATACAGCACCAGATCGGGTGCGAACCGTGCAATCGTATCTGGTAGATGCATGTCGAGCGTCGCCATATAGCCATCATCATCCACCCCGTCCGGCAGGCCGACATCGAGGCTGGAGCGGGCCTTTCGCACTGGAAAGTTCTTTTCCGCATGGAGTGACAGGGTGAAGATATCCTCTCGGCCCGCTGTCAGGCTCGCGGTGCCGTCACCTTGATGCACGTCCAGATCGACAATCAGAATGCGGCTGGACGCGCCTTCGGCAATCAAGCGGTTGGACGCCACGGCAAGGTCATTGAAAACGCAGTATCCTGCGCCTGTATCAGCAAGCGCATGGTGGCTGCCCGCTGCACTGTTAGCGGCATAACCGTATTGTTTGGCGAGCATGGCGGCGAGCCATGTGCCGCCATTGGTGTGCCGGACCCTATCGCGAATGCGCTCCGTTACCGGAAAGCCGATCCGCCTTTCTTTGTCGCGAGGGACTTCGGCGCGGAACACTTCATCGACATAGTCGGGGTCATGCATCGCCTCCAGCCATTCACGCGGCATCGGTTCCGGCGCGTGTTCGGTGACAGGAGCGCCGCTCGCCCGCAATGCCTCCATGACGAGGTAATATTTGTCGAACTTAAACGTCCCGCGAGTGGGCTGCGGGGCCATGTAATCGGCATGATGGACGACGTGGAGCATCTAGTCCCAAATCTCGCTTACCTCGATACGATCAACCTTCATCGTCTTTCGGAAACGCGCCGCACACCAATCGTAGTTCTCGAGATACTGTTTTTCATATCGCCACCTCGGCATTTTTTCGGCTTTCAGCATGAGACGCGCGAATTCATCGGCGGTCAGCGTGCCCGCCTTCGGAAGGAAATCATATATGTGGGTGTCACCAGTGCCGCAGTTCCCATAGATAACGCAGGCATCGTAGACGAGTTTCTCAAACCGTTCTTTGGTCGTCATGCGTCCGTTCGAGCCAGCATTTCAAGCTCATCGAAGATCGCGTCTTCGCTGCGTGTCGATGCATCGCGCCATGTCGTTGCCGTATCGCTGTTCACCAATTCGCCGTCAGCGGTCAGCACCAGCAGATTGGGTGTGCCGGGTAGGTCTTCGACGCCAAACCGCTGCGCAATGCCCAGATTGTGCCCGTCTCCGCGCTGGGGCATTCCCACATTCACAAACACGAGCTCGTACTTCTCGGCGACAAGTCCTGCAATCCGCTCGCTTTCAAGCCATCCGGCGAGCGCGCGGCTATCGTGGCACCAGTTTGCGCCCATAACGAGAAGGACGCGTTTGTCCGCCTCGGCGGCGCGGACAAGCGCGGCGTCAACATCTGCCTCGGCATCGTCAGACACGAGATAGGATTCTGCTTCGGGATAATCGTGATGCGCAGGGCTTTTATAATAATACCAACCCGCACCGCCAGCCGCAGCGGTAACCGCAATGCCCGCTAAAAACGCCAGAAAATATCGGATCATTCGGCCGCTTCTACCGCGTGCGGATCGAAAGCTGTTTCTTCGCCTGCATCAATCTTGGCCGCTTTGTCCTCAACCAGTTTCACGATGTGGTCGAGCATATCCTCATCCTCGATCGTGTGCGCTTTCATGCCGGACAAGTAGACCATGTGCTTGCCAGAGCCGCCGCCGGTCAGGCCGATATCGGTTTCGCGCGCTTCGCCGGGGCCATTGACCACGCAGCCGAGCACCGAGAGGCTCATCGGGGTCTTGATATGCTCAAGCCGTTTTTCGAGCGTTTCGACGGTGCGGATTACGTCAAAACCCTGACGCGAACAGCTGGGGCAGGACACGACGCGAACGCCGCGTGTGCGCAGGCCGAGCGCTTTCAGCATCTCATACCCGACTTTCACTTCCTCTTCCGGCTCGGCGGAAAGGGACACGCGGATTGTGTCGCCGATACCGGCCCACAAAAGCGAACCCATGCCGATGGAGGATTTGACGGTGCCGCCGATCAAGCCGCCAGCCTCTGTAATGCCCAGGTGCAGCGGACAATCAACCGTTTCGGCGAGGCCATGATAGGCGGCCACCGCGAGGAACACGTCGCTGGCTTTCACCGCCACTTTAAATTCATGAAAATCGTGATCCTGCAGCAGCTTGATATGATCAAGCGCGCTTTCGATCAGCGCTTCGGGGCAGGGTTCACCGTATTTTTCCAGCAGGTCTTTCTCAAGGCTGCCCGCGTTCACACCGATACGGATGGCGCAGCTATTGGCCTTCGCCGCGCGCACGACCTCGGCAACTTTCTTGGATGATCCGATATTGCCTGGATTGATGCGGAGACACGCCGCGCCGCCATCGGCGGCTTCCAATGCGCGCTTGTAGTGGAAATGGATGTCGGCAACGATTGGAATGTTCGATGCGCGTGTGATCAGCGGGAATGCCGCCGTTGCCTCTTCTGTTGGGCAGGATACGCGGATAATGTCACAGCCCACCTCTTCGCACCGGCGGATCTGATCGATCGTTGCCGCCGCGTCCTCTGTGGGGGTGTTGGTCATGGTTTGGACGGTGATCGGCGCGTCGCCGCCCACCGGTACATTACCAACCATAATCTGGCGGCATTGCCGCCTCTCGATATCGCGCCAGGGCCGTACTGAAGACATGCACGCCATATAGTCACCTAAAGATGAAGCGGCAATAACAAGCGTCGATCTTCGTTTGCGCGCAGGAGGTAGCAATCCGGCCATCACCTGTCGCATTGCGAGACGGCTCTGGAATTGGATTGGTGGAGCACGTCGAAGACCGCAATGGCACCCAGTCTATGCAGTCAGTGAAAACCAAATTGATCGAATTGCGAAAATCAGCCCGATTTTTGGCTGAAATTGCGATGTCAAAAGCTACGCTGCGCGCGGCGTTCTTTCTCTTGCCATATGCCGGTGTTTTGATCGGTCTTGATGTAGCGGCGCATTATGGCTCGCTTACCAATGCAGAGCTGCCCGTGCAGTTTTACCTCGCCTCTGACCGGTCATTTGGCGAATATCTTGAGTACGCGCTCACGGCTGCGATTGCGGTGATGATGTTTCTGTTATGGCGACGGGAGCGGGCGATAGTCTATCTCGCCCATGCCATTCTGTTTGTTTGGCTGACGCTCGACAATTGGATCGAACTGCATGAGACGTTTGGTCTGGCGGCCGGGCCGCTCTTTCCGCAGATATCAGCGCTCCCGGTCGAGCCTTCGCATCTGGCAGAAGCATCCCTGATGGTCGGAGTTGGCGTGTTCTGGCTCGCCTCTTTGGCGCTTGCAGTTCGGTCGATCACAGGGCGGGCACTGGCTTTCAATCTGGCTTTGGCCGCTTGCGTATTCGGCGCAGCTTTATTCGGCGTGGTTGTCGACTTGCTCGTCGTCTGGGGTGAGCAAGGTAAGGTGCTTCACGCGATCCTGACCTTCACCGAAGATGCAGGCGAATTCGCGATGATCATCCTCGCCTTCTTGCTGACCGTTGGGTTCTTTGACTTAGAATACCGGCAAAAGCATATCGGCGACCGCGAAACGGCCGCCGATAGCATTCTTACCAGCGGATAAGAGGCGGTACGGCAAAGCGCCCGATCACAGCCGCAATCACAACCGGCGCAATATGCCAAAGGCCGACATGTGAGAGGCTGTCGACAGGGCAGGTGATGCCGTAGGCAAGCGTGCCAAGCGAGCCTGCTGCGATACCCGTCAACCAACCAGACCGTTCGATTGAAACCGGTGCGCCGCGGCGCAGCCAAAGGATCGATGCGCCTGCAACAACCACGGCTGCGATTAGCGATGAACTGGTGCATAGCCATGCAGCCGGATCATTCATGCCTTTATGAAGATGCTCACCGCCAGCCGAAATCATGCTGATGATGGCAGCAACCGGAACAATAGCGAGCATCGCCACACTCCACGCAGGGGCATTACCGCGCGTGCCAACACGGGGCTGAGCGCTGAAAACAACGCCAGCCGCGCTCGCCAATCCTACCACCAGCAGAAGGCCATGCGTGATCAGGAAATAGCCCGAGGCATCTCCGGATAGCAGACCCCACCAGAAATCATGGATCGCAATAGAGCCAACCGTCGCCAGCACCGTCGCCGCCGCGATAAGCAGCATGCCTTCGACCGGCTTTACCCGGCGAACCGGGGTCAGGTCTTCGGCCATTGCCGCAATCAGATCAGCGCGGGACCGGGCATTGTTGGAAGTGTTATTCATTTCAATCAGCTTTCTCGACCAAGGAGGCCATTTTCTTCAAACCCCGATGGATATTCACTTTGACCAGGCTTTCGCTTTGTCCGGTCTTTTCTGCGGCTTCGCGGACAGACAATCCGCCAATCTTTACCATCTCGATCACTTCGGCCTGCTTTTCGGGAAGCTGGCCAAATAGGCGATCGAGGCTGACGCGGGCGAGGACGACTTCTTCTTCGCTGTCTTCTACCGCATCATCTTCCATCAGTTCCTGACTGTCGTGCTTGTAAACCTTGCGCAGGTGATCGACCCAGCGATAGCGCGCAATGGCGGCAAGCCACGGCAGGAACGGACGCGAGGGATCCCATGTCCCGCGCTTTGTATAAAACGATATCAGCACCTCCTGCACCAGATCATCGATCTGATGCGGAGGCACCCGGCGGAGAAAGTACCGCTCCAGCCAGACGCCGACCTCGGTGAGCAACACATTACCGGCGGCTTTGTCGCCGTCCTGTGTCGACACCATGAGGCGGGCGAAGGTTGGTTCGTCGGCGACCATCTCAGGCGTCTTTCGCTGCCGTGAAACGGCCGATGATTGCGTCGAGCGAGAACAGCCCGCCGCCGCGGCTTACAAGGAACGCGCCAAGTGCAAGAACCGTGATAGCCCAGCCAAAGAAGTGTGCTGCATCCGGGAATACGAACAATTGAATGACAACCGCCATACCCATCAGCGCGAGCGCCGAGAAGCGCGTGAACAAACCCAAAGCCAGCAGGATCGGGAATGCGAATTCGGCATAGGTTGCCATCGGTACCGCCAGATCAGTCGGGATAGGCAGGCCTGAAAATTCGTTCTCAAAAATGAGGTACTGGACCTCGTCGATTTGCAACCATGTGCCGTCGACGACTTTCGTTTGGTATGACCGCCAGAAAATTCCGGCCAGCGCGATGCGAGCAAGAAGCTGCGCGATGCTCTCGGCGATGGTGCCCGACAAAATGCGGGTCAATCGCTGCCATAGGTTTGTAAGTCCGCTCATCGTATTCCTCCGAATATCAGCGGCTGCGGGCCTGGTATTTGCCTGACAGGCCCGCAGCCATGTGTTTGATTACCGCTTGATCGGTTTGAGCGAGCCACTGCCTTTTGGCGTCTTGATTTTCACGCAGCTGCCTTTGTCGACATATGTCCATGCGTTGCCTTGGTAATCTTTAGTCGATGTACCGGCGCAGCTTGTGCCCGGACCAGCGGCGCAGTCGTTCTTGCCTGCTTTGGAAACGCCGTAGCATTTCTCTTTGGCGCCTTGCGCGGCAACTGGTGTGGTGGCGAGGCCAGCTGCGATGCCCGCAGTGAGGGCGAGGCCGGCGATGTTTGCAATTGATTTGGCGTTCATGGGGGTTCTCCAAAGTGTGTTTGTTTGTCCAGCGTTTTGCCCGACACATGATGCCATTCGCCCGGCAACGCGCTGTGGTTACACCGATGTGAAAAAAGTTGCCGTTCCCCTCTGTGCACGTGGCCTGTAACGCCGTGCTCATCGCTCGCGAACACTCCCATATGCGCCAGCTTAGCAGAGGCTATCTTGTTCGAGCGGGCTGCACAATGCGCGCTTTTCGAACGACAGCGGCGATGACGCATTCGGTTTCCCTGTCGTTCTGCTATGAAGGCCAACTATGGAGCATCAACACTCAATCGCACCTTTCGGCGGTATCGGCCTTGGCCTGCGCCGCACGCATTACGAGGATTTCCTCGAAACGGACGTGCCTGTCGATTTTGTCGAAGTGATCAGCGAGAATTACATGATCGAGGGCGGGAAGCAGCTGCGTATTCTCGAAGAGGTGCGGGCGAAACATCCCGTGATCCTGCACGGTGTATCAATGTCTATCGGTTCGGCAGGCGGACTGGACAGCGATCATCTCGGCAAGCTGAAATTGCTTGAGCAGCGGATCGACCCGCTCTGGGTCTCCGACCATCTTTGCTGGACCCGCACAAGCGCGCACAACAGCCATGATTTGCTGCCCATGCCTCTAACCGAAGAAGCGTTGTCGGCGGTATGCGCGAACATTGATCATGCTCAGAATGCGCTGGGCCGGGCGATGCTGTTCGAAAACCCCTCCAGCTATCTCACATTTCCAGAAGACGAGATGAGCGAGTGGGAATTTCTGAGCGAGATGACACGCCGAACTGGCTGTTATCTGCTGCTTGATGTGAACAACATTTATGTCAGCGCGCGCAATCACGGTTTCTCGGCTGACGATTACCTAGCTGGCTTGCCGCTTGACCGTGTGCGTCAGATCCATCTTGCGGGTCACGATCCGGCCACAAAGGAGCGCCCCGTAATCATCGATACGCATGATCGCGCTGTCGTTGATGGTGTTTGGGATCTCTACGCAAAAGCAATCGCGATGCTGCCGCAGCCGGTCGCAACCATGATCGAGCGTGATGAGGACATTCCGCCTTTGCCCGAATTGCTCACCGAGCTGGACCGAGCGCGCGGGATCGCGAATGAGGCGATGGTTCCGGCGTGATGGGCGATCAAACTCTGGCAAAGCGGCAGGCAGCATTCCTGCGCAGTGTCTTGGACGAAAGTGCGCCTTTGCCAGAGGGGTGGGGCAATTCGCAGACAGTCGGCATGTCCGTGTATCGCGGCAATTATCGCTCGGCTTTGGTCGGCGCGCTTGAAAGCACGTTTGAACGGACGGCGCGATATGTTGGCGAGGGCCCGTTTAAACAGGTTTCCGCGCATCACGCGATTGCTCATCCGCCATCGGGCTGGACGATTGAGGAAGCGGGAGCGGGATTTGATGCGACCTGCGCCGAGCTATTTGCCAACAATCCTGAAGTCGCTGAACTGGCGTGGCTCGAATGGGCAATGCTGAAGGTTTCACGCGCGCCGGATATTCAGCCCTTTGGAGCGACAGAATTCGGCGAAGCCACAGCTGAGTTCGGTGATAAAGACTGGATGGGACTCAAATTGGAGTTTCAGCCAAGGGCCGAAGCGCGAGAGGTGAAAGCCAATTTGTCGGGGCTATGGAGTGCACTTGAGGAGGGAGCGGATGGCGACCGTCCTGCCTCGCTGCTTGACCAGCCGAAAGGGTGCATTGTGTCGCGCGAAGGCGAGCTGCCGACGTTCCAAATGGTCACGCCCGAGGCTGCGCATGCTTTTGACGCGATGCAGAAAGGCGCGGCCTATGGCGAAGCCATCATGCTGCTCGCTGGCGAAAACCCTGATGCCGAGAAAATCCAGCAGGCCGCCGTGCAAGCGGGCGGTATGCTGGGCGAGTGGCTAAATGAAGGGTTGATTGTCGGCGTACGCGCTTGACTCCTTGATGGCTTGCGTCACTTTCGCATCAAAGGGAGAGACGCATTGCTAACCGGTACATCGATTGAACTGCGCACCACAAAGGCAAGCATGCTGCTGCGCGGTGTCAAATGGCTGATGTCGAAGAAGAAGCCTGTCTTCCCGCATACACCGGAGGAATTTGAAGCCTATATGGCGGCGCGCCCACTGCCCAAAGATGCGGCGATCCCTGACCAGTTCAAGCATCGCTACACGCTGGAGCATTGGTCGGCTGCGGATCAGGAAGTGGTCACGATCCACCCTAAATCCGGGCCGGGTGAATGGCATATGCTTTATTTCCACGGCGGCGGTTTTGTCCTGCCGATGTTCAAAGAGCACTGGCCGCTTGCCGCCGCGATGGTCGATCAACTTGGCGTGAGCGTGACCCTGCCGCTCTATAATGTCGTTCCAGAAAGCTCCTATGCGTCTCAAGATGCGCTTGCAGACGCGGTCTATGCGAAACTTGCTGCAAACCATGATCCGTCGCGCATTGTGCTGAACGGAGACAGCGCTGGCGGCCATATGGCGCTAAGCCTAGCCTTGCGCCTCGCTAAGGCAGGCGGGCCGCAGCCCGGAAAGCTCGCTCTGTTTGCGCCGTGGCTCGATTTGACCATGGCTGACCCTGCAATTGAAGCCGTCGAGCCGCATGACATCATGCTCAAGATCGGCACGTTGCGCAGCTGCGGGAAAATGTTCGCAGGCGACCGCGACTTTGCAAGTCCAGAATGCAGTCCGCTCTACACCGCGAAAGAGGACCTCGCGAAGCTACCGCCCACCCGCATCTGGACCGGACGGCATGATCTTTTCATCATCGACAGCCGCACATTCACCGGCAAGCTGCGTGATGCTGGAATCGATGCAAAACTCTACGAATACGAGGCAGCACCGCACGTGTTTATGGCGGTAACGCCGACCAAGGAGTCCAAGGATACGCTAAAGCTGCTCGGAGAATTCCTCGCCGAGTAATGCGAGCTAGGCGGTGAAGCTTTCGCCGACCATTTCCTCGCTCATCGACCACAGCCGTGCTGCGCTTGCTTGATCCAGCGCGTAGCTGCGCACGCCGCTGGTCGTGGATGTGTCATCCAGTTCGGCGACATGGCAATCCTCGCAGTAAACCCCGCCTTGCCCATCTAGCTCATCGGCAGTCGCGGCCCAGCACTGCGTCGCTGCGCCTTGCGGTATCGTCTTCCATGAGAAGTCGGGATCGCTCTCCGTGACGCGTGTGAGAAGCGCCTGCGTTTGCTCTTCGCTCATATGGCGGCTGAGGTTTGTCTGGATGCCGCCCGGATGCACGGCATATGCGTGAATGCCTTTGTCAGCGAAGCGCTTTTCCAGCCCGACAGTGAACAGGATGTTGGCCGTCTTTGATTGACCATAACTGGCCCATTCATTGTATTCGCGGTTCTCGAAATGCGGATCATCGAGATTGACGGGCGTGATATGGTGACCGCGACTGGACAGATTGACGATGCGCTTGTCCTGCCCCTTTTCAACGAGAGGCATCAGCTCTTTAGTCAGAAGAAAATGGCCGACATGATTGGTGCCGAACTGCATTTCGAACCCGTCAGCGGTCTGAGTGTGCGGGCATGCCATTACGCCTGCATTGTTGAGCAGGATATCGATTTTCTCGAACCGCTCGGCTGCCTCTTTGCCGCAGGATCGCACGCTATCGAGTGAGCCGAGATCGCAGATGATCGTCTCAACCTGTGCGTCTGGCGTGTCGGCCTTGATGGACGAGATCGCTGCATCAAGCTTTCCCTGATTACGGCCAGCCAGCACAACATGAGCGCCCTTCGCCGCCATCGCGCGGCCGCTTTCCATGCCCAAGCCGGAATTGCCACCAGTGATGAAAACGGTCTTTCCCGACAGGTCCTTGCCCGCAAGAACCTCATCCGTGGTGGTTGTTTCGCCAAAGCCGCTCATCGTAATTCTCCCGTATCGAATTTTGATCCTATCAGTCGCGCAGTTCGGGCCGCTTGTCAGCAATTTTCGCGTGGTCGCTCGAAGGCGCTGCAAAGAAAAAGGGCGCGGTGACAGTGCCACCGCGCCCGGAACAGACGTTTGAATATGAGGCCGTTTGCCGGCCTTCTGTATTACTTGTCCATTTGATCCAGCTTCTTCGCTGCCCATTCGCGGCCGCCAAGGCCGAAGGCGAGCGAGCCGGCAACAGCAATGCCGATTACCAGAGCGCTGAATGCGGTTTGTACGATCTCTTCGCCAACACCCATGAACTGAAGGCCCATGAAGGCGAACAAGAGCATCGTGGCATAGCGGACCACTGTTCCTGCCATTCCCGCACCGCCCAGCATTTTGCCGAGCATATTTGCGATCAGGAAACCGGTTGCGATAACAACGCCGCCGAAGACCACGCTGCCGCCAAGCGCCAGCACCTGATCAAGGATCGCTGTCAATTCGGGGAAGCCGAGCATCCGTGTCGCCGCGATGGCAAAGAACAGGATGATCGCGATCTGCACGATACGGGCGATAACCGATGATGCCTTCGTTTCAGAAGGCAGCACGCCCATCGCTGTGATCGGTCCGTCAATTCCAAGTCCGGCAAGCAATTCGCCGAGCAATCCAACGACAAAGCGGCTGATCAGATAGCCAATGCCGAGCAGGATACCGGCTGCAATGATGTTCGGAATAGCGGCCATAACCATGGCCAGCATGTCTGTTGCAGGACCAGAGATTGACGCGATGTTGAGCACGCCGAGAGCGCCAATAGCCACCGGAATTGCGATCAAAGCGTAGATGATGGTGCCAAGCGTCTTGCTGACGGTGGTGTTGCCGGTCACTTCCTCGACACCGCCTTTGTTGGCCCATTTGTCTAGGTTGACGGTTTGCATTGCGGTTACGGCGATATCGCGGACGATACCGGCGATCATCAGGCCGATGAAGAGTAGCAAGCCAGCGCCGACGATGTTCGGGATGAACGCCATAACCTGATCAAGCAGTCCGTTGATCGGTTCTGCGACCGCATCCAATTCAAGCACTTGAAGGATTGCGATCAGACCGAACAGCCAGATCAACAGGGAAACGATCTTGCCAAGCGACAGGCCAACGCTCTGGCCGCCGCTGATCCCGCGATTGAGAAACGGCACGCGGTCCACGAGTTTTGCGAAAGCCCATTTGGCTGCATTTGCAAGCAACCACGTGACAAGCAGGATGCCGATGGCATAGGCTGCCTTTTCGGCGAGCTGTATCGCGAGCTCTGGATCAAAAGAATATTTGCCAAGTTGCATTGGGGACCCCTCTTATTTGGTTTCGAATAATGGAAATTGTAACGCGGGCCTTCTTCTGAACCCTGAGATGACAAAGCGAAATAGCACGCGCCGTAAAATTACAGCTGTTTACAGCCCAATGGGGAATCGCCTTCTTATGCGTAATTATGTTTCGTCTTTCGCCGCCAGTTTCATAGTTTTGTTTGCATTGGTTGTTGGGACGGTTTCCCAGCCAGCTCTTGCACAAGAGGTAGAACCGCGATGGTCGATTGCGATTCACGGCGGGGCAGGGACGCTTGATCCGGATAAAATGACGCCGGAGCAGAAAGCTGCCTATGAAGCCGCGCTGCAAAATGCGCTGGATGCGGGCAAGGCAATTTTGTCCAGCGGCGGAACCGCGATGGAAGCAGTTCAGGCGGCGATTATTCCGCTCGAAGATGATCCGCTGTTCAATGCGGGGCGCGGAGCGGTCTTTACGTGGGAAGGGCGCAATGAGCTTGATGCCTCTGTCATGGACGGACGCGATCGCAGCGCAGGAGCGGTTACTGGTGTGACCACAATCAAAAACCCGATCCTGCTCGCCGACAAAGTGCGCACGGAAAGTCCGCATGTGTTCTTGATGGGAGAGGGTGCAGAGCAGTTTGCATCAGAGCAAGAACTTGAAACAGCGCCGCCGGAATGGTTCGCGACAGAGCGCCGTCTCAAATCGCTCGAACGGATGAAAGCGCGCCAGCTTTCCGCTTTGGATGTTGATCACAAATTCGGCACTGTGGGCGCAGTTGCGCTTGATCTTGAAGGCAACATGGCAGCTGGCACATCCACTGGCGGCATGACGGGAAAGCGTTGGGGACGGATCGGCGATGCACCGGTGATCGGCGCAGGCACATATGCGGACAATCGCAGCTGCGCGGTCTCAGCAACTGGCTGGGGCGAGTACTTTATCCGGGTTGGTGTGGCCCAGGAGATCTGTACTCGGCTGCGTTACCGGTTCCGGATGGATATCGATGCCGTGCAATCGGTTGTGCCGAAAGATGCAGACGGACTTCCGACATACATTATTCACGCGTCAGAATTTCCGCTCAGTGTGGAATCTGCACAAGAAGAAGCCGACGCGGTTATGGCGGAAGTTAAAGATCTCGGCGGCGACGGCGGTGTTATTCTTGTAACGCCCGAAGGCCATGCTCTCTACAGCTTCAATACGACCGGTATGTACCGTGGCCGGGCCACAAGTGACGGCGTGAACGAAGTTGCGATCTTTGCTGAGGAATAGAGGCTAGATTTCGCCTAAGCGGCAACCGCGCGCTTCCAGAATTGGCCGCATTTCGCGGTAAGCCGCCGGTGTCAGGTGCAGCGGAATATACGGGTGCAGGTGATGCACGATATGAAACTGCATCCCCATCGATCCGATATTGCCGACGGCTGATTTCCAACTGCGCGTATTGGTATAGCGCGTCTGATGCGTCGCGGGATGATGCGGCGCCCATGACAAGAAGAAGACGATGTAAGTGATGGCAATTTGGTATGGCAGCCACCACAGCAATAGCGCCTCCATCGCAAAGCCATTCCACGCCAGCGTGCCGAGAATGGCGATAAAACCGATCCTGTAAAGCAGGGACAAGACAATCAGGTCTTCGCGGCCATTGCGTGTCAGACTGGCAAGGTAATCCTGATTGCGTTTCGCATTTGGTTGGCGACCCTGAACCGCATTCCAGATCGCGTGCCACGGCCCGCTCGCGCTGGATGTGATGTCCACGTCCAGCTCCGGGTCGTTGGTGTGCCGGTGATGATCAAGGTGACTGACGCGAAGCACCTGGAACGGCATCAAGAGCATCCAGCTGGTCGCGTGACCAACCAGTTCGTTGAGCCAACGCAATTTGGTCCCCGGACGTGCGATAATATCGTGCTGTGCCTCATGCGTTGGCAGATAAACCAGCGCCATGTTGATCGTTGCGATCGGGAACGCCGCCCAAAGCGGCAGAATGTTCAGAAACACCAGCGGCCAAAGCGAGAGCCAGCAAGCAAGGTTTCCAAATGCCCAGATCACAGCGATCCAAGGCACTTGGCCCGAATATTTGCGTGCAATGGAAAGTTCCAATTTGCGCAATTCTCGGTCAGACATTTGCGAAAGGTCAGCCGGAATTATTGGTTTCTGGGCGTTCATATCCAGCGGCCCGTTACTTGCGCAACCAATCCCCATCCACCGCCGATAATCACTGCGAGCGTCAAAGTGGATAGCCCAAACGGCGCGTTGATGCCGAGCGCCTGCATCCCCTGATCAAAAACCGGCACCAAGAATGCGAAGGCAAAAGCTATAGGCAGCAAGGCTGCAACCAGTTTCAATGCCCGTTCCATAATCCTCTCCTTGTCGGATTAGGTGACAAATTGCGATAACAAAGGAAGGATGCGGTCTCTGCGAGCGAAATCTGCGACGACTTCGCCAACGCGCGCTAAAACCTCCTCGGATGCGGGGTCGATCCCGTCATGGGTTTTCTGTGCACGGAAATAGGCCGCGAACGTTATTGGAAGATGGCCGTCGGGTTCTACGAAGCCGATATCGACATAGAGACTTCCCATGCCAGGCCAGATTGATGTGCCTGTCTTGTCACCTGCGGGCCATGCATCCGGCAAATCAGCGCGCACGCGCCGTGCTCCGGTCGAAGTATCGATCATCCACTGGCGCAGCATTGATCGTCGGGCTTCGGGTAGGGCATCGCCATATATGAGCTTCGCAATGGTGCGAGCCATCGCTGCAGGTGTTGAGGTATCGCGCAACTCGCCTGCGGGCACGTTGTTGAGTGATGGCTCAATCCGGTCGAGGCGGCTTGTTTCATCGCCGATCGAGCGCCAAAAGCCGGTTAATTCAGCCGGTCCGCCGATTTCTCGCAGCAGGATATTGGCAGCCGCATTGTCCGAATACTTCTGTGCGGCCTCCGCGAGTTCGCCAAGCGTCGCACCCTCTGCCAGACGGCGCGTCGTGAAGGGCGAAACTGACATCAAATCGGCCTGCGTCCATGTGACACGCCGATCGACGCTATCGAGTTTGGCTGCATCCCGGGCGAGCACTATAGCGGCAAGCGACAGTTTAAACGATGAACAATGGCCAAAGCGCGCATCGCGATTGAGGCCGACAGAAGATCCTGTCGCGGTGTCATAGATTTCAGCACCCAAGGTGCCATCGGCTGCCGCCTCGATAATGCGCAGTTTTGCAGTGAGGCGGCCAAGCGGGCTTTGATCAATTGGCAAACATGCCGATGCACCGAGTGCGATTGATCCACCGAGAAAGGTGCGACGCCGGATCATTCGAGGTGTTTCTCCATACAAAGACTGAAATCGTCCGAAACATAGTCGCCGAATGGAGCGCATTCGGCAAATCCGTGAGCCTCATAAAGGCGGACAGCGGGGATGAACGGTTCGGCTCTCCCTGTCTCCAGACCCAGCCATGAATATCCGCGAGCTTGGACCACGTCGATCAATTGCCGCAGCAGCAGCTTGCCCACCCCCTTGCCGCGATAGGCTGGGGAGGCCCGCATGGATTTGAGCTCACCCTTTTTGTTGCCCAGTGCCTTGATGGCTCCGACACCGGCAAGTGCCGTACCGTCGCGAACAGCATAGAACGAAACATCTGGTTCGCGCAGCCGTTCTGGCGGCATGGCGTGCACTTTGCAGGATGGCGACCATTGGTGCATTTCATTGAGGTGCAGGCGGAGCAGATCAAGGACATCTGCGCCGGTTAGGTCATCAGGTTCGATCTCAAACTGGCTCACGAGAATTTGTCCGCTTTGCGTTTGCCGAACCGCATATCGCCTTCGAGTTTGGCGCGCAGTTGGCCGTAGAACGCTTCCAGAAATGCCCGTTCATCACCAGCGCCGGGATCCCAGCCAATCTTGCGGCAGATTGTTTCATGTACGGCGGACAAGGCCTCTGGTTGGGCATCGCGCAGCATCCGCTCAAGCGTTTGCAATTCGTGCTCGCCGTAGATCGACAGTTCTTCATCACCGAACTCGTATTTCACGCCGGTGACCATGCTCGAACCTTTCGCAGCGGCCCCCTGTGTTGAAAGCGCTTCGGCCAGCTTTGTGCGCGGCGCCTCCAATACCCAAGTGCCTGCGATCACATCGCCGGCGCGCAGCGCGTCTTTGTTGAAGAAGGGAAAAAGCATGAAGATCAGGAACCAGATCATGCCCGCTATCCCGGCATTTCCAGCTTCGCCGCTTGGCGCGATCATTAGGAAAATGAGCGGCATAAACAATTCGATATCGCGCAGCAGATTGCGTGCAATTACGGCTTCCGGGGTCAATCTTCCGCCATTTCGGGCGGCGACCCGGACACCAAGAATCCGCTTGCCGAACGTTGCGCCGCGGGGCCCAAGTTCCATCGCCAGAAAGTATCCGTAACGCGCGAGGAAGACGACCAGGATCAGGATGATGATCACAAATTCGGCTGCGCCCGAAACGTTCTCGTCCAGGCTCTCCATCGTGTCATCAATCACCCCGCCAAGCACGAGCAACAGAACGATTTGGATCACCAAAAGCGCGAGGAAGATAAATACAAAATCGAGCACCAGCGCGCCCAGCCGTGATCCACGCGCCGCGATGGTTACGGGCACAGCAAGACCTTCGGGCGTGATCAGGGTTCGCTCACGCTTGTTCGTCCGGTCTATTATGCCCGTCGCCGCGTTCATCCGTCGTCCTCAACGCGCGCGGGGCGGTAGAGGAAGAAGTACGTAAGCCAAAATGCGAGGAATGCACCGCCGATCATGTAACGGCTTTCCATGCTTTCTACGAGCTGACGCGGAAATGCCTCCAGGAAAGCGGCAACCACCATCATCAGCACCACGCCCACCATCACGACTGCGCCGCGCTTGCCGCTTTCCGATGCGGCTTCGAGGATGGAGCGCGTGCCGGGAAAAGCCATCGACCGGCCAATATGCAGGCCAGCTGCTCCAGCCAGCAAAATACCAAAGATCTCGGTCGTACCATGCACGCTGAGCCACGCGCCAAATTCCCAGCCAAGTCCTGCGCTGGCAAACAGCCAGATCATCGCGCCGAGCATCGCCATATTGTGAATAAGCAACAGCAGGGAGGGGATGCCAAAGGCAAAACCGAGCGCAAAGGCGAGGATGCAGACGCCCGCATTGTTGCTGAAAAGATAGGCGGCAAATACCGAAAGACCCCCGGTCGAGTTCTCGACCTCAATCGTTTCAGCCAGCACTTCCCGGCTCGCACCCGGAACCCGCGTGTCCGCCAGATCGCCGGGTACCAACCGGTAATACCAATCGTTGTTCTGGGCGACGAGCAGCCAGCCAACCACCGCTCCCGCCGTCATCACGAACAACGCGATACACACGTCGAGCCAGATTTCGCGGACCGCACGGCTCCATCCGCCAAGGAAGAATTCACGCAGCCACCCGAACAATCCTTTGCGCGGGCCGTAAACCTGAAACCACGCCCTTTGGACGAGGCTTTCAAGGTATTTCAGCGTTGCCGCATCGAGGGATGTTTCCCGCGCAACTGAAAGGCTGGACGCTGCCGTCCGGTACAAAGTCGGCAGTGCGAGCAGCTCCTCATCATCGATCCGCCGCACGCCGCCTTTCTCCATCGCAACAACGATGTCTTCGAGCCGCCGCCAATCGGATTCGCGCTCGAGACGGAAACGGTCAGACCGCAGCGCAGCGCTTTCAATATCGCTTGGCGCGGCGATTTCTCCGCGACCAAAGAACGATCCGATGCGGTCTTTGACGCCCTTTGTTGCAGGAACAGCAGTGTTCATCCGATTGCCTCGCTGTTTTTAATCAGGAAGTAGCGGTCAATCAGGCGGTAACCGATCTGATCCCACGGTGCCTCGACCACATCGACACCCAGATGGCGCAGGCGTTGGAGCACGATTGAACGTTGGGTCGCGAGCGTATCTGCCGTCACGCTGCGGGCAAGCGTCGCGATATCGCTTGGCTCTTCGCTAACGAATGTGTCGAGCTCGCTATCGGCAATCGTCACGAACAAGACCAGGTGCTTGTCTACCAATCGTCCGATGCTTTCGATCATCATTTCCGCCGCTGTGGGGTCGGTGAAATCGGAGAACAGCACAATCATTGATCGGCGCTGCAGCTTCGCGGTGAGCGTCGCGAGCGCCAAGGTGAAGTTCGGCTCCGTCGACTCATAATCGAGCGCGGCGGCGGCGCTTTGCAGGCGGTGGAACGCGCGGCTATCGGCCGCAAACGGGGTCATTACCTGAGGGCGCTGGGCAAAGCCGAACAGTGAGACTTTGTCGCCGCCTTTAAGGGCTACATAGGCGCATGTAAGGGCCGCAGAAACGGCTCTATCGATGCGCGGCATTCCATCCACCGGCTCGCACATCGCCTGACCGCAATCGAACGCGAATACGATCTGGTTGTTGCGCTCGCTTTCGTTTTCGCGTGCATAAAGATGGTTGTGCCGTGCGCTCGCTTTCCAATCGATCCGGCGGCGGTCCATGCCGGCCTCGTATTCGGAAAGCGCCTCAAACTGGGTGCCTTCGCCGCGAATCCGCCGCGCGATCAGGCCGTTCTGCGAATTGCGCAGGAATGTCTGCAATTCGCGGCTGCGCACAGGTGACAGATCGGGCCAGATGCGCAGTTCTTTATCGAGCACTTTGGTGCTTTGCCGCGCGCCAAGGCCAAGCGGACCGGTCCATCGCAGCCATGCCCGCGAAATCTCCGCAGTACCCCTACGCTCCGGATAGACATCAAACGCACCGGTGCGTGTACCGGTTTCCGGATCGCGGAAAAGCTTGAGCGTGGCGCGGCCTGATTGGCCCAGCCTTGGGTCAAATTCGATCGCGGCTTCTGGTCCCAGCGCGATTACGCGGGCGAAACGGGCAAAGACCTCAATCGCGGTTGCCTGTCCGACTTCGGTATCCGATGGCAATTGCACGACCCATTCGCGGCAGGAACCTGCGAGAAACCCGTCGAGGATAATCAACCCGATCAGCACAATCGCCGCTGCTGGTGCCACGACCCACATCTGCGGCGCGATTGCCGCGATGATGAGCGCAACCGGAGCGAACGCGGCAATGAGCCACGCTGCGCGCTCGGTCGGAACCAGCGGGAGTGTGATGCGGGGCAGTTGCATCAGCCTATCGCGGTGCCTCAGTAGCTTCGACCAGTTCGGATACGAGCGCTTCGATATCGCGGCCTTCGATTTCCGCCGCCGGGCTTAAGGTCAAACGGTGGCGAAGCACCGGAATGGCAAGCGCCTTCACATCGTCAGGTATGGCATAGGCGCGTCCGGCGAGAGCTGCGCGTGCTCTTGCTGCATTGGCCAGCATCACCGCAGCACGCGGGCTTGCGCCTACAGCCAATTCGGAATGGTCGCGGGTCGCGCGGATCAGGCGCACGACATATTGGGTGATTTCCGGCGCGACAGTCACATTCTCAAGAGCGCCGCTTGCAGCGACCAGCTTATCGGAATCGGCGACGGCGGTAACGCCCAGATCGGCGGGGCGCTGCGGCCCTTGGCGTTTGCCGTAATCGGTGACGATCCGCATCTCCTCTGCCTCATCCGGATAGGGCACGAGCAGTTTGAACAGGAACCGGTCCAGCTGCGCCTCTGGCAGAGGATAGACGCCCTGGTTTTCAATCGGGTTCTGGGTTGCAACCACCATAAAGCGCGGCGGCAATTGGTGCGTTTCCCCGTCCAGAGTAACGCGGCGTTCTTGCATCGCCTCTAGCAGCGCGGCCTGCGTCTTTGGCGGGGTCCGGTTGATCTCGTCCGCCAGCAGCAATTCACAGAAAATTGGTCCGCGCGTCAGCGTGAACTGGCTGGTTTGAAAGTTGAACAGGTTGGAACCTAGGATATCGCCCGGCAGCAGATCCGGCGTAAACTGGATACGTCCGAAATCGAGGCCGAGAGCTGTCGCAAAACTGTTGGCAAGGAACGTTTTCGCCGTACCCGGAGGACCTTCCAGCAGGACGTGGCCTTCGCTGACCATAGCCACCAACAGTTGCTCGACCATTTCTTCCTGGCCGACGACGGCTTTGGCCACTTCAGTGCGGATCGCGTCCGCCAGCGCGCGCAGTTCATCTAGGTTCATGCTCATTTCGCAAGTTTCCCTTCAA
Organism: Erythrobacter crassostreae; assembly: GCF_019204045.1. GTDB lineage: Bacteria > Pseudomonadota > Alphaproteobacteria > Sphingomonadales > Sphingomonadaceae > Erythrobacter > Erythrobacter crassostreae. The sequence goes on along the minus strand of NZ_JAGSPC010000001.1, from coordinate 210,399 downwards.
GCTCTCTCAGCGCCTGTGCGGCGCGCAGAATTTCGGTAGGTGATTGGGCTTCGCGCAGACGGTCTGCGCGCAGTGAATAAGGTTCTTCATCGGGCAGTCGCGCAGCCAGAGCCGCATCGATGGCTTCTGGTTCGGGTCGGGTCAGGCCCAACCGATGGGACAGCCGCCGCGCAGAAAGATCGGCATAGGGTTCAGCCAGCAGGCCAAGCCGCTTGGCGCGCACAATCAGGCCCGCGCCATTGCTAACGAGCCGTTTCTTACCAAAGGCGATTTCGGGTCCGCTGACTGCCGCCGGACCAAACCGCAGGAACGCGCGCCAGCCGATGATCAGCATGGCAAGGATCAGGCAAAGAGTAGCCGCGAGGAATGGTGGCCGGAATGCCAAGGTTAGCAAGTTGTCGGCACCGCCAAACCCCTGGAGGGTCATATCGATGGTGACGGATTCGTATTCGCCGCCATATCCCGCCTCTCTTACCAGAGCGAGTGCGGCCTCGGCGTTTTCTGATCTGGCAAGGCCGTAATTGTTCACCAGATCGGGCTCGACGACGAAAATCGTCCAATGCGCGTCTTCGTAATATTCGCTGCCTTCTTCGCCCAGTACGCTGAGCGCGAGCGTGTGACCGGCACCATCAGTGATGAGCGGCTGATGCAGTTCATTCTCTTCGGCGTAGGCGACCGTTTTGGTTGGCAGTTCGCCAGCCGTTTCGATCCCTGACCAATTCGGCGCTTCTGTTTCTTCGAGCGTTTCGATCTGATGTTCAAATTCAAAGACACCGGGGAGTTCGCTGGTCCATGCAAGCTGCGTCGCACCGCCAAGCTGAACCCAGCCTTCCTTGAATTCACCAGCGGATTCGCCCGGCAAATTTCGCGGCGGTCGGTTCGCGAACCATTTGGGCAGAATCACGATTGTCGGGCCGAGATAGTCGCGGTTATTGAGGATACGGCCAATCTCTTCACCGTCCGCATAGAGAGACGGGGTCAGGATCAGCAGATCGGTTGTTTCTAGCCCGCCGGGAGTGCGGGAAAGAGTGACATCATAGTTTTCTTTCTCCAGCAGGCGGACGAACCCGGCATAGCCATTCAGACCCGTAGCAGAGGCGTGGGCTGCACCATCATTGCGCTGATCGCCAGTGTCGCCGGCGCTAAGGAAATAGAGCAGCGAGATGAAAGCGAGAAAGCCGACGAGCACAATCCCAAGAACGGCCATCTTGCTAAATGGGGATGATGACCGGGTTGCTGCGCTCATGCTGCTTCTCCGATCTTCACAAGGGCAAAATCAGTATAGGCCGCGCGCGCCGCGACCCAGTCATTCTGATCAAGCTTGCGAAGCGCGAACAGGCTTCGCTCAACCCGCTCCGAAATAGCGCCAAACGCTCCGCGTGCCGCCTCGGATAGGGCAGGCAAAGCAGCGAGTTCGCGGGCGGTGCTGGAGGGTTCAACCCAGTCGGGCTTTGCCGCTGCTATCTGGCCAACGCTGCGTTGAAGCAACAAGTGGGTTGCCTCGTCATAACGGCCCTCTGCGGCCAGTCTGTCTGCATCTTCCAGCAAAGCGAGGCTTTCACTGCGGCTTGGCGCCCATTCCGGCTCGCCTGCGGCGGCGCGGTCTTTGCGTGCATCGCGCTTTCTAAGCCCAACCGGTCCGATCGTGTTGACCAGCATGTAGATGATGAAGGCGGCCAGCAACGCCAACAGCACCCATTGCAGCACGGGCCAAATGCCAGCGATTAGAGCACCCACCGGCGAAAGCACTTCGCCGAGGAATCCGAAGAATGCGTTCAGCGCCTGCTCGATTGCATTGGGTTCCGGTGGAGGGGTGGGTTCGATTTCGACCGGCGCAAACTGGATGTCACTGTCATCGCGGACACCTTCCCAGCTTTCCAAAGGCGTGCCGGTTTCGGCAGCGGAGGAAGGTGCATCACTTTCGGCAGGAGAGGTCGTCGCCGGATAGGTCATTGGACTGCGGTGGTGGCACGGCTCATCGCGCGGTGCAACAGCAGAAATTGGGCTATTCGCTATCCACGCGGTCGCGCTTGCTCGTAGGTGCCAAGAATCCGCAATACCTTGGAATGAAACGCACATTCTTCAAGCGCACGGTCCACCGCCGGATCACCGGGCGCGCCGATAATGTCGGCGTAGAATGTGGTCGCGGAAAAGCTCGCGCCCTTTTGGTAGCTTTCAAGCTTCGTCATGTTGACGCCGTTCGTCGCAAACCCGCCCATCGCCTTGTATAGCGCGGCAGGGATGTTCTTCACTTCGAAGATAAAGGTCGTGATCGCCTGCTTATCGCTGCCTAATTTTAGAAAGGTTGGCTGATTGGCGAGGATCACAAACCGCGTCATGTTGTCGCTACTGTCCTCGACATGCTCTTCGGCGATTTCCAGACCATACAATTCCGCTGCAATAGCAGGCGCGATGGCAGCGAATTTCGGATCGCCTTTTTCCGATACGAATGCCGCCGCACCGGCGGTGTCAGCATAGCTGAGCGGCACAATCCCGCGTTGACGCAGGAACAAACGCGATTGACCCAGCGCCTGAGGGTGGCTGTATGCTGCCTCATAAGGGCCGGGGCCGACGCCCATCAGCGCATGATGGATCGGCAAGAAATACTCGCCCACAATCGAAAGGCCGCTTTCGGGCAACAGAAAATGGATGTCGGCAACACGGCCATGTTGTGAATTTTCGATCGGAATGATGGCTTGGCCTGCCCGGCCATCCTTCACCGCTTCCAATGCGTCTTCGAAACTGAAACAAGGCAGCGGGAATGCATCGGGCCGGGCTTCGCTGGCGGCGCGGTGCGAATTGGCACCGGGCGAACCCTGAAACGCGATGGCTTGCGCAGGATTGGCCTCGGCTGCGGAGCGAAGCTGGTCAACGATAGCAATGGCTGGGCCGGGAAAACTGCGCATAATGGCGCTCGTGCTAATGCGGGTTAGCCCTTGCGGCAAGTGCGGAAAGCGGCCCGGTTGCACGCAATGCACCAATAGATGATGCGAACTCTCTTGCGCCCACGCGCAGCGGGCATTATTGGACCGCTCTAATGACACAGAAAAACTCTTCAGAAACGACACCTGCGGCCGAAAATGGCGGCGGTGACCTGTTCAATACCGCAGCAGGCTGGGTCCTGTTTGCAGGCGTGATGGCCCTTGGCCTTTCGATTCTCAGCGGGAAGTTCTTCCATGCTGATAAGCCCGAGATGCCTGAGAACCCCGGCTATTTGATTGCGGTGGCGGAATCGGAAGATGCTGGTCCGGCCGAAATGACCATGGCGGCGGCGCTTAACATGATGCCGCAGGACGAGCTGATCGCCAAAGGCGAGAAGGTTTTCGCCAAGTGCATGTCATGCCACTCGATTGACGCCGGCGGCGCGAACGGTGTTGGTCCGAACCTCCATGGTGTGATGGGCGCTGCTTTCGGTTCGAAGTCTGGCTTCGGCTATTCTTCGGCGCTTACCAGCATGGGCGAAAGCTGGGGCTGGGAACAAATGGACGCGTGGCTGAAATCTCCAAAAGGCTACATCAGCGGCACGTCAATGAGCTTTGCCGGTCTGGGCAAGATCGAAGACCGCGCGGCTGTCGCGATGTATCTGAACGCAAATGGTTCAAGTCTCGCTGTTCCTGAATATGTTGAAGAAGCTGCGGCGGAAGCAACCGAGGGTGCCGAAGGCGAAGCGCAAACTGACGAAGAAGGCGAAGCTGCAGCCGAACAGGATGCAGCAGCTGAAATCGAAGAAGCCGCTTCCGAATAAGACTTTAAATGGGCGCGATCAGTCGCGCCCTTTGAATCCCTGAGCGACGACATACCATTCGGATGAACCCTTGCGGCTCGCCGGGGGTTTGGCGTGCTTAACGGTCTTGAAGTGCTTCTTTAACAAGGTCAGCAATTCCGCATCGGTTCCGCCCGCCAACACCTTGGCGATAAAGGCGCCGCCTTTTTCCAATGTCTCTGTTGCGAACCATGCTCCCGCCTCGACCAGCGCCATAGTGCGCAGATGATCTGTCTGCTTGTGGCCTACGGTGTTCGCAGCCATATCCGACATCACCAGATCTGGTGGGCCGTCCAATGCTTCTTCGAGAACCGCAGGCGCGGCATCGTCCATGAAATCCATTTCGAAAATGGTGACGCCTTCGATCGGCTCCGTCGGTAGCAGGTCAATGCCGACCACTTTCGCCTTTGGCGCTTTGGCGCGAACCACCTGAGCCCAGCCGCCCGGTGTAATTCCAAGGTCGACCACACGCTTTGATCCGCGGATCAATCCGAACCGTTCGTCCAGTTCGATCAACTTGTACGCTGCGCGGCTGCGGTATCCATCGGCCTTGGCCTGTTTCACATATGGATCATTGAGCTGCCGTTGCAGCCAGCGGATCGAAGATTCGCTGCGCTTCTTGCCTGTTTTCACACGCTTTTCGGGATCGCGACCGGAACGGGCCATCAGTTGTCCTTGCCCGAACGGGTCTCTTGAAGTGATTGTAATGCGCGTTCGCTCTGACGTTCTGCGGCCATAAGGCTGCGCAGGATACCTTCACGAATTCCGCGATCAGCGACTCCCAGCTTTTCGGCCGGCCAAAGATCGAGGATCGAATCGAGAATTGCGCAGCCAGCCACGACCAGATCGGCACGGTCATTGCCGATGCATGGCAGTTCACTGCGCTCTTCTGGCGACATGCCGGACAAGCGCTCACTGATACTGCGCATAGCGGCAGACGGAACGATTAACCCGTCGACTGCCTTGCGATCATAGTGCGGCAATTCCAAGTGCAGGCTTGCCAGTGTGGTTACTGTGCCGCTGGTGCCCAGCAGACGAATGTCGTCATGCGTTGAAGCCTCTGCAATACGCTCGGCAAATGGCGCAAAACTGCCCGACACAATCTCGCGCATCTTCGCATAGCGGGCGATCCGCGCGTCATAACTGTCTTCGCCGCGCCCAACCGTATCCGTCAGCGATACGACGCCCCATGGCACACTTTGCCAGTCGATAATGCGCGGGATCTTTCCGCCCGGCTCCAGCAGGACCAGCTCGGTAGAACCGCCGCCAATATCGAAGATGACTGCCGGACCTTTGCCTTGCTCCAGCAATATGTGGCAGCCCAGCACAGCAAGGCGGGCCTCTTCCTCTGCGGTGATGATATCAAGCACGATACCGGTTTCTTCTTTCACGCGCTCTATAAAGGCGGCGCCATTGGCAGCGCGCCGGCAGGCCTCTGTCGCGACAGAGCGTGCCAGCCTGACTTTCCGGCGTCGCAACTTGTCTGCGCACACAGAAAGGGCACCCAGTGCCCGGTCCATCGCCTCATCAGACATTCTGCCGGTCGTAGCCAGATCTTCGCCGAGTTTTACCACGCGGCTGAACGCATCAATCACGGTGAAATCGCGGCCAGAGGGGCGCGCGATCAGCAAGCGGCAATTGTTGGTACCAAGATCGAGCGCAGCATAAGCTTCGCTGGGGCGATGCCCGCCATGCGGTTTTGCCGCAGAAGCGTTGTTCGGTGAGGAGCGCTGCGCGCGGGATTTTCCGCCGCTATCGCCTTTTCCTTTGTGTCGGGAGGGACGTTTGTAGCGAAAATCTGCTACGTTACCGGACCTGCGGCCCCTTTTCTTGCCAACACTTTTTTCTTCGTCCGGCGGATGCGTGTCCGCCATAATACTGTATCTTTCATATCACCCGCGCGTATGGCGCGAGCACCTGAAACAAAAGCTAACTCAAGAGCGCATTAAGAGCAAGCGAACGGGGCCTTGACTGTGCTGCGGTGCGAAACTAGGAGGCCCGCTCTCTCGGCGATGGTCCCCCTTTAACCCGCCGCGTATTGCCCCGTCGTCTAATGGTAAGACTACGGACTCTGACTCCGTCAATTGAGGTTCGAATCCTCACGGGGCATCCATTCCACCGGCATTCCACCGGCATTCCAACTGCGCGCGATCATTCGGTATCTTGCCGATGCGAGTCCGCGCGCCTAGAGCGTTTGCATGACAGATAAAGACCTAACAGATCACAAGTTTTACCACGCTGGCGAAGAGTCGCGTTTCACAGAAGAAGCGCCGGATCGCACGCCGCAGACCGAACATCCCGCCTACAAGCTGGCGTTCCGCGATCATGATTTCCTGCTTCGCGATGAATTGCGTCCGGTCAGGTTCCAGCTTGAGCTGTTAAAGCCGGAAATGCTGCTCGACGAAGCGCGGGTCGGTTCGACCATGGTCATGTATGGTTCGGCACGTATCCCTTCACCGGAAGAAGCGCAGGCCAAGATTGATGCGGCAAAGAACGGTACCGAGTACGAGCAGAAGGTGGCTCAGCGGCTTGCTGACAAAGCCCAATATTACGAAGAAGCGTACAAGCTCGCCCGGTTGATCACTGAAAAGGCCATTATTGAAGATGGCAAACGCCAGTTTGTGGTCACAACCGGCGGTGGCCCGTCGATTATGGAAGCGGGCAATCGCGGCGCGAGCGATGCGGGCGGCGAATCCATCGGTCTCAACATTGTTCTGCCGCACGAGCAGGCGCCGAACCCGTATGTAACGCCTTATCTCTCGCTGAATTTCCATTACTTTGCGCTGCGCAAGATGCACTTTTTGCTTCGCGCGCGGGCTGTCGCGGTGTTCCCGGGCGGTTTCGGTACTTTTGACGAGTTCTTCGAGCTGCTGACTCTGATCCAGACTGGCAAAATGAAGGCCGTTCCTATCTTGCTATTCGGCAAGGACTTCTGGACGCGGGTTGTCGATTTCGAAGCGATTGCCGAAGAGGGTACGATCTCGAAGAAAGACCTTGAGCTGTTCCGCTGGTGCGAAACGGCTGAAGACGCTTGGCAGCACATTTCGGAATTCTACGAACTCGAAGATCGCTCCGCCTAATCGCGGCGGCGTTGGTCTCTAGGCTGCCGCTCGCGGTTGCCGCCAGCCGCCCCGCGAATGCGCCGAGTGTTCAAGCCTTCGCGGATCTGCCGGTTTGTACCCCGCAGGATAGTGCCTTTGTAGCACCCTAAAGTGTATGGATATTCGGCGGTGACGCGGTAGGCATAACTATAGTTCCTACCGTCGATCGCGATCTGTTGCGCGTGGCCGTGGCATTCGTCGAGATCACTGTTGGTGAATGCCTGTCCCTCGCCGCCGCTAAGGCCCATAATCGGGAAGCCGTCTATGGCCCAGCCAATGATGGCGTTTTCCTTGATACCCGGGATGCAAGGTGCCCCCGCATGATAGTGATATTGGCCGCGTCCTGATGGATGGCCGGCGCATGCGTCCTGCACTTCGTGTGCTGCGGCATCCAGACCTGCGTCGTCCAGCGCATTGTACAATGCCACCCCATTTACCGTGAAGCCAATCATCCCGCGGCGAAGGCAGCCGGGTTCGCTCGCGAAACTTGGCTGTGCCGGGATCATAAGTTCGAGCGCCTGTGCAGCGATCGGATTGGGATTGGTATCGTATTGATATGCAGGGTCGCTCCGAGCGATCGGGAAAGTGCCGGTCGGGTGGTTTGTCGGCAGACTGTTCATCTTCACCGTGATGCTGCTTTTGTCCGCCACCATCTCAAAATAGGCTTCCGGCCACGATTTTTCGCCGCTCACGACTACTTTTTCGTCAGGGAACCATCGCCCTTGCCGCAGCCATTCGCCGTAGTGCCTTGCGCCGCCGGTTCGGAAATCACTGGTGCATGAATAGACATATCCGGTTTGCGGCGCGTCGGTAGAAACCCGTCCGTCGCCAACTGGCAGCGACGCGTCGGAACCGGCGTGTTGTGCGGAAACGCTGCTCAGATCATGGGCCACCACATGTCCGTGACTGCCAGCCAGAATGCCCAATGCAATTGTGGTTCTTGCGATGCTTTTGCACGCCATATGCCCGATGCTCCGGTTTTTGTATCTGCTGTTTCCTATCAACTAAGGGTCAAAGCAGTCAGGGGCGAATTGTCGCAAATGGTCGCACGATTGTATCAGTCTTCCGAAAGGGACCGGACCGCCTGATGCCCCAATGGACCATTGCCGAGACCGTAGCCGGGCGCATTTTCGATGGCGTGGCGGACGAAATTTCGCCCAAGCCTGACTGCGTTTACCAGTGGCTGTCCGTGGCCGAGCAGCGTCGCGATGGCTGATGACAGCGTGCAGCCGGTACCATGCGTGTGCTGCGTATCGATGCGGGCATGTTCGAATTGAACCGCGCGCGTATCCGGAACATACAGAATGTCGATTACTCTCGCATCGCCCGTATGGCCGCCTTTGGCGAGAATCGCGGCGCCGGTGTCTTCACCCAGTTCCTCGGCCGCGCCAGCCATTTGCGACGAATCCGTCAGGCTTCTCTCAAGCAGATGCGCCAATTCCGGAAGGTTCGGCGTGATCAGCGTGGCCTTGGGAAACAGCGTTTCACGCATTGCAGCTATCGCGTCCTGAGCGATCAGCGTCGCGCCGCTCGTTGCGACCATAACCGGATCGAGCACGATGGGCACTGAGCTGTCGATGAGGTCTAATCCCTCTGCCACAGCATTGATGATCTCTATATCGTGGAGCATGCCGATCTTGATTGCGTCCACCCCGATATCGTTGGCACACGATGCAATCTGTTCACGTACAATCGCGCCGCCCATCGGCGCGATTGCCTGCACACCGACGCTGTTTTGCGCGGTCACCGTGGTAATCGCGCTCATGGCGTAGCCGCCGAGCATGGTGATCGTCTTTATGTCCGCTTGAATGCCCGCGCCGCCGGATGAATCCGATCCGGCAATGGCGAGAATGCGGGGAGGGGCCTTGTTCACCCTTTGAATTTCCGCTGCTTTGATGGGGGGTACTTATCGTGCAGCTTCGCCGCACGGGTCGGTCGGTCCATCAATTCACCGCCGCAATTCGGGCATTGGTCATCCATCTCTTCGGCGCACGGCGCGCAGAATGTGCATTCAAAGCTGCAGATAAACGCACCGGGAGCTTCGGCTGGCAGATCATTGCCGCAGCGTTCGCAGTCAGGCCGCATTTCCAGCATTGGAAGTTCTCCGTTTAGGTTGCAGCGCGAACGGCGTCGCACACGCGGTCGACCACCGCCTCGACCTGTTTCTTGTCATCGCCTTCGGCCATCACGCGGATAACCGGCTCTGTGCCGGATGGACGGATCACCAGGCGGCCCTTGCCTTCAAGCTCTGCTTCAGCTTCGGCAATCACGGCCTTAACTGCCTCATTGTCGAGCGGTGCGCCGCCCTCATAGCGGACATTTTTGAGCAATTGCGGCACTGGGTCAAACAGATGCAGGATCTCGCTGGCCGGTTTTTCCGAGCGGACCAGGCTGGTCAGAACACGCATCGCGGCGACCGTGCCGTCCCCTGTGGTTGAATGGTCCAGCATGATCATGTGACCGGATTGCTCGCCGCCAACGTTGAAGCCGCCTTCTTTCATCCGCTCGAGCACATACCGGTCTCCGACCTTGGTCCGCTCTAGCGTTAATCCCTGTGAGGCGAGATACCGCTCAAGCCCCAGGTTGGACATGACCGTTGAGACTATTCCGCCGCCTTTCAGGACACCTTTTTCGTGCATCCGTGTCGCGATCAGGGCCATAATCTGGTCCCCATCAACCGCGCGGCCTTTCTCATCGACGACGATCAGCCGGTCTGCATCCCCATCAAGAGCGATGCCGACATGCGCCTGTTCTTCCACAACGCGCGCTTGCAACGCCTCGATAGCGGTCGAGCCGACCCCGTCATTGATGTTTACGCCATCAGGACTCACGCCTAGCGCGATCACTTCCGCGCCCAATTCCCAAATCGCGGATGGCGCAACCTGATAGGCGGCGCCGTGCGCGCAATCGACGACAACCTTCAGCCCATCGAACCGCACTTCACTGGCGACCGAGTTTTTTACCGCGTGAATATAACGGCCCCGGGCATCCTCAATACGGCGAGCGCGGCCGATCTTCTCCGCTGGTACGAGTGGGATGTCGGTCTCGATCAAGCGTTCAATTTCCGCTTCTGCTTCATCTGACAGTTTGAATCCGTCAGGCCCGAACAGCTTTATCCCGTTATCAGCATAAAGGTTGTGGCTGGCAGAAATCATCACGCCCAGATCAGCGCGCATTTCGCGTGTTAGCAGAGCGATAGCGGGCGTCGGTAATGGGCCGGTCATGATCACATCGATCCCGACACTGGTGAAACCGGCGACCAGCGCGCTTTCCATCATATAGCCGGACAGGCGGGTATCCTTGCCAATCACAACCCGGTGCCGGTGACCGCCGCGCACAAAGTGCCGGCCAGCAGCTTGCCCGACTTTCATAGCCGTCGCCGCTGTCATGACGCCGCTATTGGTGCGGCCTCTGATGCCATCTGTGCCGAAGAATTTACGTGCCATGCCCCTAAGAGCCCCCTGATTGGTCAGCCATATTTGTCAGGCGCTTCTGGCGCGGTTATCGCGCGAAGGGAAGAGTTTCGACATAAAGATTTACAGGTAAGCAGGGGTTCGGTTTTTGACCAATGATGTTCCAGCGGGCGCACCGGCCGCTTCTGATAGCAATTTTGAGCTGGTTGCGATCCGCCTGCCTGTCATCGCGACCTTTGCCGCGCTGATTGTGGGGCTGGGTTTGGGCGTCGCCTTTGCTGGCGGAGGGCTGCCGCAATGGTTGCAGGATAGCATCGCGCTGGTCGGCACGCTGTGGCTGCGGGCTCTTCAGATGACGATTATCCCGCTCGTGGCGAGTTTGCTGGTGCTCGGCATTGCGCAGATGATGTCTGCGGCCCGCGCCGGTGCGGCTGCGATCAAGTTTTTGGTGTTGGTTTTCGCAGTTCTTATCGCGGGCGGGATATTTACAGCGCTGATCATGCCGATGGTGTTGCAGACCATCCCAATACCCGAAGCGGCCAGCGGATTTTTGGCTGAAGTGCCAGGCGGCGAACAGCAAGTCCCGGGAATTCTCGATTTCGCCGCTTCGCTTATTGCGCCCAATATGATTGCGGCGGCGGCGGAAACGTCAATGTTACCGTTGACGATCTTCTTCGCGCTGTTCGCTGTCGCAATCGCGAAGCTGCCCGGCGGCCAGAACAAGACGCTGCTCGGATTCTTCCATGCATTGGCCAATGCGATGTTGATGATTATCGGCTGGGTCTTGTGGCTTGCGCCTGCGGGTGTTTTGGCTCTGGCGTTCGGTGTCGGCATGCGAAGCGGGGGCGGGGCATTTGCCGCGCTTGCGCATTACATCCTGATCGTATCGGCCATGGGCGGATTTATTCTGGTGCTCGCTTATCTGTTGGCGTGGGTGCTCGGCGGGATTAGCCCGCTGCGCTTTGCGAAGGCATTGGTACCGGCACAGGCGGTGGCGGTGTCCACACAGAGCTCGCTCGCCAGCCTGCCGGCAATGCTTGATAGCGCCACGCGGCTGAAACTGCGTCCGGAGACCAGCGAATTTGTCTTGCCACTGGCTGTTGCGATCTTCCGCGCAACCAGTGTCGCGATGAACTTGGCGGTCGCGCTCTATGTCGCGGCGCTTGCAGGCATTGAAGTGCCTCTTACGCTGATGATCGTAGGGATATTGATTGCGGTCATCATCAGCATCGGATCGGTCAGCCTGCCGGGTTCGATCAGCTTTGTGGTTTCAATCGGCCCAATTGCACTTGCGATGGGAGTGCCGATTGAGCCGCTAGCCCTGCTGGTCGCTGTCGAAATGCTGCCGGATATTATGCGGACGCTTGCGAACGTAACTATGAATGTCGCGGTGACTTCTGCAGTGGATCGCGGCGGTTCGGACGAAGCCAGCGATTAAGGCTTGGCAGCAGCGATGCCTTTGCCCGCTGCGACGTTATCCAATTCTTCGAGGATCGCCCGATGTGCTCTCGCATCTTCGGTCGATCGCCGCGGAATATCGCCGTCTTCCAGCATGGAATTCAAAGTTGCGCGCGCGCGTCCTACCCGGCTTTTGATCGTACCGACCGCGCAACCGCAAATTTCGGCTGCCTCTTCGTAAGAGAACCCGCCAGCGCCGACGAGTAGCAAAGCCTCGCGCCGTTCAGGCGGCAGCGTAAGCAATGCGCGGTGCATGTCGGAAAGATGGATCGGCTCTTCCTGACCCGCTGGAGCGGTGAGGATACGCTCTGCCACGCCTTCATCATAATCGCCGCGGAACCGGTTGCGGCGCATATCGGTGAGGTACGCATTGCGCAGGATCACAAACGTCCAGGCACGCATCGATGTACCCGGTTCAAACCGGTCTTGTGCGGCCCACGCTTTCAGCATGGTTTCCTGAACCAGATCATCGGCCATATCAGGCCGGCCGCAAAGGCCGCGCGCGAAGGCGCGCAGATGCGGGACAACTTCGGTAAGTTCTCGTTTGAACGCTGCTTTTTCAGCCGGTGTGCGCACCGGCAGTGGCTTTTTATCCGCCATTATCTGCCAGACCCTTTGCCCGATGCATTCTCATGATCATCGAGCTTGTCGAGCAGGTCTTTGAAACTGTCAGGGATGGGTTCGTCTACCACGGAATCGTAGAACTGACGCAAGCCATTGGCCCAGTCCGGCGCTGCTGCACCGTCTTTGCCTCTGTCGCTGTCCATGCCTTTATCCGTCACGTTTTTATCCGAAGCCATCGGCTCGACCAGATCCCTTCTAGTGGTGTCTATCGCAATCTCGGTTTTACACCTTTGGTGTACATCACCTCTTCGCGTAGAGTGGGAACGAAGCGCGCCCTGTTTGGTTCCGTCCACACGGGATAGCAGATACTGCATAATGAATACGAATACGACCATGAACGATACTGGCCCCGAAAGGGGAGTGCAAAAGACGCGCGAAGCGCGTGGGAGTGTGCGCGGGTGGATGCTCAACTATCCCCGCGCAATCCCGCTTGCGATCTTTGCCGCTATCGCCGCTATAACAGCCCTCAGTGTCTATTCGATTGAGCGCAGCGAGCGAGCACGCGATGCCGCTCAAATGCGGGAACAGGCGCAATCGATCGCTTCTGAGCTGGAGCGGCGCGGCAACAGTTTTTCATCTTATCTGCGGGCCGGAGCTGCACTTTTTTCCAGCGTTGATGAAGTCAGTCCCAGCGTATTCCGCCAGTTTGTCAGCGAACTGCGGCTCAACCTAGAATATAAGGGAGCGGAAGGGATCGGCTGGATCACCGTGCTCCCAAGAACGGGCGAGGCAGAGTTCCTTGAAAGAGTTCGGGCGGGGCAACCCGAATTCCCGGACATTCGGCCTGTCTCTGGGCCTGCGCTTCCGCGGTTGGCCCCTATCACTTATTTCTCCCCCGACACGCGGAGAAACCGGCGCGCGCTCGGGTTCAATATGTATTCCGACCCCGTCCGCGCAAAGGCGATGGACGAGGCAAAACGCACAGTTCAACCAACAGCATCGGGCCGAATTATTGTCGCGCAAGAGGGGTCTGATGAAGCGCTCGGTTTTATGATCCTTATGCCGGTCTATTCCGGTGAGCCATCCTTGCGCGATGCCAATGAGAGCTTGGCTGGCTTCGTTTACAGCCCGTTCGATGCAGCGCGCTTTCTTGAAACGGCAATCGAACGCACTGGTTCGACAGGTCTCGGCGTGCGATTGTACGACGAAGCGCTGAAACCGGAGCAACAGCTCGCCGCTGTGACACTCGACGGGAGAACAACGCAGCAGGTTGAGCAAAATGTGTCGTTCGCCAATCGGCAAATGATACTTCTTGTCGAAACCGATGAGAAACAGACGCTTGCTCCATTGTCCATGGTTACGCTGTTGTTCGGACTGGCTCTGTCTGGCCTTTTGATGTTGTTGGCCCGCCTAATCACGCAGCAGGCGCATGAAGATCGGGCGCGTTTGACGTTCTATGAAGAGCAACAATCAATCCGTAATTCCCTAAGCCGGGAACTGAATCATCGAGTCAAGAACACGTTGGCAAACGTGCTTTCGATCATGTCGTTGACCCGCCGACGCGCCAAGGGCCTCGATGATTTCGCCGATAGCCTCGAAGGGCGGGTGCGCTCGCTTTCGGCAACGCATGACCTTCTCACCGGAAGTGACTGGGGCACGACTGCCATGAGCTCCGTTATCGAGGCTGAGCTGAGACATTTCCGCGGCGATTCGGAAAACGCTTTCGCTGTCTCAGGCCCTGATGTTGAGCTCGCCCCTAACGATGCCCTGTCCCTCGGCCTCGCGATCCACGAACTCGCCACCAATGCTGCCAAATTCGGGGCGCTGAGCGCATCCGAAGGTTCGGTTGCCATTACATGGGAACTGGTGGGCGAAAATCTTGCTGAACTGGAATGGTGCGAGGCGGGCGGCCCGCCTGTTGCACAGCCTGGCAAGAGGGGGTTTGGCTTGGAGCTGATCGAGAAGATTGTCGCACACGAATTGAAACATCCGGTGCAGCTCGATTTTCATGACCACGGTGTGCATTGCCGCCTTCGCGTGCCGGTCCGGCGGCGAAGCGAGTTCCAAATTCGCGAGCCGGTGTCTCTCTGACCCAAATGCGGCTTAGTCCAACGGACGGCTTGACCCAAAGAACAGTGCCTGGCTGATCGCGGCGCGCACGGTCTGTTCCTGAAACGGCTTGGTCACGAGATAGGTCGGCTCTGGCCGGTCACCGGTCAAAAGGCGTTCCGGATATGCGGTGATGAAGATGACCGGTACTTTTGCGATGGCGAGAATATCATCAACCGCATCAAGGCCCGATGATCCGTCAGCAAGCTGGATATCGGCAAGCACGAGGCCCGGCATACTTTTCTCGACTGCTTCTTGCGCCTGAGTGCGGGTCGCCGCCGTGCCGGAAATTTCGTGACCAATCCCGCTCACAAGATCCTCAAGCTGCATTGAGATCAAAGGTTCGTCTTCGATAATCAGAACCGATGTCGCTTGCTCGCGGTCGATTTCGCTAACGGCTTCGGCGACCAGCGCTTCGATCTCGGACGTTTCCATTTCCATGATCTGTGCGGCCTGTGCGGGCGAAAAATCTTCTAGTGTCGTCAGAAGGAGAGCCTGACGATTGAGCGGGGTGATCGCGCCCAGCCTTGCCTGAGCGCCGATCTCATGTTCGCCGCTTGCGATTTCGCCAGCATCCGCGTCCATATATGCGCTCGACCAGACTTTGTTGAACGCGGCGTAGAGCGGAATACGTCCACCGCTGAGCGATGCTTTCAGGTCCTCGTCGGCCAGCGCCGCTTCTAGTGTCGCGCGAACGAATGCGTCGCCGGTCGCCTGCGATCCTGTTAGCGCGCGGGCATAACGACGCAGGAAGGGAAGGTTGGCTGCAACTTCTTGACCTAAAGGCATAATATCTCACTTTCACGACCAGAACGGCGGCCAGTCCTTGGCTCCGAATCAAGTCCATAGCGCGTTGAGTTGATCGCGTCGCCCCTGCTTTTGTGTGCAAAGATTACATGTGGCAATCGTAAGTTTGCAGCTTGCAGAAACTCCCTTGAATGCAAATTCGAACCAATTCGGAGCAATTGTTCAAAAAATTTTTAAACGTCCGGGAACCGCTCTTTTAGGTGTGCATTCTGTCTATATCACCGCCGAGACCCCCCTCCCGTCCAAGCGGCCGGTGATACGATCCCGAAAGGCCATCACTTTCCCAAGTGGTGGCCTTTTTTCGTAACGGCCTAGGAGGCGAGCGGTTTTTCGTAGATCGCATATTCGCGGTTGATTTCGCTATCAATCATCTCTGCGATGGCGACCATCCCCTGATTATCATCAAGGACCCAGCCCAATTCGCCGCGGGTCGATTCAAACTGACCGGTGGCATGCACCCGGATGTAGCTGATCATCATAAATGCAAGCTGGCTCGCCAGGCGCGAATTGTGCATTTCCTTCAGCACTCCCATCAACGGAACGCGCATGCCCGAGCCTCGAGGCTTTTTGAGCCAGCGCAGCATGTGCAGCCAGCCAAACGGGAACAGTTTGCCATCAATGCGGGTAAGCGCGTCATTGATGTCGGGAAAGGTCAGCATGAAAGCGACCGGCTTGCCGTCAACCTCGGCAATCATGTTCAGATCTTCGTGAATGATCGTTTTCAGCTTTTTGCCAGCATAGGCGACTTCATCAGGCGTGAATGGCACGAACCCCCAATTATCCGACCACGCATCATTCAGGATCGAAAGGATTATATCGGCCTCTTCATCCCAGCGGTCCTTTCGAACAGGGCGAACATTGATCCGGTCATTGCGTTCGCCTGACTTTACGATCCGCCGGATCAGCGGATTGAACTCTTTGGTGATGTCGAGATCGTAGGTGTACAGCGTTTTTGCGCGGGCATAGCCTGCTGCTTCGATCCAGCCAGCATACTCTGCAGGGTGGTGCCCCATCATGATCATGGGCGGATGGTTTTGCCCTTGGACGAGCAATCCGGGCTCTTCCCAGATCGAAAGCGAGATCGGCCCGACAATGCGGGTCATGCCATGATCGCGCAGCCACGTTTCGGCTGTTTCAATCAGAATGTCCGTGACGTCTTTGTCCTCGGCGTCGAAATATCCAAACATTCCAGTGCCCGGGCCGAAGCCCTGTTCGGCAGGCATGTTGAGCGCGAGATCATCAATATGCGCAGATATTCTGCCAACAGGATGACCACCACGGTGCGCGATGAAGAACTGGGCGCGGGCATGACCGAAGAATGGATTCTTGTCCGGGTTCACCAGCTCCAGCTGCTCGCTGCGCAATTGCGGGACGGAATTGGGCGTTTTTGCCGCGAAGGCGCGGCCCACATCCACAAAGCGTGCCCGTCCACGCTTGTCGGATATGGTTTCAATGCTTATTTTCGCATCTGTCACGCGGCGTTTCCCGTAGTTTGATGTATCGAGGTGCGTGTTTGCCCTCGAAATGGTCTTACGTGCAAGCCGCTCGATTACTCTTGCCAACATATCCTGTTTGGCGCTGCCGCACCTTTTGCGGTAAAGGCCGCTTTGAGTTTAGCTATGAACATACAGCAATCCCCCATTTCTGCCCCGGAAGCAGTCCAGACCAGCCCGCAAAGCCGGAAGGCGCAGCGTGCCGATTTTCAAACCGAAGATGACAAGGATATGCTGCGCGCCGCCCGCGATCTGACCAAGGATTTGGGTGAAGCCAAGCCGGGCATTTACTGGCCAGACATGCTGATATCTGCAGGGATTGGTTATGCGGGTATTGCGACAGCGATCGTGTCCGCAAATGTTGCCGTAGCTGTGTTCGCAGGCGTGATTGCTTCGCTGGCATTGTACCGCGCGCTGATGTTCATTCACGAACTGACCCATATCAAAAGCGATGCGTTGCCCGGTTTTCGCCTCGGCTGGAACGTACTGGTGGGCATTCCGATGCTGACGCCGAGCTTTATGTACGAAGGCGTGCATGTGATCCATCACAAGCGCACGCAATATGGCACGATCGAAGACCCGGAATATCTTCCGCTTGCGCTGATGAAACCATGGAGCCTGCCTGCATTCGTGTTGGTGGCTTTGCTTGCCCCGCTCGCGCTGATTGTCCGTTTCGGAATTCTCGTACCGCTTGGCCTGATTTTCCCCCCGTTGCGGAATTTTGTGTGGCAGCGTTTTTCGTCGCTATCGATCAATCCTGATTTCCGGCGCAAGCCGCCAACAGATACACTGGCTTCGCGGGTTCGCTGGCAGGAAGCTGGAGCTTCGGTTTGGGCGATTGCAGTCTTGCTCAGCCCGCTTGTGCTCGATTGGCGCCCGCTCTTGATTGCGCTTGCCATCTTCTCCGTAACAGCGGTCCTGAACCAGCTGCGGACACTCGTCGCACATTTGTGGGAGAATGAAGGCGATCCGATGACGGTTACCGCACAGTTTCTCGATAGTGTGAATGTGCCGCCGCCGGGCCCGGTTGCGGAAATCTGGGCGCCTGTGGGGCTACGCTATCACGCACTGCATCACTTGATGCCATCAATGCCGTATCATGACCTGCCAGAGGCGCACCGCCGCTTGAAGCGTGAGCTTGGCGATAATTCAACCTATGACGGCGCGAACCATGCGGGAATGTTCCCGCTTGTGAGCAGGATCGCACGCAGCACAATGATGCGTTAGGGGATGCGCCTAGCGCGATCAGCGCCGCCTCAATCGAGAAAATGGATCATCGCGCAGCGCCGCTCTGCCGGTAGTCCGTCATCTGCTTCGTTGGCGAGCTCGCCTGCCAAACGCGGGTGCGCATCAAGCGCGGTGACCTCTTCAAATCCAAGCCGGTTATAGAACGGGGCGTTCCACGGCAGATCGCGAAAAGTCGTGAGCGTGAGTGCTTTGAATCCGGAATTGCGCGCATCGATCTGGCACGCTCTTAACAGACCGCCACCGATGCCTTTGCCTTGATGATCGGGAAGAACATCCATTTCCCAGATATGCAATTCGCGCTGGAACGGCTGTGTTACGAGGAAGCCGACCATATCCTCACCGACATGACTAACGAGGCAATGACCCTTTCGGATGAACACGCGCAGTTCGTCAGGCTCCCACAGGTCGTCTAAGTCGAAATCAGCAAGATCGGGATCGTCCGCAAACAACACGGAGGCAGCCAACTCGATTGTCGGCATGGCATCGGCATCTTCCGGGCGCGCCAGACGCAGCGACCATTCGGAGCGGCTCATTCTTCGGTCCGGATAAGAACCGTTTCACCGACGAGCAAAAACAAGAAGAACGGAGCCCAAGCGGCGAGGAAAGGGGGGTATCCGCCAAAACTGCCCATGGCCAGTGCGGCGTTGTCGACCACGAAATACGCAAAGCCCAATGCCATCCCTATGACCGCACGGACAAATAACTGTCCGGAACGGGCCAATCCAAAAGCAGCAATCGATCCGAGCAGCGGCATCAGGAATGCGGAGAGCGGGCCCGATATCCGGTGCCACCAACTGGCGCGCATTTCAGATGTTCGCCGGCCGACAGCATCAAACGCATCAATCGTGTCGGACAATTCCCAGAATGACAGGCCGTCCGGATCTACCGATTGAAGGTCGATTTGCGCCGGCGTTAAATCCTCACCCACAACCATTGTTTCGAGTTCTTCTGTCTCGGCGCTGCCAACATCAAAACGGACGGGGTTTTCGAGCGTCCAACCCGGCCCAGCATAGCGCGCGCCGCTGGCTTTGATCTGTTCGCGGATGATGCCGCCCGGTCCGCGCGCATACCAGGTTACACTGTCCAGCGTGATGCTCTCTCCGGTTCCGGTCAGGGTTTCGGCGGTTAGAATGTTGGAACCGTCGGTCAGGTAGACATTCGAACGGATGCCGGTTTCTTCCGGTATGGGCCCGTATTCGGCGGCTTCCCAAGCCTTCAATGTCGAATTGGCTCGGGTGACTACACGCTCATTGAATGCGAAGCTAAAAGCGGCAACGATCGCTGCAGTCAGCAATAACGGCGCAAGCACTTGATGAGCCGAAAGCCCCGCCGCCTTCATCGCCACAACTTCACTGTTCTGGTTGAGCGTAACCAATGTAATTAGGGTCGCGAGCAGTACGGAGTAGGGCAAGAAGCGGGAAATAAGCTGGGGTATTCGCAACCCCGCATATTTGAGGATTTCGCCTTGGCCATTGCCTTCCGGTGTCAGGATTTTGCCAGTGGCAGACAGCAGATCGAGCGCCATCAGGACCAGCACCAGCATCACCAGTACGGCAAAAATCCGCACGATGAACATCTTGGCCAAATAGACCGTCAACGAACGCGAAGGAAAGAAATCTAGCTGCATTGCCTCTCGCCTATGGCTGTCTATTCTGCCGGAGACAATTGCGGATCGGCATCTTCAGGCAAAGCCGTTTTCGGTCTGCGCCGCTTAAACAGCTTACCGATCATCTTGGCGACTTTCGCGAATACATTTTCCAGCGCACCGATCGCCTGACCGCCGGGAACATGCGCCACTCGGTGATACATCCACAGAATGAGCGCGGCGAAGATCAGGAAAGGGCCCCAAAGCGCGAGGATCGGATCGATCCTGCCCAATGTTGCCACGTCCTCCCCATATTGGTTCACCTTATGATAGGCGACCACCATCACGATCGAGACAAACACACCCAGCGCGCTGGTCGAGCGTTTTGGAGGGATGGCGAGCGCGACAGCCAGCAGCGGCATCAGCAGCATCATTACGATTTCGACGAGGCGGAAATTGAAGGTTGCCTGACTTGCATCCCGTTCTGCTTCGGTTGTGTTCTCACTCCATCCAATGCGGAG
The DNA here is from genome assembly GCF_019204045.1 of Erythrobacter crassostreae. GTDB lineage: Bacteria > Pseudomonadota > Alphaproteobacteria > Sphingomonadales > Sphingomonadaceae > Erythrobacter > Erythrobacter crassostreae. The sequence continues at coordinate 190,337 of NZ_JAGSPC010000001.1, read as the reverse complement.
CAATTCTGGCAGTATAAATTCGCGTGTCTCGTTGCCGCGTGTTCGAAATTCTTCGATGGCTGGCAAATCGATCGGCAGATCGTGGCGACTGAACGAAAGCACTCGCGGCGTTTCGCTGCCTGTGTCCTGCACGATTGTCCCTTCGGTCAGGCGCAGGATGATCGTGTTGGGATCATCGGTGGTCGCCATAAAGGTTCCTTCGCGCGCGCTGATAGAGAGGACTTGATCCTTGTCATTGGCAACGCGGGCAAAGATGCCTTTCAGCTTCTGCCCCTCATTCTCGCTTTCCTCGATGCGCAAGGCCATTCGGTCCGCCAGGGTGGTAAACTCGCCGACCTTGATCGAAGCGCCGAGCGCGCCAGAGCGAAGCTCGTACTCCATCTGTTTATAGTAATAATTGCTCAGCGGCTGGACATAGAACACCAGCGCGATGTTTACCGCGACGAGCCCCAGTGTGATTGCATAGGGCACCCGCAACAGTCGCCAATAAGAAAGGCCCACTGCGCGCATCGTGTCGAGCTCGCTCGACGTTGCAAGTTTTCGGAATGCGAGCAGGATACCGAGCAGAAGGCCAAGCGGTATCGCAAGGCTGGCATATTCCGGGATCAATGCACCAAGCATCTTGAAAACAATCCCGATCGGGCCGCCCTCAACAGCCACAAAATCGAACAAACGCAGCATCTTGTCGAGCATCAGCAGCGAGGCTGCGAGCGCAAACACACTGAGCATCGGCACAATCACCAGCCGGAAAATATACCGGTCGATACTGGGAATGAGCTTCAGCACTGGTGGATCATGCGCCTTTGTTTTGTGTAGGTTTGACAGTTGTATCGTCTAACAACTGCTGGGGCCATAGCGGGAAAATCTGCCGCGGTCATGCCCCAGAATTGCAAGGCGATTTGCGAGGCTGCGTCGTCACCAGAACCTGCTGCCCGGACCGCCTTTGAACGGGCCTGCTTCATATTGGCTGATCCAGCCGCCATAAAACTGGCCGGGCTGGGGTGTGATGACCTCTCCATCGACCAGGCATTCGTCCAAGGGATCGGGATAGAATGCGATGCAGTCGCGGATACCTTCAAAACTGGTCGTCGGTTCCGGATAAGACCAAGCTGCTGCTTCCAAGCGGGTATCGCCGGTCACAATGTCCCAATAGCGCGCTTGCCCCTTCCATTCACAAAGGCTGCGCCGTGGGTTTGGCTGAAGATGGTCCATCGCGATGTCGGATTGCGGGATGTAATAGGTGGGGGGATGGCTTGTTTCGAGAGTGCGCCATGCATTGCGGCTATCAGCGATCTCGACACCGCGATGAAGCACCTGAATGCGGCGGTCTGTCGGCTCACAAATGGCCGGACGGGGATAGTCCCACACGCTTTCCTGACCCGCGCCGACTGGATCGGGTTCCGGGTGACCAAAAAGGCTCACCGCTTCGCTCTACGCCTTTTCAAGCGTGCATTGCAGCGGATGCTGATTCTGCTTTGCGAAATCCATCACCTGATTCACTTTGGTCTCTGCGACTTCATAAGTGTAAATCCCGCACACGCCGACACCCTTTTGATGGACTTGCAACATGACCCGCGTCGCTTGCTCAAGATCCATGGAAAAGAACCGCTTAAGCACCATCACCACGAATTCCATCGGGGTGTAATCATCATTCAACAGCAGAACTTTGTACTGGCTCGGCTTCTTTGGCTTTGTGCGGGTTTTGGTCGCGACGCCAGTTTCACCGTCAGTTCCGCTGCCGCCATCCTTATCCGCATCACCATCATCCGCGCACATCGGCACGAGAGTCAGCGGCAGAGTGATCTCTTTAAGGGTGGGGTGGGGCGTTGCCATGAGGCTCCATTATGGGATTAGTATTCGTGATCGCAAGAGGCGAAACACTCCGCATCGCGTGAATGAGAGTAACGAGATGCTGCCAAAGCCGTTCCAAGCCACTCAGAACTTGGCAGCCAGATAGCAAAAGGCCGGACAGACGCGTGGTCTATCCGGCCTGGCGCTATGCGCCGTTTCCATGAACCGGGTTTGGGAGAGAGAGGAGAGGCCCGGTTCAGAAAAAGATTGCTTAGGCTGCTTTCGACATCTTCTCGGCAGCAACGCTTACGCGGTTCGAAATTGGTGCGAACGCATCGTTGTAAAGTTTAACCCATGCTTCGGTGCGCTTCGAACCGTAGCCAACGACAGCGTCGAAGTTACGGCGAGCAAGTTCACCCTGCATCTGGAAGAGTTCGGTTGGCGATTTAACGGCAACCATCTTCTTGGCGTCTGCAGTTACGGTTTCGACAACGGTTTTACCGGTTTCGACATTGTCCTTGGCCAGTTCCTGAGCACCGGTGAAGAAGATTTTGCCGCTCTCGACAACCGCATCAACGTTCGCTTTGTTGAATTCGCCAAACTCACCGGCAAATTCGCCTGCATTGCCGTAAGCGGCTTTCACGCGCTCTTGTGCAGTTGCGGCCATTTCTTTGGCAGTTGCGGCGAAGTCGTTCTTTTCTGCGGTAGCCATAATGGTATCCCTAAGCTTTGTGACCGGATTAGTGGTCGTTGTTTTCGGTGCCGCTTTCTTTGCAGCGGTCTTGGCCTTTGTTGCTGGTGCCTTTTTGGCGACCGGCTTCTTGGCGGGTGTTTTCTTTGCAGCGGTCTTAGCTGGCGTTTTGGCTGCGACGGCTTTTTTGGCCGGAGCTTTCTTCGCGGCAGGCTTAGCTGCGGTCTTTTGGGCTGCAGTCTTTTTAGCTGCTGCGCGCTTTGCCGGGGCTTTCACTGCTTTTCTGACAGCGGCCACTTTCGGCGCAGGCTTGGGTGCATCAGCTTGGACAGCTTCTGCGACCTTGGCAGTGCTTGCGGTCTTTGCAGCCGCATCAGCGTATGCCTGCTCAGCGGCGGCATCGATCTTAGATTGGGTGTTGGCTTCAGCCATAATAACCTCGTTTCATGTTGCACTGCACAAAATAGGCATTGCGACTGCGAAGTCAAGAGTTTTTTGTGCGCTGCACAATAAATTGCTTAGGCATTGAAATTAAGTAAAATACTTTCTTACCGCGTCTTCACATAACGGCCAGGCGCATCTTCAATCACTGTATCTCCGCGTCCGCCAGGCTTGCGTTTGCCGGTTGCCGGCACGCGGGCATTATCCTGTTGCTGCAGCCAATCGAGCCAATGCGGCCACCAGCTGCCGGGATGCTCCTGCGCGCTTTCAACATATGCCTTTAGAGAAGGCGCATCGCTGTCACCGACCCAGTATTGGTATTTTCCTGCAGCAGGCGGATTGACGACACCGGCGATATGACCCGAACCGGCAAGCAGGAATTCAAGGGGGCCCGAGAAATGCTCGGTAATGCGCCACACGCTTTCAGCCGGGGCGATATGATCTTCGCGGCCAGCCTGAACAAAACTGGGCGTCTCCACTTTGGTCAAATCTATCGGAGTGTCATCAGCGCACAGAGCATCCGGCACGACCAGTTTGTTGTCGCGGTAGAGATCGCGAAGGTAATCATTGTGCCATTTGGATGGCAGGTTGGTCACATCACCATTCCAGTGGAGGAGGTCGAATGCCGGATAGTCCTCACCAAGCAGGTAATTGTTGACGACATAATTCCAGATCAGATCTTTACCGCGCAGCGCATTGAACGTCGCCGCGAGATAGCGCCCGTCGAGATAGCCTTTCTGCGAGAGTTTACCGATCATATCGAGATGACCGTCTTCAATGAAGTGCTTAAGCTCGCCGCTCTTTTCGAAATCGACCTGGGCGGTGAAGAACGTCGCGCTCTTGACTTTGTCAGCCTGATCGCGGCGCGCTAGCAGTGCGAGTGTAGCCGCCAAGGTGGTACCCGCAACGCAATATCCGATGGCATTTACGCTCGGCACTTTTAGCCGCTCACGCACCTTATCGATGGCTTCGATTTGAGACCGGATGTAATCGTCCCACACGACATCGCCCATGCTTTCGTCGGCTGATTTCCAGCTGACTACGAACACGGTCAGCCCCTGATCGACGGCCCATTTGATGAAACTTTTCTTAGGCGTCAGGTCGAGGATGTAGAACCGATTGATCCAAGGCGGGAAGATCACCAGCGGAACCTCGTACACGTCCTTTGTCGATGGGCTGTATTGCACCAGCTGGAACATCGGTGTCTCATAGACAACCTTGCCTGGAGACGCGGCGAGGTTCTCGCCCAAAGTGAATGCATCGGGATCGGTATGGGTCAGCTGACCCCGTTTTAAATCGGTGATCAAGTGGCGCATCCCGCGCACCAGATTCTGACCCTTCGTCTCCACCGTCCGTTTCAGGACGACCGGATTGGTGAGCAGGAAATTATCAGGGCTCATCGCTTCGGAAAGGGCGGTCACCGCAAACTGAAGCTGCCTGCGCTTTTCCTTATCCAGCCCGCCCATGTTTTTCACAGACTGCTGAAAATACTGGGTCAGCATCAGGTAGGTCTGGTGAAGTAGGGCGAAAGCAGGCTGTTCTTTCCACGCCGGATCGGAAAACCGGCGATCATTGATCGGCAGGTCTATATCGGTGCCTGCTTCGGTCTGCCCGCCTGTGGCTTTGCCAACGAAGCTCTCGAACACTCCTTTCCAAAGTACGAGCGAGTCCTGCGCAAGTTTTGTCTGGGCTTCGAATCCGCCTGCCGGGAGCTGCTTTGCCATGCTTTGTGAGATCACCAGCCACTGGGCCGGGTCCATCAAGTTTTTGCCATTGGTCGCGTCCGCGGCGGCTTGCTTTGTTTGATGCGTCACAAATTCGAGCCACAGTTTTTGCAGCTCGCCGCTCGATTTCGCCCATTCGCCAAGATCACCAACGGCGATCCCGTCTGGAAGCAATGCCTTCAAGCCTTCGCTCAGATTGCCGCCATCACCCGGCATGGCCTGCGCAAACATTTCGCGCATTGCGTCACCGCCCATGTCGAAGAATCCCTTAAGCCCATCCGGAGTGGCGGAAGGATTGTCGGTTTTGTCGTTTGCCATCGGTAGAGCTGTCCTGATTTTGCGAATCCTGATCGGCAGGACACGCATTTGTGCATCGCGCATGCAACTTTAGCGAAAACGCCTTCCCACATCGACTGTTAATGGCTTAAACGGAAAATTACGTCTGCGGCCAGTTTGATTGCGCAGATGAGGGTAGGAAACGCAATGGACGAACAATTTTACCGTATGAAACGGTTGCCGCCCTACGTAATCGCTGAAGTGAATGCGATGCGGCATGCTGCGCGTCAAAGCGGGCAGGACATTATCGATCTTGGCATGGGCAACCCCGATCAGCCTCCGCCTCAGCACGTCATAGACAAATTGTGCGAAGTTGCCGCCAAGCCATCAGCGCATGGCTATTCGCAGTCCAAGGGCATACCCGGCCTGCGTCGCGCGCAGGCAGAGTATTACGAGCGCCGGTTTGGGGTCGACCTCGATCCTGAAAGCGAAGTCGTCGTTACGATGGGGTCGAAAGAAGGATTGGCCAGCCTCGCCAATGCGATCACCGCGCCAGGTGATGTGGTTTTGGCTCCAAATCCGTCTTACCCGATCCATACATTCGGCTTTATCATTGCGGGCGCAACGATACGATCAATCCCGACGACCCCGGACGAGGACTATTGGCGCTCACTCGAAAGCGCGATGAATTTCACCGTGCCTCGCCCCAGCGTGCTGGTCGTGAGTTATCCATCGAACCCGACAGCCGAGACAGTTGATCTTGCGTTTTACGAGCGGCTTGTCGCGTGGGCGAAGGATAACAAGGTCTGGGTCCTGTCGGATCTCGCCTATTCCGAACTGTATTACGATGGCGAGCCAACGCCGTCGATTATGCAGGTCGACGGCGCGAAAGACATTGCCGTCGAATTCACGAGCATGAGCAAGACATACTCAATGGCAGGGTGGCGGATGGGTTTCGCGGTTGGCAATAAACACCTGATTGCGGCGCTGACCCGAGTTAAATCCTACCTCGATTACGGCGCGTTCACGCCGATTCAGGCGGCGGCCTGCGCGGCGTTAAACGGCCCGCAGGACATCATTGAAAGCAATCGCAATCTCTATCGCAAACGCCGTGATGTCATGGTTGAGGCATTCGGGCGGGCCGGTTGGGATATCCCGCCGCCAGCAGCATCCATGTTCGCTTGGGCACCTTTGCCGCCATCATTGGCGGATATGGGCAGTCTTGAGTTTTCCAAGCAATTGCTCACCGAAGCGCAAGTCGCAGTTGCACCCGGCGTAGGATATGGCGAAGAAGGTGAAGGTTTTGTCCGCATTGCAATGGTTGAGAACGAACAAAGACTGCGACAGGCTGCGAGGAATGTTAAACGATACCTGACTTCTTTAGATATCAACGCACCTGGAACTGATATCAACGCACCTGAAACTTAAGCAACTGTTTCAACGATTAAGCAACTTCGCAAAATTTCAGGGAGCAAAGTTGTATAAAATGCATTAACTATAGATGCAGGCTACTACTTAATGGAGGATCGGATGCCGCCCGAAGCGGTACGACCGCTGACCGAAAGGCAGCAGGCCGTAATTGAACGGATCGACCGCCGCATGCCGATTAAGGTGATTGCGCAAGAACTCGGCGTGTCTGAAACTCGCATCAATCAGCACATTCGCGCTCTTAAGGACATCTACAGTGCAGAAAGCCTGGGTGAGCTTGTCGAAATCTATAGAGCCCACAATCCACCTGAAGAGGAAGCCTCGCCATCCGGGGGGGCTTCAAAAACTGATCCTATAGATACAAATCCTGAAGACTTCACGGAATCTGTATATAGCAAAAATCAGGTCCCGCATTTGGCGCAGGCAGGCGATAGCGATGGTCGGGTCGACCAGGGCGAGCTCATGATGAGTGACGTTCTCCCGCTGATCGAACAGGCGCCGTGGCTGCGTCCTGACGAACCTCAGGTCGTCCCCGGGGTGCTCGACGGCGACCATGCCGTTTTGTTTCGCCTCGCCGCGATTAGCGGAATCGCCCTCGGCATTCTTGCTGCGGTGATTTTGTCGCTGACTGCGGCGGTTGCACTGAGCGAGGCAATGGACGGCAGTGATCGTGTCCCCGTGGATGAAATTCAGCCCACCGTTTGAGCGGCGGCGGGCACGGAAGATCACAATGACTGACCGCTCTCCTGGCAACGCCCGAAACTTCAACAAAATGGTCTGCGAGGCCGATGCAATTGCCGATGAAGCCGGAGGCAGTCAATGATCTCCATTCTGGATCGAGCACCAGTCCGCGAGGTTGATCCGCGCGAGGCACAAACCGCCGCCATGGTGGACTATTTACGAGGCATCGTTCTTGCAGAGCCGGCCATCTGCGAACGGTTCCATGCAATTTTTCTGGATTCCGCCCATACCTTCATCGCTGATGCTTCGATGGGCGATGGGAAAGGAGCGTATCTGAAGCTTCGTCTGCGTGAATTGTTCAGCAAAGCTCTGGCGGTCGATGCGCGCGGTTTGATTATTGCTCACAATCATCCATCAGGTGATTGCCGGCCCAGCCAAATAGACATCGAAGAGACCAGCCGACTCAAAAACTTTGCTAATGCGCTGGATATCGAATTGATCGATCACCTCATTGTCACCAAGAATGCAATTTATTCGATGCGGGCAGGAGGGCAATTATGAACTCCAATGCTGCCTATACAATTTTCCCTGACAATGAGACGCTCATTCCGCGCTTTCGTGAGGTGGGCGAGATTACACTCGATCTGATCCACCGTGACGGCCGCGTAGGCGCCAAATGGATTGGTTTTCACCCGCGTGAGTTTGAATTGCTTTGGCGGCTCGCCGAAGAACCCGGCTTACGAATGACCAAAAAGCAATTGCTTGCCGATGTGTGGCGGCTCGATTTCGAACCGGAAAGCAACAGCGTGGCTGTCCATGTGGCTAGAGTCCGCGCGAAGTTGTCGACTTTTGGTCTCGACGGGATTCTCCTGACACATCCTGATGGCGGCTATCTCTTGAATGCACTGCCCGGACCAAGCGTATTTTCCTTTGGTTCGCGTTCTACGGAATAGCGAACCCTTAATTCTTGTGGCTGGACCCCGCAGCTATCCAGGGCTAGTTTCGTTTTCGAACCTATACGCTTCCACGAGGATACCCCTATGTCACACGCTCTGACGCTTTCAGAAAACGATCGTATCTCGATTGAATTGGGAGGCGACGGTGTCGCGCAAGTTCGCCTCACACGAGGTGACAAGATGAATGCGCTTGATCCGGAAATGTTCGAACGGATTATCGAAGCGGGCAGCGTACTGCACAATATGAAGGGGCTGCGCGCGGTTGTACTCTCGGGGGAGGGCAATGCGTTCTGTGCAGGATTGGACACAGCGAGTTTCGCACGCACTCCAAGCCCGGACGAGCCTGAATTGACCGAGCGCACCTACGGCAACTCGAACAAGTTCCAACAGGTTGCGATGCAATGGCGCAAGCTCCCGGTTCCGGTGATCGCGGCTATGCATGGCGTCTGCTTTGGCGGTGGATTGCAGATTGCGAGCGGCGCGGACATTCGCATCGCCCACCCTGAAACGCGCATGGCGATCATGGAACTTAAATGGGGGCTGGTACCTGATATGGGCGGCTATGCGCTTTGGCGCGGGCTTGTGAGAGACGATGTCCTGCGCGAGCTCGTCTACACCAATCGTGAGTTTAACGGTGAGGAAGCACAAACTCTCGGTCTGGCCACATATGTCGATACAGATCCGCTGGCACGGGCCACAGCGATCGCGACCGACATTGCCAATCGAAACCCCCACGCAATCCGCGGGGCCAAGCGGCTCCATGCGGGCATGCTGGAGCGGGACACTGATGCAATTCTGCTAGAAGAAAGCATCGAGCAGCACGGCATTATGCGCACCAAAAACCAAGTTGAAGCGGTTATGGCCGGAATGGCCAAGCGCGCGCCTTCATTCGAAGACGTATAACCTAACCAAACACCGCTACGCATTGGAGGCCGTCAAGCACTTGGCGGCCTTCGCTATCCCACATCCGCAAGCGTTCTGAAGAATAGCCCGCATCAGCGTGCTGGCTTGCGTTTTCAGCCAGGTACCAGCCGCCTTCGGACTGTGTATGGGGGTCAAGCACGTTGAATGACCAGTTGATCGAGCTGATCGGTCCCATGCGCTGCATGATGCGCATCGCACCGGGAGGCATCACGTCGCCCATCAGAACCAGTTTGCTGACCGGCTCGAGATTGTGGTTTTCTGACAGCCTTGCCCAGCGGCGAATGGTCGCACCGTGGTCTTCATCTTTGGCTTGGCCGTATCGAACCTCGAAATTGTTCTGAATGAAGGCGGGCCCTTGCCCCTTCATCGCCTGCGGGTTCTCCGTAGGAGGACCCGGCCAATTGTCCGGTTTGTCTCCCTGCCGCAACGCGTTGGCGTCCCGCTCGCCTCCGAAAAGCCAGAAAGCGGTAAGCGCCGTTTTACCATCGGCTTTGATTTCGCTGCGGACTTGGGTGACATTGCGACCTTGCCTGACGATCTCTGCAGACAGTTCGATCTGTTCACCAACCGGAGCGACAAATCCGATTTGAGCCGCTCTTAATGGCGGCAAATCGGGAAAGGCACGCTGAGCCATTGTGAAAGCAACGAGCGCCGATGCCCCGCCATATAGTGTCCGGCCTTGCATCCAATCGACGGCATGCGTCAGGCGGGCGGGGCCGGGTTTGCCGGTTATCGGTTCGAGCAGGCTTGCAATCGTCATGCGAAGGTATCTGCCCGCATCCGCGCGGCGGGTCCAGATTGACGTTGCGTAACCCAGCAAACTCCCGGTGTGCGCATTCTACAAATGTGGCACCGAAATACGAATGACCGATTGCCTTTGCCCCAACGAATCGCTAGTGGCGGCCTTCGCTTGTCGCACTCTTGGTGACAAGCGGCTCGGCCCGATGGCGGAGTGGTGACGCAGAGGATTGCAAATCCTTGCACGCCGGTTCGATTCCGGCTCGGGCCTCCACTCTTTTCGCGCGTAGGATTTTCCGCCAACCTCGCGCCAATATGCCGCTTTAGCTCAGGTGGTAGAGCACATCATTCGTAATGATGGGGTCAGAGGTTCGAGTCCTCTAAGCGGCACCACTTTTCAAACATGCCATTCCAGCGCAGAGCGAAAGTCCGTCGTGGCTTTTTCGAGCCCCCCCAGTCTTCAGGTCTCGTCTATCAGGCAAAAGAAAAGGCAGGTTGGCACGATGCCACCCCGCCTTTCTTATTGTGCTTTCGACGCGTGTTTACATGGTTGCGCGCACGCCCAGGAAGAACAGAGTGCCGACCGGGCTGACCGGATAGGCTTGCTCCGTCACAAACGGGCTGTCGTTGAACACGTTGTTCACGCCGCCATAGATATCGAACATCTCGTTCACGTCGAAATTGAAGCTGATATCGTGGATGAAGGTGTCATTCGTCAGCGCGTTGGTTGGCGAATACAGATCGTTGGCTGTGGTGCCCACATCTTCAATCTCGACCGCCCGCAGTGCCATGCTGTCAAGATAGGTCGTGCCCCACGTTACGCTCAGGCCTTCCCAGTCCCAAGTGAACGAGGCGCGGCCTGCCCATTCTGGACGCTGCAATTCGCGCAATTCCGGATCGATCAGAGTGAGATCGCTCGGGTCGAAGAAACGGTTCAGCTTTTCAACATAGGTGCCGCTACCGGCCAGCGTGAAGCCGTGATCGCCAAGATCGAAACCGTATTGGGCGCTGAATTCAATGCCTGAGGTTTCAAGACGGGCAAAGTTGAGCGAAGTCTGACGCAGGAAGGTGAAACCACCATTGGCCGGGTTACGGTCGAACAAGCCGCAGAAGCTGTTGTCGATGCCGGAGCTGTCGACGCAGTTGTCGACAATGTCCTGAGCCGAAACCGTGCTGATCGCGTCTTCGATTTCGATATTGTAATAATCGACGCTTGCGATGAAGCCCGGCAGGAAGCGCGGAGTGATCTGCGCGCCCACTGTCCAAGTTGTCGCCGTTTCCACATCAAGCGCTTGGTTACCGCTGATCGAGCCGGAGAAACGGGCTGTCAGTGGATCGACATAGGCATAGGAGCCTGTGCCGAGCGTCGGATCAAAGCCAATGTCTTGGAAGAACGCGGTGCAGTTTGCCTGACGCAAGGCCGCATCCGGTGCTGCCTGAATATTGCCGACATCGCACGGATCAACTGGACGGAAGAACGCGCCCTGCGCCGGGTTGAACAGCTCGTTGATGTTCGGTGCGCGAACGGCCTGCGAATATGTGCCGCGGAACAGGATGTCCTCCGTTGGCGCGTATAGACCATTGACGTTCCATGTGAAGTTGCCGCCGGCTGTCGAATAGTCCGCGTACCGGGCCGCCGCGCTGACTTCGAGTGTTTCCGCAAGCGGAACACCTTGAAGGAGTGGCAAACGAATTTCGCCGAAGAGTTCGACGACAGTAAATTCGCCGCCAGCATTGTTGATCGTGCTCGACGGGTCAAAAACCAGCGAGTTTTGCGCGTTCGGAAGATCGCGGATCAAATCGCCAGCGTTGCCGTCCGGTGTGGTCACCGGAAGGATGCCGAGAACAAGCGGATCAAAGTTCGATGTGCTCTGCTCCTCGCGGAATTCAAAGCCTGCGGCAAAACCGACAGGGCCGCCCGGCAATTCAAAGAACGCACCGGTGTCGCCAGCGAAAATCGCGCTGAAGACCAGCTGTTCAAGCTGGAATTCATTGACGACGGTCGTTGTGATGAAATCAATCGCTTCCTGACTAATCGCGCCGACGCCGCCAAGCACGTTGGCAGGGCGGCAAGATCCATCACCCGGGTTGAAGGTGAAGAAACCAGGATCGCCAGCCGGAATTCCGAACGGGGTCGTCGCAGGAGCCGTTGGATCGATATCCGAACGACAGATCGGGTTTCCACTGGTTGGATCGCTGATCACGTCAATCGCGGCGTAGAACCGGTCCATGATGACGCGGTTGGCATCAAGCGTGGTCTGGTTGAACTTGCCGTAATTGGCGCTGATCTCATAATTCAGGTGATCGGTGATGTCGCCTTTGAGGCCAGCAACGAAGCGCAGAGTTTCAAACTCGTTGCGGTTGCGGTTCGGGCCAAGGTCAGCCGGGTCACGCGTCAGGTACAGACCTTCGTCGGTGCCATTGCCAAAGAACAGCGGAGCCACAAAGTCTTGCAGATCGCCGGTGATGAACGGGTTTTCCGCGCGGATCGTCAGCAGATCGTAAAACGTGTTTGGCTGAGTCTGAAATTCCGCGGAGTTCGAAACGTATTTGCCTTCGAAGAAAAAGATCGCTTCCGGTGAGAATTCATAGTTTAGGTTGGCATTGACTGACCAACGCTCGGTTTCCGGAATGAGCGAGCTGGAGTCGAAGTTGTTCTGGATACCGTCGCCACCGAACTGGTTGAACAATCCGGTGATCTGGCCGTCCTGATACACCGACAGGCTGCCATCGGCGTTGATAACGGCGCAGCCGCCTGCAAGGCCGAACGCACCCGCATTGAATGTGCTGTTGAAGCCGACTGCTGATTCGAGGCAGTCAGCTGTTCCGTTGTTGTTGATGTCAGGGCCATCGCTTAGGCCAATATCACCGGGAGCGACAATGCCGCCAGCCGAGGAAAGCGAGAACCGTGGATCACCAGCAATAAACCGACGCGGCGCGTTAAGCGAACGGTTGATAAGGGCTTGCTCGGCAGCTGTGGGAGTGAAGCCCGAAGCATCGGTATCAATCAGGCCGCCAAGAATTGCCCCATTGGCGATGAAATTGGGAGTATCCGCGCCAAGCTCACCGGTTTGGAAGCGAAGCGCAGGGTTGGCCGCATCGTCGAAAATGCCGTTATTGGCAGAGAAGCTACGGTCACCAAATTGCAGCTCTTCGCCGTAAGCGTATTCGCCGGAGATCGTGATGTTACCGCGTCCGTCGGCGAAATTGGTGCCCCATGTAAGGTCACCGTTGATCCGCCATGAATCGCCTTCCGAAGAGATACCTGATTGGACGTTGGCCTGAATGCCTTCGAAATCGTCCTTCAAAACAAAGTTGACCACGCCGGTTACAGCGTCCGCACCGTAAATCGACGACGCACCGCCGGTCAGTGTTTCGACGCGCTCGACAAGAGCGGTTGGGATCGAGTTGACGTCAACGATCTGCGCACCTGCAACACCAGAAACGTGGCGGCGGCCATTGACGAGGACCAGAGTACGGCCCGCACCAAGACCGCGAAGGTTCAGCGTCGCCTGACCAACAGACTGTGCAAAAACACCGTCGATCGAACCTTCGGTCGAAGTCGATGTCGAAAGCGCCGGGATGTCACGGAGAACATCGACCACATCCGCAGTACCCGATTGGGCCAGCTGCTCGGCATCAAGCGAAAGGATGGGGGCCGGCGAACCAATGTTCGGATCACGTGCGATGCGCGAGCCGACAACAACGATTTGCTGTTCTTCGGCTTCGGCCTGCTCGTCCTGATCTGCGACCTCTTGAGCTTGTGCTGCGAAGGGCATTGCGCTGGCTGCGGCAAGAAGGAGAGCGTTGCGGGAAAGCAGGAAGGGGCTTTTCGATTGGTGAGGTTGCTTGGTCATAGGGTACATCCGCCTTTTTGTTGCGTCGCAACATACTCGCTCTCAGGAAGAGGCCAAGTCAAGGCAGATCGATTTCTGATTTGCAATTCTGTTACAAGCTGGAACATTGTGTTGCAAAATTGCCAACATATGGGCTGTTTCGTACGCCACAGAGCCGTGATTGACTCTGAAATTCCAACCATTGCACGGCCAGCAGTTCGGTCGTGGCTGCAGTGCGGCGCCTATTCGCTCTTGTAGACCTCGCCCGATTTCATCACGAATTCCACGCCTTCGAGCAGGGAGATATCGGCCAACGGGTTGCCGCTGACGGCAATGATATCCGCCGAAGCTTGAGGCGCGATGATGCCGACATTCCCCGTTTGTCCAAGAGCATCGGCGGCATTCGCGGTGGCCGCACGCAGCGCCTCTGCGGATGTCATTCCGAACTGGACCATGCGCGACAATTGCCTCGCATTGTCGCCGTGCGGGTAAACACCAGCATCGGTACCAAGAACCATTTTTACGCCAGCTTCGTGCGCTTTGCGGAAATTGTCCCGCTGGGTCTGGCCGACAATGCGCTCTTTATCGAGGCTTTCAGGCAGGATGCCAGCCGCTTCGCCTTCGCCCAGAATGAACTCTGTTACGTAGACATCCATCGAGAGATAGGCGCCATTGGCTTTGGCTAGACGGATCCCTTCATCATCGATGAAGCTTGCATGTTCGATTGTGTCCACGCCCGCTTTAAGCGCATTTACGATCCCCTCTGACCCGTGCGCATGGCTCGCGACTTTCAGTCCGTGGCTGTGCGCTTCTTCGGTCAGAGCTGTCAGTTCTTCTACCGTGTATTGCGGGGCGCCAACTTTGGTTCCCTTCGACAGAACGCCGCCGGTCGAACAGGTCTTGATCACATCGACCCCGAATTTCCGGTTTTTGCGAACCGCTGCGCGAGCCGCCCATGGCCCGTCCGCGACATTTTCACCAACTGCCTCGTATTCGGGAGGAAGCAAGTTGTTGTCGGAGCAATGGCCGCCGGTGATCCCGATCGGAGGGCCCGATACGAACATTCGCGGACCCGGAATGTCACCTTCATTGATCGCATCGCGCAGGGCCACATCGCCGAAACTGCCCGCTCCGACATTCCGGACGGTGGTAAATCCAGCCATCAAAGTGGTCTGCGCGTTGACCACGCCAGTGATCGTCGCGCGCTCGTCAGATATCGCAAGACGGCGGTATCCGTGCATATCGCTGTCGCTGGTGAGGTGAACATGCATATCGATCAGGCCGGGCAAAATCGTCTTGCCCGCAAGGTCGATGTATTCAGCGCCTTCAACCTGAGGCGCCTGACCGGTTGCGACACTTTCAATCACGCCATCAACAATTGTCACCACCGGATCATCAACCAGCGTGCCGCGCTTCACATCTACCATCGCATCCGCCGTAAGGATTACGGTGTCAGCCTGCGCCGCTGAGCTGAAGGTGGCGAGGGCGGTTGCAGCAAGGGCGAGATGCGCGAATTTCAATGTGAGTCTCCGAGAAAGCTGTGGGCCGTGCGGTTTCGCAAGGCGTAACAGCTTTCCCGAAAACGGCAAAAGGTCAATTGGCGGCGCGTCTATTCCTCGGTCTTGAAGATGTAGACCGGGCCCAGATCAACTTGCTGCTCTGATCCGCCGAAATACAGCTGAAGTTCCGAACCGCCCGGTGTGTAGTCGCGCGGGGCCTGCGTCTGGATTTTGATGAGCTGCCATTTGTCGCCAACCTTGAAACGGTTTGACGCAAAGGATTCGAACGGCGGTGCGGTGCCCTGGATGCGTGATGCGGCAACCGCTTTGCCATCTGCGGCATTGGTCGCGACAGATTTTGCCGCGATGGCGATCGTCAGCTTGTCACCCTTTTTGATAGCCTGCCCAATCGGAACGGTGGCGTACAGATCGGTAAGGGTGGTACCCGGCTCGGCGACTTCAAACCGTGTTGCCTGCATCATCCAGATTTCTGGTTCTTCGCGATTGACATATGTTCCGGCGGATCCGCCAAACTTCCAGCGCGCCTGAGCGGGATTGTTGAGCAAAGTGCCCGCGCCTTTCACGCTATCCGGCATTTCCAGTTCTGGCGTTTCAGAACGCGCAGCAGCGACCGTTACCGGCCCTTTGCCCGCGATTGTGCCGCTTCCCGAAACGATGATGGCTTGGCCAATCTCAATCGTCTGGCGCGTGCGGCCGAACTGGATTGCGACAATGCCATCCTTTTTGCGCAATTTTTGCTCGGCCTCGGCAGATACCTCGTACCATTCCCAATCCGTGCCGATGGAGACAGTCTCTTCGCCAAAGCCGGGATACGGTTCCGCGTTCTGCTGAAACCGGACGCGCACGATACCGCGGCCATCGTCAGTATCGGCGCTGACAGTCCGGGCGTAAAAACCGATTGTGATTGTGTCGCCGCGATTGACTGGCTTGGTAAGCGGCACGTTGGTGCCAGCGGTGTAGATGAACTCGGCCGCGCGTTTGACTTCGAACCGGCGCGCTGCCCCTCCCCCTGGGATGCTCTCGTCTACGACACCGCTTGCTTCAAGATCGGCGCCGTAGCTCTGCCAGTCGATCCGCGACGGGTCATTCACAAGTTCGCCGGGAAGCTGCGCATCCAGTTCCTTGATCGCAGCATTGTCCTGCGCGGCGAGTGGTGCGGTCATTAAACCGGCTGTTCCAAGCAGCAAGGCCGAGCCTATTGCTTTCAGGCGGAGCATTTTCAAATGCGAAGTCATCGTTTTCCCTCTCCCATGACAACAGCGCCCGATCCCCCTGAGCGCCAAATTAGTTTGAGAACGTTATCAATATCAATCATTTCGATAAAAGGTCTGGATCGACCCAGAGCCTTAAGGCTTGCTTTTCTAAGCGCCTTTGGCCGGGCAATATTGCGCAAGGTATTCACCGTGACCGGGCATGTGTTGAACCAGAAAGCGGATCGATTGCTCGATCTCGTCAATCTCTTTGTGGGTTTTGGCCTGATCCAGCGAATCCGCCATGGCATTGTGGCTGAGCATCGGCACACCCTGACCCAGCATAACCGCAGCCCAGCTTGTCTCAGTGAACAGTTCGTCTTCCTCCCGGAAAATCTGACCAGTTGCTTTGAACAGCTCGACCTTTTGAGTGAGTGTATCCGGCACATCCATCGTGCGGACGTAGTTCCAGAACTCGGAATCCGTCCGCGATGTCGCGTTGTAGTGCAAGATAAGGAAATCGCGGATGCGCTCATATTCGCGCACCGTCAGGCGGTTATAGGTATCGCGCTGCGCATCGGTGATCCCGTCAAGCGACAGCATCGAAACCAGTTTGTCGATGCCGGTGTTTACGAGATGGATCGAGGTTGATTCCAGCGGCTCCATAAATCCTGCGGCCAGACCAAGAGCAACGACGTTCTTGTTCCAGAACTTCTTACGGTGGCCGGTTACAAAGCGCAGGTGGTTCGGTTCAGCCTGAGGTTTCCCAGCAATATTGCCGAGCAGGATATCGAGAGCTTCCTGCTGTTCCATAAAGTCCGCACTGTATACGTGCCCGTTGCCATTGCGGTTTTGAAGCGGGACCTGCCACTGCCAACCAGCTGTGTGTGCGGTCGCGCGCGTGAAGGGTGGAGGCTGGCTGCCGTCATCGCGTTTGCAAGGCAGAGCCACCGCGCGGTTGCACGGCAACCAGTGGGTCCATTCTTCATACCCCGTTTCGAGCGCCTGCTGGATCAGCAGCCCGCGGAAACCGGAGCAATCGATGAAAAGATCAGCTGCAATTTCGGGACCGTCTTCGACAAGAACCGATGTTACATCACCGCTTTCCGGGTCGAGCTTTACGTCGCAGATTTTGCCTTCCTGACGGACCACGCCGCGTTCCTCGGCATAGCGGCGCAGGAACTGCGCATATTGACCCGCATCGAGATGATACGCGTAATTGACAGGCGGCATGTCATCGCGTTCTTTTTGATAGTCCTCGCTCCGCGCGAATTTCCCGAAGTAAGCGGCCATGGTTTCTACATTAAAGGCCTGGATCGGGCGCTTGTCTCCGCTTTGCGCAAGCTTGTGCCACACATGGTGGAACGAGATACCGCCCATCGGATAGCCGTACGCGCCGAACGGGTGAATGTAGCTTTCGCCGAGATTGCCCCAGTTTTCGAACTGGATCCCCAGTTTGAAAGACCCCTGAACCTCTGAAAGCATCTTGCGCTCGTCAATCTCGAGCATTTGGTTGAACTCGACAAAAGGCGGAATCGTTGCTTCGCCCACACCAACAGTGCCAATCGCCTCTGACTCGATCAGAGTAATACCAAGATCGCGGTTGCGTTTAAGCCGCGAAAGAGCCGCAGCGGCCATCCAGCCAGCGGTCCCGCCGCCAACGATCACTATGTTGTTAATTGCCATCTATTCCTCTGCCCTTGGCGCTTTCACCGGTACCACCGGTCAAGCTTGTGCTTCAATACACGCATCACCCCCGGGACCAAATGTGTGGGCAAAATCCCACACTCCTGATCTGCAATATGAAGTTTATCTTGCGAGTCTTGTGAACGCTAACAATTTTCGCTACCGATTGGAAAGTCCATAAAGGACATGAACCCAATTATGGGGTCTTGGGGAGGTTTAAAGTTCACATGAAGACGGCTCGTATTGCGCCTACACGGCGCTTCTTTGCTCTGAGCACTGCGTCCGGTCTGGCGATGTCTGCCATGATCGCGACTCCGGCTCTCGCGCAGGATGCAGATCAGGACGAGGGCGCCGAAGAGGCTGCTCCGGTCGACGAAGGCAATGTCATCATCGTTGATGGTTTCCGCAGGTCGCTTGAAAATGCGCAGAACATCAAGCGCGATTCCGACACGTTCGTAGATGCGGTCACGGCTGAAGATATCGGCGCATTGCCAGATCGTTCGGTTGCAGAAACGCTCCAACGTATTCCTGGCATCACGATTGGCCGGTTTGAGAAGACGACCGATCCGGACCGTTTCTCGGTTGAGGGAACTGGCGTTATCATCCGTGGTCTTCCTTTCGCGCGGTCAGAATTGAACGGTCGGGATATTTTCTCTGCGACTGGCGGCCGTGTTCTAAGCTTCAACGACGTTTCGCCTGAACTGCTCGGCCGCGTTGAGGTTTTCAAGAACGTTACTGCCGACATGATCGAAGGCGGACCTTCGGGTACGGTCAACTTGGTCACGCGCAAGCCGCTTGATACTCCGGGCCTCAAGATCGCCGGTACAGTCGGTGCCAACTATGGCGATCTTCGCGGCGATTGGTCGCCTGAATATTCGATACTGGGTTCGGGCACACTGGATACGCCGCAAGGCACGCTCGGCTTGCAGCTTTCCTACGCCAAGTCAGAGCTGAAAAGCCGCACCGATGCTTCGCAGATTGCCGACCCGTGTTATCGCGCCGCCGCGCTCGACGGCCCTTGTTTGCGTGCTCTTTCCGTAGGTTCAGGCGGATTTGTAGGCGATCCAAATTTTGATGCAGCCAATTTCCCGCCTGAAGGGTCGGTTCTGCTGCCAAAAGGCGCTGGCGTTCGTTCGACCACACTTGATCGCGACCGCGAAGCTTGGTCGGCTGTTCTTCAATACGAAGACCCCACCGGCAATTTTGTGGCCACTTTCGAATGGCTTCGTTCGAGCACTACATTCGACACCGACGAATCTGCGCTCATCGCCCGTGTTGATGACGAGGCGCTGTTCCCCGTCGCGGCTGCTGGCAGCACTCTGCAATTTGACGAAAACGGCATTTTCCAAAGCGGTGTTCTGACGCAGCGCCCCGGTGACGCTTACGCAAACCCATTCGGTCGTGGCGGTCTTCCGGTTGACTCGCTGCGTTTCCAGCGCGGTCTGGAATCGCAAACGGAAGATTTCTCTTTCGACGTAAAGTGGAACCTGAGCGACCGTTTGCGGATCAATTTTGAAGCGCAATCGATCAATTCCGATCTTTCGCGGGATTCGGTCTTTGGCGCGCTCAGCACTTGGGCGAATATCGATCTCGATCTCACCGGAACGGTGCCCAGCGTTCAATTCATCGCGCCTCCCGGCGCGGAATCTGATTACTTCACCTCCGGCTTCAACACCTACTACTGGTTTGGTCTGGATAGCCGCGAGAAAAACGAAGGCGGACTTGATAGCTACCGGATTGATGCCGAATACGACATCAGCGACACTGGTTTCTTCAAGGCCGCACGCTTTGGTGCTCGCTGGGGAGAGCGTGATCGTACGACGCGCAACACCAACTTTAGCACTTGGGGTAACTTGTCTGCGCCGTGGGCTGGCCGCGCTGGTTGTGCGCCATGGGGTGAAGGATCAGGATGCGGTGCCGACGGTCCTGGACCATTCGGCAACGGCTTTATTCCAGGCCGTTTCTATACTGGGCTTCCAGGGCAGGAATTCGCCATCGCTGGCGGTGCCTATGTCGATGAATTTCCCGGCTTCTCGCAGTACCGCACACCATTTGGCGACAATTTCCAACGTGGCAATTCGCCAACACCGATTGAGAATGGCGGCGCCTTCTACTTCGGTGGAGACGATTTCCTTGGCGAATATCTGTCCGGTCTCACCGACCAGCAGTTTGAGGAAATCCAAGAGTTTGGCCTTTCGCCAGAGCGCTTCAACTATGGTGTAAACGGACGTTTCAGAGCCGACGAACTTACTGGCGACATTGTGCCTTGTGATATTGAGGGTGTCTTCTGTCCGGGTGAGGTTTCGACTGTTACCGAGGTCACAAAAGCGGCCTATGGGCGCATCGATTTCGGTACTGATTTTGGCAATGGTTGGTCGATCGATGGCAACATCGGCGTCCGCTATGTTGAAACCGAGGTCACCAGTGGCGGCCGGATCGGACTGCCCGACGCGAGCCGTTTCGACAATCCAGCCAATGGCGTTTCAAACGGTGATGGCATCGTACAGGTTTCGGAATTGCAGGCACTGTGCGCGACTCCTGATGTTCCGGGAATTCAGCGCGGCTATTGTTCGCTTTCGGATGCGAGGCTTGCGGAGTTCGCGGCGGCTCACACCGGCGAAGTCTTGAATGATGATCGCGAGATCCGGTTCGAGCATTGGCTGCCCAGCTTCAATGCAAAACTGGATATAGGGGACGGCCTGCTGTTCCGTGTTGCGGCATCGAAGAATATCGCGCGACCGGATCTTCAGCTTTTCCGTGCTGGCGGCGGTATCGGCGACAACACCAATGCGCTTGAGACGGCTGGCGCGGATGCGCTTGCGAATGGTCCGCTGTTCGCACTCTCAACGGGCAACAGGAACCTGCTTCCCGTTGAGGTCTGGAACTATGACCTTTCGGTCGAATGGTACTTCGATGATGTTGGTTCGATCACGCTCTCCGGCTTCCTGAAGGATGTCGACGGGTTCATCGACAACGGCTTCGAAACGGTCACATATCAGGCCAGTGTTCCCGTTGAGGTTGCTGTTGAAGGGCCGGTCAATTCGCAGGACGGATTGCTCAAAGGCTTCGAATTCGCATACCAGCAAACTTTCGATTTTCTGCCGGGTCTCCTGAGCGGGTTCGGTTTCCAAGGTACGTATACCTATGTGGATGGAAGCGATTTCTCGAACCCGAACCTGACAGCAGTTGGCCAGTCTTCGATTACGACGGCGGCGAATGATCTGGGCGGCGGCGCGTTCGTTTCCCAGCAACCACTCGCCGGTATTTCGGAGCACTCGTTCAACGCGACATTGTTCTATGAGCAAGGTCCGTTTGCAGCGCGTGCAGCTTATAACTGGCGTTCGGAATTCCTCATCACGCCGCGCGATGACATCTTCCCGTTCTCGCCAATCTGGCAGGAATCTACGGGTCAGCTTGATGCGTCGATTTTCTATTCGGTGACCGACTATCTCAAACTGGGTGTCCAGGGCGTCAACCTGCTCGACGAAGTGACAGTAACGTCGCAAGTCGTCGATTTTGATGGCACGCGTATCACCCGCTCGGCATTCCGTAATGACCGGCGGTTTACGTTCCTCGCTCGCTTTGATTTCTAAGGAACAGAGCTCACGCGAATGAATAGGGGAGGGGGCATTGCATCGGCAAAGTCCCCTCCTTCTCGATTAGGCTCCTGAATTGGATGCACGGCGTTTGGATGTTGGCGGAAGGCAAATGATGGCTCGGTTTTGGCTCAAGGCACTAGCAGTGGCTTCGTGCGCAGCGTTGCCCGCTTGCGGCGCCGAAGCGGTGGGTGAACCTGCACAAAGCGCGGCAACAGGAACCGGCGTTGCTCCCCTTTCCGAGGATTGGACGCTGGTTTGGGAAGACGAGTTCGAAGGCACTTCGCTCGACTATCTGAAATGGGTGCCAGAGGAATCGTGCTGGGGCGGCGGCAATAATGAGCGCCAATGTTATACTGACCGCGCGGAAAACATCGCGGTGGAGGACGGATTTCTCTATCTGAAGGCTCGCAAAGAAACCTTCACCGGACCCGATCGCCCTCCAGAGATCGCGGAAAATCCTAACCCGCAGGTCACACGGGAATACACATCCGGCAAGATCCGCACGCGCGGTCTGCACAGTTGGAAGTACGGCCGCTTCGAAGTGCGGGCCAAGGTTCCTGCCGGGCAGGGCATGTGGCCTGCGGTCTGGATGATGCCTGAGACCGGAGAATATGGCGGTTGGCCGCTTTCTGGCGAAATCGATATTCTGGAGGCAGTCAATCTTGGCGCGGAATGCGACGAATGCGAAGGGACTTTGGGCGAGAACCGCCATGTCAGTGCGCTGCATTTTGGCGATACGTCGCCGGCAAACGCATTTGTCTCTCAAAAGTCGCCGCTACCCGATCTCTCACTGCCTTCGGATGGCTTCCACGTCTATGCGGTCGAATGGGGCGAAGGGCTGATCCGGTTTTTGATCAATGACCGCGTGCATTTCACCGTTCCGCGCGAGGAGTGGTTTACAGCCTCGCCCCTGGCGGCGGGCAATGCCAATGCGCCTTTTGATAAGCCATTCTATATCATGGCCAATCTGGCTGTTGGTGGGAAATGGCCGGAAGAAAGCAATGAGCTGGGGCTCGATGAGGACACGCTGCCTAATCAGTTCGTGATTGATTGGATCAGAGTGTATCAATGCAAGGAAGACCGCGATACAGGTCGGGCATGCATGAACTAATGCGCGGGTGCGCATTTTTTGGGTGCTGGCTGGGGGGTCAGTTAAGACGGGAACGAAATGGCAAGGCGCCGTAATACAGTAACAATCCGCGAAGTGGCAGAGGATGCAGGCGTGTCCTTGCAAACCGTAAGCCGCGTCATCAATGACGAGCCAAATGTGCGCCCACAAATGCGCGACCGGGTGCAATCTTCGATTGACCGGCTGGGTTATGTCCCGTCGCTGGCGGCGCAACGGATGAGCGGATCACGCAGTTACTTGATTCTCGCTATCAATGACCGCGAACGCACTCTGGCTGATTGGCGCGAGCGCACTGGTACGGACTGGGTTGACCAGATGTTGCTCGGCGGGACGCTGACGTGCTCAAAGAACGGCTATCGCATGATCGTCGAGCTGGTCGATACACATGCGGATCATGTGGAACGCGAGCTTGGCGCGACTGTTTCCGCGCTTCAACCGGACGGTGTCATTCTAACACCGCCGCATTCTGAAAATACGCAGATCACCCGGCTGCTTGCGGAACGGAACATTCCCGTTGCCCGGATCGGATCCGTGGAAGAAGGGCCGGGAATCCGGCTGACCATGGGCGATGAAGGGGCAGCATATGCCGCGACCAAACGCCTGATCGAGCTGGGACACAGCAAAATCGCAATGATCGCCGGCCCGGATCAATACAGCCTCAGCGCCTGGCGCATCACAGGCTGGAAAAGAGCGATGGAAGAGCACGGTCTTGCAACAGACGGCCTGTGCGAAAAGGGCGACTTTGGATATGAATCCGGCACACAGGCGGCGCGGAGTCTGCTCCACCGCCATACCAATTTGACTGCAATTATCGGCAGCAGCGATCAGATGACGCTTGCCGCGCTTGAAGTGGCCAGAGACCGAGGCTTGCATGTGCCCCGCGATATTTCGCTGATCTCTTTCGACAACACTCCGATTGTGCGGTTCACGCAGCCGCCGCTAACGGCAGTGGATCAGCCGATTGCAGAAACCGTATCGATTGCAGTCGAACACCTTATCAATCTGCATAAAGCACCGCCGGTGAACGAGATTATCGATGTCCCGGCCGAGCTTGTCGAACGTTCATCAACAGGACCGGCCCCCGCCGCGGAGTGAGCGACGACATCAAGCCTGATGATCGCCAGCCGCTCTGGTTTCTGATCCTATTCGCGGTTGCCGTGGGCGGCGGCGCAATTGCTTACGTGCCGTTTCTAACCGTCTTGCTCCCGCTCAAAATAACAAGTCTGATGGGCGGCGAAGACGTCGTATCGCTCGCGCGCGTCACATTCTACGGCGCGATTATCGCCAGCCTTGCCAATGTCGTATTCGGGCTGGTCAGCGACTGGAGCCGAACGCGGCGGCCCTGGATTGTGTTTGGCCTCATCAGTTCGGGCGTGTTGCTGATCTGGATCGGTCAGGCCACATCGCTGTTCGAACTGATTGCGGCGGTGATGTTGTGGCAGCTGTGTCTCAACATGATGCTTGGGCCGTTGCTCGCATGGGCGGGGGACTGTGTCCCGGATAGCCAGAAGGGCTTGCTTGGCGGGCTGCTCTCAGTGGCCCCAGCGCTTGGCGCAATGGCCGGATCGTTGGTGACGTTTGAGGGGTTCGTTGCGGAAGAATACCGGACAATTGCCGTCGCGATCATGGTTGCGGCGCTCGTTCTGCCCGTTTTGGTATTGGGAGGCGGCCGAGAGCGCTCCGCTCTGATGCAACCGAGCCATCAAAAGCGCGGGCGAAGCGTCGCCGATCGTACGTCGAGATCAATCGTTGTCCGGATGTGGTTATCACGCTTTCTCATACAGATATCCGAGGCCGGTCTGTTCGCATTTCTATTGTTCTGGCTGCGTTCGATCTTGCCCGATTTCCACGAAAATACGTCAGCCAATATATTCAGCATTGTTCTGATCATTTCCATCCCTCTATCTTTGATTATGGGCAGATGGTCGGACACCCATCAGCGCCCTATCGCACCTTTGGTTGTTTGCGCCGCGCTGGCCGCTGTCGGATTGGTGGTTATGGCGTTTTCTGCCGAACTTCCGCTGGCGATTACCGGCTACGTCGTGTTCGGAATTGCCGCGTCCATCTTCCTGTCATTGCACACAAGCCAGTATCTTCGCGTGCTGCCCAAACCGCAGCATCGCGGTCGCGATCTTGGTGTCTTCAACCTGACAAACACAGTCCCATCGATTGTTATGCCGTGGCTTACATTGTCGCTTGTGCCGGGTTTCGGATTTTCGGCGCTCTTCCTGCTCTTCGCGGCGCTTGCCGCGCTTGCAGCGGTCTTGCTCGTCACCACTCCAAAGCACGTATGAAGGCTTGATTTTCGTACAAACGCGTGCGAACAATCGCATCTTTGTGAACGTTCTCAAAATTGAGATTCACGTGAACGTTTCGGGTCTTTGGGAGGGACTTTCAAAAATGCGTATTTCCGCTCGGCTGATGGCAGCCAGTGCACTTGCTGTTTTGGTTTCTGCATGCGGTGCCGGTGCGCCGGTTCAAACAGCGGCGAGCACGCCGCCCGTTCAAGAAGTTGCAGCCTCAACCGAAGATGCCGCCGAACGGCAGATCGCTGATCTCCTCGCTCGCATGTCGCTGGAGCGTAAGGTTGCGCAGCTGATCATGCCAGACATTGCCTCGGTCACGCCAGCCGATGTTGAAAAATACCGGTTCGGCACCGTGCTGAACGGCGGCAATTCCGGCCCTTACAACAATGACTTTGCACCCGCCGAAGACTGGCTGAAGCTGGCTGATGAATTTTGGGAGGCTTCGACAAAGTCGCTTGCCAATGGTGAACCGGCGGTCCCGATGATTTGGGGCACAGACGCGGTTCACGGCCATGCCAACGTGATCGGTGCGACGATCTTTCCGCACAACATCGCGCTGGGCGCGACGGGCGATCCCGATCTGATCCGCAAAATTGGCGCGGCAACAGCAGTCGAGATTGAGATTACCGGCATCGACTGGACCTTTGCCCCGACTGTGGCGGTTGCCCGCGATGATCGCTGGGGTCGCACTTACGAAAGCTATTCCGAAGACCCTGTCCGTGTCGCCGCGATGGGTGTCGCCATGGTCGAGGGATTGCAGGGCAAACCAGGCGATGATGATTTCTTGGGAGCAGGCCGGGTTATTGCCACGGCCAAGCACTTCTTCGGCGATGGCGGCACGGCGCAAGGGGTCGACCAAGGTGAGGTAAACGGTGACATCGAAGACCTGAAAGCGGTTCATGTCACGCCTTACCCGCCAGCAATTGATGCTGGATTGGGCTCCGTCATGGCCAGCTTCAACTCGATCAATGGCAAGAAAATGCATGGCAACAAAGCGCTGCTGACAGACTTGCTACGCGGCGAAATGGGCTTTGACGGTTTGGTCGTCGGGGACTGGAACGGACACGGCCAGATCAAAGGCTGCACCAACACCGATTGTCCGCAAGCCATGTTGGCGGGCCTTGATGTCTATATGGTGCCCGAAGATTGGAAGGGGCTTTACGAGACAACGCTGGCTCAGGTGAAAGACGGCACGATCCCTGAAGCGCGGATCGATGAAGCCGTTGTTCGCGTGCTCCGCATTAAACAGCGCGCCGGTATTCTGGATGGTGAAGTCAAGCCGTCTCTGCGCCCGAACGCTGGCGACTGGAGCAAGCTCGGTTCGGCTGACCACCGTGCAATCGCGCGCGAAGCAGTCGCGAAATCCATGGTGCTTTTGAAGAATGACGGGGTGCTCCCGATCAAGGAAGGGGCCAACATCATGGTCGCTGGCACCGCAGCGGACAGTATCGCACAGCAAGCCGGTGGTTGGACGATCACTTGGCAGGGCGGCGGAGAGCTAACCAACGATGATTTTCCCGGTGCGACATCAATTCTTGCGGGTATCCAAGACGCAGCGAAAGCGGCGGGCGGAAGTGTTGATTTCTCGCTCTACGGCACTCTTGCCGAAGGGCAGGAGCCAGATGTCGCTATCGTCGTGTTCGGTGAAGAGCCTTACGCCGAATTCGTCGGTGATCGTAAGGACCTCGCGTTCCGCGACGAGGAAGGGTTGAAAACCCTGCGCCGTCTCAAGGATGCCGGTGTCCCAACAGTCGCCGTATTCCTTTCTGGTCGCCCGATGTGGGTGAACCGCGAGCTTAATGTGGCAGATGCATTTGTGGCTGCCTGGCTTCCGGGCAGCGAAGGCGCGGGCGTCGCTGATTTCCTTTACGGAAAAACGGGAACGAACGGGGCGCTGTCTTTCAGCTGGCCTGCAGGTTGCGACGGTGATCCGCTCAATGGCCCTGACGGTGCGCTTTTCCCGGTCGGCTTTAGTCGGTCGATGAACAACACTGCTCCGTTCGGAACGCTCAGCGAAGAATGCGCGGCGCTGGACGCTGGCGGTGCTTCTGATTGGTTTACTGCAGGCCGTCTCGCTGAACGGGTTAAGGCTTTGTCGAAAGGGACCGAGATCCCCGATCTGCGCGGCGCTGCTGGCGGCGTAGTCGCGCGCGGGATCGACCGGAACACTCAGGAAGATGCCCGAGAGATCACATTCGGTCCGGGCACCGCGCTTGATCTGAGCGGTCCGCAGGGCGGCAATGCGTACCGTATCGCCTATCAAGTCACGCAGCGTCCCGCTGGTCCGGTTGTGCTTGCCAGCAACGGCAGCACGCTCGACATATCGCGCGAAATGCTGGTCGCAGAAGGCAAAGGCTGGCGCGAAATGGTGCTGACACCAGCGTGTCTTGCGGGGCTTAGCAATGCCCTGACAATTCGTTCGGAAGCGCCATTTTCGATCCAGATTTCAGCTATTGCACGGGAAGATGCAGCCGAAGGGGCAGAGTGCTCATTCTGATCGTGCAATCGAATGCGGCTGGACGTAACGCAGGAACGCGTTAGTCCTGTCGCCTTAGGGATCCGGACCAAGGCCGATAAGAGCCAAAGTCCACGGGGGAGTATGTTCAAGTGACACTCGAGACTATCGATATCATCATCATCGCGGCCTATGCGCTCGCGCTGCTCGGCATTGCATTGTTTGTAAGCCGGGAGCCCGCGGGGCACGAGAAAAACACCGAGGATTATTTCCTCGCTGGGCGCGCATTGCCTTGGTGGGCAATCGGTGCCTCACTGATTGCATCGAATATCTCGGCCGAGCAAATCATTGGCCAGTCGGGCCAGGGTTTCGCCATCGGTATCGCGATTGCCGCCTATGAATGGCAGGCCGCAATTGTTCTCTTGATCGTCGCGAAATACTTCCTGCCAATCTTCCTGAAGCGCCAGATTTACACCATGCCGCAATTCCTCGACCAGCGGTATGGTTCGGGCGTGAAGACATTGATGAGTGTTTTCTGGGTGTTCCTTTACACCGCTGTGAACCTCACCGCTGTTTTGTGGTTGGGCGGTCTTGCGGTTGATACGCTGACCGGCTGGGGCGTGATGACATCGATGATGGCGCTCGCCGCTTTTGCTGTGCTGTATTCGCTTTATGGCGGCCTGAAAGCTGTTGCGCTCACCGATATTATTCAGGTTGTGATCCTGATTATCGGCGGCTTTGCCATCACCTGGTTTGCGCTCGACGCGCTGCCTGCGGATGGCGCTATCGGCGGCTTCGGATATCTGATGCAGGAAATGCCGGGCCATTTCGAGATGATCCTCGACGAAGGCGATACCGGCTATAGCGACCTTCCGGGTATCTGGACGCTGCTTGGCGGACTGTGGGTGCTGCACTTCAGCTATTGGGGCTTTAACCAGTACATCATTCAGCGCGCGCTGGGTGCGGAGAACCTTGGCGAAGCGCAAAAGGGTCTCGCTTTTGCAGCATTCCTGAAACTGCTCGTGCCGTTCATCGTGGTTATCCCGGGCATCGCGGCTGTCATCCTTGCCCAGCAGGGTATGCTCGATCAGGCGGCGCTGGCTGAGAAATCGGACCGGACATATGGCCAATTGATGGGCTTTGCGCCCGCTGGCCTGCGCGGATTGGTCTTTGCGGCTCTGATCGCGGCGATTGTGTCTTCGCTCGCTTCGATGATGAACTCGATCTCTACCATCTTCACAATGGACCTCTATCGCAGCGTTCGCGCTGACGAGAGCGAGAAACATTACGTGATGGTTGGCCGGATCACCGCCTTTGTCGCGATGGGCCTCGCGCTGGTTCTTGCCCGTCCGTTCCTCGGTGGTTTTGAAAGCGCGTTTCAGACGGTTCAGGAATACACCGGCTATATCGCACCGGGTATCGTGATTGTCTTCCTGCTCGGTTTCTTCGACAAGAAAGCGAACACTGCGGGCGCATTCACTGCGCTTATCGGTTCGGTTCTGCTGAACATCGCGCTGAAATTCGGTGCGCCTGATGTGCCATTCATTATCCGCATCTGGATTGTCTTTGTGGTCGCCCTTGTTGCTGCAATTGCGGTCTCGCGGATGACGCGCGCTCCGGACGAAGAACGCACCGTCAAGCTCGGCGACATCAGCTTTGCGACGACGATGCTTTTCAACACGCTCTCAATGCTGACCGTCGCCATCCTTGTTGGCCTCTATATCGTTCTGTGGTGATAGGCTAAGCCCCGTCCTGTGATGGACGGGGCCCACCAACAGATGCGTATTGTGCTTGCAGGGGCGAGCGGCACAATCGGCCGCGCGGTGCAGCAGGCATTGGAGGATAGCGGACATCAGGTGACCGCTATCACACGCAGCGACTTCGCATCGGAGGATGGCTTGCCAAAAGCATTCGCCGCGGCAAAGCCGGACACAGTCATTTCCTGCATCGCATCGCGCAGTGGATCACCCAAAGATGCCGAAGCGGTCGACTTTCTGGCCAATCTCAGGCTGCTGAAAGCCGCCGAAGCAGCGGGAGCAGAGCACTTCATACTGCTTTCGGCTATCTGTGTTCAAAAGCCTCGGCTGGCCTTCCAGCACGCAAAGATCGCGTTCGAGCGGGCGCTTAAAGCATCGCAGATCGACCACACAATTGTGCGGCCGACAGCGTTCTTCAAATCGCTGTCGGGACAGGTGGAGCGGGTCCAAAAGGGCAAGCCGTTTATGATTTTCGGCGATGGCAATCTGACCCGTTGCAAGCCGATCAGTGACCGCGATCTGGCGCGTTTCATCGCCGATTGCGTAATCGATCCTGCACGCCGCAAACAGGTTCTGCCAATTGGCGGACCGGGCCCTGCGATTTCCCTGCGCCAGCAAGGCGAGTTGATCTTTGAGCTTACGGGTGAAGAGCCGCGCTTCAAATCCATTTCGCCGCGTCTGTTTACCGGCGCGGCAAAGGTCCTGTCATGGGGCGCCCCCTTATCTGATTGGCTGGCCGAAAAGGCCGAATATGCCCGCATCGCGCATTATTACGCGACTGAAAGCATGCTGGTACTTGATCCAGAAAGCGGCGAATATAGCGCTGAAAAAACGCCTGAATTTGGCAGCGACACCTTGGCCGACCACTACCGTGGTTTGTTGAAGGAGCACGGATGAATGCGCTCCGTTTCCTACTCGCGCCGCCTCGCGTAGAAAGCCCGTGATGAATAACGATGACAGCCTGCATCTTGGAAAGTCACACATTGTGCGCGCTCGGCGCTTTCAAGGCTTTGACGCGCTTGGGAAAAATCCGCTTGCAGCTTTTCACGGGACCTGCGTTTCGTGTCGTCCACTTCCATTCGCGCTGGTGCAGAGTCATGATGGAGACGCGGCGTGAGCAGTGAAAACCTGATCTTCACGCTCGTCAGCTGCGCGTTCTTTATGGGACTTGTCGGCTGGATTAGCTGGCTAAAGACGCGGGGGACGACAGAGACCAAAGACGGATACTTCCTTGCCGGACGCGGGCTTGGTGCGACCTTTATTGCAGGCTCTCTGCTCCTCACTAATCTTTCCGCCGAACAGCTTATCGGGCTGAACGGGTCGGCATATGGTTTCAACATGTCGAGCATGGGCTGGGAAGTAACGGCTGCGGTCGCAACGATTGCGATGGCGCTGATATTCCTGCCCAAATACCTTGCCGGCGCGTTCACGACTTTGCCGCAGTTTCTTAATGACCGGTTTGATCCGGTGGTGCGTCGCATGTCTGTGGTGCTGTTTATGCTGGGATACGGTCTCGTGACGATCCCCAGCGTGCTTTACTCCGGCAGCCTCGCAGTGATCGCGTTGTTCGATGTGCCCGCTCTAACGGGCCTTGGCGATTTTGAAGCGCTGGTGGCGATGGTCATCCTGATTGGGGTTACCGGATCGATCTATGCGATCTTTGGCGGTCTGCGGGCAGTGGCGATTTCGGATACGCTCAACGGCGTTGGTTTGCTGATCATAGGTGTATTGGTGCCGGTCTTCGGCTTGATCGCGCTGGGCGGCGGAGATTTCGGTGCAGGGTTGGCGCAGCTAACCGCGGAAAACCCTGAAAAACTCAACGCGATCGGTGCTTCCGATGATCCGACGCCGTTCGGCACGATCTTCACCGGTATGGTGTTCGCCAACCTGTTTTATTGGTGCACCAATCAATATGTGATCCAGCGGACGCTTGGGGCGCGGAGCCTAGCCGAAGGGCAAAAGGGCGTGTTGTTTTCCGGCTTTTTCAAAATACTCGTACCGTTCATGATGATGATCCCCGGCGTGATCGCGTTTCACCTTTATGGGCCTGGATTGGGCACAATTGATGAAGCCTATCCGCGCCTGATCCGCGATGTCTTGCCGGTCTATCTTTCCGGGTTTTTCCTGGCGGTGCTGCTTGGCGCGGTGTTTTCATCGTTCAATTCTCTGCTCAACAGCGCGGCGACTTTGTTCAGTCTGGATGTCTATGCACCGGCTCGCGGGGACAAGGCGAGCGATGAAGAACTGGTCCGCGTTGCCAAGATTGCCAGCCTGGTGATTGCGCTGTTCTCGTTTGTTGTGGCCCCCATGCTTGCTTTCGCACCCGAGGGGCTATGGCAGATCATCCGCATCTTCACCGGCTTTTACAACATTCCGACCGTGGTGATCGTGATCGTCGGGTTGTTCACGGCCCGTGTACCGGCGCTGGGTGCGAAGATCGTGATCGTCTTCCATGTCGCCGTATATGGTTTGATCCGGTTTGTGTTCGACGATGTGATCACGCTGCACTTCATCCACCTGTACGCCGTACTGTTCTGGATAGAGGTCGGAATTATGCTCGCTTGCGGCTGGTTAAAACCGCGCGAGACAGCATGGAATTTTACACGGAACGATCAGGTGGACATGACCCCGTGGCGGTTTGCGAAGCCATTGGCTGTCACGCTGTTCAGCTGTGTCGTGGCGACATACCTGCTGTTTTCGCCGGTGGGGCTGGCGTCAGAAACCGGGCCCGGTGCGCTGTTTTTCGCGCTGATCGGGGTAATTTTTACGGCCAACCTGTTGTTCTGGATTTTGACCAGTTTCGGGCGATCAGATACGATTAAGGTGCCAGCCGATACGTAGGGGGAAGGGTACGTATTGTTGCTGGATGAAGTTTTATGGAGGCCTTCGGGCTTGGATCTGAGATGTCGAGAAATACCAAACGACCTTATACCCGGCCAACACTGCGGCCTTATGGGAGTGTCCGGAATTTGACCGGCGGCAGTGTCGGTCCTGGCAATGATGGTTTTGGCGGGTTCACCGGTGAAACTGGCACGGGCATGATGGGTATGGGCGGCATGGGAATGATGTCCGATCGCCGGCTTAAGCAGAACATTCGGAAAGTCGGCGATCATCCCGCTGGGTTCGGATTATACCTGTTCGATTATCGGCCTGAGTTTGCAGAGCTCTGCGAAGGAAGCGATGTCTTTGGCGCTATGGCCGATGAAGTTCGCGAAGTGCGCCCTCATGCAGTTTCAAAACATCCGTCGGGCTACTGGATGGTCGATTATGCGCAGCTGGGCATCACCCAGCATTAGGCAATGAGCGAGGCCAGAACGCGCCTTTTGCCCTCAAACGGTTTGCGGCCATGCATGACAAGGAAGTTATCGATCAAGGCGACGTCGCCTGATTGCCATTCCAGATCAACGGTTAGCTCGTCGGCGATCGCAATTGCTGGGGCCATATCTTCCGATGTGATCGGTTCGCCGTTGCCAAATGTAATGGCCCGGTTCGGATCATTGCGGCTGTCGGCCCAGCCACGGAACGCGGCGATTAATTGGTTGAAGAATGTCCTGCGGCCATCGGCGAGCTTGCGAATGGCGGGCAAGGCAGGGGTGGTGACACGCAAAGTCTCCTCTGCTTGCCATTCCCATGAATATCCCAAGTCGCGCAGCCGCGCTTCTGCTGCGCTGCGTGCATCCACGCTTAAAGTGCTGCGCCAGCTGCGGCCCTGACCGGATCCGGCGTCGTCGCTCCCGGGCATAACATTTGTGTATCGCACCCCCTCTGCTTCGATGCGGGTCACAAGTTCGGGCGCAGTTTTTGCAAGGGTGTCGAGCACCCAATCAGATCGACAAACCGGTGTCGCGCCGCCTGTTTCAGGAGCAATCTCGCAGTAGAAAAACAGCTTTGACGGATAAAGCGGTGTCTGAGCCATCTCGTGATGCAGAAAAATCTCTGTCGTCGGCGGCGCTTCGTTGGCGGTGAAGACGCGCGTCGTGACATTGGTGCGAACCGCGTTCGACAGCGAATCTTCATACGTAAAGCCTGGCTCGCCGTACCCTTCAATCGCAGCATCAAAGGCGTGCGGATCGGGCACGTCAAACCCGCGAAACAGCAGCGCGCCAGCATTGGCGAGCGCTGCATCGACAGCGCCTTTATTCGCGGCAAGAAACGCGGCGAGGTCACCGCCGCCCTCGATGATTGCGGGAAAGCTTTGCTGTGTCATATCAATCGTAAATCGGGTGGAATGTGTTGAAAGCGGCTTCGGTAAATGCGCCTGGATCGTTGAACCGGCGGTCTTGATTGAGCGAGGAAATTGCCGCCATTTCGACCCGGCTCAACTCAAAGTCATCAATGTCCAGATTTTCGCGCATGCGCTCCGGCTTTGTCGTCTTCGGGATGATCGCAGTACCGCGTTGAATGCCCCAGCGAAGCAGGACCTGAGCAGGCGTTTTGCAGTGCGCGCTTGCCGCCACCATGACCGGTGCAGCACCAAGAAGGCTGTCGCCCTCCGCTGCCATATTCAGTTCGAAATAGCTTTGCGCGCCCAGCGGCGAAAACGCCGTTACGTCCACCCCATAATCGCCCGCCAACCGGATCAGGCGCTCTTGTGTGAGATAAGGATGGCTTTCGATCTGAAGCATCGCAGGCCTGATGCGCGAATAGGTCATCAGATCGTGGAGCAATCCTGAATTGTAATTGCACACGCCGATATTCTTCACGAGGCCTTTGTCTACCAAAGTCTCCATCGCCGCCCATGTCTGATGAAGAGGCACTTTGGCCAGCTTCATGCCAGCACCATCTGTTTCAGGTTCATGGACCCATTCCGGCGGATAGCGGGTCGAGATGGGAACATATTCCAGCGCGATCGGGAAGTGGATCAGATAGAGATCGAGAAAATCAAGGCCAAGATCGCCCAATGACTTGCGGCAGGCTTCCTCAACATGCTCTGGCGCGTGGAATGTGTTCCAGAGCTTTGATGTGATCCAAAGCTCCTCACGCGAAACCAGTCCTTCGCTTACCGCGCGAGCGATGCCGTCGCCGGTCTGCACTTCATTGCCATAATCCGCAGCGCTATCGAAATGACGATAGCCCGCGCGCACCGCTTCCACGACCGTATCTGCTGTCTTGTCCTGCGGGATTTTCCATAGGCCAAAGCCGCTGCGGGGCATGTTCGAAAGCATGGTCAGTCCTTGGCAGTGAATGAGATATCGACCGGACAGCCGGATGCGATGCTTTGCTGCGCGGCCGCACCGATTACGACTGATCGGTACCCGTCGCGCGCATCGATTAAAGGGTCGGTACCGTTTAGGAGGGCATCATGGAAATCGCGCAGCTGGAAATAGGTTGCGCCGTGGTGATCACCTGCCGCGAGCGCATCCGGCGGCGTTTCGACATGGGTCACAAACGGGCCGGATTTGTCGCGCGGTGACCATGTGACTTCGCCTACAGGCAGCTTCACCTCTAACTTGCCGATGGGCCCGACGGCGCTGATCTCTTCTTGTTGCGCGGATCCTTCGGCGAACATGCACAGGTCAAGCACCGCCCGCCCGCCGCCCGCGAAATCCATCATGACAAATGCGTTGTCGATAATGTCCGGCGTCTCTCCATCATATGTCTCGTCCAGATGGTTCACATCCTGCGCCCCGCTTGCGAAAACACGCACCGGTTCGTCGCGCATTATGTGCCGCATCAGATCGAAGAAATGGCAGCATTTTTCGACCAGAGTGCCGCCTGTATTGCGATTGAAGCGGTTCCAGTCGCCGACCTTCTCGAGGAATGGAAAGCGATGCTCGCGGATTGCCAGCATCTTGATATCGCCGGCTTCGCCTGCGTGAATGCGCTCGATAAAGCGTGTGACCGGCGGCATGTACCGGTATTCCAGACCGACCCAGAAAAGGTTTGGATAATTGCTTGCTGCCACGGCCAATGATTCTGCATCGGGAACAGTCGTGCACATCGGCTTTTCGAGCAGAATGGCCGCACCCGTTTCCATGACGGGTTTGACTGCATCGAAATGGGTGTAGTTTGGCGAGGCGATAATGACCGCATCGGGTTTTGCTTCAGAAAGCATGGTCGCAGTATCTTCGAACAGCCGCACGTCCTGCCCCAGCCGGCTGGCAAGGTCGTGTGCTTCTTTGCGTGATCCGGCATCCGGATCGGCAATCGCTATCAGATTTGCCCCCTCGACCAGCGCGAGGTTCTGCATATGCTCGCGGCCCATCATGCCGCATCCGATAATGGCGTAGTTGCGCGTTCCGATCATGGCTGTGCCCATGTGGTAGAGGGTTTGACTTGGCAAGCGATCATCAGGATAGCCGAGTGATTGATACACCGGCGGGCGCGATAGTCTCGCCAGTTGGCTCAAACGTTACCGGCTTGCCCGCGTAATTGATGGCAAACAGATGTGAGGCGGTGCGGCGAACGCGCAGTCCCTTTGGCAAAGGCATCGTATCAATTCCCGCCTCTACGGACATTCGCTCAACCAAAGAACGAAGCAAAGCGTCGTCGGGCCATGCTCCGCAATATCGCGCATGCTTGTGTTTGAAGACCACACCTCGTCCGTCTTTAAGGGCAAATTCCGGCTCAATGTTGCTCTCGATTTGCTCGACCCACCGGGACACTGAGAAATCATCGCCCTGCTCGACAATTCCGTTCCGCAGGGATTCTACGCGTGAGACGGTGAGCGGGATAAGATCATTCAGGGCGCCGGGGGCGAGATCATCGGGAATGCGGAAGTTGGCGGTCTTGCTGCCCGACCGGGGGCCGATAAGGACGGGGCAATCCAGCGCTTTCAACTTCGCGACCAGATCGTCTGACACAATCGGCAGCGTCGGAGCGACGACCATTTTGTATTCACCGATCGGTGCATCCGGCGAGACGATGTCGACATCAAGGCCAAGCTTACGCAGCGCCGAATACCATTGGTAAGCAAGCTCCAGATACCGGAAGCTCTGGCCCTGCGGCTGGATCCCGCACACCCACGCTGCTTCATATGAAAACACCAAAGCAACCGGTGCCTTGGCCAGTCTCTGCGGACCTATGTCTGCGATGATATCGGCGACCTCGCGCGCCTCATGTGCGGCCTCGGCATCCTTGCCATCCGGCCTCAGCAACCCTGCATGCATCTGTTCCTGCGCGAAGGGTGCCTGCCGCCAGCGGAAATAGCTGGTGAACTCGGCCCCGTGCGCCATCGCCTCTAAAGACCATAGCGCGACCATTCCGGGCAGCGGGGCAGGGTTATAACGCGCCCAGTTCACCGGACCTGGCTGTTGCTCCATTACGGCCCAGCGGCCTGTGCCCGTGACGCCGCGATACAGATCATGGTGGAACGCGGCGATATCAGGGTGGCCCTGACGCAGGTAATCACGCTTGTCGTCTTCGCCGAACCAGAACTGTTCAAGAAAGCCGAGCGGGTACGAATCCCAAGTCGCCACATCAAGATCGCGGGCCGTGTCGTAGTGATCGAACTCCGTGAAAAATCCCATGAAATTGTGCGTGATATCGCGGTGTGGCGAATGGGCGCGAAGGATTTCGGTTTGCTCACGATTGAAGCTCGCTACTTCGTCAGAAGCGAAACGGCGATAGTCCAGCCAGTGCGCAGGGTTCGCTTCGGTTACGGTCAGATGTGGCGGGTCAACTTCGGCAAAAGAGCGGTACTCCATGCTCCAAAACACGTTGCCCCACGCCAAGTTGAGGGCATCTGGCGTTCCGTATCGCGCGCCTAGCCATTCGCGGAAACGCGACGCGGAGGCATCGGAGAAGCTCAGGATCGTATCGTGGCAGCCATATTCATTGTCAGTCTGCCATGCGGTGACAGCAGAGTGCTGCCCGTAGCGTTCGGCCATGGCGGTGACGATCCGCCTGCACTCAGCGCGGTATCCGGTATGGGAGAAGCAATAATGCCGCCGCGATCCGAACCCGCGCGGGCGGCCTTGATCATCGATTGCCACCATATCCGCCATCTGATCCACCAGCCATTTTGGCGGCGTGGCCGTCGGCGTGCCGAGGATGACTTGCAAGCCGGCTGCATGCAGCGTCTCTATTGCGCGGTCGAGCC
Source organism: Erythrobacter crassostreae (assembly GCF_019204045.1). GTDB lineage: Bacteria > Pseudomonadota > Alphaproteobacteria > Sphingomonadales > Sphingomonadaceae > Erythrobacter > Erythrobacter crassostreae. The sequence goes on along the minus strand of NZ_JAGSPC010000001.1, from coordinate 153,168 downwards.
AGTCCCAAACCAGCTTGCCGGGTTCGGGCTCAATCCGGCTCCACGCGAATTCTCCGATCCGCACAAGCGACAGCCCCATTTCGGCCATTCGGTGCGCGTCGTCTGCCCAATTGTCTTCGGGCCAGTGTTCGGGGTAATAGCAGCAGCCAAGTTTCATAACCTTCGCCGTTTCCGCTCGCGTGTGAAATATTGCAAGTGCGTTTGCCCATTTGACGCATTTACAGATATAAAAATATCTTTATATCCGTCCGTATGGCCGTCGATACGATCTTCAAAGCATTGGCTGACCCGACCCGCCTGCGGATTGCTCGCTTGCTCGGGACGATGGAGCTTGCAGTGGGTGAACTGGCCCAGGCTCTCGGTCAGAGCCAACCACGCGTTTCGCGCCATGTTGGCATTCTGTGCGATGCCGGAATAGCGGAAAGACGCCGTGAAGGCAGTTGGGTTTTCCTGCGGTCAACCGGCGGCTCCGATCAGGCCAACCCTATTGTGGCAGCTCTCGAGCATGTGCTTGCCGTGGTAGAGCGCGAAGACGCAGAATTTGCGCAAGTCTGCGAAAGCGACCGGCGCAAACTGGCGGCAATCCGCGACGCACGCGAGCAATCAGCCGAAACCTATTTTGCCCAGCACGCCGGTGAATGGGATGATTTGCGCGCCCTCCACAGTCCGGACGCGCAGGTTGAAGAACAGCTTGGCAAAGCTCTTTCCAATGCGCCGCTGGGTGCCACACTCGATATCGGCACCGGTACCGGCCGGATGGCGGAGTTCTTTGCCAAAGACGCAGATCACGTTGTTGCGCTCGACAAAAATCTTGAGATGTTGCGCATTGCCCGTGCGAAACTTCAGCATTTGCCCGCTGCTCAGATCGAGCTTGTTCAGGGCGATTTTGCTGAACTTCCTCTTCCTGATGCGAGTTTCGACACTGTGCTGCTGCATCAGGTGCTCCATTTCGCGCAAGATCCCGCGATCCCTTTGGCTGAGGCCGCGCGTGTCACCCGCACTGGAGGGCGGATCGCCATCGTCGATTTCGCCAACCATGACCGTGAAGAACTTCGCACCCGTCACCAGCACGCCCGCCTTGGTTTCTCAGACCGGCAAATGCGCGACCTCCTGCGCAGTGCGGGTTTTTCCGCACGCGATCCGATTGCTTTGGATGGCGGGGAACTTGTCGTCAAAATCTGGATTGGGAAAAGGCGCGACGTGCCGGCCCCGCAAAACCTCTAAACACCTGCCAAAGAGCACCCCCAATGACCCCAACACTCGACCAGCTTCAGGAAGCGAAAACGGCCCTGAATGCGCCACTGTTTTCCGATCTCCCCGGCGATATCGACATCAGTTTCGAATTTTTCCCGCCCAAGAACGAGAAGATGGCGCAGACATTGTGGGACAGCGTCGCGACTCTCGGACCGCTGGGCCCGCGTTTCGTGTCGGTCACCTACGGTGCGGGCGGGTCAACGCGTGAGCGGACTCATGAGCAAGTTGTTCGTATTCAGAACGAGGCAAAAATTCCGGCGGCCGCGCATCTGACCTGCGTCAACGCGACAAAGGAAGAAGTGGACGAGGTTGCCCGCCATTATTGGGCTGAAGGAATTCGCCACATTGTCGCGTTGCGCGGCGATGCGCCGGATGGTTCGCAGCAATACAAGCCGCATCCCGGCGGATACGCGAACGCAGCCGATCTTATTGCCGGATTGAAGAAGGTCGCGGACTTTGAAATATCGGTCGCGGCCTATCCCGAAGTCCATCCAGATTCTCCTGATGCGCAGGCTGATATCGACAATCTCAAAGCCAAGTTTGATGCCGGTGCTGACCGCGCGATCACTCAGTTTTTCTTCGATCCCGAATGCTTCTTCCGTTTCCGCGATGATGTCGCGGCGGCAGGGATTGATGCGGAAATTGTACCGGGCATTATGCCGGTTATGAGCTTTGCCGCGGTCCAGCGTATGTCGGGCATGTGCGGCACAGAGATTCCGGGCTGGATGAAAGGGCTGTTTGATGGCCTCGATGAACGCCCGGCCGCGCGCCAGTTGGTTTCCGCAACAATCGCTGCAGAGCTTTGCCGCAAGCTTTACGCAGGCGGCGAGCGCAATTTCCATTTCTACACACTCAACCGGGCCGAGCTGAGTTATGCGATCTGCCACATGCTTGGCAAACGCCCTGTTGGAGGCCCGGCATGAGCGCCCGCGCGCGTCTTCACGCTGCTGCCGCCGAACGCGTTTTGATATCTGACGGAGCATTCGGCACGCAGATTCAAGAGCGCAAGCTGACCGAAGAAGATTACGCTGGTGATCTTGGCTTGAAAGCGGATCAGAAGGGTAACAACGATATTCTCGCGTTAACGCGGCCCGATGTGATCAAGGACATCACCCGCGCTTATCTGGATGCGGGATCGGATGTTGTCTCGACCAACACATTCTCGGCCAACCGGATCAGTCAGGCTGACTATGCTGCCGAAAATCAGGTCGCAGCGATCAACATCGCAAGCGGCAAGATCGCACGCGCATTGGCCGATGAGTATGAAGCAAAAGACGGCAAACCCCGCTTTGTCGCAGGCGCGATCGGACCAACCAACAAAACCCTCTCGCTCAGCCCGGATGTCGAAGACCCCGGTTTTCGAGAGATCGACTTTGATGAACTGACGGCGGTCTACAAAGAACAAGCCGCCGCGCTGATCGAAGGCGGATGCGATTTCATCCTGATCGAAACAGTGTTTGATACGCTCAATGCCAAAGCGGGCATTATGGCGGTCAAACAGCTTGAGAATGACCTTGGCCGCGAAGTGCCTGTGATGATTTCGATGACACTTACCGACCTGTCCGGTCGCAATCTGTCCGGCCACACGGTTGAGGCGTTTTGGTACGCTGTACGCCACGCAAACCCGATCACAATCGGCCTCAATTGCAGCTTTGGCGCCGATCAATTGCGCCCGCATATCCAATCGCTTTCCGGGATCGCGGACACTTTGTTGATGGCATATCCGAATGCGGGCCTACCCAACGAACTGGGTGAGTACGACGAAATGCCCGAAACCACAGCGGGTCTCGTAAAACTATGGGCCGCGAACGGTCAGGCCAATATCCTTGGCGGATGCTGTGGCTCGTCGCCTGCGCACATCAAGGCAATTGCGGAGGCTGTAAAAGGCCTGCCGCCGCGCACAATCCCAGAGGACAATTCAGCGATGCGCCTCGCCGGACTTGAGCCGTTTGTGGTGGCGGCCTGATGTCAGAGCAAAAGAGCAGCGCGCGCTTCATCAATATCGGTGAGCGCACCAATGTGACCGGCTCTGCCCGGTTTAAGAAACTGATCATGGCGGATGATTACACCGCCGCTGTCGAGGTCGCGCGCCAGCAGGTCGAAAACGGCGCGCAGGTGATTGACGTCAACATGGACGAAGGCTTGCTCGACGCCGAGCATGCGATGACGACCTTCCTCAAATTGATCGCAGCCGAGCCGGATATTGCCCGCGTGCCGGTTATGATCGACAGTTCCAAATGGGACGTGATCGAAGCGGGCCTGAAATGCGTTTCCGGTAAGCCGATTGTGAACTCAATCAGCATGAAGGAAGGCGAGGAGCCTTTCCTGGAGCACGCACGCAAATGCATGGCGTACGGTGCGGCTGTTGTGATCATGGCGTTCGATACTGTGGGGCAAGCTGACACAAAAGAGCGCAAGGTCGAAATCTGCAAACGCGCCTATGACCTGCTTGTCGGTATCGGGTTTCCGCCTGAAGACATCATTTTCGATCCCAACATTTTTGCGGTCGCCACCGGCATCGAAGAACACAACCGTTACGGTCTGGACTTCATCGAAGCGGTGCAGGAAATCAAAGCGCAATGCCCGCACGCCAAAACAAGCGGCGGCCTTTCCAACCTCTCTTTCAGCTTCCGCGGCAATGAAACTGTGCGCCGCGCGATGCATTCTGTGTTCCTTTATCACGCCATTCCGGCGGGCTTGGACATGGCCATCGTCAATGCCGGCCAGCTTGATGTGTATGACACGATCGATCCCGAATTGCGCGATGCGTGCGAGGATGTGATCCTGATGCGCCGGGACGATGCGACCGAGCGACTGATCGACCTTGCCGAAAGCTACAAAGGCAAATCCGTCGCCGACGAAAAAGCAGCCGAGGAATGGCGCGGCTGGGAAGTGCGCAAGCGGCTGGAGCACGCGCTCGTCAAAGGCATCGATGCGCATATCGTCGATGACACAGAAGAAATGCGCAGCGCGATCGATGAGGATGGCGGGCGGCCTATCGAAGTGATCGAAGGCCCGCTTATGGATGGCATGAATGTCGTCGGCGACCTGTTCGGCAGCGGCAAGATGTTCCTGCCGCAGGTCGTGAAATCCGCGCGCGTGATGAAAAAAGCGGTCGCGCACCTCATTCCCTTTATCGAAGCGGAAAAGGACCTGCTTCCTGAATCGCAGCGCAAGGCCAAAGGCAAGGTCATCATGGCTACGGTCAAAGGTGACGTGCACGATATCGGCAAAAACATCGTTGGCGTGGTTTTGCAGTGCAACGGGTATGATGTGATCGACCTTGGCGTAATGGTGCCGTGGCCGAAAATCCTTGAAGTGGCCAAAGAAGAGAACGCCGATATGATTGGGCTATCCGGCCTGATCACTCCTTCGCTGGACGAGATGGTGACCGTTGCCGAAGAAATGCAGCGCGCTGAAATGACGATGCCGCTTCTGATCGGCGGGGCGACCACCAGCAAGGTGCACACCGCGCTGAAAATCGATCCGAATTACGACGGCCCGGTCATCCACGTTCTCGACGCGAGCCGCGCCGTCGGTGTCGCCTCTAAACTGTTGTCGGACACACAGCGCGATGATTTCGTAGCAGAAACCGCTGCCGAATACGAGAAAACGCGCGCAGCACGCGCAGGCAAATCACCCAGCGTGTTGCTTTCTATCGAGGAAGCGCGCGCCAACAATTATGATCCGTTTTACAGTGACAAACCTGCGCCGCCATTGAAGCCGGGCGTGCATGTCTATGATGATTGGAACCTTGCCGATCTACGCCAGTGCATCGACTGGACGCCGTTCTTCCGCGCATGGGAATTGCACGGCAATTATCCGGCCATTCTGACAGATGATGTGGTGGGGGAAACCGCCAGCCAGTTATTCGATGATGCCAATGCGATGCTGGATCAGATCATTGGCGAGAAATGGCTAACAGCGCGCGGTGTTGCGGGCCTGTGGCCGTGCGCGCGCGATGGCGATGATGTGACCATCCACCGCGTTCGGCGCGAAGAGCACGTGACGCTGCCATTCCTGCGCCAACAAGTGAAGAAAAGCCGCGACCGCGCCAATATGTGCCTTGCCGATTTTATCGATCCTGATGGAGACTGGATTGGCGGCTTTGCCGTGGGCATCCACGGGATCGAGCCGCATATTGCGCGCTTTCAGGCGGACAAGGATGACTATTCTGACATCCTCCTAAAGGCTCTGGCTGACCGTTTTGCGGAAGCCTTTGCAGAGCGCCTGCATCAGCATGTCCGGGTTGATCTATGGGGCTATGCGCCCGGTGAACAGCTCACCAACGAAGCGCTGATCAAAGAGCAATATCGCGGAATTCGCCCTGCACCGGGCTATCCAGCGTGCCCGGATCACTCGCTCAAACCGATCTTGTTCGAACTGCTCGAAGCGGAGCAGAATGTCGGGCTGACCTTGACCGAAAGCTTCGCCATGTGGCCGACCGCTGCTGTATCCGGCTTTTACTTTGGCCATCCGGAATCGGAATATTTCGGTGTGGCACGTGTGGGCCGGGACCAGCTTGAGGAATATGCGACGCGGCGCGGAGTTGATCTGGAAACGGCCGAGCGCTGGCTACGGCCCAACCTCGATTAGAGTTCAGCGGTGCGCACCCAAACGCACGCTTCCCGGCTTCTATGGTTGGGCATCGCCGGGCTGGTTCTGGCCTATGCGCTGACATTCTGGTCGGTGCCGAAGGATTACGACCAATGGGCCTACCTTTGGTTTGTACCTGCTGTGGGCGTTGTTGGCGCAATTATCGCCAATGCCAGCGGCACGGGCGGCGGAGTGGTGTTCATTCCGGTTTTCAATGCGCTGCGCGACCTGTCCGACTGGCAGCTTGATCCGATCCGGATAACCGCGATTTCGATGGGCATTCAGGCTTTCGGAATGAGTGTCGGCGCGCTTCGCTGGACAGACCGGTTACTCCATCAGCCAGAAACGGCTGAACATTCAAACGAGGCATCGGTGCGGTATCGGGATTATGCCATCACATGCCTGTTGGTGCTCGCGATCTCATTGCCCTTGCAATTGGTCACCCAAGTGTTCGTCCAAATCGAAGGGCGAACAATCCTGCTCGCCTATAAAGGATTTTCGATTGCCCTCGGCTTTGCGCTGATCATTGCGACATGGACTGTGAACCGTGATGCGCCCGAGCGGCGGAACCTGAGCCGGTTGGACCTTGTGGTTCTCGCCGGACTTTCGATCCCGGGCGGCTTCATCACGGCGTTGTTCTCTGTCGGGATCGGGGAGTTGGTCGCGTTCTATCTGTTCTTGCGGCATTTCCCGATGGTGCTCGCCGTTGGCACAGCCTGCGTTATATCTTCAATCAGCATGGTGGCGGGCACCGTGGTGAATGTGCATGCGGGCATTATAGCGTGGGATATTGTCCTGTTGGCGGCCCCGGGCGCTATGTTGGGCGCATTGCTCGCTCGGCCGATCGCGTTGTGGCTCGGACCGCGCAAGCTCAAGACGGCAGGCGGGCTGTGGATCGCACTGTCTGCTTTCTATTTGATCGGCATAACTCAGTCCTGAGAGCCTGTTTAAGTTTCCAAGCAGGATTCTGACGGCCTTCCGCACGAATCTTACACGCTTTCCCCGAACTTTTGCGAGTCAGCGCAACCGGCGATTGACGTATGCCTTCGCATCCGCAAAACGAGTCGTGCCTGCCGGGTGTGATTCCGGCGTCTTTCGCGGGAGAGACTGGTTTGAGCAATCAAGCACGGCGCCGAAGGAGCAACCGCCCCGGAAACTCTCAGGCAAACGGACCGCGCGAGGCATAGGCACTCTGGAAAGCGTGATTGCAGTCAGCTGCAATCACCACCGAAGGGGAAGGTTAGGCGGATCAATTCGTTTGACTGAAGCTCTCAGGTTTCCCGACAGAGGGGGCAGGAACAGCGTGCCGTCCGGCGCGTTGGATTCTTGTTCGGGGAACAGTGATTTTGAGCGACGAGATACCACAAGACGATATGCCGCCTGAGAAGCTGCCGCTGGATGCGTGGCACCGCGATCAGGGCGCGCGCATGGTTCCGTTTGCGGGCTATGAAATGCCCATTCAATATACGGGCGAGCATGGCGGCATTGTTGCGGAGCATGAATGGACGCGCACGAATGCGGGCCTGTTTGATGTTTCCCATATGGGGCAGCTTTTGCTGTCCGGTGAGGGATTGGATGAGGCGGTTGAGGCTGTCTTGCCGATTGACCTTTCCACGTTGAAACTGGGCCGGCAGCGTTATTCGCTGCTGCTGGATGAAGAAGGCGGCGTTCTGGATGACCTGATGGTTTCGCGCTGGCCGGGGCATCTTTATCTCGTCGTGAACGGCGCAACCAAATTTGATGATATCGGCCATTTGCGTGAGCATTTGCCGGACGAGATTACACTCAACCATCTGGACGATCACGCTTTGCTGGCGCTGCAGGGGCCAAAGGCGGTTGATGCACTGGCGCGTCATGCGACCGGCGAATACTCGCTGTCCGATCTCACATTCATGCGCTTTGGCAAGTTTTCGATTGCTGGCCACAACGCAACGATTGCGCGAGCTGGCTACACCGGTGAGGACGGGTTTGAAATTTCGATACCTGCTGACGCTGCAGAAGAAATTGCGACTCTGCTCCTGAGCGAACCCGAGGTTCAGCCCATCGGCCTTGGGGCGCGTGACAGTTTGCGGTTGGAGGCTGGCTTGCCATTGTACGGGCATGATCTGTCACCTGACATTAGCCCGATCGAAGCCGGTCTGATTTTCGGCATTAACAAGCGTCGCCGGACCGAGGGCGGCTTTTTGGGCGCAGACCGGATTTTGCGCGAGATCGCCGGTGGCACTGCGAAAACGCGCGTTGGCCTCACACTCGAAGGCCGAATGCCTGCGCGCGAAGGCGCGGAAGTTTACTCAGGCGATACCAAAGTTGGCACCGTTACCAGCGGCGGTTTCTCGCCCACGCTCGGCGTGCCGATTGCGATGGCTTACGTTGACCAAGCCCACGCCGCCGATGGCGCAGAATTGAGCTGCGAGGTGCGTAAAAAGCGCCTGCCGGCCACCGTTTCACCTATGCCTTTTGTTCCGCACCGCTATTTCCGAGGGAGCTGATTTCTATGCCGCGTTACTTCACTGATGAACATGAATGGATCGATGTCGAAGGCGAAAGCGCCACTGTCGGCATCACTGATTACGCGCAGGAGCAATTGGGCGATATCGTCTTTGTTGAACTGCCTGATGTCGGCGCGATGTTGGACAAGGGCGGCGATGCAGCCGTTGTCGAAAGTGTGAAAGCGGCCAGCGATGTCTACGCCCCGATCACCGGCGAAGTGACCGAAGGCAATTCTGCTCTCGAAGATGAACCTGCACTCGTGAACTCCTCGCCAGAGGAAGAAGGCTGGTTCTTCCGCATGACCATCGGGGATCGTGACGAGCTCGAAGGCCTGATGGACGACAAGGCTTACAAGGCTTTCGTCGACAATCTTTGATTTTTGCTCATCCCGGCATTCCTGCCGACCGTAGCTGCTGAATTACGGAGCACCCGTTAGTCGAAAAAGCGGGCTTAGGAGACCTCTCAAATGCGTTACCTCCCTCTAACTGACACCGATCGCAGCGACATGCTGGCAAAAATCGGCGCGTCGTCGATAGATGATCTGTTTGTCGATGTGCCTGAAGTCGCGCGGCTTGATGGCCCGATCCGTGATTTGCCGATGCATGCGAGCGAAATGGCGGTTGAGCGTCATATGAAACGGCTCGCGGGCAAGAATTTGGCGGCTGGTGACGCGCCATTCTTCCTTGGTGCGGGCGCCTATCGCCATCATGTTCCGGCCAGCGTCGATACCGTGATCCAGCGCGGCGAATTTCTGACGGCTTACACCCCGTATCAGCCCGAAATCGCGCAGGGCACGCTGCAAATGCTGTTTGAATTCCAAACGCAGGTGGCAAAGCTGTATGGCTGCGCAGTCGCGAACGCGTCGCTTTATGATGGGTCGACGGCGTGCTGGGAAGCGGTGGCGATGGCTGGCCGCGTTACCAAACGGAAACGTGCGGTTTTGTCCGGCGCGCTCCACCCGCATTATTCAGAAGTCGTCAAGACAATGGCGCAGTTCACGGGTGACGAGATCGCCGATAGCGCGCCATCGATCCAGACCGAGCCGGACCTTGAAGGGCTGATCAGCCGTATCGATGACGAGACATCATGCGTCGTAGTGCAATATCCCGACATTCTTGGCCGGGTAAGTGACTTGTCCAAAGTGGCCGAAGCAGCCCATGCGAAGGGCGCTTTGCTGGTTGCCGTAAACACGGAGCCGGTGGCTCTGGGCTCGATCAAATCACCGGGTGAACTCGGAGCGGATATCGTCGTGGGTGAAGGCCAGTCAATCGGCGTCGGCTTGCAATTTGGCGGGCCATATCTCGGCCTCTTCGCGGTGCGAAATCCGAAACATGTGCGCCAGATGCCGGGCCGGTTGTGCGGAGAAACCACCGATGCAGAGGGCAAGCGCGGTTTTGTGCTGACACTGTCCACGCGCGAGCAACATATTCGCCGCGAAAAAGCGACCTCAAACATCTGCACCAATTCCGGTCTGTGTGCGCTGGCATTCAGCGTCCATATGACGTTGCTGGGTGAGCGCGGAATGAGGGAGCTGGCGGCAGAGAACCACCGGCTTGCCTGTTTGGCTGCAGATCGACTGGACAAAGTGCCGGGCGTGAAAGTGCTCAACAACGCGTTCTTCAACGAATTCACCCTGATGCTCGATGGCAAGCCCGCGCGCGAGATCGTGCGCGGAATGGCGGATCGCGGCGTATTGGGCGGTGTGTCGCTCGGGCGGCTTTATCCAGGTGTCGAAGCGCTGGAGCATGCACTGCTTGTCGCGGTGACAGAGATGACAACCGAAGACGACATCGAGACCCTAGCCACCGAGCTCGAAGCTCTCGTGAAGGAGCCAGCCCAATGAACGCGCCCAACAAATCCGGCTGGAAACCTCAGATGGAAGTCGCCGAGGACGGCCTGCACAATGGCCCGCAAACCACCACTGGCAACCGTGCATTGATGCTCGAAGAACCACTGATTTTTGAGATTGGCAAAGCGGAAACGACCGGCGTCGATCTGCCAGCAGTCGATGCGAGTGCGGCCACTCGCTTTGGCGGGTTGGAACGTATTGATCCGATTGGTCTGGTCGGCCTGACAGAGCCAGAAACGGTGCGTCATTACACTCGTCTCAGCCGCCAGAATTACGGTATCGACCTCGGCTTCTTCCCGCTCGGATCGTGCACGATGAAGCACAATCCGCGTTTAAATGAGAAGATGGCGCGCCTACCAGGCTTTGCCGATGTGCACCCGCTGCAACCCGTGCAAACAGTGCAAGGCGCGCTGGAGGTAGTGAACGAGCTGGCGCACTGGTTGCTGACACTTACAGGAATGCACAGCGTCGCGATGAGCCCTAAAGCGGGGGCACACGGCGAGCTTTGCGGTATCCTATGTATTCGTGCGGCGCTTGAAGCGCGCGGGAACGCCCGCGAAGTCGTGCTTGTGCCAGAGAGCGCGCACGGTACCAATCCTGCGACTGCTGCCTTTGCCAACTACCGGGTTGAGAATATCCCCGCGACACCAGCAGGCAGAGTGGATGTCGAGGCGCTTAAGGCGCGTTTAGGGCCAGATGTGGCAGCGGTGATGATCACCAATCCCAACACTTGTGGTCTGTTTGAGCCTGATATGCGTGAAATCAGCGATGCGGTTCATGAAGCTGGAGGCTTTGTTTATTGTGACGGGGCTAACTTCAACGCCATCGTCGGCAAAGTTCGCCCTGGCGATCTCGGCGTTGATGCGATGCACATCAACCTTCACAAGACATTCTCCACTCCGCACGGCGGCGGCGGACCAGGTTCCGGCCCAGTCGTGCTTTCAGAGGCGCTCGCGCCCTATATGCCGCTGCCATACACTGCGCGCACGAAGGACGGCGTGGTTCACCTGATCGAAGAAGAGCAGGCAGACGAATTTGCCCGCGAGCACTTCGGCGGTGAGCTTTCCAGCTTTGGCCGGATGACGGCATTCCATGGCCAGATGGGCATGTTCACACGTGCGCTGACTTACATGCTCAGCCATGGCGCAGACGGCCTGAAACAGGTGGCCGAGGATGCGGTGCTCAACGCCAATTATATCCTGCGCAGCCTCGAAGACCTGCTCCATGCGCCGTTCGCGGACGCCGGCCCGTGTATGCACGAGGCTCTGTTTGGCGACAAAGACTTCGGCGGCGATCTGTCGACGCTGGATCTGGCCAAGGCGTTGATCGACGAAGGCTATCACCCGATGACGGTGTATTTCCCGCTGGTCGTGCACGGCGCGATGCTGGTCGAGCCGACAGAGACGGAGAGCAAGGCATCGATTGACCAGTTCATCACGGCGTTCCGTTCGGTCGCGCAGCGCGCTCTGGATGGTGACGAGACGATGAAACAAGCGCCGTATTATGCGCCGCGTCGCCGCCTTGATGAGACTGCCGCCGCGCGCAAGCCGAAGCTGGCATGGGAAGCGCCCGTAGGATGATCGTCACCCTGTGAAGATCGTCTTTAGCCGCAAGGGTTTCGACAGTTCTTCTGGCGGTGGACCTTCGCCAATTTTGGAGGGCCATCCTGTAAGCCTACCCATTCCGGCGGGCACGGCGAGCGCGACGACTTACGGCGATCTGGGGCTGGGCGATCACGCGGCGAAAGCGAGTAAAGGCAAGCTGGGCGCGGGCGATCTGTGCCACCACGATCCGGTGTTCCTTGAGGGCGGCACTTGCGTCTTTGGACAGCACAGCGCGGCGCAAACGCATCTTGAACGGCAGGGCGTTGGGCTGGGCGATGTGTTTCTGTTTTTCGGCCTGTTTGCCGAGGAGCAGACTAGCGAGGCACATCACCGCATCTTTGGCTATTTGCGCGTCGAAGAGACAATCCCTCTTGCAGACGGCATTCCGGCTGATTTGATCGACATTGCCCATCCGCATGCATTGGCGATGCACAGCGCGAATGATGTGATCTGGCGCGGGGAGGGGCGCACTGCGAACCGCGCGAGTGACTCGCTGCGGCTATCCGTGCCGGGCGGACCGCCAAGCCTTTGGCAGCGGCCTGATTGGCTCAAACGCGGCGGGTTGTCATACCATGACCGCGCTGACCGGTGGTTGCGCGGCAACAGATTGCGCAGCGTTGCGCGCGGTCAAGAATTCGTCGCGGATATCGGCCGGCGCAGGGCTCCGCGCGAATGGCTTGAGACCAAGATCGCGAAAATCAATAGGTCTTGATGATGGCGGAGAAGTCCTTCCCGCCATTACCCGCCCCGTCGAAGCTTTCATAAAGCGCCGCCGCGCGCGAGCCCATCGGCACGGCGCTATCAGATGCGTCCGCCGCTTCCATCGCGAGCCGCAAATCTTTCAGCATCAATGCGGTAGCAAAGCCGCCTTGGTAGTCATTATCAGAAGGGCTTTGCGGGCCGACACCGGGCACCGGGCAATAACTCGTCATCGACCAGTTTTGCCCTGAAGAGACGGACGAAATGTCGTAGAATGTCTGAGGATCAAGGCCGAGCTTTTCTGCCATGGCAAAGGCTTCGCACGTCCCCGCCATATGAATCGCAAGCAGCATATTGTTGCAGATTTTCGCCGCTTGGCCGTTGCCTGCGTCCCCTGCGTGGATCACGGCTTTGCCCATCGCTTCGAGAATAGGTTTGGCCCTCGCAAATGCGTCGGCGCTGCCGCCGACCATAAAGGTAAGCGTGCCACCATTGGCCGCCGCGATACCGCCAGAAACGGGCGCATCGACCATGTCATATCCCGCCTCTGTCGCAGAGGAGATCACATCGCGGGCTGTGGCAACATCGATGGTGGAGCAATCAAGGAACACGGCGCCGGTCGGGGCAAGGCCGATCACGTCCTCGCCATAAACGCCTCTAACGATTGCACCGTTTGGCAGCATCGAAACGACAGCCTCGGCATTTGCAACGGCATCTTTCGCGCTGGTAAAAGTGGCGCAGCCTGCGTCCTTCGCGGCGTCGAGCGCATCCTGACTAAGGTCAAAAGCGCGCACATCATGGCCCGCCTTCACAAGGTTAGCAGCCATTCCGCCGCCCATATTACCAAGTCCGATAAAGGCGATTTTCATGTTCTCTCTCCCCGAATGGATGGCCTTAGCGGCCTTTCCAATTCCCCTCACGCTTTTCGATAAACGCGGCCATGCCTTCCGCTTTGTCTTCACTCGCGGTGAGAATCTGGAAAATGCGGCGCTCCATGATCAGGCCCTGATCCAGCGTCATTTCAAACGCGGCGTTGACCATTTCCTTGTTAGCGATTGCGGCCATTGGCGGCATTGAAGCGATAGTACCCGCTGTTTTGAGCGCATCGGCGAGCAGATCGGCCTGCGGCACAACGCGCACCACCAGATTGGCGCGCTCTGCTTCGTCAGCGCTCATCATCCGGCCCGTCAGGCACATTTCCATCGATTTCGATTTGCCAATCGCGCGGGTCAAGCGCTGCGAGCCACCCATGCCGGGGGCTACGCCCAGCTTGATTTCAGGCTGACCGAACTTGGCGTTGTCCGACGCGATGATGAAATCCGCCATCATGGCGAGCTCACACCCGCCGCCTAGCGCGAAACCGTTGACCGCTGCGATCCACGGCTTGCGGGTTTTCTTCACAATTTCGCTGGTCCACGGCGAGAAGAAATCATCGAGGTAGAAATCCGCTGCGGCCTTTTCCGACATCTCCTTAATGTCAGCGCCCGCAGCAAAAGCCTTGTCACCCGATCCTGTAAGCACAGCGCACAGCTGCGTATCGTCTTCGCTGTACTCGGCAAACGCTGCAGTCAAATCGGCGAGAATGCCTGAATTGAGTGCATTCAAAGCCTTGGGCCGGTTGAGCGTCATCAAGGTAACGCCCTTGGTCCCGCCTGCGTTTTTCTCGACAGTGATCGTTTCGTAGGTGCTCATAGAGGCTTCCATTCTTCATCTGCTGGCAGGGGTGCGAAAATGCTGTCGATCAGCGCGTCGCTCACTTCCGCCGGTGTTGCCGGATCCCATTTGGGATCGTTTGTTTTGTCTGTGATCACTGCGCGCACTCCCTCGGCAAAATCGGGCCGCGTCAGCACGCGCGATGCGATGCGGTATTCCATCACCATATTGTCAGCGAAAGTTGGCAGGTCGGTGCTCGTCGCCAGTTGGCGAAGCGCTACCTTGCATGTCTGCGGGCTTTTCGTGCCCAGCGTGTCGCGTTCTTTTTCTGCCCATGTGTCGCCGTCAGCAATTGCGCCTTCAAGGCTCGCGAGGATATCCTCATACCGGTCAGAGGCGAAGTGCTTAGCGATTTTCAGCGCGTTCTTTTCAATCCGTGCTTCGGGGGGAGTGCCGACCGGCTCTGACAAAATCCCTGCGATCCGGCCCGGCCGTTCAACAATGCGGGCCTTGATATCATCGAGCATTTCACTCGGCACGTAATGCGTCGCGAGGCCCGTCCAGAGAGCCTCTGACCCATCGAGCCGTGCTCCAGTCAGCGCAAGGAACTGGCCCAAGCGCCCGCCGATCCGCGATAGGTACCAGCCGCCGCCAACATCGGGGAACAGGCCGATACCGGTTTCCGGCATGGCAAAGCGCGTATTTTCGGTCGCGACGCGGAACTTGGCGGGCTGTGAAATGCCCACGCCGCCGCCCATCGTGATGCCGTCCATAAAGGCGACAACGGGCTTCGGAAAAGTGAACAGCTGATGGTTTAGCTGGTACACGTCATGGAAGAATTTGCGACCCGATGCGCCGCCATCGTTCAGCGCGGAATCCCGCAGGAAAGCGATATCGCCTCCAGCGCAGAAGCCGCGACTTCCTTCGACATGATCAATGATAACGGCTTCGATTGCGTCATCATTCGCCCATTCGCTAAGCGCCGTGCTCATCGCGTGACACATATCCAGCGTTAGCGCGTGGAGCGCCTTAGGCCGGTTTAGCGAGATACGCCCGACAGTTCCGTCGATCCGTGTAACTACGTCTTGGGTCATGAAACCCCTTTCCTGTGTCTGCACCAATTACTGGCGCAGCAAATCCCGACCTACGATCATGCGCATAACCTGATTGGTGCCTTCGAGGATCGAATGCACGCGCAGATCGCGCCAGAACCGTTCAATCGGGTAATCTTTGAGATAGCCGTAGCCGCCGAATAATTGCAGCGCATCGTTGACGACTTTGCTGCCATTGTCGGTGGCGAGCCGTTTCGCCATCGCGGAAAAGCGTGATTTATCCGGCGCGTTGTCGGTGACTTTGGCCGCAGCGAGATAAAGCAGCGCCCGCGCGCTTTCCAGATCGGTTGCCATGTCGGCGAGCATGAATTGGGTGTTCTGAAAATCGGCAATCGGCGTATCGAACTGTTTACGATCCTTTGTGTAGGCGATCGCTTCATCTAGACAGCGCTGCGCCCCGCCAAGCGAACATGCGCCGATATTGAGCCGTCCGCCGTCGAGGCCCATCATCGCAAAGCGGAAGCCTTCGCCTTCATCACCGACACGGTTCGCCACGGGGATGCGCGCGTCTTCGAAAATGACCTGCGCGGTGGGCGAGGCGTTCCAGCCGAGTTTCTTCTCGGGCGCGCCAAAACTGACGCCGGGTGTGTCCTTGTCGATCACAAGGCAGGTGATGCCTTTGGTCTTGTGTTCGCTTGTGCGGACCATGGTTACATAAACGTCGTTTACACCGCCGCCGGAAATGAACTGCTTTGTGCCGTTCAAAACATAGTGATCTCCATCAAGCACTGCATTGGCTTTGAGGCCCGCCGCGTCCGATCCACTGCCCGGCTCTGTCAGGCAATAGCTGGCGATTTTCTCCATGCTGATCAGATCGTCCAGATACCGTTTTTTCACATCCGCATTGCCGAATGTGTCGATCATCCACGCGGCCATATTGTGGATCGAGATGAACGCGCTTGTCGTCGGGCAGCCATAGGCCATGGCTTCCATGATCAGCGCGGCTTCCAACCGGCCAAGCCCAATGCCGCCACTTTCCTCGGAAACATAGATCGCGCCAAAACCAAGCTCGGCGGTCTGCTTGATCACATCCTTTGGGAAGATATGTTTCTCATCCCATTCTCCGGCATGCGGGGTGATGTTGTCGGCAGTGAAACGCTGCGCCATTTCCTGGATCGCAAGCTGGTCTTCGGTGAGCTGAAATTGTCCTGTCATGGGCTAGTATCTAGGCGTCTTCGGCTGCTGAGAAAAGGGCTGGCGGGCAGTGGTTTTTACTTGGTACGATGCAGAAAGCCGCAAAAAATATTTCGTAAGGATGTAACCAAACTGGCTCCTCCGACGTAGCTATCGGTATGGCCCGGCACAAATCACCGCAAAAACCCCAGCTTTTGATCGTCTACAATGCCGATGGAGGCGTGTTGAATATGCTGCTCCACGCAGCGCATAAACAGTTCGCGCCTGACTCGTATCCCTGTTCGCTTTGCGCCCTGACTTACGGCCCGGTTTCGATGCGCGGGGAGTGGAAACGGTTTCTGAAGTCCTTGCCGATGGATGCGGTGTTTCACCACCGTGACGATTTCGCTGATGCCTATCCCAATTACGGGCATGATTTGCCTGCGATCCTTGTCGCGGATTCAAATCGGCGGCTGCGCGCACTGATCCCTGCAAGTGATCTGGATGCGATGGATGACCTAAGCGATTTGATTGTCGAGATGGAGAGCAAACTTGAAGCCGAGCGGGTCAATATGCCGTTTGTTCGGGTGTCGGCTTAAGCTGTCTAAGTTAGGGGGCGCTGACGATCGCCTCGGCCTCTATCTCAACTTTCCATTCTGCCCTGCATAGCCATGCCACGCCTGCCATTGTTGCCGTTGGTTTAGCGTCTCCGAAGTATCGTGCATGAACAGCGCCCACAGCTGCCTGATCATCAAAATCGGTGAGCAGCATGCGGGTGCGCACGACATCTTTCGCGGTCCCGCCAAGCTCTTCTATTGCTGCGATAATTAGCTCAAAACATCGCGCCGCCTGATCTGCAGCATCGCCAGACGTTGTCGTCCCGTCAGGCTCAATCGGGCCTGTTCCCGCGACAAGAATACGGTCGCCTTCGCGAACGGCGCGGCAGAACCCGAATTGCGCTTCGAACGGAGAGCCGGATGTGGCGCGCTGTCTCATAGTGCCTCGCAGATGTCGTTTTGTGCAGCCTCGATAACACGGGCATAGTCCGCGTCTGTCGGGGCCAGTCGCCGGATAAGAATAATGCCTTTGGCAGACGGTGCGTCTTTCGCAGTGAGCGTGATTTCCTGCGGTTCGCCATTGCCGCGAATGGTGCGAAAATTGTTGGTTTGCGCATCGAAGAACGACAGGCTGGAATACCCCTCATAGGCAGCCATCTTTACCCGAATGCCGTTCGCAGCCTGGCCAAAATCAAACCGGCATCCCGAATATGCAAGATCGGGAGATGGTCGAACAACGCTCTGCGTATCCGGGCGCATTTGCGGGGCCAGTTGAAACCCATGCACGGGCGTTCCTCGCTCTCCGATCATCGTATAGGCGCGGTCCATGATGAAAGACGGCGCGAAATATACAATTCCCGCATGCGTGGCGAGGGCGAGGATAATGCTACATGCTATCGGACCGGCGAGCCGCTTCATGAGGCATCTCCTGAACATTGAAGCCGTTTGACCGAAGGCGCGTCAATCATCCCTTCCGGGTCTTCCAGAACGCCATCATTCGGCACGTATAGCCTCAGTGTCAGGTCGAATGCTTCGGACGCTTTGCTCGAAATCCAACCTGTGTCATCGGCCGGCTTGGCAGGCGAAATGACCGCCGACCATCCAGAGCCATTATCGCTCTGCATATCTGCGCGGCTGGCATCGAAACTGAGCGCGCTATCGGTATTGTCTGGCAGGAAGTTTTGCGCGTTATATAGCGTGACTGACCACCATCGGGCGGGCATTGCGCCGCCGCTCAACTGGTACATGCAATCTTCCGTGAAAGGCTGTCCGCTGTCGTCCACTGTGCGGGTAAAATACACCGCTTCGGTGTTCGCCAAAGCGAGCAACCCGTGCCGCGCGATCCGCGCGCGAAAATAGGGGCTGGCATCCTCTGACCCCATGGCAAAATCGCCGTACCAATTGTTGATTTCAATTGGTCCTTGGGTGCGCCTGTCACCGGGCAGCAAACCTGCCATCGTCAAGGCAGAATACGCGCCTATCCCTATGCCGAGGATTGCGAAAGCGAGGTAGGTCAGTGCCCTCTTCATTCAGGACACTTCTTCGCAGGGTATTCGTCGTCCTGCTTCGGCTGGTCGCCTTCTGTTGTGTGCAGTCGCAGATCGTCACCCTCTCCGACCAATGAAAACCGGGTCGATTGCTGCCATGTGTCGCCTTCGCCCTCCATATCGAGCGTTACGATTGCATCCTCATTATCTATCGAGACCGCGTTTAGTGTTCCGATGGATTCATAGAATAGAATTTCATCGCCCGATATTTCCATTCGCATATCGCTTTCAGGGGAGCAGGTACCCCCTTCATAATCCCATACTCCTTGGAAACGGGTGGGGATCATGACCGCTCCTGTATCCGTTTCATCCGTCACTTCCGGAATGGGTTCGGCCCCGTCGCCAATGCCGCCATCCGGCTCGACAGGAATGGGAGTTTCTATCGGTTGTGGTTCTGCCGGATCGGGCGATACGCCGCAGGCAGACAGCGTTGCCGCAAGCGTTAGACATAGCGTAGTGCGTATTCTCATTCCTCTGGTTCGGGGGCTTCCCCCAAGACGCGTTCTCGAAACAGCAGCCCTGCGATACGTGTGTCATTGCGACCATACCAGCGCGGCGCAGGCATACCCCGCTCCCACGCGATCATTTCTGTAAGCGTGCCTTGCGAGAAGGGCACATCGGGCATTTCTTTGGCAATCGGGTCGGCATAGGCTTCATCAGCGGTGATGAATTCCCAGCCATCTGCTTTCAACGCCTTGATGAGATCGGGTAGAGCAAGGACCGTTAGGTCGCTTTCGTGCAGCAACATGACATGCGCCGGAGAGCGTCCGAGCGTGTCCCTTGCGATCCGATCATAGACCTCCGCTGCGCCCACATGGCTTTCGACGAAAAGCTCTTTCATCGCATCTATATTCACGGACTTGCCCGCGCGCATCGATTTGGAAAACTCTGAGTCGTAGAACCAGTCGGATGCGTCGATAGTGACGTATCCGTTTGTCAGGCCGAGCTCATCCAAAGCTGTGCGGATTGCATCGCGTTTGACCTTGTCTTTCCCGCCTTCATCCAGAAACGGAAAACGGAACCAAGGCCGATTGCCGTCGCGTCCGTCGAGCCACTTCGCCGCCCTGCCAATATCGTTGATATAGGCTTGCGCATCCGTATCGCGCAGCTGCGGGTGCGAGAAAGTATGGTTGGCAATCACATGCCCGGCCGCGACATAGGCTGCAATCCTCGCATGACCGCCCGGCTTTTCTGCAAGCTTGCCCGGATTGAGGAAAAACGCTGCCTGTTTGACATCGCCATCATGCAAAGCCGCGATCAGACGGATCGAGCGTTCATCATCGGAATACAGCGCGCCTTCAAACCTAGGCGTGTCATCAAAGCTGAGCGCGATGCGTTTGACCGGTGTAGCTTCGGCGGCCTCTTGCGCTGCCAGTGCTCCCGGCAGCAAGACCGCGAAGAGCACCAATATTGAGCGCAAGAAAGCCAAATCCGTTACCCCATGGTTGGAATGATAAAGGCATTCGATCCATCGCCGCCACCGTCCGGCCAGCGCTGGGTGATCTTCTTATTCTTGGTCCAGAATGCGAGACCTTCTGTGCCATATTGATCGATATCGCCAAATCCGGAACGCTTCCACCCGCCAAAGCTGTGATAGCTGACCGGCACAGGGATCGGGACGTTCACGCCGACCATGCCGACCTGAACACGGCTCGCAAATTCGCGCGCGGCGTGACCATTGCGGGTGAAGATCGCGACACCGTTTCCGTATTGATGCTCGCTTGGCAGGCGCACGGCGTCTTCGAAATCTTTCGCGCGGACAATCTGAAGCACAGGTCCGAAGATTTCTTCCTGATAGCTTTTCATTGTCTCAGTCACGCCGTCGATCAGGGTCGGGCCGACGAAGAAGCCGTTCTCATGGCCTTGCAAAGTAAAACCGCGGCCATCGATCACGATCTCGCTGCCTTCTTCCTCGGCAGTGGTGATCCATTGTTCAACGCGCGCCTTGTGTTCCGGCGTGACAACCGGGCCGTAATGCGCGTCAGGATCGTTGGAGACACCGACCCGCAAAGCATTGATCGCCGGGATCAGCTTCTCACGCAGGCGGTTGGCCGTGTCTTCGCCGACTGGAACGACGACGGGCAAAGCCATGCAGCGCTCGCCAGCGGAGCCGAATGCCGCGCCGGTCAGGTCATTCACAACCTGATCAAGGTCGGCATCGGGCATGACAATGCCGTGGTTCTTCGCGCCGCCGAAAGCCTGAACACGTTTCGCATTCGCTGTGCCGCGCGAATAGATATATTGCGCGATATCGGATGATCCGACGAAGCTGATAGCGGCGATATCGGGGTGATCGATGATGGCATCGACCATTTCCTTGTCACCATGCAGAACTTGCAAAAGCCCTTCTGGTGCTCCCGCTTCGACGAACAATTCGGCGAGACGCATCGGCACGCTTGGATCGCGCTCGGATGGTTTCAGGATGAAGGCGTTGCCGGCCGCACACGCCATGCCGAACATCCACATCGGAATCATCGCGGGGAAATTGAACGGGGTGATACCCGCTCCAATGCCGAGCGGCTGGCGGGTGGAATAGACATCAATGCCGGGGCCTGCGCCTTGCGTGTATTCGCCTTTGAGAATCTGCGGAATGCCGCAAGCATATTCGATCACTTCGAGGCCGCGTTGCACATCGCCCTTCGCATCATCGACCACTTTGCCGTGTTCGGATGAAAGCAGTTCGGCGAGGCTTTGCATGTTCGCTTCGATCAATTCCTTGAACTTGAACATCACGCGGGCACGTTTTTGCGGATTGGTCGAGGCCCATGCGGGCTGCACTTCTTTGGCGGTGGCCACAGCTTTGTCGAGCAGGGCCGCATCACCGAGAGCTACCTCTGCCTGAACTTCGCCGGTAGACGGGTTCCAGATCGAGTGTTTGCGCGTCGGGGCTGGGCTGTCGCCGACAATGAAATGATCAACCTGGCGCATTATTATTCCTCTCGGGTTTTCGATTCTGCCACACTCCGTAGCGCCGCAGCGGCATAAATCCAATCTTTGCGGTGACGGTCACCGCGCGGGCTCCGTTGAGCGGCGGTTGAGCCTAGGCTGCCCACGGCCCCGTAATCGCGACGGTTCGTGTCGGAGCGTATGCGTTGACGAAGAACCATTTGCCGTCCGGTGAAAAACATCCGCCCGCCAGCTCGGTTTGCATGCGCAGGCCTCCAAAATCATAGGCCTCGCCCGCAGGGGTGATCCCGCGAAGGTGATTGTCGACCACGTCAGTGTATTGATCTTCGCATACAATCAGGTGGCCGTTCGGGGACACGCACAGATTGTCACCATAGTTGAACTGATCGGAGCTTTCGCTTTCAAAGAACAGTTCAACACGGTCTGGAGCAGAGCCGCGTCCGGGGATCAGTTTGAAAATCTGGCCGAGCTTGTTCGCGCCGCCGCTGGTCGAGCAGAAATACATCTCATCCTCGCCCATATGCAGGCCTTCGCCGCGCGCGATCAGAGCTGCGCCCTTCGTCGCTGCTTGTGTGCGCAGGTCATCTTTCGGCGCTTCTACATCATCCAGATCAACCCAGCGGGTCGTGAATGTCTTACTGACAGGCATCGTCGCCGCGTCCCAATTGCGGGTGTCTTTCAGGCCATCAATCACCATCGCTTGTAAGCGACCACCATCGGCCAGCTTGGTCCGCGTGTTCGGGATGAAGCGATAGAGGACACCTTCATCGCGGTCTTCCGTCATGTAAACGATACCTGTTTCGGGATCGACACACGCGGCCTCGTGATTGAAGCGGCCCATGGCGCGCAGCGGTGTCGGCTCGACAAGGCCGGTGGCGTTGCCGGGTACTTCAAACACCCAGCCGTGATTGACAGCGAGGCCTTCGCCGTATCGCTGTCCCGGGCCGGTTGGCGCTTCTTCGCAGGTCAGCCAGCTGCCCCACGGTGTTACGCCGCCAGAGCAATTACGGATCGTCCCGCCAAGAGTGCGAAACTGCCGCTTCACTTCGAGGGTTTTCGCATCGAGGACGATATTGGTCGTTCCGCCGGACACGGTCTTGCCATTATGCGTGCCGAACCCCTTGGCGATCGGTCCGCCGGCATCGTCGCTGGGAATGAGTTCATGGTTTCGCACCAGAACAATCTCGCCATTGCCAATGTCGAGGCAGCCCATACCGTCGGCTTTGTCAGGCACAGTGCCGCCATCGTCCATCGCATCGCCAAGACTGGAGAGCAGGCGGTAGGAAAAGCCCTGCGGCAAATCGAGCATGCCAGCCGGATCGGGCACAAGCGGGCCATAACCCGGAAGCGCGGAGCCAGCGCCTGTCAGAGCGGGTGCGACGCGGGTCATGCAGCCGCTAGCGAGCAGCGCGGCAAAGGCGCTGCCGGTGGTGGAGAGAAACTGGCGGCGGCTGGGTGTGTTCAAAGACATCGGCGTGTTCATCCTCATGTTCATAGCACGCCTATCGCGGATTGGCGGCTATGTCATGATGATACGGCATGTCGCCGTTCGGGATCGCGCCGACGCAGGCGCGCTATCCCGGCGCAACCAGATTATCGTCAGAATTGCGGTCGACATATTTGTTGTACGGATCGACCCCGACCCATGACGGTTCGCTATCAGTCACGATAGTGATGGTCTGCTCGCCAGATTTGACCGGACGGCGCTCCATCAGGATCACGTTCTCGGTTGCAAAAGCATCTCCGCCGGGGCGTTCGGTGAACAGGCCGATTTCGATCTGGTCTGACAGATCGGCCTCGGTCTCTTTCCCTTCGCCGTCGGCATAGTATTTCGCCGCCGCGATTGTGATCGTGGTTTCAAACCGTCCATCATCCAATTCGCGCACTACCGCCTCTTCCGCTTTCAGATCATAGACCGTGATGCGCTGGAGCAGATCGCGGACAAGATCGCGCTCTTCGTCATTGCGGGCGAGTGAGTAGAACCCTTCGACCAGATCGGTTGAGGTTGCGTAAGGCTGGCTTTTGAACCGGTAACGATCAAGCAAGCCGGATAGCATTTCATTCACGCGGTCTTCGCCCAAACGATCCTGAAGCAGATACATTACAACCGATCCTTTGCGGTAATGGATGTAGCCTTGGTTCTCAACCCGCTCCAACGGCAGCTCTTCAATGGCTTCGCTGCCACGAGAAGTCAGGTAATTGTCTAGCTCGAACTTAAGGAAGCGGCGCATATCGTCTTCGCCGTAGAGCTCCTTCATCACCATCAGCGCCGAATATTGCGCCATGGTTTCGACCAGCATGGTGCCGCCTTGCATATCCGCGCTGATCAATTGATGCGCCCAATATTGGTGGGCGACCTCGTGTGCGGTGATGTAGGTTACGTAGTCGATCTCACCCGGATCGGCGAGATTGGCGAGGAAGCCGATGCTTTCCGAATAGGGCATGGTTCCAGCAAATGCTTGAGCAAAGGATGCATAGCCGGGGAATTCGATGATCCGCGCATGCGGGAATTGATACGGCCCGAAATTGGCGCGGTAATAGCCAAGCGAGGTATCCATCGCATCCAGCATCCGCTCCACATTGTACGGGTGCTGCGCGTCGTAATAGACCTGCAACTCCACCCCGTCTGCCTCGCGCGTGGCGATCTGATAATCGGCTGACTGGATCGAGAAAAACGCAAGGATTGGAGCGGTCGATTTGAACTGCGCTGTGCGGCGATCTCCGACGGTTTCATCCGAGATTTTAGAACCCGGCGCGATTGGCACCTGATCGGCTGAGGTCGAGATGGTGATGTCGGAGTTTACCCAATCAGCATCTCCGACATAATTGCGCTCACGCGCGCTCTCATCTTCGAGTTTGGCGATGCGAAGCTCCGGCTCCAGATCATAGCTGCGGCGCGTTGCGCGGTCTGTCAGCAATCCGTTGCGGTCCATCCCGATCTGCGGAGCAAATTCGGCGTTGTTCAAGAACGTACCGTTCTCGACGAGGCGCGTGCCGTAACCACTCGTCGTCATGGCTTTGTGCCAGCGACGTGTCGTGAAGCTCAGCGTTGCCGTTTCATCCACGCCAAGCGGCGTATCAAAACGGTAAATCCGGTATTTGAACGCTTCGTCATTCTCCTCCAGCGTGGCACCGGGGATGTCGATGGTCAGCAATTCGGTTTCCAAATCGGAAAGCCGCACATGCAGCATCTCTACCGGCGCGCCGGTGTCGTTGACCATCTGATAGGTGCCGCTGGCTTCCATCCGTCTTTCTTCGGGGAAGAGATCGATGTTCAGCGTCACATCGGTCAACGAAGGCTGTTTCAGCGTTTCGTATTTCAGATATTTCTTCTCGTAATCCGCGAGCTGTTTCTCGCCATCATCCTGATTGCGATACTCGTTCTGCACATTCATTTGGTTGTAGAGGAACGCGCCAGTGCCAACGGATGTAAGCACACCCGCAAGGCCAAGCGCGCCTGCACCAGACATCATGCGGCGCGGCAATTGTTTGAGGCGCGGCATCAAGCGCGTCTCTGTCCCGCGGCGCCACAGCAAGTGAGCCAGCACAGCCAGTAACAGGGCAACGCCGCCCCAATAAAGCCGCAGCCACCAGCTCACAGCGCCCGCCACTGCGTCGCCATTCATATCCGAAACAGGTCCTACCGCTGTTGTTCCATAAAGAAGCAGCGGGTGATCATAGCCGAGGCTGTTGAAGGTGATTGTGCCGACTATGTACAATACCATCAGTCCCCAACCGAGATATTTGTTCGGGCTTAGCGCTTGAACAAAGACAGACAGAACTGCGATCAACACAAGGTCGATCGTTGTCGGCAGAATGTACCAGGCGAAGTACTTGTCGAGCTCGAAATTGAAATAGCCACGCACTGCCTGAATGATGATCGCGGCGATGACCGAAATCAGCAACGTGGAAAGCAGAACCATCGTCACAGCAATCGTCTTTGGCACCATGTAAGCCCATCCGGGCAACGATGTGCTGTCGATCACTTCGTGGAATTTCCGATCTCGGTCACGCCACACCAATTCGCCGCCATAATAGATCGCGATGATCAGCGGGATGATGCCGAATGTGCCTTGCAACAGTGGAAGCAGAGCAAAGGTCGCCGGAACGGGCGGTGTGCCATACACTTCGGTACCGAACAGCAGCGCAGTCGAGCTGTTGAACAGTCCCATGATCATCAAGACGATGAAAGCTGGATGCCGGACAACCTGTCCGATCTCAAACCGAGTTGTTTTGGAAAGGCGGGCCAGTGCTGCGCTTTCCGGCCTGGCCGATGGCAGCACGGAAACGGTACGCGGTTCTGATTTGGCGAGCTTCTCCGCTTTCTTGGCAAGCTTCTTCGCCTTGCGCGCGGACACGCCTTTATCGGCGAAGCTGAAACGCCAATAGGCCAACACAAGAGCAATTGCAGCAAGACCCAACGCGAGCAGGCGGTTGAAAAGGATAGTGCCTGTGAATGTCGGCAGCTGGGTGTTGGATTCGATCGCGGTCCAATACCGGGTTTCGTTGGCGACTGCGCCAAAACCCAGCGGGTCGATCAATGCGGCGGTGTCGCGGTATTCAGGTTCTCCGCCGACTACGACGTTGAACGAGACATACAGGACAAGAAAGCCGACAACCGCGACGTAGGAATAGATCATCGAGCGGGTGATGGTCGCGACCGCAAAGAATATCGCGCACAACATGATCACAGTCGGTGCGGCGAACAATACGTAACTGGTCGCATAGTCCATGAAGCGGTTCGGGCCGACCGTTTCCGGATCGACCCATGGCATCATAGAGCCAACAAAAATCGCGAACGGAATGACGAGAAACGCGACCAGCGCCGCAAAGGTCGCACCGGTGAATCTGCCCATCAGATAGGCGAATTTGGACACCTGCGTTGTTCGGACCATGGGCCCGAAGCCGCTTTCGTCATCGCGCACAACGACATTGGCGACGAAGGCGGTTGTGACAAACATAAAGAACAGGGACAGGATCATTTGCGTTTGCAGGATCGCCGTCGGGGCGTTCACATTAACGTTGCCGCCGCTTCCGATCTGGATGCTTTCGCTCGCTGTCGCGCCGAATGTCAGCAGGAAGAATATAACAACCGCAACCCAGAAAACCGGATTGCGCATTTGATACCGCAGTTCAAACTGGGCGATCTTACCAAACATGGCCGTTCCCCCGCTTACGCTGCTTCGGCGTCGGTTGCAGCGGCGTCTGCCTTCCGCGTGGCGGATAGGGTGGAGAAATACACATCCTCAAGCCCGCCATCGACGCTGGCAAAGCCGTCTCCCGGATCGGTGTCCGACATGATGTGAACGATCGTTTCGCCAGCGAACAAGCGGGTGGAGATTACTTCATACATTTGGCGATAGGCGCCGATCTCACCGTTCTCGATTGTCTTGCCCCAGATGGTACCAGCCGATTTCTCGATCAGGTCTTTCGGTGCGCCTTCCAACTCGATGGAGCCTTGCACGATAACCGCCATCCGCGGGCAAAGATCGGCGACGTCCTCGACAATATGGGTGGAGAGGATCACCACCACATTCTCGCCAATCGCGGCGAGCAGGTTGAGGAACCGATTGCGTTCTTCCGGGTCGAGGCCCGCTGTCGGTTCATCAACAATAATCAGATCGGGATTGCCGATCAGAGCCTGGGCAATGCCGAAACGCTGCCGCATACCGCCCGAAAAGCCTGCGATTGCTTTCTTGCGTACGTCCCATAGGTTCACCTGATTGAGGAGGGTCTCGACCGTGTCCTTACGCTCACCCTTGCCAGCGATCCCTTTCAGAACCGCCATATGGTCAAGCATGTCATAGGCCGAAACGCGCGGGTACACGCCAAAGTCCTGCGGCAGATAACCAAGCCGTTTGCGCAGCGTTTCCGGATCCTGAAGAATATCGAGACCGTCAAACGTGATTGAGCCCGACGTAGGCGTTTGCAATGTGCCAACTGTCCGCATCAAAGTGGATTTGCCCGCGCCGTTTGGGCCAAGCAGGCCGAACATCCCTTTGGGTATTGAAAGAGTGACATCGTCGAGCGCGCGCACGCCGTTGGAATAGACGTGGCTGACATTGTTCAATTCGAGCATGCGAACGGTGATCCCTCTTTGGTCTTCCAATTGAAGGGAAAGCTAGAATGGTGTGTTATCAATGTAAAGCACCAGTTTGCATCTCTCTGCCGAAGCGTGATTTTCATCGATCAACGGTTTGGGCAGGGCACCTTACTTCGGGGGCATGCGGATTGCGCCATCCAGCCTGAATTGATGGCCGTTGATGTAGGAGTTTCGTGCAATCTCGCAGATCAGCGAGGCAAACTCTTCCGGTTCACCCAGACGTTTGGGGAAGGGGACGCTGGCGTTCAATTGATCCCACATTTGTGGATTGCGATCTTTCATGCCTAGCATGAGCGGCGTCGCAAAGATGCCGGGCATAACGGAGTTCACGCGGATGCCGAGATCCATCAGATCGCGCGCCATCGGCAGAACCATTCCGTTCACTCCTGATTTGCAGCTGCCATAGATGGTCTGGCCAATCTGCCCGTCTTGCGCTGCAACGCTGGCAGTCAGAGTAATCGCACCGCGTTCTCCATCCGCATTGACCGGATCGGAGTTTGCCATGCCCAATGCCGAGATGCTTGCGACACGGTAACTCGCGATCAGAATTCCTTGCGCGCCGAATTCGTAATCCTCGGTTGAAAGGCGCTTGTAACCGCCAGTGGTCTTGTCGAATCCGATTGTCTTGCCGCGCTTTGATGCCATGGCGCAGTGCACTGTCACGCGCTCCTGACCGTGAGCCGCACGGGCGGCAGCGAAGCCGGCCTCGACGCTGGCTTCATCGGTAATGTCGACATGGTGGAACGTGCCGCCGATCGCCTTGGCATGCTCCTCTCCCGCTTCATCGTTGATGTCGAAAATCGCGACTTTCAATCCGTGTTCGGCCAACGCCGCTGCGCTTGCTCGGCCCAACCCTGATGCGCCGCCAGTAACCACGGCTGCCATACCTGCTTCGAGTTTCATGTTCTCTCCTATGATTTCTCTCTAGCCCAGTCTTAGCGCGGTTTATCGCTGCCGCCATCGCAAAGTATGAGCAGGCTGGCGCAGTGCGTCTGGCATGCTAGGGCGCGCGGATGGACGCTTTCATGTTCACATTGCTGCTGACATTCATCATCGCGCTGGGCGGGCGCGATCAGATGATTATTGCGCAATTTTCTGACGAGCTTGAACGGACAAACGGTCTACTCATTCTTGGGCTTGCATGCGCAGCGGCGAGTGCGGCTGTGATGGCCTATGCCGGATGGACAATCGCGGCGATCCTGCCGGCCCGCGCGGCCAACATGCTGGTCGCCATAGCTATCGCTTTCGCCGGATTGGAACTGTTCTGGCGGATCAAGTTGAAACCGATGAAAGAGCCGACGCGCAGTCATATTGCGATTGGTGTTGTTGTGCTTTTCCGCCAGTTTGGCGATGCGGCACGTTTCGTAATCTTCGCCTTTGCTGCGCAGGCGGTCTATCCGGTTGTGACGATCATTGGCGGCGCGCTGGGCGGGATGGCCGCCATCGCGGTTGGTTGGGGATTGGGAAAGGCCAAGCTGGATCGGTACCCCCTCCATTATATCCGCATCTCTATCGGTGTTTGTTTGATTGTTGCGGCTTTATTCATCGGATTGAATGCTCGTTTCGCCACCCTTTGATCGATTTATACGATTAATCCGATCTGAATTTTCTCGAAACCAATCTGCGCCTCACTCATTGATTAGGTGAACAGACACACAGCGGCTGTCCCCCCAGTCGCCTGACATGAACACCAATCAGGAGGACAAGCATGCTTGATCCAAACAACAATTCGAAAACCGCTCTTATCGCCGAAATCAATGGTCTGCTGGCCGATCATTTCGCGCTCTATGTGAAGACAAAGAACTTTCACTGGCACGTGAAAGGTCCGCGTTTCCGCGATCTGCATTTGATGTTTGACGAGCATGCGATCGAAATCCGCGACCAGATCGACGCGATTGGCGAGCGCGCTCGCAAGCTTGGCGGTGATACCATTACCTCGGTCGGAATGATTGCTGAGCACACACAGGTCAAAAACCAAGACAGCGCGGCCCTGAGCGCCGAACAAATGGTCGCCGAACTGCGCGATGACAACGCCAAGATGGTTGAGCGTCTGAAAGCGATGAAGGATCTGGCGGAACAGGCAGGCGATAACGCCACCGACGGTCTGCTGGATGACTGGACCGACATGGCCGAAGAGCGCGTCTGGTTCCTCACCTCGACACTCGGATAAGCCGAACGCAACAAAAAAATCAGAAGGCGTGCCAAAGCGTCCACATCAAAAGGGCTGTTTCCGGTTAGCCGGAAGCGGCCCTTTTGCTATGGCGGGTGGATGGAACACATAGACTTTATCCCCGATATGGACGCGGCAGAAATCGCGGACCGGCTGGCCGCGTATTTGGAATGGGCGCTCGATGCCAGTCATGCCGATCTCACCATCGCGGTGCCAGGCGGCTCGACACCCTTCCCGATCTTTGAAGAACTGGTGACGCGCGAACTAGATTTCACTCGGATCGTTGTCTGGCCGACCGATGACCGGATCGTGCCGGAGGATCACGAGGCGTCCAACACTGGAAAGATGCGCGCGATATTCGAACCCGTCGGCGCGCAAGTTATCGGCCTGCATGAAGATGCAGAAATGCCGGACTTTGCATTGGTGTGGCTGGGCATGGGAGCGGACGGTCATATCGCCTCGCTGTTCCCCAACACGGACCCCCAACCGGACGATCCCCGCGCGGTGCGCCGCATCACGCCTGATCCCTTGCCGCCAGAGGCTCCGTTTGACCGGATCACGCTCACAATTCCGGCGCTGCTCAATTGCCCATCGATCATTTTCGTCATCCGCGGCGATGACAAACGCGCCGTTTTTGATGCGGCTGCGGCGGGTAACAGCGATTTGCCGATTGCGCGTCTCTTGACGCAGGCCAAAGAGTGGGAGCCAGAAGCCCCCCGGATCACCTGCTTTACCTGATGGCGAACTTCATCCCTGCTCCGTTACACCGCGCTTTGATGCCGACCGCGCACAAATTGCGCCACCGCTGGCGGATATGGCGCGGCACGCCGATTGAGGCGGTGAGTGTGGTGGTCACCAATCTGAACGGCGATGTCCTGCTGCTGCGCCATTCTTACGGGCCAAAGGTCTGGGCGCTTCCAGGAGGCGGACTGAAACCGGGCGAAGACCCTGCTGAATGCGCGCGGCGAGAAGTGATGGAAGAACTTTCTGTCAAAGTGACCAATGTCCAATCACTCGGAACTATTGCAGAGGAACTGTCGGGATCGCCGCACACTGCGCACCTGTTTTCCGCCATGTGCAATGCGCGCCCCAAACCGGATGGGCGCGAGGTGGATGAAGCCCGCTTCTTCCCGTCGCATTCTCTGCCAGAACCGCTTGGCGAGGTTACCCGCCGCAGGCTTTCCGTCTGGAAGAAACGCGGCACCGGTGACGGCGGCTAGAGCAGCGAAAGCTGGGCATTGTCTTTTTCCGGCGGTTTGGCATCGCCGTGGTCTAGGTTGGACAGCGTCAGCCCCATCAGCCGGATCGGCATTGGCAGCGGCAATGCCTCTTCGAGCAATTCGCGGCCTAGTTTTGCTACCTCTTCCTTGCTTTCGATCCAGTGCGGGACCGATTTTGAACGGGTCATGTTCTGGAAATCGGTGTATTTCATTTTGAGCGTGATCGTGCGCCCGCGCGCCTTCGCATTTTCGATCCGCTCCCAGACGATATCGATGATGTTCTCCAGCGTCTCGCGCAAAGCCGCGCCGCTGGAGATATCATCGCTAAACGTGCGCTCTCCGCCGACCGATTTACGAACGCGGTGCGCGCTTACCGGGCGCAGGTCGATGCCGCGTGACGCGCGGTACAGATAGTCAGCGAACGAACCGAAATTGGTGCGCAGAAACTCGATATCTTTAGCCGCCAGACCGGCGCCCGTGTGAATACCCAACCGCTTCCTTTTCTCCTCGGCCTTTGGGCCGACCCCGTGGAATCGCCGTATCGGCAGGCCCGCGACAAAATCTGCGCCCTGACCCGGCCTTATCACGCACACGCCATCGGGTTTGTTCTGGTCGCTCGCCAGTTTTGCGAGGAACTTGTTGTAGGACACGCCCGCGCTCGCCGTTAGGCGCGTTTTGGCTCGGATTTCCTGCCTGATCAGATCGGCGATGCGAGTGGCGCTGCCAATGCCCAGCAAGTCCTCGGTCACGTCCAGATAGGCCTCGTCCAGACTGAGCGGTTCGACATGCGGTGTGTGATGTTCGAACACAGCGCGGATTTGCCGGCTCGCTTCTTTGTACGCATCAAACCGGTGCCGCACGAAAATGAGATCGGGGCACAGCCGCTTCGCCGTGACGGATGGCATCGCGCTTTTGACGCCGAATTTGCGCGCTTCGTAACTCGCCGCGGCCACCACGCCGCGTCCGCCCGATCCGCCCACCGCCACCGGCTTTCCGCGCAGTTCAGGATTGTCGCGCTGCTCCACGCTGGCAAAGAATGCGTCCATATCGACATGGATGATCTTGCGAAGGCCCATCGCGGCTTCATCATCTTTGTCGGTCGAGTGGTCGGGCATATCGCTGACAATAGCCGCATGATCGTGCCCGCGTCACGAAAATCGCGCTTCCCTTATTGTGTCCAAACGCCCAAGGCTGCGCGCAATGACCGCAACCGCCGCCTCGCCTGCCATCCGCAAATCTTTGGGCGAGCGTGAAATGATCGTGCTGATGGCGCTTTTGATGAGCCTTCAGGCATTCGGTATTGACGCGATGCTTCCCGCGCTTGGCGAGATGGCAAATGACTTTGGCGCAGAGGGCAATGATCGCCAGCAGGTGATCGGCGCGTACTTCATCGGGTCAGGTATCGGCGCCTTGTTCCCGGGTATGTTTGCAGACCGTTTTGGCCGCAGACCGGTGCTTGCCGTTTGCCTCGTCGCCTATATCAGCCTGTCGGTTGCCTGCGCATTGGCGACGAGTTTCGACATGCTGATTGCGATGCGATTGGTGCAGGGTTTTTCCTGCGCGGGATTAAGCGTGGTACCCGCAGCAATCGTGCGAGATCAGGTGGGCGGCGACCGCATGGCGCGGCTGATGAGCCTGATCATGATGATCTTTCTGATCGTCCCGATTATCGCCCCCGCGATTGGTCAGGTCATCCTGATCTTTGCCGGTTGGCAGGCGATTTTCTACGCGATGGCTTTTGTCGGCACACTGGTCGCTGCGTGGGTGTGGCTGCGCCTACCTGAAACTTTGACCGAGGAAACCCGCCAGAAAATCGACCTGTCAACCGTCACAGCGAATATGGGGCAGGCGCTCTTTAACCGTCAGGCAATCGGCTATGTCATCGGCAGCGGGCTGGTGTTCGGATCGCTGTTCGGCTTCCTCAATTCTTCGCAGCAACTGATTGGCGAAGCGTTTGGCATGGGCAATTATTTCGCGGTGATATTTGGCGGGGCAGTGCTGGGCATGGTGGCCGCAAACTTCCTCAATTCGCGGATCGTAGAACGGTTCGGAGCGCGGCGCGTAAGCCACACCGCGCTGTTCCTGTTTATCGGCGCCTCACTGCTCCAGCTATGGTCAGCGAACCAGCCTGATCAGACGATCTGGCAGTTTGTCCCGTTGATGAGCTTCAACATGGCGATGTTGGGTTTTGTCGGGGCGAATTTCAGCTCGATCGCGATGCAGCCGTTTTTCCATATCGCAGGCGCGGCGAGCTCCGTTCACGCGGCATTGCGCATGACATTGGGCGCGGTTTTGGGCGTGACGATTGGTGCGGCCTATGACGGTACGACTGTCCCTCTCGCCATGTCGATGCTGATCTGTTCACTGCTGACGCTGGTCATCGTGCTGTTCAGCGAGCGCGGGAAGCTGTTCACGCGGCCTAACGCCTCTTGATTTACGCACGCCATCGGGCGTGCGATTGCCTCGCTCATAAGACCTAGCGGTCGCGTCGCTGCGGACGGGCGCCAAAAAGCATAGACGCCCTTGCGGCCCTATGGGCCGTTTTTAGCGCTCCGCCTCAAGGTTCCGCCATGCCAGTCCTGCGAATTCGCACAGCAGTGACCGTGTGTCGCGCGGGTCGATGATGTCCTCGACGTTGAACAGTTCTGCGCTGCGAAATGGGGAGGTGACTTTGTTTAGCCGTTCCTTGATCGCCTCAAGCTCGGCTGCCGGATCATCGCTTGCTGCAATTTCGGATTTGTAGGCGACTTCCAATCCGCCCGCGATGGGCAGGCTGCCCCAATCGCCGCTCGGCCAGCAGAAACGGTATTGATACAGATCGGCGTTGCTCATGGCGCTGCCCGCGATACCGTATGCGCGGCGCATCACGATGCTGGCGAGGGGCACGGAGGCTTTGTAGATCGCGTTCATCGCCTGCACGCCGTACCGGATCGTGCCTGCCATCTCTGCCTCGCGCCCGATCATAAAGCCGGGATTGTCGACGAGGTGGACGATGGGGAGGCGAAACTGGTCAGCCAGCTTGACGAAGCGTTCGACTTTTTCGCTAGTCTTGGCTTCCCATGACCCGCCCAGAAAGCTGGGATCGCTGGCGATAACGGCGACGGGATAGCCATCAAGCCGGGCCAGCGCTGTGATCGCCGCGCGGCCCCAATTCTTGCCAATCTCAAACACGGTGCCGTGATCGAGGATCATGTCCATCGCGCGGCGCATGGAATAGACCTGCTTGTCGTCGCGTGGGACTAGGCTGAGCAGAGCTTCTTCACGCCGGTCGACCGGATCGGTGGGCGCTGCGCGGCGGGCGAGTTGCCCGACATGTTCCGGCATAAAGCTCAGGAAGTGGCGCGCTCTGGCAAAGGCTTCGGCCTCGCTCGCCACCTCATCATCGACCACTCCGTTGCGGGTGTGAATATCGACCCCGCCAAGCTCTTCCTTGGCTTGCTGGTGATCTTCTGCACTTTTGTAGCTTGCTCCGAGGCCATCCACGACAGCGGGGCCAGCGGCGAACAACTGCGACAGCCCGCGAACCATGATCGAGTAATGGCTGGCGACAATCCGCGCCGCGCCAAGGCCAGCGGTCGGGCCAAGGGCCAGCGCCACAACGGGCACAGTATCAAGGTTTTTGACCGTGTCGCCCCAGCCGGGAACCGCCGGAATATAAGTCGCGCCGATCTGTTCGAGCGTTTTGACGCTGCCGCCGCCGCCCGTGCCGTCGATCATTTTGACGATGGGCAGCTTAAGCTCGTGCGCCATCTGTTCGGCCTGCACCATCTTGCGCTTGATGCCCGCATCCGCCGCGCCGCCGCGAATGGTGAAATCGTCTGCGGTGGCCACAATAGGCCGGCCATTGACGGTGGCTTTACCGAATAAGAACGGGGCAGGGGTGACGCCGGTTAGATCGCCGTTTTCGTCGTAGTGGCCCTTGCCAGCGATCTTGCCGATTTCGCGAAAGGAGCCTTCATCGCAGAGTGCCGCAAGGCGAGCGCGGGCATCCATCTTCCCGCGACTGTGCTGGCGAGCGACCTTGTCTTCGCCGCCCATCTGTTCGGCGAGCGCCTCGCGCGCGCGGAGTTCTTCGAGTTCAGCTTTCCATGTCATAACAAACCCCGTTCACCCTGAACCCGTCGGAACCGTAGGTGGGCGAATGCCCTACGGCGAAGCTGCACCGCATCGCCAATTCGCGCTTCGACAGGCTCAGCACGAACGGGTTGGAATGTTAGTCTTCGGAACTAGGCTCCACCACACAAAGCACCGCCTCAACTTGAACCTGTCCGCCTTCGCTCGCCGCAAGTTCCGTAACAGTCCCATCAAACGGCGCGGTGAGCGCGTGCTCCATCTTCATCGCTTCAAGCACCATAAGGCGGTCGCCTGCTTTGACCGTTTGGCCATCGGTCACATCGACCGCGATCACCTTGCCCGGCATGGGTGAGAGAATTGCGCCGTCTGCAGCGGAGGCAGCGCCAGTGCCTCGTTCATGATCGAGTGCAATTGCAAAAGTGTCGGCACGATAGCTGACCAGCGCGATGTCAGGAGCGGCGAGTGATGAGAATGTGTGATCCAACCGGTCTTTGCTGGGCTCGGCTGCGTATACTTCCTTGCCAGAACGCATGCGCACCGTTCGGTTCGCTGGGGCATTGAGACGGAATCCGGAAAGCGCGCGAATGTCTTCATCTTCGTACTGCTCCAACAATTCCATCGCTGCCCGATTCAGCATTTCCACCTTCGGTTGAACCATTGGGCTCAGGTCATTTTCATGATCGGCAATGAATGCTGTCGTCAGATCTGCAGCCGCAAAGGCCGGATGAGTCACTAGATCGAACAAGAAACCTGCGTTCGACTTGACTGGCCAGACCGCGACGCTTTCAAGCGCTGTGCCAAGCCGGAAAATCGCTTCGTCACGGGTTGAGCCATGCGACACGACCTTTGCGATCATCGGGTCGTAGAAAGGCGAAACAGCGGAACCACGTTCGATACCAGTCTCCACCCGTAAACTTTCGCCTTCGTCAGGTAGATGGCATCGATCGAGTGTTCCGGTCGAAGGGAGGAAACCAGCGGCGACATCCTCCGCATAAAGCCGCGCTTCAATCGCCCAGCCATTGATGCTCAATTCTTCCTGCTTCAGCGGGATCGGCTCACCGCTCGCGACCCGCAATTGCCATTCGACCAAATCCACACCTGTGATCTCTTCGGTCACAGGGTGTTCGACCTGAAGCCGGGTGTTCATTTCCATAAAGAAAATGCGGTCGGCGCGCAGGCCTTCGCTGGCATCTGCGATAAACTCAATCGTGCCCGCGCCCTCGTAATCGACCGCTTTCGCTGCGCGCACGGCGGCGGCGCAGATCTCTTCGCGGGTGGCCTCGTCCATACCGGGGGCGGGGGCTTCCTCGATCACCTTTTGGTGGCGGCGTTGAAGTGAACAATCACGCTCGAACAGGTGGACGACATTGCCGTGGCTGTCGCCGAACACTTGCACTTCGATATGGCGGGGCGAGGTGATCCACTTTTCCAGCAACACTTCGTCATTGGAAAAGCTCGCCTTGGCCTCGCGGCGGCAGCTTTCCAGATCGGCTTCAAAATTATCGGGCGCGTCAACTTTGCGCATACCCTTACCGCCGCCGCCTGCGACGGCTTTGATCAGGACGGGGTAGCCGATGGCGTCTGCTTCTTTGGCGAGCCGCTCTACCGACTGGTCTTCGCCAAGATAGCCCGGAGTTACGGGCACTCCGGCGGCGATCATGCGCTCTTTCGCGGCATCCTTTAGGCCCATCGCCTCGATGCTTTCAGGCTTCGGCCCAACCCAGATCAGGCCCGCCGCGATCACTGCGCGGGCGAAGTCGGCGTTTTCTGACAAAAAGCCGTAACCCGGGTGAATCGCCTCAGCGCCCGTTTCCTTCGCCGCCGCGATGATCTTCTCACCGACCAGATAGCTTTCCGCCGCTGGCGAGGGGCCAATATGCACGGCCTCGTCTGCTTGGCGCACATGCAGCGCTTTGGCATCGGCGTCGGAATAGACCGCGACGGTCGCCACACCCATTTCGCGCGCGGTGCGGATAATGCGGCAGGCAATCTCGCCGCGATTGGCAATGAGGAGTTTCTTGATCATTCTTCGATCCAATGCATGCCGTATTTGTAGCAATCGGATGGCGGCACCATCGTGAAACTGGTGTTGGCGACTTTCCACCCGCTTTCGGTTTTTACCATGCTGAGCGAATTGACGCCGCAATGGGTCAGCTTGCCGTCGACTTCAAAGCTGTAGGGTCCCCACACCTGCGCCATGTCGCCATCAACGCTGATCCGGCGAAAATCCATCCGCTCGGATGTTTTGCGTTTGCCCTTGCTCCACCGTTCAAGATGATCGGCAACGGAGACGATATCAACGCGCGGATTGTCAGGATCCATGCGATTGTGAACGAAGATCGTTCCTTCGGGGATCATATGCTGGGCGAGGGCGGATTTATCATCGCTGCCAATGGCATCGATGAAATCCGCCGCCGCAAGCATCACTTTGCCAGAGTCGGTAGGGGTCATCGTGAGCTGTGCAGAGGCCGCCGTCGCGGTGACCGCCAGCGCTGCGGCAAGAATTGATCTGATCATGCCTGCAATCGCTACGCCAGCGCGCACGCGTCTTCAAGCGGTGTGATTAGAAGCGGAGTTGAAACAGGCGGCCGTCACCAAACACCACCAGAGTGATCGCAAGGCTGAACGCGGCATAGCTGATTGCAATCCACTTCCATCCCAGCGCATCACGGCGATAGCGTCGAATGAAGAGGTAGCCGGTAAGGCCGACAGTGAAAGCGAAAAGCGCCCACGGTCCAAAGCCGAGCATGATGCTGAGCCGGGCCTCGTCATTTGGAGCGGATATCGCGCTGATTAGGGCAGCCATGGCCCTTTGGGCGAAGACGATGAATATGACCGAGGGTGCCCAGCGCCAGCGGCTGAGCGCGGCAGCGATGGCAAACAGCACCATCAACGCAGGCCCTGCGGCGGTTGCGCCGATAACAGCCGCGTCGCTCATTTCAGAGGTATAGCGGACCGTGTTTGCTGCTCATCACGCCTGATACACCGTAAGCCATCGCCGCCAGCATATGGGCGGCCTCGTGCAGCAGGTGGATTACAATGGCGAGCGCGGTGGTGCCTGCAAATAGGCGCAATCCACTTGGACGATCCGCCTCAGGCAGCATCGATTGATTTGGGCCGGAAATCCTTGATCCCCCATGTGATCGGGCCGTCCGGGTGCTTCTCGCGGTTGATCGCAGCCGAAAGGAACGCACGCGCGCCGTAAAGCGCCTTTTCCCAGCGCGGCACATAGGTGCGGCTGTTCCACGCTTCGGTTCCGCGTTTGCGAACCTTGCGGCCAATTGCACCGTAAATGCGCGCGGCGGACAGGACGGCCCAGCGGCTGCGGAAGGGCAAGCGAGCAGCGCCGACACGGGCGGCGGCTTCGTGCTTTTCGACCAAATCGACCAGTTTCGATGCCATATCAGCCAGCTCCTGCCGGTGATGCGGCTTGGTGTGTTGACCCGGTTCGATGTCTTCTTCGACGAGCCACATCAGCGGGAGATAACAGCGCCCAACAGCGTCATCCTCCACAATGTCGCGCGCAATATTGGACAGCTGGAAGGCGAGGCCCAGATCATTGGCGCGGTCGAGCGTATCCTGATCTTCGGGATCGACGCCCATCACCACGGCCATCATCACGCCGACGGCCCCGGCAACGTGGAAGCAGTAGCGAAGCATGTCGACCTCTTCGCGCGGGCGCCAGTCCTCGGCATCCAGCGCAAAGCCTGCGATGACATCTTCGGCCATGGCGGGGGTGAGTCCGCATTCCTCTGCCACCACGCCCAGCGCATCGAAAGCGGGATCGCCAGTGGGCTCGCCTGCGAAGGCCATAGCGGTGAGTTTGCGGATCAGGTTTAGGCGGCTGTCGAGGTCTGATTGGTCGCCCAATTCGCCGCCCATCACTTGGTTGTCGGCGATGTCATCACACTGGCGGCACCATGCATAAAGCAGCCAAGCGCGCTCTCGCGTTTCGGGATCGAACAGACGCGATGCGGCGGAGAAGCTTTGCGAGCCGACCTTGATTGTCCGGCGAGCGTGTTCAACCAAAGCGGTGCGGCGGGCGGCGTCGACTTTCATATCAAGCGCGCCCTAAAGGTCGTCGGCCTTCATTTTGAAAATCGGTGTGTGCGGCA
Source organism: Erythrobacter crassostreae (assembly GCF_019204045.1). Classification (GTDB taxonomy): domain Bacteria; phylum Pseudomonadota; class Alphaproteobacteria; order Sphingomonadales; family Sphingomonadaceae; genus Erythrobacter; species Erythrobacter crassostreae. Next base: position 114,105 of record NZ_JAGSPC010000001.1, on the reverse strand, counting down.
CATAGGCTGCCATCTTGTCCAACAAATCGGGCAGCGTCTCAGATGAAATCAGGATGTTCTGATGCGCAGGGCGGACAAAGCCCACATCGGCCATCTTCGCGTTGAACGCGATCAAATCATCGTAAAAGCCGAACGCGTTGAGCAAGCCGACCGGATCGGAATGATAGCCAAGCTGCGCCCAGCTCATCGCCTCCCACAATTCATCCATCGTACCCACGCCGCCGGGGATGGTGACAAAGCCATCGGAGAGATCGGTGAAACGCTGTTTGCGTTCATGCATGCCGGTGACTGTGATCAGTTCGTCACAATTGTGATTGGCGATCTCTGAATTGACGAGTGCTTCTGGGATCACACCGATTACTTCGCCGCCCGCTTGCCTAGCACCGTTTGCAACAGCGCCCATCAGGCCCAGCCTGCCGCCACCATAGACGACGCCAATGCCGCGTGTCGCAAGGCCGGCGCCAACTTCGCGGGCGAGTTCGATATAACGCGGATCATCGGGCGTGGCCGAGCCGCAATAGACAGCGAGACGTTTCATCAACGGGGTTCAAACTTCCATTCTGGGCCGCAAATATGTTGGAAAACGGCGGTCAGCACTTTTTCATCGGCTTTATCGTTAGCTCGGACAAACTTTCCGATCTCATGGCTGCGAACTTTTGGGGTCTCGTTCTGCAATTTCGGTTCCCAGGATCCAATAGCGGCCAACATCGAACGCTCACAATCAATCGCAACCAGAAAATCAACGACATATACGCTGCCGTCTCGTTCGGGTTCGTAGCCTCTGACAAGCACCGTCTTATAAGTGTTTTCACCGTCGGAATAGTCAGCTGTTTTTGTCCGATCAAGCAGCATAACTTCCGCTCTCTCACGATCAATCACAGACCATTCGTGCCTGTGGTCTTCTGACACCAGGTCGGACCGCGGCAAGTCCACGGCGGGTATGTTCAGCATCATAAGAAGCGAGGTAACAATCATGCTGTCGCTTTGACCGCGAGATATTCTGGCACGGCACCCGAGGCCGTTATTGCGCAGCTAACTTCCAAATAGCGCGGATCATTGGGCGTGGCGGAGCCGTAACAGGCCGGGGGGCGTTTCATTTTGAAGATTCGTAGCTCCATGTTGGTCCGCAGATGTGGCTGAACATCGTGTCCCGCAGTTCAGCTGGCATGCCGGTGAGTGATCGAAACCGCTGCTGCGGCGCCTTTTCGCGCACGCCGCCTTCATTGCCTTCAGTCACAATCCAGCCTTCCAAAGACGCCGCCCGTGATCCGTCGCAATCAATCGCCAAGAGATAGTCGCTGAAGTCCGGCAGTCTTGCCTTCTGGATGCCTCTGATCAGGACAGTCGGATAAGGACGCCCTTCATCGAGGTGGGTACCGCTATGCGCAAGATCGAGAGATATCGAGGTGTCATCCTCGTCTACGATCTGTGACCACTGATGCACATGACCTTCGTCGACCAATCTGGAACGCGGTAAGTCCGCTGCGGCGACATTCAGGGCCATCAAGAGCGCGGTAAAAGTCATGCAGTTTGCTTAACCGCCAAATCCTCCAGCACAATACCGGCTGTTGCCTTGGCGCTGCCGACGACGCCGGGGATGCCTGCACCCGGGTGGGTGCCTGCGCCGACGAGGTAGAAATTGTCGATCACATCGTCGCGATTGTGGCCGCGCAAGTATGCGCTCTGCCACAGGACCGGTTCAAGGCTGAATGCGCTGCCCAGATGCGCGTTGAGATCGGCCGAGAAATCCTTCGGTGCGTAGTGGAATTTCGTCACGATCCGGTCGTGAATGTCGGGGATCAGGCGGCGGCCCACTTCGTCGAGGATCGCCTTTTCCAGCTTCGGCCCCTCGACGTCCCAATCAATCGGCATTTTGCCCATGTGAGCGACCGGCACCAGCGCATAGAACGTGCTTTTGCCCTTTGGCGCCATGCTCGGATCGGTCACGGTCGGGTGGTGCAGATAGATCGAGAAATCCTGTGGCAGCACGCCGTTTTTGTAGATGTCATCGACCAGACCTTTGTAGCGCGGGCCGAACAGGATCATGTGGTGCGGAATGCCCGGCCACGTACCTTCGAGGCCGAAATGAACCACGAACAGCGATGGCGAATAGCTCTTGCGGGCCAGCGATTTCGCATATTTCGGACCGCGCGCGCTTTCGCTCAGCAAGTCTTTGTAAGAATGCATGATGTCGGCGTTGGAGGCGACCGCATCGAAACGCTCTTTCCAACCGCTTTCCGTTTCAACTTCGGTGGCTTTCGTGCCGAGCGTGTGAACCTGCTTCACGCCGTCACCGACGCGCATTGTCCCGCCGAGGCGTTCGAAATGGCGCACCATGCCCGCGATCAAACGGTTGGTGCCGCCGCGTGCCCACCAGACGCCGCCGTCCTTTTCCAGCTTGTGGATCAACGCGTAGATGGAGGATGTTTTCATCGGGCTGCCGCCGACCAGCAGCGTGTGAAAGCTGAAGGCTTCACGCAGGCGTTCATCCTGAATGTAGCTGGCAACCATGCTGTAAACGCTGCGCCACGCCTGCTTCTTGACCAGCGCAGGGGCCGCTTTCAGCATGCTCTTGAAATCGAGGAATGGGATATGGCCCAGCTTCACATAGCCTTCTTCATACACGCCTGCGGCATATTCGAGGAAGCGCTGATATCCGATCACATCATCGGGGTTGAGCTTGGCGATTTCCGCATAGAGCTCGTCTTCGACGTTGGAATAATCGAAGTTGGTCCCATCGGGCCAGTTTAGACGGTAGAACGGGTGAACTTTCATCAGCTCGACATCTTCGGCGATGTCGTGGCCGGTCAGCTCCCACAGCTCTTTCAGGCAGGGCGGATCGGTGATGACGGTTGGACCTGCATCGAACGTGAAGCCGTCCTTTTGCCAGAAATAGGCGCGGCCACCGGGCTTGTCGCGCGATTCAACCACGGTTGTTTTGATGCCGTGCGATTGCAACCGGACAGCAAGCGCCATGCCGCCAAAACCGGCACCGATCACACAGGCGGTCTTGCCCGCATACTTTTCGGCGATGGCCGGATTGATCCCCTTGCCTCCGGTGGTGGACAGGCCAAGATCAAGTTTAGCGTCTGGCGTTATCGGGGCATTCATGCCGTTTTCTCCGGTTTCAGGGGCTTGCCCCGCTTAAACATCGCAGTGATTGCGCGCGGGATAGATACGGGCGGATCACCCCACAGGACGCGCAGACGGTCAAATGCCGTAGACTTGCCTGTATAGAACCGCTCGATCAGCCCTTCGCGAAGACTGTAGAACCTTTGGAATACGTTTACGCGCTTCTCTGGTTTCGCCGCGAAGAAAAGAAATCTTCCCAGCAAGCGGTAATAACCGGTTCTGCGCCAATGGGTTTTCGCACGCGCCTCCATAATGGCGGCAAGCTGTGCACCCGGCAGATCGGCCTCTGCCGCAATGGCCAGCGCGTTTTCGACCGCCATCGGCATCGTATAACTGGTGAGAGGGTGGACAAACCCGCCGCGAGCCCCGGCGATGGCGACCCCTTCGATGCGGACCTCATCCTGATAAGCGGCGAAGTTTCCTCCGGTGAGAACGGGCAACACACCGCTTTCGTGCCCCACAGGCGTCCCATCCTGCCAGCCGTTCTGGTGGCAATATTGATCGATCCGCGCTGATAGAGCGCCGCGATCCAGCTGAGGATCATCGGCGTAATACGTGTCTTCGACAAACACATCATGCGCACCCAGCGGCAGGACGTAGACGAACCGGTATGCCCCGCCGTTTCCGTGCGGCGCGACCTGATCGACGGTCGCATCCATGATCACGGGTCGTTCGATCGAGTGCGCCTGTTCCAGCTTTACATGGCGGCCAAGGAAAACCTGCCATCCGCCGTTCAAATGTTTGCTGCTTGAGAACGTGCGGCAATCGATGACTGTCCGGGCCGTGATCCGCAAACCGTCTTCCAAATCGACGCCGCGCGCATCGATAGACATTGCGCGGCAACCCATATGCATAGTGCCTTCAGGCAGCGCGCGGGAAAGTCGTTCGTGAAAATTGGTCGAGGATAGCGACCGATATCCGGTCTTGAGCTTGCGCCTGTATTTGGGGAAACGAACCTCGTACCCGTCATCCCAGCCTTCTTTGCGGAAGGTCGATAGGAGCGCTCGACCCGCCTCTGATAGATCGCTTGAAAACCAGCTCCAGCGGTGGTTGCCGCCGAGCGTTTTGCCCCCCTCAATCAGAGCAATGCGAAATTCGGGGCGCGCCTGATGCAGGGCAAGCGCGATCAATCCGCCGGAAAGTCCGCCTCCGACAATCGCCACATCATATGCGACAGGGGTGGCGGTATCTGCTTCGGTATCGCGGCTTGAACTTTCCATGCGGGCTTTGCCCTAGTCCACAGGCCCACGCGGGGCAATGGAAGACCGAGCGGTAAGGAAGATTCTTGATTGCGCTCGAATCGTCCGGCCGTTTCGCGCTAATCCCAGAAAACCAAGTGTTTGACGCAATTCGGGAAACTTTCACGTTCAGCAATAGTAAGTGTAGCACAATTCAAGATCGGCATATGAACATGAAACATCTCCCCTCGCAGCCAATCCATGCAATCGCTTTCGCGGGCGCTCTGGCATTTTCCGCGCCTGCTCTGGCTGACGATCCGAGCGATGATGGCGCCGATGATGCAGCGGCGGAGGGTTCGGAGCAAGATGGCCGACCACAGAATGCAGGCGGCCCTCCAGAGGGTGTCACATCGGGCGGACCGCCTCCCGGTGCATTCGCCAATAGCGTTTTCGATGATACCTGGCTTACCATTGGTGCAGGGGCCGGTCTTACGCCGAGCTATTCCGGCTCCGATGATTATGTCGTGATCCCGCTGCCTTTGATTGTCGGCCGGGTTGGCGGCATTGGCATCTCTCCCAATGGCCCCGGTTTCAATCTTGATGTATTGTCAAAGGCGCCAGCCGCAGGCCCGCCCGAAACCAGCCTGTCCTTTGGCCCGACTTTCCGCATTCGCGGCGACCGCAACGGCCAGATTAAGGATCCGGTTGTTGAGCTTGCCGGTGACCTTGATACCGCTCTCGAAGTGGGCGTGCAGGGCGGCGTAAGCTTTCCCGGAGTTCTCAACCGGTTTGACCGCGTTGGTCTGTCTGCCGCTGTCCGCTGGGATGTGCTTGGCGCGCATGACGGTATGCTGATCGAGCCGGGCATATCATATTTCACCCCGCTGGGGCGCGGCGCTGCAGTCCAGTTCATTGGCAGCGCCAGCTTTGTCGATGATAGCTTTGCTGACTATTATTACTCGGTCACACCTGCGCAAAGCACCGCGACCGGATTGCCGCAGTTCAACGCTGATGGCGGGCTTAACAGCCTTGGCGTGACGGCAATTGCGACCGTTGATCTCGATAACGATGTGCTCAACGGCGGTTTCAACGTCTATATGGTTGGCGGGTTTTCGCGTTTGATGGGTGATGCCGCCGATACGCCGTTCACGGCGGAGCGCGGCAGCGCCAGCCAGTTCATCAGCGGCATCGGGATCGGCTACACGTTCTAAAAAAAGCGCCCGCAGTTAAACCGCATGCCCTAGCCACCGAACCGCTTTACGAAGAATTCTTCGGCAATCTTTTCCAATTCGGCCTCTTCGGAAGCCAGCAACGGCTTGTTTTCCTGCTCTGTCCGGACAGCAACAATCTTGGGTGTCATCATCTCAAATTTCCGCAGCGTCGGGCTGGCTGCCATCTTTCGGGTGATCTCTGCTCTGTCAGCTGCAGAGAGTGCCAAGGCCCCCCGCGTCGCAGCAAGATTGATGTCCCGATTAATCTGCGTTTCAGTCACCGGTGCGTCGGTTTCGATGCCGGACAAAGTGTTATCCGGAGAGAAGTTGCGAGAGACATTGCCCATCAAACGCTGCATCGCATCGGTGCGGTAATGCGCAGCCACTTCCAAAGCGCCCTCAGGCGTAAACTCGCTGCGTAGCAACGCGATCATACTGACCTTCATTTCCGCGTTTGAGCGTGTCATCGATTTCATCAGAACCGGGCTGATTGCGTCAACATAATCGTTGATGAGACCAGGGCTTTGCGCTTCGAGTGTTATGAAGTCAGGTATCTGAGCGTATTGATTTCGGATGGCCTCCAATGCGTTTTCAATCACAACATCCTGATCAACGCCCGACTGGATGGCCGCGTACATTTCTTCGTACGGATCGACATTATCCTGAGCCATCGCTGGCAGATGGAAGGTCGCCAAGATTGCGGCGAAAAGCGCCAACGCTGCGATACGAATGCGATTCAAAATCATGGTAGCCCCTTGTCTGTTGGTCAAACAATAGCGCGATTTTGGCATTGAAAGCAAAGCGAAAAAGGGCCGCGCGGATTGTGCCCGCGCGGCCCTTTTTCAATTCGTTCGATGAAGCGCGGGATCAATCCTCACTGTCATCCTCGTCTTTCGCCGTTGCGCCTTTGGCACCTTCAGCCAGTTGTGGGCGCGTATCCGGCATTTCTGCGCGGCGATCACCCGTCTTCAGATAGGTGTCGAACCATTCCATCATGCGCAGGTTAAAGTCATAACGACCGGCGGCAAGGCGGTTGCCGTGGCCTTCGCCCGGATAGAATACGAGACGCGCAGGCACGTCCGGCTTGCGCACTTTCAATGAACGATACAGCTCAAGGCTCTGGCCCGGATCGACGCGGGTGTCTTCTTCACCGTGCAGGATCAGGATCGGCGTGTTCGATTTGTCGACGTGATAGATCGGCGAAACTTTCAGCATCGCAAGCCAATCGTCCCACGGCCACTTGCGGCTGTGCACGTTGTACATTTCATACGGAATGTCGCCGGTGCCGAACTTCGATACCTGATTGGAAATGCCCACTGACATGACGGCGGCTGCATACTCATCCGAGTAATATGTCGCGCCCCATGCGCTGGCATAGCCGCCGTAAGAACCGCCGGTGATGCCGGTGCGGTCTGCGTCGGTGATGCCGTCTGCAGCGAGCGCCTTCTTCGCATCGACAATGTCGCGGAATTCAGGGTCGGTGTAGCGGCCCTGATGCTGTTTCGCGAAATCGACGCCGTATCCGGTTGATCCGCGATAGTTCGGCAGGAACACGGCGTATCCTTGACCTGCTGCGACTTGACCGGGTTTGGAATAGGCTGTGTTCCAGCCATTGCTGTCATGCGCTTCGGGGCCGCCATGGACATTCATAATGGTCGGTGCGCCGCCTGATGGAACGCCGCCCACTGGCAGGATCAGAATGCCTTCGACCTGCTGACCGTCGGTCGCGGTGTAGGTGTAGGTGCGCTGTTCACCAAAATCGATCTCTGACAGCCAAGCATTGTGGTTCGTCCAGCGATCGAACGTCCCGTTGTTCCAAACGAACATTTCGGTTGGATGCTTGGGCGAATTTGCTGCGACGGCAATCTTGCCAGCGGCTGATTCAACGCGGGTCAGGATCAGCGATCCTGGGTCCTGTTCATCAGCGACGGTGCCGTCCGCATTGTAAATGCGCAGTTTCGATTGCGCGCCGACATGGATGACGCTGGCGAGGCGGCCATCGGCCAACCATTCAGCGTCCACTGCTGCTTCGGCAGCGCCAGCATTCAAAGCACGGAAGGCGCCGGTTGCCGTGTCGACAAGGTGCAGTGTCGTCGCCGCCGGATCGTTCATATCAACGCCTGCGATAAGCGAGAGTTGCGAACCGTCAGGCGAAATCTCGACATCGCCGATTTTACCCGGGGTCTCAACCACGGCGCGGATGTTGCCAGTGGCCAGATCAAGAATGTTCACACGTTTGCTGGTGTAGCTGTCATCGACCAGCGGGCTGGGCGTGGTGTCGATCGTGGCAAAGGTGCCGTCCGGCGCAACGTCAAATGCGCTGACATAGCCCGGAATAGCGATTTCGCTTGGGCTTTCATCTACTTCCATACCGACTTTCGCGGCAAACATACGGGCTGGACGGAATTCTTCTTCGTAAATGCGGGCGTTAAAGCCGGCCTTGCTCTGGGTGGTGCGTTGTTTGTCTTCACCTGCGCCTGTCAGCATATAAACCATGCTGCCGTCAGGGCTGAATTCATACGAGCGAACGCCGGTGTCTTCGACAGCAGCGAGTTTGCGATAGGTGCCGCCGCCAACAGGAACGCCCCATACCGCGCGGTCTTCCTTGCCCTTCGACCAAAGGAACGTGACCATCGAGCCGTCGGGCGAGAATGATACGCCGCCCGGGCTGATGTCTTCGGGCAGGTAAGCCTGCGCTGCATCGGGGCCGGTGGTGACTTTCAATTCGGACTGGAAGCTGCCGTTCTTCTCGCCTTCGGTCACATCGGGCAGGCTGGACGTTGTGAAGGCGATGCGGGTGCCATCGGGAGAGATCGCCATCGCGCCAACGCTTTCCAGCTTGGCGACGTCTTCCGGCGTCATCGGGCGGGCCTGTGCGGTCGCGGCGAGCGATGCGCCCGCGAGCAGAACAGTGGAGAGGGCGAACGGCCTAGCGATCTTACGGATCATGAAAAAGTTGTCCCTTGTTGGTCGATTCTTACGCTGAGTCATAACGAACGGCTGGCGGATGGCAAACGCTACGTGACACTATCTCATCGCCCTTCGTGCTTGTGCTGCGCTGACTTGCGCGTCATCAAGTGCGGCAAAGGGAGATGATACAAATGAAAGTCCTCACGAAACTTGCGGTTCCCGCGATCGCTGCACTTGCGATGTCTGGCGCACCGGCCAATGCTGAGACGATTGCCGTTCGCGCGGGCAGTGTGATCGTGGATGCGAACAGCGAGCCGACCGGGCCAGCAACCATTCTGATCGAGGATGGCAAGGTGGTTGCCATCTTTGAAGGGGCAAGCGAGTCTGTCGTTGATCGGGAGATTGACCTCAGTGACAAGACAGTTCTGCCCGGTCTAATCGACCTGCATACGCACTTGTCCGGTGATCCCTCAGGCGAATTCTGGCGGGCGGCGACCAATCCGCCCGAATGGTACACGCTGATTGCTGCAAAGAACGCGCGAATTACCGCGCTGGCCGGTTTTACAACGGTTCGCGATCTTGGCTCGCGCACGGACCAAGTCACACAAAGCCTGCGGCGTGCCACAGAAAGCGGCGTTGTCGCCGGGCCGCGCATCGTCACCAGCGCGCGCACCATCGCGATTGTCGGCGGCCACGGCGACACGAACGGTTTTAACAAGCATGTGAACGACGCGATTGGATCGGACTTCTCCTGCACCGGCCCGATTGAATGCTCCGAGAAAGTGCGCACCGCGTCAAAATACGGCGCTGACCTTATCAAGATCACGGCGACCGGCGGCGTGCTGTCACAGCAGGGGCGCGGGCTAGAGGCGCACTTCACCGATGAGGAAATGAAATCGATTGTCGACACCGCCGAAACGCTCGGTCTGAAAGTCGCGGCGCATGCGCACGGCGCTCGCGGTATCGAAGCCGCTGCCCGCGCAGGGGTCCACACAATCGAGCATGGCACTTATATCGATGAAGCCGCGGCGCGCGCGATGAATGCCAATGGCACCACGCTTGTCCCGACTCTGATGGCGTTTGAAGGGATCAAGAAGAACCTTGGCAAAGGGTTCTACACGCCGGTGGTTGAGGACAAGATCCGCGCGGTGGCGACCTTTGCCGGAACCATCGTCGAACGCGCAATCGAATACGATGTGAAGGTCGCATTCGGCACCGATGCAGGCGTGTTCCCACACGGTGAAAATGCAGGCGAGTTTGCCCTGATGAAAGCGGGCGGCATGAGCGACCGTCAGGCGCTCGCCAGCGCGACCACGGTTGCCGCCGAAATCCTCGGGCTTGAAACCGAGATCGGACGTATCGCTGCGGGCTATTCAGCGGATATCATCGCTGTCGATGGCAACCCGCTTACCGATGTGACTGTGCTGGAAGATGTCGATTTCGTGATGGTTCGCGGACGGGTTATCGAGTGAGCCTTGCATCGACGCTAGGCGCGCTTGCACTATCCGTAAGCGCGCCAGAGGCCTGCGCGCGCGAGATTGTGGTGCTGGGCGCGGGGCAGGATGCTGGCGCGCCGCAGATCGGCAATTTCGGCGACAATTACCCTTATTTGTATCCGAGTTCGCTCGGGCTGATTGACCGTGAGAATGACCAGCGGTTCCTGTTCGATGCGACCCCGCATATCACGCGGCAGATGGCCTATCTCGAAGAGGCCACACGTACAGATCGAACCAAGCCACGCGAGCCGGGCCTTCGCCTAGATGGTGTTTTTCTGACCCATGCGCATATCGGCCATTATCTGGGCCTTGCGTATCTCGGGAGGGAGGCTGCCAACACGAGCGGCGTGCCTGTCTATGCCATGCCGCGCATGGCCAAATTCCTTCGTGAGAACGGGCCGTGGGACCAGTTGGTAAGCGCACGGAACATAGCGATTACCGAGATTGAGGAGGGCAGTCTGACCGTTATCTCCAACGAATTCGGTGTTTTCCCGATCACCGTCCCGCACCGCGATGAGTATTCCGAAACGGTCGGCTTCTTCATTTCGACGCCGGACAAGCGCGCGCTTTATGTTCCCGATCTGGATAGCTGGGATGAGTTCGCCGAATTGAATGGCGAGACGCTCGAGGACTTGATGAGCCGCGTAGACTACGCCTTTATCGACGCGACATTCTGGGACGATAGCGAGCTGAAGGGCCGCGATATGGGCGCGATCCCGCATCCCCGCGTCACCGGCACGATGGAACAGCTGGCAGATCTACCGAAGAGTGAGCGCGCCAAGGTGCATTTCATCCATTATAACCACACCAATCCGATCCGCGACCCTGCCAGCGCCGAAAGCAAGCAAGTGAAAGCGCGCGGGTTTAACGTCGCACGTCGCGGAATGCGCATGTGTTTGTCTGATTGACCGGGAGGGGGGGGCAGCGCACGGCGCCGCCCCCGCTTCGCCTAGAATCCGAGTGCGAAGCCGGCCTGCGCGATCACATCGCCCTCTCCGCTGTTCCCGGCGACCCCGGCGGTAAAAGCGAGGGAGTCGCTGGCGCGGCCCACAAATGTCAGCGCATAGCCCTGTTCGCCGCCATAGGTTGCGACGTTCCCCGCGAGCACGAAGTCCTTGCCAGGCATCGCAATCGCGCTGCCAAGCGCGGCCGCCGCCGCGATCCCGCCGGTCAGCCGTTGATCGACGTCTTGCAGATCGAACTCGATCGACGAAAGCCGCCCATCAAGCGCCATCACATTGTTTGAAAGCGAGTTGAACTGCGCATCGGTGACTGCCGACAGCGCATTCATCGAGACGCGGACATTGGCGACCGAAGCAGCCGTGGCGACCGTTTGCCTGCCTAGCACCCCGTTGCTGTCGACCGTCACGGCCTGCACCGGGCCGACCTGTGCAGCAGTTGAGGCTTCGACATCGCCGATCCGCACCGCGCTGCCGGTGCCGCCAATGGTGACCTGATTGGCTGCTGTAGTGGTCGCGCCCTTACCAATCGCGGTCGATCCGGCCTGCGCGGCAACCGCATCAGCGCCCACCGCGCTCGATTCAAAGCCGGTAGCCGCCGAATTGCGGCCGACGGCGGTGGCGGTGTTGCCCGCGGTTGCGGACTGACCCACAGCGGTACCCCGAAGATTGGTGACCGAGCTGTTGATACCCACAGCCGTGCCTTCATTACCGCGAACAATCGCGCCCGATCCAATGGCGGTAGCGTTCTGCGCCAGCACCTGAGCGTTGCTGCCCAGCGCCAGCGCGTTGGTGCCCGAGGCAATCGTGTTGCGGCCCAGCGCCATTGAGGCGAAGCCGAACGCATTGGAGTTCACTCCGAACGCGGCCGCATTGTCCGCCGAGGCGCTCGCTCCATCCCCAATCGCCATCGCGCGAATGGCTGAGGCATCGGCGTTCGCCCCGAAGGCAGTGGCATTTTCTCCTGAAGCGCTCGCACGGCTTCCTAGCGCCATGGCACCATCGGCAGTCGCGCCACTATTTGCACCAAGCGCAATAGCGTTCACTCCGGTAGAATTGGCAAAATTGCCAAATGCGAGGCTGTTCTGAGCATTTGCGTTTGATCTGTCGCCCAGCGCGATTGCTCTTGTGCCGCGTGCTTCTGCAGCTTCTCCGATCGCGATCGACCGCGTGCCTCGGGCTTCCGCAAATACACCGATAGCAACCGATCCAGTTAGCCGAGCAAAGGCCCTATCCCCAATCACCACCGCTGAAGTGGCATTGTCCACGCGTGCATTGGCTCCAATGACCACATTGCGGTTACCTGGACTTTGAGCATTTATGCCAATAGCGATAGCGCTTTCCCCACCTGCAACTGTATTCGCACCCACGGCGGTCGACCCTAAGCCAGAAGCATTCGCATTGGTTCCGCAAGCAAGAGACGTGTCCTCGCCATTGCTGTTAGCTCCACCAGTGCCATCGGCAATGCCATCATCATCGGTGTCGAGTACGCAATCCTCGGCCATTGCCGGGGCCGGTTGCATCGTCAGCGCGGTCAGAGTGGCTACGGCTGCGGTCGAAAGCAGAAATGTCTTTTTCATCGGTTTGGTGTCCTGTCGTGCAAAGTTGATGTCTTGTCTTGTGCAGGGACAGCGCCAGGCGGGCACTTGTTCAGGCCGGTAAGGGAGTGCTTGGTCAGTAAGGTCGACCCGTCTGCGAAACGCAAACAGGCCGCACCTTACCGGCAAGACACCATCCCTGCCCGATCATCGATAATTGCAAAGCGTTGTAGCCAGCGTTGCAACCAACGTTGTAATTGGGTCTGAAAAGCGTTGTAATTTCAGCTGGCGATGAAATCGCTGATCAGCCGCACAAACTCAGCCGAAGCCGGTTTTCAGTTCAGCAACCGGCGGTTGCGGCCGCTCAATCAGGCTGCGCGCTTTATGCCATCCTCCGTGAAGCCAGAATTGCCGCGCGCCTTCGTGATCGGGCAGGATCACCGGCATCGCCTTGCACCCCGCGTCCTTCGCCGCGCCGCGCGCGTCCTGTGTCAGGATTGCAAAACCGGGCACGTCTTCGTCTTTCCACACGCCCGCCATCGCAAAGATCGGCTGATCGGCGGGAGCAAACCAGTGTTTGAGCCTGCGCCCTTCGTAATCCGTTCCGCTGCCCCACAACATCACGCGCGTCGCGGGGATGAGGCAGCGAAACTCGCTGTTGCGCAGATTACCGATCCAGAACGGGCTATCGTGATTGCGTACCGTCGCGATACGCCGCGTTGGATCATCGGAATTCGGGGGAGGGGCGACACCCCAGAGGCGCGGCGTAATGCGCGGTTGCAATCTGCCTCCAGCCGGTCGCGGCCCCGCGATAAATTCGCGCCCCGCCGTAACAACCGGCGCGAATTTCAGCGGCGCGACATATCCACCAGCCCACGGGTCATCGCCCAGCCGCGCACCTAAGCGGGACGCGATCGCAGAAGCGGGGCAATCGAGGCGGTAAAGGGTGGTCATGACGTCTCAATAGCTCGCTTATCGGTCGCGCTTTGGATCAAAGTCGATTGGACCGCAGTCTTCGTCTGTCGGTGTCGTGTAACCGTGCTCGTAGAACGGGACTTCATAATCCGCATCTGGGTCCGGACTATCAAGGTAGGTGTCGGGCATAATCGGTTGGGGAAGCGGAGGTGCAACCGGAAGAGGCGGCCAGCTGTCTTGCAAGAGGCCATCAGATTGTTCCGAAGGCATCTCCTCAAGGCGTTCCGGCGCCTGCTGAGGCTTTTCTGGTCGTTCAATCACAATGATCGGCGGGGAAACAGAACCAGCATTATCGACAGCGCACATGCTCAATTCGAGCGAAAGGAAATCGCAGATGAAGTATTCAAGAGGGCTATGGCCGTGCTCGTCGATTGCTTTCCATGTCGACAAAAATACAACGATGGCAACGATGAGCGCAAAAATCGTATTTGAGACGAGGCCGACCACGACCGGATGCTGCGGCCTCCGATAAGTGCCAGGCGCTTGAAACGACTGGCTATCGTTCCCTTCCAAAATCTGATCACGAAGGGTCTGTTTATCGACCCCCGATTTTTTTCGGGTGGCAGCCAATATAATCAGCAGAGTGCCCATCACAAAGATGGCCAAGACAAGAACAATGATCAGGGTGACCATAAGTGTTTCTGTGTCGTTCGTCTGCATGACAACTCTCCGTACTAATCAATTTTGCTCTATTTTTTTGATCCTGTTTCGAGGTCAGACAAACGAATGACGCAAAGTCATTTGCTCTCCCTCGGTTAGTTTAATCCAGTGCAAGTCTCGTCTGGCAGACAACATTCGGTGTTGTCTGTCAGATCATCGTTGGCGTCGCCAAAAACAGCGAATTTTATGCCAATTTATCAAAGACCAACGGTACAATTGTATAACGAGCTTACCATTCGCTCGCATCGTACCAATATGCCGATATTACACGGCGTGCCCCCCACTAAGGGTTAAAAGTAGTAAACTGTCCCACTGTTTACTTACCTAACGGTAATACCACGTCTTTGGTGATTTTGAAAACACCTCTGATGCAATTATTTGGTTGAATCAGGAATCGACCTCTAAGCCCTTTATGCCGTAACGTAATCGCGGTTCGTACTTTGAATATTGGTTATAAATCTGACAGTCGGAATGTAGGTTTCTGATGTTCTTCGGACGGACTTACCTTTCGCATCGAGGTGGGTGATTCGGCTTCTTTCAATGCGAGTTTCGCGCAATAGATGATTGTCGAACGGCGAGGCGAAACCGTGAATACGAATGCCGCTTGAGTTTCGGACAGAATTTTGTCAACGTTGTCATAGTCATTGTCAATTTGGGTTTGCGATGGCCAACTGGGAGAGAGTCGATGCACAATAATCGTCTGCGATCAATCGCAATGCCGCTGGCTATGGCGGCGGTTCTGGTTTCATGCGGGGGCGGTTCTGCGGCTTCCGGCGGAGGCGCGATTAGTGCGCCAGCTCCCAGCCCGAGCCCGAGCCCGAGCCCGTCACCAACACCCACTCCCACCCCTTCGCAGTCTCTCCTGACGCAGGCAGATGCGCGGATCGGGGCATGCGTGAATATGGCCAATCATCTTGAGGCCAACCCGACCGAGGGTGACTGGGGCAGGGCAATCACCGACACCGATTTCGCCGACATTGCCGCCGTGGGTTTTGAAACAATCCGTCTGCCGGTACGCTGGTCGAATAAAGCGTCTGCCACGCCGCCTTACACAATCGATGCGGCGTGGATGCAGCGCGTGGAAGATGTTGTGGGCCAGGCGCGCGCCGCCGGGCTCCGCGTCATCCTCAACGATCATCATTACGATGCGATCTTTGAAAATCCCGATGCGGAGAAAGAGCGCTTTGCCGCGATCTGGAAACAGGTGGCTGAGCGGTTTCAGGGTGCAGACGATATGGTCTGGTTCGAGCTTCTGAATGAACCGCACAACCAGATTGACGATGCAAACCTGCTATCCATTCTGGAGCCTGCTCTGGCAGAGGTCCGCGCGACCAACCCGACGCGGCCGGTCGTGGTCGGCGGCCAGAACTACAGCGGGATCAACTCGCTAGCGACGCTGCCGCTGCCCAATGATCCGTATCTGATCGCGACGTTTCATTTCTACGATCCGTTTCCCTTCACGCATCAGGGCGCGCCATGGGTCACGCCCGTCCGCCCGACCGGCGTGACATATGGCAGCGCCGCCGATCAGCAAGAGCTGGAGGGCGCGGTTCAGAAAGCGCGCGACTTCATGACATCGACCGGCATACCGGTATTTATGGGCGAATACGGAGCATACGACCCGATCCCGATGGACCAGCGGGAGAGCTATTACCGCGCAGTCTCCACCGCTTTTCGCGGCGCAGACGTAGACGGATGCATATGGGGCTACACCAACAGCTTTGCTTTCCGCGATCAGAACACCGGCGTGTGGCATCAAAACCTGCTCGACGCGATCGGTCTTTAGGCAAATCGCTCTCTAACGTCGGATATCCGTGATCCGCGTCTTAGCCTCGGGTGGAATTGAACTAGCCATCCAAGGCCACTTCTACGCTCTGCCAGTAATCCCTGAAGGCGGTGGCTTCGTTTTCCATTCGGGATAGTTCGATTTCGCGGGTGACGTCTAGGAGCGTCCTATACGCATCGATCAGATCGCCCGCTTGTGAACCTAGAGCAGCATGGGCTGATGCTGTACCAGCGGCTTGGGTGCTGCGCCCACTGATGTGATCGATCCGCAATTGTGCAACAAGCGCGCGAATACCCGCCCTTGAATCCTCGTCGAAATTCTCTTTGTATGATACCGTGGTCATCCGGTCGCTGTAATCGAGATCGGCCTGCATGCTGGCCTGTTCGTCGGTGTAGGTCTTGCGCGCGAGTTCCCAGGCGAGCTTGGCATTGTGGAACGCAGCTTTTGCCGAATAGATCGAAACTTCCGTTCCATGCTTTATCTCGGCCATCCTTTTTTCGAAGGTAAGCTTCGCAGACGCCGTCGCCAAACTGTCATCCAGATCGTGATACTCGGGCATCTCGCCAAGCGCCTTGATCTCACTTTCCAACAATTGGCGGATAGTTTCATGAAACACGTCTTCATCGACCGCCATTATCTGGGCGAGCATCGCATCGAGACTGTCTTCCAGTTTGATGCCGAGTTTTTGTAAGCCGTTGACGCTATCGCTGTTCATATTGCCCCCCATTGGCAGTCAGGCCCTCGACCCTAGGCTGACCGGTCGGACAAGCAAGCCGTTGCACCTCGCCATGCGAGCAGTTTGTATTGCGATTGTTGTAACCATCGGTGCTTTTGCTGCGTATACGCTCTGTTATCGGGTCAAAACAGGGGCACCCAAGATGGACTTTACGCTTAAACGCACGGCGCAGATTGTTGCTGCGCTTCTTCTGATCGCTGCCGTGACGCAGGCGATCTACACTGCGCTCTACGCCAACGAGATGTATGTTCCGCGTCAGCTTCTTTGGGGCATCGAAGGCTTCCTGTTTGTCGTGTTAGCGGCCTTTGCCGGTTCGGCGATGGTTCAGGCGAAGAGCCAGCACTTGGGCTGGGCAGCGATCGCTTTCGCCTCCGTGCTTAATATTGTTCAAGTCGGCGTAGGCCTGACTATGTTTGGCCCGTTTTTCGCTTTAGCAGGTGAAGTCGAAACGTTCGTTCCGGCAAAGGATGCCGTCGTCGCCTTTTCCTTCATGGTCTACAACGCGGCAAAGGTGCTGCTGGCACTCGCCGCAATCGTCTTTGGCATGGCGAAGCTGAATGACGGCGCGAAAGCACTGGGCGGATTGACCGCACTGGTTGGCGCGGTCGCCTTCATCACCAACGCATTGTCGATGGCATTGGGCCGCGATTTCTCCGGCGAGCTACCGCTTGCGGGCGGATCGGGTGTGCTGGCGACTGTGCTGCTCGCGGTGTGCCTGATGAGCGCCGTTCGCGAAGACTGACAGGTATCCGGGCAGCGCAACAGCAACGCACATCGGCACGCGTTCCGAGAGCGTCTTGACTCCGACTACAGCTGTAGTCAGTAATGCTCTTGGAGGCGTTTGGACCTCGAAGGGGCTTCAATGCGCAAGGTTTCCGTCTTTATCATCGCAGTCTTCGGCGCTCTGCAATTGGGGGCGCCGGTTACCTTCGCTCAGAGTGACCCGCAAATGCCGCGAGATGCGGGGCACCAAGATAAAATCGCCGAATTGGAAGCCGGTCTTCGGCCAGCATATGGCATTGCGGGCGAAGACCCGACTGTCTGGTCACTCGAAGAACGTATGGAATACCACAACGTACCGGGAGTAAGCATCGCGGTTGCGATTGACGGTAAACTAGCCTGGGCGAAAGCATATGGTGTTGCCGACAAGAACGACGGTAGGCCGATAGACACCGAAACACTTTTTCAGGCGGCGTCTTTGTCAAAGCCGGTCGCGAGCCTTACGGGACTGGCGTTGGTACAGGATGGCCTTTTAACTCTTGATGCCCCCGTCAACAGCGTTCTCAAGCGTTGGCAGATCCCGGACAATGATCTTACCCGGAAACAGCCCGTTACACTGCGCCATCTAATGTCACACAGGGCAGGCACGACGATCCACGGGTTCAGGGGGTACAAACCGGGCGACGTAATTCCCACGCTGCCGCAAATTCTGGGCGGAGCGCCCCCTGCCAATACGAAGCCGGTAATCGTCGATCAGTTGCCTGGTGCCCGATACCGCTATTCAGGCGGCGGCTACACCGTGCTCCAACTCGCGATAGAGGATGCGATCGGGCAAAAGTTCTCAGACGTTGTTGAAGGCCGGCTGTTTCATCCGGCTGGTATGACACGGAGCAATTTTGATTATCCCGCCACTGACACGAATATCGCAATCGGACATCGCGGCGATAGTGCCAGCTCGATGAACGGCAATATGCTCAGCTATCCGGAATTGGCTGCAGCTGGGCTTTGGACAACGCCAAAAGAGCTTTTGACACTTGGATCGTTGGTTGCGCGTGCGCGCAAATCGGGCAATTTCATACTCGAAGCGCCTCTGGCAAGACAGATGGTCCCTGATAGTGCCAATGACGCGGGGCTTGGTTTCGGCCTGAATGATCCTGGCGATGGAGTGGCGTTTGTCCATAGTGGCCACAATCCGGGCTATAGCGCGCGTTGGATCAACTACGCAGATGGGCGCATGAGTGTTGTCGTGCTCACAAATTCGGACAGCGGTGGCGCGCTCATCCGGGAAATTCTCAGCGGACTTGGTGACATATACGGATGGCGACAGGACGCCTATCAAGAGCGATCAATTGCCGCGTTGAACGAAGAAGAGCTAGCCTCTGCTGTGGGCCGCTATGCTTTCGATCCGGATGCCGAGCCAGTGGCGGTAGTGACGCGTGAGGGGGAGCGATTGTGGATCGAGGGTGCATTGGTAGACCGGTCACGCTTTCTTCCTCAGACAGCCTCAAGGTTCTTTGTGACAAAGGGATTGAATTTCGAACTTGAGCGCGATGGAAACGGCCGTGTCAATGCGCTCAGCGTTGAAGGTGAAATTCGCTTGGTGAAGCTAGTTGATGGATAGAGGGCCGCTAACAAACCGGATGCTGGACCCGACTCGGATTAACGCCTAGACAATCTCCATCCCCGGGGAGCCAGCTTGGCTGAGAGGGGCGGGATAAGCACCGCCTGACCCGTTGAACCTGAACCGACTAACATCGGCGGAGGGAGCGGCTGGCCGACTTGTCACTGACACGCCAGAAGTCCGCGCTCCGCCACTAGGAGAGACTGCGACATGGCCGACATCAATTCCCCCGTAGAAATCGGCGTAACAACTGGGCCCATTCGTGGCAGCCGCAAGGTTCACGTTGGCGCGCGCACCGGCAGCGGCGTTCGCGTGGCGATGCGCGAGATTGATCTTGAGGGCGATGAGGCTCCGGTGCGGGTTTACGACACCTCCGGCCCCTACACCGACAGCGCAGTCAACATCGACATCAATGCCGGCCTTGCCGAAATGCGCAGCGACTGGATCAGATCGCGCGACGATGTTGAGGAATATGCCGCGCGCGAAGTGAAACCCGAAGACAACGGCCAGCTTGGCCCGGACCGCAGCGGCGGTGTCCCGCAATTCCCGAACACGATTAAAAACCCGCTGCGCGCAAAGGCGGGCATGAACGTCTCCCAGATGCACTATGCCCGCAAAGGCATCATCACGCCTGAAATGGAATACGTTGCCGAGCGTGAGAATCTGGGCCGCGAACTGGCCAAGGATTTCGTTCGCAGCGGCGAAAGCTTTGGCGCGGAAATTCCCGATGTGATCACGCCGGAATTTGTGCGGGACGAGGTTGCGCGCGGCCGTGCGATCATTCCCAACAACATCAACCACCCTGAAAGCGAACCGATGGCGATCGGGCGCAATTTCCTGGTCAAGATCAACGCCAATATCGGCAATTCTGCCGTCGCTTCCGATGTTGCGACCGAAGTCGACAAGATGGTCTGGGCAACCCGCTGGGGCGCGGATACGATCATGGACCTTTCCACGGGTCGCAACATCCACGACACCCGCGAATGGATCATCCGCAACGCCGCCGTGCCGGTCGGCACCGTGCCGATTTATCAGGCGCTGGAGAAGGTCGGCGGCGTCGCCGAAGACCTGACATGGGAAGTGTTCCGCGACACGCTTATCGAGCAAGCCGAGCAGGGCGTCGATTACTTCACCATCCACGCAGGGGTGCGCCTTGCATACGTGCCGATGGCGGCGAAACGCGTCACCGGCATCGTATCACGCGGCGGCAGCATCATGGCGAAATGGTGTCTCGCGCATCACAAGGAATCGTTCCTCTACGAACATTTCGATGACATCACCGAGATCATGAAAGCCTATGACATCGCCTATTCACTCGGCGATGGCTTGCGTCCGGGCTCCATCGCGGATGCCAATGACGAAGCGCAATTCTCAGAGCTCTACACCCTAGGCGAGCTGACCCACCGCGCGTGGGAGCAGGACGTGCAGGTGATGATCGAGGGGCCGGGCCATGTCCCGATGCACAAGATCAAAGAGAACATGGAGAAACAGCTTCAAGTCTGCGGCGAAGCGCCGTTCTACACACTCGGCCCGCTCGTCACAGACATTGCCCCAGGATATGACCACATCACCAGCGGCATCGGCGCGGCGCAGATCGGCTGGTACGGCACGGCGATGCTTTGCTACGTCACGCCGAAAGAACACCTTGGCCTGCCCGACCGCGACGATGTGAAAGTGGGCGTGGTGACATACAAACTCGCCGCGCATGCAGCTGATCTGGCCAAAGGGCACCCCGCCGCGCAGGTGCGCGATGATGCGCTGTCAAAAGCCCGCTTTGAATTCCGCTGGCGCGATCAGTTTAACCTGTCGCTCGATCCAGAAACCGCCGAGGAATTCCACGACCAGACCTTGCCAGCGGAAGGCGCAAAGACCGCGCATTTCTGCTCCATGTGCGGGCCGAAATTCTGCTCGATGCAGATCAGTCAGGAAGTGCGGGACTTTGCCGCGAAGCAGAACGAAAGCCCTGAAACCTTCCTCGCCGCAGAAAAACTGGGCGCGGACACCGCTGAAGCCAGCCGCCAAGCCGCAATCAAAGGCATGGAAGAGATGAGCCGCGTCTATAAGGAGAAAGGCGAGAAGCTTTACTTGGATGAGGCCGAAGTCGCGGACCGGACCGATTAAATGCCGGTCTCAGTCAATCACGAAGCGGCATCGCTCGATCTAAAAAAGCTAGTGGGCTCTTGGATTGGCACCAATGAAGAAGGCAATCGGGTCGAGGTGTCATTCCGCATGGCCTCGAACGACACTGTTTAGGTGGAGTAATGGCTGTTCCATAACGGCATAACTGCGCTGACACTTTGTAGCATGGATGAAGGGAAGCTCGTCGCGCTTCATTACTGCTCAATCGGCAACCAGCCGCTTCTTGAACTCAAAAGGCGCGACCGCAACGGGGCCATGACGTTTGAATTCGTCTCGGCAATGAACCTTCCCGATCCCCGCACAGACCATAATGTTGCGTTCAGTATGCTGCTGGAAGAGGACGGCACGTTCTACCGCTCCGAAACCTACGAGGAGAGTGGAAAGCCGGACACGAATGCCACGCGCTTTTCAAGAATGGCAGCGCCGAGCGTATAGTTCGGCGGCCAACCTAGCGCCATCGTCGCTTGATCAATCTGTATTGCGAATGAAGAAAGCAGCGCCAACCTCTAGTCTTCGGAAGCGATTTCGGTCGAGAACGGTCAGAGATTGTTTTCGAGAAGTTTGAGAACGGCGAATGGATCGTACAGCTGCACCACACCGGCGCTTTTGATTTCGCCTCAGAGTACAACTTCGTCTTCAAGCCGCGGCGTGCGTGGCGGCTGGACGAGGTGTATTACTACGACGACTATGGCGAGGAGTGGTTGCCGCGTTTATGAGGAGCGGATTTGTTGAAACGCTCGCGGCGGGAAGAAGAAGCGCGAGCCGCTCTAGTTGCAAGAGGAGTGAAGGGCATTGATTAACTGGATCAAGCACAGATCATTTGCCAGCGCGGCACTTGTCTTAAGCGCTTCTTTGGGCGCGTGCAGTTCCACCAATCGCAGCACGCCAGACTGGCAATCGGCGGCCGCACATTTTGCAGCGGGCGAAGAGCGGTCCCCATATGTTTTTGATCGCAAGGCTGCATCGCGCTGCGTTGGCCGGTGGAGGCTGCACGCTGATGCGGTGGATGATGGCGCTTTCCCGCCAGAGGCGTATGCGGCGCTTACGGAGCAGCTGCGCCTGCGCCAGTCCATCAACGCGGCTGAATTTTTCACCATGAATGTGATGGTCCCCGCACTCGCTCGTGAGGCATCGGATGAGGCGGAAACCTTGCTGCGAAAGGCGCTGGAGGGGGACGCGCAGGCATTCCAGCTCTATTTCGAAGCGCTAGGCCGATGCTCGACAAAACCGGTGCCGGTGGAGGGTCGCGGGGGAAATGCGACGGATGAGGCGGTCGAGGGTCCTGCAGGTTAAGGCGACCATGCGCGCAGCATTCACTTGCGATTAACGCAACAACCAACAAGGCCCTTTCGCGCGCTGACAGGCGGCGCGCATCTAATTCTAGGGGGGCTATTTTGCTACAATCCAAATCTATTCGTTCCGTACTTCTCGTATCCACGCTTTCGCTGGGCCTTGCGGCTTGTGATCAGGCGCAGGATCTGGCCGGCGACCTTGCCAACGCTGCGGGCGCGGGTGAGATGAACATCGCCGATGGGCATGACGTGTGTTTCCAAGCCGCGAAAGACAAGCTGGACGCGGATGCCAAAGTGTCCGAGATCAGCACGATGTTCAGCGCCGGAACCGATGTTGACGGGGACGAGACAATCGAAGCGGGCGGCGTAGAGGTTTGCAACATCTTCTACCAAGACCCCGAAGACCCCCGCAAACTGGTGGGCCTTTCCTACAATGGATACACCAAGATGTTCAGCGGCCCGGACCCCGTTGAAATGTCCGTTTCCGGCGATCCGGAAGACTTCAATCTGGAAGACTACCTGATCCCGCTTTCCGAAGTGGACCCGGCACCCATCGCGCAGTTTATGGCCGATAACGACGCTGCGCTCGCGGAAAAGTTCAGCAGCTACGCATGGACCACCGTGTCATTCGAAGGCGTCGGTTCATCCTTCCAATACCGCGTCGGCTATGAAGGCCGCCTGAAATCGAACGACATGCAGGATGACGGCTTCGCAATCCTCGCGGCTGACGGAACAACCGTGGTCGACAACAACCTGTTCGACTAAAGATTGCTCGAGTTTTGCCGTGCCTGTGTGAGGGTGCGGCTAAAGCGAACACACACTGCGCCCGCGATAGGAGATAGTCCTATTGGCGGGCGTTGGTGTTTTTGGGGGCGTTCCACAATTGCCGCGAAATAGCGCCAAGGGCATGTAAGAGATACGCTGTGTTTATAGTGAGAAAGATGAGAAGTTCGATTTACCTGCCTAGGATAGCTATGTACACTTTGGTTTTTAGTGGAGAGATTTATGCAGCTTGATGTATTTGAAGGCCCAAACTTCAAGAAAGACTATCATCAGGGTAAATGGTACTTCGAAGACCTTCCTAGGCGAGGTGAATATGTCAGGCGAAGCAAATCATACTATCGAGTAGATGATGTTCTACATATAACATCGAAAAATCCGGGAAACGCTCAATCGGCGATCCGTGTGGTCAAAATTTGAGGTTTAGTTTCTCCATTGAAATGCATTCTTGCAAACAGACGCCGCTGAACAAGGCGCTCATTGCAGCGAGTGTGATGCTTTTGGCCGTGATTTCCGTGCAAGCTGAGGCATGTCCCGCACGAACCGATCCACTGCCGGACAAATAAGGAGATCAAGATGGGGTGGAGGGGCACCTTGAGAGCGATGGAAGCGGCATCACGTCGTGCCAATCGAGAGGCTGAACGCCAGTGGAAAGCCGAGCAGAAGGCGATGATGATTGCTGATGCAAGTGACGCGGTTGCTGAATGGTGTGAACATCTCAGAGATATCGTTTCGTTGCACGTTGACCCGACTGACGATGTGGATTGGCAGTCGCTGAGAGATCAGCGTGAACCAGTCGAGCCAAAGCGGCTTAGTTTGAATGAAGAAGAGGCAGCGGCAGCTCTCGATAGCTTCAAACCAAAGTTTTTCGATTTCCTAGTCGGCGGCTCAGAAAAGCGTCGAATGAAGCTTGTAAGTGCCGTCGAAGACGCAAAAATCTCCGATGAAATTGAATCTAGAAACAGAATAAAGCGGTACGAGCAAGAGCATCTCGATTGGCAAATTGATAGAGAGTTAGCCACGAGGCTTCTCGCTGGCGATGCGTCTGCGGAACGGGACGTTATCAGCGAAATGAGTTCTTGGAATGATGATGGATTGGTTGGAACGCGGCTTGAGTTCTCAATTTCCGATCAGTTCCTTCATGCGGTCGCTTATGTCCATAGCGATGATGTTGTCCCTACATATCGGCGCAAGCAGTTACAAAGCGGTAAGCTTTCAGAAACGAAGATGCCAATAGGCGAGCGCAATGAATTATATCAGGACTACGTTTGCAGCGTCGCATTGAAGGTCGCTGGGGACTTATTTAGCGTTCTCCCGCGCAATGAGGTTTTTGTAACTTGTACAGCGTCGATGTTGGACTCAGTTACCGGTCATATGGCCGACACACCCATTCTATCAGTTCAATTTGTTCGACCTACCTTTACCAGTCTTAACTTGTCGGGAATTGATCCCTCCGACTCAATGGCGAATTTTAATCACAACATGAGCTTCAAGCGGACGAAAGCGTTCAGTCCAGTGCAAGCACTCCAGAAGATGCCAAGCTAAGTCGCAACCTTTCCTACTCCGCCAAAACCTGCCCTATAATCCCGGATGACAAAACCATCCGAAACACACCTCGCCACATCCATCATCCCTGCCAGCGCCGCGCCGCATTGGACGCCTGAGCGCCAATCCGCTTTTCTTACCGCGCTGGCCTCTACGCATTCCGTTACGCAGGCCGCGCGCGCTGTCGGGATGTCTCGTCAGTCTGCCTATGCTTTGCGGGCGCGGCTTAAGGGCGAGCCTTTTGATCTGGCTTGGCATGCGGCGTTGCACTGCCGCTTTGATGCTTTGGCAGAGGCCGCTTTGGAGCGGGCGCTGCACGGCGTTGAAGTTCCGCATTTCTATCAGGGGGAGCTGATCCACACATCGCGCAGCTATAATGAGCGGCTTACCGTGTCGTTGCTCGCCATGCGCGAGCGGCTAGGCCCGCCGCGCCCGCGATCCAACCATCCCGCCTTTGGATACGGCCCGCAAGATTTCGGCGCTCTGGTCGAACGCGTCGAACACGGACCGGAGACTTGGGACGAGGAAGGCCGCCTCGAATATGAGGCGTTTTATGATGATGAGGGGGAAGAGGAGGTTGAGGATTAAGCGGCGCTTTGTTGGGTGTTTTTTGTTTGCGCCCTCACGCGCCGGGCGCGGGCCATCCTGCCCGCTTGGCTACGCGGCATAAGCCGCGGCGGGCAGTCGCCCTTGCGGAACCGGCGGTTCCGGTTCGCGCTTTGGGGTCAAGCTCCGCTTTGTTGGACAGTTGTCATGTGTGGGTGTTTTCGTTTTGCGCACGCCATCCGGCGCGCGATTTCCTCGCGCCTTCGGCGCTGCGGGCGCGCGGTCGCGCTTGCGAACCCTTTCGGGTTCGACTTGAGCTGTACGATTAAGCGGCGCTTTGTTGGACAGTTGTCATGTGGTGCCTACACGCGAAAAATGGGTGCGAAATGGCAGAACTCTAGGGTTTCGTGCCTGTAGGACACGGGTGACATGTTGCAGAAAGTGTCATGTGTTTTTCAACCTGTTCATCACCCGATCGAGCTCTTGCAGAAACCGCGAACGGTCCGCCTTGCTGAACGGCGGCGGGCCTCCGCCAATGCCGTCCATACCTGCGCGCAGATCCTCCATAATGGCGCGGGTTGCGACCGCGCCGCCTATGCCGGCCGCATCGAACGGTTTGCCGTTATGCGCGAGCACAGTTGCCCCGGCTTTGATGCAACGGTCTGCCAGCAGGATGTCGGCGGTGATGACCACGCTTTTCGCATCGGCATTCTCCGCGATCCAATCATCGGCTGCATCGAACCCATCATCGACTACGACGCGCTTGATCCGAGGATTATCAGGAATGCGGAACGCGCTGTTGCTGACCACGCGGACCTCTGCCTTGAACCGGTCAGCCACGCGGTACACCTCGTCCTTGACAGGGCAGGCATCGGCATCGATGAGGATAGAAACAGTCATGGAATACAGGCGTAGCGGGACTTTGCGTAGGAGGCCAAATATTATGGGAACGAAACAAAATTAGGTAGATACGCACAATCATGCTAGTGAGGCAGAGCTGACGTCGGAATTTGCGACGGACTTCGAAATTTGCGCTCCGCCGTTTGGTCTTTCAGGCCCCCGGCGTAAACCGGACGACGACTTCCTTTTCCTGAACGATTTGAAGCACGACCCACGGGTAATTTGCCCGGTGGAATACTAGTTCTTGAAAGGAACTCATCATGGCCAAGACTGGCACAGTTAAATTCTTCAACACCGACAAAGGCTATGGCTTTATCCAGCCTGACGATGGCTCGAACGATAGCTTCGTTCACATCACTGCCGTTCAGGCTGCTGGTATGCAGAGCCTCGACAAAGAGCAGCGCCTCAACTTTGACGTCGAAATCGGACGCAATGGTAAAGAGAGCGCCGTAAACCTGTCGGCTGCTGACTAATCTGGAATTTGCGGGTGTGGCAGATTGCTGTCGCACCCGCTTTCTACCCCCGCCATTCCCTCCACTCCAGCAGGAGCCAATGATGGCCCAGACATATGAATTTTACCGCGACCGCGCTGATGAAGCTGCGGCCAAGGCAGAAGAAGCAACTCTCGATAACGTACGCGACCGCGAGCTTCGTTCGGAGAAAACGTGGCGTGCGCTTGCCAATCAGGCTCAGCGTGTCGCAACCGACCGCGCCAAAGCCGAAGAAGAGCGTGCGGCGAAACGTGCAGCCGAAGCGCTCGCACAGGAATAATTTGCACTCCCAATCGGGCAGATACTCCCCATATACACTTCAGGCGTTCCCTAACGCCTGAGAGAGTAATTTAAGAGGAGACCCCGATGTCCGATATGCAGTTCCAGTTCAATTCCGACAGCTCGGTTATGGGCACTGATAATGTCGCCGAGCGGATCGAGAATCAAGTGCGCCACAAGCTTGCCCGCTTTGAGGAACGTTTGACCCGTGTCGAAGTGCATGTGTCAGATGAGAATGGCCGCAAGGGCGGTGCAGATGACAAGACTTGCCTGATCGAAGCGCGCCCGCGCGGCGGCAAACCGATCGGTGTTACCGAGCATGCATCTGATGTGGATTCTGCCGCTCGCAAAGCGGCCAACACTATGGCTCAGCGGCTCGAGCGGATCTTTGGCAAAGGCGAGAAACACAAGCACGAGCCGCGCCCTGACAAGGTGATGTAATCGCGATTAGGGCTCTGGTTGCTGCGTTAGCCGCACCAGTTCCCAATCATATCCAAGCTCGCGAACCCGCGCTTCCAATGCTGCACGTCGTTCAGCAGATGGGCGCGGTTCGCGGGTAAGCATCCAGAGATAACGGCCGCTTGGTTCGCCAACGATTGACCAAGGATACTGGCCGTCTTCATCTGGCTCGCCGCGATCGAGAACCCAGTAATCACCGTAGAAAGGGCCGAAGAAGCTGACCTTTAGCTTGGCGCCGCCGGTGCCTTCGACGATCTTTGCCTTGCCGGTCGACTGATCAAACTCACCATCAAGACCGTCTTTGTAGCATGAGTTAACCACGCGGATTTTTGAATCGCCGGATGTCTCGCGCAGAGAGTACTCGGCGGTGACCCCTTCGCAGCCTTTCTGGAATGGCGCTTCGTACCGGCCATATTCATACCACGTGCCAAGATAGGCGGGGAGCAGGACAGGTTTTGCTGGTTCCGGCACAGCTAGGTTGCCGACCGGTCCCGGCGTTCCGACACAGGCAGCCAACCCGATTGAGGTGCAAGCGAATAATGCTGCTGCGAAGCGTTTTGGGATAGTCATGTAATAATAACGGCTGTCACTGCACCATTGTTCCGCAGCTAGTCGGTGGTCGCCTCGGTCACACCCAGGAACGGTCCGAGCTCTTCCCAGTTATCACGCACAGCCTGACGTCCGCGTTCGATATTTTGCGCGATCAGTTCGGGCACGAATTCAAGAGTTTTGTGAAGGTTGGTCGGCGGCCGCAGGACCATGGTTGGAACAAAGTTATAGCGCTCGATTTGTGAACTGAGCGGCTCCATGACCTGTGCAATTTGAGCCGGCTCCAGGCCAAGAGCCTCCAGCTTTCCGCGCTGCGCGATTTCTGCCTTCAAGAGGTGGTTGATCAACTCAACATTGCCCAGATCATTGTCAGCGACCTCCTCGGTCAGCAGGTCCACCGATCTGAGGCCTATCTTGATCAGGCTGTTATATTCTTTTGGCTCAGTTGCCTTTGGCCCTTCTGCGCGTACCGCCAAAATCGCGCGCGGTTTTTCCCGCAAAGCCGCACGGAATGGCGTGACATCGCGAAGACCGCCGTCGACCCATTGCTCAAGCTGGCCGTTCTCGTCTTGTGTTACAAACGGCGGGAATGCAGGGGGCTGGGCCGCGCTGGCGTAAACCCAATCTGCGATATTGTCTGTGTTCTCACCCACAATTCTCAGCTGACCGTTGGTGAGGTTCGCGACAGCCAATCGCAAGTTCTTGCCAGTCGCCCGGATTTTCGCATCGTCAAATGTCGAGTTCAACAATTCGCGCAGTGGCCCCGTGCTGAACATTGAATCCTTACCAGTGATCGCCGCCCAAATCTCACCGCCTCGGCTGCGATAAACATCATCATTGCCGCGGATACCGTTCCACAAGTCAAGCAGGCGGCCCACTTCGTTCTGTGCCACACCCGCGGCCTGAATTGCGCCGGTTGAGGTGCCAACCACAGTTTCAAAATCCACGCCGCGTTTCTCGATCAGTTCGTCAATTACGCCGACTTGGAAGGCACCGTGTGCGCCGCCTCCGCTCAACGCTAGTGCAAGACCGCCTGCCATATTTGCTCTCCTAAATTTTCAATTCGCGAAAGTGACAGGCGGGCTTTGCCGCTTGCCTAGCGGCCTTACTCAGGCTGCAGTTCGCCATCCCAACCGTACTGGTAACCAGTGTGCGAGTCCGTGCGGATCAGGTTGAGAGTGATCGATTCCGGCGAAGACCCGGAGCCTTTCATTGTCCCAGCTGCGGCGATGAATTCCGGTGCCGATTTCGAGTTGCCGCCACCCAGATAGAAAGCGGAATAATCGCGGCCAGGTACGCTGCCTGCGGCTGCCCATTCGCCTTTTACTTCGTATGCGACTTGCTGAAACACCAATGTGCCCGCCATTTCACCGGTGCCGCTTGCCGAAACGCCGATTGAAGTTTCGCCGTCTGCGCTTTTCATATTCCACATAAGTTTTCCCCCCCTTGGTAAAAAACAGACCCTGGTCAGTGGGGACCAAGATCAAGATGCGATTACTGCCGTAGAACAGTCATTTTGACCAGAGGGAATGGCGCGTTTCGATACTCTGGAAAAGCAACACATGATACTTGTCCGGAATCTATTAAGATATACGCGATCAATGACCTATGATGCCAAGTTCGGACAGAATAGGTCCGATCTTCTTTTTGATCCCAAAGAAACCTGCTTTTGCCCACGGCCATGTAGCGCGGGACAAATCATCAAGAATTTCGATTGCATGACCATTGGTAAGCATCGGCTGCAATTGAGGTCGCAAGGCATCCTTGGTCCATCCGGTTGGCAAATAGGGCAGCAACACGTGTTCCAGCCCGGCTTCGTGCAGAATTGACGCGAGATCGTTATCGTTGGTCCAATTCACGACTTCGCAATCGAATGCTTTTGAAGCGGCTTCTGCACCCGTTTGTACTGCGCCGCGTGCAAACGCTTCCGCCGGTGAGCCCACGGGACAGGGAGACCGCTCACTTGGGCGCGCGGCGGCGATGACAACGGCAGGAGGCCAGGGCAGGTTCAAATACACATGGCTCGCCGCTTCATCGTGTAGGATCAGAGCGTATGGCTGCGTTATCTGATCAATTTTAAGCGGAGCAGGCAGGTCCGGAACGGAGCGATTGTGCTCTTCCATCTCGACGAGTGCATCGGCTTCTTCCGCCAATCGATCCGCGCTAAGGGGACCGCCGGATTGGTTCGCGGTGTACCGCGCTATGTTGTCAGCGCGGGCGAGGTAGGTTTTGCCCTTTGTGTGCAAGCCGCCGACCCAGCGCCAGCTAAGTGTATTTGACGCTGCGTCGGCATCGATCAGGTGCCGCAGAAAAAAGTCTGCGCCAAGCGTCCAGTCGAGCTTTAGCGTAAATATCCAGATGCTTGCGAACCACATCCGCGCATGATTGTGGAGGTAGCCGGTTTCAACCAGCTCGTGGGCCCAGTGGTTAAACGCTTCGATGCCGGTGCGGCCTTCGACTGCTTCGAGATAAGCGGTTTGCAGACCGGCATTGCGCTCTAGATCGCCTAGGGCTGCGGTGCGTTGTTTGCAGAACGCTAGCCAAATCGATGGGCGCTGTTCCAAGTATCCCTTGAAATAGACCCGCCAGAAAACCTCGGCGATGAATTGATCGGCTTCATCCAGACTGTGTTTAGCAAGGACCGCTTCGAGCACTTCTTTTTCAGAGATGACCCCAGCATGGAGCCACGGTGAAAGCTGCGAGACGTTACGCCGGGCTTCTTCTCTGGGAACACCATCATCGTAGTTCCGGTTGCTTGTGTAGTGTGAGCCTGCCAGCGGCAGAAACTCGTTTAAGCGCGTCAGCGCTGCATTGCGGGTCGGAGAGAATGTCATGCCTTCTAAACTGGACTTCGGGCGTCAGGTTCCTCGCCGCGCTCTATTGCTTTATCCGCTTTGCTGGGAAATTTAATTACGGGGCTGTGACATAAATTTCGGAACATCCATACTGCCGGTCCGTTCGTACTTATGAAGAGCATGGCAATGCAGTTCGGCAATGCCCGTGGTTCCCTACCACTGCTCACACACAGAACTTACACGCAAATTCAAGGATTTACCATGAAGAAGCTCAACATTACCCTCGCATCGACTATCGCCCTCTCACTCGCGGCGTGCTCACCGGAAGCTGCCGGCGACGATGCGATGACCGCTGACGACGCGATGACTGCTGATGATACCGCAGTTGCTGACGAAGCGACCGCAGCAGGAACAATCGTCGAAGTCGCACAGGGCGACGAGACATTCTCGACCCTCGTCGCAGCGGTGACCGCTGCCGGTCTTGGCGAAACACTATCGGGTGAAGGACCGTTCACCGTGTTCGCGCCAACTGACGAGGCATTTGCGAAGATTCCTGCAGAGACGCTGACCGAACTCACCACAAATGACACCGAAACACTCGGCAGCATCCTGACGTACCACGTCGTCGCAGGATCGGTTGACGCAGCCACTCTGACTGCCGCAATCGAAGAAGCTGGCGAAGCTGGCTACACAGTGACCACCGTGAACGGCGGCACGCTCACGGCAACCGTAGTTGATGGCGCGGTCATTCTGACCGATGCCGCAGGCGGAACTTCGACTGTGACAGCAACCGATGTCGAAGCATCGAACGGTCTGATCCATGTGATCGACACGGTACTGATGCCAGCATAATTCTGCTGACATATTGAATACGCGAAGGCGGGCCCAATCGGGTCCGCCTTTTGCGTTTGCGGGGTTGCCGCGTTAGATGATTGCCATGGAAAACAAACCCTTTTCGCGCCGCCTTTTAAGTACACTGCCCGTCTCCATTCTTTCGTGCGCCGTCTTGGCTGCTTGTTCGAGCGGCGACAGCATTGATGATGGCGGAGCAGTGTTTGAGGGGATCAGCCCCGAGGCTACGATCAATATGGTTGGCAATGAGCCGTTCTGGGGAATTGAAATCACCTCAGAGGGCATGGGATACAAGGCACACTACACCACTCCTGAAAACAGTGATGGCACCGCAATTATTGTTACTCGCTTTGCCGGTAACAACGGGCTGGGGTTTTCCGGTGAACTGAATGATGAGACCATGCAAGTCGCGCTCACACCGGGCGAATGCAGCGATACGATGAGCGATGCCGTGTATCCATACACTGCCACAGTGACCTTGGGTGAGCGGACCTTATTCGGGTGCGGTTACACGAGTGATGAGCCTGTCGAAGGGGTATCTGCTCTATGAGCGAAGGCAGGTTGGGCGCGCCCGTCGGTGGCACTGAGATCGGATCGTTCTGGCGCATATTTTTCTGGGCTGCGGCGCTGTTCAACTTCCTGATTGGCTTGGCTGGAATGTTAGCGCCGGTGCCAAGCATCGATGAACGGATCATCGGGCTTTTGGTGTTCTGTTTCGGGGTGATTTACGCGCTCGTTGCACGCGACCCACAGCGTTATGCCAAGGTCTTATGGGCCGGGGTGATCGGAAAGCTGGGTGTGGTCGGCTTGATGCTTCCCACCGTGCTTGGCGGTGACGGGGGAGCGCTGAGTATTGTTATCCTTTCGCTCGACGCAGTCTTCGCACTCGGTTTTCTTGCGTTTCTTTTTTTGGGCCGCTCGGGCGAGGTTTGAAGCGGCTTCGCAATTTTATTTAAAGCGAGCTGTGATCTCGTTGCCGCGTCAGCGCACTGGAATTGCTCATTATTCTTAACAGCAGGCTGCCTGTCATGCGGTGCAACCAGTCTAAACACAGCGCACCCTCGGAACGCTGCGCTTTGATCTTCGTTATCATAGCGACGGACAACAGCCGTTCTTGCGTCTTACCCCCTCCTTAACTTGCAGGCGCGAAGAACGGGAAAGTAGGATTTGTGAATACTGATGACGAGCGCGAGCCACAGCGGCCTAACCAGGCGGCTATGCGGTTCGATGACGCCCCCGATAGATTTAAGTCAGGCAATGCGAGCGACCGGTTTTCCGGCGCATCCGGAGTGCTGTTTGAACAGGCGATGGCGCAAACGCGCATGGCGATCTGTTTGTGCGACCCGCACGCGAAGGACTTACCTATTGTCTTTGCCAACCGCGCTTTTCGCCAGCTGACCGGCTATTCCGAGAGTGAAATTCTCGGAAGAAATTGCCGTTTCCTGCAAGGGCCGAACACCGATCCGGAGCCAGTGGCGCGGATGCGGAAGGCTATCGCCGACGAAGATGTCGTTGTTGTGGAACTGCTCAATTACCGCAAGAACGGCACGACATTTTGGAACGCGCTACATCTTGGCCCGATCTACAATGACAAGGGCGAGTTGGTGTACTTCTTCGGAAGCCAGTGGGATGTCTCTGACGTGCGTGCCGCGCGTGCAGAGGAGCAGCACGCCAAGGAAATGGCGCGCGAGCTTTCACACCGCATGAAGAACATGTTCGCTGTGATCTCCGGCATCGTGAATGTGACAGGCCGCGTTCGCGGAATTCAGGGAGAAGCAGCGGAGATCAATTCGCGCAT
Source organism: Erythrobacter crassostreae (assembly GCF_019204045.1). Taxonomy (GTDB): domain Bacteria; phylum Pseudomonadota; class Alphaproteobacteria; order Sphingomonadales; family Sphingomonadaceae; genus Erythrobacter; species Erythrobacter crassostreae. The sequence goes on along the minus strand of NZ_JAGSPC010000001.1, from coordinate 80,758 downwards.
TCAGGCGCTAGGCCGCGCCTACGAGACGACGTTGGATGATGCATCCAGCGGGAGCATCCAGATCAGCGAAGCAATTCGCGCGGTCCTTTCTCCATATGATCGTGATGAGGAGCGCTTGAAGATGGTTGGAAATGGCGTGCGAACGCCATTCACGACGATCTCTATCATTGGTTTGATTCTGCATGAGCTCGCCGCAAATGCGACCAAGTACGGCGCATGGGCGAGCGAAGCGGGCATGGTCACCGTCAACTGGTACGTCGACGAAACCGACAACGCACTTACCATCACATGGGAAGAGCGCGGCGGCCCTCAGGTCGATAGCGAAGCCATCGAGGCGGGTACGGGCACGACAATCGTCGACCGGTTGCTTTCCGGCGGCCGCGGTTCGATCACTCGCGAATGGCGCGACACGGGGCTGGTGGTGACCGTGAAGTTGCCGAGACGAGACGAGGCATGACGCAGACTTATCGTCTCCTCCTTGTCGAAGATGAACCATTGATCCTGATGGATCTGGAGTTTGCTGCCGGAGATCGTGATTGCACCGTGCATTGCGCGTCAACCTGCGCGCGCGCGCTTGCGATCCTTGAAGAAACGAACGAAGAGATTGACGTTGCGGTTCTGGATGTATCGCTGGGCAGAGGGGAGACCTGTTTCCCAATTGCAGATGCGCTGCGCCGACGCGGCATTCCCTTTATACTGCATTCGGGCGACCTCGACCGGCATGATGAGCTTATCCGGACGCTCGACGCGCCCTTGATCGCGAAGCCTGCATCAGCTGAAAAAGTTATCGGTGCGGCTATCGCATGTGTAGCCGGCAACGAAACGAACGAAGTCCGCCTCGCTGCCGAATAGGTTTTAGAACAATCCGGGAATGTCGAACTGCGCGGCGTTAGGGCGCTCGGGTTGCAGGATTTCGCGCCCGCCCACGCTTTGAGTGCTTTGCCCCGTACCGCCGCTGATCGCGGTGCATGTCCGCCCTGCAAGGAAATCGAGAGCGGTTGCAACGGAAGCTTCCGACGCATCGCCTAGCGGTGCAAAGATGTCATCGCTGGCGCGGCACGTATTGGGCATTTCGCCAGCCATCCCGCTGAAGTATTCGCCGCGACCGTCGGCGTTGTTGGTCTGGAACGTAACAGCGCGAATGCGCAGATCGCATGCGTCCAGATCAAATCCGAACTGACCAACCGGTTTACCTGATGTGTTGGCACCGATCAGCGCGAGATTGGCTGGCGCGACATACGGGATCATAGAATTCATCACGAGCTCGCTCGCGGATGCTGTGCCTGCCCGTCCGATAAATGCGATCTTGATCGGGTTGACCGAAGGAAGTGCCTCCTGAGCGCCCAATCCGCCGGTTGCTGGATTAAAGAAGCCGCCGGTGCTTTCAAAAAACTCGGTCGAGTTCTCATTCGATTTGCTGGGCCGCAAAACTGTTTCGCTAAAGACCTGACCGGTGTTTGCACCCCGTAGGAAATCGCCCATTATGTCAGCGATGCGAACCAGACCGCCGCCATTGTAGCGGAAATCGATGATGAATTCGGTGATGCCTTCATCGCTGAAGTTCTGAAACACATCGGCGAGTTGGCGATCCGATGTGCCGACAATAAAGGTACGGAAATTGAGATAGCCGACTTTCTTGCCGCTATCATCCAGAACGAGCGCGCCGTAGCGGTCTGAAATAGGGTTCAGCGAGAAGCTTGATTTGGTGATTGTCTGCTCGACGACGTTGCCGCCAACCTGCGCGAAACGGATCACGCGTGAAACACCCGGATCAGACGGGCCAAGCGCGTTGATCACGGATTGAGGTCCGCCTGCAGCCATAAGCGAGGAGACCGTCACAAGACTGCCGCTGCTTTCGCCAATTTCCAGCAACTCTGTTCCGCGGTCCATTCCCGCGGCGAAACCATTCCCGTTCTCGAACGCCTCAAGCAGGAAGACGCGGTTGTTGACCGTGTCATATGCCAACCGGATGCCGAACCCGGCGCTGGCGCCAGAATTGATCAGTTCGTTCTCCTCCGCAATCGATGTTGCAAAGGTGAAGCCTTTGTCGCGATCTTGCGCGCGGGCGGGTGCGACGCGCGCGTTAAGATAAGTCTGAACATCGGTGATGCCGGCGCGGCTTACAGAATTGTCGAGCAGGCTCGGGAACAGATACCATTCGTTCAGAACAGCATCGGCAAAATCGAGTTGCTCGGTGAGCGAACATCCGGCTGTTGTTGGTGTCGGGGTGGGTGTTGCACCGCCGCCCGTTGCGGGAGGTGAGCTGCCGCCACCGCCGCAAGCAGCAAGTGAAAATGCGAGGGTTGCAGAAAGGGCTGTGCGGCCAATATTCATGGGGTGCGACTCCGGGTAGAAAAACGAGTAGGGGCTAAGAAAACGTCCTCCGAGGAGCTTGGAGCATGCAATGCTCTTACCTTCTCTGCAAGGCTGATCGCTCTTCGCGACCGGGCTCAGGAGGTAAAATTCAGCAAAATTGTATGCAATTCGGCGTGATTTGACGAGTTTTCCTCAGAAAGCAGCGCAATTTCCGCCCGTACGGCTCGTTTACTGCCCAGTATCCTACTAGCTAAAGAGATATGGAAAGACAGAATCATGACTGACCTTCCCGACTGGCTTGCATCTGGCCTGCCTGCGGCAGCGCGCCATCCAGGCCTCGCAATCGCGACGCTGGGGGACAAGCGTTCGTTTGGGCGCGGAGGCTTCGCGCTTTCGAGCCCTGCGTTTAACGCTGGCGAAGAACTTGACCCGTGCTTTACCGCTAAAGAAGAAGATGCAGTTGCTCCGCCATTGGAGTGGACTGCTCCTCCTCCCGGCTCACAGGAGCTGGTGCTTATTGTCGAAGACGCGACCACGGCAGGTGACAGCCCGCAGTGCCACTGGCTTGTCTGGGGTCTTAAAGGACAACGCGGCAAGCTGCTCGAAGGCGAAGTGCCGCCGCGCGCTGGTAAAAACCACCTTGGAAATTCCGAATGGCTGCTGCCCGACCCACCGGTCGGCGAAACACGCAATTACGTGTTTCAGCTGTTCGCTACCGACCTTCCGCTCACTCTTATGCCCGGCGCGAGCCGCGATGATCTGATGGCGACGCTGAAAGGCACCGTCACAGGTTGCGCGGTTCTGACGGCTCCATTCACCGGTGTAAAAGCCGATGACGGGACGGCATGGGAAGATGAAGAACTTGACTAAGACGCCATTATAAAAGGGAGAAATACCATGGCTAAGACCAACGCACTGCAGAAACCAGTGACACTTTCAAGCGAACTAGAGAACGTAGTCGGCAAAGGCCCGATGACACGCGCTCAGGTAACCTCGAAGGTTTGGGAATACATCAAAGGCAAGGACCTTCAGGACTCGAAGGATCGTCGCCAGATCAACCCGGATGACAAACTTGGCGCAGTGATCGGCAAAGACCAGATCTCGATGTTCAAGATGACTGCTGCGGTGTCTAAGCACCTCACGTAAGAACAGCGTCTCGAAAGAGATGATTAGATCCAGCGGCGCAGCCCCACGGGGTTTGCGCCGCTGTTTTTATGGGCTCTTAGGGCTGTTGCTTTGCGCCGACCACGCCGCCAACCCATAGCGCCAGCCAGATGATTATCGGCTGCGCGATCATGCGTGGCACGTGATATCCCAATCCCAACCCGCCATCGGCGCGTCCCATATCCATCATGAAATGGTTGATATTGGCTGGCCAAACGCACAGCGCGTACAGCGCAAGGCCAATGCCCGCTGCCTGACGCAATTGCTTTGAAAACGGCTGAAGCAATCCAATCGCGCCTGCAATTTCGGCTATGCCTGTCCACCACACAACCGCTGACGGATACGGCACCCAGTCCGGTGTGATCGCCAGAAACGGCTCCGGCCTGATGAAGTGAACGTATCCAGCATAACCATAGAACAGGGCAAGGATCACACGCAGCGCTATCTTAAGTCTTGGCATCATTCGCCCGGTTCCCACCCCGTTTCTGCAAGCTCAAAGCCGGCAAAGTCGAATCCCGGTACGACAACGCAAGAGACAAGGGTAAATCCGTGCATGATACCGCTCGGCAAGCTGGGACGGGCGGCTTGCCATGCATCTGTCGGAACGAGACCTTGAAGGGAATGGCCAGCTGCTATGTCATCGCTCAAGGTAATAGTCCGAACTGGACCGGCGTCATTTTCTGCGATGCGCAATTCCAACGGATCGCCTGCCTGCCACAGCCACATTTCATCGGCATCGACGCGGTGCCAATGCGAGCTTTCATGCGCTTTGAGCAAGAACAGGATCGCGGTGCCTCGCGCGCGACCGTCATCATCATTTTCGCCGCGCCACGTTTCGCGGTACCATCCGCCCTCTGGATGTGGTTCAAGCTGCAATTGTTCGATCAATGCGTCCGCGCTATTGCTATTGGCCACGTTTCTGTCCTTCTGTGTCCCACTCAACGGGAGTATTATTTACAATGCCATACCGCGCTCTTTCCCTCGCCGCTATTGCGGTGTGCCTCGCTTTCCCGGCTTTGGCCCAAGACACATCCATGCCGGATGATGACGGCAGCGTTGATGCAGAGACTCAAATGGCGCGCAATCTTGCCAATGCTGCATTGGATGCTGCGCCAGTGTTTGATGGGCACAATGATGTTCCGATCCAGCTGCGCTCGCGGTTTGACAACCAGATCAACGATTTCGATTTTGAGGACACGCTGGCGACCGGTGAAGCCCATCCGCAAGGCCGCGTGATGCACACCGATCTGGCGCGACTGACAGAAGGCAAAGTCGGAGCGCAATATTGGTCGGTTTATGTGCCTACGAGCATCAGCGAGCCTGAGGCAGTGCAGATGACGATGGAGCAGATTGACGTGATGAAACGCCTGATCGCCCGCTATCCCGATAGTCTAAGCTATGCAGAGAATGCCGATCAGGTTGAAAGCGCAATGGCGAACGGCAAAGTGGCCTCTTTGCTCGGCATGGAAGGCGGCCATTCGATCGGGTCGAGCCTCGCTGTCTTGCGTCAAATGTACGCGCTTGGCGCGCGCTATATGACCATCACCCATTCGCGCAATACGCCCTGGGCGGACAGCGCTACGGATGAGCCGGAACATGGCGGGTTGAATGATTTCGGCAAGGATGTGATCCGCGAAATGAACCGGATAGGCATGCTGGTTGATCTGAGCCATGTCAGTGAAGATGCGATGATGGACACTTTAGATGTGGCACAGGCGCCGGTCATTTTTAGCCATTCCGGCGCGCGTGCCATCAATGGACATGCTCGCAATGTACCAGACAGCGTGCTGGCGCGACTGCCGCAAAACGGCGGCATCGTTATGGTTGTTGGCCTGCCAGGCTTCCTGAATGATGATCGCCGCCAATGGTATGCGACACGCGAAGCGGAGATCGCCCGGCAGAAATCGCTCTACGGCGGTCAACCCGATGTCTGGGAAACAGCGATCCTCGCATGGGATGAGGCCAACCCTGAACCGCAAACCATGATCAGCCATATGGCTGATCATATCGACCACATTAAAGCGGTCGCCGGTGTCGAATATATCGGCATCGGAGCGGACTATGATGGCATGCCCACCGGTCCTGTCGGGATGGAGGACGTAAGCGGATATCCTGCGCTCTTCACCGAACTTGCGCGGCGCGGGTATTCGCAGGTTGAGCTCGAGCTAATCTCCAATCGAAACGCGATCCGCGTCCTACGCGAGGCAGAGCAATACGCATCACGCGTAGCGGATCAGCCGCCGATTGAGACGCTTCTTCCTGCTGGTGATTGATCTGGCTGAACTGCGTCAGTTGTCCTCCGCTGTTTCGGTCAGATCATCATGGGAGGTAGAGGCTATTTCCTCTAACTCCTCTTCGCTCATGCTTTCGAACATTTCGACTGACGCACCCTGAAGATCAGCCTCAGCGATCTCCTCGCGTTTTGCTGATAGCGCAGCACCCGCAGCCTTTTGCTGCGCTTTGCTTTTGGCTTTCGGCATCAGTTCTGGGCTTCTAGCTCGCTTCCGAGCTTCAGCACTTCGTCGCCATCACTTTGCTTGATCAGATAGGCCGGATTGTCCGCATCACCATTGCGGGTAACTTCGGAACCCTGCAGCGTTCGGGTTACTTCGCGTTCGAACCGCTCAGCGATTTGGCCTTTGGCTTCGCCGTTGCCCCAGCTCCATTTGACGTGCTTGTTGGTTTGGAAACTGTTGGAATTGCTCATCATTATCTCCTGCGTATATGCAGGAGATAATGATGTTGGCGTCACTATTGTTCCCGGTAAAACATCATCCCCAAATCGCCGGGACAATCCAAATAGCGCTCATCGCGATGATCGCGATCAACAGGCCGATGCCGAGCACATAACGCATGTGTCCCGTAGTGTGGGCTGCGCGTGCGTCGTCGTCTTCGATGTGAATTTCTTCGTTATTGTCGGCCATTTTGCCCTCCGTAAGTTCCAGTGTAGCCTACCCAACGGCGGCTACAAAGCCTCGTTCCAGATTAATCGCGCAGCAGTTCATTAATTCCGGTTTTTGATCGGGTTTGCGCATCGACGGTTTTGACAATCACGGCGCAATACAGCGATGGGCCCGGCGTTCCGTCAGGAAGCGGTTTGCCGGGGAGCGAGCCGGGAACGACCACTGCATACGGCGGAACTTCGCCCATATGAATTTCGCCGGTAGCGCGGTCGACGATCTTCGTCGAAGCACCGAGATAGACGCCCATTGAAAGCACAGCGCCTTCGCCAACGCGGACGCCTTCGGCAACTTCGCTGCGTGCGCCAACAAATGCGCCATCGCCAATGATGACCGGCTCTGCCTGTAGCGGCTCAAGCACGCCGCCAATACCGGCACCGCCTGAAATGTGGACGTTCTTGCCGATTTGAGCGCACGAGCCGACTGTCGCCCAGGTATCAACCATGGTGCCTTCATCAACGAACGCTCCGATATTGACAAAACTGGGCATCAAAACAACGCCTTTACCGATAAAGCTGCCCCGGCGCGCAACCGCACCTGGTACAACACGGAAACCGGCTTCGCGGAACCGGTTGTCGCCCCATCCGGCAAATTTGTTCGGCACTTTGTCAAAGGCCGCTTCACCAGCAGAAGCACCTTCCATCACGCCATTGTCTCTTAGGCGGAAGGAAAGCAGTACGGCTTTCTTGAGCCATTGATTCACGCGCCAACCGCCTTGACCATCAGGTTCCGCAACACGGGCTGTTCCGTTGTCGAGCATGCCCAGCGCTTCGCTCACCGCATGGCGAACTTCGCTGCCCGGTGTGATCTCCGCGCGGTTTTCCCATGCGGTTTCGATATCGGCGATCAGTGTCTCGGTCATAGTTCCTCGGGCGGTTCAAAGTATTGAGTGTCGAGTGCTGCTAGCCGCGCAGCGTCAATGTCACAAGCTGATTACTAACAACACGGTAGCTGAAAATGCGGACTTGTCTTTCCGCTTAAGCATCGCGTAGTGTTTGAGGTCTAGGGGGATTTCGAGAGAGGTTGTATTCATGCCAAAGTCCCAAGCAGGAACAGTGTTGCCTGCAAGAAATCCCAAATCACCTGTGAATTGGACAGTTGTCGGCAGGGCGGCTGTTGCTGCCACGGCCTGCATTGCGTTGAGCGCTTGCGGCGGGGGCGGCGCGTCTGGATCTCCGATTTCCTCGGTTCCTCCGCCACCACCACCGCCGCCCCCTCCACCGCCTCCACCACCCCCTCCTCCGCCGCCGCCGCCACCTCCGCCCGTGACCAATATCGATACGGCGGAATTTCGCCGTTCAGACGGTCCGGCTTTTCATGGCGCGGACGATGCATGGCGGCAGGGTTTTACCGGTGATGGAGAGATTATTGCAGTTATCGACACTGGCATTGATAGCGACAGCCCCGAGTTTACGGGCCGAATTCACCCCCTTTCACAGGATGTCGCAGGCGATCGCGGCGTTGATCCAGAAGACGATCACGGTACCAATGTATCGCTGGTCGCGGCAGCAGGCCGTGACGGCACCGGCGTTGTAGGCATCGCTTTCGAATCCCAGATACTCGCGCTGCGAGGAGACGGGGTAGGGACATGCGGCACTGATACGCCCGATGATCCAACACTTGGATGCACATTGGCCGATAGTGATATCGCGCGCGGCATTCGGGTTGCAATCGACGCCGGATCTACCGTCATCAACTTGAGCCTTGGCGGCGGGGCTGCCTCACAAGGTGTTTTGAGCGCTATTCGTGATGCAACCGACGCGGGCATTGTCATCATTGTCGCGGCAGGAAATGGCGGAGACGGATCGGAAGAGGGCATCGATCCCGACCAGCCCGATCCTTTTGGAGCGAGCATTCTGCGGGCAGGTAATGGTAATGTGATCATTGTCGGATCGGTCGACAGTCAGGGCGAGATTTCAGATTTCAGTAACCGCGCAGGCCGTGATGCCGCATCATATCTGACCGCATTCGGCGAGCGGATTTGCTGTGTTTACGACGAAGGCGACCTTTTTGTTGAAGAGGTGGATGGCCAGCGTTTCGTAACCGTCTTTTCAGGCACCAGCTTTGCCGCGCCTCAAGTATCCGGTGCTGTCGCCTTGCTCGCGCAAGCGTTTCCAAATCTGACAGCACAGGAGATTGTAGAAATACTTCTCGATACCGCGCGCGATGCAGGTGATGCGGGGACAGACACGACGTTTGGAACGGGTATCCTCGATATAACCGCTGCGATCGCTCCTTCGGGCGCGACCAGTCTCGCGGGAACAGACCGGACGTTGGCATTGGCCGACAATTTTGCGCTTGGTTCGGCGGCCATGGGTGATGCGCTGACAGGGGCATCGTTGACGACCGTTGTGCTTGATGAATACCGGCGCGCGTACAATGTTGCATTGGGCGGTCAAACACAGTCGGCTGCGCAGGTTCAGCGTCTGCGCGGCGCTGTGCAGCAGGGCGGCTACACACGCTCGGCTGGGGGCGGAGGCCTATCGTTGGCGGTAACCGTTGGCGAAGGTGATCGCGCGGCCGGGCTTGGCTGGTCAAGTGACCTGCAATTGACGCCGGATGAAGCGCTCGGCGCGAGAGTCTTAGCGGCCCGCGTTGCGGCGCAAATTTCACCTGATCTCCAGCTTGGCTTTGCGATATCGCAAGGCTCAAAAGGGCTGGTCGGACAGTTACAGGGCACAGATCGCGCCGCTTTCGCGATTGCACCGCAGGCGGGCAATGACAGCGGTTTTCTTGCCAGCAGCGATGTTGCATTCGCAGTGCGCCGTGAAATTGGCGATTGGGGACTGACGGTCTCTGGTGAAAGCGGGAATGCTTGGCTTGGCGACAATCGGCGGGCCGGTGACGTTGTGTTCGGAGTGCGAGAGCGCCGCCCGACATCCAGCGTCGGCATTGCCGCGGATCGCAGCTTTGGCAACTTCGATACCAACATGTCGCTGACCTGGCTGTCTGAGGAAAACACGCTTTTGGGCGGGCATTTCAATTCCGCATTGGGGTTGACCGGCGCGGATACGATGTTTGTCGATGGCAATGCCGTGTGGCGCTTTGCACCTTCGTGGCGGCTGGGAGTATCAGGCCGCGCCGGTGTGACCAATCCGCGCGGCGGCGAACTGCTTGGCGGCGGTTCGCAATTGCTATCGGAAGCATGGTCGCTGGATTTGACCCGGCGCGGAACATTCACGGGCGGCGATGCGATCGGCTTTCGCGTCAGCCAGCCTTTGCGCGTTAGCGGCGGCGGGCTGAACCTCGATCTGCCGGTTGCCTATGACTATGCCACGGAAACACCGATCATTGGCCGCCAGAAGCTATCCTTGTCCCCTGAAGGACGCGAGTTGATGGGCGAGATGACGTGGGGCGCTCCGCTGTTTGTCGGCTATGCCCGTGCCAGTGTGTTTTACCGCAGCGAACCGGGGCATTTCTCAAGCGCGCCAGATGATGTGGGCGCGCTCGTCAGCTTCAACGCGTCGTTCTAGGTAGCAATTTAGCCGGGCATTCCGGCGGCGCGGGCAAACTGCGCCGCCCGCTCGACTAAGGGAGCCACGCGGTCGCTCATCGCTTTTGCGTGCGCAGATGAAGCCGTGCCATCAATGACGCGTTTCTTGATGCCCTGCATAATGCCCGCGAGACGGAACAAGTTGTAGGCGAAGTACCAATCCATCGGCGGCACTGGATAGCCGGTGCGCGCGACATAGCGTTCAACCGCCTGTTCGACTGTTGGAATGCCGAGCTCTTCTAGATTGAGGCCCAGCAATCCGGCGCGGCCATCGTCGGAGGGTTGAAACCAGTTGAGCATCAAATAGCTGAAATCGGCAATCGGATCGCCCAGCGTCGAAAGCTCCCAATCGAGCACCGCAATGACTCGGCTTTCGGTTTTATGAAAGATCACATTGTCGAGCCGGTAATCGCCGTGAACAACACTGCTTTCATGCTGCGGCGGAATGGTTTGCGGCAGCCATTCGATCAGCTTTTCCATTTCCGGCATGTGCTCGGTTTCGGAGAGCTTGTATTGCTTTGACCAACGCGAGATTTGCCGCGCGCAGTAATCGGTCGGCTTGCCGTAATCGCCCAGGCCGATTTCGTCTGGCTTGTTGAGATGCATGTCTGCAATCGTGTCGATCAAAGCGTTATAAAGCTCGCGGCGCTCTTCGGGTGAACTGTTTGGCAGCGCGCCGTTCCACAGCGAGCGACCATCGGCCATGCTCATCACGAAGAATTTTGAACCCAAAACCTCAGGATCTTCGCAAAGACCGTAAGTTTTCGGCACCGGAAAGCCTGTCGGATGCAGGCCGGTCATGGCTTTGTATTCGCGGTCGACCGCATGCGCGCTCGGCAGCAATTTGCCGAAGGGTTGGCGGCGCAGCACGTAATTCGTAGACGGCGTTTCGATCTTGTAGGTCGGGTTGGACTGGCCGCCCTTGAATTTGGTGTAGCTGATCGGGCCTTCAAACCCTTCGACATTGGCTTCAAACCACGCCGTCAGCTTGGCCATATCCAGCTTGTCAGCTTCTGGCACTTCGACTGTGCCAACCATTTCCTTATCGAAGTCGATCTCGCCCATTCTACCTATTCCCGTCTGTTTGACGCCGCGCGGGTGACACAAACCGGAGTTCCGAACTGTGTGATCATCCACGCAAAATCGTTTTATTTCTGCCGTTTATCGCCGCAATCGCTTGTCAGTCTGTGACTTTCCATAAAGCGCGCTGATCTTGTGCCCGTCGCCAGTGACACCGGTTCTACCCAATTCACCGGCTGTAGGACAGGCCAGCCGCTGCGCCTTAGTCGAACATCACCACGCTGCGCGCATGGCTGCCGCCGCGCATTTTATCGAAACCGGCATTTACATCGTCGAGGCTGATCCGCTCGGCAATGATCGTGTCGAGATCGAGGAGCCCGCGCATATAGAAATCAACGAGGCGAGGGAGGTCGACCGGGAAGTGGTTCATCCCCATAATCGCGCCCATCAGTTTTTTACCGCCCAGCAAGTCCATCGCGCCAAGGCCGACTTTGCAATCGAGTGGCATCATGCCGAGGATGACAGCCGTGCCGCCGCGTCTCAGACTGGCTACGGCAAGATCGGCAGACGCCTGACGTCCGACCGCTTCGATACCCCAATCAACGCCGCCGCCGGAAATGCCGATAATCTGCTTTGCCGCATCATCGGCCAAAGCATCGACCGTATGGGTCGCGCCCAGAGTCTCAGCAAGTGCGCGCTTTTCGGGAAGCGGATCAGCGGCGATCACTTTGCCAGCGCCCGCAATCTTGGCCGCGTTGATGGCCGCAAGGCCGACCCCGCCGCAACCGACCACCAGAACCGTTTCGCCCGGCGTCACTGCACAGGCGTTAAAGATCGTGCCTGCACCCGTTGTAACAGCGCAGCCAATTACAGCTGCCCGGTCCAGCGGCATATTCTTGTCGATAGCAACGCAGGCATTTTCGTGGATCAGCATCTGAGATGACAAAGCCGACAAGTTCAGCATCTGATTGACCGGATCACCGCCAGCCAGCGTCATGCGAGGCGCGTCAGTTTTGCCGCGGCGCGTGGCCCCGCCGAGGCACAGCGCCATACGGCCCGTGACACAAAACTCGCAGGTTCCGCAAAATGCGCTGAGGCAGGAGACGACATGGTCGCCCGGCTTCACCGTTTTTACTTCCGATCCCACCGCGCGCACGACGCCGGCCGCCTCATGCCCCGGCACAGCAGGAAGCGCATGCGGGTAGTGACCGTCAATAAAGTGCAGGTCTGAATGACACAGCCCGCAGGCCTTTGTGTCGATCAGAACTTCATGAGGCATGGGATCGGCGAGTTCAATCTCGCCGATCTCCAGACCTTCACCCGGTGTTTTCAGAATTGCTGCTTTCGCCATGTCAGGCTCTCTCCCTTGCCTGCGCGGTTTAGCGCGTTGCGCCCATATCGCCCGAGCTCATGTTGCCGCTGTCGTTGGCTGCACGTCCGCTGTCACCGCGAAGGGCGTTGGCAGTCGGACCGGCTTCCGGAACATGTTTGCCAAACTCCATGCGCGCGATTGAGCGAGCGTGAACTTCGTCAGGGCCGTCAGCCAGACGAAGAGTGCGCTGATGCGCGTACGCATTGGCAAGGCCGTAATCGTTCGATACGCCGCCGCCGCCATGGGCCTGAATCGCGTCGTCGATGATTTTCAGGGCCATATTCGGCGCCTGAACCTTGATCATCGCGATTTCTTGCTTTGCCGATTTGTTGCCGACCTTGTCCATCATATCGGCCGCTTTCAGGCAGAGCAGACGGGTCATGTCGATATCGATGCGGGCGCGCGCAACGCGCTCTTCCCATACCGAATGCTTGTAGATCGGTTTGCCGAACGCTTCGCGCTCCTGAAGGCGTTTGCACATCTTCGCCAGCGCTTCTTCGGCCACACCAATGGTGCGCATGCAGTGGTGGATACGGCCCGGGCCGAGGCGCCCCTGAGCGATCTCGAAACCGCGACCTTCGCCCAGCAGCATATTGGTCACAGGGACGCGGACGTCCTTCATTTCGACTTCCATATGGCCATGCGGCGCATCGTCATATCCGAACACCGGCAGGTGGCGGATGATGTTCACACCCGGCGCGTCATTCGGCATGAGCAGCATGGATTGCTGTGCATGGCGGCCCGCAGTCGGGTCTGTTTTGCCCATTACGATGGACACTTTGCAACGCGGATCGCCGAGGCCCGAAGACCACCATTTGCGGCCATTGATGACATATTCATCACCGTCGCGTTCAATCCGGGTTTCGATGTTGGTTGCATCGGAGGAAGCGGTGAACGGCTCGGTCATAAGGAAGGCAGAACGAATTTCGCCGTTCATGATCGGTCGCAGCCATTGTTCCTTTTGTTCGGCAGTGCCGTAGCGGTGGAACACTTCCATATTGCCGGTGTCTGGCGCGGAGCAGTTGAAGACTTCGCTGGCCCAGCCGATGCGGCCCATCTCTTCGGCGCACAAAGCGTATTCTAGGTTGGTGAGACCGGGGCCTTCAAACTCGAAGGATTCCTCGACGTGATGATGCCCGTCATTGCGCGGCGGCATAAACAGGTTCCAGATGCCGGCGTCTTTTGCGAGCTTCTTTTTGTCTTCGATGATCTGGATCACTTTCCAGCGATCACCGGCCATGTCCTGCTCTTTGTAGGTATCCATGTTCGGGCGAACATGCGTTTCGATGAAATCGCGTACGCGGTCACGCCAATAGACCTGACGTTCGGTTGGCTGAAAATCCATGGGGGTTTTCCTCTCTAGTCCTTAATTGAAATCGAATCTGTTGCGGGCGACCGTGGCACTTCGCGCAGGCCGCGCCAAGCTCTCATTTATGCGCCGGGTTGCGGATCGCTTCGGATCGCTGGAGCTGCCAGAGCGGCTTCGCGCGCTGCGATACGCGCTTCGTGCTGTTCGCGGGTGATAGGGAACTTGCCGAGCCAATAGGCAGCGAAAATCGCGAGGATGACTGTCGCGATCGCAAAGGCGATAATGATCGTCGACAGAACTTCAAATGGCACGCTGGCAGCCTCCGCCCCTTGCTCAAGCTGCGATAGTCCGATGATTTGTCCAGTCAGCGCCGCGCCAAACCCCGTCGCGCATTTCTGCACCAGCCAGTTGCCTGAATAAAACGAGGCCTCGGCGCGCCGTCCGGTGCGCTCTTCAAACGCTTCCACGATTTCCGCGATCATCGACGAAGCCGAAATCATAATGACCACCCCGAACATATTCGCGAAAATCACAAAAACGTAATACAGCGCGGTTGAAGACAGCGAGCCGATTTCCGGCCAGAAACCTGCCATGAACATGGCGTAGGGCAGGAGGCCGATAACGAGCGCAATGATCGCGCTAACAGCCGCGCTTTTCGGTTTGCCAAGCCGTTCGTGCATTGGTCCGACGATCACAAACATACCGATCACAGACACCGCGAGAACAAGCGGGTAGGCGGTAAGGCCATTAAGCCACGCGGGGCCCCATCCAAAATTCACGCCGTCCAATTGTCACACATAGACGTTGAGATAGTTTGAAATCGAAAACGTCATCCCTTGGCTTATGTAGGCTGCTAGTCCGCCTGCTGCGAAAATCAGAAACGCCTTCTCGCTAAAAGCCTCTTTGATTTCAGAGAACGCATCCCTGAGGCTGAAGGGCGGCGGTTTTGTCTCAGGCAGTTTTGCAACGATATGGTGCTGGCCTATGGCCGAACCCAGAACCGCAACTGCCATCAAGATCGCGCCGAATGTGCCCCATGCTGGATAGCCTTCTTGAACCAGCAGTCCGTTCTCGCCGGGCATAAAAACGGTGTATGCAAGGATCATCATGAAAATCCCACCGAGCCATCCCGAAAGGTAGCGATAACGGAACAGGGTGGTGCGTTCGGTGTAATCGGATGTCAGTTCAGGAACGAGGCTGACAGAAGGCACCTCGCAAGCCGACAGCAACAGCCGGACAGCGACCATCGTTCCAAGCAATCCGAGGGCTGTTGGCGCCTCACCGCCCGGGGGCGACCAAAGCATTACCCACACGAACGCAAGCGGTATTGGTGCCACATAAAGCCAGGGCAAGCGTCTGCCCCAGCGGGTGTAGGTTCGATCCGAGAGGTAGCCGATGATCGGATCGACAAATGCATCAATCAACAATGCCGCAAGCAGGATCAGGCCAACCAGCCCAGCATCCATACCCAAGACCTGGCTGTAGTAGAACAGCAGAAAGAACAGAAATCCGCCGTCTTTCACGCCGAATGCGACCGCGCCAAACCCGTGGATCAACTTAAGCCGCAGCGGCAATTTGCCCTGAACAAGGCTCACGCGCGGCACCTGTTGCACGCCGAAGCGCTTTCGAATCCCGTCACATCTCTCTCCCAACTCAATGCCTGCAAACCTACGGACACTTCGGCGCGCGTCAATCCATAGCGAAATGAAACCGGTGTGACGCTACGGCATGCGCATTTGGCGCGTTTCCTCTATTTGAGCGCTTGCAGCGACGCCCAAATTTCCCATAACGTAAGCGTTAATTGGGATTACAAAGAGGAGAGTCGGCCAATGTCCGATCTGGAAACATTCCGCGAAGAAACCCGCAGCTGGCTGGAGGCGAACTGCCCCGCCGAAATGCGCGAGCCTGTGCGCGATGAGGAAGACATTTACTGGGGCGGCCGCCGCGCGACCTTCAAAAGCGACGCGCAGAAAGCATGGTTCGAAGCCTGCGTGGCCAAAGGGTACACTGTGCCAGCATGGCCGAAAGAATATGGCGGCGCTGGCCTTTCGCCTGCCGAGGCAAAAGTGCTGCGTCAGGAAATGACCCGTATCAAGGCGCGCATCCCGCTTAGTTCGTTCGGTATCTGGATGCTCGGCCCAGCGCTTCTTCATTTCGGCACCGAAGAGCAGAAGAAGCACTTCCTCAGTCAGATCGCCCGCGGCGAAATCCGCTGGTGCCAAGGATATTCAGAGCCAGGTTCAGGCAGCGACCTCGTCAGCTTGCAAACATTTGGCGAGGACAAGGGCGACCACTGGGTCGTGAACGGTCAGAAGGTCTGGACATCCTACGCCGATCAGGCCGACTGGATTTTCTGCCTCGTTCGCACCGACAAAGAGAACAAGTATAAAGGCATCACCTTCATGCTGTTCGATACGGCCAGCGAGGGTTGCTCGACCAAGCCGATCAAACTGATCAGCGGCAGCTCACCGTTCTGCGAAACCTTCATGGAGGATGTGAAGGTGCCGAAATCCTATGGCGAGGGCATCCCTGCCTATGTCGGAGAGATCAATCGCGGCTGGGACGTTGCGAAATATCTGCTCGGCCATGAGCGTGAGATGATTTCCGGCGCGGATGGCGGCAACACCGGCACGGTCGGCTCTGCCATGTCGCGCCACGCCAGCAAAGCAGGCGATGAGCTTGATCCGGTGCTGCGCGCCGAACTGGCGATGTTCGATGTCGATGCGCTTGCATACGGCGCAATGGGTGAGAAATTCCTCGACGAAATCAAAGTCGGGAAAGCACATCCGGCGCAGCCGAACATGATGAAATATGCCGGCACCGAACTGAACAAGCGCCGGCATGAATTGATGATGACGGCTGGTGGTTCGCGCTCTCTCGAATGGGACAGCGAAGAAACCAGCGGTGGTAAGCCATCGCGTGGTTGGCTGCGGACCAAAGCAAACTCGATCGAAGGCGGTACATCGGAAGTCATGCTAAACGTGATTTCCAAACGCATTCTCGATCTGCCTGGTTCGTAAACCACCGCACCAATTCAGCAGGGCCGCCCCGCACAAATGAGGGCGGCCCGCTTAAAAATTCTCCAGAGAGGACCAAGGGATATGCCCCTTTATCACGATGAAGATCAGGCGATGCTGGCCGATACCGCGACCAGTTTTATGGCCGACCAAGGCAACATCAAAGACCAATTGCGCCATTGGCGTGACCGCGATTGCCCCGACGGGTTTGGCCATGGACTGTGGAAGCAGATGGCCGAAATGGGCTTTACCGGCATGCTTGTCGGTGAAGACGATGGCGGGCTTGGCATGGGCCATGTCGAAGCGGGCATTGTGCTTGAAGAGATTGGCCGCAATCTCACGCCGTCGCCGTTTCTGACATCTTCCGTCTTGGCCGCTACGGCTCTGAAACATGGTTCGAACGATCTCAAAGGCCGTTATCTGCCGGGCTTGATCGAAGGGGATAGCGTGTTTGCCGTCGCCATCGATGAGACGCCGAAGCACCGCCCAAGCCGCATCACCACAAAAGCGGAAAAATCCGGCAACGGGTTCAAACTCAGCGGCTCCAAAAGCTTTGTCATCCAAGGCGCGAGCGCGGATATGCTTGTCGTCGCGGCGCGCACCAGCGGATCGGACGAAGACGAAGACGGCATCACCCTTTTCGCCGTGCCGAAAGATGCAGCGAATATGAGCCACGATTCGGTGCGCCTCGTTGACAGCTCGGTGGCGACCCACACCAAGTTTGACGGTGTCGAACTGGATGGTGACGCGGTCATCGGCGAAGTCGATGGCGGGCGCGAAGTGCTCAACGCCATGCTCACCGCAGGCCGTATCGGTGCAGCTGCCGAAGGCGTTGGCGTTGCGAGCGGAGCGATGGATATCACTGTCGACTACCTCAAACAGCGCAAGCAATTCGGCAAGCTGATTGGCGAGTTTCAGGCCCTCCAGCACCGCGCCTCGCACCTCTATTCCGAGGTCGAAATCGCCCGCGCTGCTGTCATTAAGGCCCAGCAATTGCTCGACGGCGGCAGCGAGAAAGCCGAGCTGATGAGCTCGGTTGCGAAAGCCAAGGTCGCGAAGACCGCAGGCCTAGCCGTGAAAGAAGGCGTCCAGATGCACGGCGGCGTCGGCATGACCGATGAATACGACATTGGCCTCTATATGAAGCGCGACCGCGCTTTGCAGGAATTCCTCGGCGATGCGTATTTCCACGCCAATCGCGTTGCAGAAATGAGCGGTTATTAAGCCATTTTCGTTCGTGCTGAGCCTGTCGAAGTACGAACCAAGCGCCAACACCCTTCGACAGGCTCAGGGTGAACGGAGAAATTCAAAATGATGGATATTCAATCACTATTCGGTCTTGATGGCCGCGTTGCACTTGTCACCGGCGGATCGCGCGGGATCGGCAAGATGTTCGTCGAAGGCTTGCTCGCCGCAGGCTGCGCACGGGTCTATATTTCGGCTCGTAAGGTCGAGCAGATGCAGGAAACCATTGCTGAATTCGGTGAGGATAAAGTCATCGGTATTCCTGCCGATCTCAGCCAGATGGACGGTATGCAGGCGCTCGCCGATGAAATGGCGAAGCGCGAAGAAAAGCTCGACATTCTGATCAACAATGCGGGCGCAGCATGGGGTCAGCCTTACCTCGAATTCAGCGAAGCGGGCTGGCACCGCACGATGGATCTGAACGTCAAAACGCCGTTTTTCCTGACGCAAAAGCTGCACGATCTGCTGGTTGCAGGCGGCCAATCGGGCCATCCGGCGAAGGTGATCCATGTTTCGTCCATTGACGGGCAGCGGATCAACCCGTGGGAGACCTATCCGTATCAGGCATCGAAAGCCGCCGTGATTCAGCTGACCCGGCGCATGGCTGCGCGTCTGATTCAGGACAATATCATCGTCACGTCCATCGCGCCGGGCGCATTCCCGAGCGAGATGAACAAGGCCGCGAAAAACGCGCCGGACGCATCGGCTGCGATGATCCCGTCCAAACGGGTCGGCACCAAAGAAGACATGGCCGCCGCCGCAATTTACCTGTGCAGCCGCGCAGGCGATTATGTGGTGGGCGACACAGTGACCGTCGATGGCGGCGTTGTGAACGCGGCCCTGCCAGCCATGTTCAACGATCCGGCTGGCTAACCAAGCCGCATTGAAACTCTGGTTCTAAAAAGCCCGCTGGAGCAATCCGGCGGGCTTTTTTGTGCGTACCTACTGTAGGGAACGGGTGACACATTCTCCAACATGTCATGCGATGCCTACAGGGTTAGAGTGCTGATTTTTCGAGAAAAGCACAAAGTAGGACACACATGACACATGTCCAACTTTCCGCGCCTCTTGGTGTAATGGCGCATGCGAGCCGACGATGAGAAAGAGCACCCACGCATTAGCTTTTTCATCAATTGTAGGAAAATAGCCGCCGTTTACCGCAGGAATTGCCGCTTGCGGGTCTGGTACTTCGGCAGGAAGACGAGCTTTTTGGCGTCCCCAATTTTCTCTTTGGTGTATTGTCCAACCACATAGTGGACACCGACACCGGGCTGGCTGACGCTGCCACAACTGGTCACCATGGGCAGCTTGATCTGCACCTGTTTAGAGGAACCGCCCGAAACAATATCGGCTTCGATATAAGCGCGGTTCTCGACGTTTTTCTTGAATTGCTGCTCGCTCACCCGAATTTTCAGTTGCACTTTGCCTTCGCCGATATCGGTTTGAGGAGAAGGTGACGCGATAGTGGTGATCGTTTCAAACTGAATACCCTGGCACGCTGCCGCCGATACGCCTGTGCTGGCCAAAACGATCGGAAGAGCGGCTCTGACCAAAAATTGCTGAAAGTGCATTGTAGGGTTCCTTGATCGGTTGTTGCCAAGACCTAGGCCTCTTCACATTTCTTTCGTGTGAATTCAGGGCAAGAACATGGATGGGTTTCGCTCAACCGTCTTACCCAACCTCGGAAACCGCCCGTATGACACCGCGAATCTCGGCGAGGCCTTTCATGCGGCCGATTGCCGAATAGCCTGGGTTGGACGTGCGGCTGACATCGCCCATCATCAAATGGCCGTGATCGGGCCGGATGAAGATTTCGCGCTGCGTAACGCCTTCGTTTTCGAGCAAGTTGCGGATCACGCGAACCATGTCGATGTCGCTGTCCAGATGGCTGGCTTCGATGAAAGACCGCTGCTCGCTGGGATCACGGGTTACGCCGCGCAGGTGGGCGAAGTGAATGCGTTCACGGTAATCGCGCGCCATTTGCGGCAAGTCATTGTCCGGGCGGCTGCCATAGGTGCCCACGCACAGCGTCATGCCGTTGCAAGGGCTGGGCGCGGCGGTGAAAAGCTTATCGAGATCATCGGGCGTACAGATCACGCGGGGCAGGCCGAACATATCCCAAGGCGGATCGTCCGGATGGATCGCCAGCATCACATCCAGCTTCTCCGCGGCGGGCAGCACCCGCTCCAGAAACCCGATCAGATTGGCGCGCAAGTGATCGTGATCGATACCGGCATATCGCGCCAGAGCGCCGCGAAAATCCTCCAGTGAGTAGGCTTCCGTCATCTTGCCCGGCAATCCGGCGATAATTGTCTTTGTGAGAGCCGCAATCTCGCCTGATGGCAAGGCATCATAGGCTGATTTTGCGCGGGCAAACTCCGCGTCGCTGTAATCCGCTTCGGCTCCATCGCGCGCTAGGACAAATAGGTCGAACGCGGCAAAGCGGTCCTGATCGAACCGCAAAGCGAATGCACCGCTGGGCAATTGGTACTTTAGGTCGGTACGCGTCCAATCGATCACCGGCATGAAATTGTAGCAGATAGTTTTCACGCCCTCTGCAGCGAGGTTCGCCATGCTTTCGATCCACGCGTCAACGTAAGCCTCATGCCCGCCAACGGCGAGTTTGATGTCGTCATGCACAGGGATGCTTTCCACCACGGTCCAGCGCAGCTGAGAGCCCGCGACGTTGCCGCTTTCTATCAATGCACGGTGCGCGGCAATTTGATCACGCGGCCAAACTTCGCCAATCGGGATATGGTGCAAGGCGCTGACGATATCAGTCGCGCCGGTTTGACGAATTTCCGCAAGGGAAACCGGGTCGTCAGGACCAAACCATCGCCAGGATTCGCGCATTCGCTCGTGCCTTTCCTTAAGCGGACAGCATGCCCATCAGGCCTTGGAAACCCATATAGCCGGTTAGCAATGAAAACAGGAACAGCCCGGCCAATCCGATATTGGTGAGCACGGAATTGCGATACTTACCCATCAGATCGGCTCGATTGCCAAGGTAGATGATGCAACCGACGGTCACCGGCAACAGCACGACGTTGAAAGCCTGAGACAGGATCAGAACAAAGACTGGCCGCGCATCAAAAAGCGGTACAACCAGACCGAGCAGCGAGATCGCGCCGACAAACAGGCGGTACTTCCACAGCGTCATATCGCGCGGAGTGCCGCGAAAATCGCATAGCAACCACGGGATCATCAACAGGTTTGGGAACTGCGAAGATACGCCCGCAGCAATGATCCCGATCGCAAAGATCGACACGGCAAGCGGGCCCGCCAGCGGTTCCAACAGGCCGATCATTTGTGATGCACCGTCGAGGCCCACGCCTTGAACATACAAACTGCCCGCCGCCGCAGCCATGATTGATGCGCTGATTACGAACATCATGATCGCGGCAAAAGCGGCGTCGCGGCGTTGCTGCTTATCGTGTTTGATCGTCCAGCCAGCCTCTTTCACCAATGTCGTTCGAATGATGAACAGGCCGGAAAATATGGTCGTGCCGACCATCGAAGCGATCAGCAGCAGCGGGCCGGTTTCGCTCGATGGTACATCCGGCACAGAGGGCACAAGACCGGCAGCCATATCTGCCACTGGCGGCATTAAAATGAAGAAATTGAGCACGAAACATGCAGCCATGATCGCCACGATCACGGCAAGTGTGCGCTCGAAAATTTGGGTGCGACCGCTCCAGAAAATGAAATAGGCGACAAGGCAGAAAAACGCCGCCCAGAGCAGCGGATCAATGCCGCCTTCGATAAACGTCTTTGACCATTCAAAACTGATCTCGGCGACGATGCCCATCACGCCCATAACACTGGCGCACACACCAATGCCTAGCGCGGCGATAAAGAACATGCCGACCGCCGGATGGATATGTTTGCGGAACGCCTCAAGCGCGGTTTCGCCTGTCACCAGAGTATACCGGCCATAGGTGGCGATCATCAGATATGTCGCCGCACAGGAAATCAGCACGGTCCAAAGCAAGGTCATGCCGTAATTGGCACCGGCAGTGGCCATGGTCGTGACGCTGCCCGTGCCGATGTTGAATCCGAGCAGGAAAATACCGGGGAGGAACAGCGCGAGCGTCGTCTTCCACTTCGACGGTGCCTGACTTTCCATGCTTTCCCCCAGCTCTTCTGTTTGCATTCGCCGCGCCTTGCGCGCCGAATGGTTATCCCATCAATTCCCGCACAAACGGGATTAGACCTGTCTGCCGCGTGCGTTTCATGCGTTCTGCATCCAGCACCTCGCGCACCCGGTCGAAACATTCATCGACGCTGTCATTGACCACGACGTAGTCATATTCGGCCCAGTGGCTGATTTCCGCGCGGGCGCGCTCCATCCGGTCATCGATCACATCGCTGCTGTCCTGCGCGCGGCTTTCGAGCCTGCGGCGCAGCTCGTCCAGGCTGGGCGGCAGGACGAAAACGGTAACGACGTCCTGATCGTCCTTCTGTTTAAGCTGCTGCGTTCCCTGCCAATCGATATCGAACAGGAAATCCTGCCCGTCTTTCAAAGCCTCGCGGATGGCGCCTTTGGGCGTGCCATAGCGGTGATTGAAGACGTGCGCCCATTCGTAGAAATCGTCTTCCTCCACCATCCGGTCAAACTGCGCGTCAGACACAAAGTGGTAATGCACGCCGTCTTGCTCACCCGGGCGGGGAGGGCGCGTTGTCGCGGATACCGACAACTTGATCTCTTCATCGGCTTTCAGCAGCATTTGGGAAAGCGTGGTCTTTCCGGCCCCCGATGGAGAGGAAAGAATGAACAGCAGGCCGCGCCGCGCGAGTTTGTCAGTGGATTGGAAGTCGCCCATGGGCCCCTCTGCCGCGAACTGCGCCCAAAAATCAAGGGCGCGTGCGATCTGACAGGCTAGTCGCGCGATCCGTTTTCGCGGAGCCGCTTCTGACGCGTCTTTCCGCGATCATACAGCGTTTTGAGCACCAGGCCTCCGGCAACAATGCCCAGCCCCATCGGAGAGCGCGTCGCCAGTTTGCTTGCTCCGTACAATCCCAGCGTCGTCAGAATTCCGCGCCCATCCAGAACTTGGCGCGCTTGCTCGGCTGTTTCCGAGGATTTCTCGACCACCCGTTTCTCGACTCCCTTACGGAACAGGGACGAGACGCCGCGCACTACGATATCGGCGATCAAAAGGTTGGTTGCCGGATTGGTGCTCGGGATGTTCAGCGATGACGTCCGCCTTGTGTCAGTGGCAGGCTCGGCTGTGGTTCTAGTGACTTCGGATTTGCTCATGGTATCAGATCAACACTTGTGGCCGCGATATGATCCGAACCGCGCCGTCAAAAAGGGCGATGCGCCTATTTCTTTTTACCGAAATCGACCGTGACGACGTTTGATCCGTCATCGGCCGGAGGCGCAGCTGGCTCGCCGCCTTCAGACCCGTCATTCTCGGCGATTTCATGTGTCTCGGGTGCGGCGTCGCTGCCCGATGCTTGAAACTGGAGGCCGAAATCAACTGCCGGATCCACAAAGGCTGTTATCGCCGCGAACGGGATCGATAGCTTGGCAGGGATCTGGTTGAAGGAAAGGCCCACGCCAAACCCATCTTCGCGTACTTCAAGATCCCAGAACTTGTTCTGAAGCACAATCGTCATCTCGTCCGGAAAACGCTCTTTCAGATGCGGCGGGATCGAAACGCCGGGCGCTTCGGTTTTGAATGTGATGTAGAAATGATGATTGCCGGGCAGCTCGCTGCCACCCTCCACAATTTCGCCAATCACGCGGCCTACCACGGCGCGCAATGCCTCCTGAACGATCTCGTCATATGGGATCAGGCTATCGGGTGTCTCATCATTCATAGTGAACAGAGTCGTGGCGAGACGCGCCGCGCGGGTCAAGCAATTACCGATATTGATGCGTAAAATCAGGCGCGCAGCGTGCAATTCGCGGCATTCGGGCATCTTGCACTCGCGGCTCACCCGCTTATAGCGCATCGCATGTCTGATACCCCTCTTTTACCCCGCAAAGGCTCAGTCGAGCGTAAGACCGCCGAAACATCGATTGCGATACATGTAAACCTCGACGGCAGCGGCACCTATGATGTCTCCACCGGCATCGGTTTTCTCGATCACATGGTCGAACAATTTTCCAAACACTCGCTCATCGATGTGACGATGAAGGTTGAGGGTGATCTGCATGTGGACCAGCACCACACGACCGAGGATTCTGCGATTGCGCTGGGTCAGGCGATTTTAGACGCGCTCGGCGATAAGGCCGGTATCGGCCGCTATGGCAATGCCTATTCGCCGATGGACGAAACACTGAGCCGCGTTGCGCTCGACATCTCAGGCCGCCCGTTTTTCATCTGGAAGGCAAAGTTCACTCAGGAACGGCTGGGCGAATGGGACACCGAACTGATCGAGCACTGGTTCCACTCTGTCTCGCAAAGCGCCGGACTGACGCTGCATTGCGAGCTGCTTTACGGCACCAACAACCACCACATTTGCGAGAGCCTGTATAAAGGCTTTGCCCGCGCCATGCGCACCGCGGTTGAACGCGATCCGCGCAAAGGCGGCGCTATTCCGAGTACGAAGGGGCAGCTTGGTGGCTAGCATCTTTATCGCGTCGCTGACTTACACGGTGCCGATCGAGCAAATCGACACTTTGCTGGGCGCGCATCTGGATTGGTTGAAGGCAGGGCACGCCTCCGGCCACTTTATGGCGTGGGGGCCGAAAGAACCGCGCGATGGCGGCCTGATTTTTATTCGCGCAGAAAGCCGCGAAGAGGCCGAGCGCCTCGCCGCAAGCGATCCTTTCATTACGAAAGGCGTGGCAAACAGCCAGATGATCGAATGGACACCGCGTTTTGTCGGTCCCGGGTTAGAGGCATTCAATGGCTGAAGTCATCGCCTTGATCGATTATGGCGCGGGCAATCTTCATTCGGTTCACAATGCCCTAAAGGTCGTGGGCGAAGCGGTGGGGGCGAATGTCTCTGTTACTGCCGACCCTCAGGTCGTGCGCGCAGCGGACCGGATCGTGCTGCCGGGCGTGGGATCGTTCAAAGCCTGCGCCGAAGGCCTGCTCGCGATTGACGGCATGGTTGAGGCGATGACAGAGCGTGTTCACGTGGGCGGCGCGCCGTTCCTTGGCATCTGCGTTGGTATGCAATTGCTTGCCACACGCGGGTTGGAGCATGGCTCAACCGCAGGGCTCGACTGGATTTCGGGCGAAATTCGCCTGATCGAGCCATCTGACCCCGCGATCAAAGTTCCGCATATGGGCTGGAACGATGTCGCATTGATGCCGCATGCGAAAGATCACGCGGTGGTTGAGGACGGCGAGGCCTATTTTCTCCATTCCTATCACTTCTCAGCCAGTAATCCGAAGGATGTGGCGGCAATGACCGATCACGGCGAAGGCCTTGTCGCGGCAGTCGCGCGTGACAATATCCTCGGTGTGCAATTCCACCCTGAAAAAAGCCAGGCGTATGGCCTTGCGACCCTAACCCGCTTTCTGGAGTGGAAAGTATGATTGTGTTTCCGGCCATCGACCTGAAAGCTGGCCAGGTCGTGCGTCTATCCGAAGGCGATATGGACCGCGCTACTGTCTATGGCGACAATCCCGCTGCGCAGGCGATGATGTTTGCCGAAGCGGGATCAGAGCATCTGCACGTGGTCGATCTGGACGGCAGCTTTGCAGGTGCGACGCAGAACCGCGAGGCTGTCGAGGCCATCGTGAAGGCGTTTCCCGGCCATGTGCAACTGGGCGGCGGTATCCGAGATAGAGCGGGCGTCGAAGGCTGGTTCAAACTTGGTGTGTCGCGCGTCGTGATGGGCTCGGCAGCGCTCAAAGACCCCGAATTCGTGAAAGACATGGCGAAGGAATGGGAAGACGGCATTGTTGTAGCGGTGGACGCCAAGGACGGCATGGTCGCGACCGAGGGCTGGGCCGAAGTGTCTGATGTGCCAGTGGTCGATCTCGCCCGCCGGTTTGAGGATGCAGGCGTAGCCGCTCTGCTGTTCACCGACATTGGCCGCGACGGATTGCTGAAAGGCGTGAACATTGACGCGACAGTTGATCTGGCCCGGCGCGTCGATATCCCCGTGATCGCGAGCGGCGGTGTGAAGGGCATCGATGACATTCACGTGCTTTCGCTGAACGCACATGAAGGCATCGAAGGCGTGATTACTGGTCGCGCTTTGTATGAAGGCAAGCTCGATCTGGCTGCTGCGATCGCGATGGGCGTGCGGGCTTAGAGACTATGCTGCTTGAGGACGTCGCCCTGATTGCATTTCTCGCTATTATCATCGTGACGGTGATCGACTGGCGTCGCGGAAAAACCGCAATAGGCAAATTGCAGCTAACGAAAAAAGGCGACCCTGAGAAATATTGGATGGCACTTGTGATCTACTTCAACATGGCGTTCGGCCTATTTTGGCTCGCAGGGCAGGCTGCCCAACGAGAGCCGGCGAGCGATCAAGAGGCGGGGTCGCAAACGGTTGTTCTGGAAGTGGTCGAGATATGATCCGCCTGATCGGCTCCCTCTTTCTCGGCCTCACGTTACTAGCAGGCATCACGGTCGCGACGCTTGAAATTGCGCTAATCAATGCTGTCGTATTCCTTGTGCTTGCGCTGGGCGTCGCCAAGTTTCTTGAGCCGCGCTTTGGTCAGGAAGGGCTGGTTTACGGCATGGCGGGCGCGTTTTTCGTGAGCTTTCTATGGCCCTACGCCATGATCTTTGCGAGCGATGGCTGTTCGGGCGACGCATGCCTTGCTGAAGGCGGAAGTATCACCGCTACTCTGGAGCCGGTGAACCAATGACAATTTCTAGCCTTTCGCAATTACAATCGGGCGCGCGAGCGACCGCAAGGGCGACTGCCCGCCCGCAGGCCCGCAAGGGCCGAGGAAATCGCGCGCCCGGATGGGCGTGCGGAGACAGAAAATGACAGTCCGTATCCGCGTTATTCCCTGCCTCGACGTAGCCGATGGGCGCGTCGTGAAGGGCGTGAACTTCGTTGATCTGAAGGACGCTGGCGATCCGGTTGAGCAGGCCCGTGCCTATGATGCGGCGGGCGCGGATGAGCTGTGCTTCCTCGATATCTCCGCCAGCCACGAAGGGCGCGGCACATTGCTCGATATCGTGAAGCGCACGGCAGAGGTGTGCTTTATGCCGCTTACCGTTGGCGGCGGTGTGCGCAGTGTTGAGGATGCGCGCGCGCTGTTGCTTGCTGGCGCAGACAAGGTTGCGATCAATTCCGCTGCTGTCGCGCGGCCTGAACTGGTCAGCGAGATTGCCGCACAATTCGGCAGCCAGTGCGTTGTCGCCAGCGTCGATGCGCGCCGCGTGATCCTGCCCGTGGGTGAAGCGCTGCCTTATTGGGAAATCTTCACCCATGGCGGGCGCAAGAAAACCGGCATCAACGCGGTCGATTACGCAAAGAAAGTCGCTGATCTGGGCGCAGGCGAATTGCTTGTCACCAGCATGGACGGCGACGGGACAAAGGCGGGCTATGATCTCGAACTCACCCGAACCATTGCTGATGCAGTGAGCGTTCCGGTGATCGCCAGCGGCGGTGTCGGTACGCTGGATCATCTGGTTGAGGGCGTGACCAAAGGGCATGCGAGCGCCGTTTTGGCGGCGTCGATTTTCCATTTCGGCGAGCATTCTGTTTCCGAAGCGCACAAGGCCTTGCGAGACGCAGGCTTGCCCGCGCGCGGTGTTTAAGGGAAAAGCTGGGCTATGAGCACTTTGGAACGCCTTGAACAGACAATCGCCGCGCGCCGCGCCGCCTCGCCAGACAGCAGCTATGTCGCGAAACTCAACGCTAAGGGTGTGCCCAAAATCGCGCAAAAGGTCGGTGAGGAAGCCACCGAAACCGTGATCGCGGCTGTTTCCGGCAGCAATGAAGAATTGGTCGGTGAGAGCGCCGATTTGCTGTTTCACCTGATGGTTCTGCTGAATGCGAAGGGTGTGTCGTTTGACCACGTGCTGGCCGAATTGGACCGGCGCGAGGGGCTTTCGGGCCTTGATGAAAAAGCCTCACGTACGGAGTGACACATGCCGATTGATCCGACGCTGCCCTATGATGATAACAACATCTTCGCGAAGATCCTGCGCGGCGAAATCCCGTCCAGTAAAGTCTACGAAGACGAATGGGCGTTCGCTTTTGAAGACATCAATCCGCAGGCTGAAATACACACGTTGGTGATCCCGAAAGGGCGCTATGTCAGCTGGGATGATTTCTCGGCCAAGGCGTCCAACGAAGAGATCGGCGGCTTTGTTCGCGCAGTCGGCGAGGTGGCCCGCATGAAGGGCCTCGTTGAGCCAGGTTATCGGATGATGGCCAATATCGGCGCGCATGGCGGACAGGAAGTTCCGCATCTGCACGTCCACATCTTTGGCGGTCAACCACTGGGAAGAATGATATGTAATTAGGCCAGTCCATCCGGACTGACCTATCCTCGCATAAGCTCGGGCGCGCAGTCGCGCTTGCGGAACCTATCGGTTCCGAACCCGCGCGATTTTCAAGGTTGGTCCTCGGGCCGCAGGCCCGCAAGGGCGACCGCCCGCCCGCAGGCCCGACGGGCCGAGGATATCGCGCGCCGGATGGCGTGCGTAAAACAAATACGGCCTTTGCACTGAATCGCGGCTAGGCTAAACGCTCTCGTAATGGTTAACCCAACTCCTCCCGGCGGCGTGTTTGACGGCTCACGGCATCTTTATGCGGTGCGCGTCTATTATGAAGACACCGACCTTTCGGGCATCACCTATCACGCGAATTACCTGCGTTGGTTCGAACGCGCGCGCTCTGATCTGCTTCGCATGCTTCAGATTGACCAGCGCGCCGAGATTGAGGCGGGCGCCGAAGGCGGCGCCTATGCCGTGTCAGAGATCAATCTGAAATATCTGCGCCCGGCAAAACTAGATGATGACGTTGTGATCGAAACGACCTGTACAGAACTGGGCGCGGCAAGTTGCCGGATGCACCAGATTGCGTGGCGGGGCGACGAAAAGCTGTGCGAGGCTACCTTGCGCGTCGGATACATTTCACTCGAAGGGCGCCCAAAACGCCAACCGGCGCCGTGGCGCGCCGCATTCCAATCTTTCATGGACCAAGAGGCCTCATGACATTCACGCTTGAATTGCTTGCCGCTGCCGCTCCGGCCACACGGCTCGATCCGCTCGAACTGTTTATGGACGCCGACATCGTCGTTCAGGCGGTGATGGCTGGTTTGCTGATCGCCAGTATCTGGGTCTGGACGATTGTTGTTTCGTTTAGTCTGCGGATGAACCGTATGGAGGGCAAATCCCGTGAATACGAAGCCGATTTCTGGGAAACGCGCGACCGCGAAGCACTGCTTACGAAACAGCAGCGCCGCGATGTGGCATCGGCGCGGGTGGCGGCCGCTGGCCTTGATGAATGGAAGCGCTCAACAGCGGGCGTGACGATTGATACCGGCGCGGCGCGCGACCGGATCAATTCCGCGATGGAGGGGCAGGTCGCCCACGAAGCGGATGAACTTGCGGCGCGCCTCAACTTCCTCGCCACCACCGGATCGGTCGCGCCGTTCGTCGGCCTGTTCGGCACGGTCTGGGGCATCATGAACAGCTTCTTTCAGATCGGCGCTCAGGAAAGCTCCTCGCTCGCGGTGGTTGCTCCCGGCATTTCGGAGGCCCTGTTTGCAACCGCTATCGGCCTGTTTGCCGCTATTCCTGCGGTCATCGCCTACAACCGGTTTTCGAACCGCGTGAACCGTTATGAAGCAAAGCTGCAACGCTTTGCAGACCGCGTGCACGCTGGCCTAAGCCGCGAGCTGGATAAGAAATAATGTCGTTTTTGTTTCATGCACGCCCATCCGGGCGCGCGATTTCCTCGGCCCTTACGGGCCTGCGGGCGGGCCTGCAGGTGGCCTTTGGCCAGCTCCGTCTTCGACTTCGCTTCCGCCCTTGCGGTTGCTTTGCAACCGAGCATCGCCAGCTGCAGCCGTGTGAGAGTGCCTCATGGCTATGAGCTTAGCCTCTTCACGCTCCGGACGCAGGTCTCGCCGCGCGCCTATGGCGGAAATCAACGTCACCCCGTTTGTGGATGTGATGCTGGTGCTGCTCATCATCTTTATGGTCACCGCACCGTTGCTCGCCGTAGGTGTTCCGATTGAGCTGCCTGATAGCCGCGCCAATCCGGTTGATCAGACGCCGGAGCAGATCACCATTTCTGTTGATGGCGAGGGCGTGATCTTCATCGACAATGAAGCCGTTGAAACTGGCGGTTTTCCAGCGGCTCTGGCCGCGATTGATCGTCAAGCAGACGGACAATTGCCGGTTATCGTGTTCCGGGGCGACCGCGCCGTTGAGTACGGCCGTACGATGGCTGTACTCGGTGAATTGAACCGCGCTGGCTTTACCAACATATCGCTGGTCACCAGCGGTTCAGTCTCGCCGCCATAGCTTTTGCTACAATGGGAGAAGTAACCATCCAAGGCACCGGCATTCAGGAGGCCGGCATTTTTCGCAAAGAGGACAGCATCGCGCTGCCCGTTGCAGTCGTGCTGCATCTTGGCGTGGCGGCATTGCTTGTGCTGCAACCGGTGCGTGATGAAGTGGTCCAAATCCCGCAGCGCATGAGTGTGAGCCTTGCGACCGAGGTGGGTCTGGAGGCGACTGCGCCCGATCCTGCCTCGGAAAGCAGTGCCGCGATTGCGCCTGTATTGGGTGAAGAGCTGGCGCCTGACAACACCGAAGCGCCGACAGAGGCTGCGCCGGATACGACGCCAACTCCGCCACCGGTGAATGTCACGCGCAGCAACACGACAACACCGACACCGCCCGCGCGCGATCGTTCGCGTCCTGATCGGACACGCCCCAAGCCTTCGCCTTCTCCCGCCCGCGCCGCAGAGCGCGGCGGAGGCAGCCGGATCGGCGATGATTTCCTACCGGGGCAGGGCAGCTCGACAACAACGACCGAAACACGCGCGCCGGCGGCGACTTTTGGCCGCCGGGAACGCGCTTCGCTCGCCTCCGCCATTACGCGCCAATTGCGCCGTCACTGGACTGCGCCCAACGGCGTCGATGCGGACAAACTCGTTTCGACCGTTTCCTGGAAGCTTAATCAGAATGGCTCACTGCGCGGGTCCCCGACTTGCCGCACTGATCCGGGGAGCATAACCGCGTCAAACAAACCGCAGGCTGGCCTGCATTGTGACCGCGCAATCCGCGCGGTTCGGCGTGCCGCACCTTTCAAACTACCCGAGCAGTTCTATAGTCGCTGGGACGATCTCGAATGGACATTCGACAGAAGGCTTTGATAATGAAATTCACGATTTTTCTCGCTGCATTGGCTGGCCTGATGGCCGCTCCAGTGATGGCGCAAAATCAGGATCTTGGTGAGCCTCTCGCCGAAGGCGGCG
Source organism: Erythrobacter crassostreae (assembly GCF_019204045.1). Lineage (GTDB taxonomy): Bacteria > Pseudomonadota > Alphaproteobacteria > Sphingomonadales > Sphingomonadaceae > Erythrobacter > Erythrobacter crassostreae. Next base: position 49,489 of record NZ_JAGSPC010000001.1, on the reverse strand, counting down.
AGGTCGCAGACGTGGCGATCGACGGCGGCGAGCTTGACGATGATGGCCCGCTGCGCGGCACCGTAACCGACGAAAGCGACTGGTCCGATATCGGCATCGCCATTCCGGCTTTCGCGACCAATCGCAACCGCACAACCGCCGCAAATGTCGACGGGACCGAGGCGTTGGGCAGTGAGATTGCCCGCGTTATCACCGCGAACCTCCGCAACAATGGCCTGTTCAAACCTGTCGGGCCAGACAGTCTGCCACAGCCAAATTTTCAGCAGATCAAGGCGCCAGCGTTTGGCACATGGGGCGGACGCGGAGCGGAAATGCTCGTCCACGGTTATGTCGTCGCGCAGGATGACGGGACGCTGGTCGTCGGTTGTTATCTCTATGATGTGGCGCTTCAGGATGAGCTGATCCGCGAAGGATACGAGGTTCGTCCGGCGGACTGGCGGCGCGCGGCGCACAAATGTTCTGACCTCGTATATTCGCGTCTGACCGGTGAAAGCCCGTTTTTCGATAGCCGGATCGCTTACATCGCGGAAACCGGCCCGAAGGATAAGCGCGTAAAACGTCTCGCTGTGATGGATAGCGACGGCGCGAACCACCGTTTCCTGACACTGGGCAGCGCCACCGCGCTCACCCCGCGTTACTCGCCTGACTACAAGAAACTCATGTATCTCAGCTATGTCGACGGCAACCCGCGCATCTATGTCTATGACATCGGCAGCGGAAAACAGACGTTGGTGACGGAGAACAGCAATCCGACCCTCGCGCCGCGCTGGTCGCCCGATGGACGGTCCGTGCTGTATTCGATGGCTGTCGCGGGCAACACGGACATTTACCGCGTGCCTGTCACCGGCGGGCGCAGCATCCGGCTGACCAACACGCCGGGCATCGACATTGGCGGATCATACTCGCCCGACGGATCAAAGATCGTGTTTGAAAGCGACCGTTCCGGATCGCAGCAATGCTATGTGATGGATGCGGATGGATCGAACCAGAAACGCATCAGCTTTTCCGGTGGCCGCTGCGCAACGCCGGAATGGAGCCCGCGCGGCGATCAGATCGCGTTTACGCGCATCGCCGGCGATTTCAACGTCGCGGTTATGTCCCCCAACGGGCGCGGCATGCGCGTGCTGACACGCGGATGGCAGGATGAGGCACCGACTTGGGCGCCCAATGGCCGCATCATCCAGTTTTTCCGCACAACCCGCAATTCCGGTCGCTCTGGTCTGTGGCAGGTCGATCTGACGGGCGACAATGAACGCCGCCTGCCAACTCCCGTCGATGCATCCGACCCTGCATGGGGCCCGATCCGCGATTAACGCCATACGAATTGAAACCAATCTGGGGTCGCACCCGAACACCAAAGGCCATTCTCGAAAGGATGAGATTATGAATTCGATGAAAGCCACAATGCTGCTGGTCGCTTCGGCCACCGCGCTCGCTGCTTGCGCGAAAAAACCGCCGGAAGAACTGCCGCCCGCACCGATTACCTCGCCGACGCCTGCGCCAATTGATAACACGCCGCGTCAATCCGGCCCGATTGTCGGATCGCAGGATCACTTTGCCGGAGCCGTTGGCAGCTCGACTGTGATTTACTTTGATACAGACAGATTCAACATCGACAGCAGCGATGCTGCCGCGCTTCAGGCGCAGGCGCAGTATTTTGCGCAATATCCGCAGCTAACCTTCACCGTTGAAGGCCACGCCGATGAACGCGGCACGCGCGAATACAACCTTGCGCTGGGTGAACGCCGTGCAAACGCCGCAAAGAACTATCTGGTCAGTCTGGGTGTTGGCGCAAACCGCATTCGCACCGTCAGCTATGGTAAGGAGCGCCCGGTCGCGCTTGCATCCAATCAGGCTGCGTGGGCGCAAAACCGCCGCGCCGCGAGCATCATCATAAACTGATCGGAAATCCGTCTGACTATTTATTCAGGCCGGGCGCAAGCTCGGCCTGAATAGTGAAGGGCTGCGACGGAGCCGATGATCCAGCGCCTGATCCGATCATGCCGTGCACCGATGCAAGGCTCAGCACCGTCAGAGCAAGCACGGAAAATAGGCTGGAGAGGGCAAGTTGATGGCTCATCAGGGTCTCTAATTGGGCGTTGATCGAAAGAGCTCGATGGCGCCGACAGGTAAACGTTCTATTGCAATGCAACATTTCACATCGAAACTGGTTCCTGTCTTTTCATAGCATTGGCTTTCCGCGCCACCTCGCCTAGGTAAAGCGCGTGATGCAATCGACAAACAACTCAGCTTTCAATGCCTAAGGCGCGCCGGTCCGATGATTGGGGCTTTCCCCGCTGGCGTTCGTATGAATCGTCTCGCGAGACTGTGGCTCAACGGGAGTGTGACCGGCATGGCTGCGGCGATCCGGGCCTGTGCCCAGCGCCGAAATCGCCAAACAATCCCGACAAATGGTATTTCTGCCAAAAGCACGCGGCGGAATACAACAAGGGCTGGGACTATTTCGAGGGCCTCGACAAAGAGGAGAAGGCGCAGCGCGCCAAATCCGAGCGGCAGGAAAGCGCCGGCTATGCTGAGGCATCGCATTATGGCTGGACCGGATCGGGCGATGGCAGCCGCAGCGCCGATGAGATGATGGCGCTTGAGGTGCTGGAACTTGAGGCGGACGCTGATTACCCCGCGATCAAGAAAGCCTACCGCGCCAAAGCCAAAGAAGTGCATCCCGATGTAAAGCCGGGCGATGAAGAGGCGGCCAAACAGTTTCAGGCCATTCAGGTCAGCTACGAAGTCCTCCGCGCCGCCGAAGAACGGCGCAGCTGGAAAGGCTAGTTGCGCTCCAATTACAGTTCGGAGAACGTCATGCGTATCCTAGCCTTCGCGGCCAGCAATTCATCCGTCTCGATCAATCAGCAGCTTGCCGCCTATGCAGCCAGTCTCGCCGAAGGCGCAGAGATCGAGATGCTGGAAATCCATGACTACGAAATGCCGATCTATCGCCACGACCGCGAGGAAGAGAGCGGCATCCCGCAGCAGGCACACGACTTCCTCGCCAAAGTCGGATCAGCAGATGCGCTGATCATCTCCTTCGCCGAGCATAACGGCATCTACACCGCAGCATTCAAAAACCTGTTCGACTGGTGCAGCCGCGTGGGCCGTGATGTCTGGCGGGACAAACCGATGGTGCTGCTATCGACCTCTCCCGGCGGACGCGGGGGCAAAGGCGTGCTTGAATTTGCGACCGGACATATGCCGCGTTTTGGAGGCAATCTGGTGGGGTATTTGTCCGTCCCGAGCTTTGGCGAGAATTTTGATACCGGCGCTCACAAACTGATCGACGATACGCTCAACACACAGCTGCGCGGACTGATCGCAATGCTGGCAAATTCGGTGACTGAACAATGAAGACCATTTATCTCGCGATTGTCGGCATGGTCTGTGTGACAGCGATCGGATGCTCCGGTTCTGAGGCTGCGCAGCCTGAAAGCGCGCCAACACAGACGTCCGATATCCACGCCGACCACAAAGCGGAACAGGCCGCGCGTGAATTGATCCGATTGATGGCAGCGGGCGAATTTGAGGCGGCGGCGAAGCTGACCGCACAGCCGGACTATATGAAGCGGCAGATTGATCGTGAAGTCGCCACCTATGGTCTTGAAGGGACTAAGGAACGCTGGGGCGGAGTGCTGGAGGACCGCAAAGTTCGCTCCATCAGCGAATCCGGCGCCTATGCGATGATACTGGTCGAGCGCCCCGGGTCGGATTTCTCGCCGGTCTCCTCTGAAATTTACAGGTTGAACGCGGATGGCAGCTACACTGTAGATTTGCTTCCCGGGCCGAACATCCCTTGCCCATTGGTTCGCGAATATTACATTCAGAAAGGCGAGCCCGATGGCGAGGCGCCTTGCGCCGCAGTGCAGCCGGATTGACCGGTTCGCTCTAATCCGAAGCTAAGCCCCCGGCTTACCGCGATTGATTGCGGAAATCGGGGTGTCGTTCCACCATGCCACATCTGTGAATGGGCGCGCGTCGATTTCATGCGTCCAGCAATTGCGCGGTTGCTGCGCGAGGTGCCAATAGGTTTCGGCGAGGGCCGCTGGATCGATCACACCGTCTTCGCCCTTTGACGCCTTATACGCTTCGAATTTGTCGCCTAACAGCTTGCCCAGCGTGTCCGGCGCATCGACCGAACCGTCCACCACGACATGCGCAACATGGATGCCCTGAGGCGCGAACTCTGCGTTCAGCGTCTGGCACAGCATCCGGCGGCCCGCCATCGCGGCGGCGTGGCTGTGCTGGCCCGCGTTTCCCCGAACGGCAGCGGTGGCGGACGTGACGAGCAAACTGCCTTTCCCGCGCTCCACCATGGCGGGCAGCATGGCATGGGAGAGGCGGAAGAGGCCAAATGTGCCAAGCCGCCAGCCAAGCTCAAATGTGCTGTGCGGCGTATCATGCAGCGCTCGATTTCCGATCTGCGCGCCCAAATTGTAGAGCGCGCAATCAATCGGGCCGATATCGCGCTCTGTGCGCTCGATCAGTTCCTCGATGGTGCCGTCTTCCGATGCGTTGAGCAAAGTGCCCGAGGCGCTGCCGCCTGCTTCCTCGATCTCGCTGACCAGTTTCGCCAGACCTTCTTCATCAGAGCGCCGTGCAAGCACCGCGTGATACCCGCCTGCGGCGAAACGCGCAGCGGCATGGCCGCCAATTCCAGCGCCCGCGCCGATGACTAGAAAAACGGGTTTGCGAGTGGTCATTACGTGTCCTTTTTCGGGCAACGGCAAGTGCTAGTCGGCCCCATGATAGGGAAGCAGCAGTGGCCCCTTATACTCGCGGAGGCCGTTTTTGGCGACATCGTCCATTTTCGAAATGACCCGTACCGGACAATCTGCATCGCGCAGCATTTTCAGAACATCCTCGTCCTTGCGAAACGGGGCCAGGACACCGGGAAACAAAGGATCGAATATCGAGCAAAGGCTCGAGTAATTGCGCTCCAGACCAATTCGCTCTTCGAGCGTTTCGAGCAGCGCCGCTTTCCGTCCGTCTTTGGCAAGCAGGTACATCTTGAAATCGAGGTGGCCCCGGTATCCAAACCGCAACCCAAACGGCTCTTCGCGTACGAAATACAGATATCTCTCCGTCGCGTTTTCGGCATAATTCAGATCGCCAGTGCGAATGGCGTCCACGATCAGATTGCGGCTGTACTTGCTAAGCGGCAGGCCCACCCTGTCACCTGCCGGCCCGCTAAACAGAGACCATGCCGTCCTAAAATCATCGCGAGCCTCTTTGACCCGACCCAGTTTTAGCAAGACATCGCCATAGCGCCGGTGGGCAAAACCGCGGCGAAAATCGTCATACTTCATCAGATCGCCGCTGACATTCTCGACAAGATCGCGGGCCACGGGCAGGGCGGCTTCCCAATCTTCGAGTTTGATTAGCGCAGAGAGCTTCACTTCAAGCAGTTTTGAGCGAAGATGCTCCTGCAGCGGCCAACGAGGCGCGCCGATAAAGTCCAGCCCTTGATCCGCGTATGCGATGCCCTGCCGCTGGTTCGCAGCCATATCTCCGGTCGGCTCGCCCTGCGCAAAGCTGGCAAGAGTAAATAACTGCGTGGCGCGAAGAACAGGCCAGCACGTGACTGCAGTCTCATCAAGATCAAGATCATGCCGCGCGTCGCAGCTCGACACATCGCCGCGCTTGTCGAGCGGAATTGTGTGGTCAAGGATCGGTGGACGCGACCATTCGAGCAAAGTCTCACCCTCTTTGGGCGGATCATCAGGGTAAGTCTGCTCGAATTGCGCTGCCGCAGGCGCTGCGAGGCACAGGCTGATGAACAGCGCTGCGCCTCGGAGTAGTTTAATCCAATTCATCCGCGCAGTTATACATGCTCCAGAGCCTGCGCAAAGTCCGCGATCAGATCATCTGCATCTTCGATACCGACGCTGATCCGGACGAGATTATCGGTAATACCAAGAGCATCCTTGCGCTCTTGCGGCACGGACAGATGCGTCATCGCTGCCGGGTGGCTGGCGAGCGTCTCTGTCCCGCCCAGGCTGACCGCGAGTTTCGCGATGGTGAGGTGGTCGAGGAAGCGGAAGCTTTCCGCCTCGCCGCCTTTGATAAACACGCTGAACGTGCTGCCTGCGCCTTTGCAGTGGCGGTCATAGATATCCTGCTGACGAGCATCCTCGATCAGTCCGAGATAGCCGAGGCCTTCGACCTTGGGGTGGCTTTTCAGGAAGGCGCAAACCTTCGCAGCGTTCTCACCCGCGCGCTGCATACGCAGCTCAACGGTTTCAAGCGAGCGCAGCAGCATCCATGCCGTGTTCGGATCGACAATACCGCCCATTGTGTTGCGCAGTGCGCGAACCGGATCCATCCATTTCTTCGCGCCCGCAATCGAACCTGCAACGAGATCGGAGTGGCCGCCGACATATTTGGTCAGCGAGTAGCAAACCACGTCGGCACCGTTGTCGAGTGGTCGTTGCCAAAGAGGGCCGAGGAAGGTGTTGTCGATCGCGATAGGGCAATCCCATTTCAGGTTTGCATCGCGTGCTTCTTTGACAGCTTCGATATCGACCAGAGCGTTGGTCGGGTTGGCCGGGCTTTCGAGGTAGATCATAGCGACCTTGCCGCCGTTTTCGCCAGCTTGTTTCTTCGCTCGCTTGAGCACGTCATCGAGTTCCTCACGTGTCGCACCAGCGGGGAAATCGACATAGGTCACGCCGAATTTGGACAGGAATTTTGCAACGAAGCCTTCCGACGCTGCATAAAGCGGGCCGGAATGGACGATCACATCGCCTTGGCTGACATAGGCCATCATCAGAATGCAGATCGCGGTCATACCGGATGAGAATGTCAGCGCGTCTTCTGCGCCGTCCCATACTGCGAGGCGATCTTCGAGGATTTCTTGGTTCGGCCCGTTGAACCGCGAATAGACGAGGCCCTCTGCGCCGCCCGGACGCTTACCGGTGATGCCTTCGAAATGGCGTTTGCCCGCCGCGGCGTTTTCGAATGCGAAGGTAGAGGTGAGGAAGATAGGCGCTTTCAGCGACCCTTCCGAAAGGGCTGGATCGTATCCGTGGCCCATCATCAGAGTCGACGGTTTTAACTCGCGTCCGCCGATGCTGGTTTTTTCCGGCTTGGGTTTGCGGCGTGGGGTTGGGGCGGCGATCGGGTCTACGGAATCGGTCATGCCGAAATCCTTCCTGTTGAACGCTCCCAGGAAGGCAGGAGCCAATTGTTTGGCTCGCGGGCACCCGCTTCTAACCTCCGCAGAAACGCAACTCCCCCGAGCCGTGCAATGGCCGAGGACTACCGCCGACTAGTTTCGTTTGCAACCGGTTGAAGCGCGACTTTCCGCAATCTGATCAGACAATGGCAGCGATCACCCATACCATTCCGACGATCAGGAATACGCCTACAATATCGAGCACCAATCCTGCGCCGACCATACGCTCAATCCGAATACGCTCCGTGCTCCATGCAATGGCGTTCGGACCGGTTCCGGCGGGCAGCATAAAGCCCCAGCTCGCGGCAAGCGCGGCTGGTATCGCGAGCAGGACAGGGTCTGCGCCTAGCGCAACGATGAGCGCGGCGATGACCGGAATGATGCCGGTGGCTGTCGCGACATTGCTGGCGAATTCAGTGATGACGATAATCATCGCGACCACACACAGCGCGACGACGAACAAAGGCAGGCTTTCGAGCGGCAGGAGCGCCTCACCCAGCCAATTGGCAAGGCCCGATGCCTGCATCCCTGCGGCCAGTGCCAACCCGCCGCCGAACATCATGATTACGCCCCATGGCGCGCGGTTCGCCTCTTTCCAATTGAGCAGTGGGCGGCCCGTGCCATCGGGCAGCAGGAACAAGGCCAAGCTGGCGATGATTGCAATCGTGCCGTTGGTCCATGATCCATCGGGCAGGTAAGGGCGCACCCATTGCACTGTCATCCACGCAACGAACGTGAGCGCGACAACGGGGATCAGCCGCTTTTCCGCGCTGCTCCATGCCGCATGTGTGTCGATCGCCGCGCGTGCCGCAGCCACATCGAACGGGTGATCCGCGACCCGCTGAAACTTGGCGATGATAAACGCAGCGAGCGGCACGCCGATGATCACTATGGGCAGACCGTAAAGCGTCCATTGCGCAAAGGTGATTTCCATCCCGATCATCGTGTCGAGCAAGCCGACAGCGATCGCATTGGTGGGGGAACCGACAATCGTGCCAAGCCCGCCGATCGATGCGGCGAAGGCGATCCCCATCGGGAGCGCGCCTGACAGGCCTTCTTTGCTCAAAACTTCTGTCGGCGCGGTGCTTTCAGACAGGCCCTCTCCGCCAGCGAGCACGGCCAAGGCCATCGGCATCATGATGAGCGCGGTGGAGGTGTTGGAGATCAACATCGAAAGCAGCGCGGCGGAAATCATAAATGCCAGCAGCAATTGCGTCTGGCCGCCGCCGCTTCCCACGAAACGCAGGATCGCGAGGCTGAGCCGTTTGTGCAGCCCCGTCCGTTCAATCGCGAGCGCTAGAAACGCGCCGCCCAAGAGCAGAAACAGGATCGGCGAATAATAGGTGCTGGCGACATCACGAGCGCTCGAAACACCGCTGAATGGCAAAATCACAAATGGCAGCAGGGCGGTTGCCGTCAGGGGCACCGCCTCTGTCATCCACCATGTAGCCATCCAGACTACCAAACCCGCAACCAGCCATGCGCCGGCGGGCATTCCTGCAGGCGGCGCGGTGAAAACGGTGATTGCGAAAATAAGAGGGCCAAGAAACCGGCCGATCCGCTGTGCAGTCATTTCAGTTTTGCGCCCCCAATGATCTAGGCGCTGTTCTTGCGGCAGTCTGGCGCAGTGTCCAGAGCGGGCGCGGCCGAGCCCAGACTATTTCACACTATTCGACTTCTTTTTGCTCGCCTGCAAACTCGCCATCGCCATAGATGACCATGCCTGTGCGGATGCCGCGTTTGGTAGCCTTGGTCAGCTTGTTCTGGCGTTCTGTGATCAGCCGCTGGATCGACATGCTGATGGGTGAATTGGGATTAAGCGCGCTGCGCGGTGTGTAGGAGCGGAACAGCCGGTCGCCGCCCGTTGGATCGGTCGCTGTGCCGAAATTGAAAAAGCCCGGTGCCTTCTCTCCGCGGGTTAGATCGGCCAGATCGGTTTCGTATGTGTTGTAGCGTGTTTCATTTGTGCGTTCGATCAAACTGCGCACTTCGTCACCGGCAAACTGGCTAAGATGGCCGCGCAACTGGTTGAAATCGGCGAAGTAGTACGGCGCGGCTTCCTCGTAGATTTTTGAAACTTGCAGTGCGCCTGAAAACTTCTCAACGCCGCGCAGGGAGTTCACGAACTCCTCGGCTGACAGCGCAAGCAAAGCATCGACGTTCTGGCCGCTATAGGCCAGCCGTTGGATCGACGGTCCGCCAATTTCACCACGCCAAAAGCCGTAAATGACCTTTGGATCGCGCCAGTTGGGAAAGACGATTCCTTCGCGGATGTCGCGTGGGCTGAGCGCCACGCCGTTGACCGAAACGAGCTTGGCATCATCGAGCGATGCGCTGTTTGATCCAAACCGTCTGGAGCGCGGTTCGCTAAGCGGATAGGCACCCGCGAGCGCTTCAATCATCGCGACGTTGTGCAGATTGAGCCAATAGGCCAGCTGTTCGTTGCGAGGCAGGCCCGTGATGTCCAGCTCTGTGCCGATCCGTTCAAGATCCATCCTGTAGTCGGTGAGCGAAGCGCGCACGTCATCATCAAAGAAACTGAATGCGACCCTGTTTCCTTCAAGGCGATAGCGGGAATCGTGGCCATAGACACGGCGGCTGCCGGTGAACGGTTCAACCCTCGGCGCCCCTTCGCGCAGGGACGGTCCCATTGGGATGACAAACCAGCCGAGCGCTTCGTCCCAATGGGCGTAGTCGATCCGGTGCTCGGTGCTGCTCGCTGCAGGGGCGAACTGCTCGACACCGCCCGAAGTTGCAGCGGTGCTGCGGGTCTGAAAGCTGTCGGAGGTGCTTTCCGCGGTAGCGGGCGCAGCGAGCGATGAACAGGCGAGGGCAGCGGCTACCGAACGAAGTTGCATTGCATTTCTCCCACTATGACAGATCAGGCCGCCCCAACGAGCGCGGACTATAGATTTGAGCGAAGGTAACACAGGGATGGATTAGAACAAAAAACCGTCACCATTGCCGATTTGCTATTCGACCTCACCCTTATTGGGATCGTCTCCCGGGAGAATGATATTGCTGAATGTGACGGTTCCGGTGCGCAGACCTTTACGCTGGATATAATCCAGTTTCTGCGCTCGCTGATTAAGCAGGTTGATAATCCCCTGGTTCAACTTCCCGTTGGAGAAGAAAGAATTGAACCTCGCACCGCCGGAAAGATCGGCAATGTCATGCTCTCGTAAGGTGGCTTTCAAGGCATTTGTGGCGTTGACCCGTTCAAGCACCTCGCCTTCGACATGGGACAAGAGGTGATCGCGCAAATCCGTTTCAAAGTCGGTGAAGTAAAAGGGCGCAGCTTCGAGATAGAGCCTTGAGACATGCAAAGTCTTTCCGCGCTTTTCCACACCGCGGCGCGAATTGGCGAATTCCTTCGCCGCCCTGTCAAGCTGGTCCGACAGCTTGTTTGCTTCATATGCCCGGCGCTGAATGGCCGGCCCGCCGATCTCGCCGTGCCAGAAACCATAGATCACCTTGGCATTCGACCAATTGGGATAGACGATGCGGGTGCGGATATCTTTTGGCGACAACGCGACGCCTTCAACCGTGATGAACTTTGCGTCATCGAGCGGCACACCGTCTAACTCGATTGTGCGCGGTTGGCGAACGGGCCATGCTTTCGCAACTTGCTCAACCATCGCGACATTGTGCAGGTTCAGCCAGAAAGCGAGCTGTTCGTTGCGAGGGATTGATTGGATGTCGAGACCGTCTGCGACCCGCTCCAGATCCTCGCGATATTCTGTGAAGCTCGCGATGATGTTGGGCGGCATGAACGAAAAACCCATCATCGCGCCGTCGAGCCGGTAAAGGGAATTGTGACCGGCGCGTTGGCGTGTGCCGAGCGTACCTGCCAACTCGAACGGTTTCTTGCGAAGGGGTGGCCCCATCGAAATGACGAAACTGTTCAGAGCCGATGTCCAGATCGAATAGTCGATCCGGTGCTCAATCCTGTCATCATTGGGCACAAATGTCGCGATCGGTTTCGGCGTTTCTTGCGCTACGGTCGGGTCAGACTGAGCGTATGCCGGCATCGCTGACTGACCAAGCGCTGCACAGGCGATTGCCCAGCGAAAAACTCTTTTGCTTCTGTTCGTCATCGACCCCCACCACTTCCCCGTACAACGCTGTTTATACATTGAAACGCGGTTTCATAACCCATCATGAATTGCGCAAACAAAAAAGACCGTCAGGATCGCTCCTGACGGTCTTTGCTTAATCTGATCTCTCAGAACGAGGCCGAATTAGAGTTGGCGGAAAGCTTTATTCAACCTCGCCATTGCCCTTATCTTCTGGATCGCCGGGTAGTGTGATGTTGCTGAACGTCACAGTACCGGTGCGGCCTTCGCGCAGGATCTTGCGGAACTTGGTCTCACGCTGGGCAAGCAGGCGGGCCATGCTTTGCGGGATGCGGAAGCTTGGCGTGCGGCCATCGGATTCGATGTTCTGATAGGTGGGCTCACGAATGCCGCCAGCCAGATCGGCGATGTCCCATTCCTTGATCACGGCTTCCACGTCGGTGGTTGCTGATAGGATTTTGTTGGTATCGGCGTTGGCATATTCCGCGACATGTGCGCGAACATCGGCTCCGAAATTGTCGAAGAAGTACGGAGCCGCTTCGGCATAGAGTTCGGACACTTGCAGCGTATCGCCTGATTTCTGCGATCCGCGTAGCGAGTTCACAAAATCGCGAGCAGTCTTGTCGAGCAAGCGGGCCACATTGTCGGCGTTGTAGGCTTCGCGCTGGATCGACGGACCGCCGATCTCGCCGCGCCAGAAACCGTAAATGACCATCGGGTCTTTCCAGTTCTGAAAGACAATTTTCTCACGAATGTCGCGCGGGCTCAGAGCAATGCCTTCGACCGTGAGAAATTTTGCATCGTCCAATGGCACGCCGCCGACTTCGATTTCGCGCGGTTGACGCACGGGCCATTCACTCGCGATCTTTTCGATCATCGCGACATTGTGGAGATTGATCCAATAGGCGAGCTGTTCGTTGCGTGACAGCGACTGAATGTCGACAATGTCTGCGGTCGCTTCGAGATCGCGGCGATATTCGCCAAAGCTGGCTTTCACATCGGAATCGAGGAAGCTGAACATGATCCGCGTGCCTTCAAGGCGGTAGCGAGAAACATGGCCGTATTGACGGCGCGAACCGTAGCTCGGGTCAGGGCGCCCTGCGGTTTCGCGCAGCGACGGGCCCATCGAAACGACGACGCTTTTCATGGCTTCGTCCCAGATCGAATAGTCGATCTTGTCGTTTGTGGCGTTCGCAGCCGGCACGAAGGTCGCGAACTGCGGATCGCTGGATCGAGCATCTTGAGCGGTTGCTGGAACAGCGATCAGCGCGAGAGCGCTGGCAGCTGTAAGGGTAAGAGCCTGAAGGCGGGGCATTTGTTCGGTCCTTCCTGAAAAGGGTTGTTACCGCCCTCTTCCGGGGCTTGATACGGGTACTCCGGGGAGGAGCGGGGGATGTGCGCCACGTAGCTTATTATCGTTGCCGAGGCGGGATCGGCTTTGGGGAAACCCGCAGAGGGTAAAACCGATCCCGGCCTCGTGCTTATTTTATAGCGCAAAGCGAATTGCATGTGTTGCAAGTTGTCGGATGAGGTGTGTTATTCATCGAACACACTTGTCGTTGGTCGGCGGAGGGACAGCCTATGCGGGATGCGGGCGAGATGGCATGATGCGCCGCTATGGAAACCAAACATGTGATAGAGACCGTAACAAGGCAGTCTTCCCGGATAGCTTCAACGTTGGCTCAGGCGTTTCAAGGCGATCCGGCATTCTCCTGGATCGTTACTGACCCTGACGCTAGGCGCCCGATGTTACCGCGTTTCTTCAAACTTATGGCGGAACAATCACTGAGGCATGGCACGGTGCTGGCGTCTGGGCAGCGGCATGCCGCTGCGCTCATCTATCCCGCGGGAGAGGTGAAAGATGATCGATTGTGGGACACAATCCGCCTGCTCAGCATGTTTAAAACCGCTCTGCCGCGCGGATTGAAGGTCGCAGAGGCTATGCATGCCCGCCATCCGCATCCGCAGCCCTATCTCTATTTGAGATATGTGGGTGTTGCGCCGCAGGCTCAGGGGAAGGGTTGGGGTGGCGCCTTGGTAAGAGCAGTGATCGCAAGCGCAGCCGAAGTCGGCCAAGGCGTGCTGCTCGAAACAGCAACACCGAGCAACGTCGCGATATACTCGCGGCTCGGGTTTCAAATCGATTCTGAATGGGAGGTGCCGGGTGGCGGTCCAAAATTCTGGACCATGATCCACCCGGCAGCCTGATATCCGATCGGCGATGAAGCCGGTTTCCTGCGCGCGCTCTTAAATTAACATGCGCAACGGAAAGACACTTATTTTGGCGAAAGCACCATCAGCATCTGGCGGCCCTCCAACCGAGGGAATGCCTCTACCTTGGCGATTTCTGCAGCATCATCCTGCACACGTTTCAGCAGGTCCATACCAAGATGCTGGTGCGCCATCTCACGACCGCGGAACCGCAGCGTGACTTTAACTTTGTCACCATTGCCGATGAACTTTGTCACGTTGCGCATCTTCACATCATAATCATGCGTGTCGATATTCGGACGCATTTTGACTTCTTTGATGTCCTGCGTCTTTTGCGACTTGCGCGCCAGATTGGCTTTTTTCTGGGCTTCGAAACGGTATTTGCCAACATCGAGGAATTTGCACACCGGCGGGTCCGCATTGGGGGACACTTCGACAAGGTTCAGGCCTTTTTCATTGGCCTGTTCTGTCGCTTCTTTGGTGAACATCACGCCAAGGTTTTCGCCTTCGTCATCAATGACGCGGACCTTGGGGACTTGAATAAAACTATCGAAACGAGGGCCGCTCTTAGTTGGCGGGGCCATCGAGCGCCGGGGTGGACGAGCTATGTGAGAATCTCCTGTTATAGCCGGTGTGTATTGCGCGCTATGTAATGCCTACATGGTCGAAACGCCAGATGAGTCTTAGGCAGCAGCGCGATAAAGCGGGAATGTGACCAATTTACCCTTTGCGGGCAGGACCGCGTCGATCTGGCTTGCAGGCCCCAACGCTTTCAGAATTTCGGGAGAGCCTGCGTCCATTCCGCCGGTATAGGCTCCAAATGCAGGTAGGATCATCCGGTCTTCGCTTTGGGGAGACCGGCTTACAACGCCGCATGGCCGCGCAATGTGCCTGTCTCTTACTTTTACGCGCATTTTGGGATGATAATGGCCGGATAGTTCGGCGCGCGTTTCGCCGCGCTTGGCCTCATGCCGCAGCGTGATCCCGCCAATTTCCATCTCGTCAACCAAGGTCGCGCCGAACGAACGGTGCATTTCTTCGTCGTGGTTGCCAGTGATCCAGACCCAATCAAGCGCGCGGGTCAGCGATTCCAGCATTCCGGCGGCATAGGGATCGAGCCGGCTTGTGCCTTCGCTATCGTGAAAATTGTCACCCAGCGTGATGACGCGCCTTGCGCCTGTTGCCTTTACGCTGTCAGCCACCCGTTCCAACGTTTCGCGGCTGTCATAGGGGGGCAGCATTTGCCCTTGCTTGGCATACCAGCTGCCCTTTTCCAGATGCAGATCGGCCACCAGCAAGGCACGTTCGCGGGGCCAATAAAGCGCGTTGCTCTTCATCAGAACAAGCTCTTCACCAGCGAAATCGAGCGGCGCGCCAAAATTGACCGGGAACGAAACGGGAACCATGCGATGCTTTTGACGCTGCGCGATGCCTTTGGCAAGCGCCGTTTCAGCAAACATGCGGTTGACTTGATCTGTGTCAAAGCGGATGGACAGCCGAACTGTCATCGCGCGTTGCGAGGCAGTTTAAACGACGGGGAATACTGAATGAGCGATTGGGCGCCGAAGACGGCAAAAGCGAAAGAATGGTTCGAAAGTCTGCGCGATCAAATCTGCGCTGCGTTTGAATCGATCGAACGCGATAATGGCTCAGATGCTTCGTTTGAATACACCCCTTGGCAGCGCGAAGAAGAGGGCAACGATGACCCCGGCGGCGGCACGCAGGGCCTTATGAAGGGTAAGATCTTTGAGAAGGTCGGCGTCAATGTGTCGACCGTGCGCGGCAATTTCCCGAAAGAGTTCGCTGGTAATATCAACGGCGCCGATCCCGAAAATCCCGGCTTTACCGCAACCGGCATCAGTCTGGTTGCGCATATGCACAACCCGCATGTGCCAGCTGTCCATATGAACTGCCGTTTCCTGACTACGGGCAAGGCATGGTTTGGCGGCGGCGCTGACCTAAACCCGCCGCTTCCCTATGAAGAGGATACGGACGAGTTCCACGCCAGCATGCGCGCGGCCTGCATGGCTCACAACCCGACCTATTATGAGAAATACAAGAAATGGGCGGATGAATATTTCTACCTGCCTCACCGCGAAGTACACCGCGGGGTTGGAGGCATTTTCTACGATCATCTCGAATGCGATGATGATCCGTCATGGGACCGCAATTTCGCCTTTACGCAAGATGTCGGCAAGGCATTCCTCGACATCTATCCAAAGCTGGTCCGCAAACGGATGGCGAGCGATTTCACCGAAGAAGACGTGGCGCAGCAGCTCGAATATCGCGGTCTCTATGCCGAATTCAATCTGGTGTATGACCGGGGCACTATCTTCGGCCTAAAAACCGGCGGCAACATCGACGCGATCCTGATGAGCCTACCGCCGAGGGCGACGTGGAGCTGAGGCGCAAAACCAAGCACTATGCGCTGCGGGTCGTTGGGGCGGCCCTGTCTACGATAGCCCTTTTGGGTTGTGTCGCGACATTAGGCGAAGCGCATCGCGGAACGGATTTGCAATTTCTGTCGATTGATCCAGTTGAATTTGAAGTCGCATACATATGGACTGCAACCCCAGGAGCCTATGTCGCTACGCTCTCAGGTGGCGATGGCGCAAGCTGTTTGGATGTCCTTCCTGATAAGGAAAGCACCAAAGTCGAACTAGATGCTTTTGACGACTATCCGGACACGCAAAAAATACCTCCCGACACACATTTCAATGTGATTGTTGATGCTATTGCAGAGGTGTCATCTGCTCGAGCAACATACGCTGCGCGTGCTAGCGATGAGGTTCAGATTTCGTCAGCAGCGTGGTATCGGCGCAAGGGCGAGCAAGTCTTTTTGGCCTGCCCCCAAGGCCTTTACGATTGGAAGGTCTATCGCGTGGTTTCGGCTCGGCGTGTCCGTTAGTTTGATTTCCATTAATTGAGGCGCAATTCTAGTCGCGTCGTTGCCTCAACCTGTCGTGGCCTCAGCCAATATGCTCTCTTATGAGTCACCCTATGTAATTCGCGCTTGCTCCAATTCCGGTGGCAGCACATATTGAACGCGATGCTGCGCCAATACGAACTCGTTGAAAAGGTCCTAGACTACGACCCTGACGCTGACGAAGCGCTGCTTAACCGCGCCTATGTCTACACCGTGCAGAAGCATGGCACGCAAAAGCGTGCGAGCGGGGATCCGTATTTCTCGCATCCGGTAGAGGTTGCAGGTCTGATGACAGATCTGCAGCTTGATCAGGAAACGATCATCACCGCGCTGCTGCACGACACTGTCGAAGATACGCTCGCGACGATTGAAGATATCGAGGCCAATTTCGGGCCCGAGGTCGCCCGGCTGGTCGATGGCGTGACCAAGCTGTCCAAGATCGAGGCCATGCCGGAGGACGAGCGCGCGGCAGAGAATTTGCGCAAATTCCTTCTCGCGATGTCCGAAGATATCCGCGTGCTGCTGGTGAAGCTGGCAGACCGGCTGCACAATATGCGCACGCTGCACTTCATTAAGAAGCCGGAGAAACGCCAGCGGATCGCGCGCGAGACAATGGATATCTACGCGCCGCTGGCAGAGCGTGTCGGCATGTATGAATATATGCGCGAGATGCAGTTGCTGGCATTCGAACAGCTTGAACCCGAAGCTTTCACCACGATCACAAAACGGTTGGAAGAGCTGCGCGGTCAGGATGGCGGTCAGGTCGATGCCATCGCGCTCAAAGTGAAACAGGCGCTGGCCGAGGCGGGCTTGAATGTCGAAGTCTCGGGCCGCGAAAAACACCCGTTCTCGATCTGGAACAAAATGTCGGAACGTCACGTCAGCTTTGAACAGGTGACCGACATCATGGCGTTCCGTGTCATCACGGAAAACGAAGCCGATTGTTACCGGGCAATGGGTATCCTGCACACGACGTGGCAGTTCCTGCCGGGCAAGTTCAAAGATTATATCTCGACGCCGAAAAATAACGGCTATCGCAGCCTGCATACCTCGCTGATGTATGAAAATTCGATGCGGGTCGAAGTGCAAATCCGCACGCGCGAAATGCATCGCCGAAATGAATTCGGGCTGGCGGCGCATTGGGCTTACAAGCAATCAGACAGCGCCGACGGGCAAGTTGGCTGGCTGCGCGATCTGATCGAAATTGTGGATGCGAGCCATGATGCCGAGGAATTGCTCGAACATACGCGGATGGCGATTTACCAGGATCGCATTTTTTCCTTTACGCCCAAGGGGGCTTTGTTCCAGTTGCCTAAGGGCGCAAGCGCGGTTGATTTCGCCTTTGCCGTCCACACCGATCTGGGGCTCGCGTGTCTTGGTGCGAAGATCAATGGCCGGCACATGCCGCTGCGCACGCCGCTGCAAAACGGCGATGTGGTCGAGGTTATCAAAGGGTCATCGGCAGAGCCGCAGCTTTCATGGCTAAGCTTTGTTGTGACCGGCAAAGCGCGCGCGGCCATTCGCCGGAATGTCCGGCAAAAGGAACGCGCTGAGGTTGCGGACCTTGGGTCTAAATTGTTCGACGAGATCGCCGCGAAAGTTCCCGCCCGCATTGGGAAGAAGGCGATCCGCGCAGCGATCGAACGGCTGGACTTGGATGGACCGGAAGACCTGATGTTCGCCGTGGGTGCAGCCAAGCTGACCGACCGCGAGGTGATGGAGGCGCTCGTGCCCGGTTGCACCGCCGATTTCGATGAAGCGGACGATTGGTCCCCGCGTGACCGTGCGATCTCGATCAAGGGGATGACGCCAGGCGTAGGGTTTGAATTGGCTGAATGTTGCCACCCAGTGCCAGGTGACCGGATTGTCGGATTGCGGCGCAAGGGTGAAACCGTGCTGGTCCATGCAATCAACTGTCTGGAGCTAGCCAATGGCATCGACTCTGACTGGCTGGATGTTTCGTGGGGCAAACGGTCCCACGGCGCGGTCGGCAGGCTTTCGGTGACGATCTATGACCGGCCCGGAACTCTGGCGGAAATGGCGGGTCTGTTTGCGCAGAACAAAAGCAACGTCACCAGTCTGGCGCAGTCTCAGCTGGATCATCCTTTTGTGACGTACACAATTGATGCCGAGGTGCAGGATTTGTCGCACCTTGCGCGTATTCTCAGCGCCCTTCGCGCCAGTGACGCGGTGGCTCAGGCCGAACGTATCTAAAGCAGATCAAGTTCGAGAGCGACCGGATCACACTCGGCCAAATCCTCTGCGCGCATGACTTTCTTGCTCACCAACAACGTCCAGTTTTTGGTTTGCTTGGACATTTCCTCGATGTTCATCGGGAATACTGACGTTTTCCATTCCGTCGCGCCAATCCGCGCGATCACTTTGACGGAGCCAAAGCCGCGCTGTTTGCCGAATTCGAGCCTGTGCAGGCGCGCGTGCATGGCGATTGCCTCCGCCGCATCGCCTGTAACTGTGACAAGGTGATAAGTGCCGCGATCCCCCTGCCAACGTTTCAGCGGTAGCGTGGCGGTTACGTTCTCGCTCACTTGGTCTCGGCTTCCTCTGGCGCAGGCCCGTCTAGCGGTTCGTAGCGGACGTAATCAAATGTGCGCACGGGCACCGGAATGTTGCAGATATCCGCGCCGCCCGCGGGTTTGATAAAGAACGGATCGCGACGGTTGGCGCGTGCTTCGGCATATTTGGCGAAAGTTTCGCTTTCGGTGGAGAGATATTCATAGGCATATTTGCGTTCGACCGCGCTGCGCTCTTGATAGGTGCCGTTTGCGGCGAGATCGCTAACAACCCGCACTGACAGGATCGGCGTGCGTAGCTCTGCCTCTTCCTCGGTGTAGAAGCCAAGTTCGCCCGTTCCGCGCGGGAGCGAGGACAGATGCTCCATTCCGCTGATAATCCGCCCCACCAGAGCGATATTGCGATCAAGGTGACGCGGCGCATGACCGATCACAGTGTAGAGTTCAGCGCCCGAGCCGGTGTCCGGCGAGTAGTTCCGGCCCACGCCGACCATGCCGTAGCAGTGGACGGGCCAACTTCGCCGGTGCTGCATGCCATTGTTTTTCTCTGGGTCGAGAGATGATGCTAGCGGAAATCCGCGTGCGAAATAGGTCTCCTCAGAATAACTGTCATTCGCGATTGGTTTCCCTGCGACAACTTTGATTTCGTCAAGACGAAAACCAGACTGGAGAAAATATTCCTCTTCCCCCATCACCTTAAGCCCCTCGGGCAAAGGCTTCTGCTCCATCTCACCGCTTTCCGGATTGTCGTATCCGGGATCACCCCATTGGACGACGTAATTGTCCTGTACCCGGTTTACGCTGATCCCGTCATACCATTTGGCGCGGGCGAGGGTACGGATGTTGCTGACCCAGCCTTGCGAGAACGGCGCAGGCATCAACTGGATCACAACTTCACGCGGCTCGCCCTTCGCATCCGGCGCTAGCGTCATCACGATCAGATCATCGGTATCGATCTGCACCCACTCTTCCTTCGCCGCAGTCTCGACGATGGCATTGGGTGAGGGCGCTCCGGTTGGAGCTTCTTGAGCCGAAAGTGTGGAGGTCAGGGCGAGCGCGGCGATGCCAAGAAATGATGTTCTCATTTGCACTTCGTGCCATCATGCGGCTTGCGCTGCAATGGCAGGAAAGCTAGAGGCCCGCATCTGCCGTAATGGCATGCGGAGACGTGGCCGAGTGGTCGAAGGCGCACGCCTGGAAAGTGTGTAAAGGGGCAACTCTTTCGTGGGTTCGAATCCCACCGTCTCCGCCAACTACCCCCAGCACCAATCTCTGATTGCTGGGCGCCTGCGCAAAGCGGCGGTGTGCGCGGGTTTGAACAGGCCAAACCGCCGTTCGCTGGATCTTCAGCATCAGTCTCTGCGCAGATCAGGCCAAATTTGCGCGGCCAGTCTCTTGGCCAATCGCAATCAGATGAGTTTCCCTGTTTAACAGGCAATAACAGGGAAAATTGCTCATTTGAGGCCGAAAACAGAGCTTTTTTGGGACAATTCGCCCGCATGCCTCTGGATAAAAAACCCAGATTACAGAGGGTTAGTCTCTGTAAAATGGGGTTTCCCTGTTAATCGCCGGAACAGGGTATTTATTGGGGTGTAACAGGGGCTTTTATAGCAGGAACAGGCCCTGCTCTTTGCTGGAACAGGCTATTTGGAATGCGGCCAATTGAGCACTTCGCGCTGCTCTTTCCAGCTTAGCGGGATGTGCATTTTGATAAGCTGCTGCAGGTTGAGGGATTGCGGCTGGCGGCCTTCCATAATGCCGCGCTGAATATCCGGAGCCAGAAACGCAAGCCGGAGAATGTTGCGGTTATGGGCAATGGGCGGAGAAACCTCGATCACCGGCATGCCCTTGCGGTCGCGGCCCAATAAAGAATGAGCGCGGCGGAGCGCTGCAATCAATGTCGGGTCGGGATGAACGTCAGACTGGCCCTCGGCAATGACCAGACGCTGACCTCCTCGCAGTGGCAAAGAGACCGGTATTTTGATCCGGCAAATCTTGGCGGATGTATGGATAATCTGCTCGCCGCTTCGCAGCTGCCGGGCAATGTCATCAGCAAACTTCGCCGGGCATTCAAATACCAAACCGCAATCGACGATCCTCACAGCCGTTACAGATTCGAGAGGGCGATCTTCGCGCGGCAGCCACCGTGCTGCTGTTTCGGTGATGATGGATTCGATTGCGTCCGCAGGAAGCCTGCGAACTTCATCGTTGCTGTTCTTCCCCGCGCCCTGCTGCAGCGATGCCGACACGTAGTATCGATAGACCCCGCCTGAACGCCCGCGCGAGAATGTCGGGGTCATTACCTCGCCATTTGCATCAAACAGCTTGCCGGTGAGCGTCGCCTTGGCGGCGCGGGTTCCAGCGCCAGCTTTGTGGCGCTGGGCTTGGCTATTGAGCTTAACCTGTACGCGCTCGAACAGGTCTGGATCTACGATCCCGTGATGCTCGCCTTCGAACACCTTATCCTTGTGCACGATCTGGCCGAGATAGATGCGGTTGCGCAGCAGGTGAAAGAGCGCGCCGCGGCTAAACGTCTGGCCGCCCATCGTTCGCCCTTTTGCAGTAACGTGCAGCTTTGAAAGGATACCGCCTGCCTCAAGATCGCGCTGGAGGGCATGAACTGAGCCAAGCTCAAGATAGCGAGCAAACAGATGGCGGACGCGCTCGGCCTCCTCTGTATTGACCTTCAACGTGCGTGATCCATCGGTCGGCGGATCGTATCCCAGCGGCGGGATCCCGCCCATCCACATACCCTTGGCTTTGGATGCTGCGATCTTGTCGCGGATGCGCTCGCCGGTAACCTCGCGCTCGAACTGGGCAAAGGACAGCAGGACGTTGAGCATCAAGCGCCCCATTGAGTCCTTCGTGTTGAACGATTGGGTCACCGATACAAAGCTGGTTCCAGCAGCATCAAAGGTCTCGATGATGCGCGAGAAATCGGTGAGCGAGCGGGTCAGCCGGTCGATCTTGTAGACCACAACCACGTCGATACGTCCCGCTTCAATATCGCTGAGCAGCGCCTGCAGACCGGGACGCTCCATCGTGCCGCCAGAAAAGCCGCCATCGTCATACAGGGTCGAAATTACCCTCCAGCCTTCACTGGCCTGACTGGTGACATAGGCTTTGCCTGCGGCGCGCTGGGCATCAAGGCTGTTGAACGACTGGTCGAGGCCTTCATCGGAGCTTTTACGAGTGTAGATTGCACATCGGACCGACTTGTCTGGTTTACTCATGCTGCATCTCGCAGTCCAAAGAAGCGCGGCCCGTTCCATCTGCTTCCGGCAATTGCGGTCGCTGCAGCTGAGAGACTGGGATACAGCTCACTTTCCCAGCAGAACCCCTTTTCCTCGACTACAACTTTTACCTCATTACCCTTCCAGCTTCGGGTGAGAACCGCGCCAACGCCAAGCCGGCGCCCCTCAGGTTGCGGCGAGCCGGTGCGGGCCAGCGCCTTGCGGGTATCAGCATTGAGCCCGCCGTAAGTCTCGGTTTGCACCCGCCATCCAAGCAGCATGCGCATGATGGGTACGGAGCGCAGGGTAGGAGGGGCGCCGTAGCGCCGCCTCCAGAACCCGCGCAAAGTTTCAAGATCCATGCCTTCGATCTCGCGCACAAGCTGCTCTGTATTGCTGACGTTTTGATCACCCCTCATGCTGCTTTCTCAGCAGAGTAACGCCGCACATCGCCGATTTTCTGCGATGTAATGATCAGCCCGCGTTTCTTGAGGGCACCTGCCATTGCGCCGCGTACAGAATGCTGCTGCCAGCCAGTCGCTTTCGTCATGTCGGTAATAGCCGCGCCATTGGCGCGCAAAAGCAGCTTCTCGAGCGCATCGAGCTTCGTGGGCGTTTTGGTTTTTGACTTGGTTGTCATGGGTGTTCTCCGGTTGATGCGGGCGCCAGATTGGCGGCCCTACCGGTGAAAGCCCGGTTCGCCGGGCACACGCAGCAATGCTCGAAGCGGCGCCGAAGTCCAGCAGCTTCAGGTTATCAACGGTTTATGCCCGAAATTCGCATCGAATCTGATATTTACCCTCTTTGGATACCCGTTTTGTTCCTGTAGATTTCTTGCATGAACACAAACCCGACAGAGGCAGCCCCCACTGCCGATCGCCCGCTCAAAGTCATCTACAAGACGGCCGCGAGCCTTATCCCTGATCCCCGCAATGCGCGTACGCATTCCAAGAAGCAGGTTGAGCAAATTGCAGCGTCGATAAAGGCGTTCGGCTTTACCAATCCGATCCTTGCCGATCCGAAGGGTAATCTGATTGCCGGCCATGGCCGATTGCGGGCCGCGAAAGAGATGGGGCTCGCTGAAGTTCCCGTCATTGAGCTTAATGATCTAAGCGAGGCTCAGAAAAAAGCCCTCCGGCTCGCGGACAACAAGATCGCGCTCAATGCAGGCTGGGATATGGAAATCCTGAAGCTAGAGCTGGCTGATCTGTCCATGCCTGAGATCGACATTGATCTGGGCCTGACCGGATTTAGCTCAGGCGAGATTGACGTCGTGCTTGCAGATAGCCCGGATCCTGATGATGAAGTAATTCCTGAGGTGCCTACCGAGCCGCGCGCCCGCCTTGGCGATATCTGGCAGCTGGGCGAACACCGGATTGGCTGCGGCGATGGCCGCGATGCCGCCTTTCTTCAGCAGATTATCGGTGAAGATGCGCAGATTGACTGCGCGTTTCTCGATCCGCCCTACAATGTGAAGATCAATGGCCACGTCAACGCGGTTGGCCGCCACCGCGAGTTTGCGATGGCGTCGGGCGAGATGAGCGAGAACGAGTTCCGCACGTTCCTCTCCGATACGCTGGGCGCTTGCTCCCAAGTATCGCGTGACGGCGCAGTTCACTTCGTCTGCATGGACTGGCGGCACATGGATGATGTCACCGCGTCGGTCAGCGAAGTTTACGGCAAGCTCCTCAACATCTGCGTTTGGAACAAAAGCAATGCCGGAATGGGGTCGCTCTACCGCTCCAAGCACGAGATGGTGTTTGTTTATAAGGTTGGAGATGAGCCGCACACCAATACAGTCGAGCTTGGAAAGCACGGCCGTTACCGTACCAATGTCTGGGACTATCCTAGCGTCAACTCGATGCGCGGATCGCGGCGTGAGGACTTGGCGCTGCACCCCACGGTCAAGCCTGTTGCAATGGTTGCCGATGCAATCTGCGATGTGACTAAGCAGGGCGAGCTGGTGCTTGATATCTTCCTTGGCTCAGGCACCAGCCTGATCGCTGCTGAGCGGGTCGGCCGCGCCTTCCGCGGTCTGGATATTGATCCAGCCTATGTCGATGTGGCGATGACACGCTGGACGCAGATCACTGGCAAGGAGCCGCAGCTGGTCCACCGCGCTGATAATGACGGCGGAGACAAACTGGAGGCTGCTGAATGAGCAAGGGCGCAAGCACTCGGTTCACCAAAGGCCAGTCCGGCAATCCCAAAGGCAGGCCCCCAAAACCGCGCCGCCCAAACATCTCGGCGTTCGAGATCATTCTCGATAAGACGCTGATAACGGCGCGCTATGGCAAGCAGCGCGAGGCGACAGTCGAGGAGGCGCTGCAGCAGCAAACGCTCAAAGATGCGTTTGCAGGTAAGCGCATGGCGATCCGTAAAGTGCTGAAGATGATCGAAAAGCGTGAGGCAGCGCTGGCTAAGAAAAACGGCTCGCCGCCAACTCCAATCGCATTGGAGGGTCATCATGGCGCGCAAAATGCCAATGAAGCCATGCGCATCCTTGGCATTTCCGAACCTGAAGCTGCTATGCCGAGCAGGTGGAAACTGATGGCTTGGGCTGCGCAGGCCGCTCTCACCCGCGCGAAGAGCAAGAGATTTACAGCAAAAGATGTGGGCGACATGAAGTTCTTCACCTTCGATGCTGACACGATCCGCTGGCCGCGAGGTCATAGTTGATGAGCGCACCAGAACCTTCGGGATACGGGCAACCGCCACAGGCAAATCGGTTCCGTAAGGGGCAGTCCGGCAATCCGCGCGGCCGGCCGAAAAACCGTCACCGCGAAGTTCCCTATGACAGCGTGCTTGGCCAGATGGTCACAATCCGCGAGGAGGGCCGCGAACGCCGGGTCACGGCTGCCGAGGCATTCCTTCTACAACTGACCCAGAAAGGGCTCGCGGGAGACAGCGCCGCGGCGCGCGCATCGCTTGAGGCTATCGAAGGAGCTCGAGCGGCCAGGGGCGATCGCAGCGGCTCTCCGATAACAAAGATCATACTTAAATCAGTCGCCAGCGGCGTTGATGCAATCCTCGAAACCCTTGGCATTGCCAAACTCAAATATCCGCAGGATGAAACCCGAGTGAGGTGGGAGCTCAATCCTTGGATCGTTGAGGCCGCGCTCGAGCGGCTTGGCGAAGAGCGGCTCACCGAAGAAGAGCAGCGCGAGGTCTGGGCGGCCACCCGGACGCCGCACAAGGTAAATTGGCCGGAGTGGTGGACGGTGAAGGAATGAATGTCGGGAATGCGCCCCAGTCCCAGACATAGCGATCCAATATTTTAGCGCACAATAGCGGACATTCTCCAAGGCCATTTCGGCCAAACATGAGAATGAATATGGTTCTAGTATATGATTGGGAGGCGCGATATGGGGCCCCGAATTCGGGACCAGAACTCTCTGAAAAAGAAACAGGCTTGAGCCGTCGTTTCTTTCTCAATCACACGTATAGGTACAGTTGCTAGATGCTCGACTAAAGGCTGTAGGCGAGCTCAACATCGCCCCAGCGCTGCCCATCAATAATGAGCGGTACGTAGACGTTTCGGACAATTTTGTAGGACGCGCCGTCTCCGACATGCCGATAAACGGCCATCTGGTAGTCGCCCTTGCTCTCTTTCGCCTTTTTGGTCATCGGGCCAATAGAAATTCGGCCATTGCGGCAATAGGCATCATCATGCACCGAATCGCCCGTCGGCTCGCGTGATCTCTCTGTCCGGTGAGTGGGCAGGAAACCATTCATGTCGCTGCAGACTGTTGCAGATACAGCAGCATGGGCCGCTTTCATTTCATCAAGGAGGGGACGCCAGTTCTGATCCGCCCACTGCGTGAAGCGGGTTCGGTACCGGACGGGATTTGAGCCTTCGATTTCGACGTATTGCGTATCGAACATGGCCTCTGCGCTGAGTTCGCCAGACTGGATGGCAGCCATGGTCACGTCCTCCACCCTTTTGCGGTTCAGCAGCGCCATGTCGACCATCTCGCTGTCCTTGGGTGACAGACCAGCTTTGACCACGGAATCGAACATTTCGCTCGCTGCAACCTCAAGCTCACCCACCAGCGTGCGCGCCGATCCGAGATCTTCGCCGTTCTTCGCTGAGGCCACTTCGAAACTCTCGATGACCTGCCGCGCGGTCGCGACTTCTCCGCTTATTGCGCCGGTAGAGCGGGTGATTTGCTCGTTATTGCGATCGACCTCGTCAAACACCTGAACCACATCGGACACCGTCGTCTCAATCCGGCTGACCGAATTTCGCGCCTTCTCACTCGTGCGTGCACCAAGTTCGATATTCCCGATCAATTCCTGGGCCTCGCCGGTAAACTGCTCCACTGTTGCACTGATTTCAGCTGTCGCTCTGCTCGTATCCGCAGCCAAGCCCTTCACTTCCGCGGCGACGACAGAAAAGGAATTGCCCTTTTCACCTGCACGGGCCGCTTCAATGGATGCGTTGAGCGCAAGAATGCCGGTTGTCTCAGCGATCTGGTCGATCTGGCTAGTGCTATGGCGCACCTGCTCCAGCGCAGCGGTAAAACCAATGACATGCTTTTCGAGCGTCCCCACCAATTCGAGCAGGGAGGATATGTCGGTAAGCGCGGTTCCGATCAGACCGATACTCTGTGACAGTTTCTCACTGCCCTGCCGGGACAGCTCACGTGCTTCGTCAGACGCGTCCGCCGCTTTGCGCTGATTTTGCTCCAGCGTCTCAAATGTTTCGATGAGGTTCGCGCGTTTCTCGCCAAGGAGATCAGAAGATTCAATGACACCCAGCAGCAAGCCAGCGACATTCGAAGATCCGACGCTGACTTCGCCGCATTTCTCGGCGATGCGATCCGACAGAGAGCCGAACTCCGGCTCCTGGGTCTCGTTTGTCGCTTCCAGTCCATTCATCAGTTCAATCCTCTAAGGTTTGACAGAATCCCACACATCTCGGCTCGGTGACCGTGCAGCTCCGGGCTAGCGGAGCAATTCTTCCAAAACGGTTTCTGTTTGATCGGGCACAGTCTCACGCAGGGCCTGTTCAATCGTCAGCGAGCGATCGGTCATTGCTTCGGCAACGCGCGCAGCCTTGGCATAACCGATTATCGGCGAAAGCGCTGTCACCTGCGCAGTGCTGGCTGATAACAAAGCGGAGCAGCGCTGCTCATCAACCTCAATCCCGCCGATGCAATTTTTGGCGAAGGTCTCAAGCGCCGCGATCAATGCCGTCGAGCTCTCATAGATCGACCAGATGATAACGGGTTCCATTGCGTTGAGTTGAA
This sequence comes from Erythrobacter crassostreae, assembly GCF_019204045.1. Classification (GTDB taxonomy): domain Bacteria; phylum Pseudomonadota; class Alphaproteobacteria; order Sphingomonadales; family Sphingomonadaceae; genus Erythrobacter; species Erythrobacter crassostreae. Next base: position 22,074 of record NZ_JAGSPC010000001.1, on the reverse strand, counting down.
GCTGCCCTGACTCTGCCGCGAAGGTTACCGTCGTATCAGCGCCAAATATCCGGAAACAGGCCTGATTGACCACTTCGGGAATGACGGGGTTGACCTTCCCAGGCATGATTGATGAGCCGGGCTGGCGGCGCGGAAGCCTTAGTTCACCGAAGCCGCCAACAGGGCCGCTGGACAGCAAGCGAAGATCGTTGGCAATCTTGCTGAGCTTGGTCGCGATACGCTTCAGAACACCGCTGTAGAGCACGAACGCCCCAGTATCCCAGCTCGCCTCAATCTTGTCGGCCGCGCTGACCACAGGCAGGCCAGAAACCCGGGCCAATTCTTGCACGATATGCGTCTGGTAATATTCACTTGCACCGATTGAGGTGCCGATTGCGGTTCCGCCCATATTGATTTCGAGAAACAGGCTCTCAATCTCAATGAGACGTTCGATATCTTCACCCAAAGCGGTCGCATATCCGCGCATTTCCTGCCCCACCGTCATAGGCACTGCGTCTTGCAACTGCGTTCGGCCAATCTTGTGAACGTGCGCGAACTCGTCTGCCTTCTTGGTGAACATTGCAACACAGCCACGCAGCGCATCAATGAGGTGCTGATTGCGCTGAACTATGGTGAGGCGGATCGCTGATGCATAAACGTCGTTGGTCGACTGCGCCATGTTCACATGATCTTTCGGGTGGACCTTCTTGTAGCTGCCTGGCCGATCGCCCAGCAGCTCGCCTGCCCGGTTAGCAATCACTTCGTTTGCATTCATGTTTGTAGAGGTGCCAGCGCCGCCTTGGATCACATCAACTGCAAAGGGATCCCGCATTTGTCCGCCCAGAATCTCATCACAAGCCTGTGCGATTGCAGCGGCGACGTCATCTTGCAAAAGGCCCGCAGACGAATTCGTCCGGGCAGCAGCTTTTTTGATCCAGGCCAAGGCTGTGATCAGTTCGGGCATTTGCTTGATAGCAATCCCGGTTATCGGAAAATTTTGAAGCGCGCGGGCTGTTTCGACGCCGTAATAAGCACTTGCAGGGAGCGATATTTCGCCAAGAAAATCGCACTCAAGCCGTATGTGCGTGTGCTTAGCCATCGGCGCTTCTCCAATATGAGGTCAGAATATGAAAACACCCCGCTAGTCCCTGACCAGCGGAGTGTTTCGTGTTCAGCACAGCGGTAACCTAGAAGCGCACCCGTGCGCCCACATAGAACTCGCGGCCCAGAACGTCCGCTAGACTGTTTGAAAGGTTGTAGCTGGATCCATTGTTCAGGCCTGTCGGAACAAAGGCGCCGTAATCGTCAAAGATATTGTTCACGCCGCCGTAAATGCGGAATTGATCACCATTGCCGAAATCGTAGCGCACGTAGATCCGGTGGAAGTCCTGATCTCCAACCTTGAAATAGCGATCATCTGTCGGATTGCTGTTTTGAGCAATATCGTCGACCCCGCCGCCAGTATAGGTGACGGTGTAGCTCAGACGGAAACCGCCGTCGCTGTATCCAAGGCGCAGACGGAACTCATCCTCAGCGTCGCCGATTTCCCCCAATGGCGACGACGTGATTGTTTCACCGCCAATCCCCTCAAAGGAAACCTCTTGCTCGAAATAATGCGCGTAGCGGAAATCGATGTCGAAGCGGCCAGGTATGAACTCGGGCTCGAAGCGGTAAAGTATCTGCGCATCAAAACCGGATACCACTTCGGTATCGAGATTTTCCTGGAAGTTGATAACCTCGGTGACTGCACCAACGCCGTCACGCGTGATCACATCGCAGAACTTGTTATTAGGAAAATCATCAGCTGAGTAGCAGAGCGATACAGTATTTTGTGTTGAAATCGACGTGATCGCATCCTTGATCTTGATCCGGTAATAATCGCCCACGATCGTCAGGCCCGGAATGAAGGTCGGCGTGAACGCAAACCCTGCTGTGATCGTGTCGGCCGTTTCCTCCTGCACATTGGGATTACCAGCGTTGGGCCCTTGAGTGCCGGTCTGATCATCAGTGAACGGATCGCCCGCATTGTCTGGATCAGCAAAGAACGCCTGGATGCCCGGTTCGGTAAGACAATTGGCCGCGACAATCGCCAGATCGGCATTTTCAGCGCCGTCGCCCACGATTCCGGTGAGACCAGTGCCATCAGGGAGCAGACCTTCACATGGATCAGACAAGCCATCGGCATCAGGCCGCGGCGGCGAGAAGATTTCGGTCAGGTTCGGTGCGCGCTGTGAGCGCGAGTACTGGGCGCGCAGACCAATATCATCGTTTATCTTCCAAACGGCGCCGGCATTGTAGCTGAAGATCGTGCCGACTGTATTGTAATCACCAATCCGGCCAGCAAGCTGCACATTGAAACCTTCAAACACCGGGATGTCGACCTCCGCATATGCTTCGACAACCTCGTAGCTTGCGGAGACGCTGGGGAAGGTCGCCAAGGATGTGACGTCAAAATCGCTATCTGGCGCAAAGTTTGGTGTGTCACGTGTCGCGCCGTCATTGAGGTCACGGACGCCGTTTACGCCAGCAAACAAGTCACCGTCCGGATCGCCATCGGTATTTTGGCTTTCACGGCGCCATTCCACGCCAGCTGCGAACTTGAGCTCGCCCGCCGGCATGTCGAACAATGTACCTGAGACAAATCCGCCAGCGGTGTACTGCTGGCGGACCTGCTCGCCATATCCGTTGTAGCGGATGTAATCTGCCGCACCTTGGCTGATCGTGCCTTCGCCAAAGATATCGAGCGGGACGCAGCCATCGGCCCGTGCATCTGCGTCAACGCATTGGAAGCCGCCGTTTCCATCATCCTCAATATCGAGAGCAAAGCGAGCGTTTAGGAAGTTGTATTCATTGGGGTTGTTTTGCTCCTGCTTGAACCGTCCGTATGTGCCAAATACTTCATATCGCAGCGTATCGCTAAGGTCGCCCGTAACATCGGCGATAAGGCGGAAGGTTCGGCGGTCGTTTACGCGGCCCTGTTCGCCCAATTCGATCAGGCGCCTGTTGTAGCTCACGCTGCCGCTGCGCGTCTCTTCCACCTCTGGCGGAATGAACGGATGATCCGCAGCCATATTCCCAATGGTCGTGCCATCGCCAAGCCGGTCGCCACTGTTCAGCGTTTCGAAGCCGGTGAAGTAGGTGGTGTCCACATCCGAGTATGCACCCGTGAAAGAGAAGGTCGCTGCATCAGAGAATTCAAAAGACGTCGTGAGCGCGATGTTGAGAATTTCGCGTTCAGGCAGGTTTGAGCGTCCCGGCCGGAAATTCCAGCCATCGAAATCCGTGTAAAAATCAGATCCGGCAGGCCGGTTTGCAGGGCGGAGTGATTGGTCGTTGAACCATTGGCCGCCGACAAACCAAGCATCTCCTTCAAAAACACCGCCGGGGGTCGAACTGCTGAAGCTCGGCAGCAAGCAATGACGATCAGTATCGACACCAAAACAGCCGGGGGCATCGATTTCGTTGGTCCAGCCATCGCTACCGGTTGACGGGATCGGGTCGTCGAACTCGATGGCGGCGATAGTCAGTGGCCGCGATGAATCCGCAAAGACTTCGTTTTCGTTGCGATACTCAACCCCAAGCAAGGCGTAGCCCCGCCCGCCGGCAAACTCGGTCCCGGCGAGCGCATTGATGCGAAATTCTCCGCCGCCGCTTGCCTCAGGAGCGGAAAAACGCCCATCAAGTTGAACCCCGGTAAAATCATCTTCGAGGATGAAGTTGGCAACGCCAGCAATCGCGTCCGAACCATAGACCGCCGACATACCGCCTGTGAGCACTTCGGTGCGCTCAACAAAACCGGCAGGGAGGGTCGAGAGGCTGACACGGTCCGAGTTGCCCGAGTTGGAAACCGCGCGCTTGCCGTTGATGAGGACCAGCGTGCGGTCGTCTCCAAGGCGGCGCAGGCTGATCGTTGAGAGCCCGCTCGTCTGAATTAGGTTGTTTGAGCTCTGGGGGGAGATTGATTCAGAAACGCCGGGCAATTGCAGCACTGCCTCAGCAAGGTCGGTCGTACCAGATTCCTCGATATCTTCCGCGCCCAAAATCTGGATCGGTACAGCGCTCTCCTCAATTGTGCGCTCGATCCGACTGCCCGTGACAACGATCGTATTCTGCGTCGTTTCAGTTGCCAGGGTGGATTCGTTTTCAGCAACTTGGGTGTCTTGCGCTGCGGCTTGAGCGCTCATGCTCAACGCCAGCGCAAGGGCTGATGTGCTCGCTGCTGTTTTGTACGATCGTTTCATTTCAAAACCTCCCTGTCTGATTTTCGTTTGCCAGCCCCGGCACAAGACCCACCACTTGGTAGGTCGGAAGGAGAGGCTGACCAAAATCGCGGGAGGCATCTAATTCCGAATAGGCGCTAACCGATGTCAAAAACGCAAGATGCTCAAATTGAAAGATTTTTTCAAAACTCAGCGAGCAACCTCTCCCAAAAAGCTGTTTACTGCGATAGAATTGTCATAATATGTCGAAACGGGCGTTCTAGGAAATTTGAGAAACGGGGTGAGGGATCAGCCCTTCACCATTTTCGTCCACGCCCATATTTGCGCTCTCGTTTAGAGAGATTGCATGATGCAAAACCTCGTTCTCAAAGTGCAACGCGGTGCCATCATTGATCGCATAGGCCGGATATGTCGCATCGATTCCGTTGAGATGCTTCTCAAGCGCTTCACCCCGATCTTCCCTAACATCAGAATGGACCGACATGGTGCCCTTGAGTATTCCGAGGCCGCGTGTCGCCTCGATCCGCGTCTTGACCGAGTCCGTCATTCCCCATTCAAACAGGATGTTTGCCCCGGCACTTGCGCCAGACAACACGACGCCATTTTTGTAGGCACGTTTCAACGCTTTATCGGCTGACCACTCTTTCAGCAGCGCCCTAAGATTTCTGGTGGAGCCGCCATCGATATAGATCGCGTCGGCGCCTGTGAAGAAGGTCTCTGGATTGCCATCTTCCAGTGCGAACAGGTTCAGATGTCTGGGCTCAAACCCAGCAATTTGCGCGAGAGCAAAAAACTTGCCCGACTTTTCCGCAGAGTCTCCATTTGCCGCGCCAACATGCACTATAGTCGGGCGGTCTTTTCCCGTGAGCCCCATCAGATATTTGGCTAATACTGGCGTCGTGGAAGGCTCCGCGAAAAACGCAGAGGAATTGCTCATCGCCAGGATGTGTCTGGTGTTCTTCGCCATCAGGGTTCAGCCTATCCGCCAACCATACTCATGAGTTCGGCGGTTAAGATCGCGGCATAGGTTCCAAGAGCATATCCCAATACCGCCAGCAACACGCCCACCGGAGCAAGGGCGGGGTGAAAGGCACCAGCCACAACCGGCGCGGATGCCGCGCCTCCGACGTTAGCCTTGCTGCCCACGGCGATGAAGAAGAACGGCGCGCGGATGATCTTACCGACGATCAAGAGAAGCGTGGTGTGGATCAGCATCCAGATAATGCCAATCGCGAAGAACGAGGGCGCATCGCCCAACTGAAGAATGTCCATCTTGGTGCCAATTACGGTAACCAGCAGGAATATGAACACGGTCCCGAGTTTTGAGGCGCCTACTCCTTCGAGATCGCGGGCGCGGGTGAAGCTTGCGCCCAAACCGATGGTCGTGGCGATTACAACCACCCAAAAGAACTTGCTGGCAAGCACGCCGTCGCTGCTTGAGAATGCTTGCTCAAACAGCGCTGCAATGGCTCCGCCGCCCAGATGCGACAGCCCAACTGCCGCTAGGGTGAAGCCTCCCAAAACCATCCAGTCATTGGCTGTAGTGGTGCGTTCGACCGAGGCGCTGTAATCGGCCATCTTATCGCGCAGCCGCTCAATCGCCGACGTATCAGCCTTCAGCCAGCGATCGATTTTTTCGGGGGCGCCTGCACCATAAAGCAGGAAGATCATCCAGATATTTGCAACGATAATGTCGACCGCTACCAGTGCCGCATAGCGCTCCGGATTGTAGCCGTAGATTTCGAGCATAGCCGTCTGATTAGCACCGCCCCCAATCCAGCTGCCCGCGAGCGTCGCAAGACCTCGCCAGGCAGCATTTTCGCCTTCGCCAAGGATGCTCGGGTCAAACTGCACCACGATCCAAAGCGCGATCGGCCCGCCGATAACGATACCAATAGTGGCGGTGAAGAACATGATCAGCGCCTTGGGACCAAGTCCCAAAATCGCCTTCATATCGATCGACAGCGTCAGCAGAACGAGGGCTGCTGGCAGGAAGTAGTCCTTTGCAATCGGCCACAGGTTCGATTCCGAGGTGTCGATCAATCCGAACGTCCGCATCAAAGATGGCACAAGATAACAAACCAGGATCACCGGAACGAAAGTGTAGAATTTCTGCCATCCGCCGCCGAGCTGACGGGTCAGTCCAACAAAGAGGAGCACTGCGGCAAGCAGGCCGAGAATAACGCTGTCATTGGTAATCATGGCTTGGCAGTATCCTTGGCTTCATCGGTGTCCGGCTCAAGAGCGGGCAAGTCCGGCTTGTAGGCTGGCCGTCCGAGGTGCTCAGCAAACCAGGCGAGTTCACGATTGATCTTGAAGAGGACATTTCTTGGCCGCTTGAAATTGTGCGGCTCCCCCTTGCCAAGATGGAGCGCGGTCGGCGTGCCGGTGTCACGCACCGCTCTGAACATCATGATCCCTTGAGTGGGAGGAACGCGAACGTCGTTTTTGCCGCTCCAAAACAGAGTGGGCGTGGTGACTTTCCACGCGTTGAAGATCGGCGACTGCGAGCGAAAGGAGGAAAGCGGTGCGCCCTCTTTCCAGGGCGTTCCCCCAAACCACGGGGTTCTGCCGGAGCGGCGATCGCTCTCACCATATAGCGAGACCCAGTCAGCGACGCCCGCGCCCGACGAAGCTACAGCAAATCGGTCGGTCACGGTAATCAGCTTGTTGGTCATATGGCCGCCCGCGCTCCAGCCCATTTTGATCAGCCGGTCCGGATCCGCAATACCTTCGGCTACCAAAGCATCGACGCCGCTCAGCACATCGGTATGAGCGTTGCGGAAATAGTTGCCGACCATGTCGCGCATGAAGGCATCGCCATAGCCTGTTCCGCCGCGATGGTTGGGGAGGAACACGGCGTAGCCCTGGCCTGCGAGCACGGAGATATAGCGGGAGGCATTCCAGCTGCCGAATTGGGCAGAAGAGCGCGGACCGCCGTGAGTGATCGTAACCAGGGGATATTGCTCGCCCTCTTGGTAGCCGAGGGGATAAACAAGCAATCCTTCAAGCCGCTGCTCATCAGCCGCTCGCCAAGAGAAGCTGCGCTGCTTTGGCAAATCCACTTCGCTTAGGGCGGCAGAATAGACGTTGGAAAGCGGCTCAGCTTTTCCGCTGCGGGGATTGATTTCATACACTTCGCCCGGCTTCGCTCCATTGGCAAAGCGGCCGAGATGTCTTCCGGTAGAAGGGTTGTAGAGCCAATCACGCAGGGCATGATCGCCATCAGTGATTTGCGTCAATGATCCGTCGCTCACCCGCACGCGGTAAAGCTGGGAGCGCAGCCCGCTATTGCCAACGAACCAGATCGCCTCGCCCGACTTGTCCCAAGCGATATCGAGCACTTCGAGCGGCTCATCCGGCAACAGCAGCCGCGGCTCAGCATCCCCTACTGACTGGACGAACAGATTGTCCTCGAAATAGGGCTCGCCCAACGCATTAACAGTGGCGATGAAAGCGAATGAGGATCCATCAGGCGAGAGTCGCGCTGAATTCTCGCGATATCGGTTGTCGGTGAGCTGCTGCGCCGCGCCGCTCACCAGACTAACTCGCCAAAGTTCCGCTGAATTGCGATCTTCAATTTGCGGATCGAAGCGCTGGCGTAAGATCAGATGCTCTTCGTCTTCTGAGAGCGAATAGCCCTCGATTATCCCCGCGCTCGAAAACACAGCGCGGGCCTCGCCGGTTGCAAGATCAAGGTGATAAAGCGTTTCGCTCTCGTCGCTGCCGAATGCTTCAATCCGCCACTTCTTTGAAAATTCGTCCTCTGCCGGGGTGTCCCCTTCGAACACCAGCCCTGTTCCATTCGGCAGCCAGCTGACCTGCCGTATTCCCCCTGCATGATCCGTGATTCGGGCGCTTTCATTGGCGGCGGGATCGATCAGATAGGCTTGTTCATCATCATTCTTGCCGGTCTCTGCCAAAACCACAAACTGATGCGAACCCGGCCGCCAGATGGCCCCGGTTTCTGGTTTTCCAGGTAGCTGCTCAAGCATCGTCTCGCCGCATTGGCCATCGCTGCAACGAAGTACCTTGAGCGTTTCCTTACGCTCGTCCTTTTCCCAATCAGGTTCCGAAAGAATGTAGCTCAGATAGCTTCCGTCATCACTGGCTGATACGTTGGAGAGCCGCGGCAGTTCGACGAATTCGACCGGGCCGAGCGGCGCGGAACGCAGCGGCTCACTCTGAGGCATCTGCTCCGCCATTGTCAGTCCCGGCCATCCACATAGCCCCCACAAACCTGTTGCGACCATGCTGCCGTAACGAAATCCTCGCTTGATGGTCATTTCCCCCAATTTGGTGCCGCGTCTGGCCGCTGTCCCAGGCAAACGAGAGACGAAATCACGGTCGACTTCAAATTCCGAAGTCGTTAGCCTCAATGCGGAAATTGCAAGACTTTGAAAGGTAAGAGTTTTGGAGCTCAAATGGCTTGAGGATTTGGCTGCAGTTGCAAGACTTGGGCACTTTGCCCGAGCCGCTGAGGCGCGATTTGTAACTCAATCGGCGCTGAGCAGACGGATCAAAGCGCTTGAACAATGGGCCTGCGCTGAACTGGTTGATCGCACCGAACATCCCATTCGTCTAACCGCTGCAGGGACTGAATTCATGAGCAGCGGCAGTGCAATAATTAAGCAGGCCAGCGAAGCGCAGGCAGCGGCTGCGAACTATGCCAGGATCAGCGAGCGTGGTGTCACCATCGCCTGCCTTCACACACTTGCGCTCAATTTCCTCCCTAGGTTGGTGGCGGACCTTCACAGACAGGTTCCTCCATTTGAGGCCGCCATTGTTCCTGAAACGCGAACGATCGAAGAATATCTTTACGCCTTGCGAAACGGCACTTGCGACTTCTTCATCTGCTACAATCATGCCGCTATTCCGTTTGATGTCGATGTCGATGATTACCCGCGACTGGTGATCTCGGCTGATCGTGTTCTTCCATATGGCGATACGACAAAGTTCGCCGGTATTCTGGATGCAGATAACGATACCCCGATACCGCTGCTGGAATATGGGCCAACGTCGATAATGTCGCGCGTGCTTCGAAACATGATCAACAATGCGGCGTTCGAACGCAGGTTGCGGACAGTCTACCGCGCCACTTTGGCTGAGAGTTTAGCCACGGCAGCGCGTGAAGGGTTGGGGATCGCTTGGCTGCCGGAAACCATCGCAGAGCATGTCCGTGAAACCGCTTCGTTTCGACCGATCTCCGACGAGTACGTGGCCGACCTGGAGATCCTGATTTTTTCCTCACGCCACAACAAGCGCCCTACCGTCCAGAGGATATGGGACGCGCTGCTTGCGAAAGACCCGCCTAATGGAATTATGTCTTAGCCGGATCGCTACATTGATCAGCACCGCCTCTGCAGCCCCAACGACAACGACAGCAAGCAGCTATGCGAAAAACACAGGCTACTAGCCTGCAATGGCCAGTGCGTGGGCAAAGTCTAGCTCCGCTTCGCCGACCAGACTTTCCCGTTAAGTGAAGCAGTAGACTACCGAGTTCATTCGGATCGCGGTGTCCCAAATTCCTCATCTGACCGATATCGTTTTGACCTTTACAATGTCTGCAAATGGGTCGTTTGCTGACGGGCTGCATTTGGCGCCTCGTCACCCAGGAGCGGACAGTCGCCTACCGGCCCACTTGCGGACATATTGATCAGATACCCTGTTGACGCGAAGTGTTTTTTGGGTTGGGCGACTGAACGGATAATCAAGAGAACTCATAGCTCTTGGACCACATCTGTGGTTATGCAGTCATCCACTCCGGTACTATTGCTTTCGTGACTCCATCCGGAAGAAAGCGACGCAACAGACCATGCGGAAACAGATGTTATTTCTCACCACAGCAATCGCTGTAAACCTGCCCGCTGGGGCGGTAGCAGCGCGGCATCAGCACACAGCAAGCATCCAAGGCAGCCAAGCCTGTTCAACCGTGCAATGCAGATTGAGTGATCAATCGACCGCCTTGCTGATCATGTCGAAGCAACATCTGGCCTCCAGTTCCACCTTGCAAGCGAGAGAGCGCCTGCCGCGCATCACAAGAGAACAGATGTACGAGCATCGCCGCCTGAACAAATTGGTTGCGGAAATGTTCCGCAAAATCCGAAATCTCTCGGTGCGGAGGTATAATTCTACGGCCGATATTGACGTCATTAAGAAGCAATTGAGCGAGCTGCGACAATCGATGTCGAGGGAGATCACATCTGAACTGTCTCAAGCCACACAAGATACGACGAGTCGTAGCATGGCTCGAACTCTTACTGATGTTCGATATTGGACAAATGACAAATCGACGAAACTATCAGAAATAGAAAGTCTGCTGGCCGACCCGAATACCGCAGCCGATGTCAAGATCAGTGCGCAGCTGGATCTCGCGCGCACACATGAGAAGCTGCGCTTGATGGAGCAACTTTTTCCTGCAAACGCGGAAGTGAGCACCGCCAACGCATTTTCTGCTAGGCTGCTCGCCAATTCGGGGAATTTTGACGACCTTCTGCAGCAGCAAAATATAGAGCGTGTTGCCGAGATCGCAGAAACCAGGCTGCGTCCGGCTGCCGCCAAAAATCAGGCGGTAGAAAAACAGTTGGCGAGTGCGCTCTCATCGAGCCGTGGGATCCGCCGCGAATTCTCCAGTGTCCAAGTTTTGAAGGTGCATCTGGAATCGGCGAACTGGTTCTTAGAACGCAACGAGTTAACCGGGCGAATTCTGAGAAGAAACCGATTGGCTAATTTCGCCATTAAGGCGGCAGATGGCAAATGCTATGCGATCAACGCTTTTTTTGAGCAAAACCATCAGGGCGGTGGTCGGTACGGTACAGCCTACCACAGCAGAGCTTTTCTTCAGGATGAAATGCTCTGCGAAAACGTTTGAACCCCATGCCGCTGTTTCGGCGGCGCCTTGGGTAAACCGGTTTCAAGCAGTCAAGCGAGCACGATTGGCCGTTTGTTTGAGCATTTGGCGCAGTCGCGCAAACAGATGACTTTGGTTCGCATCGAGCCGTTTAAATCTTTCTCTTCTGGAAAATCGCACTTCGCGGAAGGCGCAGCAATTTCCTCCCACGAACAGGATGAAAACTAGTCGTCAGGAAATGCGATTAAAGCTGCAAGCTTTTCAGTATCGTAGAAAATCCGCTGCATGTCTGGAAAGTAGGCGCGCGCGCCGCAGCTGACAAACGCCGAGCTATTTTCGGGGCGAGAATCTGAGAATCGACCGTTCTTGTAAATCGTCAGTTCGTCGCGGATGATTTGAAATAGCGGCCACGAATTACTGCCTTCATCTGTGCTGGAAAACCAACCGCTTGTGCTGTCGAATGAGAGACTCGTGCCGCTGAGCGAGCATATGTGTGCATTCGCCCCGATTGATTGTCCGATCGCGGAATAGGTGCCGTCCAGCTCACGGGTTATACGGACGCTTGCCATCGCTTCGCCTGCGACTGCGGGAACGATACGTTCATAAAGCTCTGATCCGATGATGCTTTTCGGGAGGCCAATAGTGTCCGGGATGAAGTATGCACTTTCTCCCAAATCCAGAAACATCGGTTCTCCGTTGGCCGCCAAAACCGCGTTAATCCGATCATTGTAAGCGGTCTCAACACAGTCTGCATCCTCGCACTTGTTTCGCTCTTTTAGCCACGCGCGCTGAGGTTGGAGACCAGGTGAATGGTGAGGCCAACCATTTGTGTAGAGAAAGGTCATACGACGATCGAGTGTACGCAGCCTTGTCTCATACTCGCCGCAGATCAATTTCTCGACAATTGTGCGGGCGTCAGAGCACTGAAATGATGGCTCGCTCTTCTCTTCGACGACGATTTTCGAGAGGGCATGCAATTGCTGGAAATGCGATTTGGTAAGATATGACCGTTCATTTCCGCCGTGGAGCACGATAGTGCCCACTGGATTAATCCCGACCAGATAGCGTATCTGCTTTGGGGCAATCTTGGTTGACTTGAAAACAGCACCGTCGAAATCCGCAGTTCCCCAAGTCGGGAAGGACGAAATATCAGCTTTTTCCAGATTGGCGTATGCGAATTTTATTCCATCCCGCTCCAGCGTGCAGCCATCGCCTATCGTTATCCCGCAATCAAATACGAATTGGGTCAAGTCGGAGCCTGAAAGGTCCCAGTTCGTCACGCTGCGGGCCCAGCTTCCGCTGAACCGGCCGCCTTTGATGAAAGCGTCCTGCATGATCGCATTCGTTAAGGCGGAATCGTGGAAGATGGCGTTTTCTATGCGTGCTCTTCGGAAATTGGCGTCTGTGAGATCAGACTGAAGGAACCCAACCCCGGGATAATCAGCGTTTTCCCAGTTCGATCCGGCAAGTGAGCTTTGATTAAAACAAACGGGCAAATTGTCAGGATTGGTTCCCTGAAACAGCCATCCGTCAAAGTTCCCGCGCGCTATCAGGACGACCGGTGTTTTGGCACCGGAATGTTCCGATGACCGAATGCGTTTTAAGGCCGCGCGCAGCATATCAGGCGTATGGAGCTCGGCGCCATCGAGATATTCGAAGTCGCCGCTGGCCTCTGACGGGAATATCGTTTCACTTCCGGCCTTGGCGTGATCGAATAGCTGTTTGCACGATTCTGCCGGCAGGCCCTTGGCTGACGCTAGTTCGGGCATGATCGCAGAGCCAGCGGTCAAAGCCGCCAGCATTAAAGATGCTCTTCTGACGGTATTCATTGGCTGTCCCTTATTCGGCTGAGTTCCACCTCGCTTAGTGATAGCTGCTCTTGCGTTGGGGGTGAAAACCATAAACAGGGTGCTGGCTTGAGCTCTGTTGCTCGATCTCTAAGCAACCACATTCGTGGGTCGGCATCAATTGATTGCGTCTCCATCCTGTTGCCAGAAAAGTCACAATGGAGTGAGGCAATGATTAAGCGCGTAGCAGGGTTCGGTTTGATTGCAGGAGCGGCGATGTCAGTGGGGCTCTTTCAGCCAGCTTTTGCTTCAACGATAGCATTGAGCGCGCAGAGCCTCAGAATGCCTGTTAAGGTAAAGAACCCACTTGGCAGCAGTCCGAAGATTGGTTCGACGCCCGAGAACGTACAGCCAAGTGAAATCAATAGCTCGGGTAGCAAAGAGCTGGAGCGTAAATTCCGCAGCGAAGTCGGAATGCTATCGGTTCTGATTGACTCAAGTTGGGGGTCAAAGGCTGACAATGATCGTATCGACCGCGAAGTTACAGCCTACAAAGAACGCGCCGAGCGATTTGCAGATGGTCGCTTTGGTGCTCTTTCCGAAGTCCAGCGCAATCAAGCTGACGGTGAATTGAGAGCATTCTATGACACTCAGGCGGAAACCGCTGAACGAGAGGCTGCTTGGGCCGAGCAGATGGTGAATAATATCGGTGTCGCCGATGCGGCGTACAATCTGATGCTGGTTCATGCGACTAACTTAGACGCGGCAGTTGTGATCTATCCTGAAAATGCGACATATTCGGAAGCGCGCGCCCTCATTGGTGGGGTGCTACAAAAATTCGGTTCCAGAGAAGGCGCTAATATCCTCAAAGAAGAGGTCATCATGGAACGGGCTCGAAAAGTTAGGATGCCTGCCGCGGTTCAAGCCAGTAAGCCAACAGAAAACCTCTTCCGAACGGCTTGGGGCACAAGCGGTATTCCTTACACAATCAAGAAGATCCATATTCGCAGCGGCTGGGCGCCTAAGCGAAATGCGTATGGGATTGTGATCGGGCAGGTCCGTGATGCTGCAATTGCTGTTGAAGATCCGGCATCGGGCAAGTGCTACCTCTACGACTTCACTATGATCAAAGAGGGATCCGCTGTCCGGCGCTCTTCCCACGCTGCGAAACGTATGGCTTGCGAAAACATCCCGAAGTAGGCGGTAACGGTCCGGCTCAGTCTGCGAACAGGACGATAGTCTCGTCAGGAACCCAGCCTTGTTGGCATGGGCCGCTGTAGTCTTGTCGTTCAGCGATTGGGCTGGAAACTTCGCATGGGATACGGTCATCCTCGCGATGGGAATAAAGGACTCCGTGCCAAGCTCTATCGTCTGTCAATTCGCACATCCATACAAATGCGCCGGGATCGACATAGCCTGTAACGGGCGCGTCAAATTCCGGTCTGGCGCGAACCTCAAGAGGTGCATCTGAGCCGGGAAGAGCGGCCATCCGGCCAACACCGGGGCAGGCGTCAAATTCTTCTTCACCGCCAATTTGAACAAGGGTAACATTCAGGGTAGGCGGGGTGCACGCCTGCAGAGAAAGCACTGAACAGGCGAGAAAGCCGCATCTCCCCAGCAAATTACTGCTGAAAAAGAAGCGGCTTAATCGCCCATCATTGTATTCATTGCCGATTAGCAATCGCCGATCCGCTCGCCTTTCACCACCATAGTGACATTCGCTTTTCCCTCAGGAAAATTATCTTCTAACACTTCAGTTGCCGCACTCATCATAAAGCTTTCCGGGCTTACCGTCCCGGTTATCGCAATTTCGGAGGTGCTACCGCCGATTGAGCAGGTCAAGCTACCCGCGATCTTGCCATCCGAGAAGTCAAACTCTCCTACTTCGCATTCTCCAGCCTGTGCAAAGACCTGTGTGAGTTCGTCGGGATCAAGTTTCGTTTCGTCCTCTGCAACGCATTGTTCTTGCGAAGACATCTGGCCCGCCATTTCTTTGAACATTGCCGCCTGTTCTTCGGTGGCGCCTGGAACCTGAACCTCTGTCATGCCAGCGGACATTTTCCAGTTACCTGGCAGGATTTCATCTTCTGCTGGACCTTGGCTGCATGCGCTCAGGCCGATCAAAGCGGCGATGGTAATTGCTGTCTTTTGCATTGCACTCATATTCCCTCAATACTTGGCGAAACGTTTCTCGCCATGCTGTACTAGTGTCAGCTGCAGCTGCCTTAATCCCATAAGTGTGGGGGCCGGAGGGTGAGAGATGCTGCTGTCAATCGAGGCGGCATCGCTCAACCGACCCACAAATGTGGTGTTACGGGCGAAATGATGCACCATAAGTGTGGCCGCTTAGATGCGTATTCTGAGCGGCGCAGGGCAAGATGTGGAGAAAGAGATGATCCGGCAAAAAATCATCCCAATTTTGCATAAGATGCCGCACCTGTTGCGGCTTGCGATAGCTGTGATCTTTGTCCAGCTGCTTTTCTGGCTTTTGATAAAGCCTGCTGTGATCGGCACACCGAGCCCGGGTTTTGAAACCATTGACGGTTATGACTACGCCGAAGCACGGCTCAAAGAGCCTACATTTGCCGCCGTCGATTCTGCGAAATTCGCGGCCATTGATGATATGCCTGCATGGCATTGCTGCGAGACGGGCTACCGCGCTTTTCGCTATAGTTTTGAATTGGATGAAGTGCCGGAAAAAGGGCTAGGGCTCTCGCCGCATGTCCGCGCAGACAATTTCTCGATCTATGTGAATGGCAATTTCATTGCGGGCACGGGAAGGCTCGAACTGCCCGACCATACCTATGATGGTCTTTATCGTAAGACATACCACATCCCCGTTGATGCGGTGAATAAGGGCGCGAACCAAGTCACCTTTATCATGGTGCGCGATGGCATCCCTTACTTTGACTATTTTGCACCCATTCTGGGGGAATATTCGCACATCCAAAGCAACATGGCGCACACAGAGTTTCTGACAGAAGGGTATAGCTATGCCCTTATTGCCGCGATCGCGATGGTGGCGCTGTTCTCTTTCATATTTTTCCTGATTTCGGGCCGAGATTACGGCGCGTTGTGGCTGTTTTTGCTTGCCGTCGCGTTGGCAGGAATATCGCATTACTACGTTTGGACTGATCCTCCTTTTGGCGGGCAGGCGCGGTTCGCGTACTTTTGCGCCCTCACACTGTTTGCGAATTTTGCCTGGTTCGGCTGGGCCAATGCATGGTCGCGGGACCGAATCCGATGGATCATGCCACTGGCTTTTCTCGTATTTGTCTGCGCTCTCTTCGCAGTTGTTTACTGCCTCTATAACCTGCCGATAGGAGCGGGATATGACCGCGCTGGCGAGGTTCTTTTCTACACCGGCATCGCATTTTCAGGAGCTACGGGTGCGCGTCTGATCTGGAATTTTCGTGACCTGCGAGAAGATCGCTATCTGGAGGCGGCGATTGCTCTTTTGCTTGTGTCGCTGCTGGCTCTTCAGGTCATTACAGAAATGACCGACGCCTTGAACATGGGATATGCCAGCCGGACGCAGCCCTTCCTGATTATCGGGATCGCGATTGCCTTTTTCGCTCGGCGAGTGACGCTGTTCCGAACCTCTGCGCAGATCAATGATCTGCTTCAGGCGCAACTGGATGAACGCACAGGTGAGCTCGCCGTGGCTCATGACCGGGAAAAGCGGCTCGTTCGCCAACAAGCCCTCGATGAGGAGCGTCAGCGGATCATGCGCGATATGCATGACGGGTTGGGCAGCCACCTGATGTCAATGATGATGATGGCAAAGCGCGGGAATGGCGAGTATTCCGATTACGCTGATGGCTTGCAATCGGTCATTGATGAGATGCGATTGATGATCGATTCCATGGACTCTGTAGGGGAATCGCTCAGAGCCGCATTGACTGTATTCAAAAAACGGATTGTTCCGCGCGCTCAGGAGGCAGGTTTTGCGGTAAACTGGTCTGACGATGGAACCGCAATTTTGCCGCAATACAACCCGCGCCAAATTTTGCAGGTGTTCCGTATCCTGCAAGAGGCGCTGACGAATGCGTTGAAACATTCCGGCGGCGACACAATCGATGTGACGATCGGGGCGGCTCCCGGCAATCCGAATACGACGCAAATCACGATCGCGGACAATGGCGGAGGTATTGCTCAGGCGGCGTCAGGAAGATCAGGCCGCGGCCTAAGGAACATGCGGGCAAGGGCGACGGGAATTGAAGCGGAATTTGACATCGTATCGAGTGACGACGGAACACGTGTTTTGTTGACTATGGCCGGACATGCCGAATGACTTTGCGGCTCTAATCACCCACACTTCTGGCTGGCGCTCGTGCCTCTAATGGTTTCACAGGGCACAAAACCTTGCTGTTGGATGAACGAAATGACGGATAATCTGGGCCCAACCCGCCGCGTGGCGATTATTGAAGATGACCCCAATCTGCTCGATCATTTTATCGCGATTGTCACCGATATGGTTGATCTCGACCTTGCAGGTGTCGCGTCGTCTGTGGCTGACGCTCGTAAGCTGTTCCGGTTGAAGCCTGATCTGTTTCTGGTCGATATCGGCCTGCCTGATGGCAGCGGGCTGGATCTTGTTCCCGAGATAAAGGAAGCCGCCGGAGGCAAGGTCTTGATTGTAACCTCGTTCGGAGACAGGCAGACTGTTGTCGGCGCGATCCGTGCAGGGGCAGATGGATACTTACTGAAAGACAGCAGCGTTCAGGAAATCACCGACGGGATCGAAGTGACGCTGGACGGAGGCTCTCCTGTAAGCGCGACTGCAGCGGTCTATCTGCTTGAACGTCTCCGCAACGATGATGCCCTGGTTGAGGCGGCTGAGGCTGGAGAGGATGTTGAGCTTAAGGAGCGCGAGGTTGAATTACTAAACCTGTTCGCGCGTGGTCTAACGTACAAAGAAGCGGCCAGCGCGATGGGGATCGCCCCTCTGACCATCAACAATTATGTCAAATCAATCTATGGCAAACTTGCGGTCCATTCCCGCAGCGAGGCCGTGTACGAAGCGCTGAAGACCGGGCAACTAAAGCTTTAGCTTTTGGACGGGTTAAAGCTTCCCTCCCTGCACCACACTTATGGTGCACCGCGCCGCCACCTACCCAACAATGTGGTTTTCGCAAGGTACCAATGCCTGCGCATATCCCTCTCAAATTTCATTGAGGGGTTTGTCCATTGCCATCATCATACAAGAAATCACTATTCCGCTCTTCCGCAATGCCAGTCGCAATACTCGCTGCAATTGCCTTCCCAGGCACTGGGAACGCAGCGACTTCCAGTAGTTTATCCGTGGTATCCGCGAGCACAACGTCCAGTGGACAGTGCCAATTAATAGTAAGCGCATCAATAACTGGAACGATCACGGATTCCCCGCCGGCGATCGATTATACGCAATTCTCGATCACCACTAGCACGGGCCAATTCGTAACCGCTCGTACGCCTGATGCTAATACAGTAGGCTCCACCACAACCGTTACACAACCAGTGGTTCTATCGAGTTCGCTGGCGGCAAACAGCTTTGAGCTTCGCCTGCTTGAGGCGACTTCGAATGCCCCGTCGATTACTGTGATACTCAGCAGTCCGGTTTTGCGTTCAGCGTCTATACCTGAAACACTTTTAGCCCAAGGAGGAAGCGGGTGCTCACGGCTCGTTCCCAACGCACCGCCGACTGCGGATGCGGGGCCAGACCAAACTGTGATGGGCGGAGCAACGGTATCGCTGCCAGCTGCTGCTACTGACCCAGAGAATGACCCGATCACTTATGGCTGGGCGCAATTGTCAGGGCCACCACCGGCGAGCAGTTTTAGTTTCAACACCGGCACCGGTGAATTGCAATTCACAGCGCCCTCCAAAACGAATGCCGTGCAGGCGATGACGTTTGAGATGGAGGCAAATGATGGCACTTCAATCGATACGGACACGGTTGATGTGCTTATTGCCGCCAATCAAATCCCAGTACCTGTTGTAGGCCCAGCGCAATCCGTTGGCGCAGGTCAAACCGTTAATCTTGATGCGTCCGCTTCGACCGATCCGGACGGTGACCCACTCACATTTTCTTGGTCGCAGCTCACATCTGGCACACCAGTCACGCTGATAAATGGCAATACAGCGACGCCTTCATTCGTTTCTCCAACTGTGACGAGCCCACAGGTCATCGATTTCCAAGTTTCGGTATCCGATGGATTGACCAGCGACTTAGGCACGATCCGAGTGACGATTAATCCAAACGAACCGCCAACGGTGGATGCTGGACCCGATCAGAACGTTTCGGGCGGTGACACTGTGAACCTTGCTGCAACGGGCAGCGATGCCGAAGGCGACCCGATCACCTATCAATGGCTCCAAACCGCTGGCCCATCGGTCACCTTGACCGGCGGCAACACAGCGACGCCGACTTTCACAGCGCCTCCGCGCGCCTTCAATGATCAGACTATTACGTTTGAAGTGGTGGCCAGCGATGCAGGCGGAGCAGGTCCATCGGATTTCGTCGATATCATCATTGCCGGTAACCAGGCACCGACTGCCAATGCCGGCGCGCCGCAGAATGTCGCGGGCGGCACTGTCATCACCCTTGACGGAACTGGCTCAAGCGATCCTGAAAACGATGCGCTGATTTATAGCTGGGTGCAGGTCACAGGTCCTACAGTTGTACTGACGGGCGCAAATACGCCGACGGCCACCTTTACTGCACCGCCGCGAACCAACTCCGATCAGATTCTTGAATTTGCCTTGACGGTCACTGATGTGTTCGATGCATCGTCGTCGGCAAGTACGACGACGACGGTACTCTCTAACAATCTTCCGATTGCAGATGCAGGTGCCGATCAATCGCAGGTTGGCGGCAGCACGATCACGCTTGATGGCAGCGGCTCTTCCGATCCCGATGGCGATGCAATCAATTACACTTGGGTTCAGAATGGTGGTCCATTGGTAGTCCTGACGGGTGCCAATACCGTCAACCCTACCTTCACCGCGCCAACCGCGACATCTGTCGACCAAATTCTGACATTCGATCTGACGGTCGATGACAATGCGACGTCTGGCGGCGCAGGCTCCGGCGCCCGACAAGCGCCATCGAGCCCCCAACAAGACAGTGTCCAGATCACAATCCTGGCGAATACTGCGCCCGTTGCCGATGCGGGCACAGATCAGGGGCCGATTGATAGCGGCGAGACCGTAACGCTGAATGGTAGCGGGTCGACCGATCCTGAGGGTGATAGCCTGACTTACATCTGGACACAGATTGCCGGAACACCCGTGACGCTCACTGGCGGGAACAGTGTTTCGCCGACATTTGTCGCGCCCACGGTGAATGGCAATGAGGATCTCGTTTTTGCGCTGAGGGTGAACGACGGTCAGCTTGATTCACCTGTCGTTACTGTCACAGTAAGCGTGCAGGCCGTTGGTACGGTCACCATTATTCAACAACTTGTGGGCGGCGGCGATACGCCGGTTACATTCACCTCAAGTGTTGCGGGACTGAACGGGATTGTGAACACGGTCAGCGGCACCGGTCAAATCAGCGCAACCAGCGTCGCCGCAGGCTCTTACTCTGTCAGTGTCAATGACCTGACCGGTCAAGGCTTCGCCTTAACAGACATCACATGCAATGATGGCGATTCCGTCGCGAACATCGCTGGTCGATCGGTGGCGATTGAACTTTCACCGAGCGAAGATCTGGTCTGCACATTCACATCGGTGAATTCGCGTGAAGCGGCATCGGCCGCAATTGCTGATTTCCTCACCGGTCGCAATGCATTGATTATGTCGCATCAACCCGATCTTCAACGACGGCTGGACAGGCTCGACGGGCAGAGCGCACCGGGCGGTTCGGCCTCGGCATTCGGTGTGCCGGTTCCGGGATCAGGAGCTTTGCCGTTCGATCTTTCCATTGTGGATGGCCGCGCGAGCGCATCGACCAGCCTGTCTCAGGTTATGGGGATAGCAAGCGGCCCAGACCGGACGGAATCGGATTTCGATATCTGGGGCGAGGCCTTCTTCTCTCGTGCGCAGCTTGGAAATCAACGCGCAAGCTTTCAGATTTTCCATGTCGGAGCAGATTACCGCATCAGTGAAAATCTGCTGATCGGTGCGCTTGGCGAATTCGACAATTTCAATGATCGTGATGATCTGGAAGCGGGCGAGGCCGAGGGTAATGGCTGGATGGTTGGCCCCTATGTCATGACCCGTCTTGCGCCGACACTCTTCGCCGAAGTGCGCGCCGCATGGGGTAAGTCAGACAACCGCGTCTCGCCGCTTGGCACCTATACAGACGAATTTGAAACCAACCGCGCTTTTTATAGCGGTTCGTTTGTTGGACAGTTTGATCTTAGTAAGCGCACGCAAGTGCGCCCTGAACTGACGGTGCGCTACCTTGACGAGACGCAGATTGCCTACACAGACAGTTTGAATGTTATCATTCCCGAGCAGAGGGTTGGGCAGGGGGACATCAGCTTCCGCCCGCGTGTCCAGCACCGGATCGAATTGGAAAGCGGATGGACATTGCGTCCATTTGCCGAAGTCGAGGGCATTTACACGTTCGGCACTTCGATCAACAATGTGCTTGAAAATGGTTTGAGAGCGCGTGTCGAAGGCGGTCTGGATATGCTGTCAAAGAACGGTATTCGCGCCAGCATCGGTGCATTCCATGATGGTATCGGGGCGGACAACTTTGGAAGCACCGGCGGGCACGTGTCGATCTCGTTCGGTTTCTGAGCCGGACTGAGGCCGTGAAGTGTAGCGGCCTGGGGGCCCCCAATATCTCTCAGGCCGCTGCGCGAATCTTGCCAAATTCAATTCAATCAGAAAACCCAAAGGGGCAATTCCTATGAAACAGACAAACCGATTGATGCCAGCTCCGACTCCGTGGTGGAAGCTCACGGTAGCGATTGCACTAGCAGGGTCGATCGCGGCTCTGCTGGCTTTTGTGTCGACTGCAAGCGCAGAGACCATTCCGAATGGAAGCTCATTCGATGAAGGCGAAGCGGTGGGACGGCAGGTAGGATATGTGGTTGGCAGCGCGCTCGTACCTTGGGCGGCTGCCTACCTTGTTGTTCTTCGCAATTCGCCGAAGGCTATAAAATGGATTGCCTTGGCGGCCATACTCGCGCTTTCGCTGTGTGGTTCTTTGTTCGCGCAAACTCTCTGATCGGCACTGTCAGACAAATTGTACCGCCTATGGAATGGGACTGCCGCGAAAGAGATCGCTGTCAGGGTGTCATCA